>NZ_JAATJN010000001.1:0-2400000 GCF_011927955.1 Brevibacterium marinum | reverse complement strand
TCGGTCGAAGTACTCGGTGAGACCGGCGAAGCCTCCCGGTCCGTGATCGGCGTCGACTGATTCGCCCTCGGCGGCGGCCTTGAGATCCCATCCGGCGCTGAAGAAGCGAGTGCCGGCGCCGGTGAGCACTGCCACCCGCAGCTGGGGGTCCGATTCGAACTCGGAGAACGCTGCGAACAGCGCTTGGCTGGTGGCCACGTCCACGGCGTTGGCTTTCGGTCGGTCGAGCGTGATGAGCGCTGTCGTGCCGATGGTCTCCATGTTCACTGCTTCTGTCATCTCAGCTCCTTCACTGGTTTCTCGGCTGGTTTCTGTGCTGCTCCGGCGTATCGCAGGAGCACGTCGACCGCCACCGCTCCGCGCGCGTCGACGGCTTCGGTCGGTTCGCCGTCGGCGGTCCCGGGCGGGGCTGCGCGGAGGATGAGCGGGTTGATTTCGAGTTCGGACACCGTGGCCTCTGCGGTCGCCCAGTCGATGATGGCGGTGATCGCTCGCACGGCGGCATCGACATCGGCTCGGGGTCTGCCGCGGGCGCCGTCGAGCACGGGCCACAGCTGCAGCGTTCGGAGTGCCTCATAGAGTTCTTCCGGTCGCACCGGCAGCAGCAGGGAGACGAAGTCTCGGACCACTTCGACGAGAGTTCCGCCCACACCGAGGGTGAGCACCGGGCCGAAAGTCGCATCCGTGCGCAGCCCGACGACGAGTTCGGCCACCCCATCGGTGACCATGTGCTCGATGAGGAACTGGGTGCCGGTGCCCTCCATCGCACTGACGGCCCCGATGACCTCGTCTTCGGTCATCAGCCCCACGCGCACTCCGCCGTGGTCGGACTTGTGGGCCAGGACCGGTTGGACGACCTTCGCGACGACCGGGAAGCCGAGCGCCCCGGCCGCGTCACCGGCATCGAACGCGCTGTCGACGACTCGACCGGCGGGAACCGACACACCGAATTCGGCGAGCATCCGCTTCGCACTGTCCTCATCGGTCTGAGCCACTCGCGCAGACTTCCGGTCCGCATGATCGGGCGAGGTATCGGATTCGCGGTCCGGCAGCAGCGGCAGCGCAGGTCTGGCACGGGCTTCGGCGATGCTTGCTGCGATGCGTATGGCCGCCATGGCTTCCCGGACTCCGTGCAGTGGCGCGATGTCGTGTTCGACGAGTTCGATGGCATGCTCTTCCGGCAGGCCCTCGGACAGAGAGGTGATCACGGCCGCCGGTGCAGGGTGTTCGGTGTGGGCGGCGATGAACGCCCGCAGAGTCCCCCGCCAGATCTCCGGATCGGCACGGTCCTCGCGAGGAACGTCCACGGCGAGTGCGTGCAGGTCCGAGCCGGCGGTGAGCAGCTGGGCGAAGCATTGCTGCTGTGACAGCTCATCGCCCCAGATGAAGGTCTGGTAATCCAAGGGGTTGCGGACGTGCACGCGAGGTCCCAAGGCCTCCCGCAGCCCCAGAGCAGTGGACCCGGGAAGTTCGGGCATGCTCACTCCGGCGGCCCCGGCCGCATCGGCCAGCAGCGCCGCTTCGCCTCCCGAACAGCTGGCCGAGGTCAGAGTCGGCGCGGCCAGCGGACCGTGGACGTGGAGCAGGGTGAGGGTTTCGACGAATGTGGGCAGGTCGTGGGCCCGGCCGATTCCGAGTCGGGTGAAGAGAGCGTCGACGAGCACATCGGGACTGCCGAAGGAATTCGTATGGCTGAGATTCGCCTGCTCACCGAGGACCGAGGTGCCGGACTTGAACGCGAGGATCGGCACATTGCGCTCACGGGCTTTCCTCGCCAGAGCTTCGAGTTCGTGGACGTCGCCCAGAGCCTCGAGGTGGAGACCGATGGCGCTGATGCGCTCATCGGCGAGCAGGCCCGAGGCCAGGTCGGCAGCGGACAGCGCCGCGCTGTTGCCCAGCGTGGCCAGAAATGCCACCGGCAGGCCCCGACGCTGCATGCTGATGTTCTGTGCGATGTTCCCACTCTGGGTGATCACGGCGACACCGGTCTCGACACGGCGTCCACCGTGTTCATCGGGCCACAGGGCGGCCCCGTCGAGATAGTCGATGATTCCGATGCAGTTGGGCCCGATCAACGGCATATCGCCGGCGGCGGCAATCAGCTCGGTCTGCAGCCGGGCGCCGGCATCGTTGTCCTCGGCGAATCCGGACGCGTGGCAGATCGCGCCTCCGGCGCCAGCCTCGGCGAGTTCACGCACGATCGTCGGTGCGGCGGCTGCGGGCACGGCGACCAGGGCGGCGTCGGGCGCACCGGGCAGATCTGCCACGGAAGGATAGCAGGGCAGTCCGCCGAGGGTCTCTCGGCCGGGGTTGACCGCCCAGATCGGTCCGTCGAAACCGATCTGCAAGCTCTGTTCGATCGCTGTGGCGGCGGTCTGCCCGCCGATGACGGCGATGCTGCGTGGTTTGAGGCAGCGTTCGAGTCTGCTGTGGTCGACCATCATGCGCCCAGAGGCCGCAGCAGGGACCGGGAGATGATGTGCCGTTGGATCTCGCTGGTGCCGTCCCAGATCCGTTCGACGCGCGCATCGCGCCAGAAGCGTTCGATGGGAAGCTCGTTCATCAGGCCCATGCCGCCGAAGATCTGCACCGCCTGATCCGTAATCCGCCCGAGTGCTTCTGAGGCGAAGAGCTTGGCCATGGCGGCATCCCTGTTCGACATGCGGCCGTGCTGGAGGCGGCTGGCGGCCTGCATCGTCAGCAGCTCCGCGGCTTCGACGTCGGTGGCCATGTCGGCCAGCTGGAATCCGACGCCCTGGAACCGTCCGATCGTTTGTCCGAACTGTTCGCGTTCGGCCGCCCAGCGGACGGCCATGTCGAGGACCCGGCGGCTGCGGCCGACGCTGGTGGCGGCCACGCTGAGTCTGCTGGCTCCCAACCATTCGTCCATGAGGTCGAAGCCGTGCCCTTCCTCACCGAGACGCTGAGCCGCCGGGATGCGGCAGTCGACGAATGAGAGTTCGCATTGGTGGTAACCGCGATGGGACACGCTCGCAGAACCGCGGGTGATCTCGAAACCGGGGGTGTCCTTGTCGACGAGGAATGCTGTGATCAGATTGCGCGGTCCCCGCGGAGTCTCCTCGGTGCCGGTGGCGGCGAAGAGGATGACGAAGTCGGCGGCATCGGCGTGGCTGATGAAGTGCTTGGTGCCGTTGATGATGTAGTCGTCGCCGTCGCGTACGGCGCGTGTGCTCATCGAGCGCACATCCGATCCCGCACCCGGTTCGGTCATGGCCAGGCAGTCGTGGCGTTCACCGCGGACCGTGGGCAGCAGGTAGCGTTCGCGCTGTTCGCCCTCGCAGGCTTCGAGGATGTTGCTCGGTCTGGCCACGAGCATCTGCAGGGCGAAGCTCGTCTTGCCGAACTCGCGTTCGGCGAATGTGAGGCTGATGGGGTCGAGCCCACCGCCTCCGAGCTCCTCGGGCATGTTCGCCGCATAGAGCCCTGCGTCCAGCGCCCGCGTGCGGATCTGTTCGGTCAGTCCTTCGGGCAGTTCGTCGAGTCGTTCGACTTCGTCTTCATAGGGCATGAGTTCGCGTTCGACGAACTGTCGGACGGTGTCTGCCACCGCTTGCTGTTCGATGTCGAGTGAGAAGTCCATTCTCTTGTTCTCCTGGCAGTGTGGTCGGTGGTTGCTGTCTCTGCAGCCGGGGGCCGAAATCGGGTCAGCCTCGGCGTATCCCCATAGCTCGTCCGACGAAGGCGGGGCGGTCGAGGTGGGCATGTGCTTCGCACAGCCGGCTCAGACGCTCGCCCAGCCAGTCGGGCACGGCTGAAGAGCGGCCGACCTCGGTGTCCACGTGGACGAGCAGCTGCTCGCCGGCGGCCACGATCTCTCCGCTCACGGAGTTCCGCATTGTGTGCAGGATGTGCACCCGTTTGGCGTCACGGTCGAGAACCGCCAATGACAGCTCGAGTGGATCGTCCTTGCGGGCCTGGGCGATGTTGTGGATATGGGTTTCGACGGTGAAGAGCGAATGACCGGCGTCCCGGTAGTCCTCGTCGATGCCGATGAAGCGGAAGAAGGCATCGGCGCTGTGGCCGAACGCGAGCAGGTAGCTCGATTCGCTCATGTGGTCGTTGTAGTCGACCCAGGACTCGGGAACCTGGGTGCGGTAGAGGACGAGCGGGACCGGCAGTTCCCGGTCCTCTCGCCATACCGGACTCCCCGTCCCTTCGAATGGTGTTCTGATTCTGGCCTCATCAACCACGGCACGCTCCCCCTACTGCACATCCTGCAATTGCATTACATATTCTGCAAACACAGCGCGAGAGTTGTCAATCCCCATACGAACAGGCAATCCTGATACGGTGCTAGAGCGCGAGGCGCGGAACCAAGGGAGTGTGAATGGCTCAGCAAGCAGGTGCGGGCACCCCGGAGCCCACCGGTCGAATCCAGTCCGTGGAGCGGGCGATCGGCCTCATGGAGGCCATCGCCGCCGGTCCCGAGCACGGATCCACCGTCGCCGAGGTGGCCGATGCCTGCGGTCTCAATCGAGCGACAGCCTGGCGCCTGCTGGCCACGCTTGAGTACAGCCATTTCGTCGATAAGGATCCCTTCACGCACCGCTACACCATCGGCTTTGCCGTGAATCGACTGGCCAGGAGCGCCGGCATCGACCAGCTGATCAACCGCTGTCATCCGATCCTCACCAGATTGAGTCAGGAGACAGGTGAGACAGCCAGCCTCGCCGTGCCCAGGGAGCTCGGGCTCACCTACGTCGACGAAGTCGTTCCGCCCAGTCTGATGACCGTCCGCTGGATCGGCCGCCAGGTCTCTCTCCATGCAACGTCAGCAGGCAAGGCGATGCTGGCGTGGCTGCCGGAGAACGAGGTCCACTCGGTTCTCTCTGCGCCGTTGCCCGGTCACACCGAAGCCACACACACGGAGACCCGAGAACTCGAAGCAGAACTCGAGGAGATTCGTGCCCTCGGGTACAGCATCGCCGCGGGGGAGCTCGAACACGGAGTGCACGGCGTCTCGGCTGCCATCCGCGATCGTCAGCGCTCCCCCATCGGAGTCATCAGCATTTGGGGACCACAGGAGCGCATCCCCGATGAGCGTTTCGCGGAACTCGGCGAACTCGCCGGTTCGGCCGCGCTGGAGGCAATGGGAAATCCAGCGGACTGACGATGCGCAGAAGTGCCCGGCTCGCCGGCCTCCGCCAGTGTGCGGAATAAGAAACCAAAGAAGGAGGGGCCCCGTCCATACGGACAGAGCCCCTCCTTCACAAATTTATTGCGGCGGCAACCTACTCTCCCACAACCACCAAGTTGCAGTACCATCAGCGCGCATGGGCTTAGCTACCGGGATCGGAACGGTTAACCGGGCGTTTCCCCACCACTATCACCACCGCAAAACCACCAGACCACCACTCATCCGAACAACCACATGCTCAAAGAATGAAAGTAGCAGTCCAAGAACCGCACAGCGAACGCGAACACCACCATGCAACATGACCGTCACACATGACTCTCGTACAAACCTCAAAGCATTACCCGCACACACCACCCCCACAAAAGAAAAGGGTTATGTGAGTGATCGGCGTATTAGTACCAGTCAACTCCACACCTCACAGTGCTTCCATACCCGGCCTATCAACCCCATCATCTATGGGACACCTCACCCCAACAAAGGGCTGGAAATCTCATCTCGAAGCAGGCTTCCCGCTTAGATGCTTTCAGCGGTTATCCATCCCGAACGTAGCCAACCAGCCATGCACCTGGCGGTACAACTGGCACACCAGAGGTTCGTCCGTCCCGGTCCTCTCGTACTAAGGACAGGCCTCCACAAATTTCCTACGCACGCAGCGGATAGGGACCGAACTGTCTCACGACGTTCTAAACCCAGCTCGCGTACCGCTTTAATGGGCGAACAGCCCAACCCTTGGGACCGACTACAGCCCCAGGATGCGACGAGCCGACATCGAGGTGCCAAACCATGCCGTCGATATGGACTCTTGGGCAAGATCAGCCTGTTATCCCCGAGGTACCTTTTATCCGTTGAGCGACCACGCTTCCACAAGCCATGGCCGGGTCACTAGTCCCAGCTTTCGCTCCTGCTCGACACGTCCGTCTCACAGTCAAGCTCCCTTGTGCACTTACACTCGACACCTGATTGCCAACCAGGCTGAGGGAACCTTTGGGCGCCTCCGTTACTCTTTAGGAGGCAACCGCCCCAGTTAAACTACCCATCAGGCACTGTCCCTGAACCCGATCAGGGTCCGAAGTTAAGGAATCCAGAATGGTCAGAGTGGTATTTCACCGATCGACTCCACCCCAACTAGCGTCGGAGCCTCATAGTCTTCCACCTATCCTACACAAACCACACCGAAGCCCAATACCAAACTATAGTGAAGGTCTCGGGGTCTTTCCGTCCTGCTGCGCGTAACGAGCATCTTTACTCGTAATGCAATTTCGCCGAGTTCGTGGTTGAGACAGCAGAGAAGTCGTTACGCCATTCGTGCAGGTCGGAACTTACCCGACAAGGAATTTCGCTACCTTAGGATGGTTATAGTTACCACCGCCGTTTACTGGGGCTTAAATTCTCCGCTTCACAGGAAACCTGTTAACGGGTCCTCTTAACCTTCCAGCACCGGGCAGGCGTCAGTCCGTATACATCGACTTACATCTTCGCACGGACCTGTGTTTTTAATAAACAGTCGCTTCTCTCTGGCCTCTGCGACCACCACCAGCACATCCCACCGCTCAGGGTGGTTCACCGGGATGGTCCCCCTTCTCCCGAAGTTACGGGGGCATTTTGCCGAGTTCCTTAACCACGATTCTCTCGATCACCTTAGTATTCTCTACCTGACCACCTGTGTCGGTTATAGGGTACGGGCAACACACACCCTCACGCCGATGCTTTTCTCGGCAGCATAGGATCACCAGATCACCCCACCACTGTGGGGCGCCCATCAGCTCTCACACCACATGCGGGGACGGATTTGCCTACCCCCACGTGCTACAACCTTAGACCACGACTACCATCGCGTGGCCTGGCTACCTTCCTGCGTCACACCTCGCGCTTACCGACTCCACACTCAGGTCCCACCCCACACACCAACCAGACATCCGAAGACGCCACGGGTGAGTGAGGAAGTTAGTTTCGTGTGTTTTGGTATTGTCGGTTGTGTGTCGGTACCAGAATATCAACTGGTTGTCCATCGACTACGCCTGTCGGCCTCGCCTTAGGTCCCGACTTACCCAGGGCGGATTAGCCTAGCCCTGGAACCCTTGGTCATCCGGTGGACGGGTTTCTCACCCGTCTTTCGCTACTCATGCCTGCATTCTCACTCGTACCGGCTCCACCACTCGTTCACACGGCAACTTCACAGCCAGCACGACGCTCCCCTACCCAACACCCCACCATTACGGCTTATTCGGGATGCTGCCACAACTTCGGCGGTGTACTTAGCCCCGCTACATTATCGGCGCTCAATCACTTGACCAGTGAGCTATTACGCACTCTTTCAAGGATGGCTGCTTCTAAGCCAACCTCCTGGTTGTCTTCGCAACTGAACATCCTTTCCCACTCAGCACACGCTTAGGGGCCTTAGTTGATGGTCTGGGCTGTTTCCCTCTCGACAATGAAGCTTATCCCCCACTGTCTCACTGCCACGCTGAACCTTACCGGCATTCGGAGTTTAGTTGACGTCAGTAACCCGGTGGGGCCCATCAGCCATCCAGTAGCTCTACCTCCGGCAAGAACCACGCAACGCTGCACCTAAATGCATTTCGGGGAGAACCAGCTATCACAGAGTTTGATTGGCCTTTCACCCCTAACCACAGGTCATCCCCTCCATTTTCAACTGAAGTGGGTACGGGCCTCCACGCGCTCTTACACACGCTTCACCCTGCCCATGGCTAGATCACTCCGCTTCGGGTCTAGGACACGCGACTATACCGCCCTGTTCGGACTCGCTTTCGCTACGACTACCCCACAACGGGTTAATCTCGCCACGCACCGCTAACTCGCAGGCTCATTCTTCAAAAGGCACGCCATCACCCCAACAACGGGGGCTCTGACGGATTGTAAGCACATGGTTTCAGGTACTCTTTCACTCCCCTCCCGGGGTACTTTTCACCATTCCCTCACGGTACTATCCGCTATCGGTCATCAGGAAGTATTTAGCCTTACCAGGTGGTCCTGGCAGATTCACACGACATTCCACGAGTACCGTGCTACTCGGGCACGCACGCAACGCCGGCGCCACATGTTTCGCCTACGGGACTCTCACCCACTCCGGTCCTGGATCCCACCAGATTCGACTACACGCACCACACTCAACGTCTCGGCCATGCTGGACCGAACCACGCACACCCCTACAACACCCAGCCAGCAACACCAGCACGCTTGACACTGACAAGGTTTAGGCTCATCCGGTTTCGCTCGCCACTACTCCCGGAATCATTCTTATTTTCTCTTCCTACGGGTACTGAGATGTTTCACTTCCCCGCGTTCCCTCCACACATCCTATACATTCAGATGCGGGTCACCACCCTCACGAGTGGCGGGGTTTCCCCATTCGGACACCCTCGGATCACAGCCCGTTTATCGGCTCCCCGAGGCTTATCGCAGATTTCCACGTCCTTCATCGGCTCCTGATGCCAAGGCATCCACCATGCGCTCTTACACACTCACACACCCCCTCTAGAGGGTTGTATGCGTATGCGCGAAAAAACACTCTAAGATTTCACAAGAAAAATCACATTACATCACAACCCACGAATGGGTTGTGGATGCTCGCGTCCACTATACGATTCTCAAACCACTACCAAACACCACCCCAGACCACACAACCATCGGCTGCCGGACCAGGACGGGTCGGTCCTGTTGGAAGAAACCACACCCACACACACAGTGCGGGGCTTGTGATTCCAGGACCCAATAACGTATCTGCTCTAGCCCACCCCCGAAACCTCGTCGACAGGGCAGGTACCCCAACGACGCTGGTAGGTGTGAGCGATAATAGTGATGTTCCACCCATGAGCTCCCACCAGACAACACGAACGGCTGCCTCGATGGGGTTCTAAATGTGCGCTCCTTAGAAAGGAGGTGATCCAGCCGCACCTTCCGGTACGGCTACCTTGTTACGACTTAGTCCCAATTGCCAGTCCCACCTTAGACGGCCCCCTCCACAAGGGTTGGGCCACCGGCTTCGGGTGTTACCGACTTTCGTGACTTGACGGGCGGTGTGTACAAGGCCCGGGAACGTATTCACCGCAGCGTTGCTGATCTGCGATTACTAGCGACTCCGACTTCACGTAGTCGAATTGCAGACTACGATCCGAACTGAGACTGGCTTTAAGGGATTCGCTCAAACCTCACGGTCTCGCATCTCTCTGTACCAGCCATTGTAGCATGCGTGAAGCCCAAGACATAAAGGGCATGATGATTTGACGTCATCCCCACCTTCCTCCGAGTTGACCCCGGCAGTCTCCTATGAGTTCCCACCATCACGTGCTGGCAACATAGAACGAGGGTTGCGCTCGTTGCGGGACTTAACCCAACATCTCACGACACGAGCTGACGACAACCATGCACCACCTGTACACCAGCCCAAAAGGGAAAGACTGTTTCCAGCCCAATCCGGTGTATGTCAAGCCTTGGTAAGGTTCTTCGCGTTGCATCGAATTAATCCGCATGCTCCGCCGCTTGTGCGGGCCCCCGTCAATTCCTTTGAGTTTTAGCCTTGCGACCGTACTCCCCAGGCGGGGCACTTAATGCGTTAGCTACGGCGCGGAGAACGTGGAATGTCCCCCACACCTAGTGCCCAACGTTTACGGCATGGACTACCAGGGTATCTAATCCTGTTCGCTCCCCATGCTTTCGCTCCTCAGTGTCAGTTACAGCCCAGAGTCCCGCCTTCGCCACCGGTGTTCCTCCTGATATCTGCGCATTTCACCGCTACACCAGGAATTCCAGACTCCCCTACTGCACTCTAGTCAGCCCGTACCCACTGCACGCGCAACGTTAAGCGTTGCGTTTCCACAGCAGACGCGACCAACCACCTACGAGCTCTTTACGCCCAATAATTCCGGACAACGCTTGTACCCTACGTATTACCGCGGCTGCTGGCACGTAGTTAGCCGGTACTTCTTCTGCAGGTACCGTCACCGTCAGGCTTCTTCCCTGCTGAAAGCGGTTTACAACCCGAAGGCCGTCATCCCGCACGCTGCGTCGCTGCATCAGGGTTTCCCCCATTGTGCAATATTCCCCACTGCTGCCTCCCGTAGGAGTCTGGGCCGTGTCTCAGTCCCAGTGTGGCCGGTCGCCCTCTCAGGCCGGCTACCCGTCGTCGCCATGGTAGGCCATTACCCCACCATCAAGCTGATAGGCCGCGAGCCCATCCCCAACCGAAAAACTTTCCAGCACCACCCATGCGGGCCATGCTCATATCCGGTATTAGACCCAGTTTCCCGGGCTTATCCCGAAGTCAGGGGCAGGTTACTCACGTGTTACTCACCCGTTCGCCACTCATCCACCCCGGTGCAAGCACCAGGGCTTCAGCGTTCGACTTGCATGTGTTAAGCACGCAGCCAGCGTTCGTCCTGAGCCAGGATCAAACTCTCCATAAAAAATATGTTCCAGTACTAATCCCAGCAAGACAGCCAACCAAGCCACGGGGTGACCCAGCTGACCACAAACCACGACCCAACCCACGAACCAACCCCACCACAAAAGACGGGGACCAGGCTCACCAGGTTGAACCGTGTGATTGTCTCACCAGAAAACAAATCATTCTGGCATCACTATCTGTTCAAACAAATACGCTATTGGATTCTCAAACCACAAACACACACCCATCACCACAACCGCACAAACGATCACGTTCACTGGGGGCGCCAGTTTCAAATTATCGCTCCCCGACCGCGTGTAAACCAGTCAACCAAAACCCTGTTTGTGCTGGTCACACCCGGTGAAAACCAATCTCGAAGAACTCGTTTTCTGCGGGGCAACGAGATACAACTCTAGACCAGACGAACAGCCACGTGCAACTCCAAACCGACTCTTACGCTGTGACGCCCGTCACTAAGGCTGCAGTTACGCGATTTCGCCCCGGATTTCCGGGGCTCGCGGATGTTTGACGGTGGCAGATCAGGCTCCGCGGTAGCCGGGCATCAGGGAGTCGCTGTTGACGATGTCCTTGCCCAGAGGCATGAGGGAGACGGGGATGAGTTTGATGTTCGCCCACCCCAGTGGGATGCCGATGATCGACACGAACAGCGGGATCGAGGTGACCACATGTCCGATCGCCAACCAGATTCCCGCCACGATGACCCAGATGATGTTGCCCAGCGTGGTCGCGATTCCTGCCGGCCTCGTCTCGATGACCTCGCGTCCGAAGGGCCAGAGGGCGTAGTTGCCGATGCGGAATGAGGCGATTCCCCACGGGATGGTGACGATGAGGATGCAGCAGATGATGCCGGCGAGGTAATAGCCGAGCGCCAGCCACAGTCCGCTGAAGATGAACCAGATGATGTTGAGCAGTGTTCTCATTGTTGTGACCTCATTTCGTCGGATCGTTCATTCCAGTCTGGGCCATGGCGACTGTCAACACCATGAGGCTTGCCGGAACCATGGTGTCGGTCAGCACCATGACCTCGTTCGGTACAGCCGTACACACTCTGCCCGTGTAATCGGCCAATACAAGCCCCTCGCTTGTCCTTCGACGCAGACCATTCGCGCGGGGCCGCCCGTCTCCGCTGTCGCCCCGCATCCGACGACACTCGCCCCGGATACAACGACACCGTGCCCTCGAACTGGTCAAGGACACGGTGTCGGCGGAATTCACGGAGCTCAGCTGACGATGTCAACTGCTCCCAGTGTTTTCTTTCCCCGGCGCAGGAGGATCACTCCCCCACTCTCGGTGGGAAGCACCTCGGCGGGGGTGAGGGTTGGGTCTTCACCGGAGACTTTCACGTTGTTGACATAGGCGCCACCGTCCTTGATGGCACGCCGAGCTTCACCCTTGGATTTCACGATGCCGGCGGCGACGAACGCATCGGCCACGGGGAGTCCCTCGGACAGCTGGGTGGTGCTGACATCGCCACGGGGCAGTTCGGCAGTGGCTGCTCCGAGGGTTCCGGAGTCGAGGCTGACGAGTTCTCCCCCGCCGAAGAGCGCTGCTGCGGCGGCGATCGCCTGGTCGTAGTTCTCCTTGCCGTGGACGAGCGTCGTGACGTCCTCGGCGAGAGTCTTCTGAGCCATTCGCGTGTGCGGAGCCGCAGTGAACTCCGCCTCGATCGCAGCGATCTCCTCGAGAGAACGGAGTGAGAACACCTTGAGGTACTTCACGGCGTCACGGTCGTCGGCATTGAGCCAGAACTGGCAGAACGCGTACGGACTGGTCAGGTCGGCGTCCAACCAAACGGTGCCGGATTCGGTCTTGCCGAACTTTGTGCCGTCGGCCTTCGTGATCAGCGGAGTCGCCAGCGCGTGGACGCTCTGTGATTCGACGCGCCGAATGAGGTCGACGCCGGAGGTGAGGTTGCCCCACTGGTCCGAACCGCCGGTCTGCAGGGTGCAGCCGTATCGGCGGTAGAGCTCGAGGTAGTCGTTGCCCTGCAGCACCTGGTAGGAGAACTCGGTGAAAGAAAGACCGCTCTCGTTGCTCAGCCGTGCCGAGACCGACTCCTTGGCCAGCATCCGGTTGACCGGGAAGTGCTTGCCGACGTCGCGGAGGAAGTCGATGGCCGAGAGCTCGGAGGTCCAGTCGTAGTTGTTGACGACCTGGGCCGCATGCGGGCCGTCGAAGTCGAGGAACTTCTCGACCTGAGTGCGGATCTTCGCCAGCCACTCTTCGACGACCTCGCGCGGGTTGAGCGTCCGCTCCCCCGACATCCGCGGGTCACCGATGAGTCCGGTGGCACCCCCGACGAGGGCCAAGGGGTTGTGTCCGGCCTGCTGCAGGCGAGCGGCCGTGATGAGCTGGACCAGGTTGCCCATGTGCAGGCTCGGCGCCGTCGGATCGAAACCGACATAATAGGTCAGCGATTCTTCGTTCAGAGCCTTTCGCAGCGCGGCTTCATCGGTCGATACCGCGATGAGCCCGCGGGCCGTGAGATCGCTGAATATGTCGGTCACAGTATTCCTTTCAAATGTGTTGTCAATGTCGACGCTTGGCCGACTGAAGCAATTCTACGTGCTCGCCGAGGTGGGTGTGCCATTGGCCGCGGCAGCGAAGATGTGGGCTGTCTCCGACACTTCCTCAGATTCTCAGTGTCGTCAGTTGCTCAGCTTCGAGTGAAGCTCGGGGGAGAACTCGGTGAGGTACGGCAATGCCTTCAACTCATCCGCGCTCACCGCTGTCCCAACTCGCGGTCACTCCCCGATCCCAGCGCATCGAGACCCGCGAGCCATCCGATAAATCCGGGAACTCGTCAATGAGTCAATCGGGCGCGCTCACACACAGCATTGCTTCTTCGGAGATACGCCGCAACTCATCAAGGTTTGTTGCTAACGCTACGTTCTCACTATCAGAACACGATGTCGACTTTCATCTATATCGATTACCGACAAGTGAGGAGAGGTGTCGCGGTGCCGAAAGCTCTCTCCGGATGCCGAAACGGACAAGACCGGATGTCAATAATGTGCAGAATGGAGGCATGAGGAGTCGACGGGCAACGGACGAACAGCTGCGAATACTCAAGTTCTGGTGGCTGCTGGAACTTTTCAGTCCACAGAAGGTGCCGGCTGCGAAATCGTTGACGCTCGACTCGCCACACGAACAAGTCGTGTCCTGGCGTCCAGGCAATGACTTGCCCTGGAACAGCCTCCAGCCGCCACCGAAATTCGGCAGTACGAAGATGGTCTGGGCGCATACGGTCTACCTCGGAGTATATTCACTGGCCGACATTTACGAGTCCTTGCACAAGGTCTTTCACGATGATGCTGATGTCTACGACGAACGACAGCCGGGAAAAAGCGCGTGCGCGGGCCTCCTCATCGACGACCGCGGGCAGCTCATCAATGAGTCTCAGATATTGTCATCGGCGCTCTGGGCTACCGGACGTGCCACCAACCGAGGTCCGTCCGACCCGAACTGGGCAGAGGGATTCGACACCGCGCGCACTTCTTTTGCCAAGACTGTTGAGAACCGAGAAGAACAGCGAATCGAAGAATTCACGAGGACCCTAGATCACCATCACCCGACTGCGGAGAATGAAACTCCTCCCCCGCCGCCCATCGGCGGAGACTTCATCCAGGAGCTCCTCAAGGTGGCTCATCGATGTTCGGGAATCAACGGACTCAATGATCTGGCAACCGACGAGATCGTCATCGAAAGCAGAGCAGTCTCGGCGAAGAGAGCCGAGGAAACCGCCGAGACAGACTTCCTCAACAGCTTCTTCCTCGAGGACCTCAGTCGCGTTCGCAAGCAGACTGCCCAAGGCGAACTGGGCGCGGCATTGAATAGCTATCTCACCCAAGATGAAGCACTTCCATTGAGCCACCGCATCGACGTCAGGGATTCTCCGTCCACGGTTGACGCTGCGGCTTCGGTGAGACATCTGCCGAAGGGCCGTTGGCCATCCGATCCGTCGCACCACCTCGCACTCAGTCAGCAGTTCGCTGTGAATCAGGCTCTGGGAAGCTTCTCGACCACGCAGGGGATCATGGGAGTCAACGGACCTCCGGGAACCGGGAAGACAACCATGCTCCGCGATGTGCTGGCTGGAAACATCGTAGAACGCGCACGCCGACTCGCGGCCCTGCCAAAAGCCGCGGACGCGTTCACCGACACGGTCCATACCTGGAACGTCGGTGAGAAATATGAGTCCAAAGTTCCCCAGTTGAGGCCCGAACTCACCGGGTTCGAAATGATTGTTGCCTCAGCGAACAACTCTGCCGTGGAAAACATCTCGTTCGAGGTACCGGCGACAGAGGCCATCGCGAAACAATGGCACGACACAGCCGACTATTTTTCCGACATCGCTACTTTTCTCCTGCAGCGCGATTCAAAGAAGAAGGCTTCAGAGACCGAGACCTCTGCCTGGGGCACAATTGCGGCCCGTCTGGGGAACAAGAGCAACCGCAAGGGCTTCCGCAGTGACTTCTGGTTCGGCGAACGCGACCCCAAAACATGGAAGCTCGTCGAAGGCGGCTGTCTCGGCCTCGATGAGACTCTGCGTCAGCGCCACGAAGACAGGACACAATGGCCGTCCTGGGCCGACGCGAAGAACTCGTTCTTCCAGGCCGAAAGACGGGTCGATGACCTCATCGCGCAAGCAGAGGCTGCACAAGAACGTTTGGAAGCCTTGGAATCGACCCACTTCAATGTTCAGCGTCTCGAACAGCGGTTGGAGCACAATCAGGTCCAATTGGACCAGGTTCAGCAGTCGCTGAGTCAAAGCCTGCGAAGCGAACGTGAGGCCGCGGGACGGCGCGACCATGCATTCTCTGGATACAGCCAGCACATAGAAGCGAAACCGGGGGTTTTCGAGATCATCTTCTCTTGGGGACGGGCACTGCGTCCCTGGAGAGAGACTCTGGATGAGTTCTCTCGCACGCTTCTTGCCGCCGAAGAACAGCTGTCAGAGATCAGTCGGCAACGTGAACAGCTTCAGATCACGTTTCATGACAAGGCAGAGAATCTGACTCGCACGGAGTCCGAGCTCAACCGTGCCAGGGCCGAGTGTCAGCGACTCACTGCTCACTGTGGTGATGACGAGGCAAGCTATGGCAATTCGTATCCGGGCGACGGCTGGACTGGCGAGACGCGAGAACTGCAGGCTCCGTGGCTCAACGAAAAGCTGGATGAGGCACGGTCCGAACTCTTCTTCGAGGCACTGAAGCTCCATGAGAACTTCATGGTCTCTGCCGGCAAGAAGTTGCGCAACGGACTTCGTGCCGCCGTGTCAGTCGTCGGTGCCGAGCATCCTGCCAAGCTCGAGCCCGAGAAGATACTTGCGGCGTGGCAGCTGTTCTTCCTCGCGGTCCCCCTCGTGTCGACGACCTTTGCTTCTGCCGGTCGCATGTTCGATGCTCTCGGCAAAGACTCCCTTGGTTGGCTGTTCATCGACGAGGCCGGACAAGCAGCCCCACAGTACGCAGTCGGTACAGTCTGGAGAGCACAACGAGTCGTTGCTGTCGGCGATCCGCTGCAACTGCAGCCAGTCGTGACCATCCCCAATAAGGTCCAGGGGGACATCGCGACAACGCTCGGGGTCTCAGACTCATGGCGCCCGCCGGCAGCTTCCGTCCAGACGCTCGCAGATCGCATTTCCATCCATGGGACAACACTCGTTCAAGAGGGCGAAGACGTTTGGGTGAGTGCGCCCCTTCGTGCGCACCGTCGGTGCGATGACCCGATGTTCAGCATCAGCAATCAGATTGCGTACGAAGAGATCATGGTCAATGGAGTCCACCGCAACATCAATGATCCGGAAGAACTCGACCTTTTCGACCGTCCTGATGGTTATCGCATCTATCCCAGCTTCTGGGCCCATGAAGCCGCGCCGGTGTCCGGGAATCACCTTCAGCCCAATCAGGTCGATCGGTTGCGAAACGCCCTCGATCATCTGCAGAAGATGGGGGTCGACTGTTCCGAAGTCATTGCCATCTCACCGTTCAGAGCAGTCGCCGATAAACTCAGCACTCTCAAGTATCACTATCCCGGTCTCACGGCAGGAACCATCCATACCGCGCAAGGTCGAGAGGCATCAGTGGTGTTCTTCGTCCTTGGAGGAGACCCCAGCAAACCGGGTGCACGGTCCTGGGCCGCGAAGTCGGTCAACCTCGTCAACGTGGCGGTCAGCCGAGCCCAACGACGACTTTATGTCATCGGTGACGAAGCAGCGTGGGCGAAGAACAACTATTTCAAGCAGTTGTCCCACAGCCTCGGCCAGCACAAGGACCACGCCCGGAAATCATCCGCCGCCCAGATCACTGAAAGAACCGAGCGGCGCTGATTGGTTCCCCGGCGAATAACCGGAGCAATGCTTTCGTTAAGCCTTGAGCTTCACACGCTCCGAGCCGAATCGGCGAACTCGCGCAGGCGGGCCACCTCGGCGCGGGCGTTGTCGATCTGCTGACCCACAGCGGACCGGGCGGTGCCGCCCTTGGCGTTGCGGGAGTCGATGGAACCGAGCGTGGTGAGCACTTCGCGCACGTCCGGGGTGAGGTGCTCGGAGATCGAGGCGAAATCCTCATCGGACAGATCCCAGAGCTCGACATCACGGGATTCGGCGAGCTGCACGCACTCACCGGCAACCTCATGGGCCACCCGGAACGGCACACCGGATCGCACCAGCCATTCGGCGATGTCCGTGGCCAGGGCGAATCCGCGCGGGGCGAGGTAGGCCATGCGATCGGTGTTGAATTCAAGGGTCGCGATCATGCCGGTGAACGCCGGGAGCAGCAGCTCGAGGGTGTCGGTGGCGTCGAAGATCGGTTCCTTGTCTTCCTGCAGGTCGCGGTTGTAGGCCAGGGGCAGTGCCTTGAGCGTCGAGAGCAGACCGGTGAGGTCCCCGATGAGGCGGCCGGACTTGCCGCGGGTGAGTTCGGCGATGTCGGGGTTCTTCTTCTGCGGCATGATCGACGAGCCGGTCGAATAGGAGTCGTGCAGGGTGACGAAGGAGAATTCCTTGGTCGCCCAGGCGATGACCTCTTCGGACAGGCGTGAGAGGTTGATGCCGATCATCGTGGTGATGAACTGGTATTCGGCGAAGACATCCCGGCTGGCGGTCCCGTCGATGGAGTTCTCGACCGAGTCGTTGAAGCCCAGGTCCGCGGCCACGGCCTGTGGGTCGAGGCCCAGCGATGATCCTGCCAGTGCGCCGGAGCCGTAGGCAGACACCCCTGCCCGTGAGTCGAAGTCGACGAACCTACCCACGTCGCGCAGCAGCGGCCAGGCGTGGGCGAGCAGGTGGTGGGCCAGCAGCACGGGCTGGGCGTGCTGGAGGTGGGTCCGACCGGGCATCGGCGCCTCACGGTGGGCGTCGGCCTGGGCGATGAGGACGTCGACGGTGTCGAGGACGAGTCCGGCGACCTCGCGGGCATGGTCGCGCAGGTACATCCGCCCCATGGTCGCGATCTGGTCATTGCGGGACCGGCCGGCGCGCAGTTTGCCGCCGAGCTCGGGACCGGCGATCTCGATGAGGCCGCGTTCGAGTGAGGAGTGGACGTCCTCGTCGGATTCGGCTGCGACGTATTCGCCCGTTTCGACGCGGCGGGCGAGTTCGGTCAGGGCATCGGTCATGCCGGCCAGCTCATCGTCGCTGAGCAGCTGCGATCGGTGGAGGACCTTTGCGTGTGCCTTCGAACCGGCGATGTCGTAGTGGGCCAGTCGCCAGTCGAAGTCGGTGGACTTGCTCAACGCGGCCAGGGCATCGGCCGGGCCGTCCGAGAATCGTCCGCCCCACAGGCTCAGTCGTTCGCTCACAGATCGTCCTTTCCCACCGTCATCGCGTGCGCTCTGGCGGTCAGTTCTTCGTGGTTCGTTGATTTTCGTTTCATTGTTGCAGGTCTCGACCCGCGCCGAGGTGGATTCCACCGAGGCGGCTCACCCCTCGGTCAGCCCGCCGGCCGCGTATTCGAGAAACGTCCCCGCCAGGGCCGCGCCACCGACGGTGGAGTCGGCGAGGACGAGGACCGTGTCGTCGCCGGCGATGGTGCCGAAGATCCCGGTCATCGAGGAGCGGTCGATGGCCGAGGCCAGGTATTGGGCGGCGCCGGGTGGGGTGCGCAGGACCACCATGTCCTTCTGCGCGGCCGCGGAGACGAGGAGCTCTTCGAGCAGTCGGGGCAGTTTTGCATCGAGGCTGTCGCCGGTGGACTGCTGCAGGCTGCGGTCGCCTCCCTCACCGGGGACGGCGTACACGGATCCGGAGGTGGACCGGATCTTCACGGCACCCACCTCGGCGAGGTCGCGCGACAGGGTCGCCTGGGTGACGGTGATGCCCATCGTCGCCAGCGCATCGGCCAACTCGATCTGCGAATGCACGGACCGGCGGGTGATGAGATCGATGATCTTCTGCTGCCGGGCCGTCTTCGTCAGCGGGGCCGAGTTCGTGTTCTCGCTCATCGGTTCTCCAGGAGGAAGGCCATGAGCGCCTTCTGCGCGTGGAGACGGTTCTCTGCTTCGTCGAAGACCGCCGAGGCGGGGCCGTCGATGACCTCGGCCGTGACCTCTTTGCCGCGGTAGGCGGGCAGGCAGTGGAGGAACATCGGATCGTTGCCCAAGTCCATGAGCTCCTGGCTGACCTGGTATTTCACGAAGGGTGATGCCTCGTCGTCGCGGCCGGTCGAGTCCTGTCCCATGGACACCCAGGTGTCGGTGACGAGGACGTCGGCGCCGTGCGCGGCGGCCACCGGGTCGTCGGTGACAGTGACGGATCCGCCGGTGGTCTTCGCGAGTTCGTTGGCCTCGGCGACGATCGCGGAAGCCGGCTGGTAGTCGGCCGGTGCTGCGATGCGCACGTGCATGCCGGCAGTGACGCCGCCGAGGAGGTAGGAGTTCGCCATATTGTTCGCGCCGTCGCCGTAGTAGGTCATGGTCTGGCCGGCCACGTCGCCGCGGTGTTCGCGGATGGTGAGCAGGTCGGCCAGGATCTGGCAGGGGTGGAAGTCGTCGGAGAGCGAGTTGATGACCGGCACCGTTGAGTGTTCGGCCATCTCTTCGAGACCTGATTGGGCGTAGGTGCGCCAGATGATCGCCGAGACCATGCGCGACATCACCTGGGCGGTGTCGGCGATGGATTCCTTGTGTCCCAGCTGCGCCTCACCGGGGTTGATGATGAGCGGCTGTCCGCCCAATGCTGCGATGCCTGCGGCGAAGGAGACACGGGTCCGCGTCGAGGTCTTGTCGAAGATGACGGCCGCGGTCTGCGGTCCGGCCAGCGGGGTCCGCGCATACGGGGCGGCCTTGAGGTCGAGTGCGAGGTCGAGGACCTGAGCCTGTTCGGCCGGGCTGAGGTCGGTGTCCTTGAGGAAATGGCGGGTCATGGTGGGTCCTTGGGATCGGTGGAGGGTTCAGCCGGCGATGAGCCCGGGCAGTGCGTCGAGGAACGGGACGAGGTCCTCACGCGTGACGATCAGCGGCGGGGCCAGGCGCAGACGGTCGGGCGTGACGGGGTTGATGATGAACCCGGCCTCGAGTGCCCGGGCGGCGACCGCCTTGGCGTCGTGTCCTTCGGAGAGCTCGATGCCCAGCAGCAGGCCCGTGCCGGTGACGGCCTTGACGCCGTCGACAGCGGTGAGCTGTTCGGCCAACCATGATCCGGTCTCCCGAGTGTGGGTGAGCAGGTTCTCGGTCTCGATGGTCTCGAGCACGGCCAGTCCTGCCGCGCAGGCGATCGGGTTGCCGCCGAAGGTCGTCCCGTGCTGTCCGGCTTCGAGGAGTTTCGTGTTCGCATCGCCGACGGTGATGGTCGCCCCGATCGGCATGCCTCCGCCCAGGCCCTTCGCCGAGGTGATGATGTCCGGGACGACTCCCTCGCCGATCTCCGGGTCCTGGTGGGCGAACCAGGAGCCGGTGCGGGCGACACCTGATTGAACTTCGTCGAGGACGAGGAGTGCCCCGGCGTCGCGGGTGAGTTCGCGGGCGGCGGTGAGGTAGCCGGCCGGATGGGAGCGCACGCCCACTTCGCCCTGGATGGGTTCGATGAACACGGCTGCGGTGGTGTCGTTGATGGCTGCGGCGAGAGCGTCGACGTCCCCATAGGGTACGTGGACGACTCCGGGCACACCGGGGGCGAAGGGTTCGCGGTAGGCGGCCTTCGCCGTCAGCGCCAGGGACCCCATGGTCCTGCCGTGGAAGGCGCCCTCGACGGCGATGATGATCGGGCGGCCTCCACCGGCGGCGCGGCGGGCCATTTTGAAGGCGGCCTCGTTGGCCTCAGTGCCGGAGTTCGAGAAGAACACGGCGGACCCGGCCGGCAGGTCGAGGACCTCGTGGAGTTTCGTGGCGAGGTTGATCTGTGGCGGTGAGGTGAAGAAGTTCGAGATGTGTCCGAGCGTCGCCGCCTGTTCGGAGAGGGCTTTGACCCAGTTGGGGTGGCAGTGGCCGAGTGCGTTGACGGCGATGCCGGCGAGGAGGTCGAGGTACTTCTTGCCCGAGGCGTCCCAGGCGTGCACGCCCTCTCCGCGGACGAGGTCGAGCTGAGGTGAGCCGAAGACCGGCGAGAGGACACGGGAGAAGTCATCGCGCCAGGTCTGGGCCTGGGCGTTCTGGGGCTGGGCGTTCTGGGGCTGGTCGCTCTGGGGCTGGTCGCTCTGCACGGCCGGTGTCTGGCTTGCCTGTGTGTCACTCATCGTTGTCGTCCTCCTGTGGTGTTTCGTGTCCCTCGCCCTTGTGTCCGTCACCCAGAGGTGCGGGTTCGACGACGGTGTCTTCGACCATGGTGCCGATGCCCTCCGAGGTGAAGACCTCGAGCAGGAGCGAATGCGCCATGCGGCCGTCGATGATGTGGGCCTGCTGCACCCCGTGTTCGATCGCTTCGAGGGCCGCGGTCATCTTCGGGATCATGCCCGCGTCGAGGCTGGGCAGCAGTTCGCGCAGCTTCTTAGGTCCTATGCGCGAGATCAGCGAGGACGTGTCGGGCCAGTTCGCGTAGAGGCCGGGCACGTCGGTGAGCATGATGAGTTTGTCGGCCTTCAGCGCTTTCGCCACCGCGGAGGCGGCGAGGTCGGCGTTGATGTTGAGTGGTTTGCCGGCCTCTCCGTCGATCTCCGAGGCGATCGAGCAGATGATGGGCACCCGCCCGGCGTCGAGGAGTTCGGTGAGCACGGTGGTGTTGACCTGGGCGATCTCGCCCACCCGGCCGAGGTCGATGAGTTCGCCGTCGGCCTCGGCGTGGGTCTTGTGCGCCAACAGCAGGTCCGCGTCCTCACCGGAGAGCCCGATGGCGGCGTTGCCGTTGCGGTTGATGCGGGAGACGATGTCGCGGTTGACCTGGCCGGACAGGACCATGCGGATGACCTCGGCGGCCTCCTCGGTGGTCACGCGCTGCCCGGCCTTGAACTCGGACTCGATGCCCAAGCGGGCCAGCATCGAGGTGATCTGCGGTCCTCCGCCGTGGACGACGACGGGGCGGATGCCGGCGAAGCGGAGGAACGCGATGTCATCGGCGAACGACTGCTGCAGCTCCTGGGAGATCATCGCGTTGCCGCCGTACTTGATGACGATCGTGGCACCGGCGAAGGTCTTGATCCACGGCAACGCCTCGGTCAGGGCCTCGGCCTTGACCTGGGCGGCGGCGAGCCGGGCGGCCGTGGACTTCGTGGACATGTCGTGGGGGTTGCTGCTCATGTGGAGTAGGCGCTGTTCTCTTCGACGTAATCGTGGGTGAGGTCCGAGGTCCAGACCGTGGCGGTGTGCTCGCCCGCATGGAGGTCGATGACGACGTCGACCTCTCGGCCGAACTGCACCTTCTCCGGGTGTTCGTAGGGTCCGGAAGCTCGGCAGACCTCGACGCCGTTGATGCTCACGTCGATCTGTGTGGGATCGAAGGTCGCCGAGGTGGTCCCCACTTGAGCGACGACGCGTCCCCAGTTCGGGTCCTGGCCGAAGATCGCGGCCTTGAACAGGGCGGAGCGGGAGACCGAGCGGGAGACTTCGACTGCCTCGGCCTCGCTTGCCGCACCCTGGGTGGTGATGGCGATGTCGTGGTGGGCGCCTTCGGCGTCGATGTGGAGCTGGTGCATGAGGTCGAGGCAGACTTCACGCAGCAGGCTGGTGAATTCCTCGGTATCCACGGTTGCTTCGTGGGCTCCGGAGGACATGAGGATGACGGTGTCGTTCGTCGACATGCAGCCGTCGGTGTCGAGACGGTCGAAGCTGCGGCTCGTGCCACCGCGCAGTGTTTGGTCGAGTACGGTCTGGTCGACCTTCGCGTCGGTGGTAATGACGACGAGCATGGTCGCCAAGCCAGGGGCGAGCATGCCCGCGCCCTTCGCCATGCCGCCGATCGTGTACCCGGAGCTGCCCTCACGGGTCGCGGTCTTGGCGACGGTGTCGGTGGTCATGATCGCCTCAGCGGCGTGTTCGCCGCCCTCCACCGAGTCCTCTGCCGCGGCCACGAGTGCGGGGAGGTTGTCGACGATGGAATCGCGGAAGTCCTGACCGCCGACGCCGATGAGTCCGGTCGAGCAGACGAGGACGTCTTCGGCGGCGGCATCAGTACCGTTCTCGGTGAGGGCCTCGGCGGTGGTCTGGGCCGTCAAGGTCGTCGTCTCGTACCCGAAGTCACCGGTGTAGCAGTTCGCTCCCCCGGAGTTGAGGACGACGGCGCGGGCCTGCCCGTTGGCCGAGGCTTTCTGGGACCACAGGACGGGGTTGGCCTTGCAGCGGTTGGAGGTGTAGACGGCGGCGACAGCAGCGTCGGGGCCGGTGTTGACGACGAGCGAGAGGTCCTTGGTGCCGGACGGTTTGAGTCCGGCGGTCAATCCTGCTGCACTGAAGCCGAGTGGTGCGGTCACGCTCATGGGGCGACTCCTTCGAGGGGAAGTGCGGTGGTCTCGTCGAGACCAAGCGCCAGGTGGATGGATTGGAGGGCCTGGCCGGCGGTGCCGCGGACGAGGTTGTCCAGTGCCACGACGACGAGGATCTTCTCGGCCCGTTCATCGACGGTGTATTGGATGTGGGCCATGTTCGACCCGGTCGTCGCCGAGGTGCGCGGCCATTGGCCCTCGGGCAGGACGCGGACGAAGGGTTCATCAGCGTAGGCCTGCGCGTAGGCCTCGGTTAGTTGCCTCTTGAGCGCTTCCGCGTCGAGGAGCCCTTCGGCGGTTTTCGGAGCGGCTTCCCCTGCATCGGTCGTGATGGTCGCGAGGATTCCGCGGGCCATGGGCACGAGTGTCGGGGTGAAGGAGATCCGGGTGGGACCTTCTGCGGCATCGGCGCCGAGGACGCCGTTGAGATTCTGTTCGATCTCGGGCACATGCCGGTGTGTGCCGCCGGTGCCATAGGGCGAGGCGTCGCCGAGGACTTCGGCGGCGGTCAGGTGCGGCTTGAGCGCCTTGCCGGCCCCGGAAACTCCGTTGGCGAGGACTGCGTTGAGCCCGGCCGGTGCGGCAAGGCCTGCCTGAATGAGTGGGGCGAGCCCAAGCGTCACAGCGGTGACGTTGCAACCGGGCACGGCGATGCGCATTGTGTCCTTGAGTTCCACTCGCTGCTTCGTGCCATCGGCAGTCAGCAACTCGGGCAGACCGTAGGTCCAGGTGCCCTGGTGGTCGGAGCCGTAGAACTTCTCCCAAGCGGAGACGCTGATGAGGCGGTGGTCAGCGGCCAGGTCGACGATGAGGGTGCCCGGGCTCGTGGATTCGAGTTCGGCGGCAATCTGTCCGGACTGGCCGTGTGGGAGGGCGAGGATGACGACATCGTGGCCGGCGAGCACCTCGGCGGTGGACTCCTGGACCACGAAATCGGAATATCGGGCAAGATGGGGTTGATGTCGGCCGAGCTTCTCACCCGCGGTGGAATGTCCGCACACCGTTGTGACGTTCAAGTGGGGGTGAGTGCTCAGCAGCCGGAGGACCTCTCCCCCGGCGTATCCGGTGGCACCGGAGACGGCAACCGTAAGATCATTCATATGTATAACTATACCAGCGCATTAAATTATATGCAGGAGGCGTGATGAGCCAGGCTATTCAGGCGATGCGAGCAGGTGGACCAGAGGTTCTCGAGTTCAATGAGATCGACACTCCTCGGCCCGGTCCTGGCGAGGTCCTCGTCGACGTCGCGGCCGCGGGTGTGAACTTCATCGACACGTACCGTCGTTCGGGCACGTATCCCATGAGCTACCCGCACATCGTCGGATCTGAGGGCACCGGGCGCATCGCCGAGGTGGGCGAAGGTGTGGCGAGTTGGTCCGTCGGCGATCGCGTCGCCTGGCACGAGGGCCCGGGTTCCTATGCGACCCAGGTCGTCGTCAAGACCGACAATCTGCTGCGGGTGCCCGAGGGCGTGAGTACCGAGGTCGCTGCCGCCATGCCGCTGCAGGGGCTGACAGCCCAGTACCTGGCCACGAGCTCGCACGAGATCAAGCCCGGCCACACCGCACTCGTCCATGCCGGTGCCGGCGGCGTCGGGCTGCTGCTCACCCAGATCATCAAGCACCTGGGCGGCAACGTCATCTCGACGGTGAGCACCGAGGAGAAGGCAGAGCTGGCCCGCAAAGCCGGAGCCGATGAGGTCTTCCTCTACGGCGAGGGTGTCGACGTGACCGCGAAGGTGCGCGAGTTGACCGATGGAGAGGGCGTCGAGGTCGCCTATGACGGCGTCGGCAATGACACCTTCGATGCCTCGCTGGCGTCACTGAAGCCGCTGGGCTCGATGGTGCTCTTCGGCGGAGCCTCCGGTCAGGTGCCGCCTTTTGATATTCAGCGCCTCAATGCTTCCGGCGGAATCTTCCTGTCACGCCCATCGCTGGCGTGGTTCGTCCGCTCGTCGGAGGAACTGGCGAAGCGCTCGTCAATGCTTTTCAACGGCATCGAGCACGGCTGGCTGAACTTCCGGGTAGGTGCGACATTTGCGTTGGCTGATGCTGCTGATGCACATCGTGCACTTGAGGGACGTGAGACCACGGGCAAAGTAGTGCTGACGACAGCCTGACTTAGCGAACACAGCTTGAGCCCGGAGTTCCTGTCTATAGTTGGGAACTTCGGGCCCAAACTGTTGTGGCGCTGACGTCGGCCAGGACTCTCCCAGATTTCCACTCACTTGGTCCTCGAGTATTTGAGTTGAGCCCCATTCCGTCCCGTCGCCGTAAGTCGCTGATACCTTAAAGTCATGTACGAAGATTCTGTTCCCGACACAGTGCGCCAGTTCATGGCCGAACGAGATTGGCAACAGTTCCACACCCCCGAGAATCTCGCAAAGAGTATTTCCATAGAAGCAGCAGAGTTGCTCGAATGTTTCCAATGGGGAGATGCAGACCTCGAATCCGCGAAGGACGAGCTGGCAGATGTGCTGACGTATTGCATGCTGCTCGCCGATAAATTGGAACTGGATCCCGACACCATCATTCTTGAAAAGCTTGCGAAGACTCGCGAGAAGTATCCAGTGGACAAGGCGCGAGGCACGAGCGTGAAATATGACCAGCTTTAAGGTCGAACGCTTCCCACTCGAGCCAGACAGGGTCAAGGCGTGGGGATCCGTCGACCCGCGTCACCGGAACTGGCCAGTCGTTTACGTCATGAACAATAAGAATGAGGTCTACGTCGGCGAATCCCTCAACGTCGAGGGACGCATGAGGCAGCACCTCGAGTCCGACTCAAAACGAAGTCTCCAGTCGGTGAGAGTCGTTCTCGACGACACGTTCAACAAATCGGCGTGTCTGGATCTGGAGTCGTTCCTCATCCGAATGTTCCATGGTGACGGCAGTCGGCAAGTTCTCAACCTCAATGCAGGTATCACTGATGCGGACTATTACGACCGCGAAAACTACAATAAAACATTTCGGCAGATCTTCGAGGAACTGCGATCTCAGGAAGAACTATTCCAGCGCACCGTCCCAGAGATCATCAACAGCGATCTCTTCAAGCTCTCACCCTTCAAGGCGCTGAACCATGATCAGGCCATCGCGGTCGATGACATACTCGAAGGCTTCTTCGCGGATCTCGAAAGTGGCGTCGACAACACTGCCGTAGTCGAAGGAAACCCTGGTACCGGCAAGACCGTTGTTGCCATATATATGCTCAAGTTGCTCGAAGACATCCGGCGGCATAATTCGGAAGAGCCGCTGGACATCGATTCCATCTTCAGCGACTACTTCACAGCTGGACATGCCGAGCTGCTAGAGAATCTAAAATTCGCGATCGTAGTCCCCCAGCAATCGTTGCGAGACTCAATCGCCAAGGTGTTTAAGCTGACGCCCGGACTACGCAAAGACATGGTCTTGACGCCGTTCCAGGTGGGCGAGAGCTCAGAACCGTTCGATCTTCTTGTAGTTGATGAAGCTCATAGGCTTAACCAGCGCGCGAATCAGGCGGCGGGGCCGCTCAACAAGAAATTCACTGAGATCAACGAGAAGCTCTTCGGCTGGGACGATCCGCAGAAGACGCAGTTGGATTGGATCAAGAAGCAAAGTAGACAATCGATCCTCATGCTTGACGTCGGCCAGACTGTTAGGCCAGCCGATCTACCGGCAACCAAAACAAAGGAGCTCGCAACGCAAGCCAGAACCGCTGGCAGGCTCTATCCTCTTCAAACCCAGATGCGAATCTCGGCCGACAAGGACTACGTTGGGTACATCAGATCGATTCTCAGCGACAATCCGCCGACCACCCGGGAGGACTTCGGCGACTACGATCTCCGCATGTTTACAGATCTCGGCGAGATGCGGCGAGAGCTAAGCAAGCGTGAAACAGACCATGGCCTCTCTCGACTCGTCGCAGGATACGCCTGGCCATGGAAGAGCAAGAACGACAAGACTGCGTACGACATCGAACTCGATGGACAGCGGATGCGCTGGAATTCGACCACGACAGATTGGATCAACTCACCGAAATCAACCGACGAGGTTGGATCGATTCACACTGTGCAGGGCTACGACCTCAACTACGTCGGAGTCATCATCGGCAAGGATCTCCGCTATGATCCCGACGCTGGAAAGCTGGTCTTCGACCGAGAAAACTATCACGATAAAAAGGGACGCGAGAATAATCCCAAGCTCGGTATCACCTACTCAGATGCAGATCTTCTCCGATACGTAGAGAACATTTACAGCGTGCTGCTCACACGAGGAATTCGGGGCACTTATGTTTACACCTGCGACCCTGCTCTGCGAGAACGTCTGAAAGAGTTCTTCTGAATCGCTCGGCGTCTCGATTCCTCACCGACATCTCACAAACTATTATTGAGAGCCCGACAGCGAGAATGGCGCGAAAGTATCGACGTTTTCCTCATTGACGGGTTCTCCGGTTTCAAGACCGCGGCGCCCGAGCAACCGTCCGATGCCGTGGAAGTCAGCGACCCCTTCCACGTCTTCAAACTCGCCGGTGATGCGCTCGGCGAGGCGCGTCGCGGTTTTCATCAGGAGTACACAGGCCGCCCACCCCAGTCGGGTAAAGCGCCCGTTGTATCGGGCGCGGCGGACCCCGCATACAGTTAGCATTCTGCTCATGAGAAAGCAGCAGGAGAGGATCGCGAAACTCGACGACAGCAGATCCGAATTTCACCGAAGTCGAAGTCACCTGGACTATCTGCCAAGACATCGTGATCGCCTATTGAACCGCCGAACGCGGCGAAGGCAAGAAGAAACTATTGCGAACGGCCGTTGACACCCTGACAACCAACCTGGCGACCGAGCTGGTCGAGCTCAAACGGCTGGGAGGGCCGCTGAAGCAAGGCACCGCCGAAGTAGCGGGCCTTCTTCACCCGACTGGGAACCTCGAACGGCCCGATTGAGACCAACGACAGACCTGGACAACTACATAGATCAGTGCTGGGCATTCGCAACCGCACAGACTAAAGCGCCAGGTCCCCCTCGGGCGAGCAGCGCGCGAGTTCCGACTCGCCCATAGAGACTGCCGCACACCCCCATCACCAGATCCAGTGAAAGCCCGGACAGGACCAGCGCAGTGTCGAAGTATGGCGGGGACAAGTTGCGCAAGAACGACTCTGAGTCGCAACGGTGTATTCAACAGTTACATCGCGTTAGCCACTGACCTGAAATCTCTCGACTTCGGCAAAAGGCTACTACACGCCCAATCCACGCAGGCCCCACACGAAAGCACAGAGTAGACGCACGTGGGTAATATCATTGTAGTATGATTAAATCTATAGTGGACAGCAAGTATCGAACAGTTGAGTCAATTGAAACTTATGAAAACGAGCGGAGAGAAGATGCCCGAAGTAACGAGATCTACAATAGAACGAGCACTAAATAATATAAAAGTTCATTCTGATACTGACGTTTTCCCGAGAAGCTTCGACTACAGATTGGCCGAATATTCCGAAAATAGCCGGAACAAAATGATCGATAAAGTAACAGAAATTCTGTCATCAAAAGAATCATTCGAGAGTGCCCTAAATACCGTTCCTCCGGTGAATCAATCTTGCATTTCACCGGCAGGCTATCACGGATATCGGTGGGTTACAAAGATTGATCCGCTTTGGAACCTAGTCTATCTTTCGTTGGCAATCCATATCGGCAACCACGCGGAACAGCAACGCCTCACCTGCGACGAGAAGATAGTATTCTCGCATCGATTTGTCCAGGACGATAGCCACCATGATCTATTTTTAGTCGGAGGTTGGGGGCAGTTTCTTGATGCGGCGAGAAGCAGCGCGAATGACCATAAATATGTTCTGATGCTAGATCTCGCTGATTTTTACTCACGAATATACCTACATCGCATGGAAAATGAAATTAAATATGTTTTGCCGGGTTCTTCAATACCGGGCATGCTGAACTCGATGCTAATGCAATTCAACACAGGCAGATCTTTCGGGATACCAATCGGTGGCCCTGCTTCCCGGATTCTGTCCGAAGTTCTGCTGATGGCCGCAGATCAATACATGCTTAACCATTTGAATTTGAAGTTTACTCGGTATGCCGATGATTACCGAGTATTCGTAGATTCCGTGGACGAAGCCAATCACATTACCGCGATTTTGTCAGAATACTTTTTTGAAACCGAAGGCTTAAGTCTACAAAAACATAAAACTAATCTCGTTCCAGCACGTGAGTTTATTGATTCGTTGGACTATTCCGGGGCAGAGACGGGGTCCGCCCAACATTTTCTAGGAATTAGACTATACTATGATCCCTATGCTCCAGACGCTGAAGAAGATTATGAAAAGCTGAGAAGCGCACTTGACCAGTTCAATCTGATGGAACTGCTAGCAACAGAACTGTCTAAGGGTCGTTCTGACCTAAGTGTTGTGGCTAAAATCGCAAGATCGTTACACGCGATGCCGGCAAACGTTCAAGTTCAAGCTTGTCAAACTATGCTATCGCACACGAATAAATTGTATCCAGTTCTTCCCAAAGTGCTCAGATCGCTACTTTACGTCGTCGAGAAGCTTGTAGCTGATGGAGATCGAGATCAGGTGGTGCAATTAGTCGATCAAGTACGTTCTTTGGTCGATCGTGACCGATATATTTCCGACTCTGAAATCAACATGGTATATTGCATTCGTATCATCGGTGCGTGCAAATCGAGGGCGAATGAGCAGTTGTTAAACCACATATACACACGAACCTATGGAGCATCAGGCGGGCCCTCGGCTTTAGTTCAGGCCGAAACTATGAAGGTTTTCTCTAGTTGGGGGCTTGCATACTGGCTACGGGTCAAGAAGACTCATTTTGGTTCCATGCATCCGAGATTGCAAGAGGAATTCGTCCGAGCGTCTTATGTGTTGGGCGATGAGGGTAAACACTGGCGAAAAAGTGCGCTAAAGACGCTTCCAAGAGTGCGCCATCCATTTGTCCAGGAATCGCCATGAAATTCACTGTCGAGAAAATCGCCTCCATGCCGATGTTCTGGCGGACTCTAACTCCGTTTGAATCCGCATTTATCGGACAGCAGCAAATCGGAAGTGTCGATGAGGAGAGTGGCGGTCCTAGCGAGGGCTGGGATCTGATTTCTGAAACTGCTTTCATGCTCGCGACCGAAACCCTGCCGGACGATCAAGCGTTCGCAGTTGCTAAGGAGAAGATTGCTCGGCTCGACAACGTGAAGAACTCGCCGATTTCGAGCGCTAATAGGCGTGTTGTTTACCAGCTACGGGACGCAATCTTGTCTAGTATTGAATCTTTCGATCAAGAAACCCGCAAGTGGATGCCCGTTGTTCCGGGCTTTGCGGCGCTGAGAGCGTCTGAGGCTGATCTATTGTGCGGCGATCTGCTCGTCGAGTTCAAATGCGTATCTAGAAACTTTTCACCGAGAGATGTGAGGCAAGTCCTACTGTATTCCGCGATCTTGGCAGAGACCGGGAAGGATGTATCATCGTTCGCGATACTGAACCCGCGAATGGGTTGCTCGATTCGAGCAAAACTTCAAGATGCAAGTCTTCAGCTGAGCGGACGTCCGTGGGTTGATACTCGCCTGGAAATTCTCAGTAGTATCGAATCGTATAGCCGAATTTTTGTGCCTAACAGATTCGAATCACCAAATTGACTTCGTAAATTGCGGATTGCCACATCATTTATGCGTGTCGTTTGATAACGCGACTAATCCCGCTCCTGCGTTGCTCAGGTGAGATGAACTTTACTACTAATAGGCTATGGTGCCGGCGAAGCCAACTGAACCTGGTCACAGGCCGCGAAGGTCCTCGTGATGTGTGGCAAAGTCATACGGATTGCCAACGACTCCGCGGTATCATCTCAGCGGCCTGGATCGACGACAATATCGACCTCGTTAAAGAAGCCATTTTCGATATTAAACAAAATGAAACGGAACCAGGGGTGATGCTAATCACCTCTGTGGCGAAGGCGGATCGTAACCACGGGTAACCCAAAGGCAGCGCGAAGCTCACAAAGCTGCTCAGCCCAGGGGGTTGACTAACTTGTAGCTTTCAAATTAGCCAGTCATTCCTCCACACGTTCAACCTTCCCAACGAGGAACACGTATGACAGCACACCGACAATGGTGATCGCAGCCATGTATATAAACGCAGGCGCGAAGTCGATGTCGGTGACGAGGAAGCCGATGACGATCGGGGTCGCAATCGAGGACAGGTTGCCGATGAAATTGAACATGCCTCCAGTCAGACCCAACAGTCGCTCGGGAGCGAGAGCGGACACCAGCGACCAAGTGATCGAAGCAAAGCCATTGCCGAAGAAGGCGATTGACATGAACACGATGACCAACGCAGTCGAATCCGTGTAGTTCGCGCCGAGCATGAACACCGTCATCGCCAAGCCGATGATGATCGGCAGCTTCCGCGCGGTGCCCAGTGACAGTCCCTTTTTCACCATTAAGTCGGAGACCCACCCCGAAAGCAGTACCCCGACGAGGGCGGCGATGAACGGTAGTGAGGCCATGAAGCCCGACTCGATGTAGTCCATCCCTCGGTAGTCGACGAGGTAGGTCGGGAACCATGTGAGGAAGAACCACAGGGTCGAAGTCAGGCAGAACTGGCCGAGGTAGATGCCCCACAGCTTCCGTCTGGAGAGCACTACCTTCACATCCGACCATTTGAGCTTCGGCTTGGTTTCCTTCGTCGCACCGGATTCAATATCGACTAGTCCCCCGCCCGAGGCGATGAGGTCGATCTCGGGCTGGTTGACTCCCGACTTGTCACGCGGCTCGCGGTAGACGAACCACCAGATGGACGCCCAGATGATGCCGACGACCCCGGTGAGGATGAAGACCCAGTGCCACGTGAGCACCGTCTGCAGCCAGGACAGTACGGGGGTGAGCAGCGCGAGGCCGATGAACTGCCCCGAAGTGTAGAAGGCGATGACCCGTCCGCGCTCACGCTCGGGGAACCACGCGGTGGCCACCTTGTTGTTGATCGGGTAGGCGGGCGCTTCGAATCCGCCGACCAGGAGCCGGAGGATGATGAGGGCAATGAACCCGCCGGAGATTCCCATGAACAGTGTGGCCAGGGACCACAGCACCAAGCAGGAGGCATAGAGTACTCGAGGTCGCACTCGGTCGACGAGCCATCCGCCGGGCAGCTGCATCGCGGCGTAGGTCCACCCGAATGCCGAGAGCAGAAGTCCCTGCTGGCCCGTGGTGAGATCGAACTCTTGGGACAGCGCCGGCATCGCAATGGACAGGTTGGCCCGGTCCATGTAGTTGATGACGACGGTGATGAAGAGCAGGAGCGCGATGATGTAGCGCATCCGAGTCGGGCGCGTGGTCATCTGCGTTTTCAGCTGAGTCATTGTTAGCTCCTCACCATTCCGCAAACGAGCCGTCGTCGTGACGCCAGATGGGATTGCGCCACCGGTGCCCCTCGGCCGAGCGTTCGATGACGTAGTCCTCATTGACCTCAATGCCGAGCCCGGGCCCGGACGGGATGTCGATCATGCCGTCGTCGTAGTTGAACACGGAAGCGTCGGTGACGTAGTCGAGCAGGTCGTTGCTCGTGTTGTAATGGATGCCCAGGCTCTGTTCCTGGATGAACGCGTTGTAGCTGCCGGCATCGACCTGCAGACAGGAGGCGAGCGCGATCGGCCCCAGGGGACAGTGCAGCGCCAGCGCCACATCGTAGGCTTCGGCCATCATCGCGATCTTCCGCGTCTCGGTGATACCGCCGGCGTGGGAGACGTCGGGCTGGATGATGTCGACCGCACCGGAGGCGATCACTTCGCGGAAGTCCCAGCGGGAGAACAGTCGCTCCCCCAGTGCTATCGGCGTCGGGGTGTTCGCCATGACGTCACGCAGCGATCCGAAGTGTTCGGAGAGCACAGGTTCTTCGATGAAGAGAAGTCGATAGGGTTCGAGTTCCTTGATGAGGACCTTGGCCATCGGCTTGTGCACGCGACCGTGGAAGTCGATGCCGATGCCGAAGTCGTCGCCTGTGGCTTCCCGTACAGCCTGCACGTTTTCGATGACCTGGTCGACTTTGGTGTAGGAATCGATGAACTGCAGCTCTTCGGTCGCGTTCATCTTCACGGCGGTGAACCCGCGGTTCTTCGTCTCCAGTGCTGCCGCAGCTGTGTCGCCGGGTCGGTCGCCGCCGATCCACGAGTACGTGCGGATCCGATCCCTGACCTTCCCACCGAGCAGCTGGTGCACTGGCTGGCCGAGTGACTTGCCTTTGATGTCCCACAGCGCTTGGTCGATACCTGAGATCGCACTCATGAGGATCGGCCCACCGCGATAGAAGCCGCCGCGATACATGATCGTCCACAAATCCTCGATGTTCGCGGGGTCCTTGCCGATGATCAGGTCGGAGAGTTCATCGACGGCGGCGGCAACCGTGGCGGCCTTGCCTTCGATGATCGGCTCGCCCCAGCCGACGATCCCTTCATCCGTCTCGATCTTGAGGAACAGCCACCTCGGCGGCACCGTGTACGTCGTCATCGACGTGATCTTCATTGGTCTGGCCTTTCGTCTGGTGTAGTCATCTGCTTGTCATCGTTGGGTCAGTGGGCCTGGGCCCACGCCGAGGCGATCGCCTCGGCCCGGTCATGTACGACTTCAGGGCGGTCGCCTCGGCGATAGAGCGAGGAACCGAGGCCCAGGCCGGCAGCACCGGCGTTGCGCCATTCGGCAGCGTTGTCGGCTCCCACTCCCCCGACGGGGAAGAGTTCGGTGCCGGCAGGAAGAACCTCGCTCCACGCCTTCATCCCGCTGATTCCGACCGCCGAGGATGGGAAGAGTTTGACCTTGGTGGCGCCTGCTTTGATGGCAGCGAACGCCTCGGTCGGGGTCGCGGCTCCCGGGTACGGGGTGAGCCCCATCCCGAGCGCGGTCTGGATGACTTCGGTATCGGTGTCGGGGGCGACGATGATGCGGGCACCGGCTTGCTTGCAGTCGCGGACCTGCCGGGCGGTGAGAACCGTGCCGGCACCGATCTCCACCTCATCACCGAATCGGTTGACCAATGCCTCGATCGAAGCCACGGGGTCCGGTGAGTTGAGCGGGACTTCGATGGCGGAGAACCCTGCAGCGACGATCCCCTCGGCGATGTCGAGGACCTCGTCAGAGCGAACCCCGCGGAGGATGGCGATGAGGCCGGTGGGAACAGTGTCAGTCATTTGTGGTCTCCTTGGTCGGCACGAGGCCGGATTGTTCGGCGATGCGGAAGAGTCCGGTGGCAGCGGCCCGCGGATCCGCTTCTGTCGTCTCTCGCCCGTGTCGGCGGAGGGCGCGTGAGTATCGCATCGTGAGGTCCGCGGTTCCACAGACGATGAAGGGGGCGGCAGAGTCGGCTTTGGTCGTGAGTTGGCTGGCGACCTCGGCGCCGATGAGCATTCCCGAGAGGTAGTCGTTGATTGCCTCGGCGTGCAGTCGTCCGTCGAGGGCCCAGGTGCGTGCGGAGAAGATCGAGGAGGTGAGTGCGGCGGGATCGTCAGCGCCGACGCTCAGCCCCCAGTCGAAGGCGTCAAGGTGGAAGTCATCGGTGGGTTCGGCCAGACGGCTGAGGATCGACGAGGTGCTCAACAGTCCGAAGACTTCTCCGCTCATGGAAGTGGAGAAGTCGGTGACCCGAGTTCCTTCACAGCTCACCCATTTGGTGTGCGTACCGGGGAGGACTACCGTTGTCGGTTCTGTCTGGCCGGCGGAGAGCAGACCGAGCAGTTCGGTCTCTTCACCCCGGATGACATCGGGGGCGGTCGCGTCTGTCGAAGTCTTCTGCAGTCCGGGAACGATGTGGAGTTCGCCGATGGTCAGTTCAACCGTCATCAGTTGGCCGCCAACGGCACCGAGGTCGGTGGGCAGATCGAGGTATCCCGCCTCGGCGATTCCCTGGGTCGAACCGATCATTCCGCATGCCAGGAGCGGAAGAGAACCGTGGGCAGGCAGCCAGTCACCGATAGCGGTCTGAGCGATACGAGAGAATTCACCTCGGAGGTCGGCTGCGTCCGGGCTGACGGCCATGATCCCGTCGGAGCCGTTGCGTTCGGCGAGAACCGTTCCGTCACTGCCGATGAGGAAGGCTCGCAGCGAGCTCGTTCCCCAGTCGAGGCCGATCATCTGCGGGTCCCCGGGTGGTGCCTGTTTTGCCATAAGTGCCACTATGGGCAGAGGTTCCATTATGCGCCACCACTGTCCCTATATGTGGGATTCATGACATAGTGGTGCCATGCCTGACGACGACACATTTGCGAATTCCGCTATCCCTCAGGGCACTCAGACGCTGGCTCGTGGGCTGCAGATCGTCAGCGCTGTCGCTGGTGGATCGACGACGCTGAGAGCGATCGTTGAGACCACGGGCGTGGGTCGGTCAAGTGCCCACCGGATGATTCAGCTGCTGGTACAGATGGGGTACCTGCGCCACGGTTCGCCTGGAGAGTTTCGACTCGGGCCCACGCTCATCGAATATGGTTTCACCGCGCTCAATCAAGACCCGCTGCCGGTGGTCGCCAGGGATAGCCTCGAGGCGCTGGCCGAACGGACTCAGGACACCATCCACCTCTCGGTCGAGGACGGCGAGTCCGTACTCTACCTCCACAAGATTCCCGGCACGCGAGGGGCCGAGATGCGCTCGCGTATCGGTCACCGTATGCCAATGACCCGCACCGGAGTCGGAAAGGCGTTGCTGTTGGGGCAGGAAGAGCGTTGGGAACAGCTGTTCGTTACAGAGAGTCCAGGGGCAGATGCCTCAGCGGTGGAGGCATTCGTCAAACGGATGGTCGGCTACACGCAAGATGGGGCGACATTCGACCTGGAAGAGAATGAACCAGGAATCAGGTGCGTAGCCGCGCCGGTTCAAGACGGCAGCGGGGAGATTGTCGCCGGCATCTCACTGTCGGCCACGCGCCCCTACATGCCGAAGGATCGAATGCAGGCACTGGTGCCAGTAATGAAAGCGACGGCACGGGAGATTTCAACGAAGCTCGGGTACAAGCAGTCGTAGGCAAAAGCTGGTCAGGTAAGAGGATAGCTAAAGTCGGTATTCGTCCAACAACGCAGCTTCCAACACCTCAGCTTTTAAGTCGCGCCGAGGAATTACGTCGACTTTACGCCCCAGTATCTGTTCAGCAACAGCCCGCATTTCCAGCAGTCGGAAAAGCCCGACAGACTCGTCCAGGTCGACCAACAGATCGACATCGCTGTCGGGACCGTCTTCGCCGCGCGCTACGCTGCCGAACACTGAGATATCGCGACCACCCAGTTCGGCAAGACTGTCGATGAGCTCGGATGCGTGAGAACGCACCAAGCGCAGCATTTCCGATTCCGCCTCGGATCTCACTCTGCGACCATAGCGCTTCCTCGCTCCTTGCGACAGCCTTCGGCCTCGGGACGTGCAATTTGCGGTCGAAGAATATTCGCTCTCAGATATGGACTCTCCGTTTGATGTCGAATTCGGTTTCCGCACCGGCACTCCTCCGGGCAAAGACGCCGACTTGTTGAGTCCTACGCTGCGCGAATATCACCCGCGGCGCTGAAGACCGGAGTCGAACTCGATGTCCTCGTCGTCGGGGCCGGTGGAGCGGGGCTGTCAGCGGCGAACTTCGCTGCGATCGCAGGTCTGCGGATTGCCGTCGTCGAACGCTCCGAGCACGTCGGAGGAACGGCCGCCTTCACCGCCGGAACCACGTGGGTGCCGGGCACCCATCGGGCAGAGGAGATCGGAGCCGTCGACACGCGGGCCGAGGCGCTGGCTTTCCTCGACGCCTCGATCGGCTCCCATTCACCCACTCACCCACGCGCCTGCGGGCGAGATTCCTCGACCTCGGCCCCGAAGCGGTAACCGTCCTCGAGACCGGATCCCGAGTGACCTATCGCGCGCGGGCGATGCACCCCGATTATCACACCCAGCTGCCGGGCTCGCGTCTGTCCGGCCCCGCCCTCGAACCATATCCCTTCGACGGGCGGCTGCTGGGCGAACGGCACGCTCTCGTCCGTGCCCCGCTGCACGAATTCACGATGTTCAACGGAATGTTGATGGGCGCGGTCTATCACGCCCCCGGGATCACAATCGGGCCCGGGCTCGTCTTCGCCTACGCCGCCGTACGCGATATTCTCGGCCGTGCGCTGCCCGGAGCCGAAGCGACACGCACCCTCACCGGCTGGAGTCAGTAGAGACGCAGCGGTCCGAGTACTCTCGGAATTTGGCCTCCCACAATTGTGCGGCCGCCGCCACGGATCTTCCTTGGCCACCGCGCAGGGGACCTGAGCGACGAAGCCACCGGCGATCACCTCGGCGACGGGATTGCCCTTAGACACCAGCTAGTTCCTGACTACTGTGGCAAGAACCGGGCACTCATCAGTCACACGGCTGTCAATGAAGCACGACACCAGGGCCAAGCGGAATGCCCAGCAGGTACCAAAGGCAGAAGAACAGGCCCCAGCCGATGAGGATCGCGACCGAGAGCGGAACCGTGAAGGCCATGAGTGTGCCGATCCCCGCGTCCTTGCGATATCGCTGTACGTATCCGAGCGCGAGGACGAAATAGGCGCTCATCGGTGTCACGGCGTTCGTCACGGAATCTCCGATCATGAACGACACCATGGCGGCCTCGGGACGAACACCGTAGTACATCATCATCGGCACGAGAATGGGTGCGAAGATCGCCCACATCGCCGAACCGCTCGTCACGATCATGTTGATGAACGCCACTCCGACGATGATGACGATGAGCACGACCAGGTGCGGAGCCTCGAGTCTCTGGAGCAGATCTGCGCCGTTGACTGTGAGCACGGAGCCGATTCCCGTCCAGCTGAAGTATGCGAGGAATTGGGCCACGGCAAAGAAGAGGACGATGACAGGCGCAAGATTGACCACACCAGCGATCATCGCCTCCGGAACAGCTCTGACAGTGGTGAAGGCCCTGGTGCTGTACCCGTAGACCATTCCTGTCAGAGTGAAGAACAGCGAGATGAAGATCGCGATGTTGTCGAGGACCATCGATTCGACCAGGGACTGGCCGGGTTCGATGAACGGTGAATCCGGCAACAGCAGGATGACGACGACTGCGACGATGAAGACCACTCCGGCCGCCGTTGCCCGGAGCAAACCGCGAGTCTGACTGTCGTCGAGTGTCATCGACTCGGCGACGTCGGTGTCGTCCTCCCCAGGTCGACCGGGTGGGGTGACTCCGCTGGCGTTGGCCGATTCTTCAGCAGGAACCTTGAAATCCTCTCGCCGAGCGAGCACGAGTTCCACCACCAACGTGATGATCACGGCCAGGAGCATCGACGAGGTGGCCGAGAAGAAATAGGTTGCCACCGGTGTGATCGAAGCGCTCGAGTCCACCGTCTGGGCCGCAGCCGATGCCAGCGAAGAGCGGATCGCATCGGAGGGAGTGACGAGCGGACTCGCATTGAACCCCGCGGATACCGAAGCGTAAGCCACCATTACACCGAGAACGGGACTCCGCCCCGCAGCTTTGAAGGACATCGCTCCCAGCGGGATCATCACCAAGTAGGCCGCGTCGCCCATGATGTGGGCGATCATTCCGCTGAAGGCGATCGCGAAGGTCACCCACCGTTTCGGCAATCTGATGATCGTCAGCCGGATGAGGGCTTCCAGCACGCCGCTCTTCTCAGCGACGCTCACACCGAGCAAGACGACGAGCACGACCGCCAGGGGCGGAAAGGATGCGAAGTTGTCCAACGCCGATTCGATGGCGTACTTGAGACCATCGGTCGACAGCAGGTTCTTGACCTCGACGACCTCATCGGACTCGGGCAGCGTCACAGAGACGCCGGCTGCTGAGAGCACCCAGCTGATGACGCCGAGCAGCCCAGCCATGATCCAGAACAGCCAAAACGGGTGCGGAAGCAGATTGCCGATCCGCTCGATGAAACCGATCGCCCGGTACAGCAGTGGGAGCCGTTCGGGAGCAACGGGGCCGGCGGTGGTTCGTGTAGTCATCGGTCTCCTTTGATCGACGTGAGAGTCGTGTTACTGATCGCCGAGCTGCAATGGCAGGTCTACGCCGCCAGCTGTTGCCGTGGCATGTTCGAATCGGGTCGGCCGGAATTTGTCGAGCAAGTCCTGCTGGCTGTCGGCGATGAGCTCCTCGGCAACCAGCCGGCCGAGAAGTGGGCCAAGCGTGATTCCGCTGTGTGTGACGAGGCAGTAAGTTCGAGATAGGCCCGCAGCGAATCCGGCGATCGTGAAACCGTCCGCAGGCAGCGACCGATAGCTCACGCGCAGGTCGATCAGGTCCGGCGGTGCGTCCTTCGTCACTGCAGTGAATCTCGTCGCCATCTCCTGGGCAAATGAACCTTCGTTCGTTGGTGGGGCCGCGGGATCGACTCGCGGGTTGAGGTCGAGAGCCTGAACGACGATCGCTCCGTCCTCCCCCGGTCGCAGATTCAGCTCGGGCGTGTGCACGACCGACTTCACCTGCGTCGAATTCGTCCTCACATAGCCGAGAAGACCCGTCACCGCAGACCCCAGACCGATCTCGTCGTTCATCGGAGTCTCGAATCCTGAGGCTTGAGCGAGCGCCTGAGTCCAGCGTCCCGTGGCGAGCACGACACGATCTGCAGAGAGCACACGTCCATCGCCGAGGTGGACCGCGACCTGAGCGCCACCTTCTTCCACCTCCGTGACAGTCCCCCTGATCAGCTTCGCGCCATGTTCGACAGCGTGTGCACGAAGGTTGCGCAGCAGCTGTTCGGTGAGCACATATCCTTCTGATGGAAAATGCGCGATCAGTTCGATGTTCTCGGGAACTGAGATGTCTCCGGCGATCTCGCCTACGCGGTCGGCTGAGAGCAGCTCGGATGGATATCCGAGCTCGCTGAGGCGAGCGATCCTTTCCTCCAGTTGCGGTGCCTGGTGCACATCGGCCATCTGCAGTCCGCCCGATCGATGGTACGTGCGCGGCCCCGGCAGAGTGCTAGCGAGTCTGGAGTGCTCGTTCATCCCGGCGATGTTGAGTTCGTGATACGCAGGGTCGAGCTTTCCATTGGCGTTCGTCCAGGCGAAGCTCGTGCCGGAAGTGCCGGCGCCCAGGTCTCGGGCATCGACGAGCGTGACGTCGGCTCCTGACATGACCAGACTGTCGGCGGTGCTGAGCCCGAGCATCCCTGAGCCGATGACGATGATGTGCATATGAGGTCCTCTGTGGTCGTTCGTTGTCAGTTGGCGGGCAGTTCGATGTAGAACTCGGAGGTCCCTGGTCGGACCAAGGTTGCTGTCGTCTCCAGTACCTGGTCGTCCGGTGCACGTAGCTCACGGCGACGCCTCAGCGCTGGTGTGCCCGTCTCGCACGTGAGCAGTTGGGCTTCACGGTCACTGACGAGTGTCGGCTCCAAATAGACGCGAATGGTATCCACATCGACATCATTGGACTTCAGATGGTCGAGGATGACGAGGTCTTCGAGCTTCTGGCGGAGGATCGTCGGTGCGGTGGAGAACAGGATGACGTGTGTCTCGAGCGCATGCGGACGATCGAGAGCATCGAACTTCAGACGGACGATTTCGGTGACGGCGGTCTCGGCGGCAGCTCCAGGGAGCGGTAACAGGGCGTCGGAAGCGACAGTCACCTGGGCCGAGAGCACTTCGTGCCGCCCAGGACCGCCGTGACGGGCTACGGCCGGGTTGGTGAATGACAGAAGGTTGATCTGCTGCCGCGAGGTTGCCACGAATGTCCCGCGGCCCTTCTGGCGCACGACGGCCCCCTCGGCGGCAAGCTCGTTGAGTGCGCGTTGTGCCGTCGGCCGACTCACCGAGTACCGCGCGCAGAGTTCATTCTCGCTGGGGAGTTTCGCTCCTTCGGGAAGTTCTCCTGAGCGGATCTGCCGTTGAAGGTCGCGCTGGATGCTCCGAAACAAATCGTCCATAGGTTGACAGTACAGCTGCCCACTTGTCCTATCAAGTTGGAAATTTGAGACGTAGTGAGGTTCGGTCGGACAAATATGAGCTGCTCAAGGCCCACCACTGGCATCGGTTGACATGGCGGCGTGACAGCAATTGGTTACGAGCAGGCGTGGAACGTCGCAGATCGGTCTTCTGAGAGCAGATCGATCACTTTGAAGGGAGCATGGTCGCTTCACTTGGCGCCGTTCGCATCGTAGTACGCGCTGAGGCAAACTTAGTTCAGGACAGCCGACGGCTAGCAGACCAGTGCGATTAAGATAAACGCACTCGAAATGATCGCCTCAATACCTGCCTCGACCATCGACACGAACGTGTTCTTGATCTCGGAGATGTTGAATCCACTCGTCTCGATTCTCAGGAGATCTGAACGCTGTAACTCTCACTCGAATATCCGGTCATGCGTCTCTCCTGCAGTGCGGCTCGTGATTTTCGCACCGAGCGCTAAAAGAACCAAGTCATCCGACTGGTTCGCGTCTCTGCCCGAGACCTCCTTGATTCGCTCAAGGCGGTAGCGAACGGTATTCGGTCTCACATTGAGCTGTTCAGCGGTCCTCGTGAGATTGAAACGATGGGAAATATAGGTCTGCAGTGTCTGCACAAGGTCCGAGCTATGTCGACGGTCATACTCAGCAAGCGGATCAAATGTCTCGCTGAGAATCGCACCACTGAGTCCAGACTTTTCAATCACAGTTTGCAGCAGGACATCGGTATAAAAGAACGCTCGACGCTCGCTCTGAAAGTCAGCTACGCGCACAGCATCCGCAGCTTCACCATAGGCCAGCGAGATGCCCTGCTCGCCACCACGCACCCGGCTGACCCCGACCACTAGACCTTCAAGTTCTGCCGCCAAAGTGTTGGCCACTTCGCGAATATCGGTTCCATGTGGACCTGAAGCATGAAGGACGACCACGATTTCTTCCTCCCGCATTCCGACCAATGGGCGCTGTGACGGTGCGTTCGGGAGCAAACGACGCACGGCGGATAGGCTATCGCGAGTCGAATGCGGTTCGGCAACAGCCGAATGACGCCTACGCAGAAGGACAACGCAATGCTGTTGGCCCAACCTCATCCCGAGACGTGAAAGGTAACTGTTCACCCGTGCCGATAGCGGAGATCCGGAAATGAGTTCTTCGAGCACATCACGCTCGGCCAACTGCCGGTCTTGGATGACGTTCTCCGATTCCTCGAGATAGGAATTCGCCACCGCCAGCGACACGCTATTGACGTAGCGCATTATTTCCCCAGCGACGGCGAATCCGGTTGAGGGAGAAGCCTGACATTCTGGCAACTGAGAGATTTCGCTCCAAACCACCTGCCCCCATACTCGATATGCATGGAGAAGTGATTGGACCGACACACCCTGACGGAAGCGGCGCACCGCGCTATTGCGAAACTCTTCTAGGCTGCGCTTCTCGTCAACCTCTCCCGACAGCCAGCTCAGAAGAGTGAGCAGATTCCGGCGCGCCATCTCGGCCACGTCTCTATCGATGAACCCCTCCGGGAGAGATCGATAGTCGACGATCTCTGCCTTGTAGGCGTCAACCAGGAGCGCGCCTATCTTCTCGGCCTGAGTCTGCAGGTAGTCGACGACAGTAGCCGTCAATGAGTCATCAGCCAATTGCCATGAAGCACCTTCCCCTTCAGTCATAGAATCATCTTCTCATCGCAGTCGCAATAGGATCGCCTGCCCCTGACCACCTCCGCCGCACATCGTCGCGATACCGTGATCGACGCCTCTCCTTCGCATCTCAAATGCCAAGCTCATCGTGATGCGGAACCCTGACGCGCCCAGCGGATGACCGATCGAGATGGCGCCTCCATTGACGTTAACGATGCCCAAGTCGACCTCGAGGTCATGTGCGGTGGCGAGGGCGACACCGGCGAAGGCTTCATTGACCTCCCAGAGTCCGATATCGCTCACGTGCAGTCCGGTCTTCTCAAGAAGCTTCCGAGCAGCAGATGCCGGTTTGAGGTGCAATGACGGATCCGGCCCTGCCACCGTGCTGGTGCCCACGAATTCGACAATGGGTTCGAGTCCGTGAGCTTGGGCGAGTGCTTCGGTCATGATCAAACCTGCAGAACCGGCATCCGACATCTGCGATGCGTTTCCCGCCGTGACTGTGCCGCCCTCAGTGAAAGCCGGCCGCAGCCGTTGCAGGCGGTCTGTTGATGAGTCGTGACGAATTCCCTCGTCTGTCGCAAGTTCGTTTAACGCCACGATCTCATCGGCAAGACGTCCGGCTTCAGTCGCAGAGTGGGCACGACGATGACTCTCGACGGCGTACTCGTCCTGGGCAGCTCGTGAAATGCCGATATCGGCATTGGCCCGGTCCGCGATCGGTCCCATCCCGGAGTCGGATACGGCACACCACAGCCCGTCCTTCATCAACAGATCGACAGCAGGCTCATCGCCTACCGCTCGTGCTTGCCGCAGCTGCACAGCATGTGGAGCGCGGCTCATGGAGTCGAAACCGCCGACGATTGCCGCGTCCATCTCACCGGACTTGATCAGATTGGACGCCATACCAGCCGCATACATGCTCGCCAAGCACACATTGTTCAGTGTGATCGCAGGAACCGTCGTCTCCACGCCTCCTCGCAGCCCTGCTGAACGAGCCGGGTTCTGACCATTTCCGGCCTGAACGATGTTGGCCATGATGACATGGTCGAGGACGATTTCTCCGGAGCTTCTCATCACCTCGGCGACGGCGGCGCCCCCGAGGTCCAGCGGGTCGACGGTCTTCAGTGCACCGTTGAATTTTCCCACAGGTGTCCGTGCGGCGCTGACGAGCACAGGTTTACGTGCTGTTGTGGACAATATCTGCTCCTTGTTCGTGTCCTGGCCAATTGATCTGGCCTAGTAGTGCGGTGGTTAACGCTCGAGTCACTCAGTCGAAAGACATCGTGTAGCACACGGCCGTACCGTCAAGGGCGATCGTTCCGTCGCCGCGGACGACCTGGGTCTTGAGCTTCGTCACGGGCTTATCGGACCGTGCTTCGATGACCTCGACTCGTCCGGTGATGGTGTCGCCGGGGCGCACCGGGGCTTTGAAGTCCCAATTGACGCTGAGGAAGACGGTTCCGGGACCAGGCAGTTCCTCTGCTACAACGGCGTTGAGGATGGCACTGGTGATTCCGCCTTGGACGACGATCTCGCCGAACTTCGAGGATTTGGCGGCGTTATCGTCGTAGTGGAGGGGGTTCCTGTCCCCGCTGATGTCGGTGAATTTCACGATATCGTCACGGGTGACGGTCCGAGTGAGTTCGGCAGTCTGTCCGGCTACTGGGTTGTTCGTCATGAGTGGTTCTCCTATTCGTTCTGCTTAATACTTCTTCTGGTGGTGCCGACGATTTCGCCGACGGGTTCGTCTTCTGTACGGCTATCGGGCTGTTCGCGACGTCGCATATGCATGGCAATCGCACCGACTATCGGGCCCGGCAGCAGAATGAGGAACGCAAACTGCCAACTGGAGAGGTTCGCCGTCAGCGGTACAAGTTGGATAGTGATGACGGTGATGAGGTAACCGATGGTGGTCTGGGCAGTCAGGGAGGTACCGACGTAGTTCGGATCGACGCTCTCACTCAACGCAGTGGAGAAGACACCGGAATCGGCGATGACCGAGGCGCCCCAGACGATGAGGAACACGAGCAGCAACGGCTCGGCGACGGAGAACATGACCGGTGAGAGCAGGCAGCACATGCCGCTGACGACCAACGCAGACACCGCCGCCGCGCTGCGGCCGAATCTGTCGGCGATCCACCCTCCGATCAGACAGCCGGCCAGTCCTGCTGCTCCGATTGCGATGAATGCCCACAGGCCGATCTGACCGGAATTCGTTGCCTCGCCCATGTTCTTCTGGCTGAAGAGCAGGTAGGTCGGCAACCAGGTCCATAATGCGTACAGCTCCCACATGTGTCCGAAGTAGCCGAGATTGGCCAACAGCGGAGCCCGTGTTCTGAAACCCTCCCAGGCATATCGAATCTTCGGTCGTGCAGTCGTCCCGCCTCCATGCTCTCCTGGACGAATCCACATCACCGCGATGAAGCCAGCGACGATGGCAATGCAAGCTGCGATGACCATGATCATTCTCCATGGCAATCGGTCACCCAGCCCGGAGATCAAGTGAGGCAGTCCCGATCCCACGGTCAGTGCTCCCAATAGGAGCCCGAACGCGATGCCACGCTGACGCGGCGAAGCCCATGTCGACATCACTTTCATACCAATCGGATACACCCCGGCCAAGAACATCCCGGTGAGGAAACGCAGTACGATCGCGGGCCACAACCCGTCTGCCGCAATCGCGAGCATGACTGTGGACAGACCGGCACCGAAAGCGGCTGAGCCGATGACGAAGTGCGGTGGAAACCTATCACCCAGCGTCAGCAGGGCGGAGGTGACCCCGCCCGCGACGAATCCCAGCTGAACGGAGGCCGTGAACCAAACTGCGCCAAGCGAATCGATCGACCATTCGTCCTGGAGTGACGGCGATACTGCTGTGGCAGAGAACCACACTGTCAGCCCCATGACTTCAACAGCCGCCAGCAGCAGCATCTGTCGCCACTTCCGCGCTGCGGTCGTCACTGCGGCTCAGTTATCTTCTGCTCGGTTGAACGGACTGCCGAACGTGCAGTTGAAGCAGTTCGCCCCAGTGCGGCCGAGTTATCTGAGTGATCGGCAGTGGCCCCATTAGACGCATCGCCCGTTTGCGGCTTGCGTCGGTTGCCCCGGTGAGTTTCTGGAGCCATCAGTGTCGCAAGGACACTGATGATGCTGGCACCGATCATGTAGACGGCCACCAGCCATGGACGCCCACCGGCGACCTGCAGCAGATACACTGCCAACACTGGTGAGACGGCACCGGCAATGGTGGACGCCAGCTGGTAACCCAACGAGGTACCGGTGTAACGGACTTTCGTGTCGAACATCTCTGACATGAATGCCGCCTGCGGACCGTACATCGAGTCATGGAACACGAATCCGATGACAATCGCCAACGCGATGAGAATGACGTTGCGAGTGTCGAGCAGAGCAAACATCGGGAAGGCGAAGAGGCCGGAGGCCACCGCACCAAACAGATAGGTCCGGCGGCGACCGAACTGGTCCGAGACCCAACCGAACAGCATGAGCGTGAACACGCTGATTACGCAGGCGACCATCACTCCGCCGAGGGCCACGTCGTCAGACATTCCCAGCGATTCGCCGACATAGGTAAGGGTAAAGACCGTGAGGATGTAGAAGATAGCGTTCTGGGAGATCTTCACTCCGGTTGCCAGGAGCAGCCGACGCCATTGGCTGCGAAGCATATCCGCGACAGGGAACTTCGCGATGTCGTCTTTCTCTTTAGCCTGGGCAAAATCAGGAGTCTCTTCCATCTTGAGCCGGATGATGAGCCCGGTAGCGATGAGCAGTGCCGAGCCGAGAAAGCCGATTCGCCACCCCCAAGCGACGAATGCCTCGGAACCGATAATGAAGTTTGTGATCATGAAGACGGCGTTGGCCATGAAGAGCCCGACGGGCACTCCGACCTGCGGCCAGGACCCGGCGACCCCCTTCTTCGTCTTGGGCGCGTGTTCGACAGCGACCAATACTGCGCCACCCCATTCGCCCCCGACTCCGAACCCTTGGATGACACGAAGGACGACAAGCAGGATGGGTGCCCAAACACCGATCGTCGCGTATGTCGGCAGGAAACCAATCAGCGTAGTTGCGCTGCCCATCATCATCAGCGAAAGAACGAGCATCGATTTGCGTCCGATGCGATCACCGAAGTGACCCATGACGATGCCGCCCAGTGGGCGTGCGACGAATCCGGCTGAGAATGTCATGAGAGACAGCAGCGTTCCGGTGGGGCCGTTGAAGTCTGTGAAGAAGACTTGGCTGAAGACGAGTGCCGCGGCAGTTCCGTACAGGTAGAAGTCGTACCACTCGATAGCCGTGCCGATGAAACTACCCCATTTGGCGCGCCGCACCATTTCCGGGGATTGTGCTGGCAGGTTTGATGAACTCGCATTTGTCATTTCCTGACCTCCTTGTCAGTCGGGAGCTCGTAGTCCCTGTCGGATGAGCTTCTACACAGCAGTGGGTGCGAAATTGAGGAGCGTCTGATTGAGCTGGTCGTCCCAGGTGGGACGGAGCGAGACTGCCATTCCCACAGCCACCTCATTGGTGGGGCAGTCGAGGATCCGGGCCGTAAGTCGCGGACCTTCTTCAAGTTCGACCAGAGCGATCACATACGGGGTCTCGGCCGCCCACGCCGGATGCCCGGGCTTTTCGACGACAGTGAACGTCCACACTGTTCCCCTGCCGGATGCAATCATCCAGGTGAGATTCTCCGACCAGCAAATGGTGCAGAGATTTCGCGGATAATGCTGCCGATGTCCGCAGTCGAGGCAGCTCTGCATGAGGAGCTCACCGTCGTTCGCCCGATCCCAGAACGGCTTCGTTAGGGGCGTCGTGACGAGTCCTGGTCGCGGGATCTCAGGGGTAGTGTATCTAGTCGTTGTGGTTACCGGACGGTTGCCCGTCATCGTCGTATCTGGTGGCATATCATTTGCTCCAATAGTCATGATTTCGAGCTGCTGAGAATCAGTGCGACTTCTTCACTGAGGGTCGCGCCGTTGCCTGTGACCAGAGCCAGTTCGGGGTCTGCGATCTGACGCCCGGTGGCGCTTCCGCGCAGCTGGAGAACAGCCTCGACGACGTGGCCCATACCCCCTGCCAGGTCAGACTGCCCGGTCGAGAGCTGTCCCCCGTGAGGATTGATCGGCAGTTCGGATCGGATCGAGAAATCGGCCTGCTCAAGCCAGGGGCCGGCCTCACCCTTCGGGCAGATCCCAGCGTCTTCGAGGGTCTCTGCGACAACGATTGAATAGCAGTCGTAGATCGATAGGAAATCGAGATCCGAGGCGGAGACAGAAGCCATGCGGTAGGCATGGCTGATTGCCGGTGCCAGGGGCGAAGTTGTCAGCTGTGGTGCCTGAGAAAGCGCCCGATGCGTCACCATCTCACCTGCGCCGAGCAGGTGGACCGGATCGTGGGGTAGGTCAACCGCCCGTTCGGTCGAAGTGACGACGACTGCCGCTCCGCCACCACAGGGCATAACCACCTCGAGCAGGTGGAGGGGCGACATCACCATTGGTGAGTCCATCACATCATCGACAGTGATCTCCTTTCCATGGAAGACAGCGTGCGGGTTGAGCATCGCGTTCGCCCGCTGTTTGACCGGAACCTGTGCCAACTGCTCGGCAGTGGTGCCGAATTCAGCAATATGAGCCTGGGCAACCATCGCATACGCCTGGTTGGCGCCACTGGCACCGTATGGCACGTCGAACTCGCGGATCGGATTGCGATTTGGCGAGCGGGGCGGACGTTCGGGATCTCGGGCATTACCGAGGACGCATAGCACCGTGTCTGCCATCCCGGCGGAGACGGCCGCTGCCGCTCGCCAGACCATGCCCGGCCCCGTGGCTCCACCCAGGTCTGTGATATCGGCGAATCGAGGCTGGAGGCCGAGGTACTCGGAGAGTGCGGCCGGGGCATGTTGGGGAGTCTCTCCCACTTGAGGACCGATCATCAGTCCATCGATGTCTTGAGGAGTCAGACCGGCATCGAAGACAGCTGCCCGACTGACGCGTGCGATCATCTCGAGGGTTGTCACACCTGGCGTAGTGCGTTGGGGCGGGAGCTCGTGCGCGCCTACGATCGCCGCGCCCCTCATACCAGCTCACCGTCGCGGTCCATTGTGACGTCCGCAGCACGATCACCGTTGGCGATGCCCAGGAGTTCAGGGGCAATAGTCAAAGGCGCACCGGTGGCGTCGACGACTTCGTCGACGGTCAGTCCTTCAGCGATCTCACGCAGGATGAGCCCTTCGCGAGAAACGTCCATGACGCCGAAGTTGGTGATGAGCATGGACACCACCCCGCAGCCGGTCAGCGGCAAAGTGCATTCCTCCAGGACGCGGTGGTCCCCGTCCTTGGTCAGATGTTCCATTAGAATGATGACTCGTTTGGCGCCGTGCACCAGATCCATCGCTCCACCGGGTCCCTTGATCATCTTTCCGGGAACGGTCCAGTTGGCCAGGTCTCCATGAGCGGAGACCTGCATACCGCCGAGAACCGTAACATCGAGTTTGCCGCCGCGCACCATGCCGAAACTCATCGACGAATCGAAGTAGGCCGCTCCGGGCAACACCGTCACAGTCTCCTTACCCGCGTTGATGAGTTTGGGGTCCGCCTCCCCCTCATACGGATAGGGTCCGACACCGACAATTCCGTTCTCGGAATGCATAATGATTTCACGGCCATCGGGCAGGAAGTTCGGAATGAGGGTAGGCAATCCGATTCCGAGATTGACATACCCGCCTGCAGGAAGTTCCTTCGCCGCACGCGCGGCCATATCGTTGCGTGTCCAAACCATGGTGAGTCCTTTCTGTGATCGGTGGAGTGTCAAGCAGCCGTGCGCGGACGAGTTCTGAGCTTCTCTATCGGAAGCTCATTGCGTACCTCTGCCGTTTGGGCGATAACCCGATGCACGTAGATTCCTGGAACGTCGACTTCATCGGGATCGATCTCTCCCGGTTCGACAAGTTCTTCTACTTCGGCAATCGTGGTCCGGCCGCATGTGGCGACGACTGGGCTGAAAGATCGTTCCGCCTTCTCGAACACAAGATTGCCGTGTCGGTCACCCTTCGCCGCGCGCACAAGCGAGAAATCGGGGACGATAGCTTCTTCGAGCACGTAGGTGAGGCCCCGACCGAAATGATCGAATTTCCGAGTTTCCTTCGCCGGCGACTCGACGATGACGTTCCCCCGCGAGTCGTATCTCCAGGGCAGGCCGCCATCAGCCACAACAGTGCCTACTCCGGATGCGGTGTAGAAGCCGGGGATGCCAGCGCCTCCGCAGCGCATCCGCTCCGCCAGCGTTCCCTGCGGAGCGAACTCGAGTTCGAGCTCACCACCGAGATAACGACGCGCGAACTCGTGGTTCTCGCCCACGTACGAGGCAATCATTCTTGTGATCTGACCAGTGCTGAGCAGCTCTCCGAGCCCCCAGTCGTCAACTCCACAGTTATTGGAGATGACTTCAAGATCTCCGACGCCGTGGTCCCGCAGTGCCCTAATAAGGGTTACGGGGACGCCGACCAGTCCGAAACCTCCGACGGCGATTGAGGCACCAGCGAGAATGTCACCAATGGCCTCAGCCGACGAAGTGTGCACCTTATCCATTGCGTATGATCTCCTTTTGTCATCGTCTTTGATTCGACTGGAGACGACACTACGAACTTGGAATGCCCTAGGTCACTACGCAGAAACGCAGTCTTCACCACAGGCGGTTTGCAAAAAATGCAAACTCGCAGGTAAAGCCGATAAGACGCTTTCACTCCTTGGACTTAACCATCTGTGCGAACCAGGCCGACCGCAGTCAGGAGAGGCGAGGCACGCCGCGAGGTTTACAGTAAGTCACGCTTCCTTTACAGTGGCTTCTTGTAGGGCAAGAATCTTAGACCTCCTACCTGTGGTCGGATTCTGTCCTTTTTTGTTTCCTCTGTCCTTGTCCGGCCCTGTGGAGGTCCGACAAGGAGGTCATTTATGGAGGTTCCAGTCCGTGGGGTCGGCGATGTTGCCGACTATATTGATTCACGACCCGGCATTCGGGGTCGCGCAGGGATCATCTGGTGGTTGCTGCTGGGCGGCTTGTTCCTCGAGGCACTCGCCAATTCGGCGATGAGTGCGGGCTTGAACCCGATGACTGAAGACTTAAGTCTCAGCGCGGGAGAGGTGGCATTGCTGACCTCACTGTCATCTTGGGTCGCATTGTTCTTCAACCCGATCGGCGGCGCGATCGCCGATCGTATCGGCCGCGTGCCGCCGCTGATCGCGGCAAAGGTCCTTGCAGTGCTGGGAGCCGTGCTGGCCTGCACGGCCACCGGCGTAATCCAGGTGGCGTTCGGTCGCGCGTTCGTAGGAATGGCCTATGGAATCGACTTCGCGATCGCCATGGCGATGCTGGCAGAGTTCACTCCCAAACGTTACGCGGCACGGCTCAATACGTGGCAGGGCATCTGGTACACAGCAGTCTCGCTCAACCTGGTGTTGGCCATAATCTTCTATCAGCTCGGCACTGGTGACTCGATCTGGCGGTATCTGTTGGGGGCCTGCGGCGTTGTCGCCCTGGTCCTGCTCATTCTGCAGTCGCGGTACCTCGTGGAATCACCGACGTGGCAGGCCCGCAAGGGGCGCCTGGTCGGCGCGGCGAAGTCGATGTCGCGGATCTACAGTGAGAAATTCGTCGCCGAGGAGACTCCCACCGACGAGGCGCAGGGGCCGGCCACCGCGAACAAGGGTGTGAAGAACCTGGGTCTGATCTTCCGGGGCACATACCTCCCGCGCACGATTCTCGCCTCCACCGTGCAGCTGGTTCAATCGATCCAGTACTTCGGCGTGGGCTGGTACCTCCCGATCATCGCGGTAGCCCTGTTCGGGACCGACTTCGTCTTCAACACAGTCGGTTCACTGGTATTCAACGTGTTCGGCATCATCGGCGGCTTCGCCTCCGCCTGGCTGTCGACCAAGATCGGTCAGCGCATCGCCTCGAAGTGGGGCTTCCTGATTGTCTTCGTCGTGCTGGTGGTGTTCGGTCTCGCCTATGACAAACTGCCGCTGTGGTTGGGCTTCTTACTGCCGTCACTGTTCATCCTGTGTCACTCCGTCGGCCCGGCCGCGAACGGGAAGAGCTTGTCGTCTCTGTCGTTCCGATCCGAGTTGCGCGCCACGGCCAATGGATTCATCGGCGCGATCGGAGCGTTCGGCGCGGCCCTCGGCCTGCTGATCTTCCCGTTGCTTCAGGATGCCGTCGGTCTGGGGCCCACGTTCCTCATCGTCGCGATCTTCCCATTCGCCGCGTTCATCGTGTGCACCGTCATCAAATGGGAACCGACCCGCGCCGAGGTGAATGTCGATGAGGAGACCGACGCGCCACAGTTCGCATCGCCGCCGCAACAGGCTCCACTGCACTAATCCAGCACACTCCACCTAGTGAACCCGGTTCCGGAGGAAGGTCTCCGGAACGGGAGGAAGTCAGGTCAGACCGTGACAACCGCACCGATCCAGCGCGGGATCCTCGCGATCGACGAAGGCACAACAAGCACCCGAGCCGCCATCGTCACCGAATCCGGAGACGTTCCTTTCATCTCCTACCGGGAGTTGGAGACTTGCAGCCCGACTCCAGGCGTGGTCGAGCAGTCCTTCGAACTGCTGTGGGAATTCACTCTCGAGGTTCTGCGGGAGGCCCATGCTAACGCTCGCGAACTCGGCATCACGACGGTGGCGGTGGCGATCGCAACCCAGCGGGCAACAGCCGGACTGTGGGAATCTGCGACCGGCCGACCATACGGCCGCGGCATGGTCTGGCAGGACACCCGCTACGCGGAACAATTGTGCCGACTGTCCGGCGACTGGGACACACGACTGCGAACTCACACCGGTCGGACCGCCGGCGTCCGCTCCCCCTACCTCTGGGCAGCCGAGCGCATCGCAGCCGAAGCCGATGTGTCCCAGGCCCACGAACGAGGCACCCTGAGGTTCGGCACCGTCGACACATGGCTGGCTTGGAAGCTTACCGGTGGCCGCACCCACATCACCTCACCTACGAATGTCGCAGCCTGCGGCGGCTACGACGTGGAGACTGGCGGATACTATGCCGAGTGGATCCGCACGCTCGGATTCCCTGAGGAACTGCTGGCCGAGATCCGAGACGATGGCGGCGAGGATCTGGCCGTCCTCGATCCTGACATCCTCGGCGTCGAGCTCCCGATCCGGGCTCTCATCGGCGACCAACATGGGGCGATTCTGGGGCTGGGGTGCTTCGACGCCGGCCAATCCACCTGCATCCACGGCACTGGCAGCTTCATCGATCAGATCCTCAGCGATCGGATCCCGATGGACACGACGGTTCCCGAAGCCGTCACCGGCACGGTGGCCTGGCGCAGCGGCACGACCGTGCACGCGGTCGAGAACTTCACCGCCGCGACAGGGTCGGCCCTCGGCTGGCTGTGCCGACAGATGCGGATGTTTGCCGATCCTGTCGAGATCACGGAACTCGCATCGCACGAGACGCTGTGGTCAGGGCCCGTACCGCGTTTCGTCCCGGCTTTGACAGGAACTCGCCTCCCGGTCATCGATACACGCGTGCGAGCATCGATCTCCGGCATGGGCCTGTCGACTACACGTGGACAGGTCGCCGTCGGGATGCTCGAGGGGATCGCCCAATCCGTCGCCCAGAGCGTCGACGCCAACATCGCGGTAGCCGGAGACCGGCCCGCACAGTTGTGTGTGGGCGGCGGTCTGTCCAAGTCGGACCCGTTGGTTCAGATGCAAGCGGACCTGACAGGGGTGCCGATGCTCCGATATTCGGACACCGATAAGGCCACATTGCGCGGCACGTCATACCTGGCAGGACTGGGCCTGCTCTGGGGCTCCCTACAGGAGGCAGCGCAGACCATGGGCACCCCGGAGGTCTTCGAACCAAAGCTCACCCAGAGACAAGCCTCCGAACATACGGGAGCCTGGCGGGCGGCGGTGGCTGCCGAGCTGAGGGACCTCGATACGTCGGAACCTCCCGTTCGCAGGCAACCGGACGCAACCTCGGCGGTCAGCTCGACATGATCGCGTGCCCACCAATCCAGAACCACATCAGCAAGAGTTAGGAGACTCGGATGGTTTCCCTTCCGGGCAGAAAGATCAATGACGCGCGGGCCACGATGGTCTTGGAGAACCCGCAGGGCTTCTCGCGACGCGAGATGCTGGACGAACTGGACTCGACCGTCTACGACCTTGTGATCGTCGGCGGCGGCATCACCGGTAGTTATGCGGCTCTCGACGCCGCTCAGCGAGGATTCAGAGTCGCGCTCATCGAAAAAGACGACTTCGCTTCCGGCACCTCTTCCAAGTCATCGAAGATGGTCCACGGCGGACTGCGCTACATCGAACAGGGGAACCTGCCGCTCGTGAGGCATTCGCTTCTGGAACGCCAGAGGCTTCGCAAGAACGCTCCGCACCTCATCCAACGGCTGCCGTTCCTGTTCCCCGTGCTCAGTGAGAACGGAGTGTTCGATCCGCGCCTTGCGGCCGGCTTCGAAGCACTGCTGTGGACCTATGATCTGGCAGGCGGCTGGCGCGAAGGCGTGCTGCACCAGAAGCTGGCCCCCAACGAGGTGCTCTCCCACTGCCCGACATTCAAGACTGAGCGACTCAAGTACGGCCTCATGTACTACGACGCCAGAGTCGACGACGCACGCCTGACTCTGACCATCGCGCGTACGGCGGCCCACTTCGGGGCAACGGTCGTGAACCACACGAAGGTGGCTGACATCCGCCGGGACAGCGGCCGAGTCTCCGGTGTCGAGGCGGAGACGGTCGAGGGACGCTCGCTGAGCATACGTGCCAAGTCCGTGGTCATGGCGACGGGTTCGTGGCTGCGCGACTGGCACGGCGCCCACCCCGATGCAGACGTGCCGCCGATCCGTCCTGCCAAAGGTGTGCACATCGCCGTACCGTGGTCCAAAATCCGCAATGACTGCACCGTGACGATCCCCGTGCCGGGCCGTTCGCGCCGAGCCACCATCACCCGCTGGGGTGACATCGCGCTGCTGGGCACGACCGACGACGACTATCAGGCCGATCTGGACGAGGTCCACTGCACGGCTGACGAGCGGGACTTCCTCATCGACGGCACACGCACCGCGCTCAACACCGACCTGGACGAGAACGACGTGCTGGGGTCCATCGCAGGGACTCGTCCGCTGACGGCAGCTCCGGGCGGGAAGTCAGTGGACGTCAAACGCAACCACGAGATCCGCGTGGATGCAGATGGCCTGGTGACTGTGGTCGGCGGAAAACTCACGACCTCGCGTCACATGGCCGAGCAGACCATCGACGCCGCCGCCCAGGTGCTGGGTTCGAAGTCACGATGCGCGACAGCTAAGCAGTCGCTGCTCGGCGGTGCCGGATACGATGCCCAATCGACCACTGCCACAGGCGGTCTCGTCGCGCATCTGGGCGAGCGTTACGGCAACGAGAGCCACTTCGTCGCCGACATCATCGAGAACGAGCAGAGCGCCGACGAACCCCTGGTCGACGGCCTCCCCTATCTGACCGGCGAGGCCGTGTACTCGATCCGCCGGGAGATGGCCACAACGATCTCGGATGTCCTGGACCGCCGGACCCGATCGCGTCTGCACGCCCGTGAAGCAGCAGCCGCTGCAGCCCCCAAGGTCGCCGATCTGCTGGTAGCGGAGGGAACGACCGACCGGGCCGCCGCAGATGCCCAGCTCGCGGACTACCTCGACGACATCGCCAAGGAAACCACAGCTCTGAACACCTACACCAACGACAAGGAGTACGTCTGATGCTCAGCAAGGAAGCCCTCAAACGCAAGTACAACCGCGGTGACTACACCGTGGGAGGCCACACCATACCGAAGTTCGCGAAAGCCGGCGCTCCGGAGGCCCGCGAGCCACGCTTCCCCGGCGCAACAGCACTGCCGACAGGGTTCGCCGATTCGTTTGCCGGGATCGCCGGGATCGACGAGATCATCACCGACCAGCAAGCCGTGACCGAAGGCGTGCGCGACTGGTGGGCGGACACGATGATCGCTGAGACGGACCATCGCGGTCAGTATCCTGAGACGCTCATCGTCAGAGTTTCGACCGTCGCAGCCGTTCAGGCTGTGATGGCCGCCTGCAACGCAGCGAATGTCCCGGTGACGACCTCCGCAGCCCGTTCGAACGTCACGGGATCCGCGCTTCCCACTGCCGGTGGCGTCGTCCTCGACGTGCTCAGTCTGCAGGGGGTGCTCGACTTCGATGCGGACAGTCAGATCATCACTGTCGAGCCGGGCATCTTCGGCGACGTGTTCGAGCAGTGGCTCCAGGACCGTGGGTTCACTGCAGGAAATTGGCCCTCCTCATTCGGCATCTCGACCGTCGGAGGCTGGGTGGCCTGCCGTGGAGCCGGACAGCTCTCCACACGCTATGGAAAGATCGAAGACATGGTCGTCGGTCTCGACGTGGTACTCTCCGACGGAACCCTCGTCACGACCGGTGGCAGCCCACGTGCGGCCGTGGGGCCCGACCTCAATCAGGTGTTCGTCGGTTCCGAAGGCACCCTCGGTGTCATCACCTCGATCAGCCTGCGCGTGCATCGGCTGCCCGACTACACGAAGGCGCAGGCGTTCGGATTCCCCAGTTTCGCCGCCGGCCTCGAGGCCTGTCGAGAGATCCTGCAGCGCGGGGCGAATCCTGCCGTGCTCCGTCTGTACGACGAACTCGAGTCCGGGGTGCAGTTCGACCACGGAGAAACGAACGTGCTCCTGATCGCCGACGAAGGCAATCCGGTGATGGTCGACGCGGTCATGACCGTGGTCGCCGAAGTCTGCCAGGATGCTGTCGAACTCGACCAGGATGCAATCCTCGAGCGGTGGCTCGACACCCGTTATCTCACAGGCAAATCGGCCGAAGGGTTCAAAACCGGTGCCGGATTCGTCGCCGACACCCTGGAGATGGTCGCGCCCTGGTCCGTGCTCCCCCAGGTGTACGAGCGAGTGGTCAAGGCCATCAATTCGGTGCCCGGAACCAACGCGGGATCGGCACACCAGTCGCACGCATACGTGGATGGCGCGTGCCTGTACTTCTCGCTTCGCGGCACCGTCGAGGTCGACGCGAGGCAGGGCTGGTACGACCAAGTGTGGCAGACAGTCAACAGTGTGCTGATCGAAGAGAATGCGACCATCAGCCACCACCATGGGTGCGGTTTGCTGCGGGCACCGTACGTGGCAAACTCACTGGGGACGGGCTTCAGGGTGCTCAAAGATCTCAAGCAGTCGCTGGACCCGAAGTCGATCCTCAACCCGGGCAAACTCGGACTCTGAGACAACCACGGCAGAAGGCAGTTGGCGGCGAGGCCAACGAGGGAGATGTGATGACACTCGAGAGCACTTTGCGGGACAATCCCGTGATCGGCACGCTGTTCGGCGAGGACGACATGAAACAGTTCTGCGCACGTCCGACTCGATTCAGCTTCGTCGCCAATCTGCCGTTGGTCCGCGTCGGCGCCGTCATCGAACGATTGTCGGCGGCCACTACGCTGCCGATGCTGAACGTGGACTCGGTGCAGGGGCTGACCGCCAATGCTGACGGCCTCGAGTATCTCAAAGGCATCGGAGTGCCCGGCATCGTCTCCACACACACCCAGGCTGTGAGCCGCGCAGCGGACTTGGGACTCTTAGCCGTGCAGAAGGTGTTCGTCACCGACCGATCGAACCTGCGACGGGCGGCAGCAACGGTCAAGTCCAGCCACGCCCACTTCGTCCAGCTCATGCCCTGGCCGGTGGTGCCTCACCTGTCCCCTGAGTTCCTTCGTGAGCTGGGCCCGTTCATCGTCGCCGGATTCGTGAGCACCGAGGACGATATCCGTTCCGCGCTCAGCCTGGGTGCGCTGGCCGTGTCGAGCAGTCAAAAGGAACTCTGGGACTACCGACCGTTGAACCGACATACCGGCCGAAACGTTTCACCGCGAACCACACAATCCCGCTGAGGAGCAGAACGCAGATGACCCAACAGACGAATTCCGATTCCGCCCAGTGCGCGCATCATCTGGTGCTCGCCCATTACCACCCTGCGCAGGGAAACGAAGCCAGAGTACTGGAGTTGCTCCGCGATTTGACCACCGCCAGCCGGAGCGAAGAGGGCAATGTCGGCTATGACTTCTACGCACCCGGTTTGATCCCTGGGGAGATCCTCATTGTGGAGCGCTATGTCTCGGCCGAGGCATTCGCCGTGCACCGAGAGTCCGAGCACTTTCGAACCATCGGCAAGGAGCAGATCATTCCACTGCTCGATGACCGCAGGATCGAAGAGTTCGAGATCTGAGAACTGTGTATCTGAAGACGAAAGAAGGGGACATCGCATGAGGATTCGCGGAGCAGTGCTGCGCACGATGGAGCCATCTCGCCCGTATGCGGAGTCCAAGCCGTTGGACATCGTCGACATCGAGCTGGACGAACCCGGTCCAGGCGAGGTGCTCATCAGAATGACTGCTGCCGGTCTATGCCATTCCGACCTGTCGGTCGTCGACGGCAATCGCCCACGACCACTGCCCATGCTGCTGGGGCACGAAGGCACCGGCATCGTCGAACAGGTGGGCCCAAACGTTGACGGCCTGGAGCTCGGCGACCATGTCGTGACCGTCTTCCTACCGCGGTGCGGCAAATGCGACCACTGCCGAACGAACGGCAAGTTGCCATGTATTCCCGGAAGCACGAGCAACAATGCCGGATACCTCCCCGGATTCGACATTCCGGAGACGTCATCTGTTCCGCGGACAGACGAAGGTGTTGCCAGGCTATCCCGCCTCCACGAGGTCGATGCCGATGGTCAGAATTCCGGCGAACTGTTCCACCACCTCGGCGTTTCCGTGTTCGCCGATCATGCTGTGGTCAATCAGGCCTCGGTGATCAAGATCGGTGACGATGTACCTCCCGAGGTGGCCGCGCCCCTGGGATGTGCAGTGCTCACCGGTGGCGGTGGCGTCATCAACGCCGGCAAGCCGCAGCCGGGTCAGGACGTGTTGATCGTGGGCCTCGGAGGTGTCGGCATGGCCGCGCTCATGACTGCGCTGGGGCTGGAGACCGGCAGAGTGATCGGTGTGGACGCCAATCCGGAGAAGCTGAACCGAGCCAGAGAGCTCGGTGCGTCAGAGGCCTACACCCCGGCCGAGGTCGAGGAGCGCGGCATCAGCGCTCCGATCGTCATCGAGGCGGCCGGCCACCCGCGCGCATTCGAGACGGCATTCTCCGCGACAGCTCCGGGAGGGACGACCGTGACGGTGGGCCTCCCGGCACCGACCGCGGAGTCCACGATCCATCCTGTCGTGCTCACCAGCGAGGCGCGCACGGTAATGGGGTCGTACCTGGGGTCTGCCGTCCCAACCCGCGACATTCCGACCTATGCCCGACTGTGGCGCGAAGGCAAGCTGCCAGTCAGTGAACTCGTCTCATCGACCATGCCGCTCAAGCAGATCAACAAAGCACTCGACACCCTCGCTGAGGGCAAAGCCGTCCGGCAGATCATCCTGTTCGACTGATCAGTAGACGGTTTTGTCAAAGAGACATGGTGAAGCGGCCGTTTCCGAGCCAAGGCCACAGCTGGCTCGGTCGCCACCACTTTGTTTCCGGCCCTCACGCAAAAACATCTTACCGTTCGGCTTCACCAGCGTGAGCACATTGCTCTCGGGAACAAGCTGAGACTCAACCGAGTCATCACCGTCTGAACTCGACCGGACGGACTGGATCGGTGTCGTACCCGAAATACCGGGGGCCAGCCAATTCCAAGCCGCCCGCTGAATGCCAGCGCTCATCGGCCGGGGAAACAATCAGACTGATCCGAGTGCCGAAGCGCAGCTGCTCCGTCGTCACCGCCTCACCGGTATCGGTATCGAGCCCGATGATGAGGTCAGGAGTCGTCGCCACCACGTCGCCACCTCGGCGAACGAGAAGGTTTTCGTTCTGAAACTCGATCTCAACAGTCCCCTCCGCCGTCGTCAGTTCGGCCCGGCCACGGGCGAATCCCGATGTCGTCCGGCGTTCGACGTCGCTGATCTTGCCCTCGGCAATCTGCACCGCGCCAAGTCGTGAGATCACAGCATCCTTCGCGGAACCCGCATGATGTCGAGAATAGGAGATGCACGCACCGAGTTCTCGGCACAGACTCAATGTTCCCGGGACGAAGGCGTTCTTCACCTGTGCGCCGGTCATCGCGTAGAGACTGACGATCGTCGAACATCCCATCTCCACAGTGGCGGTACGCGCCAAACGCTCGGCCCACTTGTTGCTCACAGTCTCCAGGACTATCGAATTGCCCTTCTCGTCACTGATCGACATCGGCGCCGCTTGCACTCCGCACAAGGTTGCAAGCACCATCTGGAGCTCAGGGAAAGCTCTCCCCATGCCGTCAGCGTCGATCAGCGGCAGCCCGAGCTCAGCGGCCGCGGCCATCGGGATCATCGAGTTGACCCCGCCGGCCTCCATACAGGCAATGTGAGTAGGTTCGACACCGAGATACTTTGCGATGGATCGAATCGACTCGACGAATTGCTCGGCCGACGCGAGCTTCTCCACCATCACCGTCGGAGCTCCCATCATCGCAATGGGAAGAACGACAGCATCATCGGGAACATCCTCGAGCTTCACCAAGTCGGCCGGACCGTGCTTGTCCAAAGCGGCTTGAGCCATGAGCATTCCAATGTGCGGGTCTCCTCCGCCTCCCGTGCCGAGGATTGCAGCACCGGCTGCGAAGTCTGGGCAGTCTTCCGGCCGGACCATGAGAGTCTGTGGACCTGGTGTGTCAGTTGCAACTGTGCTCATCGTGCCATCTCCTTGATACCGAGATCTCCTACTGCCTTGGCTCGTATCCGCGTCGCGTTTCCCGGCAGATACGGAATCGGGAACTCATCGAACTCGACAACCTCGACGTTCTCCGCCGATGCACCGGCCGCAATCGCCTTCTCCGTCGCTTCAGCTTTCGCCTCATCGATGACGGATGAGCGGCTTCGCGTCGCCAGAGAATAGACTTTGTCAACCTCACCGCTGACCTGTGCGATCGCAGCTCCGATTGCGTTGGCAACTCCGGAATTCTGCGGCAGGTGGATCTCGGCGAGGCCCGGCAGCGCCTTCGGCAGAATGACCGAACCGCCTCCGACTGCCACGACCGGCAGAGGAGCCGAGGACGTGCGCATTCGCTCCACAGTATCCGCGACGCGTGTTCCGATCTGATCGACCATGGCTTTGACCATCCCGCTATCCAGGTGAGCCACCGCAGAGGCGTCTCCCAGGTCGACGAGACCCGCTGCCACAGCGATGTCGGTTGCAGTGACGGTTGCGCCGCCGAAGACCAGCGCGTCCGAGGTGAGACGGTAGCCGACGGAGGCCGGACCAACGTATCCATCGTGGACGATCGACCCGCCGCCTATTCCCATGGACAGGACATCGGGCATACGGAAATTGGTGCGCACTCCCGCCACGTCGACGACGGTGGTCGCTTCGCGGGGAAATCCGTTGGTGAGGACTCCGACGTCCGACGTGGTGCCCCCGACGTCGACGACTGCACATGTTTCCAAGCCCGATGTGATTGCCGCGCCCCGCATCGAGTTCGTAGGGCCCGAGGCGAACGTCGCAACCGGATACTTTCGGGCGTACTCGACGTCCATCAGCGTTCCGTCGTTCTGGCTCAGGAAGAGTGGACAGCTGTAACCCTCGGCATGGATCACCTCGACGAGTCGCCCGATGATCTTATCCGCCAACTCTCGAAGCGCGGCATTGATGATCGTCGCGTTCTCCCGCTCAAGCAAACCAACTCGGCCGATCTCGTGCGACAGTGACACAGCAACACCCGACCCCAGCTCAGCGCGGATGATTTCTGCCGCGCTCTCCTCGAATTCATCGTTGATCGGCGAGAACACCGAGGAGATTGCAATCGAGCGTGTTCCTGCAGCTTCCATATCATGAGCGATCCCGCGAATCTCGTCGGGTCGCAGGGGCGATATCTCCTGTCCATCGAACTCATGTCCGCCATGCGCAAGATACGACTTTCCTCGGGCCGCGGTCGTGAGACGTTCGGGCCACCCCACCATGGGTGGCAGCGACGCAGTGGCTGGCAGCCCCAGGCGCAGCGCCGCCGTGGGGGCAAGATCTCGCCCCTCGACGAGCGCGTTGATGAAATGTGTGGTGCCGAGCATGATTGCTTCGACATCGGCAGGCGCGAAATCATGCTGTGCCTTCAACGACTTCAGGGCTTGCACGATGCCAGTCGTCACATCCTCGCTTGTCGTCTGCTTGACGCTAGCAAGAACGGTCCTGCCCTCCAGTGCCACAGCATCGGTGTTTGTACCACCGACGTCGATTCCAATTCTCATACCTGACCTTCCAAGTGGTGTGTGCTGGCGTCTGTGTTGTCGGATGCATTGACATGGTGGGTGCCATAGCCGCGGATGAGGCCCAATTTTCCCAGAATCAGGTAAAGGAGAAAGGCCGAAGCCACGGCATTGATCGACGGGATCCCTCAGGTCACAAAGTACGCTCCGACCGACGCCACGACCCAAATGATCAGGGTTACCGGCACGAAGCGCGGCGCTGTACGAGGGAACTCGTCACCCTTCGTGGACTCAAGGTCGTTCCGCCACCTCTTCACAAAGAAGTATTCGGCAATCATGATCCCAGCGACCGGCGGGAATGCGACACCGAGAATGGTCAGGAACCCGACAAGCTTGCCGAGAATACCGGCGGCAGCCAAAAGCGAACCGGCCACGCCGAGGACTCCGGTGACCACTGCACGATTCATCTTCCGCCCAAATATCGTGTCGATGAAGTTCACGACGCCCAAGCCGGAGCTGTAGAGGTTCCAGTCGTTGATCTTGAAGGTGCCCAACACAATGATGAGCACACCGACCCATCCAACCGAGGAGATGATGATCTGTGTGATGTCAGCGGTTTTGAGCGCGTGAGCGAGCAGAACGCCGGACATTCCGATGACGTACTCGCCGAGAGTGAATCCGAGAATTGTCTGCTTGACGACGTCGCCGATGGTGCGATTGAACCGGCTCATGTCGGGACAGATGACGGCACCGACCATGAAGCTGCCCGCCACAATGGTGGTGCCAGCCACGAGACTGATCGGTTCGCCGGCCGGAGCAGCGGCGATCATGTCGGATATCGCATGCGTACTCAGCTCAGAGATCACAGCCCATCCGACGAGTGCCATAAAGATCGGCACTGTGATGTTCGCGATCCACTGCATCGATCCGATACCGCGCACGACGACGAGAGTGATGAGGATTCCGAAGATCAGCGACCAGGCCCAGCTCGGAAGGAAGGGCATGATGAGGGCGAGACCATCGGCAGAGACCCCTGACTGGATACCGAACCATCCGACGGCACTGACACCGATGGCAAGGCCGATGATCGCAGAGCCCACAGTTCCGAAGCCAGTCCAACGAGTGACCACCGAGGTGCTCATTCCCTGCTTCATACCGATGACGCCGGTGAAGATCGTCACCAGTTCCAGAATTACAGCGCCGAAGGTGAAAGCCAGGAATGCGTTCCAGAATGACATTCCAAAACCGAGTGTGGCACCGATCAAAAACTGGGACAGTGCGGACAGTTGACCGAAGCGTTGCACCGCAATGAGAAACCAATGGTATCGGGCGGACCGTGGGACTCTGCTCAACGAGTAGTCGTCGGCATCTCGGGATGTCGTCTTTGACATAGTATTTTTTCCTTCTGATGATCAGCAAGTCCTGCTGAAGCCTTTGCGCATGCGGGGGTGGGCGAATGTATTGCAGCGGCCAATCTGTGATCAGATTGAGCGTTCTTTCGCCGGCGGCGGCATGTAGGTGCTCCGGCTCGGGAAAATGCCCAGTCGGTGACTGCCTTCAAGCCACGTGATCGCCGCACCGGTGGGGTCGACAACCGGAACCCTGTGACCGGCTTCGGTAAGTCTGTTCATCAGTTCCTGCACCACTCCCAGCATTCCCGTGCAGCCGAGGACAAGTACATCAGCATCGTTCGATTCGATGGCGTCGAGTGACTGTTCGTACAGCCGATCGACCATCGTCTGTCGATCTTCTAGGCCCAGCACCGGCAGATCGATGACACGTATAGCACCAACACGGTTGTCGATGCCGTATCGGCGGGAGAGACTGTGAAGCATGGGAAGGACATTCGGCAGCACTGTGACGATGCCGATCTTCTCGCCGAAGCTCATTGCGGTGAGCATGGCCGGCTCATATCCGCCCACCACTGGAACATCGATGATCTCCCGGGCCGCGTGGACGCCGGGATCGCCGAAGCAGGTGACGAAGACTCCGTCGACTCCATCAACCTTGGCCTCGACGATGCGGTCGAGAATTCCGGGTGCGGCAAGTGCCTCATCGTACTCGGATTCGATGCTGGCCGTGCCTCGTTTCAGAGAAACCGCATCAACGGTAGTTCCTGGGCCTGCCCAGCCTTGAACCTCCTCGATGACGCGGTCCAGGAGGTCATCGCCGATGACAGGAACGATCACTCGAATATGCATGTCTGCTCCATTGCTCGCTTGCGTACTTTCCTCATCACGCTACGACCAGATGTTCACCCGAGCTATGTGCAGTTTGCCTTCGTTGACCACCTTCATCGTGCAAAGTGCCCAGAACTGAACAATGAGGATGCCTGATTTATCGAAGAGCTTTCCCTGTCCGTCTCAATCAACCATTCGCTCCGACATCAGTATGCCAAGGCACGGCAGGCGAGCTGGAACGCCAAGCGCTGACTGGGATCGTCGAGGTCCACATCCAACCGAGCACGAATCTGCTGCACACGAGCAGCTACGGTATTGCGATGAATTCCCAGGGCACTTGCGGTTGTCGACGTCGATCCCCCGCTTTCCAAGTAGGCCTGCAGAGTTTCCAGCAGCTGCGGTGAGTCCATGAGAGGGGCGAGAGCGGACTCGGCAAAAGCTCGGGTGACCTCTGAGCGCTGCCACGTGGCGAGCAGACGAGCGACGCCCAACTCGTCGACGTGTTCAACAGCAGGTCGAAATCTATGGCTGGCAGCCAAGTCGGACGCGTCTCTCGCCTCATGCACCGTGTCGGAGAGGCCCCCGGGACCCTTGCGGGGTCGTCCGATCCCTGCGATCACGCACTCTCGACGGTCCAGCTGCAGGACCGCCTGCCGCACGTGGCGGAGCATTTCTCGGCCGTCTTCAGCGCTCGGCTCCGCAGCTGTCGTCACCCACATCACGTGACCGTCGCCGCGAGGGATGCTGGTGGTGACCCCGATACCCCGGTTCGCCAGCTCGCTTCGCAGCTGGTCCGCCGTCAACTGCGATTCATCGACCTGATCCCCCGCCCAGATATGCAGTCCGGTGTGCCAGTCCTGCAGTCGCCAACCGAGGGACAGAGCCGATTCGACGTAGTCGCGGCTGATCGTGTCCCTGGCCGCCACGATCTCGGAGAACAGCTGAGCTCTGATCACCTGACTCTTCTCCGTCTTAGCCCGTTGAGTCGACAGCCACGAACGAAGGAAGGGTTCGACGATCAGCAGCCCAAATTCAAGGATGTCAAGACGAGCAGAGGACGTCTGGCCGAAAGGAGCGATCAGCCAAGCGGCCGGACGGGTATCGTCCGGGTCGAGCACGGGATGAATCAGCGTGCGTCGGCCCCGCTGTGTGACAGCCCGGTCAAGGTGCAGATCCTCGTCGAGGATCAAATGCGCGCCGAGAATGCTCGACCCGTCGGGCGCGGCCAGGCCGAGATTCGTCTGCAGCACCGAATTCGCCGCTGTGAGGATCTCCTCCCCTGTGCGTCGTGAACTCAGCTGTCGCGACAGGCTCACCACGGTCGCAGACTGCACCAGTTGAGGCGCCCGGACCATAGTGATCAGCTGCGGCACCACCACTGCCGGGTCCGCCTGCATCGTCTGCATGACGGGGAACCTCAAACGGTCAGCCAACCGGACCGTCGACAATAGCGGCGAACGATCATCGGCGAAGATGAGCAGTCCGGAGGCGCCGGCATCGTGAGCCTTCCTGACCAAGGAGTCGAGCTTGTATGAGGGAACGCTGAATTCTCGAGCGCAGACCAACACCGCACGGTCCACGGCGCTCAGGTCCCCGGCGAACCAGACGACATCGTCCATGTCATCGTCGAGTCCCTCCTCACCGGCAACGACTCGAGCACCATGCAACACCGGGTAGGACAACAGATCTCGGACCTGCACTGATTCGACCATGTCTCAGTCCTCCCCCATGTCCATGCCGAAGGCTTCCGGACCCACCAGTGACAGCGCGCCCTCGGGCCACTCGTGAATAGTTGGCAGTGTCGACACCACCACCGACAGTCCACGGGTGACCTCGTCGCATCTCAATGGGCGGTTCGTCGTCCGGTCCACGACGATGATGATCTTCGGGGTACTCGCCACCGACGTACCATCGACAGTGACTGCAAGGAACTCATCCATGAAGTCGATTCTCGCCGCACTCCGTCGCAGATCATTCACTACTGTCAGAGAGCTGAGATCCCCATTGCGCACCTCTTCAACGACTCCTTCAGCAACGAGCTGACCGCCGATGAGTTCAGTCAACTCAGTGGTCTTGCGGTGCATATTTCTCCGGAATGCTCGACCGATGTCCAAACAGTGGCTCAGGCTCGATCCCATTCCGATCTGCCGGAGCTCCGCCGCGAGTACGGGATAGACGGCCAGTGCGGCTGCTCCACCCATCGAACTCACGATCGCCGACAGCATCGCCTCGAGCCGCCGAGGTGACCCGTCCTTGAGAACTGCAACATCCCTACTGGGACTCACCAGAGACAAGGGGGTGCTCCTTCGTCCATGGGCTGACAACAACGTCATGTGGATTCGCGGAAAGGCACGGCCCATCAGATCACCGTCGACGATGGGCACGCCGATGTGCGCGGACACCAACACACTGATGAGTGTGTTGAGACCACCGATTTCAATACAGCCGATCGCGTCAATGTCACGTCCCACCAGGTCAGCGACTGTTTCGGCGGCTCGAGCAAAGTCTGCAGGATCGAGCAGACGTTCGCTGACGACGTCCGGCGAACCGACCGTACCCACGTGGACAACACCGGCATCGCATGGAAGCTCTTCGGCCGACACCACAGTGACGCGAGTTTCGGGTGGGAGGATGCTCAGAAGATTCTGGCCGATTCGGCCATCGCCTCCGCCTCCCGAGCCGAGGAGCGCAGCCCCGGCGGCGAGAGAATCGAAGTCATCCGGAGACAGGCTCCACGATGAAGGTCTAGAAGAGTTCACAGCACCATGATCTCGCACCAAGTGCCCATTTCACCGCTGTGATCAGATCTCGAGCCATCTGACCGAGAGTCAACACCCAGCACGAAGCCCCACACCACGCTGCTGTTCCCATGAAAACACCCCGCACACACTGCGGGACGGCGATCGAAACAATGGGCCGCCCCACCTCGGCGATGGGGGGCGAATAGCACAATGACCAGGCGGATGGATCTGGAAGTCAATCGGTCGCATGTTTTCCGATTGCCTGAACCCTGTGAAACTATGATGGCTTGAGGAGCGCACACGGAGAAGTGGTTTTATGACGGATGAGGCTGGGACCAGACGTGACAAGCCCCGCCCCAGCATCAAGGACGTGGCAGCCTTGGCCGGAGTGTCATGGCGCACGGTTTCCAACGTCATCCACGGGCATCGTTACCTGAGGCCGGAGACCAAGGCCAAAGTGGAGAACGCGATCGCCGAACTGGGCTACAAGCCCCAGACGGCGGCACGGCAACTGCGCACTGGACGCAGCAATCTCATCACTCTCGCGATCCCGTACATCGATCATCCGTACTTCGCCAGCCTGGCGCATGCCGTCGTCGAAGCGGCCAAGGCGTATGACTACACCGTGCTGATCGACGAGACACGTGGACTGCCGGAGAAGGAAGAGCAGGTGGCCCACGGATACCAGAACAGCCACGCGGACGGCATCATCTTCAGTCCCTTGGCTCTGCCCGTCGACTCAATCCTCGCCGCCCGCGACAAAACACCGCTCGTGCTGCTCGGGGAGCATACGCTCGATCCCAGAATCGACCATGTCACCGCCGACAACGTCGAATCGACACGCGAAGCGACCGAACACCTCATCTCACTCGGTCATCGCCGAATCGCATTCCTCGGTTACCTCACCGAAGGCACGCTCGGCACAGGCGATCTCCGGCTCGAAGGCTACCGTCGCGCCCTCACCGCTGCCGAGATCGACGAGGACCCGGAGCTCATCATCGGCGCCGTCACCCAGACCGCCACTTCCGCTCCCGTCAGTGCAGAGAGCGACTACTCCCGCGAGGAGGGCTACGCCCGCGCCCAACAGATTCTGCAGCTGCGGCAGACGTCTCAGATCGATGCGGTGGTTTGTGCGAATGATCTTCTGGCAATCGGCCTGCTCCGGGCGTTCAGGGAGGCCGATGTGAACGTACCGGGCGACATTGCCGTCACCGGCTGGGACAACACCCCGGAAGGCGGCTTCTCAACCCCCACCCTCACGACGGTCGCGCCGGATATGAATGCAATCGCGCGGTTCGCCGTCGAGGCGGTACATCGACGCATCCTGGGCTCAACGGAGGCCCCGGTCGGACGGGTCGCTCCTCATCGTTTGATGGTCCGCGAGTCGACAGCGGGCGGTTTGCCCTAGCCGCTCATACCCCGAACGAGCCGCTGTTTTGTCCCCGACAGTTCGGGGCTGACTACCTCGCGTTGCCTGACTTCGCCTCGACGACGACTCCACATCTTGCCGACGGCTCCCCCTCTCACCGCCTTTATGATCTGAGTATTGCAACGTTGCAATACTCTCGGTGATCTGTTTAGATTTCTCTACAGAGCACCTTCGTAGGGCCCCATAGACTCGCCGACTCTGCTCAGACTTGTCTGCCTGTCTTCACGATCGGCGAGCACATCGTGTGGATCGTGAACAGCACAACCGCCGAAAAGTGCGTCAGAAGTGAGAGCGCTGACGCCTGGAATGACCGAGGAAGCTCATGCCTGTGAACAGCACCGACACACCGATCAAGCAGCAGGATCCGGAGAAGCCGGGTTTCGTCGAGAAGCTCGGCTACGGAATGGCAGGAGGCGCCAACAACGTCGTCTGGACCGGGATCTCGACGTTCCTCGTGTACTTCTACACCGATGTCGTCGGCGTCGCCGCAGGACTGATCGGAACGATCTTCCTCTTCTCCCGCCTCATCGACGGCGCCAGTGACGTGGCGATGGGTGTCGTCCTCGACAAAACTCGCACACGCTTCGGCAAGGCACGACCCTGGCTGCTGTGGTTGGCGCTGCCCTTCGCTGTGGTCGCCACCGCTCTCTTCGCAGTCCCCGATGCCAGCACCACCGTGCAGATCATCTACATCATCATCACATACAACATTGCGCTGCTCGTCTACACCGCTGTGGAGATTCCGCATGGCACGCTCGGTGCGCTGATCACCTACGACCAGCACCAACGTTCGGTGCTCAACGTAGCGAAAATGGTCGGCGCATATGTTGCCATCATTGCGATCACCAACATCACTCTGCCGATCGTCGACTTCCTCGGTGGCGGCCAGACCGGCTGGGTCTACACATTCATCGTCTTCGGACTCGTTGCCGCAGCCACGTACTTCTTCACGTTCTGGTCCACGAAGGAGCGGACGGACCCGGTCGGTACCAAGCAGGGCAAGGACAGGCCGACGGTCAAAGCCAGTCTGATCTCACTGATGCGCAACAAGTATTGGTTCATCGCGACCCTGGTGCTGCTGCTCATGTACATCTACAACGCGATCACCGCCGGAGTCGCGATCTTTTACTCCGAGTACGTGCTCGGGAATCCTGCTCTCGTCGGCCTCGTCGCTACTGCGCTGACGCTGGCCACCTTGGGCGGAATGCTCATCGTCGTGCCCATCACCCGCCGATTCGGCAAGCGCAACACCGCAATCGTCGGCTGCCTGATCGCAGTCTTCGGATCTCTCATCATCTTCCTGGTTCCCGACAGCACTGCCGTCGTCGTCATCGGACAGATCGTCCGCGGGATCGGCAAGGCTGCGATCATGGGCGTCATCTTCGCCATGCTCGCCGACACGATGGAATACGGAGAGTGGAAGACCGGCATCCGCATCGAAGGACTCATCTACAGCGGAGCCAGCATGGGGATCAAGGTCGGCACCGGACTCGGCAGCGCACTCATCGGATGGGGTCTTGCTGCCAGCGGATACCTCGGCGGCCAGGATACGCAGTCCGCGGAAGCCGTCACGATGATCTCGAACCTCTTCATCTGGGTTCCGACTCTCGTCAGCGTCCTCATGGCAGTGCTCCTCTATTTCTTCAAGCTCGACAAGCAGTATCCGCAGATCCTTGAGGAGCTTCAGGCCATGAAGAGTGCGAAGGCCTGAGACAGTCATCGCCGATGAGCGACCGGAAACAATCACCAATCAGCCAGATCAAAGGAAACAAATGGAGAAGGAACTTCACCAGCCCGTCGACATGTGCCTGAAGAACGGGACACTCAACCAGGCCGCCGTCGGATGGAGCCGATTCCCGCTGCACCGGGCCAACCTCAAGGGGTGGGGACGCCGGAAGCGATTCGACTACTGGTGCATCGTGTCACCCGAAATGATCCTGGCATTTTCCATCTCGGATACGGACTACAAATCCGCCACGTCCCTCTTCTTCCTCGACAGAAGGACACAGACCGAGACCACGGCGAGCGCCATGGACTGGTTCAAATCCAATCCCACCTCGCGCGCGCCGTGGGGCACACAGCAGATTCGCTCCGGCGACAAGAACGTCGACATCTCAATCACCTTCGGCAATCAGATCGTCGCACTCAACGTCGTTACGGCGAATGTGAACGCCGAGGTGGAGGTCAGCGTTCCCAACGATCACCAGTCGATGGGCGTGCTGGTTCCGTGGAGCAGCCGACGCTTCCAATACACCAGGAAAGACAACTGCCTGACCGCAAGCGGACGTGTTCGGGCCAATGGTGTCACCTACCGATTGGATGAGAAGACAACGACGGCAACGATGGACCATGGTCGTGGCAAGTGGCCCTACGACACCCTGTGGAATTGGGCCTCTGGCAGCGGGACGACTGACGGGGAAGAGATCGGCCTGCAGTTCGGTGCCAAGTGGACGGCGGGGACTCCGTCGACCGAGAATGCGCTGCGCTTCAATGGTCAGATCGAAAAGATCAGCGAAGAGCTCGAGTGGACTTACGACACTGAGGACTGGATGGCACCGTGGACGATCAAGGGCGAACGAGTCGACCTGATCTTCACCCCCGAGTACCATCGCCATTCCGGGTTCGACAAGAAGATCGTCAGCAGTCGCGAGGAACAGGTCTTCGGCCATTTCTCCGGGACCGTCTGGTCCCTCGAAGGCCGCGCGTATCGAGTGACAGAGGTCTTCGGATGGGCCGAGGAAGTTCATCGGCGGTGGTGACCTGACTGCGATTTCCAAGGCGGGGAGGCGTGATGGCTATTGTAGAAGTGCCTCCCGACTCACGGCACGACAGACCGGGCTATGAACAGTCTGGCGTGACTTCAGCGCTTTCGGAACCGTTCCGGACTGATTGCATGGGGGTCGACCCCGGCTGGTGTCCCCGGTTGCCCCTGCAGCTGGGCTTGGACAATTGCCGAAGTGATGGGCGCCAGAACCAGACCTTGCTGGCCGTGACCGGTTGCCACCGATAGTCCAGGATCGTGGGTGCGTCCAACAGCAGGCAGACCGTCGGCAATGCACGGGCGAAGTCCCGCCCAAGATTCCAGGATGTCGCGCGAGGAGAGCCCGGGGAACACGCTTTCGCCCGCTGTGATCATCGCACCCACCCGCGTGGCATCGACAGAGTCGTCAGATCCGGTCAGCTCCATGACTCCGGCGAGCCTGAGGCGATCGGGATAGGGGGTTGCGACGATCATCTCGTCTTTGATGCCGATGGGGAATCCCGGGTCACTCGAGCTCTTGGCCAGGTCCACGACATAACCTTTTCCATTGATCATCGGCAGGTGCAGACCAGTCGGTTTGAGCAGACGCTTCGATGGTTCGGCTGCCGCTACGACCGTATGATTCGCACTCAGGTCTCCAACAGAGGTGCTCACACCTCGTGTGACAGCGTTGCGGCGGAGCAGAGCCCCGGCGGGTGCATTGAAGCGGAAATCGACTCCGAGCTCGGCTGCGCGCTCTGCCACGGCATGTACATATCGGTATCCGTCACAGTGCGCGTCATCTGTGGTGAACACTCCGGCTTCCAGACCGGCTGCCGTCGGAATCTTCTCCATGATCTGTGCTGCGCTCAGAAGGGAAAATGCAGGGCGCAACGGGTGGTTCTCGAGGTCGTCAGTCGTCGCCTGTGCGGCCGTGAGGTTCCGATAGACATCGAGCAATCCGTTCTGTCGAAAGCCTGTGTCGAGCCCCGATCTGGCCATAGAACGGTGCATCGCGGTGCTCGCCCCGCTCAGTCGTCGTTGAGTGTCGATCGCTTTGTCGTGCTCCCGCGGCAAAGACGCAAGCAGAAAGCGAGGTATCCAGCTGATGTTCTCCGCACTGGGATCGAGCTTGAAGGGTCCGTAGGGGTTTGCGATATTTCGCAGTCCGGCCCTGACGTTGCCGAACCCTGTCAGCGGATGCGCATGGCTGGGAGCGAGAAGACCGGCATTGGCGTAGGAGCAGCCCATCCCAGGTTCGGCACGCGCTTCCACGACGGCTGTTGAAAGTCCTCGCTCGGCAGCATTCATAGCGATTGTGACGCCGATGGCACCTGCCCCGATGACCATGAGGTCGTAGTCCACGGATCGCTCACTCATCGGCTGGGCTCTCGGTGCTGGCAGTCTCCGCGAGCTCCATTTCGGAATATCTGAAGAGCATGTTCCAACAGAACCGGAGACCGAGGACCCCCACGTATGCCACCCAGATGATGATGGCGATAGGGATGACGATGAATGCTGCTGCGAGGACGATCATGATGTGACTACCTTTCCAACCTGAGTCTGCAAGTTCTTCGGCCTGTCGATCAGCATGTAGGCGCAAGCCAGGACAGCGATGTTCACAGGCAGAGCCACGATGATGGCGTTGATGTCATTCGGTGTGCCGAGTACGAAGGTCCACACGATCGCGACCGTGACTCCGGCCAGCATCGAGGCGACGATTGCTACGGGGGCTCGGCGCCTCGACATGATGGCGAAGACGAATGGCGCGACGACGGTCGGACCCCACAGCCCGTAGGTGAGCATAAGGGCATCGACGATGGTCTCTGCATTGAGAGCGAAGAGCAGGGCCCCGAAGCCGATGAGGAAGTTGCTGGACCGTTCGACCCACAGCAGCTGTCGTCCACTGATGTTGCGCGCGATGAAGCCTTTGACGAGATCGTTGGACAAGATCACCGACGCTGAGTTGAGCAGCGAATCAGCCGTGGACATGATGACTGCGACGAGTGAGGCGGCAACCAAGCCAGCGATGCCGAGGGGAAGCATATCGATGATGATCGTCGGAATCGCATCGTCGGGCCTGATGTTCGGGTAGAAGACGAGGGCGACGACGCCGAGGCTGGCGCTGACGAAGTAGAAGACCAGGCCGAAGGCACCGGCACGTGCGTACCCCTTTCTGGCCGACAGCGGGTTCTGTGCAGCCAGCGCCCGCTGCGCATAAGGCGGAATGAGAGCCTCCCCGAGAGCGAAAGCGATGAAGATGGCAGCGAATTCCCAAAAGCCGTACGTGCCGAAGAAATCGAGGTGGGTGTCCGGGATCCTCTCGATGAGGTCCATCGGACCGCCGGCACGGAAGACGCCGATGAGAAGTGCTACCGGCAAAAACAGGCCCAGGAGCACGAATTGGAACACGTCGGTCTGCACATCTGCCCAGATGCCGCCGGCAGTCGAGTAGACGAGCACGACACCCATGCCGATGACAATCCCCACGGTGGAATCGATGCCGAAGACAACCTGGAAGATCGATCCCAGTGCGAGACCCTGAGCCCCAAGAATGCCCACTGTCACCAGCAGTCCGAGGACGCCGACGATGAGCCGAGCGAGCTTTCCCGAATGAAGGTCGAACACGTCGCCGATCGTCACAGACGTGGTGTAGCTGTTGAGTCGCGGAGCGATGAACCAGCCGGTGATCACCGTCTGTACGGGAAAGGCGATGGCGGCAACCATGAACGCATATCCGACCTCATAGGATTCGCCGGCCCGTCCGAGTGTGGCTCCGCCGCCGAGGAAGGTTGCAGCCAGGGTAGAGAAGACGACCGGCCAGATCAGGCGACGACCGGCGACCGAGAAGTCATCGGCACTCTTGATGCGGCGTGCGGTCTGGAAACCGATGAAGAGTATTACTAGAAAATAGAGGCTGACGATGATCAGGTCGAGGGGCGAGAGGTTCATGTGTCGCCTTTCTTGCAACGCTGGAAGATTCGACTTGCTCACCACTCTCGAACGACGACTATGATAAGTCCAATACCGTTTTTTGATGATTCTCATAGGAGAGAGTTATGTCGGAACTGACGCTGAAGCGCCTTGAATACTTCTCCACGGTCGCCGACGAGGGGAACGTCACTCGCGCTGCGCGGCGACTGCACATCTCACAGCCGGCCTTGAGTCTTCAACTCAAGATGCTTGAGGAAGCGATCGGTCGCCCCCTGATGACGCGCACTCCCCGAGGCATCATGCTCACATCGGCCGGGTCCGCGCTCAGAAGCGAAGCGGAGATCTTGCTCCATCAGGCCCAGTTGCTGCGAAGCAAGGTGGATACCGCTGGAGAACGGGGGCGCGGGACCCTGACGGTCGGAGCGAGTCCGGTGGCATGTGAGCGATTCCTCCCCTTTGTCCTCGGACGTTTTCGTCGCAGGTTTCCAGGTATCGATGTCCGTGTATTGGAAGGTGATGCGGCCACTCTTGCCGACCAGCTCGACGCGAAGACGATCGACCTCGCACTGACAAGGCAGCGTCACGAGATCGTAGGAGGGAAAAACGACTCCGACCTTGAGACGACGGTGTTGCTCGAAGAGAAACTCATCCTCGCTGTGCCTCAGAACAACCGTCTGGCAGCCAGACAACGGGTGCATCTTGCTGACCTGGCTGACGAACGGTTGATTATGTACGGTCGCAGGCGAGGCGCTCGGTACTTCGATGCTCTGGTGACTGCCTGTCGCGACAAGGGAGGCTTTGATCCGACCGATATCGTTGAGGCTGATTCCATTGGGGCTCAGATCGCACTCATCGCGGCAGGCTACGGTATCGGGTTCGTCACCGATCTCAGCGCCCTTCGAACTGGCGAAGACGTGGCTTTCATCGACTGTCACGATCTCAATATCGAGTCACCGACCGTGATGATCTCGCGAAGAACAGTATCGACAGCCAGCGCCTTCGGCGAGGTCGCCCTTGGCGCTTCATCAGACTTCACCGACGCATTCGGCCCACAATTGATCGGCGATCTCTGACACGCTCAATGCCACGAGACTAAGCTGCCTCTCGTTTACGAACCCCCGCTGGACTACGACATACTCGACCCACGCTCGTCGAGAAAGCGGGATCCAGCTCCCAGCAGCACACCGAAGCCAGCAGCAAACAGAACGAAATGCTGGAGATTTCGACCATTTCCGAGATCGCCGACAACGGCGGTCTCGCAAATGAACCAGTCTTTGTTCGCCTTCGTCCGACTGTCCTATAGTCAACGGGAAGCCCCAGTCAGCCGCAGGTCAAAGGAGACTGTATGCGCTACGTCGTCGGAATCACCATGGACAAACGCGGACGCGACGCCGTGTCACTTGCGCTCACGCTTGCCCAATCGACGCTGACGTCCCACCCTGTCGAACTCGACCTGGTCCATGTGATCCGCGGTGTCCCGCCGGAACAGGCAGTGTCGAAACCGGAACGCGAATTCCAGAAGCTCTGCCTCGAGGAGGCTCAGCAATGGATGGCGAAGACACACGATCTCATTCCGAAGACCATCCATTCGACGACATCGGTCCACTTCTCCGATTCCATGGCAACGGGGCTGATCGACAAGGCCACGGAACGTCCCTGCGACCTCATCGTCGTCGGCGCGGCCAGCCACGGTCCGCTGCGACGCTTCACCGTAGGATCGGTGGCCAACGCACTCCTCCATTCTTCCCCCGTTTCGGTCGCTTTGGCCCCGTCCGGTTATCTGCCGCCCAGTCGTCTGACCCGGCTGACATGTGCTCTGGGCATGCGCCCCGGCGCCGAGGTGGCCCTCAACGTCGCGACCCAATCCTCAGTTCTCCATGACGTACCCCTGCGGCTGATCTCGCTCATCGCTTTCGACGCACGCTCTGGGGCCGCTGAGACGACCGACGCTGCCAGCGACCATGCGAAGAAGCTGCTCGTGCGCGCCTCCCAGTCGGTCGACAACGCCACCGAGGTCATGGTCGACGTCGCGCATGGCCGATCCATCGAATCCGCCATCGACACACTCACCTGGGATGAGGGCGAGATCGTCCTCATCGGTTCGAACAGACTGGCCCGCAGACAGTCGATCTTCCTCGGGACTACGGCCAACAAGATGCTCCGCAGTCTGCCGGTTCCGATGGTCGTCGTCCCCCGCTTTCCCGCGCCCGAGTCCACCGCTGACGACGATATATCGATCTGAAGGTGCAGACATGACGTCCCACGACGACCACTCAGAATCCACACTCAGCCCACCGGCCCTGTCCCCGATCGAGATCTCGATGGACTCGAGCGAACCGCTCTATCGGCAGCTGCGTCGGGCCCTGGAACATCAGATCCTCTCCGGTGTGATGAATCCGGATGTCGCCCTGCCTTCGTCACGCGCTCTGTCACACGAACTCGGGCTCTCACGCAATACGGTCAATGCCGCAATCCAAGAGCTCGTCGCCACCGGTCTCATCGAAGCGCGCGCTCGCAGCGGACACTTCATCAACACCAATCTGCTCGACAACGGATCGGAGAAGCACCACAGTGCCCGACTCTCCGACGGGTCCATCGATTGGGAATCCAAAATCCGTGCGATCCCGGATAGGAATCTTCCAGAGATCACCAAGACGAAGAACTGGCAGTCGTACCCCTACCCATTCGTCGCCGGCCAGATCGACCCTGACGAGTTCCCCAGGCTCGCCTGGGCCCGGGCCTTGCGCACGGCCATGGATCCTAAGCACCTGCCGTTCTCCGTCCGCGACGCCATCGACGAGGACGACCCGCTGCTCACAGATCTGCTGTGCCAACGCGTGCTCCCGAGCCGCGGCATTCACGTGAGCCCTGAGAATGTGCTCATCACCGCAGGATCCCAACAGGGACTCGACCTTCTGGCCCAACTGCTCGTCGGCCCCGACACCACCGTCGGCGTGGAGGACCCAGGCTATGTCGATGCCAAACACGCCTTCACCCGTGTCGGCGGACAACTGATTCCCCTGCCCGTCGACTCTCAGGGAATGATCCCACCCGATGATCAGCTCGACATCGTCTACGTCACCCCCAGCCATCACAGCCCCACCAATGTCACACTCGACCCCTCACGCAGACTGCAGCTGCTGACACGCATGCGAGAGACCAATTCCCTCATCATCGAAGACGACTACGATTCAGAGTTCCGATACCGGGGCAAACCCACCCCTGCGCTCAAGGCCCTCCCCCACTCCGATCACGTCATCTACCTGGGTTCGTTCAGCAAATTCCTCGCCCCCGGACTCCGGCTGGGCTACATCGTTGCGGAGCCCGAACTCATCGAGCGCATGCGCACCCACCGCCGCTATTCCATCCGCCACGTCCCGGGCCACACCCAACGCGCCATGGCGCTGCTCATCGACTCCGGACAGTTCCATCGCACGATCTCACGCCGACGAACCCAGCTGCGGAAGAAATGGGAGACACTGACCAGCGCGCTCGAGGAGCACCTGCCCTGGAGAGTGCCGTTCCCGGCCGGAGGTGTCAGCGTGTGGATCCAGGCCCCACCGGAACTCGACTGCCGCGAACTGGCCGAAGAATGCCTGCGCCGAGGCGTCGTCATCGAACCCGGAGACCCGTTCTTCCTCTCGCCCGAAACCAATCGCAACTTCTTCCGCCTCGGCTTCGCCGTCATCGACCTCGACTCCATCACCCCCGGAGTCCGCCACCTCAGCGAAGCCATCGACTCGGTCCTCTCCCAAGCCTGACCGCTCGAACCCTCTGGTACCAAAGAACTCGTAACGGACTGGGACTTCAGCGGGAACCAGATTGCCGAGAGAGTGATGACAAGCACACCAAAGACGGAGTGCCGGAGTCGGGACGCCTCGACGTACCGACCCCAGAAAGACCGATTGGAGGGTTCGCGTGACGATCTCGGATTATGCAAATCGTGCCCAGCAGCACCTTTTTCCCCACTTCACAACGGGCAAGGTGTGGAATGACGAAGATCTGCCGATCATCGTCGAAGGCAAGGGCAGTTACCTCATCGACGAGCGAGGCGATCAGCACCTCGACGGTCTGGCCGGGCTGTTCTGCGCGAACATCGGTCACGGACGGCAGGACATCCCCAAAGCCGCCTACGAACAGATGAGCAAACTCGCGTACTGGACGAACTGGGGCTCCGCTCATCCGGCGGCCGTGGACGCGGCTACTCTCATCGCCGGCCACGCTCCCGGTGACCTCGACACGGTGTTCTTCGTGAACTCCGGTTCGGAGGCCGTCGAATCGGCCGTCAAGTTCGCCCGCCAGTACCACCGATCGCAGGGGCAGCCGCAGCGCACGAAGATCATCGCCCGGGATATGGCCTATCACGGGACCACACTCGGTGCTCTCGCAGTCACCGGCATCCCGGCCTACAAAGAGCCCTTCGGCGACCTCATGCCGGGAGTCTTCCACGTTCCCAATACGCTCGGCGAAGCGGTCCCGGCAGGCGGAACCGCTGCGGATCTGCCCTCGATCCAGGCCATCAGGGAACTCATCGAACGCGAAGGCGGCGACACCTTCGCAGCCCTGTTCGCCGAACCCGTCCAGAACTCCCGCGGCGCCCTTGTGCCTCCGGAAGGCTACTGGCAGGAACTGCGGAAGATCTGCGACGAGCACGGAATCCTCCTCGTCGCAGACGAAGTCATCACCGGCTTCGGACGGTTGGGCGAATGGTTCGGCTCGATCAAGTTCGATGTCGTCCCCGACCTCATCACCTTCGCCAAGGGCTCCACCTCGGGCTACCTGCCCCTCGGCGGAGTCATCATCCGCAAGCCCCTGGCCGAAGCCCTGCTCGACTCCCCCGACGCAGGAGCGTTCACCCATGGTGCCACCTGGGGCGGCCATCCCGTGGCGACTGCAGTGGCCACAGCGAACCTCACGGCTCTCGCCGACGAGAACGTGCCGGGCAATGTCCGCAGCCTCGAACCCTATTTCCAGAACGGGCTCGATCGGATCACCGACTCCTACCGGTGCATCAAGGAATACCGCGGTGCCGGGTTCTTCTACGCCATCGAGATGATGGCCGACCGGGACACCGGAACCGAGCTGTCTCCCGAAGCGTCCAAGGCAGTCCTCACCGAGGTGCTCCCCCAAGCGATGAAGGAAGTCGGACTCATCACCCGTCCGGACAACCGCGGAGCGACGATGCTCGTCCTCTCCCCGCCGCTGGTGGCCGACCAGGCCGTCCTCGACGACCTGCTCGACAAGGTCGATCACGTCATGGGAGCTGTCGACGAGCGCGTCGGCGTCTCGGCACTGTCGGCGGCAGTCTGAGGATCGGCCCATGTTGAAGACACCGGCAGCACGCAGTCAGACGAACACTCTCACGGCCCAGCCCGTGCCCTTTCCCGACGAGGTCGAGGTCGACCCGATGCTGCTCGAGCGGGTGCTCGGGTTGTGTGGACGCGGAATGCGTCCCAGAGTGGTTCTCGCGGAATCCCACGATGACCGCATCCTTCGTGCTGCCGGTGTCCTCGCCGAGGCTGGACTGAGTCCCGTCCTCATCGGCGACCGGGAAGAGGTCCTGCGTCGCGGTGAGAGGCTCAGCATCGCGGGAGTCGACGAGTGGAGTGTGGAAAATCCCTCAGATCTCGCAGCCGGAGCCACTGGTGCACGGATTCGACGCAGAGCGGAGAGAAAGCATCGCCATCTCACCGAACAGTGGCTGAAAGATCCCGTCTGCCTCGCCGCCGCAGCAGTCGCAGAAGGTGCCGCCGACGCAGCCGTCGCCGGTGCGGATCGCCCGACCGCCGATGTCATCCGGGCAGCCCTGAAGATCGTCGGGCTGGCTGCGGATTCGACCGTGCTCAGTTCATCGTTCCTCATGAAGCTGGCCGATGGGCGGTATCTGGGGTTCGGCGACTGTGCCGTCATCCCCGTCCCCGATGACGAACAGCTCGCCGCCATCGCCGTGGCCACAGCGCGGACCTTCGCCGCGATCACCGGAACCTCTCCCTCGGTGGCGATGCTCTCCTTCTCCACGGCCGGATCCGCACAACACACAGACATCGACACGGTCAGGCTCGCAACACAGCGGATCCGCAACACTCGCCCCGAACTCGATGTCGACGGCGAGCTGCAGTTCGATGCCGCGATCGTCGAATCGGTGGCGAAGTCGAAGGCTCCGGACTCTGAGGTCGCAGGGCACGCCAATGTGCTCGTCTTCCCGAACCTGGCCGCCGGCAACATCGGATACAAGATCGCCGAGCGCCTCGCCGGAGCCCACGCCTTCGGGCCGCTGCTCCAAGGTCTGGCGGCTCCGATCAACGACCTCTCCCGCGGGGCGAGTGTGTCCGACATCGTCAACGTCGCCCTCATCACGTGCCTGCAGGCGCTCACCCCGACCACGGCGACTCAGCAGCCGCTCCGAGAACCCACCACTGAACCCACGTTCACAGAGTAGTGACGAAAGTTAGGTGCCATGTCGAAATCAATAGAGAACCCAACTCCGAACGTCGCGACCACACCGTCAGATCCCGGTCACGGCGAACAACCCGAGAGGATGGCGAAGACGCTCAAACCGCGTTGGGTCTTCGCCATCGCACTCGGCTCCGCAGTCGGCTGGGGTGCCTTCATCCTCCCGACCGATTGGCTGGCGATGGGAGGCCCGCTGGGAACCCTTCTCGGATTCTCCATCGGCGCCTGGCTGATGCTCATCATCGCCGTCAGCTACGGATTCCTCGTCCGCACGTTCCCGGTCTCCGGAGGCGAACTGGCCTATGCCCTCATCGGCTACGGACGAGTCCATGCGTTCTTCGCCGGGTGGTTTCTCACACTCGGCTACGTCTGCATCGTCGCGCTCAACGCCTCGGCGCTGGCATTGCTGTTCCGCAAGATCATGCCCTCGGTCATCGAACAGGGCTATCTCTACTCCGTGGCCGGCTGGGACGTGTATCTGCCAGAGATCCTCATCTCGGTCACGGCGCTCGTCGTCTTCGCAGTCCTCAACATCCGCGGCACCGCACTGTCCGGACGGATCCAGTTCTGGGCCTGCGTGCTCATGATCATCGCCGTCGTCGCAATCATCATCTCAGTCATCGCCAGCCCGACGACGCATTTCGGCAATATGTCACCAGCGCTGCCCGACGGGGTCAACCCGGTGGCTGCGATCATCGCGATCGTCGCAATCGCTCCCTGGGCCTTCATCGGCTTCGACAATGTCCCGCAGGCCGCCGAGGAGTTCGACTTCTCCCCTGCCAAAGCACTCCGCCTCATCGTGCTCGCGATCGTCACCGCCGCAGCCCTCTACATGGCGATGCTCGTCTCGGTGTCGATGGCCGAACCTTGGCAGGCACTGGCGAACTCGGGGTCGGCATGGGGCACGGCCGATGCAGTCACCGGCGTCATCGGTGGCTCAGGACTCTTCCTGCTTGCCATCGCTATCACAATGGGAGTGAGCACCGGCCTCAACGGCTTCTACGTCTCCGCCAGCCGAGTCCTCATGGCCATGGGCCGTGCACAGATGATCCCACCCATCTTCGCTCGGCTGCATCCGAAGTACAAGACACCGCATATCGGGATCATCGCCGTCCTCATCGTCTGCCTCATCAGCCCGTGGTTCGGGCGTGCGGCACTGACCTGGGTCGTCGACATGTCGTCGATCGGTGTGACCATCGCCTACCTCTACACCTGCCTGTGTGCGTTCAGGATCTTTCGTCCCACCCGTGAAGCGCAGGATCCTGAGGCTCTGCCGGGCATGTACTCGACGACGAAGAAGGTTCTGTCCGGTGTGGGCGCGGTGATTGCGATCATCTTCATGCTCCTCTTGCTCATTCCGGGCTCTCCCGGTGCGCTGGGCAAAGAATCGCTCATCGCCCTGGCCGTGTGGATCGTCATCGGTGTCGTCTTCTTCCTCTCACGCATTCGCCACAACAGGAAGCTCACCGACCACCAGGTCGATCGCCTAGTCCTCGGTGACATCCGTCCAGCAGTCACCCGGTTCAGCGAGCGCGCAGAGATGCGACGCGATGGGACGCTGACAACCGAGAACCGAGGCTTCTGAAGGGATAGACACCCCAGCAATTAGAGATCGGCCCGCTGCTGACGGCAGCGGGCCGATCAGCTCAACGCCCGAAGACTCTGAGCTCAGCGGTCGAGAGCTCCGCGCTCAGCGCCCGAGGACCCTGCGGAGCGCGTCTACGAGTGCGCGCACCGATGCCGCGTCTCCCACGTCCTCGGGGGCAACCTCGACGCCGACGGGATAGATGAGGCTCGGATCCGTGTCAACACCGATTCCGATCACTCCGATGTCCCCGGCTCGGCGCAGACTGGCCACCGTCGCCTGGAGGTCGCGGGCCAGGAAGTGCTCGTCGTTGGCCTCACCGGTGGCTGAATCGGCAGGCAGTCCGTCGCTGATGACGACCACAGCCGACTTCGCCGCTTGCTGGCTGCGCAGCCGGTCGACGGCCCACCGCAGGCCCTCGGCATCGATGCCTTCGCGGAACAGCGAGGTCTTGAGGATCCCGCCCAGGTGGGTCCGCGAGCGGCGCCATGAGGAGTGTGCGGCCTTGAGCACGATGTGATGAACCTCGTTGAGGCGGCCGGGACCGGCGGGAGATCCCGCCTTCTTCCAGTTCTGTCGCAGGCGACCGCCGTTCCACGCATTCGTGGTGAACCCGAGGATCTCCGTGCTCACGTCCAGCCGGTCGAGGGCCGTGACGATGACGTCGAGGAGCGCACCGAGCCGGGACGCATACGGTTTCATCGACCCTGAGAGGTCGAGCAGGAAGGTCACGGCGCAGTCCGTCTGAGCCCTCTGCGAGCGTCCGCGGAACACCCGGGGGTCTCCGGGAGAGGTGAGCAGCCGTGTCAGTCGTGAGGAATCCAGAATGCCTTCATCGGCATCGACGGCCTCGTGGACATCGGTGTCATCGTCGATGACGCTGTGCAGGCGGGTGACGACGGGAGCCAGCGGCACCGCGAGTCGGGCAGTCTCCTCGGCGATCGTGCGACGCCCGCTGCTCAGGCTATCGGCCCTGACCAGGTCGGTGATATGGGATGTCCTGTCGAAGCTCGTGTCCCAAATGCGATATCCCTGGGCGAGGTGGAGGCGTCCACCCATCGAATCCGAGACGGGGGCGAACAAGTCCTCGCTGACGTCGAAGACCAGAGGCAGGCTCGCCGTTGCTCGACGTTGGCGGGCTCCGGTCCGTGTGCTCTCCCGATCTTCGAGCGCAGTGATGCGACCGGCGATCGTGCGCGCAAGGTCACGGGCCACCTCGGCGAAGGCATGCTGATCGTGCCGTGCCGCTTTCAGGAACGGCAAGAACGGACCCAGATCGGCAGAGATCTCGAAGCGGGCCTCTTCGATCAGATCGGACTCGGCGGGGGTGATCGGCTCGCGGGTCAGTGCGGCCCGGGTGACGAGGATGACCGTGAACAACAGCATGCCCAGATGCGTCTCATGGAGTCGGCTGCGAAGGTATTCGCTGCGCCAGTCGGCATGGCGCAGCGACAGATTGGCCCGGACTCCCGCGTGCGGGGCCAAGGACTCGCACCGGCACTGTTCGAGGATCTCGACGAGGAGTCGTTCCTCTCTGGCCTCGGGCAGCATTACACGGTGCACCTCCAGGTCGCTGAACTTGCGGCGCATGGCCATCGCATCCGTGGCTCCTCGCAGCGAACCGAGACCGGATGTGCGGGGGTTCGGGTAGAGGTGAGGGGCGTTCATCGGCAATGTCCCGCGGGAGTCGATGGGCCGGTGCGCCCACAGGTCGACTCCGGGATCGCCGCTCAGTGCCCTGAATACCGAGGCCAGACGCCTCTCCAGCATAGCCTCCTCTCGGTGGGAAGAGTGCTGCGATGACAGCGATCCGAGGCCGGTCATCAGCTTGCCTTCACGATCTCACTGACGCTGAGTTCATCGCCGAAGCAGCGCTGATAGTATTCCGCGACGAGAGGATGCTCGGAGGGATCACAGCGGTTGAGGAAGGAGAATCTGAAGGCGAGTTCGACGTCGCCGAAGATCACCGAGTTCTGGGCCCAGGAGATGACCGTGCGCGGCGACATGAGTGCAGAGACGTCACCGGCAGCGAATCCGCTCCTCGTCAGCGCCGCTACCTCGATCATCGTCCGTACTCCGTCGGTGCCGACGGTATCCGCGGCTTCGGGCACTTGCCCGGTGACGACGAGGAATTCCTCTTCGGGGTCGAGGTAGTCGAGTGAGGCGATGATGTTCCAGCGGTCGAGTTGAGCTTGGTTGAGCCGGTTGACTCCGTGGTAGAGACCGTTGATGTTGCCCAGCCCGACGGTGTTGGCCGTGGCGAAGAGGCGGAAGTTCGGATGCGGGCGGATCACCCGGTTCTGCTCTGTGAGGGTGAAGTGCCCATCGCGTTCGAGCAGGCGCTGGATGATGAACATGACCTCCGGTCGGCCCGCATCGTATTCGTCGAAGACCAGAGCCATCGGTCGGCTCAGGGCATAGGGGATGACTCCCTCTTCGAAGGCTGTGCGGGGCTGACCGTCTTCGATGACGACCTGGTCCTTGCCCACGAGATCGGCGCGTGAGATCTGGCCGTCGAGGTTGACGCGCATGACCGGCCAGTTCAGACGGGCCGCGATCTGCTCGATATGAGTCGACTTCCCCGTCCCGTGCAGTCCCTGGACCAGCACTCGCGAGCCATGGGCGAACCCGGCCAGGACGGCTCGGGTCACCTGCGGATCGAACCGATAGTTCTCATCGATGGTCGGGATCAGGTCACTGTCGTCGTCGAGAACGGGCACCGGCATGTCTGCATCGATGCCGAACATGTCTCGAATCGTTGTATCGTCGGCCATTTGCGCCGTCCTTTCGCAGTCTGTGTGAGTCGGTGGTTCAGGCCGAGGATGCGGTCGCATCGTCGCGATCGATCTCGTTGAGAACGGCCATGCGCTTCGCGGCGGCGCGAACCACTGGCAGGAGTTCGACGAGGTCGTCGATCGACTTGCGGATCACGGGAGCCTGGACCGCCAGAGCTTGGTTCGAGCGGCCGATGTCCGTGGGGATGAGCACCGCCAAGCAGACGAGTCCCTCGAGGTACTCCTGCCGGTCCAGGGCATAACCGACCTGACGGACGGAACCGAGTTCTTCATCCAGCACATCCGGGTCAGTGACGGTGTTCGAGGTGAAGGCTCTCAGCTGCGCACTGGTGAGCAGCCGACGACGGGGGGTGTCTCCGTACTGCGAGGCGATCATCTTCCCGCTCGCCGAGGCATGGATGGGCACACGGCTGCCGGCCTCGAGATGCACTCGCAGCGGGTGGGAGGTCTCGACGCGATCGAGGTAGATGACGTCATTGCCGGAGACTGCGGTGAGGTTGCAGCTCTCGCCGACCTCTTCGGCCAGCTGCGCCAGGGTCATCCTCCTTGCCCCCTGCCGAGAATCATTGAGCAGAACGTCCTCGGCCATCCGTCTCAAACGGGCTCCCGTGCCGTAGTGGCGTCCATCGCTGTGCCGAGTGAGCAGACCCGCACCCTCGAGCTGCTGGAGCATGCGATGCAGGGTGGGTTTCGGCAGGCCCGTCTGCACGACCAGGGACTGCAGCGTGAAGATCTGGTCTCGGGTGGAGATGAACTCCAATAGAGACACCATCCTCAGTGCAGGAGTCTCACCAGCAAGCGAGAGACCCTCGTCGGTTGTCGGCTCTGCTGCATCGTCCATGATCCTCGTCCTCCCATCCCCCGCGGGCATCGTTGTCTTGGAATCGTCATCGAATCCGGGCATCGCCGCCCGGAATCTCAGTGTTCCGAATTATCGTATCAAATGAAATCTTTTTCGGAACTCTGTTGACACGACGAGGCCCGCTCACTAACGTCAAACATGTTCCGCTTTTCAAAGTGATATGAACACAAATCCGAGACCACAAAGCAGTGGTCGCACGACGAACAGGAGACGTTGCAATGACGGAACTGGCCGATCGAACCGAAAAGACGGCACTCAGCGATGCTGCGAAACCACAGAAGATCACATCGTCCGAAGCATTCGTCGAAACGATGGTCGCCAACGGCGTCACCGACATCTTCGGCATCATGGGTTCGGCATTCATGGACGCGATGGACATATTCGCCCCCGCAGGCATCGACTTCATTCCCGTGGTCCATGAACAGGGTGCGGCGCACATGGCGGACGGCTACGCCCGCGCTTCGGGCCGACACGGTGTCGTCACCGGACAGAACGGACCGGGCATCTCGAACTGCGTGACGGCCATCGCGGCCGCCTTCTGGGCGCACTCACCGGTGGTCGTCGTCACCCCGGAAGCGGGGACGGGCTCCATCGGACTGGGCGGATTCCAAGAGGCCAATCAGCTGCCGATGTTCCAGGAGTTCACGAAGTACCAGGGACACGTCAGCAACGCGACCCGCATGTCCGAGTTCACCGCCCGCTGCTTCGACCGGGCGAAGTCCGAGATGGGCCCGACCCAGCTGAATATCCCCCGCGACTACTTCTATGGGGAATGCTCTCCCGAGATTCCCCAGCCGCAGAAGATCGATCGCGGCACAGGCGGAACCGAAAGCCTGGAGGAAGCGGCAGCGCTGCTCGCCTCGGCGAAGAATCCCGTCATCGTCTCCGGAGGCGGCGTCGTCATGGCCGATGGAGTGGATGAGTGCATCTCCTTGGCAGAGCGCCTCGGATCCCCGGTGGTCAACAGCTATCAGCACAACGACTCGTTCCCGGCCAGCCACCCGCTGTGGGCAGGACCGCTGGGCTACCAGGGGTCGAAGGCCGGGATGACCCTGATCAATCAGGCCGATGTGGTCCTCGCACTCGGCACCCGCCTCGGGCCATTCGGCACACTGCCCCAGTACGAATTCGACTACTGGCCCACGAATGCCAAGATCATCCAGGTCGACGCCGATCAGAAGATGCTCGGTCTGGTCAAGAAGATCGATGTCGGCATCTGCGGCGATGCCAAGGCCGTCGCCCAGGAGCTCCTCGCCCGGCTCAACGATCGCGACGTCGCCGGCGATGCGACGAAGGAGCAGCGCGCAGAGCTCATCCGTGCCGAGAAGGAGGCCTGGGAGGCCGAGCTCGATTCGTGGACCCATGAGCGCGACGAGTTCTCCCTCGACACCATCGACGAGGCGGCGAAGGAAGAGGGCAACTGGCTCCATCCGCGACAGGTTCTCCGGGAACTCGAGAAGGCGATGCCCGCCGATGTCATGGTCTCGACCGATATCGGCAACATCAACTCGGTCGCACACAGCTATCTGAGGTTCGAACGCCCCCGCAGCTTCTTCGCCCCGATGAGCTTCGGCAACTGCGGCTACGCTCTGCCGACGATGATCGGAGCCAAGCGCGCCGCTCCGGAACGTCCCGCCATCGCCTACGCCGGCGACGGCGCTTGGGCCATGAGCATGGTCGAGGTCCTCACCGCAGTCCGACACGACATCCCGGTCACCGCCGTCGTCTTCCGCAACCGGCAGTGGGGAGCGGAGAAGAAGAACCAGGTGGAATTCTACGGCCGTCGCTTCATCGCTGGTGAACTGGACAACGGTGAGAGCTTCGCCGCGATGGCCGAGTCGATGGGTGCCGACGGACTCGTCGTCGACCAGCTCGACGAGGTCGCGCCCGCCCTCCAGAAGGCCGTGGAGGCCCAGATGACCGATGGCAAGACCACCGTCATCGAAGTCATGTGCACCAAGGAGCTGGGGGATCCCTTCCGCCGAGATGCTCTGCGCAAGCCGGTTCGCACACTCGATAAGTACAAGGACTTCGTGTGAGTCCTCGATACTGGTGAACGCCGGTCGCCGATGGTGGTCGGGTCCGTCCCGACCACCATCGCCGGCGACTCCGGTGTCGCCTCACGCACGACACAATCGAACAGCGGCCCGTCGACGACGACACTGCCGCAGAAAGCTGGCGCTCACGCGATGAACTCGCCCGAACAGATCATCTACCCAGCCCGAACCGTGAGGACCCTCGATCCCGCACGACCCTCCGCCGAGGCGGTCATGGTCCGCGGATCACGGATCCGAGCCGTCGGTTCTCTCGACGAGCTCAAAGCCTACGGTCCCTCCCGCATCGACGACCGCTACGCCGAGGCCGTGATCTTCCCCGGAATGGTCGAAGCCCACGCGCATGCGGGCAGCGGAGGGATGTGGGAGAACACCTACGTCGGCTTCTATACGCGCAAGGATCCCGACGGCCGAATCTGGCCCGGCTGCACGAGCATCGACGAAGTGCTCGATCGGCTGCGGGACGCCGACGCCCGCCTCGGCGACGGTGAGCTCCTCATCGCCTGGGGACTCGACCCGATCTTCTTCCCCGGCGAGCGCCTCGACAAACGCCACCTCGACTCGGTGTCGACGACTCGGCCGATCTTCGTCAGCCACCAGAGCGGGCACCTGGCCACCGTGAACTCGGCGATGCTGGCCCATGAGGGCATCGATCGCGACTGCCCTGTCGAAGGCGTCGTCCGCGGTCCTGACGGCGAACCCAACGGCGAACTGCGGGAGCCTCCGGCGATCGCGCTGATCTCCAGCGCTTCCTCCCTCCTCGGCGGTCCATTCGATCCGGCCGCCCTGCGCGGTTTCGCCGCCGACGCTCGCAACCACGGGGTGACCACCTCGGCGGATCTCGGCAATCCCTACATCATGACCAATGCCCTCGACGAGCATCGAAGCATCATCGACGACGATGACTTCCCGGTCCGGCTCTCGCTCTTCCACCTCGGCGGAGGTATGGGTGCCGGCGGCGACCCGGACACAGCGTCGCGGACTCTGGCGGATCTGGCCGAGACCGGCAGCGAGAAGATGCACCTCGGCGGGGTCAAACTCTTCCTCGACGGGTCCATCCAGGGCTTCACCGCCCGGCTTCAGGCCCCCGGCTATCTGTCCGAGGACGGCAACGGCATCTGGCTGTCCTCACCCGAGGAGTTCTATCGGGCCTTCCGCGCTTACCATTCGGCCGGGTCGGTCATCCATGTCCACTGCAACGGCGACGAAGCCACCGAGCTCTTCCTCGACACAGTCGAGCGGGTGCTGGCCGAGGTCCCCCGTTGGGACCACCGGCACACGGTTACCCACAGTCAGCTGACCACTCCGGCGCAGTACCGGAGGATGAAGGCTCTGGGCATGTGCGCGAACATCTTCTCCAACCACATCTGGTACTGGGGCGACCAGCACCGCGATGTCATCCTCGGGCCTGATCGCGCCGAGCGGATGAACGCCGCGGCCACCGCCCTGCGCATCGGGGTGCCGATCTCGCTGCACTGCGATACACCCGTGACTCCTCTCGACGCGCTGGCCACGGCTTCGTACGCGGCCGAACGGGCCACACCCAGCGGCCGCGTGCTCGGCGTCCACGAGAGGATCAGTGTGCCGGAGGCTCTCGACGCGGTCACCCTGGGAGCGGCCTATATGCTCAAGCTCGACCATCTCGTCGGGTCGCTGGAATCGGGGAAGTTCGCCGACTTCGCGATCCTCGACCGGGATCCCTACGACTGCGAACCCGCCGAATTGCGAGACATCACCGTGCACGGATCGGTCGTGGCCGGAAGGCACTTCCGGGCGGCAGGCTGAGCGATGATCGAGCTGACTGTGATCGGCGGCTACCTCGGGGCGGGCAAGACCACTCTGCTCAACGAGATCCTCGATCGGACCGACGGTGAACGCGTGGCGGTCATCGTCAATGACTTCGGTACGGTCAACATCGACGCGGAGATCATCTCCAGCGATGACGGCCGAACGTGGGACATCGCCAATGGGTGCATCTGCTGCGATCTCTCGGACGGGATGGCCGCCGCGATCGAGAGCATTCGGACCACTTCTCCCCCGGTCTCGCGCATCTTCGTCGAGGTCAGTGGGGTCGGTCAGCCCGAGGTCGTCGCCCGTTGGGGCGATCATCCCGGCTTCGTCCGTGGTGGAGCGCTCGTCTGCGCCGATGCCACCTCCATCCGCCGGGACGTCAACCGGAAATGGGTGGGAGAGACGGTGCTGTCGCAGCTGCGCGGTGCCGACCGGATTCTGTTGACGAAGACGGATCTGGTCGATGGCCAGCAGAGGCGTGAGGTCCTCAATTGGCTGGCTGCGCACCCGGGCATCGACGCGGAGATCATCAACCGGGACGACGTTCTGGCCGGTGGTCAGGTGGAGCGATCGGAAACGGCGACGCCCAGTGCGGATGACGCCGTCGCCGAGCCCGTGCCATCTGTCGACGACGGCACAGCCTCCCGTGCCCCCGCACGAGTTCACAGCTCGTGGTCGATCACGGCCACCTCGGCGATCGACCCGGAGCAGCTGTGCAATCTCATATTCGACCTGCCGGAGACCGTCGTCCGCGCCAAAGGGATCCTGCCCGACAGTCGGAAGTCCGGCCGCCGGTTCCTCGTCCAATATGACGGAAAGAGGTGCAAGACCAGCGAACTCGAATCGGACGGAGAGACCGTCACGGAGGGCAGCACCGTCGCAGACGGCGGGGTCGCACGAGAGTCCACGGCCTCGGACGGCGTGACGGTCTCGGACGGCGTCGGCCGCCTCGTCATCATCGCGGCCGGCGACCATGCCGGAACTCCCGAGGCCGTGGCCTCACTGGCCCAGGCACTTCACGGGTGGGTCGGCGACTAGCCGGCCCCGATCTTCGGAAAGGGAACAATGAAGTTCACCCGCAGAAAGAACGACGCGGACCGTCCGCGACCGCCCAAGCGGCAGACGGTCCGCCTGCTCACCCCGGTCATCGCGATCGCAGCTGCACTGGGTCTGGTGCTCAGCGGATGCGCGGCACCGTCCGCGCTCGTCGGCAGCAGCGATGACACACTCATCTTCGGCACGGGTTCGGTCCCTCGCGTGCTCAATCCTGCGGTCCAGTCAGGGCTCGCGACGGCGACGCCAGGCGCACAGCTCTTCGCCAGCCCGGTCCGTCTCAACAGCGATATGGAACCGGAACCCTACCTTGCGAAGTCATGGGACGAGTCGAAGGACGGGAAGACAGTGACCCTTCACCTCGCCGATGATGCGAAGTTCCACGACGGCCGACCCGTCACTTCCGAGGACGTGGCGTTCTCACTCGGAGTCGTGAAGCGGGAGCATCCGTTCGGAGCCAATCTCTTCGGCCCTGTCACCAGCGTCGACACGCCCGATGACCAGACCGTGGTGATCAATATGTCCCGCAGGCATCCGGCACTCATGACCGCGATGAGTCCGCCGTTCCTGCCAGTCATGCCCAAACACGTCTACGGCACCGACGACTCCGTGGTCGACCATCCGCAGAATGCGCACGACGTCGTCGGTTCGGGGCCGTACAAACTGAGCAGCAATCTTGAAGGAAAGCGGATCGTGCTCGACAAGGTCGATGACTTCTTCATGCCCAACCAGGAGGCACCGCAGCAGGTGCTCATCGAGATCATCTCGGATGAGAACACCCTGGCTCTGGCCACGGAGAAGGGCGAGATCGACATGATGCTCTCGAACACTCCGTCGATCCTCTCGCGTATGGAAGCCGTCGACGGAGTCACGGTCGCCGACGAGGGCTACGAAGGGCTGGGAGCCCTCACCTGGCTCGGATTCAACGTCAAGAGCGACAACGTCTCGGACAAGCGGGTGCGACAGGCGATCGCCTATGCGATCGATCGCGACTACCTCGTCAACAAGCTCCACCGCGGGCAGATCGAGCCGGCGACGAGCCCGATCGCCAACGGCAGCCCTTACTTCGACGATTCGCTGCCGCGCTACGACCGCGATCTCGACAAGGCCGCGGATCTGCTCGACGACGCCGGGTACCCGGTCGACGAGCAGGGCAACCGCTTCACCGTCCAACTCGACTATGATCCGCTCAGCGCCGAGATGTCGTCGAGCATCGCAGAGACCATCAAAGCCAACCTCAAGGATGTCGGCATCACCGTGCGGATCCGCAGCTCCGCCGACGAACCGACCTGGGGCAATCGAGTGGCGAACTACGACTACGACATGACCCTGGACAACGTCTGGAACTGGGGCGATCCAGCCGTCGGAGTCGAACGCACCTATCTCTGCGACAACATCAAGAAGGGCGTGCTCTGGGCGAACATGTCCCAGTACTGCAATGAGGACGTCGATCGACTCTTCAAGAAGGCGGCTGCTGCTCCCGACGAGAAGACGCGGACAGCCGATTATGCGAAGGTCCAGAAGATCCTCACCGATGAGCTGCCCGTGTTGCCGCTGGAGAACCAGCAGTACCGCAACATCTATTCGGACTCCGTGAAGAACGCCTCCAACGGCCCGTTCGGCATCATGTCGCCGCTGCTGGACACCTCGATGGAAGGTTGACCATGTCACTGACAGCTCCACCGAAGATCAAGCTCAAAGGGCGCAGGAGCATGGCCCTGGCGAGGATCCGCTCGATCGCCTCACGCATCGCCCAGGCTGTCCTCCTCCTGCTCGCCGTCATCATCTTCAATTTCGTGCTCATACACCTCGCCCCCGGAGACCCGGCGACGGTCATCGCCGGTGAGTCGGGCGGCACCACCCCCGAGCAGCTCGAATCGATCAGGGAGGCCTACGGACTCAACGACCCGCTCCTCGTCCAGCTCTGGCACTACCTCGTCAAGATCGCACATTTCGACCTCGGTTACTCGTTCTACTTCGGTCAGGACGTCACAGCGCTCATCGGCGAGCGCCTGTATCCGACCGTTCTTCTCGCCGGGACCGGCATGCTCGCCGGGCTCGTCCTCGGCACGCTGCTCGGAGTCGTCGCCGCTATCAAGCCGAAGGGGCTGCTGAGCTACGTCGTCACGGTCATCGCGCTGGTCGGCTTCGCCGCACCGGTGTTCTGGACCTCGGTGCTGCTGCTCCTGGCGCTGTCGATCACCCTTCCGATCTTCCCCGTTCAGGGGATGAATTCGATCATCGTCTCTCCTCACACGCTCCCGCAGATGTGGGACACGGTGATGCATCTCGTCCTCCCGGCCACGGCCTTGGCACTCATCTACGTCGCGCTCTACAGTCGCACCGCGCGGACGAGCATGCTCGAGGTCCTCGACTCCGACTACATCCGCACAGCGTGGGCGAAGGGTCTCGGAGGCAAGGTCGTGATCTTCAAGCACGCGCTGCGCAATGCAGTGCTTCCCGTCGTCACGCTCTTCGGCCTCCACGTCGGCGCCCTGCTGTCGTCCGTCGTGCTCATCGAGGTCGTCTTCAACTGGCCTGGGCTCGGTTCGCTGCTGCTCGAGTCGATCCTCCGCAGGGACACTCCCGTGATCCTCGGGATCCTCTTGGCCAGTTCCGTACTCGTCATCATCGCCAATCTGGTCACCGATGTGGCCTACCGCATCATCGATCCGCGGATCGCCATCTCAGGAGGGCAGCAATGACCGACACCATGTCACTTTCGGGCGCCGGACAGGAGCGGGCCGAGCCAGGACGTAGGAAGGCCCCGAGAGAGCGCCCGACGACCGCGTGGACGCTGTTCCGCCGCAACCGGGTCGCCCTCATCGGACTGTCGCTGCTCGTGGCGATCCTGCTCGCCATCACCTTTGGCCCAATGCTCTATCCGAACAATCCCTTCGAGATCGTCGGCATCCCGATGGAGGCACCCGAAGAGTCCTCGGTGCTTCTGGGCACGGATGCCCTCGGCCGGGACCTATTCGCCGAGCTTCTCTACGGCGGGCGGGCGACGATGCTCGTCGGTGTGGTCGCGGCCATTCTGTCCACGGCGATCGGCATCATGCTCGGAGGACTGGCCGGGTACCACCGGGGCTGGGCCGACTCAGTGGCCGTGCGGATCACGGAGTTCTTCCAGGTGCTGCCGCCCCTGCTGCTGGCCATGGTGCTGGTCACCCTGTTCACTCCTAGCCTGATGACGATCACGATCGCCATCGGCGTCGTCAGCTGGCCCGCGACGATGCGCATCACCCGAGCCGAGTTCCTCCGCATCCGCGAGCTCGACTACGTGAAGAACGATCGTGCCGCCGGCGCCGGCGACTTCTGGATCATCATGAAGACGATCCTGCCGAACGCTCTACCGCCGATCGTCGTCATGTCGACCCTGGTCATCGGTCAGGCGATGCTCTTCGAGGCAGGACTGAGCTTTCTCGGCCTCGGCGACCCCAACACGATGAGCTGGGGCCTGATCCTCGGCAACAATCGCGAGCAGATGCTCACTGCCTGGTGGCCCGTGGCCTTCCCGGGATTGGCCATCTTCCTGGCCGTGCTCAGCGTCAGCCTCTCCGGCGACGGACTCAACGACGCCCTCAACCCCAAAGGTCGTGAACGATGAACACTGCAACGATCAATTCGACTGCCACCGACGAAGCCGAGCGAGGACCGGAGCCTGTGGGAGCCGACGAGTCCCCGATCCTGTCGGTGAAGAACCTGTCGGTGAAGTTCCAGGACAACACCGCTGTCGATGACGTCTCCTTCGACGTCAGCCCGAGAGAGGTCCTTGCGATCGTCGGGGAGTCCGGGTCGGGGAAGTCGGTGACCTCTTTGGCGATCATGCGCCTGGTCGAACTCTCATCCTCAGGCAAGGTCACCGACGGTCAGATGCGCTTCACTCGCGCAGGCGGAGAGGTCGTCGACCTGCGCACGGCCCCGGAGGCGAAGATGCGCACGATTCGGGGCAATGACATCTCGATGATCTTCCAGGAGCCGCTGACCTCGCTCAACCCGGTGTATTCGGTGGGCAATCAGCTCGCCGAGGTGCTGCGCGTGCACAAGGGGATGTCCCGCCGTGAGGCGAAGAAGGGCGTTATCGAACTCATGGAGAGGGTGCGCATCCCCGAACCCGAACGCCGTGCCAGACAGTACCCGCACCAGATGTCCGGTGGCATGCGGCAGCGAGTCGTCATCGCCATGGCTCTGGCCTGCCAGCCGCGGATCCTCATTGCCGACGAGCCCACCACGGCACTGGATGTGACGATCCAGGCGCAGATACTGGCACTGCTGCGAGAACTGAAGAACGACCTCGACGCCGGCATCATCTTCATCACCCACGACATGGGCGTCGTCGCCGAGATCGCCGATCGGGTCCTCGTCATGCGGAAATCGCAGGCGATCGAGACGGGCCAGGTCGGCGACATCTTCGCCCGCCCCAGACAGCCCTATACGAAGAATCTGCTCAGCGCGGTGCCGAAACTGGGGGCGATGAACGGCACCGACTCACCCGCACTGTTCCACCTCGATAGGGAAGAGGCCTCCTGATGACGAGAATTCTCGATGTCGAGCACATGGTGAAAGGGTTCTCCCTCTCGGGCGGGATGAGAGTGCATGCCGTCGAGGATGTGACTTTCCATGTCGACAGGGCAGAGACTCTCGCACTCGTCGGCGAGAGCGGATGCGGCAAGACCACGGTGGCGAACCTGGCCATGCGACTGCAGAAACCCGACAGCGGAACGATCAGACTGCTCGACACCGATATCACAGAGCTGAGAACTCGCGAGCTGCGAGCCCATCGCCGGCACCTGCAGATGATCTTCCAGGACCCGTTCGCCAGCCTCAACCCGCGCAAGACCGTGGGAAAGATCGTCGGCGATCCGATGCGACTCAATCGCACGGCCTCGAACAGCGTCATCGACAGCCGTGTTGCCGATCTGTTCGAGCTCGTGGGCTTGAGCGCTGACGACATGAGGAAGTATCCCCATCAGTTCTCCGGCGGACAGCGACAGCGCATCTGCATCGCCCGCGCGCTCACGCTCAACCCGAGCCTCATCGTCGCAGACGAGGCCGTATCTGCCCTCGACGTGTCCGTGCGCGCCACGGTACTCAATCTGATGATCGAACTGCAGCAGGAGCTCGAACTGTCGTATCTCTTCGTCAGCCATGACCTGGCCGTCGTCGAGAGGATCGCGCATCGGGTGGCCGTGATGTACCTGGGACAGATCGTCGAGATGGGCCCGAGGCGTCAGGTGTTCGAGAACCCGCAGCACTCATATACGCAGCGCCTCATGGACGCGGCTCCGATCGCGGATCCGGGGCAGAGACGCGAACGGGTCCTCATCGCCGGTGAGATCCCCAGTCCGGTCTGGCCCGAGGACGAGGGGCCTCAGCGGGTGAGGCTGCGCGACCTCGGCGACGATCATCTGGTCGCGGTCGAGTAGGAAACTACTTGCTGCATCGCCAGCTGTTCGACGGTTGACTTGAGCTGGTTCTTTTTCATCGAAGTGTTCAGCCCACTTGTGCCGACATCGACTGTGACGGCCTGCAAATGTCCGCCGATGGGTGAAAGCTAACAGGAAAGGGCGCGGGCTTCGAAGGCACTGCCGCTCCTTAGAGTGCTATCTGCCGATCGACGTCCGTTCCCCGGCTTGGACGAACACAATCAACCTGACAACCCAGTTCGTCAGACCCGGTGCACCTCATTACGTTGAGTCAACTCCGAGGAACTCCCGAATCATCGGCAGCTCGCGTCGCGACTGTGACAGCCCCAGCCGGTGAGCGGCCGCGAGGCGAGAAAGGTCGCGGGTGCCGTTGTCGACCGGCATGCGCTCCGGAGCGAACACGTGTGCCTTCCCCTCCGCTTCGAGAGCGAAAATGCGTTCCCGCGTCTCGTTGTAGCGCTTCCACCTGGTCAACAGCGCATCGGCCAACGCCGGGTAGCGGCGGAAGATGCTGCGGTAGACGGCAGGGAACCTCTGCGGCACCTTTCGATATGACCGCTCCTGCGTGAGTACGATGACGAACTTCTCGAAGCCCTCGCGCTGAGCCTGACTCAGTGCGATTCCGCCATCTTCGCCCATGGCCCCGTCGACGTACACGTGCCCGTCCAGGTGAACAGGCGGCATGAGTCCAGGCATCGTCGAGGACGCACGAACGCGAACCATCAGATCCTCGATATTCGGAGTGTCTTTCCGCGACCACACGACCTCATCACCGGAAACCGCATCGAACGCGACGACCCTCATGTCTGCGGGAGAAGACTGGAACGAATCCCAATCGAATGGCAGAGCTTCCTCGGGCCCTCCCGCCTGCTGGTAGATGTACTCCGCGTTGAACATTCCCTGCCCGCGAACGAAGTAGCGCAGACCGCCGAACTGCTCATCGGCGGCGAAGTCGACGAACGACCGGCGAGCCCGACGCGCGTCGCCGGACAGATAGTTCACCGCGTTCGACGCACCGGCGCTGATGCCGGCGACCCAGTCGAAGTCCAGATCGGCACCGAGCAACGTGATGACCATCCCGCTCGTCAGGGAGGCCCGCATACCGCCGCCTTCGAAGATGAGAGCAGTGTCGCTGATTCGTGTCGAGTTCGCTGTCGTCGTCACCTGGTCTGCATCTGTCATGTTTGCCATCTTATCGATTGGCCTTCGCCCCTCTGACAATGCGACTCCTCTTCGCAGCATCAGCAACACCGCTTGTAGCGTTGACTCGATGACAGATCCCCAATTGCCCTCACCATCGACGGTATAGAACACCTGCAGATCGCGCTGATCACATTACCCGCGTTCTCGATCAGCCGGTCGAATCTCGAGCGTCGAAAGAGACATCTCGAGCGCTCGGAATCGGGATCGATTGACCACGACGAAGCGAACTGAGCGCTGATGCTCTACGCACTCCGGGCAGCGCCAAGGTCGCAGCTTTGCGCCTACTCCAGCCCTTCCCACGCCATGCGTTGCCGTAGAGCAGGTGCCAACACCAGTGCGGCGATGACGCTGCCGACCAGCAGCACCCACGCCCCGAAGTAGGTGAATAGTTTCAGCTCGGGAGCCAATGCCGGACCGAAGTCGGCGGCCATGAGGATGACTCCACCGAGGATGAGGGCCGTCGCCACGATCACCTGGATGAACTGGTCCACCGTCGACACGAGCAGATTCTTGATCATCGAAATATTCAGACCACTCGTCCCGACGTCGAGGGTTCCGTCCTGCAGGTGCCCGGCGATGCGGGAGAGTTGGCCGGGAAGCTCCGCGATCTGTGGGGCTGTTGCCGCGGCGTAGAGAGTCAGCTCCTGCCTGTCGACGCCGAGCCCCCCGATCTCCCGCAGCAATGTCTTGCCGTTGTGGGTGACCAGAGTCAGCAGGTCCATCTCCGGATCGAGCCGCATAATCGAGCCCTCCAGCGTGCTGATCGCACGGAACGCCGTGGCCACCGACGCCGGCATGGGGAATCCGAAGTCGACGACGAAGTCGATGAGCTCACCGAACAGCGCCGCCGAGGTCGACCCTGGCAGGCCGTCTCCGTATTTGAGCATGATCTGCCCGATCTCCCGCTGAAGCTCGCGCAGATTGACGTCACTGGGGTTGCCCAACAGTTCGAGGATCGCCGCTGTCGCGGCCTGTGAGTTCTGGGAGTCGAATGCCATGAGCAGCAGAGCGATCGCTCGGCGATCACGTTTGTCGATGCGACCCACAGCACCGAAGTCGACCAGGCCCGCACGGCCCGCCTTCGAGACCACGATGTTGCCCGGGTGCAGGTCGGCGTGGAAGATGCCCTTGCCAAGCACCTGCCGCACAACCATGAGGAAGAGATCCTCGGCGATCTCTGTGCGCGCCAGCTGTGACAGACCGTCGACCACCTCGGGGGCGTGGGACAGCGGCGCCCCTTCCACGAGGTCCATCACGATGACGTACTCCCCCGAGTACTCCCGGTACACACCCGGAATGCTCACCATGGAGTCCGTACCGGCGGCCTTCCGACCGGACTCATCGGCAGTGCGCAGAGCCTCGATCTGGGCCAGCTCACCGCGGTAGTCGAGCTCGCCCTGCAGAGAGGAGACAAAGCTGTGGGCCAGCTTGCCGATGCCGACCTTCTTCGCCCAATCCGTGGACCGTTCGAGTCTCGCAGCCAGCGTAATGACGATGTCGCAATCGGCCTTGACCTGCTTACGGATCTTCGGGCGCTGCACCTTGACGGCGACCTCACGACCTTCCCAGGTCACGGCCCGATGGACCTGGGCGACCGAGGCGCCCGCGAAGGGGACCTCGTCGAACTCCGCGAACACCTCGGCGACGGGCTTGCCCCATTCGTGCTCGAGCTGGTCCCGGACCTCACTGAACGGCACGGGTGCCACACCGGCTTGCAGGGTCGAGAACTCCTCAACGAACTCGTGCGGAATCATGTCCCCGCGGGTGGCGATGAACTGCCCGAGCTTGATGAATGTGACGCCGGAGGCGGCGAGTGCATCACGCGTGGTTGCCGCGATCTCCCGCAGAGATACCCTCAGGGTGGGGATCCGGGGTTTGAGGTACCGGGAGAGCCCGAATTTGATGAGGATCTTCTGGATCTGGGCCAGCCTGCTGACTCGGCGATACCAGGTGGGAATCTTGGGCGCCGAGCGGATGAGTGCGCTGAGTGTGCCTGAGGGCATGATGAGTTCGATGGCCAGCAGGATGAACATCTGGATGACGATGAACCAGGCAAAGAGCAGCAGGAAGACCATGATGGCTGGGAAGCTCATGTCCAGGCTCGGGTACTGATCCGATTCGGAGATGCCGAGGAGTCTGTAGGCCTGGAGGGTGATCGGCCAGATCGAGAGTCCCATGATGAGGGAGACGACTGTGTTGCGGGCGGCGCCGGTGCCGGTGAACATCATCCGCCGGACAAGGAAACCCACGATGAGCGCATTGATGAGACCCAAGCCGATGGAATAGAGGATTGTCACCCGTCAAGCCCTTCTGTCGTTCGATCAGATACGCAGATCGGCGCTGGCGTGCGCCGTGTCCAGCCTAATTGATCTGACCGGTGCTGCGAGTGAAAGTTCGCAGTGCCAGGAGGGAGCAGTCTTCCTCTCTGGCTCAATTATAGATTTCATCGTATTGATATCACTGGAGACCGTGATGGAACAGATTCTCATCCGAAACTTGCCTGAAGGAACGAAAGCGATCCTGCGTCAGCGGGCCGCCGAGCATGACTCGAGCATCGAGGCAGAAGCCCGCGCGATACTCGCTGCGGGACTTGCAGTCGACACGCCCACGCTCGTCGATCTGATTTCAATGAGGGCGGATGCCGATGTCGACTTTGAGCCATAGCGACTAGCGCGTGTCCTGTAAGTGTCATCTGAGGCGGAGGACGAGGCTGGCGATGATGATCTCACTGGTGTAATAAGCGGCACGTTTGGCATAACGAGTCGCCAGGTCACGGAACTGCTTGAACCGGTTGAAGCACCTCTCAACCAGGTTCCGACGCTTGTATTCCTCCCGGTCGAAGGCAGGTGGGCGGCCACCGGCCGGGCCTTTCGCCTGACGACGGCCGATCTGATCCGACCGCTCCGGACAGGTGAACCTCACTCTCTTTGCCCGCATCGCCGCTCTGGTCGACGGGTGCGAATACGCCTTATCGGCCAGTACCGCATCCGGGACAGTGCGTGCCCGGCCCGGACCTTGGCGGCGAACACTGATCTTGTTCAGCAACGGCAGCAGTTGCGGGTTGTCTCCGACTTGGCCGTCGGTGAGGATGATGCTCAGCGGTATCCCCGCTCCATCAACGGCCAGGTGGATCTTCGAGGTCAGTCCTCCGCGGGATCGGCCGAGGCATTCTCCGGCCACAGCGAGGGCCTCGACCGGATCAGTGCAGCCCCCTTTTTCCGGGCACCAGCCGCGTGCTGGTGTGCCCGAACGGAGGTCGAGTCCACTGACAGCACCCACTCGAGGTCGCCGGTAGCGTCGTCCTTGACGACGGCTTCGTCGAGGATCTTTGCCCAGGTGCCGTTCATGGTCCAGATCCTCAACCGCTCGTGACAGGTCTTCCACGGCCCGTACCTGTCGGGGACATCTCGCCACGGTGCTCCGGTGCGCAGTTTCCACAGGATTCCATTGATCACCTGGCGGTGGTCGCGCCACCTGCGGCCTCTACCGTTGGCCGGTAGCAGTGGAGCGATGGCCTCCCATGCCTTGTCCGTGAGTTCTCCGCGTCCAACCATGTCCTCTAGGTGAGCAGAAATCAGGACCCATGAATAGCAGCCACGCCGCCGGTCCGAACACTTACAGGACACGCGCTAGGCCTGCAGGCACGTACGCCTGAACTGTGAACTTCCTGCTGGACACAAACACGGTCTCTGCACTTCGCATTCGCGGTCGTCACCCCGAAGTCGAGAAGCGGTCCGAAACTGTGCCACTCACCGCGCAGTTCATTTCCGCACCAACCCTTGCCGAGATCGAACGCGGAGTTACGTCGAAAGAGCGGCAGGGCTCGTGTCAACGATTGGTTCTCCGTGGGTGGCTCGAGGAGCGATTGCTTCCAGGGTTTGCCGGCCGTATTCACGTTTTCGACGTTTGGGCCGCGCGCGTCTTGGGCTTGTTCCGAGTTCCTGAGCACGTTCCGCTCGACGACGTGCTGATCGCATCGATTGCGGTAGCCAAGGGCATGACCGTCGCTACCCGCAACACGAGACATTTCGAGCCTCTTGAGGGCGTTCGGCTGGTCAATCCATGGGTCAGTCACTGACAGTTCTGTGCTGTCAGACTCCGGTTGGCACCGGCCACCTGGGAATCGTCAGACTCGTGGAATTCTGCCACCTTGGTGCTCGGGTCGGATTCATGACGAAAGTTCAACTGCCAAGGCGAACTCGTGTCGTGTGACCTATTCCGGGTCTCGGAGCAGAGCCTGAGCACATGCCAAGTCAGTTACCAGATAGTTGATGAGCCCGGACACAACTGCCCCACGTACGGCATCGACCTTGGCTAGGCCGCCCGCGATCCCCAACCTATGGGAGATCCGTCCCATCTGGGCCAGAGACAGACCGATCACCCGGCTGTCCAGATCTTCCTCCAGGGCTTGTCCTGCAGCATCGAAGAACCGGGCGGATATGTCTCCGACCGCGGCAGAATGGGCGATCTCCTCGAGATCAGTCTGACTGACCTGTTGACGGAACACAGGAGCCACCTTCTGAGAAGTGCCCACACCGACGATGAGAAGGTCCGCCTGTGCCGCCTCATCAAGGACAGCTGCGCAGCCCGCCATGTCCATGAGCGCCTCATAGACACGGGAATCTGCGGCGATCAAAGGGGCTGGCAGCTGAAACCCCTGACCTCCAGTCGCAGTTGCCACTGTGGCTACCAGTTCCTGGGGGTTCGAGCCGCTTGCTCGACCTGCTCGTCCACCGGCCAACGGGAATATCTCCAATTCAGGAGCCGCGAACTCCGGCAGATGCTGTGCACTCGAGCTCACTGCGGCACTCAGCCCGATCACCACCCGTTTGGCTTGCCCGAGCATAGTCTGCATTGCTTCGGCACCGGTAACGCCGAGCACTCGCCCGTCAAGAGGCTGATTGCTGCTATCCGCCGACTCGATTGGAGGCGAGACCCAGACACCTTTGAGCCCAAACCGATCTGCCAACGCCTTCTCGACTTCAAAAAAGGGACGTTCATCAGAATGGACCGTGATCTCCACGATGCCTGTTTGCCTCGCTTCCGCCAACAGTCGGGTGACTTTGACTCTGGAGAGGTTGAATAGCTTGGCGATCTCCTGGTGAGTGAGACCATTCTCGAAATGCAGCCGGGCCACTCTCCCGACTACCCGCCTGTCACTCATCTGCGAACCACTCCTTCGAAACGACGCGTCCACAGTCTTGACATCGCGCCGGCAATGCCTATCCTACCCTTACGATTGTTCATCTAGTCGAACAAATGTTCACGCTCAAAGGAGAGACGATGTCCGGACCCACTGCCGCACCACAGACAAGCGGCTTCTCCCGATTCCTCACCAGTCAGGGAATCTCGGCAAAGATCGCCTGGGGTTTCCTCGCGCTGATGCTCTTCATGGTCGGCGACGGCATCGAGCTGAGCTTTTTGTCGAATTACCTCACCGGCCAAGGGTTCGGAGCCGGAAGTATCGCCACCCTATTCTCCGTCTACGGCTTCATCGTCGCCATCGCAGCATGGTTGGCCGGCGCCTTGGCAGAATCGTGGGGGCCCCGCCGGGTAATGATCATCGGAGGCTCTATCTGGATCGTCCTCGAGGTCGTCTTCCTCGTCGGTGGTGTTATACCCGGCAACTATACGATCATGATCATCTCTTACGCGGTCAGAGCGATCGGCTACCCCTTCTTCGCCTATGGCTTCCTTGTCTGGGTGACCATGGAGACTCCGAACGAGGTCATGGGCAAGGCAGTCGGCTGGTATTGGTTCTTCAACGCCATGGGCCTCGGGGTCATCAGCGGCTACTTCGTCTCTGCAGTCGTCGAGCCCTTCGGCGCTCTAGGTACGCTATGGTCCGCCATAGTCTTCGTCATCGTGGCGACCGTCATGGTGGCAGTCCTCGTCAAATCTCAGAAGAGTGCGCGACGGCCGACCAGGAAGGAGACTCTCGACGGACTCGTCAAGTCCGTGTCGATCATGGCTGAAAAACCCAAAGTCGCCGTCGGTGGCATCCTCCGCCTGATCAACACCATGTCGTACTATTCCTTCGCTGTATTCCTCAACGTCTACATGGTGCAGACCATCGGCTTCAGCCAGTCCGAATGGTCATCGATCTGGGGCACCATGCTCTTCGCGAACGTGCTTGCCAACCTCATCTCGGGTTATGCGTCCGACCTTTTCGGTCGGCTCAACGTGATCGCCTGGGGCGGAGGTCTCGCCACTGCCATCACAATTCTCGGCTTCTACTATGTTCCACAGGGCGTCGGTGCGAACTATCTGATCGTCATAATCATTGGCATCATCTACGGCCTCGCCCTCGGTATGTACGTTCCGCTGTCGGCAGTCGTGCCGCTCCTCGCCACAGAGCACAAGGCAGCTGCCGTCGCGGTGCTCAATCTCGGAGCCGGAGCGTCGAACTTCGTCGGCCCGGTGATCGCAGGATTGGTCCCCATTATGGGGGTCGCACCGGTGATATGGGTGCTCGCAGCTATCTACATCATCGGACTGTTCCTCACCTACCTGCTTCGCGCACCGGGAATCGAACCAGAGAAGATCGAAACACGCAGAATTGCACGCGCTGCCAGGCAGACTGAGCTAAACGGCGCAACCGCGGCCGAGGAGAGCTGATTGTTTTGAAGACACAGGCAGTATTGGGTATTGACGCCGGCACCACCGCCGTGAAGTCCGTCGTCCTATCGACGACCGGGACGGTGTTAGGCTCCGCACGGGCCGAACTGTCGGTCCAGCGCGCTACACATACGTACGCAGAACAGGACATGATCGACGTATGGGAATCTGTCTGCCGCACTGCCATCGCCGCTCTCAACCAAGCCGCCTCAGCCGAAGTCATCGCCGTATCCGTCACCGGTCAGGGCGACGGCGCATGGCTGGTTGACGCGAACGGTCGCCCGACAGGTCCGGCACTGCTCTGGTTGGACGGTCGAGCGAGCGATCGGGTCGACAAATGGCAGCTCGACGGCCGCGCCGATTCTGTCCGGCGAATCACGGGTTCGGCCCTCTTCCCCGGGGCACTACAGGTCCTGTTGGAGGAGATCGAAACGACTGAACCCGAGAAGATCGAGGCCTCTGCACACCATCTCAACTGCAAAGATTGGATCCGCTTTCGCCTGACGGGCGACATCGCTACGGATCCGACCGAGGCAAGCCGAACCTACCTCGACGTCGGTACCGGGAACTACTCGGGAGACCTCATCAAAGAACTCGGCCACGAACGCTTCCAACGGTTGTTGCCTCCGATCAAACCCTCGACTGACATCGCAGGTACAGTCACCGCCGAAGCCGCTGCCGCCACCGGCCTCCCAGTCGGTCTGCCCGTCGTGACTGGCATGGTCGACACTCCGTTAGGTGGAATCGGACTGGGTACCGCGAAGCCAGGACAGGCTTATGCGATTATGGGCACAACAAGTTTCGTGGGAGCTATTCACGACCACCGGATCGCGGCGTACCACCAGCCGGTCATCACTCTTTCATTCGATGGCAAGGGCAAAGTGCTCGAGTGCTTCGCCCCAATGAATGGAACCCCCAATCTCGACTGGGCTCGCACAGTGCTGGGGCTGGCCGATCTGGATTGGGACGACATCGAAGCCCTCGCACACACGGCACTGCCAGGTGCTGGCGGCGTCATCTACCTCCCTTACACCAGCACCAGCGGGGAGCGCGCGCCCTTCGTTGCCCCCGCCGCCTCCGCGAGTTGGATGAACCTCTCGGTTAGCACAACGGTCGCCGAGATGATCCGAGCGGTGTACGAAGGACTCGCACAATCATTGTGCGAGTGCATGGACGAGCTTGGCATCGGGTCCTCCTCCGTCGTACGACTCAGCGGCGGCGGTGCTCGATCTGACACCATCTGCCAAGTTCTCGCCGATGTCTCCGGCAGGGCGATCGAACGGTCGGACGACGCTGAGCTCGGCGCACGCGGTTGCGCGGCTCTGGCGCTTGTGGCCACCGGTACCGTCGAAAGCATCGACGTTGCGATGAATGTGCTCTCCATGCCGGTTCGGCGGTTTGAACCCGATGATGACCTCTACAAATTCTATTCCACGCAAGCGACGACGTTCCGACAGGTGCGAGATGCGCTGAGACCACAATGGCCGGGACTGCGTCAGCTTCGGGCCGATTCGCATCGACAGGTCACAGCACCCGCCCCCTCGATTTGACCCACTGTTCCAGCTTCAAACCGACACCCATCAGAAGGGACCTCATGAGCATCAAACCCCACCTCGTCATCACAGCAGCGTTCGACCGCACTCGGGTCGAGGAGCTTCGTGGCCACTTCACCGTCCACATGGTCGTACCCTCGATCGCCGGCGAATCTCTGAGCGACAGAGGTATCGACGAACTCCTGGATATCGCGGAAGTGATCATCACCGAACTCGACAGAGTCGATGAGGCGACTTTGGCCAAGACGGCCAACCTTCGCGCTGTCGTCTCGTGCCGGGCAAATCCGGTCAACGTCGACGTCGCGGCGTGCACCTCCAGAAGCATCCCAGTGCTGACCACCCCTGCCAGAAATGCGGAAGTCACAGCGGATCTCGCGTTTACGCTCCTGCTCATGACAGTGAGGCAGTCAAGCCAGGCTGAACGTTGGCTGCGCGCCGGAAATTGGAGTGCCGACGATGTCTTCGCTCCATATTCACTCTTCCGAGGAATTCAGCTCTCCGGGCGGACGCTGGGCATTCTGGGCGGCGGAGCAGTCGGACGGGGAGTTCTCAAACGTGCCCGCGGGTTCGGAATGTCTGTCATCGTCTACGACCCTTTCCTGCCCGAAGACGCCTTCGGCGACGAGGCACGGGTCGCGCCTCTCGATGAAGTACTCGCCAGTTCCGACATCATCACTCTCCATGTGCCTCTCATGGACGAGACCGTCGGCCTGCTGGGGGCACGTGAGCTGTCCCTAATCCGACCGGATGCCTATCTCATCAATGCCGCTCGCGCCGCGTTGATCGATGAAGAGGCTCTTGTAAAGGCTGTGACCAATCATGAACTCGCCGGTGTTGGACTCGACGTCTTTTGGCAGGAGCCGGTGTCATCCGACCATCCGCTGTTCAGCTCGGACATCGTCACTGCCACTCCGCACATTGCCGGGGCTTCCGACGATGTGATCAGAGAACACTCTCGAATCGCTGCGGAAGGAATAGCGGAATGGCGAGAGGGCCGACGACCGGAGACCTTGAAGAACCCTGAAGTCTGGTCCGCCTGACTCACAAAGCCGCCGATCTACGAACAGAAAGAGCACTCATGAACGATCAGCTGCTTAAACTCGTCTCCGAACTCAGCCGAATCGGCCAGGACGCCGTGCAGAAAGGACTCGCCCTCGCCAGCGGAGGCAATCTATCGGTACGGGTACCGGGAGCCGACGAATTCGCCGTCACCGGAGCAGGGACCTTCCTCGACCGTCTGACAGTCGACACGTACGCTGTCGTCGACCTCGAAGGAAACGTCTCCGACGACGAATCGTCCACTCGCCCTTCCTCCGAGTGGAAACTCCATCAGCGCACGTACCAAGCACGACCCGATGTCAATTGCATCATCCATCTCCACCCTCAGTATGCCGTGCTGCTCGACGCCTTGGGACATAGAGTCCGCCTCTTTACGCTCGATCATGCGTTCTATGTGAAGTCGATCGGTCGAACAGATTTCTACCCGAATGGTTCTGAGGAACTCGCCGACACCGCAGCGACACAAGCGGCGAGCCACAACTGCATCATCATGGGCCATCATGGTTCATCGGCGATCGGCCCAGACATCGAAATGGCCTACCGCAGAGCGGTCAACATGGAACAGGCTGCAGAAGCAACGTATCGAGCCCTGCTCCTGGGAGACACGGACAGCGAGTTTCCACGCGCTCATTGGGAGGAGCTACATCACGCCTGAGTTGCTACCAGACACCACCACGCAGGAAGGGAATACCCCGGATGCCACGTGTACTCACTGTTGGAATGCACCTCGCCGATGTACTTGGACGGTACGTAGAATCCATTCCGGACGGACAAGGAATTCAGCTCCTCGAAGAGATCCGCCTGACCGTCGCGGGCACCGCGGCGGCAACCGCCGTGAACCTTGCCCACCTCGGCGAGGATGTATCGACAGTGGGAGTCGTCGGCGATGACGCACTCGGCACATTCATCACGACCCGTATGAACGATGCCGGTGTGACGACGAATCATCTGCGCGTCGATCGAGGCCTTCCCACATCTGCGACGATGCTTCCAATTCGGCGAGACGGGAGTCGACCTGCGCTGCACGTCGTCAGCACTAACGGTCGGTTGGACCATCAGGATCTCCAGGCCGAGTTGCTCGACGAAGTGTCGCTTGTCCATCTTGGTGGCACCTGCCTCCTCCCCGGAATCGACGGGAGGCCCAGCGTGGACTTCCTTCGAACAGCCAAAGAGCGAGGACTCACGGTGGCAATGGACTTCATTCCCAGCAGAACATCTCTAGACCGTGATCGTCAGGCCATTGAACCGTGTCTGCCTTTCGTTGACTACTTGCTTCCAAGTGACGACGACGCCTACTACATCGCCGATGCCGGGGGCGATCGCCAGAAGGCGATTGACTACTACCTCGAATCTGGGGTCCAGAACGTGCTGATCACTATGGGAGCCCAGGGGGTGAGTATCAGCAACACGAGGGAATGTGACGTGCGACTGTCTGCCTTCGACGTCGAAGTTGTTGACACGACAGGGTGCGGAGATGCCTTCTCGGCAGGATTCATTTCCGCGCTCCTACGCAGTGCTGATGTACGCGAAGCGGCCGAGTTCGCATTGGCTTGCGGGAGTCTCATGGCCACCGGCCTGGGCTCCGATGCCGTCGATCTCACGCGAACTCAAGTTGAGACCTTCCGCACAGCCAAGAGTCGGCTCTTGCTCTAGCGCGATTGCGCCTGAGGATTCAGATCCGTCATTGCGCGGGGACCAGACAACCTACCCAACACCAGATCAGAAATCAGAAAGGAACAATCATGAGCAGTCTGTTCGATCTCAAGGGAAAGACCGGCCTCATCACCGGCGCAGGCCAGGGAATTGGTCACGCGGTCGCCCTGGCGTGGGCGAGGGCCGGGGCAAACGTGGCAGTTCTGGATGCGAACGCTGAGAATGCCGCTCGCACCGCCGATGAGCTCGATTCCATCGGCGTGCGGAGTCTCGCGATTGCCGTCGACGTCAGCGACGAGATCGCTGTCCACGAGGCTGTGCAACAGGTGGACTCCGAGCTCGGAGATTTGGACATCGCTTTCAACAACGCCGGAATCGCCCGAGGCGAGGTGCCCTCGGTCGATATGCCGGCCGAGTGGTGGAGGAGCGTCATCGATGTCAACCTCTCTGGCGTCTTCTACAGTGCACAGGCGGAAGCCAGAGTTATGTTGCCACGCGGACGTGGTGCCGTCCTCAACATGGCATCGATGTCAGGAATCATCGCCAATAGAGGCCTACTCCAGCCCAACTACAACGCGTCGAAGGCAGGGGTCGCCCATCTGACACGTTCGTTGGCCGTCGAATGGGGGCTCCAGGGTGTCCGTGTGAATTCGCTGTCCCCTGGGTACATACTCACTCCCCTCACGGAACGAGACGAAGTCGCGGATAAGCGAGCAGAGTGGATTTCGGGCATCCCGCTGGGCCGTATGGGTACGGTCGACGATCTCACGGGTCCGGCGACATTCGCGGTCAGCGACTCGTCGGCCTACATGAACGGACATGATCTCGTCGTCGACGGTGGCTTCGTCTGTTGGTGACGACGAGGATGCCACCGAATTCGAACCGGATCGGCTCAGCCTTCGAGCTCGGGCTGCCGAACTCTGACCTCTCCCCCACTCACTCCGGCCGGTGCTCAGCCATGACCTTGTCGAAGAGCTCGTCGCCCAGCTCGTCGTAGTTCACGTCCTCCGGATACCACTCATCAAGCTCGGCGAAGTCGCCCTTATCGTCGAAGCCGAGGTCGGTCACGCTTGTCTGCCAATCGCTCGCCGCAGCATTCAGCGTCTTCGGGGCATCAGGCACCCCGGCTTTCTCAGCAGTCTTGTCCGACAGCGTGTTCGCGTAGGTCGCCATCTGCTTCTGCACGTCGTCATCGAAGGGTTCGACCGAACCATCGTTGTCCTTCGCCTGCTCGACTGCCATCGCCTTGGCACCGATGACGACCTCCATCATCGTGCTGAACGTCGTCGACATCGAGTCGAAGATGACCTGCTGGTAGGCCACCGGCAGCTCGGAGTACTCCTTTCCGGCGGTGATCGCACCGGCAGACCGCGCGATTCCTGCGTCGGCGGCGACTCCGATGTTCGGAGCGACCTCGAACGTTCCGGCCTCGACGTTCGGAGCAAGCTGGCCGAGGTCGCAGTCGACGGTTCCGCGCTGCAGCGCCTCATAGGTCTCCGGGAACGACAGTGACACCGGGGTGGCCCCGAGATCCGTCACCTGTTTGCCGGCGGCAGCCGAACCGACGCGGATCTGATTGCCCTTCCAATCCTTAGCCGAGCTCATCGGCTCGGAGCACATCGTGGAGTACCCACCGGCCGCGAGCATCGGGATGAGCGGAACCAGACCCTTGTCGTCGAACTCGGCGAGCACCTCGGGCGTCTCCCACGCCGCCTGCACACCGGCCGCATTTGCTGCCAGATCACTGGCCACCGGTGAGGAGGGCAGTGTCGACATGGCCGTACCGAGCGCATCGAAGGCCGGGTATTCGGCAGGCGTGTAGGACGGCAGAGTGAATGCGAGGTCGACTCGTCCGTCGGCCAGAGCATCATCGACGTCGGCGTAGCTGGCGATCGCCTGGCCCCACACGATGTCAACGGTGATCTTCCCGCCCGAACGTTCCTCGATCGCCTTCTTCACATCGAGCCCGTTCGGCGCGAGGATCGACTGCTCCGACATCGCCGACGGTTGGAACTTCAAAGTGATCGGGTCGAGATCGGCCAGAGCCTCATCGATCTCATCCTGCGAGGACTCATGAGCGAACCCCTCCCCTGCGGAGGCGTCCGAGTCCGAACCGCTGCCGCCGATGGACCCCGCACACCCGGCGAGCAACGCCAGAGAGGTGAACACTGCGGCGGCTTGCGCCGGGCGGACTGCCGCCGTAGGGATGCGATTCATGGGACTCCTTTGAACAACGGCTGAGAGTTTCCTTCGATCATAGATCCGAATGAGCCCACCCTGTTATGACTCCCCTCACACCGCGCAGAAGCCACGCGACGGCACAATCGACGGAAAAGCGGGGCCACCTCGGCGAGGGTCAGCCGGACATTCCTCCGCTGGTGCGTTCGATGAGATCGGGCAGCCATTCGGTCATGCCGGGGACGGCGACCATGAGGACGAGGAAGACCACGGCGACAGGCAGGAACCACAGGAGTGAGATGAAGATGTCGCGCAGGGTGATGGTGTGCCCGAGGTTGACGTTCTGGTCCTTGACGATGCTGTGGATGATGTAGGGAATGATGCCGACCGGCGGGGTGATCATCCCGAATTCGCCGAGGAGGACGACGAAGACACCGAACCAGAGTGGGCTGACCCCCATCGTCTCCAGCGTCGGTAGGAGGATCGGAATGGTCAGCAGCATCATCGACATGGTGTCGAAGAACATGCCCATGACGATGTAAAGGACGATGAGCACGAGCAGGAAGCCGATCGTGGACAGCCCCAGGTCGGTGATGAGCCCGGTGAGGATCGGGGCGAGCCCCGTGATGGCGAGCAAGCTGGTGAGCATCGTCGCGCCGATCATGATGAAGAAGATCGCCGAGGTGGCCGAGACCGTGGCCATGGCTGAGTCCGCGACATTGCGCCACGGATGGTCGTCCCTCTTCTCCCACAGGCACAGCAGTACCGAGCAGAGAGCTGCGGCGGCCCCGGACTCGGTGGGGGTGAAGATTCCGGAGAACATGCCGCCGAAGAGCACGACGAGGATGATCAGGAAGCCCCAGACGCCGGCAAGCGAGCTGAAGCGCTGACGCCAGGTTGGGGTAGAGCGTGCGGCGGCGGCCGGTCTGCTTGTGGCCTGGCCTCGGCCGACGAGCTTCGGGGCGATGACACCGATCCCGACGATGAAGGCGGCGAAGCAGAAGGCCAGCAGGATCCCTGGCAGGGCGCCGGCCATGAGAGCCGGGCCCACGGGCACCGAGGCGATGCCGGCGTAGATGACCATGAGGATCGACGGTGGGATGAGGTTGCCGGTCATCCCGGAGACCATGATCGTGCCGACGGCCATGCGTTTGTCGTAGCCGGCCTTGAGCATCTCGGGGATGCCGGCACGGCCGAGCGCATAGGTCATGCCGATGGTCGAACCGGTCACTGCGGAGAGGCCGGCCCCGGCGAAGTTCGTGCCGATGCCGATGCCGCCGGGCAGCCAGGAGAACCAATGATCGGCCACCCGGTAGATCTTCGTCGAGAGTCCGGATTGCGTCAGCAGCATGCCCATGAAGATGAACATCGGCAGCACGCTCAGCGTCCAGTCCGAGACGGCGCTGAATGGTGCCGTCGAGAGGATGTTCATGGTCGCGGGAATGCCGCTGACCGCGTAGACGCCGATGATCGAGGGCACGGACAGTGCGATGGCCACGGGGACTGAGAGGAACAGCAGGACGAGCATCATCGCGATGCACCAGGTTCCACCGACGGCCGCCGAGGGGCTGGTGAAGAGCCCGATGAGGCAGACGGCGACGAGTCCGAAGCCGATAGTCAGAGCGCGAGCACTAGGCCTTTGGCGTCGGGAGCCGGATGGGAAGAGCGTGTTGGTGTGAGTCGGCTGGCTCATCAGTATGTGCGGTCTTCCCAGTCGGTTTCGGTCGGTTCACCGGGGTCGAGATCCGGGTCGGGCCGTCCTGTGCGGGCGATGACGACGGCGTCGAGGATGTAAAGCACGGCGAGCAGCACGAAGACGATGGGTACGAGGTAGTACACGGGCCAGGTGATGATGGCGGAGACGTCGGCGGTCGAGCCGATCGCTGTGTTCTCAAGTGCCTTCATGAGACCGAACCAGGCGAAGGCGAGTGACACGAGTGCCCCGAGGATGCACGCGAAGATCTTCAACACTGCGGCGGTGGCCGACCGGGCTCGGTCGACGACCATGGTCACGGTGATGTGTTCCTTTTGCAGTTGGCCAGCCGGGATGCCGAGCAGTGCCACGATCGGCAGATACCAGTATTCGACGATCTCGTTGGTGCCGTAGATCGGAGCGTCGAAGAGGGAACGTGCGAGAGCGTGCACGACGATGTGGACCATCATGACGATGATCGCCGCGGCCGTGGTGATCGTCAGCCACCGGTCGAGCACGCGGTTGAATCTCAGCATTCCGCGTCACCTACGCTCTGGTACCGGTTGATGTCGTCTGCTTCCGGCGGGTTCATCGGCGCGTCAGCAACCGAAGTCTCTGTCATGCCCTCCCCTAGCCGCAGCGCAGCGAGTAGGTCCTCGACCTCCGAGGCGGTTCTCAATCCGTCCGGGACCATCGCGGTGACTCGGCGGGCTCCAGCTTCGGCGACGACGATCGAATCGATGCCGGCGACCTGAGAGTAACGCCGGGCGCTGCGCAGCAGCAGGGCGACACCGAGTCCGTTGGAGACGAGAGATTGGATAGCTCCCGGGTTGTCGGTGATATGCCGAGTGCGCGGCTCGAACCCGGCACGCCGGCAGAGACGCTCGGCGGTCGAGCGACACCTCACGCATCCCATGATCCATGGCAGGTCAGCGACGTCGTCGAGGTGGGTGATCTGTCCGGTACGGTTCCTCCGTTCGGGGACCAGGAGGTCAAGGTGGTCGGCCCCGAGGTCGACAGTGTCGTGAGCCGACAGTCTCGGGGCTTCTTCGTCTTCGTGATGGAACAAGAAGGCCATGTCGATTTCGCCGTTTTGGAGCATCGACAGCGCCTCCGGCGGTTCTGCTTCTGCGACCTCGTAGGAGTGGTGGGCGGTGTCGCTGCCTGTTCCCGTCGTTGATGCGAGAGTACCCAGTTCCGCAGCGAGTGGGCCGACGACGAAGCTGGGGAATCCGGCCAGTCGGACGTTGCGCCCGCCAAGGCCGAATGCCCTGGCCAGGTCCCCACGAAGCTCCGTCACCGAGGTGGCTATTTCGTTCGCACGGATGCGGGCCAGCTGTCCCGCGGTGGTGAGGACGATGCCCCGGGGAGTGCGCTCGAAGAGAGTGACCCGCAGGTCCTTTTCGAGGGCGTTCATGTGCTGTGAGAGCGCCGGCTGTGACCATCCCAGTTCGCGCGCGGCTGCTCCGATGCTGCCGCCTCGGCGATGGCACCGAAGATCAGCAGCCGCTTCGGCTCCCCGACGTCGAGAGCCTGCTCAAACACATTTGCCATAAGTCCAGGTTATTCCAGAGCAAAGGGATCTGGGTCTACCGGGTCTCGTCGACTCGGACCAGACTTAGTGGTGACAACAATTGACGACAGTTTTGCGGAACGAGGAGACGAACTATGCGCTCGGTCGACGTGCCGGTCATCCACATCGTCGACTCGATCACCACGATGGTTCGCGATCGGGAATATTCGACCCTGGCGGTGCTCGGCACGAAGTGGACGATGTGTGACGGCTTCTACACCGAGCGCCTCGAGGAGCAGATGCCGTGACACTGTCATGCACTGAGATCGGGTTGCTGGTTCCACCGGAGACCGCTCCCCTGCCGGCCATCGATTCGGTGGATGCTCACGTTGCAGCGATTGTGGAGTGCGTGATTCCGGAGGAACTCGCTACCGTCTGACGCCACGGGGAGGCTCTCCGGTGTGAGTACCTCTCTAGATACGTGCGATCGTCGGTGATGTCGCTGCGTGAGCGATCCTTGAGCAGCTTCAACGCGATCAATGTGATCACCGCGGAAATGCGGATGTACACCGAAACTGCATAGCCGGTGCCGAACTGATGGATGAGCCACGTTGCGACCAGCGCCGCCGGCCCACCGGCGATGATCGACGAGAGCTGGTAGCCCAGGCCAGCACCGGTGTAGCGGAGGTTCGTCGGGAAGCTCTCGGCGATGATCGATGCCTACGGTCCATAATGCATCGCGTGAGGAATGAGACCCAAGCAGAGCGCGACGAACGCGAGCCAGGTGACTCCGCTGTCGAGGAGTGCGAAGTAGATGAAGCCCCACACTCCCATGACTGCTGCGCCCCAGGCGTAGACCTTCTTCCGCCCGATCGTGTCGGAGTACATCCCGAATACTGGAACCAGGACAAGCTCGACAGCTGCTGCGATAAGTGTGCCGATGAGGACGAAGTTGTACGAGTAGTCATACCCATGTTCGCCGGAGGTCATATACGACAGGACGAAGACACGTTACAGGAAGGCCTTGCTGGTTCTCTCCAACTCCCATTAGGCGACGGGCCTAATGCAATATGTGACAATATCGCTAAATTGCCGTTATCGAATCGTGATAATACTTATACAACGAGGCTGATTATGGAATGTATTGTGATCGTGTCCAAATGAATCGATATACATTTATCCTGAGGAGTATAGATGCGTATCATTGGTAAAAAGTTGGCGACTGTAGTGGCCACTGCGGCCCTGACTGCGGGTAGTCTCGGGGCTGTGGTGGGACCTGCGCAAGCATCGACAGACAGTGCAGTTGCCGAGCAGGGAAGTTGCTCCAAGGCCGAGTCCAGTCGGAACTCCACGAACATGAAGCAGATAACCGGCAATAGCGCTGAAGGACTTATCCGGACCGTCTCTAATGGTGTTGACGATGGAACCTTCAATAGTCGCGCGGGTTCATCGGAACTGGATTTCGGCAAAGGCAAAGTCTACAAAGTGTCTTCCGGTGACGATCAATTCACCTCGGTCACCATCCCAGTTGACGGAAAATACGCTACAACAAGCAACCTGACCGTGTTATTTGATGATGATGGAAATAGGGTCAATTATAGTGAAGTCCTCTATACTCATGGCGCCGAGGGGAAATTTCACCTTGCCAAGTACGAGAACGGTAAGGTAACTGAAGATCGCGACACCGATATTCCTTACAAGACCGACTCTCAGATCAGCCAAGAGAGCAAGCAGGGAGCCCCGGGAGAGGTCGCCAGTCAGAAGAGCACCGGAGATAAGGTAGCTTGTGTAGCGAGCGTCCTGGGCGTGTCTGGTACTGTGGGGTATTTGATTGTTGGCGCATGTGCAGGTGCTTGTGCTGCTAGCGAAACTGGTGTGACTATTCCTGTTTGCGTCGCATGCATTGGCGCGTACGCGACTGTGGGTGGTGCGTCCGTGACAGCGGTAGCCAGCTGCTTCAACTGATAGTGAGGTTGACATGTCAAAGCCGTATGCGCTGGCTGGTCTCATAGCTGGTCTTGCAGTGTTTTCAGGTATCTTCATCTTGTTGCTTCCGGGCCTGTTCGACAATGTCTCATCCGGGCGAGCCTGGGCCACTTGGGTGATCTTCGGCATTGCCGTCATGTTTGGGTCAGGATTGATCCTGGCGCGACGGCAGTCCAAATAGCTCGGACAGCAACTGTGTGATGGATCTATCCGCCGTTGTGTAGGGCGTTTACCTTCCTATGACAGGCACTTCTGCTTTGATGGGACGCGATCTATAGTGTTCATCCGCATCGCTGAGCATGGCGATGCGGATGAACTTGTGCGGAGATGCACGATCGGACGATGTCAGGCCGATTACGCAGAGAGCCGGTGTCCGTCCTGGGGCTCCGATATGGGTAGTATCAAATAGCGGGGCGCAATGCTCCGTCTGCTCGTCCCAGAATCACCGCCAAGAATCGAATATTTTCCAGAAGATGCAGACGGCCTTGTCAGCGCTTGTGCTTCATCTCTTTCAGCCTGTAGGTGCCGAAAGCGGCGAGGCGACCTCGACGACGGGACGGTTGCCTATATTGGTGAAGGACTGTCCCTTCATCTGCGCGTACTCGCGGGCGATGCCGTTCTACCTCCGAGCGACTGTGCCGACGTGCTGGTTTCGAACCACGCACGCGACACATCACGGGTAAGCCGGGTGCAATCCAGTCGCTCGTCTCCAACGGACTGGGCGTTGCACTTCTGCCGGGCAGCACCCGCCGCCATTCTCAAGTGGTCGGCATCGATCCGATCATTCTCGACGAGGCTGGTGCGCGCCGAGTCACCGCAATGATCCCCAAAGGGCTGAGAACGGCGTCCGAGGTCGAGGATGTGTTCGACGTGGAAGACACGACTGCGCCTCAGGCGGGTGACCTGTGATGATGGTACTCGATCAGGACCTCATCCGGTGTCTGACGATCACCACTGCTGCCGCGGTCATCGTCAAGTATTTGCCGAGGGCCTCACTGAATTTCGACTTCAGGAGTCAACCATAGTCCTCGACTGCAGTCGGGGCACTATACAGCCATCGCAATGCCGTCGGGTCCGACTGGATGGCTCGACGGCTCTGGAGGTTGCGCGTTCAGACAGGATGCAGACGGCTCAGTGACTGATCCCTCGTTCATAGGTCTCGTCCTTCGTGATGTCGCTGCGTGAGCGATCCTTGAGCAGCTTCAACGCGATCAATGTGATCACCGCGGAAATGCGGATGTACACCGAAGCTGCATAGCCGGTGCCGAACTGATGGATGAGCCACGTTGCGACCAGCGCCGCCGGCCCACCGGCGATGATCGACGAGAGCTGGTAGCCCAGGCCAGCACCGGTGTAGCGGTGGTTCGTCGGGAAGCTCTCGGCGATGATCGATGCTGCGGCCCGTACTGCATCGCGTGGGGAATGAGGCCCACGGTCCGGACGACACCATAGCCGTGGTACTCCCGAATTGGGACATCAGGATACTGTGACCGGATCTGGTCTCTTGGTGTCTACCGAGCCATCCGGGCTTGAGACTCTTATTGGATCGTCAGGCTGCGGTGCCTGCGAGATTGCGGTCTCCGGAACCTGCATCAGCCCTTTACCCTACGTTTGGCCAGTCGCTTGAAAGGTATGCCTCAATCGCACGGTTGCGGAAACTGTAGAGGCGTCCGCGCGCGATGATCTTTCGATTCGTATCTAGGCGCTGCGCAATGGGGCCAATCTGGCTTGAACTCTCAAGCCCCATAGCGTGTGCGATGTTCTTCAAACTTCGGTCTTCATCCGGCAGTCCGATCATGGCGTCGAGTAGTTGCCGTTCCCTGCCTGGAAGACGTTCGAGAATTCGCTCTACATGTCCTGCCGCCTCGTCGCGGGCTGACTGCTTCCATCCTGTGATTACCTGCTCTCGGGTTATCACATCAGTGCTTCCGGCATACCAGGCCTTCTCACCAGCAAGCTGGAAGAGAAACGGCTCACCCTTGCACAGTTCGAGGATTCCATCTCGAGCACCCGGCTCCATTGTCACGAGACGTCTCCCGCCGAGCTCGCCGGGGACTTCCCATCCTGAGAGGACGAAGGGCTGCAGCGCTGCTTCAAGGTCATCGTCACCGAACGTCTCAAGAGTCGTCGTTGCGAAACGCCTAGCAAAGGTGGCGCCGCGTCGGGCCGAGCTCATGTCAGCGAAGTCGGGCAAGCCCGTGAGATATACGGAGATCGGCAGGAGGCGGCCGACGAGGTACCCGCCTGGCGCCTCAACTTGAATCTCATGAGACATCGCATCTCCGAGAGCAATGAGCAACTGCGAGAGCATATGCTCATCCGTGATGTTCTGCACCTCGTCAATGTGAATCAGTACCACCACGTCGCCCTGGTGAATTGCGGCCATGCCTATCTCGACTAACAGTTCGGTGAGAGAGGTAAACGGCTCAGGTCCATCAGCCTCGCGAAGACTCAGCCCATACCCTTTGATGGAGATCTGCGAGACACGCGCAATCAGATCGCCGAGGCGCTTCTCTCGTGCTGTCGACAATCCAGCCATGTCCGCAAGCTTGAGGACAGCGGCGGCGACGACCTTCAGCGGATCGGACTTAGAAGGGATACGCAGTTGCTTGGTAACCCAGTCGCCGTGGTTGGCTGCGTCGCCTGCGATCTTTGAAAGAAGGCTCGACTTGCCGAGACCAGGTTCGCCAAGGATAGTGCGTCCTCGCTCGGGCAGGCCAGCAAGCCGCCGCGGCCTAACGACGTCACTCCAATCTCGAAGCTGATCCTCGCGTCCGGCCCACACGGGAGGTACTACATCGGCATGGGGACTGAATGGGCAATTCGTCGAGGTACGCACGTTGTTAATATTAACAGAGCGTGGGCTTCTTGTTAATATTAACAGCGGCCGAGCGTCTGGTTAACTTTAACAGCGCCGACCGTCCGCTTCTGTCAGCGGACTGACGACCCGCACCGCATCTGCACGATCGCAGGGATCACGGGCCAGCTCCGCAGTCTCTATACGAACCTCGCTTCGGGTGCACCACGCAACGGCTTCAACAAGGCTTTGCGTATAACGGTGGACACTGTAGCCTCGTCAGACGTCACTTCATCGAACGCGAGTTGGGCGTCATCATCAGTCCGGGTGCAAGGTCCGCAACTTATCCCAGCACAAGCCGTCGATTCGACTTGTCCAACCCAGCGCCCACCTCATCGAGCAGGGACTCTTTGCTGTCGGCCCCCGCGCGCACATACCGTCCGGTGAACACATCGAGCGTCCCCGAGGACAAGGCCAACGCCAGATCGGTGACCTGTTCCGGTGAAGTCCAATCTCCTTCGCCGCGGAAGTCGTGGACGGGCATCGACTTCGTCATCGCCGTCTCGACGACACCGGGCGCCATCTCGAAAATCCGCAGGCCCTTATCGTGGCCGAAGTGGACAACAGAGTCGGCGAGGCGGAACAGGGACGCCTTCGATGCCGAGTACACCGCGTAGGCCGGCGTGCCCTGCGCACCCGAGCCCGAGTTGAGGTCGATGATGCGGCTGGGACCACCGGTCGCCTCGGCGTTGTCGATGAGCACTGGAGCGAAGGAATTGATCATCAGTGCGACACCGAGCACATTGGCGTCGACGACACTCTTGATGCTCTCGGGATCGGCCTCCCACAGCGGTCCTTCTGTCGACTCGATGCGGCCGGCGTTGTTGATGAGCACTTGCAGGCGACGTCCGCTTTCGGATTCGAGTGCGGCGATCGCCCTTCGCAGTGCTGACACCGAGTCGATGTCATCGGCGCGCAGCTCCAACCCGGTGACCGCTCCCCCGGTGGCGTCGACGATCTCCGCCGCCGCTTCCTCAGCCTTCGACGCCGAGGTGGCCGTGACGACGACATGGTAGCCGGCCGTCGCGAACGCTTCGGACAGGTAGCGGCCGATGCCGCGGGCTCCTCCGGTGATGACGGCGATGGTCTCGGCGGGCACGGCGTTGGCCTCCCCTGCCGTCGAATCGGTGGGCAGGTTGGTTCCGTAAGGCAGCTTCTCGCTCATCAGTTCCTCCTCAGCTTCTTACTTCGGCGCCGTGGCGCTCGGCGGCCAGCTTCGTCGCCGCCTCACGCATCGCCGAGGCCTCATCAGCCTTGAGCGTACGATCCGCAGCGCGGAACGTCAGGCGGAACGCCAGGGACTTCTTGCCCTCGGGCAGCTGGTCGCCGGTGTAGAGGTCGAATGTCTCGAGCTGTTCGAGCTCGTCACCTGCGCCCTCACGCAGGGTCGCGGCCAGGGTCTGCGTGGGCAGATCCGCATCGACGATGAGCGCCACGTCCTGACGCGAGACCGGGAACGTCGACAGGGCGCCGGCCCAAGTCCGCAGGTCCTCCTGGACCAGCAGTGCGTCGAAGTCGATCTCGAACGCGACCGTCCGGGCCGGCAACCCGAGGTTCTCGCACACCTTCGGGTGGAGCTCACCCGCATGACCGAGTTCCTGCCCGTCGGCGAGGACGAATTTCGCCGCACGACCCGGATGCCAGGGTGCGATCTGGTCGGCTTCGGCGGTGACCTCGAGCCCATTGACCGCCGCGATCCGACGGACGGTGTCGATGACGTCGGCGGCCTCGGCATTTCGCCCCTTGCCCCAGACCCCGGGGAGTTCTGCATTGCCCGCGATGATGCCCGCATAGTGGTAAGGCTGGTGCGGCACCGAGGCGTAGATGTCCTCAAGCTCGGCATCGCTCGGATGGTAGCCGGGCAGGTGGCGCGGCCCCGGTCCGGCAGGCAGTCCCGCCGAGGTGGACACGAGTCCCGCCTCGAACAGGGCGACGTCCTTGGAGCCGCGACCGAAGTTGCGGACCACCAGTTCGACCAGGGTCGCCAGCAGGGTGGTGCGCATGAGCGGCAGGTCCTCGGACATCGGATTCGCCAGACGGATGTGCTTGCGACGGACGTCATCGGCGTTGAGACGCAGCTGATCATCGCGCTTGTCCGAGGTGAACGGGTAGGACAGCACCTCGGTGAAACCGTCGGCGGCCAGAAGGTTCGAGATCCGACGACGTGTCTTCTGTGCCTCGGTCAGTCCCTGTCCGGCTCGAGCGGCCGGCTGGATCGAAGGGATCCGGTCGTAGCCGCCGGTGCGGGCGACTTCCTCGATGAGGTCGACGTCGGCGGTGATGTCCGTACGCCAACTGGGCACGGTCACGGCCAGACGGTCCTTGCCGATGACGTCGATGCCTGCACCGATGCCTTCGAGCAGTCCGGTCACCTCGGCGGTGGTGTAGTCGATGCCGACGAGGGAGCCGACACGCTCGACCGGGAGTTCGATGACCGTGGGCTCCGGTGTCTCACCCACCTGGGTGGTCGCCGGGCTCAGCGTTCCCCCGGCGAGTTCGACGAGCAGGTCGGCGCAGCGGCGTGCGGCCACTGGTCCGAGCTTCGGGTCGACACCACGTTCGAAACGACGCGAGGCCTCCGAAGTCAGTCTGTGCCGCCGCGAGGTCCGGGCGATGGAGATCGGGTCGAAGTGCGCGGACTCGATGACGACGTCGGTCGTTCCTGAGTGGACCTCGACGGCCGCACCGCCCATGACTCCGGCGAGGCCGATGATCTTGCCACCGGTGCTGCCCGAACCAACAGCACCGCGGTCGGTGATGAGGAGATCCTCGGCATCCAGTGTGCGTTCGACGTCGTCGAGGGTCGTGAACTTCTCACCGGCCTCTGCGCGGCGGACGACGATCTCCTCGCCGAGCAGCGCCGTGTCGTAGGCGTGCAGCGGCTGACCGAGCTCAAGCATGACGTAGTTCGTGACATCGACGATCAAGCTGATGGGACGCATGCCCGCCTGCTGCAGCCGGCGCTGCATCCAGAACGGAGTGGTCGCGGTCGGATCGATGCCGGTCACCTGCAACGCGGTGAACTGGTCACACCCGACCTTGCCGTCGATGGGGTTGGAGTCCTCGACCACGACGGGGAAGCCGTCAGCGGTGGGGGCGTTCACCTCGGCGACGGTGGGGCTGCCGATGTCGTGGAAGGACTGGCTCTTCATCTGCGCGTATTCGCGGGCGATGCCGCGCATGGACAGCTGGTAGCCGCGGTCGGGGGTGACATTGACGTCGAGGGTGACCTGGTCGAGGCCGAGCAGGGCGATCGCGTCGTCCCCCGGTTGCCCGGTCAGGCCGAGGTCGGTCAGCACGATGATGCCGGTGTGGTCCTCCCCGAGGCCGAGCTCCTTGGCCGAGCAGATCATGCCATCGGACTTGTGTCCGTAGGTCTTGCGCGCAGCGATCTGGAAGTCACCGGGCAGGACGGCTCCGGGCAGGCAGGCGACGATGAGGTCACCGGGCACGAAGTTGTGGGCTCCGCAGATGATGCCGCGGCTGGGCACTTCCGGGCCGGGCTGCGGATCCTTCGGATCGTCGAGAGCCTCATTGTGGTCGTCTCCGACGTCGACGCGGCACCAGTTGACGGTCTTGCCGTTCGAGTGCTCTTCCTTGGTCAGTTCGAGCACCCGGCCGACGACGAGGGGCCCGGTGATCTCGGGTCCGAAGAAGTCCTCTTCTTCGAGTCCGATCGCGGCGAATTCGGCCGCCAGGGCATGGGGATCCGTCTCGGCTGGGAGATCGACGTAGTCGGCCAGCCAGTTCAGTGGGACGCGCATATCAAGCCTTCATTCCGAAACGAGCCGAGAAGCGCACGTCGCCCTCGACCATGTCATGCATATCGTTGATTCCCTCGCGCAGCATCAGGGTGCGCTCGATGCCCATGCCGAAGGCGAAGCCCTGGTAGACCTCGGGATCGATGCCGGCGGCACGCAGCACATTGGGGTGGACCATGCCGCAGCCGCCCCATTCGATCCAGCCGGGGCCGCCGACCTTGTTGGGGAACCAGAAGTCCATCTCCGCGCTCGGTTCGGTGAACGGGAAGAAGCTGGGACGCAGGCGGGTCTTCGACTCCGGTCCGAACATCTCGCGGGCGAAGCCGTCGAGGGTGCCCTGCAGGCTGGCCATGGTCAGACCCTTGTCGATGGCGATGCCTTCGATCTGGTGGAAGACCGGAGTATGGGTGGCATCGAGCTCATCGGTGCGGAAGGTCTTGCCCGGGCACACCACGTACAGGGGCACACCGCGTTGCAGCAGCGAACGGGACTGGACCGGTGAGGTATGGGTGCGCAGGACGAGGCCGGCGTCGGCGGGGTCGACGAAGAAGGTGTCCTGCATCTGGCGGGCCGGGTGGTCGGGGCCGAAGTTGAGGGCATCGAAGTTCAGCCACTCGGATTCGATCTCCGGGCCCTCTGCGACCTCCCAGCCGAGGCCGACGAAGTAGTCCGCGGCCTGTTCCTGGATGAGGCTCAAAGGATGGCGAGCGCCGAGGCGGTTCCGGTCCGTGGGCAGGGTGACGTCGATGGACTCTTCGATGAGCACCGCGGCGTCACGTTCTGCCTCGAGCTCGGCCTGACGGGCGTCGAGGGCCTTCTTGACCGCTCCCCTGGACTTGCCGACGATCTTTCCCGCGGCTGCCTTGTCGGCCTTGTCGAGACCGCCGATGGCACGGTTGGCCAGGGCCAGCGGGGACTTGTCGCCCGTGAACTCGATCTTCGCGGCCTTGAGGTCCTCGAGAGTGTGAGCGCCCGCGAATGCTGATAATGCCGTGTCGACGGCCTGCTTCACGGCCGACTCGTCCAATGGGTCGAGCTGGTCAGTCATCAATGTCCTTCATGTGCCTGCGTTGGTGCCGTACTTCTACCGCACTTCTACCGCGAACAAGTCTATCGCCTGTGAAACCGCTCCTGGTCACGCGTCCGGATGATGTCGACCCCCGAGGTCTGCGGCCGGGTTGCCGAGGGCTGCGGCCGGGTTGCCGAGGGCTGCTCTCAGGTGTGGACCTCTGTGATCTGTGCCATCGAAGCGCGATGGCAAAAGATGTAGTGTCGAAGGATGACGACTCAGCGAGCTTCCGATGTCATGGTCAGGGCCTTGGAGAACGAGGGAGTCGAACGCATCTTCGGCATCCCCGGCGAGGAGAACATCGACTTCGTCGATTCTCTGCGCCAATCGTCCATCGACCTGATCCTCACCCGCCACGAACAGGCTGCCGCCTTCATGGCCGCGACCTACGGGCGTCTGACCGGCAAACCAGGCGTGTGCCTGACGACGCTCGGGCCCGGTGCACTCAACCTGGCGACAGGGGCGGCCTATGCCCACCTCGGCGGGATGCCGGTCATCATGATCACCGGACAGAAGGGGATCCGCACCTCGGAGCAGGCGCGGTTCCAGATCGTCAACACCGTGGCCACGATGAGACCGCTGACGAAGGTCAGCCAGCAGATCACCTCGGCGAGGATGATCCCTACGATGATCAGGGAAGCCTTCCGCACCGCCCGGGCCGAACGGCCGGGACCCGTCCACCTCGAGCTTCCCGAAGACATCGCCGCTATGCCGGTCGACCGGTACGAACTCGTCCAGCCTCACAGCATGGGACGGGCAACGGCCAGCGACGATGCCGTCGAGGCCGCCGCTGCGGTGATCCGCGGTGCGAAGAGACCGCTGCTCATGCTCGGAGCAGACGCCGCGCGCTCGGACTGCACCGATTCCCTGTCGAAGTTCGTCTCCCGGGTGCGGGTCCCCTACTTCACCACCCAGATGGGCAAAGGATCCGTCTCCGGGTCCTCCGACCTGTACCTGGGAACAGCGGCACTGACGAACCGCGACTACATCCACGATGCGATCGAAAAGGCCGACGTCATCGTCACCATCGGTCACGACACGACCGAGAAGCCGCCGTTCACCATGGACGATGACGGACCCACTGTCGTCCACATCGGCTACCGGGCGGCCGTCGTCGAACAGGTCTACTTCCCACAGGTGGAGACCGTCGGCGATCTGGGGCCCAGCCTCGAACGCCTTGCCGTGGAACTGGTGGGTCGTGTGCCCAATGCAGGGGCACTGCTGCCGATGCGTGAAGGAATCCTCGCCAAGATCGAAGAGAACTCCGATGACGAACGGTTCATCCCGCAGCGCATCGTCACCGAGGTTCGCAAGGTCATGCCTGTGGACGGCATCGTCACCCTCGACAACGGTATGTACAAGATCTGGTTCGCCCGCAACTACCGCACCACCAGGGCCAACACCCTCCTGCTCGACAATGCGCTGGCGACCATGGGGGCCGGGCTCCCCTCGGCCATCGGCGCCAAGCTGACCCACCCGGACCGACGCGTGATGACGGTCGTCGGCGACGGCGGGTTCATGATGAACAGTCAGGAGATGGAGACGGCGGTGCGGCTGGGCCTCGACCTCGTCGTCCTCATCCTCGAAGACAGCTCCTACGGCATGATCCGATGGAAACAGGCTGTCGACGGCATGCCCGACTACGGACTGACCTTCGGCAACCCCGAGTTCGTCGCCTACGCCGAGTCGTACGGGGCGACCGGGCATCGGCTGGAGAACCCCGATGAGATGCACGAGGTGCTCGAGTCGGCGTTCACGGCCGGCGGCGTGCACGTGGTCGTGGCGCCCGTCGACTACTCCGAGAACGAGCGGGTGCTCATCGATGAGCTGAGTCAGCGGGCACATGCCTCGCTGGACGAACGGTAGGGTGCAGGGACCGCCGACGAAGATGTCGACCTGCTCAATGAAGGCTGGAGAGATCAGTGAAAACACTGCGAGTGGCCATCACCGGCGTCGGAAACGTGGGGTCCAGGATCGGCGGTGCCCTCGAGGAAAGAGCCCCGGAGTTTGCCCGTCGCTTCAATGCCGATGTGCGGGTGGTTGGGGTGAGCGCCAGCACAGAGGGACTGATCGATGGCAGCGGTATTTCCGGCGAACGGATTGCGGGACGCACTGACTTCGTATCCGGGCTGACCGGGCAGAGATTCTTCGACGAGCTCGAAGCGGACGTCTTGATCGAGGCAGGGCCGAGCAACTATGTCGATGGCGCTCCCGGACTGTCTCACCTCGAGGCGGCTCTTGAAGGGAGTATGGACGTGATCTGCGTGTCCAAGGGCGCTCTCGTCGTCGCCGGCGATGACATCTATCGTCGGGCCGCCGAGGCTGAGCGCCAGGTCCGAGTCAGTGGAGCTGCTGCCTCAGCGATGCCGACCGTCGACTTCCTCACGTATGACCTCGCAGGGGCCCAAGTCACGCGCTTCGAGGCTCTCCTGACCGGCACCACGACCTTCGTCCTCGACACCATGTATCGCCACGGGTGGGATCTGGATGACGCCGTCGCTGAGGCTCAGGAAAGCGGCATCGCAGAACCTCAGCCGGAATTCGACGTCGACGGCTGGGACACTGCCGCCAAACTCGTCGTCATAGCGCGTGCCGTATTCAACGCCGGCATTCCCATCGAATCGGTTCCGCGGCAATCGGTAAAGAATGTGAATGAAGAGCAGATTGATTGCTGGAAGCAGCACGATATCGTTCCACGCCTGGTCGGGATCCTCGAACTGGACGATTCGGACCGCGTCACCGCGAGTGTGCAGGTCAAGTGCTATCCGAAGAGCCACCCGTTCTCGCTGGCTGAAGGAAGCATGAAGGCTGTCAATGTCAGCACGAAACGGATGGGTGACTATTCGCTGCTCGGAGGAGCTTCATCTCTGGATGCCACTGCGGCTGCCGCGATCAAGGATCTTGAGCACATCCTGACCTGCCGGATGAGCTCCTCCGTTCAATAGCGTCGATTCATGTCGACCGTCACTCCACCGTGATACCGAGTTCGCGGGCGAAGAGTTCGGCGAAGAGCATCAGCTGCATCTCATCGATCGTGGCACCGCGCAGCGAATGGATACCGGAGATCCGGTGGGGTTGCAGACCGCGCAGGTCCACACTGCCCAGCATCGCATCTTCGCACTGGAACACTCCCACCGTGGAGCCGGGAAACGAGACCCTGTTCGCTTTGGCACGGTCGAGGTCGATCTCGTCGATGACGCAGTCGCGGAATTCGACGTCGGTGAGTTTGGCTCCGCGCAGGTTGAGGTACGAGATGCGGCAGTTCTCGAACCGCACCTTCTCCCACACACTGTCGTGGACGATTCCCGCACCGACCCGGGTTCCGGTGATCTCCGTGTGAACAAGGTTGGCTCGGGGAATGCTCCACGTGTCGGCTCTCGAATCCGCGATCGTCGTGCCCGAGAGTCGCGCACCGGTGAAGTCTGCAGGTGCCTCGGCGAGGCCGAAATTGATCCGGTTCAAGGCGCAGTCGAGGAACGTGGTCTGGGCGGAATCCACCTCGGCGGGGTCGAGGTCGGAGAACTCCATGCCTTCGAGGAACTCTTCGGGCCCGATATCGCCGAGGTAACCGGTCATCGGCGTGCCCATGGTGATCTTCGGTGGGCGTGGGGAATGTGTCGTCATGGGGTCACCGTATCGGGTGCCCGTGACATGCCTCCATTTCCTCCACCAACCGCTGATTCGCTGTCGTTCAACCCTGGGCCAGGTTTGCCCTGTTGCCTCGGCGGGAAAACCTGTCTCGGTGTTGAACGAGCAGCCGCAGACGAGCAGCCGCAGACTGGGTCAGGGTGTTTTCGCTGTGGCTCTCGTGACGCGTTCTTTGATCCGTAGGAAGACATCTGCCGAGAAGAGGTCCTGCCAGCGGAGGCGAAATACCGAGTACCCGAGATTCCGCAGCTTGTACTCACGTCGACGCTCAAATTCGAGTTCTTGCCGCGGGTCTCTGCCAGGCAAATGGTACTTTCCAGCACCATCGAACTCGGCGAGAACTTTCGCCAGCTTGTTGGCGAAATCGGTCCGAGCAACGAACTTCCCGCTCTCATCGCAGATGGTCACCTGTGGTTCGAATCCAGGAATGGCGAACTCGACGAATCGCACAGCACAGATGGATTCAGCGACCGATTCGCGACGACCGTCAGCAAGCGCCAACGCCTGATCGATCTGACGCTGGCGCGTGCGCACCGGGTGTGCTTCGCAGTACAGCCTGATCTGAGGCCAAGTCACCAGAGAACTGTGGATGGCCGCGTCGAGAACAGCGACCGCGAACGTTAGCGGATAGTCGCGAGAGATGTCAGACAATGTGCGCAACAGGGAGGTCACTCGCGCTCCGTCGATCTCGCACACATCGGATGCCCCGTATTCTCGACGCCTCATCAGGAGGGTCTTCCGGCGGACTCCGTGCGCCGGATGAACAACCTCGGCGACTACGGACTCGTTTCTGTCGAAATAGGGGATCGGCAACCCATGCACAATGAGGGCGCTTCTGTGCGACAGGACCGCGCTCGGCGGAAGGTCTCCCACGTACGATCTGACGAGAACGCGCAGGTCTTCATCGCGTTTCCGTGTTAGCGGCCATGGAAAACTGCCCATAGGCGGACAGTAGAATCGCCCACTCCTGGCCAGTAGAACTGCCCAGTGGCGGCCATATTTTCTGCCCATCCGACTCACGAAGAAGCCCTTGTGACAAGGGCACGGCCCCGAACCGTTTCTCGGAGATGATGACGGTGTCTAATCGATCAGCATCACCACGGGAGGGGCCGGGGCCGCATATGAAGTCTGACGGAGAAATCATGGAAATTCTAGAAGCGTTCGACACGACAGGGTCGTACCGGGCAGCCGCGGAACTGGCGGGATGCTCTCATCACACAGTCAAAGCCCACGTGCAGGCCCGTGACCGGGGCCGGCCCGTGGCAACACCAACCCGACGTGAGCGTGTCACCGATGCGTACATGGACAAGGTCATCGAACTCGTGACTCGTTCAGGAGGAAGAATCCGAGCCGATAAGGTCCACCAGCGACTGGTCAAGCTCGGCTACCCGGGGTCGGAGAGGTCGACGCGTCGGGCGGTCGCCGAAGCGAAACGCACCCATGAGAAGGCCGGGCGGCGGGTGCATCGGCCCTGGGTGGCAGAGCCCGGGCTATGGCTGCAATACGACTATGGTGACGGGCCTGTCGTCGCGGGAGTCAAGACGGTGTTATTCATCGCCTGGCTGGCGTTTTCGAGATTCCGAGTCGTGATCCCGTTGCGGGACAAGACGCTGCCATCGGTGTTCATGGCCCTGGACCGGACGTTTCGGCTCATCGGTGGCATCCCGACTTATGTCCTCACGGATAACGAGAAGACGGTCACGACGATGCACATCGCCGGGGTGCCGGTGCGCAATCGCGACACGGTTTCGTTCGCCAAGTACTACGGGGCCACGGTGCTTACGTGTGAACCGGCTGATCCCGCGTCGAAGGGCGGGGTCGAACGGTCAGTGCAGATCGCGAAGGCAGATCTGGTGCCCACAGCCACGAATCTCCTTCACGGCTACGATTCATTCGCCGAGCTCGAAGCCGCCTGCCAGGCATTCATGACCGAAGTCAATGGGAAAGAGCATCGGGTGACGAAGAGACGCCCGATCGATCTGGTCGATGATGAGCGGTCGGTGATGCATGCGGTGCCCGGGCGGGCACACACCATCGCGTTCGGCCTGTCGCGGAAAGTGCCGACCAATACGCCGATGGTGGCCTTCGAATCGGGCCAGTACTCGGTACCGCATGCGCTGATGGGCAGCGAGGTCTTCGTCCGGGTGCAGGGAGTCGCTGATGGTGAACAGATCGTCATCGTCGCACCAGGATCCGATGGGTTTGAGGAAGTGGCTCGCCACGGGCGAGCCCGGCCAGGATCGCCGAAGATCAATGACCGGCATTTCCCGACCGATGCCACCCAGAAAGTGCCGGGAGTCTACGCGATCAGGGCGAAGAATCAGGACGAAGAAGAGTTCCTGGCCATTGGGCATGGCGCGCATGAATGGTTGAGAGAGGCTGCCGCGGTTGGAGCATCGCGGATGCGGCAGAAGATGACAGAGGCGGTGGCGTTGTCCCGGTTGCACGGCGGTGACGTTGTCGACGAGGCGTTGGGCACTGCTGCCGCCTATGGACGATTCGCCACCGGTGATGTGGCATCACTGCTGGTCAACCGGGTCGATGCGCATGCCCGAAGTGCTGATGAAGAGTCCTCCCTGGCTCAGGGCACCGGCGGGTGGCAGGCGATGGGCAATCAGCGGGTCAGCGCCGATGGCGGGGAGGTGTGATGGCGATCATTCATGAAACGCCCGTGTTGGATGCTGAGGTCGAGGCGCTGATGCGGCGGCTGAAAATGCCGTATGCGCGCACCCTGGCCCCGGAGCTGCTGGCCACGGCGAAAGCTCAACGGTGGGAGCCTGTCGAAGTGGTGCGGGCCCTTCTGGTTGAGGAGTCTCGTGGCCGGTCGGCGGCGATGCTGGCCAACCGGCGCAAACAGGCCGGTTTCCCCACGGGCAAGACGTTTGAATCCTGGGATGAGGACGTGTCATCGATTCCGACACCGACGCAGCAGGCACTGTCGACACTGGAGTGGGTGGCCCGGAAGGAGAACCTGGCGGTGTGTGGGCCGGCCGGGACGGGTAAATCGTTCTTCCTGGAAGCGCTGGGGCACAAGATCATTGATGAGGGCGGGCGAGTGTCCTGGCTGAGGTTGGAGGACTTGGGCGCGCTGATCCGTGCTCATCGTCCCGATGATGCGGTGACGAAGACCGTGGAGCGGTTGCTGCGAGCCGATCTGGTCGTCGTTGACGATATCGGGTTGCTGCCGGTCAGCGAGGATGCTGCCGAGGGGCTGTATCGGCTTGTCGATGCTGCTTATGAGAAACGCTCGATCGCGATCTCATCGAATCTACATCCGGCGGCATTTGACCAGCTGATGCCCAAGACCGTAGCCACAGCCACCGTCGATCGCCTCCTTCATCATGCTCACCTGGTTCAGACCAGTGGCGAATCGATTCGGTTGAGCCAGGCTGTTTCTGGTGCGGGGGTGGTCGCCTTGAACTGAGGGTGATCGAGCCCGGTGGCCACGACCAGACACGAGTTTCGGATGGGCAGAAATCGTGGCCACCTATGGGCAGTTCTGCTGGCCGCCCATGGGCAATTCCCACTGGCCGTTGACATTTCCGCATTCCAGCGGTTTCCACCGGAAGATGAATAATGTCGGAACCGGCGATCCGAGCGATGTGCTCGTGTAGCGGATTCCGGCACTGTCGTGCGACGAGATATCGCCCCGACCGCACTCGTCGAAGGCAGCAGGCCAGCGCACTGTCGATCTGATAGGTCGACCAGCCGGCTGCTTTGAGTTCTGCAGTGCTCAGGCAGACGAACATGTCACCAGCATCTGCGATGCCGCACACCGTCGCAAGACAAGCCGATTCGCTTGTGGAAAACTCGCCACTTGCCCTCACAGGCAGATCGCCGATGGCGGCGCAGGCACCATTCGACGCTGTCGTTCAACCTTGCGTCAGGTTTTCGCGCCGAGGCAATAGGGAAATGCTGACTCGGGGTGGAACGATACAGACCGCAGGACCCCTCACATCCGCTGGTTGCGAGCACTCTCGTAGATGCACACGCCTGCAGCAGTCGCGAGGTTGAGACTCTCTGCCCTCCCGTAGATCGGCACGGCGGCCGAGGAGTCGCAGAGTTCGAGGTCCTTCTCATTCATCCCCCAGGCCTCGTTGCCGAAGACTCAGGTGGTGCGGGCGGAGAGATCAAGCCCGGTGCCCCAGGGGTGGTGGACATCGTGGGGAGTGCGTCGTCATGGGGTCACCGTATCGGGTGCCCGTGACTCAGCCTCAACCTTCGGTGGAGTCTTCTGTGTTGAGAACGCTTGATGCGTGGTCGAGCCACCGGGCGACGGTGGCGAGTTCCTGCTCGTCGAAACCGTCTGTCAGCTGCGCGTTGAGGTCGTTGATCGCGGCCTTCGTCTCCTTGGCGACCCGAGCTCCACGCTCTGTGAGAGTGACCCGAGTGATGCGCTGATCGGCCACATCAGGAGCACGAGACACGAGACCGCCTGATTCCATCCTCGCCAGCAGACCACTCGAGCCTGCTAGAGAGGCGCGCAGTGCGCTCGAGAGCTCGCTCATCGTCGCCGCGGGGTTCTGCCTCAGGTACATGAGTACCCCGCCCTTCGCGGCTGTCATCCCATACGCGTTGCCGCGTGCGTCGATCCACCGGCGAACGGCACGTTCGGCACCGCTGAGGAGGAATATCAGGCGCGGTGCACGGGACGGACTCACGACAGGGGCTCCGCATGCTGCTGCAGCCACGCACTGACTTCGGGCCAGAGCCGCTCGCAGTTCTCGCGCCGGAAGAATCCCATATGACCGATCTTCGCCACTCCCACGGATCGGGGATCAACGGTGCGCCGCTCCACCTCGGCGTTGCTCAGATGCTCGGTGATGGCGTCGATCTGCTGGGACGTCGCCCACAGATCATCGGTGAATCCGATCGCCAAGACATCCTGCGTCACCCGCGCCGCCCGAGCTTTCGCGGCCATCGTCGAATCGTCGAAGAAGTAGCCGGGAAGTCTCGACCACTTGCTCCATTCGAGCATCGACGCCCCGGGCATGTCTTCGCCCAGGCCGATTCGGCGGCCGGGGACGTAGCCCAGGACCCTCGCCGTGAGGGGACCGAGTACGCGCAGCACAAATCCCACTTTCAGCCGTTCCGAGAACGTCGGAATGGTGGCGGTGACACCGGTGTGGGAAGCAATCGTGACGAACCCCTGCAAATGTGACGAGCCGTTGTCCAGGGCAAGGGCGTGGCCGCCGATGCTGTGGCCGACCGCCAGGTGCGGAATATTCGGATACCGATCGTGGGCCCACTGGGCGACTGCCGGAACGTCCTCGGTCATCCAGTCGCGCATCCGGATGCCACGGTTCTCACTCGGCACGCCGGAGCTGCCGGTCCCCCGGTAGTCGTAGGTCACAACGGCGAACCCCTCGCCTGCCAGGTATTCGGCGAAGCCCCTGTAGAGTCGCTCGGGAACTGCAGTGGCCGGGTGCAGGACGACGGCGGCGACGACGTTCTCCGGTTCTTCCGGGGTGATGTGGTGTCCTCGCACCGCCCCTGATGGCGTAACGATGCGGACACTGTCGACGCTGATCTCGTCAGTATTACTTCGCATGCAAACTAATCTAGCGCAGATCGCGCGTGGGGCACAGGGATTTCTACTGGACGGTAATTCTGAGCTTTCGCCCGAGCTCGCCGGTCGATATGACGTGGGAGGCTTTCGGCGGCGTCGAACAGTTCAGGCCGCCGACTCCCGGGCGGGCAGCTGCCCGGGGAAATCGACTGTCCTCTTCGCGCGCAGGTAGGTGATGCAGTCCCTGACGATGAATGCAGGCAATGTCACGGTGACGAGAAGATGCGGGACCGAGGGTGAGGAGCCGGTCCCGAAGCCGATGGACCAGAACAACGTGGCAACTGCAATACACACGATGACCGAGCTCAGCGCATCCTTGACGAACTTCGCGCGCATTTCTGGAAGAGTCTGCGGCCGAAACTTCTTGCCGGTCATTGCTCCACTCCGTCCTGCACCTCATCGTTTAACGAACAGCTACCTTGCTCTCACAATAACGGGACCGGCGTCATTTGGAAATGAGTCTTGCTCATTTCGACGGGGTCAGCGAAGTTCCTGCCGCATTGTCCCGGGTGAAAACGGCTGCTGAAGTCACTCCCGCAATCAGATCCGGAGTGTTCCAACTGTCCGGCAAGTTTCAGTGGTCGTCCTGCCTCACATCCGCTGGTTGCGAGCACTCTCGTAGATGCACACGCCTGCAGCGGTCGCAAGGTTGAGGCTCTCTGCCCTCCCGTAGATCGGCACGGCGGCCGAGGAGTCGCAGAGTTCGAGGCCCTTCTCGCTCATCCCCCAGGCCTCGTTGCCGAAGACCCAGGTGGTGCGGGCGGAGAGATCAAGCCCGGTGTCCCAGGGATGGTGGACATCGTGGGCGCGCTCATTCGCATCGGCGGCGAGCACCTGCAGGCCACGGGCACGGGCGAGTTCGGTCACCTCGGCGAGGCCGACACCGGTGACCACGGGAACATGGAACAGGGACCCGGCGGTCGAGCGGACGGTCTTGTCGTTGTAGATGTCGACGCTCGAGGCCGTCAGAACCACGGCGTCGGCACCGGCGGCGTCGGCGAGGCGGATGATCGTGCCGGCGTTGCCTGGGTCGCGGACCTGGGAGAGGACGACGATGAGCTGCGCCTCCGTGTCGATGACCGAGGTCAGCTCGACGTCGAGGCGTTCACAGACGGCGACGACACCCTGCGAATTGACCGTTGCGGACAGTTCGGTCAGCACCTCGGGTGTGATGATGTTCCAGTGGATGTCGCACGTCTTGACGGTCGTGACGAACTCCGGGTGCGCCTCGGCGGCTTCCTCGGTGATGAAGAGTTCGACGACGGCTCCCTGCGGATCGGCGACCGACCCCACCCAATCGGGGACCCCGGGCGACTGCCCTGGAAGATCGAGCTCGACATGGCGCTCCAGTGCCTCACGCACGGCCTGCGGACCTTCGACGAGGAACTGCCCCATCGTCTTGCGGCTGTGGCGCTTGAGCAGCTTGACCGCGTTCTTGACCCGCTTCGAGTTCGGTGAGGAGATGGCGTCTGGAAGTTTCATGGAGTTCGCTGACCCGCATTCTTACTGTAGGAACTGGCTGTGACTGGAGCGGCTTTACCGCGTGAGACAAAATCAACGGCCCCGAACCATAGAAGTTCGGGGCCGTTGAGAGCGTGAGGGCCGGCAGATCAGGCTGCGGCGGTCTTCGCTGCGTTGACGTCGGTCGGCAGGGCTTCCTTGGCGACCTTGACCAGGTGCGCGAAGGTGGCCGAATCGTTGACGGCGAGCTCGGCGAGCATACGGCGATCGACCTCGACTCCGGCGGCCTTCAGGCCCTGGATGAAGCGGTTGTAGGTCATGCCGTTGGCGCGTGCGCCGGCGTTGATGCGCTGGATCCACAGGCGACGGAAGTCACCCTTGCGGGCGCGGCGGTCACGGTAGCTGTAGACGAGCGAGTGAATGACCTGCTCTTTGGCCTTGCGGTACAGGCGCGAGCGCTGTCCGCGGTAGCCGCTTGCCCGGTCAAGGATGACCCGGCGCTTCTTGTGAGCGTTGACCGCTCTCTTAACACGTGCCACGTGTTACTCCTTAGAAAATGTCGTTCGACCGGCGGTACCGGTATCTGGATTTAGCTGGGAGGGATGGACTCGTTCGGGCGACCCGTGTTCGGGTCGGATCCGAGTGGGTCTCAGCCCTTGAGCTTGCCCAGAAGCTTACGGGCCTTGACGCGATCTCCGCCGGTGATGACCTGGTCAGTGGCAACGCGACGCTTACGAGCCGAGTTCTTGCCCTCGAACTTGTGCTGGTTGTTCACGCCTTCGCGCATGATCTTGCCAGTGCCGGTCACGCGCATGCGCTTTTTGGCACTGCTGTTCGTCTTCTGCTTCGGCATCGTGCCGTTCTCCTTTGCAATTTCGTTGTCACCGGCGAACCGGCTGACAACTACTTCACACGCACAGGCCACGGAGGTCTGCGACGCTACTTATTTCTCACGCGTCGGGCGCTGCGTTGTTCTTCTCGGCAGCGACGCGATCGCGCCTGGATTTCACCTCGGCGTTGCGGCCCTTGGCACCTGACGATGCCTTGCGAGCCTCCGCCTTGGCATCGGACTTAGATTTCAGTGGGGCGACGACCATCACCATGTTGCGCCCGTCGACTCGCGGGGAGGATTCGACGGTGCCGAGGTCGGACACATCTTCGGCCAGTCGGTTGAGCAGCTTGATGCCCATTTCCGGGCGCGACTGCTCACGGCCGCGGAACATGATCATGACCTTGACCTTGTCGCCCGCCTCCAGGAAGCGGGTCACGTGCCCCTTCTTCGTCTCATAATCGTGTTCATCGATCTTGAGACGGAAGCGGATCTCTTTCAGCGCAGTGTTCGCCTGGTTCTTCCGGGCTTCTCTGGCCTTCTGAGCAGATTCGTATTTGAATTTCCCGTAGTCCATGAGTTTGGCCACGGGAGGTTTCGCCTGCGGTGCGACCTCGACCAGGTCGAGATCTGCCTCGCCAGCGAGATCGAGTGCCTTGCGAATGGCAACGATACCGACCTGTTCACCGTTGGGTCCGACCAACCGGACCTCGGGAACCCGAATCCGGTCATTGATGCGCGTCTCGCTGATGTGTTCACTCCTTTTTAGCTCAATGATGTCGTGGCAATGAAAAAGGCTCCCATTGACACACATGCCAAGGGAGCCTGCACACACCAGAGCAACGGCCTAGAAACCGTTCCACGTCACGTGAATACACCTCGATCTGCAACCTGCGCTTCCGAGCGTGCGCTCGGACAGCCGATCATCAGATCATCGGACCCGATCGCTCTTCGCGATCCAGGTGGGAGTCAGACTCCGCTTCGCACCACACCCCAGTGTACTACGCTTCATGACTCTACGCACATCGACGCGGATCGTGCAATCATCGGCCCGATCATATGTCAAGCTTGTTCCATGAGTTCTGAAAATCCTGTCCCCGCCGAGGCGGTTGCCGATGTCACTCGCGACATCGCCGAAGTGCCCGCGGTCGAGATCGTCACCTCCGCAGCAGTGCACCTGATGTCCGCCGCCGCCGTCAAATGCGGCCTGGCCGAAGACTCCACTCAACAGTCAGCGGCAGAGCTGCAGGACCTCGACGAGGCACGCAAACTCATCACCGCCCTGGCCGGCCTGGTCACCGGAGCCGCCACGGTCATCGGTGACCACCACGCTCGCCCTCTGCGCGACGGACTGCGGAGCCTGCAGCTGGCCTTCCGTGAAGCCTCGACGGTTCAGGACGAACCCGGTCAGGGCCCCGGGGAGAAATTCACCGGCCCCGTTCGCTGACATTCACCACCGAGTGCGCCGACAATTTCGCCGGACGCCACCACCATCATTCGCTGCGGCCCCCGACCACTGGTCGGGGGCCGCTTCCGCTATGGCCGCCTCGGCGACGGGCGGCGTCAGTTCCGAGCAGCGTCGGCGACGGGCGGCGTCAGTGCCGAGCAACGTCGGTGCTGGGCCGCTTCTGCTATGGCAACGTCGGCGCCGGGCCACCTCGGCGACGGTTCAGTACCCCAGGGTCGACACGAGACCGCCCATGAGCTCGTCCTCGGCCGATTCGATCCCGGGGCCGAACTGACCGAAGCGGAATGCGTTGATGAGACCGATGATCGCCACCCACACGGTCACACACTGCATGATCACCGCATCATCAGCCTCGACCCTCATCTCCCGCAGCCCTTCTCGCAGCGCATCGAAGGCGTGCGCCGGCGGAACCTGCAGCTCGTCCTTCGCCCCGGGAGTCTTGGCGAGGAGGGTCGCCAGCCGCACTGCGATCCGGGTCCCGGGAACCACGGTCTCATCGCGCGGGGCCTGATAGTCGGGGATCGGAGTGCCGTAGATGAGTGCCCACCGATTGGGATGCCTGCGTGACCAGTCGAGCATGATTGCGCCGACGGTGAGAACGGACTCGTCGGCGTCGAGCGCACTGTCCACCTCGTCGGCGATCGAGGTGTAGGCGTCGCGGATGAGGATTGTCAGCAGCTCGTCCCGGTTGCGCACGTATCGGTAGATCGCGCTGGAGACGATTCCGAGCTCCCTCGCGATCGCGCGAAGCGACACCCCCTCGAGACCGTCCGCATCCAGCATGCGGTTCGCGATTCGGGTGATCTGCGCTTCGGTTTCCTGCCGTGCTCGCTCACGCGGTGTCGTATTCGCCATGGCCTCACCTTAGATCGAGAGAGCGAAGATAACAATAGCGAGCACTGCTCTTGCATTGGCACGTGCATCGCTCTATGCTGATTTCAGAGAGCACCGCTCTCGAATGTTCAGCACTCCGGCGTCCATACGCGCCGCGGTACATCACCGACTCTCGCAAAGGACACCACCATGAAATCAGCACTCATCATCGGCTACGGGCAGATCGGCGCGGAGATCGCCTCCCAGCTCTCGGCGGCTGGGGTCCACACCACGGTCGCCACCAGGTCGGGCCCTGAGCGCGCACCGTCTGCCGCAACGACCCCCATGACCGCATCGACTGCAACGGCCTCGGCATCGGGTGCGTCTTCAGCGACGACCGCCTCCGCCCCAGGCATCGGTGGCGCACAGGTCAGCCATATTCGCACGGACGCCTCCGATTCCGCGCAGCTGCTCCAGGCGGCCGAGGGCGTCGACGTCATCTTCGCCTGCGCGCATGCCGCCTATGACAGCAGAGTGTGGGCGCGTCTTCTCCCCCAGCTCGACTCAGCGGTCATGGACACCGCGGCGAGCCTCGGCATCCCGGTCGTCTTCCCCGAATCCGTGTACGCCTTCGCGGGCCTGCGCGGAGCGATCACCGAAACTTCCCCGTTCGCTCCGGTTGAGGACAAGGGCCGGATCCGTCAGAGCCTCATCGAAGCTCGCCAGGCACACCCGGCCACCTCGGCGAGTGTCGTTGCCGGGGACCTGCTCGGCACGACAGCACAGCAGTGGTCGTCGGTGGTGCGGATGTGCATCACGGATCCGATCGCCAAGGGGCGTCGGGCCTTCGTTCCCGCTCGTACAGACGTCGCCCATGGAATCACGGTCATCGGGGATCTCGCGGCCGCGATGATTCGCGCGGCACACACCCTCGCCGACGTCCCTGCGAACTCGCATCGCCTGCACATCGCCCCCTCGTCGAACCCGACTCTGGGTGAGCTCGTGGAGTTCACCCACCGGCACCTCGGTTCGAAGCCGAAGCGGCCGCTGGTCCTCCCCCGCTGGTCGACACGTGTGGCGGGGGTCGTCGAGCGCTCGATGTTCGAACTCAACCAGCTCGCCCCGATCTGGTACTCGCCCTGCGTCATCGAGCCCGGAGAGCTCGGGGCGAGCCTCGGCACGACCGACTGGCGCCAGGGCGTGCAGCAGATGCTCTGAAACCGCCTCGGCGAAGGGCTCGGGTTGCGGCGTATCCGACGTCCACCGTCGTCTTACTCGAGGAAGACGCCGTTGCCCGGCCCCAGCGGCAGATCGAAGAAGAACCAGATCGCCAGCAGTCCCGCCCAGGCCAGCCAGAACGGAATGACGAACGGGACCATCCTCGAGATGATCGTGCCGAATCCGGCATTGGGTTCGTAGCGACGCACGAGTCCCAGGAGGACGATCATGTAGGGGTTGAGCGGGGTGATGACCTGCGTGGCGGAGTCGCCGACGCGGAATCCGGCCTGGATGAACGCCGGCTCGTAGTCGAGCAGCGTGAACAGCGGCACGAACACCGCTGCCATGAGCGTCCACATCGAGGACCCGGAGACGATGAACAGGTTGAGCACACTGGCAAGGAGCATGAAGCCGAGGATCGCCGCGAAGCCGGTCAGCCCGATGGCCTGGAGCCCTTCGGCACCGGCGACTGCGATCCACGATCCGATGCCCGTCCAGTTGAACAGGGCGATGAACTGGCCGAGGATGAACGCGAGGATGAGGAAGGACATCATGTCGACGATCGACTGGCTCATCATCCGCACCAGGTCGTTCATCGACCGCACGGTGTGCACGACGAAGCCGTAGACGACGCCCATGAGCATGAAGTAGGCGAAGACGATGAACACGATCGAGGACAGCAGCGGAGACTTCGGCAGGAATCCGCCGTCGTCGTTGCGCCAGGGCGAATCGGGGACGAGAAAGGCGAAGAGCAGCACCGCGGTGAGCAGCAGGGCCGCGGCCATCGACCAGATCAAGCCCCGCTTCTCCTGGGGTTCGAGCTCGGCCTTGACCTCCTTCTGCGACTCCTCGACTTCCTCGGCGGACACCGAGTCCTCGCCGTAGGGGTTGTCCGTCGCCCGGTACTCCTTGGCCAGACCGGATGACGTGGTGTCCGCATATTCGCGCGGCACGCCTTTGCGGATCATGTTCGGTTCGATCAGCTTGTCGATGATGAAACCGGCGATGGTCGCCAGCACGATCGAGGCGACGATGTTGAAGAAGTAGTTCGACACCGGGTTGACCGCCGTGTACTCGGTGCCAGGCAGGGTGTCCATCACCGAGGTGGTGATGCCGGCGAAGAGCGCGTCGAGGCTGGTCGGCACGATCGAGGTCGAATAGCCGGCGCCGGTGGCGGCGAAACCGCCGATCAGCCCTGCCATCGGGTGCCGTCCGGCCGCTTTGAACACGAGTGCAGCCAGTGGTGGGATGATGATGAAGGCGGAGTCGGCCATGATCGATCCGACGACACCGACGAAGCCGACCGCATAGGGCAGCAGCCACTTCGGACTCTTGCCGAATGCGATGCGCACGGCCGCAGCGAGCATGCCCGACTTCTCCGCCACACCGACGGCCAGAAGGATCGGCAGCACCGTGGCCAGCGGTGGGAATCCGATGTAGTTGTCGCCCATCGTCGTCGTCAGCCAGGACAGACCCTCGCCGGTGAAGAGTCCCTTGATCGCCACGGTCTCGTCGCTGCCGGGAATGGAGACCGAGACGTCGGCGATCGCCATGGCCGTGGAAATCGCCCCGGTGATGAGGAACAGTCCGAGGAAGAGGGTGAACGGCTCCGGCAGTCTGTTGCCGATCCGTTCGATTCCGTCGAGGACGCGCTGACCGATTCCGACTTTCGCTGATGTCGTCGTTGACATGATGCTTCCTTCTCTTGAGTGGGCCCATTCCGCGCGGGTGGCCCCGGTGCGCGGGCAGGCCCGGTGTGTGGGTAGGCCGAATGCGCGGGTGGGCCCGGTGTGTGGTCAGTTGAAGTAGTTCTCCACATCGACGGCTCCGCCTGCACGGTCGAATTCCGCAAACACCTCGGCTGCGAGTTCGTCGTCGACGAGGAAGTCCAGGGCCGTGCAGGCCAGCCCGTAGCCGGCATCGTGAGCGGCGGCCTCGGCTTCCGGTGTGATCGCGGCCTCGGCGAATTCGCGGGTGTGCAGGGCCACCTCGGCGTCGGCGGTCTTGATCAGCGGGTGGATGCCGGGGATCCGGTAGGAGACGTTGCCGAAGTCTGTCGACGCAGCGATCGATTCGTCAAGGACTCCGGCGGGAAGGGGGCTGCGCCCCTGGGCCTCCTCATGCTTCGCCCAGCGTCGCGTGAGCGCGGAGTTCGTGCGCACCGGAAGGGAGGGAGGGTGCTCGTCCCATTTCACCTCGACCCCGGTGCCGGTCATGAGCGCCGCCCCCTTGGCCGCATCCTCGACCCGGTCCGAGAGCTCCTTGAGCGTGTCGGGGTACTTCGACCGGACATAGCACTCAACCGTGGCGGATTCGGCGATGATCGAGGGCCGACTCCCACCGTCTGCGATGACGGCATGCAGACGGGAGATCGGCGGCATCTGCTGACGGATCAGGCCCAATCCCTGGTAGAAGAGGTTCGCCGCATCGAGGGCATTGCGCCCCATGAACGGCTGCGCCGAGGCGTGGGCGGCGACCCCGGAATAGGTGACCTCGAGCAGCCGCCGGCCCAACCACACCTGTTCGGCGCAGTCGTACCCGTAGCCGTGGACCATGATCGCCGCATCGATCCCGTCGAAGGCACCGTTGCGGGCCATGACCTCCTTGCCGGAGTGCCCCTCCTCTGCAGGTGTGCCCAGCAGAACCACGGTTCCGGGGACGGCGCCGGGGTTCTGACCGTGGAGGTCGTGGAGTGCCAGAAAGGCTCCCACCGCCGAGGCGGCGATGAGGTTGTGCCCGCACGCGTGCCCGATCTCCGGCAAAGCGTCGTACTCGGCGAGGATCGCGATCGTGCGCCCCTGCCCGGATCCTGTCGTTGCCCGCAGGGTCGTGTCGGCACCGAACAGTCCGGTCTCGACATCGATGCCCCGGCCCCGCAGCAGAGAGGCGATGGCGGCGACGGACTCGTGTTCGACGAAGGCGGTCTCTGCGAGGGTGTGGATGGTGTGGAGCAGCTCGGTGAGGTCCGACTCGGCGTCTGCGAGGCCGGCGGCGATGCCGGCCGTGCTCGACTCGGGAGCTCCGGCGAATGCAGAGCTCCACGCTCCGGCTTGCTCGCTGCGTTCACGGGTCCGGGCGGCGATCTCGTCGAGATAGCTCTCGTCGGGGGCGGTCGGGCGACTCAGGTCGCGAATCTCGTTCATGGAGACCCATGATAAGAGAAACGGCGCAAGCGCACATGTCCCTTCCGGCTATCCGGCACTCGGCCCGGGTGGTGATTCGTCCTGTCAGGCGTCGGCGAGCTGGATAGCCAGCGAATCGACCTTTTCGACGATCGTCTCGTCGGAAGCCAGCGCCGCCTGGAATCGCTGCATCTCCTCGGTCGGCACCTGCGAGCGAACCCCGAGTCGGATGCCGACCTCGGGCCCCTCGACGTGGACGCGGGCGCTTCCCGGGCTGAGACTGACCTGGGCCAGCCAGGGGAATCCTTCGGCGATGGCGACCAGGGCGCGGCCCACCTCGGCGTCGGCCCAGGCCGGAGTCCAGGGCAGGCCCTGCGCGAACGCGAACATTGCGGGACGACGCAACAGGAACGAACTCGCGGCCCCGGGGTCGAGGACGACGAGCTGCGAATCGGCCTCGATCGCCCCGAGGACCAGCCGCTCCGATTCGATCGGCACGGGCCGGGCGTCCGGGTGCCATTCCGTCAACGGCGGGATCGAACTGAACCCGGGAGTGCATTCGCGTCCGTCTTCGGCCTGGAGACGGACCATGGCCATCTCCGAGGAGTTGTCGGACATGAGCCCGTTGTCCCCGACCTGCTGGTCGACGGCCATCGGCACGATCGGCGCGTAGAGCCGGGCACCTGCCAGCGACGAGAACACGCTGCGGTGCGCATTCGGATCCAACGGCTCCCGCCCCACCCGACCGAGGGCGTCGAGGAACCCGGCATCGGCAAGTCCGGAGTCGCTCGAGAACGGATTCGGTCGCAACTCACGACCGGACCAGGACTGTCCGGCGGAGTCCGTCCGACCGGACGGCGAGGGTTGCTCGGACCGATTGGGGGTCTCGGGCCGATCGGGCGAATCGGATGACACCACTCAGCCTCCGGCGACTTCGAGCGCTTCTTCCAAGGTGAATTTTCCGGCGTAGAGGGCCTTGCCCACGATCGCCGAATCGACTCCGAACGGCACCAGTTCGCGCAGGTTCCTCAGGTCGTCGAGGCTGGAGACTCCCCCCGAGGCCACGATCGGCTTCTCGGTCCTCTCCGCCAAGGACTTCAGCAGCTCCACATTGGGCCCCTGCAGTGTGCCGTCCTTGCGGACGTCGGTGACGACATAACGGGCGCAGCCGGCCCGTTCCAGGGTCGAGAGCACCTCGTAGAGGTCTCCCCCCTCCTTGGTCCAGCCGCGAGCGGCGAGTGTGGTTCCGCGAACGTCGAGGCCGATGGCGACCTGATCGCCGAACCGGGAGATCATCTCGGCGGTCCATTCCGGGTTCTCCAGCGCTGCTGTGCCGATGTTCACCCGTTCCGCTCCGGTGTCGAGAGCACGCTCGAGGCTCTCGGTGTCACGAATTCCGCCGGAGAGTTCGACCTTGATCCCCACGGCCTTGACGACCTGATTGAGCAGATCCGAATTCGATCCTCGGCCGAAGGCGGCGTCGAGATCGACGAGGTGGATCCACTCCGCTCCCCTGCCCTCGAAGTCGTGGGCGGCGTCGATCGGCGAACCGTAGTCGGTTTCGGTGCCGGCTTCACCCTGGACGAGGCGAACGGCCTTGCCGTCGGCGACGTCGACGGCGGGAAGGAGGACGAGCTTATCGGTGGTTTGAGTCATTGTGACCTTTCTCAAGAGACTGACGAGACTGAGCGGCAGGGGCTGAACTGACGGGGCTGAAGCGTGTGGACAATGCTAGTGGCGAGCCTTGCCGCCGTGGGGAAACGAGCCCACCCAGTTGCGCAGCAGGCGTGCACCCGCCTCGGCGGACTTCTCCGGATGGAACTGGGCGGCCCAGGTCGTTTCGTCCTCAACCGCGGCAACGAAGCTGGCACCGTGGTCAGCTGTGGTCACCAGCGCGTTCGCAGGAGCGTGGACCGCCGCATACGAATGGACGAAGTAGAAGCGCTCATCGCGCACGCCTGCGAACATACGAGACCCCTCCGGCGGGTTCACCCGGGTCCACCCCATGTGCGGGACGACCGGGGCATCGAGAGCCGTCACTGCTCCGGGCCAGATACCGATGCCCTCGGTCTTGACTCCGTGCTCGTCTCCGCGGGAGAAGAAGACCTGCAGTCCGACGCAGATTCCCAGCAGCGGTCTCCTTTCCTCATGCCATGAGCGGATGAGTTCGACACCGCCGACCCGATCCAGCCCGGCCATCACCGCGGAGTAGGCGCCGACGCCGGGAACCAGCAGACCGTCGGCTGCGTCGATGACCTTGCGATCGGCGGTCAGCACGGTTTCGGCGCCGGCGGCAGCGGCCGCGCGCACCGCCGACCGCACGTTGCCTGCCCCATAGTCGAGGACGGCGACGGTGCTCACTGCTTCGCCCCCCTGGTCAGGACCCGATAGATCCTCCACAGGGAGAAGCCGAGCACGATCGCTCCGAAGACAGCGACGACCCATGCCATGGTGTTCCCGCTCATTCCGAGGGTGATGCCGAAGGCGGTGATGAGCCCGGCGAGCACGGCTACGACGATCCACAGCAGGGCGGTTCGAGCCACGGCCGCCCGCCCAGGTGACATGGTCGCGGCACTGGCCTGCATCTTCGTCATCGACGAGGTGGGGATGCTGCCGTCGACATCGTCTGCCGAGACGATTTCGAGCAGCAGCTGCTCGAGCACGTCCGGAAGGTTCTTCAGCGCCAGGCCCGCAGGGACATCCGATTCACGGCTGCCGTGCCGGTAGTGACCGGCATCGATCTGCTCCTCGCTGCGCACGAGGAGCAGGACCTCGTGTTTGCCGGCGAGCTTGGAGATCGCCGCGGCCGCCTCGTTGCCTGCCTGGACGTCCGTGTCGGCCAGGACTATTCCGGTGAACTCTCCGATCGGGACGATGGTGCCCTTGATGTTCGACAGCACACAGGCCGCGGCCAGCTGCGAAGCGACACCGAACGGGGTCACGACGACTGTTGTGCTCACAGGACTCCCTTGGTGCTCGGGACCGACTGATTGCGCTCGTCCGGTTCCACCGCTTCACGCAGGGCACGGGCGAAGGCCTTGAATTCCGCCTCGGCGATGTGGTGCGGGTCTCGCCCGCGCAGCAGGTCGAGGTGAACGGTGAGCCCGGCATGGAACGCGATCGACTCCAGAGCATGCGAGGTCATCGAGCCGGTGAAATGGCCGCCGATGAGGTGGTACTGCTGCCCCTCGGGCTCACCTTCGTGAACGAAGTACGGGCGCCCCGCCACGTCGACGACACAGCGGGCCAACGCCTCGTCCAGGGGGACGGCGGCCAGCCCATAGCGACGGATGCCGGTCTTGTCCCCGAGGGCCTCGCCCATCGCCTGACCGAGCACGATCGACGTGTCTTCAACGGTGTGGTGGACATCGATGTGCGTGTCGCCTTCGGCCTTGACCTCCATGTCGACGAGCGAATGCTTCGACAGTGCGGTCAGCACATGGTCGAAGAAGGGAACGCTGGTGGAGATGTCCGACCGGCCGGTCCCATCCAGGTCGATGGAGACGGTGACCGATGATTCCGAGGTCGCGCGGGAGCGTTGTGCCTGCCTCATGGATTGCCTTTCGTATGAAGGGGTGTGACGCTTGGGACCCATTGTCCCCTGTTCGGGTGTCGGTGTGTCGGCCCGGCCTCGATGACCGAGTCTCAGATGACCGGGGTCTCAACCGGCGGGCAGCAGGATGCCGGGGTCCTCGCCCAGGATCTCGTCGATGGCGCGAAGGAATGCCGTCGTCTCGACCTCGGTGCCCGCGTTGACTCGAGCATGATGGGTGATGCCGATGTCACGGATGAGTATTCCGCGGTCCAGCAGCCGCTGCCACAGCGTCTGCGGCGAGGAGATGTTGCCGAACAGGACGAAGTTCGAATCGCTGGGAAAGACGGTGAACCCGACGTCACGCAGGTGCTGGGAGATTCGGTCGCGCGAGTCGATGAGTCTGTCCACGTTGTCGAGCAGAACATCCGCGTGCTCGAGTGCGGTGCAGGCGAGCACCTGAGTGATGTCCGACAGGTGGTAGGGCAGTCGAACCAACCGCAGGACGTCGATGAGCTCGGGCGCGGCGATCGCATACCCGAGACGCAGCCCGGCGCAGGCGAAGGCCTTGCTCATGGTTCGTGACACGACGAGCCGTGGGCGACCGGCCAGCAGCGTCATCGCCGAGGGCCTCGCGGGCCGGGAGAATTCGGCGTAGGCCTCGTCGACGATGACGATTCCCGAACAGTTGTCATAAGCGGCCTCGATGACGTCGAGACCGATCGACGTGCCCGTCGGATTGTTCGGCGTGCACAGGAAGACGATATCGGGGTCGACGTCGGCCACCTCGGCACCGACGGCGTCCGCGTCGAGTGCGAAGTCGTCGTTGCGGGCCGAGGACTGCCAGGAGGCTCCGGTGCCGGTGGCGATCAACGGGTGCATCGAATAGCTCGGAGTGAATCCGAGGACTGTCCTGCCCGGCCCACCGAAGGCCTGCACGATGTGCGAGAGCACTTCGTTGGACCCATTGCCGGCCCAGATCATCTCCGGGCTGAGGTCGACCGCTCCCCCGGCCCGCCGGTTGACTCCGTCCAGATAGGAGACGAGGTGGCCGCGCAGATCTTCGAACTCTCGGTCCGGATAGCGGTTGAGGCCGGCGAAGTGCCCGTCGACCGCCGAGCGCATGCTTTCGACGACGACGTCCGGGATCGGATAGGCGTTCTCATTGACGTTCAGCTGCACCGGCACATCCAGGTGCGGAGCACCGTAGGGCTTGAGGCCGACTAGGTCCGAACGCACTGGCAAAGACTCGAAATTTCCCACCGCATCAGTTTAGCGCTGAGGCACATCCAAGGTCTGACCCGGGTGCACCACCGGCGATGACAGATGGTTGATGTCGACGATGTCGGCGACGACATCGCGAGTGTCCCGGTCCAGGCCGAGGCCCACGGCCACGGCCCACAGGGACTCCCCTTCACCGACGACCACTGCTTCGGCGTCGATGCCGACTGATTCGGCCTCCGACCCGGCAGCGGCGGAGAACGACTGAGTGGCGACGAAGAACGCCCCTCCGACGATGGCAACAGCGCACAACAGGGTCCGGAGCAGGCGCATCGCCTGGCGTCCACGTGCAGTGAAGCGCAGGTCCTGAATCTGTGCAGTCATCGCATTACCTCTTTCCTTCGTACGAATCCACCCTCAATAGGTAGAACGCCTGTTCTATTCAACATGCCAATCGAACATATGTCCAGTCCAGCTCGAACATTTATGCGACAATGAGAGAGAACCAGCGTTGTTGATTGATCTGAAAGAACCATCTCAGTCGGCACTGACACGAGAATTCTCGACGCGAGGATCAACGCGTGACGCCGGCGGGAATAGAACGAAGGGGAACGAGCAGTGGTTCAGAACAAACGAGGGAGAGGTCGTCCCCGCAATGAGGACGTCGCCAGCGAGATCAAAGCCGCCCGTGATGACGACGAAGAGGTGTCGATCCCGGATGGTTCCACCGGCGAAGGCGATTTTCGCCTCACGCCCCGACAGCGACTGGTCCTCGAAACGATCGAGCGCGCAGTCGTCTCCAACGGATACCCACCGAGCATGCGCGAGATCGGCAAGGCCGCCGGACTCGCATCGCTGTCCAGCGTGGCCCACCAGCTCTCACAGCTCGAACGCCTCGGCTATGTTCGCAGAGATCCGAAGCGCCCACGTGCCATCGAAGTGGTCAACCCGTTCGAAGAGGAAGAGGCCGAGCGAGCCAAATACGAAGAGCTGGCCAACAACACCGTCCAGGTCCCCGTGGTCGGCCGCATCGCCGCGGGCGGTCCCATCCTCGCCGAGCAGGAGGTCGACGATGTCTTCTCGCTGCCCGCCCAGGTCGTCGGCTCGGGCGAAATGTTCCTGCTCAAGGTCGTCGGCGATTCGATGATCGAAGCCGCCATCTGCCACGACGACTGGGTGGTCGTGCGCAAACAGCACACGGCCGACAACGGGCAGATCGTCGCGGCCCTTCTCGACGGAGAGGCGACCGTGAAGACGCTCAAACGCAAGGCCGGCCATCAGTGGCTGCTTCCTCAGAACAAGGACTACGAACCCATCGACGGGTCCTATGCGCAGATCATGGGCCTCGTCGTCGCAGTGGTCCGACGCCTCTGAGCCGAGGCAGACCCCGGCACCTGACAGTGCCGAACGGTCTCAGCCAGGTGCAGTGCCCACGATCGCCGCGGTCGTGGGCACCGCGTGTCTCGGGCGCCGGGATCGGTTGCGCACCCCGTCAGCCGAGCGTGCGTGTCAGTCGTCCTTCTCTGCCAGACGTCCGAGGCTGGCCTTGACGAGTGCCGAATCGGTGCTCGGCCACATCGACGGCATCGAATTCACGAGGTACCCGGAATAGCGCGCCGAACGCAGACGAGAGTCGAGGACGGCCACGACGCCCTGGTCCGACGTCGAGCGGATCAGCCGGCCCGCTCCCTGCGCCAGCCGCAGCGCGGCGTGGGTGGCACTGACGGCCATGAACCCGTTGACACCACGGCTGTCGGCATCGCGGGATCTGGCCTGCATCAGCGGATCGTCGGGGCGTGGGAACGGGAGCCGGTCGATGATGACGAGACGATTGGTCCGCCCCGGCACGTCCACTCCCTGCCACAGCGACATGGTGCCGAACAGGCACGCCTCCTCATCGGCGCTGAACTGGGAGACGAGGGAGGGCAGTCCGTCGTCGCCTTGGAGGAGGATCGGAACGTCCAGCGTCGACCGCAGGTGCTCGGCAGCGGCGTTCGCGGCGGCGCGAGAGGAGAACAGCCCCAGGGCTCCCCCGTTGGATGCCGTCACGAGTTCCTCGAGCTCTTCCAGCGCCTGCTCGCTCAGTCCGCTGCGGCCGGGCCGCGGAAGGTGGGCGGCGACGTAGAGGATGCTCTGCCTGCCGTAGTCGAAGGGCGAACCGACATCGAGGCCGTCCCATTTGGGCGCATCGGGTCCGAAGAGTCCCAGCGATGCCGCGACGGCGTCGAAGTTTCCGCCCAGGGACAGCGTCGCCGAGGTGGCCACCACCGTTGATTCCTCGAAGATCCCCGACCGCATGGTGCCCGCCACGCTCAGCGGCGCAACCACGAGGTTCGTGGTCTCACGTTCACGAAAGGTGCTCCGGCTCAGCCACACGACGTCGTTCTTCCCCGGCGAGCAGAATCGCTCGGCCAGGTCGAACACCTCTTGGCACCGGGCTTTGGCCATCTGTCGTCCAGCGTCGGACTCCTCGGTCTTGCCGCCGATGTCGTTGATGATCTGCCGAGAGGAGTCGCGAATCTGAGCCAGGGCCAACGACAGCGTCTCGCTCATGTTCATGACCAGACCTTCGCTGACACCGCTGAGGGCTCGCTCCAGGGCCGCGGCCGCCGAATCGAGCAGTGCGACGACTCCGTCTTGGACGACCGTGTGCTTGCGCACGGAGGAGGTGGCGGCTGAGAGCATGCTCATGTTGATCTGACCGGACAGGGCGTTCGTGACTCGATCTTTGAGCTCGTGGGCCTCATCGATGACGATGACGTCGTGTTCGGGCAGAACGGTGTTCTCTCCGAAGGCGTCGATGGCCAGCAGAGCGTGATTTGTCACGACGATGTCGGCCTCGGCGGCATTGTTGCGCGCCAGCTCCGCGAAGCATTCGGTGTAGAGCGGGCAGTTCGACCCGAGACAGTCGAAGGCGTTGACGGAGACCTGCGACCAAGCTCGGTCGCTGACCCCGGGGAGGAGGTCGTCGCGGTCGCCGGTCTCCGTGGTCTTCTCCCACGTCCGGATCCGCTGGATCTCCTCGCCCAGACCCGAACGGTCGCTGGGTTTGCGTCCGGCCTCCGCATCGGCACCGAGGTCGAAGAGCATGCCTTCGCCCTCATCCGGGTACCCGCCGGAGAGCTTGTGCTTGCACACATAGTTGCGACGGCCCTTGAGCAGGGCTGCACGTGGCAGCGGGTCGAGCGTCTTCTTCACGGCCTTGAACAACCGGGGCAGGTCACGATGGATGATCTGCGTCTGCAGCGCCAAGGTCGCAGTCGAGACGATGACACGGCCCCCGGTCCGGCTGGAGTATTCGGCCGCAGGGACCAGGTACGCCAAGGACTTTCCGGTGCCGGTCCCGGCCTGGACCAGCAGGTGAATGCCCTTGTCTACCGCCGAGGCGACCGCTTCGGCCATTTCCGTCTGTCCTTGTCGGGTCGAGCCGCCGATGGCGCCGACGGCCGACTCGAGCAGATCTTCGACCTTGCTCACTCGCCGGAGACCAGGTCCGGACGTCGGAATTCCTCGAGCTCCGCGGCGAGGTCGGCCGGGACCTTCGCCTGCAGCCCGGTTCCGGCGGCGCTGTGCTCTTCGTGCTCGACCACGCCCAGGGCGTAGATCTTCGACACGAGATCGCCTCGTTCATAGGGGATGAGCACCGTGACCTCGATGTCGGGCGAGGGCAGCATCGTCTCGATCGTTTCGACGAGTTCGGGAACGCCTTCTTTCGTCGCGGCGGAGACGAAACAGGCGTCCGGATACTCTGTGCGCAGACCGGTCACGACGGCTTCATCGGCGATGTCTGATTTGTTGAACACGAGGAGTTCGGGGATGTCTCCGGTGTCAACGTCCTTCAGAACCTCCCTGACAGCGTGGATCTGTCCGTGCGGATCCGGGTGGGAAGCATCGACGATGTGCAGGAGCAGATCCGAGCCGGAGGCCTCTTCCAGGGTCGATCGGAACGCTTCGACGAGCTGGTGGGGCAGGTTCCGGACGAAGCCGACCGTGTCGGTGTAGGTGAAGGTGATTCCGTCGGCGGTGCGTGCTTGTCTGACTGTGGGATCCAAGGTCGCGAAGAGCGCGTTCTGCACCATCACCTCGGCGTCGGTGAGGCGATTGAGCAGGGACGACTTGCCGGCGTTGGTGTATCCGACGATCGCCACCGACGCGATATGGTTGCGTGCCCGGTTCTTCCGCTTCGTCGACCGCGAGGGTGCCATTCCCGCAATCTGTCGGCGCAGCTTCGACATTCTGGCCCGAATCCGACGCCGGTCCAGTTCGATCTTCGTCTCACCCGGACCGCGCGACCCGATTCCGGCGCCACCGGCGACACGACCGCCTGCCTGGCGCGACAGGGATTCGCCCCAGCCGCGCAGGCGCGGCAGCAGGTACTCGAGTTGGGCCAGTTCGACCTGTGCCTTGCCCTCACGTGATTTGGCGTGCTGGGCGAAGATGTCGAGGATGAGTGCGACGCGGTCGATGACCTTGACCTTGATGACGTCTTCGAGCCCGCGCCGTTGGCTGGGTGCGAGCTCGGAGTCGATGATCACGGTGTCCGCCCCGACGGAGGCCACGATCTCGGCGAGCTCTGCGGCCTTGCCCTTGCCGAGGTAGGTTCCCGGGTCCGGGTTCTCGCGGCGTTGGATGAGCGCGTCGAGGACCTCGGAGCCGGCTGTCTCCGCGAGTGCCGCGAGCTCCCTGACCGAGTTCTCCGCCTCGGCGAGCGTCGTGTTCCACACCCCGGCGAGGACGACGCGCTCCAGGCGTACCTGCCGGTATTCGACTTCGGTGATGTCTTCGAGTTCGGTGGACAGTCCGGCGACGCGTGTGAGGGCGGCCCTTTCGGCCAGGTCGAACTGCGAGTCGTCGTCGACTTGTGAATCGTTGTTGCTCAGCGCCTGGGCGCCTCGTGCGAGAACGCGATCGAGCATCGCTTCCCGACGTTCTTTGTCAGTGGACGTCATTCATTCCTTTGTTCGCTTCCACTCCCGACGCGGCTGCCGCGGTGCGGAGAGTTCCCTCTCAGTTCTGAGAGGTGTCCATCAATTCTCCCACAGCCGTCTAAACTGTAACGGTGTCAGAGCACTATTTCAGCGAATCGCCGAGCAGCGAGGTCCGAACACGCGAACTCACGCTTGATCTCGCCGGCCGCGAGGTCACCGTCGAGACCGTCTCGGGGACCTTCTCTCCCACCCGTCTGGATCTGGGGACCGCGGTCCTCCTGCGTCATCTGCCGCCCCCCGAGCCCGGCGATGTCCTCGACCTGGGATGCGGATGGGGTCCCATCTCCGTGGACGCGGCGCTGCGTGCCCAGGACGCCGAGGCGGATGTCCGTGTGTGGGCGCTCGACGTCAATTCCCGGTCCCTCGATACGACACGGAGGAATGCTCAGCGTCTCGGTCTGCATGCGATTCGTCCCGTCACCGCCGAGGAGGTCCCGGCCGATCTGCAGTTCAGCGCCATCCGGTCGAACCCGCCGATCCGGGTCGGCAAGGAAGCGCTGCACGAGTTGCTGACCACATGGCTGCCGCGATTGGCCCCAGGCGGGCGAGCCGACCTCGTGGTGTCGAAGAACCTCGGCGCGGATTCGCTTCACAGATGGCTCGTCGAGACGCTGGGCGAGGGTTTCGCCGTCGTGCGCACCGGATCGTCGAAGGGCTACCGGGTGCTCACCGTCACTCGCGACTGACCGGTCTGTCAGCTGATGGTTCCCTCGGCCACCAGAACGGCCGGTCCCGAGAGCGTGACGCTGCCCCGGGTGCCCTCTTCGTTCGGTGTGATGCCGACGCGCAGCTGACCGCCGGGCACATCCACGCGCCATTGCAGCGGTGAGGCCCGACCGGCCCAATGGTGAGCGGCGATCGCTGCGGCGCAGGCCCCCGTGCCGCACGAGCGGGTCTCACCGACCCCGCGTTCGAACACCCGCATGCGCAGAGCGCCCTCTCCCCCGGCTACATCGCTGCGAGCCGGCTCCATGACGATGTATTCGACGTTCGATCCCTGTGGCGGGACCGGGTCGAGGACGGGGGCCTCGCGCAGCTCGGCACCGTCGAGTTCGGTCCCCTCCGCAAGAGCGACCACGGTGTGGGGGTTCCCGGTGTCGACTCGCATGCCCGGGCGAGGCACCTCGATGCCGGACGTCGAGACGATGACGTCGTCGCCGTCGTCGAGCGACCAGTCTCCCATGTCGATCGTGTACCAGGCGTCCTCCGCCGACCCGGGAGTCTGCCGGCGTCTCCCGCTTGTAGCGTCTCCGGTCTGCGTGCCGAGCGCCGGATTGAGAACGGTATTGACCGTCTTGACGCCGTCTCGTGTGCCGACGCGGATCTCCTTCGCGTCGGTGGGGACGCGGCCGGTCGTCGCGAGCACATGGGCGAAGACCCGGACTCCGTTGCCGCACATCTCGGAGAGACTGCCGTCGTGGTTGTAGTAGTCCATGAACCATTCGGCGCCGGCCTCAGCCTGTTCGTCGGCGCCGGGGATTCCGCTCTTCGCCGAGCGCACGATCCTGATGACGCCGTCGCCGCCCAGGCCCGCACGGCGGTCGGCCAGCAGCGCGACGGTTTCGGGATGGATCTCCAGGTCGCCGTCATCATCGGCGAGGAGAACGAAGTCGTTCTGTGTGCCGTGGCCCTTGATGAAAGGGGTGCCTGCGATATCAGCGAACGGTGCCTGGGAGGAGCTCATGGCGCCATCCTATCGGTGCGGGTCCGGGCACCGATACAGTCGACATTCAGCTCTCGGGGAATATCGCATCGGTGTCTGCTTTCAGCGCCCGGGACGCATTGGCGTCGTGGTCACCGGCGGTCCCGTCGATCCAGACGATGCGCGGATCTCGGCGGAACCAGGTGTCCTGTCTGCGGGCGAACTGTCGAGTTCGGATGATCGTGTCCTCTTGGGCACGGTCGCGGTCGAGCTCTCCCGCCAGGTGGCGTTGGATCTGGGCGTATCCGATCGCACGGGATGCGGTCTTTCCCTCGGCGAGACCGCGATCGAGCAGCGCCCTGACTTCGTCGACCCAGCCGTGCTCCCACATGGTCGCCACACGTTCCGCGATCTTCTCGTGGAGGCTCTGACGTTCGACGCGCAGCCCGAGGTGCAGAGTCGGTTCGATGGCCTGATAGTCGGGCAGCTGGGCGCTGAAGGGTCGGCCGGTCAGCTCGATGACCTCGAGGGCACGCACGATGCGTCGCGAATCGTTGGGGGTGATCTTCGCGGCGGCTGCGGGGTCGAGGTCCTGCAGGTGCCGATGTCTGCCCCATCGGTCGGCTTCGACCTCGGATTCGATCCGTGCTCTGATCTGCGGATCGGTGCCGGGGAATTCCATCCGGTCGGTCGCCGCACGCGCGTACAGCCCCGATCCTCCGACGAGGATGGGGCGTCTGCCCCGAGCCCGGATGGCGGCGATGGCCTCACGTGCCCGGAGCTGGAAGTTCTGCACGTTCGCGTCTTCTCGCACATCGAGGATGTCGATGAGGTGGTGCGGGATCCCCCTCCGGCTGCTGACCGGAAGTTTGGCAGTGCCGATGTCCATCCCCCGGTAGAACTGCATCGAATCGGTGTTGATGATCTCCCCGCCGAGGTGTTCGGCGAGGTTGAGGGCGAGATCCGTTTTGCCGGTGGCTGTCGCACCGGCAATCGTGATGATCGGATCGTCTGCGCTCACGGCAGCCTCATCTCAGTAGGTCCCGGTTCCGCACAGCGAACGCACCTCGTGGACGCGCTCATCGAAGACGGTCCGAAACGCGTAGGCCGACGGCTCCCGAGCCATCATGAGACCGGCTGCGGCGTCGAGGAGTTCGAGATCAGCGTGGACGTCCTCAGCGGCGGCGATCGCAACACCTACGTCCGCGGCATCACCTGTGGTGATGCCGCGGACGAGCTGTCCGTCGACTGCCGCAGCGCCGGGCACGGGCGCCAGTGGCGAATTCTCAGCAGAGGCGGCCGAGAGATCGATGGGAATCAGCAGATCGTCGCTGCTGCCCGACGGTCGGATCTGCACTCCGGCGGCGTGGGCGTGCAGGAGTCCGACGGCGATTGCCGGGTGTGCGGATTCGCAGGCGGCCCGGTCGGCGGGGGCGAGCTCACCCACCGCCCGCACCCAGTCCTCCCCCTCGAGCAGTTCGCCGGTTCTCGCGTCGATGCCGCGATCGATTCCCCAGCCGCCGAGCCCCGCCAGCGGGGGCAGTTCGTCCACGGGCAGGGACCACGTGGCGTGTGTGCTCAGACAGGTTTCGATTGCGGCTCTCAGAAACGCAATTCGCTCGGCTTCTGCCAGGTCGACATCAGCCAGAAGGATCGGTGCCGCCGGAATGATCGCAAATGCCGCCATCTCAGCTGCGGGTGCGGATGGTCGGCATGCCCAGGTTGGTGGACCCGCCGCCCGACTGGCCGGGAGTCGGTGCTGCACAGCTGTCTGCCTGTGCGCGATCGTAGGCGTCTCCTGCCCGTGAGGGTCGAACCGCGTAGCCGGAGTCGGCGAGGAGGAAGTAGGGTTTGGCCTCCGTCACGGTCGCGGTGACGAAATCACCGGGGCGCGGCATCTCCTCGCCGTCGGGGATGCCGACGTGGACCAGACGGTTGTCGGCCGAGCGACCGGTCAGTCGTGGCGAGTCTCCGTGGGGCCTGGTCGTGACCAGCACTTCGACCTCGCGGCCGATCTGCGCAGTGTTCTCCTCCCAGGAGATCTCGTCTTGGAGCGCCGTCAGCCGTTCGAAGCGTTCCTGCACGACGTGTTTGGGGATCTGATCGTCCATCGTCGCGGCGGGGGTGCCGGGGCGGATCGAGTACTGGAAGGTGAAAGCCTGTGAGAATCGAGCACGGCGGACGATGTCCATGGTGCCGAGGAAGTCCTCTTCGGTCTCACCGGGGAACCCCACGATGATGTCCGTGGTGATGGCTGCCCGCGGGATCTTCTCGCGCACCGAGTCGAGGATGCGCATGAATCGGCTGGTGCGGTACGAACGTCGCATGGACTTGAGGATGGAGTCCGACCCGGACTGCAAGGGCATGTGCAGCTGCGGCATGACCGTTGGGGTTTCGGCCATGGCGTCGATGACGTCGTCGGAGAACGACGCCGGATGCGGGCTCGTGAATCGCACGCGTTCGATGCCGTCGACATTGCCCACGGCTCGCAGCAGTTTGGCGAATGCGCCCTTGTCCCTGAATTCCGTGCCGTAGGAGTTGACGTTCTGGCCCAGGAGCGTGACCTCGACGACTCCGTCGGCGACGAGTGCTTCGACTTCGGCGAGGATGTCGCCGGGCCTGCGGTCCTTCTCTTTTCCGCGCAGGCTGGGGACGATGCAGAACGTGCAGGAGTTGTTGCATCCGACTGAGATCGAGACCCATCCGGAATGCTGTGACTCTCGTCTGCTGGGCAGGGTCGAGGGGAAGACATCCAGGCTCTCGAGGATCTCGACTTGGGCCTCCTGATTGTGCCGCGCACGTTCCAACAAGGCGGGCAGGGATCCCATGTTGTGGGTGCCGAAGACGACGTCGACCCAGGGGGCCTTCTTGACGATGGTGTCGCGGTCCTTCTGGGCCATGCAGCCGCCGACTGCGATCTGCAGATCTGGGTGGCGTTCCTTGACCTGAGCCAGCTGACCGAGGTTTCCGTACAGTCGGTTGTCCGCGTTCTCGCGCACAGCGCAGGTGTTGAAGACGACGACATCGGCTTGATCGTCCGTGCTCGCAGGCACATAGCCGGCGTCGTCGAGCAGGCCGGACAGCCGTTCGGAGTCGTGGACGTTCATCTGACAGCCGTAGGTCTTCACCTCGTAGCTGCGCTGTGAGGGCTCGGTCGAGGTGGGTGTGTCAATCAGTTCAGTCATGGCGAGACCATTCTAGCCGTTCCGGCACTTCTGCAATCCTCAGTCCTCGGTGAGGACCTCGTCGTCGGTCGGAATCTCAGTCCTCGGTGAGGACCTCGCGTGTGACCTTGAGGCAGACCGAGGAGGAGAATCCTCGCCGTGCGAGCATGCCCAGGATCCGGCGCTCACGAACCTCGTAGGCCAGTCCCCGGCTCGATGCGGCCTTCTTCTCCGCGACCTGCCGGGCAAGATCCTCTTCCCCGTCCACGTCATCGACTGCGCCTGAGATGATGTCGGCCGACAGACCCTTCTTCGTGAGCTCTCGTTTGAGGGCACCGCGCGAGAGCTTTCGACGTTCCCTGTGCGCGCGCACATACCGGTGCGCGAATTCCTCATCGTCGAGCAGCCGTGATCTCTGGAGTTTGGCGATGAGTTCGTCGACGGCTGCAGGCAGGAAATCGCGTTTGAGCAGTTTGTCCCGCAGTTCGACACTGGCGTGGTCACGCATGGCCAGCATGTTCATCGCAGTCTTCTTCGCCTTCGCGTAGGAGGTGTCGAAGTCATCGGCCGCGTCGTCGAATGACAGCGCATCACTCAGGCCTGACGCAGCACTCAGGGCCGGGGCGTCGTTCAGGGCCGAGTCGTCCGCGTCTGAAGCTGCTTGGTGTGCGGCTGCGGGGCGACCGTCGCGCTCGAGAGCTGACCGCGGATCGGAGGTGTCCGAGGCCGACAGACCCGAGAGGTATCCCGAGTCCCCTTCGGCATGACGCTGGTCGATCTCGCTGATGGCCTCACGCAGTCCGGCCAGCGTCGTCGCCGATGCATCCGATCTCGTCGTGTCCCCGCCGATGGGGGCCGGATCGCTGACTCGATCCTGTGAGTCAGGAGACTTCGACATCATCCGATTTCGAGTCCTCTGCTGATGTGTCTTCTGCCTCGTCGCCCTCGTCCTCGGGCTCGTCGACCTTGATCAGACCCATTTTGTGTTTGATCTTGAGTTCAATCTCTTCAGCCAGCCCTGGGTTGTCGCGCAGGAAGTTCCGCACATTCTCCTTGCCCTGGCCCAGCTGATCCCCGTCGTAGGTGAACCATGATCCGGACTTGCGAATGATGCCGTTGTCGACGCCCATATCGATGAGGCTGCCTTCGCGGGAGATTCCCTGGCCGTAGATGATGTCGAACTCGGCCTGCTTGAACGGCGGGGCGATCTTGTTCTTGACGATCTTCGCGCGGGTGCGGTTGCCGACGGCATCCTGGCCTTCCTTCAGGGTCTCGATGCGTCGCACGTCGATGCGCACGGAAGCGTAGAACTTCAGCGCCTTGCCACCCGAGGTGGTCTCCGGTGAGCCGAAGAAGACGCCGACCTTCTCGCGCAGCTGGTTGATGAAGATGGCCGTGGTCTTCGACTGCGACAGGGCGCCGGCGATCTTGCGCAGTGCCTGGGACATCAGTCGAGCCTGCAGGCCGACGTGGCTGTCGCCCATCTCGCCTTCGATCTCGGCCTTCGGCACGAGTGCTGCGACAGAGTCGATGACGATGACGTCGAGCGCTCCGGAGCGGATCAGCATATCGGCGATCTCGAGCGCCTGCTCACCGGTGTCCGGCTGCGACACGAGGAGCTGATCCGTGTCAACGCCCAGCTTTTTCGCGTACTCGGGATCCAGAGCGTGCTCAGCGTCGATGAACGCCGCGATTCCGCCCGTCTTCTGGGCGTTGGCCACGGCATGCAGGGCCACCGTCGTCTTACCCGAGGATTCCGGGCCATAGATCTCGACGACGCGACCGCGCGGCAGGCCGCCGATGCCCAACGCGATATCCAGGGCGATGGAACCGGAGGGGATGCAGGCGATCGGTTCGCGGACTCCTTCGCCGAGCCGCATGATCGCGCCCTTGCCGTAGTTCCTGTCGATCTGGCCGAGCGCGGCGTCGAGCGCCTTTGATTTGTCTCCGCCGGTCGGGATCTGCACATTCTTCGGGGTACGAGCCATGATCTCTCCTAAAAGTATCGTTATCCGTTGAGACCAAGGCTAGAAGGTGGCACTGACATAACAACAGGGGAACGCAATCCCCCGTGGATAACCGGCCACTCATGGTCACAGGTCCCGTGATTTCCTACCAGCATAGCCGACATGGGAACAAGTGTTCTATATGTCGGGGCGTGTCGCAGGATTTTTCGCACCGTTGAGATGCGCAACAATTCGTACCGTCGAGATGACTATCAAGCAACGTCGTCACCCGCCATGCTGTTGACCGCCGATTCGAACAGCGATCCGCGAGCCGACCGGTGAACCGCTCGGGTCGAATCGCGAGCCGAAATGGCCCCCTCTAGAACGGACGTGAGCGCGGCTTCTCTTTGCCCAGGCGGTGTGATTCGGGCACTCCCATCGCATCACAGACCGCGATCCAGATGTCCCGAGGTTCGATTCCGGCACTGAATGCCTCTTCGGCCGTTCGGGAACCCAGACTGCTCAATGCCAGGTCGGTGTGCAGCGATGCGGCACGTGCCTCGCCGAATTCCTCATTCATGAGAACCCAGTAGAGGGTGTGACGCATTAGGGCTTGGCTGCCAATCGTGGCACCGAATATCCACCGGGGCGGCCCAGGATCTTGTCGGAGAGCTCCTGCGGAATGGTGTCGGGAATCTCGACTCCCTCGTCCAGGGCGAAACGATCCGAGACCGATGACAGCAGTGCCGACAGCGGCAGGTCCAGAGCCTCACAGATCGCAGACAGCAGTTCCGACGAGGCTTCCTTCTGTCCGCGTTCGATCTCACTGAGGTAACCCAGTGAAACGCTGGCCCCCATCGAGACGTCGCGCAGAGTCCTTCCTTGGACCCGACGAGCGGAACGCAGCGCGTCGCCGATTTCAACTCTCAGTAACATCTTGCGTCCCTCCCTTTGAATCCGTGGATCCTCGCGACCGTAGTCTCAACTTTACAGCCAGGGCGCGACCGAGCGCCAACCTGGGTGCGTGACCTGATGGTATTGCCAGTCCTTTCGAAGGTACCGGTGCACGTTCGTCCATATGTCAGTCCATGTGCCATTACCTGCTCAACTTCCCCCGGGTCGAACTTATTCCATGCGCACAGCGGTATGTCACGCTCCAGCAGGCGTCGTTCGCGACTGCAGCTGGGAACCGGTGACGGTCATCGCCGACCGTGCTCGTTCACTTCGGTGCCGTACGCCAAGCGGCTGGCGAACTCATCGAGGCCGACGATCATGGCGGCCACGGTCTGGCTGCGGATCGCATTCCGGTCTCCGCCGAAGTGGTGCTCACTGACCTGCGCCTTCCCGGCGAAGGCGATTGCGGTGTAGACGAGGCCGACGGGCTGGCCGTCCTGCGGCTGTGGGCCGGCGACTCCCGTGCAGGCGACACCGATGTCGGCCACGCATTCCCTGGCGGTTCCGGCCGCCATCTGCGCTGCGACGAGCTCATCGACCGGTCCTGTCTCCTCGAGCCGGTCGGCGTCGACCCCGGCGAGGCGGGATTTGAGGTCCGTGGCATAGGTGATGAGCCCTCCGCGGACCACTGCGGATGCTCCCGGCACGTCGACGAGCGTGGCCACGAATCGACCGCCGGTCAGCGATTCGGCACCGGCCACCGAGAGGCCCACCTGTGCACAGGTGGTGATGAGATGTTGGGTGCGGGAGAAGAGTTCGGACTCGTTCACTGGCTCACTTCGTGTCCGTGTCATCCGAGCCGTCGCCCGCGTTCGCACCTTTGGCAAGCTTCGCTGCCTGAACGCAGTAGTCGACTCCGGTCACGACGGTAACCACGATCGCCGCAGTCATCACCACCCACGCCAGAATCATCAGCGCGAGACTCACGCCCCCGGGGATGAATTGAGCCAGCGGAGTCACCAGCAGGAACAGTCCGATCGCAACGGTCTGCAGAACGGTCTTGATCTTGCCGCCTCTGGAGGCGGGCATGACGGCGATGCGGATCATGAAGAAGCGCAGCACCGTGATGCCCAGTTCACGAACGAGGATGAGGGCCGGGACCCACCAGGGGAGCTCCGTGATCGCGGCCAAGCCGATGAGCGCGGCCGCCATGAGCGATTTGTCGGCGATCGGGTCGGCGATCTTGCCGAAGTTCGTGATGAGATTGTATTTGCGGGCCAGGTCACCGTCGATCTTGTCGGTGGCCATCGCCAACAGGAACACCGCAAGAGCCCACCATCGCATGGTCACGTCCTGTCCCCCATCGACCAGAAGAAGGATGAGGAAGACGGGGACGAGCAGGATCCGGAGCACGGTCAGAGCATTGGGAACATTCCATGGGCTCGGCTCTGACGGTACATGGCCTGGGGCGGGTCGATCATTCACGTATCAACCCTATCCGAGGCACATGTGAATGGCGTGGAGCCGTCCGTTCGTTTCAGCGCGCGGCTCCACCTCTTACAGCCGCCGCGGGTGCGTGCAGCTACCGGGATCAGCGACCTGTGAGCGACCAGGCGTCCTCGTCGCTGGCTTCGACGACTTCCAATCCCGTCTCGGGGTCGACGTCACCGACGTGCAGGTCTGCGGCATGCCCGACGCCTGACGAGTAGCGGTCGCCTCCACCGGATCCCCCCGATGCGGCCGAGGAGCTGCCGTTCGAGGCTCCGAAGTCTTCGAACTCCTCGTCGTAGTCACCGGCCGCCGACGCTGTGCCGGACGTGCCGCCGGCCTGTCCGCCGGTCGATCCGCCGCCGGTCGATCCACCGCCGTTCGCGGGTGCCGAGTCGGGTTCCTCGTCCGGTGGGGTCTCGCCCTTGATGATCGCCAGGGTCGCGGGCAGATTCTCGGGACGGACCAGCACGTCGCGAGCCTTCGAGCCTTCGGAGGGGCCGACGATTCCGCGTGACTCCATGAGGTCCATGAGGCGGCCCGCCTTGGCGAATCCGACTCGCAGTTTGCGCTGCAGCATCGACGTCGAACCGAACTGCGTGGTCACGACCTGTTCTGCGGCCTGGAGCAGCAGTTCGAGGTCATCGCCGATCTCCTCGTCGATCTGTTTCTTTGGCGCCTCGACGGCAACGTCCTCGCGGTAGTTCGGGGTGAGCTGGCCCTTGACGTGTTCGACGACCTTCTCGATCTCGGACTCGTTGACCCATGCGCCCTGGACACGCATCGGCTTCGCGGCACCCATGGGCAGGAACAGCGCATCCCCCTGACCGATGAGCTTCTCCGCGCCCGGTTGGTCGAGCACGACCCGCGAGTCGGCCAGGGACGAGGTCGCGAAGGCCAGACGCGAGGGAACGTTGGCCTTGATGAGACCGGTGACGACGTCGACGCTGGGGCGCTGTGTGGCGAGTATGAGGTGGATGCCGGCCGCACGCGCCAACTGGGTGATGCGCTGGATCGACGCTTCGACGTCTCGCGGCGCGACCATCATCAGGTCGGCGAGCTCGTCGACGACGACCAGCAGGTACGGGTAGGGCTGGAGGACCCGCTCGGAGCCGGCGGGCGGCTGGACCCGCCCCTCCCGGACCGCCTTGTTGAATTCCTTGATGTGCTTGAACCCGTACTGGGCGAGGTCGTCGTAGCGGGTGTCCATTTCGCGCACAACCCATTCGAGCGCCTCGGCGGCCTTCTTCGGGTTGGTGATGATCGGGGTGATCAGATGGGGAATGCCCTCGTAGATCGTCAGCTCGACACGCTTGGGGTCGACGAGGATCATGCGCACCTCGTCGGGGGTCGCACGCATCATGATCGAGGTGATCATGGAGTTGACGAAGCTCGACTTACCGGCACCGGTGGCACCGGCTACGAGCAGGTGGGGCATCTTGGACAGGTCGGCGACGACGAATCCGCCTTCGACGTCCTTGCCCACGCCCATGACCATGGGCTGCTCGGTCTTCCGCGCGGCCTTCGAGCGCAGGACATCGCCGAGGGCGACGTTCTCCCGGTCCGAATTCGGGATCTCGATGCCGATCGCCTTCTTGCCCGGAATCGGCGAGAGGATGCGGACATCGGCGCTGGCCACCGCGTACGCGATGTTCTTCGACAGCGCGGTGACCTTCTCGACCTTGGTGCCCGGACCGAGTTCGACCTCGTATCGCGTGACGGTGGGACCGCGGGAGAACCCGGTGACCTCCGCAGCGATCTTGAATTGTTCGAGGACGTCGCGCAGCGCTTCGACCACGCGGTCGTTGGCCTCCGAGCGCTCCTTCGCAGGAGGCCCCGGCACGAGGTTGTCCGAGTTCGGCAGCGTGTAGGTCACGTCCCCGGCCAGAGTCAGCTGCTCCACGCGTTCGGGCAGCTGCTCCGTGGGTGGGGGCGTCGGACTGTTCGAGGCTGCCACCGGCGCCGAGGCGGCTCCCGAGTTGGTCTTGTTCGCCGAGGTGGCATCATCGTCCATGCCGATGGTCTTCTTCAGCGCCGCCGTTTCACGCTCGGCCTTCGTCGGCCGACGCTCACCGGGCTTGAACTGTGGCCGCTCGATGACCGTGGTGTCGGCATCTTCGTCGCTGACGTCGTTCTCATGGATGTAGGCCTTGTCATAAGCCTTCGTCGCGGTGTCGTCGTCCTTCTTCGCAGCCTCGGCGTCCGTCTTCTTCTTCCGCGACCGGCGTTTGGTTCCCATGACCGGTTTGAGATCGGAGGTGTGCTCGTTGTCGGCGACCAGATCGGTCGAGGACGCGTCCGAATCGGAGTCCCGAGCCGGGCGTGCTCCACCGGTCAGCCGCTGATACAGCGCAGTCAGACGTTGGGGAATCGAACGCACCGGTGTCGCGGTGATGACGAGAACAGAGAAGGTGCCGAGCAGGACGAGCAGCGGCACCGCCACGTAGACGGTCATCGCGACGACGAGGGGCGAGGAGATGACGAACCCGAGTGCTCCGCCGCCGTTGGCCATGGCATCTCGGGAATTGACGAATCCCGGATTGCCGGCGGCGATGTTGGCCAGACCGGAGGCCGAAAGGAGCAGGAGAATGATGCCGATGAGGATCCGGTTGTTGCCGCGATTGTCCTCTCCGCGAAGGAACAGCCTGATCGCATAACAGGTGAAGATCACCGGCAGGGCCAGGGCCACGCGCCCGAAGGTGCCCTCGACGACGCCCCTGACGCCTTCGCTGATCGCACCCGGGATGTTCCACCATTCGAACGCGGCGATGACGATGGACAGGCCGATGAGGAAGAAGGCTGTGCCGTCTCTCTTCGTCGGTGAATCGGTGGGTTCGTCGCTGAGGATCTTGCGGGCACGGTTCCCGGCCATGTGGGACACTCCCCTCCACGCACCGGTGACAACGTTTGTCCCGGGGTCTTTGGTCCCCGCTTGCCCGGTCCGACCAGTGCTCTTGCGCGCTGTGCCTTTTCGAGTACCAGAAGCGGGGGAAGTCGTTCTGGTCGCCATGGACCTCATCTTAGGGCGATTATGCGCTCCTGCCCAGCAAATCCGCAGGCTTCGGCGTGCCGAATCCACCTCGGCGCGAGTGCTGGACGTGACGGACACACGGGGAACGCAGCTGAGATCAGAGGTCCGGGTCGGTGCCGTGCTGGTGGCTGGCGTGCATGGCGGTGAAGAGGGCCCACTGCTTCGTGTCCCGACCGGACCGCCGTGACCTGAATTCCTCGAACAGGGCGTCGATCCGGTCTCTGAATTCGTCGACCTCGTCCGCGGTCAGCATTGCGGCCATGCGCCGCAACGTCCGTTCTTCGTGCGGTGCGGAGTCGAATTCGGCCACGAAGGCATCGATCATCGGATGTGTCATATCGCCGGCGTTGAGGTACCAGCTCTTGCCGGTGGCTCTGTCGGGGATCTCTCGCGCTCCGCGCCTGCCGCGACGCGCCTCCTGAGCCTCGAGGAACCCCGTATTGACGAGCATCCTTCCTCGTCATCAGCCTGCCCGCGGGCGCATGGGTCGACAGGATGCGGAAGAAGGCCGTCATCGTCGCAGGTGACCTGGTGCGTGCGGCCCTGCTGCTGACGGTCCCGGTCGCTTGGATGTGTGACCTGCTGACCATGCTCCAACTCTGCATCGGTGGCGCCTGCGTCGGCGTCGTCACTGTCTTCTTCGACGTCGCCAACCAGTCTTTCCTGCCCGAAATAGTCATGAGCGAGCAGCTCGGCGATGGCAATCGAAAGCTCCAGGCGAGCCAGCAGACAGCATGGGTGGCGGGCCCTTCACTCGCCTCCGGCTTGGTCGGAGTCATCGGCGGTCCGCTGACGATCGGGGTGACGATGCCGACTCTGCTCGTCGGCTGGTCCCTGCTCTCCTGGGCTGTCGTCGTCTACAACGTGGCTCAGGTCAGCTTCCGCCAACGGCTGTGCCCGAAACCTCTTCTCGGGCGCATGAATGCCTCGATCCGGTTCCTCGTCTGGGGTCCGATGCCCATCGGCGCCTTCCTCGGCGGCACGATCGCACACGCGATCGGAATCGTGCCGACTCTCTGGCTCTTCGCCTCGGCGGGGGTCCTCTCGTCACTGCCCGTCCTCATCTCCCCGCTGATCACCATAAGAACCCTGCCGAACGAGCTCAGTGCTCTCGACCGAGGAATCTCGCCTCCATCAGCTCCCCGAACCTGCAAAAGCGCGGTGCAGGCGGCGCGCTCTTGCCGGTTCGGGTTGCCGGAGGCCGAGGACATGTCGAACTCAGCCCAGTCCGTAGAGATGCTCGGGCCGACCGGTGCTTCCGTATTGGAGTGAGACGGTGACGGCGCGTGATTCGGCCAGCTTGGCCAAATGGCGCTGCGCCGTCGCGCGCGAGATGCCCACCGCTTCGGAGACCTCCAGCGCCGTCAGCGGACGATCAGCACCTTCGAGCGTCGCATAGATCCGACCGCTGGTCGACGAGCCGGAGCCGCGAACCGGCGCACTGCCGGGCGAAGCGACGTCGTGCAGGCTGCGAAGCTGCCGCTCGAGATCCGTTCGACTCACTTTCTCCCGCTCCCAGTAGCGGCGGAAGCGTGCATATCGCCTCAGAAAGTCCTGCAGCTCCTCGGCCGCGAAGGGCTTGAGGATGTACGTCATCGCCCCTGCGCGCAGGGCCGAGCGCACCACGTCCGCATCGGCCACGGCCGAGAGCACAATGGCGTCGACGTCGGTCTCGCGGATGAGGTCGACTCCGTTGCCCTCGGGCAGGACATAGTCGACCAGCAGCAGGTCGACTTCCTGCTCGGCAATGACCGTGCGTGCTGTGGGCAGATCCCTGACCGGTTCGAGTGCGTGGAATCCCGCGACCTCATCGACGTAGCGGCAGTGGATCTGCCCCACATAGAAGTCGTCGTCGAGCACCAGTACGTTGACCATCATCTCTCCTCATCGTCCGTATGGCTATCGTTCGCGGTGATCTCGTCCTCGTCGCCATCGCTGAGCACATCGGGCAGTCGCATCGCGAATCCCGCACCGCCCAGGTCCGGATCGTGGCCGACGAGCAGCCACACCCTGCCGCCGTGTCGTCGTGCAACCCGTCGGCACAGAGCCAGACCGATGCCATGCCCATGATCGGCATCGAGACCATCGCCGGTGCTGACCCCCTCGGCGAAGATGTCATCCGCGTCCTCGTCCGCAACTCCTCCGCCGGTGTCGGTCACGACGGCGTGCAGCTCCGGTCCGGAGCCGAGCAGCGTCACCTCGACCCTGCCGGAGGCGTCGTCGGCCGAGTCGACCCTGCCGTCACGAGCCACGTCTGCGCTCGCGACAACCGCCCTCACAGCATTGTCGATGAGGTTGCCCAGGATGAGTGTGATGTCCTCGGGATCCGACACACGACCCAGCACCAACGAATCCGGGGTGACGGCTAGGGACACCCCAGCCTCGGCGGCGGTGGTGCCCTTCGCTTCGAGAAGGGCACGCAGGTACGGATCGGAGATCACCTCGATCCCTTCGACTGGTGTCGCGATCGGACCGGTTCGCAGGATCTTTGCGAGATAGGTCTTCGCCTCATCGGTCGCTCCGGTGTCGACGAGCCCGAGAACGGTGTGGAGACGATTGGCGAACTCGTGCCGCTGCGTACGCAGCGCCCCGGCCATCGAGGTCACGGACTCCAGCTGTCGGGCCATCGTCAGCACCTGGGTCTCGTCCCGCAGCGTGACGACTCCTCCGATCGAGACTCCCCCTCGGCTGACCCTGACGGCGGTGGCCAGGAGGATCCGATCGCCGACGTTGATTCGGCGCCGTAGGGCCCCGTCCACGGGCGCATCGAGCATCATGAGACGGATCTGTTCGGGCACTTCTATGATCGAGCGCGACGCGTCCGCTCCGTTCGAATTCGACGCCTCCGCTCCGTCCGAGCGCGATGCGTCCACTCCGTTCGAGCCGTCGGTCCCGACGGCCGCGATACCCAACAGGTGCTCCGCCGTGGAATTGCTCAGGGTCGGCTCTCCGGACGAGCTGAAGGCCAGGACCCCGTCGTCGAGTCCACGCAGGACCGCCCCCTGGTCACGAGCCATCTCCGCAAGTTCCTCGGGTCCCACGCCGAGGGTCTCCCGGCGCAGGCGCCGTCCCAGGGCCAGAGACGCGACGACTCCGATCGCAAGGGCCAGGACGGCGACGGAGCCGAGAGCGAGGAACTCACGGCGAAGATCGGCATCGAGCACCGAGGCGTGGATGCCCACAGAGACTTCACCGACGACCGTCTCGTCATCCGAGGTGGAATAGATCGGGACCTTGGCCCGCACGGTCTCGCCGAGGGTCCCCCGCTCGTGACTGATGTTCTCCCGTCCGGCCAAGGCCTCGTCCGGCGAGGTCGAGACCCGGTGTCCGATGTTGTCCCGATCGGGATGGGTCAGTCGGATGCCGCGATCGTCTGTGATGACGGCGAACACGATGCCCGAGGAGGCCCGCAGGTCGTCGGTGATGGCGAGCAGCGGACGGGTGATCGCATCATCGGGCACCGCCGCGTGCTCGGCCGAGGCCCGGGTCGCCCCCTTCCTCACCTCAGGATCGATCGCCAGCGTCCGCGCGGTCGCCAGCGCCTTGGTCTCGGTGACATCGGTGACCGCTCGCGCTCCCATCCAGGCGAAGACTCCCGTCACCAGGGCCAAGGTCACGACGACGACGGCGAGCTGGCTGAGCAGCACACGGCGGGAGAACGGTCTGGTGGGTCGAGTCACCCGCTCAGGCTAGCCGTGCATGAGCGAAATGCGCAAAAGGTGCCAAACAGGCAGAACGTGTTCAGTGCACACAAACGCGCGCCGCTTTCGGACGCGACCTAACGTGTATCGGGCATCACATCCGCCTTCGAGGGAGAAGTTCGTGCTCGTTATACTCGGTTTCGCAATGATCATCGTCTTCATGACACTGATCATGACGAAACGACTCTCACCGATCCTGGCGCTGATCATCGTCCCGACCATCTTCGGGCTGTTCACCGGCGCAGGGCTGGGAATCGGCGAAATGGTCATGGACGCCATCGCCGACATGTCGTCGACGGCAGCGCTGCTGCTCTTCGCCATCATCTACTTCGGCATCATGATCGACGTGGGCCTGTTCGACAAGCTCGTCGCATTCATCCTCAGGGTGGCCGGTCATGACCCCGTCAAGGTCGTCATGGGCACCGCCCTGCTGACAGGAGCGGTCTCCCTCGACGGCGACGGATCGACGACGTTCATCGTCGTCACCGCCGCGATGCTGCCGATCTACCAGCGCTTGGAGATGTCGCCGGTCGTGCTCACCTGCGTCGCCGGCCTGATCAACGGCACTCTCAACATCGTCCCCTGGGGCGGTCCGACGGCACGTGCCTCGTCCGCCCTGCAGATCGATGCCAACGAGATCTTTGCCCCGATGGTCCCCTCCCTCATCGCAGGTCTGCTGGTGTGCTTCGTCTTCGCCTACTTCCTCGGTATCTCAGAGCGTCGCCGCCTGGCCAAGAACGATGTGGCCTGGCCCGAGGAGCGCCAGTCGAGTTCGGGGCGCTCCGATCTGGTCGGCGCGGTCGCGCGGTCGTCCTCCGCGTCCGCTGCGGGAGTCGACGCTGCTGCAGGCGCAGGTGCCGGCTCGGGCGCTGCAGATTCCGATCGGGGTGCGGGAGCCTCGGCGGGATCGACGGCCACGGGCATCACGGGCGGACGGCCCGAACCCGCCTCGGGCAGTGGTTCGGCGCTGACCGGGACGGCGCTCGATCCCAACCGGTCGACTCTGCGGCCCAAGCTCTTCTGGTTCAATCTGGTCCTCACCGTTGCCGTGATGGTCATGCTGATCGCCGATCTGCTGCCCCTGCCGTACCTGTTCATGATCGCCATGGTCATCGCGCTCTTGGTCAACTTCCCCAACATCAAGGCGCAGCAGGAGGAACTGGCTTCCCATGCGGGTGCGATCATCTCCGTCGTCGCCATGGTCATGGCCGCCGGTGTCCTCACCGGCATCATGAGCGGGACCGGCATGGTCGACGCCATGGCCTCCTGGCTCGTCGACGTCATCCCGTCCTCGATGGGCCCCTACATGGCCGTCATCACCGGTCTCCTCTCGATTCCGATGACCTTCTTCATGAGCAATGACGCCTTCTACTTCGGCATCCTCCCGGTGCTCGCGGAGACCGCGGGACACTTCGGGATCTCCGCGGCCGACATGGCCCGCGCTTCGATCACCGGACAACCGGTGCACATGCAGTCACCGCTGGTTCCCGCGATCCTCCTCCTCGTCTCACTCTCCGGAGTCGAGCTCGGCGACCACCACAAGAAGGTCCTGTGGCGAGCGCTGATCGTGGCCCTGGTGATGCTGACCGTCGGCGTCCTCGTCGGCGTCATCGCGATCGGATAGGAGAGAGACCCATATGACTGATTTCTACTCGACGCCGCAGCACAGATACCCGGCGCCCTCGTTGCGGATGGCGGCCTCGGCCGGCATCGACGATGCCCGGCGCACGATCGTCCTGGCCTACCGCGCCGATTCGTCGCCCGCGGTCCTCGACCAGGCGATCGCCGCCGCCCGCCGGGAGAACGCGGCCCTGCGCGCCGTGCACTTCGACACCGACACGACGACTGCCCCATCGACCGGCGCCCTGTCCGACACGAGGGAGTTGGCCGAGCAGCTCACGGCGGCGGAGGTCGAATTCGAGATCCAACGAGCCGATTCCGATGTCGCCTCGCAGATCATCGACCTCGCCGAGCATTCGCAGGCGGAACTGATCGTGGTCGCCTCCAAACGCCGTTCACCCGTGGTCAAGCTGCTTCTGGGCTCGAGCACCCAGCGGGTGATCCTCGAAGCCGAATGCCCGGTGCTCATCGTCAAGTAGCGTTCGGCGCCACCGACTCACCGGCCCGGCCCCTGCTACGACCGGTGGCTCATCGCTTCAGCGCCCGGCCCCTGCTACGACCGGTGGCTCATCGCTTCAGCGCCCGACCAGCTCCCGGACCGGTGGCTCATCGGTCCAGCAGCTGACCGGCCCCCGCCCCGGTCAGCGACGCATCGAGGAGTTCGATCGTATGGGCGGTCGGCAACGTGTCCTCCCCCTGTCTGCGCAGGGCGTCGGTGACCTGCAGCAGGCATCCCGGATTGCCGGTGACGACGAGTTCCGCTTCGGTGGCGGCGATGTTCGTCGCCTTCTTGTCCCCGAGTTCGCGTGCCGCCTCGGGACGCACGAGGTTGTAGATGCCGGCCGAGCCGCAGCAGGTGTCGGCGTCCTTGATGGGAGCCAACTCGATCCCGGGGATCTGACCCAACAGCTCGCGCGGCGGGTTGCGCACCCCCTGGGCATGCGAGAGATGGCAGGCGTCGTGGTAGGCCACACGCAGCTCGCCGTCGGTGACCGGGTGTCGCGGCGCGTTGGGCCCGAGCTCGGCGAGGATCTCCGTCACGTCTCTGACCTTGTCGGACAGAGCCTCGGCGCGCTGTGCATAGGCGGGGTCATCGGAGAGGATGTCCGCATACTCCTTCATCGTCGATCCGCATCCCGCGGAGTTCACGACGAGGTAGTCCACCTGCGCCGAGGTGAAGGTGTCGACGATCCTGCGCGCGAAGTCCTCACCTTCCTCGCTGCGTCCGGCGTGGACCGACAGCGCACCACAGCACCCCTGCGACTGCGGCACCACGACCTCGCAGCCTTCCATATTGAGCACCCGCACCGTCGCCGCGTTGACCTGAGGGTAGAAGGTCCGCTGCACACAGCCGAGCAGCATCCCCACCCGTGCCCTGACCGGCAGGCTCTCCCCCTCCACCGATCGCGGCGGGTTCGACTCGGGAACGCTGACCTTCTTGGCCACCGGCGGTGCGATGGCCTCCATCGTGGCCAGGGTCGGTGAGAGCTTCTCGAGGACCTTGGATCTGCGGATGACCGTGGACAGGCCGCTCCGCTGGTAGAGCTTGAGCGGGGCCAGCAGGGCATTGAGACGATCCGGGTACGGGAAGAGTTGGAAGATCGCCTCCCGCAGCACCACCTCGGCGCGGCTGCGATGTTCCCTGCCGTTGCGTTCGACCTGTCCTCGGGTGGCTTCGATGAGCTTGTCGTACTGGACGCCGGAGGGGCACGCGGTCACACACGCCATGCAGCCCAGGCACGCGTCGAAGTGGTCGACCATGGCCGCGTTCATCGGCCCGTTCTCCAGACCCTCCTGCATGAGGTGGATGCGTCCGCGCGGCGAGTCCTCCTCCCGGCCCCAGAGCTGGTAGGTCGGACAGGCGGGCAGACAGAAGCCGCAGTGGACGCAGTCGGCGATGAGTCCCGCATCCGGCGGGTTGAACACGTCAAAGGCCGAATGGTCCATGGTCGGGGGCTCCATCAGCATCGTCGCCTGTCCGGCGCTCGCCACGGTCTCTTCCAACGAGGTCGGCCCACGAGAGGCTGCCGATCCCGAGGCTGCGTTCCAGACAGGCGTCTCCTTCGGCGTCGAGGCTCCGCTCGGCCCGCCGCCCTGGCAGCCTCCTGAGCCACCGCAATCGCATGACATCACAGTCCTCCTATTCCACGTCCGGGTGAGAGCAGACCGTCCGGGTCGAACTGGTCCTTGATGGTGCGCATGAGTCCGAATCCGGGGACCTCGCCCCAGGCGTCGACTTCGTCCCACACTGCTGCCGGGGCGCAGAGCAAGGTCGCCGAAAGCTGCCTCCGGCTCCATGAGCGCAGATGTTCGAGAACCACCCGGGTCGCGATCGTCGGGTCCGCGTCTGCTGCGCCGATGCCGAGGTCGAAGACCCCCATGGCGGACCCCCGCAGCTGGATCGGGTGCCCGATGGTGTCCTCGAGCTGGGAGATCTGAGCCACCAGCTCGGGTACCAGCGCCGGTGAGACCGAGGCCCTGATCGTCACCGGTGCCTGGGCGCGCCTGGACCACCAGCTCGGCCGGACCCCGGGCGCTGCTCCGGGAAACGTGTCGACCATCCGAGCGGTTCTCGACTCCACCGATTCGGGGAGTCCTTCGACCATGACCACGGCCGATGCCCGACCGCCCGGCGACCGGTCGATCTCCACGGCCGACGGAGCCACTTGAGAGCCGAGGACCTCGAGGGCGGCCTCTGCGCCCGGGAGTTCGACGAAGCCTTCGGTCTGCGGTTTCGGGTACAGCCTGATCGCGACGTCGGCGATGATGCCCAGCGTGCCCCAGGAGCCGGTCATCAGCTTGGCGAGGTCGTAGCCGGCCACGTTCTTCACGACCTTGCCTCCGGCCCTTGCGATAGTGCCGTCGGCGAGGACGACCGTGACGCCGAGGACGACCTCACGCAGGGGCAGGCGACCGATGCGACGTGGCCCCACGGCGCGGGTGGCGATGGCCCCGCCCAGCGTCGCCCCGGAGTCGGTCCGGTCGGCGGGGAAATCCGGGAGGAGCTCTTGGCCGCCCGTCCCGGCGACCCGGTTGAGCTCGGAGATCGCGGCACCGGCTCCGGCGACGAGGATGAGGTCTCCCGGGGAATGTTCGATGACCTGGTCGAGTCCACCCATGTCGATGAGGAGGTTCGGGGTGCGTCCCGGTGGGTGGTCGTCGAACGCGGTGCCGCCGCCGCAGACGGCAACGCTGCGACCGTCGCGATGAGCTCCGGTCATGAGTTCGGAGAGTTCTTCGACGCTGTCGGGTCGAGCGAATCCGGGACGTGCCTCGGTCAAAACAGCTCCGCCTTTCCTGCCGTCTGCAGGGGATGTTCCCCCGATGTTCGCCGAGGTGGTTCTCCGCAGAGCCGTGGTGTCGGGAAGACCTTGCCCGGATTGGACAGATGACTCGGATCGAAGGCGCACCGCAGGATCTGCATCGTGTCGAGGTCCTCGTTCGTGAACATGCGGGGCATGAATTTGGCCTTGTCCGATCCGACTCCGTGTTCGCCGGTGATCGAACCCCCTTCGCTCAGGCACAGGTCGAGGATCCGGCCCGAGGCCGTCTCGGCCAGCTCGGCCTGTCCCTCGAGAGCACCGTCGAAGAGCACGAGGGGGTGCAGGTTACCGTCGCCGGCGTGGAAGACGTTGGCAACCCGCACACCGCACTCTTCGGCGATCGTCGAGATCGAGGCGAGCACGGGTCCCAGCCGCGAGCGCGGGATCACACCGTCCTGGACGATGTAGTCGGGACTGATCCGACCGACCGCTGCGAAGGCCGATTTCCGGCCCTTCCAGATCAGCCCGCGTTCGACGTCGTCGACGGCGACTCGGATCTCACCGGCATGGTGGTCCCTGGCCCTGGCGATGACCGTCTCCCGCTCGAGTTCGACGTCGATGGCCGGTCCGTCGAGTTCGACGACGAGGACCGCGCCGGCGCCCTCGGGGTAGTTGCAGGCCACGGCCTTCTCGGCGGCCTCGATCGCCAGCGCGTCCATCATCTCGATGGCGGCGGGCATGATGCCCGCCGAGATGATGTCGCTGACCGCCTCCCCCGCCGCATCGGTCGAGTCGAATCCGATGAGCAGCGTCTCTACGGCTTCGGGCAGGCGGGTGAGCCGGACGGTCACCTCCGTGACGATCCCGAGTGTCCCTTCGGACCCGCAGAGCACGCCGAGGAGGTCGTAACCCGGATATTCGGGTGCCTGTCCCCCGATCTCGACGATCTCGCCCTGGGCCGTGACGAGGGTGCAGCCGGTGACGTGGTTGGTGGTGAAGCCGTATTTGAGGCAGTGGGCGCCGCCGGAGTTCTCGGCGACGTTGCCGCCGATCGAGCACACGCTCTGGCTCGAAGGGTCCGGGGCGAAGTAGTAGCCGTCCGGGTTGGCTTCGTTCGACAGGTCGAGGTTGATGACTCCGGGCTGGACGACGGCGCGCTGAGCGATGAGATCGATGTCGAGGATGTCGCGCATTGTCGCCATGACGATGAGCACGCCCTCCGCGTGCGGTTGTGCTCCTCCGGACAGGCCGGTGCCGGAGCCGCGGGCGACGAAGGGGACGTCGAACTCATGGCAGGCACGCACGGCCAGGGCCACCTCGGCGGTGGAGGTGACGCGGACGACCAGAGCCGGAACGGTCCTGTGCACGGCCAGGCCATCGCACTCATAGGTCTTGCGCTCGGTCTCGTCGGTGACGATCGCCCCGGCCGGCAATCGTGGTTCGATGTGCTCGAGAACCGACTCGATTCTGCTCATGTCCACTCCTGCCTCCGGTGCATCGTTGGTGCCGAGCTTAGCGAAGAACGCCGCCGAAAATGTGCGATGAAGCACATTTTTCGACGGCGTTCTACTTGGTGAGACTCCTGAACCGTGTGGACTCAGGGCATGCGGGCGTACGCAGGCAGCGTGAGGAAGTCGACGTATTCATCGGCGACGGCCACCGACAGGAAGGCGTCGGTGGCGTCCTTCCAATCCGCCTCCTCCCCCGGGAGCTTCGCGACCTCCTCGGCCACGACCCGGCGCACCAGATCCGCGGTGACGGTGACCCCGGTGTCGAGCTCGACCTCGGCGTCCATCCACTGCCAGACCTGGGACCGTGAGATCTCTGCCGTTGCCGCGTCCTCCATGAGTCCGTTGATGGCCACAGCACCGTTGCCTTCGAGCCAGGCCCGCAGGTACTGGATGCCCACGGAGATGTTGGTCCGCAGACCCTTCTCCGTCATGGAGCCCGGTGTCGACTTCACGTCGAGGAGGTCGGCGGCGGTCACGGAGACGTCCTCGCGCTTGTTCTCGATCTGGTTGGCGTTCTCACCCAGCGTCTCGGTGAAGACCTCCTTGCACAGGGCGACCATGCCGGGGTGGGCGACCCACGAGCCGTCGAAGCCCTTGCCGGCCTCACGCGACTTGTCCTCGCGGACCTTGTTGAAGGCGGCCTCGTTCTCTTCGGGGTCCTTCGAGGGCACGAAGGCGGACATGCCGCCGATGGCGTGGGCCCCGCGTTTGTGACAGGTGCGTACGAGGAGTTCGGTGTAGGCGCGCATGAACGGCACCGTCATCGTCACGTCCGAGCGGTCGGGCAGAAGGTAGTCGGAGCCGCGGGCGCGGAAGTTCTTGATCACGGAGAAGATGTAGTCCCAGCGGCCGGCGTTGAGGCCCGAGGAGTGCTCGCGCAGTTCGTAGAGGATCTCCTCCATCTCGAAGGCCGCGGGGTAGGTCTCGATGAGCACGGTGGCGCGGATGGTTCCGCGGGCCAGGCCGAAGGAGTCCTCGGCGTGGTCGAAGACCTGGTTCCACAGGCGTGCTTCGAGGTGGGACTCCATCTTCGGCAGGTAGAAGTAGGGGCCCTTGCCCTTCTCGATCTGCAGCTGACCGGCGGTGGCGAAGTAGAGGGCGAAGTCCACGAGGGACCCCGAGGCCTCCTCACCGTCGACGAGGATGTGCTTCTCGGGCATGTGCCAGCCGCGGGGGCGGACGACGATCGTCGGCAGCTCCTCATCGGGGACCAAGGTGTAGGACTTGCCCTCCGGAGAGGTGAAGTCGATCTCACGGTTGAGCGAATCGAGCAGGTTGAGCTGGCCGCCGATGACCGAGTCCCACTGCGGGGTGTTCGCATCCTCCTGGTCGGCCAGCCACACCTTGGCCCCGGAGTTCAGTGCGTTGATCGTCATCTTCTTGTACGTCGGACCGGTCATCTCCACGCGCCGATCCTCGAGACCCGGAGCCGGCGGTGCGACCTGCCAGCTCGGGTCGTTGCGGATCTCGGCGGTCTCGGGGAGGAAGTCGAGATCGGCGCCGGCCGCGATCTCGGCCTGACGCTTCTTGCGGGCCTCAAGACGTTCGAGACGCTCATCGTTGAACTTCCGCTGCAGTTCAACGATGAGTTCGAGGGCCTTCGGGGTGAGCACCTTCTCTGCTCGGTCCGGCAGTTCGCCGGTGATCTCCATGCCTGCTGGAACGTCCAGATTCTCGATATGAGCAGTCATCGGTGGTTCTCCTTAGTCAGCACCTTGGATGGTGCATCAGTCAGCACCTGTGGCGGTGCGTCGCTTGTCGCTGGCAGCGGGGTTTGAGCTGCGAAACTTTCACATCGTGAAATTTATTGTTCACACAACGAAAAGGATAGGAGGTGATGCACCTCTCGTCAAACGCCATCCTCCTCGTGAGACGCGGAAATCCCTTGACGGTATGACAGCCCACCGGGCACGATGAACGCAGGTACTTCGTCAGCGGAGACGACACCGTGTCAACTGTCCACCAGCTGGTGGCAGACGATGGGTCTCGGACTCCTCGACCAAGCGGCAAGGACGCCGCGGATCGGAATCACGATGGACAACCTCGCTGTCGCAGCGCTTCTGGCGCTGACACCCATTCTCCTGGCAGGAATCCTGCTCATCGGCTTTCGCTGGCCGGCGAAGTACGCGATGCCGATCGGCCTGGTAGCGGCCGCCCTGATTGCGAACTTCGCATGGCAGATCGAGTGGGTGACGATCGGCGCCTCCGTGGTCCAAGGCCTGTTCACCGCAGTCGGACTGCTGTGGATCGTGTTCGGGGCGCTCCTCCTCCTGGCCACGATCACCCGCTCGGGAGCGATTCAGACGATTCGTGCCGGATTCGTCTCGATCTCACCCGATCGGCGCATCCAAGTCATCATCATCGCCTGGCTCTTCGGCTCCTTCATCGAAGGCGCGGCCGGCTTCGGCACCCCTGCCGCGGTCGTCGCCCCGCTCCTGCTCGCGCTCGGCTTCCCCGCCATCGCCGCGGTGCTCGCCGGTCTCGTCATCCAGTCCACTCCCGTCAGCTTCGGCGCCGTGGGCACCCCCATGGTCGTCGGGATCGGCACGGGGCTGTCCCAGGAGGATGGCAGCATGTCCTCCGATGTGGCCGCCCGAGCGGCGGAACTCGGACTCGACCAGAGCGAATTCGTGGCGCACACCGCCGCCCAGGTCGCGCTCATGCACGGCGTCTGCGGAATCCTCATCCCTCTCCTGCTGTCCTGCCTGCTCACCGGATTCTTCGGTCGCAATCGACGCTTTGCCGACGGCCTGGCGGTGGCCCCGTTCGCGCTCTTCGCGGCACTGGCCATGATCGTGCCCTACCTTCTCGTGGCGAACCTGCTCGGACCCGAGTTCCCGTCCCTCATCGGCGGCCTCGTCGGTCTGGCGATCGTGGTCTCCGCGAGCAGGGCCGGCTTCCTGATGCCGAAGGAGACATGGGATTTCGCTCCACGCGAGATGTGGCCCAAGCACTGGATGGGCACCGTGGACCCAGCCGAAGAGGCGGCCGAGATGACGAAGAAGATGTCGCTGCTGCGGGCCTGGTCGCCTTACCTCGTCGTGGTCGCCCTCCTGCTGTTCACACGCAATGTGCCTTCGGTCAAAGAGTTCCTCACCGGCCCCGCGGTCCTCACCATCGAGGAGATCTTCGGCACCCCGATCAGCTCCGACATGGACCTCCTGTGGTCGCCCGGCTTCATCTTCGTCATCGCCTGCCTCGCCACCTACTTCATCCACCGGATGACCGGTGGCCAGATCACCGGCTCGTGGAAGATCGCCGGTTCGCAGATCGCCGGTGCCGCCGTGGCCCTTCTGTGTTCGCTGCCGTTGGTTCGCGTGTTCATCAACTCGGGCAGCGACTACAACGCCTCGGGCCTGGACTCGATGCCCGTGACCTTGGCCGAAGCCGCCGCCAGCACGGTCGGCAGCGGTTGGCCGCTCCTGGCCCCGTTCGTCGGCGCCCTGGGCGCGTTCGTCGCGGGATCGAACACCGTCTCGAACATCATGTTCTCGCAGTTCCAGTTCTCCACCGGCACGGCCATCGGGGCGGCCAGTCCCGAGACGATCGTCGCGGCGCAGGCGGTGGGTGGTGCCGCCGGAAACATGGTCGCTGTGCACAATGTCGTGGCCGCGTCGGCCACGGTCGGCCTCGTCGGACGTGAAGGGGAGCTCATCAGACGCACCTCCATCCCGATGCTCGTCTATTCGCTCACCGCCGGTGCCCTGGCATTCATCGGCATCAACGGCCTCGGGTTCAACGCGGGAACCGTCGTCTTCGGGGCGGTGCTCGTGGGCCTGATCGTGGCCGTCGTCCTCGCTCGGAGGGCGCCCGGGAAGCCACTCGTCGCGCCGAGCAGCGACATCGAGGAGCCGACGCCGAAGGCCCAGTCGCCGGAGTCCTGATACACCAGCACGCCGACACCTGCGGCGGCGCCGTCACCTCACCGCTTCGGCACCCTGAACCTGCAAAAGCACCCCGCGTGCGGGGTGCTTTTGCAGGTTGAGGTAGCTGAAGAAGACTCGACGCTCGCCGCAGCGGCACTCGGCGGTCGCCGCAGCGTGAAGACGAACTCAGACGATGACGACCATGGGCACGATCATGGGCTTGCGGCGCAGCTTCGAGGACGCCCAACGTCCCACGGTGCGGCGCACGACCTGCTGCAGCTGGTACTGGTCGGTCGTTCCGTCCTTGAGCGCATCCTCGACGGCCTTCGTGACCTTCGGCCGGATCGAGTCGAAGACGGAATCGGACTCGGCCACGCCGCGAGCATGGATCTCGGGGCCGGCTAGGAGGGACTTGGACTGGCTGTTGATGGCCATGAAGATCGTGACGAAGCCTTCGCCGGAGAGCACGAGACGGTCCTTGAGGTCCGCCTCGGTGATCTCACCGACCGAGGATCCGTCGACGAAGACGTAGTTGCAGTCCACGGCACCGACCACCTCGGCGCGGCCGTCCTTGAGGTCGACGACCCAGCCGTCGTCGGCGAGGACGATGTTCTCCGGATCAACTCCGGTCGCCTCGGCGTGCCTGGCATTGGCCAGCATGTGCCGCCATTCGCCGTGCACGGGCAGGACACCGCGGGGCTTGACGATGTTGTAGCAGTAGAGCAGCTCCCCGCCGGAGGCGTGGCCGGACACGTGGATCTTCGCATCGGCCTTGGAGATGACGTTGGCGCCCAGCTTCATCAGCCCGTTGATGACCTTGAACACGGAGTTCTCGTTGCCGGGGATGAGCGACGAGGCAAGGATGACGGTGTCGCCGTCGCCCACCTCGACGCGATGGCTGCGGTTGGCCATCCGCGACAGTGCCGCCATCGGCTCACCCTGCGAACCGGTGCACATGAGCACGACCTGATCGTCGGGGAGGTTGTCGACCTCCTTGATGTCGATGAGCGCGCCACGCGGAACCTCGAGGTACCCGAGCTCCTCGGCGATCTTCATGTTGCGCACCATCGAACGGCCGACGAGTGCGACCTTGCGACCGTGTGCGTCCGCGGCGTTGAGCACCTGCTGGACACGGTGGATGTGCGAGGAGAACGAGGCGACGATGATCCGGCGCTCGGCGTGGCCGAAGAGGTTCTCGAGGACGGGCCCGATGTCCTTCTCCAGGGCGGTGAACCCGGGGACCTCGGCGTTCGTCGAGTCCGTCATGAACAGATCCACGCCTTCCTCGCCGAGGCGGGCGAAGGCGCGCAGGTCCGTGATCCGGGCGTCGAGCGGGAGCTGGTCCATCTTGAAGTCGCCGGTGTGGAGGATGTTCCCTGCCCCGGTGCGGATGAAGACCGCGAGGGCATCGGGGATCGAGTGGTTGACGGCGACGAACTCGAGGTCGAAGGGACCGAGCTGATCGAGGTCGTCTTCCTTGACCACGCGGGTGATCGGCTTGATCCGGTGTTCCTTGAGCTTGGCCTCGATGAGCGCGATCGTCAGCTTCGATCCGAGGATCGGGATGTCGGCCTTGCGGCGCAGCAGGTAGGGCACGGCCCCGATGTGGTCCTCGTGTCCGTGTGTGAGGACGAGTCCGACGATGTCGTCGAGGCGGTCGTCGAGATAGGAGAAGTCGGGGAGGATGAGGTCGACGCCGGGCTGGTCCTCTTCGGGGAAGAGGACGCCGCAGTCGACGATGAGGAGCTTGCCGTGGTATTCGAACACGGTCATGTTGCGTCCGACTTCGCCGAGGCCGCCGAGCGCGACGATGCGGACCGCTTCTCGGTCCATCTTCGGCGGAAGCTTGAGCTCTTGGGTCAATGCATTATTCACTGAGGTAACCACTCCTGGTCAATTGGGCGGTCACGAGCGCCATCTGCTCCTCATCTGCTGGGAGCAGCGGCATTCGCGTTCCGCGGTTGTCGAGTATTCCTTGGGCCTGCAATGCGGCCTTCGCCGAGATGACACCCGGCATGTGGTTCATGAGTGCGTCGACCATGTCCCCCGTTTCGAGGGCGATCGCGCGAGCGGTGGCGAGGTCGTTGTTCACCACTGCCGCGACCATGTCGGCGAACTGCGGGGTGCAGACGTGACCGGCCACGGAGACGACGCCCAGGGCGCCGAGTGAGAGCAGCGGAAGGTTGAGCGCGTCCTCGCCCGAGTAGTAGACGAGGGAGCTGCGGTTCATCACCTGCGCTGAGGCGAAGAGGTCGCCCTTGGCGTCTTTGACCGCGAGGATGTTGGGGTGATCGGCCAGCCCGAGGAGCGTCTCCGTCCTGATGGGCACGCCCGCACGTCCCGGGATGTCGTAGAGCATGACGGGAAGGTCCGTCGAGTCGGCGGCCGCCCACATATGCGCGGCAATGGCCGGCTGGGTCGGCTTCGAGTAGTAGGGGGTGACGACGAGGATGCCGTCGGCTCCCGCCGCCGCCGAGCGCTTGGACAGATCGATGGTGTGTGAGGTGACGTTGTTGCCGGTCCCGGCGATCAGCTTGGCACGGTGTCCGACGACGCCGCGGACGACCTTGAGCAGCTCGATCTTCTCGTCGTCGGTCGTCGTCGGCGATTCGCCGGTGGTTCCGGACACGACGAGCATGTTGTTGCCGAGGTCGACGAGGTGGGTCGCGACCTTCTCCACGGCAGGATAGTCGATGGTTCCGTCGTGCTTGAACGGCGTGACCATCGCCGTGCCGACCGTACCGAACGCATCAATCGCAGCGGCTGCTGCGCTATCACCGAGAATCGCCATACGAAAAGGATACCGCGCACAGCTCACGACTGCGGCAGCGGCCGTGCGCGTGCCACGGATGCGTTTCCGCCCGGCTGGCCACCACCCGTCGCCGCATGCCGCTCATCGGCGGCATGCGCCGCGTTCACCCGGAGCGTTCGCGGTCGCCGCGGCACTGAGAGACAGATCACAGACTCGGGTGCTGTCGCCGGAGACGGTCCGGTGCATTTGCCGTCGATTCCTTGGCCAGCAGAAGGTGTGGCCTTCAGGAGGCACCGCTGTATGGAATTGCATACAGCACCACCATGACGACCGAGCAGAAGACGAGGCCGATGCCACAGATCGCCATGATGATCTTGGTCAACTTGAGGTCCTTCGGATCGCGATCTTCGTCCGGCACCGCGAGCAGTGTCCGCCGAAACGCGTTGCCCGCCTCGGATGGCACCTGGCCGATGTTTCCCGCCCACGTGCCCACGATGCTGGCGAGGAATCCGAGGATGACAGGATCGAGAATCGTCGGAAGTGTCAGTCCGGCGAACTCCGTGGCGCTGTTGAGCACCCCGACAACGAGAAATCCGCAGATCATTCCAACGCCGGCGCCTCGAGCGGTCAGACGCTCGCTGCGGACCGACCAAAAGGCGATCGGGCCCCATGAGGCGGCAAACAGGGTGGCTGCGAAGTATCCGATTGTCAGAACGGCAGGGCTCGCAACTGCGGTGATTGCCAGAACGATCAGACCGACGACGAACATGGTGATCCGAGAGGCCCACAGACCGCGTGTGCCTTCGTCTGCTGCGAAGCTTTCTGCCTCTGCCGACTCGGACCCCCTGACCGTCTCACCGGATACGTCGGCTAAGTCATGCGAGGCATATCCATTGTGCGAAGCCGTCGTGGCTGCGACAGCCGAGACGCTCTCCGCGCTCGTCGTGCCACGACGCAAGAGCACGGGAAGTATGTCATTGGCGGTGCTGAACCCGATAAGCGACAGAAACGATGCGGCAGACGAGAGCCCGGCCGCCACAATTCCGGTGACAGCGATGACTCCGACAACCGGAGGCATGACATTCTGGGCCGTCCAGATGAAGGCGACCTCCGACGGATCGATCGCAGGGTTGAACGCATTGATTGCGAAACCGCCGAACGTGAGAAAGAGGTAGATGGCGGCCAGCACCGCCATCGAAATCACGCCCGAACGTATGCACACGTGTTCGTTCTTCGCCATGAGGAAGCGACTCGACTGCCACGGACTGACTGCAACGACCGTGGCCCAGACGAGTCCGAGCGTCACACAGTACATGACGATATCCGCGTGGGAGCCCATATAGTTGGCTTCACCAGTCATCCCATGCCAGGCCAGGCCGTCCGGCTTCGGTGCCAATGCGGAGAGCTTCTCAATCGCCGCCCCCGGGCCACCGGCCTTGATGAGGACATACCCCATGCCCAGAACAGAGGCCACAGTGAAGACGAAGAACATCAGAGTGTCATTGACGAGGACTCCCTGGGACCCCGACAGCATTGTGAATAGAGTGTAGCTGGCCCACACGATGACGAGCAGCAAGGTCTCGTTCAGCCCGGTCAGCTGCACAAGCACGAGGACGAGCCCCTGGGTGACCGCCACGAGGTAGAGCCCGATGCCGACAACGACCATGGCCCCTGCGATGGCCTGGACTGCTTTGGAATCGAACCGCTTACCGAAGTATTCCGGAACTGTCAGAGCTTGGGAACGCCGCAGGTATCGGCCGAAGAACAGCACGCCGACAACGTAGCCGCACACATTGAACAGGGTCAGGAACAGCATCGGCACGGGATAGCCGTCGTAGGAGAAACCGAGCTCCCCCATGAACGACACCGTCGACAGGAAAGATGCGACCAATGTACCGGCTATGAGCAGGGTTGGGGCCGCTCGGCCGGCCACATAGTAGTCGGAGGTGTTCTTGACTTTCCGCCCGACGACTGCGCCGATGACCAAGTAGAGGATGAACGAGCCGAAGATTGCGAATGTGAACATCATCGTCCATCACCGCTCTGCTCGGAGCGTGGTTGCCGATTGCGAGTCTGTGTGGTTTTGACGGACGATTCGCCGACTCCCTTAGCTCCATAGTCTCGACTTGCTCCATAATCTCGACGGACGATGAGCCAGCCGAACATAATGATCGCTGCAGGAACCAACCCGTAGCAGATCGATACCAGGTATGTCCCTATCATGAGTTCTCCTTTGAACAACTTGTCTGAGTTCCATTGAGATTGTGTGAGATCTCTGGCCACGCAGAGTCTTCATGGGTGGAGGTCGCTGACCGCAGCCGCTGACGAATAGGAGCTGACTTGGTCACGCACCGGGTCACCTGGCCGATTCTCGTGCACGCGGGCGTTCCGAGCTCACGCCCAGCAGCGCCGCGGCCGTGAGTACGAGAGACTCCGCGATCCGGTCGGACGAGGCTGGAGCCCGACCGGCGACCGCCACGATGTCGAAGCCGTCGATGGCTGCGATGAGACTGTCGACGATGAGGTCCGCTTCTGCCGCCGGCCGGAAGCTGCCATCGCGGATGCCGGTGTCGAGGAGGGCGCGGAAATGCGACTTCCAACCGTCGAAGACCTCGTCGACCGAGGCCCGCAGGAAATCGTTGCGGCTCGAGACTGCGACGAGTTCCACCCAGACCTGCGAGCGTCTCCGGTAGTCTCCGATCGTCGGCACAGCGTGCAGACTGGACCGCAGTTTCTCCCACGCCGATCCGTGTGTCTGCGACAGGCCCGCAATGGCCTCGACGACCGAGCGACTGTGGGCCGAGAACGCCTGGACGATCAGGTCCTCCCGTGACCCGAAGTAGTACTGCAGCGTTCCTACGGAGACCCCTGCCGCCGCGGCGACGTCCTTCATCCGCAGGGATTCGGGACCGCGCTGCGCGATCTGGTCGAGCGTCGATTCGAGGATGGCCCCGCGCCTGGCCGTGACCTCCTCCGTGGAGTAGTGAGGACGGGGGGTCACGAGGCTGTCGCCACACTGCTCGCGGACTGCAGCCCCTCGAAGACCGCTTCCTCCACCGTCCGGGGCGCCAGAGCGTCCCCGATCACGCGCACGATCGCGGCACCGAAGTCGAGATCGGGGACGACCGACTTGGGCGCACCGGAGACGATTGTCGCCGCGACTCCATCGACCTCGTGGACGATCTCGCACAACGTCGACTGCAGGTATCCGGTCTCGCCGTCGACACCGACCAGCCGGGCGTCGTTGACGAAGTCGACTCCGGCTCGCAGTGCCTGGGCCACGAGCAGCGTGCGCGTGTACTGCTGGATCGCGGCTCCCGCGAAGTTCGCCGCCGTCGCCAGGGTCACCGGAACCCGGGCCTCGGCCAGACGCAGGGCGACGCCGAGCCCGATCCAATCGCCTTTCCAGTCGGTGACGAGCACACGCCCCGCCGGCAGTGTCGCTCGGCTGCTCAGATAGTCGCGGGCGCCGATGACAAGGGCTTCGTCGGCGATCTCGATGTCCGGCATGCGCTGGATCGCACCGCTTGCCACGATCACGTGATCGGCAGACAGCCCGTCGACCAGTGCCTGAGTCACCGGCGTCGAGGTGCGGATGTCGACGCCGGCGCGCTGCGCCTCGGCGCTGAGGTTCGTCGCCGCTCCCCCGAATTCGGCTCGGTAGGGCAGTTCCTGGGCCAGCAGCACGGCCCCGCCGAGGTGGGGCTCCCTCTCGCACAGAACGACGTCATCGCCGGCTTCGGCTGCCACCGCTGCCGCCTTGAGTCCGGCCGGGCCTCCCCCGATGACGAGCACGCGTCGGCGGGTCCTCACCGTCGGCCGGGGCAGGAAGGCCAGTTCTCTGCCGGATTCGGGGTACTGGATGCAGGAGATGGGCACACCCTGTTGGAAGTGACCGATGCAGGCCTGATTGCAGCCGATGCAGGCTCTGATCTCATCGACGGCATCACGCTGCGCCTTGCCTGCCATCGCGGGATCGCTGATCATCGCCCGCGTCATGATCGCCATGTCGGTGCGCCCCTCGGCGACGGCCTTCTCCGCCTCGTGCGGTTGGTTGATCCGACCCGCCACCATCACGGGGCGGTCGGTGATCTTCTTGACCTGTTCGGACAGGTTGGCCGCATAGGCCGGGTCGATCTGCATCGAGGGCGCGATGTGCGCCGCGCCCTGCAGGGTCGACGAGTCTCCGGCGGTGATCGAGAAGTAGTCGAGGCAGTCCACGCCGTCTGCTCCTCCGGTACCGGAGCCTGTCTTCATTCCGTCGAGATACTCGATGAGCTCGAGGACCTCGGTGGCGACCAGCCCGTCCTCGGTCTTCTCCTCCCCCGAGATCCTCAGACCCACCACCACGTCGGGCCCCACTGCTTCGCGGACCCCGGCGACCACCTCGGCGAGGAAGCGACGGCGGTTGACCGGACTCCCGCCGTATTCGTCGGTGCGGGTATTCACCCGTGGGCTGAAGAACTGGATGGGCAGATAACCGTGGCTGGCGACGATCTCGACCCCATCGATGCCGCTGTCGGTGATCCGTTTGGCGGCGCTCGCATACCCGGCGATGATCTCCTTGATCGCGGTCGTGCTCAGCGCCTCGGGGACGACCTTGAACCGCTCCTGCGCTTCATCGCTGGGCGCGACTGCGCGCGGGGCCATACCACGCTCGCCGTCCATGACCTCACGGCCGGGGTGGAAGAGCTGAGCGAAGATGGTGGCCCCGTGACGATGGACCGCATCGGCGACGGCCCGGTAGCCGGGCACCGAGGAATCGTCGGTGGCCATGAGCACGTGGTTGGTGTAGCGGGCGGTCTCGTGGACGCCGGAGACTTGGAGGACGATGAGTCCGCAGCCGCCTTCGGCGCGTGCTTCATGGTAGGCCACGAGGTCGTCGCCGATCATCCCGTGATCGTCGAGCACGGTGTCGTGGCCCGAGGACACGATGCGGTTGCGGATGGTCCGCCGGCCCAGCGTGATGGGGTCGAAGAGGTGCGGGAACAGTGAAGACATGATCATCCTTGATCCATGCGGGTACGAGCTGATCCATTATTCATATCACGATATTTATAACAGGGGAAGTGCCCGGCCCCCGGGCAGAGAAGCCCCCGCACCCGGACAGTGAATCGGCACTGGACCCGACCATGTGAGAATCGATGCATGAGCACTCACCGCTCCCCTGCCTCGGCGACGGCTACCGGTCGGACATTCCTGGAACGTCTGAGCCCCGCCGGTCGTCTCCTCGGGCTCGATGCCGCACGCGGGATCGCCCTGTTCGCGATGATGGTCACGCACATCTTCGAACTCTCGGACCTCGCGGGCTTCCCGACCTGGGCGGCGGTGTTCGCGGGGCGCGCCTCGGCCCTGTTCGCAGTCCTCGCGGGCTGCTCGCTGGTGCTCTCGACCCGGTCACGGATGGCCGAGTCCGGAAGACTGCTCGATGCTGTGCCCAGTGTGCTCATCCGTGCGGGTTCGATCATCGTCATCGGTCTGTGTTTGGGGTCGGTGTCGACGCTGCTCGCAGTCATCCTCGTCAACTATGGAGTCATGTTCGCGATTGCGATGCTGTTTCTGCGGCTGCGTGCGAGGATCCTCTTCCCCATCGCCTTGGGATGGATGCTACTCAGCCCGGTGCTCTCGATGCTCATTCGCAGCGAGTTCGGGCTCGAGTCCATGTACCATGCAATGTCGTGGTTCGAGCTGACGACTCCGCTGAGCATGCTCCAGGACCTTGTGCTGACCGGCTACTATCCGATTCTGCAGTGGCTGTCCTACATCCTGTTGGGGATGGCCGTCGCCAAGATCGACATCGGCAGACACCTCATCTCCCTCTTCGCCCTCGGGTTCGGGCTGCTTCTCGTGGGCAAGGGAGTCTCCTGGCTGCTGATCAACGTCGCCGGCGGCGGGACTGCTCTGGTTCGGGTGTCCGAACTGTACGGAACCGATCTCAACGCAGCGCTGTTCACCGGCAGCTACGGGGTGACGCCGCCGACGTCCTGGTGGTGGCTGGCGATCGCCGGGCCGCACTCGGGAACGCCGTTCGACATGACCTCAACCGCCGGTACCGCGCTGCTGACGATTGCGGTCTGTCAGTCGCTGGCCGTGCTGCTGGGTCGCCGCGCCTGGGCGTTGGCACCGCTGACAGCCGCCGGGTCGATGCCGCTGAGCGTGTACTCGGCCCACGTCGTCCTGCTCGAGATCACTCGGCCCTGGATTCTGGCCAATCCGATGCTCGGCGGTGAGATGTTGGGCCCCCGGACCGTCGAGTTCTGCCTGCATGCCATCATCTTCATCGGCTTCGCGCTGGTGTGGAAGCTGACGATCGGGACGCACGGGCCGCTCGAAGGGGCAATCGCCGCGATCATCCGCTCGGCGTCACCGGGCCCCGGGCAGGCGCAGGGCCCCGGGCCGGTGCCGGACTCAGGGCCGGCGCCGGGCTCCGGGCCGGTGCCGGGCTCCGTCAGGTAGTCTGTTTCGCGCCCGCCCGAAACAGACTGATCGCGTGGCGCATCGTCGACCTGGCGCGCTTGCGATCTCCGCATGCGTCGTAGGCACAGGACAGTCGGAACCATGACCGCCAATCCTCGGGAGCTGCCTCGGCCTCCGACTGGTACTGACCGAAGGCCTCATCTGCGGATTCGCGAATGATCCGTCCGCCCGGGGTGCGCGGCAGGTCGTCGACGGGCAGCCCGCCCTCGGATGCGAGGATGCGTGCCAGCTTCTCCGACCGGGCACCGAACATCAGCTCCACCACCAGGGTCCAGGCACCGATGATGGGCAGGACGAAAAGGGCGATGCCCATGATCCGGGGAACCAGATCGGGTTCTCTGACCAGAATCCACGCCCGCTGTCCCATCAGAACGAAGTAGAAGACGAGCAGGACGGAGACGATGATCGCCCCGATCTTGGCCTTCGACATCAGAGGTCGAGCATGTTCTCGAGGCCGTGCACCAGGCCGGTGTACTCAGAGATCGACCGCACGGCTGTGACGATTCCCGGCATGAACGCCGAGGTGGACAGCGAGTCGGTCCGGATCGTCAGCGCTTCACCGCTCGAGCCGAAGTGGATCTCCTCCGAGGCGGTCATGCCCTGCTGGCGGATCGCGTGCACGTGGATGCCATCGACGACGGCACCCCGGGCGCCGTCGGGATCCATCTCCGTCGCGTCGGGAACGTCAGGCAGCCCTGCGTCCTTCCGGGCAGCGGCGATCCGCTGGGCGGTGTGGTTGGCGGTTCCTGACGGGGCGTCGAGCTTGCGGGGGTGATGGATTTCGACCACCTCGGCGGAGTCGAAGTACGGTGCGGCCAGCTCCGCGAAGCGCATCGCCAGGACCGCGCCGATCGAGAAGTTGGGAGCGATGAGCACAGCCGTGTCCGAGTGGTCCTTCAGCAGGTCTTCGAGCCCGGACAGCTTCTGCGCGTCCCAGCCGGTCGTGCCCACGACGGTGTCGATCTCGTGCTCGACGAGGAAGCGCACATTCGCCTCGGTGGCTGCGGGGACGGTGAGTTCGACCGCGACGTCGATGTCCTTGTCGAGCACGCCCTCCAGCGAGTCGCTGCTGCCCAGGGTCGCGACGAGTTCGAGGCCTTCGGCCTCTGTGATGGCGTCGACGGCTTGGGCACCCATACGGCCCTGTGCTCCGATGACGGCTACTCGAATCGCATTCATAAGTTCGTAACTCCTTGCTCGACGATCTCCGCAGGCCAGTCTAACGACTCGGCACCCTGCGGTCGTCATCCGGTGATGTGGCCAACAGCGTCGATGCCCTCACCCACCTCGCCGATTCCGGCAACCTTCTGGGCGCTCAGCAACCTGTCGACGGGTTGCTGAGCGCCCAGAAGGATGCTGGGATTTCGCTGGCGCTCACGGGAGGGTGGTCGTGTGATCGGAGTTGTGGACACACGAGGCGGCCCGGGAACCGTCCGCGAGGTTCCCGGGCCGCCTTGAAGGGGTTATGCAGCTGCAACAGCTGCGATCAGTTCAACCGATCAGCCGAGCAGGAGGCCCTTGGTCTGAGCGACGGCACGGTCGAAGCGTGCGCCTGCATCCGCCCAGTTGACGATGTTCCACCATGCCTTGACGTAGTCAGGCTTGACGTTCTGGTAGTCGAGGTAGAAGGCGTGCTCCCACATGTCGAGCTGAAGAACCGGGGTTCCGCCGAGCTGGATGTCCGACTGCTGGTCCTTGAGCTGCTCGATGAAGAGGTTTCCACCGAGCTGATCGTAGACGAGCACGGCCCAGCCGGATCCCTGAATCGTGGTGGCTGCCGTGGTGAAGTGCTCACGGAACTTGTCGAAGGAGCCGAACTGGTCGTCGATGGCCGCTGCGAGTTCGCCGACGGGCTTGTCGCCGCCGTCCGGGGACATGTTGTTCCAGAAGATCGAGTGGTTGACGTGTCCGCCGAGGTTGAACGCGAGGTCGCGGGTCAGCTTCGGCACGTTGGCGAGGTTGCCGGACTCGCGGGCTTCGGCCAGCTGTTCAACGGCGGTGTTCGCACCCTTGACGTAGGTTGCGTGGTGCTTGTCGTGATGCAGCTCCATGATGCGAGCCGAGATGTGCGGCTCGAGAGCGGAGTAGTCGTAGGGCAGTTCCGGAAGTGTGTACTGCTCAGCCATGAGATTCCTCCTGATGAGAATTGATGTCCGCCAGAGTCGGCGGCTTGTTTTCGACCCTATATCAGGGTCTCACTAGGGACAACAGGGCTACGGCACGCCCTATTCCAGATGACGAGAAGTGATCTCGGAAAATGTCGCGCCACTTCAGAGACGAATGCGCCGCCTCACAACCGATTGTGCCGTCCCACAACCGATTGCGCCGTCTCACGGCAGATTTCGCCTTCCCACGACGGATCGCCCGCCTCACGGCAGGTTGCGTGAGATGAGCAGCCGCATGATGTCCGAGGTGCCCTCCTCGATCTCCTCGAGTTTGGCATCGCGCATCCACTGCTCGACCGGGTGTTCGCGGGAGTACCCCCAACCTCCCAAGGTCTGGACTCCAGCCCAGGTGCAGAACATCGCCGTCTCGGAGGCGCCCAGCTTCGCCATCGCCGCCGAGGCGGTGACCGTCTCCCGTGGCACGTCACCGCCCGCATCGATCATCCGCGCCGCGTTGAGGACCTGCAGCCAAGCAGCGTCGATCCGCGACGCCATGTCCGCCAGGCGGAAGCCCACGGCCTGGTGATCGATGACCGGTGAGCCGAACTGTGTGCGATCCCGTGCATAGTCGCGGGCGTATTCGTAGGCGGCCCTGGCCGTGCCCAGTGCCGCAGCGCCGAGGACCACACGGGAGATGTCGAAGGTGCGCATAAGCCCGTAGAAGCCCTGTCCCTCCTCGCCGAGGCGGTTGTCCGTGGGCACGAATGCATCGTCGAAGAAGATCTCGCGACACACGATCGCGCGCTGGCCCATCTTCTTCATCGGTGCCCCGAAATCCATGCCCGAGGTCTCGCGGGGCAGGAGGAAGGCGCTGACCCCGCGGGAGCGCTGCGAGGGATCCGTCTTCGCGAAGACGACGTAGCTGTCGGCCAGCCCCGCGTTCGAGATCCAGGCCTTCTGCCCGTTGAGGACGTACCCTCCGTCGACGGCTGTCGCCCGAGTGGTGATCGAGGCCGAGTCGGATCCGGAACCCGGTTCGGTCGTTGCCAGCGCGGTGAGGTTCGGGTCGGGCCCGGTCAGCGGACTCAGCCACATCTCCTTCTGGTCCGTGGTTCCCAGCGCGAGGATCGGATCGGCGAAGAACCCGTTGGAACACAGGAGATTGCCGATGCCGGGGTCTCCGAAGCACAGCTGCTCCTGAACGAGGCATTGGGTGAAGACGTCGGTGAATCCGCCACCCCCGTACTCTTCGGGGATCATGAAGTCGGTGATGCCCACGCGTGCCGCCTCACGGAACAGTTCGACCGGCGACTGGGTATCGGCTTCGTCGACGGCTCGCGCTGCCGGACGAATCCTGTCTTTCGCGAAGGTCCGACACAGTTCGATGATGTCGTTCTGCTCATCGGTCAGCGGCCAGGGTGTGTAGCTCATGTCAGATCGCTCTCCTCGTTCTTCCGGGGCCGGTCGTGGGCGTCTCGGGGTCGGTCGTGCTGCCGGGATTCGTCGTTGTCCCGGGACCGGCCCAGCATGTCGGTCGCGGCTCGTGAGTCCTCGGTCATGTGGATGAGGCTCGGTCCGGCGAAGTCCTCCGCGTCCCTCAGCGCCGACAGCAGCTGAGCGCGCGTATCGATGTGGTGGCCGCGAGCGCCCATCGATCTCGCCAAGGCGGGGAAGTCGGGTCCCAGCAGTGCCACACCCGCAGGAGTGTCACCGCGATCGGCCATCTCGTTCCGGATCTCGCCGTAGCCGCCGTTGTCGACGATGATGAGGGTCAGCGACACCCGCGCCTGCACCGCGGCGGCGAGTTCGGTGATCGTGAACATCGCACCGCCGTCGCCCTCGATCGCCACGACCGTGGACTCGGGGACGGCGAGTTTCGCCCCGATCCCGGCCGGCAGACCGTAGCCCAGTGTTCCGGCTCCCGCAGGGTAGAGGAAGCGGTCGCCTCGGCGGGCGTTCCATCCGGTCTGGACTCCGTAGTAGCAGCACATCGTGGAATCCGCGGCAACGATGACAGTCGATTCCGCCGAGGCGGTGTAGTCGTTGAGTGCTCCGCTGAGAATTGCCCAGGGTGTACCGTCGTTCGCGGCTGCCGCAGCGATCGTCTCCTGCCGACTGCGCAGCCACTCGAGTGCCGACTGTGAGAGGCTGGGCGATCTGGTCTGCTGCAGTCGGTGTGTCAGGGCGGTCGTCGAGTCCTTGGCGTGGGCCGGGATCGGGTGGGTGACGCGGGCGTTGCGCAGCATCTGGATCTCGTCGAGGTCGATGCGCACGACCGTGTGCGGCAGCGGCAAGGGTTCGGGCCAGAAATCGCTGGGCGCGAGTTCCGTGCCGATGGCCACGACTGCGTCGGCGGCGCCGAGCAGGTCGGGCAGCTCCTCGAGGACTCCGATGGCGCCGAGGCAGTTCTCGAACCCGTCGTCGATCGTGCCCTTGGCATTCGAGGACAGGATCACCCCGGCTCCGAGCGCCTCGGAGAGCTCTTCGATCTCCGGTCCGGCACTGCGGGCCCCTGCACCGACGATGAGGAGGGGGCGCTGGGAGCCCGCCAGCGCCTCTGCGGCGGATCTGATGGCCGAGGGTTCGGGTGCCGGGACACCTCGGGTCACCGCCGGGTGCAGCCATCCTGGTCCCTCCGTCTCGATGAGGTCGAGCGGAATCTCGATGTAGGCGGGGCGGGCGCGACCGGTCCGCATCGTCGACAGGGCCTGCCCGAGTGCCAGCGACACCTCGCCGGGACTCGTCACCCGGTGGCTGTCGCCGAGGATCGCTTCGATCGCCTGGCTCTGATTGCGCACCTCATGGAGGAGCCCATTGCCCCGCCCGGGGTGGGTCAGGGGCATGCCGGGGCCGATGAGCAGGACGGGGACCGAGTCGGTGAAGGACTGAAGCAGCGCGGTCAGGGCGTTGAGCACAGCCGGCCCCGTCGTGGTGACGACGACCTGCACTTCGCCGGAGGCGCGGGCGGCGCCGTCTGCCATGAACCCGGCGCCCTGTTCGTGTCGAGGCGTGATGATCTCGATGTCCTCGGCCGCCAGCTGTGCGAAGATCTCGAGGTTGTGCGTCCCTGGGATCCCGAAGACCCGTGTGATTCCCTCGGCTCTCAGCGCACGGGCCAGGTGTGCGCCACCGGTGATCTCGGCCCGTTCCTCTGTCATTGTGGCTCCTTCTCGTCGTCACCGCGGTCGTCGGTCTCGGTCGCGGCATCACCGCGGCCGCCGCTGTCGTGACTGCAGTCGTTCTCGTCATCGCTGTCGGTCTCGTCACTGCCGCGGTCGGTCACGACGAGCGCGTCGACCGCGAGTGCTCCGGCGGGGGTGACCCGGACCGGGTTGATCTCGATCTCCTGGATCTCATTGTGCCCCGCGATGAGGCGGGAGACGGAGACGATGATCTCGGCCAGCTCGTCGAGGTCCGCCGCCGTCCTGCCCCGCCACCCGGTGAGGAGCCGGTAGCAGGTGAGTCGGGAGATCATATCGAGGGCTTCCGCGTGCGAGACCGGTGCCAGTTCCAGCCACGTGTCTCCGTAGAGTTCGGTCTCGGTCCCGCCCGCACCGACCATCACGATCGGCCCGAATTTCTCGTCCCGTCGCCCGCCGACGAGGATCTCGACGACCTCGTCGCGGGTGTCCATCTCTTCGACGATGTACTCGCCCTCGCCGAGTCGGCCGATCATCTCCCCATGGGCGTGCTCGAGCGCTGCGGCATCGCCCAATCCGAGGGCGATGGCCCCGAGTTCGGTCTTGTGCGCGGGCCACCCGGCCTTGAGCACGAACGGCGGGGTCAGTCCGGACTGTGCCAGCGCCTCGGCGAGTTCGGTTCCGCGATTCAGGGTCATGGCTCGCGGCATCGGGACCCCGGCCGCCGTGAGCGTGTTCCGGGCAGCGCCATAGCCGGTCCCCCATGGGGTGACCGGCCCCGACTGCTCCAGGGCCTCGGTGATGCGGCCCGAATGCGCGGCGTAGAAGCCGGCGCGCGCGATGACTCGCATGGCCGATTCGATCGAGGTGTAGACGGGTATCGAGTTCTGCCACAGCGCCGCGACGGCCTGGGAGTCGGCACTCATCGAGTGGACGATGAGGGGTTTGCGGTGAGTTCGCACGACCTCGCCCAGCCGATCGACCTCGGCCAGCTCCGCGTCCAGAAGAGCAGCGACGTCCTCGCCGTAGCAGCCGAAGTAGCCGCTGAGGACGACGGCGTCGATCGTGTCGTCGCGCAGGAGGGCGTCGACAAGTGAGGAGTGGACCGACAGATCCGCTTCCCCCGCCCCGTCGAGATCGATCGGATTGTCGATGTGCCCGGCCTGTGGCAGGTGCTCTTCGACGCGCAGGCGGGTGGGTGTGGAAAGGACGTCGACGCTCAGCCCGTGGCTCTCGGCCCGGTCCGCGGCGATGGCTCCCTGCCCGCCGGAGTCCGAGATGATGGCGAGTCTCCTGCCTGCGGGCAGCCAGGATGTGGCGAAGTATCCGGCGAGTTCGACGGCTTCGACCGGCGTATCCAGTCGGATGGCGCCGGCGGCGCGACAGGCCGCATCGACGGTGTCCCTCGCCGAGGTGAGCGAGCCGGTGTGTGAGCGGGCGAGCCTGGCACCGGCGTCCGATTGGCCCGTAGTCAGTATCATCGTGGGCTTTCCGGCCGCACGCAGTCCCTGCATGGCGGTAACGAGTGCGCTTCCGCCGGTGAAGGACTCGAGGTAGATGACCACCTGGGTGGTGTCGACGTCGTCGACGAGGGTGTTGAGGACCTCTGCGGCCCGAACGTCGGACTGTCCCCCGATGGAGGCGAAGCGGGAGATGCCCAGCCCGCTGCGCGCGGACAGGGTCGCGATCTCCGTTCCCAACTGGCCGCTCTGCGTCACGACGGCCAGGGACCCGGGGGTGAAGTTGCCCCAGGCCAGAAGCAGATCGTTGCCCGAATCGACGATGCCCAGCGATGACGGGCCGATGAGGCGGGCACCGGCGGAGACGATGCGGGCGGCAAGATCGGCGGCGTCGGGGACCCGGGCCGAGACGATGAGGAAGGCCCCGACCCCGGCATCCAGCGCTTCCGTGACGACCGAGTGGACCCCGCTGCCGGGGATCGAGACCACCAGCAGCTCCGGAACCTCCGGCAGATCGCCGAGGCTCGCGTAGGTGGGTTGGGCCTGAATCGAGGCCACTCGTGAGTTGATGAGGTGCACCCGGCGCCTCTCGGCACCTCTGAGGGCACCGGCGGAGAGCCAGAATCCCCATTTCGCGGGGTCGTTCGACGCCCCGAGGATGGCCACGCTGGAGGGGTCGAAGAACCGATCCATGATTCTAGGGTCCGACCATCGTGTCGGCCACCTCAGCAGCGGCCCCGGCTTCGGGGCCGGCCGGCGCCCGCAGCCGTTCGAGATTGGCATCGACCCGTGCCTGAGCAGCCTGCCTGACGGAGATATGTCGCCGATCGGCCTCTCTCAGCACGTCTTCCGTGAGCTCACGCAGAGTCGTGGTCACCAGCCGGCGGGTGTCCTCCCAGCCGCCGTCGACGTCGCCGAACGTCACCCACCACCACCAAGCGTTCGTGCCGGAGTTCGCGAGGAAGTCGGGCACCACCGTCACCCCGCGGTCTCGCAGCCGAGACTCGGCCGCGGGCAGCACGGGCATGTTCGCGGCTTCGACGATGAGCCCGGCATTGACGGCATCACAGTTCTCGGCCGTGATCGCGTAGCTGACCGCGGCGGGCACGAGCACATCGCAGTCGGCACTCAGCCAGCCCTCGCGATCACCGTCGCTGTCGCCGGGACGCAGGGCCGAGCGGTCGATGCCGCCGAAGGGATCGCGGGTCGCCAACAGGGTCTCGACGTCGAGGCCGGCCGGGTTGGTCACGAACCCGTCGGCGTCGGCGATGCCGACGATCCGCACCCCCGCCTCGGCGAGGAACCGGGCGCTCGCCCCACCCATCGATCCGAATCCCTGGATCACTGCGGAAGCGGTTGCCGGATCCGACCCCTGGGCCGCAAGTGTAGTGATCGCCGAGGTGGCCACGCCGAGTCCGCCGACGAGTTCGTCCTGGGACAGGCCGTCGACGACGGTGCCGAATGCCGCGGCGGTCCGCTCGGCGGCCGCACTCGGATCAGTGAGCAGCTTCTCGATCGCCGCCAGTGCACTGCCGAGCCCGCGGGAGGAGACGATGTCGTCGATGTCGCTCTGGCGGACTCCGAGGTCCTCACCGAGTGCCCAATAGCTGCGCATGATCGGATTCACGGCGATGAGGAATCGTTCGAGGACGTGCTTGGCCCTCGGGTCCCGTGGGTCGAAGTCGATGCCTCCCTTCGCACCTCCGATCGGGACGTAGGCTCGACCCGGTCGGAAGTGGATCGCCTCCTTGCGGGTCATCGCCTGCGCCAGGCCCCGCACCTCCTCCAGGGTGCATCCCTCACGCATCCGCAGCCCTCCGGAGGCGGCCCCTCGAACGAGAGTGTCGATGACGACGAATCCGTGTGCTCCGGTGCCCGGATCCTGCCAGGTGATGTCCATGAACATGTCGCTCCCAAGGATTTAACTGAACCGCTGTTCAGTACAAGTCTGCTCCCAGTCTGGCGTCCCGCGCAACATGCGTCAAGAGCGCGACAAGACTCAGATAAACAGCCCGGATGCCACCCTCGGTGCCTCATATACTTTTGCCCGCGAAATGGTGGATCCTCGGAAGCTATGGGGAGTGAACTGTCGATGGCGACTCGTACAGAGATCACCACGAAATACGCCAGGCAATACAAGAAGGCTTCGAAGAAGAACAAGGGCGCCGTGCTCGACGAAGTCGTGGCAGTCACGGGGTGGACCCGCGACAACGCTCGACGGCGTCTGACTCAGGCAGCTAAACATCCGCCAGGGCCCGGCCGGCAGGTCGCCAAACAGCCTCGGAAGCCGCGTGCGAGGAAATACTCCTACGACGCGGTCAAGGTTCTCCAGCGCGTGTGGGCGATCTCGGGCGGCCAGTGCGGCAAATACCTTCACGCCACGATGCGCATCCTCCTTGACCTCCTCGAAGCCCACAACGAGCTCACCACCGGCCAGGACCGCTACGACAAGCACGTGCGCAAGGAGCTATTGGCGATGAGTCCGGCCACGATCGACCGGTACCTCAAACCTATGCGAGCCAGGGACGCGATCAATGGGATCTCAACAACGAAGCCGGGTTCTTTGCTACGCTCGGCGATCACGATTCGGCGGGCCGGTGACGAGGTCGAAGACGAACCCGGCTTCTTCGAAGGCGATACCGTCGCCCACTGTGGTCCTGTCGAGTCTGGGGAATTCGCACGCACGCTCAACCTCACCGATTTCCATACCGGGTGGACGTTCTCGCGCACGGTGCGTAACAACGCGCATACGAACATTCTGGCCGGATTGAAGACTGCGGCTCGTGAGATTCCGTTTGAGATTACTGGTCTGGACTTCGATAACGGGTCGGAGTTCCTCAACCAATACGTCATCGAGTGGGCCGGATCGAAGGGTATCTACTTCACCAGGTCCAGGCCGTATAAGAAGAACGATCAGGCCACCATCGAGTCGAAGAACAATCACGTCGTGCGCCGGTACGGATTTTACTATCGCTACGACACTGATCTGGAGCGACGAGCATTGAACCGGTTATGGCATCTGGTCAATGATCGGGTGAATTATCTGATGCCCACGGTCAAACCGACTGGGTATGGGTCGACGAAGAATGGGCGGCGTAAACGGATCTATGATGCTCCGCGAACACCGTTCGACAGGCTCCTCGAGGCCGGCGTGCTCTCGCCAAAACAGGTCGAGGAGATGACGGCGTATCGCGATGGTCTCAATCCGGCGAAGATCGCTGCTGAGATCGCTCGGGTCCAGGACCGGTTGCTGGTGCTATCGAGCAAGAAGACTGAGCAGCTCTATCTAGCGTCGTTCCCGTCAGCGTTGCCGGATGTGCGCAAGGGTGTGCGAGTCAAGACGGGGTAAGTTTCGCGGGCAAATCTATGTGAGGCATCGGAAACTTTTCGCGGGCATATTGACATGAGGCATTACGGAGCGCGCCGAGGCGCCCGCGACATTCATTCGAGCTCCCGGGCGACGAAGGCCTCGACCCATCGAGACAGGGCCGCCGGGGAGACGGATTCGGGGTTGAAGATGAGCTGGACCGCCAACCCATCGAGGTAGGCGAGAATCCGCGTCGCACAGGCCTCGGCCGCCTCCGTGGATGTGGCCTCCGCCACCCCTGCGGATGTAACCTCCGCAGTGCCAGCGCACCGGAACTCTCCGGCTTCGAGGCCTTCGACGATGAGTCCCGAGAGGATCGTCTTCCAGTCGCGGTCGAGCGCGGCGAACGTCGACCTCACCTCGGCGTCGAAGAGCCCGGCCGACCAGCCGTCGATCCAGATTTTCCAGCTTCGCGTCGACCCGGTCGGCATGTACCACCGGACGACGTCGCTCAGCCTTTCCGTCGCCGGCCTGCGACCGGTGGCGAGGCGACGCGCGCGATAGAGGTCGTTCTCCCCGGCATGCGCGAAGGCCGCAGCGACGAGCGCTTCCTTCGTCACGAAGTGGTAGATGACCAGGCTCGGACTCAGGCCCAGCCGGTCGGCGACATCGGCGACTCGGAGGGTGCGCAGGCCCGTGCTCTCGATCTCCTCGACGGTCGCGGCCAGGATCTCCTCCCGGCGATCCGATGCACTCTTCCTGGGCATTCAGTCCCTCTCCCCCACAGACTCAAATGGCTGTACAGCAGGGAATCTGCTGTACAGCCATTCTAAGCGCCCGCATTGCGAGCAGGGCGGCCACGCTGCGAGCAAGTCGACCACACTCCGAGCAGGCCGACCACACTCCGAGCGGGCCCAAAGCCCTCGGTGCGGCGGTGCGGAGGACTCAGGGCAGCGCGATGTCGGTCGTCGGCCCGACGAGGGACAGGGACTTCGGGCGTTCCATGAGCTGGCCGGCCATCGCGGACACCTGCGCGGAGGTGACCGAACGGACGCGTTCGATGAGATCGAGCGGAGATTCGAGGGGCACCCCGAAGATCTCCGATCGGGCCAGTCGATTCATGCGCGCGGCCGAGGACTCGAGCCCGAGGACCATCGACCCCGACAGCTGGGACACGATCGCATCCAACTCGGCCCGGCTCGGCTCCTCCTGTGCGAGACGGTCCCATTCGGCCAGCGCCAGATCGACCACGGACTGGCCGTTCTCCGGCGCACATCCGGCATAGATGCCGAACGTTCCGAAATCGGTGAACTGGCTCGCCATGCAGCTGACGGCGTAGGCGAGGCCGCGGTCTTCGCGCACGCTCTGGAACAGGCGGGAGGACATGCCGCCGCCGAGCATCGTCAGCAGCACCGAGTAGATGAAGCGATCCTCGTGCCCTTCCTCGAGGCCCTCACAGCCGAGGAGGATCCCCAGCTGTTCGTTGTCCTTATAGGTGTGGGAGCGGCCCGAGTGGAACGTGGGAGTCTCTCGCGCTCCCCGCCCGTCGGCGTCGGCCCCTCCTGCGGATGCATCGGCGCCGGTCGACTCGGCCCACGAGCGGGGCCCGGAACCCGAGTTCGCCTCGTTCAGAGCTTCTTCGACCATTGTCACGACCTCGTCGTGGGTGGCACCGCCTGCGGCGGCGATGACCAGACGCGGTGGGACATAGGTGGACGAATAGTGCTCGAGCAGCGTGTTGTGGTCGAGCATGCGGATCTGGTCCTTGGTCGCGCCGACCGGCCGTGCCAGTGGGTGGTCTCCGAAGATGAGCTCGTCGAAGTCGTCGAACAGGACGTCACCGGGGTCGTCGGCGGACATCGCCAGCTCTTCGATGATGACTCCGCGCTCGCGTGCGAACTCCTCGGCGTCCAGATTCGAGTTCGAGACCATGTCGACGAGCAGCGAGGTGATGTCGGCCAGGTCGGTGACCAGGCACCTCGAGTAGTAGCAGGTGAGCTCCTTGGCCGTGATGGCGTTGGAGTCTCCCCCGGTCTTGTCGAAGGCCGCGGCGATCGTCCTCGCGTCCTTCGTCGCCGTTCCCTTGAACAGCATGTGCTCGAGGAAATGGGTCGAGCCGGCGGTCTCTCTCGATTCGTCGCGCGATCCGGCCGCGACCCAGATGCCGATGGTCTCCGATGCCAGTCCGGGCATGTGTTCGGTGGTCACCGTCAGACCACCGGGGAGGACGGACCGATCAATCGGTGCGTCCTCCCCGGTGTGGGAATCCTTGAGTATCAGTTGTCTGATCCCTCTTCTTCGTCCTCATCGCCGACGGGTGAGAGCGAGAGCTTGCCCCGGTCGTCGATCTTCGTGATCTCGACCTGGACCTTCTGTCCGACTCCGACGACGTCTTCGACGTCCTCGACGCGTTTGCCATCGTTGAGCTTGCGCAGCTCGGAGATGTGCAGCAATCCGTCCTTGCCCGGTGTCAAGGAGACGAATGCGCCGAAGCTCATCGTCTTCACGACGGTTCCGAGGTAGCGTTCGCCGACCTCGGGCACCTGCGGGTTGGCGATCGCGTTGATCATCGAGCGGGCGGCCTCTGCAGCCGGTCCGTCGGCGGCGCCGATGAGCACGGTTCCGTCGTCTTCGACGCTGATGTCGGCGCCGGTGTCTTCCTGCATCTGGTTGATCATCTTGCCCTTGGGCCCGATGATCTCACCGATCTTGTCCACGGGGATGTTCACGGAGATGATGCGCGGAGCGGTCGGAGCCATCTCTGCCGGCGCGTCGATGGCCTCGGCGATGACGTCGAGGATGACCATGCGGGCTTCGCGAGCCTGCTTGAGTGCGGCACCGAGCACCGAGGCGGGCAGCCCGTCGAGCTTGGTGTCGAGCTGGATCGCCGTGATGAAGTCGCGCGTGCCGGCGACCTTGAAGTCCATGTCGCCGAAGGCGTCTTCGGCACCGAGGATGTCGGTCAGTGCCGCGTATGCGGTCTGGTCGCCGGTGTCGGTGGAGATGACGTCGGAGACGAGGCCCATGGCGATGCCGGCGACCGGAGCCTGCAGCGGCACACCGGCCGAGAGCATGGCCAGCGTCGAGGCGCAGACCGAGCCCATCGAGGTCGACCCGTTGGATCCGAGTGCCTCCGAGACCTCGCGGATGGCGTAGGGGAAGTCCTCGCGCTTGGGCAGAACCGGCACGAGCGCACGCTCCGCCAGGGCGCCGTGACCGATCTCGCGGCGCTTCGGGCTGCCCACACGACCGGTCTCACCGACCGAGTAGGGCGGGAAGTTGTAGTGGTGCATGTAGCGCTTCGAGGTCACGGGCGACAGCGAGTCGATGTGCTGTTCGAGCTTGAGCATGTTCAGCGTGGTCACACCGAGGATCTGCGTCTCTCCGCGCTCGAAGATCGCCGAGCCGTGTGCCCGTGGAATCACGTTGGTCTCGGCGGTCAGCGGACGGATGTCCTTGAGTCCCCGTCCGTCGATGCGGATCTGGTCGGTGAGGATGCGCTTGCGCACGACCTGTTTGGTCAGGGCGTTCAGCGCTCCGGCGATCTCCTTCTCGCGGCCTTCGAATCGCTCGCCGAGCTTGTCGAAGAGCTCCGAGAGGAGGACTTCTCCTGCGGCTTCGCGTTCCTGCTTGTCCGCGATCTGGAAGTTCTCGGTCTGCTTGGCTTCGGCGAGCTCTCGCACAGCTTCGTAGACGTCTTCTTCGTAGTCGTGGAAGACCGGGAATTCGACGGTCGGCTTGGCGGCGCTGTCGGCCAGCTCCTGCTGAGCACGGCAGAGTTCGCTGATGAAGGGCTTGGCCGCTTCGAGTCCCTCGGCCACGACTTCTTCGGTCGGTGCGGGCGCGCCGGTCTTGATCCGGTCCACGGCGTTGTCCGTGGCTTCGGCCTCGACCATCATGATGGCGACGTCGTCACCGACGACACGTCCGGCCACGACCATGTTGAACACGGCGTCATCGAGCTGCGAATGGTTCGGGAACGCGACCCACTGTCCGTCGATGAGTGCGATCCGCACACCGCCGATGGGGCCGGAGAAGGGCAGTCCGGAGAGCTGGGTCGACATCGAGGCCGCGTTGATGGCCAGGGCGTCGTAGATGTGGTCGGGGTGGATGGACATCACCGTGACGACGACCTGGACCTCGTTGCGCAGCCCCTTGACGAAGGATGGGCGCAGGGGACGGTCGATGAGTCGGCAGGTGAGGACGGCGTCGGTCGACGGGCGTCCTTCCCGGCGGAAGAACGATCCGGGGATGCGGCCGGCGGCGTACATGCGCTCTTCGACGTCGACGGTCAGGGGGAAGAAGTCGAAGCCCTCACGGGGGTTCTTGCCGGCCGAGGTGGCCGAGAAGAGCATGGTTTCGTCGTCGAGGTAGGCCACGGCCGAGCCGGCGGCCTGTTGTGCGAGCCGTCCTGTTTCGAAACGGACGGTGTGTGAGCCGAAGCTGCCATTGTCGATGTGCGCTACGGCGGATTCAGGGTTGAGTCCCACGTATTCTCCTTGTTCGTTGCCGACACGAGGGCGGGCACCTTCGAAGAGCGAAGGCGCAGAGCCCGCGTCGATCCGGCGGATATTGGCTTGGACATCCCATGGATCCAAGCCGGTCATCGATCGGGGCCCACGGAACCGGCGGGATTGTGCGCGTTCCTCCGGAGGCCACTACCGAGGACCGAAACGTCCATGGCATGATTGTCCACTTCGAAGTCTACCGCAGTTGCCGCAACGAGCGGTCGAGACGCACGCCACCCGTTCGACGCGGCAGATGCCGGCCCGTCTCGGGCTCTCGGTCGCGGAGCATGCCTGGAATCGCGAAGCGTGCCCGTGCGAAGCATACCCGCGCGGAGCATGCGCGGAAACGCGAAGAAGCGCCCCGCATGATGCGGGACGCTTCTCGTCGCCTGGGGCGCTCATCGGCAGAGCCGCTGTCGGCTCGCCCGGCTCGCGCTCAGTGGAGCCGTGTCGGTCTCAGCGACGCAGACCCAGGCGCTTGATGAGCGAACGGTAACGCTCGATCTCCACGCGCTGCAGGTACTTGAGCATCCTGCGGCGCTGGCCGACGAGGAGCAGCAGGCCGCGACGCGAGTGGTGGTCCTGCTTGTGATCCTTGAAGTGCTCGGTGAGCTCGGTGATCCGGCGGGTGAGCAGCGCGACCTGAACCTCGGGAGAACCGGTGTCGCCCTCGTGAGTTGCATATTCCTTGATGACCTCTTGCTTTTCAGCGGAACTGAGAGCCATGGGTGTCTCCTTTGCGATCATTGCGCGGCGCCAGGACAGGTCAGTCTCAGCACTATGGAACCGCGGCCGGTGAAAACGGCAGCGTTCAGCTTATCAGGTGTGGAGGACCTCGCGCACATCGGCAGTGTCCTCATGCATCTTGACGACGAGCTCATCCATCCCTGTGAAAGCCACCTGTCCGCGGATCCGAGCTACGAAGTCGAGGTCCATGTGTCTGCCGTAGACGTCGAACTCGCCGAACTCCTTGTCGAGCACATGAGCCTCGACCCGCCGAATATCGCCTTTGAACGTGGGGTTGGTGCCCACAGAGATCGCCGCGGGGTAGGCCTGGTCGTCGTCGGAGAACGTCGCCCATCCGGCGTAGACGCCGTCGGCGGGAACGAGGCCCTGGCCGTCCTCGGCGAGATTCGCGGTCGGGAATCCGAGATCGCGGCCGCGGGCATCGCCGTGGACGACCGTCCCTTCGACCCGGTGGTAGCGCCCCAGCTGATCGGCCGCCTCGGCGACATCACCGGCGATGATCTGATCGCGGATGCGTGAGGAGGAATAGCGTCCGCCGCGCCCGACCTCTTCGATCGTCTCGGTGCTGAATCCGTATTTCTCGCCGAGGCTGCGCAAGGTGTCGATGGTGCCTTCGTTGTCCTTGCCGAACCGCACATCGTCGCCGACGACGACGGTCTGACAGTGCAGGGCATCGACGAAGTACCTGCGGACGAACTCCTCTGCCGTCTGGTTCGCGAAGTCGAGATCGTAGTGCTGGACGAACAGGGCGTCGATGCCGGTCTCTGCCAACAGCGCCGCCTTCTGATCGGTGCTCGTGATCATCAGGGTGGGCTCATCCGGGCGGTGGACGGTGCGCGGGTGCGGGTCGAAGGTCATGGCCACGGAGCGCAGGGAACGTTGCCTGGCCAGGGCGGCGACTGCCTGGAGGACGGTTTGGTGTCCGCGGTGGACACCGTCGAAGTTGCCCAGGGTCACAACGGTGTCGACACCATCGGCCCCGACCTCATTCAGTCCGTGATACAGCTCCACTCGATGTTCGCTCCTTCCGTGCACCGAATCAGGTTATCTCAGAGATGTTCCGAGGCGCTAACCCGGGCGCGCATCAGGTGATGACGGCCCAGCCGAGGATGCCCATCAGCGAAGCGATCGTGATCGAGACGAACGTTCCGATGATGAATCGTTCACCCGCGGCCGCCGAGGATTTGATCTCCGCGAAACGGCCGAGTCCCTTCACGGCGACGACGACGGCCATGAGCTCGGGGCGTCCCAGCACGATGGCTCCGGCCACGAGGGCACGCTCGACGATGCCGATCCACATTCCGCCCCGCAGCACCTCGATGTCTTCGCTTCCGGTGCGGCTGGGCTTCGAGCCCGGCCCGACGTGGGTCATCCTCAGGAACAGCGGGACCAGCGGATACCCGCCGGCCGCGGCCACGATCGCCGTGAGGACCGCGATGAGCACATCAAACCACATGGTCACCTGCTTTGCGAGAGATGGAAGGCGGACAGCGTGAGGGCGCCTGCGATGAGTTCCACCCCGCCCGGTGAGAGGACACGCGATACAGCCTGCTGGGAGACGTCGAACTCCGCGGCGATGTCCGCCTGGGTGGAGTCGGGATGATCGAGCCGATGCTCGATGTAGCGTCTGGATCGGGGATGGATGTTCTCGATCGTCCAGACCATCAGGCGCAGAGCGCTCTCGGCGAGATGGGCCTGTGCGGCCGCCGCGTCGACGACGAGATGGGCGGGTGCACCCTTCGCCGCTTCGACCGCCCGCCTCGCGGCGTAGAAGGCCTCTCCCCTGCCTTCGGCCGTGGAGTCCGGCAGCGGGACGTCGACCGGTCCGATCCCGATGCCGATGTGCCACCCCGTCCGACCGGCCAGCAGACGCACGGCCAGGCTCACCTGCTCGGGCGAGTCGAGGACACCCTGGACCTCGTCGCCGATGGTGCGTGTGAAGCCGCGTGCCGTCTCGACCCGCTGGAGCATGTCGAGCGCCTCGGGCACCTCATCCGCACGGTCTCTCGAGCCACGCTGATCGATGGTCATGACGTACATGTCCCAAGTACACCAAACACCGCCGGAGCAGACAAGTGTTCAAGTTGTATTTATCAAATACAAGCGAATGAGTTGTTGGATCAGGCGAGGTCGATGGCGAAGGCGGTCAGAGACTTCAGCCCTCCCCCGGGACGCACCTCGGCGATGGAGACGAGGTCCTCACCGCAGGTCACCGCGATCTCGTCGTCCGCAGACGGAGCGCGGTCGGTGGTGATGGTCTTTCCCTGCATGAGGGCTTGGGCCTCGGCGGCATCGACGCTCATGTTCGGCAGCAGCGTCCGTGCCACCTCGGCGAGGGTTCTCAGCCGGGGCGGATCGATGTCGAGGTCCTCAGGGATCGTCACCGCCTCGTCGATGTCGAATGCGCCGACGCGGGTGCGCCGCAGAGCGGTGAGATGACCATGGACGCCGAGGCTGTCCCCGAGATCGCGTGCCAGGGCACGCACGTAGGTGCCCGAGGAGCAGTCGACCTCGACGTCGACGTCGACGTGGCCCTCCGCAGCCCTATAGCGGGTCTCGCGAATGGCGAAGGTCGAGACTTCGACCCGGCGGGCCTTGAGAGAGACGTCCTCGCCCGCGCGGACACGGGCATAGGAGCGCTGGCCGTCGACCTTGATCGCGGAGACCGCGCTGGGCACCTGGTCGATGGAGCCCGTGAGTGCGGAGACCCCCTCGGCGATCGCGGCGTCGGTGACGGCGGCAAGGGCCGAGGGGTCGGCGAAGAGATCCGGTTCGGAGTCGGCGTCGTCGGTGGGCGTGGCCGCGCCGAGTCGGATGGTCGCCCGATACGTCTTGGAGACGCCGGTGAGGTAGCCCAGCAGTTTGGTCCCGCGGCCCAGGCCGAGAACGAGCACGCCCGTGGCCATGGGATCGAGGGTCCCGGCATGCCCGACCTTGCGGGTGCCGTACCAGCGTCGAATCCGGGAGACGACGCCGTGGGAAGTCAGGCCCTGGGGCTTGTCGCAGACGAGGACGCCCTGCGGCGAGGTATCACTCACGTGGCCGATGCGATCAGTTGAACGACGCGTGCACGTGGTCGAAGTGGTTGTCCGTCGGTGAGCCTCGGTCTTCCATGCTGCTCCAGCCGCTGCCCGGCTGCCAGATGCGCTGCTCCCAGATGATGTACTTGACGTTGAGCGCGCTCTGGTTCTGGATCAGGTACTCGGCGATACGGTCGCCGGTGGACCCGGTGATCATGATGTCGACGGCGGCACCGGTGTAGTGGTCTGAGCTGCCCGACCCTGGCCGAACGCCACCGTAGGTCTTGACCTCGGGGAACTTCGCGCAGACCGCGCGGTAACCGTTGACGGCGTTGGGCTGCAGCCCGGATTCGATGGAGGACGAGACCGAGCAGGGCTCGTTCGAGATGCCCTCTGGGGTGTCTCCGCCTTCGGATGACTTCTCGTCCGAGGCCTTCGCGGTGCCGGACTCCGCCTCGGCCTTCTCCCTCGTCGGCGACGGCTTGGGGGACTTGACGTCGAGCGTCGTCTTCGAAGTCTTGTTCTTGTACTTGGGATCGTCCTTGACGTCCTCGAGGTACTCTTCGCCGGCCTTCTCACGCTGGGCTTCGATCTGGTCCTGGCTGACTGCAGAGGGGCTCGTCTGCTCTTCCTGCTGTGACGTGTCAGCGGCCTCGGTCGTGACATTGCCGGTATCGGGGGGTCCCATGGCGACGGTCGAGCCGACGACGGCGGCGGTGGCCGCGGCGGGAACGGCGATCGCGGCAACGACGGGACGCTGCCTGACGGTGGCCAGCACGGAGGTGGCCGTCGACGGCGCATCAGCGGAGTGCCGACCCGCAGAGCGTTTGCTGGCAGGGGTCAGGTCCCGTACCAGCTGCTTAGCGAAGCCAGGCTTTGGCGAAGAGTGCTTACCCAATGCAGAAATCCCTTAACAGAGTCGTAATCATTTCGTTACCGGAAAAAGTCTAGACCAGATCACAAAGATAACAAAACTGTTACGTGAAGTTTTTTCGCAAAGGTGATTGAGATCGCGTTCGCACCGGCAGGGCCGTTTGTCGCCCGCGTGTCGGCAGTGTCGATACGTCGACTGCGTCTCGTCGGTCGTCGTCGCGTCGACTGTCTGTCGTCAGTCGTCGTCGCGGGTCTTATAGGGATCTTCGTCCCCGGCAGGCTCGGCGTCCCTGGCCAGGTCAGCGATCCTGGCATCGTTGGCTGCGGCTTCGGCCAGGAGTCCGTCCAGATGGGCAGCGGCCTCCGGGACGGAGTCCGCGATGAATTCGAGGCTCGGTGTGAGACGGATCGTCAGCCCCTTGCCCACCTCGGAGCGGATGAAGCCCTTCGCCGACTCCAGCGCCTTGCCCGTGGCTTCCAGGTCCTGATCGTCACCGAACACGGTGTAGAAGATCGAGGCGTGCTGCAGGTCTCCGGTCACACGCACATCGGTGACCGTGACGAATCCGAGACGGGGGTCTTTGAGTCTGCGTTCGATCGTGCCGGCGACGATGACCTTGATCTGGTCGGCGATCTTACGCGGCCGAGTTGCATCTGCCATTGTGTCTTCCTTCTTCATGAGCTGGAACCGAGTGTGTGCGGCGGTGACCGTATGTATTCGTCGGTGACTCTATCTGTATGTCTCGGCCGGATCGGGCCGAGCGGGATTGCGGTGTGCGACAAGAGCAGACCGGGTCCTGCCCGAGCAGTGTGCAGGCGAGGCGGCTCATGCCGCCCGCTCGCACACGGCCCGCGCAGAACCCGGTGTGACAGCCATCGCTGATCAGTCGCGAGGCTTCTCGCGCATCTCGACGGTCTCGATGATGTCGCCGACCTTGAGATCGTTGAAACTGCCCAGTCCGATACCGCACTCGAATCCTTCGCGGACCTCGGTGGCATCGTCCTTGAAGCGACGCAGGGACTCGATCTTGACCTTGTCGCCGACGACGACTCCATCACGTGTGACGCGAGCAGAGGCGTTCCTGGTGATGTGCCCATCGCGGACGATGGAGCCGGCGATGTTGCCGAACTTCGAGGACCGGAAGACTTCGCGGATCTCCGCGGTGCCCGTCTGGACCTCTTCGTACTCCGGCTTGAGCATGCCCTTGAGCGAGCTCTCGATGTCGTCGATCGCCTGGTAGATGACCGAGTAGTACCTGACGTCGACCCCTTCGCGGTCGGCCAGGTCGCGAGCCTTCGCCTCCGGCCGGACGTTGAAGCCGATGACGATCGCATTGTCGACCGTGGCCAGGTTGATGTCGTTCTCGGTGATCGCACCGACTCCGCGGTGGATGATGCGCAGGTCGACCTCGTCGCCCACATCGATCTTGAGCAGCGAGTCCTCCAGCGCTTCGACCGCACCGGACACGTCGCCCTTGAGGATGAGGTTGAGCATGTCGACCTTGCCCTCCGCCAGTGCCTTGGTGAAGTCCTCGAGGCTGATCCGCTTGCGTCCGCGAGCCTGAGCCGCGTTGCGCTCGATGGCGTCGCGCTTCTCAGCGATCTGACGGGCCGTGCGATCGTCATCGGTGGAAATGAACGTATCACCGGCGCGCGGCACGGACGACAGCCCCAGCACCTGGACGGGACGCGATGGGCCCGCCTCGGCGACCTGATTGCCGTTCTCATCGAACATCGCACGCACGCGGCCATAGGCCGTGCCGCACACGATGGCGTCTCCCTGGTGCAGGGTGCCGGAGTCGACGAGGACGGTGGCGACCGCACCGCGACCCTTGTCCAGCTTGGCCTCGATGGCGATGCCGCGAGCGGACTTGTCCGGGTTGGCCCGCAGGTCCAGCGCGGCATCGGTGGTCAGCAGCACGGATTCGAGCAGCTGGTCGATGCCCTCGCGCTTGAGCGCGGAGATCGGGACGAACATGGTCTCGCCGCCGTACTCCTCGGCCACCAGGTTGTACTCGGTCAGCTGCTGCATGACCTTGGCGGGATTCGCGCCTTCCTTGTCGACCTTATTCACCGCGACCACGATCGGCACATCCGCCGCCTGCGCGTGGTTGAGCGCTTCAACCGTCTGCGGCATGACGCCGTCATCGGCTGCGACCACGAGGATCGCAAGGTCCGTCGACTTCGCACCGCGGGCACGCATGGCGGTGAACGCCTCGTGACCGGGGGTGTCGAGGAAGGTGAGTTTGCGATCGGCATCGTCGTGTTCGACCTCGACCTGGTAGGCACCGATGTGCTGGGTGATCCCACCGGCCTCGCGGCCGGCGACGTTGGCCGACCGGATCGCGTCCAGAAGTTTGGTCTTACCGTGATCGACGTGACCCATGACCGTGATAACCGGTGGACGGGCAGCCAGGTCCTCATCGTCCTCTTCCGCGGCTTCGGCGTCGAGGTCGATGTCGAAGGTCTCGAGCAGCTCGCGGTCCTCGTCCTCGGGCGAGACGATCTCGATCTTGTAACCGAGTTCCTCACCGAGGACCTCGAACGTCCCCTCGTCCAATGACTGGGTGATGGTCGCCATCTCGCCGAGGTGGAACAGCACCGTCACGAGGTTGGTCGGATCGGTGTTGATCTTCTCGGCGAAGTCTGCCAACGAGGATCCGCGGCGCAGACGCAGCGGGGTGTTGCCGTCACCGCGTGGAACGGAGACGCCGCCGACGGACGGCGTCTGCATCTGCTCGAACTCGGCGCGCTTGGCCCGCTTCGACTTGCGTCCCTTCTGACGGGGACCGCCGCCGCGGCCGAATGCACCCTGAGTGCTTCCACGACCCCGGCCCGAGCCGCGTCCACCGGGACCACCCGGTCCGCGACGTCCGCCTGGTCCTCCGCCCGGGGCGCCGCCTGGACCGCCCGGACCGCCGGCCGGCGCGTTGCCGCGACCTCCGCCACGGCCGCGACTGGGCGCCGGCTTGTTGAGCGCGGAGTTCTTCAGCATCGACGGGTTGGGACGGGGCGCGCCAGGACGCGGTCCCGGACGTGGTCCGTCCGAGCTCTCCTCGCCGGCTGGGCGAGGCTTCTGGCCCGGCTTGGGCATACCCTGCGAGTTCGCGAACGGGTTGTTGCCCGGACGCGCGCCCGGGCCTCCCTGACCACCGGAGCGGTTACCGGACTTGGAGCCTCCGCGGCCGCCGGACTTGGGCATCCCCTGGGCGGAAGCGAACGGATTGTTTCCGGGACGGGCCGACGAACGACCGCCCGGTTTGGGTGCAGCACCCGGCTTCGGGCCGGCACCAGGTTTGGGCGCAGCACCGGGCTTCGGTGCGCCGCCCGGCTTGGGAGCCGCCCCCGGATTCGGAGTCGGGGCTCCCGGCTTCGGTGCGTTCGGCTTGGCTGCCGGCTTGGCCTCGGCCGAGGAGTCGGCTGGGCCGGTCTCGGCAGCGTCGGCTGCGGCGCCGGATTTGGGCCCCGCAGCCGGTTTGGCAGCAGGCTTCGCCTCGGTCGACTCGGGTACGGGCTTCGTTTCGGTCGACTCGGTCGCCGACTGCGCCGCTGCGGAGTCGGATTCGGCCGCATCGGTCTTCGCCGAAGGGGCCTTCGGGCCGGGCTTGGCTCCCGGTTTGGCCTGGGTCTTAGCGCCGGGTTTGGGGGCTCCGGGCTTCGCCGCGGGCTTGGCTCCGGGCTTGGCCGCCGACTTCGAGCCACCGGATGCGCCGGAGGTCTTGTCGCCGCCGGGTTCGGCCGGAGCGGAATCGGCGAACGCTTCCCTCACCTTGCGCACGACAGGTGCTTCAAGGGTCGAGGAGGCGGAGCGAACGAATTCGCCCTGGTCCTGCAGTTTCTCGAGGACGTTCTTGCTTGTAGTGCCGAGCTCCTTCGCGAGCTCATGGACACGGGGCTTTGCCACAGTTCTCCTGTCCGGGTTCTTTCCCGGTCAGGAAAGAACCTCATCAATGAAGAGCAGTTCTCATTTCACTGCTCTCTCGAATTCCGATAGCGGTGTCATCGCACGACACTCACAACTTGTCATCCATTCGGGCTACCCGCTCTTCTTGGGTTCGGTATCCATCCTCGGCAGATCCGAGGCGGTGACCTTCGTTCGAAAGGCTCGAGCAAAGGACGCGGATGTCAGTGCCCTCTTCAGGCACGTGGCATCCGGGTGCACCCAGGCTCCTCGCCCGGGCAGTGTCGCTGACACGTCGTGGACGATGGCCGGATGCTGATCGGGGCGAATCACGAATCGTGTGAGCTCGTCCCGGTCGGCCTTCTGCCTGCAGGCGATGCACGTCCTTCGGGGTGCGGCGCCTACATTCACAGTTCTTAATTCTACAGCACTTCCACCCTCGCCCGCGCCATCCCCCTGCGTGGTTCAGATCACGCCTGACGCCTACTCGCCGGCGATGATGTCGATCTTCCAGCCGGTGAGTTTGGCTGCCAGACGCGCATTCTGACCCTCTTTGCCGATGGCCAGGGACAGTTGGTCGCGCGGGACGAGTGCACGTGATTCCTGCATATCCGCATCGATGATGTCGACCTGCGACGCCTTGGCCGGTGACAGGGCGTGTCCGATGAACTGGGCCGGATCGTCGTTGTAGTCGACGATGTCGATCTTCTCCTGGCCCAGCTCATTCATCACGGCACGGACGCGGGAGCCGAGTTCGCCGATGCAGGAACCCTTCGCATTCACACCGGGCTTCGTCGCACGCACCGCGAGCTTGGTTCGGTGACCGGCTTCACGGGCCAGGGAGACGATCTCGACGGTGCCGTCGGCGATTTCGGGCGTCTCGTGCGCGAACAGTTTGCGCACGAGGTTCGGGTGCGTGCGCGAGACGGTCACAGAGGTGCCCTTCGGCCCCTTGTGGACATCGGCGATATAGACGCGGAGGCGTGTTCCGTGCCGGTAGGTCTCACCGGGGACCTGCTCGTGCGGAGGCAGCACCGCTTCGACATCGCCGAGGTCGACCTGGACCATCTGCGGGTCCCTGCCCTGCTGGATGGTGCCGGACACGATCTCGCCTTCGCGGCCCTTGAAGCTGCCGAGCAGCGATTCGTCCTCGACGTCGCGCAGACGCTGGTGGATGACCTGGCGAGCGGTCTGCGCCGCGATGCGTCCGAACCCGGCGGGGGTGTCGTCGAATTCACCGATCGGGTTGTCGTCATTGTCGAACTCGACGGCGAGGATCCGGACCTCCCCCGAAGACTTGTCCAGCTCGGCGCGAGCATCGGGCCAGGCGCCTTCGGTTTTCTGATAAGCGAGGTAGAGCGCCTGTTCGATGAGTTCGATCAGCGTCTCGAGCGGAATCTCCCGCTCTCGCTCGATAATGCGCAGAACACTGAGGTCGATATCCATGGCCTATATCCTCTCCGGCTCCCTCGAGCATTGAATTGTCTGTCTTCATTTATGCAGGCGTGACATTCTATCGCAGTTTGGACTCACCGGAACTTGAGTTCGACCTGCGCCTTGACGATGTCTGGCAGCGACACCGTCCGCTTCTCACGACTGGCGGGGTCGGTTCCCGAAATTGAGTTCTCGCCCACATCGGCGAGATCGAGCTTGAACGAGTCCTTCTTCGTCGTGATCTCGAGCCTGCGGCCGAGCACACGTTTGAAGTGCCGGGGGCACTCGAGCTTCCTCGTCGCCCCCGGGCTGGTCACCTCGAGCTGATAGGGCTTGTCCCGAAAGATCTCGACCTCGTCGAGGGTGTCTCCGACCAGACGGCTGGATTCGGCGATCTTGTCCATCGACATCGCCTCCGTGCTGGATTCGTCGAGGTCGACGACGACCGTCAGCGTCCGCCGCGGTCCCGCGGCGACGGCCTTGACCGATTCCAGGTGAAATCCGGACGTCCTGAGCGGTTCCCGCAGCAGCTCTTCGATCCGAGCCACGTCCTCGTCCATATCTCCTCCAGTCCTCGTCCCGATCGCGGGGTCTGCTCCCCGCTCCTCGGACGATCTCGATGCCCTGCTGATTGCCTATGCTCAACCCTAAGCGACTCCCCTGACCGAGGTTAAGCATCCGCTAGGATTGGGCTATGCGTTTTCCCGTCAGCCGTCGTTCTCTTCTCCTCTTCGGTGCAAGCGGGGCGAGCCTGAGCCTGCTGTCGGGCTGCGGTCTGAGACTCGACACCGGGCCTGACGTTCCGACGCTGGATGACACGGATCGGCTGCGCAACAAGGTCGCCCGGATCCTGGACGCCACCACGCCGGACGGCTCCGACACCGACACGGCACGCGAGGATCTGCAGAAGCTGCGGAAGGCGATCGGACCGATCTGGTCACCCCCGAGTCAGATGGCCACCGATCCCCCACCGACCGAGAAGTCCCGCACCTACATTCAGGCCGCCGAGGCGGTCACCGAGGAGGTGTTCAGTGCCCTCCCGAGCCTGTCCCCACCCCTCATCCCCGTCCTCGTGGATGCGGCCACCGGGTTGGCGGTGACGGCGGGAGCCGAGGACTCCGGGATTCTCCGCAGCTGCGAATCCCTCATCCGCGACTCACGTGCCTCCGTCGGCGGGTCCCCTGCCGACCGCGCTTCCGAACAGTCCACTGAGACCGCACCGTCAGCTGAGACCCCACAGCCTGCGGGTGCCCCAGGGCCACAGGTGTGGAATGCGATCCTCGACCGGGCTCGGGCAGCCTCCTACGGCTACGAGCGTCTGACCGTGATGTTCGATGCAAAGTCGCCCCAGCGCCGACGCGGTGTGGCTCGACTGGAGTCCCTGGGCTCGCTGGCCGGAGAGATGCTCGAGAAACTGGGCGAGACCGATGCGGACCCGGGCGCGCCCGCTTGGAACCTCGACCCAAGCCCCACCGATCCCGCGACCGCCGAGGAGCTGGCCCTGAACCTCGAAGACGGCCTGGCGGCGGCGCTTCTGCCCTGGCTGCGCAGCGATGGGTCGGCCGCGCTGCGGCTGTGGGAATCGGCACGTGCACGGACGGTCTTCACGATTCCGCAGGTGCTTCGGTACTCCTATCCCGGGGAGTCCGGTGAGGCGGAGGCGAAGAAGTGAAGGTGCCGCCGGTTCTGTTCAACTCCACTCGCGACATCATCGGCGAGTTCCGCACCTCCTCCTGGACCGCCGCACTGGATTTCATGGCCAATGAGCTCAGCGACCGGTGGCAGCTGAGTTTCGACGACGTCCCCGGCGCGCCCTGGGCCGGCTGCGAGAGCCTCGTCATCCCGGTCCTGACCCAGGAGAACTATCAGGGCGTTCTGCGGTTCGCTGCCCCCACCTCGGCGCATACGGCCGCACATGCGCAGGCGCTGCGGGCACTGAAGATGTGGAACGGCCACGGCGCGGTGAGGGTCATCAGAGACGATCACAGCTTCCGGGTGACGCTGCAGGAGCGATTGCGAACGACGGACAACCTCTCCGTACTGCCGCTGGCCGATGTGCCCCCGGTCTGGGGAGCCCTGCAGCGCTCGCTCGAGGTTCCGGCGGACGCGGACTTCCTGCGCGTTCAAGACGTCGCCGCAGGATGGCTGAGCACCTTCGACGCCGATGCGAGTCTGCTGAGCGGATGGTCGGAAGCCGGGCCGGGTGATTCTCTGCTGCTCTCGTTCGCCCGGAACTGGATGCACACGCTCGCCGCATCGGACGAGAATTGGCTCATCCACGCCGATCTGCACTACTACAACATCCTCGCCGGCAACCCGGATTCCGCCGGGATCTCGACGTGGAAGGCCATCGACCCGCTGCCGCTCTCGGGCCCCACCGCATACACTCTGGCACCGGTGCTGTGGAACCGCCTGGTCGAGATCCCGTCCCAGCATCCGCAGGCCCAGGCCGCCTGGCTGCGCGGATTCGCCACCGATCTCGCCCTGTGTGCCGGCATGGATCCGCAGTACGGGATGGGCGCCGCAGTCGCCCGAGAGATCACGAACATGTTCTGGTATCTGCGCTCGGCCCGGGGCGGAGCGACCGGACCACTCGCCGATGCTGCGAGGTCGCTGTGGGTCGCACGTGCGCTGTCGGGTGCCGACGTCGCCGGCGTCAACGCCCACGCCCTCAAGCCCATCGGCTGACTCAGCCTTGTCCCAGCAACCCCCACCGCCGCTGTGCAACCCCACCGCCACTGAGCAACCCCTTCCGCCACTGAGCGACACCTTCCGCCACTGAGCGACACCTTCCGCCGCTGAGCAACCCCTAGCGGCCTTGGCAACCCCGCGGTCACCGAGCAACCCCGCGGTCGAGGCCAGCAACCTTCCGGTCGCTGAGCAACCCGGCGACAGGTTGCGCAGCGACCGAAAGGTTGCTGAGACGTCTTCATCCTCCAGCGCCGGGTGGCTGAGCGACCTGAAGGATCCTCACAGTTGCCGGGAGCCTCAGTGGATGAGGCCGGCGATCACGTCGTAGCCGAGTTTGAGGATCATCGCTGAAACCACGACGACGAAGACGACCCGGACGAACCCGGAGCCCTGCTTCAGGGCCGTGCGTGCTCCGAAGATCCCGCCGAGGACGTTGCCCACGGCCACGACGAGACCCAGTGCCCATACGACCTGGCCGTCGGGGATGAAGTAGACGAGTGCGCCGAAGTTCGTCGCCCAGTTGATGACCTTGGCGGTGGCGGAGGCCTGGAGGAATGAGAATCCGATGAGGGTGACGAAGGCGATGACAAGGAACGATCCCGTGCCGGGCCCGAGCACGCCGTCGTAGACGCCGATGACGAGGCCGATCAGCCATGACAGACCGTGGTGGCGTTTCGAGGATTCGCCGAACCGCAGACTCGCATCGGCGCCGAGGCTGGGGTTGAGGACCGTGAAGAGTCCGACCCCGATGAGCGCCAAGAGGATGATCGGGGTGAAGAGATCGCTGGGGATGAAGGTCGCGAGTTTCGCTCCGAGGACCGCACCGAGAAAGGCCGTGGCCGCGGCCGGGATCGTCGCCGATCGGTCGGGGGTGATCTTGCGCAGATAGGTCACCGCCGAGGCGGTCGTGCCCGCGATCGATCCCACCTTGTTCGTCGCGACCGCTTGGACCGGTGTCATGCCCGGGACCAGCAGCAGCGCCGGAAGCTGGATCAGTCCGCCACCGCCGACGACGGCGTCGATCCAGCCGGCGAGTGCTCCTGCGGCCAGCAGCCACAGGAGCATGGCGAGCGTGACATCGATGCCGCCGGTGAGAGCCTCCATCACCTCGGTGTGCTCATCGTGCCGAGGCCGACGAGTCTGCACGGATCGACTCCGTGAGCTCGGCATCGTCGGCGATCGCGGCATCGGCCGCGGCTCCCTCGGCGATCGCGGCATCGGCCGCGGCATCGGCCGTGGCGTAAGCGGCACGGATCGTGGCCACGGTGGAAGCGACCACCTCGGCGACGGGCTGGTCCGACTTCTCATCGCTGAGACGATTGCGGACCTCGACCTTGCCCTCGGCGAGTCCGCGGCCGACGACGATCACGGTCGGAATGCCGATGAGCTCGGCATCGGCGAACTTGAAGCCGGGTGAGACCTTGTTGCGGTCGTCGAGGAGGACGGTGATGCCTTCGGCCTCCAGTTCGGCGGTCATCTTCTCCGCCGCCTCGGCGATGTCGTCGCCCTTGCCCGCGGCGATGATGTGCACATCGGCCGGAGCCAGGTGCTGGGGCCAGAGGAGACCGGACTCGCTGTGGTACTCCTCGGCGATGCAGGCCATGACGCGGGTGACGCCGAGTCCATAGGAGCCCATGGTCACCGTCGTGGCCTTGCCGTTGGCGTCGAGGACCTTGAGGTCGAGGGAGTCGGCGTACTTGCGGCCGAGCTTGAAGATCTGACCGATCTCCACGCCACGGGCCAGCTCCAGCGGGCCGGAACCGTCGGGTGCCGGGTCACCGAGGACCACCTCGGCGGCCTCGATGGTGCCATCGGCGGCGAAATCACGACCCGCGACGAGGTCGAAGACGTGACGTCCGGGTTCGTTGGCTCCGGTGATCCAGCGGGTGCCGTCGACGACGCGGGGGTCGAGGAGGAAGCGGACCTTCGAGGTGCCCTCGAGGCCCAGGACCTGATCGTCGAGGTCGACCCCGGGACCGATGTAGCCCCTGATGAGCTCCGGGTGGGCGGCGAGATCCTCGGAGGTGGCTGCTTCGAGTTCGACCTCGCCGTTGCCCAGCATCCCGGTGCCGGCGGCGCGGTCGAGATCGACTTCACGGTCACCGGGCAGACCGATGACGATGATCTCGCGGGTGCCATCGGGGTGGGTGACGGCGCAGACGACGTTCTTGAGTGTGTCGGCCGCGGTCCAGGCGCGGTCTTCGCGGGGGTGGTCGGCGTTCGCGGCGGCCACGAGGGTCTCGATCGTCGGGGTGTCGGGGGTGTCTTCGACGTGGGCCGCGGGTGAGAGCGAGTAGTCGATGGGTTCGGGCACGATCGAGGTCACGGCCTCGACGTTGGCCGCGTAACCGCCGGAGGAGCGTACGAATGTGTCCTCGCCGACCTCGGAGGGGTAGATGAACTCCTCGGTGCCGGATCCGCCCATGGCCCCCGGAGTGGCCTTGACCGGCAGGCAGGGCAGCCCGAGGCGGGCGAAGGTGCGCTGGTAGGCCACCCGCATCCTTTCGTAGGAAGCATCGAGTCCGGCGTCGTCGATGTCGAAGGAATAGGCGTCCTTCATGATGAATTCCCGGCCGCGCAGCAGACCGGCGCGGGGACGGGCTTCGTCGCGGTACTTGTTCTGGACCTGATAGATCGAGAGCGGGAGGTCCTTGTAGGAGGAGTAGAGATCCTTGACGAGGAGGGTGAAGACCTCCTCGTGGGTGGGCGCGAGGATGTAGTCGTTGTCCTTGCGATCCTTGAGGTGGAACAGGTCGGGGCCGAAGGCCTCCCAACGCCCGGACTTCCGGTACGGGTCGGCCGGCAGCAAGCCTGGGAAATGGACCTCTTGAGACCCGGCACGGGCCATCTCTTCGCGCACGATCGCTTCGATCTTGCCCAGGACCTGCAGTCCCAGCGGCAGCCATGTGTAGATCCCCGGGGCCGATCGGCGGATGTAGCCCGCACGGTGCAGCAGTCTGTGGCTGGCGACCTCGGCGCCGACCGGGTCCTCCTTCTGGGTTCGCACAAACAGGGACGACATGCGCAGGGTCATGGGTGATTCTCCTCAACTTGTCAGGACTCAGATCGAACACTATCGCACGCGAGTAGGCGCACGGCAATCATAAGAGTATGCGTGCGGTGATCACCGGGCGTGGATTCGTCACCAGGTGGAAGCGAATTAGACTGGTGGGCACAGACGTCCACTCGGCCCCGATCGTTTCGGGCCGACTCGCACATCGATACGAAGAGCATGCCTGATTCCACTCAACTGACGCAGTTCCCGCGCCCCTCGGTCGCGGTCGACACCGCGGTCCTCTGCCCCGTTCCCAGGCGTGGACTGCACGTGCTCCTCACCCATTCCGGTGACGGCATCTGGCAGCTGCCGGGTTCGATCCTCCGACCCCAGGAGCGACTCGCCGAGGCGGTTGCACGGTGCCTGCGCGAAAAGGCGCGGTTGATCGACCGTGCGCCCGTCCAGCTTCATGTCTTCGACCAGCCCGATCGTGACGATCGCGGGTGGGTGATCTCGGTGGCCCACCTCGATGTGCTCTCGGCCGCCGATGTGGGATTCGACGATGCCAGCTCGCCGGAGACCGAAGACGACTCCCCCGATTCCCGCCGTCGCAAACTGACACCCGTCCACACGGTCCATGAACTCAGCGCCGAGCATCAAGAGATCGTACGGGTCGCGGTACACCGTCTGCGGTCGCTGCACGAGCGCACCCCGGATCCGTTCGGACTGCTGCCCGATGAGTTCTCCCTGCGTGAGCTGCGGGAGCTGCACGAGATCGTCTCGGGTGAGAGTCTGCAGGCGGACACGTTCCGCCGCACGATGCTGCCGCTGCTCTCGCCGACCGGTCAGGCCGTCTCCCAGGGGCGCGGTCGGCCCGCTCAGACCTTCACCCGCCGGTCCGAGATCGCCCTGTGGCAGGACACCCGTGTCACGCCCCCGCATGTGCGCGCGGCCGGTGACGACACAGCGACCGGCACCGGAGAAGGCGCAGCGACCGGCACGGGAGAAGGTGCAGCCACGGGCACCGACGACGACCGCAGACGATGATGGTGGCACTGACCGCTACGTCGACGATGACAGCGCCACCGGCCGCGGCATTGACGATGACAGTGGCGCCGGCCGCGGCATTGACACGGGGATTCAGTATTGGAGGCTGACTGTGGATATTGATCGCTCACCCGACAAACAGATGCGCGTCGACGTCTGGCTGTGGACGACGCGCATGTTCAAGACCCGGAATCTGGCGACTCAGGCCTGCAGGGGCGGCCACGTCAAGGTCGACGGTCAGCGCGCGAAGGCGGCGCAGAAGGTCGGCGTGGGCCAGGAAGTGCGCGTGCGCAAGGCGGGCACCGAGTTCATCTGGAAGATCACCGGCTTCGTCCCCACACGTCTGCAGGCCTCGATCGCCGTGCAGTGCTACGAAGATCTCACTCCTCCACCCGACCCCGCCCTGCGTGGATTCGTCCCCCGCCGGGACAAAGGACTGGGCCGTCCGACGAAGAAGGACCGCCGGGAGATGGAGAAGTTCCTCGGCGACATGGCCAAACCGAAGGACCGGAACCGCCGACGGTCCTGACCTGCGCGCAGTCTCATCCCGGTTCGCCTCCTCGCCGATCGCAGACTTCAGCGCCGAAAGCAGACTCCCTGTCCTCGCCTCCCGACGCTGGGGTCTGCTATCGGCGCGGAGTCGCGCGGCGGCGCGTTGCGCGGGAGGACCGGGAGGGCCGAGAGCGGTTTGATACCGGTCAGTACATGACAGTGGCGAAGGTCCCGACCTGTTCGAAGCCGACGCGTGTGTACATGCGCAGAGCCACCTCGTTGTAGTCATTGGCGTAGAGGCTGACTGTCGTATGCCCGGCCGCGCGGGTCTGCGCCACGACCGCAGCCATTCCGGCGGCACCCAGTCCCTGCTGCCGCACCTCGGGGTGGACCCAAACGCCCTGGACCTGGACGATGCGCGGAGCGCGGATGCCGATATCGGCCTTGAACAGGACCTGCTCGGCCTGGTTCGTCGCCGGCCACCGCCCCACCGCTCCCCCTTGGGGCAGGGACTCTGAGATTCGAGCGAAGCAGTTCTTGCCCCTGATGATGCTGCGCACCCGGGCCATGTAGCTCGACTGGCCGCCCTCGATCGGAGAGAAGCCCACCTCGTTGGTGAACATGTCCACACTGGCAGAGAAGACAGCCGGAAGCTGGTCGAGCGTGACCAGCTCCACATCCTCGTCGGGTTCGACCAGCGGGTCGGAGCTGATGGCCAGCAGAGGCTGCCGGTCGCGGACTCCACGAGGCCTCCCCCAGTTCAGACGGCTCTGCAGATCGAGGATGACCTGCCGGGTCCCGATGAGGGAGCAGGAGTAGCGTCCGTCGGAGTTGAGCTTATCGGCCAGGACCTGGTTCGTCCCGGCAGTGGCGGCCACGGGGATGATGTTGCCGCCCACCCAATAGGCGGCGACCGGTCGGTCACCATCGAAGACACCCAGCAGAGAACCGGCCGGCGACCCCATCTGTGCCGTGCCAGTGACCTCGAGCAGCGCGATGAGGTAGACGTTCTCACAGGGGTTGAGAGTGAGCAGGTTCTTGAGCCAACCGGTGTGCTGATGCCCCAGGCGAGCAACTCTCAGCACGAGAGAGCCTCCTTGGTCTGATCGTCACGCACCGGAGAACTTTCGTCAGAGGTCAGGTCTCAGCCGACGACGACGTCGGGCGTTCCGGACGGCGTGCCGGATTCCTCGGCGATGCGGTTGGCCTCTTCGATGAGGGTCTCGACGATCAGGTCTTCGGGCACGGTCTTGATGACCTCGCCCTTGACGAAGATCTGACCCTTGCCGTTGCCGCTGGCCACACCGAGATCGGCCTCACGGGCCTCACCGGGGCCGTTGACCACACACCCCATGACGGCAACCCGCAGCGGAACCTCCATGCCTTCGAGGCCGGCCGTGACTTTGTCCGCCAGGCTGTAGACGTCGACCTGGGCACGTCCACAGGACGGGCAGGAGACGATCTCGAGTTTGCGTGGCTTGAGGTTGAGGCTCTCGAGGATCTGATTGCCGACCTTGATCTCCTCGACGGGAGGAGCCGACAGGGACACGCGGATCGTGTCTCCGATGCCCTGCGACAGCAGGGTGCCGAAGGCTGTGGCGGACTTGATCGTGCCCTGGAAGGCGGGCCCCGCCTCGGTGACTCCCAGGTGCAGGGGCCAGTCGCCGCGCTCGGCGAGCAGCTCGTAGGCACGGACCATGACCACGGGATCATTGTGCTTGACGGAGATCTTGAAGTCGTGGAAGTCGTGCTCTTCGAACAGCGAAGCCTCCCACACTGCGGACTCGACGAGGGCCTCGGGCGTGGCCTTGCCGTACTTCTCCATGAGGCGTTTGTCGAGGGATCCGGCGTTGACACCGATCCGGATCGACGCTCCCGCGTCCTTCGCGGCCTTCGAGATCTCCTTGACCTGATCGTCGAATTTGCGGATGTTGCCGGGGTTGACGCGTACCGCCGCACAGCCGGCGTCGATCGCGGCGTAGACGTACTTCGGCTGGAAGTGGATGTCGGCGATGACCGGGATCTGCGACTTCTGCGCGATGGCCGGCAGTGCCGCGGCGTCATCGCCCGTGGGGCAGGCGACGCGAACGATGTCGCAACCGGCGGCTGTCAGCTCGGCGATCTGCTGCAGAGTGGCATTGATGTCGGTGGTGGGAGTCGTCGTCATCGACTGCACGCTGACGGGGTGATCGGAACCGACGCCGACCTTTCCGACCTGAATCTGCCTCGTCTTCCGACGCGGCGAGAGGACAGGAGCTGGTGGGGCGGGCATTCCGAGGTTGACCGATGTCACGAAGACAATCCCTTCATCGACGACTGTTGACCAGCCTGAACGTTCGAGTCATTCACATTGTAGAACTTCACACCGTGTCCCGGCTCACCGACCACGGTGTTATCGCTCACCAAGGACCGTTTTCGCAGGTAGTGTGAAGGGGACTTGCCGTGCGAACCGAGGAGATGTCAGTGAGCAGTCGAGCTTCCGCGGGTTTCACCCAACCCGACGCCGAGGTCGTCGTCAGTTCCCTTGAGGCCGCCGCGGACTCCCTGGCCGCTCAGGGCGGGGCACTGGCGTGGGGCGTCTTCCGCCGAGGCGGCGCCGGGCAGACCGCCCACAGCGACGTTCCGTACCGCATCGCATCGATGACGAAGTCGTTCACCGCCGCGACGATCGGCGTTCTCGCGTCCGAAGGCCTGGACTTTGACATGCCGCTCGTTCGGATCCTCGCCGATCTTGAGGGCACGTCCATCGCCGATCGCACGTGTCGGCAGGCGCTGACCATGGGCACCGGGTTCACGAAGGACGATCCCTGGGCCGATCGGATGGAGTCGATGACCGCCCCCGAGCTCATCGCCTATCTCAAGCGCGGCGCCATCCCCATCGCACCTGCGGACACCGGCTACGAGTATTCGAATCTCGGCTACGCCCTCCTCGGGCTCGTCGTCGAATCCGTCACCGGTCGTTCGTTCATCGACACCACCACCGCCGAGGTGCTCGACCCCCTGGGTCTGACTCGCACAGGATTCGATGTCGCCGACTTCCCCGATCTGGCTCCCGGCATCCGTCTCGACCGACACGGCCGGGGCCATCCCGCCGAGCTCACCGGCCCCGGCGTCTTCTCCCCCATCGGCGGAGTGATCTCCACGGTCAACGACATCGGTGTGTGGATGGGCGCCCATATGGACGCACTGACGATGGATGCTCCGGCCGGAGCCGAGGCGTTGCCAGATGGGTCGTGGGCGAGGATCCTCAGCGACAATCAGCAATCGCACCGCCTCATCGAAGTCCAGCGCAGCGAACACCATGCCGAGTCCGTCAGCTACGGCTTCGGCCTGCAACCTCGTCTCGATTCCCGCTTCGGCCGCGTCGTCTGCCATTCCGGCGGGTATCCCGGATACGGATCGCATATGCGCTGGTTCCCGGACCTCGGGATGAGCATCGTCGTCCTCGGCAACACAACGTACTATCCGGCCGAGCGCGTCGTCAGGGAGGCCGTCGACGCCGGGTGGGCGTCTGCCGCGGGCAAACCGGAATTGCGGCCGACACGCACCTCCACCGCGGCACCTGCACCCCGCTTCCCGGTCGCGAAGCGGCAGTCGGAGACCGCGCTGCGAGCGGCGAATCTCGTCATCGACTTCGATGAGGCAGTCGCCGATGAGCTCTTCGCACCGAACATGGACCTCGACGAGCCCCGCACCGAACGTCGTGAGCGCTTCGCAGCCTGGCGGAAAGGGTTGGCCTCACACCGTGACCTGCAGCTCACGGCCGCCTTCACCTACGGTGATCTCGTGATGCGGACGCCGCTGCTGGGGACGGTCACGGTGCCCGACTCGTATATCGATGCTGAGGACACACCGTCGGCCACGATCACGGTGAGTTTGGACCACCTCGGCGCGGTGCAGACGATCACATTGAGCGACTGAGGAGGTCACCCGGATGCCGAGGCGTCGGTCCTGCAACCGCTGCTCGACCCTGCTGGCGACGCTCGAGCCTGCAGCCGCTGCTCGGACGTCGCTGGCCCGAACTGACAGACGTTCTTGAACTGCCCGAGCTTCTCGAACTACCCGGAGTTGAAGATCGCGTCGAGGGTGACCGGTTTGACGAGGTCGACGTAGACGAGCAGTGCCGTCATGCACAACATCAGGCCGATGACGACGTAGGTCAGCGGCAGCAGCCGAGCCGTGTCGAAGGGGCCGATCTTGCCGCGTCCGCGGAATCGGTTGATCTGGCGTCGGGCGCCTTCGTAGAGGCCGACCGCGATATGCCCGCCGTCGAGCGGCAGCAGCGGGATCATATTGAACGCGAAGAGGAAGATGTTGAGCGAGCCCAGCATCCCCAGGCCCACTTGGGCCTTCTCCACGATCTGGAGTTGATCGGTCGATACGATCTCGCCGGCGATCCGCCCGACGCCGACCATCCCGACCAGGCCCTCGGCGTCGCGTTCCTTCGAACCGGTGGCCACCTCGGCGATGTCGACGAGCTTGACCGGCAGAGTCACGATCGCATGGAACACGCCGCTGACCTGGTCCCAGACCGCGCCTGGGAATTCGTCGAGCGGCAGCGGACGGCGCTCCTGGACGGGACCGACGCCGAAGAAGCCCTCGGTCACGGTTTGGGGCGTGCCGTCGGCATTCATCTGGGGCTCGCCACGGTCGTCGACCACCGCCCGCTCATGCGCGATGATCGGGACGCTGACGCTGTGCGCCTCGCCGTCGCGGGTGAACTCGACGTCGACGCGCTCGCCGGCGTGGTCCTTGATGACCGATGACAGTTCGTCCCAGCCGTCGGTGGAGATCCCGGCGACCGAAGTGATGTCGTCACCCGGTTTGATCCCTGCTTCCCAGGCGGGGGTCAGCGGGTCGTTCTCCTGGCAGGATTCCTTCTGGTCCGCGGGACGCTGGGCCGCCTCGGAGGCGGGCACCGCACATTCGACGACGGTCTGCACCGTGGTCGTCGGCGCCATCACTCCGATCCCGATGAGCGAGATCGCCATGATGATGATCCCGAGCACCAAGTTGACCACAGGACCCGCGAACATGACGACGAGGCGCTTGGGCACGTTCAGGGCGTAGAAGGTTCGGTGCTCCTCCCCCGGTTCGATCTCCTGGTTGGAGAAGTCCCGGGCGTCGGCCATCGTATTCTCGAACAGACGACCGCGCCGCTGCTGACGAGGGCGATGAGACGCTTCGGTCGCGACACCAGCGTCGACGTCGCCGGATTCACGGGCGGCTCTGGCCTCCCCGGAGGAGCCGGACTCAACGGAGGCACCGGCTTCCCCGAAGGCTCCGGCCTCTCCGGAGGCACCGGCTTCGTCGAGGTCTCCCGCCGAGGCGCCGGTCTCCGAAGAGGCTCCGACGCGCTTCTTCGTCGCACCGACAGGCGGGTACATTCCCGGCATCGCGATGAATCCGCCCAACGGCAGGGCCTTGATACCGTACTCGGTCTCACCGCGGCGGAAGGAGAAGACCGTCGGGCCGAAGCCGACCATGTAGTGGGTGACCTTGACCCCGAACTTCTTCGCCGGAGTCAGGTGACCGAGTTCGTGGAGGCCGATCGAGATCGAGATGCCGACCAGGAACAGAACGATCCCGATGATGTAGAGGACGACTGTCATATCAGGAGCCGCCGGAGGTCTTGCCCTGTGCGGACTCGGCTAGGTGTGCGGACTGTGTCACCAGCTCCCGGCGAGCGAAGCCACGGGCCCAGGCATCGGCGGCGAGGACGGTCTCGACCGTGTGCTCGGCCGCGGGCTCATGGGCTCTCAGCACCCGCTCGATGCCCTTGTCGATGCCGGTGAACGGTATCTCGCCGCCGACGAAGGCTTCGACGAGGACCTCGTTGGCCGCGTTGAAGACGGCCGGGTAGCTCTTCCTCCTGCGGCCGGCTTCGACCGCCAGCCCCAATGCGGGGAATGCCGCATGGTTGACCGGCTCGAACGACCAGTGCATGGGCTGACCCCAATTGTTCGCCACCGCGCCGGAGGTCAGCCTGCGCGTCTGACCGTCTGACTGGGTGCCGAGTGCGTAGGCGATGGGCAGCTTCATGTCCGGTGGGGAGATCTGCGCAATGGTGGAGGCATCGCTGAATTCGACCATCGAGTGGATCTGGGACTGGGGATGGACGACGACCTCGATATGGTCGAAGTCGATGTCGAAGAGAAGATGCGCTTCGATGACTTCGAGCCCCTTGTTGACCAGAGTCGCCGAGTTGATGGTGATCATCGACCCCATCGACCACGTGGGATGTTTGAGCGCCTGTGCCGGTGTGACACGACGCAGAGCATCGCGGGTCATGCCGCGGAACGGTCCGCCGGAAGCGGTGATGACGAGCTTGCTCACCTCGCCGTGGGTGCCCGAGCGCATCGCCTGCGCGATCGCGGAGTGCTCGCTGTCCACGGGGATGAGCGCGGCACCGTTGCGTGCGGCCGCGTCGAGGACGATCGATCCGCCGATGATGAGCGACTCCTTGTTCGCCAGCGCCACATCGCTTCCGCGTTCGAGCGCGGCCAGTGTCGCACCGAGTCCGGCGGCTCCGGTCACCGCATTGAGGACGATGTCCGCCGCGGCCCCAGCGACCACCTCGGCGGCGTTGGGGCCGACATGGATCTCACGGACGGGATCGGTGACGCCGCGCTCAGCGGCCAGCTGCTGCACTCGCTGTCGAATCTCGGACTCTCCGCCGCCGGGTGGCCTGGTGAGACCGATGACGGGGACCGAGAACTCGAGCGCCTGTGATACCAGTGCATCGAGTTGGGTGCCTGCGGCGAGGCCGATGAGTTCGAAGTCCGCTGCGTTCTCCGCAAGGACATCGAGGGCCTGGGTGCCGACCGAGCCGGTCGAGCCGACTACAATGATTCTACGTTTGCTCACGCCTACCGATGATGCCAAAGTTCTCTGAGAAATGACTCGACACCGGCAGCATCGTCCGACGTGAGATATGCAATGCGATTCAAAGGCGAGAGAGGTTTGTATGAGTGCAGCGATGAGTCCCGACGACATTCTGGGACTGGATTCGGTCTTCGAAGACGATGACCTCGAATTCGCGTCGGTCGTGAGGAGATGGCTCGATGAGAACGTCCGCGAGAAGATCGGCGACTACTTCCTCGACGGCACTATCCCCGCCCGGGAGCTCGCGGAGGGACTCGGTGAGCTCGGCGTCCTCGGCATGCACCTCGACGGCTACGGCTGCGGCGGATCCACCGCCACCCAGTACGGTTTGGCCTGCCGCGAGCTCGAAGCCGTGGACTCGGGCCTGCGCTCACTCGTCTCCGTCCAGGGATCGCTGGCCATGTTCGCCATCCACCACTTCGGCTCCGAGGCCCAGAAGGAGGAATGGCTGCCGAAGATGGCTGTCGGCAAGGCCATCGGCTGCTTCGGGCTGACCGAACCGGATGTCGGTTCCGACCCCTCGGGCATGAAGACGACCGCGAAGAAGGACGGGTCCGACTGGATCCTCAACGGCGCGAAGATGTGGATCACGAATTCGCCCGTCTCCGACGTCATGGTCGTCTGGGCCAAGACCGAGGAGACCGATGACAAGGGCAAGCAGATCGTGCGCGGATTCGTCGTCCCCTCCGACGCCGAAGGTGTCCAGACTCCGGAGATCCACCGCAAGATCTCCCTGCGGGCTTCGATCACGGGCGAGATCGTCCTCGACAACGTTCGCCTTCCCGAAGACGCCATGCTGCCCGATGCCAAAGGCCTGAAGGGCCCGCTGTCCTGCTTGTCCGAGGCCCGCTACGGGATCGTCTTCGGCGTCACCGGTGCCGCTCGCGATGCCCTTCTCTCTGCCCTCGACTACACCGGCACCCGTGTCCAGTTCGACCGTCCTCTCTCCTCGTTCCAGATCACGCAGCAGAAGCTGGCGAAGGCTTTGGGCCAGTATTCGCAGATCACTCTGCTCGCCGCTCACCTGGGTCAGGTCAAGGACTCGGAGAAGGGTGTCCGCCCGGAGCAGATCAGTCTCGGCAAGATGGTCAACGTCGACAGCGCGATGAATATCTGCCGCGACCTGCGTGCGCTGTTCGGCGGTTCCGGCATCACCAGCGAATACCCACCGCTGCGTCACGCGGTCAATCTCGAGACGGTGCTCACCTACGAGGGCACCCACGAGGTCCATCAACTCACGCTGGGTCGCAGCCTCACCGGCATCAACGCCTTCGCCAACTGAGGTCCCGCACAACGCAACACGGCACCGGCAGCGTGGCGGCACCGGCGTCGCGGCGGCCCCGTGACCCAACGGCAACCGCTAGCCAGAAGTGTGGGCGTAGAGCAGAAGCGCTCTACGCCTGCACGTTTTGCAAGCGGTTGCTGTCGGTCTTCACGGTTGCCGGTGCCGTGGGCCATTCCAGCGCTGGTCCCACATCCCTAGGGCAATCGCTTGCTATATGGCAATCGCTTGCTATGAGTGTGTACGTAGAGCACTAATGCAGCACCCCTGCACGTTTTGCAAGCGGTTGTTTCCAGTCATCGCGGCTGCGGCTGCCGTGCGCTGCTGGCAGTCATCGCGGCTGCGGCTGCCGTGCGCTGCTGGCAGTCATCGCGGCTGCGGCTGCCGTGCGCTGCTGCCGTCAGTCACGGCTGCGCAGCTCGAGGACGACGGTCTGCCCATCCTCGCCGAGGATGCTGCTCACGGCGAATCCCTTGGCCGTTGCAAACTCAACGGCCGTGTGTTGCTGATCGCTGCCGAGTTCGATGAGCACGACGCCACCGGGCGCCATCCACTTACACGATTCGCAGATGAGACGGCGGATGAGGTCCAGCCCGTCGGCTCCTCCGAACAGAGCGGTCTGGGCCTCATAATCCACCGCCTCATGTGGCAGGAACTCGGCAGCAGAGTCTGGGACATAGGGCGGGACCGCGGAGATGACGTCGAAGCCGCCGGTCAAGGTCTCCGGCAGACCCGTCAGACAATCGAGCAGGTCGAAATGTGCTTGCGGTCCGGCATTCATTCGCGCACAGTCGAGCGCCGTTTCATCATGGTCGCCGAGGTGGATTCGCGTTCCCGGGACTGCCCGTGAGACGGTCGCCGCGACCGGCCCCACGCCGCAGAATGCTTCGAGGAAGCGAACCTCCTTATCGCCACGATTTGCCGACTTCGCGACCTGCACCGACTTCGCGGCTTCCCCCAAATTCGCAGCCTCCGCCGACTTCAAGGCCTCCGCCACCCTCGCAGCCTCCGCCGACTTCGCCGATTTCGCAGCCTGCACGGCCAGAATCGATTGCTGCGCCAACAGCGCGGTTCTCTGCCGGGGCACGAAGACGCCGGGCGCAACCGCGATTCGCTGACCCGCGAACTCGACCCATCCGACGATCTGTTCGAGAGGCTCCCCGGCGACACGGCGAGCCAGGAACTCGCCCAGGAGCTCGGACGGGGCACCGTGACAGCTTGCCGCTTCATGCGCACAGGAGTGTGTCGCCTCGTGTTTGCAGGAGTCCTTCGCCGCGGCCAAGAGAATGTCGGCCTCCTCCTCGGCGAAGACGCATCCTGCTTGCCGCAGTCTGGCCACCACCGTGGAACGGTCCATCCGCGCAGCTCCGTGCGTCGCGGCGCCCTCAGGCTCCAGGAAGTATCTCCCGGGACAGCCATTCGAGGCTCGCACGGGCGTCGAGCAGCGTCTCGTCGGTGAGGATCAGCGGGTGTTCCGGTGCCAGCGCAACGACCGCGACGGATTCGACGCGTGAGTCCCGCATTGCCTGGTCGAGGTTCGCCGACTCCCCTGCGATCGCAATACCCACACCTTCGAACCGGGAGCGGACGACCTTGACGGAAGCCCTTCCGGAGTCGACCGGGGGCGCGTCGATCGCGTGGACCAGAACCGAGACGGCGGCCCCGTCGTCGGCATCCGAGGAAGATGCCTCAGCAGAATCGGCCGAGGTCGCACCGGCACCAGAGCGCACATCCACGCTCAGCCCGATCCGGATTGCACCGAGGATGCTCAGCGCCCGCGACATCGGAGGAACATCCTCGGCGATGGAGATTCGCTCGTCGGCACCGCCGGCGATGCCCATGGCACGCAGAACACCGGCGAATTTGGCGCTTCGATCAAGCACCTCGGCGCGATCGATCTCAACGGGCTTCGACAGTGCTTTGACCAGGCGCGGGTCGGTGACCTCTCGGCCGTCGACCAAAGGCTTGTCCGGGCTCGGGCCGGTCAGCACGATGTCATCGGCTCCGCCCATGACGATCGGGAAGTCGAGCAGCTCGAAGACGGGGTTGAGCGTGCCCGAGGACGTGTCGCTCGGCTGCTGAAAGAAATGGAAGTCAGTCAACTGAGGCCATCACTTCGACGACGCGATCGATGAAGGCATCCACCTGATCCTCGTCGTAGGCCTTGTTGCCCTTGGCAGTCTTGAACAGGACACGGCGAACCTGGTCGACGCTCATCGCCACGCCCTGCGTGAAGTAGGCATTGACCTTCTCACACATGTCATCGACCTGGTCGATGTCGTAGCCGATGACTCCGGGGGCCGGGTTGTCGAAGTGCTCCCCCGGTTCGCGGACCAGGCGTCCCCGCAGGGACGCGGCAACACGGGTCAGCTCGGACACCCAGGCATCCTGGCCCGACTGCGCGATGAGGCGGTCGCGTGCCTGTTTGGCGAAGGCGTCTTCGAGGCGATCGAGGGCGGCATCGACGACGGCGACGTGGTAGCCCTTGCGCACGAGGTCGAAGCCGACGGTGCGCACGGCACGGGAATCGAGGTCACCGGGCTGAGGGGTGGGACGTTCGAAGGATTCGCGTGCACGTTTGAAGAAGCTGTCGACCTGTTTCGGGTCGTAGCCGTTCTTCCATCCGGACATTCGGGGGAAAGTCGTGTCCGCCATGTTGCCTCCAGAAGCGAATCGTACGTAACTGTCAGTTCCACCATGATAAATGGCGGACGCCGAAAATGCGTGTTCGCGCCTTCTCAGTCGGCGGCGGCGAGCTGCCCGCAGGCTCCGTCGATGTCCGAACCGCGGGTGTCGCGGATGGTCGTCGGGATCCCCTGGTCGACGAGCCTGCGCACGAATTCGTCCGCGACCTCTGGTTCCGAAGCGGTCCAGACGGAGCCGGGTGTCGGGTTGAGCGGGATCGGGTTGACGTGGACCCACCCGCCGCCGCGAGCATTGAGCTTCTTCGCCAACAGCTCCGCGCGCCAGGGATGATCGTTCATGTCCTTGATCAGAGCGTATTCGATGCTGACTCGCCGACCGGTGGTCTGGTAGTAGTTGAACGCGGCGTCGATGGCCTCATCGGCCTTCCACCGGGTGTTGACCGGAATCATTTCGTCGCGCAGCTCGTCATCGGGCGCGTGGAGGCTCAGCGCAAAGGTGATGGGGATGTCCTCGGCGGCGAGTTTGTTGATGCCCGGGACGAGGCCGACCGTGGAGATGGTGATCCGCCGCGCCGACATGCCCAGTCCCTGCGGCGCCGGCTCGACGAACCGCCGCACCGCGTTCATCACGCGCTTGTAGTTGGCCAGGGGTTCGCCCATGCCCATGAAGACGATGTTGGAGACCCGTTCGGGCCCCGTCGCCGAGGCGGTCGCCTCCGAGTCGTCGACCGTGGCCTCGGGGGCCTCGCCCTGATCGTCGTCGGCTTCGGCGCCGAGTGCGGTCTCACCGTCTGCCGGCATGTCGTCCGAGGGTGCGGGTGCGAGCTCTCCGGCGGCGATGACCCGGTTGGCGCGGACGACTTGCTCGACGATCTCAGCGGCGGACATGTTGCGTGTCAGACCCTGTTGGCCGGTGGCGCAAAATGGACAGTTCATTCCGCAGCCGCACTGGCTGGAGACACAGAGGGTGACGCGGTTCCGATAGCGCATGAGCACCGATTCGACGAGTGCACCGTCGTAGAGGCGCCACAGGAACTTGATCGTGTCGGCGTTGGCTGTCCGCAGACGGCGGACCTCGGTCAGCAGGTGAGGGAAGAACCGCTCCTGCAGGTCGGCACGCAGGTCCTTCGGCAGGTCGGTCATCGACTCGACGTCGGTCTGGTAGTGCGAGAAGTAGTGGGTCGAGATCTGTTTGGCGCGGAACGCGGGCAGACCCATCTCCTTGACGGCCTCGATGCGTTCGTCCATCGTCATATCGGCCAGATGCTGCTTCGGCTGGGCGGCTCGCGGTGATTTGAAATTGAGCAGGGGACGACCGTCGCGCGTCGGAGTCTTCGATGTCGTGCCGTCCGCATGTTCGACGACGGGCCGTGTCTGCCTGCTACCTGCTTGAGAACTCACGCCCCCATTGTCTCATGAGTCCAAAACTCGTGGGATGTGCCAGCGACCACGTCTGCGAGGTGTGCGCAGCCACCGGAAGACCGGCCCGACTGCGGCGGACCTCAGAAATAGCCTGGCAGGACCGAGAACATCACCAACGCCACCGGGGCCGTGGGCAGGATCGAATCGAGACGGTCCATGACCCCACCGTGACCGGGCAGCAGAGTGCCCATGTCTTTGAGCTCGAGATCGCGTTTGATCATCGATTCGCTGAAGTCGCCGAGGGTGGCGAAGGCGGGTATGACGACGCCGATGACCAGGCCGGTCCAGAACGGTGCGTCGAAGAGGGTCAGCGCGAGGACGGTCGCGACGGCTGCGGCGAAGATCACCGAACCGGCGTAGCCTTCCCAGGACTTCTTGGGCGAGATCCTCGCAGCGATCGGATGTTTGCCCCACAAGACGCCGAAGACGTAGCCGCCGGTGTCGGAGGCGACGACGCTGGAGAGGAACAGGATGACGTAGAAGTTTCCGTCGGGCTGTGTCAGCAGATATACGACGAAGCAGGCCATGAGGCCGACGTAGGTGAGGGCGAACAGGGACAGCGAGACGTCTTTGACCGCGTTCTTGCGCCGCTCGACCATGGTGAAGAGCATGACGGCGCCGGCGCTGGCCGCGAATGTCACCCACAGGGCTTCACGACCGCCGACGAATGTCGCCAACACCATGCAGGCGGCAGAGACCATGGTCGGGAACCGTGACACGAGTGAACCGGAACGTGACAGCGCATTGGCCAGTTCCCACATCGCAGCGACGATGGCGACGAGGATGATGAAGAGGAAGGAGATCGGGAAGAAGATGAGGGAGGCGAGGACGATGCCGCCGATGAGCAGCCCGATGCCGATCGCCGCGGGGAGGTTGCGGCCGGCCTTGCCGTAGTCCTTCTCTGCCGGGGCGGGGGCATCCTCCCCGCTCTCCGCGACTGTTTCCGTATCCGGTTCGTCCGGCGAATAGGTCTTGCCGGAGTTGCGCAGATCCCTGCGCTTCGGGAATGGGGCCTCAGAGCCTGCCGCATGGGGATCCGCATCCGGCTCCCCGGAGGGAGCCGGATCGGATGCGGGACTGCCGGGACCGGTCAATGAAACCATCAGACCTCGAGGAGCTCAGCTTCCTTCTTCGACAGCTGCTGATCGACGTTGTCGACCTTCTTCTTCGTCAGGTCGTCGAGCTCGGAGATTCCGCGTGTGACTTCATCTTCGCCGGCGTCTCCGTCTTTCTTGATGCGCTCAAGGGTCTCTTTGGCATGACGACGGATGTTGCGGATCGAGACCTTGCCGTCTTCGGCCTTGCTCCTGACGATCTTGACGTATTCCTTGCGGCGCTCCTCGGTGAGTTCCGGGAGCACGACGCGGATGACGTTGCCGTCATTGGCCGGGTTGGCCCCGATGTCCGAGTTGCGCAGGGCGGTCTCGATCTCTCCCAGCGCCCCACGGTCGTAGGGTGTCACGAGGATCGTGCGGGCTTCCGGGGTCTGGAACGAGGCCAGCTGCTGCAGAGGCGTCGGTGCGCCGTAGTATTCGATCTCGATATTCGCGAACAGTGCTGGGTTGGCACGGCCGGTGCGGATGGACGAGAAGTCCTCCTGCGTGAATTCCACGGCCTTGTCCATCTTCTCTCTGGCCTCTGCCAGTGCTTCTTCAATCACGGCTCACTCTTTCCGTCGGTGGGAGCTTTGGATTCATTCTATGGGCCATAGGTCGCAAATGCCGCACTCGATCGGCCCAGGGAGCTTCCTGGGCTTCGTGTGGGCAGATGTTTCCGCTTGTGTATGGCCTGGCGGCAAGCCGCCCTGAGTCTATTTGACCACTGTACCGATCTTGTCGCCGACGATCGCCTTGCGCAGATTTCCTTCGCCCTGCATGCCGAAGACGTGCATCGGCTGCCTATTGTCCATGCAGAGGGAGAATGCGGTTGCGTCGACGACTTTGAGGCCCTTCTGCAGCGCCTCCTCGTAGGTGATCTCGGCGATCTTCTCCGCGGTCGGATCGATGTGCGGGTCGGCGGTGTAGACGCCGTCGACACCGTTTTTGGCGATGAGGACCTCATCGGCGTGGATCTCGAGTGCACGCTGGGCTGCAACGGTGTCGGTGGAGAAATAGGGCAGGCCTGCACCCGCGCCGAAGATGACGACGCGGTTCTTCTCCATGTGACGCATTGCCCGACGTGGGATGTAGGTTTCGGCGACCTGCGACATGGGGATCGCGGTCTGCACGCGGGTGTCGACGCCGAGCTGTTCGAGGAAGTCCTGCAGCGCCAGACAGTTCATCACGGTTCCGAGCATGCCCATGTAGTCGGCACGGGTGCGGTCCATGCCGCGCTGGGACAGTTCGGCTCCACGGAAGAAGTTTCCGCCGCCGACGACGATGCTGACTTCCACCTCGTCGACGGTGGGGGCCACTTCCCTGGCGACCGAGGCGACGACATCGGGATCGACGCCGATTCTGCCTCCGCCGAACACCTCCCCCGAGAGCTTGAGCAGCACGCGGCGGCGGTGGGTGCGGACAGGTCTGCTGGCGTAGCTGGATTCGTGAACCGGGGTGGATGTCATTTAGTCCTTCTTCCGTCTGGGCAGGTGGGAGCCCGGATGAGTCGTCGGTGTCAGTGTAGCGAAAAACGGGGCCGGACCGATTGGTCCGACCCCGTCACTCGCTTATGAATTGACTCTCAAGCGAGACGACTGCTGCGCGGGTCGGAATGCGACTCGCTGGGCGGTCAGTGGTGTTTCAGGCTCCGACGCGGTAGCGCAGAAATCCGCTGGCGGTGACGCCGGCTGCTTCGAGGACATTGCCCACGGACTGCTTGGGATCCTTGGCGAACCCTTGGTCGAGCAGGCAGTTCTCCTTGAAGAAGCCGTTGACGCGGCCTTCGATGATCTTGGGCACAGCCTTCTCAGGCTTGCCTTCGTTCTTCGCAGTGTCCTCCGCGATGCGACGCTCGTTCTCGACGAGTTCGGCGGGGACGTCTTCGCGGGAGAAGTACTTCGGGCTCATCGCAGCGATGTGCACGGCGACATCGTGTGCAATCGTCGAGTCGTCACCTTCGTACGCGAACAGAACGCCCACCTGAGGTGGCAGGTCCTTGTTCGTGCGGTGCAGATAGGACTCGACCTTCGCGCCTTCGATGCGTCCGACACGGCGGAGTGCAACCTTCTCGCCCAGAGTCGCACCGCTTTCGGTGATGTACTCCGAGACCGGCTTGCCGTCCTTGGTGGATTCGAGGACAGCCTCGGCCGAATCGGCATTGCTTTTCACAGCCAGGCTGAGAACTTCGTCGGCAAGTGCGACGAAGGGATCGGACTTCGCAACGAAGTCGGTCTCCGAGTTGAGTTCGATCATCGTTCCGACGCCGCCGTCGACCTGTGTGGCCACGAGGCCGTCCGATGTCGAGCGGCCTTCGCGCTTGGTGGCGCCCTTGAGGCCCTTGACGCGGAGGACCTCGATGGCTTTCGCCTGATCGCCGTCGGCCTCATCAAGAGCCTTCTTGACGTCCATCATTCCGGCGCCGGTCTTCTCGCGCAGCGCCTTGATATCAGCGGCAGTGTAGTTTGCCATTCTTTCTCCTCAGGATGGTGGAGTTATGGAAAATCAGGACTCGGTCGACTCGGTGGAGTCTGCGGCAGGTTCTGCGGCGGGTGCTTCGGTCGCCTTGTCAGCGGCCGCCGCAGCTGCCTCAACCGGAGGCTCGTCGGTCGCCTCTTCAGCCGCAGCAGCGGCGTCAGCGGCCGGCTTCTCAGAGCCGTCGGCGGCAGGAGCGGCAGCTTCCTCAGAGGCAGGAGCGTTGCCTTCGAGCAGTTCGCGTTCCCACTCGGGCATCGGCTCGACAGCCGAGACGTTCTTCTCTCCGCCCTCGTCGTCCGAAGAGTGACGGGCGATGAGGCCCTCTGCCACTGCGTCGGCGATCACGCGGGTCAGGAGGGAGACCGAGCGGATGGCGTCGTCGTTGCCCGGGATCGGGTAGCTGACGTCGTCAGGATCGCAGTTGGTGTCGAGGATCGCGATGACCGGGATGCCCAGCTTGCGTGCTTCGTCGACAGCCAGGTGCTCCTTCTTGGTGTCGACGATCCAGACGGCCGACGGGGTCCGCTGCATGTCGCGGATACCGCCGAGGGTCTTCTCCAGCTTGTCCTTCTCGCGACGCAGAATGAGCAGTTCCTTCTTGGTGTGCGAGGAACCTGCAACGTCATCGAAGTCGATCTCTTCGAGTTCCTTGAGGCGACGCAGACGCATGGAGATGGTCTGGAAGTTCGTGAGCATACCGCCGAGCCAACGCTGGTTGACGTAGGGCTGGCCCACGCGCTTGGCCTGTTCGGCGATCGATTCCTGCGCCTGCTTCTTGGTGCCGACGAAGAGGATCGAGCCGCCGTGGGTCACGGTCTCCTTGACGAATTCGAATGCAGTGTCGATGTAGCCCAGCGACTTCTGCAGGTCGATGATGTAGATGCCGTTGCGCTCGGTGAAGATGAAGCGCTTCATCTTCGGGTTCCAACGACGGGTCTGATGTCCAAAGTGAACGCCGCTGTCGAGCAGCTGGCGGATGGTGACGACGGCCATGCCGACGCCCTCCTTTCTCTTGCGCCCGAAGGCGCTTTTACGTCATTGCTCGCCGAGGGCATGGACCCGCCGGAAGCCGTGACATTTTCGGTTGATTCCTGGTATCCGGTTCATCCGCCCCACAAATTCGCCCAGTCGGGCCATTTGCACCATGGGATGGAGAAGAAATCGGATACGCGTAGTCAGAAGACACGCTTCTGCTGGTGCCAGTCTATCCCGGTTGCCCAAGCCATTTCCAATCGTTCGGGCACTCCGAGGATGGGGTGCCTCGCGCCCACACGCTCGGGTGGGGTCGCCGGTGACCGGTGGTGTGCGGACTTGAGTTCGATGCCGTGTGGACGACGGGCCACGGCGCCGATCGGTCACCGACGACACCGACTGAGCGCCCGCACGTTCAGCAGGTCGATCGTCTTCTGACCAGGCGGCGCGCTCGGACACTTGCGGGCGATGTCCTGTGAATCGATATGCGACTCGTGTTCACATCGTCTGTGGATCCAGCGGCCTCGTCCACAGGCGCTTCTCCGAAGCCTGACATCCCGTCCGCGACTGCGCTTTCATCGACCCATGGACCTCTTCGCCCCTCTCCCGAGCACCTCACCTTCACTGTTCTCGACCACCCCTGGAGGTGGGAGCCGGAAACGGCCCTCGTCTGCCGTGAGCCGTGCGCACGCCATCGTGGCGGTGGCTTTGGGAGTCCTCGCTCTCACCTTCGCCGAGGCGGGAGTGGCGTCCGCGACGACCGCCGCCTCCCCCGTCGCCTCGTTCGCCTCGTCTGTGTACTCTTCGTCTGAGTCTGCCTCTGCGTCGTCTTCGTCTGCGTCGTCTGTGTCCTCATCGGCTGCGTCGCCTGCCTCAGCTGCGTCGTCTGCGTCCGATGATGCGCGATTGTCGCCCGGGGCGAGGCCCACGTGGGCGTCGCCCGTTCCCGCGATGGAGATCATCGAGGCATTCGATCCGCCCGAGGAAGCATGGTTGAAGGGCCACAGGGGCATCGATGTGGCCACCGTCAGCGGTGAACCGCTGCGGGCGCCGGCCGCCGGTGCCATTCGGTTCCGCGGGTCGGTGGCCGGCACCCCTACGGTGAGCATCGAGACGGATTCCGGACATGTGGTCTCGTTCCAAGCCGCAGAGACAAATCTGAAGAAGGGTGAGAGGTTCTCCGCGGGTGCGAAGATCGGGACGGTCGCCGAGGGCTCTCACTGTGACAGGTCATGCCTGCATATCGGCGTCTGGGCCGCCGAAGGCGTCAAGAAGTACATCGATCCCGCCGGATTCTTCGGGCACGAGCAGTCGATCCTCCTGCCGCTGTCTCAAAAACCCGCGGAGGAACCCACCGGCGGCGGCACGACCTCAGGAGCCGGTGCCTGGGGCGGACACAGCAACGGGAGGATTCCCGCGGCGGCGATGTGCACGTTGGCCTCGGCGCCTGGACACATGCTGCGCTGCGATGCACAGGCGGCTTTCGATCGGATGTCGCACGCCTATGAAGCCAGATTCTCGACGCCGATCTCCGTCACGGACGCCTACCGAGACTACGCCACTCAGGTGATACTCAAACGGCGCAAGGGGCGCATGGCGGCGACTCCCGGAACGTCGAATCACGGTTGGGCTCTTGCGGTCGATCTGGGTGGCGGAATCAACTCCTTCGGCAGTGCCCAACATCGATGGATGCGTGCCAACGCACCGAAGTTCGGGTGGGTCCACCCCGGTTGGGCGCGCCAGACCGGTTCCCTGCCTGAGCCGTGGCATTGGGAATTCCGGGCGTGAAGGCGATCCCGGGGGCCTGATGCCCGGACATCGTTCGGAGGCTTCGCCGTTGACTGGCACCTCCCCGGCCTCAGGCCCGGGGATGGGCCTGGCGATAGGTCTCCTGCAGCCGCTGCATAGAGACATGGGTGTAGATCTGAGTGCTGCTCATGGTCGAGTGCCCCAGCAGCTCCTGGATCTGCCGCAGATCCGCTCCCCCGTCGAGCATGTGAGTCGCGGCCGAGTGTCGGAGACCGTGCGGGCCGATATCGGGTGCGCCGGGGTCGTCGGAGCCGTAGCGGTGGACGATTTCCCTCACCTGCCGGGCACCGATGCGACCGCCTCTGACACCGAGGAAGAGCGCATCACCGCTGCCGGCCGAGACGAACGTCTCCCGCAGGCCCAGCCAGTGCTGCAATGCCGACTGGGCGGGCTTGCCGAACGGGACCCGTCGCTCCTTGTCCCCCTTGCCCAGGACTGTGATCATCGATCTCTGATGGTCGACGTCGCTGCGGTTGAGCCCGGTCAGTTCCGACACACGCACCGCTGTGGCATAGAGCATCTCGAGGACAGCGGCGTCCCTGGCCGATTTGGCCACCGCAATGGGATCGGTGCCTTCGTCCGCGGTGCGGTCTCCTTGTCGGTCCGCACCCACCAAGTCGGCGGCCTGCTGCGGTTTGAGCACGGTGGGCAGTCGGGCATCCTTCTTCGGGGTGCGCAGACGCGCCGCCGGGTTGTTCTTCACCCCCTGATTGTTCACGCAGTAGGCGAAGAATGACTTCACGGCTGCGATCTTCCGCGCCACCGTCGACTTCGCCGCTCCCGCATCGTCGAGAGTGATCAGCCACGAGCGCAGATCATCGAGTCCGATGTCATGGACACTGGACCCGTCACCGACTCTCCCGGTGCGAGGCGCGGGCATGTGGGCCGCGTGCTCGAAGAAGTCCGTGACATCGGCAATGTAGGCCCGGCAGGTGTGCACGGAGACGTCACGGGATCTCAGATGGTCGGCATAGCCTGCGACCACCTCGACGATGGACGGGGGAAGGGTCATACCGTCAGGGTACGCGATCACAAGGACTCGACGGCAGACCCTGCCGCAATCTCGAGCAGACCCCGCCGCAGTCTCGTGCCGACCCGTCACAGCCTCGTGCCGACTCCGCCGCTGTCTCGTGGCGACCCTTCCACGCCGGCCCGCCGGATCATGTCGCCGGGCGCAGTTTGACCCATCCCGATTCACGGCGGGCGCCGAGGCCGGCAAGCTCGAGAACGGCGAGCGCGGACAGTGTGTCAGGCACCGTCAGCCCGGCGCGCCCGGCCACGGTGCCGACGTCAAGGGACTTCGTCGCAGAGAGCACGTTGAGACAGATCTTCTCCCGTTCGGCGAGGTCGTCGACCGGATCGGCGGAGGGGAGCTGCCGCTGTCCGGAGGTGAGGTCTCCCTCGTCGAACAGTGCCGGATCCTCAGCGGCAATGAGCCCGACAACGTCCTCACAGCTGGTGACCAGCTGGGCCTCCTGGAAGCGGATGAGCCGGTGCGTTCCCGTCGAGGAAGCCGAATACACCGACCCCGGGAATGCCGCAACCGCACGAGAGAGTTCGAGGGCGTGCCGAGCCGTGTTCAGCGCACCGCTGCGCCAGCCGGCCTCGACGATGACGGCCACCTGCGACGAGGCTGCGATCAGGCGGTTCCGGAGGAGGAAGCGATGTCGCATCGGGGTCATTCCGGGAGCCGTCTCGGACACGATTGCGCCGCAGTCGAGCACCTGGTGGAGCAGTTCGGTGTTCGCCGCCGGGTAGAATCTGTCGACTCCCCCGGCCATGAACGCAAGGGTGGTGCCCTCCCCTGCGACGGCCGCCCGGTGGGCTGCCGCGTCGATGCCGAAGGCACCGCCGGAGACGACGGTGAAACCCTGGGCTGTCAGATCCCAAGCAAGGTCCGAGGCGCATTTCGTCCCGTAGTTGCTGGCCGCACGCGCACCGACGACGGCGACGGACCGGCGCAGTGCTGTGCTCAGGCGGGCCTCGCCTCGGACCCACAGCCCCAAAGGGGCCGCCGGTCCGAGATCGTTCAGCGCGGCCGGCCATTCGTCGTCGCTGGGGATGACGAGCCGTCCGCCGAGTCTGGATACGCTCTCGAGGTCGCGGACACCGTGCGCCTGTTCTCCACGCACGGCCCAGCGGTCAAAGGCCCGATCCAGCTGCGCCCCGCCGGCGACCATGACCCCGATCGACGACAGGCTCTGGGCCGCCTCCGCCGCCGATGACTTCCCGGCCGCGACGGCGCTGATGAGTTCGAGTACAGTGATCGGCCCGACCTCGTCGACGAGGCCCGTGAGCAGACCGTCACCGGGCTCGCCGATACGCAGCAGAGCCGCCACCGCACTCCGTGGCCCATCACCGGTGAGCTCGTTCGTGCACCGTGTCGGCGCGTTCATGAGTCCTGAGTCCTCAGGGCGAGTGCCGTAGTGATCCGTTCCGGGGTCGGGGCCGGTGCTCCTTCAAGGTCGGCCAGGGTCGTTGCCACTCTCAGCACTCTGTCGTATCCGCGCATGGTGATCCTTCCGGTTTCGAGCGCACGATCGAGATCGCGCAGACTGGTCGGGCTCATGGAGAAGTGTTCGCGCAGCCATGCCCCTGGAGCGTTGGAGTTCGTCGTCCAGTCGCAGTCGACATATCGATCGACCTGTCGTTGTCGTGCCAGTCCGACGCGTCCGGCAACCGTCGAGCTGTCCTCCTGGCTCCCACCGAGGCGGATGTCTGCCGGGGAGACAGGGAACAGCTCGAGCTGCAGGTCGACCCGGTCCAGGAGAGGGCCGGAGAGTCTGTTGCGGTATCGGCGCTTATCCATCGGAGTGCAGCGGCAGGTGGTGTCTCTTCCGCGCATTCCGGCTCCGCACGGGCAGGGGTTCGCCGCCATCACCATTTGGAACGACGCCGGAAGCACCATGGACCCCCAGGCCCGGTGGATGTGGACCTGCCCCGCTTCCATCGGCTGGCGCAGCGCTTCGAGGACGTCCCGGGAGAACTCCGGCGCCTCGTCCATGAACAGCACCCCTTGGTGGGCCCGGCTGAGGATTCCGATCGACCCCGGTTTCCGTCCGCCGATCAGCGCCGAGGCGGTACTGCGGTGATGGGGTGCTTCGAACGGGGGTCTGTGGTCGAGTCCGTCGCTGCCGTTGAGCTCGCCGCGCAAGGAGCGAACCGCAGCCGCCTCCGCCGCTTGGCGGTCGTCCAGCGGTGGAAGTATCCCGGGCAGACACTGCGCCAACAGCGTCTTCCCCGCCCCCGGTGTGCCCCGCAAGAGCAGATTGTGCCCGCCGGCGGCTGCGACTTCGAGGCCGAATCGGGCTTCGGCCTGACCTTGGACTTCGGCGAGGTCGTGCAGCTCGGTTGGACTCGCGGCCGCGGTTTCGATGTCGACGACCGGCGGCAGCGGTGGAACGTCGAGAGCACCTCCGTAGAAATTGATCAGTTCTGCCAGTGAGGCGATTGCCCTGACTCTGGCCCCACCGACCAGTGAGGACTCCTCCTCGTTTCCGGCCGGAACGACGAAGCGGTCGAATCCGGCCTGCAGACCGCTGTGCAGGATCGGCAGCACGCCGTTGACGGGGCGGATGCGCCCGTCGAGGCCGAGTTCGCCGCAGTGGATGATCGATTCCGTGTCCGGCTGTGCGATGACACCTTGGGCTTTGAGCACGGCAACTGCGATTCCGAGGTCGAAGCCGGTGCCGATCTTCGGTACGGTCCCCGGGGTGAGGTTGATGGTCAGATGCTGTGTTGCCACGGGGATCCCCAGATATGCCAGTGCCGCCCGGAGTCGTTTCCGGGATTCGCTCACCGAGGCATCCGGCAGGCCGACGATGTCGATTCCCGGCAGGCCCGCACTGACGCAGGCTTCGATGGACACGATCTTGCCGGCCAGTCCCCACAGGGCGACGGCCGACGACCGTCCGATCACGTTGAGTCTCTGTTCTTCGCTCACGAGTCGACCTGCACGTTGCGACGGTGGGCAAAGCCGGGTACGGGTTCCATGACGATGCCGAGAGCATCGATGCGGATGCTCGCGTAGTACTCGGTCTGTGCGCGCAGCCAGATCCCCGACAGCATTCTGAGCCGTCTCAGCTTCGCTCCGGTCACGGCCTCGAGAGGAGAGCCGAGTGCCAGGTTCCTGCGGGTCTTGACCTCGACGAAGACGATGGCGTCACCGTCTCGAGCGATGATGTCGATCTCTCCTCGGGGGCAGGTGAAGTTGCGTTCGACGATCACCATTCCCTGCCGCTGCAGGAACTCGGCCGCAAGGTCCTCACCGGCCCGGCCCAGTGCGCGCTGGCGCAGGCCCGAGGTGCTTGTGCTCCGTTTCCCAGTTGTCGGTCTCATGGGAGACAGACCACCAGCGCTCATCATTGCACGGCAAGAGCGAAGCCTCGGCCTGTGGACGACGCTTCTCCGTCCACAGGCCGATCATGCGCGAGTCGGGGCGCAATCCACAGACGAATCTCTGTCGAGTCGTCCGCTCTCCCGACTGAACTTCCGCCTCCCTTGACCGATGGCAGTCCCTGCCTCGGTTCCGGTTGCAGGGACCGGCCTGCTCAGCCCCCGATCGACGTCGGCGGTTCCAGATCGCTCTTGGCGATCTCTTCGATGTTGACGTCCTTGAATGTCAGCACGTGCACCGTTTTGATGAATCTCGCGGACCTGTAGCTGTCCCACACCCACGCATCACGCAGGGTGAGCTCGAAGTAGACGTCGCCGGCATCGTTGTGTGCCTTGAGGTCGACATGGTTGGCGAGGTAGAAGCGCCGTTCCGTCTCTACGACGTAGGCGAAGAGCCCGACGACATCGCGATATTCCTTGTAGAGCTGAAGCTCGAGCTGGGCTTCGTAGTCGTCCAGATCATCTGTGCTCATGACGATCCCTCCTTCGCATCGTGCCTCGCGTGCAGGCGGAAGCTTCTCCGGTGGTGAATGCTGGGGCCGAAATCGACGATGCCCCGACGGTGCCTGCTCGTGCCGTATCCGACATTCGACTCCCAACCATACTGGGGATGCGCCTCGGCGAGTGCGATCATCGCCTCGTCGCGTGCCACTTTGGCCACGATGCTCGCTGCGGCGATGACGGGAACGCTGCCGTCGCCCTTGATCACGGTCCGCACTGCAGGCAGCTCGAGATCGGCCGCCGACCCGAATATCCTCAGGCAGTCGAGCGTGAGTGGGGCCGAGAGCCAGTCATGTCTGCCGTCGAGGAGGACGATCGTGCGGGACGGCAGGACCGCTGTTTCCGTGCTGGGCATGAGCATGTCGTTGAGGGCTCGTCGCCCGGCGAGGTTCAGCGCCATGGTCATTCCGAGTGCGTCGAGTTCGCTGGGAGACGTCGAGCCCACGGCTGCGGCCCGCGCCCAACCGTGGACACGGTCGGTGGCGGCTTGCCGCGAGGGCGCGCTCAGCTGCTTCGAATCGTGGATTCCAGCGGGCACCTCGGCGTCGGTGAGCTCTCTGAGGTCGAAGAGGGCGACGCCGACGCTGACCGGGCCCGCCAATGCGCCACGGCCGACCTCGTCGACGCCGATGACGTGGTCGAAGCCCTCTGCCAGCAGGGCGCGTTCACGACTGAGGTCGTGCAGTCCTGTCCGTGCCATCAGCCGCCGGTGATCCCTTCTGGGGCAGGCACGTCGGCGAAGACCGCTTCCGGGTTGGACACCCAGGTGAAGTGCTTGAAGGGCCAGTTGATGAGGAAGACGGTGCCCACGACATGGTCCTCGGGGACAAAGGGTTCGGTGTCCTGGTGGTAGCGCGAGTCCGCGGAATTGCCGCGATTGTCGCCCATCACCCAGTAGTGGCCCTCCGGGACGGTGACGTCGAACTCCACCTCCGAAGCTGCTGTGCCCTCGTCGAGGTACGTCTCGTCGATGGGTTCGCCGTTGACGAGGATGCGCCCTTGCCCATCGCAGCATTCGACGGTGTCACCGCCGACCCCGATGACGCGTTTGATCAGCTGTTTGCCTCCGTCTGCCGGAGCCAGGCCCACGAACTCGAGGAGCGGGTTGGGCTGATATTCGGAGACCTCCTCCGGTGACAGCCAATGATCGGGGTCGTCGAAGACGATGATGTCGCCGCGCTCGGCCGGCCCGAATCGGGGTGCGAGTTGGTTGACGAGGACCCGGTCGTCGATCTGCAGGGTATCCATCATCGAGCCGGAAGGGATGTAGAACGAACGGACGACCCAGGTCTTCAGCGCGGTCGAGATGAGGATGGCGACGAGGATGATCGCTGCGGTCTCGAGCAGGCCGCGGAGGAATCTCTTCGAGGCTGAAGGTGGGGAAGCTTCTGTTTCGGCTGACATTCGTTCGCTTTCGCATCGGACCTTGTGTCCCGCAGAGGGACTGAAATGAGCGTACCAGCACCTCGTCGAGGTTCCGCTCAGGCAGTGAACAACTCTACGGGGTCGCTCAGTCGACCGAGGAGCCGTGTCCGATCACTGGCCCGATCACGCGGTCGAGGGGGATGAATCCGCCTCCGGGCTTGCCCAGCAGCGCCCGCGAATCGGCGGAGTCGTCTCTGTTGTCACCCATCACCCACATGGTGTCGGCCGGCACTTCGATGGAGAATTCGGAGGCGGATGCGGGATGCGGCGCGTAATCCTCTTCCAGTGGTTCCTCGTTGAGCAGCAGTCGTCCTTCGGCGTCGCAGCATTCGAGCGTATCTCCTCCGACTGCGATGACGCGTTTGACGTAGTAGACGTCGCGACTGCCGAGACCGATCCAGGCCCCTGCCTTCTGCAGCGGCGTCGGCAGGGGGTCGTCGATGAACGACCCACGACCGTCGAAGACGACGATGTCTCCGCGTCGGATGTCCGAACTCAGCGCATCGGGGCGCCACACGGTGATGTCGTCGCCGACGTCCAGAGTCGGCTGCATCGACGCACTGGGGATGGTGAACCGTTGGATGACGAATCCGCGGACCGCCCCGCCGACGACGAGGATGACGATCGCGATCGCAGCGATGAACTTCCAGAAGCGCGCTGAGTACAGAAAACGCGACCCGAAGGTCGCGTTTTCGTGGTTCTTCGGCACGGGGTGGTCATCGCCCACAGTGCCAGGCAACGAATCAGGCCTTTTCGCGGATGCGTGCCGCCTTGCCGCGCAGTTCGCGCAGGTAGTACAGCTTGGCGCGACGAACGTCGCCGCGAGCGGTGACCTCGATCTTCTCGACGATCGGCGAGTGGACCGGGAAGGTGCGCTCGACGCCGACGCCGAAGCTGATCTTACGGGCGGTGAAGGTCTCGCGGACTCCGTCGCCCTGGCGGCGGATGACGATTCCCTTGAACGCCTGGATACGCGAGCGGGTTCCCTCAATCACGCGAACGTGGATGTTGAGGGTGTCACCGGGGCGGAAATCAGGCACGTCGGACTTCAACGAGGCCGCATCAACAACATCAAGCTTCTGCATTGTGTCTCTCCTGTGTCCCCTGCTTCAGGTCGAGGACACGCATATCGGACCGGTCGAACCGGTGATTGGATCGTCTGTCGGGATCGCTCCCCGGCATTCCCCGGTGTCGATACCCGAGAATGGTTCTGGGCATCCAGCCCCCTGAAGCAGGTGAATGCCAACAAACGCGACGTTCTATTCTGTCATGGATTCGTCTCCGGACTCAAACCGTTCCAAAACGGCACGATCGTGCTTGTCCAGTTCGCCCAATTTCGCGATCAGATCGGGTCTGACCTCCGCCGTGCGTTCGAGTCGTCGGTCGCGTCGCCACCGTGCGATCGCACCATGGTTTCCGCTGAGCAGGACCTCGGGCACGTCGCGCTGCCTCCAGCTGGCGGGCTTCGTGTAGATCGGGTACTCGAGGAGGCCGTCCTCGTGGCTCTCCTCGGTCAGCGATTCGGGGTTTCCGATGACTCCGGGAACGAGCCGACTGACGGCTTCGATCATGGCCATCGAGGCGACTTCTCCCCCATTGAGCACATAGTCTCCGATGCTCATCGGCCGCAGATCGAAGTGCTCCCCCGCCCAGTCGATGACCCGCTGATCGATGCCCTCATACCGCCCGCACGCGAACACCAGATGCTCGGCGCCCGCGAGGTCTTCGGCCACACGCTGGTCGAATACGCGGCCCGCCGGGCTGGGCACGATGAGGATCGGCTTGGGCTTCTCGCCATCGTGGTCACCGACCGATGCCGATGCCCCGCGGGGCCCCTCGCCGAGGATGTGCTCGAGTGCCAGCGCCCAGGGCTCGGCCTTCATCACCATTCCGGCTCCCCCTCCGTAGGGAGAATCGTCGACCGTGTTGTGGCGGTCGAACGTGAAATCTCGCAGGTCGTGCACGTTGAGGTCGAGCAGTCCTTGTTCGGCGGCCTTGCCGATGAGGGAGAGCTTCAGCCCTTCGAGGTATTCCGGGAAGATGGAGACGACGTCGATGCGCATGGACGGGCTCATTCGGCGTCGAAGAGACCGGCCGGAGGCGTGACCTGAATCCACCCGGCTTCGACATCGACCTCGGGCACGATGGCGGCGACGAAGGGAATGAGCACTTCGTGGCCGTCGATGTGGTTCATGTGGAGCAGATCCTGTGCCAGTCCGTTCGTCACATCGACGATCTCACCGACTCGCTCCGGTCCTTCGAAGACACCGAGTCCGACGAGATCCTCGAGGTACCACGCATCGTCGTCCTCGTCGTCGGACTGGCTGCTGAGGATGAGTGTATTGCGGATCTCCTCGGCCCGGTTTCGGTCGGAAACCTCATCGAACGTCAGCAGCAGCCGGTCCCGATGCCACCTCGCCGACTTCAGCGTCAGCTCACCGATGTCGGGGTCGGTGGAGTAGATACTTCCGGGAACGAAGCGCTCGTCCGGCCGGTCGGTGCGCACCTCGACGGTGAATTCGCCTCTGATGCCGTGCGGTTTCCCCAACCGTGCGATCACCGTGTCCATGCTGCTCCTCGTGCTCGTGAAAATGTTTGCCCCAGTGCCCGTGGGGCTGCTTGTGTCGTGCCCATGGAAGTGTTCGTGCTCGCGCCCGTGAAAGGCGCGGGCGCCTTGCCTGTGCTACCGACTGTGAGACTGCCTGTGCTCAAGTCCGCGCGGGTTCTCGTTTGCCTCACCCATTCAGTTTAGACGGCTCTCTCGCTCATGTTTCGCCCCTCCCGGGACACTCGCACCGCCCGCCCGAAATCGCCCCGCCCGAGCCCCACTCGGACCACCTGGGTGCGATCGGGTCGCCCGCCTGACATCTGGCCACGGCCGCCGAACCTCGGCCCACGGCCGCCGGACCTCGGCCCACGGCCGCTGAATACAGGAATGGGGGACACGGCGATGATTCGCCGCGTCCCCCATTCCCGATGAAGGTGTTACGCCTCGATGAGGTCCACTCGCACCGACTCACGGCCGGCGAGAGAGTTGATCACGGTGCGCAGAGCCTTTGCGGTTCTCCCCGCACGACCGATGACACGGCCGAGGTCTTCGGGATGGACCCGGACCTCGAGCGTGCTCCCGCGCTGTGACGAGCGGGATCGAACAGCGACATCATCGGGATGATCGACGATGCCGCGGACCAGGTGTTCGAGCGAATCTGCCAACATCTCAGGCTTCAGCACTCTCTTCGGATGCGTCCGCAGCCGCGTCATCGGCCTTGTCCGAGCCCTTCGGAGTGATGGCCTCCTTGATCACCGATCCGGCGGAGGGAGCCACGAAGGCCTCCTTCTCCTGCTGCGGCTTGACGGTGTTCACTGCTTCGCCTTCGCCGGTCTGCTTCTGCAGGTCGCCGGTGAGCTTGAGCAGGGCCCGAACCTGATCGGTCGGCTGAGCACCAACGGAGAGCCAGTACTGAGCACGCTCCGAGTTGATCTCGACGACCGAGGGCTCGCGGGTCGGGTGGTAGATGCCGATCTGCTCGATGGCCTCGCCATCACGACGGGTGCGTGAATCGGCAACGACGACGCGGTAGAACGGTGCACGGATCTTGCCCATGCGCTTCAAGCGAATTTTGACTGCCACTTCAGTGGTGTCTCCTTTTGTCTTTTTGTTGCACAGACGTTCCAAAAGAATCGTGGGGTTGACCTCGCGGAGTCTGTGACCTGGACGATCACCTCGGCGCAGAAGAGAGGGCCCACGCCGGAAGCAAAAGTACAGTAGTCAATTGTGCCAGAAAGGACTGCTACTTTCCACCTGGGAACATCCCTCCGAAGCCCTTCGGAAGATTCTTCATATCGAACTCTTCGTCGTTGTCGAGATCGACTCCCCCGAAGGCGGACCCGACCGGGTCCTTCGTCTTCCCGGCCTTCTTATCGGCAAGCTCCTGAGCCTGCTGGGCGCGCTTGGCCGGGTTGCCCGACTGACCGCCCTTGCGGCCCTTCTTCTTCCCGGTGGTCTTCTTCTTGCGGTTCGGGGCTCCACTGGGCAGACTGCCCATGCCGGGCATACCTCCCATACCGGGCATCCCACCGCCTCCACCGGCCCCGGGCGCACCGCCGCCCCGGGTCATTCCGCGCATCATCTTCTGCGCCTGGGTGAAGCGCTCCATCAGCTGGTTGACCGCGCTCACCGTCGTGCCGGCACCCTTCGCGATGCGGGAGCGCCGCGAGCCGTTGAGGATCTTCGGATTCGTGCGCTCGGCCGGGGTCATCGATCTCACAATGGCTTCGACGCGGTCGACTTCACGTTCGTCGAAGTTCTCCAGCTGATCCTTGTACTGGCTCATACCGGGCATCATGCCCAGCATCTTCTTCATCGAGCCCATCTTCTTCAGGCCCGACATCTGGGTCAGGAAGTCATTGAGGTCGAAGTCCTCACCGGCCTCGACCTTCTTCTGAAGCTTCGCGGTCTCCTTCTCGTCGAAGTTCTTCTCGGCCTGCTCGATGAGGGTGAGGATGTCGCCCATGTCGAGGATCCGATCGGCCATCCGGTCGGGATGGAACTGCTCGAACTCCTTCATCGACTCACCGGTCGACGCGAACATGATCGGCTTGCCGGTCACCTCGGCGACGGACAGCGCGGCACCACCACGCGAATCGCCGTCGAGCTTGGAGAGCACGACACCGGTGAAGTCGACTCCTTCGAGGAACGCCTCGGCGGTCTTGACGGCATCCTGGCCGATCATCGCGTCGATGACGAACAGAACTTCGTCCGGGGAGACCGCGGTGCGGATGTCGGCGGCCTGCTGCATGAGCTCTTTGTCGATGCCCAGGCGCCCGGCGGTGTCGACGATGACGACGTCGTGGAGCTTCGACTTCGCAACCTCGAGCGAGTCCGTGGCCACCTGCACCGGATCACCGATGCCGTTGCCCGGCTCCGGAGCGTAGACGAATGCGCCTGCACGCTCTCCGACGATCTCGAGCTGATTGACCGCGTTGGGACGCTGCAGATCGGCCGCGACGAGCATCGGGCGGTGGCCTTCGGACTTCAGCCAGTGGGCGAGCTTGCCGGCCAGGGTGGTCTTACCCGCACCCTGCAGGCCGGCGAGCATGATGACGGTGGGAGGACGCTTCGCGTAGTTCAGTCGCCGGGTCTGCCCGCCGAGGATGTCGACGAGTTCCTCATTGACGACCTTGACGACCTGCTGGCCCGGGTTGAGCGCGCTCGAAACCTCTTCGGACAGGGCTCGCTCGCGAATCCGGCCGGTGAATGCCCGGACGACGGGCAGAGCGACGTCGGCGTCCAGAAGTGCACGCCGAATCTCGCGGATGGTGGCATCCACATCGGCTTCGGACAGCCGGCCCTTGCCGCGCAAGTTCTTGAACGTCGCGGTGAGCCTGTCGGAAAGAGAGTTAAACACGTGCAAGCCTTCTTCACGATGAATTGGTCGACTCTCTAGACTAACAACTCACCCATGTCCGACTGAAACCGACAGAGCTGGGAATGCGCCGACAAGCGGCTCGCCTCGCGGCGATGCGGGGTCAGTCCAGCAGTGCGTCGACGAATCCTTCGGCGGTGAACGGTGCCAGATCGTCGGCGCCCTCGCCGAGGCCGACGAGCTTGACCGGAACTCCGAGTTCTCGCTGGACGGCCACGACGATGCCGCCCTTGGCCGTGCCATCGAGTTTCGTGAGCACGATGCCGGTGATGTCGACTGCCTCGGCGAAGACCTTGGCCTGCTGCATTCCGTTCTGACCGGTCGTGGCGTCCAGGACGAGGAGCACCTCGTCGATCTCGTGGCCCTCCCCCAGGGGGCGGGTCGCCACGCGCTTGACCTTGCCGAGCTCGTCCATCAGGCCGATCTTGTTCTGCAGTCGTCCGGCGGTGTCGATGAGCACGACATCGGTGTCCTCGGCCCTGCCCCGTTCGACGGCCGAGTAGGCCACGGAGGCGGGGTCTGCTCCCTCCTCACCACGGACGGTCTCCACGCCGACCCGGCCGCCCCAGGTGGACAGCTGTTCGGCGGCGGCGGCGCGGAACGTATCGGCCGCACCCAACAGCACGCTCTGGTCCTCGGCGACGAGCACGCGGGCGATCTTGCCCACGGTCGTGGTCTTGCCCGATCCGTTGACCCCGACGACGAGCATCACGGCCGGGTCTCCTTCGGTGCCGGCCGTTGCGAGGCTGCGATCCATCGTCGGATCGACGATGTGGATGAGCTCTTCGCGCAGCAGCCCTCTGACCTCTTCGGGTTCGCGGGTGCCGAGGACCTTGACGCGCTCTCGCAGTCTGTCGACGAGCTCGGTGGTCGGGTCGACGCCCACGTCGGCGAGGATGAGGGTGTCCTCAATCTCCTCCCACGTCGATTCGTCGAGCGTGTCCCGGGACAGGAGGTTGAGCAGTCCCCGCCCCAGACCGGAGTTCGACTTCGCGAGTCGCTCACGCAGGCGAACGAGGCGGTTCGCCGGTTCGGTGGGGACCTCGGACCCGCGGGCCGTGGCCTTCTCCTCGACCACGGCCTCGGCGATCTCGTCGATCTTCAGTTCGCCGGTGACGTCGGCATCGATGCTGCGCTCCTCGCGCAGCCCCTTCTTCTTGGCGTTGACGCGCAGGGTGAACCCCAGCCCGACGACGAGTATGAAGACGATGGCTGCGACGATGAGCAATATGATCGGCTGATCCATTGACGTGCGTCCTCCTTTGCTTACCTTCGCAGGCCCCGCGTTGGTCCGCGGAGACCGCTGGTCAGGGGTGCCGACCCTCGTTCATGGGCTTCGCGCTCATCGACCCGAGTCCGACTGAGTGCGCTCCGTTGGCCTGCACCCGTGCACCCCGCTGTCCTTCGGGTGCTCGTGATGATTGTGCGTGGTCCGGTCACGAACCTCGACTGCCGAAGAGCAGCCCGGCCGTGGTTCTCCAACCGGTTCCGGATTCCGGGATCTTCCAATGGCGAGTGCGCGGCCTCACCGTCAGCAGCGAGGGCGCTGCGTGCCGACGCGGCTGCGGCCTGAGTACGTAGGAGTGGTCTCGGATCGCTGTGACCGCGGCCTGCTCCCGGGTCGCCAGATGTGAGGTGCCGTCATCGTGGCCGAAGAATTCGTGGACCTCGTCGTCGTAGCCGGTCCACTGCCCGGGCAGTCGAAACCGCTGCACATCGGATGAGTACCGCAGGCGGCCTTCGGCTCTCAGACCCGGCAGAGCGACGAGGAGGACGACGACGAGGGCGAGCGCGAACGATACGGCGAGTCCGACGATGACGACGAGTACTGCACTCATGCTCTCGAGTCACCTCGCGATTCAGCCGACTCGGCCATGGACGTCCCGCTCCTCAAGGTCTTACGACAACACTTCCTCGGCCCCAAGTCTATAGTCCCGAGCCGCAACATTCGTGCTCCGGGGTCATGCGCCTGTTGGAGAATTCCCTGGGACTCCCCTGGGCATCTCTGCCGAATCGGCATCTGAGTTCGAGGCCGAGTCATGGGATCCGCTGGGAAATCACCTTCGACACACCGTCGCCGTGCATCGTCACCCCGTAGAGGGCGTCGGCGATCTCCATGGTCCGCTTCTGGTGGGTGATGACGATGAGCTGGGACGAGTCCTGCAGCTCTTCGAACACGGTCAGCAGGCGGGACAGGTTGAGGTCGTCGAGTGCCGCCTCCACCTCGTCCATGACGTAGAACGGGCTGGGCCTGGCCTTGAAGATCGCCACAAGCATGGCGACGGCGACCAGTGACCGCTCCCCACCTGAGAGCAGGGACAGTCGTTTGACCTTCTTGCCCGCCGGTCGGGCGTGGACGTCGACTCCGGTCGTGAGCATATCGGCGGGATCGGTCAGGCTCAGCGAGCCCTCGCCACCGGGGAACAGGCGGGAGAAGATGTCCTCGAACTCTCTCGCTGTGTCCGCATAGGCCTCGGCGAAGACCCGTTCGACGTGCCGGTCGACCTCCTCGACGAGTTTCATCAGGTCCCGTCTCGACGATTCGATATCGGCGATCTGCTTCTCGAGGAACTGATGTCTCTCCTTGAGCGCTTCGTACTCCTCGAGCGCCAGAGGGTTGACCGTTCCGATGCGTTTGAGTGCGGCATTGGCCTGCTTCTGGCGCTTCTCCACCTCGGAACGCACATACGGACGCTCCTCCTCGCCCTCGTCGAAGGCAGGAACGGGAGTCTGGGGACCGTAGAGTTCGACCAGGCGTTCGAGGCCGAGCCCGGTCTCCTCCCCCGCGCGGGTCTCGATCTCCTCGAGCTTGAGCCGGTATCGCTCCTTCGCAAGTTCTGCTTCGGCCGCAGCGTCCTTGAGCCGCTGCAGCTCCGCGCGCGTCGTGCCCAGTTCCTCGCCGAGGTGGCCCTTCTCCTCCCGCAGCTGCCCGCGCTCCTCGACGCGGACCTGGATCTGGGAGCCGAGTTCGCCCACTGTTGTCTCCGCGATGCCCGCCGCGGTCTGCGCGGTCTCGGCGATGTGCACCGCCGAGGTCGCCGCCCGGTTCTTGCGCGTGATCGTCCGCTGCGTCTGTTCACGGGCAGTCTCCTCCGCCGCGGCCGAGCGCATCAGGGAGTCGACCCTGTCGGACAGGAACCTGGTCCGGTCCGTGGCCGCCTTGTGGCTGATCCGGGTTTCGATGACGTCTTCGGACGACTGCGACACCTGTCGGCTCAGCTCATCGCGTTCGGTGGTGTCGACGACCTCGTCGACGTCCTCCGTGCCGGCGAGCGCGGATTCGGCCGTGCGGGCATCGCGTTCGGCCGTCTCCAGTCGTTCCGCGAGCTCGACTTCGTTGTCCTTGGCCCGCTGCAGTCGTGTCCGGGCCGTGTCGATGTCGCCGGTGATCCGGGACACCTCTTCACCGGCGGCCATGATCTTCGCGTCCGAGGAGTGCAGCTTCTCAAGGGCTGCTGCGGCCGTCGTCTTCGCCTCGGTCAGTGTTGCGTCGACCCTGTCGATGTCGGCGTCGATCCGGGTCCGTGCCTTCTGCAGCTCGGTGATCGTGGTGCGGGTGTCCTCGAGCGCGGTCTGCGAAGCCAGGCGGGTGCCCGAGGCGGTGCGAGCCCGGCTGACCCGCGTTGCGGTGAGGACCTCACCGTGGACGGTGACGGCTGTGAGTTCGGGATGGTCCTCGATGATCGCCAGTCCGCTCGCCGCATCGTCGACGCACACGACCGGTGCCAGCGTCGTGTTCAGCAGTGCGTCGAGTTCTGGGATGTCGCTGCTGACGATCTCGGTCAGCCAGCGCACCGATGAGGCACCGCCGACCGTCCCGTCGAGCGTGGGCAGGGCTTTGGTCGCGTCCGTCCCTTTTCCCGCGCCGGATCCGGGGTGGGCTCCGGCGCCCCGGCCCGCCGTGGCCCCTGCAGGGATCGTGAGGTGGACGTTCGTCTCCTCGCCGAGGTGGTTGAGGACGTCCAGCGCCGCCCGGCCTGAGTCGACGAGCACTCCGGAGATCGTATTCGACAGGGCCGCGGCCACGGCCATCTCGAATCCGTCGACCACGCTCAGACGTTCGGTCACGGCCGAGCCGACGCCCGGCAGGTCTGCGTTGACGATGTCCTCGAGATCGGCTTCCAGAGCCGTGCCCAGTGACAGTGCCTCGGCACGAGCCTCGGCCGAGGCCAGCTCCGAGGCGGTCGTGGCCCTCTGTGTCCGGAGTTCTTCGAGTTCGGCCTCAAGATCGTCCTGCGCGTCCTTGGCCGATTCGTACTCCCGGTCGAGTTCGCTCTCTCCCGCCTCGACGCCCTCGACGGCGGCCTCGGCGCTCGTCAGCTCCGCGGTGCGTTCGGCAATGCGGTCCGTCACCGTCTCGATCTCTGCCCGGTTGGCTTCGATCCGGGAGCCGAGGTCCTTCGCCCGTTCGGCGGCCTGCGATCTCTTCGACTGCAGCGTGGACCGGTTCTTGATCGCCTCGGTGATGGCCACCTGCGCGGCCTTGACCTCGTCTTCGGCTCTCTTCAGTGCCAGAGTGAGCTCGTCCTTGCGCGCCTGTGAGCGATCCAATGCCGCCGCGGATTCGTCGACGGCCTCCTGCGCGGTGCCGAGCTCACCCTTGAGGTGTTCGGCCTGGGACCGGAGTTCCTCCGGCGACTTCGATTCCCGTCTGCCCAGACTCGCGACCTCGGAGAGCAGGTGGGAGCGTTTGTCTTCGGCCCGCTGGGCGACTCCCCTCGCCCGCACGATCTGGGTCTGGGTCCGTGACTCCGCGCTGCGCAGATCCTCCACTTCGGCGTCGAGTCCTCCCAGGCGCGTCTCGATCTCCTGCAGGCGGTCCTCCGTGCGCGCCCGTCGATGTTCGAGATCGCCGATGCGATCACCGCCGTCCTCGCCCTCAGCGCCGACGGTCGAGGCCAGCGAGGCCTGCAGCCGCACGGTGTCGTCGGCCAACAGCCTCGCCGTCGCATCGCGCAGTGTGGCTTGGACGGTGGCGGCCCTCTGCGCGGCCTCGGCCTGACGACCCAGAGGCCCCAGCTGCCGGTTGAGCTCGGTGCGCAGATCGGAGAGACGGTCGAGGTTCGTCTGCAGACCGGTGAGTTTCCGCACAGCCTTGTCCTTGCGCCTGCGGTGTTTGAGGACGCCTGCGGCCTCTTCGATGAAGCTGCGGCGCTCGATCGGGTCGGCGTGGAGGATCGCGTCGAGGCGTCCCTGCCCCACGATGACGTGCATTTCCTTGCCCAGCCCCGAGTCGTTGAGCAGCTCCTGGATGTCGAGGAGCCTGGCTGGTGCGCCGTTGACGGCGTACTCGCTCCCCCCGGTGCGGAACAGGGTGCGCGAGATCGTGACCTCGGTGTAGTCGACGGGAATGGCTCCGTCGGTGTTGTCGATGGTCAGGGCCACCTCGGCGCGGCCCAATGCCTGACGTTTGGAGGTGCCGGCGAAGATGACGTCGTCCATCTTGCCCCCGCGCAGATTCTTCGCCCCCTGCTCGCCCATCACCCATGACAGGGCGTCGACGACATTGGACTTGCCGGAGCCGTTGGGGCCGACAACGCAGGTGATGCCCGGCTCGAACTTGAGTGTCGTGGCCGAGGCAAAGGACTTGAATCCTCGCAGGGTCAGGCTTTTCAGATGCATCGTCTCACCAGCATATCCCGGGTGCCGACCTGCATTTCCGGAATCTTTTGGTAGAGTGTCTCCTCGTGCGCCGATTTCGGCGTCTTTCCTCCGTAGCTCAGTTGGCAGAGCATTCGACTGTTAATCGAAGGGTCGCTGGTTCGAGCCCAGCCGGGGGAGCTGGTCAAGGCCCCGTCGTTCGCGGCGGGGCCTTGGGCATGTCCCGGGCATTTGTCCCGATAGTGCCCCGCAGTGTCTCTCAACTGAGAAGATCAACGGCGCGAACCCACGGAGATCTGTCAAATCGGGCTGAGTCCATCTGTGTACGACACTGTCGTCTGATGAACGCTCAATGCCGTCCATGAGCAGGAAGGAGCGCCGATCACGACTGTCTGCAGAACGACTGCGGCCGCGCTGACCGGCAAGCATCGCTATGAGCAGTGATACCACCAAGACTCAGGAGCTGATCCGGCACCTGAAGAATCCGACCACACGGCAGAGGCCGCTGATCCGCAAGGGTGTCGACAAGGTCGTGTTCTCGGCCGCAGGCATCCTCGCCGTGGCCTTCGTCGTCTGGGGCTTCGTCTCCCCGGACAGTCTCGGATCCGTCGCGGGAACTCTGCTGAACGGCGTCATGGACAACTTCGGCTGGCTCTTCGTCATCGCCGCCACGATCTTCACGATCTTCGTCATCATCGTCGCCATGTCCAAGTTCGGGCGGATCCCGCTGGGCACCGATGACGAGAAGCCGCAGTTCAAAACCTCCTCATGGATCTCCATGATGTTCGCCACGGGGATGGGCATCGGACTCGTGTTCTCCGCGGTCGGTGAACCGCTGTTCTTCTACATGTCTCCCCCGCCGGCGACCGTCGACGGGTCCACGCCCGAGGCGATGGGCACCTCGATGGGCACGACGCTCTTCCACTGGACCCTCTACCCCTGGGCCATGTACGCCATCGTCGGTCTCGGCGTCGCCTACGGTTCGTTCCGCCTCGGCCGGTCCCAGCTATTCTCGTCGATGTTCACCCCGCTGTTCGGTCAGCGCGCAGTCAACGGTGTCGGCGGCAAGGTCATCAACATCCTCGCGATCCTCGCGACGCTCTTCGGCTCGGCCTGCTCGCTGGGCCTCGGCGCGATCCAGATCGGCGGCGGCATCGAGTCGGCGGGCATCATGTCCGACGTCACCTCGCCGATCCTCGTCATCATCATCGCGATCCTCACTGCTGCCTTCGTCGCCTCGGCCGTGTCCGGTGTCGAGAAGGGCATCCAGTGGCTGTCGAACATCAACATGGTCCTTGCCGTCATCGTCGCGCTCATCGTCTTCATCGGCGGACCGACGCTGTTCATCCTCAATGTGATCCCGTCCTCGCTCGGTTCGTTCATCGAGGATCTGCCGCAGATGGCTTCACGGACCTCGGCCAACGGTGAGGACGTCAATACGTGGCTGTCGTCATGGACCGTCTTCTACTGGGCCTGGTGGGTCTCCTGGTCGCCCTTCGTCGGCCTCTTCATCGCCCGCATCTCCCGCGGCCGCACCGTGCGCCAGTTCATCACCGGCGTCCTCATCGTTCCCTCCGTGGTCTCGACCATCTGGTTCGCGATCTTCGGCGGCGGCGCCATCGGCATCCAGGAGCGCGCCGAGCGCGGCGAGGGCACGGTCGAAGCACTCGCGAAGATAGTCGATGGTGAGCCGGACATCAACATGGATACGATCCTGTTCGACCTCCTCGGCTCGCTGCCTCTGCCGAACGTCATCGCCATCGTCCTGATGGTCGTCACGGTGATCCTCATCGCGATCTTCTTCGTCACGGGTGCCGACTCGGCCTCGATCGTCATGGGCACGCTGTCCGCCAACGGTCGGGAGGAACCCGGCAAGCGTCTCGTGCTGTTCTGGGGTATCGCCACCGGTGCTGTGGCCGCGGTGATGCTCTTGGCGGGCGGTTCCGATCCCGCCGAGGCGCTCGAGGGACTGAAGAACATCACGATCGTGGCCGCATTGCCGTTCGTCATCGTCATGCTCCTGTTGTGTGTGGCCCTATGGAAGGACCTGTCGAGAGATCCTCTGATCATTCAAGGTCAGCTGGCCAACCACGTCCTCGAGCAGTCGGTGGCCACCGCCGTCGACGAGTACGACGGCGAGGTCTTCGGGCTCGAGACCTCCGAGCTGCCTGTGGAGAACCACGACGAGGACAGCCCCACGAGCTGACCGTCGAATCTCGACTCCGGGCCGAGGGCCGGGCACTGCTTCCGACCGAGCGGGCCCGGCCCTCGTCGCCTGTTTCAGATCTCTGACCGCCGTCGACGAGGAAGCCATGACATGAACCCAACCATCAGAGCACATGGGAAGGTGTCGAAGTTCGTCGGCGGTCTCTCGCATGGGCCGAGGTACGGCCGAGCCGAACACATCGTCGAGGTCGCGGACTCGAAGCCAGGTTTTGATGACCAAGCGTCCATCACGTGCTCGGCGACGTCATCCTGGTCAACGGACGCGCGTGGCCGCGTCACGAGGTCGACACCGCGCTCTATCGATTACGTTTCCTCAACGCATCCAACGCACGCAGGTATCGCCTGCGATTCGAGGCAGACGGCGCAGGGCCCGATTTGCCGATTAGACAGATCGGGTCCGATCACGGTCTGCTTGCCCGTCCGGTACGTCATCACTCGCTGGCACTCGCCCCGGCCGAGCGTTTCGACGCACTCGTCGACTTCCGGGATCTGACACCAGGGACCAGCGTTCGCCTCGTGAACGGCCTCGGCTCCGCGAGCACCACCGCCGTCATGCGCTTCGACATCGCGAGGCGCGTCACCGACGGTCCAACGATCCCTGAGATCCTCAGCGGAGAGATCGAGCGATTGCACGAAGCCGATGCCGTTCGCACTCGACAGATGTCCTTCCGTTCGCAATCCATCGACGGCATGCATGGTTGGACCGTTAACGGCCGACCATTCGATCCGCACGTGGCGCAAGCGACCGTCGCGCTTGGCAGCACCGAGATCTGGGAACTCACCACCGACTTCCACCATCCGGTTCATCTCCACCTTTCGCCCTTCCAAGTCTTGGGGCGCGGCACCGGCGGCCCGGACCGTTCGACAGTGGGTGGAAGGACACCATCGACCTGCGCCCCGCCGAAACGGCACGCATCATCGTGCGGTTCGACGGGCATCGCGGCCGCTATGTCTTCCATTGCCACAACCTCGAACACGAAGACATGATTATGATGGCGAACTTCGATGTGATCTAACCACAACGGCATTCGGTCCTGGTTGGGACAGAACCGCGCAATAGGGGCAATCGGCCTGATCGACGGACATCTCGCCTATCTGTCCCGCCGGTGACTTCACGGGCGTTGCTGGGTCGGCGACCCTCAACGGTAACGCGGCGGGCGTTGGCAGTTCGGGCAGAAGTGGGTCCCGCGGCCCCCGATCGTCAACTTCTCGATCCGGCCTCCGCAGCGCACGCATTCCTGCCCGCTGCGGCCGTAGACCAGCAAGGCCCGATCGAAGTAGCCGGATTCGCCGTTGACGTTGACATAGAGCGCATCGAAGCTCGTCCCGCCCACGGCAAGTGCATCGGCCATCACTGACGACGCGGAGTCGAGGCCCGCAGTGAGTCGGGAGCGACGGGTCCGGGCAGGGATCGCCAGGGGATGGATTCCGGCGCGGAACAGGGCTTCATCGGCATAGATGTTGCCGATGCCGCTGACAAGCGTCTGATCGAGCAGAGCCGCTTTGATCGCCGTGCGCTTGAGCGCCATCTGATTGACCACGGATTCCGGGTCGAACGACGCCTCCAAGGGGTCGGCTGCGATGTGAGTCGCCGAGGCGGGGACGAGCCGGCCGTAGGCGTGCACGAGAGGCTGGACTCCCAGATGACCGAAGATCCGTTGGTCGACGAAGCGCAGGTCCAGGCTCTCATCGCCTCGCTCGAGACGAAGAGCGGCGCGGGTATGGCGGTGAGCCTCATCCTCGGCCCGGTGGACGCGCAGTTGGCCGCTCATGCCCAAGTGGACGAGCAGACTGAGCTCAGGGGCCAGGCTCGGGCCCTCCCCCAGCGTCAGCCACATGAACTTCCCGCGGCGTTCGGCGGCGATGATCCGACGTCCGGTCACCGCAGTGATGAACCCGTCGACTGCGGAAGCATCGACGTGTCGCCTCGACGTCGTGCCCAGAATTCGGGGGTCGATCACCTCGGCGCCGGTGATGGTGGCACCGGCAGTCCATTCGTGGACGCCCGCGCGGACGCTTTCGACCTCGGGCAGCTCCGGCATCAGGTGTTCCTCACAGCGACGGTGCCCGGCACCACACGGCTGCTCAGCGGCTGTAGTCCGGGTAGATGGTGCGGATGGCCTTGACGGCGACTTCCGCAGCTGCGGCTTCGGCGGCCTTCTTCGACGAGCCGTCGCCGCTGCCCCAGCCGTTGGCGCCGAGGCGTGCTGTCGCGGTGAAGACCATCGCGTGGTCGGGGCCTGAGGAGACGATCTCGTAGCTCACGGCGCCCAGATCCAGGTCGGCAGCTGCTTCCTGGAGGGTGGTCTTGAAGTCCATCCCGGCACCCAGGTTCACGGCGTCGGACAGCATTCCGTCGATGAGCCGGTGGACGAAGGCGAAGGCCTCCAAACGCCCGCGGGCGACGAAGGTGGCGCCGATGAGGGCTTCGACCGTGTCGGCGAGGATCGAGTCCTTGTTGCGGCCTCCGGTGAGTTCTTCGCCCTTGCCCAGAAGGATGTGGGGACCGATGTCGTGCTTGCGGGCGATCGCCGCCAGTGCTCGGGTGTTGACCACGGCGGAGCGCATCTTGGCCAGTGACCCTTCGGCCAGATCCGGGTTGTCGTAGTACAGCGATTCGGTGGCCACGAGCCCGAGGACCGAGTCGCCGAGGAACTCGAGTCGCTCGTTCGTGGGGATCCCACCGGCTTCGAAGGCGAAGGAGCGGTGTGTCAGGGCGAGACGAAAAGTCTCGGGATCAATATCGATCCCGAGACTCTCCTGCAGTTGTGCTGTGGTGTCTGTGTCCACAGGTCAGACGTCAGCGACCTTGCGTCCCTTGTACTCAAGGAACAGCGGGGTGCCGGCCGAGTCTTCGACAACTTTGGCCTGGTGAGGGCGCGAGTACACAACGCGACCGTTCTCCACAGTCTTGACCAGGTTGGGAGCCTGGGCCTTCCACTGCGAACGACGGTGGCGGGTGTTGCTGCGCGACATTTTACGCTTCGGAACAGCCACGTCTAGCTCTCTTTCTTCTCATCCAACAAACTCTGCAATGATGCGAACGGCGACTCGGATTCGCTCTCGTCGGCTTCGAGATCCTCACCCAGGGTGAAGCTGAAGTCCTCGCTCCGGTCCTTTGACGGACTGAAGGGCAGGGCCATCACGACAGCGTCTCTGATCACGGGTTCCAGGTCGAGCTGATCCCGGTCGATGACATAGGAGTCCTCGTCGCCCTCGGCCCGCTCGTAGACATACATCTCATTGATGTCGACGTCTACAGGCAACTCGATGGCGTCGAGAGTCCGCATGTCCTCGCCGTGGGCCGTTGCCGAGACCGTTCCCGACACGTAGATCCCCTCCGACACGCTCTCGAACTTCAGCTCGAGCGTCAGTGGTGAACCTTCCGCGACCCCGATCACTTCGATCCTGAGATCCGCCGGAGCAGGCAGGGTGGTGTTCACCCGTTCCCACTCACCCGGATGACCGAGCAATCCCATTGACCTGAGATCATAGACGAATTCAGATCGATTCTTCATGCCCCGTCCTCCTATCGTGATTGAGGATGCTGCCCCTGCGTTCACACGCGAGTCACCATTCTAGTCATCATCGCCGGTCATTGCCAATCGAGCCCTCCGCACCACTGAGGGGCTTCCGGTCACCATTTCTCGTACTGATTGCGCAGCGTGACTCCGCCCGCTCCCAGCAGCAGAGCACCGGCGATCGTGAACACGATGCCCGAGGGCGCGATGAGGGTGAGCAGGGACGCCGCCGAGGGTATCGCCACTTGGCTGAGTCGGTTGCCGGCCAAGCGGATCGAGAGCACGGCGGCCCGGTTCGCCGGATCCGACAGCGTCGAGACCCAGGTCATCGTCAGCGGCTGCGTCAGCCCGAAGCAGAAGCCCGCCGTGGCCAGCAGGATCGCCAGCATCCACGGTTCGACGAACACCGGGATGCCGATGATGCAGGCCCCGGCCAGCACCGAGGCGGTCCACAGCAGGGAGAGGTTGTTCCACTTGCGTGTGAGCACCCCGATGATCAGCCTGGAGACCACCGAGGCCAGGGTGCGCAGGGTGAGCAGCCAGGTCACGGTCGTCACCGACAGCCCGTTCTGCTGCCCGATGAGGGGAAGGTAGGCGGTCATGAGGTCGACCGCGGCCAGCGTCGTCATCGAGGCGAAGATCGCGGGCTTCATTCCCCGGATCGAGAGCAGGCTCAGCGGTGTGCGGGCGTCCTTGGCCGCCTCGGCGCGGGAGACATGAGGGGTGTGGCCGCGGAGCATGACGACGACGGCCGCGACCAGGGTCAGTGCGGAGACCGCGGTCATGAACCACAGCGCGGTCACGATCTGCGGGGACCCGGAGGTCGCTCCCGCGACTGCACCGGCCACCGGCAGACCGATCGTCTGCCCGATGGAGACCCCGAGGGTGAGGTAGCCGAACTTCGACGTCAGCGCCGAGGCGGGGAAGCTCTGCGGGATCAGCGCCTGGGATGCCACCGTGGTCAGCATCTGCCCCAGCCCCAGACACATGGTGGCGATGAGGAGCACGCCGAGGTTGGGTGCGAGCGCCGCGAGCGCGACGGGCAGAATCGACAGGGCCGTTCCCGTCCACAGCACCGCGGTGGCGTAGCCCCGGTCGACGAGACGTCCGATGAACAGCGCCGTGAACAGCGGTACGAGGGAGTAGCAGGCGGTCATGAGACCGAGGACGACTCCGCTGCCGCCCAATTCCAAGGTTCGGTAGGAGATGAGAACGCGGACACCGTTGTACGTCGCCTGGGCGATGACGGTGTGGAGGACGAGGCCGAGGAACCACGGCCGGAAGGGGGAAGAGGGAGTCGGCATGCCTCAGTGCGCAGCGTTCAGCGCATCGAGCACCGCGGTCGGCACGAGACCCTCGATGTCTCCCCCTCCGGCGTGGACCTCTTTGATGAGCGAGGAGGAGACGTGCTCGAATTCGGGATTGCCGGGAACGAAGATCGTCTCGAGTTCGCTCAGGTGCTTGTTCATCAGCGCCATCGGCAGCTCGTAGGCGAAGTCGGTGCCCGAGCGCAGTCCCTTGACCACGGCGGGTGCGTCGATCGAGGTGCAGTAGTCGACGAGGAGCCCGCCGGCGACGGTGTCGATCGTGACGTTCTCCGCCCGCCGGGTTCGCTCGTCCTCGTCCAGGCAGCGACGAATGAGATCGGCGCGCATCTGCGGATCGAAGCGTCCAGACTTCTTGGGATTATGGACGACGGCCACGACCACCTCGTCGAAGAGGCGGGCACTGCGGGCGATGACATCGAGATGACCCATGGTGATCGGGTCATAGGATCCGGGGCAGACAACCTTCATGACTTCATCGTATCCCGCAGCGCCGACCACTGGTCATCGGCTGGTCCGTCGCGGTCACCGGCCCTGACGATGACGGCCTGTGATTCGGCCACGGTGTCGCGCAGCCGCGCGGCGGCACTGTCCATGACCCGACCGACGATCTCCAGGGACTTCGACTCGTCTCCCGCAGCGATCGCCTCGGCGAGTTCCCTGTGCGTCTCGATGAGATCGCACCTGACCTCATAGCCGCGGCGGTCGGACAGCGACAGCAGCCGGGTCTGGACCATCGAGACCTTCATCAGATCGCTGAGGCGGTCCGAGCCGGAACTGGCGACGATCGCGTGGTGGAAGTCGAGATCTGCGTCGCCGATGACGCGGGCGGTGTTGTCCTCGATCGCAAGTTCGAGCCTGTGCAGTGACTGCTGGATGCGGGCGATCGGCTTGTCCGTCCGGAGGACGATCTTCACGGCCTGCGCCTCGAGGGCCTCCCGGACCGGATAGACGTCGTCGACGTCGCCGAGCCTCATCCGCTTGACCCGGACTCCGCGGCCGGGGGCATGGCTCATCACCCCCTCACTGACGAGCCTCTGCAGGGCCTCACGCAGTGAGGGTCTGGACACGACGAGGAGTTCGGCCGTGCGGACCTCATTGATCGACTGCCCCGGAGCCAGGGATCCACTGTAGATGGCATTCCTGATCTGGTCGGCGATGAGGTCGATCGTCGATGATCGGACGACCTTGCGCAGAACCGGAAGCTCCGAAGTCGGGGATTGAGGCATATCACGATCATATAACTTTGTCTGACAGTGTGACATCCGGACAACAAAAGTATTGAATAGTGTCCTTGAGACGCATGTCACGAAGATGTGTCGACTTACTACGAAAGGGACAGCTATGAAAGCCATCAAGGGGCTAGCCGCCGCGACCTCGATCATCGCCCTGACACTCGGCCTGGGGGCTTGCGGCGGAAGCGATTCCGATGAGAGCACACTCCAGAAGGCAGTCGACGCGGGCAAGATCTCCGTCGGCTTCGCCGGTGAGGCACCGTACAGCTTCGAAAAGGACGGGGAGCTCCAAGGCGCATCGGTTGCCATGGCCAAGACGATATTCAAGGAGCTCGGCGTCGAGGACGTCGAGGGAGTCAACACCGAATTCGGTTCGCTGATCCCCGGTCTCAATGCCGATCGCTTCGGCGCGATCTCCGCCGGCATGTCGATCCTCCCCGATCGCTGTGAACAGGCCGCCTTCGGTGATCCCGAGTTCATGTACACCACTGCCCTGATGACCAAAGAAGGCGAGGGCAAGGGCATGAAGGACATGCAGGACGTCAAGGACGAAGGTCTCAAGCTCGCGACGATGAGCGGAGCGATCGAAACCACGGTCTACGCCAAGGAACTGGGCATCGACACGCAGGAAGTCGGCACTCCGCAGGACGGCATGGATGCTGTGACCACGGGTCGTGCCGATGTCTTCGCTCTCACCGGCATCTCGCTCAACTGGATGGCGAAGAACAACCCGGATGCCGGTGTCGAGGTCAGCGAGTCCTTCGTTCAGGAGATCGACGGAGTGCCGCAGGTCGGTGCCGGTGCCACTGTGTTCCGCACCGACGATTCCGAACTCAAGGAGGCCTGGAACAAGGAGCTCGAGAAGATCGTGTCCGATGAGGACAAGTACCTCGACGTCGTCGGCGACTACGGCTTCACGAAGGAAGAACGTCCCACCGGCGAGATCACGACCGACCAGCTGTGCAAGGGCGAGCTCCCCACAGCTGAGTCCTGATCGGCTCCTGGGCACCTCCGGTCATGACTGACAATTTCACCACGTTGCTGAATTTCCTCCCACAGCTGTGGGAGGGAATTCAGACAACACTCATCCTCACTGTCGTGGGGTCGATCGGCGCGGTCGTCGTCGCCATCGTCCTGGGCCTCACGATGACCTCGTCCCGCGCTTGGCTGCGCATTCCCGCGCGGATCATCGTCGAGTTCTTCCGCGGCACCTCGCTGCTCGTGCAGCTGTTCTGGCTCTTCTACGTCTTCCCCCTCCTTGGGGTCGACCTCGATCCCATCGCCTGCGGCATCGGTGCGTTGGCGCTCAACTATGGTGCCTATTCCGCCGAGGTGGTCCGCTCCTCGATCAAGACCGTCGCGCCCGGGCAGTGGGAGGCGGCGATCGCCCTCAGCCTCTCGCCGACCCGGCGCATGATCCGGGTCATCTTCCCGCAGGGCTGGGCACTGATGATCCCGTCCTTGGCGACGCTGCTCATCCAGCTCCTCAAAGGCACAGCAGTGGTCTCCTTCATCACCCTGCAGGATCTCACCGAGAAGATCACGCAGCTGCGCCAGTCGACGAACGACACGTATTTCGCATTCACGGTCGGACTCATCATCTATTTCATCATGGCTTGGCTCCTCCAGGAGGGCATGAACTTCCTCGAACGCAAGGCCACAGCACGACTGGGCCGCAGACGACCGAACTCACGCGCCGACCGCCGTGTCGCACGCCGAGACGCTCGGGAGGACAGGAAGCATGAGCCCGGCTCCACATCCATCGCCGGACCGAACTCCGGAAACATCGGATATGGGGGCCCACTGTGATCTGGAATTGGGAATTCGCCGCCGAAGCGCTGCCGCTCCTCCTCCGGGGATTCGTCAACACGCTCATCGCCACCGGCGTCGGCACCGTAATCGCCACCATCCTCGGCCTCATCATCGCCGTCACGATCCGCTCGCTGCCACGCTGGATCAATTGGGTGGTCCGACTGCTCGTCGCGTTCGTCAGGAATACTCCTCTGGTCATGCAGCTGATGTTCGTGTACTTCATCTTCGCCGGGATACCGGGCCTGGTGGACGTGCCGGCCCTTGTCATCGGCTTCATCGTCATCGGCATCCACTACTCGACCTACATGTCGGAGAGCTACCGTGCAGGCATCGACTCGGTGCCACCGGGACAGCACGAGGCAGCAACCGCACTCTCACTGCCACCGGTCCGCAAGTTCACCGCAATCGTGCTTCCGCAGGCATTGCGCGCCACGATCCCGTCCCTGGGAAACTACGCCGTGGCGATGTTCAAGGACACCCCGTTCCTGTTCGCGATCTCGGTGGTCGAACTCGTCACCTCGGCGCAGCAGTTCGGTGCGGCGAAGTTCGCCTACACGGAAGCCTTCACCCTGGCCGGCCTCATCTTCCTGGCCGCCAGCTACCCGACATCCCTACTCATCCAACGAATGGAGAAGCGCCTTGCCACCTACTGAGAGCACCTCATCGACTCCGACTGCGAATCCCCCGGGCTCGGCCACACCAGCCATCGAGTTCAAGGATGTGGAGAAGAGATTCGGGAAGACGACGGTCCTCAAGGACCTCAACTTCACCGTCGCTCCCGGAGAGCGCGTCACCCTGATCGGGCCCAGCGGTTCGGGGAAGACGACGATCCTCCGCCTCGTCATGACCTTGGAGGAGCTGACCGGCGGCTACATCTATGTCGACGGCAAGCCGCTGACCCATACAGAGAAGAACGGCAAGAGAGTCGAACTGCCGTCGAAGACCACCCGTGCCATGACGACACGGATCGGGATGGTCTTCCAGCAGTTCAACCTCTTCCCCAACATGACGGTCATCGAGAACATCATCGAAGCGCCCGTCCATGTGCTCGGCCGGTCCAAGAACGAAGCCGTAGAAGAAGCGAAGTCGCTGTTGGAGAAGGTCGGGCTCGCAGACAAGGCCGATGAGCATCCCACTCGACTCTCGGGCGGTCAGCAGCAGCGCGTGGCCATCGCGAGAGCTTTGGCGATGAGCCCGGAGATCCTCCTCCTCGACGAGGTCACGTCCGCACTCGACCCCGAGCTCGTCGGAGACGTCCTCGAAGTCCTCCGCGACATCGCGGAGACGACGGACATCACGATGCTCCTGGTCACTCACGAGATGCAGTTCGCGCGTGAGGTCTCGCATCGGGTGATGATGTTCGACGGTGGTCAGGTCCTCGAAGAGGGCGCACCCGACCAGCTGTTCAACGACCCGCAGCACGAGCGCACGCGCTCGTTCCTCTCGAGCGTGCAGTAACCGGCAGACAGTCCTGGCTCAGATGACCCGACTCAGACGGCTTGGGTCACGTCCTCGGTTGTCGCCGTGAGCTGGACGAAGTGCAACGTGGTCTCGCCGAAGGTCTTCGTGCGAAAGACTTCGAGGGTCGACGGCATCATGGGCTCGGGTGCCCGCGAAGCACGTTCCACGACGACGATGGATTCCATGTCGAGCAGCCCGGAGAGCCTGCTGAGGATCTGTGTCACTGCGTCCTCGCCGAGCGGATAGGGCGGGTCCATGAACACCAGATCGAAGATGCGGCCCTCGTCGTCGCTCCTGGCCTCGAGGACACCGCCTTCCTGCTGGACGTCCAGTCCCCCGAAGCTCTCCGATCCGTGCTGTTCGAACGTCAGCTGTACCGGATCGTGCTGTTCGGGCGTCTGATCATGCTGTTCGGGCGCCTGACCGTGCTGTTCGGGCGCCTGCTGTTTTGAACCGTGCTGCGAGGCGAGGAACGACACGACGTCCGCGGAGTGGATTCGGGTCGAATGGCCGATTCCCAGCTTCTTCGCGTTCGCCTCGACCGCGCGGGCAGAGGACCCCGACGAATCGACGAAGTCGACCTCGGCCGCTCCGCGTGACATGGCTTCGAGCCCCAGCCCGCCGGAACCGGCGAAGAGGTCGAGGACGTTCGCCGCTTTGAGAACCCCGTAGCCGTCGAGCATCGAGAACAGCGATTCCTTGACCCGGTCCGAGGTCGGTCGCGTGTTCGACCCGCTCGGGGCGACGAGTCTGGACCCTTTGAATGCACCCGCGATGATCCGCATTGCGCCGCCTCCTCAGCTCGCCTCGATGAAGTGCGCCGATTCCGCCGGCAGCACCCGATTGATGAATCTGCGCAGCGCAGGCAGCGAGCGCAGCCCGGGATCGACTGCGATGATCTTCTCCGCATACTCCCTGGCCGCTTCGACGATGGCCGCGTCTCGCAGGATCGCCAGATGGTGCAGGGAGGACCCTCCCCACTGTGAGGCTCCGAGGACATCGCCTTCGCCGCGGTTGTCGAGATCGTACTCGGCCAGTTCGAAACCGTCGAGGGTCCCGGCCACCGCTCGCAGGCGGTCGAAGCTCTCATCGGTCTCCGGCCGGTTGCTGATGAGGAAGCAGCTCGCGGGACGCCCGTCACGACCGACCCGTCCCCTCAGCTGATGGAGTTGGGCGATGCCGAAGCGCTCCGCTTCGTGGATGATCATCATGGTGGCACGGGGAACGTCGACGCCGACTTCGATGACGGTCGTGGCCACGAGGGCGTCGATGGCCCCCGTGACGAAGTCCTTCATGATCCGGTCCTTCTCCGCCGTCGGCATCTTCCCGTGCAGGAGCCCGATGGTCAGTGAGCTCAGCTCCTCGGCGTTCTCCATCTTCTCCTTGAGCTCTTCGACTCCGATCCGGTGTTCGACCTTCTCCGTCTCCGGGTCCTCGACGTCGCTGGATTCGATGCGCGGTGCCACCACGAACCCTCCTTCGCCGCGATCGGCGGTCTGGGCGAGGAGTTCGTGGACCCGGCCCAGCCACTGAGGATGATCGGCCAGTGACACGGTGTGCGTCGTGATGTCCTTGCCCCCGGCAGGCATCTCCTTGAGCGTGGAGACGTCGAGGTCGGCGAAGACGGTCATCGCCACGGTGCGCGGAATCGGGGTTGCCGACATCACCAAGGTGTGCGGAACCCTGGTCCCGGCCTTCGCCCGCAGCGCCTCGCGCTGTTCGACGCCGAATCTGTGCTGCTCGTCGACGACGATGAGGCCGAGCTCGTCGAACATCGTCGAATCCGACATCAGCGCATGCGTGCCGACGACGATGTCGATCTGTCCGGTGGCCAGGTCGAGGGCCAGCTGTTTGCGTTCGCGGGCAGGCATGGACCCCGTCAGCAGTGCCACCCGCACCTGGTCGTCACCGGACAGGAGCGGGCTCAGGGCCATCTGGTCGCCGAGGAGACGCTCGATGGAGTCGAAATGCTGACTGGCCAACACCTCGGTGGGGGCCAGCATCGCGGCCTGGGAGTCGGAGTCGACGGCCTTGAGCATCGCGCGGAGGGCGACGACGGTCTTGCCGGAGCCCACATCGCCGTGGAGGAGCCGGTGCATGGCCGTGTTCTGTCCCAGATCGTGGGCGATCTCCTCACCGACGGTGACCTGCGAGGGCGTCAGGGCGAAGGGGAGATCGCGGTCGAATCTCTCACACCTGTCTCCGACCTTGAGCAATGGGGTCGCCTCGAGTTGGGCGTAGTCGGCCTTGCGGGAGACGAGCTCGGTCTGCAGGGCGAGCGCCTCCTCCCACTTCCACCGCTGCTTGGCCCGGTTCGTCGCTTCGGCCGAGCGCGGTCGATGCATGTCGTTGAGTGCGGTGCGCAGGTCCGGCAGGTCCAGGTGCTCGCGCATGGTGGCCGGGATCGGATCCTCGAACTCCTCGGGGTCGGCGACGTCGAGGAGGACCTTGACGGCCTTCCACAGTCGCGTCTGTGCGATTCCCTTGACTCGCGGGTAGACGGGGAAGGGGGAGTTGAGGTCTTCCGGGGTCCACTTCTCGTCGTGTTCGTCGCGATTGAGCCAGGTGGGCGAGTTCAACGTCAGCTGTCCCCGGTATTCCTCGACCTTCCCGGCGAAGACGACGGTCAGTCCGGGCACCAGCTTATTGTCCAACCAGCGTTGGTTGAAGAAGGCGATCTTCATCGACTGGCGTCCGTCATGGACGACCACATCGGTGATGGTGCCACGCCGTTTCTGCATGCGTCTGGTGTCGACGGAGATGACCTCGGCCTGCAGGATCGCGGTCTCGCCCAGCGGGAGACCGCCGAGGGGCGTCTTCTCCCCGGGGATGAGGAATCTGCGGGGGAAGAAGCGGAACAGATCCGCCACCGAGGTGATTCCGCGCTTCTTCAGCGCCCCGCGGTCCCGTGCGGTGAAGTAGTCGTCCAGGCGGGCGCTCATTCGACTCCCATGATGATCAGCGTGGCCCGGTCTCTCGAGTCGATGTCCTGGAACCGCACCTGTGCGTGTGACTTGCGTATCCATTCGCGCAGACTGTCGAGGACATCGGGTGGACAGCCGGGACCGTGGACGAGGGTCAGCAGCTCTCCCCCGGCACCCAGCAGCCGATCGGCGAGCTTCTCGACGAGGGTCGTCAGCTCGGTGCTCTGGGTCTTGACCTTCCCGTCGATGAAGACCCGGTAGAACTGGGAGGGGTGGGAGCGCGGAATCCTTCGCGAATCGTCGATGGTCGGCAGAGCCTCGGTGTGGGGGTCGAGCGCCAGCTGCTCGAGCGAGGCGATGGTTCCGACTCGGGTCCCGGCGGCGGCCTCGGTCATGTCGGCGAAGATCTCCCCCGCCGGGGCGAACGGATCATAGACCGCGAGCGCCGACAGCAGGGTCGCAACGTTGCGGGAGCGGACGACGCGTCCGCCGGCCACCGACCCCAGTAACCTGAGTGCGGTCGTCGAGCTGGGGATGACGAGAACCTCACGTTCCTCCTCGGCGATGATGTCGTTGGTCACGCGCACGACATCCCCGGAGCCCGGTGTCAGCGCCGTCGCCCCGTTGAGTGCGCAGTGCATGAGCAGGCCAGTGCCCTGCACGATGGCCACCAGGTGCGTCTCGCCCTCCTCCTCGTGCAGGCGCAGGTCCTCCATGTCCAGCCGGACGATGCCGAAGCCGGCGAGGTGGTCGAGGACCGTCACGGCGGTGGCTTCGTCGGCGACGTGGACATGGACCTTGGCGCCGTTGATGACGATCGATGTCCCGCCGAGCGCATCGAGCGCCTCGGCGAGGGGGGAAGCGGGTCCCTCGGCAGCGGCCGATCCTGGGGCGACGGATACTGGGGCGATCGATGCCGGATCCGTGGCGAGGGTCGCGACGATCTCGAGCTCATCGGCACCGGCCTGGTGGACGATCCGCGGGGAACCGGTGATCTCGCCGAGCATCGAATCCTGCGGTGTCCGTCCTGTGACCGTGGCGTAGAGGAGGTCGAAGAGCTCGACGATCCCGGTCGAGCCGGCATCGACGACCTCCGCCTCGCGCAGCACGCTCAGCTGCCCCGTCGTCTCTCGCAGCGCCGAGCGGGAGCGCAGGCGCACCGACGAGATGAGTTCGATGAGGTTCGCACCCGACTCGGCCATCTCCCGCGCCTGGGTGGCCATGGCGTCGAGCACGGTGAGCATGGTGCCGTCGACGGGGCGGCCGACCGATTTCCGCGCCCGTTCGGAGGCGAGTTCGAGGGCGGCGGCCATGGCATTCGGCGTCGCCACGGTCACCCCGTCGAGCGCATCGGCGACGCCTTGGAGTGCCACGGCGAGGATGAGCCCCGAGTTGCCGCGAGCTCCCCGTCCTGCCCCGTCTGCGAGAGCGGCAACGACCTGCGGCAGGGTGACGAGCCCGGTGAGCTCCTCCACGGCCAGATAGGCGCTGCGCAACGTGTGGTACATGTTCGTGCCGGTGTCGCCGTCGGGGACGGGGAAGACGTTGAGTTCGTCGATCTCGACGCGTTCCTTGCGCAGACGATCGACGGCCCGGCGCGCCCATCTGGCTGCCAGACGTCCGTTGAGGCCGATGGCCTGATTGGCGGTGCTCATGTCACTTCCCGAAATGGCTGAAGCCGCTCGTCGGCACCGGTTCGCCGTCGAGGCTGACCCCGTGGCCTGCTCTCATCTCTCCGATTCTCCGCCAGCCTACCGGAGGCGTGTCGAACGGTGCCGACGACGCGACGAAGCCATGGTCCTCTCCCCCGTTCAACACCCAGCCCAGTGCCAGCTCCTCGGCGCCCGCTGCGTCGTCCCCGAGGAGGTGACGTGCCGCAGGCAGCACCGGATCGATGAGATCCTGCAGGTCGGCGCGGTCGATGCGAGCATGAACTCCCGACGCCGAGGCGACCCGTCCCAGGTCCGTGCTCAGCCCGTCGGAGACGTCGATCATCGCCGAGGCGGCCCGCATCCGCCCGGCGGCGGCATAGTCCGGCTGGGGTGCCAGCTGCGTGTCGATGAGGCGTGCGAGTTCGAGGTCGGTCCCAGACATGTCGGGGGCGGTCCCAGACATGTCGGGGGCGGCCCGGGACGTGTCGTGCTCCGCTCCGGCCCACAGCAGGTCGAGTCCGGCGGCTGCGCGGCCGATGGTCCCGGCCAGATAGATCGCATCGCCCGGCCTCGCTCCGGACCGGGTGATCGCCGCATCCTTGCCGATGGCTCCCAGTGCGGTGATCGCGACGACGATGAGTTGCGACGAGGAGAGGTCGCCGCCGATGATCGGGACCTCGCAGCCGAGTTCGACGCCCGCACGGCCCGCCTCGGCGACGATTCCCGCGAAGAGCGCCTCGAGGTCCTCGATGTCGGTCGAGTTCGGAATCGCCAAGGACACGAGCAGGCCATGCGGCTGGGCGCCCATGACGCACACGTCGGAGAGATTCTGCGCCGCGGCCTTGACGCCCAGCCGAGACCAGTCGAGCCATGTCCGGGTGAAGTCCTCGTTCTCGACGAGCATATCCGCCGTGGAGACGAGGTCGGCGTCGACCGCCGTCACGGCGGCATCGTCGCCGGGTCCGATGATCACCTGCGAACCGCTTCGATAGTGGGAGAGGATGCGTTCGAGCACGTGTGATTCGCCAAGTTCGGACAGTCGGGTCATCCTCCAAGGTTATCGGGAGATACGGTGGTTGTATGAGATCTCGCCGCCTCCGCCAGTCGCATCGACCATCGGCCGGGACGACGCGCACCTTCGCCCTCGCCGCAGTTGCCACGGTGTTGGTCGGGCTGAGCCTGGCAGGGTGCTCCCGGACGGTCGTCGTCGAACCCGCCCAGGACGCGCAGAATCCCGATTGCGCCGACATCATGCTCCGCCTGCCGGACGAGATCTCGGGTGAGAAGGAACGCACGACATCATCCCAGGGCACGAAGGCCTGGGGGGACCCGAACATCGCGGTCGTACGCTGCGGAGTCGCTCCGCCCGGACCGACCACCGATCGCTGTGTGAGCGTGAGCGACGTCGACTGGATCTCGAAGGCCTCCGAGGAGAGCGATACGTGGGTGTTCACCAGCTACGGTCGCACACCCGCCGTCGAAGTGCTCGTCAACCGCAAGGCTGAGTCGGGAAATGATGTGCTCGCTGCCATCTCACCGGCACTGAGCGCCGTCAAGCCCGAAGCGAGATGTGTGGGAGCCGAAGACCTCGACAGCTGAGCCGTCGGCCGGGCCCTCAGTGAGTGCGGGCGTGATCGACCAGGGCGATGGTGATGAGTTCCGAGATGAGCGCCGGGTATTCGATGCCCGAGTTCGACCACATGAACGGGTACGCCGAGGTGGGGGTGAAACCGGGCAGGGTGTTGATCTCGTTGATGAGCACCTCACCCGAGTCCGTGACGAACGTATCGACCCGGGACAGACCGGTGCAGTCGAAGAGGCGAAACACCTTTGCGGACAGTTCCCGGATCCGCGCCGTCGTCTCATCGTCGACACGTGCCGGGCAGGTCAGCTGCGCATCGGCGAGGTCGAGGTACTTGGCCTCGAAGTCGTAGAACGAGTGCTCCCCGGAGACCTCGATCTCCCCTGGGAACGAGACTCGAACCTCACGGTCGTGCACGGAGCCGAGCACCGCACACTCGATCTCACGGCCGACGACCTGTGGTTCGACGATGACCTTGGAATCGTGGACGAAGGCCGAGCGCAGCGCCTGGTCCAGGCCCTCGACGGATTCGACGCGGCTGACCCCCATGGATGATCCCGCCCGGGCAGGTTTGACGAACACGGGCAGCCCCAGGCCGGCGATCCGCTCCTTGGCCTCTGCCTGTTCGGTCTCCCACATGGTTTCGGTCACGAGCTCCCACGGGCAGGTCGGGAGCCCGGCGTGGGCCATGAGTGACTTCGTGTAGTGCTTGTCCATGCTCGCCGCCGAGGCGAAGACGCCCGAGCCGACGAAGGCCGTGTCGCTGAGTTCGAACAGACCCTGCAGGGTCCCGTCCTCCCCGTACTGACCGTGCAGGAGCGGGAAGAAGACGTCGACGGACCCGAGTTCGGTGTACCGGCCCTCCGCGTCCCGGCGCAGCAGGGGCGAACCCTGAGCGGAGATCGGCGGTATGATCTCGGTCCCGTCATCGACGACCTCGGGCATATCTGCCGGGTCGAAGGCCATCGTCGACCAGTCATCGACGATGCGCCAGACCCCGGCCTTCGTGATGCCGATCGGCAGGACACGATAGGCATCTTGGTCGACGGCCCGGATGACCCCGGCAGCGGTGACGCAGCTGACGGCGTGTTCGCTCGATCGTCCGCCGAAGAGGACTGCGACGAGTGGCCGGTGATCATTTTCAGGCATGGAGATCCTTGGTCGTATGCGCGTGACCGTTTGTACGGACTGGAAAACTCTAGCTCACTTGAGCTCGAACGTGCATTCCAGCCATGCACGGGCGATGCCCTTGAAGAACATGTTGAATCCGGCGAAGGCCGGCGACGCCGACTCGTCGAGGCCCAGCGGTTCCGACAGAGCGGTGACGATGAAGAAGTAGCGGTGCGGTCCATGTCCCTGAGGCGGCGCTGCGCCGACGAAGCGCGGCTGGCCGGCGTCATTGCGCAAGGTCACGGTCCCGGCCGGCAGAAGGTCCGCCGAGGGGTCCCCGGCATTGGCCGGAAGGCTGGTCGTCGAGGCGTCGAGGTCGGTGACGACCCAGTGCCAGAAGCCGGATCCGGTCGGTGCGTCCGGATCGAAGCAGGTCACGGCGAAGGCCTTCGTCTCCTCGGGGAAGCCCGACCACGACAGCTGCGGCGACACGTCCTGGCCGCCGTCGACTCCCATCGCACCGGAGAGCTGGGCGCCGGCCAATTCGGCACCGCTCTCGACGTCCGTGCTGGTGAGGGTGAACGTCGGAAGATCGGAAAGATTGTAGAACGGTGAGTTTGCGCTCATGTCTGCTCCTTGTCGTGTGAAGTGCCGTGTGGTCGTGGAGGCGGTCAGGCCGGGGGCCCCTCGTGCTTACGCTTCCGAGACAACAGCAAACCGGCGAGTTCGTCAACCCGCAGCCGTCCGCCGAGGACGGCACACACGGATTCGGTGATCGGCAGATCCACCTCGTACCTGCGCCCCAGGGCGAGAACGGCGGGAGCCGACTTCACTCCCTCAGCGGTCTGCGAGGTGTGGGCGATGACGTCGTCGAGGCTCATGCCCTCGCCGAGGTGGCGACCGAACGTCCGGTTCCGCGACAGCGGCGATGCGCAGGTGGCGACGAGGTCGCCGAGTCCGGCCAACCCGGAGAGAGTGTGGGCCTCGGCGCCCATGGCCGCAGCCAGCCGGGAGGTCTCGGCCAGTCCGCGGGTGATGATCGAGGCCTTCGAGTTGTCGCCGAGCTTCTGGCCGTCGGCGATGCCGACGGCCAGGGCGATGATGTTCTTCACCGCACCGCCCATCTCGACGCCGACGACGTCGGTGTTCGTATAGGGCCGGAAGTACCCGTTCGCGCTGATCTCGGCGACCACCTCGGCGGTGTCGATGCTCTCGGATGCGACGACGGTGGCGGTGGGTTGGCGGTCGGCGATCTCCCGGGCGAGGTTCGGCCCGGACACGACCGCGATCTGGGCCGGATCCACCTCGGCGACTTCTGCGACGACCTCTGACATCCGCTTGCCCGTGTCGACCTCGATGCCCTTCATCAGGCTCACGAGCTTGACCCCGGGGCGCAGGTGCTGCTTCCACCGGCCGAGGTTGACCCGGAGGGACTGCGCGGGCACGGCGAGGACGATGACCTCGGCGTCGGTGACGGCGGCGATGTCGTCGGAGGTGGCGGCGAGCAGTTCGGGCAGGACCCGATCCCCCAGATACCGCTCATTCGTGTGGGAGGCGTTGATCTCCTCAGCGACCTCGGGCCGGCGAGCCCAGAGGGTGACGGGGAATCCGGCGTCGGCGACGACGGCGGCGTACGTGGTCCCCCACGATCCTGCGCCCAGCACTGCGGTCTTCTCGACGCTCATTCGCCTGCCTCCTCGTTGTGGAATCGTGCTGGCAGCTCCCGACCCGAGAGCTGCCCGACCATGGTCGCGATGGTGTTCGTCAGTCGTTTCGTCAGCAACGCCTTCGAGCGTTTCTCGTCTCGATGATCCCACAGATCGGTGTAGTCCAGCGGCGGCCCGAAACGGACGACCGATGTGTGGCTCAGCGGCTTGAACGTCGGGACCTTCGCCCCACGGGGAAAGACCCCGTTGAGCCCCCAGTGGGCGACCGGAATGACCTGGGCCCCGGTCTCGAGGGCCAGGCGCGCGGTCCCGGACTTGAAGTGCTGGGGCCAGAACGCTTCGTCCTTCGTCAGCGTGCCCTCGGGGTAGATGACAACGGTCTCTCCCTTGGCCAGGGCTTCCTTCGCGTAGTCGAGGGAGTCACCGGCCTGCGCCGAGGCCCGCAGCACCGGGATCTGCCCGAGACCCTTGAGGATGAGGCCCAAAGCGCCCGAGAACAGGGTCGATTTCGCGAGGAAGTGAGGGACCCGACCGTTGCGCCACACGGCGAGGCCGACGAGGATCGGATCCAGATGGTTCGCATGATAGGCCGCGACGATGGCGCCGGTGCCCTTGGGCGGCAGATTCTGCGAGTCCTCGACGGTCATGCGCGTCGCCGTTCGCATGAGCCCGTAGGCCGAGGTCGCCGCGAAGAAGGCCACACGCCTCTGGGAGCGCACCGAGGCCGGGTCGAAGGAGACGAGCTCCCTCTCGGCTGTCTCCTCGCTCATGCAGAGACCTCGGCACCGAGGCCGGTGAGCTTGTCGAGGAAGTTCTCGTATCCGCGGTTGATGAGTTCGATGCCGTGGACCTCGCTGGTCCCGCGTGCGGCCAGGGCCGCGATGAGGTGGCTGAATCCGCCGCGCAGGTCGGGCACGTCGATGCGGGTTCCCTTGAGTTCGGTGGGTCCGGACACCACTGCCGAATGCTGGTAGTTGCGGCGCCCGAACCGGCACGGCGTGCCGCCGAGGCACTCTCGGTAGAGCTGGATCTGGGCGCCCATCTCCCGCAGGGCCTGGGTGAAGCCGAAGCGATTCTCGTACACGGTCTCGTGGATGATCGACAGCCCCTCGGCCTGGGTCATCGCGACGACGAGAGGCTGCTGCCAATCGGTCATGAAGCCCGGATGGACGTCGGTCTCCAGGGCGAAGGAGGTGAGCCTGCCGCCCGGATGGCGGAAGCGGATGCCGGTCTCCTCGACCTCGAATTCGCCGCCGATGCGACGGAAGACGTTGAGGAAGGTGATGAGCTCCGGCTGGGAGGCTCCCTCGACGAAGATGTCGCCGCCGGTGGCCAGTGCGGCCGAGGCCCACGAGGCGGTCTCGTTGCGGTCGGGCAGCGCCCGGTGGATGAAGCCGCGCAGGGACTCCACGCCCTCGATGCGCACGACCCGGTCGGTGTCGACGGTGATGATGGCGCCCATCTTCTGCAGCAGGGCGATGAGATCCATGATCTCGGGCTCGATCGCCGCATTGCGCAGTTCGGTCACGCCTTCGGCACGGACTGCGGTCAGCAGCACCTGCTCGGTGGCGCCGACGGAGGGGAAGGGCAGTTCGACCTTGGTGCCCTGCAGACGGCCACGTGCGGTGAGCATGATGCCGCCGGATGTCTTGTCCACCTCGGCGCCGAACTGGCGCAGCACGTCGAGGTGGAAGTTGATGGGCCGGTCACCGATGTGGCAACCGCCCAGGTCGGGGATGAAGGCCTGTCCCAGGCTGTGCAGAAGGGGCCCGCAGAAGAGGATCGGGATCCGGGAGGACCCGGCGTGTGCGTCGATGTCGACGATCGAGCCCTGTGCCATCCGGGCGGGATCGAGTCGAAGTTCACCGTCGGGCTGCTCTCCGTCGGCTCCGGATGTGACCCGCACCCCATGGAGCTCGAGCAGACCCGTGACGATCTCGACGTCCCTGATCTGCGGCACCCCTCGCAGCACGGAGGGCGTGGCCCCCAGCAATGAGGCGACCATGGCCTTGGGAACCAGATTCTTGGCTCCTCTGACCTGAACGGTTCCACCCAGCGGATTGCCGCCGCGAACTTCGAGCATGTTCCTCCCTGCGTCACACGTGCGCCCGGTGGGATCCGGACGTGTCCGAGACAAGTCCGGACTCGTCCAAGACTAGCGCAGTCGACGCATGCGACTCCTGCGGGAAGGCTCAGACTTTCGCGGGACGACTCAGACCTTCGCCGGCAGCGTCTTCGGTTTGAACTCCTGGCGCCGGGACTCGAAATCGGCGATTTCGGCCTCCTTCGCCAGGGTCAGGCTGATGTCGTCATGACCCTCGAGCAGACGCCAGCGTGTGTAGTCATCGATCTGGAAGGACACGGTGACCGAGTCACAGGTCACGGTCTTCTCATTCAGGTCCACGGTGATCGAGGTCCCCGGGTGGTTCTCCAGGATCTTCCAGATCAGCTCGATGTCGTCCTGCTCGAGCTGAGCGGCCAACAGCCCCTCCTTGCCGGAGTTGCCGCGGAAGATGTCACCGAAGCGGGAGGAGAGGACGACGCGGAATCCGTAGTCCTTCAGCGCCCACACCGCATGTTCGCGGGATGACCCTGTGCCGAAGTCGGGGCCGGCCACGAGCACGGTGCCGGCCGCGAAGTCGGGGTCGTTGAGGACGAAGTCGTCGTTGCTCCGCCACCGGTAGAACAGGGCGTCTTCGAATCCGGAGCGGGTGACCCGCTTGAGGAACTTCGCCGGGATGATCTGGTCGGTGTCGATGTTGGCGCGGCGCAGCGGAACGCCGATGCCGGTATGTGTGCTGAAAGCCTCCATGAGTCGGACTCCTTAAGCGTTCGCCGAGGTGGGGGTGGGGGTCAGTGTCAGCGTGGGCTTCTCCTCGGTCCACGCCACCGGCTCGGCGTCACGGGGCAGGTCCGTGACGTCGCCGGGCGAGGACAGGGTTCCGCGCACCGCGGTGGCCGCGGCCACGAGCGGGGACACGAGGTGGGTGCGCCCGCCCTTGCCCTGACGGCCCTCGAAGTTGCGATTCGAGGTCGAAGCGCAGCGTTCGCCCTCGGCCAGCTGGTCCGGGTTCATGCCCAGGCACATCGAGCAGCCGGCGAAGCGCCACTCTCCCCCGAAGTCCTTGAAGATGACGTCGAGACCCTCGTCTTCGGCCTGCAGGCGGACCTTCGCCGAGCCGGGGACGACCATGAAGCGGACGTTCTCGGCCTTCTTCCGGCCCCGGACCACCTCTGCGGCGGCCCTCAGGTCCTCGATGCGCGAGTTCGTGCACGATCCCAAGAACACGGTGTCGACCTCGATCTCGCGCAGCGGGGTGCCCGGTGTCAGCCCCATGTAGGTCAGGGCGTTGGCGGCCGAGGCCTTGTCGTTCTCGTCGGCGAAGTCATCGGGTGAGGGCACGGAGGCCGACAGCGGCAGGCCCTGGCCCGGGTTGGTCCCCCAGGTCACGAACGGTTCGATGTCCTTGGCCTCGAGGACGACCTCGTGGTCGAATTCCGCGCCTTCGTCGGAGTAGAGGGTCTTCCAGTATTCGACGGCCGCATCCCAATCTTCGCCCTCCGGAGCGTGCGGACGGCCCTTGACGTAGTCGAACGTGGTCTCGTCCGGGGCGACCATGCCTGCCCGGGCGCCGGCCTCGATCGACATGTTGCAGATGGTCATCCGCGCTTCCATCGACAGCGCCCGGATCGCCTGGCCGCGGTATTCGAGCACGTAACCCTGCCCGCCGCCGGTGCCGATCTTCGCGATGATGGCGAGGATGATGTCCTTCGCACTCGACCCTTCGGGCAGTTCGCCGTCGACGGTGATCGACATCGTCTTGAAGGCCTTGAGGCTCAGCGTCTGGGTCGCGAGCACGTGCTCGACCTCGGAGGTGCCGATGCCCAGTGCCAGCGCGCCGAAGGCGCCGTGCGTGGAGGTGTGGGAGTCACCGCAGACGACGGTGGTGCCCGGCTGGGTCAGGCCCAGCTGTGGGCCCACGACGTGGACGATCCCCTGATCGGCATCGCCGAGGCTGTGCAGCCGGACACCGAACTCCTCGGTGTTCTTGCGCAGAGTCTCGATCTGCGTCGCCGAGGTGGGTTCGGCGATGGGCTTGTCGATATCCCAGGTCGGAGTGTTGTGATCCTCCGTGGCGATCGTCAGGTCCGGGCGGCGCACCGGGCGCCCGGCGAGTCGGAGTCCGTCGAATGCCTGCGGGCTGGTGACCTCGTGGACGAGGTGGAGGTCGATGTAGATGAGGTCGGGCGCACCGTCTTCGCCCAGGGATACGACGTGGTCGGCCCAGACCTTCTCGGCCAGAGTGCGTGGCATGGTTCCTCCCGCTGGTACAGGGGTCGCCTGTACGTGCTGACTGCTGCGACGGCCCTGTTCGGGCCTTCGTGACATTCGATATGGTCTCTCGACAGGCCACGATGTGGCCTCAACGAGTGCGTACAGGCAACTTACTCCTCCGTATCGCATTTCGAACTTGCATCTCGCCCACTGAGACGGGCACAATGGTGTCTATGACAAGCAATGGTAGCGGCGTCGGAGTCATCGACAAGGCCGCAATGGTTCTGTCCGCCCTTGAGGCCGGGCCCGCTTCACTGGCCGAGCTGGTCTCACTGACCGGACTGGCAAGACCGACAGCCCACCGCCTGGCCGTTGCACTCGAATTCCATCGCATCGTCGGTCGTGATCTGCAGGGCCGCTTCGTCCTCGGACCGCGCCTGGCAGAGCTCTCCTCCGCCGCCGGCGAGGACCGCCTGCTCGCCGCCGCCGGACCCGTTCTCGGGCAGCTGCGCGACCAGACCGGAGAGTCCGCCCAGCTCTTCCGCCGCCAGGGCGATCTGCGCCTGTGCGTGGCAGCGGCCGAACGGCCCGTGGGTCTGCGCGACTCGGTGCCGATCGGCGCCACCCTGAGCATGCGCGCCGGCTCCGCCGCCCAGGTCCTGCTGGCCTGGGAGGAACCCGACCGACTGCACACCGGACTGCGCGGTGCGCGCTTCTCCGCGACCATGCTCTCCGGCGTCCGTCGCCGAGGCTGGGCGCAGTCCATCGCCGAACGCGAACGCGGCGTCGCCTCCGTCTCGGCACCCGTACGCGGACCGAGCAATCGCGTCGTAGCCGCCGTGTCGATCTCCGGGCCCGTCGACCGCCTGACCCGTCAGCCCGGACGGCTGCACGCGAAGTCCGTCATCGATGCCGCACGCACGCTGACCGAAGCTCTCATCAGGGGCTGAAGACGACTCCATGATCGCCGCGCAGAGACGAAACGTGATCATCGAGACGATCGAACGAGACGGTGCGGTCTCCATCTCCGCCCTCTCCGATCTGCTGAGCACCTCGGCGGTCACGGTCCGTCGCGATCTCGACCAATTGGCCGACGAGGGCCGCCTGACTCGCACCCACGGGGGCGCCGTCCTCTTCTCCAGCGCCCGCGAGTCGACGTACGCGGAGAAGCTGGAACAGGCGCTGGCGGAGAAGACAGCGATCGCGCGGGCCGCGGCCAGACACGTGCGCAACGGTGACGTCGTGGCGCTCGGCCCCGGCACCACGACCGAGCTGCTAGCCAAGGAACTGCGCGAACGCTCCGGCATCCGCATCGTGACGAACTCCCTCCTCGTCGCCGAGGCGATGGTCTCCTCCCCCGACATCGAAGTCATCGTCGTCGGCGGAATCCTGCGACATTCGATCCGCGCCTTCGTCGGCGGCGGCACGGTCTCGCAGCTGATCGGGCTGAGAGCGGACACGGTCTTCCTCTCGGGCAATGGGCTGGCCGCGGACTTCGGACTCTCCACTCCCGCGTTCCCCGTCGCCGATACCGACCGGGCCATGGCGGCCGGAGCCGGGCGGGTCACCGCGCTCGTCGACCATACGAAGGTCGGTCTGCGCTCCTCGGTCCTCACGGTCCCCACCGAGGAGATCGATCAGCTCATCACGGACTCGACGAGCGAGGGCGCCGAGCTGGAGGCGATGCGCAGCGCGGGTGTCGATATCGAGGTCGTCTGAGCCTCCGACGACCGGATCGCCGCCGAGGCTGCGCAGCGACCGATCATAAACAATCAAAACTTTTCAGGTTCGTTCACTAGCGATCAGCCGATCTGTCCTCTAGAGTGTCCGTTTGAGGTGGCTTTCATCACAAGGGGCCATTCGCCGAAGACGTTGGAGGACCCGTGGAAGATATCCGCTTGGACGCCCAGTGGATCGACTATCTGCTCATCGCCGTCTACTTTCTCTTCGTCCTCGGCATCGGCTGGTTCGCCAAGCGCGGCGTGTCCTCGAGCATCGAGTTCCTCCTCTCCGGGCGCAGCCTTCCGGCGTGGGTGACGGGCCTGGCCTTCGTCTCGGCCAACCTCGGTGCCGTGGAGATCATGGGCATGTCGGCCACCGGCGCTCAGTACGGCATGCCGACGATGCACTATTTCTGGATCGGCGCCGTCCCGGCCATGCTCTTCCTCGGCGTCGTCATGATGCCCTTCTACTACGGATCGAAGGTCCGATCCGTCCCGGAATTCATGCGCAGGCGCTTCGGGACGGGTGCGCACCTGGTGAATGCGCTGTCCTTCGCCTTGGCACAGATCCTCATCGCCGGTGTGAACCTCTTCCTCCTCGGCACCATCGTCAATCGCCTCCTCGGCTGGCCGCTGTGGATCGCGCTGATCGTCGCCGCCGCCATCGTCCTGTCCTACATCACGTTGGGCGGTCTCAGCGCAGCGATTTACAACGAGGTGCTCCAGTTCTTCGTCATCGTCGCGGCACTGCTGCCGCTGACCATCATCGGCCTCAACCGTGTGGGCGGCTGGGACGGCCTCGTGGAGAAGGTGAGCAATGACGGCATGCTGGGTGCAGAGCAGCTGAGCAGCTGGCCGGGTGAACAGCTCTCCGGATTCGACAACCCTGTGCTCTCGGTAGTCGGTATCGTCTTCGGGCTCGGCTTCGTGCTCTCCTTCGGCTATTGGACGACGAACTTCGTCGAGGTCCAACGGGCCATGGCCTCGAAGTCCATCAACGCCGCGCGATTGACTCCGATCATCGGCGCATTCCCGAAGATGCTCATCCCATTCATCGTGATCATCCCCGGTATGATCTCCGCGGTCCTCGTCACCCAGATGAGCCAGTTCAAGCAGATAACGAACAGCGCCGGTGAGGCTGCCGCGCAAGCTCAGACCGGCGTCACCTACAACGACGCGCTCCTGCTGCTCATGCGCGAGGTCCTGCCCAACGGGCTCCTGGGCATCGCGATCGCCGGCCTCCTCGCCGCGTTCATGGCCGGAATGGCGGCGAATATCTCCGCATTCAACACGGTCTTCAGCTACGACCTGTGGCAGCAGTACGTGGTCAAGGACCGCGAAGACGGGTACTACCTCAAGGTCGGCCGCTACGCGACGGTCGGTGCCTGCGTCGTCGCGATCTTCACCGCCCTCATCGCCGGCAACTTCGCCAACCTCATGGACTATCTGCAGACGCTGTTCGGCTTCTTCAACGCGCCGCTGTTCGCCACATTCATCCTCGGTATGTTCTGGAAGCGCATGAGCGCAGCCGCCGGCTGGGTCGGCCTGGTCGGTGGCACCCTCTCGGCCGTCGTCGTCTTCGTCCTCAGTGAAACCGGCGTACTCGATCTGCCCGGGCAGGGGACGGCGTTCCTCGCCGCCATCACGGCCTTCGTCGTCGATATAGTCCTCTCGGTGATCGTCACCTTCAGGACCGCACCGAAGCCCGCCCATGAGCTGCGGGGGCTCGTCTATTCGGAGACGCCGAAGGCCGACTTCGAGGACCTGAACGAGCCGAAGCCCCCGATCTGGAAACGCCCGGTGCCCGTCGCGGGTCTCGCACTGGTGCTGGTCATCATCCTCAACGTGGCCTTCGGGTGAAGGAGCAAGTGAGAACAATGAGCAAAGCGAACAGACCGACCGCGGGCGCATTCGACATCCGCAATGTCATCGGCGTGCTGCTGGCGATCTTCGGGGTCGTCCTCACGATCGTCGGCATCGTCGGCTACACCCCCGACGAGGCGGAGCGGACCGGCGGAATCGACGCCAACCTCTGGACCGGAATCGGCCTGATCGTCGCCGCGATCGTCTTTCTCGTCTGGGCCAGGCTGAGTCCGATTCCCATCGTCGACGACGAGGCGACCGGGACCGCCGACGAAACCGGCGATGCCCGAGCTTAGAGTCCCGGTCGGAGCCTGACACGCAAGGTCGGAGCCGCTCGGCGGTGTGCTCCCCCGGTCAGTCGATTCTGCCGGCGCCCGCGCCCGCGCTGACTGCGAAGATATCGGGCGTGGCATACCCGTGATCGGCGAACGCCGCACGGACCGCCCCACTGACCTCGTCGACGCTCGCGGCCTCGACGAGTGCGATCGCCGATCCCCCGAAGCCGCCGCCGATCATCCGCGCCCCGATCGCTCCTGCCGATGTCGCCGCCGCGACGGCGGTGTCGAGCTCGATGCAGGAAACCTCGTAGTCGTGGGCGAGGGAGTCGTGGGAGGCGAGCAGCAGTTCGCCGATCCTGCGAATCCGATGCTCTTCTGAGTCGCCACTGTCCAAGAGTTCGACGGTGGCCCGGACCCGGGCGTTCTCGCTGATGACGTGCCGCACCCGCTTCTGCTGCTCCCCGGTCAGCCGACCGAGGTCGTCGTCCTTCTCGAGTTCTCGCAGACTCTCGGCTCCCAGGATCCCGGCGGCCTCCTCACAGGTGTGCCGCCGATCGCCGTACCCGCTCTCGCTGTGGGAGTGGGACACGCGGGTGTCGAGGACGAGCAGCTGCAGGCCCTCGGCCTCCAGATCGAACGGGATCTGTCGAGTGCGAAGATCCCTGCAGTCGAGGAAGAGCGCGTGTCCGGCCTCGGTCATGATGGAGGCGGCCTGGTCGACGATTCCGGTCGGAGCCCCGACGAAGTCGTTCTCGGCTCGCTGGGTGAGCAGCACCTTCTCCCGGTCGTCGAGGCCGAGGCCGCAGATCTCATCGAGGGCGATGAGGACCGCCACTTCGAGGGCATGGGAAGAGGAGAGCCCGGCCCCGACGGGCACGGTCGATTCGATGTAGAGGTCGATGCCGCCGACGGCTGTGCCGGTCGACTTGACGATCTCGTCGACGACGCCCGCCGGATGGCTGAGCCAGCCTCGGAGGACTCCGGGTACGAGCTCCTCGGCCGTGAACTGTCCTGCCAGTCGCTCACCCGACTCGTCCCTGTGGTCGGTGACGATCCGGATGCTGTCCTCCCGCCGAGGCTGCGCCACGGTGCCATCGTCATGGGCGTGAGGACGTCGGCCGATGGCCACGTGGACGGCCCGGTCGATGGCGATGGGCAGCACGAAGCCATTGTTGTAGTCGGTGTGTTCGCCGATGAGATTGACGCGTCCGGGAGCGCGGAAGCAGCCGAGCGCCGGGTAGCCGAAGAGCGCTTCGAACTCGCGGCGCAGGCTCGGGCCCGTCGGACCGGGAGCCGCGCTCATCGACGACCGTCTTCGTGCGCAGGCGATAGTGCGCGCAGCCGCGCCGCGGTCTCCTCGGCGGAGACGTCGCCGACGAAGGCCCCCATGGCCGCTTCGGATCCGGCGAGGAACTTGAGCTTATTCTCGGCCCGCCTGGGGCTGGTGATCTCCAAATGCATCCACTCTGCCGATCGATCCTCACAACTGACCGGCGCCTGATGCCAGGCGGCGATGTAGGGGGTGGGACTCGAGTAGAGGCCGTCGATGCGCCGCAGCACCTCGGGATAGATGCGGGCGAGGTCATCGCGTTCTGCCTCGTCGAGTTCGTCGATGCCGAGGACCTGCCGATGCGGAACGAGGTGGACTTCGATCGGCCACCTGGCGGCGAAGGGCACGAAGGCGGAGAAGTGTGCGGATTCGAGGATCATCCGCTCCCCCGAGCTGCGTTCGAAGGCGAGGACGTCGCCCATCAGCGGCCTGCCCGTCTCACGTCGATGCCGCGCCGCCCTGGACGAGGTGAGGGCTGTGTGCGGAGTGACATACGGGTAAGCATAGATCTGGCCGTGGGGATGGTTCATCGTCACGCCGATCTCCTCTCCCCGATTCTCGAACACGAAGACCTGTTCGATCCCCTCGCGCGCGGCGAGTTCGCTCGTCCGGTTCGCCCAGGCATCGATGACCGTGCGTGCACGCGCGGGTTCGAGGTCGGCGAAGGAGCCGTCGTGCTCAGAGGAGAAGACGACGACCTCGCAGCGCCCATGGGCCGGGGCCGTCAGTGCGGACTCGGATGCCGCCTCGACGAAGGCCTGCCGCGGATCAGCAGCCACCGTGCCGAGCCCGGGTCCCAGCGAAGGGAACCGATTCTCGAAGACGACGACTTCGTAGTCGTCGGCAGGGATCTCTGTGGGCCGGCCCGGTGTCGAGGGACAGAGGGGGCATTCGGCGGCGACGGGAAGATGCGTCCTGGACTGACGATGGGTGGCTATGGCCACCCACTGGCCGGTCAGCAGGTCGAAGCGCAGCTGTCCGTCGGTGGGACGCGGCTGCGCGGGACGGTGGTCCTCGGCAATCGCGGCCGGGGGCGAATCGGCGTCCTGGAAGTACAGGACCTCCCTGCCGTCGGCCAGTTCGCCGCGCCGGATCCGCGTGCTCACCGAGCACCCGTGACGTCGACGGCTCGACTGTGGAATCGAGCGAAGCGACGCTGGCTCATCAGACCCTCCCAAAAACGATCATTTTCGATCATAATACTAACATTTGATGGAAGCAGAGCACAGATCTCGCGTAGAATCCCGGGGTAGGGCAACATTCGCCGATCAATCGCACAGGAGGGGCATGGCCGCCTTCATCGAACTCGCCCACGACGAGGATTGCGCGATCATCTCGCCCATCGGCGCCGCCCTGCTCGACTACACCGTCGGCGGTCGACCCGTCGTCGTCGGGATGGACGCCTTCGACGGAGCGGTGCTCGCACCCTGGCCCAACCGCATCGCCGAGGGACGCTATGACTTCGACGGCGTCAGTCATCGGCTGCCGATCACAGAACCGGCCCGCGGCACCGCCCTGCACGGCCTCGTCGCGACTGCGGAATGGGACATCGCCGAATGCGCCGAGGCATCGGTGACGCTGAGGACCGACATCGAACCGAGCCGGGGGTACCCGTTCCGGCTCTCACTGATCGTGTCCTACACGCTCGATGAGGGTGAGATCAGGATCGCCGCCCATTCCCGCAATCGCGGGAGCGGGCCGGCCCCCTTCGGCTTCGGCTTCCACCCCTGGATCCACCCCGGCGCGGCCACGGTCGACGAGGCTCAGTTGGCCATCGCGGCCCAGACCTGCTTCTCCGTCGACGACAGGCTCATCCCGGTCGACGAGAAGCACTTCGACACCGCCTCCCTGATTCCCGCCGATCATGACCAGGACGAGGCGTCGTGCCTTGCCTGCAAGGACTTCCGCGCGCTGCGCACCCTGGGCGACACCGTTCTCGACGATGCCTTCGGATCCCCCGGACGCGACACCGCGGGGTGGGCGTGGGCACGGATCAAGGGCGCCGATGATCGCACCGTCGTCATCGGCATGGACTCAGGCTTCCGGGCATGGCAGGTATGCACCGGGGACGAACTCGCTCCGGACCGTCGACGAACGGCCATCGCCATCGAACCGATGGCCTGCCCGCCCAACGCCTTCGCCACAGGATTGCAGTACGACGTGCTCGAACCCCAGGCTGAACTCGGCCTCGAATGGAGCATCGCCCTGCGCTGAGACGCGGTGGGGCGAAATAGTCACCCCGCCCTGATAGGTTGCGACTATCGGCTACCACTCACGCGAAGGAAGATCATGTCGACACCACAGAACCCGAACTCCGAGTCGGATGCAAACAACGATCAGAACGACCTGACAGATCAGCAGACGCCTCATCCGAACGACCCCCAGGCGTCTGCGGCCGAAGAAGGGCCTGATGCCGATCAGTCATACGCCGGCTCCGCACAGTACGGTCAGGGCTCTCAATTCAGCCCGGCCGAGCAGGACAACCAGCGGGAGAACCAGCCGCATCTGTACGACCAGCAGCAACAGCAGGCACGAGGGGGTCAGTACAACCCACAGGATGAGTACAACCCGGGTCAATACGACCAGAGTGTCTACCAGGGCCAAACTCAGTACGACCAGGGAGCACGGTACGACCACGGGGGTCAGTACAATCCGCAGGGCCAGTACTTTCAGCCGGGCTCTCAGGATCAGTTCGGACAGCCGACGCAGCAAGGTCAGTTCTACCAGGGCGCTGACTACGCGCAACCGAACCAGGGTGTCTACGCGGGCTCACAGCATCCTCAGTTCGCAGCCTACGGGCAGCCGGGTTCACCAGGAGGGCAGCCGCGCAACAGCGGTTTCTTCAGGTCGCTCTTCGACTTCCGCTTCGACAACTTCATCGCCGTGAAGTGGGCGGGCTTCATCTACATCATCGCCATCGTCGTTGCCGCGTTGTCGTGGCTGGGGTCGATCATCGGCGGAATCCTCACAGGAGCGGCTGCCGGTGCCGCGGCCGGATTCTACAGCGACGCCCCGAGCTTCAGTCCGTGGCCGCTTCTGCTGGCCATCATCTTCGGCTGGATCCTGCCTGCCCTGTGGGTGATCTTCGTCCGCCTGGCGCTTGAGCTCATTGTGGCCAACGTCAAGACGGCCGAGAACACGAAGCGGATCGCGGACTCGGTCGGTCACTGACCGCTGCGGGCAGCAGGCATCGTGCGCTGCCAGGCCGATCGGTGCCGGCATTTCGCTCTGAGTCTCAGGGATCGACTGCGAGTCGAGCTCTGCGGCTCAGGGCGATTCGGTCCTGCAGATCGGAGCGATCTGGCTCTGGGGCTCGGAGCGAGCCGCTTGAGCAGGACCTCGGAAGAATGCCTGTGAATTAGAGCGAGCCCCGCACCGATTTGCCGATGCAGGACTCAACCGTACCCCCGAGCAGATTCGAACTGCCGTTACCGCCTTGAGAGGGCGGCGTCCTAGGCCACTAGACGACGGGGGCGAAAGACGCATCAGAATTTGATTCCCGACGCTGTCCGCTGGGGTACCAGGACTTGAACCTAGACTAAATGTACCAGAAACACTCGTGCTGCCAATTACACCATACCCCAATGTTCTTCAGGCCAATCCCCGAGGAGATTTCCCTGAGCAACGAGATATAACTCTACACAAGCTCCCGTCCGACTCCAAATCTCGAAGGCGCATTTTCGGTGTGACCTTCTTAACAATCACCCTCGCGCCCGTGAGCTCGGTCCGCAGCTCTCGTTCTCACTCTCGAGCTCGGTCCGGCTCACTCCCGAGCCAGACCGATGAGGCGATCGAGCACTCGGTAGCCGTCGGCCCGCAGACCGTTGTGCTCGTACTCGTTCGTCACCCACGACTTCACGCCCTCGAGCAGATCGGCCGTGGCCAATGAGTACTCGGGGGGAACGTAGGCATCCTCGAAGTAGACCGCCGCCGCACCGCGCACGTCTGCGGCCCGCAGCGCATCAGCATCGTAGAGTCGGGGCCAGTCGCGCGCCGCGACGAGCTGTCCCACCTCGGCGAATGGTGCGAGCTCCGGATCCTCGGTCAGCGACTCCGGTCCTGCGTGCTCACCGGCCAGCAGCGTCGGGTCGGCGCTGACGTCTGCCGGCATCGCTCGGCGGGCCGCCCAGTTCGTGACGCCGCCATCGGCCCAGCAGGATTCGTGGACGACGGCGTAGAGCGGGTTTCGTCCCGAGAACGGCAGTGCCGCAGCCAGATCATGACGGAATGCCGCCGAGGCGGGGTCCAGGTCCAGCAGATAGTGCAGCTTCTCGGGCCCGTCGGAGGCTCCGAGGAAGTGCCCCAGCAGGCGGATGCGCTCCGTCGTGGCGCGCGCCCCTCCGGGGAGCGCGATGCCCCCGCCCGTCTCGGCGAGGTCGACGAGACGGGCGAGCTTGTCGCGGTCGCCCGGGAATGCACGGTAGTACTGCTCCGATTTGTCCTTCATGCCCTCCCACGTCGTGGCATAGACGGTCGCCGGGTCCGTGCCGATCGCCGGCAGCCCGCCGGTGAAGTAGACCTCGTTCAGCGACTCGGAGTGGGCGGACACGTAGCGCAGCGCGGTGAACCCGCCGAACGACTGTCCCAGCAGCGACCAGGTGTCGATGCCGAGCCCCTGGCGCAGGACCTCCGCGTCCTCGACGATCGCGTCCGCCCGATAACGACTCAGCGCCTCGGCGATGTCGGTCGGGTCGTCCCCGACCCCGTCGAGGCCGGTGATGCGTCCGCTCACGGATCCGATGGGGCTCGATCTGCCTGTCCCGCGCTGGTCGAGCATGACGACCTGGAAGTCCTCGAGTGCCCGCGCCAACCAGGTGGACCGGCCGACAGGTGTGATGGGTCGGGGCGCTTCGACACCGGGCCCGCCCTGCAGGAACACGAGGTGGGGTTTCGTGCTGTCCGTCTCGGTGGCGATGATCCGGGCGAAGACCTCGATGCTCGCCGGTGCCGCTGAACTCGCCGAGGCGGCTCCGGGCAGTGCCGCTCCCCCGTCGAAGTGATCGAACGGAGCATCGAAGGTCACGTCCCGCAGATGCAGTCCCCCACGCGACCAAGTTCGCTGGTTCAGGCCCGTGGCCCGGTTCGCGTCGGTCACAGCCGGGCCGCCAGGGCCCGCAGGCGGGTCAGCGAGGACTCCTTGCCGAGGATCTCCATCGACTCGAACAGCGGTGGGGAGACCTTGCGCCCGGACACGGCCACGCGCAGCGGACCGAAGGCCAGTCGCGGTTTGATCTCCATCTCGTCGACGAGCTTGGCCTGCAGCACACTGTGAAGAGTGTCGGTCGTCCAGTCCTCGACCCCTGCGAGGACCTCGATCGAGGAGGCGAGGACATCGGGAGCGGAGTCCTTGAGCGTCTTCAGACCGTCCTCGGCCATGGCCAGCTCCGCGTCGGGGGTGAACAGGAACGCGAGCAGCCCGGGCGCCTCGCCGAGGAGGTTCATCCGCGTCTGCACGAGCGGCGCCGCCTGGTCGAGGACGTCCAGCTGAGCCTGCGACGGCTCCTCGGGGAGCACCTCGGCGGCCTGGAGATAGGGCACCAGACGGTCACGGAAGTCGCTGACGTCGAGGAGTCGGATGTGGTCGGCGTTGATCGCGGTCGCCTTCTTCACATCGAAGCGGGCGGGGTTGGGCAGGACATCGTGGATGTCGAAGGCATCGACGAATTCCTTGACGCTGAAGATGTCCCGATCCGGTGCGATGGACCAGCCGAGCAGACCGAGGTAGTTGATCATGCCCTCGGGGATGAAGCCGTTGTCGCGGTGGAGGAACAGGTTCGACTCCGGATCGCGCTTGGACAGCTTCTTGTTGCCGGCACCCATGACATAGGGCAGGTGACCGAACTCGGGCGTCGCCGTCGCAACCCCGATGTCCTTGAGCGCTTCATAGAGCACGACCTGACGCGGGGTCGAGGACAGCAGGTCCTCACCGCGCAGCACATGGGTGATGCCCATGAGAGCGTCGTCGACGGGGTTGACCAGGGTGTACAGCGGCTCACCCGTAGCGCGGACGACGACGTAGTCGGGGATGGTGCCGGCGCGGAAGGTGATCTCTCCGCGGACGAGGTCGGTGAAGGTGACGTCCTCGGCGGGCATGCGCACGCGCCAGACCGGTTCGCGTCCTTCGGCCCTGAAGCCGGCGATCTGTTCGGGGGTGAGGTCGCGGTCGTAGCCGTCGTAGCCGAGCTTCGGGTCGCGGCCCGCTGCCTTGTGCCGGGCCTCGACCTCTTCATTGGTCGAGTAGGACTCGTAGATGTGGCCGGCTGCCTTGAGCTTGTCGATGACGCCTTGGTAGATCTCGCCGCGCTGGGACTGACGGTAGGGTCCGTCGGGTCCGCCGACGTCGATGCCCTCATCCCAGTCGAGGCCGAGCCACTTCATGGCTTCGACGACCTGCCCGAAGCTCTCCTCTGAATCACGGGCTGCGTCGGTGTCTTCGATGCGGAAGACGAACTGTCCGCCGGTGTGCTTCGCATACGCCCAGTTGAACAGGGCGGTGCGGACCATGCCGACGTGCGGGGTGCCGGTGGGTGATGGGCAGAAACGAACTTTGACGCTCACGGGGTTCCTTCGGTCTTTGAGTGCTGCGAGTTGTGTGGCGGTGCTGTGCGGCCGCGATGCTGCGCTGAACGCTGTGCGGTGCCGATCCGCGTGTGGGGTCGGTCCCCGGACCTCAGGCGTCCATGGCCATATTGCTGAGCACGCCGAGTCCGTCGATCGCGATGTCGACGCGATTGCCGGCCACGATCTGGCCGACTCCTACCGGTGTGCCGGTGAGGATGACGTCACCGGGCAGCAGGGTGATGGTTTCGCTGAGGTGTTCGATGAGGGTCGGGATGTCGAAGATGAAGTCGGCGGTGTTGCCGTCCTGTTTGAGGTCGCCGTCGACCCAGGAGCGGATGCCCAGGCTGTCGACGTCGAGTTCGGTTTCGATCCACGGGCCCAGCGGGCAGGAGGTGTCGAAACCCTTCGCACGCGACCACTGCTTGTCGGACTTCTGGATGTCACGCATGGTCACGTCGTTGCCGCCGGTGTAGCCGAGGACGTGGTCATAGGCGTTCTCCGCCTTCACTCCCTTGGCGACGCGACCGATGATGACGGCCAGTTCGGCCTCATAGGAGACGTATTCGCTGATGTCGGGCAGGCGGATCGGATCGCCGGGGCCGATCACCGAGGTGTTGGGTTTGAAGAATGTCAGCGGGCTGACGGGAACTTCGTTGCCGAGTTCGGCGGCGTGGTCGGCGAAGTTGCGTCCGACGCCGACGACCTTCGATCGCGGCAGGATCGGGCTGACGAGGCGAACGTCGTCGAACTTCAGCCGCTCTCCCGTCGATTGGGCCGGTGCGAAGAACGGGTCCTGGTCCAAAACGGCGAGTTCGAGGCCGGACGTGTCCCACGTGCCGTCCTCGATCGGGGGAACTTCGCCTTCGACGACTCCGTATTTGGGTTCATCCTGATGCACAAATCTGGCAATACGCATGTGCCCCAGTCTAGTCAGGTGCGCGGGGCCCCGACACACGGGCTTTCTGCGCTTGGGCTGAGACACTTGGGACATGCCCGATTCTCGTCCGCCGCGTTCTGACCACTCACCACATGGGGCGCCCTCGTCTCGCGGGTCTGCCCCGTTCGATCTGACGAGCATCGCCGCCGGGCTGCCCGGGGCAACGCTCATCGACCAGATGGCGAACTCCCCCGTCGGCACGTTCCCCCGACTGGTCGTCGAGGCCCCGCCCGGAACCGGGAAGACCACCCTGGTGCCGCCGCTCGTCGCCGATCATCTGGCCCGGCACGCGGTCTCGTCGACCGGCGCGTCCGGTGGCCTGGGCCGTGTCATCGTCACCCAGCCGCGACGGATGGCGGCTCGGGCCGCGGCCAGGCGGCTGGCGACGCTGACCGGGACCCGCCTCGGCGAGGACATCGGGTTCAGTGTGCGAGGCGAATCGCGGACTTCGGCGCGAACGAGAATCGAGTTCGTCACCACGGGGGTGCTGCTGAACCGACTGCTGCGTGATCCCGAGCTGGCCGGCGTCAGCGCCGTGATCCTCGACGAGGTCCACGAACGACACCTCGACACCGATCTGAGCTTTGCCATGTGCCGCGAGCTCGCCGATCTGCGCGATGACCTGGGACTGGTCGTGATGTCGGCAACGCTCGATGCCACGATGTGGGCGAAGCGTCTGGGCTCCGGCGAGGTCACCGCCGATTCCGCCGGTGGTGGCGAGGCACCTGCCGTGGTTGTCTCAGCGGCCGCCGAGGCTCATCCTCTCGAGGTCCGATGGGCGCCGCCGAAGCACAGGCCCTTGGACGCCCGCGGGGTGACGCGGGACTTCCTCGATCACGTGGCCCGCACGTGTGTCGACGCCCTGTCCGACCACGACAGCGGCGACGTCCTCGTCTTCGCCCCGGGTGCTCGGGAGGTCGAGGAGATCGCCTCACGGATCGGCCTGTCCCTGCCGGCCGGTGCAGACACCGAGGTCGTCACTCTGCTCGGTCGCACTCCTGCCCGGGAGCAGGATGCGATCCTACGCCCTCATTCCGCCGAGGTGGGCCGTCGTCGCGTGATCGTGTCGACCTCGGTCGCGGAGTCGGCGCTGACGGTTCCCGGTGTGCGCATCGTCGTCGATTCCGGTCTGGCCCGGGGTCCGCGCTTGGACACCCGCAGGGGCATGTCCGGTCTGGTCACGACGCGCGAGTCCAAGGCCTCAGGAGTCCAGCGCGCCGGACGCGCCGCACGGCTCGGCCCCGGTGTCGTCCACCGGTGCCTGTCGGAGTCGGAGTGGGCGGCCCTGCCCGAGCAGACTCCCCCGGAGATCGCGACCTCGGACCTGACATCGGCCGTCCTCTCCCTCGCCGTCTGGGGCGGGGACCCGGACCTGCTGCCCGAACCGATGCCGGCGGGACCGCGACGCGTCGCCGTCGAGAATCTCCTGGCCCTCGGCGCGATCGAAGACGAACCGATCAGGGTCACCGAACTGGGCCGGTCGATCGCCCGGATTCCGGCCTCAGTGTGGTCGGCGCGCGGACTCTTCGACGGTGCCGCGCTGCTCTCCCCGAATGCTGCCGCCGAGGCGGTGGCCGTCATCGAATCCGAGCAGCGATCACCGGGAGCCGACCTCGTCGCGACCCTGCGCGAGCTGCGACGCAGCAAGGACCGTCGATTCGTCCAGGACGTCAAGCGCTTCGCCGACTTGGCCTCCGAGTCCGCAGACGCTGACGGCGTGAGGAGCCCGCCGACGGCCGCTAACCCGAGGGCGAGCCCGAACCCGACGACGACCCTGACTCCCGAGGACCTGGGGCTCGTGGTCGCTCTCGCTCATCCTCTCCAGATCGGCAGACTGCGCAGCTCGTCCTCGACCGAATATCTGCTGGCCTCCGGCACTGCGGCGTCCCTGCCGCGCAACTCGTCGCTGCAGGGCAGCAGGTGGCTGGCGATCTCTGAGGTCGGCCTCGTCGGCGGGCGCGCGGTCATCAGAGCCGCCGTGGCCATCGACCAGGACACCGCGGAGCTCGCAGGTGCCGGGCTCATGGCGACCGAGGAGACCGCGAGCTTCGACCGGGGGAAGGTGCGTGCGGTGCGCAGGACCCGCCTCGGCGGCATCGAACTCTCCGCCACACCGATCAAGACGAGTCCGGAGCTGGCGCGGTCGGCGATCGCACGCTCGGTGCGCGAGCGCGGAGCCCGTGAGGTTCTGCGACCGAGCGAGGCCTTCGAAGGGCTGCGGTCCCGTCTGGGGCTCCTGCACGCCGTATACGGTTCGCCGTGGCCGGACGTGACCTGGTCGCAGCTTTCGGCGACCCTCACCGATTGGTGCCCGGCCGCCCTCGATCGGATCGCACGAGGTTCGGACCCGGGCCGGGTCGATCTCGTCTCTGCGCTGCGAACTCTCCTGCCCTGGCCGCAGGCCGCCCGCCTCGACGAACTCGTGCCGGTGAGCATCGAGGTGCCCAGCGGTTCGCGGATTCGCCTCGACTATCCCGATCCGGATCACCTCGACGGCGAGGACGAGCGTGCTGAGGCAGGCCACGAGCCGCAGAGCCCGCACGGGCTGCAGGGTCCGGTGCTCGCGGTCAAACTCCAGGAGTGCTTCGGGTGGCGCGATGTCCCGTATGTGTGCGAGGGCAGAATCCCTGTCGTCGTCCACCTCCTCTCCCCCGCACGTCGGCCCTTGGCGGTCACCAGCGATCTCGCTTCGTTCTGGGCCAATGCGTATTTGCACGTGCGGGCCGAGAATCGTGGACGATATCCCAAACACCCATGGCCCGAGGATCCTCTGACGGCACCGCCGATGCGCGGGACCAAACGGTCTGGGACAATGAAGCGGTGACTTCCGCTCTCCCAAGCCCCGACTGGCGAGCCCTGCGTGACGCACACGCCGCCAGGATCGCCGAGCGGACCGATGCCCACATCGCCCGTCGCAAGGCCGGGAAGAAGCACCCCGTCGAGGATTTCCTCTTCACCTACTACCCGTTCAAGGCGGGGCAGCTGGCCAAGTGGAACCCGGGCCCCGGGATCCGTCTCGAGCTGGAATCGGACTCCGACCGCAGATATTTCGATCGCCGCTGGTACATGGGCGATGCCGCAGGCACGGTCGCCGAGGTGGACGTCGAGTCCTGGATGGCCGATCGTGGCGACGGTGCGAAGTTCATCGCCTCGCTGCTACGCTCGACGCTGCATCGTGAGGCGAATTTCGGGTGCTTCGGCCTCCACGAATGGGCGATGGTCTACAGGCTCAGCGAGGAGCAGCGACGCCACCAGCAGGTTCCGCTGAGATTGAGCCGTGAGGCCACCGACGCCGTGGTCGAAGGCCATCGGATCCGATGTTCTCACCACGACGCGTTCCGTTTCTTCACCGAACCCGCCCGGCCGCTCAACACCATGCAGCCGAGCCGCGAATCCATGGTGAGAGATGAGCAGCCCGGCTGCCTGCACGCGGGGATGGATCTGTACAAATGGGCGATGAAGATCGGCCCCGTCGCCGACTCCGACCTCGTCGTCGACTGCTTCGATCTGGCCCTGGACATCCGCACCCTCGATATGGAGGCCTCGCCCTACGATCTGCGGGGGTGGGGCTACGGCGTCGTCGCCGTCGAGACCGCCGAAGGCAAGGCCGAGTACATGGCCCGACAGCGTGCCTTCTCCGAACGTGCACAGTCCCTTCGGCAGCGACTCCTCGAGGCTCTGTCCGCCGTCGGAGTCCACGCTGCATAATCGCCACACGTGATGCACATGTGGACGGTCCTGAGCAACGGGAGATGTTCTGCATAGGATGAGTGTGTGCGCGCAATCGTCTATGAACAGTTCTCCGTCCTGCCCCGGTGCAGAGACATCGAGCCCCCATCCGCTCCCGCATCCGGTGTCGTCATCGACGTCGAAGCCACCGGAGTCTGCCGCAGCGACCACCACGCCTGGTCGGGCCACGATGCGACGATCACACTGCCGCACGTGCCGGGACATGAGCTGGTCGGCCGGATCGACTCGGCGGGGTCAGAGGTCACGGACTTCCAGGTCGGTCAGCGCGTGACCGTGCCATTCGTGTGCGGCTGCGGTCGCTGCCGGTGGTGCTCGAGCGGCAAGGCCCAGGTCTGTCCCGATCAGACTCAGCCCGGGTTCACGCATTTCGGCTCCTGGGCGGACCAGGTGGTCATCCACAACGCCGATGCCAACCTCATCGCGGTCCCGGACGACCTTCCCGCCTCGGCGATGGTGGGGCTCGGCTGTCGATTCGCCACCGCCTTCCACGGACTGCGGATGCGGGCGAAGCTGCAGGCAGGCGAGACGGTTGCCGTCTTCGGCTGCGGCGGGGTCGGCCTATCGGCGATCATGATCGCCCGTGCCGTCGGCGCCGAGGTCGTCGCGATCGATGTCAGTGATTCTGCCCTCGCCCGTGCCCGAGAACTCGGGGCGGCGTGGACCGTCAACGCCTCGGGCCTGAGCCCGGATGATCTGTCCGCCGAGGTGGTCGCCCAGTTCTCGGATCGGTGCCCCCATGGTGTGGCTGTGACCGTGGAGGCCCTGGGCCGCGAGGACACGATCGCCGCCGCGGTCTCCTCGTTGGCGCCCCTGGGGCGTCACGTGCAGATCGGCCTGCTGCCTGCGGCGCCGGTCGTCGACATGTCGCGGGTCATCGGCCTCGAACTCAGCGTGCTGGGCTCCCACGGGATGGCCGCAGCCGAATACCCGGAGATGCTGGATCTCGTCGCTGCGGGCAGTCTGCGGCCCCAGGAGCTGGTGACGGACGTCATCGGACTCGAGGACGCTCCCGAGGCGTTGGGGGCCGTGGGGACGAACACCGGTTCGGGAATGACGATCATCGACATGAGCCGGTGACGCTGATGCTGAGACGCCGTGGACTCAGCCGACGTCTGAGACGTCGCGGACTCAGCCGACGTCCAAGGCAGATCGCATCGACGTTGCCAGCTGATCGTTCAGCTGTCCATCTCCACGAACGCCGGGTTCGAACGGCAGCCTGAGCCGATCCTTGACCTTGTCGCGGTAGCGCGGGATGACGTGCATGTGGAAGTGGAACACCGTCTGCCAGGCGTCCTTGCCGCAGCAGTTGAGCAGGTTGACCCCATCGGCACCCCACGCATCGAAGACATGATTCGCGATGCGCTGCGATTCGATCGCCACATCGGCGAGATCCTGTTCTGGGATGTCGCGCAGATCGGTGCTGTGACGTTTCGGGACGACGAGCAGGTGCCCGTCGGAGCCCGGGTGGATGTCCATGAACGCGAAGGTCGTCTCCGTTTCCGCGACCATCGCGCTGGGCGTCTCACCCGCCACGATCGCGCAGAAAAGGCAGTCGGCGCGCATCGAAGCGTCCGTGTCCATCAGATCATCCGGGCGAGGACGACCGGTGTCTCCTGACCGTCCCAGGTTCCGATCAGCAGACCCTGCTGGGTGGTATCGGCGGCCTCGTTCAGATCGAGTTCGTCGACGACCTGGACCGAGGGCGCGCCCGGGAGGGGCCCGGTGCCCACGACCCGGGCCACCTCGGTGATCTCACCGATCCGATTCCCCTGGTCATCGACCTGGTGTTGCACGGCCGAGGATCCGGCGTCGGCGATCGTGGCGTCGAGCTGCTGTTGGAAGACCGGATCGCCGATTCCCGCGTAGACGTAGCGCGTGCCGAGGATCGAGTGGCTCATCTCGGAGATGAAGACGTCATCGGCACCTGCCAGCGGCTCGCCCCGGTAGGTCAGGGGGACCTGGAAGACACGATCGTCGGCGGCGACGATGTGGATCTCCACCCCCACGTCGCCGGCAGGGTCATCGAAGCGGTAGGAGGTGACCGCCGTCAGGGAATCCGGTGCCACATCGGCCCCGGCCGTCCACTCCTGCCTGCTCAGCCAGGCCGAGACGACGTCGAACTTGCCGGGGTCGAGTTCTGCCTTGAAGATGTCAGCCATGTCATGCCTTTCGGGTCCCGGGGATCCATTCCCCGTCGACCACTTCGTAGTCGGAGAAGACCGCTGGAGCCTCTTCGAGCATGGCTTCACCGATCTTGTTGAACACGAGACGGATCTCCTCCTCTGCGCCCTTGGCGGTGCGCATCTCGATGACGTGGCGCAGGGAGCGGAGGTTGGCGGTGTAGACGATTCCGGTGGCCAGGCCCTCGGGTGCGAAGCGACGCATGAACGAGGTCATGTGCTTCTTATGGGAGAATTTGGTTCCCTCTTTGTCGAGTTCGAAGTGCTCGGTCATCCACTTCTGGTGCTCTTCGAGGGTGTCGAGGACTGTGAGAGAACGTTCCATGAGCTCCGAGTCCTCGCGTGCCCACTCTGGGAACCAGAACGGAATGTCGGCCAGGCGCACAAAGCGCAGCGACTCCTGTGAGAACGCGGACCCGGCACGGTGACGGATGAGTTCGTGGGTGAGCACCCGGGAGACGTTGTGGAGGACGAAGGTGAAGTTCGCGTGCTCGAGCACCGAACCGTGCTGGGAGGCGATGACATTGCCCAGGTACTGAGCCGAATCCGCGCGCACGCGGGACACGTTCGGGTTCAGCCCCGGCTCCCACGAGCGGTAGCACATGCGCCCGGAGAACTCGACGATGTCCTCGGCGTCGGGAGAATCGGCCTCTTCGACACGATCCGCCCAGTTAGATCCGCCCACCTCGTCGAGATATGTCCTCATCGAGTCCCAGTCGATGCTGGGCTTGGCGAGCAGTTCTACTGACGGTTCGACCTGGCGCATGGCTCTCCTTGTGCAGGGTATGGCTTGATTGATTCCCAATCCTACAGATCAGATCGTGAAGCTGGTCGACAGTCTGCGAAGAATGCTCGCACAGATGCGATCAGCGCCTCCGAACCCAGCGGACGAGGAGGACGACCGATCCGCCTCCGAAGAATACGAGACCGACGACCGCGGCGATCGTGGCGACAATCTGCGAATGTCCGGGCGCGTCGACGATGACGCCTGTCAGCGTCAGCACGATGAGGATGGTGCAGGCCGCGGTCAGCAGCAGCGCGGCGCAGATTCCCAGCAGCAGCGCGGGTCTCGTGTGCATGCCGACTAACTGCATGATACCGGCGACGATGCCGGCGGCGAAGAACACCGAGACGAAGAGTCCGATGATCTGGCCCGCGCCGATGAGCATGATCAGCCCCACAACGATGAACAGGGCGGAGACGAGGATGAGCAGTTTCGCGTCACGTCGTTGCTTCCGGTACGCGCGGTTGAATATCGCCTGCAGCTCGTCGTCGTTCATTGCAGCACCTGACCATTCATTGCAGCACCCGCCTGAGGAGGTTGCGAGGCAGAGTGTCGGACGCACTGCCGGGCACACTGGGATCATCGGATGCAACGTCAGAATCGCCGTCGATGCCGAGTCGCGTTTCGCTCCAGCCGTCAACGAGGTAGGCGTTGGCTTCAGGTCTTTCCACCAGCACCGAGGTGGCAGCGCAGTTTTCAAAGACGACCGCGGCATGGTCATCGATGGCAAGCCCCGGGCCAGGCAGCCGACCACTCGTGATCCAACCTCGGAAGGAATCGGCACGCCCCGGTTCACCGTGATAGTGCGGGCAGACGCTGCCGGGGATGAATCCGAGGCCGTCATCCAACGGCGCCAGCGGGCCGAAGGAATCGGTCGATGAGGCCTCGAACCAGCAGTTGGCACCGGCGCTGATCCCGGCCAGGATTGTGCCGTTCGCCGCGGCGTCGCGCATGATGTCGTCGACGCCATGGCGGCGCCACAGTGTCAGCAGGTTGGCGGTGGATCCGCCGCCGACGTAGATGAGGTCCGTGTCCAGAAGCATCTGTGGGTCCTGGTACCCAGAGGGACCCTGTCCGAACAGCGAGAGCACGGACGTTTCGGCCCGTCCGGCGAAGGCCGCTTCGAAGCGGCGAATGTAGTCGGGGTCGTCCCCCGACGCTGTCGGGACGAAGCACACGCGAGGAAGCAGTGGAGCTTTGCCACCGCCTCGGCGACGGTGAGTCTCTGTGCTGCGTACGCCTGCACTGGGTGTGTCTGTACTGGGTGCGTCCCGCACAAGCGATGCGCGCTCGAGCAGGTGATCATCGATCGCCGACTTCCCCGTCTCTGACATCGAGAACCCGCCCCCACCGAGAGCAACGATCGTAGAATGTGCCGCTGCCGCGGTCATGATCGGCCCGCCTCCCACCATGGGACGCGGTCATCGGGGCGCATGCTCACGGCACTCTGTGCGTCCATTTCTCGGTTCCGAACTTCTCGGTCACGAGGGCACGTGCCTTCTCCAGCTCGTCGGCGGTGAAGGTGTCGAAGCTGGCTCCGTATCGGTCGGCGAAGGTGTCGGCCATGACGTCGATGATGTCCTTGCGGGCCTCACCGGTCTGGCTGCGCAGGGGGTCGACGCGCTTCTTCGCGCTGGAGACGCCCTTGTCGGAGATCTTCGCCTCACCGATGCGCAGGACCTCGACCATCTTGTCGGCGTCGATGTCGTAGCTCATCGTCGCGTGGTGGAGCAGGGTGCCGTCGCGCATTCTCTTCTGTGCCGCACCGCCGATCTTGCCGCCCGTCGAGGAGATGTCGTTGATCGGCTTGTAGAACGCCTCCACCCCGAGGGTCTTCAGAGCCGCGAGCACCCATTGGTCGAGGAACACATACGAGTCCTCGTAGTCGAGTCCGGCGACCAAGGAGGGCGGGACGAACATCGAATAGGTGATGCAGTTGCCGCCTTCCATGAACATCGCTCCCCCGCCCGAGATGCGGCGCACGACCTGTACTCCGTGCTTCTCGACGCCTTCCGGGCGGAGTTCGTTGACGTAGGACTGGAAGGCTCCGATGACCGTGGCGGTGTCGTCCCACTCCCAGAACCGCAGCGTCGGCTTCCGCCGTCCTGCAGCGACCTCCTCCAACAGCACCTGGTCGAGGGCGACATTGACCGGTGTCGGCAGGACCTCGCCGCGGATGACCTGCCAGTCGAAGTCGGTGAAGTTCGCTGCCGACCCCAACGCCCGTCTCACCACTGTCGCGATGTCGGAGGTGGAGAATCCGTGCATCGCGAGTTCGGTGCCGTAGCCGGCAAGCGCCGCGTCGAGGCGCTGCCGCAGATTCGCGTTGTCCGCGGTGACGACGGCGCCGACGAGAGCGGGCCCCAGTTCGAAGTAGGCTTCTTCGGGTTCGAGGAAGAAGTCGCCGGAGATCGTGACCTCGGTGATGGTCTTCCCGTCGGTCTCCACATCGGCGACCACGAGTTTCCCACCGATGACCTTGTACTCTGCGTGAAAGCGCTGGGGTTCGCGCGTGTCGTTCGTCATGGTGACAACGCTACTCTCAGGTTCTGTTCAGAAGCTATGAGCCTGCTCACTCCCCTGTCGGCTCACCCCCGTGTCGGCCCACTGCCCTGCCACCTCATTCCCCTGTCAGCGAGTTCCACAGGAACCGGTAGCTCAGCGCACGGGTGAAGGCGGCCTGCCTGTTGTCCGATGCCGCCGAGTGTCCGCCTTCCGTGTCTTCGAAGAACCAGACATCGACGATGCCGTGATTCTGCATCCGCGCTGCCATCTTGCGTGCCTGGACCGGCCCGACACGATCATCGGAGGTCGCCGTCCAGAACAGCACGGGCGGATAGTCGGCGTCTTCGTCGATCAGATGGTAAGGCGAGAACGTCTGTATGAACGCCCAGTCCTCGGCCGCATCGGGGTCACCGTATTCGGCCTTCCACGAATAGCCTGCGCTGAGTTTGGTGTAGCGGCGCATGTCCAGGAGGGGCACCCCGCACGAGATCGCGCCGAAGAGCTCGGGATGCTGTGTGAGCATGTTCCCGACGAGCAGACCACCGTTCGAGCCGCCGGCACATGCCAGATTCTTCGCCCTCGTGACTCCACGATCGATGAGATCTGCGGCAACGGCGGCGTAGTCCTCGTAGGCCCGCATCCGGTTCTCCCGCATCGCCGAGGTGTGCCACCGTGGCCCGTATTCTCCGCCGCCTCGGATGTTGGCGAGGACATAGACCCCACGACGTCTCGCGGGGATCGAGCCGTCGCCGGGCCGGCCGTGTGATGGCCCAGTGGTCATGCGGCCCAACCACCCGATGCCCATGACCGGCGAGTACACCGGCGTCCGGCTGAGCTCGAAGCCGCCATATCCGTCCAGGAGTGTCGGATTGCTCCCATCGAGGACGAGTGCGCTGTCGGCGATCTGGAAGTAGGGGATCCGCGTTCCGTCCTCGCTTGTCGCGAAATGCTGCTCGACTGAGAATCCTTCACTGGGAAAGAGCGCCGGAGCGGATTTGATGATGTCGGGAACGCTGAAGGCCCCACCTCGGGAACCGGTGGGACCGTTCGAACGTTCGAGACTGCCGTAGGACAGCGTCGATGGGGTGAGGAAACCGGTGCTGAAGAGCCAGTAGTCGTTGGCGGTCGCGTCGTCGTGCCTGTCGACGGCTCCCAGCCCGACCATGTGATTGGCGGGGACCCCGGGCAGCCGTGTCGACGAGAAGTCATGTTTCGGATCGAGAACCACAAGCTCGGACTGCACATCGGCCAGCAGCTCGAGGACGAGGCAGTCCCGGGTCCATGTCCACGACTGCAGTGCGGTACGCGCGTCCGGGGTGAAGATGACTCTCGGCGCGATGGTCCCGGCCCTCACCTCGGCGATGTCCGCCACGGCGAGGCCACCGGCCGGCACCGACAGATCGTTCCGATGCCAATCGGATTGAGGTCGGAAGAGGACGAATTCTCTGTCGACGTCGACCTCCACGTCTGTCGGCACGTCGACGACGATCCACGCACTCTCCCACGCCGAGGCATCGGCTGAGATCGTCCCGGATCCGTCCCTGAGCTCGTCGAGGTCGATGAAGCTCAGACATGTATTGAAGAAGTCGATGGCGTCGATGACGAAGACCCTGTCGGCCTCGGCCTGCGTCGGGTCCACGTCGCTGCCGACGAATATGGCGACGTGGTCGCGGGGGACCTCGGCGACGATCGGGGCGTCGGAGACGGCCTGTCCACGTTTGAGCGCTCGCGCCTGACGCGGGTATGACGAGGTCGTGAGCGAGTCCTCGTCGGTCTCGGTGGCGACGAGGATAGTATCGTCGTCGAGCCAGGCGAAACGAGTCTTCGCAGTGGGAAGGTCGAAGCCGCCGGTGACAAAGCTTTTGGTCACCAGATCGAATTCTCGCACCCGGTGTGCGTCTCCGCCGTCGGGCGACAGGGAGATCAGAGCACGGGCATAGTCTGACCGACGCACCGCGGCTCCGGCCCATACCCAGGGCGTGCCCTCTGCTGCGCCGAGCTCGTCGACGTCGATGAGGGCCTCCCACTCCGGGGAATCGGAGACGTAGCTGTCCCACGTGGTTCGTCGCCACAGACCTTTGGGGTTCGCTGTGTCGCGCCAGAAGTTGAAGTAGTGCTCTCCGCGTTTGGCCACCATCGGGATCTTGCCCTCGGAATCCAATGCGGTCCGAATGTCACCGGCGATCGAGTCGAACAGCTCGTCCTGGAACCGGTCGATGGTCTTCGCATTCTGGTCCTTGACCCAGGCCATCTGCTCGGCGCCGTGGATGTCTTCGAGCCAGAGGTTCTCATCGTGTGGCGTGGGAGCAATGTCCGTCGGAGGTTCTTTTCGCATGCCACCCATCCTATGGGTCTCCTGTTTGGGGTCCCCTGTCGGTTTGGGATCTACCCCTGTTTGTTTCCGAGAATGCTCTGACGCTCCCCGTGATCGATTCGTTTCAGGTCGGTGGCCTGAACAAGACGAGTCCCGGATGGCCGTTCGGTGCCTGCGGTCCGTGTCCGAGCGCCGAGAAGCCGAGGCTTTCGTAGAGCCGGCGGGCGGGGCTGTCCATATCGCTGGTCTGGAGCCAACAGCTGTAGCCGCCGATGCCTGCCAACCACGTCTCGAGCGTCTCTCTCCCGAGACCGGAGCTTTTCAGATGAGGATCACGTGCCAGAAGGTTGAGGGCGAATGACGATTCGATCGCCTGAGCCTCCGGCCCCAGCGTGGAGCGGAGTTCGTGTGCCCAGTCGTAGTCCTGTTCCAGCCATGACCAGAAATGGCCATAGGCGATTGAGCGCAACCGGCCGCCGAAGCGCGACGCTGCCACAAGGACCTGACCGTTGCGGACGCAGAGATCGTAGACATTGCCGAACACCGCTGCGTGCTTCGGGTCTTCACTCAGCGGCGGCTTTGCTGCTGCAGCGGCATAGAGCTCCTCCACCTCGAGAGGCGGCGGCAGCACTCCCCCTCAGGTCGTCGAGATGAACTCGGATATTCGTCCCAGCAGACACCTTTCCACTGAACTCGACTTCGAAGTGCACGGATCCGCAGCCCGCGCCTCCACAGCACGCGACTCCACGGTACGCGACTCCGCAGGCCTCGACGGCTCCTCCCTGCTCGCCCACATCTCCATTCCAAGCGATTCGAATTCTCCGCACGGCGCCTTCACTTTTCGAAGAGGAGGAATTCTCACATTGATGAGATTGGGGTCATTCGTCCCACCCGACGCCTGCTGTTCTGTGAGGTTCGATCGCGGAAGCTCACCGACGTTCGATGTCGGCTTCCCGATCGGTTTGGTGCTGATCTGGTATCTGTGGCCGGTGGGAGTCCGCACGGTCAGTTCCTCAGCGGTCGCCTCGTGCCGCCACCCGGGCAGTTCCTTGAGGAAGTTGCACGCCGCGCATAGTCCGGAGGCATTGTCCCAGCCGGTTTCACCACCGGCCGCGTAGGCTTGAGCGTGGTCAGCATGTTTGATCTGGGCATCGCACCACGGCGATCGGCAGACATCATCGCGGATAACGACCATCCGTCGAAGCAGACCGGAGAATTCGCGGCGTTTGGAGTCCATCCGGACAAGCTGTCCGTCTGAAGGACGTGTGTACAACCGGCGAAGGAAGACTTCCGCTTCGTTGTCGGCCGTGAATTTGCGAGCCGTCTCAGCGGGAATCGGTCCGAAGCCGGGAAACCATGCGGGCATCTCGCCCGAGTCGAAGAGGCTGTCGTCATTCATCAGCAGATGAATCTCGGTGGGAATGGCGCCAGCGTTCTCCTGGCCAGTGGACCTCTCCACCAGCAGATCGGCCATGACCTGGCTCTGAGATCGTCCTTCAGACTGACCTGTACCGACCATCGTCTGTGCGGACTTCTTGAGGTTCGTATAGACAGCTACGGCTTGCGGCAATGGCAGGAGGGCTGTCAGATACGCCATGTTCCCCGGCGCTGGGCGAACGGTGACCGCGCGTTCTTCCACGCACCGATCCAAATGGTCGACAGCCGCTTTCTGGTCAAGCTGCTGCGCGAGAGCGCGCACCTCGTTGCCCAGCCGGACGACTCCGACCTGGGCGAATCGATCGGCCATACGCTCGTCGACCTGATGCCGCTTGTCCCTCGGCAGCCAGTCCGTTTCCTTGGCGACGACCCTCGCCTTCTCCTCGGAGATGTCTCCGTTCTTCAACGAGGCGTAGGCATTGGGCAGATCCATCAGCAGCGTACGGGCGAAACCGAGCAGGTTGCTTCCCCTGGCACGTGAAACCTTCCGTGCCAACCCGATCTCTGCGCCGAGGCCCTTGCCCTGCCTGCTGCTGGGCACGCCAGCTTCGGCCTCACGATTTCGCCGGTGCATGTCGAAGGTCAGTGTCTCCCTGGCCTGAGCTGCCGCGCTCACAGACGTCAGCTCCTCCAGCGCAGTGATCCTGTCGACGGCTTCATCTTCCGTGTTCGCCGGGGGCAGATCGGACAGCACCTCGCGCCACCGGTTGATCTCGGTGATCACGTCTGAAACCGTCTCTGCTTCCATAACAAACACGGTATCGTCCGGCACTGACACGAGAACTCCGACGCCCGTCGCTCCAGGTCAGAGGAGTTTGAGTGAGGAAGAAGCAGATTCTTGACACGGTGCCGAGATGCTCCGCGGTCCGGTCCGGTTCTTCAGCTCAGCGCTTCGCCCGTGGTCTCTCGGGCGAGCAGGCCCATCAGGACAACTGCCACAACGACGAGCAGCCCCGTGAGGATGAATGTCAGGGTCAGTCCGAGCACGGGCCACATGAACGCACCGAACACAATCGGAGCAATTCCGGTCGCAATTCTCGAGGCGGCCGACGCCCATCCGAATCCGGATCCCCTCAGACGAGTCGGATACAGCTCGGAGACGTAGGTGTAAAGGGTGGGAATTGCTATCTGCACGACGAAGCCGAAGCCGATGATGCTGGCCTTGGCCACGAATGTCAGTTCCGAATCCGAGGCTTCGATGAACACTGCAGCGCCGACAAGCAGGACGACAGAGACGATCGAGGTCACTCCGAGCACCCATTTTCTGCCCAATCTCTCGACGATCAGGGCGGAGACGATGACGCCGAGGATGCCCACCGCTGTCATCGATCCGGTGACCATGAACGCCGACTGGTCACCCAGTCCCTGCTCCTTCAGGATGTCAGGCAGCCATGTCAGGGCCGCGTAGTAGACTAACAGCACGGGATGAAGAGGGACCAGGAGACGAAAGTCGTCTTTGCCGAATACTGCCACAGCTGCACCAGCTGTCCGCTGGCGGCGCGGAGCTGTTGATTGACGGAGGTGGTCATTCCTGCAGGTTCGGGGGTGGTCGAGCCGGCAGTGTCAGCACCGCCGGAAGTGCAGGAAGTGCCGGCAGTGCTGGAGGTGCCGGCAGTGTCGGCAACGCCGATGTCGGCGCCCGAATGCCTTCGATCCCCGTTCGGTGATTCATGGGTCCATGTCGTCACCTCGGCGCCGGTGCGCTCGACGAGTCTGGAGATGATGGCGTCGGCTTCTGCATAGCGTCCTACGGAAGCGAGATAGAGCGGTGATTCGGGAATTCCGAATCGCACTGCAACGGTCAGCAGTGCAGGCACGATCATGACGAGCATGATAAGGCGCCAATCCCCCACATTCAGCAGTGAGGCGGACACGAACGCACACAATGAGGCTCCGATCGGCCACCAACCGTCCATTGCAGTCAGAACGCGCCCGCGATGCTTCTTGGGAGTGAATTCCCCGACGAGGGCATAGTCGACGGGGATGCATCCACCGAGTCCGAAACCGGCGAGGAATCGGAACAGGATGAACCAGCCGAATGCCGGCGAGAAGGCCCCTGCGACCGTGAAGACGGAGAAGACGAGGAGCGTGAGCGTGAATGCCTTCTTTCGCCCGATCACGTCGGCGATGCCGCCCCAGACGAAGGCGCCCAGTGCCATTCCGATCAGGTTGGCGGTGGCGATCCAGGCGGCCTGACCAACGCTCAGGTTCCAGTAGTCGCTGAGGAGCGGGATGAGGAAGCCGTTGAGAGCAACGTCCCAAGCATCGAACATGAATCCGAGCCCACCGATGACGAAGATGGCCCCTTGGGTTCGCCACCGCCATGGGAGGTTGGCGACGACTTCGGAAGCGGTCGGCACGGACGCCGAGGGTGCAGCAGACACGAAGACAGAATACATCGTTTAGCGCACAATTGCGCAAAATCGTCCGAGTGTTGCGCGTCAACCTCTCCGAGTGCGTCGAGCCTCGGGTAAAAACGCCCAGGATCCGACCCCGAACACGACGATCCCCGTCGGCTTCGGCAAAGGAAACCGACGGGGATCGTCAGTGAAACAGCCGCAGCCTGCGGCTCGGACCGATCAGGCCAGACGAACCATCCAGTTGTTCTTGTCTTCAATCCGTCCGTACTGGATGTCGAGCAGAGTCCTGCGGAACTCCATGGTCTTGGCTCCCGGCTCTTCACCGTGATCGATCGTGAAGTCATTGCTGACGACGCGGCCGATCGGTGTGACGACCGCCGCGGTGCCACAGGCGAAGGCTTCGACGATGTCGCCGTTGGCAGCCCCTTCGCGCCACTCTTCCACAGTGATCCTGCGCTCCTCCGGCTCGAGACCCAACTGCGGAGCCAGGTCGAGGAGCGACCGGCGAGTGACACCATCGAGGATCGAGTCGCCGAGTTCCGGCGTCAGGAGGCGGCCGTCCTTCGTCACGAGCATGAGGTTCATGCCGCCGAGTTCATCGATGTACTTGTTCTCCGCCGCGTCGGTGAACAGCACCTGCTGGCAGCCCTGAGCAACAGCTTCGTTCGTCGGTACGAGCGAGGCGGCGTAGTTGCCACCGCATTTCGCGAAGCCGGTGCCTCCAGCGCCCGCACGATTGAGCTTCTGCGACAGCCAGATCGAGACCGGCTTGATGCCGCCCGAGAAGTACGGTCCGGCCGGGCAGGAGATGACGTAGTAATCGACTTCATGGCTTGAGCGCACGCCGAGGAAACGCTCGGTGGCGATCATGAATGGCCGCAGATACAGGCTCGACTCGTCGGCCGCCGACTCGGGAGTGGGCACCCACTGCTGGTCGAGAGCGACCAGGGCCTTGAGCGACTCGATGAAGTCCTCTTCCGGCAGCTGCGGCAGTGCGAGCCGTTCGGCGGACTTGTTGATGCGAATGGCATTCCGGTCGGGGCGGAAGGTCCAGATCGAACCATCGGCGTGACGATAGGCCTTGAGGCCCTCGAAGATCTCCTGCGCATAGTGGAACACGGCCGCCGCAGGATCAAGCTGCAGCGGCGCATACGGCTGCACCTGGTGTGCGTGCCAGCCGTCATCCAGGGTGTACCGGACGTGCGACATATGATCCGTGAAGTAGAGCCCGAATCCGGGGTCCTTCTTGATGTTCTCGCGCACCAGCTCGGGTTGCGGCTGCATGTTCTTGAGAACGGCAAAGTCAGTCATTAGAACTCTTTTCTCATTTGTGATGAGTGACACTCTCAGCGTAGTCCATCGCCCCGATGCTCACCGCACCGGGGTGATGGCTGCGAAGCCACTCGGCCGCGCCGTCAGCTCAGGCGGGCAGCGATCGCGTCGCCCACCTCGGCGGTGGATCGCTTGGTCCCGTCACGATCGGCCAGATCGGCCTCGACGGCGGCTTCGATCGACTTCGCCACGACCTCGAGCCCCAGGTTCGAGGCCATGAGAGCGCCGGAGAGGATCGAGGCGGTCGGATCGGCGATCTGCTGGCCGGCGATGTCCGGAGCCGATCCGTGGATGGGCTCGAACAGACTGGGCGCGGTGCCTTCGACATTGAGATTGCCCGAGGCCGCCAGACCGATGCCGCCGGTCACAGCCGCGGCAAGGTCGGTGAGGATGTCGCCGAACAGGTTGTCCGTCACGATCACGTCGTAGCGCGAGGGGTCGGTGACCATGAAGATCGTGCACGCGTCCGTGTGCTCGTAGTTGAACTCGACCTCTGGGTATTCGGCGCCGACCTTCTCGACCACTCGGCGCCACAGGTGACCGGCATGGACCATGACGTTGTGCTTGTGGACGTAGGTGAGCTTCTTGTTCCGCGCCTGCGCACGTTCGAAGGCATCGCGGACTGCTCGTTCCACGCCGTACCAGGTATTGACGGAGACCTCGGTCGCGACCTCGTAGGGCGTATCGGTGCGCACGGATCCGCCCATTCCGGTGTACGAGCCCTCGGTGCCCTCACGGACGACGACGAAGTCGACCTTGCCCGGATCCGCCAGCGGACTGGAGATCCCGGAGAAGAGCTTCGAGGGGCGCAGGTTGACGGCGTGGCTGAGCCCGAAGCGCATCTTGAGGATCACGCCGCGCTCGAGGACGCCCGATGGTACGCTCGGGTCTCCGCAGGCGCCGAAGAAGATGGCATCGTGGCCACGCAGCGATTCCAACTCCTCGTCCGTGATCGTCTCGCCGGACTCATGCCAGCGGCTGGCGCCGACGTCGTAATCGGTGAGATCGAGTTCGACCGGTTCTCCGGACACCTCGATGGCGCGCTTGAGGACCTTGAGTCCTTCGGGGACGACCTCGTTGCCGATTCCGTCGCCGGGCATGACCGCAATTGAGAACTTCATAGTCACAGATTAGAACTCATCTCACCATGCAACCAGCCCGTCCTACGATACGGACAAGGGTCACGTCTCGGCGCCGACGGATCCCGCCATCCACAATTTCACGTCTCAATCTTCGTTCCTGACTACAATTTCCGACTCAGAGAGCCGAAGATGGGAGGAGCACTTCACGCCCCGAGAGAAAGTCGATCATTGACAGATACGATCCGCAATGCCCGAGCCGCCGCACTTCCCGCGAAGCTCTCCCGATCCTGGCTGCTGGTCAATGCGGCCAAGGAGGAGATCTTCACTGCGGCGCAGGTCTCCGAAGCGGATTCCGTCATCTTCGACCTCGAGGCCTCGGTCTCCGATGACCAGAAGCTCATGGCCCGCGACAATGTCGTGCGTGCCCTCGAGAACGGCATGTCAGCCTGGGTCCGGATCAACAAGATGGACTCGGAGTTCTGGGACGACGATCTCGCCTCCATCGCAATGCTGCCCGGGCTGCGTGGCGTGATGCTGCCCGAGACCGAGCGCCCCGAGCAGGTCTCCTACACTGCAATGCGCGCCAAGGCGGGCCTGCCAGTCATCGCACTGCTCGAGTCCGCGATGGGCGTGGAGAATGCCACCAAGATCGCCGAGGCGCCTGGCACCTTCCGCCTCGCCTTCGGAACGAACGACTTCCGCAAGGACACCGGCTTCTCCGGGGACTCGATGGCGCTGGCCTACGCCCGGTCGCGACTGACCATCGCCTCGCGCATGGGCGGGCTGCCCGGAGCCATCGACGGCCCTTCCGCGGCCGGTGCCGACGATGAGCAGGTCAGCAATGACGCCGAGGTGACTCACATGATGGGCATGACCGGAAAGCTCGTGCTCAACGTCGATCAGGTCGTCACCCTCAACGAATCGATGAGCCCGAGCGAGGACGAACGCGACTGGGCCCGCCAGATGCTCGCGGAAGCCGAGGGCGGCTCCGAGATCACGGATGGCTCCTACCTCCCGCGTCTGACTCGCGCGAAGAAGATCGCCTCCCTGGCCTCGACCTACGGTCTCTGGAACGCCTGAGCCGCAGACAGCTTGAGGTATACCGACAGTGGCGGTCCGTCAGCCGGCGTGGCTCCTCTGGTCGACCCTGCCCGCAGTCCTACTCGTCGTCGCCTTCGGCCTGTGGCTGCACAGCAACGTCTCGGGTCCCACCTCCATCGATCAGGGTTGGCTGAACCTCGTCGGGCTCGAACCCGACACCGTCCCGTACTGGATGGCGGTCACCCTCGCTGAGGTGGGTGGGGGCACCGGTGCGGTCGTCTGCACCGGCCTGCTGGCTGTGATCTTCGTCCTGCTGCGACGGTTCCGTGCCGCCGGTGTCCTCGTGACCACCATGCTCTTCGGGATCGCGCTGTCCGAAATCCTCAAAACGGTGGTCACCCGGGTACGACCCAGTGAACAGCTCTATGACTCCCTGGGCTATTCGTATCCCTCCGGCCATTCCATGGGCGCCGCGGCGTTGGCCGTGGCGCTCGCGTTCATCTTCTCCCGCGCGCACATGCTCCGGTTGGCTCATGTGGGCGCGGTTCCGCCGCTGGCGATCCCGTCCGAAGACGAGGACGACCCCGCTCCTGTCAGCGCCGGCCTCGACGACTCGGCCCTCACTGATGATTCCGGGGCCGCTCCGACCGAGATCGCTCCCCCGCTCGAACCGGTGCGCCTGAGGTTCCACTGGTCGATGGTCCTCGCATGTGCGTGGGTCCTGCTGATGATGTGGTCACAGCACTGCAGGTGCACTGGCTCTCCGACACGATCGCCGGGGCACTCATCGGCATCTCGGCCGCGGTCCTGGCCGACGAGCTGTGGACCTGGGTGACGCTGAGGACCCGTTCACCTCAGCTTCAGGGGTGAACGGGCAGCTGCAGAAGCTTCAGAACGGGTCCTGTGCGATCTGCTGTTTCCAGTCGAGCTCAGTCCTCGCTCAGCGACACTCCGCTGAATGCCGAGGCGTTGACCGCTCCCGCCACGGCCTTGACGACTTCCTCGGACACCGCCGAGTCGACCGCCAGAACGGACAGCGCGTCATTGTCGGTCGCCGAGGGCGAGACCTGCATGCCGGCGATGTTGATCTCATTGGCGCCCAGCGCCTGGCCCAGCTGACCGATGATGCCCGGACGGTCCTCGTAGCGGAAGATGAGCAGGTTGTCGGTGAGTTCGATCTCGAGGTCGAAGCCGTTGACCTCCGTGAGCTTCTGCACGAGCTTCGGTCCGGTCACTGTCCCCGAGACCGAGATCCTCTGCCCTTCGCTCGTCGTCGCCGTCAGCCTGGTGACGTTGCGGAAGGCCTCGCAGTACGGGTCGGTGACGAGTTCGACGCCGATGCCGCGCTCCTCCGCCAGCAGCGGTGCATTGACATAGGACACCTGATCGGACACGACGTCCTTGAACAGACCCTTGAGCGCCGAGAGCTTGAGGACGGACACATCCTTATCGGCGATCTCGCCGTTGACCTCGACCTTGAAGTGTGTGACCGAGGAGTTCGCGAGCGAGTTGACGACACGGCCGAGCCGTTCGGCCAGAGGTATGCCCGGGCGCACGTCCTCGTGGATGGCTCCGCCGGCGACGTTGACCGCATCGGGAACGAGCTCCCCGGCCAGTGCCTTGCGCACAGACTTGGCGACGGCGACGCCGGCCTTCTCCTGTGCTTCGGCGGTCGAGGCGCCGAGGTGGGGCGTGACGTTGACGGCATCGAGTTCCATGAGCGCCGAGTGCTCCGGGGGTTCGGTGCTCCACACGTCGATGCCGGCACCGCCGACCTCACCGGCCGCGACCGCCTCGGCGAGCGCGTCCTCGTCGATGATGCCGCCGCGGGCGACATTGATGAACCTGGCGTCCTGCTTCGCGGCTTTGAATTCCTCGGTGCTGATCATGCCGATCGTCTCAGGAGTCTTGGGCATGTGGACGGTGACGAAGTCACTCACGGCCAGCAGACCCGGCAGGTCGACGACCTCGACGCCCATCTGCGCGGCCCGTGCCTGGGTGATGTAGGGGTCGTAGCCGACCAGCCGCATGCCGAAGGCCTTCGCGCGTTCGGCAACGAGACCGCCGATGCGTCCGAGCCCGACGATGCCCAAGGTCTTCTCGTAGACTTCGACGCCTGTGTACTTCGAACGCTTCCACTCCCCCGCCTTGAGGGAGGTGTTGCCAGCTCCGAAGTAGCGTGCGGAGCCGAGGATGTGGGCCATCGTGAGCTCGGCCGCGGAGACGACGTTCGAGGTCGGTGCGTTGACGACCATGACTCCCGCCGAGGTGGCTGCCGGGACGTCGACATTGTCAAGTCCGACGCCGGCACGGGCGATGACCTGGAGCTTCTTCGCGACGCCGATCGCCTCGGCATCGACCTGAGTCGCGGAGCGAACGAGAATCGCGTCGGCGTCGACGATGTCCGTGAGCAGCGCAGATCGGTCAGCGCCGTCGGTGTGACGGATCTCGAAGTCCCCTCCGAGGGCATCGATGGTGGCCGGTGACAGATTTTCGGCGATGAGCACGATGGGCTTGGGCACTGAGTTCCTCCTGAAGCGTGTGGGACGCGTCCATCTTATGAGACTTTGTGAATGTCTTCACAAGGTCTCAAACTCTGGGAAGTAGGTCTTCGCGTATGCCTTGTCCGCCACAGCTGAGGTGCTCGCTGAAGTGCTCGCGAATTCTGTGTGATGAGGAGTTCGCTGTTCAGAATCCGTTGGGCGAATACGGCATCCGGCCCAAGTTGAACATCGAGCTGGCGCGCACTGCGGCACCGGGTACGTTCTCGTCGATGCGTCCGGCCCGGGCGAGGATCACGGGATCGGCTCCGCCGAAGTAGAGGGACCCGAGTTCGGCGATGCCCAGGCCCAGGTCGGCGGGCGTCGAGCCCGAGGCGACCTCGACCACGGCGTTCTCGCCATCCGAGGTGATCGTGTACCGGCCGCCGGCCAGATCGAGGGAATCATCGATCTCGAGTACCAGGGTGCCGGGCACATACCAGGGTCTGGCCTCGAGCGCCGCCTTGACGTCGAGGATCCGGATCCAGATGTTGTCCTCGGTGGACACGGTGCGCACTCGGCGAGAGTCCGTGAGCAGCCACGGCAGCGGCGAGTCCTCTGCCGACTCGCCGAAAGTCACCCGCGTCGAGAGGTCGATCGCGGCCAGGAATGACCACAGTGAAGCGTAGGCTGCGTCGGTGACCGCGACGAAGTCGACGATCTCGATCGTCGGCGGGCTCTTCGACCACCCCGCGAATTTGTAGGAGACATAGCCGTCGGGTTCGCCCTGTTCGTCGAAATGCAGCGCCGCGCGCACACCGCGGTCGGCTTCGCCGGTGTCGGTGTTCAGCGCTCCGGTGGCGCGTTCGATGTAGGTCTGCTGCCGCTCCATCGCGCCCGGTGAGGTGCGCATGAACTCGCCGTAGATCTTCGGCGCCAACTCGCGCAGCTCGCTGGGCAGGCACATCTCCACCCGACGGTCCGGTTCGTGGAGCATCTTGAATCCGGGTGAGGTGTCGACCTCGATCGCGTGCGCCCAGGTGGCGACGCCGAATCCGAAGCGGGAGTAGATCCCGCCTTCCGTCGCGGTCAGTGCCGCGAAGGGGTACCCCTCGGCCTTCGCCTCGGCGAGGTCTGTCGTCATCAGCGACCGCAGGAGTCCGCGCCTGCGGTGGGTCGGCCTCACGGTCACCCAGGTGATCAGGTGCCCGGGAACCAGGCGTCCTCCGCCCACATTGACCAGCTTCTCGAACCACGCGAAGGTTGCCACGGGGACGCTGGAGTCAAGGGCGTGCGCATACTCCTGCCGGGCGTAGACGGCGGTGAGGTTCCGACCGTCGGCGATGGCGCGCCGGACACGGTTCCTCAGTGCATCATCGGTCGACCTGGAATCGTGGAATCCCACACTCGTCGACGCGAAGTAGGCCTTCGTACGCTCGTCGGGGGCGCCTGTCGACTCGTCGAAGGCGGGCTGGAAATTCTCGAACCTGTAATTCGTCACGCCTCCCACAGTAATTCACATCACTGACGTTGCGTGCGCGACTGCGGGCGCACTCGAACACAGACCAGCCCGCCGAGGCGGTTCCCACGAACGGCGAAAAACCCCGAGAACCGTGTGGTTCCCGGGGTTTTTCGGCTCTGTGCCCACCTCGGCACAGGCGATGATCCGCGCCTGAAGAACGAGGCGTCGGTCGCAGATCAGCGAGCGGCAGTGCCCTCGGTGTAGTCGTCCTCGGAGTCCTTGAGCCAGGCGAACATCTTGCGCAGCTCACGACCGGTCGACTCGATCGGGTGCGTCTCCTCCTTCGAGCGCAGCTCCTTGAATTCCGAGGCGCCGTTCTTCTGATCGTTCATGAAGCGCTCGGCGAATTTGCCGTTCTGGATGTCGGCGAGGACGGCTTCCATGTTCTTCTTCACGTCAGGGGTGATGACGCGGGGCCCGGAGACGTAGTCGCCGTACTCAGCGGTGTCCGAGATCGACCAACGCTGCTTGGCGATGCCGCCCTCGACCATGAGGTCGACGATGAGCTTGAGCTCGTGGAGCACCTCGAAGTAGGCGATCTCCGGCTGGTAGCCGGCCTCGGTGAGAACTTCGAAGCCGTACTGCACGAGGTGGGAGGTGCCGCCGCAGAGCACGGTCTGCTCGCCGAAGAGATCCGACTCGGTCTCCTCGGTGAAGGTGGTCTTGATGCCACCGGCGCGCAGTCCGCCGATTCCCCGGGCGTAGGAGAGCACCAGGTCCCAGGCCTTGCCTGAGGCGTCGGCCTCGACAGCCACGAGGACGGGCACGCCGCGGCCGTCGACGTACTCGCGACGCACGACGTGGCCGGGGCCCTTGGGTGCGACCATGATGACGTCGACGCCCTCGGGAGGCTGGATGTAGTCGAAGCGGATGTTGAAGCCGTGGGCGAAGAGCAGAGCATTGCCGGGTGTCAGGTTCGGCGCGATCTCCGAGTTGTAGATGTCGGCCTGGATCTGGTCGGGTGCGAGGATCACGACGAGGTCGGCCCATTCGGAGACCTCGGCGGGAGTTCCCACTTCGAGGCCTTCGGCCGCGGCCTTGTCGCGGCTGGCGGAGCCTTCCTTGAGTCCGATGCGGACCTCGACGCCGGAATCGCGCAGGCTCAGCGAGTGCGCGTGGCCCTGGCTGCCGTAGCCGATGACCGCGACCTTCGTGCCCTGGATGACGGACAGATCTGCGTTCTCGTCGTAATAGCGTTCTGCTGCCATGGTTCTTGCTCCTTCAGAGGTTCGGGGTACTCCCATTGTTTCACAGTTCGGTACTGCTGTTCATTTGTTGAGACGGATCTCGTTCCACGAAGTGGAACGCCAGCCGTCCGGGTCGCGAGTGCTCAGTCGCGTAGCTTGCGAGTACTCGGCCGTGCGGTCCGCGAGGGTTCAGTCGCGCGGGATGCGTGCGCTCAGCCGCGCAGGGCTCGATCGGTGATCGACTTCGAGCCGCGGCCGATGGCCACGGTGCCCGACTGGACGATCTCCTTGATTCCGAAAGGCTCGAGGACCTCGCGCAGTGCTTCGACCTTGTCGAGTTCGCCGGTGGCTTCGACGCTGACGGAGTCAGGTCCGACATCGATGATCTTGGCCCGGAACATCTCCACCGCCGCCGCTACCTGGGGACGGGTCGTGGCATTGGCCTTGACCTTGTAGATGATGTGGGCTCGGCGCACAGACGAACTCGGTTCGAGCTCGACGATCTTGATGACGTTGACCAGCTTGTTCAGCTGCTTCGTCACCTGCTCCAACGGCACATCCTTGACGTCGACGACGACCGTGATGCGAGAGAGTTCATCGTGTTCGGTCACACCGACGGCGAGGCTGTGGATGTTGAAGCCGCGGCGGGCGATGAGGCCGGTGAACCGGGTCAGGACACCCGGCTTGTTCTCGACCAGGACTGAGAGTGTGTGCCGGTTGTTCATTCCAGGCCTCCTTCGATCTGGGCCACGGAGCGAACCGTGCCGTCTTCTTCCGTGCCGGCGTCCGTGATCTGACTCTCGGCCTGTTCGTCGTCCTCACCGTCGAAATCGGGACGGATGCCGCGTGCGTATTCGATCTCGTCGTTGGAGACGCCTGCGGCGACCATCGGCCACACCATGGCGTCCGGCGGGACCGTGAAGTCGAGGACGACCGGCCGGTCATCGGTCTCGAGCGCCGTTGTGATCGCGGCGTCGACGTCGTCGTTGCGCTCCACGCGCAGGGCCTTGCAGCCGTACGCCTCGGCGAGCTTGACGAAGTCCGGGACCCGGGTCGTCTCGTGTCCCGTGTTGAGGTCGGTGTTGGAGTACCGGCCGTCGTAGAACAGGGTCTGCCACTGGCGGACCATGCCCAACGACGAGTTGTTGATGATTGCGACCTTGATCGGAATGTTGTTGAGCGCGCAGGTGGCAAGCTCCTGGTTGGTCATCTGGAAGCAGCCGTCACCGTCGATGGCCCACACCACGCGGTCCGGTTCCGCGACCTGCGCACCCATGGCTGCGGGCACCGAGTACCCCATGGTGCCGAGCCCGCCGGAGTTCAGCCACGATTTGGGGCGCTCGAACTCGACGAACTGAGCGGCCCACATCTGGTGTTGGCCGACCCCTGCCGTGTAAACGGCATCGGGTCCGGTCAGTGCCGAGATGCGCGAGATCACGTACTGCGGATCGCAGAGTTCGCCGTGCGTGTCGTAGCCGAGAGGGTAGGTCGCCCTGAGACGGTTGAGGAAGCGCCACCAGGGTTCGCGCTGGCGTTCCAGGGCCTTGGGGAACTTGTTCCGCAGTTCGGTGAGCATCTCGGCGAGGACTTCGCGGGCGTCGCCGACGATGGCGACCTCGACCTCGCGGTTCTTCCCGATCTCCGCCGGATCGATGTCGGCATGGATGACCTGGGCGTTCGGCGCGAAGGAGTCGAGGTTGCCGGTCACCCGGTCGTCGAACCTCGCCCCGATGGTGATGAGCAGGTCCGACTTCTGAAACGCAGTGACCGCGGGCACGCTGCCGTGCATTCCGGGCATTCCGATGTGGAGCTGGTGCGAGTCGGGGAAGGCCCCACGGGCCATCAGGGTCGTGACCACGGGAATGTTGGTCGCCTCGGCGAGTTTGAGCAGCTCCTTCTCCGCCTGTGAGCGGATGACGCCGCCGCCGATGTAGAACACGGGCCGCTGGGCCCCGGAGATGAGCCGGGCGGCCTCACGGATCTGCTTCGCGTGGGGCTTGAGGATGGGACGGTACCCGGGCAGCTGCGGCTCTTCGGGCCAGACGAAGGGCGCGGTGCCGGTCTGTGCGTCCTTGGTGACGTCGACGAGCACCGGTCCGGGCCGCCCCGTGGTGGCGATGTGGTGGGCGTTGATGATGGCCGAGGGGATGTCCTCGGCCTTGGTGACGAGGAAGCTGTGCTTGGTCACCGGCATCGTCATGCCCACGATGTCGGCCTCCTGGAAGGCGTCGGTGCCGAGCAGCTTCGAACTCTGCTGACCGGTGATCGCGAGCATCGGGACCGAGTCCATGTGTGCGTCGGCGAGCGCCGTGATGAGGTTTGTCGCGCCCGGGCCCGAGGTCGCGATGCACACGCCCAGCTTGCCCGAGGCGGCGGCGTAGCCCTCGGCCGCGTGTCCGGCGCCCTGCTCATGGCGGACGAGGATGTGGCGGATCCTGTCGGTCTCGAACAGCGGGTCGTAGGTCGGAAGGATGGTGCCGCCGGGAAGGCCGAAGACCGTCTCGACCTCGAGGCGCTCGAGGCTGCGGACGATCGCCTGCGCGCCGGTGAGGACCTCAGGGGTCGTATTGCGTCGAATGCTGGACGGGGTCGCGGTCACCGGGGGTGCGCTGGGCACGGTGCCGGCTGCCGCTGACTGGGCCGAGGGCGTGGCTGCCATCGTTTCGTATCCTTCCTAGTGATCCTCTTTGTCTCCACATGAAAAAAGCCCCTCCGGTTTCGGTAGGGGCGCGCGGAACGTGTCGTGTTGACAGGCTACGGATGATCCGCGCGCTGGCTAATAACGACGACAAGAAGGTGAGTCATGGGTCAATAGTTCACCTCCCGCAATCAGCGTGTCAAACGATGCAATGGATCGTCTCGGTGTCTGAGACCGCAGCGGCTTGAAGCGTGAGACCTATCCGGGAGGAAGGCAAAGCTTGTTGCGCGAACCATGGACTGGGACACGCGGCCCGACTAGGCTCTTGAAGGTGCGTCCCCTCTTACGATTCTGGCCCGATCTGCGCTCCCGCATCGGCGTGTACATTGCCGTACTCGCGCTGACTCTCCTGGCCAACGCCATCCAACTGGTCATCCCCCTCATCACCGGCCACATCATCGACGGACCCATCGCCGACCGTGAGCTGTCGGGCCTGTGGCTGCCCGTGCTCGGCGTCCTCGCCATCGGTATCGCCGAGGCGGTGGCGCTGTGGGGTCGCAGAATCCTCGTCGCACCGGTCGTCGCACAGTGGGAGATCACCTGGCGCTCACGCCTCTTCGAACGCCTGCAGTACACCTCGGTGGCCGTCCACGACTCCTGGGAGTCGGGACAGCTGCTCTCGCGCGCGATCAACGACCTCTCTCAGCTGCGCCGCTTCTTCGCCTTCGGGATCCCCTTCCTCGTGGCGACCCCGCTCGTCATCATCATCGGCACCATTGTCCTCACCGTCCTGCAGCCGGTCTTCGGGCTGATCATCCTCATCATGGCGGTGCCGACCGTGGCCACCGTGACGGTCTTCGAGAAGAGGTACCGCACGGTCTCCAGGCGCTCCCAGGACACCGTCGGCGAGATCACCACCGAGGTCGAGGAATCGATCCAGGGGATCAGAATCCTGAAGTCCTTCGGCCGCTCCCCCTGGGCGGCGCAGCGCTTCTCCCGCCTCTCGCGGAGATTCCAAGGACTCGAGGTGCGCAAGGCGAAGCTCGACTCCTGGTTCTGGAGCGTGCTCATCCTCCTGCCGACTCTCGCCCAGGCCGCCATCGTGGCGGTCGGCACCTGGGGCGTCGTGCAGGGGTGGACCACGATCGGCACCGTGGTCGCGGCGGTGACCATCTCGATGGTGCTGAGGATGCCGATCGAGATGCTCGGCTTCCTCCTCGCCGATGCCCTCATGGCCCTGACCGCCGCGGCCAGGTATTGGGAGGTCATCGACATCAGGCACGACATCACCGACGCCGACGGCCGGATCGAAGACACACCCGATGTCGGGCGCTACACGGGGGAACTGGACTTCGCGGATGTCGACTTCCACTTCGCCGATACAGACCGCGACACCCTGCGCAGTCTCGATCTGCACATCGATCCCGGCCAGACCGTGGCGATCGTCGGACCCACCGGATCGGGCAAGACGACGCTGGCCTCCCTCATTCCCCGCCTGCAGGACGTCACGGGCGGCAGTGTGCGCATCGACGGAACGGACATCCGGGACCTGCCCGTCAACGAGGTGCGCAATCTGGTCTCCGTCGCGTTCGAGGATCCCATCCTGTTCTCCACCTCGGTGGCCGAGAACGTGAGCATGGGCGCGCCCGGGGTCGACGAGGATGCGATCTGGCAGGCCCTGGAGATCACGGCTGCGAGGGACTTCGTCGAACGCCTGCCGGAGGGACTCGACACTCAGGTCGGCGAGCAGGGCCTGTCCCTGTCCGGCGGCCAACGTCAGCGCTTGGCCCTGGCTCGGGCGGTGATCGGCCAACCCCGCATCCTCGTCCTCGACGACCCACTTTCCGCGGTCGACGTCGATACGGAGGATCGGGTCCAACGTGCGCTGCGGGAGATTCTGCCCGATTCGACGACGCTCATCATCGCCCACCGCCCCTCCACCTCGGCGCTGGCCGATGCGGTCGCGGTCCTCGACGGCGGACGGATCGTCGCGCTGGGCACCCACGAGGAACTGCTCGAGTCCTCGCCGCTCTACCGCGAACTCATGGGCGCGTCGGCTGTGACACAAGGACGCACAGCGGCCGTGCCAGCCGGACGTTCCTCGGCCGGGCCCGCTGCGACCGGACAAGCCACGAAAGGAGGTGCGCAGTGAGCACTCCACGCCTCGATGAGGATGAGCTCGAGCAGCTTCCTCCGGACATCGCGAAGAAGGCTCGGGCACTGCTGTTGTCGCTCGTCCGCCCGCACCTGCCGATGGCGATCTTCCTGTTCGTCATCGTCGTGCTCACCGCGCTGTTCCTCGTCATCGGCCCGATCTTCATCGCACAGGCTCTCGATGAGGGTGTCCCACAGGCCGTAGACGGTGACCCGGGACCGCTGATTCGGGCTGTGTCCGCCTTCGTTCTCTCGGCCGTCGGATCGGCGGTGCTCGCATTCACCTCGACGAGGCTGGTCGGCATCACGGCGCAGAAGGTGGTGTACCGGCTTCGGTCGAGGCTCTTCCGCCACATCCAACGTCTCGACCTGGGGTATCACGAACGGTCGACTTCGGGTCGGCTGGTGTCACGTCAGACCTCCGACATGGAATCGGTGCAGCAGTTCCTCAGCTACTCGCTCTTCGACACAGCCCTCGGGCTGTTCGAGATGACGTTCATCGCCGTCACCCTCATCGTCCTCGATGTGCCTCTGGCGATCGTGGTCTTCCTCGGGTTCATTCCGCTGTTCTTCATCACGAGGGCCGCGCACAGCTCCCAGCGCAGCGCCTACCGAAGGACCCGGACGTCGATCGCGAAGGTCATCGTCCACTTCGTCGAGACCATGGGCGGCATCCGCGCGGTCCAGGCCTACCGCAGGCAGCCCGATCGCCGCGGAACACTCAGGGACGAGGACACTCAGTACCGTGATGCCAACACCGATGCCCTGCGCGGCGTCGCCTGGTTCGCGGGCTGGACACGGCTGGTCGGCAACGTCACGCAGACGGTCATCATCATCGTCGGCGCGTGGCTCGTCATCGAGGACTGGACTCAGATCGGCGTGCTCGCGGCATTCATCCTCTATCTGCGCCGGTTCTACGGACCACTCGACGAACTCGTTCAGTCATTCAACCTCTACCAGTCCGCGTCGGCCGCGCTGGAGAAGATGGCCGCCGTCCTCGACACCGACCCCGAGGTGGTGGAACCGGTCCGGCCGAAGACTCTGCCCGCGCACGCCTCGGGCCAGTCGGGGAGCTCCTCTGGGCAGCCGGGGAACGGGCGCTCGATCGACCTCAATCATGTCCGCTTCTCTTATCCGGACGGGCCCGATGTCCTCCCCCGGTTCGACCTGCGAATCCCCGCGGGCCAGATCGTCGCGCTGGTCGGTGCCACGGGAGCCGGCAAGTCGACCCTGGTCAAACTGGTCACCCGGTTCTACGACCCCACCGAGGGCAGGATCACCATCGACGAGGTGGACCTGCGTGACCTCGACGATGCTCAGCTGCGTTCGAGCATCGTCATGGTCACCCAGGAGTCGTTCCTGTTCGCCGGCACGATCGCCGACAACATCCGAATCGGCAATCCCGACGCCCGCGATGACGAGGTCGTCGCCGCCGCCGCTGCCGTCGGACTCGACGAATACATCCTCAAGCTGCCCGAGGGGTACGAGACGGATGTGAAGAAGCGCGGCGGCCGGCTGAGCTCAGGGCAAAGGCAGCTCGTATCGTTCGCGCGCGTGTTCCTGGCCGATCCTGACATCGTCGTCCTCGACGAGGCGACCGCGCACCTCGACATCCCCTCCGAACGCCTGGTCCAGAAGGCCCTGGCGACGGTCCTCGAGGGACGCACCGCGATCATCATTGCCCACCGCCTGTCCACCGTCGAAATCGCCGACCGTGTCCTCGTCATGGACTCCGGGCGGATCATCGAGGACGGCTCCCCCGAGGACCTGATCTCCGGGACGGGAAAGTTCGCGCAGCTGCACAAAGCGTGGCGGGACTCGCTGGTGTAGGGGCACCGCCGTGAGCAGATGACTTCTGCTACCCCAACCTGCGAAACGACTCCACCTGCACGATGCTTTTGTGGGTTCACGTATCCGATGACTGCGCGACTCGCGCATTGACCAGTCGGGCAAGCTCCGTGAACTTCTGCCGCCGGAAGAGATCCTTCCAGAAGATCCTCACCACGTGGTATCCGAGAGACCTCAGTTGCCGCTCACGTTCGCGCTCTCTGTCGAAAGCCGTTCTGTGGTCACGATCGTTGAGGAAATATTTGGCTCGCCCGTCGAACTCGACGATGATCATCGCCTGCCGATGGAGAAAGTCAACCCGGGCCACGAATCTCCCCTGAGCATCCCTCACGTCGACTTGTGGCACGAAGCCGAGGATCTGGTTTTCGAAGAACCGCACCGCGACCATCGACTCGGCCGGTGACTCCCTGAGCGGATCCATCAAATCGATCGCAGTGATCAAACGGTTCTTATTCCTCATCTCATTTGCCGTTTCCATGACGTTGAGAAGTTCCCCGTTGGTCACAAGATTCCGGCGCAGTGCATTGTCGAGCATCGGAACACTGACATCTAGGCTGTAGTCACGAGCGATGTCAATGAGAGTCCTTGCAAGGGAAGTGACGGCGACATCTCCGATTCTGTCGACGTGTTCAGGCGGGAGCTTCCGCTTCCGAACGAGCAGATTAGTATGACGCCGACTGATTTCCGGTCGCATCACCTCAACACGTTCGTCGACCGGACGAGAGACCTCCAACTCCCAGAGGAGGGCTGCGGAGATATGAGAGAAGACTTCACTGCGCAAATTGCCACTCGCAACCTGCCTCAGGCTGTTGACCCTGTTAGCCCGTGCCCTGATGAGAATCTTCAGTCTTTCGAAGACGTCGCGGAAGTCGTTCTTCAGCTCAAGCAGGCTCGATTCTTCTTGGTCTATTGATTCCCAAATTCGTCGGTGACGTTCGTCTTCACACCTGCGCCGGACTGCAAACCGACCGCGGGCTACGCGCTCCAAGCAGCAGTCGGCCGCCCTACGAACCTCACGATCTGAGAATCCGAGTCTGAGCAGGCTGGCTGTGTCGAATACTTGGTACATGCACCAATAATGCATCTATTAGCATCAAATGACAATAAACATCGCTACAAAGGTTTGCTTCGGCTACCCCAACCGGCAAGACGACTCCACCTGCACGGTGCTTTTGCAGGTTCGGGTGCCCGACGACTGGCTCGGCCAGTGCGAGCCTTCAGCCGCGGACCAGTGGGACGAATCGATACCAGCCGTGCCGCGTGATGGCGACGTCGTCCTCTTCGGTGCCGGAGCGCTCGACCCTCAGCATCTCACCTTGAACCGGGATGACCATGACGCCGCCCAGCGCCAGCTGGCCAACGAGCTCCGCCGGCAGAGTCTCTGCTCCGGCGGAGACGAGGATACGGTCGAAGGGAGCAGCCTTCGGCAGGCCCAGGACGCCGGCGGTCGCGGCCATGACCTCAACAGTGCCCAGGTCATTGAGGTCCGCGCTCGCCAGGCTCAGTGACTTCCGGGCACGCTCAATGAGCGGCTGCTGCCTCTCCACCCCCGTTACATGACCGTTGCGACCGACGAGGACGCCGAGGAGTGCGGACGTCCATCCGGATCCCGAACCGATGTCGAGTACGCGATCACCAGGCTGCGGATCCAGGAGCCTGAGCATGTCGGCAACCGTGCTCGGCTGCGAATTCGTCTGACCGTGTCCGATCGACAGCGGCACGTTGCTGGAGGCGGAATCTCGCTCTTCCTCCGGCAGAAACAACTGCCGGGGCACCTGGGAAAAGGCCTCTGTGACCGAGACCTGTGGATGTGCTGGTTCCATGGTGACCTCCGATCCGGTGGTCTCCACATTACTCCCACCGAGTATCGTTGTCCCGTGACGAATACAGATCTTGAGCGCGCGAAGTCCCTCATCACTTCGATTCCCGACTACCCGGAGCCGGGTGTGAACTTCCGTGACATCTCTCCCCTGCTTGCCGATGGTGCCGCAATGCGTGCCGTCACCGAGGCGCTCATCGCACCGTTCGAGGGACAGTTCGACATCGTCGGAGGCCTCGAAGCCCGCGGATTCCTCTTCGCCGGAACCATCGCAGCGATGACCGGAGTGGGCATTCTGCCCATTCGCAAGGCCGGCAAGCTCCCCAGACCGGCGGCAGCGGCGTCGTACTCACTCGAGTACGGGACGGCCACGATCGAAGGGCCCGACGTGCTCAATGAGGGCGAGCGCGTTCTGCTCGTCGATGACATCCTGGCCACGGGAGGGACGCTCACGGCCGCTCAGGCGCTCGTGGCCGACCTCGGTGCACGCGTCGTCGGCTCGGCCGTCGTCCTCGAACTCACCGACCTCGGCGGCCGGTCACTGACCGGTGATGTGCACGCCGTCTTCGCCGACTGACCGCAGCTGATCCTGCACGTCGATTGCGGCCTGAGTCATGTGCCCAGCAAGCTCACTCTCCCGCGGACTGTCCTCTAAGTATTCGCACGTTCCGACGCTGACTCTTCCCCCGGTTGCCACGTTGTTTCGCCCCGCCGGTGCCTGACCTGCTGACCACATGAAGGTCCACGGTCCGGAGGTTCCGCTGTCGACTCGGTCGATGACGGCCATAAGCCGTATCGCAGCATTCGCAGTGTCATCGAGGCGCGAATGGACCTCAGCCACTCGGTCGCCGTCGATGCTGATGCTTGACAGCTCCTGAGACAGCGGCCGAAGCGCGGAGGCGAGCCTGTTCTGTGCATGCGCCGAGTAGGGAACGCCGCATCCCAGGCGAGCGTCTGTACGCAGTCGCAGCTCTCGACGTCCGGCTCACCCTTGAGAACCACCAAGAGGTCTGGCGAGTTCAACATCAGCTGTCGGTGGTAGTCATCGAACCCGTCCCCGACGTCGCGGTTGAGCGTCGATGGACCGCTCAGCTCTTACACCGTTCGACTGCTCTCCGGCCCGGCATGGGTCGACTGCGCCACCGAAATCCGACCGACATCGTCTCGGTCACACCTGGGAATACTGGTCTTAGGCCATGGCGTTGTAGGCTCGCATAGGCACCACTCCTGCGGTGGCCGGCAGTCCGGACCATGGAAGCCGGCATCCCGAGAGAACACAACCCGTGACGAAAGGCGGCACCATGACGGTTCCCACACTCACACTCAACGACGACAAGACCATCCCACAGCTGGGCTTCGGCGTCTTCAAGGTCGATCCCGAGGAGACCGAGCGCATCGTCACCGACGCCCTCGAGGTCGGCTACCGTCATATCGACACGGCCGCTGTCTACGGCAACGAGGAAGGTGTCGGGCGCGCCATCGCGAAGTCCGGCATCGCCCGCGATGAGCTCTTCGTCACCACGAAGCTGTGGAACGACCGCCACGGTGCCGAGGAGTCGAAGCGCGCCCTGGGCGAGAGCCTCGAGAAGCTCGGCCTCGACCATGTCGACCTCTACCTCATCCACTGGCCGACTCCGGAGAACAACAACTCCGTCGAGACCTGGGAGGCCTTCCCCTCCTACCGCGATCAGGGGCTGACCACCTCGATCGGTGTGTCGAACTTCGACCACCGCTACCTGCCGGCGATCCTCGACACCGGGATCATCCCCGCCGTCGACCAGATCGAGTGCCATCCGCAGTTCCAGCAGGTCGAGACCCGTCCGCTGCTGACCGAGCACGACATCAAGGTCGAGGCCTGGGGTCCCCTCGGGCAGGGCAAGGTCGACTACGCGGACACGGTCATCGGTGAGATCGCATCGGGCCACGGCAAGTCCTGGGCCCAGACCATCATCCGCTGGCACCTGCAGCGCGGACATGTCGTCTTCCCGAAGTCGAACAATCGCGACCGCATGGCCCAGAACTTCGACGTCTTCGACTTCGAACTCACCGACGCCGAGGTGACGGCCATCGATTCGCTGGAGAACGGCGGTCGCGTCTCCGGTGATCCCGCCGGCGTGAACTGACATGCACTGTTCAAGGCCCGCCGAGGAGCATCATCGCTCGCCGGCGGACCTTGTCATTGCCACGGGCCGGGCCTGTCGTTCCCACCGGGCCTTGTCATTGCCACCGGGACCTGTCATTGCCACCGGGCCGGACTGTCAGCTCAGCTGACGGATCGGCTCCCCCGCCATCCACGCGGCGATGGCTTCGACCGCCTGAGTGAAGAAGATCCGATAGGTCTCGTCGGTGACGTAGCCCAGGTGCGGGGTCAGCACGGTCCTCGGAGCGCTGCGCAGCGCATGGTCGGACGGCAGAGGTTCGGTGTCGTACACATCGATCCCCGCGCCCCGGATACGACCGGCCTCCAGCACGGCCACCAGAGCCTCCGTATCGACGAGGCCCGCCCGTGAGGTGTTGACGAGGATGCTCGTCGGCTTCATCAGCGACAGCTCCTCGGCAGCGACGAGTCCGCGACTGCGTTCGCTGAGTTTGTAGTGCACGGTGAGGACGTCGGATGTCGCGAAGAGTTCCTGCTTGCTCACAGCTTCGACTCCGACCTCCGCGGCACGGGCCTCGTCGAGGTTCTGGCTCCAGGCCACGACGTCCATGCCGAAGGCGGCCCCGACCCGGGCGACCTGGGCGCCCAGCCTGCCCAGACCGATGACGCCGAGGCGATGGCCGAGCAGGTCACCGCCGACGGTGGACTGCCAGCCGCCGGAGCGCACTGCAGCGTCTTCGGTGGGGATGCTGCGCAGCACGGAGAGGATGAGTCCCCATGTCAGCTCGGGAGTCGCCGAGGTGGTCGACTCGGTCCCGCAGACCACGATCCCCTGCGCTCGTGCCGCGTCCAGATCGATGGACGCATTGACTCGGCCAGTGGTCACGAGCAGTTTCAGATCCCGCAGCTGCGACAGCCGGGCCGCGGAGAAGAGGGTGCGCTCACGCATAGCCACGACAACCTCGGCGCCGGAGACGACACGCATCAGATCCTCGGTGTCGCGGATCGGGCGGGAGACGAATTCGACCTCGGCCCCAAGCGTGTCCCACTCCGCATATCCTGATGCCACACTCTGGTAGTCGTCGAGCACAACGATGCGCATGCCTGCCCCTCCTCGGACGCCGTGGGAATCGGGAGTCATCCCTGACGTCCATCGTATAGCCGATAGGCTGGGCCGGTGAGTGCACCGATCATCCTCAGACAACGCGGCGGTCCCGTCATCACCATCATCGTCTGGGCGTTCCTCGCACTGATGATCCTCGACGCGATCGTGCGCGACGCATGGGACACGGTCGGCACGTTCCTGCCACCACTGGCGCTGATCGGATGGCTCGTCTTCGTCCTTCTGTGGCGCCCGGCCCTCATCGTCGGAACCGAGCAGATCATCATCCGCGAGATCCTCCGCACCACCACCGTGCCCTTCGCCGCCATCAGAGACATCAGGCTGAGCACTGTCGTCTCGATCATGGCCACGGCACCCGACGGGGCCACGCGCACCCACCGCCCGTGGAATGCTCCCGGGATGCCGCGCCGCAAGATCGACTCGGGCCTGACCGGAGGCACACGACCGGAGTCGATCGACAACCATCCGGCCGTCGAACTGCTCCGACGCTGGGAAAACCACGGCTCGGCCACGGGCACGGGCACGGCCACGGGCAGCGCGGTCGAAGGCACAGTCGATGGCGATGCCGGTGCTGGGGCCGGCGCTGGTGGTGATGTCGGCGCCGGGAGTGATGTCGGCACTGGTGGTCAGGGACCTGAGACGACGACAACGGTGTGGAACCTCGGCGTCGTCGGTGTCACCCTCATCCTCGTTCTGCTCGTCATCCTCGGCAGTCTGCAGCACCTTCACAGAGCAGACCCCGACCCGGAGCGCACAGCAGCCGCCGACTCCGTGCACACGGCAGAAGCCGACCCCGTGGGAGAACGTGAGTCCACGGGGCCGGCGGCTGAGGGGGATCGTGTCGATCACTGCAATGGGATCAGTCGAGTATCAGTCTCACTTCTTGAAGCCGATGCTCGTCCAGTCCGGGGTCTCGAGCTGACGCGGCCCGAGGTTCATGACGTCGTCCTTGACGCCCCAGACGTAGGGGGTCGGGTAGAGCGGGATCAGAGGCTTGAGCTTGAGCACCTCGGCATCGCCTTCGTTCGCCAGCTTCTTGGACTCCGCGGGGTCGAGTGTCTCCGTCGCGGCCTCGAACTTCTCTCCGATCGCATCGCTGGAGATCTTCGAGTGGTTCTGCTCCGAATCGGCCGGGTAGAACAGGTTCGACCCCGATGAGATCGGGAAGGCCGTGCCCTCCCAGGTGAAGGTGGCCATGTCGAAGTTGCCGTTGAGCACGTGATCGGCGAAGTACGCGGCGACCGGCACTGTTTCGAGCTTGATCTTGAAGCCGATCTCGTTGAGGTCCTTCATCACCTGTTCGGCGCGCTGGGCGTTCGACGCGGTGTCGGCGGGAACGACGATGTTGAACGTGAGCTTCTCGCCGTCCTTCTCACGGACGCCGTCGTCTCCTTCGGTCCAGCCGGCGTCGTCGAGGATCTTCTTCGCGGCTTCCGGATCGAAGTCCAGGCTGCCGTTCGTATTGTCCTGATAGCCGTCCTGGCCCGGCATGAAGGTGACGTTGTTGACCAATGTCACGGGTGCCTCGACGGGGCCGATGGCAGCCTGGGCGATGGCCTCACGGTTGATCGCGTGGCCGATTGCGTCGCGGACCTCCTGCTCGGCCAGAGCGCCCTTCTCCGCATTCATCGTCAGATGCGTCCACTGCATGCCCTGCGATTTGTAGATCTTGCCGTCCTCGCGCTGTCCGGCCGTCTCGTACGAATCGCCGTCGGTGCCGATATCGACGAGGTCGATCTCCTTGTTCGCATAGGCCTGAGCCTGCTGGGCCTGCGAGACGACCTTGAAGATCACCTTGTCCAGCCTCGGCTCCTGACCCCACCACTTGTCATTCTGGACCATCGTGATGACGCCGGCCTTGTTGTCGACGGACTCGGCCTTGAACGGGCCGTTCGAGGGCAGGACGTCCTTGACGTAGTCCTTGTTGAATGCCTCGGCGTCTTCTGCGATCTCGTTCGGGACGAATGCGCCGATGTAGTTCGGCCAGTCGATGTTCGGGGTCTTGAACGTCACATTGAGGTCGTACTCGTCCTCACCGGATTCGATGCTCTCGATGTCCTCGTACCCTTTGGTCGAGGCGACCTCGAACTCCTCGTTCTCACCGTTCTGCGTCTGCCAGAAGGCCTTGTAGTCTTCGACGTCGATCGGGGTGCCGTCCTCCCAGACGGCGTCCTTGTTGAGCTTGACGTTGATGACGAGGGGGTCCTCGCTGGCGATCTCGACGCTCTCGGCGTAGTTCTCGTCGACTTCCCAGGTGCCGTCGGCCTTGATCTTGATAGGACCGCCCAGAGACGTGCCGTAGAGGTTGTTGTTGTCCACGTGCGCGCCATCGGCGTGGTAGTAGTTGAGGCTGGTCGGGATCTCCGTCATGGGATACGTGAGGGTTCCGCCGTCGTCGATCTCGTCGTAGTCGGCCTTCTGGTAGTCGATGGACGGCAGGCCCGCGATCTCCTCGTTCGCCTTGTCGCTGTCGACCCCTTGGGAGTCCGTGTTCGCCTGCTGGCAGCCCGAGAGGGCCAATCCCAGCGCAGCGGTTGCGGCGACGACCATTGTCGCCGTGTTCCTCATCTTCATGAGTTCCTCTTTCCTGTTCTCTGTGTGGTGATCGGTGGGTGGCTTCGGTACCGTGTCCGCCCTGGCGCAACGATGCCGGGCGTGGTCAGTTCGAGTGTTCGAGTTCGCTGATCCGCTCGGAGAAGTGGCAGGCCACGAGGTTGGACGCCGCCGGTCGAGGCTGTGGGTCCTCTCGGAAGCATCTGTCCTGATCGTGCTCGGGCAGCAGAGAGTACAGCGGACATCTGGTGCGGAATCGGCATCCGGAGATCTCGTCGGTCGGACTCGGAAGGTCACCGGAGAGCAGCACCCTCTCGCGTGATCTCTCGACCGCGGGGTCGGGCACGGGGATCGCCGACATCAGTGCGCGTGTGTACGGGTGCGCCGGACTGTCGTAGAGCTCTTCGGAGGCACCGAATTCGACGATCCGGCCCAGGTACATCACCGCCACGTGATCGGCGATCTGTCTGACGACGGCCAGGTCGTGGGCGACGAAGAGATACGACAGTCCGAGCGTGTCGCGCAGATCCTCGAGCAGGTTGATGACACCCGCCTGGACGGACACGTCGAGGGCCGATACCGGCTCGTCGAGGACGAGCAGCTTCGGGTTGGTCACGAGCGCTCGGGCGATCCCGATGCGCTGACGCTGGCCGCCGGAGAACTCGTGCGGATACCGGTCCGCCATCGAGGCGTCGAGGCCGACGAGTTCGAGCATCTCCGCGACAGTGTCATTGCGCTGCCCGGTCGGAACCTTGTGGACTGTGAGGGGTTCGGCGATCACCTCGCCGACGGGCAGCCGGGGATCGATCGCGGCCATCGGGTCCTGGAACACGACCTGGACGTCCTTGCGCATGGCCAAACGATCTCGCTTGGACAGGTCGGACACATCGATTCCGTTGATGACGATCGAGCCCTTCTGCGGGGCGACCATCTCGAGGACCTCGCCGATCGTCGTCGACTTGCCGCAGCCCGACTCTCCGACGAGCCCGAGGGTCTGTCCCTCTCTGATCTCCAGGTCGATGCCATCGACTGCTCGCACGGTTCCGATCTGGCGCTTGAAGACGGCACCCTTGAGCAGAGGGAAGTGCTTCTGCAGTCCCGTCACCTCGAGGATGCGGTCGGCGTCGTCGCTCTTCGCCCGCTTCACGACCGGTTCGGGTCGCGGGAAGATGCTGCCGGCAGTCAGCTGCCCCGAAGCGATCTCACCGGCCCGGTGGCATGCCGCGGCCACTCCCGGAGTGCCGTGTCCGATGAGTTCCGGTTCGACTTCACGGCAGGTGTCGACGGCGATCGGACAGCGCGGGGCGAACGGGCACCCCGGTGCCATGTTCGACAGCGAGGGCGGTTTGCCCTCGAGGGGAACGAGTCGCTGGGTCCCGGCGGTGGCCAGGTTCGGCACGGACCGCAGGAGACCGGTCGTATAGGGCATCTGCGGGCGCTCGAAGACCTGATCCACGGGTCCGGTCTCGACCAGGCGACCGGCGTACATGACCGCGATGCGATCCGCGTTTCCCGCCACCACGCCGAGGTCGTGGGTGATGAGCACGATCGCGGCTCCGGTGATCTCGCGTGCCCTCTGCAGGACTTCGAGGATCTGGGCCTGGATCGTGACGTCGAGAGCGGTGGTCGGCTCATCGGCGATGATGAGGTCGGGATCGTTGGCGATCGCGATGGCGATCATGGCGCGCTGTCGCATTCCGCCGGAGAACTCGTGGGGGTAGGCCCTGACCCGACGTTCGGGCCCGGGGATCCCCACGATCCGCAGCAGTTCGATCGCGCGCTCGTGCGCGGCCTCCTTCGACATCATCGGATCGTGGATGATGAGCCCTTCGGAGATCTGTTCGCCGATCGTGTAGACCGGGGTCAGTGCCGACAGCGGGTCCTGGAAGACCATGGCGATGTCGGAGCCGCGCAGCTCCGACATCGCGTGATCGTCCATGTCCAGCAGCGAACGCCCGCGGTACCTGATCGATCCGTCGATTCGGGCGGTGGAGGGCAGCAGGCCCATCACCGCCATGGAGGACACGGACTTGCCGGAGCCCGATTCGCCGACGATCCCGAGGAACTCGCCGGGCATCACCTCGTAGTCGACGCCGCGGACCGCCTTCACATCGCCTTTGGGGTTCGGGAAGGTGACGTTGAGGCCCCTGACTTCGAGGATCGGCGCCTCGGCGGGCGGTTGGGACTGGTCGGTGCTGAGTGTCTCAGTCACGGTTGACTCCTGAGGTCGGATCGATGGCGTCGCGCAGCGCATCGGCCATCAGGCTGATGGCGAAGAGCATGAGGACGAGGACGCCGGCGGGAAAGACGAAGAGCCACGGACGGGTCACGGCGGCACCGGACCCTTCGGCCAGGAGCGTGCCGATGGAGACATCGGGCTTCTGGATTCCGAGGTTGAAGTAGCTCAGCGAGGTTTCGGTCAGGATCGCGGAGACCACGCCCAAGGTGGCATCGACGATGAGGATCGAGGCGACGTTCGGGATGATGTGCCGGCTCAGTATCCGTGGGGTGGAGACACCCATGTATCGCGCCGCCTTGACGAAATCACGGTCCTTGATCGCCTTCGTCTGGTTCCTCACGACCTGGGCCATGATCATCCAACCGAACAGGGCCAGGAAGACGACGATCGCCATCCACGACAGCTGGCGCAGCATCGGCGCCAGCAGGACGAGGATGAAGAACGAGGGCAGGACGAGCAGGAGATTGATGAACCATACGATGACGGTCTCGATGCGCCCGCCGAAGTACCCCGCCGTCGACCCGATGATCGCAGCCAAAATACTCGCCGCCGGTCCCGCGATGATGCCGATGAGCAGGGACTTCTGCAGACCTGCCACGGTCTGGGCGTAGATGTCCTGGCCGATGGTGTTCGTGCCGAACCAATGCTGGACGCTCGGTGCTTCGTTGAGTGCGTAGATGTCCTGGTCCGTGGGCGAGTACATGTTGATCGTGTTGCCGAACACCGCGAACAGGACGAAGAACCCCAGCATGATTCCGCCGACCCAGAAGCGCGGAGTCGATCGCAGCCGACGCCAGATCAGGGTGACACGCGATGTGGGCTTCGATCGACGGGCCACGACCTCTGTGTCCGCAGTCGTGGAGATCGGAATATCGGTCGCCATGTCAGATCCTCACTCTCGGGTCGAGGGCAGCGTAGAGGATCTCCGACAGGGTCGAGGAGATCAGCGTCAGCACTGCGATGAACAGGACGGATCCGGCGGCCGCGTTGATATCGGACTGCAGGATCGAGTTGATGGTGAATTCCCCCATTCCGTGCCAGGAGAAGACCACTTCGAGCATCGCCGATCCGGCCACGAGCGTGCCGAAGGCATAGGCGAAATAGGTCGACATCGGGATGAGCGCGACCCGAACGCCGTGTTTGACCAGGGCGGTCTTGCGCGTGCGCCCCTTCGATCTGGCCGTGCGGATGAAATCGGAGGCCAGCACGTCGAGCATGACCGAGCGCTGGTAGCGCGAATAGGTGGCGGCGCCCATCATCACCAATGCCAATGTCGGCAGCAGCATGTGCGAGAGCTGATCGGTGAACCAGGGGAAGAATCCCGGAGGTATATCCGCCGTGTATTCACCGGAGAAGCGAATGAGATTTGTGCCGATCATGCCGTTGAACGCCGTTGCGATGATCATCAGCACTACTCCGATGACGAAGGTAGGGGTGGCGATGATCAGATAGGACGCATATGTCACCGTCTGGTCAGAGGTCTTGTATTGCCGGACCGCGCCCCAAACTCCGAGGACGACTCCCAGGATGGCGCCGAGGACGGATCCGATGAGCAGAAGTTTGAGGCTGACTCCCGCACGGGCCATGATCTCGTGGAAGACCGGATTGTTGTGGACGGTCGTGCTGAAGTCCCCGTGCAGGAAGATCTTCGTCAGCCACGTCCACGTGCGCTCGAGGATCGGAACGTCCGGGTTGGTCCCATGCCCGTTGAGGATGGACTTGATCGAGGACTCGGACAAAGGCGGATTCTGTCCCCGGTACCGTGCGGCCGGATCCATGAATGCGCTGGAGGTGATGTAGGCGGTCACCGTGGCGATGAACGCCAGGATGAAATAGTTGACGAACCGGCGGAGAACGTACTTTCCCATGCCGCGACCTAAACAGCTGCGACGCGACCACTTCCGTGATTCTTCTCTGAATGATGCATCGGCCCGGGGATGAGGCTATAGATCTCTTGGCGAATTTCGAGGGTGAGACGAAGTGTCGGTTTGCGAATCATCAGCAGTCAGATTTCCTTTGCTCAAAGTACCGTCAGCCCAGCCGATTCGCCCGGAACCTCAATGAACCATCACAAACGACTGAACGTAAGTTGTACTGTATCCACGTGTGACGCTCCGCACAAAGAAGCTTGCTCATTTTCCTCGGCGACACCGGCTGCTTCCCCAGAATTCCGCGCGACACGCCGCAGTTACATTTCGGTAACAACGAACGCTGTTTCGGTTCTGCGGCCCCTATGACACCACCCCGTACGAGCGATCGCTCACCGACGACGTGATTCGGACACACACGAAAGACCTCGGGCACGAACGAAATGCTTCGCGCACACTAGAAACGACGGGCACACACGGACCGAGGCGGTGCGAACATCGGTTCGCACCGCCTCGGCGATGGATCGCTGTTCCACCCTGCGGTGGATCGGCTCCTGTCTGTTCAGGGCAGCGAAAGGTGACTGCTCAGAGGCAGACGACTCAGAGGCAGACGGCTCCGGTGGAGGCCGACCGCACGAGCTTCGCGTACTTTCCGAGCACGCCGGTCAGCCGGTGATTCTCCGGCAGCGTCCAGGTCTTGCGGCGCTCGGCGAGGACATCCTCGTCGACGTGGAGCTCGATCGAACGCGCAGCGATGTCGACGGTGATCTCGTCGCCGTCCTCGATGAATGCGATGGGCCCGCCGTCGACGGCCTCGGGAGCGACGTGACCGATGCACAGTCCGGTGGATCCGCCCGAGAACCGGCCGTCGGTGATGAGCAGGACATCCTTGCCGATGCCCGCGCCCTTGATCGCGCCGGTGATGGCGAGCATCTCACGCATGCCCGGGCCGCCCTTGGGTCCTTCGTAGCGGATGACGACGACGTCGCCCTTCTTCAGCTCCCCGTTCAGGACAGCGTCCATGGCCGGCTGCTCTCGGTCGAAGACGCGTGCGGTGCCTTCGAAGACATCGGCGTCGAAGCCGGCCGACTTCACGACCGCGCCCTCGGGAGCCATCGACCCCTTGAGCACGGTGAGTCCGCCGGTGGCGTGGATCGGGTTGCTCAGCTCACGCAGGATCTTTCCGTCGGGGTCCGGCGGATTGATCTTCTCGAGGTTCTCCGCCACAGTCTTGCCGGTCACGGTCATGCAGTCGCCGTTGAGCAGGCCGGCATCGAGCAGGGCCTTCATCATCACCGGCACGCCGCCGATCTTGAACACGTCGTTCATCACATACTGCCCGAAGGGCTTGACGTTGCCCAGGTGCGGGACCTTGTCGCCGATCCGGTTGAAGTCGTCGAGTCGCAGATCGACATTCGCTTCGTGCGCGATCGCCAGGAGGTGGAGCACCGCATTGGTCGAGCCGCCGAAGGCCATGACCACGGCGATCGCGTTGTGCAGCGATTCGCGGGTGATGATGTCCCTGGCGGTGATTCCCTGGCGCAGCAGGTTGACCACGGCATCGCCGGACTGGCGTGCGAAGAGCGTGCGGTTGCGGTGGATGGCCGGAGGCGCGGCCGAGCCCGGCAGGGACATGCCCATCGCCTCCGCGGCCGAGGCCATCGTGTTCGCGGTGTACATGCCTCCGCATGCGCCTTCGCCGGGGCAGACGGCGCGTTCGATGGCGTCGACGTCATCGCGGGTGATGGTGCCAGCGCGGCAGGCTCCGACCGCTTCGAAGGCGTCGATGAGCGTGACTTCCTTCTCGCTGCCGTCGGACATCTTCGCGGTGCCCGGCATGATCGAGCCGTTGTAGAGGAAGACACTGGAGAGGCCGAGGCGGGCGGAGGCCATGAGCATGCCCGGGATCGACTTGTCGCAGCCGGCCATGAGGATCGATCCGTCGAGACGCTCGGCGCTCATCACGGTTTCGACGGAGTCGGTGATGACTTCGCGGGAGACCAGCGAGTAGTGCATGCCTTCGTGGCCCATGGAGATTCCGTCGGAGACGGAGATCGTGCCGAACTCCAGCGGGAAGCCGCCTGCTCCGTGGACGCCTTCCTTGGCGGCCCCGGCCAGTCGCTGCAGCGACAGGTTGCAGGGAGTGATCTCGTTCCAGGAGGAGGCGACGGCGATCTGCGGTTTGCTCCAGTCGTCATCGCCCATGCCGACGGCCCGCAGCATTCCACGGGAAGCGGTGCTCTCAAGCCCGTCCGTGACATCGCGAGAGCGAGGCTTGATGTCCGGATTGGTGGTGTCTGTATCAATGCTCATGCAGGCACTCTACGCCTGAGTCCACGATGCGCCGGCCAAGTTCTCGCATGTTGGAACTTGATTTGAGCAGTTCCTCGGAAGCTGCCGCGCGCCAGTCGTCGGCAACTGCCGCGCTCCTGTCGTCGGAAGCTGCCGCGCTCAGTCCGTCGAGACGAGGTTGAGCGGCTGCTCGCCGTCGTTGAGTCGGCGGACCTGCTCGGCCAGGACCTGCACCACCCGCGGTTCGAACGCCGAGGTGTCTCCTCCCTCATGTGGGGTGATGAGGGTGTTGGGAGTCCCCCACAGCGGGTGGTTCTCCGGCAGGGGTTCGGGATCCATGACGTCGAGGGCGGCGTGCAGGCGACCGCTGCTCAGCTCAGCCACGAGCGCGTCGGTGTCGACGACCTTTCCCCGGGCGACATTGACGATGAGTGCGTTGTCGGGCAGAGCGGCGAGGAAGTCCTTGTCGACGAGCTTGTTCGTCGATTCGGTCAGGGGCGTGATGAGCACGACCACCTCGGTGTGGGGAAGCAGCTTCGGCAGTTCGCCGACACCGTGGATCCGGCCCCGATCGTCTTCACGTGCGGTCGTGGCCACCCGCGTGAGGTCGACCTCGAAGGGCTCGAAACGATCGGCGATCGCTGACCCGATCTCTCCGGCGCCGATGATCATGACGCGGCGGTCCTGCAGGGAGCGGTTGCGCTTGTGGTTCCAGATCCTCGCGCTCTGCGCGCGAACGGCGTCGTCGATGCCGCGCAGGCTCGCCAGGGTCAGAGCCAGGGCAAGCTCCGCCGTTCCGCCGGTGTGCACGCCCGAGGCCGTGGCCACCTCGATGCCGCGCTCGGGCAGATGCGCGACGGGATCGTAGCCGGTGGTCTGGGTGATCACCAGACCCAGGTTCGGCAGCTCGTCGAGGAGCTCGATGGTCGGTCCCGAGTCGAGATACGGGAGCACGACGACGTCGACGTCGTCTCGGCTGAGCTTGGTCGACTTATCGGCATCCGAGTAGACGACCAGATCGACGTTGGCGCGCTGATGCGCCGGAATCCGGGCGATGACGCGGTTGCGGAGTTCAGAGTCCGGGAAGGCAATGGTCTTGATCGACATAGTCACATTGTCACACGAACGGGCTCACTCCGGCAGCGCCCTGTCGATTCGGGCGAAGACCCTCTCGATGACCGCGAGCTCTTCGTCGTCGACATGGGAGAGGAAGACGTCTTCGATGTTCTCCCGGTGCTGACGTCCCGCGTCGAGGAAGGCCTGGGCACCCGCTTCGGTGAGGTCGACGTTGTGTGCCCGCTTGTCCTCCGCACATTCCGTCTTCGTCACCAGGCCGGCGTCTTCGAGTACCTTGATCCGGTAGTTGAGCCGTGACGGTGAGAACACGAGTCTCTTCGCCAGGACGCTCATCGTCAGCGTATGGGTCGGCTCCTCCCACAGCAGCAGCAGCGTGTTGTAGTCGCTGACGGTCAGGCCCGCCCGGTCCTTGAGATTGCCCTCGAGGTTCTGTCGGATGCGCTGCGAGGTCTCGAAGTACAGCCGCCACGACCTCTGCGCGAGCGCGTCACGATCGCGGCCGAGTTTGATCTCGACCATGGTCATCCCTCGAGCAGCTGGGCGAACGGAGTGATGAGCTCGGGGTTGAACTCATCGTCGACGCTCGGGCTCCGCCGCGTAGTGGGACGGCCGAATTCGCCGGTCGTCTCGGCGCTGGTCGCCTCGGTGCTGGTCGCCTCGGTGCCCGACGAGGGAGCACCACCCGGGGCGGTGCCTGCATTCGCGCCGGCACCGCTCAGGCTCGTCGCCAGGCCGATCAGCTCAGCGCTGGCCTGGCCGACCCGTGCATTGAGCGCACGGCCGCCCTCGACGCTGCCCCAGTCGTCGGTCGCGGCGAAGACCGTGGTCGGCACGACGATGCCCTTCAGGTAGGACAGCATCGGACGCAGGACGGTCTCGGCTGCCAGCGAGTGCCGCGGTGTGCCGCCGGTGGAGCCGATGAGCACCGGCTTGTTCGCCAGTGCCTTTTCGTCGATGAGCTGCCAGAACAGGGTGTGCAGGCCCACCGGTGCGACCTTGTACACGGGTGCGACGGTGACGATCACATCCGCCTCTGCGAGCGTGGCGAATGTCGCTTCGAGGTTCTCCGAACGGAACCCGGTCAGGGCCATATCGGTGAGGTCCGAGCCCAGGTTCCGCACGTTCACGTGATCGGTCTCCATGCTCAGACCCGCATCTTCTGCCGCCGAGGTGGCCGCCGCGATGATCTTGTTCGACAGTTTCAGTGTGGTCGAGTCCTCGCTCAGCGAGGTTGTGATGCTGAGAATGCGCATCATCGATCAGCTCCTTGGGTGTCGTTCTGCTCTGCGGCCCGGGCCTGACGGTCGGCGTAGGCACGCGATCCTTCTCCGCCTCCCGGGATGGGGTCTCGGCCTTCGCGGTGACGGACGACGAGCGATTCGTGTGTCGGGGCGTCGGGCACATCGGCCGGGCGGTCCTTCGCGAATTCCTTGCGCAGGACGGGCACGACTTCCTCGCCGAGGAGGTCGAGCTGTTCCAGCACGGTCTTCTGGGGCAGTCCGGCATGGTCGATGAGGAAGAGCTGGCGCTGGTAGTCGCCGGCCCAATCGCGGAAACTCAGGGTGCGTTCGATGACCTGCTGAGGCGAGCCGACGGTCAGCGGTGTCTGGGTCGAGAAGTCCTCGAGGCTGGGGCCGTGGCCGTAGACCGGTGCGTTGTCGAAGTACGGCCGGAACTCGTTGACGGCGTCCTGCGAGTTCTTGCGCATGAACACCTGCCCGCCGAGTCCGACGATCGCCTGGTGGGCTGCCCCGTGTCCGTAGTACTCGTAGCGCTGACGGTAGAGCTGGACCATGCGCGCGGTGTGCGACATCGGCCAGAAGATGTTGTTGTGGAAGAATCCGTCACCGTAGTAGGCGGCCTGCTCGGCGATTTCAGGGCTGCGGATCGAACCGTGCCACACGAAGGGCGGGACATCGTCGAGTGGTGTCGGTGTGACGGTGAACCCGTTGAGGGGTGTGCGGAACTTGCCCTCCCAGTCGATGTTCTTCTCGCGCCAGAGGCGGTGGAGCAGGTTGTAGTTCTCGACCGCCAGCGGAATGCCCGAGCGGATGTCCTTGCCGAACCAGGGGTAGACGGGGCCGGTGTTGCCGCGGCCCATGATCAGGCTGATCCGCCCGTCGGAGAGGTGCTGCGCATAGGAGTAGTCCTCGGCGATGCGCACCGGGTCGGTGGTGGTGATCAGGGTCGTCGCCGTCGACATGCGCAGAGTCTCGGTCTGTGCCGCGATGTTCGAGAGCAGGACCGGCGGATTCGCCGGGGCGACGAACGGCGGGTTGTGGTGCTGGCCCGTGGCGAAGACGTCGAGACCGACCTCTTCGGCCTTCTTGGCGATCTCGACCGTGTTCTTGATCCGCTGGTGCTCAGACACCGTGGTGCCATTGGTGGGATCGGTGGTGACGTCTCCAATGGTGAAGATTCCCAATTCCATGTCTGCTCCTTCTGCTCGCCGTTCGCGAACCTCCATCGAACCGAATTGCTTCAGTTTTGAAGTATCTAGTTGAAAGTTTAACAGAGAGTGGTGCGAAAGTATTCCCGGGAGTCCGGACACAGCAATCGCCGGGCCTTGCCAGTCGACATCCTCGAGGGTGTCGGCTGGCAAGGCCCGGCGAGAGGCGGCCCGTCCGAGGTGGAGCGAGGCCGTCCGCTCAGGTTCCGGCAGCGGAGCTGCTCAGATCCAGATGGCAGGATCGATCAGGTCGAAGTCGGCGTCCTTGGTCCGTTTGCCGTCGTATGCCTCCGGTCCGTCCGCCTCGGGGCTGGTGGGCTTCTTGTAGGGCCTGACTTTGGCGGGAATTCCTACGGCGCTCGAGTCCGCGGCGACATGCTTGACGACGACCGCATTCGCCCCGACCGAGGAGTTGTCGCCGACGACGACCGGCCCGAGGATCTTCGCGCCGGCCCCGACGAGCACATGATTGCCGATGGTCGGGTGCCGCTTCGCCTGCTCCATCGACGTGCCGCCCAGGGTGACCTGGTGATAGAGCATGACGTCGTCGCCGATCTCCGAGGTCTCGCCGATGACGACTCCGTTGGCGTGGTCGATGAAGAAGCGCCGTCCGATCGTCGCACCGGGATGGATTTCGACACCCGTCAGGGTTCGCACGGCCTGGGACATCAGCCGGGCCGGGACCTTGGCGGAGTCGTTCTGCCACAGTCGGTGCAGGCCGCGGTGGGCCCAGATCGCGTGCATACCCGGGTAGGAGACCAACGAGACGAAGTCATTCCTCGCAGCCGGGTCGCGTCTGCGAACGGTATCGAGGTCCTCACGCAGGGTTGCGCGCACCCCCGGTCGGCTCAGCCCATAGGCTGCCACCCCGATCGCCGCGGCCGCCGCCGTCCACAGTGCCTTCATCTCAACAGTCCTTCGTGCTCGTGCTGGTGTCCATGTTCGTGTTCATCGGCCGACAATGCCGCGAGGGCGCCAAACCTATGCTTGACGCCCTCACCGCAGAGCTGGCAGCCGCCTTCGGCAGTGCGCAGTCGAATGTGCTCTGCTCAGTCCATGTACTCGGCGAACAGCGGAGTCGACAGGTAGCGCTCACCGAAGTCGGGCAGGACGACCACGATGCGCTTGCCGGCGTTCTCAGGGCGGGCGCCCAGCTGCTCGGCGGCGATGAGTGCGGCACCGGAGGAGATTCCGACGAGCAGACCCTCTTCCTTCGCGACCTCGCGGGCGCGGGTGAAGGATTCGTCGTTCTCGATGGTGACGACCTCATCGTAGATCTTGGTGTCGAGGACACCGGGGACGAAGTTCGCTCCGAGTCCCTGGATCGTGTGCGGGCCGGCGTCTCCACCTGAGAGCAGCGGGGATGCGGCGGGCTCGACGGCGACGATCTTGACGTCCGGGTTGGCCTCACGCAGAGCGGCTCCTGCCCCCGTGATGGTTCCTCCGGTGCCGATTCCGGAGACGAAGATGTCGACCTTGCCGTCGGTGTCTTCGAGGATCTCCGGCCCGGTGGTGCTGCGGTGGATGTCGGCATTGGCCTGATTCTCGAACTGGCGAACGAGGACTGCGCCTTCCGCTGCGAGTTCCTCGGCCCTGTCGACGGCGCCCTTCATGCCCTGGGCCTTGTCGGTGAGGACGAGCTCGGCACCGAAGGCGCGCAGCAGCGCGCGGCGTTCCTTCGACATGGACTCCGGCATGGTCAGCACGACCTTGTATCCGCGGGAGGTGCCGATCATCGCCAGGGCGATGCCGGTGTTGCCGGACGTCGCCTCGACGATCGTCCCGCCCGGCTTGAGCTCACCCGAGGCCTCGGCCGCGTCGATCATTGCGACACCGATGCGGTCCTTGACCGAATTCGCGGGATTGTAGGATTCGAGCTTGGCGACGATCTCTGCGCCCGAGCGCTCACTGGCCTTGTTCACGCGGATGAGTGGGGTGCGACCGACCAAGTCGGAGACATTGTTGAAGATGGTCAAGACATGTCCTTTCAAGCTTGTTGTTCGCCCGATGCGGGGGTGTGACGAAACCGTCACGCAACCACCAGCCAAAGGCTTCAGCTGCTGATCTCGTCTCGTGGATCGAGACGGCTCATGACCATCATAACCACGCGGCATTCGAGGTTGTTCCCACGGTGGTTGCTCAACAATCGATGTTCGCTGCCGGCGAAATAGAATGCGCAACTGACTGACGCCCGACGAAGCACCCGCATTTCACAGTGGCCGCAGGCGTGAGAACTGGGCGAACCGCTGAACAATCACTGCTTGCCAACTGCATACGGCTCTGCTCCGGGACATCGCCACCGCTTTGGGACCACCGCAGGAACGACCCCGATCTGAGACGTCGAGGCGACCGCGCACTGAGACGCCGAGGCAGCGGCCCCCACGACGCCGAGGCGCCTGTGCCCTGGATGATCGCCGTGTCGAAAGCCGATAGGATCGTCCCCATGCCCATTCATCCCATCGCCATCTACGGCGAGCCTGTGCTGCATCGTCGTGCAGAGAAGATCACCGAATTCGACGACGAGCTCACCACCTTGGTCGCCGACATGCATGAGACCCTCGACGCCAGCAATGGGGTCGGTCTGGCCGCTCCTCAGATCGGGGTAGGAAAACGCATCTTCGTCTACAACGCCGACGACGAGGGAGTTCGACGACGCGGTGTCTTCATCAATCCGCTGCTCATCGCCTCGAAGGTCCCCGACACCCGCCCGGACCCCGACGATGAGACCGAAGGCTGTCTCTCGGTGCCGAGCCTCGACTTTCCGCTCAAACGCGCCGACCGTGTCACTGTCAACGGCGTCGACGAGACAGGTCAGTCGGTGTCGCTGACTGCCGAGGGCTGGTTCGCCCGTATCATGCAGCACGAATACGATCACCTGCAGGGCACGCTCTACGTCGATCGCCTCGACCGACGCTGGGCGAAGAAATGGAAGAAGGAACAGATCGCCAACGGCTATGACGTTCCGGGCCGCTCCTGGATGCCGGGGGTCGATCCCGACCCCTTCGGTCACTGATTCGGACAATCGGTCCCGGTTTGCGGACTCAGTCCGTTTCAGACTCAGTCAGTTTCGGGCTCAGTCAGTTTCAGACTCAATCCGAGGGGCGATCGTCCTTCTGCCGCGACGGCGCGGATGAAGGCGTGGGCTCCAACTCGTCGAGCGTTTCCTGCGCCGCTGCCAGACGCGAGTCGAAATCGTCGAAGTCATCGGCGGTCTGTTCGAGCTCGGCGACGAGGCCGGAGATGACCGATGATTGAGACTCCGCATCGATCCGCAGCTCCCTGAACTGCCAGTCGGCAGAGTCATCGGCTGCCGTCCGTGACAGGACATCGAGGACGCGGTCGCCGAGCTCACGGGAGCGTTCGGAGTTGTGCAGAAGCATGAGCTGCTGGTCGAGTTCGGTGAGACGCTCGTAGTACTCGTGCATGGACAGCACCCGATCGGCCATCGAGGTGAAGGCCAGGGCGAGCTTCGACAGATACGTCTCGACCGACTTCTCGGTTCCCGCGTCCCTGATGCTCTCGATCTCCTCACGCAGTTTCACCAACTCGGTGAGCCGTACGCCGATCGAGGCGACTGCGTGGTCGAGGTCGACGCGTGAGACGTGATCGCGCAGGATCGGGTGGGTCCAGGCACGTGTGCGCACGATCTTTCGCGCAATCGTCACAGCCAGGTGGAACAGGCGCTGTTCGTCGGTGTCGCGTCCTTCCTTGCGGCCGGGAAGGAAACCGAGGGCAACGGGCGTGATCCATTGCGCCTGACCGACCTTCCGGCGGTTCTTCCGACTCAGCCGTTTGGGATCACGCAGATACTTCGGTCCGGTCACGGCGGCGAAGACACCCGTACCGACGGCGGTGACCCCTCCGAATGCGCCGAAGGTCAGTGCCGCATCGGCGAAGCCCGACAGCAGCGCCAGGCCGCCCGGAGCGGCGAAGCCCGCGGTGACGGCGGCTCCGGCTCCCGTGCCGCCCTTGAACAGCACACTGGAGCGGAAGAAGTTCCGACGCATTCCCCCGGTGAGCATGATCGCGCTCGGGGCACCGGCCGTGTAGCGGTAGCCTCTGGCGTTCCACGCTCTGATGACGCCCTGATTGACGCTTTCGGGCACGAGGACCCGGTAGATCGGGATCGACTTCCCACATTCGGACTTCCACAACGACTTCCACGACTGGGACACCGCATTCACCTCCACACACGGATGACTCGCTCACGTCGATTCGACCGAGTCCGTCTCCGGCTGAGTCGACGTCAGGCCCGGGGCATGCGAAGAGCCGCACCCTCCGGACTCGTCTGAATGTCAAGTCTAGAGGGTGCGGCTGGATCAATCCTGAGTTCTGCTCAATTCAGCCGATTCAACCATTGATCTTGGCGAGGATGAGCTCCTTGGCCTGTCCGGCGTCGGCCTGGCCGCGGGTTGCCTTCATGATCGGTCCCATCAGGGCGCCGATGGCCTGCATCTTTCCGCCCTTGATCTTCTCGACGACATCGGGGTTCGCCGCGATCGCCTCGTCGACGGCCGCCTCGAGGGCCCCCGTGTCCTCGACGATCTCGAGACCACGGGCACTCATCACATCGGCGGGTTCGCCTTCGCCCGCGGCGACCGCCGCGAGGACGTCCTTTGCGAGCTTGTCATTGAGCTTGCCGTCGTTGATCAGTCCGATCAGGGCCGCGACCTGGGCCGGCGCGACCAGCTCGGTGGGGTGCTGGTCCTTCTGATTGGCCAGCCTGGCGACCTCACCGGTCCACCATTTGCGTGCCGCCGCGGGAGTCGCGCCGGCGGCCGAGGTGTCCTCGATGGCTTCGAGCAGACCGGCGTTGACGACGTCTCGCATCTCCAGGTCGGAGAATCCCCAGTCGGCGATGAGACGGCGACGCTTCTGTGCCGGCAGCTCGGGCAGGCCCGCCCGCAGCTGCTCGACCCAGGCGCGGTCGGGAACGAGCGGCACGAGGTCGGGTTCCGGGAAGTACCGGTAGTCATCGGCATCGGACTTCGGACGGCCCGAAGAGGTCTCCCCCGTCTCCTCGTGGAAGTGACGGGTCTCCTGCACGATCGTCTCGCCGGCTTCCAGGCGGGTGGCCTGACGGGCGATCTCGTAGCGGACTGCGCGTTCGATCGACCGGAAGGAGTTGACGTTCTTCGTCTCCGTGCGGGTCCCCATGGGGGCGTCCGGACTCTCACGCAGGGACACGTTGACGTCGGCGCGGACGTTGCCCTGTTCCATGCGCGCTTCCGAGACCTCGAGGGCGCGGAAGATGTCGCGCAGTGTCCGCACATAGGTCGAGGCCACCTCGGCGGCCCGCTCACCCGTCCCGGTGATCGGGTGGGTCACGATCTCGACCAGCGGCACACCGGCGCGGTTGTAGTCGACCAGGGAATGGTCGGCTCCGTGGATGCGTCCGGTCGCGCCTCCCACGTGGGTGTTCTTGCCGGCGTCCTCCTCCATGTGGGCACGCTCGACGGGCACGGTGACCATCATTCCGTCCTCGAGCTCGATCTCGAGTGCGCCCTCAGCGGCGATGGGCTCATCGGACTGGCTGGTCTGGAAGTCCTTGGGCACGTCCGGATAGAAGTAGTTCTTCCGGGCGAAGCGGCAGGATTCGGCGATCTCGCAGTCCAGGGCCAGACCGATCTTGATCGCGTACTCGACGCCCTTCTCGTTGACCACGGGAAGGGAGCCGGGCAGCCCCAGGGAGGTGGGCGTGATGTTGGTGTTCGGTCCCCCGCCGAAGGTGTTGGGGGCGGCGTCGAACATCTTGGTCGCGGTGCCCAGTTCGACGTGGACCTCGATGCCGATGACCGGATCGTATTTCCGGATCGCGTCTTCGTATTTCACTTGGTGGTCAGTCCTTCCGCGAGGGTATCGAGCACACGGGATCCGGAGGCCTCCAGGGCCGCTTCGAGCGGGCCGGCCACCTCGTACATCTTCACGTCCTCACGTGCCGGGGCGAGGATCTGGAATCCGACGGGAAGACCGTCGGCCAGACCCGCGGGCAGGGACATGCCGGGGATTCCGGCGAGGTTGGCCGGGATCGTCGCGACGTCGCCGAGGTAGAGGGCCATCGGGTCGGAGGCCGCCTCGGCGCCGAACTTCAGTGCCGTCGTCGGCGCCGTCGGTGAGACGAGGACGTCGCAGGAGGCGAAGGCCTTGGCGAAGTCGTTCTGCACGAGGGTGCGGATCTTCTGCGCCGAACCGTAGTAGGCGTCGTAGTAGCCGGCGGAGAGGGCGTAGGTGCCGAGGATGATGCGGCGCTTGACCTCATCGCCGAATCCGGCTGCGCGGGTGGCCGCCATCACCGTCTCGGCGGTGACGGGACCGGTTTCGGGTTCGATCCGCAGGCCGTAGCGCATGCCGTCGTAGCGGGCCAGGTTCGAGGACACCTCGGAGGGCATGATGAGGTAGTAGGCGTCGAGGGCGTAGGAGATCGACGGGCAGTCGACCTCGACGATCTCGGCACCTGCCGCGGCGGCGACGTCGAGGGCGGCGGAGAACGCGTCGCGGACACCGTCCTGGTGTCCCTCGCCGCGCAGCTGCTTGATGACGCCGAGCTTCTTGCCCTTGAGGTCGGAGGTCTGAGCCGCTGAGACGTATCCTGCCACGGGGTCGGGCAGGGAGGTCGAATCGAACGGGTCATGGCCGGCCAGCAGTTCGTGCAGCACCGCGGCATCGGCGACGGAGCGCCCCATCGGACCGACCTGGTCGAGACTCGAGGCCATCGCGATGATGCCGAAGCGGGAGATCGAACCGTAGGTCGGCTTCACACCGACGGTGCCGGTGAACGCGGCGGGCTGGCGCACCGACCCGCCGGTGTCCGTGCCGACCGACAGCGGAGCCTGGAACCCGGCGAGGGCGGCTGCCGCGCCGCCCGAGGATCCGCCGGGCACGTGCTCGAGGTTCCAGGGGTTGCGGGTGGTGCCGAAAGCCGAGTGCTCGGTCGTCGATCCCATGGCGAACTCGTCGAGGTTGGTCTTGCCGAGGACGGGGAGTCCAGCGGCTTTGATCTTGTTGTGCACGGTGGATTCGTAGGGTGGAACCCAGTTCTCGAGCATCGTCGAACCGGCTGTAGTGGCCACGCCTTCGGTGACGACGAGGTCCTTGAGCGCCACGGGCACTCCGGCCAGGGCGTGGACGTCTTCACCGGTGCTGCGCCTGGCGTCGACGGTCTTGGCCGTCTCCAGTGCGAGATCGTCGGTGACGGTGATGAAGGAGCCGAACTCGTCTTCGGTGGAGTGGATGCGATCGAGGTGGGCGTTCGTCACCTCGACGGAGGAGAACTCGCCGGCTTTCAATCCTGCGGCGAGTTCGAGGGCGCTCTTGCGTGTCAGTTCGCTCATCATTCCTCCCCGAGGATCTGGGGGACGAGGAATTTGTCGTCGGCCGAGGCCGGGGCCGAGGCCAGAGCCTGCTCGTTGGTCAGGGTCTCACCCACGACGTCGGGGCGCAGCACGTTCGACAGTGCGATCGGATGGCTGGTCGCCGGGACGTCGTCGCCGGCCACTTCGTTGACCCTGGCGACGTTGCTCAAAATGGTGCTCAGGTCACCGGCGAGCGACTTCAGCTCGTCTTCGCCCATGGCGATCCGAGACAGCGAAGCCAAATGCTCGACTTGCTCGGGGGTGATTGCGGAGGACTCCGTCATTCCCTGCCTTTCATCGTCTCTGTTTACTCGTCAGCCAGTCTAGTCTCTTTGCGGGACCGGTTCTGATGAGACCGATGTGAGGTTCGCCGAGGCGGGTGCGATCAGGCGACGGTGCGTTCGGGCCAGGTGCGTTCGCCCTTGATGTAGCCCGAAAGGTCGCCGAGGACCCGGTCCGCGTCTGCCTGGGAGAATTCTCCGGCCTCGACTCCCGACTGCAGGTCGTCTGCCAGATCCGAGACCCGTGATCGGGCGTCGGCAGCGGTGTGGGCCACCAGTCCCGCTGTCTGCGCGGCCGAGGCAGCCAGATCAGAGGTATGCGAGACGGTATCGGCCGCTGTGGTCTGCGAGCCGGTGTCGGCCGCTGTGGTCGTGCTGCCCTGTGTGCGACTCCGGTCATCCGATCGATCGTCACCGCCGACGCGTTCGTCATCACCAGTGACGCGTTCCTCGTCACCGAGCTGCTCGTCGTCACGTGTACGGTCATCGTCGCGGTCCCTGACCGGTGCAACCGAGGTCGAGGCGGAGCCGGTCAGCGCGGGCGCGGCTCGCTTGGTCGGCTGCTGCCCCTGGGTGAGGACGAAGTCGGCGATGCCTGCTGTCACCGGTGCAGTCGTGAGGACCGCGGCGAGGACAACGGCGGTGCCGGCGACCAATCGGGGGATTGATTTCATGCCTTCACTCTTCCAGACCAAACTGTCTTCCCACTTCATTGCCGCTGTGATGATCCTTGACATTCGATGACGAATCCGTGGCAGCAGTGCCTCAGATCACAGCCGAACCCCCGCAATCAGTCAAGCCTGCCTGTCTCCAGCAACGCGCGGAACGAGTCCTCGTCGATGACCTTGACCTCCAGCGATTCGGCCTTGTCCACCTTCGAACCGGCGTTCTCGCCTGCCACCAGGTAGTCGGTCTTCTTCGACACCGAGCTCGATGCCTTGCCTCCGGCTCCGAGGATCGCCTCCTTGATTCCGTCACGGGTGAAAGTGCTCAGCGACCCCGTGGCGACGATCGTCAGACCTTCCAGGGTCTGAGCACCGGATTCCTGCTCCTCGTCTTCCATCCGCACTCCGGCCTTCGCCCAGGCATCGACGATCTCGTTGTGCCAGTCGACGGCGAACCAGTCATGGATGCTCGCAGCGATGGTCGATCCGATCCCGTCGACGGCCGAGAGCTCCTCGAGTTCGGCGTTCCGGATCGCGGCGAGGGTGCGGAAGTGAGCGGCCAGGGTCCGTGCGGCGGTCGGTCCCACGTGCCTGATCGACAGGGCCACGAGAACTCGCCAGAGGTCCTGATCCTTGGCTTTGTCGAGTTCGTCGAAGAGCTTCTTCGTGTTCGCGCTCGGCCCGCTCGGCTTCTTCGCTGTTGCGCGCGTGTAGAAGTAGGGAACGAGTTCCCTCTCCCCCGTCTCCACACCCTTGACCTTCTTGTCGCGCCAGATCTTCACATCGGCGAGGTCCTCGGCCGTCAGGTCGAAGAGGAAGGCCTCCGAGGTCAGCGGCGGCTGTTCGGGCTCGGTCGGCGCGGTCAGGGCCAGTGCCGCCTCCTCGCCGAGGGCTTCGATGTCGAAGGCGGCACGGGAGGCGAGGTAGAAGATGCGGTTGGCCAGCTGGGCCGGGCATGAGCGCGAATTGGGACACCGCAGATCCTTGTCCCCCTCCTTCTGCTGTCCGAGCTTCGTTCCGCACGAGGGACAGCGGTCGGGCATGACGAATTCGCGTTCGCTGCCGTCGCGAAGGGCTGCGACCGGGCCGAGCACCTCGGGGATGACGTCGCCTGCCTTGCGCAGGGTCACGGTGTCGCCGATGAGCACACCCTTGCGTGTGACTTCGTGGGCGTTGTGCAGTGTGGCCCGTTCCACGGTGGATCCGGCCACGGTGACCGGTTCCATCACAGCGAACGGGGTGACGCGACCGGTCCTGCCCACCTGGACCTGGATGTCGATGAGCTTCGTCGTGACCTCTTCGGGCGGATACTTGAAGGCCGTCGCCCACCTCGGCGCGCGTGAGGTGTAGCCGAGGGTCTCCTGGACGGCGATGTCGTCGATCTTGATGACGATGCCGTCGATCTCGTGGGTGACGTCGTGGCGGTGCTCGCCGTAGTGGGTGACGAAGTCCTCGATCTCGTCGATCGTCTCCAGAACCTGGAAGTATTCGCTGATCGGCAGGCCCCAGGACCGGAACTGCTCATAGACCTCTGACTGGTGGGCGGGCTCGGGGTGCGAATCATCGGCCGGAGTCCACACGGCGATCCCATGGACGAGCATGTGCAGCGGGCGCACTGCCGTGACGGCGGGGTCCTTCTGGCGCAGGGATCCCGCGGCCGAGTTGCGCGGGTTCGCGAACGGAGACTTGCCCTCCTCGACCAGTGCCGCGTTGAGCTCGGTGAATTTCTCGAGCGGGAAGAAGACCTCGCCGCGGATCTCGACTTCGGCGGGCGGGTGGTCCGTGTCGAGGTGGACGGGGATGTCTGAGATGGTGCGCACGTTCGCGGTGATGTCCTCGCCGATGCGTCCGTCGCCGCGAGTGGCCGCGCGCACGAGTTCGCCGCCCTGGTAGAGCAGGTTGACCGCGAGACCGTCGATCTTGAGTTCGCAGAGGAACTTCGACCTCGCCGAGGTGGCCGCCCGCACCCGGTCGTACCATCCCCTCAGCTCTTCATAGTCGAAGACGTTGTCGAGGCTGTACATCCGACCGATGTGCTCGACCGGGTCGAAGGTGGACGTGTCGACGCTGCCGCCGACGGTCTGTGTCGGAGAGGAGTCCGTGACGAGTTCCGGGAACTGCTCCTCGAGGTCTTCGAGGCGGTGGACGAGCTCGTCGTATTCGGCGTCGGCGACGAGCGGAGAGTCGTCTCCGTAGTAGGCGGCTCGCTGCTCTTCGATCTGGTCCACGAGTTCCGCATGCGCCTGAGCACGGGCAGTGGCATCCGAGAGATTCGAGCTCGTTGCAGCCTCGGCGCTCTCAGTCAGGTCGGCGGCCTCTGACCGGCCGGAATCGTCGGGCGTTGTGGTCATTCGATCTCCTCAAAGGCACGCCGCAGACCGGCGGCGATCATCATCGTTCCCGTGCTGAAGTTCCTGCCGCTCGGTGCGATCCCCGCGCGAGTCTCTGCCGTACCGCCGTCCTCGGCCTCCGACTCGGCACCGACCGAGGTCAGCAACGGCGGATGGGCCATCGGGAGCTCTTCGCCGGCGAGGACTCCGAAGTCACGCAGGCTGCTCGCGCCCATGCCGATGCGCGTCCATGGCGTCACGATCCGATTGAGCCAGTGCTTGACCTCCTTCGGTCTCGATCCGGAGGCCGGCGGCAGTCCCAGCCATGTGCCGATCCCGGCTTCGGCGATCATGGCCAGCTGCTCCCAACCGTGTGCCTTCAGGCTAGCCAACGGCACTGACACGGAGGTGACACCGGAATCGCGGACCACCTCGGCGGCGGTGATCTCCTTGCCCTGCAGCCGCAGACGGTCGAAGTCGGGGAGGCTGAGCAGCGTCGGGGGCAGGTGACGCAGGGTCGACTGCAGCCCCGCGTAGACCTGCGCTTCGGGGATCGCCGGCAGCGTGGCCCAGCCGGAGACGGTGGGCCAGGTGCCGGTGAGCACCGGATGCAGGCGAGTCTCGACGAGCCGGATCACCGGCTGCATCCCCAGCGAGGAGAGCCTGTCGGCAAATTCTGCGATGCCGAACGCATAGGCCTGAATAACGTCCCGGCGGGCACCGAAGTCACCGAGCACAGACGCACCGGAACTCAGGCTCAGCGCGGTCACCAAGGTCCATGGCCCCGGCAGGGAGATCTGGACCCGACCGGTGTAGCCCTCGCCGTATTCGGCGATGGCGTCGAAGGCCTCGTACAGTGCCGAGGTCTCGAGCCGCTCGTCCCGGCCCGATGCGCTCGTCAGACGCCAGCCGAAGGAAGCGCGGTCGACGTGGAGTTCCGTCAGCAGCGAGACCGCTCTGCCGATCGCATCGGCGCCCCACCGGTCCTCGGATCGGTGGGCGTTCAGCGGCACCGGCGGCAGGTGCTCGCCGAGGTGGGTGAAGGCTGCGGCGGCCGCCTCACGGACGGGACTGCCCGCGATATACCCGGTTCCACCGGCCCCGGACTCAGGTCGGGGGCCGGGAATCCAGATTCCGGTGGTCGTGCCCGCCGGTTCCAGGGACCTCGCCGGCTCCGTCACCGCCGCGGGGTCCGCAGCCGCCGCGGGGCTCGCAGCAGTCTGCGATGTGAGGGATTCACCCATGCTTGCGGCTGCGTGGGATTCCGAAGACGTCGGCATAGAACGCGAACTCGCTTTCCAGGGAATCGATGATGGTCTCGGCTCGGACGAAGCCGTGGGATTCGCCCTTGTACAAACGGTAAATGTACTCCACTCCGGTCAGTTCCAGGGTATCGACGAAATCCTGGGCCTGGCTGGGAGGCACGATCGGGTCACGGTCTCCCTGCATGATCGCGACGGGGACGCTGATCTCGCTCGTGCGTCGAATCGGTGACCGGGTGATGTACGCGTCCTGGGCCTCCGGCCAGGGACCGACGAGCCCGTCGATGTAGTGCTTTTCGAAATCATGGGTGTCGACGACGAAGCGCATGAGGTCGGTGACCCCGAAATAGGAGGTTCCGCAGGCGAAGGCATCGCACGAGGCCAGTGCCGAGAGAACGGTCCACCCGCCGGAGGAGGCCCCGGAGATGGCGATGCGATCGGGATCGGCGAGCCCCGCTGCCACCAGTGCCTCGACCGCGGCGAGGGTGTCGGAGACGTCGACGAATCCCCACTGCCCCCGCAGTCGATTGCGCCAGTTCCGGCCGTAGCCGGTCGAGCCCCCGTAGTTGACCTCCATGACACCGATCCCGCGGGAGGTGAAATAGCTGGAGCGCACCGACATGTCCGGAGTCGCCTGGCCGGTCGGTCCTCCGTGGATCGAGATCACAAAGGGAGGCAGCTCACTCTCGAGGGAGGCGAAGCGCGGATTGTGCGGCGGGTGGATGACGACGGGGACTCCGCCGAGCTCGTCGGCGTACGGTCGCGAGCAGTAGTCGTGATGGGCGTCGAGGCGTTCCTGGGCGATCTCGATGAAGACCCCGGTGACCCTGTCGACGGCGTACAGTGCTCCGGTCGAATCTGCGGATTTCGCGGTCAGCAGGACGTGGGTCCGATTCAGGTCGAGAAGTTCGAGGCTGCCGAACCTCTCCCCCGCCGGACTGATGTCCTCGATGCCGCCGCCGAGTCTCGCCCGGATCAGGGAAGCCGATTCCGCCTGCGAATGGGCCCAGATCTCCTCCCCATCGCCTACATGCCAGCGCGTTCCCAACTGCCAGAGGGGACCGCCGATCTCACCGCTGGTGTCGAGGACCGGACTCAGATCCGCGATGACGAGTTCCTCCGCGGTCTCGCTCGCCTGCCCGGAGCCCGTCGCGGCAATGCGTCTGTCGCGAGCCAGGCAGTCGATCGGCTCGAAGTCCAATGCGTACAGGCTCCAGCGCCCGCTGTGGTCGGAGCTGACGATCAGTGACGAGTCCGAGGTGAATTCGGGTTGCAGGAGTGAGACGTCGTGTCCGGCCAGGACTGCTGCCGCAGGAGTGTCCGGGGTCCGCACGTCGATGAGCCACAGATTCGTCTGGTCCCACGGCATGTCGGGGTGCTCCCAGCCGATGAATGCCAGTGTCGACCCGTCCGGAGACAGCCTCGGCCAGGCCATGAAATGGGAATGACGTGAGAGCACATTCGTCGTCCCGTGCCTGGTGATCAGCACGATCGCACGTTCCCTGCGGGTGGACCGGCAGTCCTCGCGCACGCACAGCAGCCCCCATCGGGTCATGTGGAGGTCCCCGTGGCGGATGCGGCCCGAGGTGTCGGGGGTCAGCGCGTGGGGCGATCTGCCCGGGATGATCTGCCAGACCCGCTGGTCGGAGGCATTGACGAAGTAGATGACCTCGCTGTTGGGATCCAGCGCCCATGCCGCTCCGCCGTATTCGTGCACGGAGGATCGGATGTTGAAGTCCGCCGGCAGAACCTGCTCCTTGAGCCCCGGATGCGACAGCGAAGTCCGGATCAGTCCTGTGCGGGAGTTCTCCGCGGGGACCTTCGTCGAGAAGTAGATGTGCTCAGCGCGGAATGCGGCGTCGAATATCGGTGCGGAGCCCGCGGCCACCTCCGCAGCGCTCAACGGTGATGACCAGGTTCCGAAAGGTGCCGTGACGACATCTTGGGGAAATTCCTTCATATCCCCAGGCTATATCAGACGCCGAGGCGGTCCTTGGCCGTGACGTCGATCGTGGCCTGGCCCAGCACCCGGGTACCGCGGTAGATCACCATGGTCTGTCCGGGGGCCACGCCGGAGAGCTCCTCGTCGACGTCGATGTGCATGAGCTGACCGGCGGGGCGGGCGGCAGGCACCTCGACCTCGTCGACGACCGGGTTCACTTCGTGCTCCGGTGCCTCGGAGACGAAGTCTCCGAGCCAGGCCCGAGCCGAAACCGGATCGCTGTGGGCCCGGATCTGAACCTCGCAGTCGATTCCGCTCTCGGGCTCGGTGCCGATGTCGGTCGGTGCGGGTCCGGCCCAGGTGGTTCGAATCCCCGTCAGATGAGACACCGCGAGATCACCGCGAGAGCCCACCGTGACCGTGTTCGAGGCCGGGTCGAGTCCCGTGACGAATCGCGGTTTGCCGTCCGGGGCGGGCTTCTCGATGCCCAGGCCCTTGCGCTGGCCGATGGTGTACGTCATCGCACCGTCGTGTTCGCCCAGGGTCTCACCCTCGGCGTCCTTGATCAGACCCGGGCGCATCGGGATCTTGTCCGCCAGCCACGCCTTCGTGTCGCCGTCGGGGATGAAGCAGATGTCGTAGGAGTCGGGCTTGTTCGCCACGGAGAATCCGCGTTCGGCCGCCTCGGCACGCACCTCGGCCTTCGACGCGGTGGCGCCGATCGGGAAGTAGCAGTGCTCGAGCTGATCGCCGCTGAGCACGCCGAGGACATAGGACTGGTCCTTCGCCAGGTCCTCCCCGCGGTGCAGCTCGGGCAGACCGTCCGCGTCGCGGATCACCTCGGCGTAGTGACCGGTGGCGATGGCATCGAAGCCCAGCGCCAGGGCTCGGTCGAGGAGCGCCGCGAACTTGATGCGCTCATTGCAGCGCATGCACGGATTCGGTGTGCGCCCGGCGGCGTATTCGGCGATGAAGTCATCGACGATGTCCTCTTTGAAGCGTTCGGAGAAGTCCCACACGTAGAACGGGATGTCGAGCATCCCGGCCACACGGTGGGCGTCGCGGGAGTCTTCGATCGTGCAGCAGCCGCGTGAACCCGTGCGCAGGGTCCCGGGCATGCGGGAGAGGGCCAGATGGACGCCGACGACTTCGTGGCCGGCATCGACGGCGCGTGCGGCGGCGACCGAGGAGTCGACTCCGCCGGACATGGCGACGAGAATTTTCATGATGCTCCTTGCATCCAGCGTGGAGTGGCCGAGACCATTCCGGCACGGCGTGCTTGTTCGACGACCTCGGGCAGGACCTCGAGGAGACGATCGACCTCGTCTTCGGTCGAGTCGTGGCCGAGGCTGAATCGTTGGGCCGATCTGGCGACGTCCTCGTCCATGCCGCATGCCAGCAGCACGTGGGAGGGACGTGAGACCCCGGCCGAGCAGGCCGAACCCGTCGAGGTCGCCAGTCCCCTGGCGTCGAGGCCGAAGAGCAGGGAGTCGCCCTCACACCCGTCGAACGTGAAGTGCGCGTTCGCGGGGAGCCTGCCCCCGCCGCGGCGACCGGACAGGGTGGCGTTCGGGATCGTGTCCTCGATGCCGGCGATGAGGCGATCGCGGAGGACGGAGAAGCCCGCGGCGCGGGCGTCGATGTCACCGGTTACGAGTTCGACGGCCTTGGCGAAGGCCACGGCACCGGCGACGTCGAGCGTACCGGAACGCACCCCGCGTTCCTGTCCGCCGCCGTGGAGGATCGGGGACGGGGCGGATCCGCGATCGAGGAGAAGGGCGCCGATGCCCACCGGTCCCCCGATCTTATGGGCAGTGATCGACATGGCGGTCGCTCCGAGCTCGGCGAAGTTCAGCGGGACCTGGCCCAGTGCCTGGACTGCGTCGATATGGAAGGGAACGCCGACGTCTTCGGCCGCGGCACCGATTTCGGCGATCGGCTGCAAGGTCCCGATCTCGTTGTTCGCGGCCATGACGGAGATGAGAGCGGTGCGCTCCGGGGCGCGGCGCAGTTCGGTCACGGCCGCGTCGAGGTCGAGGCGCCCTTCCTCGTCGACGTCGAGATAGATGACCTCCGCGCCGAGGCCGGCCAGCCATTCCACCGAGTCGAGGACCGCATGGTGTTCGACCGTCGAGGTGAGCACGCGCGGGCGCGAGGGTGAGTCGAAGGTGCCGTGGTTGCGCGAGAGGTAGAGACCCTTGAGCGCGAAGTTGTCCGCCTCGGTGCCCCCGGAGGTGAAGATGACTTCGGAGGACGTTGCGGCACCGACGTCGCGGGCGATGTCCTCGCGGGCGGTCTCGATGCGCATCCGTGCGGCCTGGCCGACGGCGTGCAGAGCCGAGGGATTGGCCCGTCTGCTCAGCTCAGCGGTGTAGACGTCGAGCACCTCGTCGGGCATCGGCGAGGTCGCTGCGTGGTCAAGGTAAATCGGCACTCTCCCGATTTTAGGCCGTATCCCAGGCTGCGGCCAGGATCAGTGCCGAATCTCACCCGGGCCCGATCCTCTTGCGTACCTTCCCGAGTTCCGGGGCCGGGACGGGGCCGACTAAACTGGCCCGGTGTTCACCGTTTTCACCATCGTGCTCTGCGCCGTGGCCGCCGTCCTCGCCGTCTGGTCGATCGTCGAAGCCATCCGCAACAAGCCTGCCGGCCCGCTGCTGCTCGGGGCGACTGCACTGCTTCTGGTGCTGCTCATCGTGCAGCTGATCCTCTCGATCGCCACGTTCGGTTCGGCCCACGACGTCGATCCACTCCTGTACTTCGGCTATGTCGTCACCGCGATCCTCGTCATCGCACTGGCCGGCTTCTGGGCGTTCGCGGAGCTGAGCAGATGGGGACCGGGAGTGCTGGCAGCGGCAGGACTGACCGTGCTCGTCATGATCGAGAGAATGGACCAGATTTGGCAGTGAAGAAGCGACACGAAACCAGCTCGGCGAAGAAGGACCGGGCAGCGGGGACGAACCGTTCGGCCTACTCGGCGATGCACACCGGACCGGGCCGGGCGCTGACGGCGATCTACGGGGTCTTCGCCCTGTCGGCCACCGCGCGGGCCGGCTACCAGGTCATCCGCGAATTCGACGTGGCACCGATCGCATATTCGCTGTCGGTGCTCGCAGCCGTCATCTACATCGTGGCGACGATCTGCCTGGTCATCGGCAACCGCACTTCCCACCGGATCGCAATCGCGTCATGCCTCATCGAGTTCGTGGGCGTCATCGTCGTCGGCATCCTCAGCTTCACCCACCCGGAGGACTTCGCAAAGCCGTCCGTGTGGTCGACCTTCGGTATCGGCTACGGATTCATCCCGCTCATCCTGCCGCTCATCGGCCTCTGGTGGCTGGCTCTCGTGGGACGCAGGGTCCGCACCGGCTCAGACGCCGCCTGACTCGCGTCACTCGATGCGTGAGGTCAGCACGTCCCAGTCGGTGGCCACGGCGCTCAGCTCGTCGCCGGTCTTCATCAGCACGTAGGGGTGGGCGGTCGCGACCTTGACGGTGCCGCCCTCCTTGTCGTTGGTCTTCACCGCTTCGATGGTGTCGCCCAGGTCGACCGAATAGTCATCGGGGACTTCGATCGTCAGGGTGCAGCGGACCTCGCCCATCCCGATGGCTCCATGCTCGGTGCTCAGAGTCATCGACGTGAAGTCGAACTTCTCATAGGGCTTGCAGGAGACGTCGACCTTGTCGAATCCGGAGTCCTCACCGCGCAGATCGCCCAGGTAGCCCCTGAACGCCTTGAAGCCGCCCTCCTTCAGACCGTTGGCATCGGCGCCATCGGCCTTGCCGTCGGCGAGGAACGTCGAGACCTGGTCGGCGGTCTTCGTCATCCCGTCTGTGAATTCCTCCGGTCCGGGTTTGACTGCCCCGTGCCCGTCCGCCATGAGAGTCGGCATCTGATCGGCCGGAATGTAGGAAGCGGTGCGCACGATCGGATCGGTCGACGCCGATTCCCGAGTCGCCAACTGCACCTGAGTGAGCTTCTCGTCGCCCTTTCCACCGGTGGTGCCGAATGCGTAGAACCACATCGGGTACTCCGTGAAGCTCGGACTGCCGGCGACGACCTCGGTGAAGTTCGGTGCCCGCAGCTTCTGCTTCGCCTTCTCCGCGATCTGGATCTGGGCACGTGTGCGTTCGATGAGGGGCTCACCCTGGATGGTGTCGAGGTCGGTGCCGCCGTCCTTGAGGACGGAGTCGAGCGACTCGGTGTAGTCGGTCATGAACTCCCCTGCTTCGCCCGCTCGGATCGCGGTGCGCTCGTAGGGAGTGATGTCGGGACTGTTCGGCTGTGCAATCGGCACCGCGGAACATCCGCTCAATGCCAGACCGGTCGTCAGCGCCGTGGCCGTGAGAGTGCGCAGGGATCGTGTGCTTCGCGCAGAACCTCGCCGAGGCGGTCGTGCCCGGGCGCTGTCAGTGCTGCCTGGGGTGACCGTGCTGTCGGTGCCGCCTGTTCCGTCGGTGCCGTCTGTTCCGTCGGTGCCGTCTGTTCCGTCGGCTCTCAGGCGTTTCCTGTCAGGACGGATGCGGCCGTTGAACCATTTGAGGAAGAAGAAGGCCGCGAATCCGGCCAGGATGATGCCCAGGGCGATTCCGATCAGGCTCAAGGCGAAGACTCCTGCCACATGCATCTTCATCGTGACCGAGGTTCCGTCGAGATTCTCATCCGCATCGGCGGCAGAGATGACGAGCACCTGCGGGTCGGCGTCGAGATCGAAGGTCTTCGACACCTTCTCTCCCGAGTCCTGGCTGATCCACCAGTCCATGTCGGTGATCTCGGCTTCGGGCGCATCATCGCCGGGGATGAACCGGTGCTCGACCGAGCTGGGGAACGAGACGTCGCTGATCTGTTCCTGTGCCACTCCGTCGAGCATGCTGTCGGTGTCGACGCCGTTGGCCGTGCCGACGAACAGTTCAGTACCCTCGGAGTTGTCCGCCTCGACGGTCACATCGGTGCCCGAATAGGGAACGATCGCCTCGTCGAGGACGACGGCGTAGGCGCCGTCCTCGACCTTGAAGGGTTCGGTCTCGGTCACCTCGTCGGTGCCGACGACGGACAGAGCGGACACAACCAGGACTGCCACGATCACCGCGGCGACCGCGAACAGAATGGCTGTGGCGAGGCGGATTCTCTGGATCAGAACAAGGCCCTCATCAATGCGGTGCGTGCCTTGGTCACGGCGGGATCGTCCGTGCCCAGGACGTCGAAGAGTTCAAGGACCCGCAGGCGCAGCGCTTCCTTTTCGTCACCTGCGCTGACGCGGATCAGCGAGATCAGTCGGTTGAATGCGCTGCTCGGGTCGCCGCCGACGACCTCGGCGTCGGCGGCGGCCTTGGCCGCCTCGACGTCCTTCGGATCCGCGTCTGCGGCGGCGATGAGCTGCTGGGGGTCGGCGTCGATGAGTCGACGTCCCAGCCCTGCCCGGGCCAGACCGAATTTGGCCTCCTCATCGGCAGGGGACTCCGACAGGGCGGTCTTGAACAGGGATTCGGCGGTGTCGAAGTCGCCACGGCTCAGAGCCTCTTCGGCCTCCGGGTGCGCTGGTCCGGCAGGTTCCTGATCGGCACCGGCGACGACGGCATGGCCGGTGACGCCGTTCTCCCCGGCGAGCTTGAGCAGCTCGTCGAAGTAGGCCCGGACCTGCTGTTCGGGCAGCGCGCTCTGGAACAGTGGCACGGGCTGGCCCTTGACGATGGCGATGACGTTCGGAATCGACTGGACGCCGAAGGCCTGCTGCAGGCGCGGGTTGGCGTCGACGTCGACCCTCGCCAGGACCAGGCGGCCCCCGTACGATTCGACGACGCGTTGGACGACAGGTGAAAGCTGCTTGCCCTGCTCACTCCAGTCGGCCCACAGGTCGATGACGATGGGGACCCGATCGGACATCGCGACGACGTCGTTGAAGGTGGCTTCGTCGACGTCGAAGACCAGCGATCCCACCGCCACCGCATTCGGGTCGCCGGCACCTCCGGCGGCCTGAACCGGCGCTGCGTGCTGTTCATCATGGGGCAGGTTCTTGCTGCGAACCGCGGACAGGTCGAGCCCTTGGTTGGGCTGCGTGCTGTCCTGCGAGGGATCCATTGACACGTGGTCTCCTTTGTTGCGGGAAGTGCGGAATCGTCCGCCGCCTCACGGTGCGGACGGTGCTGATGACATCCAGGTCAGAACATATCAACACCGCCCGGCTCGCGACTATTTCGGCTGCCTATTTCAGCTTCGCGCCGCTGAGAGTTTCGAGTCCGCCGATGAGACGGACCTTGCCGTCCTTGGGCACGAGGAACGTCAGCACCTGCGTGGTCGTGGTCGTCACCGACTTCTGTGTGCTGTCGGTTCCGGTCAGCTCCTTCTGCGGAGTCGACAGCGTCAGTGTGCCGGTGCGGCCCTCGACGTACTGGGGAGAGATCGTCGACTCCGCCTCGACGACTCCGGTCACGACAGCGGCATCGCCGGCAGTTCCCTGCGCGACGATCTCCTTGCCCGGGGTGTACTTGTAATCGACCTCGGCCTTGCCGTCCTCCGCGCTGTCCTTCTGGGCATTCTGGTTCTCCCAGATCGACTTCGAGAAGTCATCGGCCTCGAACTTCTTCGCCTCCTTCGAGTCCTTGCCCGAGCCCAGCGCCTTCGCATAGTCGGCGATGGCCTTCTCCGGTGTGACGACGTAGTCCTCGGTCTTCGAGTCGAGCAGCGCTGAGCCCTGCCTGGCATCGGGGATGTCCGGCAGCTCGGTGCCCGCAACCAGCTGGGTCTGCGACCACAGTTTGTAGTCTTCCCGCGGTCCCTCCTGAGTGAGGACGAGCAGCTGTGTGTCACCGCCGGCCGAGGTGATGAGACTGGTCATCCGCGGCCACGTGTCGGTGGCCGCGGTGTAGTTGACGACGACCTCCTCATTGGCCACGGCAGGGGGCAGCTTGTGCTTCTCGATCTTGTCCTTGACCTTGTAGGCATCTTCGCGCTGTTTGAGCGCAGGTCCGGTGGCCCGCTTCTTCAGCTCGGATGCGTCGGTGTCGTCATCGGCGGTCTTGATGGTCTCGGACACAGAATCGAGGATGCGCTTGGCCTGGTCCTCGCCGACCCCGGCCGCGGGTGAGCTCGGAGCCTCGGAGGCTTCCGGCTTGGGCAGCTCTTCAGGTCCGCAGGCGCTCAGGGCCAGGACGGGGACGATGGCGAAGGCGGTTCCGTATTCGGCCAATTTGCGGCGGCGTTCCTGACGGGCCTTGCGCCGGTTGCTCTCCTTCTTCGCGCTGTTGCGGTTGAAGAAGAGGAGGACGACGCCGCCGACGACCAGTGCACCGCCGATGGCCATCAGCGGAATGGCCCAGGGAGTCTCGGCGTGGTTGGGCCAGGAGATCGTGACGGTCTTGACGTCGCCCGGTTCACCGCTCCCGGCGATGAGGAAGCCGGTCCGGTTCGCCTCGTCGGTCCAATCCAGGGTCACGGAATCCTCTCCGGTGACTTCGGACTGCCAGAGGTCGCCTCCGGCCGGATTGGGCACTTCGCCCTTGCCGTCCTCCGACTCCATCGTCAGTCCGCCCTCGGGGGCCAAGCCGGTCACCCGGGTGACCGCGGAGTCTCCGATCCAGGCGTCGACGTTCTCGATGGGAGCCTGGGCGATTGTGAGGTCGCCCGATCCCTCGACGGTGAGAGTTGCAGGCGTCTCGTAGAGATTGAGCATTCCAGGGTCGACGACGACGGCCGGTGCCTGCGCATCGACCTGTGCGGTGGCGGTGATCTGGTCATCCGGCGCCCACAGGGTCTTCTGCAGAATTCCGAGGCCTCCGACAACGACACCCACCACCATGAGAATCACAGCAAGTGTGTAACGCACGTACGAACCCTTCCCTCAACAACGCTTCTTCTCGCCCCACGTCAAAATATGGAACAGTCCAAGTTTAAGTCACTGCGCAGACATTGCTTCTGTGCGTCTGCTCAGCGTGTGTCGGCGCGCACAGCCGACGGAAATGCTCAACCTCGCCCTCCTGCCTTAAGCTGGATCGGTGAGCAACGACAAAATTGTGTGGATCGACTGTGAGATGACCGGCCTCGACGAAGTCAAGGACGAACTCATCGAGGTCGCGGCCGTGATCACCGACTTCGACCTCAATCCCCTCGACGAAGGCATCGACATCGTCATCAGGCCCTCCGCTGCGGCGCTGGAGAACATGAACGACTTCGTCACCCAGATGCATACGAGCTCGGGACTCATCACCGAACTCGACGCGGGCACGACGGTCGCCGAGGCGCAGGTCAAGGTCCTCGAGTACATCAAGCAGCACGTCCCCGAACCGGGCAAGGCGCCGCTGGGCGGCAATTCGGTGGGCACCGACAAGGTATTCCTGACCAAGCAGATGCCCGAGCTCGTCGACCACCTCCACTACCGGATCATCGACGTGTCCTCGATCAAGGAGCTGAGCAAGCAGTGGTTCCCCCGCGCCTATTTCCAATCTCCGGAGAAGCACGGCGGACACCGCGCCCTCGGTGACATCCTCGACTCGATCGTCGAGCTCAAGTACTACCGGAGGGCCGTGTTCTCCGCCGAGGGCCCCACCTCGGACGAAGCCAAGTCCATCGCCGCCGAAGTGAGCTCGAACATCTCCCGCTGAGTCAGCTCGTCTTCTTCGCCGGTTGGGCGAACACCGACGCGGGAAAGGCTCCCGACTGAGCCAGTACTTTGATGAGGGTGCGACTCGGGGACACCAGCGCCTCGATCTCCTCATCGGCCAGCGCCGACCAGGCGGCGGCAACGGTGCCGTCGGTGAGCTGCTCGACCTGCTCCCTGAGGTCTCGGCCCGCGTCCGTGATGGCAGGCAGATCGAATCCACGGTCGTCCTCACCCACGGTGATGAGACCGGCTGCGGCCAGTCGGGACTGAGCGCCCTTCCACTCCTCATCGGTGTATCCGCGGGTCTTCTGCGCCGCGCGCGGTTTGAACGAGGCACCGGTGGCGACGTCGAGCATGAGCGCGTCGATGCCGGGGACTCCGGCCGTCACGAGCGATGACACGTGACCGTCGCCGCGGAACTCCCGGGCGATGGTGGCCACATCCCACAGCTGCTCGAAGGCCGTATTCGGCTCATGGCCGGCCAGGGCGTCGGCGGTGGCCGCGGCCAGCGGTCGCCCGGAGAAGTCCATGTTCGCCAGGACCGGCGCCGTGGCCGTGGCCAGTTCGGTGGCGGCCTCGGTGAGCAGTGCGATGTCCTCACGGTCATCGAAGAGTTCGGACATGAAGGCCGATACCGCCTCGAAGCGGGCGCGGATCATGTCCTCGGGCGACACCGTCTCCCACAGCTTCGGGATCAGGGAGGCGACGAAGGAATGCGAGTAGTTGTAGTAGGCGGCGCTGACGACTCCCGCGTTCACGCGGCCCATCGGAGCCGAGCGTGCCGCGAGATTGCCTTCGACCCCCGGCTCGAGTCCGTACTCGGCGTATTTCCGGCCCACCGTCTCGGAGAAGTACATAGCCGAGTGGAAGGAATTGAGGCGGGCAGAGACGGTCCTGATGTTCTGTGTGCGCTGCGAGTCCATGAGGACAATCCTATGGTCGGGCGTCCGCGACGTCGACACCATCCGGTGCAGCGTCGGTCCCGGCGGTCACACCATCCGGCGTGGCGTCGGTGCCGGCAATCGCGGCGTCGGCGCTGATGTCCGCTGTGACGATGCCCGTGGTCGCGGCGAACCAGCGGATGTGCGCGGCACATCCGCGCCGCGCGCGCTCGGAGTCCCCGGCAAGGACGGCTTCGAGGAGTCCGGCGTGCTGTCGTGTGAGCTCGCTGCGCACACTCGGCCAGTCCCCGGTCGTCTCCGCCGCCGCTGACACATAGTCGAGGATGCTGCTGGACAGCGAGGCGAGGATGATGTCGGTGACCGGGTTGCCGGCCGCGGCACAGAGCTCGCGGTGGAATCGCGCATCGAGGCTGTGGAAGGCCTCCTTGGAGATGTCGGCGTCGCACATCTCCTTCAGCAGCTCGCCTGCCCGCTCGAGGTGGACGCCGCCCGGTCCGGCACCGGACCGGGCGACACCGGACGACCCGACACCGGACGGGGCGGTGGCATGATCACGCAGCTGCGCCTCGGCGGCGGTGGCGACGGCATCGGATTCGAGGACGACGCGCGTGGTGAGCACGTCTGCGGGGGCGATGTGGCGTGCGGAGACGTGCAGCTTCAGCGCACGAGACAGACCTGCAGCGGGCTCGGAGACGATGACGGAGCCGGCGTCGGGACCCGATCCGACTCCCGCACGGATGAGGCCCACGGCGTCGAGGATGCGAATGGCCTCACGCACGCTCGAGCGGGAGACGTCGAAGCGCTCGGCCAGGGCCCGCTCCCCCGGCAGCCGATCGCCGAGGGTGAGGCTGCCGTCGAGGAACGATCGCTCGATTCCGGCGAGGACCAATTCATAAGCCTTATTCATCGTAATTGCCTCCTCGGACCCGAAGTTTCGGCACGACGCCCGGTTTCGGCCCGATCGTCACAGCCACAGGCGGCGAGGTCTTTGCGGGAACATCCCCCTATGTTAAGGTCTGACCACACTTGTGACAAGAACCACTTCCGTCGCGTTCGACCGGTCTCCACGCGGGGATCGTGCCCCGGATCCGATTCTTGGCACTGCAGGCAAATCGGCTTGGAGGTCAGATGAAGATTGCACTGTTCGCCACGTGCATCGTCGATGCCATGTACCCGGAGGTTGCGCAGGCGACCGTGACCATCCTGCGCAGGCTGGGCCATGAGATCGTCTTCCCCAGCGGTCAGACCTGCTGCGGTCAGATGCACATCAACTCGGGCAAATTCGCGCAGGCGGAACCGGTGATCGCCGCCCACGCCCGCGCGTTCTCCGACACCGATTGGGACGTCGCCGTCGCACCCGCGGCATCGTGTGTGGCCTCGCTCGGGCATCAGCAGCCCATGGTCGCCAGACGGATGGGCAACGACGCCCTGGCCGCCGAGGCCGCCGACATCGCCGGCCAGACCTACGAACTCTCCCAGCTGCTCACCGACGTCCTCGGCATCACCGACGCGGCAGCCGACCTCGGCTCGTACTTCCCCCACAGAGTGACCTACCACCCGTCCTGCCACGGCATGCGCCTGCTGCGCCTCGGCGATCGCCAGAGCGATCTGCTGCGGTCCGTCGAGGGGATCGACTACGTCGACCTGCCCCTCGCCGACGCCTGCTGCGGATTCGGCGGCACCTTCTCCGTGAAGAACCCCGAGGTCTCATCGGCGATGCTCGCCGACAAGATTCGGACCGTCCACTCGACCGGCGCCGAGGTGTGCACCGGCGGAGACGCCTCCTGCCTGCTCCACATGGGCGGCGGATTGTCACGGTTCCAAAGGACCGGCAGCTTTGAGGGCACCCCGGACGTCACCGCGGTGCATGTGAGGCAGACGAGTTCGACCGACGTCGGCGACGACAATGTCGACCATCTGACAGCAGTCGTCGGAGCCGACGATGACGACCACCTGACACCGGGTGAGAAGGGGACGAGCCCCGCCGAGCCGAGTCGGATCCAGTCCGGCTTCAGGGTCGGACAGTCGGCGGTCCATCTGGCCCGCATCCTCGCCTCGACGAAGGAGGACCCTCTGCGGGTCCAGAGCGAAGGAGCAACCGTGAGCGGAGGGAGTCTGCGATGACTTTTCTGGGAATGCCGCTGCTGCCGTCCACACGCCGGGACCGTCCCACGATTCCCGGCGGGCAGGGCAACATCGTCGAAGACGAGTCCTTTGCCGAGGTCTCGCATCAGCATCTGTCGAACCAGCAGCTGCGCAACAACATCGGACATGCCACCTCGACCATCCGAGAGAAGCGAGCGGATGTCGTCGCGGAACTCGATGACTGGGAGGAACTGCGGGAAGCAGGCTCTCGGGCCAAGAACCATGTGATGGAGAACCTGCCCGAATACCTGGCCGAGTTCGAGGCGAACTTCACCGCTGCCGGAGGCGTCATCCATTGGGCCCGTGACGCCGACGAGGCCAACGCCATCGTCACCGAACTCGCCGAGGCCAACGCACCCGTGCTCGACTCCGGGCGCCGCGAGGTGATCAAGGTCAAGTCGATGGCGACCCAGGAGATCGGGCTCAACGAGCATCTCGAGACCCAGGGCATCGACGCCTTCGAAACGGATCTGGCCGAACTCATCGTCCAGCTCGGCGACGACAAGCCCAGCCACATCCTCGTCCCCGCCATCCATCGCAATCGCGACGAGATCCGAGACATCTTCGAGGAGAAGATGCCTGACGCCGGAGACCTCACGAATGATCCCACGGAGCTCGCCGAGGCGGCCCGAAGGCACCTGCGCCACAAGTTCCTGACCACGAAGGTCGCGGTCTCGGGAGCGAACTTCGGCATCGCTGACACCGGTTCGCTCGGGGTCGTCGAATCCGAGGGCAACGGCCGCATGTGCCTGACCCTGCCGGAGACGCTGATCACGGTGATGGGCATCGAGAAGCTGCTGCCCAGCTTCGACGACCTCGAGGTGTTCCTGCAGCTGCTGCCGCGCTCCTCGACCGGCGAGCGGATGAACCCCTACACCTCGTTCTGGACCGGCAGCACACCCGGTGACGGACCCCAGAACGTCCACCTCGTCCTCCTCGACAACGGACGCACACGCGCTCTGGCCGACGAGCACGGGCGCACTGCTCTGAACTGCATCCGCTGCTCGGCCTGCATGAACGTCTGCCCCGTCTACGAACGCACCGGCGGCCATGCCTACGGTTCGACGTACCCGGGCCCGATCGGTGCGATCCTCTCACCCCTGATGACCGGCGTCGAGGCCGAGGAGAACGGTTCCCTGCCCTACGCCTCGAGTCTGTGCGGAGCCTGCTATGACGTGTGCCCGGTCAAGATCGACATCCCCAGCATCCTCGTTCATCTGCGCAATGAGGATGCCGAGGCCAACCACTCCCCCGTCTCCTCACAGCTCGACACCGCCCTCACGGGAGCTTCGTGGATGATGAGCGAGGGCAAGAGGATGGCGACGGCCGAATCCGGTCTGCCCATCGCCCACGCGGTCACCGGCGGCGAGCAGATCAATTCCCTGCCCGGCATCGCCGGAGCCTGGACCTCGAGCCGGGACATCCCCGCGCTGCCGGAGAAGAGCTTCAGGCAGCTGTGGGCCGAGGACGAGGCCCGCGCAGAGGAAGAGGACGACGAATCATGACCGACACCGCACGCGAAGAGATCCTCGGACGCATCAACCAGGCCCTCGGGCGCCGAGGCGGGGGTGAATACGTCTCATCCGTTTCGGGAACCGTCCCCGCCGGTGCACCCGCAGCCGGTCCGCCCGCGGCCGGTGCGCCCGCTGAAGCGCCGCATGCGCAGCCGGGGGCTCCCGCGGCAGGCGGGGGCACCGTCGATCAGAGCGCGGACTATCTGCGCACGGGCACGCATGAGGGCGAGGACCTCATCGAAGTGCTCATCGACCGCCTCGAGGACTACAAGGCCAATGTCCACCGCGTCAGCGGCGACCCGGCGGAGACCATCGCCGGACTCCTCGAATCGGGGTCGAAGATCGTCGTTCCCCGTGGGCTCGACGACTCCTGGCTGAACGCCTTCACCGGTGACGTCTCGGTCGACGCACCCGGTCAGGAACTGAGCGTCCCCGAACTCGACACACAGGCGGCGGTGGTGACCGCCTCGGCGGTGGCGATCGCGCAGACGGGGACCATCGTCCTCGACGGGTCCCCGGAGTGCGGCCGGCGGGCGATCACACTCGTGCCCGACCACCACGTGTGCGTCGTGCGCGTCGAAGATGTCGTCGACATCGTTCCCGAGGGCATCGCACGCCTGACGCCGAGTGCGGCGCTGACGTTCATCTCCGGGCCATCGGCGACGAGCGACATCGAGCTCAAACGCGTCGAGGGCGTCCACGGCCCCCGCACCCTCGACGTCATCATCCTCGGTTCGGCCCCGTGAGAGAGGGGCGGCGCAAAGCAGGCGCCAGCGATGCGAGAGACTGGTGTCCATGACGACGGCCAGAACCCTTGAGCATCCGCACGAACCGCCTCGACGGAGATCGCTGCCCACGAAATTCGCGGTCTCGTCGATCATCATCGTCCTCACCCTGGTCATCGGCGCCATCGCGGCCGACAGGATCGTCGACTTCACCACCGAGCAGAAGATCGCACAGAGCCTCGAACCCTACGGTGACGCCGACGTCGACATCGAGGGGTTCCCCGTGCTCACGCAGATGGCCGGAGGGGAGCTCGACACGGTCCACGTCACCGCCGATCGGGCACGGTACGAGAACGTGGACTTCACCGACGTCGACGTCAAGCTCTTCGACGCCCCTGTGGACACCTCACGGCCGATCGGCACGGTCGAGGCGAGCGCTGTCATTCCGCTGTCGACGGTCGATTCCCTCGCATCCGAACACGCCTCCCTGCCCGAGGGCATGTCGTTCACCACGATCGACGGCGAGCTGTTCCTCAAGGGCTCCCTGCTCGGCCAGGACCTGCTCATCGGCATCGAACCGAAGGCGGACTCACGACGGGTCGTGGTCGACGCCACGACGATCAGGCTCGGATCCGGCGAGGTCTCCGTGGATTCGCTCCCCTCGTTTCTGACCTCGTCGCTCTCCGACATCGTCATCGACCTCGACTTCCTGCCTGCGGGCCTCGAGCTCACGAACATCGACGCCACGGACACAGGTCTGGCCATCGACCTCCACGGCACCGGAGTCACGCCGAACTGAACCGCCCAAGCCGGAGTGGCCCGATCCGGGCACGCCGAGCTGGGCCGAACCGAAATGAGACGGTAGACTGACGGCGATGATTCCCACGAAACCCGATGACGTATTCACACCGAAGGTGTGGGTCCTCGGGCATCCGGGCACGAACGGCTACATCACCTCGTGGGGCATGATGCTGTCGGGCACGGCCCCCTTTCCCGCCGGAGATCCACTCCGGTCCCCACCCTGAGCAGACACGCTCGATCACAGCCGCCTCGGCGCACGATCACTGACCTGACAGGGAGATCACACACGCATTTCGGGCCGGAGAAGCACATCCTCCGACAACGAAACGGTTCCATCGTGACTTCGACTTCTCTGACCAGCACACCCGGATCTCACCTGTACGCAGCTCTGCGCAAGGACACAGTCGGCGGCGGGCTCCTCGTCATCGCCGCCCTCGCCGCACTCGTCTGGGCCAACTCCGGCTTCGCACATTCCTATTTCGCGCTCAGGGACGTCGAGTTCGGCTTTGCGCCCTGGCACCTGGAGCTGAGCGTGGGGACGTGGGCCGCCGACGGTCTGCTCGCGATCTTCTTCTTCCTCGTCGGGGTGGAGCTGAAGACCGAATTCACGCATGGCGATCTGCGCAGCTTCCGCACCGCGATCGTCCCGATCACTGCGGCCATCGGCGGTGTCATCGTCCCGGCCCTGATCTTCACGGCCCTCCTCGTCTCCCACCCGGAGATGCTGCGCGGCTGGGCCATCCCCACAGCGACCGACATCGCATTCGCCGTCGCGATCCTCGCAATCGTCGGCTCCCACCTGCCCAAGGCTCTGCGCATCTTCCTCCTGACACTCGCCGCTGTCGACGATCTCGTGGCGATCGGCATCATCGCTGTCTTCTACACCGAACGCATCAACTTCGCTCCGCTCCTGGGGGCATTCGCCGTCATCGTCGTCTACGGGGTGATCGCCGGCAGGTTCAGAGCCTTCTTCGTCGAGCGCGCCTGGTCGACATGGGTGATCCTCCTGCCCCTCGGTCTGATCGCCTGGGCGCTCATGCACTCCTCCGGTGTCCATGCGACGATCGCCGGGGTCCTGCTCGGATTCACGATCCCCGCGGTGACCGGGCGAGAACGAACCGCTCCCACCGATGACCACGACGGCCACGATCGCCCCAACCTCGCCGAGGTGCTCGAGCACCGCCTCCGGCCCCTGTCAGCGGGATTCGCCGTGCCCGTGTTCGCCTTCTTCGCCGCAGGAGTCGCCGTGGGCGGGCTCGACGGCCTGGCTACGGCATTCGCCCAACCTCTGACCTTTGCGATCATGGCCGGCCTGGTGCTCGGCAAACCGCTCGGCATCCTCGCCTCGACCTGGCTGGTCGGAAGGTTCACCTCTGCCGGGCTGGACCCGAGCCTCAAGTGGTGGGATCTGACGGGCATCGGCCTGCTCGCGGGAATCGGCTTCACGGTCTCGCTCCTCGTCGCCGAGCTCAGCTTCGCCCCCGGCTCCCCCGCACACGACCATGCGAAGGTCGCGATCCTCAGCGCCTCCCTCATCGCGGCCGCCCTGGCGGCGACGGTGCTCAGCATCCGGAACCGCAGGCACCGTCGTCTCTCCGGACGATACGCTGGACGCGCATCACCATCCGCACACCGCCGATGAACGTACCTCGGCCACCGACGAGGAGCATCGGCAGAAAGGCTCGACGATGAGCACGATCACCCCTGTCGGCGAACGCTTCCACGCAGAGCTCACCGAACTCTCCACCCTCGTCGACTCGGACCGGCCCGGGTGGACGAGGCGAGCCCTGAGCGAGGTCGACATCGCCGGCCGCGACTACGCCCGCAGGCTGATGAAGCAGGCCGGACTGGCGACCCGAGTCGACGGTGCCGGCAATGTCATCGGGGTGCTTCCCGGTCGCGTCGGAGGGCGGGAGATCATGCTCGGCTCCCATACAGACACCGTCGACGGCGGCGGTCGCTTCGACGGGATCACCGGCGTTCTGGGCGCCATAGAGGTCGTACGACTGCTGCAGGAGAACAATGTGGGACTCGACCACGACCTCGTGATCGTGGTCTTCTTCAACGAGGAGCCCAATGACTTCGGCTTCTTCTGCGTCGGGTCGCGGGCGATGACCGGAATCGTCGACCGCACCACCCTGGCCACCACGGACCTCGCCGGACGCAGCCTCGCCGAGACTCTGCCCGATTCGGGCATCGACCCCGAGGCCTTCCTCGACGCACGCTATGACTTCTCGAAGGTCACCGCCTTCCTCGAACTTCACATCGAACAGGGTCCCGAGCTCGAACGGATGGGCAAGCAGATCGGCGTCGTCGAGACGATCACCGGAATCAACCACTTCAAAGCCCTCTTCACCGGCCGACAGGACCATGCGGGGACGACTCCGATGGACGTGCGCGCCGACGCCGGATGTGCCGCGGCAGGCACCGTGCTGGCTGTCGAATCCATCGCCGAATCCGGCACCAACACCCGGGGCACGAGCGGGCATATCCAGTTCACCCCGGAGGCCGTCAACGTCGTGTCGGCCAATGCGAGCGTCGAAGGCGAGTTCCGCGGTCCCGACGGTTCGTGGCTGAACGAAGCGCAGCGGAGGCTCACCGACGCCGCCGACGACCAAGGCGCCAAGCGCGGTGTCCGGGTTGAGATGGAGTGGACGACGGATGACGCCCCCGTGCCCCTGCACGAACCCATCACCTCGACCATCGCCGAGGTGGCCGATGACCTCGGACAAACACGCGCCACAATGTTCTCCGGTGCCGGTCACGATGCCGGAATCATCGCCGCCGAGACCCAGGTCGGCATGATCTTCGTCCCCTCACACGACGGTCGCAGCCACTGCCCCGAGGAATTCACCGAGCTCGACGACATCCTGCCCGGGATCGAGGTCCTCCTCGAATCCGTGCTGCGCATCGACGCTGCTCCGCGGTCAGGTGCGCCATCACGTTGAGGCGGAGCACAGCCAGAGCGACTAGTGTCTGCGGTGACACGACCATCTGCTGAGAAGGGCCGCATCATGTCATTCGACAAATTCGTCAACAAAGCCAAGAACCTGGCCAATGATCCGAAGGTCCGCGAGAAACTCAACTCTGAGAAAGCGGAGAAGGCCAGCGATTCGATCCTCGACAAAGCCGCTGGAGTGGCCGAGTCGCTGACCAACGGCAAACACAGCGAGAAGATCCAGAAGGCACGTGACGCCGCCGACCGCGCCATCGGCACCGATGGGCAGTCGCAGGACGACGCGTCCGAAGACGAACGACCCGAGGGCGACGCGACCGGAGATGAACGGCACGAAGGCAACGCGTCCGGAGATGAACGACCCGAGGGCGACAACGGGCCGCGTTCCTGACACGCGGGCGATGAGCACCCTCATCCGTGATGTCAACGGGGATGAGCGGCCGCAGACAGACGGTCACGCCCTCGCCTGCCCTCGCGTTGAGATCGGCGCGTGCGGATGCTCCCGGACTCGCCCGTGCCATCGGGGGAGCGGGACAGCACGAAATACTGCACACCCTCGCCGACTCCGCGTTCCCAGCCGATCGGCTCTGCGCCGATATACCAGGTCAGCGGCGTCCCCCTGCCCTCGGGGAGTCTGTCCCTGTCCGGTGGTTCATCGGGCAGGTGTATGAGAATCGCTGACACGATGACGGTGATCCTGGTTGACCGGCGCATGCTCTCACCGTATGTTCCGATGCCGGCGCCTTCGATGATGATCAGACAGCAGATCCGGCACATTCGCAGTCCGCTCTTCGCGCCCCACCTGGGACGGAAGGTGTGTGAGAATAGCAGTCGGGCGATTGCCGCCCATCCCCCGATCAACCGAACGTCACATGCTGCAGGAGGTGCAATGCGATCCCCGATTCCCGACTTCTTGGACGAGACGCTCGATCGTCACAGGTCCGACCGGTCCGGTGCCAATGCGGACTACATTCCGGACCTGGCGTCCGCCGATCCCGAGAAGTTGGGCATCTGCATCTCCACCCTCGACGGGATCGAATACACCTCCGGCGATTCGGACTTCGAGTTCTCCATCCAATCGATGTCGAAGCCCTTCATCTACGGCATGGTCCTCGAGCAGGAGGGCATTGCCGCGGTCATCGATCAGGTGGGAGTCGAACCCAGCGGAGAGGCCTTCAACGAACTCTCCCTGGACAAGAAGTCCGGCAAACCGCTCAATCCGATGATCAATGCCGGGGCCATGGTCGTGCACGCGCTCCTGGGCGAACCGGGTGTCTCGTTGGCCGAGCGGATCGAGATCGTGCGTGCCGGACTGTCCGAGTTCGCCGGACGAGAGCTGCGCGTCGACGATTCGGTGGCCGAAGGCGAATGGGGTGAGGCCTACCGCAATGTTGCGATCGCCAATATGCTCCGCTCCTACGGCGTCTACACCGACCAGCCCGATGAAGTGGTCCAGGGATATATCGCGCAATGCTCGATCCTCATCACCACACGCGACCTGGGAATCATGGCGGCCACCCTGGCAGCCGGCGGAGTCAATCCCCTCTCCGGAAGACAGGTGCTCTCCCCACGTGTCAACCGGCAGGTTCTCGGCGTCATGATGACCTGCGGGATGTATGACGCCGCGGGTGACTGGATGACGGAGGTCGGGGTGCCCGCGAAATCCGGCGTCTCCGGCGGCGTGTTCGGCGTCATGCCCGGCCAGGTCGGCATCGCCACCTTCTCGCCGCGCCTGGACAAGCACGGGACGAGCGTGCGCGGAGCCAACATCTTCCGGACCCTGTCCCGTGAGCTGAGTCTGCACATCATGGACGCACCCGAACCGGCTCGCTCGATCATCCGTCGTGACCGGCGCTTCGTCGATTCGCAAGGCGTCATGGTCCGCATCTGCAGCCTGCAGGGCCTCATCCAGTGGAGCGGTGCCGAGAACGTCATCCGGACCATGGACGCGCCCGAGTCCAACGTCGAAGCCTTCGTGCTCGACCTGCGCCGCGTCAACGAGGTCAACGGGGTGGCCAGGCGCATGCTCACCGAGGCGATGAGTCGGCTCGAAGAGGACGGCAAGCGGATCGCACTCATGGATCCCGACGACATGCTCCTGTGCAAGAGTCCGAGCTCTTCGCTGCCCGACGTCGAATACATCGACTCCCCGAAGGCGCTCAAGGGCCTGCGAAGGCTGCGTGAGGATTGGACCCAGAGAGCGGTCTGACGCCATGGTCGTTTGCTAAGGTGAGACTGACCGACCGTCACGCCAACGCAGTGCCGTGCAGAGGCAGTGCCATGCAGAGGCAGTGTGCGGCCATCGCCGAGGCGGCCGACCCGAACCGCCCGGCTCCGACGCATCCCAGCGCATTCCAGGAAGGCTACCCATGTCGACGTCACCCACCGTGCCGAACCGGGCAGCTCGTCCGCCCCGCCCGCAGGCCGTCCTCAGCGTGCAAGAGGTTCAGGACCTCACCCCGAGCCTCATCCGAATCACGGCCGGCGGCGACGGCTTCGACGCACTGTCGAGCAATGAGGCCACGGACAAGTACGTCAAACTCATGTTCGCCGACCCCGAACACGGATTGACACCGCCCTACGATCTGGCCGACCTGCGCGAGAACTCTCCGGAGAAGCTCCCCAGCAACCGCACCTACACAGTGCGTGAGATCAACGAGGACGAGAAATGGCTGACCTTGGACTTCGTCATCCACGGCGACGAGGGCATCGCCGGGCCCTGGGCCAAGTCGGCTCGCCCCGGCGACACCATCGTCATGGTCGGCGCCGGAGGCAAGTACCGGCCCAGCCCCGAGGCCGCCTGGCACCTGCTCATCGCCGACCTGACCGCGATTCCTGCTGTGAGCACTGCCCTCGAGGCCATGGACGAGGATGCGCAGGGAATCGTCATCGCCGCCGTCGACGACGAAGAGGACCGGCTGCTGCCGGAAGCGCCGTCAGGCGTCACCGTGGTCTGGGTCGACAACGACGACGAACTCATTGCGAGCGTCGACGGGCTCGACTGGCCGGAGGGAACCCCACAGGTATTCGCCCACGGCGAGCGAGAGACGATGAAGTCGATCCGCAAGATCCTCAAGGAGCACGAGGTGCCACGCGAATCACTGTCGATCTCCGCCTATTGGGCGCGCGGTCGTGCCGAGGACCAGTTCCAGGCCGAGAAGCGCGAACCCATCGGCAAGATCGACTGATCTGCCGGGCCGGTCGACCCGACCGGCTGGTCAGTTGACTGCCGACTGCCGGTCGACGATTGCTCAGGTGAGTCCGAGGCGTTCGACCACCTCGGCGACCTTGCCCTTCTGGGCATCGGTGAGGCCGAGGATCGGCAACGGCAGCGGCTGTGGGGCGACCAGCCCGAGGTGCTCTGCGATGGCGGCCGTGACCCTGAGGCTGCCGCCGAATTCGGCGAAGAGATCCCACAGCGGCCGAAGTTCGGCGGAGAGGTTCGAGGCACGGTCCGCCTCGCCGTTCGATGCGGCTCGGGTGATCGCGAGAGTCGGGGCCGGCAGGGTGCCGCCGACTGCCGTGTACCAGGCGTCGCAGCCGGCGTTGAGCCCTGCCGCCCCGAAGGCGTCACCGGAGATCCCGATCGTCACCTCGTCTCCGGTGGCGGCCCGGATCCGTTCGACGTGGGCGGTGAAGTCCGTCGGCGACATCGCCGAGCCGGGGATCTTGATCGAGGCCACACCGTCGAGCTTCGCCAAACACGCGTAGAGGTCGGTGGTGAACGTGAAGTGTGTGGTGCCCGGATTGTCGTAGACGACGAGCGGGAGTTCGGTCGCCGAGGTGACCGTGCGGAAGAGTTCGAACACGTCGTCCTCGTCAAGCGGCTGATAGCTGACGGGGGCGAGCAGGAGGCCCTGTGCTCCTGCGGCCTCAGCGGAGCGGACATTGGACATCACCTCCCGCGTGCGCAATGCGCCGATGCCGACGAACACGGGAGTGCCGGCGGCATGGTCGACGGTCAGCCGCGCGACTCGGGCCCGTTCGTCCGGGGTGAGGTAGGCATAAGATCCGGTCGATCCCAGTGCGGTGATCGAATCGACTCCGGCCTCGACGAGGCGGCCGATCAGTCCTGCGTAGGCGGCTTCGTCGATCGCCTCATCGCGGATCGGAGTCAGGGGGAAGGCGCTCAGGCCGGTGAACAAGGTGCTGTAGGGGCTGCTCAGATCCGTCATGTCTCAGTCTCCGTGGAACTCGTCGATCGCAGGTAGTGCTCAAGTGGTTGGTACTCCGGTTGCGCCGCCGGGTCCATCACGGCTTCGGCCCCCACTGCGTTGGCCACCGCCAGTGACCGTTCGCGGGTCAGTCCTGAGGACAGGGCGATGGTCAGCGCTGCGCAGAAGGCGTCACCGGCACCGACCGTGCTGACCGGTCTGCGCGGCTGAGTCTTCGCGAACGCCACCTGTCGGCCGTGTTCGTACAGGGCGGAGCCCTTCGCCCCATAGGTGATCGCCACGAGCTTGGCCTCCCGCAGCTGCGGGAGCAGATCGTATTCGGTCTCGTTGACGATGATGAGATCTGCCCGTTCGACCACCTCGGTGGGCAAAGGCAGCGCAGGGGCGGCGTTGATGACGAAGCGCCCCGTCACGGAATGTGACAGTTCTGTCATCAAGTCGAGGGAGATCTCGAGTTGCGTGAGCACCGTCTCCCGTTTCGGGAACTCACGGTCCGGAAGGCTCACGTGTGCGTTGGCTCCTTCGCAGACCGCGATCTGGTTCTCGCCGTCGGCGTCGACGACGATCAGGGCGGTTCCGGTCTCCGAATCGACGACAGCGACATCATCGGTGCCCACGCCTGCCCGGTGCAGAGCCTGCCGCATCGCCGTGCCCGCGGCATCGGAGCCGATGGCACCGACCATGTGGGTCCGGGCGCCCAGTCGGGCCGCGGCCGCGGCTTGATTGGCGCCCTTGCCTCCGGGACTGTGCACGAGCCGACCGCCGCCGACCGTCTCCCCGATCGCGGGCAGGCGGTGGGTGACGGCGGTGATATCGGCGTTGATGCTGCCGACCACGGTGAGATCGACGTCGATGGTCATGCGGTCTCTCCCTGTGGTCTCATCTCAGCGGTCGCTGCCCGACAGCAGGCCGGCACCCGAGTGACTCCCCGAATGCCGGCCTGTCCGGTCCTGCCGTGTCAGGCGCCGACGGCGACGACCTCGACCGGGATGTTTCCGCGTGTGGCCTTCGAGTAGGGGCACAGCTCGTGGGTGCGATCGACGGCCTTCTGCGCCGTGTCCTGGTCAACGCCGGGCAGAGTCACGGTGAGCTTGACGCTGAGTCCGAAGCTCTCGCCCTCCTTGCCGATTCCGACCTCGGAGTTGACGACGGACTTCGATGTGTCGATTCCGAGTTCCTTGCCCGCCAATGCGAGTGCGCCCTGGAAGCAGGCGCCATATCCGACGGCGAAGAGCTGCTCGGGGTTGGTGGCACCGCCGGGGCCGCCCATCTCCTGAGGAGAGCGCAGATCGACGTCGAGTGCCTTGTCGTCCGTGGCTCCGTGGCCGTCACGGCCTCCCGTGATCTCGGCCTTGGCTGTGTAGGCGATGCTCTCTGGGGTGTTCATAACACGTCTCCTGTTCGTCGAATCGTGATCTCACAGATCGGGTTCCTCCACGCGGGAGGCACCTGTGACCGAGTATCGTCACTTCGGCCGCCGAAGTCCAGACTGAGGCGCTGCGGACTGAGCCTGCGGGATACGAGATGCGATGAGCCCCGGAATCCTCGATCTCTCTCGGACTCCGGGGCTCATCGGCTCGGGGTGAGTAACGGGACTTGAACCCGCGACATCCGCGACCACAACGCGGCGCTCTACCAGCTGAGCTATACCCACCACATGCGCTGCAAACAGGTGCAGACAGCAAGATACATCTTAACCTCACGACGACACCCGGGCAAACTCACAGCCTCGATGGTGCACAATGAGACACAGATCTCCTGACGTGCAACGATTCAGTAGCGATGTATAACGGTTTCGGAAAAACGGTAGGAGCACTTGATCGTATTCAATAGTATTGTCTCGGCCCCATCACCGATACTGCCCAAGGAACCCTGTAAATGGCTCGTGCGCTGATCTCCGTCTCAGAAGACGGGTTCACCTACCTCACCCTCAATGGGGCGACGAGTCGCTACTCCGACACCGGGCAAGCCATGACCTATCTTGGCGACTACGCCAGGGAGACCGCGACTTCACTACCCGTGACGATCGATGACGGCAATCAGGAAGTCGAGGTCCTCCTCGACGAAACGGGCAAGATCGCCCCCGCCTCCTCTTCCTCCTCTTCCTCCTCTTCGCCCGCGACCGAGGACGCATCCGAGGATGAGGCCACAACCGCCTCGGCGATGGACAGCGCCGCTGCCGAAGCGGAAACCGCAGGACACGGGGACGAGGCCGAAACAGCAGGGTACGGCGATGAGGCCGGGACCGAGGCGGGCAGCGCGGAGGACTACCCCCTGGGAACACCGTTCTCCGGACCCGCCGCATCGGCGCCGGCGGTGAAGAAGAAGCGGGTGCGCAAGCATCCCCGGCAGAGCAGACCCCAGAGGCTGAAGAAGATCACCGTCCCCGGCCTCGTGCTCATCGGAATCGCGATCCTGATGATCGGCGCGTTCGTGATCCCGAACATCGTGCCTGTCGGATCCCAGGACTCGCCCCAGACGATCGAATCGGATGAGCAGATCAATCCGGCCTCCGAACTCTCCGTCGAGACGACCGAGGACGTCGTTCCCGGCTTCGAGAACTCACCGACGTGGGAGACGAAGATCCCCAAAGACGCCTCGGTGACCGCTTCGGACCGCGGTGTCCTCGTCGTCGACGAGGGCAAGCTCCAAGTGCTCGACGCGAAGACGGGAAAGACCCGCTACGAGGGGAAGACTCGCGAGGCCCCGACCTTCGCGGTGGACACGATCATCGACGGCAAGCCCGCGCTCCTGTGGCAGTCCGGCAACACGGCCGAAGCGCTCATCGACGGCGAAGAGGAGCCCCACACCTACGAACTGCCCGAGGATGCTCGCATCACTTCAGCCGGCAAGAGCGTCCTCGTCAAGTCCGGCAACCAACTCTCGACGTTCGGCAGTGACGGCCTCGTCGACGTGCCCACGCCGGAACCGGGATCGACGCCGATGGCGATCGAGAACGACGAGCTCTTCAGCTCCGACTGGAACGGTCCGGTCAAGGCCAAGAACATCGAGTCGGGCGAGGAGCGCTCCATCGACCTCGAGGCCCCCTCCGATGGTCTCCAGATCATCAAATGGGTCTCCACCGGCCACGGCAAGGCGATCACGTTATGGGGAGAGCAGGGCGCATCGACGAACTCCGGGCACCGGATCCAGCTCGTCGTCCATTCCCTGGAAGACGGTTCGATCCTGTCCACCGTGACCACGACGACCGACATCGTCGGAGAGATGTCGTGGGTTCGCGGCCAGGGCGGGAAGAGGGCCTACATCGGCCCGTACCTGTTCAACCTCGAAACCGGACTGCTGCTCATGGACACCTCCAGCAAGGACATCCACCTGTCCGAACCGCGCGGCACGATCGTCCCCTGCACCGTCGACAACGACGACTCGTGCCTGCTGGCCGGCAAACACGCCTACCGCACCGACACCAATCTGCTGGCTCTGACCGATGACGGAAACAACGCCATCGTCGACGGCTCCGATTCCACGATTCGCGCCTATGCGAAGAAGTCCGAGAAGAGCGAGAAGTAGGCCGTGACTTTATCCGCCTCGGCGTAGCCATTAGGATGGACTGCGACGTGTCTGACCGTCATGTCCCCTTGCAAGATTGATGTCGGAGTCCCCACCGCGAAGGAACACAGTGCCAGTTACACTCGAGCTCAGCCGCAGAGCGGCCGCCCTCGGCACTGCCCTTGCCCTACTGATGCTTCCGATCACGGGCACGATGGCCCCGGCGAACGCGAGCATCATCCCGTCTGCCGATGCCGACGGCGCGAATACCCCTGCCGCCGATTCCGACCCCGACGGATCCGTCGACGGGCCGGATGCCGCCTCTGCGGATTCGAGTGGTTCGGAGTCCGCTTCGGATGATTCCGGCTCGGAGGACGCAACAGCATCCACATCTGGCGCCGGTGGCAACGACGAAGCCGCCGAGGACGGTGGCGATGATTCTGCGTGTGAATCCAGCACAGACGGTGACGATGAGTCCGATACGGGCGGCGACAAGGACAAGCCGTGCGCAATCGACGGCTCGCTGGATTCGCGGTGGTACCCCATCCGCCACAAGATCAAAATACCCGCTTCGGAAGATATGCCTGAGAGCTGGGTCAACGTACCATTCGAGGGCCCCGGGGCCGGCGACCGCGGCTCGGTTCCTACCCAGAGTTCATCGGAGTCGGCGTCAACGTCCGATTCAACAGCTGACGGCGCCGAGCCGGAAGGCGAGACCGACGACAGCGGAAACCCCGTGCCGTCCGCGGCCGATGAAGACGTGCCCACTACGTTCATGCTCAATGAAGACGGTGTAGTCGTCGATGCCGAACATCCGGACGACGAGATGGTCTTTGAGAACTTCGATGAGGATCCGGGATGGACGTTCACTTCCGACGGAGACAAGATCATCGTCAAAGGTGATGAGTACACAGAGGACAACGACGACGGGGCCACAGCCGGCACAGATTCGGAGGGTGATCCTGATGGCGGTCCCGACTCTGCTGGTGCTGACGGCGGGGACGAAGACTCTTCCAATGACGCGGACATGAGCGCCGCGAACGACGGCACAGACACCGACGCAGCCTCGAAGAGCAACGCCGGTTCCTCTTCCGACAGCGAGTCGGAATCCGACACTTCCTCGGATTCCACGAACGAGTCGTCATCGGAGGCGTCTTCCGATTCCAATTCCTCGGAGTCCGCGGACGCCGATTCGAAGGAAGCTGACACCTCGGCGTCTGCTGATCCCGATTCTGCCGAGGAGGATTCGGATTCCGACTCGTCGTCGGAATCGGATGGCTCCGATTCCGCAAGCTCGGACAAAGAAGGCAATTCGGACAAGGACGATAAGGCCTCAGCCGACAAGGACGGCTCCGGAACAACGTCGGGCGATGACGGGCCGGATGGCGATGACTCCACACCGGACCCGGCAACCGGCAACGGTTCGTCGGATACGCGCGATGAGATCCCCGGAGACATCGGCGATGAGTGGATGCCCGGCAACGACGAGTCTTCGCCTCCCCCGGACTACTCGGACCCGGTCCCGCAGAATCCGGACACGCCCGTGCCCGACGACGACACCGACCTCATCACCGGAGGCAACTCGCCCGAGCCGCGCAGCGACAAACCGCCGTCTCCTTCGTTCGGGGAGTCCTTCGTGTCGACGATCGCGAGTTCGTGGCCGATCTTCATCCTCGCGGCATCCGGCATGGCCGCGGTCGGGTTCATCATCTGGCTCGTCGGCCGCCGCAACAAGCAGGGCTGAGTCCGCGTCACTGTCTCGCGTCGCGGATACCGCAGCCCAGCGCCTCCTGAGGTTCCACGAACGGTATTTCGACGCGGTCGCCTCGGCGAGGAAGACTCTGACCGTGCGGTGGAACGAATCCCACACGACCGGTACCGCTTTGGCCTATTTCGAACACGCCGACCGCACCACGCTTCCCGTCGACATCACGTCGGTCGAAACCCATCGGCTGAGCGAACTGACAGCGCAGACTCTGCGGCTGAAGACGGACTCCGGCCTGCTCGGCTATGTCTCGAACCTGCGAGACCGCTACCCGGGAATGCCCGAGGACGCGCAGGTCGACGTCGTGACTTTCCGGCTCTCCGCAGTCAATATCTGACACTGAGAGAAACAAGCGGTTAAGCTTGACACGAGGCACCGTGGCACCCCGTCACGTGCATGAATGTATTCTCGACCCGGAGGACATGCCCCGATGACTGACAATGTCTACACCTCAGATGTGACCGTCGACTCAGCGACACCTTCACAGCTGGCAGAATCGATTCGACTGCGCGAAGAGCGCATCGCCGACAACATCGATGAACTCGTCGGTCGCGTCCACCCGAAGGTCCTTGCGACTCGTGCCGTCAACCGCGCGAAGTCGACCGTCATCGAGGAAGAGAGCGGCTCGGTCAAGCCCGAGGCGATCGCCCTAGGCGTCGGCTCCGTCCTCGGCGTGGCCGCGCTGATCGTCGGCCTCTCCGGCCGCGGCAAGCGTGGCTGAATCCGCACTGCCCATCCGCATGCTGCACGACCGAATCCTCCTCGATCCGGGTGAGGAGGCGGGGCCTCGGCGACACCGTCCTCTACGACCTTGAGGGCCTCGCCGAGGTGGAGCTTGAGGGTCCAGGCATATGTGCTCCTGCGTGAGCGGGACGTCCATGCCATCACCGATCCGGCGGAGCAGTCGACGTCCGTGATGCACCTCTGACCTGGGAACTTGCGACGTTCGTCACAGAACTTCGGAAGATGCGCTCTCGGTTTGCATGAACGCTGTGAACCTGAGTAATATTGACTCTCGTTGCGCAGGATGCGCGGCACGCACCTCTAGCTCAATTGGTAGAGCAACTGACTCTTAATCAGTGGGTTCCGGGTTCAAGTCCCGGGGGGTGCACAGTTGGAAAAGAACCGCCATTCGGATGATCCGGGTGGCGGTTCTCTTCATTCACCCACGGATCCGAACCGGTCCGCTCAGTCCTCGCCGGCGCGGGCGTACGCGCCGAGGACCTGACGCTCGGAGTCGCCGAGGTAGGCGCCGAGTTTCGCAGCCGCGGCCCCGGGGCTGTCGCCGAGGTAGGTGTCGAGAACCTCCTGATTGCGGTCGACGAACGGGGCGTGGAGGAAGTCGAGGACCTCGACCTTGAGGAAGGCCAGCCGGAGCTCGGCGAGGACATTGCCGAACGACCGCATCAGTCGTGAACTGTCGGAGAGGGAGACCACGGCATTGTGGAAGGCCATGTTCAGCGTCCCCACCTGCAGCCAGTCATCGGCAGCTGCGGCGGTGTGCGCGGTCTCGACCGCCCTGCGCATCTGCTCGGCAGCCGGATGGTTCAGCGGAGCGTTCGCCAGCACCGAGCATTCGATGTGGCGGCGCACCCGATAGATGTCGATGACATCAGAGGTATTCGGCGACGCCACCGACACCCCGCGGTGCGGGATGTGGTTGACCAGCCCCTGCTCCCCCAACACGCGGAACGCCTCACGCAGCGTGTTCCGAGAGACGTCGAACTCCTTCGCCAGCGCGGCTTCCGACAAACGGGCACCGGGACGAAGCTCACCGGCGATGAGACGGTCGGTGAGCTGATTGACCAGGGACGATTCGTGATTCACGGTTCCATCCTAGTGATCGGCGCAATAGATGGCTCACACACACGTGAACAGCTCGTGTACCGAAAAGTGACCCAGGTCTATTCTTGTTGAACAATCCATGCTAGATTGTCTAACGTTTCACGATGAGTGATCCGGACCACCACAGTGGCTGTTCCGACATCACGGTGGGAAGCTGACCAGATACCAGGCAACTTGGAGACCCCATGTCACAGCCGCAAGACCAAGACACGAAACCACCGGGGAAAGTCAGTCGCAGCGCGATCCTCGGCGCCATCTTCCTCATGGCCACCTCGGCGATCGGCCCCGGATTCATCACGCAGACGGCGACGTTCACCGCGCAGATGGGCGCGGCCTTCGCCTTCGCCATCTTCGTCTCGATCCTCATCGACATCGCCATCCAGCTCAACGTCTGGCGCATGATCACGTCCTCGGGCAAGCGCGCGGCCCAGCTGGCCTCCAGCGCAGTTCCGGGGACGGGCATCCTCCTGTCCGTCCTCATCGTCATCGGCGGCCTCGCCTTCAACATCGGCAACATCGCCGGCGGCGGACTGGGACTCAACGCCCTCCTCGGCGTCGACCCGAAGCTCGGCGGACTGGTCACCGGTGTGCTGGCCATCGGCATCTTCCTGTTCAAACGCGCGGGCAGGGTCGTCGACACCGTCGTCATGGTCCTCGGCCTCGGCATGATCATCCTCACCGTCATCGTCGCGGTCGTCTCCGAGCCACCGGTCGGCGAGGCGATCCGACAGAGCTTCCTTCCCGATACGGTCAACTTCGCCACCGTGACGACCATCGTCGGAGGCAGCGTGGGCGGCTACATCACCTACTCGGGCGCTCACCGCTACCTCGACTCGGGCAAGACCGGACCGGAGAACACGCCCTCCGTCATGCGCTCGGCACTCTCGGGCATCCTCGTCACCGGCGTCATGCGCTACATCCTGTTGCTGGCCATCCTCGGCGTCGTCGCCTCGGGGGTTGCCATTGACCTCAGCGGTGAGGTCGCCAACCCAGCCGGACAGGCCTTCGCTGCCGTCCTCGGCGACGCCGGCATGCGCATCTTCGGTGCCATCTTCTGGGCCGCGGCACTGAGCTCGGTGATCGGTGCGGCCTACACCTCGGCGACGTTCCTCTCCGCGTTCTCCACCCGCCTCGAGAAGGGGTGGCCGCTGCAGCTGGCCACGGTCGCCTTCATCGCCGTGTCGCTCATCGTCTACCTGAGCATCGGCACAGCTCCAGCGACCCTGCTCGTCTTCGTCGGCGGATTCAACGGCCTGATCCTGCCCATCGGCCTGACCATCTTCATGTACATCGGGTGGTTCCGACCGCGCCTGCTGCGCACTGACTCGTACCCCAAGTGGTTGCTGATCATCGGCACCGCGGCAACACTGGTGATGTGGTACACGGCCGTTCAGTCGATCGGCCCAATCTTCGCAATGATCGGAATCGGAGGATGACAATGACATCGACCATCGACCTCAACTCGGACCTCGGGGAAAACGTTCCCGACCGCATCGTCAGCGACGATTCGGCCATGCTGGGCCTGGTCTCCAGCGCCAACGTCTCATGCGGGTTCCACGCGGGCAGTCCTGAAGGGATCCGATCGACTCTGGAGGCTGCGAAGAAGGGCGGCGTCGTCATCGGCGCCCACCCCGGCTACGACGACTACGAGGGCTTCGGCCGTCGCCCCTTGGACGTGCCCGCCGCGACCCTGCAGGCGCAGGTCGAATACCAGATCGGTGCGCTGCTGGGTCTGACGGCCGCGGTCGGCGGATCGGTCGCCTACGTCAAGCCCCACGGCGGCCTGTACAACGCTATCGTTCGCGACGAGGCTCAGGCGAAGGTCGTCGTCGATGCGGTCAAGGCCGTCGATGAGAGCCTCGTGTTCCTCGGCCTGGCCGGCAGCGTGGCCAATCGTGTCGCCGCCGAGGCGGGCCTGACCGTGGCGGCCGAAGCCTTCGCCGACCGCTCCTACAACCCCGACGGCTCCCTGGTCTCACGCACCGAACCCAATGCGGTGCTGCATGACCCCGAGGCCGTGGCCGCGCGCGTCCTCAGACTCGTCCAGACCGGGCAGGTCGAAGCCATCGACGGCAGCCTCGTCGACGTCGACGCCCAATCGATCTGCTTCCATGGTGACTCCCAGGGGTCGATCGACATGGCCCGCGCCGCCCGCGAGCTCCTCGAATCCTCGGATGTCGACATCGCGGCATTCGCCGGATCCAGCCGATGAACCGTGACCGGACTGGGCGCTCAGGGACCGGCGCCGTCGCCCGCGAGCGCATCCGTGCCGGTGCCGCCGAGCCCACCTCGGGCCTGGCGCCCGGACTGGTCCAGGCGAACCTCATCGCCGTTCCCGCCGACTGGGCCTTCGACATGCTGCTGTTCGCACAGCGCAATCCGAAGCCATGTCCGATCGTCGATGTCCTCGAACCCGGTCAGGTCGAATCGATCCTGGCACCGGGCAGCGATCTGCGCACCGACATCCCGGGCTACCGGGTGTGGAACAACGGTGTTCTGCAGGAGGAGATCACCGATGCCACCGAGGTCTGGCGGACTCACCCCGACCTCGTGTCCTTCCTCATCGGCTGCAGCTTCACCTTCGAATCCGGACTCGTCGAGGCCGGGATTCCGATCCGCCACCAGGAGGCCGGTCGCAATGTGCCGATGTATCGCACATCGACGGCCTGCCGCCCGGCGGGCAGGATCAGTGGGGACCTGGTCGTCTCGATGCGTCCGATCCCCGCCCATCAAGTCGCCGAGGCGGTGCGCATCACCGACCGCTTCCCCGCCGTCCACGGCGCCCCGGTCCACATCGGCGAGCCTGCACAGATCGGCATCGACGACCTCGACTCCCCGGACTTCGGCGATGCCCCGGTCATCGCCGACGGCGACATCCCCGTGTTCTGGGCCTGTGGTGTCACCCCGCAGGCTGCCGTCCAGGCTTCGGCTCCCCCGTTCGCGATCACCCACTCACCGGGAAAGATGTTCATCACCGACGAACCGGAAGACACCTTTCGCCAATGACCTCAGCTGCCCCTGCGAACTCCGGCCTGTCCTTCCACACGGCCTCTCGCCGCCACCTGCTCGTCGAATGCACCGACCTGAGCGCGACGATGCACCTGCACCACGCCCTCGAGTCGGCCGCGCTGCCGGGCATCGTCGAACTCATCCCGGCAGCACGAACCGTGCTCATCAACTTCGACCCGGCCAGAACCTCGGCGACGGTGCTTGAGAAGTCGATCCGCGGTCTCTCCCACACTGCGTCCGAATCCGACGACGCTCGTGAAGTCACGATCGACGTCCACTACGACGGTGAGGACCTCGCCGAGGTGGCCGAGCTGCTCTCGGTCTCCCCCGCCGAGGTGATCGCCCGCCACCGGGCCGCGACCTGGCAGGTCGCGTTCGCCGGGTTCGCCCCCGGCTTCGGCTACCTGGCCGGTGACGATCCGCTCTTCGACGTGCCCCGGCGCTCATCGCCGCGAACCCGTGTGCCCGTGGGTGCCGTGGCACTGGCCGGAGAATTCACCGGCGTCTATCCCCGGTCCTCCCCCGGCGGCTGGCAGCTCATCGGGCGCACCGACGCACAACTGTGGGACCTCGAGCGGGACCCGCCGGCACTGTTCGTGCCCGGAACGATCGTGACATTCCGGGAAGCCGAGCGAGAGTCCGTGACGGCGGAGACCTCGGCTTCGGGCGACGGAGACTCAACGGCAGTGCCAAATGCTGCGCACGCCGTCGAGGTTCTCCGGCCCGGCCTGCAGCTGCTCGTCCAGGACCTCGGGCGCCCCGGCTTCGCCTCGATGGGAGTCTCGAACGCCGGGACCGCCGACCGCTTCGCATTGACATCGGCGAACCGGATCGTCGGCAATGCCGAAGCCGCGGCCGGCCTCGAAAGCTTCGGCGGCGGCACGCTCCTGGCCATCACGGGCACAGGCGTGGCCGCGGTGACCGGGGCACACGGGACGATCACAGTGACCTCCGCAGACGGAACGATCCACCGCCCCCGCCTCGGCCAGCCCTTCGCCCTGGAGGACGGAGACGAACTCGAACTCGGGACCGCCGAGCGCGGCATCCGCCGCTACGTGGCATTCCGCGGCGGCGTCGAAGCCGAGTCCGCACTGGAGAGCCGGTCGAGCGACACTCTCGCCCACCTGGGTCCGGCTGCGTTGGAGCCCGGGACGACGGTGGGCATCGGCGACGGACGAGCAGCCCCCCACCTCGTCGATCCCGGACCGCACGCGTCACAGGAGAGACACCTCCCGCTGCCGGGCGAGACACTGACGATGACGGTGACCCTGGGGCCACGGGAGGACTGGTTCACCGTCGCGGGGGTGAAGACTCTGCTCAGCCAGGAGTGGACGGTCACGCACGAATCCGACAGGGTCGGTCTCCGGCTCGAAGGCGAAGTCCCTCTCGAGCGCTCCCGCACCGGCGAGCTGCCCAGCGAAGGCGCGGTCACCGGGGCGCTGCAGGTCCCGCCGAACGGCCAACCCGTACTGTTCGGGCCCGACCATCCGCTGACCGGCGGCTATCCCATCATCGCCAGCGTCGACGACACAGACCTCGCCGCTCAACTGGCGCCCGGCGTGAAGCTGCGCTTCACCACGTCGGAGGAATCTGCTCCAGACGCTGCCGCCGCGGACGACGGCAGCGACGACCACACGCACCGCTCACCGGAGAACGAAAGCTGAATCATGTCGAGAATCCTCATCGCCAATCGCGGCGAAATCGCTGTCCGCATCATCCGCGCCTGCTCCCATTACGGGCACACGTCTGTAGCCGTCTACGCCGATCAGGACATCGAGGCCATGCACACTCAGCTCGCCGACGAAGCATTCGCGCTGCCCGGCACGACTGCGGCCGAGACCTATCTCAGTATCGATGCGATCATCTCAGCGGCCAAGGACTCCGGTGCCGATGCCGTCCACCCCGGCTACGGATTCCTGTCCGAGAACGCCGACTTCGCCAAAGCCGTCGAGGACGCGGGACTCAACTGGATCGGACCCACGGCAGACACCATCACGGCGCTCGGTGACAAGGTCACCGCCCGCCAACTGGCGCAGAAGGTCGGTGCTCCCTTGGCACCGGGCATCGACCGGCCGCTGGAGGACGCGAACGAGGTCGAGGCCTTCGCCGCAGAGCACGGGCTGCCGATCATCATCAAGGCCGCCCACGGCGGCGGCGGTCGCGGCATGAAGATCGTCCACGACCTCGACGAGGTCTCCGGCGCCTTCGAGTCCGCGATCCGTGAGGCCGAGGAAGCATTCGGTCGGTCCGAGTGCTTCGTCGAGAAGTACCTCGAGCGTCCGCGCCACGTGGAGGTCCAGATCGTCGGCGACGGTCAGGGCCGGGTCGTGGCCGTCGGCGACCGGGACTGCTCGGCCCAGCGCCGCAATCAGAAACTCGTCGAGGAGGCTCCCGCCCCGGGGTTGTCCGCCGAGCAGCGCGAACGTCTCCACCGTTCGGCCGAGGCCATCTGCGCCGAGGTGGACTACCGGGGCGCGGGAACCGTCGAGTTCCTGCTCGCCGCCGACTCCACGATGACGTTCCTCGAGGTCAACACCCGACTGCAGGTCGAGCACCCTGTCACCGAGGCGGTGTCCGGGGTCGATCTCGTCGCCGAGCAGTTCCGCATCGCCTTCGGCCAGGGACTGTCACTGGATTCGACCCCGGAGCCGAACGGGCATGCCATCGAGCTGCGCATCAACGCCGAAGATCCCGGCCGCGGCTTCCTGCCGACACCCGGCCGCATCGACACCCTCAATGCCCCGGGCGGGCCCGGCGTGCGCTGGGATGCCGGAGTCCGCGCCGGTGACACCGTGCAGCCGGCCTTCGACTCGCTCTTCGCGAAGCTCATCGTCCACGGACCGGATCGTGCCGCGGCGATCGCCCGAACCGTGACGGCGGCGAAGGAACTGGTGGTCGAAGGCCCGGCCACCGTGCTGCCCTGCTCCCTCGACATCCTGACCGACCCGGCGTTCACCGCCGAGAAGCTGGGCATCCACACACAGTGGATCGAGTCGGAGCTGCTGCCCCGTATGGAGGCTCAGGACCGGCCGGCCCCGGTTGGCGATGCCGACATGCAGCGGATGACGATCGAGATCGACGGACGGCTGACGACCCTCGGCCTGCCGAGTTCTCTGTTCGCGACGCTTGGGTCCGCTGGGGCCGGTGGGTACGCGTCGGGAGACAACGTTTCCGGATCGTCTGGGACTGACGGCAATGCATCCGGTGCGGTCACGGCTCCCGTGCCCGGCAACCTCGTCGACTATCTGGTCGAAGACGGCGCCGAGGTGGCCGAGGGTGACGACATCGCCGTACTCTCGGCGATGAAGATGGAGACCCGGGTGCAGGCTTCCACCTCCGGGACGCTGACCCGGGTCGCCAAGGTCGGCGACACCCTGTCCGTCGGTGAGGTCGTGGCTCGCGTGGGATGAGGCGGACTGCTGGTCCGGGTCTGGAGCCGGCCGATCTCGACCGCGAACTCGAACTGTCACCGGCTCGGGCTAGAGTGGTCGGTGACGAAAAGCATCAGCCTGAGCAGAGGAGACACAATGCCCCGTATGTCAGTCGGCGACACCGCCCCGGATTTCACCTTGGTCGATCAGGACAACAAGTCCGTGAGCCTCAGCGACTTCAGGGGTCAGCGGGTCGTCGTCTACTTCTACCCGGCCGCGATGACCCCGGGCTGCACGACCGAAGCCTGCGACTTCCGTGACTCGCTCTCGGCGCTCTCTGCCGCCGGACTCGTCGTTCTCGGCATCTCCCCCGACAAGCCGGAGAAGCTGAAGAAGTTCATCGAGAAGGAGGGCCTGAACTTCGAGCTGCTCTCCGACGAGGACAAGACCATGATGGAAGAATGGGGTGCCTTCGGAGAGAAGAAGAACTACGGCAAGGTCGTCCAGGGAGTCATCCGTTCGACCGTCGTCGTCGATGCTGAAGGCAAAGTCGAACTCGCCCAGTACAACGTCAAGGCCACCGGTCATGTTGCCCGCGTCCGGAAGGCGCTGGGCATCGACGCCGCCTGATCGACTGTGGTGCGAGCATCGGTGGCTCGATCCCCCAGTCCGTCAGTGCAGGGTGCTCAGAGCGTTTTCAGCAACGCTGGCTGATCCTGCTACTGTTGAGAGCGCCCTGCGCGAGTGGCGGAATTGGTAGACGCGCTGGATTTAGGTTCCAGTGTCTGCGGACGTGGGGGTTCAAGTCCCCCCTCGCGTACGAATAAAAATGGCCTCTGACCTGGGTTTTTGATAACCAGGTTGGGGGTCATTCTCGTGCCATGTGCTGAGATATGTGCTAAACGTTCCCGAAATGCTGTGCGAAGCGGTTCATAACATCGGGTGAGCGCAGTTCCCCATCGTCGATCACGGCATCGAGGATCGCCCCGAACAGGACGTGCACCTTATGACCGCTGTCGGCAGACAGCACCTTGCCGAGGAACATTTCGTTCTTCGCGTCTGAGCCGAGGGTGGCGGCCCGGCGTGACACGAAGTATTATTGTTACCAAGGTAAATGATGTAGTAGGGTAACGATATGGAATCTTCGCTGCTCAACAAGCTCCTTGCGATCACCAGTTTGTTCCAGCAGGACATGGCTCGTGCCTTTGAAGGCACACCACTTACAGAGTCGAGGGTGGCCGTCCTGTGGACGCTCTCGACGAGCGGGCCGTCCACGCAACAGGTGCTCTCGAGCGCTCTTTCGGTTACACCCAAGAACATCTCCGGTCTCGTGGACGTCCTGGAAAAGCACGGCTACGCCCGCCGGGTTCCCCACCCATCTGACCGTCGGGCAGTACTGGTTGAGCTCACAGATGCGGGCGAAGCGATGATGACCCGGATGCAGGAGGAACACGCCTCACTTGAAGCGGAATTGCTTGATGCCATTCCTCCCGAACGTCGAGCCGAGTTCGAGAACGGCATCGACGCGATCATTGCGCGGCTCACTGAATTGATGAGCGCAGCACAGTCGGATAGTGGGAGTGGCACATGAACGCCGCAACTCAGACGAAGCAGAACGTATTCGAGTTCGAGACGGCCTCGACATGGCAATCACCGATCACACCAATATCGAAATCACCCTCGAACGCCCGACAGCGATCACTCTCCCTTGTTTATCGCCCACAGGCGGCCAGCAGATCGTTGATCGCATCTACCTCTGGACAGACGACCCCAAGGACTTCCTCACCGCGATGCGGGAACACATCGGCTCAGGCGCAGAGAGCGACACCAACAAGAAAGCGCAAGCGCACGCCGCGCACGACGAAGAACGGAGAAAGCGCATGGCTGAGTACAGCAACGGCCCAGCAATCGATGTCAATGGCCTCGTCAAGAGATTCGGCGACGCTACCGCGCTCGACGGAATCGACCTCACCGTAGAGTCCGGATCAGTACTCGGACTACTCGGCCCGAACGGTTCAGGCAAAACCACGACCGTGCATATCCTCGCGACCCTGACGAGAGCCGATCAAGGAACCGCCCGTGTCTGTGGGTATGACGTTGTCCGCGAAGCCCATCAGGTACGGCAACTCATTGGGCTCACCGGCCAGTACGCCTCAGTAGACAAAGACCTCAGCGGTTATCAGAACCTCGTCATGATCGGCCGACTGCTTGGCATGCCCAGAAGCCAGGCAAAGAGCCGCGCGTCTGGCCTTCTCGAAGAGGCAGGCCTTACTGACGCGGCGACCAAACCGGCAAAGACCTATTCAGGCGGCATGCGTCGCCGACTCGACCTCGCCGCGAGCATCATGGGCGAAGCCGCTGTGGTTTTTCTTGACGAGCCGACCACTGGCCTTGATCCTGCTCGTAGGGGCGAGACCTGGGCGATGGTCCGCAGACTTGCCGCGCAAGGCTCCACAGTTCTGCTCACCACCCAATACCTCGAAGAAGCCGATCACCTCGCCAGCGAGATTGTCCTCATCGACTCCGGCACAGTCGCCGCACGCGGCACCCCCGACAGCCTCAAACGACGCGTAGGCAGCCAAACCCTCGACGTACGCCTGAGCGACCCTGTCCAGCTCAAAGAGGCGGCAACACGTGTCGAGAGCATCATTCGCACCGCTCTCGTTGTGGACGCTCAGACCGGCAGGCTCAGCGCAGCTGTCGCTGATGGCGAGGTTATGCCCGCCATCGTGCGAAGCCTCGATGAGGCATCGATTGAGGTCAACGAGCTTTCTTTGCGCCTCCCGAGCCTCGATGACGTGTTTCTCACTCTCACCGGACATCGCGCCACCACAGAGAACGACAACAAGAAGGAGGCGGCATGACCACCGCGACACTCCCTGCCAGCCATGTGCCGTTGCGGAAGCACGTGGGGCTTGGAAAAACAATCGCCCAATCAATGACCCTCTCCTGGCGCGGGATGGTCAAGATTCGTCGGAACCCAGCGGGCTTGGCCGATGTCATCATCGGCCCTGCGATCTTCCTTGTACTCTTCGGGTACGTCTTCGGCGGTGCGATCTCGGGTGACACCGGCGAATATCTGCAGTACGTGTTCCCGGGCATCCTAGGCATGATGACGCTCTTCGCGACGATGGGTGTCGGCGTCTCGCTCAGCACCGACCTCTCCCAGGGCATCTTCGATCGGTTCCGCAGTCTGCCCATCGCGCGCGTATCTCCGCTCATCGGAGCAATCGGCAGTGACATTGTACGTCAGCTTGTCTCCCTGACGGCGCTGGTCGGCTTCGGACTCCTGCTTGGCGTACGATTCGAAACCAGCATCTGGTCAATACTCGCAGCTTGCGCTCTCGCGCTTGGATTTGCTTTCGCTGTGTCATGGGCATTGATCCTGCTCGCCCTCGCAGTCAAAGACCCGATGGCCGTGCAAGGTCTTGGAGCGGTACTCATCATCCCGATCACCTTCGCCAGCAACATCTTCGTCCCGGTGGAGACAATGCCCGGATGGATGCAGACTTTCGCCTCATGGAACCCAGTGGGGCATCTCGTGGATGCAGTGCGTGGATTGATGATGGGCGGTCCCGTTGGAGAGCCGTTGATGTTCACTCTGGTGTGGATGGGAGTCTTCGTGATCCTCTTCGCTCCGCTTTCTCTCGTCGTCTACAACCGGCGACCGTAATTCATCGACTTTTCCGCGTGACGGCTCACTGATTCTCTCCGGTGAGTTCGAGCAGAAGCCGGTCACCGCTGGTGACGAGCAACTATCGAGCCTGCGTTCCATGTGCTCACAGATCGACAGCGTTATATTAGACACAGGCACCTGACCGTGGATTGGGTTCCACCGGGCGGGGGCCTGTGGCACAGCTGAATGCTCTCCGGCCAGAAGGGTCCCACGAATATGTCTGCTGCTTCGAGTCTCTCCATCCGGCCCGTCGAGGTCTCTGACGAATCTCGCTGGCGCGAGCTCTTCCGCGGCTACCGCGACTTTTACCACCTTCAGGAGTCGGAGGAGATCGTCTCACGTGTGTGGGAATGGCTGAACGATCCCGAACATGAGTGCTCCGGACTCGTCGCCGAGGCGGAGGACGGCATCGTCGCAATCGCCGACTATCGTCACTTCTCACGTCCATCGACCGGCAGCGTCGGCATCTGGCTCGACGACCTGTTCACCGACCCTGCGGTTCGCGGGCGTGGCGCCGGCCGCGCACTGATCGCACGCCTGCAGGAGATCGCCGCAGCAGATGGGTGCTCAGTGGTCCGCTGGATCACCGCCGCTGACAATGAACGGGCCCAGGCTCTCTACGACAACATGGCGAGGAAGACGAACTGGGTCACCTACGATGCCGAACCTGCACAGGCTTGAGCTTGGAGAATTGAACGCCGGTAGCCTCAACGCCATACCAGAACTGTTCTCGGTCAGCTTTCTCCCGAATCTCTGACGTTCTGGGCGAAATGCTGCTGGGCGAGGAGAACCAGCGCCTCGAGCAGCGGGCGCCGCAGCACACTGCCCAGAACGACTCCGCGGATTCTCTGCTCCAAGCTTTCGGCATCCTCGATGGCCTCGAGGTCGGCCCGTCCCACCATCTCTGCCGCCTCGGCGTAGCCATCGAGGTGATCGAGCACCGTCGTCAGCTCCTCGGCGTGCAGCTGCGTGACCGCGCCTGCGGCCGCTTGGTAAGCCGGTGACGAGCGAGCACACCGCCACCCGCGTTGGCTGATCACACGGTCGAGGATCTCGCTTGTTCCCGCCCCCTCGTCGGTGATCGTCCCAGTGAGGACATCTTGGGTGACGGCCATGGCATCGATGACCGTGGATTCGCCGCTGACAGCGTCCACGACCTCCCGGACCTTCGACAGCGGCAGTCCGGCCACTGACGTCAACGCACGAATGAGACGAAGCCTGTCGAGGTGACGATGGTCGTACTCGGCCTGATTCACGCTCGTGCGGCGGCCTGGCTGCAGCAGTCCCTGCCTCATGTAGTACTTGATCGTCGGCACGCTCACGCCCGAGCGACGAGCCAGTTCGGCCATTCGCATCACAGTTGCCTCCGTCATGCCACTCCCCTCTTGCGCTCTGCCCGACAATAACAGATACTATCACTATCCATTATAGATACCTTAACTATCCATGAGGAGACGCCGTGGACATCATCGAAATTGCCACCGTCATCATCACCGGTGCCGTCGGCAGCGCCGAATTCGGTTCAGCCACAATGGTCCATCCAGTCATCCGCAAGTTGAGCGTCGAGGAGCAGCTCGTCTTCGAAAAGGGGCTGCTCACCACCTTCGGCCGGGTCATGCCCATCGGGATGACTGCAGCCGCAGTCCTGGGAATCATCGTTGCGATCGCCAACCCTTCGGGATGGCTCATCGCAGCCGCGATCAGCCTCGGTGTCGCCCTCGCGGTAACGATCATCGGCAATGTGCCGATCAATCTCCGGACCGGCCGCATTCCGGAGGCGTCCGCCCCGGAAGGCTTCATCGCGATGCGCCGGCGCTGGGATGCCTTCCAGATCGTCCGCGCCACGCTTCAGCTGGTCGGATTCGTTCTGGTCACGATCGGCATCATCGGCGGTTCGTGAGGGGCACAACCCCACGAGCGCCAGATCGTTCACAGGTCGCTCAGCTCCTGCCGCAGCCCAGCGATGAGGGCGCGCAGTCCCAATTCGAACGCGGCCACAGCTGACGAGGACTCGGCGAATCGCGGGTCGAGAGCCGCTCGGATCTCGGAGAACCGCTCATCCGCAGAGTCCCGGGTGATGAGGTCGTCAGGGGCGATGATGTCGAGGGCGGAGCCGAGGACATGGGCCTCAACCGTGCGCATGACACCCACGGTCCTCGACTCCGGCCAGCCGCCTCGGCGCAGGCCCGCGACCACTGCGTCGTACATCTGATAGGTCGAGAGGTCGCCGATCGCTGTCGTCGCGAGCAGACGGATGAGGTTCGGATGGGCGGCGAACGCGCGCAGGTACGACCGGGCCCAGGACTCGAGGGCCACGTTCCAGACCACCTCGCCTGCGGATGAGGGCGCCGAGGCGAACGAACGGACGTCGATGTCGGCGACGATGCGGGCGCGCATGAGTTCGATGAGCTCGGCACGTCCGGACACGTGGTTGTACAGGGAGGACACCTGTCGGTCGACGCGGGCTGCGAGCGTACGCATGGACAGCGCCTCGGATCCTTCTTCGTCGACGAGGGCGAGCGCGGCATCGGCGAGCCGTTCCCGGTTGAGTCTCATGCCGACCCCGCTTTCTGCTTTCCCTGGTTCCACTCGGAGTGTATCGTGTTCTCAGTCACAAATACGAACACTGTTCGTGCTCGGTGGCACGTCAGAGATTACACGCAGCGAAGCGGGGGACGGACCGAATTGGCTTTGACGCATTTCCACAACGGCGCCATCTGGCTCGGGGCTTCGAATGAGCCCGCCGACTCGCTGCTGGTCCGCGAAGGCGTGATCGTCGCAGTCGGCGCCGCCGACGTGGACCGGCTTCTGGGCTCGTCCTCATCCGAACACTCGCCCGCGAGCTCAAAAGAGTGCCCGATCGACAGCATCGACCTCGAAGGCGGCTTCCTCATGCCCTCCTTCGGCGATGGTCACGCCCACCCGATCTTCGGCGGACTCGAGGCCGAAGGACCGCAGGTGCGCTCCTGTGTCAGCGTCGCCGAGATCGTGGCCGAGGTCCAGCGCTTCGCTGAGGCCAACCCGGACATCGAGTGGGTCACCGGCGCCTCCTACGACGGCAGCCTCGTCGAGGGCGGGCTCTTCGATGCACGCTGGCTCGACGAAGCCGTGTCGGATCGTCCGGTCGTCCTGCGTGCCTGGGATTATCACACGGTGTGGTGCAATTCCCGGGCCCTCGAACTCGCCGGGATCACTGCGGGGACACCCCAGCCGGAGCTGGGTGAGATCCCCCGCCGAGGTGACGGTTCGCCCTTGGGGACACTGCGGGAATGGGGAGCGGTCGATCTCGTCGACGCCGTGCGCCCGCCGCTGGACGAAGCCATGCGACTGCGCGCCTTGGAACGCGCGGCGGACTATTATCTCGAGCGCGGGGTGACCTGGGTCCAGGACGCGTGGGTCGAACCGGCCGATGTCGAGACCTACATTGCGGCCTCGACCCAGGGACGGCTCAGACTTCGGTTCAATCTCGCCCTCTACGCCGACCCGCGCCGCTTCACCGAGCAGCTGCCGTCCATGGTCGAGGCCAGAAGGCGCGTGGAGGAACTCGCCGATCCGCTGCTGAGCGCGAAGACCGTGAAGTTCTTCGCCGACGGTGTCGTCGAGAACGAAACCGGGTCGCTGCTCGAACCGTACTGCTCGTCCCTGCACAACCACGGGCTGCGGGTCTGGGAAGGCGAGACCCTCGCCGAGGCGGTCCGAGCCGTTGACGCCGCAGGCTTCCAGGTCCACATCCATGCCATCGGCGATGCCGCCGTCCGGCAGGCCCTCGACGCCGTCGAATCGGCCATCACGACAAACGGGCCCCGCGATCGGCGACCGGTGATCGCCCATGCGCAGCTCGTCGCTTCCGAGGACCTTGCTCGCTTCGCCGAGCTCGGGATCATCGCGAACATGCAGCCTCTGTGGGCACAGCTCGATGACCTCATGACCGTGCTCACGGTCCCCCGCCTCGGCGAGGATCGGGCGCGGGAGCAGTACCGGATGCGCAGCATCCTCGACGATGGCGGACGACTGGCCTTCGGGTCGGACTGGCCGTGCACCTCGGGCACGCCCGTCGAAGGTCTGGCGATCGGCACGAGCCGACAGAACGATGAGGGTGAACCGGCCGACGGGTGGACACCGGAGGAGATCGTCGACATCGACCGCGCCCTCGACGCGTATTCGACTGCGGTGGCACACCAGGCCTTTGCCGATGACTCATCCGCGGTCTGGGGCGAGATCCGCCCCGGGGCGAGTGCCGACCTCATCAGATTCGACCGCGACCCTCGGGAACTGACACCGCGGGAACTCGCGGTGACAGCTGTTCGCACCACCTACCTCGGCGGCACTGCCGTGCATTCATCGATCTGAGCGAAAGGACGGTCATGTCCCACTCACACGAGACCACAGCACCTGAGGGCGGCCAGAAGCCTCACGGTGGCGGCGAAGGACAGCTGCGCCGGGCCCTCGGGGTCCCGTCTCTGGTGTTCTTCGGCCTCGTCTACATGGTGCCGCTCACGGTCTTCACGACCTACGGCATCGTCACCCAGGTCAGCGGCGGCCGGGTGCCGCTGGCCTACGTCATCACCCTTCTCGCGATGGTCTTCACCGCCAGGTCGTACGCAAAGATGGCCCACGAGCTGCCCTTCGCCGGATCCGCCTATACCTACACGCAGAAGAGCTTCGGCGCCGGCATCGGCTTCGTCGCCGGTTGGGCGCTGCTGCTGGACTACCTGTTCCTGCCGATGATCAACTACCTCGTCATCGGCATCTACCTGTCCGCCGCGTTCCCGATGATCCCGGCCTGGGTGTTCGTGCTCACGGCGATCGCTCTCGTCACCTTCCTCAACGTCATCGGCATCGTCTCCGTGGCACGGGCCAATATCGTCATCATCGCCGCCCAGGCGATCTTCATCATCACCTTCGCCTGCTTGGGAATCGCGTCGATGTCCGGCACCGGGACGGTTGATCTTGCGGCACCGTTCACCGGGGACGGGAGTGCACCCGGCTTCGGCAACGTCATGGCGGGTGCGGCGATCCTGTGCCTGTCGTTCCTCGGTTTCGACGCGGTCTCGACCCTGTCCGAGGAGGCCAAGGACGCCAAGCGCACCGTACCTCGCGCGATCGTCATCGCCACCATCACGGGCGGACTCATCTACATCGTGCTCTCGTTCCTCGCTCAACTCGTCTATCCCTCGAACGACTTCGGCGACGTCGACTCGGGCGCCCTCGATGTCATGGCTGCCGCGGGCGGTGAGTTCCTCACGATCTTCTTCACCGCCGCGTATGTCGCCGGCGCCTGCGGTTCGGCGCTGACCTCTCAGGCCTCGGTCTCGCGCATCCTCTTCGCGATGGGCCGCGACGGTGTTCTGCCGACGCGCTTCTTCGGACGCCTCTCACCGCGATTCCACACGCCGATTCTGGCGACACTCTCGGTCGGGGTGGTGTCGCTGCTCGCCATCGCCGTCGACCTCGGCTTCATCTCCGAGATGGTCAGCTTCGGCGCTCTCATCGCGTTCTCGGCGGTCAACCTCTCCGTCATCAAGCACTTCATCATCGATGGGAAGCGACGCGGGGCGCGCGCTGTGCTGAGCTTCATCGTGCTGCCCGGCATCGGCTTCTGCCTCACGCTGTGGCTGTGGACGAGCCTGTCACCGCGAACGCTGCTCATCGGTGCGATCTGGTTGGTCCTCGGCATCGGATACCTCGCTGTCGTCACCCGCGGGTTCCGTCGGCCGACCCCGATGCTCGACCTGGCGGAGTGAGGTCACCGAAACACGGCTTCACCTGCGTGCGCAGCCGAGGTCTTCACCATCCACGACGGCCTGATCGGCGAAAGCGTGCTCATCTTCGGCCGACTGTCCTACGGCCCTTCCAAGCAGGAATGGCACCGACTTCGACGCTCCTGAGGACTCATCGCTCCCCCGAATCTTCCAAGACGACAATCCCCGTGCGTGTGGTTTGGGCAGCACGATCGACGCCCATCACGCCTCCGATCAGCACGGCGTTCCTGCTGGAGATTTCCGCGTCGCCTGACCAAGCCCGACGATCAGGGCCGTGAGGCCGACGAACACCGCCCATCCCACTATCAGGATGAGCAGGGCCAGCGGCGCCTGGGCGACCGGCATGTCCAGCAGCGGAAGTGTCAGAAGCATGAGCGTCACCACGACCAACGCGAGGAGACCACCGGTGAGGCGATTGTTCCATTTCGACTCGCTCCACCGTATGAGCGGATAGATGAAGTTGATGCACAGCAGTGACAGCGTCCACGACAGAAAGAATGCGATGGTCACCATGAGCGCGCTCGTACCCCACGCGAAATACAGCTTCGTGGGTGCGAGTGGCCCGAGGAGGATCGGCCACAGGAGAGTCGACAGCGCCATGAGCCCAGCCACGAGCATCGACCCGAGGAGAAACAGTGGCAGCAGGCCCCGGTGCCGGTATCCGAAGTCGACGCGACGCGGGGAGGCCGGGAGCAGAGGAAAGAGCAGAGCGACGAACGCGATCGCGAGTGTCCCATATATTCCGGTGCCTTCGGCGTCGAGCGGACGACTGGGTCGGCCGGCGCCGATCACTTGCTCGGCCCAGCCCCACATCATGAGCATGGTGACCGCGACGGCGACCATGCCGCCGATGAGTATCCGGCAGATATCAGCCCCCAGCGTGCGCGGCGGCTTCGAGGAAGTCAGCCGGCGTGACAGGGGCTGCTTGCCCTTCCGACCCCTGCGACTCCGCCGGTGCCGACTGTCCGCAGTGAGCGCCCGCGGCGGCTGCGCCGCTGCTCGCGGCGAAGGCGGCATCGGCGGTCCGTGTCTCTGGGAGTGCATGATCTCAGTCTGCCAGTCCTCGCATCTCGGCTGTGGCCACCGTTGTTGCGGTCCTGGAACCTCCGCCCCGATCGGCTTCGAGTCCTACCGGCCAGCCCGGGAGGCTGTCTTGCCATCGGCATCAGCAAGACAGAATGCCGATGGCCTCGTCTCCCCTTTACGGGTGAAGCGGATCCGAGCACGCGTCAGTCGGTACCGGACAGGATGAGCTCCACCGCTTCGTGCGGCGCATCCCATTGCGGGAAGTGCCCGCACTTGGGGAACCAATGCAGCGTTGCGTCGGGGAACGCCGCGGCAGCCCGACGGGCCTGCCGCGCAACGGTGACGAGGTCTCGACGCCCCCAGCCGACGGTGACTCGACCGGGAACCGTCCCGGGAGCAGCTCCCTGCTGTTTGGGTCCCTTCGTGAGCGCATCCATCGCCTCATCCGTCGCTGCGGCATCGGCCAATCCGAGCAGGTCGGGCAGCACGGTCTGCTGCGTCAGCGCCCACGGGCGAGCCGACAGCTGCGCGAGCAGCGCCGTCCGACTCACGGGATTGCCCAAAAGCGCCGGCAGGGCACCGCGCAAGGCACGGACAAGGGTGATCGAGGGCCGGAGCGTATAGCTGAAGACCGCCAGTTCACGCTCGTTCCAGAAGCCACCGGGGTCCAGCGATACGGTGTCACCGCCGATCCCGCGTCTGGCGAGTTCAAGCACGATCCGTCCACCCAGCGACTGCCCGGCAGTGGCAACGCCGTCCAGACCCTGTTCGCCGATGAATTGTGTGACCGAATCGGCCAGCGTGGCGATCGACACCTCGCCGGGCAACGGTGCCGTCTGGCCGAATCCGGGCAGGTCAACCGCAATGACCTCCCGGTGCGCGGCCAGCGCGTCGATGATCGGATCCCAGGAGCGCAGACCCGCGCCGAGGCCGTGCACCAACAGCAGGGGGCTTCCAACCCCTCTCCGGACATGATGAAGAGTCATCACATCACTGTACGGCGAGGACGAACGCTGCGAAAAGACCCGTTCTCATCTCCTTTGACGGACAGAGACTCCACGCCAGTCCATGGTCGCCGCGAGTCGCTGACGATCTGCCTCTGACGCCACACTATGTATCGCCTATTGCAATAGTGTGTGTCACACACTATTGTGTCAGTTATGAACGAGGATGAGGAACAGGCACTGACAACACACGAACAGGAGCTGCGACGAGGCACGGTCGTCTTCGCCAGCCTCGTCGCCTGTCGCCGTCCGCAGTACGGGTACTCGCTGCTGACCACCCTCACCGAGGCGGGCATAGCGACAGAGGCGAACACTCTCTACCCTCTGCTGCGAAGACTCGAGAAGCAGGGACTGCTCACGGCCGAATGGAACACGGAGCAGGCGCGACCTCGCAAGTACTACACGGTCACCACCAGCGGCGCCGAAGTCGCCGCGGCACTCCACTCCCGATGGCTGGAACTCGATTCCAGCATCACGAAACTCTGGAAGGAAGGCACACCATGAGTGCGCTCACCGACATCTACGTCGACAACGTGATCGGCCATCTGCCCGAGAAGTCGCGCGAGGACATCGCCGCAGAGATCAGGGCGACGATCAATGACATGGTGGAGGACCGCCTCGGTGAGTTCGACCATCCTGCCGAAGAACAGAGCGCGGCCGCTGAACGGGAGGTGCTCGAAGAGCTCGGCGATCCGCTCCTGCTCTCGCGGGAATACACGAACTCACCACAGCACCTCATCGGCCCCTCGTCCTACCCGCTATACATCTGGTCGCTGCGGTGGGTGCTTCCGACCATCGCCGTGCTGTCCGTGCTCACCAACGTCATCGTGCACATCGCGACGACGCCGCAGGTCCGCCTCGGCGCGCTGCTGGGGCAGACCATCGGCAGCACCGTCACAGCACTGCTGATCGCATTCGCCGTCATCACGATCCTCATCGGGCTCGGCGATCGAGGTCTCGACGGGGGCACCACACAGCAGCTGCCCGGACCACGGTCGAAGACTTGGAGCGTCGATGACCTTCGTCGCAGGGACACCAAGGGCGCACAGGTCCGCGCCGAGGCGATCCTGAACCTGATCTTCATCGTCCTTCTGGCGCTGATCCCGCTCATCCCGACCTCGCTGGTCTACGTCGGACATCTCAACAACGGCGAGACATTCATCAATCCCGACCTGGGAACGGGATGGCTGCTCGGCTACTGGGGATTCCTCGCACTGATGGCGGTCATCGAGGTCATCAAGCTGGTCCGCTCCTCGGCGGCCGCCGGGCTGCTCATCGCCGGCATGGTCCTCGATGTCGCCATGGCCGTCTTCCTCACCTTTGCACTGCTGACACAGCCGGTGCTGCACCCGGACCTGACGAGCGCCTCGAGCGCCGAGGTGCAGCAGGTCATCACCGTCATCGCGATCTGGGCGATCGTCGTCTGGGACCAGATCAGCACGTGGCGGGCTCACCGAGCGAACCGCTGACCGCGTACTCTGGTCCGGGTGCGGCCTCACCGCTGCACCCGGACGAGAGGAAGAGGCCACACCATGAGCGAACAGATCGGCGTCGTCGGCGCCCGGGAGCACAATCTGTCCGGCTTCTCCGTCTCTCTGCCGCATCGGCAGCTCATCGCGATCTGCGGTGTCTCCGGCTCCGGCAAATCGTCTCTGGCCTTCGACACCGTCTACGCCGAGGCGCAGCGGCGCTACCTCGAATCGGTCTCACCGTTCACCAGGCACCTCCTCGGCGCGGTCTCCACTCCCCAGGTCGACCGGATCACGGGACTTCCGGCCGCAATCGCGGTCAAACAGCTCGTGACCACGCCGCCGGAGAATTCGAGCGTGGGCACCCTGTCACAGGTCTCTGACCTGCTGCGGGTGCTGTTCTCCCGCTTCGGCGACTATCCGGCGAACCAGGGACGCCTGCTCGCCTCGGCGTTCTCGCCCAACACCGTCGAAGGCGCCTGCCCGACATGTGCCGCGAAAGGCAGCATCCACGACATCGACCTCGAGGCCGCAGTGCCCGACGGGTCCCTGACCATCCGCGAGGGAGCCATCGCCGCCTGGCCGGGCGGATGGCTGGGAAGGAACTTCAAGCACCTCGTCGAGGCCATGGACATCGACGTCGACCTCCCCTGGTCCCGGCTGCCCGCCGATACTCGCTCATGGCTGCTGACCACAGAGGACACCCCTTCGGTCACCGTCAGGCCGGCCGACGTGCTCGACCATGTCGCTCGCGAATACACGGGAAAGTTCCGCAGCGCCCGCCGGTATCTGCTCGACACGATGGTCACAACAGGCAGTGCCTCGGTCCGGGAACGCACCGAGTCGTTCCTCAGCAACGACCTCTGCCCCGACTGCGATGGAAGCCGCATCAACCCTGCGGCACTGTCGGTCACGATCGGCGGATCGAATATCGCCGAGGTGGCCACCCGCAGTCTCAGGGAACTGGCCGAGACGATCAGCACCGCCATCGCCTCAGACCTCGCGCACGGTCCCAGCGAATCGAAGCGATTCTCCGCGGCCACCGATGAGGCCGCCCAGGTCCTCCTCGACGAACTCGACAAACGCACGGCGGTGATCGAGCGTCTCGGCGTCGGATATCTTCCGCCCCACCGATCGGCGGCCACGCTTTCGCCCGGTGAACTGCAGCGACTGCGCCTGGCCGCCCATCTGCACAGTGGGTTGCACGGCATGGTCTACGTCTTCGACGAACTGTCGACGGGGCTGCACCCGAAGGACACCGATCATCTCTTCACCCACATCGAGGCCCTGCGCGATGCGGGCAACACCGTCATCCTCGTCGAACACGATATGGAGCTGGTGCGCCGCTGCGATTGGGTTGTCGAACTCGGTCCGGACGGGGGCGCCCGGGGTGGACAGCTGATGTTCTCCGGACCGGTCGCCGAGGCGCTCGAGGGGCAGAGCTCGACCGCCGTTCGTCTGCGCAACGAGGCACCCAGTCAACCGTGGCGGGCCGGGGAGGACTTCAAGACTTGGGCACGGTGCGCAGGGATGTCGGCGAACAACCTCGACGATCTCGCTCTGGCCTTTCCGGTCGGCGGTCTCACGACGCTGACCGGAGTCTCCGGGGCGGGCAAGAGCTCGGCCCTGCGTTCGGTGGCGGCGCTGGCCCGGGGCGCGGGCGCCTCGCCCTTCGACGGGGTCGAGGAGCCGCAGGCTGCGGCCGGTGACGCTGAGCGAGGAGAACTGGCAGGGGCGAGCGCCACGGGCCTTGGAGCCTTCACTCGGGTGGTCAGTTTCGATCAGTCGACCATCGGACGCTCATCGCGTTCGGTCATCGGCACCTATCTGGGCATCTTCGACAAGATCCGCGGCCTCTTCGCGAAGACCGAGCTGGCCGGCAGTCGCGGATTCACCGCCTCGCAGTTCTCCTTCAATACGGTTCGCGGTCGGTGTCCGCGCTGTGAGGGTTTGGGCGTCATCACGATCGACCTCGTGCATCTGCCGGCGGCCAGCGGCACCTGCCCGGAGTGCGAGGGACGCCGATTCACCGCCGAGACCCTGGAGGTCACGGTCGACGGACTGACCATTGCGGATGTGCTCGATCTGTCGATCGACGCGGCCGCGTCGATCTTCGCCGAACGCCTGGGATTGGGTGCGCATTTCGAGGTTCTGCAGAGGGTCGGTCTGGGCGGTCTGCTGCTCGGGCAGTCCTCGGCGACGCTGTCCGGCGGCGAGGCGCAGCGCCTGCGTCTGGCCGCGGTGATGCGGGCCAGGAAGCGGCGGGAGCGTTCACTGTTCGTTCTCGACGAGCCGGCCAACGGCCTTCACCCCAGCGATGCCCGGGTCCTCGGCAGGCTCTTCCGCCAGATCGTCGACGAAGGCGATACGATCCTCATCGCCGATCACAACATGGAGTTGGCTGCCGGCTCCGACTGGCTGATCGACATTGGGCCCGGTCCGGGTCCGGACGGTGGTCGGATCGTCGCCGAAGGGCGACCGCGCGAGGTTGCCGCGGCCGGTGTCGGGGCCACGGCCGAGGTCCTGTCGGCGCGATTCGGCCGCCCCTGACTGCCGGTCGAGGGGCTGACTGTGCGGCCCCTGAGTGTCGGGTGCGACCGCCGACTGCCGGGCGAGGCCGAGGGTGCGGGGTGCGGCAGCCGTCAGCGATCGCCGGTGGAACTCCGGTAGGCGAGGACTCCGGCCGTGCCCGCGCCGGCCAGAGCACCCACGGGCAGACTCAGCGGTGCGATGACCATCACGGCCTCGGGCCAGATGCCCGCCACCAGGTCGTTGAGGACGATCATGGCCAGCACTCCCCCGATGCAGCCCAGCACCGCTGAGCCCACGATGCGCGCCCACGTCCGGCCGCCTCGGCGGGATCGGTCCTCTGTCATGGCCGCACACGACCCGTCGTCCACGTTCCCCAGCGGATTCGGCGCACGATGAGCCCAAGGCCTCCGGCGATCGCGCCCCAGACACCACTGGTCGCCAGCATCGGCGCAATCGCCAAGGGCTGCGCCAGTGGTCCTTCGAGGTGGCCCAGCAGGATCGGGGACAGCAGGCCGCTGAGGATGATCGCGCCGATCGCGTACACGAGTCCGGCGACGATTCCGCCGAGCACCGGGTTCGCCGCTCGTGCAAGTCCCAGTCCCAGGGCCCACAGTCCGGTCACGAGCACGGTCATTCCCAATGCGATGACGGCGGTGGGCAGCTGGGTGCCCTCAAGCGTGATTCGAGCCGCCGGTCGGACGAGTCCGAGGAGTCCGAGGACGACGAGCAGCGGCCAATTGAGTTCTCGAAGTGAGTTCATGCCATCCAGATTAGGAATGGGCGGCACCTGAGCACATCGCGTCGAAAGCGGCCGATCCGTCGACTTCTGCGCCGGTCTCGGTACGTCGAGAAGCGATATCGCGGTGCACGGTGGGCGGTGCCCATCGGCGCCGGGGTTGCCTATGCTGGTGGGATGGGAGTGCGGAGAACCGAAGTCGTCCTCGCGGGCGCGGTGGCGGCGTCGCTGGCGATGATCATCGTCCTGGCTCAGACCGACACCGAGGCACCGCTGCGGCCGCTGTCCTATCTCTTCGCCTTCGGCTTCGGTGCCGTGCTCCTTCTGCGCCGCGGGCTGCCGAAGACCGTGGTCGTCCTCAGCGTGCTCGGCACCTTCGCCTACTACAGCCTCGAGCTCACCCCGATCGGGGTCGCTCTTCCCGTGGTGGCCGCGCTCTATTCCGCCGCCGAGGTGGGTCTGACCCGCTTCTCCGTCGGTGCAGGAGCCGTGGTCTTCGTTGTGTCCACGGCCTTTCGGATCCGCGACGACTCCCTGCCGCTGGGGCGTCTGCTGGGCGCGGAGTCGATCTCGACGCTCGCCCTCATCGCCGCCGCGATCACCCTCGGCTATGCCATGGCGACCCATCGCCGGTTCGCCTCCCAACAGGAACAGCTGCTCCGGCTCCAGGACGAACGTCTGAGAGAGGAGGCCGACCAGCGCGTGCAGAACGAACGGCTCCAGCTCTCCCGCGATCTCCACGACACCCTCGGCCACAAGCTCTCCGTCATATCGCTGCATTCGAATGTGGGACTCGAGGCCCTCGACCGCAGGGGGCCCGGCACAGCTCCGGACTCGGGAGACAGCGCCGTCGCCGAGGCGCTCGAACGTGTCCACGACGAAGCCGTCGGGTCGCTGTCGGACCTGAGATCCATGGTCCGGGTGCTGCGGACCGGTGACGAGTCGACCCGCACCAGCCTCGGCGTCGACGGGATCGAGACTCTGCTCGACCGTGCCCGCGAGGCAGGGATGTCCGTCGAGTCGAACATCTCACTCGCCCCGGGGACTCTGCCCTCACCGGTGGAATCGGTCGTCTTCCGTGTCGTGCAGGAAGGCATCACGAATGTGCTCCGGCATTCCTCTGCCGCCGCGCTGAGTGTCACCGTGGGACTCGACGACGAGGAGGTCGTGGTCTCCGTCGTCGACGACGGTCTCGGGGCCGCGGCTCTTGAAGGCGGGCACGGTCTGCTGGGCATGAGCGAACGAGTCAGGCTCCTCGGCGGGGATCTGAGCACGCAGGCCAGGCCCGGCGAGGGTTTCGAACTTCGCGCGACACTGCCGAGGAGGCTGCCGGAATGATCACGGTCGCACTCGTCGACGATCAGGAACTCGTCCGAACGGGGCTGCGTCAGCTTGCGGTCAGCGATGGGGATATCGAGGTCGTCGCGGAAGCCGCAGACGGTCGTGCCGGCCTCAGCCATGTGCGTGAACGGCACCCCGATGTCGTGCTCATGGACATTCGCATGCCGGTCATGGATGGGATCACGGCGACCGAGCACATCGTCTCCGACCCGAACCTCGACAGCACGAGAGTCGTCATGCTCACGACCTTCGACGATGACGAGGACATCGTGGCCGCGATCGCCGCCGGTGCCAGCGGCTATCTGCTCAAGGACATTCGGCCGGTGGACCTGCGTGCGGCCGTCCGCACGGTCGCCGGCGGTGATGCGCTGCTGTCACCGGGCGTGACCAACACCGTACTGCGCAGACTCAGTGACCAGAACCGAGCGACCCCGCGGCCCGAGATCCTCGACGACCTCACCGTGCGCGAACGTGAAGTGCTCACGCACATCGGCCGCGGGGAATCGAACCGGGAGGTGGGCGCGAGTCTGTTCCTCAGCCCGGAGACCTCGCGCACATACGCCAGTCGCCTGCTCGGCAAGCTCGGGGCACGCGATCGATCACAGCTGGTCGTCCTCGCCTACGAATCGGGCCTGGTCACGCCCGGAGAAGCAGCCCCGATCGCGGTCTCCGACTGACTGCGGCCGTCTCGCGCTGACGGGGACGTCAATGACGGCCGTCAGCTGCGACTGCGGCTGCGGACGACCGTGAACTTGCTGGTCCGGGCCGCCTGCTCGCTGGGACCGATGAGGCGCTCCAAGGAATCGCGGTAGCGCAGATGTGAGTTGAAGACGGTGACGACCTGCCCTCCGGGCGCCAGGAGCAGCGATGCGGTGCGCATGAGCCCGGCGGCAGTGTCGGTTTCGATGGCCGTGCCCTGGTGGAAGGGCGGATTGAGCAGGATCAGGTCGTAGCCCCCGACGACCAGTCCAGAACCGGGCTCGGTCACAGCCTGGGCGTCCGTGGCATCGACGAGGGCGGTCTCGACCTCGAGTCCGTTCGCCTCCGCAGTCTCCTTCGCCGAGGCGACCGCCGCCTTGGACACGTCCGCACCGGTGCCCTTCGCCGCCGCTGTCACCCGCATCGCGGCGGACAGCAGCCACCCGTTCCCACAGCCGAGATCGAGCACGGAAGCATGGCTGCCGGATCCCGCCGCCGCGGCCACGGCTTCGAGCAGCGCGGCCGAGCCCTCATCGCTCTTCACGCCCGAGAAGCAGGCACCATGAGCCCTGACCGGCAGGGGGCCGGTGGCCGCATGGTCGATGGTGCCGTGCTTGGGAAAGCTCGGCAGACTGGGCGAGGACAGGGGGCGGCTGCCGATGATCATGCGGTGTTTGCCGACCCCCGGTGAGACGTCGACGCGGGCGAAGCCGCGCGCGAGTTCCCTGTTCACGGCCCGGCTCATCGAGTCGCTGCGACCGATGACGATGACGGTGGACACTTGAGTCTGGATTGCGGCCACGGTCTCGGCCAGTGCCTGGGCGGCCTTCGGGGCGTTGACGATCGCCCAGGTCTCGCAGCCGTCGACCGATTCGGCCCGCGGTTCCTCGCCCGATTCGATTCGCGGTTCCCCGGCAGATTCTGCGGCACGCTCTTCGGCTCCGAGGACGGCGAGATCGTCGATGGGGCTGGTCCTATCTGCCACCTCGGCGACGGTGCGGGCCTCGTCGATCCTGTCGTTGTACGTGCGAACGGGAGCGATCTCGTTCAACAGCCGTGACTGCACCCCTTGAGCATCATCGACGACGATGATCTCGTGCGGAAGACCGGCGACCACCTCGGCGGCCACGAACGTGCCATCGGTGGGGCGGCCCGAGACATCGAGCTCTCCGCTGCGTCGACCGAGCACATACTCGGTGAGGATCCTCGCCTGGGGGAACCCAGGAACATCGGCGAGTTCGGGCAACTGTTCCTGCAGGTCCTGACTGCGTTGACGGGCAGGCGAATCCGGAGGCAGCAGGGTGGCAGGCATTCGATCAGTCTAGTCCGACGGACGCAGACTCGCCGAGCATAGCGGCGGGCACATGTGCTACTAATTGAGGGTGCTTCGTCCAGTGTCGAATCAGGAGAGACCATGACAATTCTCGTCGGCTATTCCCCCTCACCCGAAGGCAAGGCTGCCGTCACATTCGGCATCGACCAGGCAAAGGCCTTCGATGACACGGTGATCGTGCTCAACGCAGGCATCGGAGAGACTCCCGACGAACGCGGCGTGGCGACCAACCAGGACATGGACGAGCTCAAAGAGGCGCTGCGCTCCTCCGAGGTCTCCCACGAGATCCTGCAGTTCCTCCGCGGAAACGACCCGGTCGAGGAGCTCCTCGCCCTCGCCGAGGCGACCGAGGACACCCGCATGGTCGTGATCGGTTCGCGACGCCGCTCCCCCGTCGGAAAACTCATCATGGGCTCGACCGCGCAGCGCATCATCCTCGACTCCGACGTGCCCGTCGTCTCCGTCAAGGCCGACAGGACGCAGTAGAGTCAGCTCGTCCCTGCGATGGCTGCGATCAGGGAGTCGACGTCTTCGTCTGTGGTGTCGAAGGCGCACATGAGTCGTACGACGTTCTCGGCCATGGGCCAGTCGGCGAAGGCGAATCGCTGACGCGCCCGCGCTGCGATCTCAGGCGGCATGTGGACGAAGACGACATTGGACTGCACCTCCGCTGCGATCGAGATCTCGGGGGCACGGCCATCGGCAACCGCCTCGGCGAGGCCGTCTGCCAGTCGCCTGGCCATGGCATTGGCATGATCCGCCGAGGTTCGCCACAGATCGCCGTCGTAGAGGGCGCTCAGCTGAGCGGAGAGGAAGCGCATCTTCGATGACAGCTGCAGGTTCATCTTCCGCAGAAACGGCATTCCCAGGCCGATGTCGTCATCGAGGACGACGATCGCCTCGGCGCCGAGGAGCCCGTTCTTCGTTCCGCCCAGGCTGACGATGTCGACGCCTGTCTCGGTGGTCAGCGAGCTGAAGTCGGTGTCGAGGTAGGCTGCGGCATTGCCCAGTCGGGAGCCGTCGACGTGGACGATCATGTCGAGCCCGTGCGCAGTGTCGGCGATCGCTCGGATCTCATCGGCTGTGTAGGTCGTGCCCCATTCGGTCGATTGGGAGATGCTCACGGCCAGGGGTTGGGCGTTGTGTTCGCTGCCGCGGCCGATGACGGAGCGTTCGATGATCTCGGGCGTGAGCTTTCCGTCGGGGGTGGGCGCACCGATGATCTTCAGCCCGCCGACCTTCTCCGGGGCGCCGGTCTCGTCGTAGTTGATGTGCGCGGACTCCGCCGTGATGACCGCGGCCCAGCGCGGCAGGGCAGATTGCAGCGCGAGGACATTGGCACCGGTGCCGTTGAAGACCGGGAACGCCGAGGCGCTCGGACCAAAATGGGCCTTCATCACCTCGCGGAATCGCGCGGTCCAGGGATCTCCCCCATAGCCGGGCGTGTGGCCGACGTTGGCCTCGGAGATGGCGGCGATGACTTCGGGGTGGGCCCCGGCCCAGTTGTCGGAGCCGAAGTTGCGCGGATGGGCCGCCGGGGACGTGTCGATCGGTGGCAGGGTCCGGGCCCGAGGCGTCTCTGCAGTCGGGTCCTGGTCAGTCGGGTCCTGGTCGGCATGTGGGGCCGCGTTGTTCTCGGCAGGTGGGTTCTGGGACAGCGGTGTCTGGTCATTCACACATTCAGATTAACGTCCCACGACTACCCCGCACAGTCGGTCCCAAAACCACCCGTTGCACAGGGGTGATTCGGTGCCGGCGAGTGGGGGTGCGGAACGACTTGGAGGGACTGCGAGTCGGGTGCGAACTGGTGCTTAGGGTGCGTGATGGTTCGGTGGGTGGTGTTACGGTGCGTGGCGCTTCGATACGTGATGCGTCGGGCGTGATGGGTGCCGCTGAACTCGCACACGTTGTCCGGACAGACGACAGCGCGGTCGAAGTGCTGAGGGTCCAGCATGCCTGCTGAACGCGCGCACTTCGACCGCGCTGTTATGTTCGAGTCCGGCTCAGGCGAGGAGTTCGCGCATGAGGTCGGCGGTTTCGGTCGGGGTCTTGCCGACCTTCACTCCCGCAGCCTCGAGGGCTTCCTTCTTCGCTGCAGCGGTTCCCGAGGAGCCGGAGACGATAGCGCCGGCGTGGCCCATGGTCTTGCCCTCGGGAGCGGTGAAGCCCGCGACGTAGCCGACGACCGGCTTCGACACGTTGTCCTTGATGTAGGCGGCGGCACGCTCTTCGGCGTCTCCCCCGATCTCGCCGATCATGACGATGGCCTCGGTCTCGGGATCGTTCTCGAAGGCCTCGAGCGCATCGATGTGCGTGGTGCCGATGACCGGGTCGCCACCGATTCCGATGGCGGTGGAGAAGCCGAGGTCACGCAGTTCGTACATCATCTGGTAGGTCAGCGTGCCGGACTTCGACACCAGTCCGAGCTTGCCCTTCTTGGTGATGTTGGCCGGGATGATGCCGGCCAGCGATGCCTCCGGGGAGATGATGCCGGGGCAGTTGGGTCCGATGATGCGGGTCGCATTGTCTGCGGCCTGCGCACGGGCCCAGACTTCGGCGGCGTCCTGGACCGGGATGCCCTCGGTGATGATGACGAGCAGGCCGATTTTGGCGTCGATGGCTTCGATGGCCGCGGCCTTGGAGAAGGCCGGCGGCACGAAGGCCACAGAGACGTCTGCACCGGTGGCCTCCATCGCCTCGGAGACGGAGCCGAAGACGGGCAGCTCGATCTCGTTGCCGTCTTCGCCGTTGTGCTTGACGGTGGTGCCGGCCTTGCGGGCGTTGACGCCGCCGACGATGTTCGATCCGGCCGCGAGCATGCGTGCGGTGTGCTTGGTTCCCTCGCCGCCGGTGATGCCCTGGACGATGATCTTCGAATCGGAATTCAGGAAGATAGACATATGTGTAAAGACCTTTCCTTACTTGGCAGCAGCCAGTTCGGCGGCCTTGTCGGCTCCACCGTCCATGGTGTCGGTCAGGGTGACGAGCGGATGCGCGGCGTCCCTGAGGATCGTGCGACCCTCCTCGACGTTGTTGCCGTCGAGGCGGACGACGAGCGGCTTGGAGGCCTGGTCGCCGAGGATCTCGAGCGCCTTGACGATGCCGCTGGCAACTGCGTCACAGGCGGTGATTCCGCCGAAGACGTTGACGAAAACGGACTTGACCTGGTCGTCGCCGAGGATGACGTCGAGTCCGTTGGACATGACCTCCGCCGAGGCACCGCCGCCGATGTCGAGGAAGTTGGCCGGCTTGACGCTGCTGTGCTTCTCACCTGCATAGGCGACGACGTCGAGGGTCGACATGACGAGTCCGGCACCGTTTCCGATGATTCCGACTTCACCGTCGAGCTTGACGTAGTTGAGGTCGAGCTTCTTGGCCTTGAGTTCGAGGGGGTTCTCCGCGCTGATGTCGCGCAGTGCCTCGTGGTCTTCGTGACGGAATTCGGCGTTCTCATCGAGAGACACCTTGCCGTCGAGGGCGATGATGTCACCGGCACCGGTCTTGACCAGCGGGTTGACCTCGACGAGTGAGGCGTCTTCCTTCTCGAAGACGGTCCACAGCGAGGTCAGCACAGGAGCCACCTTAGCGGCGGTCTCCTCGTCGAATCCTGCTTCCTTGGCGATCTCTTCGGCCTTAGCGGCATCGATTCCCTCGATAGCCGACACCGGGATCTTGGCGAGCGCTTCGGGGCGTTCCTCCGCGAGCTGCTCGATCTCCACTCCGCCTTCCTTGGAGCACATGGCCAGGTAGGTGCGGTTGGACCGGTCGAGGAGAACCGAGAAGTAGTATTCTTCAGCGATGTCTGCGCCTTCGGCGATCATCACCTTCTCGGTGATGTGGCCCTTGATGTCGAGACCCAGGATATCCCCGGCGCGAGCTTCGGCCTCTTCGGGGCTTTTCGCGACCTTGACGCCGCCGGCCTTGCCACGGCCGCCGATCTTGACCTGAGACTTGACGACGACGGTTCCGCCGCCGAGCTCCTCGGCCGCCTTCTTCGCTTCCTCTGGTGTCGTCGCGACCTGGGCCTTGAGCACGGGCACTCCGTGCTTTTCGAACAGGTCACGTGCTTGATACTCGAAAAGATCCACGTGTATTCCTTCGTTTCTACTGCAGGGTCGTTTGGCCCCGCAGGTGCGTTGACGGATGCAACAACCAAGACCACTTTATTCCCAAGTGACCCCGTCCATCCAAACGTGCAGGCCAAATCAGCCGATGAGTAAGAAATGTCTCGTGAAAAAGTATCTTTGGCGCAAAGATTCTTGATCTGGACGTAAAATCGGACCATGGACGAGGTTGATCGGATTGTCGCAGCGTGGCGCCACGAGCGTCCGGACCTCGACGTGTCGCCGATGGAAGTGCTCTCTCGGGTCTCCCGTCTGGCCCGCCAGCTGGACTTGGCGCGCAAGGCGAGCTTCAACGACTACGGTATCGAGGGCTGGGCGTTCGACGTGCTTTCGGCTCTGCGCCGATCGGGTGAGCCCTACCAGCTCTCCCCCTCCACCCTGCTTCAGGAGACACTCGTCACCAGCGGCACCATGACCAACCGCATCGACCGGCTGGTCACAGCCGGATGGGTCGAACGACTGCCCGATCCCGGAGATCGCCGAGGTGTGCTCGTGCGGTTGACCTCCGATGGGCGCGCCACCGTCGACTCGGCGCTGGCCGATCTGCTGGTCAAGGAGCGCGAGATCCTCAGCGACCTGACACCGGCCGGACGACGCAAGCTCGCCGCGCTGCTGCGACAGCTGTCCACGGGCTTCGACGCCGACGAGGCATGACCTGGGACGGACGAAGAATGACCTGGAACGGACGAACGATGACCTGGGACGGACGAAGAATGACCTGGAACGGACGAACGATGACCAGGGATGACGGAGGAGCACCCATGACCGACGAGAACCTCACCGACTGGACCAGGGTCGACCCGCCTCGGCGGGAGACGATCCACGGCCGCTATGTCGACCTCGAGCCCCTCGACCCGCATCGCCACTCGGACTCGCTCTTCGCGGCCGCCTCGGCGGAGGGGTCGGACGAGCGGTTCCGTTACCTGCCGCAGACCCCGCAGACCGAACGCGCAGCCTTCGATGAGTGGGTGGCCGCGGCCTCCGCGACGTCGGATCCGCTGTTCTTCGCCGTCGTCGACCGCCGGACCGGACGGGCCGAGGGCCGACAGGCGCTCATGCGCATCGACACGCACAACGGCGTCATCGAGATCGGCAACATTCTGTGGGGCCCGGCCCTGGCGCGCGCCCGCGGCGCCACGGAGGCCTTCTTCCTCTTCGCAGACCTGGCGTTCGCCAGCGGCTGCCGGCGCTTCGAGTGGAAGTGCGATGACGCCAATGCCCCGTCGAAGCGCGCCGCGGGCCGCTTCGGCTTCACCTTCGAAGGTGTATTCCGGCAGCACCTGGTCGTCAAGGGACTCAACCGTGACACCGCGTGGTTCTCGATCATCGACTCGGAGTGGCCCCGCCTGCGCGCGGCCTACGTCCGGTGGCTCGACGAGGACAACTTCGACGCCGACGGAGCGCAGCGCACCCGCCTTTCCGACCTCATGTCCACCCGGACCGAATAGCCCGCCGGTCACTCCCGGACCGAACAACCCGCCGGAGACTCCCGCTCGCCCGAGTCACCACGACCCCGGGGCGATCGGAGGCACACCGAACGGCACCATCAGCACGGCCCCATCGGAGCAATCGGTGCCCGACCAGCGAGTCCGCCGAGGTCGCGGATGCCTCTCGGATTAGGCTGGAGGGCGAGATCGGTGCCCGGGCCCGGAACCGCCACGACGACCTGCTTTCGAGGAACCATGCGAATTCGCTCCCTTGCCCTCCTGACCACTGCCGCAGTGCTGGCCACGACGACAGCCTGCGTTCCCACCTCAGAGGAGACCCGGCCGCAAGAGCGCCCGTCCGTCAGTGAGGAGGAGGTCACCCCGATCGAGACTCCGGACGACGCACCGGAGATCTCCGTCGTCGATTCCTCCCCCGGCGGCGCGAAGGATGTCGATCCCCTCTGGCAGGGCCTCGCCGAAGCGGCCGAGAAGAAGTCCGAGGCCTACCTCAAGGTCTACGTCCACACCGGAAATCCCGACGTCCCCGACTCCGGTGAGGCCACCGTCACCGCCGATACCCCGGACAGCGTGAGTGTGACCGTCGATGCCGCCGACATCGACACCGAGAAGTCGCCGTTCCTGCTCATCCACGGAACCTTCACCGTCGAGGAGATCGGCGACTCCGCGTATACGCTGACGACGAAGGACTCCGACGACGTTCCCGAACTCGATCCGAAGGGCCCCGATGACGAGGCCCGGTGCACGGCCGATGACGCACAGGAGAGGATCTCGCTGGCCGCCGACGATCTCGCGGACGACCCCGACAAACGCGAAGACCTCCGCCAGCAGTGGGGCGGTTCGCCACAGGTATGGTGGGGCATCCAGAAGACCGCGGTCAGCCTCAACAAGGAAGGCGGAGTCGCCGGCGACTTCCTCACCGAGGCCTGCGGCGAGTACCTCGATCAGTAACGGCAGGCAGCCGAGCAGCCTGCTCGTCGAACGGAGGCCAGGGTGAGGATCGCAATCGTCGGAGCCGGCATCGGCGGGCTCTCCGCCGCCGTCGGACTGCAGCGGGCAGGTGCGGACGTCACCGTATTCGAGAAGGCCGCCGAGGTGCGTGCCGGCGGTTCGGGCCTGTCGATCTTCGCCAATGGTCTCAGAGCCCTCGAATCACTGGGGCTCGGGCCTCGGTTCGCGGCCATCACGGACAAACAGGCCGAATCCTTCGACGCCGGCCAACGACGTCCCGACGGGCGGTGGATCGCACAAGTGCCGAGTGACTCCGTGGGCGAGCTGCGCATCGTCGACCGCGCGGATCTGCACCGGGTCCTCCACGACGCCCTCGAGGAGGCAACGGTGCGGACCTCGGCGGAGGTCACCTCGGCGACTGTCGACGGTATGGTCAGCACGCGTGACCGCCGGGAGCACTTCGACCTCGTCATCGGTGCCGACGGACTCCACAGCCGGATCAGGGAAGCCGTCGAACCCGGAATCGGAGCTCGGTATGCGGGCTATTCGTGTTGGCGCGGGATCACGGACCGCCCGGTCGACCTCGATGGTGCCGCAGGTGAGACCGTGGGCCGGGGACTGCGCTTCGGCATCGCCCCGCTCAAGGACGGACGGGTCTACTGGTTCGCCGTCGCGAACATGCCGAAGGACGCAAGCTTCGCAAATGAGAAGTCAGCAGTGCGGGATCTGTTCTCCGGCTGGCATACGCCGATCGTGGAACTGATCGAGACGACGCCGGCGGGCCGCATCGCACGCACCGCGATTTCGGACCTCGCCGCTCCCCTGCCGAGCTATCATCGGGGACGGATCGTCCTCCTCGGCGATGCCGCGCACGCGATGACTCCGAACCTCGGCCAGGGCGGCGGTCAGGCGCTCGAGGACGCCGCGACGCTGACAACGCTGCTGGTGCCGCTGATCGAGAAGTCCACGCATTCGGACGGCTCCGGCGGATCGGCGAGCGCGGCGAAGTCGACAGGCTCCGCTGGGGCAACGAGCGCGGCGGGTCCGACGGTCACGCCGGCACGCATCGACCGTCCTCTTCGCCGCTACGATCAGCTGCGGAAGAAGCGCAGCCAGTCGATCGCGGCGAAGTCACGCCTGCTCGGGGCCGTCTTCCAGCTCCGTTCCCCATTGCTCTCAGCCATTCGCGACGCAGCATTCACCGCTGTTCCCTCGCGACTGGCGGCCGCGCAGGCCGAGAGCGTGCAGAGATGGGCGCCGCCGGCAAGCTGACGCGTCCGGGCACGCGATGAGCGGCTTACGGCAATGGCGGCAGACAGGCGGTCACAGTCCCGACCACGGACTGAGCCCCTGCCTGTGCGCGCTCCCTGCCTGCCGGTCCTTCCTAGTCCGCCAGCGCCCGGTTGTATGCGTCGACGACCGGGGGCAGGAAATAGCCCAGGAGCACTGCGAGCGCCGTGACCAGGCACCCCAGGCCGAGCCACAGAGATCCGCCGATGACACTGAAGGCGAAGACGATGACGAGGAGCTCGAAGGCGATCGCGGCCGGTCGCGCCCAGCGGTGCAGCTTCCACGAGCCACGTGCGGCAGCGACGACCCCGGCTGCGAAGATGACGAACATGACCGCCAGCCCCAACAGCGAACTGGCCAAGGGGCCGGCGCTGATGGCGGTGAGGACGAACGACAGAGCCGACCCGAGGAGGCCCAGCGCCTGGAGGCCCAGCACCACGACGACCAACAGCATCGCCCGCGGAGTCGGAACACCGTGCCCGGCCGGCCCTGACGAACCGGCCGGGCCCGACGACTCTTCGTCCCTCGAATTCAAATGTTCACCCGGGCGAATCCTGGGATGAGGATCTCGTCGAGCATGCGCTCGCGCACGTCGAGCGGCAGGAACGCCGCGGTGACCGCGTTGACGGTGGCCCATTCGAGGTCCGTCTGGGTCCAGCCGGCCTCGTCGACGAGCAGACGCATCTCTTGCGTGACCGAGGTCGCCGACATCAGTCGGTTGTCCGGGTTGATGGTGACGGCGAAGCCCAGGTCCTTGAGCCCGGTGATCGGGTGGGAGGCGATGGTGCCGCCGATGTCGGTCTGCAGATTCGAGCTGGGGCACAGTTCGAGCGGGATCTGCTGGTCGAGGACCCAGGCGGCCAGGCTGCCGAGCTGTCCTTCCCCCTCGACGATGTCCATGTCCTCGACGATGCGGGCTCCGTGGCCGAGGCGCTGCGCGTGGCAGATGGTGAGAGCTTCGTGGATCGAATCCTTTCCGGCGGCCTCACCGGCGTGGATCGTCACGGGCACGTAGGCCTGGTGGAGCGCGTTGAATGCCGACAGGTGAGCCGAGGGCGGGAACCCGTTCTCCGGCCCGGCGATGTCGAAGCCCACGACCCCGGACTCCGATCCCTTCTCACGATGCCGGATCGCCAATTCCGCGATCGCCAGGGAATTGTCCGCCTGGCGCATTGCGGTGATGATCTGGCCGACGCGGATGAACTTGCCGTCGGAGGAGGCTTCGATCACTCCGGCCTCGAGTCCTTCCTGGACAGCTTCGACGACCTCGTCGAGTTCGAGTCCGCCTTCCAGATGCTGTTCGGGCGCCCACCGGGCCTCGGCGTAGAAGACGCCGTCGGCGACCTGGTCGAGGACCCATTCCTTGGCCACACGCATCAGACCCTCACGGTTCTGCATCACGGCGACGGTGTGCGAGAAGGTCTCGAGGTAGCGGACGAGGTCACCGGAGCTCGCGGAGTCGCGGTACCACTTCGCCAGCGCCTCGGGTTCCGTGGCGGGCAGTTCATGGCCGATCGACGCGGCCAGTTCGATCATCGTGGCCGGGCGCAGGCCACCGTCGAGGTGATCGTGGAGGGAGATTTTGGGCAACTGCAGGATCGGGTCGTCTGCTGCGACGCCGGCGGGATTATTCAACACCCGCACAGCTTATCGGATCCGCGTGTGCGAACGATGGAAGAATCGGCGGGCATCAGCGATGTCGCCGGGGCCGGCCTCAGGACTTCTCCGGGTCGATTTCGCCGCTCTTGATCCGCTCCCGCAGGTCGGTGATGCTGCGTCCGGCGTCCGAGACCCGGCTGAGGAAACCGTCCTCGGCCGCGATCCTCACGCCCCCGTTGTCGATCGTGCCAGTGTAGTGGTGGTCGGCGACGAGGAAGCCGCCCATGTCGACGGGATCCTCCTGCGCGTCTTCGGCCACCTCGTCGGGGTTCTTGCTCTGCGGCCATTCGGGGAACATGCTCCGCAGTCCCCTGCGGATGTTGGGCTCGATGGTCGCGATGATCGTGTCGGAGAAGGCCCCGGATTCCCCGTACCAGATGATCTTCGGCACTGCCGCCTCGTCATCGTCGCCGTCCTCCGGCTCTGCGGTGCGCATCTCCCGCATCGTCTTCGTCGCGGCATTGACCACGCCCTTCGCCGCCGCCGAACCGAAGGGAACGACGACATCGACGTCGGCGTCATCGGCCGTGTCGAAGAACGTCTTGCCCGCCTCGCCGGTGTCGGCCACGGTTCGGCCCGTGGCCGCGTCGCCGCGGAAGGACTTCACCTCGTCGACGTCCTCGTCGGACTCGTCGTTGTAGAGGTCGACTCCGGCGTCGAACGCGGTCAGGATCTTCTCCGCTTCGGGGAAGCCCTGCGACACGACAGTGCCGACCTTGCCCGTTTCGCTGGCGGTCGCGGCGATGTAGCCGGCGATGAATGCCGGCGGCACGAGGTCGAAGTCGATGCTGAGTACATTGTCTGGGAAATCCTTGTGCCCGCTGGCGACGCCGAGGAAGACCCCGTCGGGACTGCTCCTGGCGTGGTCGGCGAGTTCGTCTGCGCCGCCGGGTCCGAGCACCGTCGTCAGTGCGCAGTCCTGGTCGCTCATCCTCTGCAGAGCCTCCGAGGTGGCCGAGGAGTTCGTGACCCGCTGACTCGAGGTGGCGGAGAACAGTCCCGCCGCGCGCGCCAGTTCCGTCTCCGCCAGGGTCAGTGCCCCGGACGAGTGATCGTCGAAACCGGCGGGGGCCGAGATCATGCACCCGAGGGTGGAGTCTTCGAGCGGTTCGGGTGCCGTCACCGAGCAGGCGCTCAGTGCCGCCAGGCTCAGCGCGCTGACGCCGGCGCCCAGGACCGTGTTCATGACCTTCACTCTCATGGCTCCAAGGTTATCGGGTCTGTCTGAGTCACCGGTGGGGCGTCAGCTTCGTTCGAGGACCTTCAGCGCGGTGGCGGTGAAGATGCGGGCGGCGATCTCGATGCTGCCCTCGTCGATGAGCAGATCGCCCTGATGGATATCGTACGTCGTTCCTCCGGGGGTGCGGGTGCCCATGCGCACCAGTGCTCCGGGGCAGTGCGTGAGGTACCAGGCGAAGTCCTCCCCGCCCATGGACTGCGGAGTCAGCTGGACGGAGTTCTCGCCGAGTTCACCGCGGACGGCGGATTCGATGAGCGCGACCTGGTCTTCGGTGTTGACCACCGGCGGCACACCTCGTCGATGGTCGAGGTCGACGGTGACTCCGTAGGGGCCGGCGATGCGCTCGACGAGCTCGGGCAGCACCTCGGCGACCTGGTTCCAGCCGTCGACGTCGAGGCAGCGCAGGGTTCCGCGCAGGATGCCCTCGCTGGGGACGACGTTGGCCGCGTGGCCGGCGCTGATCTCACCCCACACGAGGGAGATCGCGTGGCGCGGATCGATGAGGCGGCCCAAGGTGGAGGGCAGGTCGGTGGCGAGTTTGCCCAGCGCGTAGACGAGGTCCTCGGTCAGGTGCGGCCTTGAGGTGTGCCCGCCGTGCCCGGTCAGGCGGATGATGACGGTGTCGCCGGCGGCGGTGATCGCTCCGATGCGCGAGCCGATCCGGCCGACATCGACGTTGGGGTCGCAGTGGAGGGCGTAGACCTCGGGAACGTCGTCGAGCACACCCTGGGAGATGACGCGCAGCGCACCGCCCGGGGTGACCTCCTCACCGGGCTGGAAGATGAGTCGCACGCTTCCGCCGAGGCCGCCGGGGGTCGATTCGTGGAGTCGCTGCAAGGCGATGGCGGCGCCGACGAGGCCCGTGAGGTGCACGTCGTGACCGCAGGCGTGGGCGACTCCGGGCACGGTCGAGGCGAAGTCCTCATCGATGAGGTCGTCGATGGGCAGAGCGTCGATGTCGGCACGCAGGCCCAACGCCACCGGGCCGTTACCGACCTCGCAGACGACGCCGGTGCCCTCGAGTCGCCGAGGCGCAAGACCGGCTGCCTCCAGGCGGGCCACGATCTTGTCCGTGGTGTCGAACTCCTGAAAGGACAGTTCCGGATGCGCGTGGACATCGCGGCGGAAATCGACGAGCTCTGCACCGATCTCGGCAATCGTCGAGCCGATCACGTCTGGTCCTTCGGGGAGCGCAACCCCGTCGGGGCGCGGTTCGGATATCTGAGACATTGACTGCAATGCTAAGCACTCTCCGCCACATTTGGGCGCAATGCGACCAAATTCGACACACTCCGAAGACCGCCTGTGTCACAGAGGCTCGGTCAGGCTCGGCGCCCAGCTACGTCGGACCCGAATTACAACAGGTCGTCGAGTCCGCGTTCGCCGGCGGCCGAGACCGCCTTCTTCACATCCTGCGCATGAGACCGGGAGGTGATGAGCAGGACGTCCTCGGTGTCGACGACGACAAGGTCGTCGAGGCCGACGATGGCGACCGTGCGCGGCTGCTCGGATTCGGAGAAGACGACCCCGGAGGCGTCGACCTCGAGCAGCTCGCAGCTGCCGCCGATCGAGATGACCCCGCGGGGCTCGCCGGGCACCGGCTGGCGCAGACGGGCCACCGAATCGAAGTCGCCGACATCGTCCCAGCCGAAGTCGCCGGGAATGACGATGACACGGCCGGCCGCGGCGGCGGGTTCGGCCACGACGTAGTCGATGGCGCGCTTCTCCAAACCGGGCCACACCTCGGCGAGCACCTCCGCCTGGGCATCGGTCCCCCACGCTTCGGCGATGCGCGAGAGGCCGACGAACAGGGGCGGGTCCTCAGCCTCGAGCACCTCGAGCAGTGCCTGGGCCTTGGCGATGAACATGCCCGCGTTCCAGCGGTAGCGACCGGAGTCGACGTACGTGCGGGCCGTGCTCGCGGCGGGCTTCTCGGCGAAGGCCATGGCGCGGCGGGCCGTCGGCGCACCGTCGAGGCCGAGCAGATCGCCGGTCTCGATGTAGCCGTATGCGGTGGCGGGGCTGCGTGGCATGATTCCGACGGTGACGATGTCGCCGGTCTCGGCGGCGACGCAGGCCTGGTCGATGACCATTCGGAATTCGTCGACGTTCGTGATCGAGTGGTCGGCGGAGAACGAGCCGACGATCGCATCGGGGTCCTCCTTGGCGATGAGCATGGTCGCGAGTCCGATGGCCGCGGCCGAGTCCTTCGGCGAGGGCTCGGAGACGATCTTGTGCGGAAACATTTCGGGAAGCTGTTCGGCGACCTGCTCGAAGTGGCTCTCACCGGTCACGACCCAGACGTTGCCGGGCCCCACGATCGGTGCGACGCGATCCCAGGTGGACTGGATCAGGCTCCTGCCCGTCCCGAGCACGTCGTGGAGGAACTTCGGGGAGGCCTTGCGCGACAGCGGCCAGAGCCGGGTGCCGGACCCGCCTGCGGGGATGATGGCGTGGAAGTGGGTGTTCACGCTTTCAGTGTCTCAAAGTTCGGGCATGCTCTCGTCGATGTTGTCCGCCGTGTCGGGGTGGGGAGATCCGGAATTCATCGTCCGGCCATCTGCATCCCACGCACCCGGGGCACGGGCGCGATAGGCCCGCCGTCCACCTCGGCGAAGCTGTCGATGGACCTGGTCAGCGACGAGAGCAGAATATTTAGGGCATATCATTGTTCGGTAATTGAATTTCGTCGTATCCGAAATTCACGACTATGAGGGAACTGCCAGGAACTTAATGTGATCCACCACGCTCAGGCGTGGCTCGACTGGCAACCAGGCGGCGTTCGGCGTAGTTTCTTGATGTACACAGTCGATTAATTCAAGATGGAGGATGCTCCGTGGCCAAAGCGTCTACGGGCACTCTGTACCGAGGAAACGAAGGAATGTGGTCCTGGGTCGCGCATCGCGTCACAGGCGTCGGAATCTTCTTCTTCCTTTTGGTCCACGTGCTCGATACTGCACTCGTCCGCGTCTCGCCCGAGGCCTACAACGCCGTGATCGGAACCTACAAGACTCCGTTCATGGCCATCGGCGAGATCGCTCTCGTTGCCGCGATCGCATTCCATGCGTTCAACGGCCTTCGCGTCATTCTCGTCGACTTCTCGAAGAGTGGACCGAAAAATCAGAAGAAGCTGTTCTGGGGAGTCATCATCGTATGGCTCATCATCATGATCGCTTTCGTGCCCCGCCAGCTGATGCATACGTTCGGAGGCTGACATGAGCACAACATCGATCCCGGCTCCGCGCACCGGTTACTCGCGGCACAAGTCATCGAGTTCGAAGTTCGAGATGTTCGCGTGGCTGTTCATGCGCGTCTCGGGCGTCATCCTCGTCATCCTCATCTTCGGTCATCTCTTCGTGAACCTGTGGGCGGGGGAAGGCGTCCAGGCCATCGACTTCGGATTCGTAGCCGGCAAATGGGCCAGCCCGTTCTGGCAGATCTGGGATCTGCTGATGCTGTGGTTGGCGATGCTGCACGGCACCAACGGCCTGCGCACCATCATCATTGACTACGCCGAGAAGCCCGGCACCCGCATGGCCCTCCAGCTGATCCTCTACATCGCCTCGGTCATCGTCATCGTGCTCGGCACGCTCGTCATCTTCACATTCGATCCCTGCCCGGCCGGAGCCGACCCCGCACTGCTGGCGTCGTTCTGCTCGGCCGCATAGAAGGAGAAACATGCAGGTACACCAATACGACGTCGTCATCGTCGGTGCCGGTGGCGCCGGGATGCGCGCAGCGATCGAATCGGGCCAGCGCGCCCGGACCGCAGTCCTGACCAAGCTCTATCCCACCCGTTCGCACACGGGTGCGGCACAGGGCGGCATGTGCGCCGCACTGGCGAACGTGGAAGAGGACAACTGGGAGTGGCACACCTTCGACACCGTCAAGGGCGGTGACTACCTGGTCGACCAGGACGCCGCCGAGGTGATGGCCAAAGAAGCCATCGACGCCGTCCTCGACCTCGAGAAGATGGGGCTGCCGTTCAACCGCACCCCCGAAGGCCGGATCGATCAGCGTCGCTTCGGTGGCCACACCCGCGACCACGGCAAGTCCCCGGTCCGCCGCTCCTGCTACGCGGCCGACCGCACCGGTCACATGATCCTCCAGACTCTGTACCAGAACTGCGTCAAGCAAGGCGTCGAGTTCTACAACGAGTTCTACGTCCTCGACCTGGCCATGACCGAGGTCGACGGGGTCCGCCGTCCGGCCGGCGTCGTCGCCTACGAACTGGCCACCGGCGAGATCCACCTGTTCCAGGCCAAGTCGGTCGTCTTCGCGACAGGCGGAGTGGGCAAGGTCTTCAAGACCACCTCGAACGCGCACACCCTCACCGGTGACGGCATGGCCGTGGCCTACAACCGGGGCATCCCGCTCGAGGACATGGAGTTCTTCCAGTTCCACCCGACCGGTCTGGCCGGTCTGGGCATCCTGCTCTCCGAGGCCGCCCGCGGTGAAGGCGCGATCCTGCGCAACTCCGAGGGTGAGCGCTTCATGGAGCGCTACGCCCCGACGATCAAGGACCTCGCTCCGCGTGACATCGTGGCCCGTTCCATGGCCAATGAGGTCCGCGAAGGCCGCGGCTGCGGCCCGAACAAGGACTACGTCCTGCTCGACCTGACCCACCTCGAACCCGCACACATCGATGCGAAGCTGCCCGACATCACCGAGTTCGCCCGCACCTACCTCGGTGTGGAGCCCTATACGGAGCCCGTGCCGGTCTTCCCGACCGCGCACTACGCCATGGGCGGCATCCCGACCAACGTCGGTGCCGAGGTGCTCGCGGACAACGACAACGTCATCCCCGGTCTCTACGCCGCCGGTGAGGTCGCCTGCGTGTCCGTGCACGGCTCGAACCGCCTGGGCACGAACTCCCTGCTCGACATCAACGTCTTCGGCAAACGCGCCGGCATCGCCGCCGCGGAGTACTCCCAGACGGCCGACTTCGTCGAGTTGCCCGAGGCTGCCGAGAACGACACCGTCGCACTGCTCGAGAAGATGCGCACTTCAGACGGCACCGAACGCATCGGTGCCATCCGCAAAGATCTGCAGGAGCTCATGGACGCCAAGGTCCAGGTCTTCCGCACCGATGAGACCCTGCGCGAAGCGCTCGACGAGATCGCGAAGCTGCGCGAACGTTACAACAACGTCGGCATCCAGGACCGCGGCAGGCGCTTCAACCTCGACCTCCTCGAAGCAGTCGAGCTGAACTTCCTGCTCGAACTCGCCGAGGTCATCTCCGTCGCCGCCATCCACCGCAAGGAATCACGCGGTGGGCACTTCCGAGAGGACTTCCCGGATCGTGACGACGATGGATTCATGCATCACACGATGACGTACCTCGATCCTGATTCCGAGACCGACGGCATCAAGGGCATGCGTCTGGAGACGAAGCCCGTCATCGTCACCCGTTACCAGCCGATGGAGCGTAAGTACTGATGAGCACCGAAACAACCACCCCGGAGCCCGCTTCCAAGATCGACCTGCCGGATCACGTCGCCGGCGACAGCGGCTCGATCCCGTCGTTCGACTGCACCGTCCAGATCGCTCGCTTCGATCCCGAGGCGGACGAAGAGGCGCACTGGGAGGAGTACAACGTTACGATGCAGGGCACCGACCGTGTGTTGGACGCCCTGCACAAGATCAAGTGGGAGATCGACGGTTCGCTGTCCTTCCGACGCTCCTGCGCCCACGGCGTGTGCGGCTCCGATGCCATGCGCATCAACGGTCGCAACCGTCTGGCCTGCAAGACCCTGCTCAAGGATCTTGACACGAACAAGACGATCACCGTCGAGGCGATCAAGGGTCTTCCTCTCGAGAAGGACCTCATCGTCGACATGGAACCGTTCTTCCAGTCCTACCGCGAGGTCATGCCGTTCCTCATCACCTCCGGCCACGAGCCGACGCGTGAGCGCCTGCAGTCAGCCGAGGAGCGCGAGGCCTTCGACGACACCACCAAGTGCATCCTCTGCGCAGCGTGCACCTCGTCGTGCCCCGTGTTCTGGACCGATGGACAGTACTTTGGTCCCGCGGCCATCGTCAACGCGCACCGTTTCATCTTCGATTCGCGTGACGAGGGCGGAGACATGCGCCTGGAGGTTCTCAACGACAAGGAGGGCGTGTGGCGCTGCCGCACCACCTTCAACTGCACCGAGGCCTGCCCGCGTGGCATCGAGGTGACCAAGGCCATCGCCGAGGTGAAGCAGGCGATTCTGCAGCGCGCATTCTGATCCCACCACCGGCTACCCGAACCGGCAATAGCCCGCCGCACACGCAGTGCTTATGCAGGTTCAGGTAGCCGAAGGGATAGGACCATCCCACATCGCCGAGGCGGCCGTGCACTTTTCGTGCACGGCCGTCTTTGACGTTCCGCATATCCGGCGTCCGGGTGCATGGTCCAGGTCTGTCGAAACACTGTGCTCAATTGCACTGAATTTGCTGAATGCTCTCGATTCTCCACCGTCGTAGACTGGGGCGCATGCGTTTCCACCTTCCTGGTTCTCCGACGCCTGCTGCGTTGCTCCCGCGTAGGCTGTGGCTAGGGATGCGCCTCATCATCAGCGCCGCTCTCGCGCTCATGCTCATCGGCGCTCAGCTGGTCCTCTCCCCCGCGGTATCGCTTGCGACCTCCGCGCCGGACGATAAGCAGGAGAAGGTCTACGAAACGCCCGCCGATCTCGGCGATGGAGCGACGCCTCCACAGCCGGTGGGCACAGCGTGGCTGGTGGGAGACCTCGACACGGGCGAACTCCAGGTTGCGCATGACATCGACAAGAAACATGCACCGGCGTCGACGATCAAGCTCCTGACCGCTCTTGCTCTTGTCGATGTGCTCGACGACCCCAAGCAGAAGGTCGAAGCGAAGTTCGCGGACATGGAGATCGACGGCACGAAAGTCGGTCTCATGCAGAAGAACGAATACACCGTCGATCTGCTCTTCCACGCGATGCTCATGTCCAGCGCCAACGACGCCGCGAACGCACTCGGACGAGCCGCGGGCGGGCAGGAGAAGGCCGTTGCTCTGATGAACGAGAAGGCTCAGGAACTGGGCATGACGAACACTCAGGCGGCCAACACCTCCGGCTTGGACGACGAGAACCAGTACACGACGGTCTCTGACATGATGAAGCTGGCCTGGGCTGTGTGTGAAAACGACTACCTGATGGACGTCATCGGCACCGAGACCTATGAGTTCCCGGGCGGCAATAACCCTGTCACGAAAGAGAAATTCAAGGGATATCCGATTCAGAACCACACGAAAGTCGTCGGGCAGGTCGATGGCGGACTGGGCCTGAAGAACGGGTTCACGCGCCAAGCCAAGGGTTCCTATGTGGCCGTGGCCGAACGCGACGGTCACCGTGTGGTCGCGACGATGCTGGGCATCGACAACAATTCCCGGCAGGCCGCAATCGATCTGCTCGAATGGGATTTCGCCCAGAAGGATCCCGAGTCTCTCCAGACGGTCCCCGTCGGCCAGACCGTCACGGAAAGCTCCGACCCGACCGCCTCGGCCAGCGGAAGCGATGCCGGCGCAGACGGGCCCGCGTCGGTCGGCACCGACATGGACTCCGGCGATGGCGCAGGCTCTGCGGCCGACGCCGCGGACGAGTCCTCAGCGACTGTTCTCGGCTTCTCTTCCCAGGAACTCCTGCCGATCGGCATGCTGGCCGCAGGGCTGGTGCTGCTTCTCGCGGCACTGGTCATCTGGTTGCGGATCTGGCGACGGTGAGCTCGGCTCCTCCTCAGCACATCCAGCGGCATTGTGCGCTGTTTTGACTTTGTTCACCGAACCTGGTTAAGCTGTTGACTTGCATTCGAAGCAGTCCGGCTTCATCGAACCTGCACAATCGACTACGACGACATGTCGCTCATGACGACAGTCGCAGAATCAGGTTCGCGTTGCAGATGAAATCCCACGGACACTGTGTCTCTTCCGAATGCGGATCCCCCACACCGTGAAGGATCAACCCACACCACGGTGAAGCTCAGATGGTGAGCCTCCGACTTCCTCGGTCGGCAGACGACGCCATCAGGTGACTACCCCGTCACCGACTCAACACGAATTGAATCACTGGCGTAGACGCCGGCGATTCAATGACACATGATGAAAGGAGGGAACGATGACTCAGTTCCCACAGTGGGTCCAGCGTGCCGTCGAGCATGCAGGACTGATCGACCCGACGATCAGCGCCCGGAAGCCCGGAGAGATCACCATCAGTGATTCCACCGGACGTACCGTGCTGTTCACCGGTACTTCGCTGCGTGAGACCACGCCGCTGGCGGCCTGATCCGCCGTTGTCCGTCACATTCTACGACTCTGCTGGGTTTTAAGCAGGGCAAGGATGATGACGGGCTGACCGTTGCCCGACATTTCGCCGGTTCTGCCGGCGGGAATGTCGGGCGTTTTCATTGCTCAATGTCTCGTACGACACTCCGCGTCCAGCACTCCTCGTACAGCATGGAATCGGGCTGAAATTGAGGTTGCCGTGAGTTCACCACAGTTGTCGACACTTTCTGAGCGTGAGCATCATTCCATCGGCGACGGGGTCGAGGACTGCGTCGCTGGGCTGACCTCTGGCGCGACCGACCCGGCGCTGTGGCAACGCTCTGACCGACACCTGCGTATGAGCGGCACTGCCGCGAACGTGGTCGAGACGCACCATTCCCGATGCCCCTCCCACCTATCGCTGCATGTAGGGTGAAAGCTCCACCTACTCTGTCCGAAAGGACGACCATTGCCGGAGAGCACGCAGCAACAGCACGTATCGCTACTGGCCAGGCGGCCGGATGTCGTCACTGACCTGCTTCAGATCCTCAAAAGCGTCATCGCAGCCACCGGTGCCTGGTGGGTGTCGGACAGTCTTATCAATTCGGAGATGCCGTTCCTGGCGCCGTGGACGGCGCTGCTGACAGTTCATGCCACCGTGCACCGCTCGCTCTCGCGCGGTGCCCAGTCGACGATCGCCTCGGCCGTGGGCGTCGCACTGTCGTTCATTATCGGCAACTACCTCGGCGTCAGTGTCTGGACCTTCGCTCTGGCTATCTTGGTCGGGCTCGCCGCAGCCCGTCTTCCGTGGATTCGCGATGAAGGTGTGGCAATCGCGACGACAGCGATCTTCATCCTCGGCAGCGGCTTCGACAGTCAGGCGCCGCTTCTTCCCGAGCGCATCCTTGAGCTGTCTCTGGGCATCGTCGTCGGCATCATCGTCAATCTCCTCGTCATTCCACCGCTGAGGGACCAACAGGCCTCACGGTATGTCGACAGCATCAACCGCCGCATGGGCGACATGTTGGTCGACGTCGCCGATGAGCTCGACACCGACTGGGACACCGCGAAGGCCGATGACTGGTTCCAAGAGACAGAATCGATGAGCCAGGAGCTCAGCTCCGCCTGGCAGTCGGTCAGGTTCGCTCGCGAGAGCCAGAGGGCAAATCCGCGCGACCGCCTGCGCCGACGACGCGGACCATCGGGCCAACCACACGATTCCGAGGACTCCGTCGAGGAAGCCAGCTACGAGGACATCCTGCAGCGGGTGGACGAAGCCATCTCTCATCTGCGTCATCTGACGCGCACGCTGCGGGAGGCAACGTACGAAACCGGCGACTGGGACAATCGATTCCGAGAACAGTGGACCTCCGTCGTGCGCGACGCCGGGCGGGCCATCGCCGACCCCGATGCCGAGGTCGATCCGATCTTCAATCGGCTCGAGCAGCTGTCGGTGAGCCTGGCCAACGACAAGGGTCTCCCGGAACGTTCCTGGCCCCTCTACGGGTCGCTCATTGCCAGCATGCAGCACATCGCCGTCATCGTCGACGACGTCGCCTCGGCTCGTGCGGTGAGAGAGTCTGGCTGAGGCTGTCCGACAGACGCTGTTGAGACGACTGCTGAGTAGGCGTTGCTGCCCCACACGGTTCGACAGGCTCCGCACCGTGGCGGGGAGACACTGTTCAGCTGATGCTGCTGGGGTGACATCACTCGGCGCACGCCGCACCGTGGCGGATCTGGAGACGGAATGGGCGGGCCTACCGAACCGTTCGGTTCGGTAGGCCCGCCCATTCGCATATCAGGCTGTTCGTGATCGGGCCGGAGACGCAGTCCCCAGTCCTGGCCTCAGAAGTCCCAGTCGTCGTCCTCGGTGTTCTCGGCCTTGCCGATGACGTAGGACGAACCCGAACCGGAGAAGAAGTCGTGGTTCTCGTCGCTGTTGGGCGAGAGTGCCGCGAGGATAGCCGGGTTGACCTTGGTGACCTCCTTCGGGAACATCGCTTCGTACCCGAGATTCATCAGGGCCTTGTTGGCGTTGTAGTGGAGGAACATCTTGCAGTCCTCCGCCAGCCCAACCGAGTCGTAGAGCTCATGGGTGTAGGAGACCTCGTTCTCGTAGAGCTCGAACATGAGGTTCATGGTGTAGTCCTTGAGCTCCTGCTTGCGCTCTTCGGACTGGGATTCCAGACCCTTCTGGTACTTGTAGCCGATGTAGTACCCGTGGACCGCCTCGTCACGGATGATGAGGCGGATGAGGTCCGCCGTATTCGTCAGCTTCGCATGCGCCGACCAGTACATGGGCAGATAGAAGCCCGAGTAGAAGAGGAACGACTCCAACAGAGTGGAGGCGACCTTGCGCTTGAGCGGGTCATCTCCACGGTAATAGCTGAGGATGATGTCGGCCTTGGCCTGCAGGTAGGTGTTCTCCCGCGACCAGCGGAACGCCTCGTCGATCTCCTTCGTCGAGCACAGGGTCGAGAAGATCGACGAATAGGACTTCGCGTGCACGCTCTCCATGAACGCGATGTTCGTCATCACAGCTTCCTCGTGGGGAGTCACCGCATCCGGAATCAGCGAGATCGCACCGACGGTGCCCTGAATGGTGTCGAGGAGGGTCAGGCCGGTGAAGACCCGCATCGTCAGGGTCTTCTCCTCCTCGGTCAGTGTCGCCCAGGACTGGACGTCATTGCTCAACGGCACCTTCTCCGGCAACCAGAAGTTCCCGGTCAGGCGATCCCAGACCTCGTCGTCGACAGGGTCGACGACACGGTTCCAGTTGATGGCGTCGACATGCGAGGCCAAAGTCAGGTTCTCCAACGTTTCCATCTCTCTTCCCAGTTGCAGGTACGCCTTGCGTACGTATGGTCCGCCCAGCAGACAAAGATTGCTTCGCGCCCGGTACCGTCAGCGACACCGGCACCGGGCCACGAGTTCAGCGGGCCGGTTGTCCCCGGCCCGCTGAACTCAACGGTCACAGCATGCAGGACACGCAGCCATCGACCTCGGTGCCCTGCAGCGCCAGCTGCCGCAACCGGATGTAGTAGATGGTCTTGATGCCTTTGCGCCAAGCGTAGATCTGCGCCTTGTTGATATCACGGGTCGTCGCGGTGTCCATGAAGAACAAGGTCAACGACAGCCCCTGATCCACGTGCTTCGTGGCCTCGGCATAGGTGTCGATGATCTTCTCGTAGCCGATCTCGTACGCATCCTGGTAGTACTCGAGATTGTCGTTGCTCATGAAGGGAGCCGGGTAGTACACCCGCCCGATCTTGCCTTCTTTGCGGATCTCGATCTTCGAGGCCACCGGGTGGATCGACGAGGTCGAATTGTTGATGTACGAGATCGAACCGGTCGGCGGAACGGCCTGCAGGTTCTGGTTGTAGATGCCGTGCTCGGCAACTGCAGCCTTCAGCTCGCGCCAATCGTCCTGTGTCGGGATCCGGACTCCCGCCTCGGCGAACAGCTCCTGCACCCGCTGAGTGCGCGGTTCCCACACTTCGTCGGTGTACTTGTCGAAGTATTCGCCGCTGGCGTACTTCGAGCGCTCGAATCCGGCGAAGGCGGACTTGCGCTCCTTCGCGATCTCCATCGACGCCCGAACACAGTGGTAGGCGACGGTGTAGAAGTACATGTTCGTGAAGTCGAGTCCCTCATCGGAACCGTAGTAGACGTGTTCACGAGCCAGATAGCCGTGGAGGTTCATCTGTCCGAGGCCGATCGCATGCGACATGTCATTGCCGCGGGCGATCGAGGGAACCGACTGGATGTCGGAGGTCTCCGCGACCGCGGTCAGTCCGCGAATCGCGGTTTCGATGGTCCGGCCGAAGTTCTCCGAGTCCATCGTGAGGGCGATGTTGAGCGAGCCGAGGTTGCAGGAGATGTCCTTGCCGACGACGTCGTAGCCGAGATCGGAGTCATACTGGCTGGGCTCGGAGACCTGCAGGATCTCGGAGCACAGGTTGGACATGATGATCTTGCCGTCGATCGGGTTGGCCTTGTTGACCGTGTCCTCGAACATGACGTACGGGTAACCGGACTCGAACTGGATCTCCGCCAAGGTCTGGAAGAACTCGCGAGCGTTGATCTTCTTCTTCTTGATGGCGGCGTTGTCGACCAACTCTTCGTACTTGTCCGTGACGTTGATGTCGGAGAACGGAACACCGTAGACGCGTTCGACGTCGTAGGGGCTGAAGAGGTACATATCCTCGTTGCGCTTGGCCAGGTCGAAGGTGATGTCCGGGATGACGACGCCCAGTGACAGCGTCTTGATCCGGATCTTCTCATCGGCGTTCTCGCGCTTGGTGTCGAGGAAGTTGTAGATGTCGGGGTGATGGGCGTGGATGTAGACGGCACCGGCACCCTGACGTGCCCCCAGCTGGTTGGCGTAGGAGAAGGAGTCTTCGAGCAGCTTCATGACCGGAATGACGCCCGAGGACTGGTTCTCGATCTTCTTGATCGGTGCACCCGACTCACGGATGTTGGTCAGTGCGAAGGCGACACCGCCGCCGCGCTTGGACAGCTGCAGCGCGGAGTTGATGGACCGGCCGATCGATTCCATGTTGTCTTCGATGCGCAGCAGGAAACAGGAGACGAGCTCACCGCGCTGCTTCTTTCCGGCGTTGAGGAAAGTCGGCGTGGCCGGCTGGAAGCGCCCGGTGATGATCTCGTCGACGAGCTGGGTGGCCAGCGTCTCATCACCGCGAGCCAGGAACAGCGCGACCATGACGACACGGTCTTCGAAGCGCTCGAGGTAGCGTTTGCCGTCGAAGGTCTTCAGCGTGTACGAGGTGTAGAACTTGAAGGCGCCGAGGAAGGTCTGGAACCGGAACTTCTGCCCGTACGCGCGCTTCGAGAGGGCTTCGATGAATTCGAAGGAGTACTGGTCGAGGACTTCGGGTTCGTAGTAGTCCTTCTCGACGAGGTAGTCGAGCTTCTCCTTGAGATCATGGAAGAAGACGGTGTTGTTGTTGACATGCTGCAGGAAATACTGCCTGGCAGCCTGTTTGTCACGCTCAAACTGAATTCGACCGTCATCGTCGTACAAGTTCAGCATGGCATTGAGCGCATGGTAGTCAAGATCCGTCTCTTCGCGGATGATGTCTTCTACATTGCGGTCTTCAGCGAGCTCGCGCACAGTTTGTCCAATCCTAAATTCACTGCTTCGACATCCTCTGGGGTCCCGAGGAGTTCGACACGGTACAGCACGGGTACATGACATTTCGCGGCGACCTTGTGTGCCGCGCGACAGTATTCTTCGCCGAAATTGGTGTTTCCGGCTCCGACGACGCCAACGAGATGGCGACGATTTGATTCGATATTGAGAAACTTGATCACCTGTTTGGGCACGGCCCCTTTATTGGGTCCTGCCCCATAGGTGGGAGTCACGAGGACGAACGGTTCGTCGATATTCAGCGTCTCGTCCTTTGTCAGCAGCGGCAGTCGACGCGAGGGGTGTCGAAGCTTACTGACGAAGCGGTCGGTGTACTCGGAGCTGCTCGAGTAGTAGACCAGGAGCATTTCAGGCCACGACGGACGCCGTCGTCTGCTCTCCGGCCAATGCGGCGATCTTGTCCGGACGGAAACCTGACCAGTGGTCGTTGTCGGTGACGACGACGGGAGCCTGCATGTAGCCCATGGCCTTGACGACGTCCAGGGCGTTCTCATCGACACTGAGATCGACCGATTTATACTTCAGCCCCTTGGCATCGAGCGCACGGTAGGTGGCATTGCACTGGACGCAAGCTGGCTTGGTGTACACGGTGATCATTGCGACTCCTCAATTCTGCGCTGCGGCTTAGATTTCACGGTACGTCCGCGCCGGTTCCACGAGCTCCGCGATGACAAAAATCACGCAGATCATGCCCGGCGATGACCACTAGATGTTGTGTTCGGGTCCGACTCTACCCCTATATCCAGTGTCACTCCAGTGTTGTTTCGGCCATCCACAACCTGTGTCCAAACGGTCCACAGTCATCCACAGGTCATGAGTGACACCGGTGTAGTTCGATCACCTGCGAGGACACTGGCCCCTGCGGCTGAGATCATGTTTCCGACTGCGCTGCCCGACACTCTTTTCAACACTTGTCCACAGGTAAAAATTTCACTTGTGGGCGTTTCGTCGGCGTGTCACGTCGGTCCCTTCCATCGGACCATTCAAGTGGATTCCATCATCGTTCGCACCTTCCTCCTGACACCGATTCGTGCCGTCTGTGCCTGATTTCGGCCTGTCTTCGAAGGATATGTGTCGGTACTGACACGAGAGAGTCCAGCCGCATGTCAGGGTCAGCCCATATGCTTGTTCTGTCAGCCAGTTGAGATTCGAGAGGCTCCCACCCAATGACGGCAACGGCACCCGCCAACACGCAAGAGATCGCCCACGCACAATCGATCCTCAGTGGGCTGGAGTCATATCTGGATCATTTCGTCGTCGGGCAGCAGCGCCTGCGTGAGAGCCTGCTCATCGGCCTTCTCTCCAGCGGTCATCTCCTCCTCGAGAGCGTTCCCGGCCTGGCCAAGACGACAGCGGCCGCGGCCCTGGCCAATGCTGTCGACGGCAGGTTCTCCCGCATCCAGTGCACGCCGGATCTGCTGCCGGCCGACATCATCGGCTCACAGATCTACAATGCCCACGAGGGTTCCTTCAATACGGTGCTCGGCCCGGTGCATGCCAACATCGTGCTGCTCGACGAGATCAACCGCTCGTCGGCGAAGACGCAGTCCGCAATGCTCGAGGCGATGCAGGAGAAGCAGACGACGATCGGCGGCCAGCGGTTCGAACTTCCCCGCCCGTTCCTCGTCATGGCCACACAGAACCCGATCGAGCAGGAGGGGACCTATCAGCTGCCGGAGGCTCAGCTCGACCGGTTCATGATCAAGGATCTCCTCACCCATCCGAACCCCAATGAGGAGATGGAGATCCTGTCCCGTCTCGATTCGGGAGTCTTCGATCGCGACTCGGTGCCGAAGCCCTCGTGCGATCTCGATGATGTGGTGACGCTGCAGAGCTATGCCCGCACCATCTACGTCGATCCCTCGATCAGCCGATACCTCGTCGAACTCGTCCACGCGACGAGGAACACCGCGAAGTATCTGGGACGTCTGGCACCTTTCATCGAATACGGCGCCAGCCCTCGTGCCTCGATCGCCTTCACCAATGCGGGGAGGGCACTGGCGATGATCCGGGGACGCAACTACGTCATCCCCGAGGACATCAAGGACCTCGCCCACCGGGTCCTCGCCCACCGCATCCAACTCAACTTCGAAGCCGCAGCCGAGAACATCACGAGCGCACAGGTCGTCGATTCTCTCCTGATGGCCGTACCCACTCCCTGATCGGGTGCCTCGATGACTGCTCTGCTCAATCGGATCAAGGCGCGGATGACCATCCACGCGCACCGTCGGACCCGCAGACTCCTCGACGGGGACTACTCCTCCGTCTTCCACGGCCACAGCCTCGACTTCGACGACCTGCGTGACTACATTCCCGGTGATGAGATCCGCGATATCGACTGGAAGGCAACCGCCCGACACTCGAACCCGCTGGTCAAACGCTATGTAGCCCACCGCAGGCACATCCTCGCGCTCGTCGTCGACTCCTCGCGGAACTTCGACGCGGTGTCCTCGGCCGGGGTCGACAAGCGCCAGTTGGCGATCCTCATGGCCGGGATGACCGGGTACCTCGCGGTGCGCCACGGCGACGACGTCATGCTCGTCCATGGCAGCGCGCACCGCAGCATCGCCTCCCCGCGCAAGGGCAGCGAGGCCCATCTGGAGAACCTCCTGCAGCAGATCCTCGCCGAGGCTGGCACGGTGGCAGATGGCTCGGTCAACGAACAGCTGCAGTGGCTCGCCAGCCACATCAGCCATCGGATGCTCGTCGTCGTCATCTCCGACCAGGGCCCTCTCGGGCCGAAGGAGGAGGCCACGATCAAACGCCTGCGCGCACAGCACGAGATCCTGTGGATCACGATCACCGACGCGGACCTGGCGGGACTGCCGGCCGCCTCGGCGCCCTTCGACGTCTCCCGATCGGACGTCGGCCTGCCCACGTCCGTGATGACCGACCCGACCGTGCGCAATGAGTTCCTTGCCGCCGAGGCGGGGCGCAGCCAGCAACGCAGCGACCTGCTGTCGAAGCTCGGAATCTCCCACACCGAGGTGGCCCACCCCGACCAGGCACTGGGCAAACTCCACACTCTCCTGCTGAGGCACCGCCGTGGGCCCCGCTGAGCTCGTCGGGCCCCTGCAGATCTCGGTCTGGTGGTATGTCGCCGCCTCAGTCGTTCTGCTGGCCGCCCTCCTCAATCTCTTCGCTCCGCTCGTGCGCGCGGCGGCCGGTTCGAGCGACAGGTCCCGTCCTCGGATCCCCATCCCCGTGCGCAGCACCTATATGTCGCGGATCGCCGATGTGGAGTCGAAGTTGGCCGCAGGTGAAGCCGATGTCCGTGACTCGGCACGTGAACTGGCGAAGGTTCTGCGTGAGTTTGCCGGTGATGCGTGGGGCGTCAAAGCCGAACACCTGACCTACCGTGACGCGGCCGTGGCCGGCCTCGACGATCTCGCGGAGTCGCTGTCGAGCCTCTACGCGGCGGAATTCGCCGAGGACGATGCGAGCGATCTGGGACCACAGATCGCCGGTGCCAGGAAGTTGGTGGCGCGATGGTCCTGATGTTCTGGTGGGGCGCACTCATCCTCCTCGTCCTCGCGGCCGCCGCGGTCTTCTTCTTCCGCCGCCCCAAGGCGACCGCATCGTCGCTGGCCGTGGCTCACAGCGGACGCATGACGAGCCTGCCGAGCTTCCGCCGGGCAATGCGCAGGCGCCTGCTCACGACGGTGGCCTTTCTCGCGGTGATCGCTCTCACCGGGCTGTCGACACTGGCCGGGATCTCCAGACCCGCCTGGGTCGAGACCGTCAATCCGGAGAAGAAGCTGCGTGACGTCATGCTCTGCCTCGACGTCTCCGGTTCGATGCTCGGCTACGACGCGGACCTCCTCGAGGCTTATCAGGAACTCGTCGACCGGTTCGACGGCGAGCGCATCGGGATGACCGTGTTCAATTCGACCGCGGTCTCCGCGTTCCCCCTCACCGATGACTACGACATGGTCGAGACCTATCTCGAGGAAGCCGAGGAGGGGTTCCGCACATGGGGCTCCGAAGGCACGGACTACTCGTGGTCGACCTCGCCGCCGAACATCGGCGGTTCCTCGCTCATCGGAGACGGGCTGGTCTCCTGTGTCGACAACTTCGATCGCCAGGACGAGGATCGCTCCCGTTCGGTCGTCTTCGCCACCGACAACATGCTCGCCGGCGACCCCCTGTTCGAGCTCGACGAAGCCACCGACATCGCCGCGGAGTCGGAGGTCAGGGTCTACAGCCTCTCTCCCCCGTCGGTGCTCACGACCACGCAGACCAAGGAGTTGGAATCGGTCTCCGACCGCACGGGAGGCAAGCAGTTCGAAATGGGGTCGGCTTCGACGATCGATCGCATCGTCGCGGAGATCCAGAGTCAGGAGGCCGAGAACACCCCGGGCCGTTCCTACACCATCGTCCATGACATGCCCGCCGTTCCCCTCGGGATCGCGGTCTTCGGCCTCGCCGGTGTCTTCGTTCTGGCTTGGAGGACGAAATCATGATGTTCGATCCCGTCTTCACCTGGTTCGGTTGGGGCTTCCTCGTCCTCGCCCTGCTGACCGTGTGCATCATTCCGGCCATCCGCGGGGACGGGCCTCGGTGGAAATGGTTCGTCCGTATGGGCGTCGTCGCCGTTCTGGCGCTGGCGCTGGCGCGGCCGGGCATCCCCGTCAAGTCCTCGACCGAGGAGTACGAGGCGGCCGCCGATGTCTACTTCCTCGTCGATACGACGACGTCCATGGCCGCCGAGGACTACGACGGTGACAAGACCCGCCTCGAGGGCGTGAAGAAGGACATGCTGGAGCTGGCGGAACAGTTCCCCGGCACCAGACTGAGCATCATCACCTTCGCCTCCACCGCCTCGACGGTCATGCCTCTGACCACCGACCATGCGGCGTTCGCTTCCGCGGTGGATGTCCTCAGCCCCGAACTGTCGCTGAACTCGAACGGCTCCTCGATCACCCAGGCCGGTGACGAGCTGGACAAACGGATGAAGTCCAATCAGGAGGAACGCCCCGAGAACAAGAGCCTCGTGTTCTACTTCGGCGATGGTGAACAGACCGCCGAGGCGCCCGTGGACTCCTGGTCGTCCTTCTCATCCCGCATCGACAGCGGTGGCGTGTTCGGCTACGGCACCGATCAGGGTGGGAAGATGAAGGAGCCCGAGCCCTTCGGCTACGGCGCGGGGCAGGGAGACGGTCCCGGCCTCGGCGACCCCGACGACCCGGGCGGATCCGACGCCGCCGGCGGCGATTACATTCGCGATGGTCAGGGCAATCCGGGGATCTCGAAGATCGACGAGTCCAATCTCGAACAGATCGCGAACGACCTCGGTGTCGAATACCATCACCGTGATGGCAGCGCGTCGATGAAGAGCGCGTACACGGCTCCCACATATGACCAGACCCTTGTCAAGAAGGACGGTCGGGTCACCGTCGACGAATACTTCTGGGTCCCCCTGATCCTCGTGTTCGCATGGATCGCGGTCGAGATGGTGTTCGGAGTCCGTGAGCTGCTGCGCCTGCGCACCATCCAACCACGACGCCGAGGAGGTCGGCCATGAACAGGATTGCGCGCACATGGTCGAAGCTGCGACTGCGCTCCCGCATCAATCTCATCATCGGCTTCGTCCTCCTGCTGGTCTTCGCCTACGTGGCAGTGACCGCGTACTTCGGCGCGGCGTCGCAGGTCCGCTATGCCTCGAATGACTTCCCCGGAGCGAAGAGCGCATCGAGCGCGTTCCTCACGCTCAGCCCGATCCAACGGCACATCGGATACTACAATCGCGGCACCGCCCAGGCTGCGATCGGTGATTTCGAACCGGCCCGCAGCGATCTCGAATCCGCCCTGGAGATCACGCCGACCCGCGACGAGTGCGCGGTGCGGATCAACCTCTCCTACGTCTACGAGAAGCTGGCCGACGAAGTTGCCGATCAGGACCCCGAGCAGTCGGACGAACTCTACGACCAGTCGCTGCAGACCTTGCAGGACGCCCCCGAGGAATGCCAGCCGGAGAAGAGCGAAGAGAAGCAGAAGAGCGACGAGGCGAAGGAGCGCGTCGAGGACAAGAAGAAGGGCGCACAAGCCGAGGACGGTTCCGACAGCGGAGAGTCCGGGGATTCGTCCGGTGACGATCAACAGAACGGCGATTCCGGGGACGACTCGCAGGGCGATGAGCAAGGACAGGGTTCCGATGAGAGCGATGAGAAGTCCGATGGATCCGGAGAGAAGTCCGAAGAGGAGAAGAAGCGCGAGGAGCTGAAGAAGCGAGGAGAGGACTCGGACCGTCAGCAGCGGCAGCAGGGGCCCGGCGGTGACGGGGGACGGAATGCCCCGGACAAGCCGTGGTGAGTCGACTGTGAAATCATGAGCCCATGACTTCTCCGGATACCTCATGTGAAGGCCCGACGACCCCGCAGCTGCGAAGCTCGCTGGAGACGTTCCCACCGTATGTTCCGGGGAAGGCCCCCAAGCGAATCGAAGGTCTGACTCCGTTCAAACTGTCCTCGAATGAGAACAGCCTCGAACCGCTGCCCGCAGTCATCGACGCCATGATCGCGCATGCGAAGAATCCCGCCTTCTACCCCGATGATGCGGCGCTGGCTCTGCGCACAGAACTGGCCGACCGCCTCGGCGTGAGCATCGATCAGCTCGTCGTCACCACCGGTGCCAGCGAACTGCTCGTGGCGCTGACTCAGATCACCTCGGACGCCACCACGGAGGCGATCTATCCCTGGCCGTCGTTCGAGATGTATCCCCAGATCACGGGGTTGGCGGGATCGAAGCGGATCGCGGTTCCGGTGCGCGAGGACGGCCGACACGATCTGGACGCGATGGCCGCGGCGATCACCGACAGAACCAGACTCATTATCCTCTGCTCGCCGAACAATCCGACCGGCCCCGCTCTTCGCGACGATGAGGTGCGGCAGTTCCTCTCACAGGTGCCGGGTGATGTGCTCGTCGCCCTCGATGAGGCCTACTGGGAGTTCGCCACCGCCGAAGGAGCGGTCCGCGGCGTCGATCTGGTGGCCGACCACCCCAACGTCGTCCTGGTCAGAACCTTTTCCAAGGCCCACGCTCTGGCGGGCCTGCGGGTCGGTTACGCCATCGCCCGCGAAACCGTGATCAGCGGTCTGCTCAAGTCGGTGATCCCCTTCGGAGTCACCGACATGAGTCAGGCGGCCGCGCTCGAGTCGCTGCGCCACAGCGATGAGGTGGACGTGCGGGCGAAGGAGATCGCGGCAGTTCGCGACGATTTCGCCCACGCCCTGCGTGACCAGGGTTGGGACGTCCCCGATGCCCAGGGGAACTTCGTGTGGCTGCCACTTGGCGATCTGTCGTCGGCCTTCGAGGACGCCTGCGTCGACCAGGCTGTCGCGGTGCGCAACCTCGGTGACGGGGTGCGGATCAGCATCGGCGAGAGGGAGGGCCTCGACCGGGTTCTCGCGGTCGCCGCCGCTTTCCGGACAGAGCATTTCGGGTAAGGACTTTCGGTAAGGACTTCGGGCAGGGCATTTCGACTGAGAGCTTCGGGCTGAGCACTGCCGACTCAGAGCTCCGCGAGTTCGAAGGCGAGCGCCACGGCCTGGACCGAATCTGCCTGTGAGAGGTCCCGCCCCAGCAGGGTTTCGACCTTCGCCATCCGGGCACGAACCGTGTGTCGATGGATGCCCAGCTCCGCTGCGGTCGCGTCGCGCACTCCCCCTGCGGCGATGAATGCCCGCAGCGTCAGCAGCAGATCCTGCCCGTCGCGCGCGGCCAGCAACGTGCCCAGGACCCGATCGACGAACCGCTGAGCCGCCGCTTCGTCGATCGACGACAGCAGAGCACGCACGTCCGAGGTCGCGCTCTCATGCTGGGTCCGCCACACCGTCCAGGTGTGATGGATCTGGGTGAGCGGGATCGTCTTCGCGAACAGCCTGTCGAGTCCCGTGACCTCCGCGACTCGGTCGACCGCACTCGCGTGTTCGGTCCCCGATTCGGCATGTCCCGCACTCGCCTGTTCGGTCCCCGATTCGGCATGTCCCGCGCCTCTGGTGTCCGGCTCGATGACACCGAGCATCGATCCCGCCCGAGCCAACAGCGTGTCCGCCCCGAGATCGCCCATCAGGGCTTCGGCATCCTCACCGCGCACATTGCCGAAAACGGTGAACCTCACCCGCGGGACAGGCGCCAGCCCAGTCTGCTGCGCCCATTCGACCCGAGCCTCACCGACCTCCAAGGGAGTGGCGAAGAGCCGTGATTCGACGCGCCGAGGCACCTGCTCGGCAATGCTGAGACTCAGCAGTGCTGCAGCGGTCGACAGCAGCAGGGAACGGGTACGGGGACTGCCGGCCGCCTCGGCGGGGGCGAGGATCCATCCGCGAACATGCTCATCGCCGACGGGCACGGCCTCGACGAGTCCCGACTCCCCATGATCCGGCTCCGACTCCTTCGACTCGGCGGGGCCACCCCACCCGGTGCGCAGGAGGCGAGGTGCCATGGAGGGTTTGAGCGACTCGGCGATCAGCTCGCGTCTCACCAGTGGCCCAGCATCGTGCCCGGTCAGACCCCTGCCGGTGGGCGAGACGAACTGGACGCCTGCACCCAGAGTTCCCTCCAGATCGCCGACCAGTGCGGCCGGCCCCTGGTGCGCGAGGTCGGTGGCGAAGCGGCGTCCCGCGCTGCTGGCCCGAGTCAGTTCCCGGCCCGTCTCCTCCTCGCGCATCCGGGTGAAGGCATCGACGACAGCCACGAACGGAACCGGTTCGGGAACCCCGAACAGTGCCAGCCCCTGGGCCTCGGCTTCGTCGCGGAGCAGCTCTGGGATCGTCTGCCATGGCAGCGCGGAGCCGAGGCCGATGCCGAGCGCGTGGACACCCACACGTTTGAGGCGGGTGACATAGTCGCCCACGCCGTCACCACCGAGGTCCTGCCCGACGCCGATCGTGAGCAGAACCTCGCCCCCGGCCAGCCATTCGTCGACCTCGGCCAGCTCCGAAGAATGGACGATCGTGACCTCCTGAGCCCTGGCATTCGCTGCATCGACGACGACGTCGAGAGCGAGTTCCTGACGTGCCCAGAGCTGACCCAATGTGACCATAGACCCCATCCTATCCACTGTGGATATCTTGTCTCTCAATTTATCCGTCGTGGATATCGGTGGGATGTGAGCCACGTCCTAGGCTGATGGCAACCACTCACCACCGAGTTCAACAACCGTCTTTTCGAAGGAGAGTCGATGTCGTCTCAACCCCTGGGCCCAGCCGATTACAGCCAGACGCCGCGTTTCGCGGGACCACCGACCTTCGGTCTGCTGCCGCGCATCGACGAAGTCGAAGCCCAGCGGCCGGGTGAGAAGATCGACGTCAGAATCCTCGGCGTCCCCTTCGACGCAGGTGTCAGCTACCGACCGGGAGCCCGCTTCGGCCCCGCCCACATCCGACAGTCCTCGAAGCTGCTGCGCCCCTACAATCAGGCGACGAACGTCCACCCGTTCACCTGGCAGCAGGTCGCCGACTGCGGTGACCTGGGCGTCAACCCGTTCGACATCGAAGAGGCCATCTCCACGGTCGAGGAGACCGCCGATGAGATGCGCGCCGACGAGGCGAAGCTGCTCACCCTCGGCGGCGACCACACGCTGGCTCTGCCGAACCTGCGCTCCCTGCACAAGACCCACGGCAAGATCGCGGTCCTGCACTTCGACGCCCACCTCGACACCTGGGACACCTACTTCGGTGCTCCGTACACTCACGGCACCCCGTTCCGCCGTGCCAGCGAAGAGGGCCTGCTCGATCTCGAGTCCTGCATGCACGTGGGCATTCGCGGACCGCTGTACGGCAAGAAGGACCTCGAGGACGACGCGGTCCTCGGATTCCAGATCGTCCGCAGCGACGACTATCAGTTCACCTCCGTCCAGGAGGTCGTGGCCCGGATGCGAGGGCGCCTCGGCGACGCCCCCGTCTATCTGTCGGTCGACATCGACGTCCTCGACCCCGCGGCCGCACCCGGGACCGGCACTCCCGAGGCCGGCGGGATGACGAGCCGCGAACTGCTCAACTCGATCCGCGGGCTGCAGGGACTCAACGTCGTCGGCGGTGAGATCGTCGAGGTGGCCCCCGCCTATGACCACGCCGAGGTGACCGGCCTCGCCGCCGCCCACGTCGGCTACGAGATCCTGTCCCTGTGGGCGGCCGAGCAGAACGGTCTCACCGAACCTTCCGGTCCCAGCGGCGACGCGCTGGGTGCTTGAGATGAACGCGAACCCACAGCAGCCTCCTCAGCCGGGGCACAGCACGGCAGCGAACGGGGAGATGTTCCGCAATGGCGCCAGAGCCGTCGTTGCCACCTTGGCCGCGCACGGAGTCGACACCGTCTTCGGCATCCCCGGCACGCACAACCTCGAGTTCTACCGGCATCTGGGCGAGTTCGGCATCCGCGCGATCACGCCCCGCCACGAACAGGGTGCCGGCTACGGAGCCGACGGGTACTTCCTCGTCTCCGGCAAGCCCGGGGTCGTCATCACGACCTCGGGGCCCGGCCTGACCAACGTCGTCACGGCCGCCGCGACCGCGTACGCGGAGTCGCGTCCGATGCTCATCCTCTCCCCCGGTGTGCCCACCGGCCTGGAGCGCGCCGACGTCGGAATGCTCCACGAGACGAAGGACTCCTCAGGTGCGCTGAGTCATCTGCTGGTCTCCTCTCAGCGCACGCGGACGGCCGAGGGTGCGGCCCAGGCCGTCGCCGAGGCGTTCGCCATGTTCGCCTCGTCCCGTCCCGGCCCCGTCCACATCGAGGTTCCGCTCGACGTGCTCGAGGGCGTCTGGAACGGCAGCGTGCCGACTCCGATCCCGGGTCGTCGCCCGGGTCTGGATTCGCGGGTCGTGGCTCGTACCGCCGAGGCGGTGCGCGGTGCACATCGTCCCCTCATCGTCGCCGGTGGTGGGGCCCGCAGTGCCGGTGCCGAGGTCACAGCCTTCGCCGAGGCGCTCGATGCTCCCGTGGCCACCACCGCCAACGGCAAGGGCATCGTCGCGGAGGACCACCCGCTGTCCTTGGGGTCCAACGTTCGTTTCCCCAGCGTCCAAGCAGAGTCGGCAGCCGCGGACGTGCTCATCGTGCTCGGCTCCGAACTCGCCGACTCCGACCTGTGGGGCGGACTCATCGGCGCCCAGACCTCGGCCGGGGTCCGCGACCCAGACTCGGACCAGGTCGTCATCCGCTGCGATATCGACCCCGACCAGCTGGGCAAGAACCTCGGCGGTGACATCCTCGCCTGCGCCGATACGGGCGAATTCCTCACCGCGCTGATGACCGAGCTGGGCATCGGCGAGCCCACGGCCGCCTCGGCGAGGGACATCGCTTCCGGCGAAAGCGGAGCCGACAGGGTTGCAGCCATCCGTCGGTCCTGGGGTGAGGATTTCGACTTCGAGTGCATCGGTGCCCGCGTCACCCGTCTGGTCGAGCAGGGTGCCGGTCCGTCTGTTGTGGTCTCCGGAGACTCGTCCCAGGTCACCTACGACGGATCCGTGCACGCGCTGACAGCGAGCACACCCGACCAACTGCTCTACATGCCCGGCTTCGCCACCTTGGGCTACGGGATCCCCGCAGCCATCGGGGCGAAACTGGCCGACAGCGCCCGGCCCATCGCCTGCATCCTCGGGGACGGGGCTGCGATGTTCTCGATCCAGGAGCTGATGACCGCCGGCGAGCTGGGGCTGGGGATCCCCTTCGTCATCGTCGACAACGGAGGCTACGCGGAGATCGAGGAGCAGATGGTCGATAGGAGCATGGAGCCGTTCGCGGTCAAGCTCGCTCGTCCCGACTTCGCGGCACTGGGCCAGTCCATGGGCGGGGCCGGAGTCACGATTGCGGAGTCGGACCTCGACGACATGCTGCCGACGACCGTCGCCGAGGCGCTCGAGCGTACGGTTCCCACCACCATTCACATCGAGTGCTGAAGCACCCGCTGAGCCGGATGCGCACGCACCAACCAAGGAAAGGGTCGACGTGGACTCTCTAGTCGTCATCATCTATCTCGCCGCCATGGTGGGATTCGGAATCTGGGGCCGGTACAAGGCAAAGAACCAGGACGATTTCCTCGTCGCGGGCCGTCGCCTGGGCGGATGGCTGTACACGGGCACGATGTCCGCGGTCGTCCTCGGCGGAGCCTCGACGATCGGCGGTGTCGGCCTCGGCTACACCTCCGGGCTGTCGGGAATGTGGCTGGTCTTCAGCATCGGCCTGGGCATCATCCTGCTCTCGCTGTTCTTCGCCCCGAAGATTCAGAAGCTGGAGATCTACACGGTCTCGCAGATGCTGGAGCTGCGGTACGGCAAGGGCTCCCGACTGGTCTCGGGCGCGATCATGACCGCCTATGGTCTGATGATCTCGACGACATCGACGGTCGCCTATGCGACGATCTTCCATGCTCTCTTCGACCTCGACAAGTTCTGGTCGGTGCTCATCGGCGGCGGCATCGTCATCCTCTATTCGATGCTCGGCGGAATGTGGTCGATCACGCTGACCGACTTCGTGCAGTTCTTCATCCAGACGATCGGAATCTTCCTCATCATGCTGCCGATCGTGTTGAGCAAGTCCGGTGGCATCACCGAGCTGTTCGCGTCACTGCCCGCCGAGCAGACCAGTCCGGTGGGAATCGGCTGGGAGGCCGTCCTCGGCTACATCCTCGTCTACACGCTGGGACTGCTCATCGGCCAGGACATCTGGCAGCGCGTGTTCACCGCACGCAGCCCGGGCGTGGCCAGGTGGGGCGGACTTTCGGCAGGCGTCTACTGCCTCCTCTACGCCGTGGCCGGTGCGCTCATCGGCATGGCCGCGACCAAGATCGTGCCCGGCATCGAGGTCCAAGACGATGTGTTCGTCGCCGTCGTCGACGCTGCCATGTCGCCCCTGATGGGCGGGCTCGTGCTCGCGGCAGCACTCGCCGCGATGATGTCCACTGCCTCGGGATCGCTGATGGCGGCCTCGACCGTGTGCCGTCAGGACATCGTCGAACCTCTGCTGGCCCGCAAGGACGTCGTTCCGGTCACGGAGGATCACTCGGCGGCCGACGGCGTGGCGGCGAACGGCGTGGCGACCGACGGCGTGGCGGGTGAGACTGCCTCCGCAGGCACCACTGGCACCGACGCGATGTCCGGCGGGACTGCCAACGGGGACTCCAGTTTGGGAACGAAGTCGGCCCTCGTCCGATCCCTGGTCCGCGAGACCGGGGATGAGATCCGCGATTCCCGGATCTACCTCATCGGCCTCGGCGTCGTCACCCTCATCCTCGCAAATATCATGCCCAGCGTCGTCGAGGCTCTGACCGTGGCCTACAACCTGCTGGTGACCGGACTGTTCATCCCCATCCTCGGCGGTCTGGTCTTCAAGCGCGGAACGATCGTCGGCGTCATGGCCGGCATGATCCTCGGTGCGCTCACCACGATCATCGTCATGATCACGATGGGCATCTACTCGAGTGAAGCCATCTACCTCGGCCTCATCGCCTCGCTGCTCGGCTACGTCATCGGTTCCCTGGTGTCGAAACCGACCGATCCGGCGATCATGGCAGCGTGGAAGGAACGCCTGAACCGCTGAGCCGCCGAGAAACGCACGCGGTACCGAATAACGCCGGTGCGCGTGCGTTTGTCGATACTCAACCCGTGCTTCGGCGATCGGCACTGTCGCGGTGCACCCACCGTCGCGGTGCACCGCCCGAACTTGGTCAAGGGACCACCTCTCGCCTATATTCGTAGAGTCAGGCCGGTGCCAACGTCGAATCCGGTTGATACCGAGAAGCCGGCGCTCGAAAAAGGAGCGCGAAGCCGCGGAACACGCGTGTGAGACATATATGGATCGCTCTTTCCATATCTCAATCTCATTCGCGAAAGGTCTCCCATGGCCCACACATCGGCTCACGTCGCGCACACTCTGGCCTGCCACATCGATGAGGTCTTCGGACTCATGGGCAACGGCAACGCCTACTTCCTCGATGCCCTACTCGCCTCCACCTCGGCGACCTACACCGCCGTCAGACACGAAGCCGGTGCCGTCGTCGCAGCCGATGCGCACTTCCGCACCTCCGGGTGCCTCGCTGCCGCGACCACGACCTACGGTGCCGGATTCACGAACACGCTCACCGCCCTCGCCGAGGCGGCCCAGGCCAAGGTTCCACTCGTCCTCGTCGTCGGTGATGAGCCCACGTCCGGCCCCCGCCCCTGGGATGTCGACCAGATCGCAATGGCCTCCGCGGTGGGGGTGCGCACCTATACAGTCGGCCGTGTGGACGCCGCCGCGGCCACAATCACCGCGATCGAACACGCCGTGACGTACCGAGTGCCCGTCGTCCTCGCGATCCCCTACGATGTCGCGACCCTCGACATCGGGGAGATTCCACAGGTTCCCGGGCCCGGTCGCCGGGCTCCGCTGGCACCGTCGTCCGAGTTCGCGCAGTCCTCCCTCGACCGTCTTGCGGCTGCCCTCGCCGATGCGGAGCGTCCGCTGCTTCTGGCCGGCCGAGGTGCGTGGCTGTCCGGTGCCGAGGAGGAACTCGGCGCCCTGGCAGAGGCCACCGGAGCGTTGACCGCGACCACGGCTCTGGGCCGCAATGTCTTCCCGGATGCCGAGTACGACCTCGGTGTGGCCGGAGGGTTCGGGGCTCCCGACGCCATGCAGCGAGTCCGGGAGGCCGATGTCGCCGTCGTCCTCGGCGCCTCGCTCAACCAGTTCACGATGCGCTTCGGCGAGTTGTTCCATCCAACGACCGCTGTCTGGCAGATCGACACGGACGATCGTGCGACGAACGCTCGCGTCGGCGGATTCGTCCGCAGTGACGTGAAGCTGGCCGCGGGCGAACTCGTCTGTCGATTGGAAGCCTCGGGTGCGCCTGTCGGCGGATGGCGCGAGTCCGTGGACACGACGGCCGAGAGAGCCTATGAGGTAGGCACAGAATTTGCCGAGGACGGTCGTCTCGACCCGCGTGCGGCGGCCGCGCGGCTCGGGGAACTTCTACCTGAGGACCGGGTCGTCGTCTCCGACGGCGGTCACTTCATCGCATGGGCGAACATGTTCTGGGAACCCAGTGCACCCGACCGTCTGGCGATGGTCGGCACAGCATTCCAGTCCATCGGGCTCGGGTGGCACAGTGTCGCAGGAGCGGCGAGAGCCAATCAGAATTCGACGATCGTCCTCACCACCGGCGACGGCGGAGGAGCGATGGCTCTGTCCGATCTCGACACCGCCATCCGTTCGGCAGGAGGGCGAGGAATCGCCGTGGTCTTCAACGATGCCGCCTATGGTGCCGAGTTGAACCTGTACGGTCTCAAGGGTCTCAACCAATCGCCGATGCTCATCGACGAGATCGACTTCGCAGCCCTGGCCGACGCGGCCGGTGGACAGGGAGTCGAGGTACGATCGCTGGCCGATCTCGAAGTCGTCGATGAGTGGAAAGCGACTCCGGTCGGCGAACGGAGGTTCCTGCTGCTCGACCTGCGCGTCTCGGGTTCGGTCATCGCGCCGTATCAGGAGGAAGTCATCCGTGTGAACTCTCAGGTGATGGCATGACGAAGCCCCGTAGGTCTGATGAGATTCAGGCCTACGGGGCTTGTCTATAAGTGGAGATGGCGGGAATCGAACCCGCGTCCGTCGGCAGATTGTCGGGACTTCTCCGGGCGCAGTTCGTGAAATAGTTTCTTAGGTTCTGGTCCTCGCACGAACACGTGGACCAACGAACGGAGTTGAGTAAAAGTCCCTCAGATACCCTCAACGAATATCTGAAGCAGTGGCTTCCTAAGCGACGCCAGATTCTAGAGCGGAAGCAACTCTAGGCTGACGGATTCGCAGCTCGCGCTCTATCAGGCAGCGAGGGCGAAATCGGTGCGGTTGTTAGACTTAGCACCTATTGTTTGCAGAGGACATTAACGAGATGACTCTACATTCTCGGCCCGCTTCTCCCGACGCATTGTCCAACGTCGAAACCGATCATCCCCATATTCTGTTACCAAACCTGAGCAACTCGTCCACCTGACCGAACAGGCTCATTCGCTGACCAGGATAACCAGCATACCCTCTCAACACCGAGCGACCCAATTGCATTCCCGAACTCGGAAATTCAGGATGGACAACCGGTCTCAGAGGTACTGTTTAGCCTTCATCGCACGCTCGGCCTCACGTTTGTCAGTCGCCTCGCGCAGAGCCTGGCGTTTGTCCCATTCGCGCTTGCCCTTGGCCAGAGCGATCTCGACCTTGACCCGAGATCCATCGAAGTACAGCTCGAGCGGAACAAGGGTGCGCCTCGATTCCTTGACCTTCTGTGACAGCTTGAGTATCTCCTCCCGATGGAGAAGGAGCTTCCGCCGTCGACGAGCCGTATGGTTCGTCCACGTCCCCTGCAGATACTCGGGAATGTAGACGTTTTCCAACCAGGCTTCGTTCTGAAAGATCAGTGCGAAGCCGTCCCTCAGCGATGCCCTGCCCTCTCGCAGCGACTTCACCTCGGTTCCGGTGAGCACGAGGCCGGCCTCCCACGTATCTTCGATGTGATAGTCGTGGCGCGCCTTCCGGTTCCTCGCAATGACGTTCCTGCCAGTTTCCTTCGCCATGTCCGGCCTCCTTTCTCAGTCTCGGCCCAACCGTGCCCACCCGTTGAATGCCAGCCCTCTCGACTGTCCATTCGTGTGGACACGCAGACCCACAAGTCTAACTCAATGATATCGCGTACGGAAGGCCACGAAGACCATGGTCAGGGTCCCCTCGGCGAAGGTCCTCGGCGAAGATCCACCTCGACGAACATCCGCCTCGGCGAGGTCATGTGACCGGTCCCGGGACGGCGGAATCAGGAGATGTAGGGCATCGGGTCGACGTAGCCGCCGTTCTTCATGATCTCGAAGTGCAGGTGGCAACCGGTCGATGCGCCCGTCGTGCCCGAAACCGAGATGACATCACCCTTCTTGACCTTCTGCCCCGGGTGAACCTTGACCTTCGTGTTGTGGTTGTAGGTCGAGGCGATCGTATCGCCCTTGATCTTGCCGTGGGAGACGACCACGCGATTGCCATAGCCGCCTGTCCAACCGGCGCCGACGACCACACCATCACCAGCGGCGTGGATCGGGGTCCCGCAGGGGACACCGAAGTCGGTGCCGGAGTGCAGCTTCTTCGCTCCGGTGATCGGATGCACACGGTAACCGAAGGGCGATGTGGTGGGATACCCCTTTGCAGGATTGGCAAGCTCACCGTCGCCGTAGACGAATTTGCCCTTCTTCTCCTGCTCCTTCTCCCATTCTCGGACCTTCTCCGCCAAGCGGTCCTGTTCTTCCTTCTCCTTCTTCAGCTGTTCCTTCGTTGAGGCCTTGTTGTCGGAGATCGTCTCCTCGGCATCGTCCTTCGCGGAGATGAGATCGTTGAGGCTGTCGGCCTTCTTCTTCGCGTCGACCTGTGCGGCCTCCTTGGCCACCACCGCCTCGGCGGCTTCGTCCTTGAGGTCGGAGATCTCCTCCGTCACACCCGACAGGCGCTCCTCGTTGTTCTTATTCACGGCCCGCTGCTCGGAGAGATTGTCGATCGTCCGCTGCTGCGAACGGACGGCGGAATCCACGCGGCCGATCCCGCCATCGGCGCTCGTGCCCTCGGCCATCTGCAGCAGCATCGCCAGGTCCGAGGTGATCCCGGAGTTCTGGTAGGCCTGACGGCCGATGCGCGCGGCCGAGGTCTTGTGCTTGTCGATCTCCTCGGCACCGTCCTCGATCGATGTCTTGAGATCCTTCTGGGCATTCTCCGCCGAGGTGAGACGAGCGGCCATGGAGGCATCCTTCTCGATTGCCTCGGCCAGGGCGTCGTCGGCCCGCTTCGATGCGGCTTCGGCGTCGGGCAGCTTCTCCTCCGCTGCGTCACGTTCGGCGATGACTCGGGCCAGGTCCTCGTCGAGTCCTTCGAACTCCTGCTGGAGCTCCTTGACACGGTCGTCGACCTGGCTCTTGTCGTCCCGAGGATCTGCCGCCGCGAAGTTGACGGGCAGGACGAGGGCGAGCACGGCCGCGGTGATGACCAAACCGAGTCTGCGTTTCATCTCAGACCTTCGTGTATTTGTTCAGGGTGATCAGGGACGAGGCTCCGGCCATGATCACACCGATGGCGATGAGGATCGGCGCGACGATGAGGACGTTGACTCCGGAGATGAGGCTGAAGCCGGCCGCCTGGCCCTCCAGCCAACCGCTGACGCCGAAGTGGACGATGAGTCCCAGCACGCCGGCGGACAGAGTCGCCCCTATCGCCGAGGCGATGACCCCTTCGAGCAGGAACGGGAGTTGGATGAATGTGTTCGAGGCACCGACAAGGCGCATGATGCCCGTCTCGCGCCGCCTCGAGAACGCGGAGAGCCTGATGGTGGTGGCGATGAGCAGCATTGCGCACAGCAGCATGATGCCGGCGATCGCGACGGCGATGACGGTGGCGATGTTGAGGACACCGAACAGGCGGTCGAGGAGCTGGTTCTGGTCGACGACCTCCTCCACGCCCGGCGTCGAGGAGAACGACTCCTTGATGATCTCGTACTTCTCGGCGTCCTTGAGCTTGACGCGGAAGGACTCGTTCATCTCGTCCTTGGGCACGGTGCCCTCGAGGCTGGTGCCCTTGAACTGGTCCTGGAAGTGTTCGAAGGCCTCGCCCTTGTCCTCGAAGTAGACCTCATCGACGTAGGGTGCGAGTTCCGAGCTGTCCAGCTGGTCCTCGATGTTCGTCTTCTGCGTATCGGTGGCTTCGCCCTCGACGCAGTTCGTCGCCTCGGAGTCCGGTGGGCACAGGAAGATGGAGACCTGAACGCGGTCGTACCAGTAGTCCTTCATCTGCCCCACCTGCATCTGCAGCAGGATCGCGGCGCCGACGAAGAGCAGCGACACGAAGGTCACGAGCACCACAGACAGGACCATCGAGACGTTCTTGCGCAGCCCGGACCAGACCTCTGAGAGGATGAATCCGGCCCTCATGAGGCTACTCCGTACGTGCCCTCTTCGACGTCGCGGACGATGACGCCTTCGGAGAGTTCAATGACTCGTTTGCGCATCCGGTTGACGATCTCTCCGTCGTGAGTGGCCATGAGCACCGTAGTTCCGTTGCGGTTGATCTTCTCGAGCACCGACATGATGTCGGCACTGGTGGTCGGGTCGAGGTTGCCTGTGGGCTCATCGGCGAGCAGGATCCCCGGCTTGTTGACGACGGCGCGGGCGATGGCCACGCGCTGCTGTTCACCACCGGAGAGTTCGTTGGGGTAGCGCTTCTCCTTGCCCGCCAGGCCCACCGTCTCGAGGACGTCGGGGACCAGGGTCGACATGGCAGCGCGTGACTTGCCGATAACCTGGAGCGCGAAGGCGACATTGGCGAAGACGGTTTTGTTCGGCAGCAGCCGGAAGTCTTGGAACACTGTGCCGATCCCCCGACGCAGGTAGGGCACCTTCCAGCTGGGCATCCTCACGACGGATTTTCCGGCGATGTGGATCCGGCCGGTGCTCGGCACCTCTTCGCGCAGGATGAGGCGGATGACCGTGGACTTACCCGAGCCCGAAGCTCCGACGAGGAACACGAATTCGCCGCGCTCGGCCTCGAACGAGATGTCGTCGAGTGCCTTGCGGGAGCGCGCGTCGTAGGACTTCGAAACTGAGTCGAATTTGATCAAGAGGGTCTTCAATCATGTCGCGGATGGCTCGGCCGCTTCCACTGTACGTAACAGCTCCATGATGATCCGGGAGGCGCAAGGGCGTGTGTTGCGGATCTGAGGAAGTTCACAGCTGCAGGGGCGAGGAGCGGCACGGAGTGCGACGTGACCGGCGCGGTCGGGGGCGACGGCACTGAAGCGTCAGCCGTCGGGGAGATAAGTGTGGGCTCATGGTCGATTTCAGCGCTGAAATCGACCATGAGCCCACACCCACGATGTTCATGTCGGCGAACCGGGGCCAGCCCGCGGTCCGGGTCGGGCCGGCAGAGTCGGCTCGCTCCGAGGATCAGTCTTCCTCGGCGGCCATCTCCTGCTCCTTGCGCCAGCGGATGCCGGCTTCGATGAGTCCGTCGATGTCACCGTCGAAGACCGCAGAGGGGTTGTTCACCTCGTAGCCCGAACGCAGGTCCTTGACCATCTGGTACGGGTGGGTCACGTACGAGCGCATCTGGTCGCCCCAGCTGGCCTTGATGTCACCGGCGAGTTCCTTCTTCTCCGCTTCCTCCTCCTGGCGTTTGAGGTCGAGGAGGCGTGACTGCAGCACGCGCATCGCTGCTTCACGGTTCTGGATCTGGGACTTCTCGTTCTGCATGCTCACGACGACGCCGGTGGGCTCGTGAGTGATGCGCACGGCCGAGTCCGTCGTGTTCACGGACTGCCCGCCCGGGCCCGAGGACCGGTAGACGTCGATGCGAAGATCGTTCTCGTCGACCTCGACGTGGTCGGTGGACTCGATGAGCGGGACGACCTCGACGGCGGCGAAGGAGGTCTGACGACGCCCCTGATTGTCGAAAGGACTGATCCGCACTAGGCGGTGGGTGCCCGCCTCCACGGACAGAGTGCCGTAGGCATAGGGTGCGTTGACCTGGATCGTCGCGGACTTGATGCCCGCACCTTCGGCGTAGGAGGTGTCGAGCTGCTGAACGTTGTACCCGCGGTTCTCGCCCCACCGGATGTACATGCGAATGAGCATCTGCGCCCAATCGGTCGCATCGTCGCCGCCGGCACCGGAGCGCACGGTCACGACGGCCGAACGCTCATCGTATTCGTGGTTGAGCAGGGTCGAGATCTCGAGGTCGGCCAGCTGGTCGTGCAGCTTCTTGATGTCACGTTCGGCTTCCGCCTTCGAATCCTCATCGCCCTCGTCTTCGGACATCTCGATGAGAAGCTCGGCATCGTCGATGCGCACACCGAACTTCTCCAGCTTGTCCAGTGTTCCCTGCTTGTGTGCGAGCGTGGCCGAGATCTTCTGCGCCGAGTCCGGATCGTCCCAGAAGGACGGTGCGGACGCTTGCTCCGTGAGCTCGGCGACCTCTGAGCGAAGATCGTCCAGATCGGACACGTCGAGGATCGCTTTGTAAGTCTGACGGAGGTTGGCGATTTCAGCAGAATAATCAGTGGCCATAATGAAGCCAGCCTAGTACATCGGCGGCCTCAGCCTTGAATCTTCGGCCCTCGTCCCCAGCGACGATCATCGCCGAGGTGGTACGTCGATTCGCACCGCCTCGGTGAGTGGGTCCCGCCTGCCGATGACAATGGTTCTGTGAGCGCAGCGTTGGGCGTCGACCATCCTGTGTGACCCGAACGGGTGGTGCCCCGCCTCGGCGAATTCGAGTTCGACCAATCCGCCCTGCGAGCCCAGAGGGAGCGCGGACTGGTCGAGAACTAACTCCTTGTCGACGGCCGGCAGCTCGGGTGGGTCGATGACGACTGCGCTGACATCACCGCACAGGGTGAGGCCCGGCATGGTCTCATGCCGTTCGCCTTCCTCGGAATAGCAGTGGACGTGGGCCTCGACGAAGTCTGGCATTAGGAAGGCATCTCCCCCCCCCCCATCGACCACGTGTTCCGCCTCCTCGCCTGAAAGTGGGTTCCACGTCGACGTACTTCTCCCCGCTGATGAGCACCGCTCCTCGGCGATAGTTTCCGTCCCCATCGGCAAGCTTTCCTATGACTGCTCTGTCTATGTATTGGTTCATGCAGACAGTTCCCATTTGGCGTGGGAACGAGGACAATCTAATTCGCATGACGTGAGAAAATCGGGGTTCTCGGATCGCCTCGGCTTCACCGGTGTCGGCCAACTCACCGCGGGGCGTATTCACCGGTTGTCATTCGACGTCAGCGTTTCCGCAGAACGTTTCCGTACCTTTGGGCAGTGACTTGGCCGTCCTTGACCGCGATGTTCCCCCCGACGAGTACCGTCGACAATCCACTCGCCAGTTGCCAAGGATCGTCGAAGGTGGAGTTCTCGCGAACGGAGTCGGCGTCGAAAATTGCGAGGTCAGCTATCTTGCCCTGCGAGATGATGCCCCGATTCTCCATTTGCAGTCTTTCCGCAGGCTGGCTCGTCATCTTTCTCACTGCTTCTTCGAGTGTGATCAGTCCTTCTTCGCGGACATATTTGCCCAGTACTCGGACGAAGGTTCCAAACGACCGTGGGTGCGGCATCCCCTCGCCTTTGGGCCGCAACGTCCAGCCGTCACTGGCGACAGAGACGAGCGGGTGGGAAAGCACCTTCGCGACGTCGTCACGGTCCATCGCGTGGTTGACGATCCCCACGGATGCCCCGTGCGCCGAGAGGACTCGCATTGCGGCTTCCTCTGCATAGCAGCCTTCTCTTCGCCCGATCTGGGCGATCGACTCTCCGATCGCCCATGTGTAGTCGTCATCAGTGTCGCCCGCGCCGAGAGCGGCGATGACGACGCCTTCGGGATCGATGTCTTTGTCGAATCGGGCTGCCATGTCGCCAGCAATCTTCGAACGCTGTAGTGGATCGGAGAGTCGCTCAAGTAGCGTCTCCTGTCCACCGTCCATGGCGTAGCCCGGAAGCCGCGATGTCAGTCTCGTGCTCGAGGCCGTATAGGGATATACGTCAGCTTTGACATCGAGTCCACCCTCCCGCGCTTCTTCAATCCGTGCCAATGCCAGAGCCGGAGAACCATAGTTTTCCGGTCCCATTGCCTTGAGATGAGAGATCTCGAGCCTGGCTCCGGCGGCAGTGGCGGCGTTGATGGCCTCCTCGACTGCTGGAAGAAGCCGATCCGATTCGTTTCGCATATGGGTCGAATAGAGGAGACCGTACTCTGCAGCCTCAGCGACGAGGGCTGCCACCTCATTCGGCTGAGAATACATTCCGGGAGCGTAGATGAGTCCGCTGGAGAAGCCGTAGACTCCGACTTCAGCAGCTTCAGCGACTTGCCTCTTCATCGAGTCCAGCTGTTGGGAGTCCGGTGCAGCGTCGTTCGGTCCCATGACGTAGGAGCGAATGCTCGACAGCCCGACCTGAAGGGCGATATTGATGCCCGGTCCGACATCGTGCACTGCCTCAAAGAATCCACGTGCGCCAGTCCAGTCAGCGGTGAATTCTGCGTCGAGGTGCGCATTGTCTCGCTGTATCTGCGCGACCGACCGGGCCGGGAATGGCGAGGATCCACAGTTTCCGACGAGTGCGGTGGTCACGCCTTGAAGTAACTGTGTCTGTGCTGCTGGGTCCGCCATGATCGAGAAGTCAGCATGCGAATGCAGATCGATGAATCCGGGGACCAAGACCTGATCGTGGGCATCAATCATTTGACGGGCCCTGTCATCGTTGGCAGCTTCCGCCTCGTGTCTTGAAGCTGTTTCGCGTGTGCGGGCAACATATGCGATGCGGCCGTCCCGGATCCCGACTTCGCCGTGAAATCTCGGGCGTCCGGTGCCATCGACGATATGAGCGTTGGTGATGAGGAGATCGAACACTGTTTACCTCGTTTCGAAGAAGAGGAAGAGGAAATACATGATGCAGGCGGGGACCAGGAGCATCCAGCCAGTGATCAGCATGTTGCGCAGATTCGTTGATCGTGCCAGTCCCATGACTCCCACCATGTTCCCGTTGGGGAACGGTCCGTAGGTGTCGGCCTTAGAGGCAAAGAGAAGCACGATGACCCACGATCCAGCGCTCACGCCGAGGGCCGCGCCGAGGTCTCCAAAGACCTTATCGAGGAGGACGACTTGTGCTGCCGTCGCTCCGGGTACACCGACCCAACCGAGAAGCGCGATGATGATGGTGAAGACCAACGGCGATGCGGATTCGAGCTGTGCGCCGAACAAGTCCATGACGACGTCGAATGGGGCCAACATGTCAATGATGATGAAGAGCGCGGCAAGGAGCCAGAAGAGAATGAAAATGCTGACAACCTGGGAGCATCCACGGTAGATCATTGAGACGATGTCCTGAGCTCGCATCCGGCTGGCGATAGCGGTGGCGACGCCAAGCACCGGCAAGGCGAGCAGCGGGAAGGTGGTTCCAGCTGAGGTGACGGCCGCGAAGACTACCGACACAGCCAGCATTCCAAGGAATACGAAGGTAGATAGACGAGACCCAGACGCCTCAGCGGATCTCGCATCGCCTACTTCTTCGGTGGAATAGAAGTCGTCCTTCTTGGCCGTCCACCGCTGCATGAATGCCACCACCGGCACGCCGACGATGAGTGAAAGCAATGCGATGGGCCCTCCGCCGTAAAGCACGTACTGTGCATAGTTGACGTCGGCCGCTTCCATGATCGCGACGTTCGAGCCGGCGAACGGTGCGAGCGCGAGGCCCGCGCATCCACCGATGAACAGCATCGACGCAGTGGCAGACTTCGTGTATCCGAGTCGAGCCGTGATTGGGAGCAGGATCGGAGCCGCGATAGCAATGGCACCAGCCAAGGTGCCGAGCGCCGCCACAAGAATCAAACAAGAAATCATGACACCGAACACCATCATGTTCTTGCCGCTTCTCCCGAACACGTGCATGACGGTCGAGACGATGCTCTGGGCGACTCCGGTGACTTTGAGAATCTCGCCGACTCCTGCGCCGAGCATAATGATGAGACCGATGATGGTGATCTGGTCGGCTAACGAGTCACCGAGCAACGTTCCGATCTCGATGGCTCCCATTTTGGCAATGATGATCCCAGATACCACTGCGACGACGGTGGCTACGACGATGTCCATCCCGAGAATTGCCAACACGGCGTAGAGAACGATGGGGAGCAGACCCCAAAGAGTCGGGCCATCCGATATGAATGCTGCAACGACGGCCAGACCAACGCCGACGGTGGCGAGGATCCATATCAACCGTGATCGGCCAGGTGTCAGCACAGTTTCATAGGCGTTGGATGACTTCTTCTGGACTGTTGCATCTGGAGTGGCTTCGTTGCTCACTTCATTCTCCTTGTTCACGTTTTATGCCGTGTCGATCCGGTTCGCTCAGGCCATGGCTTCAGCCACGACCTCATCCGTTGTCTGCCCTCGGGACTGATGCAGGGGTTGGTGACATCTGATTTTGCACGTATTGCTGTTCGCAGTCGCCGTCGTGCTGAGCGAGCGGCGAGATCGCCTGGCTCTGTCTCGATACATGAGGAAAATTGAGGGTAGACGCCGTTGTGATGTCAGTCGTGAACATAGCTGCCATGCTATGCAATTCACCGCTGGCATAAGCCACAGCGTATTACAACACTGAGCCACATCCATTGTGATAATCTCACACCACAAGTTTGATTTCGACATTCGAGCTTGGTTCCGACATTCGAGCGGATCACGGCGCCTTCCCCAACGCTGAACTCTTCGCCTGACGTTTCATGATCTGCGTCGGTGTTGTCGCACCGAATCCGCTGCACCGTCACGTGTTCCAAAAGTGCCCTCGCACATCGTGGGGCAAGGCGCCCCGAAATTGCCTTGAACACCAACCGCCCTATCGCTCCTTCATTGACTGCCCACTGCGAGCTAGTCAATAGACGGTGGAGAGTCGAGGCTGACTACCCGACTGGTCTTCGTCGACTTTCAGCGAAGGCCGAGTCACTCACCGCATGCGACTTTTGTTCAGGGCGCGTACATTGGGATGCGTTGGATTAGGAGGCGTTGGTCACGCAATAAAGAGCGACGTGAGAGCGAAAGCGCCGGCGTGCTGTAAAGGCCGAGCGAATGGGAGTTCAACGACAAGCCGTAGCAGAAGTTCAAGTAGTCGGCTTCCCGCCCCAGCAGACGGCATCTAAGTGCAGCCACACACCGCGGTTGTGACCTGAGTCGAACCGACGTACCAGCGACGTCGTCGGCAGCCCCGGCTGAATCAATTGACACCTATCGAGAACGAAGCAACTACAGTCCCAGTTGCTCTCGCAGCATGACACATAAGTAGGCACCTCTCCTTGAATCAGGCCCAAGAAGTTGCTGTAACTCGTGGACGTGCGCGTTCCGACCCGGTCACCACGGTCAAAATGCTCTTCGACCGTAGTGGAGCACAGACCGAGGGCTCGAACAGATGCTCACCGATTGACACCTTTCACGACCGCTCACAGTAGAACGTTCTGCGTAAATCAAACCGCTGCCGCACGCCGCCGTGACCGTCGAGTTCGTCAGACCGGAATTCACTGGTCGACGACCGCACCGTCCGCCCCAAGCCGCGACAGGGTCTCCACCCGCGTGACCGGGATTCGATCCGCCAACTTGAAGTCGAGCTCTATCCCCAGGCCCGGGCCAGAGGGCACCGGTGCATAGCCACCGGCGGCTGCGGGTATCGGACTGAGCATCGCCGTCTGGTCGAATTCCTGACGCTTGCCGTCGGCTGAAGCGGTGTACCTCTCGGTTGCCGAGACTCCTGAATGGTCAGGCAGCTCCATGATTCCCAAATTGGACACTGCGCTGGAGACCTGCAAACAGGCTGCGGTGCTCACTGGGCTCAGCGGATTGTGCGGCACCACTTTCGACCCGACTGATTCTGCGATGGCGGCGATCTTCATGGCTCCAGTAATGCCTCCGGCCAAGCAGACACTGATCCGCGTGTATGCCAACGGATAGCGACTGAGCAGCATCTGGAACTCCTCGGGAGTATGCAACCGCTCCCCCGTGGCCACCGGCACTGGAACCGAGGACGCCACGTGTGTCATCGAGTCGAAGTTGTCCGGACGCACCGGATCCTCGATGAACATCGGCATCACATCTGCGACAGCGTGAGCGAAGGTGATGGATTCGCTGATGCTCAGTCGCCGATGTAGTTCGACACACAGATCAAGGCCGTCACCGACTTCGGCGCGAAGCGTCTTGAGCACGTTGACTGCCTCGCTGATGTACTGAGCGTTCGACGATTCCAGACTCTCATTGCGGTCGATGTCGAGGAACGGTGAAAGATGCCCCACCGCAGTGTAGCCCTCCGACTGTGCACCTTTGCAGTCTTCGACGAGTTCGTCAACGGTGGCTCCAGCGACGTGCTTGTACACTCGCACGCGTTCTCTCGCTGCCCCACCCAGGAGCTCGTGCACAGGAACACCGAGCCGTTTTCCCGCCAAGTCCCACAGCGCGATGTCTATGGCGCTCAAAGCCCCCATGATGACGGCACCGCGGAAGTGATACGCACGGTACATGAACTGCCAGTGATGCTCGATCTTCCGCGGGTCCTGGCCGACGAGGTATTCGGCGAATGTCTTCACCACCTCGGCGGTCGCCTCCTGATAGGCCCATGCCCCGGACTCGCCGAGCCCATACAGTCCGTCATCGGTCTCGACGCTGACATAGAGAATCCGATTGACATGAATTGGGCGAACTTCAGTAATCGTGGGCATTGAGCCTCCAAAAATGGCTGGGTTGAGTATTAACTGAGCTGGTACGACAATCCGAATGAACTTCGCAAGGTCTCACACTCGGCCTCGCGGCGCGAGGCATCGGACGGTCGAGTTCCTGTCTTCCTAGAGGAGGAAGGGAGCCATAATCGACAGAATGATGAGCATCAACGCGCCACCGAGACGGGATGCGATCTGAAGAAAAGGCATCAATTCGAGTCGGCCGGCGGCAGACAGAACGGCGACATCTCCGGAACCGCCCATATCAGCCATACCGAGCCCTCCACTGATCGATGATTCGACGAAATAGAAGCCGACGAGCATACCGGCCGCACCCGCAGCTGCAGCTGCGATGACTACGGTCACCACAACAATAAGGAGATAACGAGGATCGGATGCGATCGCGACGATAGCATCGAAGTCGACCATGCCCGCGCTGATCGAGACGAGGACTGCCGGTATCCATGCGTGCGAGATGAAGTTGTACCACTGTTCAGCACCGAGGTTGAGGCGTTCCGGAAGGAGGTTGAAAATCTTCAGCGCGGCGGCAACGATGATGATCCACACGTAGGCGTGCAGCCCCGAAACAAGGGACGACATGATCTCTCCGACCATGTAGATCGTGATCGACAGCACCAGACCGACTGTGATGTCTTTGATCGTCAACGGGGATTCGTCTGACGCCTTCGAATAGTCGAAGTCCCCCTTGCGCATCATCCGGCCCTCGCCGCTGAAGCTCTTGGCTTTCACTGTCTTGCCGATCCCGTTGAGGATTCCTGCAACGATGATGCATACGACGTTTGCGACGATGACCGCCGGGGCGATCTGTTCGAGGAACGACCCCGGTTCGCCTCCATTTGCTGATGCGAAGATCTCCGACATCGGGACTGCTCCCGCAGCCATGCCACCGCCCATTACGGGCCCCACGACCAACATGACCGCTCTCCCGACGCCGAAGCCAGTGATCATTCCCATCAACGCACCAACCAGGAAAGCCGTCAGCACACCTGCGATGATCGGAAAGAAGAAGCGCGCGCCGACGCTGACCAGCAGTTTGCGATTCATTCCGAGAATGGAACCGACGATGAGCCCTGTGACGACGAGTTCGGAGAACCCGAGTTCGTTGTAGAACGAATCCGCCAAATCGGCGAACTCCTGCGGGAACAGGCCGGTGAAGACAATGAGCGCCGGCACAACGATGCACAGCAGCGATCCCCCACCAAATGTGTTGAACACCGGGATCGAATCCCCGAGGTATTTGAGGGCACCCCCGACTATCATCGCGATCGCCATTCCACTGACGATGTTGACCGGCATGACTTTGAGGAAGACGGCAGCGATGATCACTACCAGAAAAGCCAGATAGAAGGGCCATGGGAAGCCCATGATCGTGATCTGCGAGCCGGCTTTGCGGCCGTTCGGCTCGAGAGTGGTCCTGCTGCTGCGGCGCGGTAAGGATTGTGGTTCGTTGTGCGTCATTGCATCTCCGATTTCGGGTTGGCCAAATGGCGCAACGTGGGCTCGTCGGGATGCCGTACTCGGCCCCCGCACGTTGCGTTGCACTATTTGACTGTGGATGCGAAACGAGTGTTCGCTGTTGCCCCTAGGTCAAGGACTTCGATTCGACTCTGCCTCGCTGTCAGCGAGGCAAGCCGGCGGGCAGTTCGTCTTCTCCCTTTTCGGCTCACTCCTTCCGGAGCACGTCGATGATGGCTTGGCCAAGTGTCTCTGTGGTGCCCTGACCTGCGATGTCGGGCGTGAGCACCTGAGGATCGGCTGCCCGGAGCACATCGTCGATGGCGGTCTCAATTTCGCGTCCTGCAGCCTCAGCGCCGAGATGGTCGAGCATCATCGCGCCGGACCAAATTTGTCCGATGGGATTGGCCACCCCTTTGCCGGCGATGTCGGGAGCCGAACCATGGACCGGCTCGAACAGGCTGGGGAACTCACCCGTCGGGTTGATGTTGGCACTCGGCGCCACTCCGATCGTTCCGGTGCATGCGGGACCGAGGTCCGAGAGGATGTCGCCGAACAGATTGGATGCGACAACGACATCAAACCATTCCGGGTGCTGAACGAAGTGAGCGGCGAGGATATCGATGTGGAATCGGTCCGTCTCGACGCCCGGATAGTCCGACTGCACCGCTTCGAACCTACTGTCCCAGTACGGCATCGTGATCGAGATACCGTTGCTCTTCGTCGCCGAAGTCACCTTCTTACGCCGCTTCTGAGCTTGGGCGAACGCGTACTTCATGACCCGGTCGACACCGATGCGAGTCATCACAGTCTCCTGCATCGCGAGCTCACGATCCGTGCCTTCGAACAGCACGCCGCCCGCGTTTGAGTATTCGCCTTCTGTATTCTCGCGGACAACGAGGAAGTCAACATCTCCGGGGCCCCTGTCACGCAGAGGCGGCGTGATGCCCGGAAGAATCTTGCACGGTCGAAGGTTGACATATTGGTCGAACTGCCTCCTGAACTGCAGGAGGCTCCCCCACAGCGATACGTGGTCAGGAACCACCTGCGGCCAACCAACAGCGCCGAAGAAGATCGAGTCGAACCCACCCAACTGGCTCTGCCACCCGTCGGGCAGCATTTGGCCGTGTTGCTGGAAGTACTCAACGTTTGCGAAGTCGAACCACTCGAAATCTACGTCGAGCCCGTGCCGCTGGGCGACCACCTCGACGGCTTGCACTCCGAGAGGCATGACTTCCTTCCCGATTCCGTCTCCGGGAATGGCCGCAATTTTGGGCATAGATCGACCTCCAAGCTCCTGTGAGTCGAACCCGCCCGATGACGGATCCAGACAATGTGCTGTTTTACTTGGCCACGAATCTAACAGCGATCTCAGCCGTTTCACCCGCCCTTTGAATCAACTCAGGCTTGTGCAGAATGCAACGATGAACGTGCCAATGCTCGGCGTTCTCTACCTAGACTGAAACCGTGAGAGTCGACGATTTCCAGTTCTTCGCAACGATCGGCGAAGAGATGAACCTGACCGCTGCGGCCAGGTCGATGGGGATGTCGGTGTCGGCTGTGAGCAGACGACTCGCCCAGCTTGAAAATCGCCTCGGCGTCCAACTGATCAAACGCACCTCACGGCAAATGCTCTTGACCAGTGAGGGTCTGCGCTTTTTCGAGGGCGCACGACGCATCGTGCACGAAGCCGACGTGCTGCAGGCCGACATCACCAACAGCGTCGACAGTGAGCGAGGGACTCTCGTCGTCTTCGGCACTCTGGGATTCGGGCGCACACATCTGTCCGAATTGGTGGCGGACTTCCACACGCAGTATCCGAACATTGAGATTCATCTCGAGCTCTCGGGCGACCCTTTCGACCTGGAGAACACCCATTTCGACATGCTCGTCGGAGTCGGCGCGGCGAAGGACTCGCAATTGACGTACCGCAGACTCCTGACGAACCGCAGGGTGCTCTGCGCGTCCCCCGACTACATCGACCGCAGGGGCTCCCCGCAATCGATTGCCGAACTTCCCGATCACGACTGCATCATCCTCAACGAGCACGAGCCCGACTTCACGCTGTGGAAATTCGAACTCGACGGTGTCGTCACACCGGTCCGGGTCCGGGGACCACTGCGATGCAACGACGGTGACACCGTCACCAAGTGGGCCGTTCTCGGGCACGGGATTGCAATGCGCTCGATCTGGAATGTCCGCCCATTCCTTGAGAGCGGTCAACTGGTCCCGGTACTGCCAGATGTACCGACAGTCCGCTCTGACGTCTACCTCGCCTTTCCCAACAACGAGTACTTCCCTCTGCGCGCCAGGCGCTTCACCGAATTTCTGCAGCGCGAGATTCCCAAACGAGTGAAATCGGCGCGTGACTTCGTCAACTTCACCGCATAGGGCTCAATCGCCCGGCTGCAGGTTTCCAGCCGCTACGCAAAGGAGAGACACAACGATGGCGAGAATACTAATTATGGGTTTGGGGGCTCTCGGCTCCGTCTACGCTGCTCTGATGAAGAGCGCCGGCCACGAAGTCCACGGAGTAGGGCTGGCCGCCGACCACATCGGAGCTGCGTCTACTCAGGGTCTGCGAGTCAGCGGAGCCAGCGGTGATCGCACGGTCCGCCTCGACTCGGTGAGCACGACGACCGACGGGATTGATGGCCATTTCGGCCTCATCATCATCGCCACAAAGGCCTACGACGTCGAGCAGGCTGCGGCCGATACAGCACCATTGGTCGGTCCGAACACGATCATCCAATCGATCCAAAACGGAATTGGATCGATGGATCTGGTCGCGCCACATCTGCCGCAGTCTCAACTATGTCTGGGCGTCGTCGGCGGCTTCGGCGCATCTATACCCGAGCCCGGGCATGCGCATCACAACGGCATGGCGCTGGTGCGGTTCTCGCCATATGCAGATCTGCCTATGGCCGAAGTCGAAAAGGCCGTATACATCTGGCGATCGGCTGGGTTCGACGCCACCTCGCTCCTCGACCCATCGCAGGTCATATGGGAAAAGCTCATCATGAACGTGGCGTTCTCAGGTCCCGGAGTGCTCAACAGACTCACGATCGGCGAGATGTTGACCGACAAGAACGCTTGGCGGGTCTCACGCGCGTGCTTGGAAGAGGCTTTCGCAGTGGCAAAAGCCTCGGAGGTTCCTCTGGATATCACAGACCCAGTGGAGCACGTTCGTGCCCTTGCCGGGAACATCCCCGATGCGAAACCATCCATGCTCCTTGATGCCCTTCGGGGATCACGGGGAGAAATTGATGTGATCAATGGCTCCGTTGTCAGGTTCGGGAGAAGAGTCGACGTTCCTACGCCGGTGAATTCGACAGTGGTCAATCTCGTTAAGGCTTGGGAAGCCACACTCAATAAGTAGCGACAGCGAAGGAGACGACGTAGTCGGCATCCCGGAGCGGGCCGAGAATCTTCTCATTCGACGCAGGCGCGAAAGAACAGCCACGTCCCACAGAATCGCGCTCCTGATCCTGGGCGACTGTGTCGATTGACAGAACCGACGTGCAAAGGTTTGATGGCTCTTCGTCAATGATGAATACAGGTTTGTGAACGTCAGGCACGGGATGTCTGGTTTCAGGAGATCGCTGCCCGGACAGACGTCGAGGTCGTCCGATGATGGGTGTTCCTACACCATCCATCCGAAAGGCCCCGACGCCGCCAAGCCTACTTTCTCGACTCCTGACCTGACGACTTTCTGCCGACTCGACGCTCTCGACCTCTCCTGCATCGGCCAGCACATGACGGACACAAGGCCAGCTTGGAATGGCGGCCACGCGTCGGGGCAAGACACCCGTGCTGCAGCACCAGCGCGGACGAAGATGTCCCGAACCGGACTGGACTGGGCACTGAGAGCCGTCATGATCACTCACGACACGGAGTCCGTGATCGCAACGAAGCTCGCCGTGGTGACACGTACGTCACCGCCATCATCGACCTCACCCCTATCGATCAGCGAACAGGCCCGGCACACTTGCTCGATACGGCGCCCGGACAATCTAAACAGGTGTTCAATCAATGGTTGAAAGCTCGACCGAAGGGATCTGCAAGAGCGCCGCGAGCCAGGGGGAGCGTCCATAGAACTACAACCACGACATTATCTGTTCGCGGGCGAAGTTATCCACAGATTCCGAAAATCACTGGCATCTTCTTAAGACTACAGATAGGTTAAAAACCAATCCAGCTGTTGAAAATGTAATTCGTGTTCTGTACACCAGGGGTTCAATGTGGAAGCCACCGAGGTCATCACGAGCGAAGTTCACAAGAGGATCAGAGACCTCGAAGTGGACCCTCGTGTCGAGACGCAACGCTCTCGAGAAGTCATTCGCACTGTCATCTCCGAGTATGACGAACGCAGTCTCGTTGCGGACCTTCCACCCTTGGAGGACAAGGAAGCGACATTCCGGACCATCGACAATCAGCTCTCGGGCTTCGGCACCCTCCAAGACTATTTCGACGACCCCCGCGTCGAGGAGATCTGGATCAACTCCCCCAGCGAAGTCTTCATCGCCATCGACGGCCTCCACCAACTGACGACGACCAAGCTCACCAGGAGCGAACTCGACGAGCTGATCGAGAGAATGCTGCGCACCTCCGGCAGACGAGTCGACTTGTCCCAGCCCTTCGTCGACGCGATGCTGCCCGACGGGTCACGACTGCACGTCGTCCTGCCCGACATCACACGCTCCTTCCCCGCCGTGAACATCCGCAAATTCATTCAACGCCCTCGGAACTTGGCCGCCCTCGTCGCTCAGGGGTCACTGACACCCGCTGCCGCCCGATTCCTCGACGCCGCCGTCGCCGCCGGCGCGAACATCCTCGTCTCCGGTGCCACTCAAGCCGGCAAGACCACGATGCTCAATGCACTGGCCGGATCGGTTCCCGCCCGAGAACGCATCGTCTCGTGTGAAGAAGTCTTCGAACTCAACCTGCCCAGTCGCGACTGGGTCCCGATGCAATGTCGCCAACCCTCGTTGGAAGGCACCGGCGAAGTCACCCTGCGTTCACTGGTCAAGGAAGCACTGCGCATGCGCCCAACACGCATCATCGTCGGCGAGGTCCGTGAAGCCGAGAGCCTCGACCTGCTGGTGGCGTTGAATTCCGGACTGCCCGGAATGGGCACGATACACGCCAACTCCGCCCGAGCAGCGATCACGAAGATCTCCACCCTGCCACTCCTGGCCGGGGCGAACATCTCTTCGTCCTTCGTTGTTCCCACCGTGGCCGTGAGCATTGACATCGTCGTCCACCTGCGACGCGACGCGAACGGAACCCGACTCGTCAGTGAGATCTGTGCCGTGCCGGGCGGAGTCGAAGGTGACGTCATCGAGCTCGACACGATCTTCCATTCGCCGCGGGGACAGCTGGTTCGCGGTCAGGGCTTCGGCCACCTCGGCGAACGATTCGCCAGCATCGGCAAGGATCTTCACGCCATTCTGGAGACCGCATGAACTACTCCCAATACAGTCTTCTCATCGGCGCATGTCTGGGAGCGGGTCTGTTCCTCGTGTGGATGTCTCTGTGGCAGAGCCGATCGACCACCCGCGTTCAGAGGCGCTGGGTCCGGGAACTCGATGACATGCTCACGGGTGCGGGCTTTCCACGGATGCATCCGAGCCAACTCGTCCTCATCTCGATCTCGGTCTTCATCGTCGTTGCCGTCGTCGCCACCGTCCTCACCGGATCGTGGGCGATCGCCCTGTGCTTCGGCCTCTTCGGCTCGTGGCTGCCGCTGCGGCTCCTCCAACATCGTGCCCGGAGCAAACAGGTCATGCGCCGCGAATTGTGGCCCGAAACGCTCGACCACCTCAACTCCGGCGTTCGTGCCGGACTGTCGCTGCCGGAAGCGCTGAGCTCGCTGGCCCACCGCGGGCCCGAACCCCTGCGTCCGCTGTTCGAAGTCTTCGCCGAGGAGTACCGGGCCAGCGGATCGTTCGCCATCGCTCTCGAACGATTCCGTCAGGTCAGCGCCGATCCGGTGGCCGACCGGATCGTCGTCGCGCTCAGCGTGACCAGGCAAGTCGGCGGCAGCGATCTGGGCACGATGCTGCGAGCACTCGCCCAGTTCGTCCGGGACGATGCCCGCACACGCAATGAGCTCTCCGCCCGGCAGCAATGGACTGTCAATGGGGCACGCTTGGCGGTGGCGGCTCCGTGGGTGGTCCTGGCATTCCTGTCGACCCGACCGGAGACGGCGGTCGCCTACAACTCACAGACCGGTCTCCTTCTCCTGGCAGCCGGGTTCGTCGTCTCTCTGCTGGCTTATCAGGCGATGAAGAAGATCGGCAGGCTCCCCCAGGAGCCACGCGTCATCGAAGGATCGTCTCTGTCCTCCTCGTCATTCCGTCACCCGGCCGGGGACGGTGAGGCACGGTGAGCGCATTGACCGACCCACTGACGATCTTGGCCCTGGGCGTGTTCAATGCCTTCGCGCTGTGCGTCTTCGTCCTCTCGCTGCCGCCCTTGCGCAGACCGACGCTGTCCTCGCGCATCGCACCGTACCTGCGTGATCAGGAATCTCTGGTCGACGTCTACGCTCCCCCGACTCCACGCGCGGAAGGCGTGGTGGGGCTGGTCAAGTCGGTCACGATGGGCGCAACACTGTGGGTCACGTCCCGGATCACCACCGACGCCACATTGAGCCTTCGGGTCAACCGCCTCGGCGGAGGTGCGTCCCTTGAACGGTTTCGGATCAATCAGATCCTGAGCATCCTGGCCGGGATGATCGCCGCCGGCTGTGTGGCGGGCCTGCTCTCGGCCCAGCGGGGCTTCTCCCCCATCGTCACCGTCGTTCTCATCATCAGCGGCGGCATCGCCGGACATGTGATCAATGACTGGCGCCTGAGCCAGGCCATCGCACGCCACGAGTCCCGTGTGCTTGCAGAGTTCCCGACCATCGCCGAGCTTCTGGCTCTGTCCATCACCGCTGGTGAGGGCATCGTTGAGGCACTTGAGCGGGTGTGCCGGACCTGTTCGGGTGACTTGGTCGATGAGCTGCGCACGGCCTTGGCGACGACCAGGACCGGTACGCCGCTCGTCGATGCGCTCGATTCGATGGCGACGAGGATCGCCATCCCCGAGATCGTGCAGTTCGTCGATGGTCTGGCCGTGTCGATGACTCGCGGGACTCCGCTGGCGGAGGTCCTGCGCGCACAGGCCGCCGATGTGCGGGAACAGTCGCGGCGGAGGTTGCTCGAGCTGTCGGGGAAGAAGGAGATCGGGATGCTGGTGCCGGTCGTCGTCTTCGTCCTTCCCGTAACCGTCATCTTCGCGGTCTTCCCCTCACTCACCGTCCTCGACCTCAGTCCGTGACCCTGCCCGCCCACCGTGGGCTCCGACAGCCGCACCATCCGATCGACCGCACCGGCCGATCGACCTGGAAGAAGGAGAATCTCAATGATCCATCACCTGATGAACAGATTCGCCGTGTTCGTCCTCGGCCTCACCAGCGGCGAACCCGACCGCGAAGGTGAAAGGCCCGACCGCGGCGACGTGCCCGGCTGGGTGCTCATCACCCTGATGACCGCCGGTTTGGTCGTCGCTCTGTGGGCGTTGGCCGGCGAGGCCTTCACCTCGATGTTCCAGGATGCGATGAACAAGGTCCGGGGTGCAGGGTGACCCACCGGGAGGCGACTCCGGAGTCGGAGTGCGCGGTGGGCTCCGATCCGGGTCAGGAGCCTAGTGAGTGCTCCGATGCGGGTTCCGCGATCGCCGAATTCGCCCTCATCGCTTCGCTCCTGGCCCTCGTCCTGGCCGGAGCGCTGCAGATCGGCCTCGTCATCCACGTCCGCAACACGGTCATCGATTCGGCCATCGCCGGTGCCCGCCAGGCCAGCCTCGCCGACCAGTCGACGGTCGACGGCAAACGCCTCGCAAGCGAGCTCATCACCGTGTCGGTCGGCGAGCGCTATGCCCAGTCGATCACCGTCACGACCTCGCATCGGGCAGGGGTCGAGGTCGTCGAGGTCCGGGTGCGCACTCCGGTACCCGTCATCGGCCTGTGGGGCCCCGCCGAGGTGTGGGATCTGTCGGGTCACTCCATCGTCGAGGACGTCGAACGTGACTGAGCCTGAAGTAGTCGTGACCGACCCTGAAGGAATCGTGACTGACCCCGAAGCGGGATCGCCGAATGAGCGGGCCGATTCCGGCACGGCCGTCATCGAGTTCATCTTCGCCTCGATCGTCCTCCTCATTCCCGTCGTCTACCTCATGCTCGCAATCTCCCAACTCCAGGCTGCCAGCTATGCCACCACAACGACCGCGATCTCGGCTTCACGGATCGCCGCTCGCGACGCCGACCCTTCCGAACACCGCGCCCACCAGGTCGCCGACATGCATTTCACGGACTTCGGACTCACCGATGTGCCCGTCTCCATCGACTACTCGTGTGCGGGCCCCTGTGGACAGGCAGGTTCCCTCGTCACCGCACGCGTCGAGACTAAAGTGTCCCTGCCCGGAATCCCACTCCTCTTCGGCGCCGACAACTCTCCGCACATCACGCTCCGCGCCCACCACACGGACGTCGTCGCCACAGCAGGCGGACAGTGACATGGCGGCACAGGAGCGCAAGCGGCCGCCGGCGGATGACGGGTCGATCACGCCTCTGGCGATCGGCTTCGTCGTCATCGCCCTGCTGCTGGCATTCCTCATCGCAGCGCTGACCGATCTGCACATGACCAGGCGGGAACTGCAGAGCGTCGCGGACTCCGCCGCGCTGGCCGCCTCCGACTCCTTCGAGCCGGCCTCCGGTGACGAGCCCGGGCTCGTGTTCTCCCCGGCCGCCGCCGCACGCGCGGCCAGCCGTTATGTTGCGACAGTGCCGACGCCCGAAGGGCTGCACAACGTCGAACTCAGCGCCGACGCGGACGGGCAACATTCGGTCGTCATCCGTCTGCGCGCCGACTACACACCCGCCATGCTGTCACCGTTCGTCCCGAACCTGCTCGAACTGCACGCCACTGCCTACGCACGCGGGTCACTGCGCATCTCATGACCGACGACCCCCTCGTCACCGTTCGCAACACCGACGGGGGCGTCGACTCATACGTATCACCCTGTTGAAGGCCGACCGAGTTCCACGTCATTTTCCTGTGGACCCAGCCGCATCGTCCACAGGTCCGCAATGAGGCCTTGCCGCCCTCGACGAAGCCCGCCAGCCTGGGAGCATGAAGACGCTCGGCCTCGTCCACCGCATCGACGCGAACGCGAACATTCGCACCGATGTCCTCGAAGCGGACTCCCAGCAGCTCGTCCTCGACGTCTTCCGCACCGTGTTCGGCCCCGTCCTCGCCTCGGCCGACCTCATCACCGGCAATCTTCTGCCCGGCGAGTCGACCGCCCCTGAAGACATCGGCAGCTGCGACGACGCGATCAGAGCAGTCAGAACCGCGACCTGGGGCCGGTGGCAAGCGCTCAACCCGGTCACACTCCTCGGAGCGTCCTCCCTGCATCGCGGATCCGGAACCGCAACCGTCTGCGTGCTCGCAGGTCCCGACTGCGGCTTCACGATCGGAATCGATCCTCGTGCTCCCCTGCTCAGCCGGGTCAGCCGCCCCGAGAGCGTGGCCATCGTCGACCCGTGCATGTCGCGACGGTCGACACCCCTGGAGCTCGGGCCGGCGCGGGAGCAGACGTTCGCGTCCCTGGGCACCACGGTCTTTTCGCCGACCGCTCCCACCCTGCCCTGGTCTCGAAACGCCCACGTGCACCACGAGGCTGCGTCGACCCCCGCGTTCGGCGGCCGCGCCCCTGCTCACCCGAGACGTGGGCCCACCCACGTGGCGCCCGCACCGGTCGACGACCCGCGACCGGCGAAACCTCCCCAATGGTGGGCGTTCCTCATCCCCATCGCTATCGGCGGAGTCCTCGCCCTCGTCACCGGAATGTGGTGGTTCCTCCTCTTCAGCGCGACCGCCCCGATCTCCGGATATGTCTCCTTTGCCATGGAGAAACGCCGCTTCGCGCGAGAAAGTGCTCAATGTGCCATCGATCGACGGCACGCGATTGAGACCGCCCATGAGCAGGTCACCACTCTGATCGTCGAACACGAACACCTTCTGCAGACCGCGCCCGGCCTATGCCTGGGATTCGGGCCGGTGCTCAGCCCCATCACCATCGCCGAGGTGCTCCAGAATGACATCGATCATCTCGACGGAGCCGTCGTCGTCGAAGACGTGCCCATTCGCATCGACCCGCGGACCACCTCGGTGACGGTCACCGGAGACCACGAACAACTGCGCCGCATGGCATTGTCCTGGCTGGCCGACCCGAGCTACGACTGGGGCCCGTCCCACGAGCTGCTCAGTCTCCCCGAACTGCAGGGAAGCCGGTTCGACCACGAATTCGCTCCGCCCGGTGCAGCGGCAGGCGACTCGAGGATCGTGCTGAGCCTGTCCGACCAGGACTCGACCGCAACGCTGCGCCTGGAAGCACCCGCGGACACCGCAGCGATCTCACTGTCGCTGGGCAGCCTGGCTCAGGCACGCACCGCTGATTCGTCTGCCGCAGGCGGACCCGTGCCGGGGCGATCACTCATCGCCGCGCTCATGCCACCGGGCCGTTTCCTCAGCCTCGAGCGCAGGCAGGTCAGCCGTGCCGGCGTCGAACGGCTGCCGAACCACGGGCTCGGCGACCTCTACCAGGACACCCCGCAGGCCATCCGCCATCGGTGGGAGCGAGACGCCCCGCAACCGGCGACGATCGGGCGCGGGGCCGATGGGGACGTCTCCATCGACCTCTTCGGCGACGGACCCCACGCCCTCGTGGCGGGCACGACCGGCAGCGGCAAATCCATCCTGCTCCAGACCTGGCTGCTGGCGATGGCACTGGAGCACCCTCCTCGGCGGCTGAGGTTCGTCCTCATCGATTTCAAGGGCGGGGCGACTTTCGCCCCGCTCGAGGACCTTCCTCACACGGACAGCGTCCTCGACGATTTCGACTCGGCCACGGCCTTCCGCGCCCTGGTCTCCGTCCGCGCCGAGATCACCCGACGCGAGCGGCTGCTGGCCGACCACGGTTGCTCCGATGTCCTCGAACTCGAAGATCCGCCGCCGAGGCTGGTCGTCGTCATCGACGAATTCCATGCCCTCATGGCGACCCACCCTAAGGCCGCTGACCTGTTGGAGCACCTGACGGCGATGGGACGGTCCCTGGGCGTGCATCTGATCCTCGCGACCCAACGCCCACTCGGAGTCGTCACCGCGCATATGAAGGCCAACATCAACATCCGCGTCTGTCTGCGCGTGCGCGACGACGCCGACTCCTTCGACGTCATCGGCGTCAGCGATGCCGCACAGCTCCCCCTCGACAGTCCCGGGGCGGCATGCCTCGACTCCGGCACGTCGATCGTCTCGTTCCGCGTCGCAGTCCCCACTGCCGACCCCTCCGCAGCGGAGACGATCCACCGACCACGCCTGCGACGGTGGGACCCCGGCCAGGGCCTTCCCACCCAGCGCGGCATCAACGGGATCCGGGTGGCCAATCTCGAGGCAGCCGCTCGAGAAGCCGACGACCGGGCGAAAACACCTTCTCCCCCGATTCGACCCGTCGTCCTCCCGCCCCTGCCCGGCCCCGACGAGATCGGCGCTCCATCGACTTCACACTCGACGGACGGCGGACGGGCGGTGACCGGAATCGTCGACATCCCCAACCACCAGAGTCAGAGCGAATGGTCCTATTCTCCCGCGGTCGACGGCTCGGCCGTCGTCGTCGGCACCGATCCGACCGTCATTGCGCCGGTTCTGGAGCGGATGGCGGTCAGCGCTGCCAGAACTCATCGGGTCGTCGCTCTGGGGCGCATCGCAACTGTATTGGACTGGGCCGAGATCGGATGCGGAATGGACACCGGATGGCGATTTCATGCCACACTCGACCACCTGACCCGCGGATCCGACACAGAAGATCGACCGGACACGATCGTCGTGTGCAGCAATTGGAACGAATTCATCGACTCCATGGACCACCACGCGGCGGGTGAGGCGGAGCGCCTGCTCAAACACGCCTCCGGACTGGGTCTGACGTTTCTGTTGGCAGGCTGTCGATCGACCACGAACCCGGGCACCGCCTTCTCGACGCAGGTGATCTTCCCTCCCAGCGCCGGAGGTGACGGGCTGACCGTCGGACTCTCGCGTCAGCGCTTCGTCGGGACCTGGCCCACCTACAGAGCCGTTCTGATCAGCCCGAGCGCGCACGAGGCAGGTGGGGACGGTGCGGATGTGCAGATGATCCCCCACCGGCCGTGCCCGAACGGTGCGGCAGGCGAGGATGCGCGGCGGTGCGGTTTCGAACCGCGCTGGCACGGACTCGGTGAGTCGTCTCTGTCCGCGCTGCCGGGCGCCCCGCAGCGGGAGCCGAGGAGCCGATCGATCGCTCTCGGGCTCGACGCTTTCGGCGGACTCGTGGGGTGGGACCCGGCTCGCGACGGGCCGGTGCTCACTGTCCGCGGGTCACCGCAGAGTGGAAAGACGGATATCTCCGTCATGCTGCGACAGATGTGCTCTGCCGCGTCTTCAGGCACCTGCCGAGAACTCGCCGTCCACGATGACGCGCACCTGGAGGAGCCACCGGAGTCCTTCGACCTCCTCGACGGTGGCACACATGTGGTGACGATGCCGGTGCGATTCACCCCCGGCTACGGATCCCCGCTGGCCAAGGCACAAGGCCTGGGCCCGATGCTGATCCTCGGATCCCACGGTCGGCAGGACCTCAGCAACTTGGGTCTGCTGCGGCTGCCGCCACTCGACGGGGAACCGGGAACAGCGTGGTTCGTCACCGAGCAGAGGGCTCAAGCGGTGAGGCTCTTCCCCGCGGAGTACTTCCCCGCCTTCGTCGGGAAACGGTCCCCGGCAGCATTCGAGAGCCCACTCGAACCGAGGCTCAGTGCGAATCCGCAGGAGGCCCCGTGAGCGTTTCATAACGGTAGAGCTCGCTGGCCTGCCCTGCTTCCAGGAGACGATCGGCCAGTGCCGAGACCACCGGCATGCCGCTCGTGACCTCGAGGACGACATCGGCGTCGACGGAGAGCCGGGCGAGGAGGAGCTCGGCGTCGGCGACTGCTGCTGTGAACAGCTCGCTCGTCGTGTCGACGGCCTCGTCGCGGGTCTCGTACATCGAACCGATGATGAGCTCGGTGGGCGGTTCCTCATCGGCATCGTGGCCCGCACTCGCCTCGGCGTCCTGGTTCGGACCACCCTGAACGTCGGCATGGTCGGCCTCCCTGGCATAGGAGACGGCAAAGGCGCTCAGCCCGGTGCCTTCGCTCGCACCGGCCTCTCCGTCGAGCAGAGCGGCACCATGAGCGCCCGCGGCCTCGGACAGGAATGCATTGTTGACCTGGCCGATCGTCAGCGGACCGGCCGCATCGTCCCGATTCACCGCCGTGTACCAGGCGAGGAACGCCTTCGTCAGCTTCACCGAACCCGTGGCCACGATCTCGAGGTCCTCGGCACGTCCGCCCCCGCTGGGCGGCAGGGCTCCCGCGGCGACCTTGATCACCCGTGTCGTCGTCAGCGGCACGAACCCGAGCGCCTGGGCGAATTCTTCACCCGGGCTGTCGGCCTGCACACGGGCGCGCAGGTCGAGACCCTCCACGGCCGTCCCGACCGTCTCGGCGCACACGGCCTCGAACAGTTCCCGTCCCCGACCATGTCCCTGCTCTTCGCCGGCGACCTCGACGTGGACCCACGCCCGGTAGGGATGAAGCGGGGATTCGGCGATCGCGGCGGCACCGACGGGAACCTCGGGCACCACCTCGGCGATGACGGACCGCAGCAGGGGCGAGTCCGAGGACGGACGGAACAGGGACCTGGCCATGTGCGCGGCCGGCGTATCGGCGTCGGCGAACACCTCATTCAACCGCAGGTCGTCACCATCGGTCAGCTCTCTGATCGGCATTGCGTGCGCTCCTTGAACGGTATGAGAACTTGATAATCTTGGCGTCATGACTGACTTAAGCGATCCTACCGCCGCCGCTCGCGCCGCGGCCACGACCATCAACTCCAAAGCCGGGATCGAGGCCCATGACATTGCTCTCGTTCTCGGCTCGGGGTGGGGCGGAGCAGCGGATCTCCTCGGTGAGACGGTCAGCGAGGTCTCGGCGGCAGAGGTGCCCGGGTTCCACGCTCCGGCCGTCGAGGGCCACGGCGCCACCCTGCGCACGATCCGGATCGAAGCCAGCGGCAAGCACGCCCTCGTCCTCGGTTCACGCACCCACTACTACGAAGGCAAGGGTGTGCGCTCCGTCGCCCATGGCGTCCGCACCGCCGCTGCCGCCGGTTGTCGGAGTCTCGTGCTCACCAACGGCTGCGGCGGTCTCAACCGCAACTGGGCCGCCGGCACCCCGGTCCTCATCTCCGACCACCTCAACCTCACCGGCACCTCCCCCATCGAGGGCGCGAACTTCGTCGACCTCACCGACCTGTACTCCGCGCGCATGCGTGCGATCGCGAAGGAGGTCGACCCCAGCCTCGACGAAGGCGTCTACGCCCAGTTCCGCGGACCCCATTACGAGACCCCCGCCGAGGTGCGCATGGCCGGGATCCTCGGTGCCGACCTCGTCGGAATGTCCACCACCTTGGAGGCCATCGCCGCACGTCAGGCCGGTCTGGAGCTGATGGGCATCTCCCTGGTGACGAACCTCGCCGCGGGCATCCAGGAGACCCCGCTCTCCCATGCCGAGGTCATCGAAGCCGGGGTCGCGGCAGCCCCACGCATCTCGGGCCTGCTCGCCGACATCGTCGCGAAGCTCTGAGCCCCCAGCAGCACTCCCACCCCGCCAGCATTTCTCTCGCCGACATCACCGGACAAGGATGAAAATGACCCGAGTAGCCGATCGCTTCACCAACGGATTCGATGCCGAGATCGTCGAAGCCTGGATCGCCGACGACCCGGACCCGCAGACCGCGACGACTCTGCGCAACGTCCTCACCGAGGCGAAGGCCGGTGATGAGGCGGCGCTGGCCGACCTGGAGGATCGCTTCGCCGGTCCTCTGGAGTTTGGAACTGCGGGCCTGCGCGGAGAGATCGCCGCCGGGCCCAACCGCATGAACCGGGCCGTCGTCATCCGTGCCGCAGCGGGTCTCTCCCGTTTCCTCCTGAACACGGTGGGCGAGGGATTCACCGTCGTCATCGGCTGCGACGCCCGCTACAAGTCCGCGGACTTCGCGGCCGACACCGCCGCTGTCGTCACGGCCGCCGGCGGGACGGCCATCCAGCTGCCCGACCAGCTGCCGACACCGCTGCTCGCCTTCGCGCTGACCCATCTGCAGGCCGACGCCGGCGTCATGGTCACCGCAAGCCACAATCCGCCCGCCGACAACGGCTACAAGGTCTACCTCGGACAGCGTCCACTCCTGGCAATCGAATCCGACCCGACTGCGGCCGAGGCAGGCGCCGGCGCCCAGATCGTCAGCCCCGCCGATGCCCTCATCGCCGAGCAGATCGCAGCAGTCGAATCTGTGGCCTCGGTGCCTCGTGCCGAATCCGGGTGGGAGCGCCTCGATGAGACGATCGTCGAGACCTACCTGGCTCGCATCGATGCGCTGGGGGTGAGGGCGAGTGGCGACCTGAGCATCGTGCTCACCTCCCTCCACGGTGTCGGAGCCTCCGTCGCCGAGGCGGCCCTGGCCCACGCCGGGTTCACCGATGTGCACCCTGTGCCCTCGCAGCAGGCGCCGGACCCGGACTTCCCGACGATCTCGTTCCCCAACCCCGAGGAGGCCGGAGCTCTGGACGAGTCGTATGAGTTGGCCAGAGAGATCGGTGCCGAACTCATCATCGCCAACGACCCGGACGCCGACAGGTTCTCAGCCGCCATCCCCGACGCCTCGCTCGCCGCCGGGTACCGGCAGCTGTCCGGCGACGAGGTGGGTCTGCTGCTGGGTGAGGACATTGCGAGCCGTCTTTCACAGGGTACGCATCATTCGACGCGCGATGATGCTGACGGCCACGACGACGCCGGCAGCAACGCAGACACCAGCAGCGACGCAGACACTGGCAGCGGTTTGAACTCGTCACGGGTGTTTGCGAACTCGATCGTCTCCTCCCGGGGTCTGGCGACCGCTGCCGAAAGCCACGGGTTCACCGCGAGCAGCACCCTCACGGGGTTCAAGTGGATCTCCCGTGTCCCCGACCTCGTCTTCGGTTACGAGGAAGCTCTGGGCTACTGCGTCGACCCCGCAGCGGTCCGGGACAAGGACGGCATCTCCACTGCCGTGACCTTCGCGGCCATGGCTTCACGGCTCAAGGCATCGGGGTCGAGCATCGAGGCCGAACTCGACCGGATCCGCAACCGCGACGGCTTTTTCGCGACGGCGCCGCTGAGCTTTCGCCTCGACGATGTCGCACTCATCGCCGCAGCCATGTCGAAGCTGAGGGAGAGCCCGCCGACGACGTTGGCCGGCTCCCGTGTCGCCGAGGTCCACGACCTCTCGCAGGGCTATGACGGCCTGCCGCCCACCGACGGCATCCTGCTGCTCTCCGAAGCGAACTCGCGTGTGATCGTGCGCCCGTCGGGCACCGAGCCGAAGCTCAAGTGCTATCTCGAAGTCCTCGCCGATCCCGAAGGCCTCGCCGCCGCAGCTGCCGCCGACCAACGGGCGGTTGCCGCCGCAGGCTTGCGAGTGTCGACCGCTTCGTCGAGCGCGGCACTCGCCCCTGCGCTCAAGGAGCGACTGAAGACGATCAGCACCGAACTCAAAATCTACTTCGGACTCTGATCGATGACTGAGCACAATATTCCGGCAGATCCGGAGATCGACGATGTCCTCGCCGAGCTGCTCGGCGGCCTGGGTGCGAAGTCCTCGGTCTTCGGAGGGGGACGCCATGGTGCCAAGTGGTCCGCCAAACGGCTGAAGACGGAGACTGCTCGAGAGGTGATCGACATTGCGCCCGCTGAACAGCAGCGTGTTCTCGCGACACTGGCAGATGACGCCTCCAACGCAGCAGGGTCGTTCGGTCGACTCGCAGGACGATGCGGTGGTGACGCTTCGCGGCATCGTCGGTTCGGGAGTCGGATCGCTGAACCCGGCCTATGTCATCATCGTCGTCGACGCTCAGTCATCGACGATCGGCATCGCCGCCCACGCCAAAGAGGGTCTGATCAAGCAGCGAACAGCGCAGAAAGCCATCGCCAAGGTCCGCTCCGCCCTGGACCTCTGAGCGGACCGAGCCACCACTGGACCTGAATCCGTGTGCGTCCGCTCTTCGTCGTTCCATCCTGAATCAGGTTTTCGCATCGAGGCAACAGCGAAACCCTGACTCAGCGTTGAACGAGGCCTCGTCCTTCAGCCTTGCAACTCCTCGAGGATCCCAGCGGACCCGGACAGCCCCAGACGCGAGGCTCCCGCAGCGATCATCTCCTCGGCTGCTTCGACCGTGCGGATTCCCCCGGAGGCCTTGACGCCGAGACGATCCCCCACGGTTTCGCACATGAGGGAGACAGCGTGCGCGCTGGCTCCACCGGCAGGGTGGAAACCCGTGGAGGTCTTGACGAAGCCTGCCCCGGCAGCCTCGGCGCGGCGGCAGACCTCGACGATCTGCTCATCGGTCAGTGCTGCGGACTCGATGATGACTTTGACCAGAGAGCTTTCGCTGGCGGCGACGACGCCACTGATATCAGCTTCGACGGCGTCGAAGTCTCCCGCGATGGCCTGGCCGACGTTGATGACCATGTCGACCTCGTCGGCACCATCGGAGACTGCACGGGCAGCCTCGGCGGCCTTGATCTCTGCCTTGACCTGACCGGACGGGAAGCCGACGACCGTGGCGACAATCAGCTCACCGGAATCGGTGACGGGCAGCATCGACGGGGACACGCAGATGGCGAGCACACCGAGCTCCTTCGCCTCCGACACCAATGCCTCGACGTCGGCCGGGGTGGCTTCGGGCTTGAGCAGCGTGTGGTCGATGATGGCGGCGACGTCGGTGCGGTTGGTCATGGTTGTCCTCCAGGGTGGTTCTTACGGTGATGATTGGTGCTGTGGTTCAACTGATCTTCTCGAGCACGATCGACTCGGAGACCGCGCTGAGGTCGCCCCCGATCTCGACGGCGCCCTCGAGCGATTCGATCGCGCGGGCGAAGTGTTCGGGTGTTGCCGTGTGCAGGGTCATCAGCGGCTGGCCGGCGGTGACGCTGTCACCGGGTTTGGCGTGGAGTTCGATGCCGGCCACGTCCTGGACCGGGTCCTCCTTGCGGGCCCGTCCGGCGCCCAGTCGCCAGGAGGCGACTCCGACGGCCAGCGCGTCGAGCTTGCTCAGCGTTCCTGAGGTCGGCGCCGGGACGATCTCCGTGTGCTCGGCCACGGGCAGCGCAGCATCGGGGTCACCGTTCTGGGCCCGGATCATCTTCTTCCACACGTCCATGGCCCGGCCGTCGGACAGGGCCGCACGCACATCGACGTCGGTCTTACCGGCCAGGCGCAGCATCTCCTCAGCCAAGGCCACCGTCAGGTCAACCACGTCGGAGGGCCCGCCACCGGCGAGGACCTCGACGGATTCGCGGACTTCGAGTGCATTGCCGACCGTCAGCCCCAACGGCGTCGACATGTCCGTCAGCAGCGCCGAGGTGCTGACCCCGGCATCCGTGCCCAGGTCGACCATGGTCCGCGCCAGCTTCTGCGCCTTGGCCAGGTCCTTCATGAAAGCCCCGGATCCGACCTTGACGTCGAGGACGAGCCCCTCGGTGCCCTCCGCGATCTTCTTCGACATGATCGACGAGGCGATGAGCGGAATGCAGTCGACCGTCGAGGTGGTGTCGCGCAGTGCGTAGAGCTTCTTGTCCGCCGGGGCCAGGCCGGACCCTGCGGCGCAGACGACCGCGCCGAGGTTCTCGAGCTGGGCGAGGATCGCCTCATTGCTCAGGCCCGCCTGCCAGTCCGGAATGGATTCGAGCTTGTCGAGGGTTCCCCCGGTGTGGCCCAGACCGCGACCGGACAGCTGCGGGACGGCGACGTCGAAGACCGCGACGAGCGGGGCCAGGGGCAGGGTGATCTTGTCCCCGACTCCTCCGGTCGAATGCTTGTCCGAGGTCGGCCGCGACAGGGACGAGAAGTCCATCCGTTCGCCCGATGCGATCATCGCCTGCGTCCAGTGAGCGATCTCGGCCGATTCCATGTCGTTGATGAAGATCGCCATGGCCAGCGCGGCCATCTGCTCATCGGCGACGACTCCACGGGTGTAGGCGTCGATGACCCAGTCGATCTGGGCTCTGCTCAGGGTGCGGCCATCGCGTTTGGCTGCGATGACGTCGACGGCATCGAATGCCTCTACACTCACGTTCTCAATCCTTCGTTCTCTGCTGGTGACCGGTCTGGTGACGGCCGGTCTCGGGATGTGACCGTTCTTGGGGTGGCCGTTCGTGTGGTCACAGCTGATCGCCGAGGTGGCGGTACCACCTCGGCGATATCGGGTTCAGTGCTTGGGGACGCTGTGCGGGCCGGCCTCGTCCCCGCGCCCGACACGGCTGAGGTGATCCGGCCCGAAGGCCTCGGGCAGCACCACCGACATGGGCTCTCTGCCGCTGGGCATGTTGAGGATCAGGTCATTGCCGCCGTGTTCGAACAGTAGTTGGCGGCAGCGTCCGCACGGAACCAGGGTTTGGCCCGCACCGTCAACGCAGTCGAAGGCCACGAGCCGCCCGCCACCGGACATGAACAGGTCGGAGACGAGGGAGCATTCGGCGCACAGCGTGACCCCGAACGAGGCATTCTCGATATTGGCGCCGCTGACGATGCGCCCATCGTCGACGAGCGCCGCCGCGCCCACGGGATAGGACGAGTACGGAACGTAGGCGAAGCCCATCGCTCGCCTCGCCTCGTCCCGCAGCAGCGACCAGGTGCCCTCGGACAGATCGTCGACCGAGACGGGGGTGGGTTCCACGCTCCACACGTGTTCAGAGGCTTCGACATCTGCAGAAGTCATAGGGGATACCTCTCTCTTCAGTATTGGACTATTTCACGTACGGCACGCCTTCGGCCGCCGGCGGGCGGACCCGACCGACGAATCCGGCGACGGCGAGAACCGTGACGATATAGGGAAGCATGAGCAGCAGCTCGTTGGCCACCGGGGTTCCGATGGACTGCAGGGTGTTGCCCAAACTCTTGGAGAAGCCGAACAGCAGGGCCGCGAGCAGGGCGCCCTTCGGGTTCCATTTGCCGAGGATCATCGCCGCCAGAGCGATGTAGCCCTGTCCCGCCGACATCTCCTTGCCGAAGGCCAACCCGGATCCGACGGTGAAGAAGGCACCGCCGAGGCCCGCGATCGCACCGGCCATCAGCGTGTTGCGCACGCGGGTGAAATTGACCTTGATGCCCACGGTGTCGGCGGCCTTCGGGTGCTCGCCGACCGCCCGCATGCGCAGGCCCCACTTCGAACGGAACACGAAGATCTGGAGGGCGATGACGACGACATACATGATATAGACGAGGATGTTCTGGTCGAAGAGCACCCGGCCCACGAGGGGAACGTCCGACAGCAGTGGGATCGGCAGGTCGGGAAGCTTCTGCCGGGCATTCCACAGCTCGGGGTCCTCGGAGAGCACCGTCGAATAGAGGAAGCTGGTGACTCCGACGACGAGCACGTTGAGGACCACGCCGATGATGATCTGATTGACCCAGTACTTCACCGCGAAGAACGTGAGGATGACGGCCACCAGCGCACCGGCGATCGGTGCCGCCAGCAGTCCCGCATAGGGGTTCTTGACCACCGAAGCGACGACGGCGGCGAGGAACGCACCCGCCAGCAGCTGACCCTCGATGGCGATGTTGATGATGCCCGAGCGTTCGCCGACGAGCCCGCACATGGCGCCGAAGATCAGCGGCACGGACAGTGCCAGGGCACCGGCCAGCAGTGTGGTCAGCGGGATCACCCCACCGCTGCCGCCACCGGCCCAGGCGAGGAAGGACACGACGAAGATGATGCCGAAGACCATCGGGAACCATCCGGCCAGGGTGACGCGTCGGATCGCGAAGTAGATCGAGGCGGCCGCCATCACCACGAGGATCAGGGAGAGGATCAGTCCGGCCACGGTCGAGGACACGACCACGTCGGGGATCGCGAAGAGGTCTCCCCCGGTCGCGATCCTGAAGGTCGTCTGCCCGTCACGGCCGATGATGCCGAAGGAGATCAGCGACACGAGCGCCAGGATCGTGTACACGATCGGGAACTTCCACGTGATCGGGGTCAGCGACTTGAGCTGGTTCGCGGGTGTTGCTTCCGCGGTCTGAGCGCTCATGTCAGGCCTCCTTCCGCTTGAGCACCGGTGTGGGCAACCGGAAGATCGACCTCACCAGCGGCGGGGCCGCGATGAGCAGGACAATGACGGACTGGACGACGAGGACGATGTCGATCGGGGTCCCGGTCTGCGACTGCATGAGATAGCCGCCGGCCTTGAACGCGCCGAACAGCAGACCCGCCAGGAATGTTCCCCAGGGTTTGGACCGTCCCAGCAGCGCGACGGTGATCGCGTCGAAACCGATCGAACCGCTGATTCCGCCGGTGAGTTTGCCCTCCGTGCCGAGCACCTGAGCCGCTCCGCCGAGTCCGGCGAGTGCACCGGCGACGACCATCACGGTGATGGTCACCTTGGCCACGGAGATGCCCGCGGTCCGCGCTGCGTGCGGGTTGGCGCCGACGGCCTTGAATTCGAATCCGATCGTCGACCGCTCCAGCAGCCACCACACGAAGATCGTCGCGAGGATGGCGAGGATGAATCCGAAGTGCAGTCGGAACGGAGGCGGCAGCAGCAGGAACATCTGTGAGGAGTCGTCGATGGCCCTGGACTGCGGATTCGCCGAGGTGGTGTGGGTGAACCAGCCCTGCTTGAGCAGGTAGCCCAACAGATACCCGGCGATGGAGTTGAGCATGATCGTCACGATCACCTCGTTGGCTCCGGTCCGCGCCTTGAGGACGCCGGCGATGCCGGCCCAGATCGCGCCGCCGATGATTCCGCCGAGGGTGGCGATGAGCATGTGCACGACCGGCGGCAGCTCGAGGGCGTAGCCGAGGTAGCCGGCGATGGTGGCGCCGAGGATGACCTGCCCCTGCCCGCCGATGTTGAACAGTCCGCAGCGGAAGGCCATGGCGATGCCGAGCCCGGTGAGGATGAGCGGGGTGCCGCTGACCAGGGATTCGGTCAGTGGGCGGATCGCCCGTTCCGTGGTACGGGCGTTCCAGTCGAAGACCGCACCGCGGAACAGTGCAGAGTAGGCCTCGCCGACGGTGGAGAACAGGGTGGAGAAGAAGGAGCCCGGGGCCGCGAAGAAGTTCGCCGCCGCCGCGACGATCTCGGCGTTGGACACGGCGATGAGCACACCGCCGAGCAGAAGGGCGAGTACGATCGCGAGGACCGAGACCAGCCATGAGCCGGACAGGATCTCCTGGAGCAGATTCTGCTCCTTGTCCGGCTCCGCCTCGGCGTTCGGAGGCGGTGCCGGCGGTGGTGTCGCTGGGGAGGTGTCAGTCGTCATTTCGTCTCCTCCGCCGAGGTGGGCGCCGGTCCCTCATCGGTCGTCGAGGCGGGTGCCGCTGTGCTGGCCGAGTCTTCGGACGCCGCCGTGGCGGCGAATGCCTCGTCGGCCGGTACCCCGGCCATCATCAGCCCCAGGGCCTCCCGTGAGGTATCGGCACCGACGACGCCGACGATGCGGCCCGAGTACATGACGGCGATCCGGTCCGCGATTCCGTAGACCTCGTCGAGTTCGGTCGAGACGATGAGACAGGGCGTACCGACGTCCCGTTCGGCGATGACGCGTTTGTGGACGAACTCGATCGACCCCACGTCGAGGCCGCGGGTGGGCTGGCTGGCGATGAAGAGGCGCAGTTCACGGCCGAGTTCGCGGGAGAGGACGACCTTCTGCTGGTTGCCGCCGGACAGGGTCGCGATCGGGTCGACGACGCTGCCGAGGCGGATGTCGAACTCCTCGACCTTCTGCTTCGCCTCTTCCGTGATGACAGCGGTCTTGAGGTTGAAACCCTTGGCGTAGGGAGGGCGGTCGTAGACGTCGAGGATCATGTTCTCGCGGATCGCGAACTCGGCGATGATGCCGTCCGTGGACCGGTCCTCGGGCACGAAGCCGATGCCCGCTCCCAAACGTTCCTTGACCGACCGTCCGATGAGGTTCTTCCCGTCGAGGGTGACCGTGCCCAAGCGCGGTTCGCTCAGACCGATGATCGTCTCCGCCAACTCCGTCTGCCCATTGCCCTGCACACCGGCGACGGCCAGGATCTCGCCTCGGCGGACGTCGAAGCTGACATCGTCGACGACGATGTTGTCGGCTTTGTCGACCAGGGTGAGGTTCCTGACCTTGAAGGTCGCATCGCCGGGATCGGCGGCGTCCTTCTCGGTGGTCAGGGACACGGCACGGCCGACCATCTGGCTGGCCAGCTCCGCCTCGGTGGAGTCCGGGGAGGCCTCGCCGACGATCTTGCCGCGGCGGATGACCGTGATGGAGTCGGCGATCGCCCGGACCTCGCGGAGCTTGTGGGTGATGAAGACGATCGAGGTGCCCTGCTCCTTGAGCTGGCGCATGATCGAGATCAGCTCATCCGTCTCCTGCGGCGTGAGCACCGCGGTGGGCTCGTCGAGGATGAGGATCTTTGCATCGCGGGACAGCGCCTTGATGATCTCCACGCGCTGCTGAGCACCGACGGGCAGGTCCTCGATGAGGGCGTCGGGGTCGATGTTGAAGTTGAACCGGGAGGAGATCTCGATGACCTTCTGGCGCGCCTCGGCGAGGTTGATCAGGCCCAGGCTCTTCGTCGGCTCGTAGCCGAGCGCCACCGATTCGGCGACCGTGAAGACGGGGACGAGCATGAAGTGCTGGTGGACCATGCCGATGCCGGCGGCCACGGCGTCACCGGGCCCGTCGAAGGTTACGGGTTCCTCGTCGATGAGGATCTGTCCCCCGTCGGCGGCGTAGAGGCCGTAGAGGACGTTCATCATGGTGGATTTTCCGGCGCCGTTCTCACCCAACAGGGCGTGGATCTCGCCCGGTTCGATGGTGAGATCGATGTGGTCGTTGGCCACGAACGATCCGAACACCTTGGTCATCCCGCGAAGCTCGAGTTTCACTGCTTCCGGTACTCCTCACAAATTCGAAAACTGCAGGGCCGAAAAGCTTCGGCCCTGCAGTTTAACCTATTCGCCTATTTCGGCGAGTTCTCGGAATCCACGGTCAGAGAGCCGTCGATGATCTGCTTCTTGAGCTCCTCGACGTCCTTCTTCACGTCCTCGGACACCTTGTCCTCGAAGTCGTGGTAGGGAGCGAGTCCGACGCCTTCGTTCTCGAGGGTGCCGACATAGGGCTCGGAGCTGAAGTCGCCGTCCTGGGCTTCTGCGACCGTGTCCTCGACGGAGTTGGCGATCTGCTTGACCACCGAGGTGAGGATGATGTCGCCGTATTCGGTGGACTCGTAGCCGTCGGAGTCGACCCAGACGAGCTTGACGTCCCCGGCTTCCTTCGCGGCCGCCGCCGCTCCGAGTCCGACGGGACCGGCGACCGGCATGATGATGTCGGCTCCCTGGGAGATGAGCTGCTTGGTCAGCGCCTGGCCCTGCCCCTGGTTCTCGAAGTCGCCGGAGAAGGAACCATCCTGCTTCTCCTTGTTCCAGCCGAGGAGTTTGACGTCCTTGTCGTTGTCTTCGTTGAACTTCTTCACACCGTCGGCGAAGCCGTCCATGAACACGGTCACCGAGGGGATCTGCATCCCGCCGAAGGTGCCGACCTTGTCGGTCTCCGATGTCGCTGCGGCGACGTAGCCGGCGAGGTAGGCCGCCTCGGCGGTGTTGAAGACAAGTGGTTTCGCGTTGTCGATGGTGACGGGGTTGCCGTCCGCGTCGGAGAACGTCGAGTCGATGAGTGCGAAGTTGAGGTCGGGGTTCGCCTCGGCGGCCTCCTGGATCGAGTCCTCGAGGAGGAACCCGACGCCGAAGGTCAGGTTGCAGCCCTGCTGGACCATGTTGTCGACGTTGGGACCGAAGTCGGCATCACCCTGGGATTCGGCCAGTTTCTCCTGGATGCCGAGGTTGTCCACCGCCGCCTGCAGACCCTCGCGGCCGGACTGATTGAATGACTGGTCGTCCCAGCCGCCGGAGTCGGAGACCATGCAGCCGAGGAAGTCCTCGGCGCTGCCGGACCCCTCGCCTGAACCGCAGGCGGAGAGCACGAGGGCGGATGCGGCGGCAATCGACACCGCGGATACGAGCTTCTTCACGTTTTCTCATTTCTCCCGATCAGCAATGACGACGATCGAGGCACGGAGTCCTCCGCCGAGTTTGTGAAACCACTGGATGATCGGTCATATTTCGATGAATTTTCCGTCAGTCTAATTCAATTCGGGCACGCCTCAGGCGCGCTTAGCACCTGAATCGACGACACCGATATGAAAACGCAACATAACTTCATGTTCGTCCGCTCCCGCTTCGGCGCTCGCACATGCTCGACCATGCCGTCCGCACATGCTCGACCACGCGTGCTCTAGGCTGGGAGACGTTATGGCACATCTTCTCGGGGCCGAAGCCCTGCACCTCGAATACCCCACCCGCATCGTCTTCGATTCCGTCACGCTCGGCGTCGACGCGGGGGACATGATCGGCATCGTCGGCCGCAACGGCGACGGCAAGTCGAGCCTGCTGGGAATGCTCGCCGGCACCATCGAACCCGATTCCGGTCGCGTGACCTACCGCGGCGGCATGCGCCTGGGCATGCTCAGCCAACGTGACACCATGGACTCCGAGGCCAGCGTCGGATACTCCGTCGTCGGTGACATGGCCGACCACGAATGGGCCCGCGACGCGAAAGCCCGCGACATCATCGCAGGCCTCATCGCCGATCTCGACTGGACGGCCACCGTCGGCAGCCTCTCCGGCGGTCAGCGCCGCCGAGTGGCACTGGCGGCCCTGCTCATCGGCGACTGGGACCTGCTCATCCTCGACGAGCCGACGAACCACCTCGACGTCGACGGCATCTCCTGGCTGGCCGGACACATCAAGAACCGGTGGGCGAAGAATGCCGGGGCTCTGCTGCTCGTCACTCACGACCGGTGGTTCCTCGATGAGGTCTGCAACAAGACGTGGGAGGTCCACGACCAGATCGTCGAGCCGTTCGAAGGCGGTTACGCCGCCTACGTCCTCCAACGCGTCGAACGCGACCGGATCGCGGCGGCAACGGAGCAGAAGCGCCAGAACCTCATGCGCAAGGAGCTGGCGTGGCTGCGCCGAGGCGCTCCTGCCCGGACGTCGAAGCCGAAGTTCCGGGTCGAAGCCGCAAACCAGCTCATCGCCGACGTCCCCGAGGTGCGCAATCCGATCGAGCTGAAGAAGATGGCGACCGCCCGCCTGGGCAAGGACGTCGTCGACCTCCTCGACGTCTCGCTGAACTTCGGTGACCAGCAGATCCTCTCCGACGTCACGTGGCGGATCGGGCCCGGAGAACGCACCGGAATCCTCGGACCCAACGGCGCCGGCAAGTCGAGCCTGCTCAGCCTCGTCTCCGGAGAGATCGAACCGAGCGAGGGCCGGGTCAAACGTGGGAAGACCGTCGAAGTCGGCGTCCTCGACCAGCAGTTCAAGGATCTGGCCGCCATCGGCGGGCAGAGGGTGCGTGACGTCCTGTCGGAGTCGAAGACGAACTTCACGATCGAGGGCAAGGACTACACTCCGGCCCAGCTTCTGGAGCGTCTGGGCTTTGCCAAGGAGCACCTCTCGGCCCGGGTCAAGGACCTCTCCGGTGGGCAGAAGCGCCGGCTGCAGCTGTTGTTGCTGCTCATGTCCGAACCCAATGTCATCATCCTCGACGAACCGACCAATGACGTCGACTCCGATATGTTGGCCGCGATGGAGGACCTGCTCGACTCCTGGCCGGGCACCCTCATCGTCGTCTCCCACGACAGGTACCTGCTCGAACGCGTCACCGATCAGCAGTACGCGATCCTCGACAAGGGCCTGCGGCACGTGCCCGGCGGGGTCGACGAATACCTCAAGCTGCGTGCCCGGAGTGCCAAGTCCGGCTGCGCGCAGGGAAACGTCTCGGGCGTGGACCCATCGGATGCGAACTCGTCCGAAACAGCCGCCGAGGGAGTTTCCGGGCTCTCCGGTCCCGAGGTCAGGGCGGCGAAGAAGGAGCTCGCCTCGCTCGAGCGCCGCATGGACAAGCTGAGCAAGCGGATCACCCGCGCCCACGAGGAGATGGCCGAACACGATCAGACCGACTTCGAGGGTCTGGCCGCCCTCACCGCCTCGCTCAATGAGCTCAAGGACGAGATGAGCGAGCTGGAGGAGCGCTGGCTCGAGACCACCGAGACGTTGGACGCCTGATGGTCGATGTGAGGGGCGCCTGATGGTCGACATGGACCGGGCGCGCCGACTTCTGTCTGCCGAGGAGTCCGACACGAGGGAGCTGATCAGATCCCTGAGCTCGGTCATCCATGATCTCTCGGCTGCACGCGAGGGCGACAACAGCGACGACGAACATGACCCGGAAGGTTCGACGCTCGCGTTCGAACGATCACAGACCGACACCCTCCTGCGCCAGGCCGAGGAGCGTCTGACCTCCATCGCCGAGGCGGTGGCGAGGCTTGATGACGGCACCTTCGGCATCTGCACGAACTGTGGGAATCCCATCGCAGAGGTGCGACTCGAAGTCCGTCCCTACGCTGCGACCTGCGTGGCCTGCGCCGGCTGAACCCGGCTCGCGGGAGCTGAACGCGCCCTGACTCCGGGCTGTCTGCGGTATGAAATCTTTAGGTTTGAGCGGATGACGCGCTATCGTGGCGTGGTGCCCACACGAGATCACCGCTTGGACCGCGCCAAAGGCATCCTCATCTTCGCCGTCGTCCTCGGCCACCTGCTGGCCCGAACGGGGCCATGGGATGACGAGGTCCTCAGTGCGCCGATGTACCTCATCTACTCCTTCCACATGCCGGCCTTCGTCTTCCTCGCCGGCATCACGGCCAAGTCGACGAGGCTGCCCGAACGCGTACTGACATTCCTCGTGCTGCTGTTCACCGTGCTGCCCCTGATGTGGGGGTGGCTGTGGCTGTTCGAACTCGATGCCGACTACAGCTTCCTGACTCCGTTCTGGTACTCGTGGTTCCTGCTGTCGATGGCGTACTGGATCATCACCGTTCCCTTCATCGAACGTTTCCCACGCACGCTCCTCGTCACCTCGGTGGTGGTGGGACTCTTCGGCGGCATCCTGCCGCTGCTCGACACGGAGCTCTCGGCCTCACGGTCGATGATCTTCTGGCCCTTCTTCGTCGTCGGCAAGCTCTACGGCAAGCAGATCCTCAACTGGGCGGGCGGCCTGCGCATCTGGCAGAAGCTGTTCTTCACCGCGGCCGCCTTGGGCACGATCGGCTACTTCTACCTCGACGAGGTCGATCACCACTGGTTGTACGGCAGCCTCAATTTCGCTCATTTCGGTGTCAGCATCCCCGAAGGCGTCGGCCTCCGGCTCATCGTCGACATCGGTGCCCTGCTCATGACTCTCATGCTGCTCATGTGGGTCGGCGAGAAGGACAACCTCATCGCCAAGATCGGCCGTCACAGCCTGGCCATCTACGTCATCCACGGATTCGTCGTCCGCGGTTTCCAACCCCTCCTCGACGACAGTCTGGATGTCTACAGCGCTCCGATCGTCCTGAGCATCTGTCTCCTGTTGGCCCTGCTCACCACGTACGTGCTGTCGTGGTCACCGTTCGAACGGAGCCTGCGCTGGTATTCGTCGACCGTGACCAACCTGCTGCTCAAACCGTTCGCCCCGCTGCGCACGAAAGCGGGCGGGCACTCGGAGAAGACGTCTTCGTAGTCCGCCTGCTCGGCGGGTCGAGACAGCGGAGCCGCCGAGAACGTCTCCGAGCGTCATATGACTCGATTATGTCGATGTGACGTCGGCAACGTCGGCGGAACTGGTTGTATGCGTAGAGCCCAGGTGTTCAGCCTGCGCGGTTCAATCGCCTGTCCTCTACCTTCCAAACGGAGAGAACCATGACCACCAGCAACGCCCTGACCGATCGCCTCGATGCCGGCCCCGTGATCTGCGCCGAAGGCTTCCTGTTCGAGCTCGAGAAGCGCGGCTACCTGTCCGCCGGAGAATTCGTGCCCGAAGTCGCCCTCGAATTCCCCGACGCCCTGCGATCCCTGCACGTGGACTTCCAGCGGGCCGGTTCGGACATCGTCGAGGCCTTCACCTACAACGGCCACCGTGAGAAGATGCGGGTCATCGGCAAGGAGGACCTCCTAGAGCCGCTCAATCGCTCCGCCCTGCAGATCGCGCGCAGCGTCGCCGATGCCGAACCGGGCAACTTCATGGCCGGAAACATCTCGAACTCGAACATCTGGGATCCCGAGAGCCCCGACCGCCAGGCCGAGGTGCGTGCGATGTTCGCCGAAATGGTCGGCTGGGCCGTGGACGAGGGCGCCGATCTCATCATCGGTGAGACCTTCTACTTCGCCGGTGAGGCCATCGCCGCGGCCGAGGTCGCCACGGCCAGCGGACTGCCCGTGGTCCTCACCCTCGCACCCATGGCCTTCCAGGAGATGGCCGACGGCGTCGGAATCGTCGAGACGGCTCAGAGACTCGAACAGCTGGGCGTCGACGTCGTCGGCCTCAACTGCTTCCGCGGTCCCGCGACGATGCTGCCGTGGCTGAAGGAGATCCGCGCGGCGGTGTCCTGTCACGTCGGCGCCCTGCCGATCCCCTATCGCACGACCGAGGACGAACCGACCTTCTTCAACCTCTCCGATCCCCTGGCCGCAGTGCAGTCCCCGCACGAGCGCACCTTCCCCACGGCCCTCGATCCGCTGCAGACGAACCGCTACGAGATCGGCTCCTTCGCCAGGGAAGTCTACGACTTGGGCGTCAACTACATCGGCGTGTGCTGCGGCGCGACACCGATGCACATCCGTGAGGTCGCCGAGGCGGTCGGGCTGAACACCGAGGCCAGCCGCTTCTCGGAGAATATGAAGAACCACTTCATGTACGGCGACAACGAACGACTCGCCGACAATGTGGTCGCCCTCGGCAGCACCGCCTGAGCGCAGGTCGCGCCTGGCTGAGTCCGGGTCGTGTGCCTCAGGCGGCACCACGCACACTCAGCGCCATAACCTCGTGCTGCACGGAGAGGTTATGGCGCTGAGTGTTGTTGGCGGTGGTACCTGTATGAATAACTGGGGACAGGGCGAGACATTGCACGTGGCATCCTGGCGCCGGGAGGAGACGCTGCACGTGGCAAGCCGGGCCGGGAGGAGACGCTGCACGTGGCATGATCGCGGCTGACCGCTGACCGGCAGTGGTCAGCCGCGCTACTCGGCCTGGCGTTCAAGGTCTTCCAGGGAGACCGAGCCCTGGCGCACTGCGCGAAGCACACGATATGTGCGCACGACCCTGGGCAGAGTGATGAGAGCCAGCCCACCGAGCATATTGAACGGGATGACGATCGCAAACCATTTCAGCAGGTCCACCATCGAGATGTCCGCCCCGGCCAACATGGCTGCGAAGATGACGATCGCGTTGAGAGCGCCGTGGAGCATGCCGAGACCGATGAGCAACAGGCCGGATGCCAAACTGACGATGGCGAGGACGACGTCGTTCGAGGTCCCCTGCGACATCCGCGTCGACAGAGTGACGGTGGCACCGGCCAAGAGCGACAATGCGATCATTCCCACCAATGACGACTGGTCCATGTACTTGACGGCGGTGTCGATCATCGTCGAATGATAGTCGGGCAGCGCCAGCACCATCAGCCCGGCGAAGGCCAGGCCTCCGACCAAGTTCGTCACGAGGGTCACCGCCCACAGGCGAACTATCTGAAGCACCTTGGCCTGACCTGCGATCACTGCATTGATGGGCAGCAGAAACTCTTCAGTGAACAGTTCCGAGTGAGCAAGCTTCAGCGCCAGCAGACCTATGCCGAATGCAAGACCGGCCAGCACATCCGAACCCGTCGTCTGTTTGACCAGCACCATCGCCAGAATGCCCAGGCCGACGTCGACGCCGCCGAAGAATCCGGTGACGATGAGCTCCGGCCATTTCCGGTTCAGACGCTTCGCACCCGCGACCACAGTCCCGGTTGCTTCATCGACCAGTTCGTCTTCGAGGTCGAGATCATTCGCCCCCAGTCGTCGGCGCTGTTCCTTCTGAGTCATTGGCACAGTGTATTTGTGGTTCCTGTGCTCTGCCAGTGGTGCAGGGACCTTCACTGTCGATACCGCGGCGGACAGGCATCACGCACCAAGAGCGCCGAAACCACCCTGTGCAGCGGGATGTTTCGGCGCTCTTGGTGTGCGGTGAGACTCGCGTCGGTGCACGAGCACTCGGAGTCGAGTGCGCGGACCTCAGCCCTGCGGCGTCACGCCGATCGAGTCGAGTGCGGCCTCCAGGCGCGAGATCGAGCCGGCGATGTCGCCGAGCTTGTCGAGGCCGAAGAGACCGATCCGGAAACTCGAGAAGTCTTCGGGTTCGTCGCACTGCAGGGGAACTCCGGCAGCGATCTGGACTCCGGCTTCCTTGAACTGCGCACCTGTGGCCAGCTTCGGGTCATCCGTGTGGACGACGACCACGCTGGGTGAGGCGAACTCGGGTGCCGCGACCGAGGGCAGTCCGCGGTCGGAGAAGACCTTGCGAACCCGGTCTCCGAGCTCGAACTGTGCCGCCGAGAGCTTGTCGAAGCCGATCTGTTCGGTCTCGAGCATGACCGTGGCATTGTGTGCCAGCGAATCGGTGGGCATGGTCGCGTGGTACGGCGCCCGACCCTCTTCGTATTCGTCGGCGATGAACAGCCACTTCTTCAGGTCCATGGCGAAGCTCGTCGAGGTGGACTCCTCGACCGCGGCCCGACCGGCCTCGCTGAGCATGACGTAACCGGCGCAGGGCGATCCGCTCCACCCCTTCTGCGGGGCGCTGATGAGAACGTCGACGCCCAGCTTCTCCTGCGAGGCCCAGACCGCGCCCGAGGCGATGCAGTCGAGGACGAAGATGCCGCCCACACTGTGGACCGCCTCGGCGACCTGGCGGATGTAGTCGTCGGGCAGGAGCATACCGGAGGCGGTTTCGACATGGGGAGCGAACACGACGGCCGGACGTTCGGACTCGATGGCGGCGACCACCTCGGCGGTGGGGGCGGGAGCCCAGGCCGACTGGTGCTCGTCGCTGAGCGGTGAGGCCTTGAGCACGGTCGTCTCACTCGCGATGGACCCGGCGTCGAGGATCTGTGACCAGCGGAAGGAGAACAGCCCGTTGCGCACGACGAGGCATTTCTGGCCGGTGGCGAGCTGCCGGGCCACGGATTCCATGGCATAGCTGCCGCCGCCGGGAACGATCGCCACACTGTGGGCGTCGTAGGCCTCGCGCAGGACGCGGTTGATGTCCTGCATCACGGACACGAACCGACCCGACATGTGGTTCAGCGATCGGTCGGTGAAGACCACCGAGTATTCGAGCAGTCCGTTGGGGTCAACATCTTCATGTGGCAAAGTCATGTCACCCACATTGCCACGTCAGACGGCTTCGGGCCACTGTCGCCCGACTGCAGAGACGACGGCCGCCGCTCCTGCGAGGCCAAGGGTGCACCTCTGCGCCGGTCACAGCTTCGTTTCGCTGCGATCGCCCGCCCACAGGGTATGGAAGGTTCCGGCCCTGTCCGCGCGTGCGTAGGTGTGGGAGCCGAAGAAGTCACGCTGTGCCTGCACCAGAGCGGCCGAAGCCCGGGTGGTGCGGATCCCGTCGAAGTATCCCAGCGCCGAGGCCAGCGCCGGCACCGGAACGCCGTGGGTGGCTGCATCCGCGACGACCTCACGCAGCGACTGCTGTCCCGCGTTGAGAGCGTCCTGGACGTGCGGATCGGCCAGCAGCGAGCTCAGGTCCGGGTCCGTCTCGTAGGCCCCCGCGATCCGGTCGAGTAACCTGGCCCTGATGATGCACCCGGCCCTCCAGATCCTGGCGACCTCGCCGAGGTCGGTGGTCCATCCGTATTCCTGTGACCCTGCGGCGATCTCGTGGAAGCCCTGCACATAGGCGAGGATCTTGCCCGTGAACAGTGCCCTGCGCACCGTCTCGACGACAGCGTCGGGTTCCTTGATCGCCGAGGCGGCGGTGCCGTCGTCCCGCGCCCCGCCGGCCGTGGGGCGGGGACCGTCGAGGGCAGGGCCGGACGATCGCAGGACGGATGCCGCGGACAGAGACCGAGCCGAGACCGCCTCGGCGATGGTGGAAACGGGAACTCCGAGGTCGAGGCCGGTCTTCACCGTCCACCCACCGGTCCCCTTGGCCCCGGCCGAATCGGCGATGATGTCGACGAACGCCTCGCCCGTGGCCTCATCGGTGTGGGCGAGGACCTCGGCGGTGATCTCGATGAGGTAGGACTCCAGATCGCCCAGGTTCCATTCCCTGAACACCTCGGCGATCTCGGGCGGGGTGAGACCGAGCCTGCCGCGCAGGACGGCGAAGGCCTCGGCGATGAGCTGCATGTCCGCGTATTCGATGCCGTTGTGGATCATTTTGACGAAGTGGCCGGCCCCGTCGGTGCCCACGTGTGCGATGCAGGACTCCCGGTTCGCCTCAGCGGCGACGGGTTCGAGTATCGGGCGCAGCCTGGCCCAGGCGAGCTCGGTACCGCCGACCATCATCGACGGTCCCTCGAGTGCCCCGATCTCTCCACCGGAGATGCCGACCCCGACGAATTCGATGCCGGCCGCCTCTGCCTGCCTGCCGCGGGAGATGCTGTCGGTGAACAGTGAGTTTCCGCCGTCGACGATGATGTCTCCGGCTTCGAACACCTGCAGCAGATCGCTGATCGCCGAGTCCGTGGCCGGCCCCGCATTGACCATGAGGATCGCCACGCGTGGGCCGGACAGTCTGTCCGCCAGATCCGCCGGCGACTCGGCGACGAGGAAGTCGGCGTCCGGATGCTCCTGCGCCACTGCCCGAGCCCGACCGACGTCACGATCGTAGACGGCGACACGCGCGCCTGCCCGGTCGGCCAGATTCCGTGCGAGGTTCCTCGCGAGATTCGATCCCATCACCCCGGTGCCGATCACGCCCACTTCCGCAGTCATTCCCAATCCTCTTCTTCGTGGTTGACAGTTGCACGCGGCTCATTTAGATTTTATAAATCTGATTTATTCATCGCAGTTTAGCAATATCATCATATTTTTACGAGAGGCCGCTTGAGATGGATCTTCCCCCGCTTATCGTCATGGGGGTGTCCGGCACGGGGAAGACGCTGATCGGCGGTCGCCTGGCTGCGGAGCTCGGGCTCCCCTTCGTCGACGCCGACGATCTCCACAGCAGCGACAACAAGGCGAAGATGAACGCGGGACTCCCCCTCGACGATGAGGACCGCTGGCCGTGGCTGAGGACCGTGGCAGGCGAACTGACTTCGGATCCGCCTCCCGTCGTCGCCTGCTCCGCGCTGCGACGCAGCTATCGGGACTACCTGCGAGTCAAGGCTCCACAGACCTTCTTCATCCATCTCACCGGCAGCCGCGAGATCATCATCGACCATCTCGCCTTCCGCTCACACGAATTCATGTCTCCGACGCTCATCGACTCCCAGCTCGAGACGCTGGAAGAACTCTCTGCCGAGGAGGCGCATATGCTCGCACCGATCGATCTGACCCCGGACGAAGTCGCCCGCCACATCCTCAAGCACCTGCCATTCGCAGACTGACCACCGCCTGACCATCTCCGACCCTCAAGGAAGAGGAAACCGTGACCGATATCGATCTCAACTGGACGCTGTCAGCCCCCGCGCTGCTCGGCATGGCCGCAGCCGCCATCGCCGTCCTGCTCCTGCTCATCATCCGCTTCAGGCTTCACGCCTTCGTCGCCCTCGCGGTGGTCAGCGTGATCACCGCCCTGGCCGCCGGCATCGCCCCCGCCGACCTCGTGCCCGTGATGTACGAGGGCTTCGGATCCACCCTGGCCAGCGTCGCACTCCTTGTGGGTCTCGGGGCCATGCTCGGCCGGATGCTCGAGCTCTCCGGAGGGGCACAGGTGCTCACGGACGCGCTCATCAGAGCCTTCGGAGAGAAGCGTGCACCGCTGGCATTGGGGATGACCTCTCTGCTGTTCGGATTCCCGATCTTCTTCGACGCCGGCCTCGTCGTCATGCTGCCGATCATCTTCACCGTGGCCAAGCGCCTCGGCGGCTCCATGCTGCTCTATGCCTTCCCTTCGGCGATCGCCTTCTCGGCGATGCACATCTTCGTCCCGCCCCACCCTGGGCCCGTGGCCGCATCCGGACTCCTCGGAGCGAACGTCGGCCTCGTCCTCATCTGCGGTGTCATCATCGCCGTCCCCGCGTGGTATCTGTGCGGATACCTGTTCGGACTCTTCGTCGGCAGGCGAGTCGACATCCCGGTCCCCTCACTTCTGGCACACGACCGAGGCGGTGAGTTCGCCGACTTCCGATCCTCACCCAAGCTCTCCACGGTCGTCGTCCTGCTCGCTCTGCCGCTCGTGCTCATCTTCCTCAACACCGGTCTCGACTTCGCCGGCCAGGCGGGCTGGATCGACGCCGAATCCACCACGATCACCACCCTGCGGATGCTCGGCGAAACCCCGATCGCCCTGCTCATCACCGTACTGGTGGCCATGTGGCTGCTGGGATGGCGCAAGAACAAGGGACGCGGCATGGTCGAGAACATCGTCGACTCGGCGCTGGGGCCGGTGTGTTCGATCATCCTCATCACGGGAGCCGGCGGCATGTTCGGCGGGGTGCTGCGTGCCAGCGGGATCGGCGATTCGATCGCCGACTCCCTGGCGGCTTTGGGACTGCCGGTCATCGTGGCCGGGTTCGTCATCGCAGCAATCGTGCGCATCGCCCAAGGCTCGGCGACGGTCGCACTGACCACAGCGGCGGCGCTCGTGCAGCCGGTGGTGGTCGACAACCCGGATTTCTCGAGCCTCCAGGTCGTCGCCATCGTGCTGTCCCTGGCCGCGGGCTCCGTGTTCGCCAGCCATGTCAACGATTCGGGGTTCTGGCTGGTCTCGCGGTTCTTCGGCATGGACACGAAGACCACGCTGAAGACCTGGACCGTGGCGCAGACGCTCCTCGGCCTCGTCGGTTTCGGCTTCAGCCTGGTCATCTACGCCGTCGCCGGCGCATTCTGAGTCGCCCGCAGCTTCGGCGGGGGCACCACTTCGGCGGAAACCGTCTCGGCGGACGCCGTCTCAGCGGCCGGGCCCCAGGCGGGGCTGACCCTCCCAGGCGTCCTCCATCTCGGCGAACGCCCGCGTCATGATCTTCGTCATCGCGGCATGGGAGCGTTCGGGGTCTCGGTTGCCGATGGCGTCGGCGACGTCGAAATGCCACTGCAGCGCATCGGGGTGGGGGAATTTCGGCATCAGCCCGGCGTCGGTGCGCCCACTCAGGATCTCCGCGACGACCGAGTCGAAGGAGGCGAAGAGCTCATTGCCGCCCGCCCGCAGGACAGCGCGGTGGTAGGCGATATCGACCTCGAGCACCTCTTCGACCTCACCCTTGCGTCCGCTGGTGCGCATTCTCGCGGCCAAGCGCATGATCTCCTCGGCCGCGTCGGCGGAGGCATGCACCGCGGCGAGGTAGGCGGCCTGCGGTTCGATGGCGACCCGCAGCTCGGTCAGTGAGCGCAGCTGGACCTCCGGAGTCGCAGCCATTCGCCACCGCACCACCAAGGGATCGAGGATGGTCCATTCCTCCATCGCCAGGATCACGAGCCCGAGGCGGCGGATCGGTTTGACCATGCCCAGAGACTCCAGCACGCGCACCGATTCGCGGACCACGGACAGCGAGACTTCGTATCTCACGCGCAGCTCTTCGGTCCTGATCACGGTTCCCGCCGCCAGGGCTCCGGCGACGATGTCCATGCCGATCGAGTTGAGGAGACTCTCGTGGAGATTGCCGCCGCCGGCCCGGCCGCCTGTGTGTGCGTCCTCTGCACGGCTCATACCGCGATACTCGGCTTCGGGCATCAGTTCTGCGACACCACGTGGGCGCCGGGAGCCGGACCGGTGGTCCGCAGCGCTTCTTTGACTCCACGTGTGGCCTGGAGCAGGACCGCGAGGTCGAGTGCGTGATGTGCGTCGCGGGCGAGGAAGCCGATCGTCGGTCCCGACCCGCTGATCAGGGGCAGGAGTGCACCGGCGTCGCGCCCGGCCTCCATCACCTCGGCGAGTTCGGGCAGGGCCGAGACCGCCGCATCGGTGAGGTCGTTGCCGGCCGCGGTCGCCAGGGTGTCCGGGTCGCCGGCGGCGAGCGCCGTGAGGACCTCGGCGGGCACCTCCGCCGGTTCGGGGTTCGGGATGAGTTCGTCGAACCGTGAGTAGATCGCCGGTGTCGACAGCTGCCTCGCCGAGGTGGCCATGACCCAGTGGAACTGCCCGCGGGTGAGCACGGGGCTGAGTTTCTCCCCGCGTCCGCAGCCGATGGCCGTGCCCCCTCGGAGGAGGAAGGCGACGTCGGCGCCGACGTCGACCGCGCAGTCATGGAGGACCGCGTCATCCACTCCCCCGATGAGGTGGGCGGCGCCGCACAGCGCCGCCGCGGCGTCGGCCGAGCCTCCGCCCATACCGCCGGCGACGGGCACCTGTTTGTCGATGACGATGTCGAGGTCACGCAGCACGTCGACATCGCGTTCGCCCTCGAGGGATGCGATGAGGTGGTTGATGGCCCTGCGGGCGACGTTCGTTTCGTCCTGGGGCACTTCGTCGTCGCCGTAGCGTCCGCCGACGACGATCGATGAGCTGCCGCCGGGGATGAGGGTCAGCGTCTCATGGAGGTTGAGAGCTTGGAACACCGTCGCGAGTTCGTGGTAGCCGTCATCGCCGGAACCGCCGACGCCGAGGTGGACGTTGATCTTGCCCGGCGCCTGCACCTTCACCGGTGTCAGGGTCGTCGGACGCGAGTGCAGCTGGGCGCTCATGACTGCGGGCTTTCCTGTGTAGGTGTGCTGTCGGGTGCGTATTCGGGTGTGCTGTCGGGTGCGTATTCGGGTGTGGCGAAGGCAGTCGACGCGGCAGCGTCCTGCCTCACGGTGGAAGCACCCGACTCAGCGACGCCGGTCGCGGCCAGGCGTTCGAAGTCCGCGACGCCGAGGGCTTCGCCACGGGTCTTGGGATCGATATCGGCGGCCAGGAGCAGCTCCTCGGCCTGCTGGGGGCTGCCGGCCCAGCTCGACAGTGCCGCGCGCAGGGTTTTGCGTCGCTGGGCGAAGGCCGCGTCGACGAGGCCGAACAGGCGGCGGCGCGCATCCGGGTCGCGGTGTCGGCGATTCACGCCGATGTGGACGAGCCCTGAGTCGATGTTCGGCGCCGGCCAGAACACGTTCTTGCCGATGCGCCCGGCCAGGGTGACATCGCCGTACCACTGGGCCTTGACGCTGGGCACACCGTAGGTGCGTGACCCCGGGGCGGCCGCGAGACGTTCGGCGACCTCGAGCTGAACCATGACGAGGACGGATTTCAGGCTCGGGAAGATCTCGAGGAAGCGCAGGAGCACGGGAACCGCGACGTTGTAGGGCAGGTTCGCGACCAGCGCGTCCGGTTCGCTCGGCAACTTCGTGACCTTGAGTGCATCGGCGTTGACGATCTCGAAGTTCGCGGCCTCGGCGCCGGGTTCGGTTCGCCGGCCGATCGCGGGAGTCTGGTACTTCGCCACCGTTGCGGGCAGGCGAGCGGCGAGGACCTCATCGATCTCGACGGCGGTGACCTGGTGGCCGGCTTCCAACAGGCCCAGGGTCAGCGACCCAAGACCGGGACCGATCTCGACGACGCTGCTGTGGTCGCCGAGCGCGGCGGATGTGACGATCGAGCGCACGGTATTGGGGTCGATGACGAAGTTCTGCCCCTTCTGCTTGGTCGGGCGCAGACCCATGTCAGCGGCGATTTCGCGAATGTCGCGAGCGGTCAATAACGTCACAGCCAACAACTTACATGACTGGGTCTCAGGCACAATCACCGAACGCTCCTCTCACCGTTTCCTTATAGTCCTGCAACATCGTCTCGCCGGACGACCGAGGATCGCCGGCCCTGCGACTGACCTCAGGGCGATAGGGTGAACGGTATGGATCCGCAGACACTCACCGAACTCCTCGACGTCACCGTCCTCGACCGGCTCGATCGGATCGAGGACCTGCCTGCGGACGAACTCGCCCGATCATCGGCGCTGCGCAAAGAAGGGTTTTCCGCCGAGGTGACCGCAGGCCTGCTCACACAGGCTCAGCTGCGCAAGGAAGCCGTGAAGAAACTCGGCCCGTTCGCCGAAGACATGCTGTTCACCCGCGACGGCCTGGCCCAAGCCACACGACTGCCCGTGGCCGCGCACCATGCCCGGCGCCTCCTCGGCGAGGGCGCAGACACCGGCCGCGACACCGCTGCCGACAACACCGGCACCGACAGCACCGACGCTGACCATGCCGACAGCGCCGACGGGGACACGGCCGATGCTCCGGCCACGATCGCGGATCTGGGCTGCGGGATCGGCGCCGACTCCTTCGCCTTCGCTGGAATGGGTGCGCGGGTCGCAGCCGTTGATGCCGACGAGGTGACCGCCGCCATCGCCAGCTTCAATCTCCGGCACCTGGCCAATGCCGAGGTCGAGCATGCCCGTGCCGAGGACGTCGACACCTCCGAGTTCGACGCCCTGTGGTTCGATCCGGCTCGACGGACGACGGACAAGGGCAGCACGCACGGGGCCACTGCACGCATCTACGATCCCGAGGATTTCTCCCCCTCGCTGTCCTGGGTCGTCGACACGGCGATCGCGGCGAAGTCCGCGGGAGTCAAACTCGGCCCCGGGCTCGACCACAGCCTCATCCCCGACGAGGCCGAGGCGCAGTGGGTCTCCCACGCGGGAGAGGTCGTCGAGCTCTGCCTCTACTTCGGCAACGCCCGTCAGCGCCCCGGTCGCAGCGCCCTCGTGATGGGCGAGCGCACGCTCCTCGTCCACGAAGACGATCTGCCCGACGACGATGAGGACGGGGTCGGCGAACTCGGCCGGTACCTCCTCGAACCCGATGGCGCGATCGTGCGCGCTGGGCTCGTCACCGCCCTGTGCGGGCCCTTGCAGGCTCGCCGTGTCCACCCGAAGATCGCGTACCTGACCAGCGACGTCGAACCCACCGGACCCGCCTCGGCCGGGGTCAGCGCCTATGAGGTCACCGACGTTCTGTCGGCGAAGATCCCGAATCTGCGCAAGGCGCTCATCAGCCGCGGCATCGGCTCGGTCGTGATCAAGAAGCGTGGAGCTGATATCGTTCCTGACCAGGTCAGGCGGCAGCTCAAACTGCCGTCGGGAGACAAGGCGACGCTGGTGTTCACGCGCCTGGGCGAGCGTCATGTCGTCCTCCTGACCCAACCCTGCTGAACCCCTTCGACCCACCCACCAGGAGAATCCCCATGAAACGCTTCGACGTCCTCATCACCGCCGAGGAACTGCTCGCCCGCCTCTCGGACGACGGATCCACGCCGAGGCTGCTCGACGTCCGCTGGACACTGCAGAAGCCCGATGGCCGGGACGACTTCGCCGCCGGTCACATCCCCGGAGCGATCTACGTCGACCTTGATACGGAACTCGCCGCACACGCCGAGCACGCCCCCACCCACGGACGCCACCCGCTGCCGAGCGCCGAAGAGTTCCAGGAACAGATCCGGGCCTGGGGCATCGACCAGCTCACCGACGTCGTCGTCTATGACGACAATTCGGGTCAGGGCGCTGCCCGCGCCTGGTGGCTGCTGCAGTGGGCGGGCCTGAAGGCACGTGTCCTCGACGGCGGCCTCAGCGCATTCGTCGCAGCCGGCGGCGAACTGGCCACCGGTCCAGGCGAGCCCGTGCGACCGAGCACAGTCACGATCACACCCGATTCGATGCCGGTCATCGACGCCGATGCCGCATCCGCCTGGACAGGCGTCCTACTCGATGCGCGTGCCGGCGAACGTTTCCGGGGCGAGACCGAACCCCTCGACTCCCGGGCCGGTCACATCCCCGGCGCCAAGAGCGCCCCCGCCGGCGAGAACACCGCAGCCGGCCGATTCCTCGACGAGGAATCCCTGCGCTCGCGCTTCTCCCACCTCGGCGCGCTCGACCAGCCCGTCGGCGTCTACTGCGGATCCGGAGTCAGTGCCTGTCACAACGCCCTGGCACTGGCGACCCTCGGCATCGAATCGAGCCTCTACCCCGCCAGCTGGTCGGGTTGGTCCTCGGACCCCGGCCGCCCCGTCGCGACCGGAGCCTGAACCACCCGCCGCCTCCGCACACCGTCACGAGCCGCCACCGCACACAGTCACGACCTGCGAATCTGCCGTCGCCGATCTGTTATATAACGTTCATGAACAGGGCGAGGAGTGGGCCAAATCACTCCTGGGGACCGCGGCTACGAATGTGGATGTTATACAGGCTTCACACAATCTCAGGCCTCTGACCTGGAGTGTTACAGACTTGACGATAAATATCGACGTTTGTAACAAAAACGTGACAATCGGTCACTGATTGGTTACAGTTGTGAAGGTCGTTCACGAAAGTGACGACTTCGCACCGAGGACCGCACGCCACACTCGACGCGAACAACCTGAGGACCGAAATGTGGCGGTTGGGACTTTCCCAATAGGTGACGAGAGGAAAACGTGGCAAGTAAGCAGCATGGCCGCCGCGCCGCAGAAGCCAAGGTCAAGACTCCATTGACCGAACTGACCGACATCCTGAATGCCAACTCCGCCGTCTTCGGACGTCGCGCAGCCGTTGTCGCTGCCAGCGGTGGTCTGCTCACGGCAGCCGTTCTTCCGGCCGCAGGACAGGGAGCCGACGACAAGGCCTCGGTCTCCGCCGAATCAGAGGCACAGACGCAGGTTGAGTTCGAGAACCAGACCGCGACCGTCGGCGCAGGCGACGAATCCAAGGACAAAGACAAGGACAAGAAGGACTCCTCCTTCAGCGCCGATGTCGAGACCATCACTGCCGAGGCTGCTCCGAAACCGAAGCCCAAGCCGGAACCCGTCGAGACCACCGACGAAGAGGAATCGGGCGGATCCTCGGAGACCGCACAGACAGAGCAGGCGAACTCCGGCTCCTCGGATTCCGGTGACAGCGGCGAGTCGGACAAGGGCGAGAGCAAGGACTCCGGAGCCGGCGATGCAGGATCGATGGACGGCTCGAAGGCCGAACAGGTCATCAGCTGGGCCGAGAAGGGCACCGGCACTCCTTATGTGTTCGGCGGTACCTCGCAGAGCGGTTGGGACTGCTCCGGTTACACCAAATGGGTCTACGGCAAGGTCGGCGTCGATCTGCCCCGCAACTCGGGCGCACAGAAGGGCGCAGGCAAGGTCGTCTCCCAGTCGGAGGCCAAGCCCGGTGACATCATCTGGCACCCGGGCCACGTCGGCATCTACGCCGGTGACGGACAGATGTACGATGCCGGCTCACCGGGATCAGGCACCTCGAAGCGCAGCTACAGCTGGATGGGCGACGTCACCTTCATCCGCGTTCTCTGATCCAGTACACACAGGACACCCCTCTTCCAGCTCGTTGGTCCCAGCTGGGAGAGGGGTTTTCTGTGTCGGCTGCAGACGGGACTGTGTCAGCTGCAGTCGGGAGCCTTGTCGCTGCCGTCGTATTCGACGGGCAGGTCACCCGAGGCGCTGAGATCGCCCTTGAGCCACTTCGCAACTGCCTTCAGCGCATCCGGGTTGCTGTCGTAGGCGGTCACGGCCGCCTTCGCCGGGGTATCGCGCATCGTCCACGGTGCAGCTGTGCCCACGGCCACCTCGGCGGAGGTGTCCGGACTCAAGCTCACGCTCGTGCCACCGGAGCCGACTTCGAGTCCGGCGTCCTTCGCGGCCTTGGTCAGCTCTGACTTCTCCTTCTCGCTGCCGCCGACGATGGAGATCGAATCGGTGCCCTTGTACGAGCACTGGCCCTTCAGCACGGTCAGCGACTTCTCCGCGACATCGGTGAGAACCTCCTGCGGGTCCTCGGAATCGCCCGCGCTGCCCATCGTCTTCTGCTTCTGGGCCGTGGCCAGCTGCATCGCGACCACGCGCTGTGCCTTCTCCTCCAGATCGGGCCTCTCCAGCTCACCGCTGTCCATCGCCGCGACCACCGCCCGCTGTGCGGCGGCAGAGTCCGGCGGCATGAGTGCGAGGTCGGCGCCGGCGGCGAGCGCCTTGACCGTCTCTCCCCCATCCTGGCTCTGGTCGACGGCCTCCATGTTCAGAGCATCGGTGATGATGACGCCGTCGAAGTCGAGCGTGTCCCGCAGCGCCTCATAGGCCTTGCCATTCAGCGTCGCAGGAGTCGTCTCCGCCTCGGGCAGACCGATGTGGCCCATCATGACCATCGGGATTCCGGCCTGGACGGCAGATTTGAACGGCAGCAGGTCCGTGTCCTCGAGTTCCCTGATGCTCTTCTGCGACACCGGCAGGGTTGTGTGCGAATCGTCGTGGAGGCGCCCGTGGCCCGGGAAGTGCTTCGCGGACCCGGCGACACCGCCCAGCTGATACCCGGTCGCGGCCTGGGCGACCACCTCGGCGGCTTCCTGATGATCGTCGCCGGCCGAGCGCACGTTGATCGTCACGTCCTTCTCCCCCGTCGTGACGTCGGCGACGGGAGCGAAGTCGATCGTGAAGCCCAGTTCGGCCAGATTCTGTCCCTGCACCTTCGTCGCGACCTGCGTGAGTTCGGGATCATGAGCGGCCGACAGCGCCATGAGCGGCGGGAACGGCAGCGCCGCGGTGCTCAGGCGCGACACCGGGCCGCCCTCCTGATCGACGCCGATCGACACCGGCTGCCGCTCGGACCGAGCACCGTCGATCGCCTTCGTGACGCCCTCCACCTCGTCCGGCGTCGGGTTCTCGGGCAGATTGTCGGCCATGACGATGACCCCGCCGAGGTGGTTGTCCTCGACCAGGTTCACCCCGGTCTGTGTGTCGGCGCCCGACCAAGTGCCGATGATGAGCGACCCCGCGAGCTCGTCGTCGGAGAACGAGTCGACGATGTCCTTCGCCTCGTCCGCAAAGCCATCGGGGCCGCTCTCGGCCTTCTGTGCGGATGCCGAAGCGGTGCCGGCTCCTCGGGTCGTCTCCGGCTGCGGGTCGCCCGATCCGCCGGAGCAGCCGGTCAGGGCGAGCGCGGCGGTCGCAGCGATGATGCCAAGTCTGGGTCGCATGCCACCATGCTAATCGTCGGAGATGAATCGGTGGTGCCTCACTGTTCCACCTCGCGTCGCAGCTCCACCTCGCGTCGCAGCTCCACGCTGTTTCAGAGCTCCTCGTGGGCGGCGAGTCTCCGAGCGGTCTCTGCGGCTCCGCGCTCGTGCAGTGAGGCAAGCGCTGCGAGATAGGGGTCGGTGAAGTCGGCGTCGTCTGCCAGCGTGCCGAAGAACCGGTCCTGGCGGACGAACGCCAGAGGGTCCTGCGCCTGCGATCCGGCGATTGCGCGCAGCTGATCGGCGCTGCGGTCGACGATGGTGAATGCTCCTCCCTGCTCATCGGTGCCCTCGGCATAGCGGGCCCAGGAGGCGCAGATCGCCGCGGCCACTTCGACGGGTGCCCCCGATCGCAGGTTGTCGACGATGACGGGGACGAGCCATTTGGGGATGCGGTCCGAGGATTCCGCGCCGAGGCGGGCCAAGGTGTCGCGGATCTCGGGATTGCTGAAGCGCTCGATGAGTGAATCCTTGTACCCGTCGAGGTCGATGCCCGGCAGCGGCTCGAGGCTGGGCGTGCCCTCCTCGTCCATGTACCTGCGCAGGTAGGAGGCGATGTCGGGATTGCCCATGGCTTCATGGGCGAAGGTGTATCCGGCCAGCAGCCCGAAGTACGCCAGCCCCTGATGTCCGGAATTGAGCAGGCGCAGCTTCATGTGCTCATAGGGTCTGACATCGTCGACGACCTGCACACCTGCTTGTTCATACGGGGGCCTGCCCGAGGCGAAGCTGTCTTCGAGCACCCATTGGAAGAAGGGCTCGGCGACCACGGGCCACGCGTCCTCGAGCCCCGTCTCCCGGTGCAGCTCGACCCGATCCTCATCGGCGGTGGCCGGAGTGATGCGATCGACCATCGCATTCGGGAAGGACACGTTCTCTTCGATCCATCCCGCGAGTTCCGGGTCGACGAGGCGGGCGAAGGCACCGAACATCCGCTTCGCAACAGTGCCGTTCTCCGAGATGTTGTCACACGACTGCACGGTGAACGGCGCCGTCGACGCCGCGCGACGCCTGCGCAGAGCCGCGACGACATAGCCGAAGACCGTGCTCGGCAGGCTCCCCGCTGCCAGTGCGGCCACGTCAGCGACGATCGCCGCATCATCGGAGATGAAGTCCCCGGTCACCGGATTGACGTTGTACCCGCCTTCGGTCACGGTCAGTGACACGATCCGGATCCTCGGATCGCCGAGGAGGTTGATCAGCCCCTGCGGGTCGTCGGGTCCGTAGCGGTAGTCGATGATCGAGCCGACCACCCGCCGTTCGCGTGTGCCGTCGGGGTGCTTGAGGGTCAGCGAGTACAGATGGTCTTGTCCGGCCAGAGCGTCTCGCATACCCACGTCGTGCGGCAGAACGCCGGCACCCACGATTCCCCAGTCCCCCGCGACTCCCGTGCTCAGGAGATCGTCCATGACCATGGCCATGTGGGCACGGTGAAAGCCTCCGACGCCGAAGTGCACGATCCCCGGCGTCACCGTGTGCCGGTCGTAGCCGGGGACGGCGACCCCGCGATCGGCGATCCGGCTCAGGTTCGCCTCGTTCAGGGGCAGCAGATCGTGCTTGCCGTACGGGCCATCCTCGCCGTGCGGGGCATCCTCGCCGTACGAGGCGTCCGTGGAATTCGTCATGATCTCTCCCCTGACGGTGGTGTGAGTGGATCGGGCATCATTTCACCGCGCCCATCGACAGACCCTGGACGAGTTTGTCCTGGGCGGCGATGCCGGCGACGAGCACGGGCACCGAGATGATCAGTGAAGCCGCACAGACCTGGGACAGGAACAGTCCTTGGGAGGTGACGAAGCTGGTCAGGAACACCGGCGCCGTCGAAGCCGCGGTCGAGGTCAGCACATTGGCGAACAGCAGCTCGTTCCACGAGAAGATGAAGCAGATGAGCGCCGTGGCCGCCAGGCCGGGCGCGGTCAGCGGCAGCAGGATCTTCATGAACACGCGGGGCAGCCGGGCGCCGTCGAGCTCGGCGGCCTCGAGCACCTCGATCGGCACCTCGGCGAGGAACGATCGCATCATCCACACGGCGATGGGCATGTTCATCGCCGAGTAGATGATGATGAGCAGAAGCCACGTGTCGAGGATCCCGAAGGCCTGCGCGACCAGGTAGACGGGCAGCAGCCCGGCGACCATCGGCAGCATCTTCGTCGAGAGCAGGAAGAACAGCACGTCCGACCAGCGTTTGATCCGGCGGATCGCCAGCGCATACGCGGCCATGGTCGACAGCACCAACACGATGAGCGTGGAGACGATCGCGGCGACGGCCGAATTGATGAGGAAGGGCCAGGGGCTCGCGCCGCTGCCGCCGCCGAAGAAGCTCGCAAAGGACTCAAGAGTCAGCTCCGCGAAGAAGCTCGGCGGATTCGTCGAGGCGTCGGTCTCCGCATGCAGGCTGGTCAGGAGCATCCACAGCAGCGGGGACACGAAGATGAGACCGACCAGCCAGGCGAGGAGGCCGAGCAGGATCTTTCCGACTCTGCTCTGGCCGGGCCGCCTCGGCGCCCTCGCCTTCTGTCTGGGTGTATTCGTCGGCGGACCGATCCCGGTCGAGTCTGTCGGCTCCGTGATGTCTGGGGCGCTCATGAGTGCTCCTCCTTGAGCAGGGTGGATGCGGTCCGCAGCGCGAAGGTCGCGACGATGAGCGAGGCGATGACGACGATGACGCCGACCGCGGAGGCGACTCCGTAGTCCTGGGCCACGAAGAACTCCTGGTAGATGACGTAGGGCAGGTTCGCGGTCCCGAGCCCGCCGGAGGTCATCGTGAAGACGGTGTCGAAGTTCTGCACGATGTAGATCGTGCCCAGCAGGGCCGCGAGCTCGATGTAGCGGCGCAGGTGCGGCAGCGTGATGAAGCGGAAGGTCTGTCCGGCTCCGGCACCGTCGACCAGTGCGGCCTCGTAGACGTCCATGGGACGTGACTGCAGGCCCGCCAGCATGATGAGCATCATGAATGGCGTCCACTGCCACACGAGCACAATCCCGATGCCCACCAGTGGAGCCGTGCTCATCAGGTCCGGCTGCGGTGCGGCCTCACCGAAGACGGTGGTGAGCAGGCCGTTGACCAGCCCGTAGGAGGGGTTGAAGATGGCATGTTTGAACAGCAGCGCCGCGGCCACCGGGACGATGAGGAACGGAGTGATCATCAGTGTGCGCACCAGTCCGCGTCCGATGAACTTCCGGTCGAGGAGCAGCGCGATGAGCAGACCCAGCACGGCCGAGATCAGCACGACCGAGACGGTGAGGCCGACGGTCACGAACACGGCCCGCAGCAGGTCCGAATCCGTGAAGACGGTGACATAGTTCTGCAGAGTCCCGAAGCTGATGTCATCGGGGTAGGCGGCGTTCCACTTCATGAACGAGATGACGATCGTGATCGCGAACGGGATCTGCGTGACGAGGATGACGAAGATCAGTGCCGGCAGCATCGGGGCGCGTCGGGACCACCGCCGGCGGACGTTCGGCGCAGTCGGCCTCGGTGATGTGGGCACACTCGTCGCCGAGGTGCGGCGATCTTGCGCTGGTGCTGACAAGGGACAACCTCCGGTGGTGGATGGCGGTGGGGGCCTGGTGCCCGGGCGCAGCAGCCCGGGCCGCCTCGTTCACTTCTTGTACTTGTCTCCGACCTTCTCCGCTTCCTTCTGACCCTTCTCGAGGGCCTTGTCCACCGCGGTGCGTCCGGCAATCGCCGAGCTGATGTCCTCGGAGATTCCCGTCGCCAGAGATGCGAACTCGGGGATGGTCACGAACTGCACGCCGAGGGTCGGGCGCGGCTGCACACCGGGGTTCTTCGGATCGGCCGAGTTGATGGCATCCTCGGTCTGCTGGTAGAAGGGCTCCGCCGCCTTCTGGTACTCCGGGTTCTCATAGGTCGAGGCACGCTTGCCCGCAGGCACGTGCTGCCACCCCAGCTCCTCGGCAACGGTCTCCTCGTAGTCCTGTGAGGAGGCCCAGGCGACGAACTGCTTCGCGGCATCCTGGTTCTTGCCGGCGTCCTGAATGCCCCATGCCCAGGTGTAGAGCCACGAACTCGACTTCGTCTCCTTCACCGGAGCGGCGACGTAGCCGATCTTGTCCTTGACCGGTGAGTCATCGGCTTCGAGGGTCCCCGTCGCCGCGGTCGAGTCGTACCACATCGCCACGTTGCCCTGCTGAAGGTTGGTCAGGCACTCGGTGTAGCCGGCCTGTGGGGCTCCCGATTCGCCGTGTTCCTTGATCAGGTCGACATAGAAGTTCGTGGCCTCTTTGAATTCCTTCGCGCCGACCTGGGCGTCCCAGTTCTCGTCGAACCAGGTGCCGCCGAAGGTGTTGACCACGGTGGTCAGTGGCGCGAACATCTCGCCCCAACCGGGCAGCCCGCGCAGGCAGATGCCCTTGGTCCCCTTCTCGGCACCGTCGACCTTCGCCGCCAGGTCGGCGACTTCGTCCCACGTCGGATTCTCCGGCATCGACACGCCCGCCTTGTCGAAGATGTCCTTCCGGTACATGAGGAACGAGCCTTCCCCGTAGAACGGCTCGCCGTAGATGTGATCGTCATAGGTCATGGATTCGGCCATCGGTTCGAGGATGTCGTCCTGGTTGAAGCCTTCGGCATCGGCGACTCCCTCGTCCATCGGGGTCAGCCATCCGTTCTCGGCGTAGGTCGGCACCTCATAGTTCGACATCGACGCGACATCGTAGTTGCCGGCCTGAGCCGAGAACTCCTGACCGATCTTGGCGCGGACCTCGTTCTCCGGCAGCACCGTGTAGTTGACCGTGATGCCGGTCTCCTTCGTGAAGTGATCTGCTGTGAGCTTCTGCAGGTCCTGCATCTGCGGATTGTTGACCATGAGGACATTGACCTCTTCATTGCCCCCGCCGCTGGAGCTGCCCCCGGCGCCACCACACCCTGCGAGTGTGAGTGCTCCGACCACTCCGATGGCCGCCGCTGTGACAGCCCGGCCGGTGATCTTCTGCTTCATCGTGGTTGCCTTCCCTCGTCATTGCGGGATTGCTGCCCGCCGTCGGGTGTGCTTGACGAAATATCATATGAGCATTCGTGCTCACATGTGCAATACTGTGTCATGATTTAATCAGATGTGCAATAGCTCACACATGAGCGCCGAGCTTGTCCGTCGTCGATCCCGAAAGGAGAGCCATGAGCACAGCGCCCACCGCCAGACACCGCCGGTTCCTGGCTCAGCTGGCCAGAGAGCACTACGTCCTGAGCAGATCGAAGGTGGAGATCGGCAAAGCGCACGGGCTCAGCCGCTTCCAAGTCGCCCGACTGCTGCAGGAAGCCGTTGACCACGGGGTCGTGACCATCTCGATCGAGGCCGAGTCCGCCGACGAGGACGGCCTGGCCGCACGTCTCGCCCAGAGACTGGGTCTGAGCTCGGCGGTCGTCGTCGATCTCGAGGAGGACGCCGATGAGTCCCGGCGCATGGGGCGCGCCGCACTCTCCTACGTCGATCGCTCCGCCCGGGCGGGGATGCGCATCGGACTCGCCTGGTCACGGACGCTGGATGCCGCAGCGGAATTCGCCCCTGCACTCCCCCGTTGCACGGTCGTCCAGCTCGCCGGTGCCCTCCAGTTGGGTCCGCGGCGCCCGAGCACCGGGATCTTCGCCCGTCTGGGACAGGACGCAGCGGTGACCATGGTTCGTCTGCCCGCGCCCCTGCTGGTGACCGAGGCCGACACCGCCGCTGACCTCAGCGCCCTGCCCGAGATCTCGAGTGCGCTGGAAGCCGCAGACGATCTCGATCTCGCGGTCGTCTCGGTCGCCGCCTGGGCGGAGGGCCAATCCTCGGTGTGGGAGAAGTGCAGCCCCGAACAGCGCCGGGCAGGGGTGGCCGACGGAGCGGTGGCCGAGGCCTCCGGTCGCCTCTTCGACGCCGCCGGAGACGAGGTCGACACCATCGACGACCGCGTCATCGCCGTCACTCTCGAGCAGCTGCGCAACGCCGCGACGACCGTCGGTGTGGCTCGCGGGGCCCCGCGAGCGGAGGCCGTTCGCGCAGCCTGTGCGGGAGGGATCCTCGATGTTGCGATCGTCGACACATCGTTGGCCCTCGAGATCCTCGACGGCTCGAGGGCCGAAGCGCAGACCGAGGCGCAGGTTGAAGCGCAGGTTGAAGCGCGGGCCGAGGAGTCGCGATGAGGATCGAACGCTCATTGGTTGCCGGCGTAGACTCCTCGACGCAGAGTTGCAAGGTCGTCATCGCCGAGCCGGCCACGGGAGAGATCCTGCGCGACGGCTGCGCCCCTCACCCTGCCGGGACCGAGGTCGACCCCGAGGCGTGGTGGTCGGCGCTGCAGCAGGCGATCGTGGATGCGGGCGGATTCGCAGACGTGGCCGCCGTGAGCATCAGCGGTCAGCAACACGGTCTCATCGCCCTCGACGACCGGGGGCAGGTCATCCGGGATGCGCTGCTGTGGAACGATCTGCGCAGCGACGCGGCAGCGCGAAGACTCATCGCCGAGATCGGTGCGGACGAATTCGTCGAGCGCACCGGCATCGTCCCGGTCGCCTCCTTCACCGCCGCCAAACTGCGGTGGCTGCGCGACCACGAACCGAACAACGCCTCCCGAGTGGCGGCGGTGGCGCTGCCCCACGACTGGCTGACCTGGCGGCTGCTGGGCTACGGGCCGAGCAGTTCGGGCGCGCCGCGAGGGGCCGACCTCGAGGCGCTCGTCACCGATGCCTCCGATGCCAGCGGCACAGCGTACTTCTCGGCGGCCACCGGACGCTACGATCATGAGCTCTTCCAGGCGGCGTTCGGCGCCGCCGCTCGGGAAGCATGCGGCGGCGCGAGCCAAGACACCTCCGGTACGACCGCGATCCGAAAAGCCTCCGATGCCCCGGGCGCAGATGCGGGCGAACCTGAGTTCGACGGCGCAGCCGTCCTCCTGCCCCGAGTCCTGGGCCCGCACGAAAGTGCCGGGTCCACGCCCGAGGGCATCCTCGTCGGCCCGGGTGCGGGAGACAACGCGGCGGCCGCACTGGGACTGGGAGCCGCCTCGGGCGATGTCGTCATCTCGATCGGCACCTCGGGCACGGTCTTCAGCCCGACCACGCTGGAGATCAGCGATGCCTCCGGCATGGTCGCCGGATTCGCATCGGCCGACGGTGGGCGCCTGCCCCTCGTCGCGACCCTCAATGCCGCTCGGGTCCTCGACTCCGCGGCGGGGCTGCTGCGCACCAATCACAGCGACGTCGCAGCTCTGGCATTGGCATCGACCCCCGGGGCGAACGGACTCACCCTCGTGCCCTATTTCGAGGGCGAGCGCACCCCCAATCTGCCGGATGCCACGGCCAGGCTGGAGGGCATGACGCTGGCGAACTCCTCGCCGGAGAACGTCGCTCGGGCATTCGTCGAGGGCATGCTGTGCGGACTGGCCGACGGCCTCGATGCGGTGCTGCGTCAAGGGGTGACCATCTCACGGCTCCTGCTCATCGGTGGGGCGGCCCGCAACCCTGCGGTGCGCGAGGTGGCCAGGGACATCTTCACCGTCCCCATCGACGTCCCCGAACAGGCCGAGTACGTGGCCATCGGAGCCGCCCGACAGGCGGCGTGGACGCTGACCGGGACCTCACCGAGGTGGCAGGTCGAGTTGGTCGCGACCCTGCACCCGCGACCATCACGGGTGCGCGGCCAGTACCGCTCATTCGCCCACACCGGCCTCGCTGCCGACCACACCGCTCCTGCCCACGAGGACTCCGACAATGATCACCGCGGATCGTCGGGTGCCGACGCACCCCTGAAAGGTTGAGATTCACCATGGCAACCGTCACTTTCGACAAGGCAATGCGCCAATACCCGCAGGCGCTGACTCCCTCCGTCAACGAAATCAGTCTCGACATCGCCGATGGCGAGTTCCTCGTCCTCGTCGGACCATCCGGGTGTGGCAAGTCCACGACTCTGCGCATGCTCGCCGGCCTCGAACCCGTCGACGGCGGGCACATCAGAATCGGCGACGACGATGTCACCGGGCTCTCACCCCGCGAACGCGACATCGCCATGGTGTTCCAGAACTACGCCCTCTACCCGCATATGACCGTCGGCGAGAACATGGCCTTCGCACTCAAGATCGCCGGTGTGGCCAAGGCACAGAGGCACGAGCGAGTTCGCGAGGCGGCACAGCTGCTCGACCTCGAGCCCTATCTCGATCGGAGGCCGAAGGCCCTCTCGGGCGGACAGCGGCAGCGTGTGGCCATGGGCCGGGCCATCGTCCGCTCACCCCAGGTGTTCCTCATGGACGAACCGCTGTCCAACCTCGATGCCAAACTGAGGGTGCAGACCCGTGCACAGATCGCCTCACTCACCCGCCGCCTCGGCGTCACCACGGTCTATGTCACCCACGATCAGGTCGAGGCGATGACGATGGGCGACCGAGTCGCCGTCCTCGCCGACGGACGGCTGCAGCAGGTGGATACACCTCGGGCCCTCTACGACCGTCCGGCCAATCTCTTCGTCGCCGGGTTCATGGGCTCGCCGGCGATGAATCTCATCGATCTGCCCGTGGAGAACGGAACGGTGCGGATCGGCGAGTCCGAGATCCGACTCAGTGATGCCCAGCGCTCCGAGCTCACCGGGACTCGGGTGACGGCGGGGATCCGTCCCGAGGACTTCCGGCTCGAGTCGAGCAGCGGCCTGGAGGTGAGCGTGGACCTCGTCGAGGAGCTCGGCGCCGATGCGTACGTGCACGGCCGGGCGGGAATGGCAGCCGGCGATGAGTCGATAGTCGCCCGGGTCAACGGGCGGACGCGGGTGGCCAGAGGTGACACCGTGCGGGTGGCCCCCGAGGCCTCACGCATCCACCTCTTCGACTCGACGTCCGGCGCACGCCTGAGCGACGGTGCAGAGCAGACCGCCTGAAGCAGACCGCCTGAGCGACGGTGATGAACGGATCGCGTGAATGTCTCTATGATCGGGTTCTCTGAGCGCCAGCGGGATGCGGGCCGAATGTGACGCACATCGATCGGCCGTCGACCGGAAATGCGGGCACGCAATACTATGATCGGTCCATGGTCGATTTCGCACGCTCACCCCGCTCCACGCTCGGAGTCGAATGGGAACTGGCACTGTTGGACGGTGGCAGTCTCGATCTGACTCCCGCGGCAGAGGTTCTGCTGACCGATGTTGCCGAACGTGCACCCGAGTTCGAGAAGCAGATCGTGGGCGAGATGCTCACAAACACGATCGAACTCGTCACCGGTGTCCATTCGACGGTATCCGGGGTCGCCGATGACCTGGCCGCATCCATGGGGGCCCTGCGTCGGCTCACCGAGGATCGCGGAATCGAACTCATGTCCGCCGGGACCCACCCCTTCGCGCAGTGGCAGTCGCAGGAGGTCCGTGCCAAGGACCGCTACCTCGAACTCGTCGACCGCACCCAGTGGTGGGGGCGGAACATGCTCATCTTCGGCGTGCACGTCCATGTGGGCATCGACTCCCGCGACAAGGTTCTGCCGATCGTCAATGCCCTGCTGGCCTATGTTCCGCACCTGCAGGCTCTGAGCGCATCGTCGCCGTTCTGGGGTGGGACGGACACCGGCTACGCTTCGAACAGGGCGATGATGTTCCAGCAGCTGCCGACGGCAGGACTGCCGTTCCAGTTCGAGCAGTGGGTGGACTACGAGAAGTACGTGGGTGACATGCTCACCACGGGCATCATCGACAACATCAATGAGATCCGCTGGGACATCCGTCCTGCCCCGAACTGGGGAACCGTCGAGGTCAGGGTGTGTGACGGGCTGCCCACGCTCGAAGAGATCACTGCGATCACGGCGCTCGTCCAGTGCCTCGTCGACGACCTCTCCGCCCGCCTCGATGCCGGAGAGACGCTGCCGACGATGCCCGACTGGTTCCACGACGAGAACAAATGGCGTGCCGCCCGCTACGGGATGGACGCGATCATCATCGAAGACGCCGAGGCCGACGAGCGGCTCGTCACCGAGTGCCTGACCGACGAGATCGCCCGTCTCACCCCGATCGCCGAACGTCTGGGCTGTGCCGATGAGCTCAACTCCATCACCTCGATCATCGACCGCGGAGTTCCCTACCAGCGTCTGCAGAACGTGTTCAAGACCAGTGATTCGCTCACCGAGGTGACCCGCTCCCTGATCAGCGACCTGCGCACCTCCTACATCTGAAGCACTTCCCTGGCCGTCCCTGCCTCACTGACCCTGCCTCGCCGAGACAACGGTGCCGCGTCGACCCAACGGCGCGTGCACAGTGGTTTCGGCACAGCACAGTGGTCTCGGCAACGCACGGGTGTGGGTGGGCAGGGAGTCAGTGGGCAGGGCGCCCCTCGCCCCTGGTACAAAGCAGTCTGGTGCATGAGGCAGACCCTTGGTCCTGAGGCTGAGACTGAGACTGCGGCTGAGGCTGAGACTGAGGCTGGACCTTGGAGCCGGAGATGCCTGACCCCTGGAGTCTTGCAGCCAAAGCCGCTGGCCCTGACTCCTGCGGCCTCCGGCGGCTCCTCACATGTGCGGGCGGAGGAGCTCTAGGAGGAGGGGCAGCGATGAGGCCACGCCGGAATGCAGTTCGTAGTCAGTGAGCTTCTCGAGGGGCACCCACGCGAGCTCGATGCTCTCCGGGTCGTTGATGATCGGTTCGAAATGGCGCAGGGTGCGAGCGATGACCGTCGTGTAGGTCCACGCGTCGAGGTCAAGCACGTAGGTGTCGAGGATTTCGATGCCTTCGCCCTCGGCATCGGGCACACCTGCTTCTTCCCAGGATTCGCGGATCGCCGCATCGATGGCGGATTCGCCCAGGTCACGGGCGCCGCCGGGGAACCCCCAGGTTCCGCCCTCGACCGACCACAGGGCGCGATGCTGCATGAGGACACCCTGTTCGGGGTCGACCAGCATCAGCCCCGCGGCACCGTTGAGCCCCCAGTGCCGCTGCCCGTCGGATCCGACCGTCCACCCATCACCTGATCGCCGAGGCGGGAGGAAGTCAGGCACATCCCCGGAGTTGGGCCCGTGGGAGTTCATGTCACCTGCGCTTGCGTCGCGTGAGGCGCCGTTCTGAGTGCGAGAGATTCGGTCTCCGGCGTTGGGATCATACGAGGACATGGTCGACATCCAATGAAGAGACTGCGGCAAATGACAGCTCGCTCGGCCCGATTCCGCGGCGGACGAGTTCGGACCCGAGGGCTGCGACCATGGCTCCGTTGTCCGTGCACAGGCTCAGTGGCGGGACGCGCAGAGTCACACCCGCCTCGGCGCATCTGGCTCCGAGCACCTCGCGCAGGTGCGAGTTCGCAGCGACTCCCCCACCGAGGACGACGTGGCTGATTCCGGTGTCGGCCGCAGCCAGCAGCGTCTTGGTCGCGAGGACGTCGACGACGGCATCCTCGAATCCAGCGGCGATGTCGGCGACCCGCAGGTCGGTGCCCAGGGTCTCGGCCTTCGTGACTTCCCGCAGCGCGGCGGTCTTGAGTCCCGAGAATGAGAAGTTGAATCGGCGTTCGGGGTCACGCAGGTCCTGCTTCTTCGCCAGACCGCGCGGGAACCTCACAGCGGTGCGATCACCGGGGACTCCGCTGCCGTCGAGCTGCCCGAGCGCGGCCTTGGAGATGTTCGGCCCTCCCGGATAGTTCAGCCCCAGCAGGCGCGCGGTCTTGTCGAAGGCTTCGCCCGCGGCATCGTCGATCGTGGCGCCGATGAGTTCGATGTCGTCGACGACGTCGCCGATGCGCAGAATCTCGGTGTGTCCGCCGGACACGAGGAGTGCGATGGTCGGTGTGGTCAGCCCGTCGACGTCCTCGGCGACGAGGTCCACGGCCACGTGCGCGGCGAGGTGGTTGACCCCGTAGAGCGGTACGTTGAGTGCCGCCGCGAGTCCCTTGGCCGCCCCGACTCCGACCATCAGCGCACCGCTGAGACCCGGGCCCGCGGTGACGGAGACCGCGTCGAGGTCGCTCAGAGCGACGTGCGCCTGATCGCAGGCGGCGGCGATCGCCGGCCCGATCGCCTGGACGTGTGCACGTGAGGCGACCTCGGGGACCACACCGCCGAAGCGCACATGTTCATCCATCGACGAGGAGATCGTGTTGGTCAGCAGCGTCCGGCCGCGAACGATCCCGACTCCGGTCTCGTCGCACGAGGATTCGATGCCCAACACCAGGGGTTCGCTCATGCGTCGTCCTCGTCGACATCGCGGGTCTCGCCGTCCTCATCCGCTCCGCCGGTCGCGCTGTCCTCGAGCTCGAGGTCCGCATAGATCGCGAGCAGCTCCGCCTCATCGGCTTCGACGACCTCGAGCCCCAGCGTCCGGGCGAACAGACGCATGTGAGTATCCCACATCGGCCCGAAGTCGGCAGCCTTGAGACGCGCACTCTCGACATCGGCGGCGGATTGGGTGAAGATGAGCAGCGTCGCGTCCCCGTCAGTGAGCGGGATCTCCAGCAGCTGGACCCCCAGCACACCGAAGTCGTCGAGCTCGACGAGAACATGGTCATCGGGCTCCCAGCTGAGGACCTGGCCATCGAGCGTGGTCTCGCCGAGGTCGAACCTGATCGTTTCGCCGGGCTCGCCGTCCGCTCCGCTGCGGCCATCGACGTCGGCCCCGCTTTGTCCATCACCGTCTGCCCCGCTTCCCTCGCCGTCCGTTCCGCTCTGATCGGTGGAGTCGGTCCTACTCCGGTCCTCGATGGTGAAGGGTGCGAACCAGGATCCGGCGGCTTCCCGGTCGGTGAGTTTCGACCAGACGGCCGACACGTCCACCGCCAACGGCAGCTCGATGACCAGATCGGTGCCGTTCTCCCAGTTGACCAGCCGTGGGCTTGTGGTCGTCATGCTTGCCTCCCGGCCTCGTTGAGCGCCGTGATCTCGTCATCGGTCAGCTGCAGTTCGGTTCCGGCGAGCAGTTCCGTCAGCTGTTCGGGCACCCGCGCCGAGGCGATCGTCGAGGGGATGAAATCGTGTGACAGCTGCCAGGCCAGTGCGGTGGCCGTCATCGTCGCATTGTGCTCCGAGGCCACGTCGTCGAGGATCTCGAGCACCCTGAGTGCCTCTTGGTCCTCGAGGAAGTCGGCGACCCTGGCGCCTCGTACGCTGCCCGTGCTGTCTCCCCCGGTGTGCTTGCCCGTGAGGAATCCCGAGGCCAGGGAGTGGAACGGCAGCTCGGCGATTCCCTGGCCTCGCAGATAAGCCTGCTTCTGCGAGTCGACCGCATCACGGGAGACGAGGTTGTACCGGTCCTGGACGACGCGATAGCAGGCCAGCGAATACTGGGCGCTGATATTCATCGCCGACTGCAGACGGTCCAAGGTGAAGTTGGAGGCGCCGAGGTAGCTGACCTTTCCGGAGCGGACCAGAGCGTCGAAGGTCTCCGCCACCGCCACCTGATCGACGTCTTCGTCGTCGGTGTGGGCATAGTAGACGTCGACGTGGTCCGTTCCGAGGCGACGCAGGGAATCATCGACGCATTCGCGGATATTGGCCGGATCGAGTCCCCTGTGCTTGGGGTGCGATCCGACCTTGGTCGCGATGACCATGTCATCGCGGTTGCCGCGGGACTTCATCCATTCGCCGATGATCGTCTCCGACTCACCACCCGAGTTGCCATCGACCCACGCGGAATAGGCGTCCGCCGTGTCGATGAAATTTCCGCCCGCCGCTGCGTAGGCGTCGAGGACTGCGAAGCTCTGATCCCGATCTGCGCCCCAGCCGAAGGGATTGCCACCCAACTGCAGCGGATGGACCATCAGATTCGTATCAGCCAATTGCACTCGTTTCATGGCTCCAGCCTACCCTTCGGCACGGGCACGTGAAGCGACCGGGATTGGATTAGGGCAGGCTATACTAAGGTGAAAATCAGCTCTGTAGTTGCCCCAACCAGCGACAACCGGATCATCGATCTCTCATTGAGGAAACATCATGACTGAACCATTCTCCGCTCGCCTCAAGTCCGACACAGCCACGATCCACGACGAGGTCGAACACACTGACTTCATGGTCGACCTCATGGAAGGCCGGCTCGATGCTCACGCCTATGCCCTCCTGCTCACCCAGTACGAGGTCATCTATGAGTCCCTCGAACAGAAGTCCCGCGACTTCTCGGACGATCCTGTCTTCGCACCGTTCCACGACGCCCACCTGCAGCGTCACGAACGGATCCGCAGCGACCTGCGAGAACTTACAAGTTCCGCTGTGCACGGACTCGCCGACGACGATCTGCCGGTGACCCGCGCCGCCCGTGCGTATGCGGACCGCCTCGATCGGCTTGAGCGGCCGGAACAGGTCATCGCCCATCACTACACCCGCTACCTCGGCGACCTGTCCGGAGGGCAGGCGATAGGCGCCCTGATGGGACGGCACTATTCGCTGCCGCCTCACGCGCTGAGCATGTGGGACTTCAGCGCATTGGGCAAGACGAAACCGTACAAGGATGCCTATCGACGTCGCCTCGATGAGATCGCCGGCACCGACGGGGCCGAACAGCTCGTCATCGACGAGACGATGACCGCGTTCACGCTCAACGGTGATCTGCTCGCAGAGCTGACCACTTTGTCAGAACGTCGCAGCGCACCGATCTCCTAATCCGACGGGGGCACCCTGATAGGCCGACGGAGGCAGGTCTCACACCCGGTCGACGCCCTCGAACAGTCCGACGGCGGCCGTCGACAGGACGCCGTCGCAGACGCGCGGGGCACAGTGTGAAATGGCGGTGTACAGTGGTTCTGCACCCTCCGCATCACCGTAGAGCAATCCGAGAGACGACTATGGGCACCGAGCAGCTGTTGGCATGGGCACTTGTGGCCGTGATCGGAGCGGCCACGCCCGGGATCGATCTCATGATCGTCCTCCGGTCGACGCTTCTCAACGGTCGACGTTCGGGCTTCGCGGCAGTCATCGGAGTCGAACTCGGCCACGCCGTCTGGGCCGTTGCCAGCCTCATCGGCCTCACCGCTCTGCTGGCCGCATCGACCCTCGCCTACGACGTCGTCCGGATCGCGGGAGCCTGCTACCTCGTCTGGCTGGGCGCCTCGGCGATCTGGAAGTCCCTGCCCCGCAACCGGTCGACCACGACCGAGCCCGAGGATCTGCCCTCGCCAAGTACGGCCAGCGCGGTACGCAGCGGAATGACGAGCAATCTCCTCAACCCGAAGGTCGGGGTCTTCTACATCAGCATCCTGCCCCAGTTCCTTCCCGCCAGCCCCACGGCCGCAGGATGGGGAGTGCTGCTCGTCGCCATCGCCCTCACCGTCGGTACCGTGTGGCACGCGGCAATCGTTCTCCTCGCTACGCGTGCTCGCGGCATTCTCACCCGTGAACGGGTCAAGATCTGGCTCGATCGCACCAGCGCTGCTGTGATGATCGCCCTCGGCGTGCGCCTGGCAGCCGAGGCCCGAGCCTGAATCTCGGATCGAGCTAGTCAGCCGGCGGGCGGAAGCGCATGAGGATCGCGTCGGCGCCCGGGTAATAGCCCGGCCGTCTCCCCCACTCGTCGAATCCGAAAGACCGGTAAAGGCCCAGGGCCGAGGAGTTGTGTTCATCGACCTCGAGGTGGACGGCCGCGGCTCCCCGACTCGCCGCCCAGTCGACTCCGGCCTCGAGAAGACGACGCCCGATGCCCTGGCCCCGGCCCACCTCGGTGGTGGCGATGGTCATCACGTCCGATTCCGAGCCCGCGGCGAACATGACGATCCACCCGGCGAGGTCCGAGCCCGCCGTCCGCGCCGCGAACATGGACGTCCCGGGCTGGGCTTTGACCGCCCAGTAGTAATTCAGGGTCCAAGCCGTGCGGCCGAAGATGTGGGCGTCGTGGTCAGCGACTTCGGCGAGGTCCCACCACGGGAGCCTGCCGATGGTCGTCAGCCCTCGCACCGAATCCTCGCTCATCTCAGCGTGCTCTCACGCACCGGAGCGGATCTGGCGTCGGGTTCGCGCAGGTATTCCGGGACCGGTTCGCCCAGTTCGCGTCCAGACGCGATCTCCCCGGCCGCCGCGAAGGCGAGGAATTCGGCACGCGGATCGACGATCTCCGCACGGCCGGAGGACCCCAGAACGTCCGGGTAGAGGACGAACCCGCGGCCGAGTCGCTCGGAGATCTTTGTCTGACCATGGGCTTCGAGGACGTCCGCGACCTCGGCCGGCTTGGCCACGAAGGGACCGGCCGTCAGCCTCGCCTCCGAGCCCTCGTAGACGCTGAAATAGACTTCCCTGCGTCGAGCGTCGGCGGCGATGAGCACGGGGCCTTCTGTGGGGGTGTCGGTCCGCCGCAGCTCCTCGGCGAGCGCGGCCTGTGACAGGAGGCCCTTGACCGGAATCCCTCTTGCCTGCCCGACCGCGATGCCGGCAGCGATGCCGACCCGCAGTCCGGTGAACGGGCCGGGTCCGATTCCTGTGACGACGAGGTCCGGCCGTACCTGATTCGACAGCACCCGAGCCAAGGCGGGTCCGCAGAACTCCACATGTCTGCGCTGGTCATCGGCTTGCTCGGCGGCCAGAACGGTCGCGGATTCGGTGTCGACCAGCGCCACCGATGCCGCTTGGGACGTGTCAATGCTGAGAACGATCACGGGCTGTCTTCTTCCTCCTCTGGTTGCGCAGCGGCCACTGTTCGCATTGCCGCGCCCACCTGCTGCAGCCGATCCTGCCAGGTGCTGCCGTGTGCGTGCAGTTCGACGGTCCGCCGCTCGTCATCAACCTCGTCGTCAACGACCTCCTCGCCGTCCGCATCGCCGACGTCGAAGCACGGCGTGATCGTCAGGCCAAGGTAGTCGGAGCTGAGCTGCTCGGCCAGCCCCGCGCCCCATTCGACGACGGTGATCGACTCGTCGAGCTCCGAGTCGAGGTCGAGGTCGCCGAGCTCGTCGGCATCGGAGAGTCGATAGGCGTCGACATGGACCAGCGTCGGGCCCTCGGTCGATGACGGATGTTCGCGTGCGATGACGAATGTGGGTGAGGTGATCCGCCCGAGTACGCCCAACGCCTTGCCCAGGGACTGCGTGAACGTCGTCTTGCCCGCGCCGAGGTTGCCGCTGAGGATGAGGAGATCACCCGCCCGCAGGTACCCAGCGAGCACCTCGGCGAAGGTCCTCATCTGGGCCAATGTCTCCAGCCGAATCTTCACTTCGACACCTCGACCCGGTCGACGCGGTCGCTGATCCGGGTGACGATCTCATAGTTGATCGTGTCGGCCCAGGCGCCCCATTCGGCCGCACTGGGACCGTCGGGGCCGAAGATGACGACCTCATCGCCGATGGCGACCTCGCCCGCTCCGACCTCGACGATCATCTGATCCATCGCGATGCGCCCGACGACGGGGTACCGGGTGCCGCGGATGCTGACCTCGGCCCGGTTCGATGCCGTCCGGGCGATCCCGTCCCCATAGCCGCCGGGGACCAGGGCGAAACGCGTGTCGGTCCGGGCCGTGAATGTCAGCCCGTAGGAGGCACCGTGGCCGCTGGGGATGTCCTTGAGATTGACCACGTGGGAGACCAGCCGCATCACCGGCACCAGCCCCAGATCATGCGCGTCCTTGTCCTCCAATGGGGAAAGCCCGTAGAGCGAAAGTCCGACCCTGGCGGAGGTGCCGGGAAGCGGTGAGAGCGTGAGCGCGGCCGGTGAGTTCGCGATGTGGACCTCGAGTCGCTCCGATTCGCCGAGGCGGCCCTGAGCACCGTCGAGCACCGCTGTCAGCTCCCGGTGGGCGGAGTCGAAGACCTGCGTCTGCTGGGACGTCTCGACACGTTCGGGTTCGTCTGCGACGGCGTAGTGGCTCATCAGCCCGACGATTTCGAGGCTCGGTTCGACGGCCGGTTCGACGGCCGGTTCGACGGCCGGTTCGACGTCGACGGCCGGTTCGGCGTCGGCGGCCGATTCGGTATCGCTGCCCAGAACCCGCAGCTTCTCGAGCGCTGTGGCCCAGTCCGCCGGTGCCAGCCCGTTGCGGCCGAGACCGGTGTCGACCTTGAGGTGGACGCGGGCAACGGTGTTCGTGCTTCGGGCGGCGTCTCGGATCCGGTCGATGCTGTCGACGGTGGAGACCCCCAATTCGATCCGAGCGGCGAGGGCGGCCTCGAGATCGGTGCTCGGGCCGTACAGCCACGCCGTGATGGTGGCCTCCTCGCCGAGGCTCTCACGCAGATGCAGCGCCTCACTGATCGTGGCCACGCAGAAGTCACGCCAGCCGGCGGCGAAGAGCCCGCGGGCGACGATGTCGATGCCGTGACCGTAGGCATTAGCCTTGACGACGCATTTGAGGCGGGCGGGTGCGAGCCGTTCGGCCAGAACCGCGGCGTTGGCCCGCAGCGCAGCCACGTCGATCTCGGCCTTCACCAGTGCCCCTGTGGAATCGGTTGATGTCACTGGATAAGAATACCGCGCACCCACGCGCCTCCTTCGAACAGGTTCCGGCTCACTCGATGAGGGAATTGCCGTGGATGAGCTCGGCCGCCACCTCGGCGACGATATCGGCTAGCGCGCCGGCGTTGACGGCGTGTCGGCCGGCGGCATTGTGCACGAGCACGCCGAGTCCGACGACGCGCGCCAATTCGCGCTCCGGCACCGCGGTCTCGGCCGTCGAATGCCTGTTCTCGGCGTCGACGACCGCGGCCATGGCCCCGATGATCCCGGCCAGCACGTCTCCGGATCCGGCGGTGGCCAGACTGGGCGGGCCCGCCTCCGGGAGCACACTGAACCCGTCGGGGCAGGCGATGACGGTCTGGTGTCCCTTGAGCACGACGATGCACCCGCTGAGTTCCGCGGCCCGCTGCGCCCATCCGATGGGGTCGACGTTGATGCGACTCGCGGTGATGATCTCGCCGAGGAGGCGGCTGAGCAGTCGTGCGAGTTCCCCGGCGTGTGGGGTGAGGACGACGGGTCTGTCGGCCAGCCAGGTGCCCTTGGCTGATTCGGTCCGGCCGACCATGTCGAGGGCCCCGGCGTCGAGGACGACGGGAACGGTCGTCTCGGCCAGGTCGTCGATGCAGGCGCGCACGTATTCGTCTTCGGGGTTGCCCGGGCCCATGACCACCGCATTCATCCGGCCTGTGGCGGTGACGACCTCGGCGTGGAGTCCGATGACGAACTCCGCGACCATCGGCGATCCCAGCGACCGGACCATTCCGATGCCGCAGTTGACCGCCGAGGTGGTCGTGAGGGCACCGGCCCCCGGGTACTCCTCGGATCCGGCGAGGATGCCGACGACTCCGCGGGAGTATTTGTGCCCTTCAGGGTGGGGTCGGGGGAAGTCCGCGGTGAGGTCATCGGTGTCGAGCACCTCGGCGGTGGCCCGGTTCTTCTCGAGTCCGAGGCCGATGTCGACGACGTGGACGGTGCCGGTGAATGGTCGCACGCGGGGGTCGACGAGCTCGGTCTTGAGTCCGCCGAAGGTCACGGTGTGGTCGGCGTGGATCCGGTCCTCAGCCCCCGTCTCCTCCGGTGACAGGTCGGAGGGGACGTCGACGGCGATGACGGCGGAGGCGGACGAGGTGCCGTGACTTCCGGTGGTGGCCGAATGCCGCCAGTCGCGGACGAGTGAGGCGATGTGGTCCGGCAGCCCGCGCCTGCCACCGGTGCCGAGGATGCCGTCGAGGACGAGGTCGGATCGGCGGAGTTCACGCAGAACCTCGCCGCGCGGGTCCACGGCCTCGGTGTTGCGGTGGCCTGCGGTCCCGGTGCTCGAGCAGTCGATGACTCCGGCTCCGACTCGGCGCGCCGCGGCCAGCCCCTCATCGTGGGTGCGGTCGAAGAGGGTGATCACGGTGATGTGGGCGCCGCGGCGACTCAGGGCTGCGGCGGCGAAGAGCGCGTCCCCGGCATTGTTGCCCGGGCCGGTGAGCACGCACACGCGGGCGCCGAAGATCTGGCCCCGTCTCTCGCGCAGCACTTCGGCGGAGAACCTCGCCAGGGCCGACGAGGCTCGGGCCATGAGGTCGAAGCCCGCTTCGAGCAGGGGCCGTTCGGCCTCGCGGACGACCGTGCTGGGATAGGCGAAGACTGACATCGGATCCTCCTCAGTCCTGAGCCAGACGGGCGAGCTTCCGACCCGCCAGGTGGGCCAGGAACAGTGCATGGTCGGCCAGGCCCTCGTCGCTGTGTCGGGCCCGCGGCGAATGGTTGGCCTCGCGCTCGGCGGCAGGCAGGTTCGGCAGAGCCACACCGAAGTGGCCGTAGGCACCGGGGACCTGTTCGAGCACGCGGGAGAAGTCCTCGGAACCGGGGATCGGATTCGGCCGAGCCACGGCACGGTCGGTGCCGAAGAGATCGGCGAAGGTCTCGAGGAAGAAGTCCGCCTCGGCGTCGTCGTTGATCGTCGGCGGCAGGACCAGCTCATAGTCGATGTCTGCTTCAAGGCCGTGGGCGGCCACCAGTTCGCCGACCAGTTGCGGCAGCTCGGCTTCCGCACGCGCCGTGACTTCGTCGGAGAAGGTGCGGATGCTGACGACGAGCTCGGCGAAGTCGGGGATGACGTTCGGGGCGGTGCCGCCGTTGAACTGGCCGACGGTGATGACGAGGGGGTCGAAGATGTCGAAGCGTCGGGTGACGTATTCCTGGAGCTGTCCGACGAGCATGGCACCGACCTGGATCGGGTCCAGTCCGGTCGCGGGGCGCGAAGCGTGGGTGCCCTTGCCGCGGACGGTGATGCTCATCTTCGAAAACGCTGCCATGTACGATCCTCGACGGCTGTAGGCGGAGCCGAGTTCCTGATCGGCGGAGACGTGGATGCCGTAGGCCGCCTTCACCCGGGGCCCGGCGGCGTCGAGGACGCCCTCGTCGATCATCTTCCCGGCTCCGTCGTAGCCTTCCTCACCGGGTTGGAACATGAACACGACGTCGCCGGGCAGAGCGTCCCGGTTGCGGTGGAGCAGTTTCAAGGCGCCGACCAGCCCGCTCGTATGCAGGTCGTGGCCGCAGGCGTGCATCCGGCCGGTCGTGGCCGCGAAGTCGAATCCCGTCGCCTCCTGCACGGGCAGACCGTCCATGTCCCCGCGCAGCAGCACGGCGGGCACGACACCGGTCGAATCTTCGGCCCGTCGGCCTCCGCGCAGAACGGCGACGACAGAGGAGAGTCCGTTGCCCTTCGTCACCTCGATGTCGAGGCATTCGAGGGCGTCGAGGACGAGTTCCTGGGTGGCTGGCAAGTCGAGCCCGACCTCGGCGTTCTCGTGCAGGCTGCGACGCAAGGTGACGAGACCGTCCGCGATGTCCGCAGCATCATCAGGGGTGGGAAGGTGGATGTCGGCAGTCGCGCTGGACGAGGAGCGGTCGATGCTCGGGGTATCAGCGTGGGTCGAAGTGCTCATGGGCCGAGTCTATTCCCGACCCCGCCGAGGTGCGATCGTGCTCCCGACACGCTGTAGTCGAAGACGAGGTCATCTCACCCAATCGAGCAGCGGGAAGACCGACGTTCCGGTCCGAGGATCGACGGGACGTCCCCGCACCCCTGGGAGGCACCCAAGTTTTGGCGCACTGCATCCTCCCTCCGAGCCAGGACATTCTGCAAGGTCCAGATCAGCCTCAGCAGCAATCAGCTTGCGTGATATAGCTTTGATGAATCGTTTGAGTCAGCTCCGCCGCGAGTCCGCGATACTTACTCCCAGCGTAGTGCCTGGGGGCTCCAAGTCTGGGAGTTATTCTGGTTCATCACCGCCTCGTCAATGAAGTCTCGAACAAGCTCTACTGCATCAATGACGGTCGGATGCCGGTTACAGTGAGGGATTCGATTGGCTGCCTCCTTATACTGCCGTATCCAGTCCCGTGCAGGCACTCGACCGGCAAAGTCGACGCTCGATAATCCTCGAAGTCGGGCTTCGGCAATAACTGCTTGCCGAAGGGTAGAACTTTCGAGCTGTTGGGTCGAGGCATACGTGACGATGTCGACCAGATCTTTCGATCGTGTCGAAGGCTGATTAGCGAAGTGGGTTTCGACCATTGCGCAGGCCTTTTCGGCGATCTGGCTGACAAGGGGTAGAGGCGATAAAGCCTATGCGGCAACATCGGCAGCTTCTTCGCCAAAGGCGACTCTCCAACCTCGACAGCGCTAGTTAGAGGGGTACGAGAGACGACGAGGTCGACGCTGACCCGATTGAGCTTCTTCTGCCCACAGTAGACATCGAAAACGAGCACCGCGCCCTCGCGAGCTCCTTGACCCTCTCCCTCGAGGATTGGGCCGCTGGTGAGCAGGGTGAATCGAAAGAAGTCACCCAGATCCAAGGCAGCCAGCTTCTTCAGTTCTTCGATCGCAGCCTCGAGCGTGCCGCTTTCGCGAAGGAGGTCAATGTCTTTTGTTGCTCGAGCATCAGGGAGCCTCACGAGGGTGCTCGTTCCGCCTTTGAGGACCCAGCTGGGATCAGAGGCAACAAAAACGCGCGTGAGAAGCCGGTTGCGATACTCCATCTCAACGATGGCGGCGGTGTTGCCGCCGACTTCTTTTGCCTGACTTTTCGCCACATCAGATATGGCTCTCACAACAGCGCTTGGGCTCGTATATTCACTCATCGACAGGCTCCTCGTTAGACTTCACATCACTGCCTGAGTCCTGCCGGATCAGCGACTTGCTCCCGTCTCGACCCACATCTATGGGATCTTTTGTTTTGCCGATCGTCTTTGACAGAGCTTTGCCAGGAAGTTGAGTAGCTCGCGGTACGCCGAGAGCAGTCCGCCTCGAGGGGCCAAGTATGTTCTTCATCAGGTTCGGCGACGCATTCTTCATGATGTTTGCCACTGCCTTTTGAAAAACTGGAGACGATGGCGAATTGAGAACTAGCCGTGGCAGCTGTGGGCGAATGGAGTCCATCAGTGGTTTCAGGGGACCAGCAAGCAGTGATGTTAGAACACTGTACTCAAGCTCACTGGAGCCCGTCATGAGAAAATGCACGAAATCAGAACCGTCTTCGAACCCATTCCGATTCGCAAGAGGGCCAAGGATTGCACGCAGATGGTCAAAGTCGACCTTGCCAAATGTGGTGTCCCCGAAAGCATCGGCGACCAGTGAGAGATCTTCGTAGGACTCGATGAGATCTGCGATTGTCCGCTCTACCGTTGTGCACGGCATGCCCTCGACGATCGTGATGTCATCGCTGGTGATCGCACGTCGTCGCAGGCGGACATCTTCCCGCTCGTCCGTTTTCTCACTGTTGATACGAACTCAATTTTGTCAGGAATGAGCTGCCCGATGCCCCATAGTTCTGCGGCAGATCGGTGAGTGACCGTAAACCCGGAGGGATCTCCTTCTAGTCGCTCGAATGCGAACCGTTGAGGATCGAGTGACAGCCAAGCTGCTCTAAGCTCAGAATGCTGCCCCATTGAACCCTCAGGTGTGGCATACACGCCATGAGCGAGGCGCGAGATTGCGTGCTGGTTGACGAGGCGGCTGAGCACAAGGCGGGAGATTCCGCGACGCTGCGCCTGCTGTGTCGTCAGCAGACCATTTTGCTCCGCAGCGAGGTCCAGCACTTCAGATACAAATTTCGACATGCCCCGATTGTATCGAAAGTGATACTTTCAGTGTATATCTAGATTCCGGCACTGGGCGAATTTGATGTCGATATGGCTGATTTGCCTGCCAGAATCCGAGCCTAGTTTTGCAAATTCTGGGACGTAGAGCCGTCGATTGTCCTCGGCGCAGGCCTGTAGGACGAGGAAGATGTTTCTCGATCTGGGTCAAAACGCGCGAGGCTTTCTCGGGGGAAGGACGGCCGTGGTGTCCGAAACCTCAGAGCCGTTTATCATTCTGACCGAGTCATGCTCGGTCCCTGTCCCGCAGCAGCCACCATTTGGCGCTGCGTTCGACGAAGGTCGTACACGATCCCCGGGCAACTACCCGAAGTGCTCCGCGTCCCAGTCCACGCTCGGGCTCAGCGACGGACCTTCGCCTTCGACGACGACGAAGGTCATCGTCAGATTCGCGTCATGGGTGATCGACAGGTGGATGTCGGTGGCCCCGATGAGATGGAAGTGTTCGAGCACCAGGCCACGCAGGCGGAATGAGGGCGCACCGGACCTCGCGGGGACCACCTCGGCGGACTGCCAGGGCAGCCACCCGGGGAAGCCGATCGCCTTCTTCAGTGCCTCCTTGGCGGAGAATCTCGCCGCCAAGGAGGCATCCGTGCGGCGCCTGCCGGTGCGCCCTCGCTGTTCAGCCGGGGTGAGCAGACGGTCGAGGAGCTCGGGCACGCGCTCGATGTGCTCGGCGAAGCGCGGCACATCGGCGATGTCGGTCCCGATTCCCAGAATGGCCATTGTGCTCCCTCAACCCGGCGGTCGCGTCCCCACCGGGCACACGATCCGCCTGCTGTGAACTGATTACTCGACGGTCACGGACTTGGCGAGGTTGCGTGGCTGATCCACGTCGAGACCCTTGGCCGTGGCCAGTTCCATCGCGAAGATCTGCAGCGGAACCGTGGTCAGCAGCGGAGCCATGAGCGTCGTCGTCTGCGGGACGTAGATGACCTCGGATGCGAACTCACGCACCTCCTCGTCACCTTCCTCGGCGATGACGACGGTGTTGGCACCGCGGGCACGGACTTCCTGGATGTTCGAGATGACCTTGGCGTGCAGCGAATCGCGGCCGCGCTTGGACGGCACGACGATGATGACCAAACGACCGTCGTCGATGAGCGCGATCGGTCCGTGCTTGAGTTCACCGGCGGCGAAGCCCTCTGCATGGATGTAGGCGAGCTCCTTGAGCTTGAGCGCCCCTTCCATCGCCACCGGGTAGCCGACATGGCGGCCCAGGAACAGCACGGAGTTGACGTCCTGATTGCGGCGAGCCAGAGCGAGGACCTGTTCCTTGTCGTTGTCGAGGACGCTCTGGACCTTCTCCGGGATGGACTGCAGCTCCTTGAGGATGACGCCGATCTCGTCGCGGAACTTGTTGCCGCGCAGCTGCGCCAGGTAGAGGCCCAGAACGTAGCAGGCGACGACCTGCGAGAGGAAGGCCTTCGTCGAGGCGACCGCGATCTCCGGGCCCGCATGTGTGTACAGGGCGGCGTCCGATTCGCGGGGAATGGTCGATCCGAAGGTGTTGCAGATGGCGATGACCTTCGCGCCCTGCTGGCGGGCGTGGCGGACAGCCATGATCGTGTCCATGGTCTCTCCCGACTGCGAGATCGCGACGACGAGCGTCTTCTCGGTCACGACCGGGTCGCGGTAGCGGAACTCGTGGGCGAGTTCGACCTCGACGGGCACGCGGCACCAGTGTTCGATCGCGTACTTGGCGACCTGGCCGGCGTAGGCGGCGGTGCCGCAGGCGATGACGACGATCTTGTCGATGGTCTTGAGTACGGTCTCGTCGATGCGCATCTCGTCGAGGGTGAGCTTGCCGTCGACGTCGAGGCGACCCAGCAGGGTGTCCGCGACGGCCTGCGGCTGATCGTGGATCTCCTTGTCCATGAAGGAGGCGAATCCGCCCTTCTCCGCGGCAGCGGTGTCCCAGTCGACCTCGTACCGGTCGCCCTCGACCTCGTTGCCGTCGGTATCCGTGATGACCACGGTCTCCGGGGTGATGGTCACGACCTGATCCTGACCGATCTCCACCGCGGTGCGGGTGTAGTCGATGAAGGCGGCGACGTCGGAGCCGAGGAAGTTCTCGCCCTCGCCCAGTCCGATGACCAGCGGCGAGTTGCGGCGAGCGGCGACGACCCGGCCGGGCGCGTCGGCGTGGACGGCGAGGAGGGTGAAGGCGCCTTCGAGCTGCGTGGCGGTCACGCGCATCGCGGCGGTCAGGTCCCCGGTGTCCTGGAAGTTCTTGGCCAGCTGGGCGGCCGCGACCTCGGTGTCGGTCTCGGACTCGAACTCGACGCCCTCGCCGGTGAGGTCCTTCTTCAGCTGCGCGAAGTTCTCGATGATGCCGTTGTGGATGAGGGCGAGCTTCCCGTCGCCTGCCACATGCGGGTGGGCGTTGAGGTCGGTCGGTCCGCCGTGGGTGGCCCAGCGGGTGTGGCCGATGCCGGTCTGCGCCTGCGGCAGCGGGTTGGCGTCGAGCTCATCGGTCAGCGCCGAGAGTTTGCCGGCCTTCTTCGCGGTCTCCAACTCACCTGCAGGAGTGACGAGGGCGACTCCCGCGGAGTCATAGCCCCGATATTCGAGCCGTCTCAGGCCGCTGAGCACCACATCGAGGGCCGCGTGATCAGCATTGTCAACGTCTGCTTTGGATACATAACCAACGATTCCACACATGAGGGGAATTTTACGCAATCGAGTCAAGAAACGTCGCATCGGACCACCTCGGCGATTGCCGGTCACATGACGCATGACACAATTGTGGCCATGTCACACGTCGATCCCGCCTTTGACCGTGCGCGTCGCCTCGCCGGCCTCAACACCAACCGCAAAGCCGAGGCGGAACCGACCTCCCCCTTCTGGGAGTTCGAACGCGAGGTCTGGGGGGCCCTGGCCCAGGCCACTCCCCTGCCGCTGAAACAGCGCGACATCGAACGTCTGCGCGGTCTGGGCGACCGGATCAACCTCGACGAGGTGGCGCAGGTGTACCTGCCCCTGTCGCGACTGCTCAACCTCTACGTCTCCGCCCGCCGCAGCAAACACGAGATGACCCGCGAGTTCTTCTCCCCGCTCCACGAACTCGGCCTCGAGCCGCAGGAGGCCAAGCGGACCCCCTTCGTCATCGGTGTGGCCGGTTCCGTCGCGGTCGGCAAGTCCACCACCGCCCGTGTCCTGCGCGAACTCTTGGCCCGCTGGCCCGACACTCCCCGCGTCGAGCTCATCACCACCGACGGCTTCCTCTATCCGAATGCCGAGCTCGAGCGCAGGCGTCTGGGTGGCCGCAAGGGGTTCCCCGAATCCTACGACCGGCGCAAGCTGCTGCGATTCATCTCCGCGGTGAAGTCCGGGTCCCCCGAGGTCCGTGCCCCCGTGTACTCGCACCACACCTATGACATCGTCCCCGGCGCCGAGGTGGTCGTCCGTTCCCCCGATGTCCTCATCGTCGAGGGTCTCAACGTCCTCCAACCCGCCCGGCCCCGCAGCGACGGGACGCTGGGCCTGTCGATCAGCGACTACTTCGACTTCTCCGTCTACGTCGACGCGCGCTCCCGCGATATTCGGCAGTGGTACATCTCCCGGTTCCTCAAGCTCAAGCACGGCGCCTTCCAGGACACCGACTCCTATTTCCACCGCTATTCGAAGCTCGATGACGACGAGGCGGTCACTCTGGCCACGGAGATCTGGGACTCGATCAACTTCCCGAACCTGCGGGAGAACGTCCAGCCCAGCCGCGGTCGAGCCGACCTGGTGCTGCACAAATCGGACGACCACACGATCCGCAAGGTCCAGCTGCGCAAGCTGTGAGGGGCGAGGTGACGTCACTCACCTGCAGCCCGGATCGGCTCGTCGGGGAAATAGATTCCACGCCCGCGCAGTTGCACTCAGTGCATGGTTTGAAACCAATGTGAGCCGGCGATGGCGAGCCGTGGACATCATCGGCTCGTCGGCGCCGGCGAACCATCGCCGCACACTGGCGCGCCCAGCACCGGTTTCGAACCCGAGGACCGCTGTGTCCGATTGTGTCCGGACGTCGACCGTCCCTGCCGGGACGCCACCAAGGAAATGAGGCCGATATGAGTCTGCAGTCAGCGCACAGGGTGATGTTCAGCTCCGTGTCGAACAAGAAGACCCCGCAGACGACGATCAAGCCCGGCACCTACCGGCGGATCGCAACGTTCGCGACCCGGCACAAGAGGAAGCTCATCGTCTTCCTCGCCCTTTCCGTCGGTACGGCCGTCATCGGCGTCCTCAATCCGGTCCTGGCCGGTGACGTCGTCAACGCGATCACCAGCGGCGGTCCCGTCGAGACCGTAGTCTGGCTGGCCGTGGCGATCGGCGGACTGGCCATTGCCGACGCCGGGATCACGATCGCCAACCGGTACCTGTCCTCCCAGATCGGTGAGGGACTCATCTTCGATCTGCGCACCGCAGTCTACGACCATGTGCAGAAGATGCCGATCGCGTTCTTCAATCGCACCCGGACCGGTGCCCTGGTCTCGCGCCTGAATACCGATGTCATCGGGGCCCAGCGCGCGTTCTCGAACACTCTCTCGGGCATCGTGTCGAACTTCGTCTCGCTGGCGCTGACCGTCGGGGTGATGGTCACGATCTCCTGGCAGGTCACTGTCATGTCGATCCTGCTGCTGCCCCTGTTCATCATCCCCACGAAGCTGCTCAGCGGACGACTCGCCTCGCTCCAGTTCCAGGCCGCTGACAACACGGCCAACATGTCGACACGGATGACGGAGCGCTTCTCAGCGGGAGGCGCGACCCTCATCAAGCTCTTCGGCAATCCGAAGACCGAGAACGAGGAGTTCTCCGATCGCGCGGCTCAGGTCCGCGATATCGGTGTCAAGGTCGCCATGCTCCAGTCCACGTTCGTGTCTTCGTTGACGCTCGTCTCCGCCCTGGCTTTGGCGCTTGTCTATGGCATCGGCGGTGCCCAGGCTGTTCTCGGCAACCTCAACGCCGGCCAGGTCGTCACGCTCGCACTGCTGCTGACCAGGCTCTACACTCCGCTGACTATGCTCGCGAATGCTCGCTTGGACATCATGAGCGCCGTCGTCAGCTTCCAGCGTGTGTTCGAGATCCTCGATCTCGTCCCGCTCATCAAGGAACCGAAGTCGCCGAAGTCGCTGCCCGCGGGCGGGCTCGACGTGACGTTCTCCGACGTCGACTTCGCCTACCCCAGCGCGGACCAGGTCAGCCTCGCCAGTCTCGAGGACGTCTCCGTCCTCGATTCCAGGGGCGGGGACGAGGTTCTGCATTCCCTGAACTTCACGATCCCGGCCGGTCACACTGTCGCCCTGGTCGGATCCTCCGGTGCCGGAAAGTCGACGATCGCCTCGCTGCTTCCGCGTCTTTACGACGTCACCTCCGGGTCCATCACGATCAGCGGGGTCGACGTGCGCGACCTGTCTTATGAGACCATGCGCAAGACCGTCGGCGTGGTCACACAGGACGGACACGTATTCCACGAATCCATCCGGGAGAATCTGTCCTTGGCGAAGCCGGAGGCCGGCGACGCCGAACTGCACGAAGCGATCGACGGAGCACAGCTCCACGACGTCATCGCTTCGCTGCCCGACGGTCTGGACACGATCGTCGGTGAGCGCGGATACAGGCTCTCCGGCGGTGAGCGTCAGCGCCTGACGATCGCGCGCATGTTGCTGGCGGCCCCGGACGTCGTCGTCCTCGACGAGGCGACCTCGGCCCTGGACTCGACGAACGAGGCCGCCGTTCAATCGGCGCTGACTCGGGCCATGAGCGGGCGCACCGCCATGGTCATCGCACACAGGCTCTCAACGATTCGCCAGGCCGATACGATTCTCGTCGTCGAGGCCGGGCGCATCGTCGAATCGGGTTCCCATGCCGAACTGCTGGCGCAGAGCGGACGCTATGCCGAACTCTACGCCACGCAGTTCGCCGCCACCTGAGGGCAGGGCACGGCGCGCGAGCTGATTGCATTACGCCGCGAGCCTGGCGCACTCAGGTGATCAGGAGTTCGCGTCCCCGGACATCCCCTCTTGGATGAGGTCCATGACCGAAGAGTCCGCCAGCGTGGTGACATCACCGATCTCACGGTTCTCGGCCACGTCTTTGAGCAGGCGGCGCATGATCTTGCCTGAACGGGTCTTGGGCAGATCCGGCACGACCATGATCGACCGTGGTGTTGCGATCGGTCCGATCTCGGCGCGAACGTGGTTGCGCAGTTCCTTGACGACGTCTTCACCGCCGCCATCGGCGCTTTCTTTGAGGATGACGAAGGCTTCGATCGCCTGGCCGGTGGTGTCGTCCCGCGCTCCGACCACGGCCGCCTCGGCGACCATGTCGTGGGAGACGAGGGCCGATTCGATCTCAGTCGTCGACATTCGGTGACCGGAGACGTTGAGAACGTCATCGACACGGCCGAGCACCCAGATGTCTCCATCCTTGTCGATCTTGGCACCGTCGCCGGCGAAGTAGACGTCCGGGTACTGTGACCAGTAGGTCTTGCGGAAGCGTTCCTCATCTCCCCACAGGGTGCGCAGCATCGCCGGCCAGGGTTCCTTGATGACGAGATAGCCGCCGTTGCCCGGTGCAACGGAATTGCCCTCGTCATCGTAGACGTCGGCGACGATTCCCGGCAGAGCACGCATGGCCGCGCCCGGCTTGGTCGCAGTCACTCCGGGAAGCGGGCTGATGAGGATATTGCCGTTCTCGGTCTGCCACCAGGTGTCGACGACCGGGCACCTGTCGCCTCCGATGACTTCCCGGTACCACATCCAGGCCTCGGGGTTGATCGGCTCTCCGACGCTGCCGAGGAGCCGCAGGGAGGAGAGATCGTACTCGGCGGGAATCTCCCGACCCCACTTCATGAAGGTCCGAATGCCCGTCGGTGCACAGTAGAGAACCGAGACCTTGTACTTCTCGACGATCTCCCACCACCGACCGCGGTGCGGGGTGTCCGGTGTGCCTTCGTAGAGCACCGAGGTGGTGGCATTGGCCAGGGGACCATAGACGATGTAGGAGTGTCCGGTCACCCAGCCGATGTCCGCGGCCGTCCAGTAGACGTCCGTCTCCGGTTTGATGTCGAACACCGCCCAGTGGGTGTAGGACGTTCCCACGAGATAGCCCCCGGTGGTGTGCATGATTCCCTTGGGCTTGCCCGTGGTGCCCGAGGAGTACATGATGTAGAGCGGGTGCTCGGAGTCGAAGGATTCGGCCGTGTGCTCGTCACTCTGCCTGTCGACGACCTCGTGCCACCACAGGTCCCGGCCCTCCTGCCAGTCGATGTCCTGACCGGTGCGCTGCACGACGAGGACGTTGCGCACCTCGGGGCATTCCTGCATGGCTTCGTCGACGACGGATTTGAGACCGGAAGGCTTGCCCTTCCGATAGCCGCCATCGGCGGTGATGACGAATTCCACACCGCAGTCTTTGACCCGGTCGGAGATGGCATGAGCGGAGAAGCCGCCGAAGATGACCGTGTGCGGGGCACCGATTCGGGCGCACGCCAGCATGGCGAAGACGGTCTCCGGGATCATCGGCATATAGATGGCGACCCGGTCGCCGGTCTTCACGCCCAGCTCGGTCAGCGCATTGGCGGCCTTGGACACCTCGCGCAGCAGGTCGGAATAGGTGATCGTGCGGGTATCGCCGTTCTCGCCCTCGAAGTGGTAGGCCACCCTTTTGCCCAGGCCCGCCTCGACATGGCGGTCAACGCAGTTGTAGGCGGCGTTGAGTCGGCCTCCGACATACCATTTGGCGAAGGGAGCATCGGACCAGTCCAGAACCTCGTCGAAGGGCTTGTCCCAGGTGATCCTTCCGGCCTTCTCGGCCCAGAAGCCGATGCGATCGGCGGCAGCCTTGTCGTATTCCTCAGCCGTCACGTTCGCCTGTGCGGCGAACTCCTCCGGAGGATCGAAGGTCCGCGCCTCATAGCTCAGTTCCTCGATGGTGTGCTTGTTCGCCATTTTCTACTCCTTCGTATCGCCGTGACGATCCCCGGCACGTCCTCAGGTGTCGAGCTGTCGGTGATCATCGGCCTGTTCGTGAGACTACAGCTTGGAGAAATCGCACCTCAACCCATCGGGATGACCTGTCTGCCGAACGTTTCGTTCGTCACCCCCGCGAATGATGCATACCAGGCGACCAGTGCGGTTGCGAGCCCGGCATAGCCGCCGAGGTGGCCCACTGTGACATTCTGAGCGAACTCGCCGATCGAGAGCAGGAAGAACGTGATGGCGAGCAGTATGAACACGATGAGGACGGTGGTATTGACCTTGATGGCCGGAATGATCATGTAGAGAGTGAAGATGCCCCAGGCGAGCAGGTAGATGCCGAGACCGGCAGACGCCGCCTCTTCAGGCAGTTCGGCGAATCCGGTCAACCACCAGAACGATATCCAGAACGCACCGAACGAACAGAAAGCCGTGGCTCCGAACGTATTGCCACGGGCGAATTCCCAGATTCCGGCGCCGAACTGGGCGATGCCGCCATAGGCCAGGGCGAGTCCGAAGACCGCCGGTTCAGCCGCGGCATCGAGCAGTCCGGCGTTGAACATGCTCAACACGAAGGTGGTCAGAGCGAAGGCTCCGATTCCCAGCGGAAGCGGATCGGCCAAACGAGTCGCGATGGGAGCGGGTTCGGTGACCCTTACGTCGGTCATAATGAATTCCTCCTTTGGAAGCTTCATATGTCTGTGCAAATCACAGGCGACGTAATTGTTAAAATACTCCTCATATCGGGCATCGACAAGGGGCCTCGGAAGCCGCCCAGAACACCTTCACGGTCGAGCGGAATGGGGCCTACAGCGTCAGGTGCTCCTTGACGGTGGCGGCCAGACGCTCGGCCTGGGCCTGGGCGATGTCCTCTGACTCGGCTTCGACCATGACGCGGATCAGCGGCTCGGTGCCCGAGGCCCGAAGCAGGACGCGGCCCGAGCCTTCGAGCTCGGTCTCGACGGCATTGATCTCGCTGGCGACTCGGGGGTGATCGACGCCGTACTTGTCGACGCCCTTGACGTTGACGAGTGCCTGCGGCAGTTGGGGAATCTCGGCGGCGAGGTCGGCCAGCGTGCGCTTCGAGTCGGCCATGCGCTTCATCAGGTGCAGGGCCGTCTGCACCCCGTCGCCGGTCGTGCCGTGGTCGAGCATGAGCACGTGCCCGGACTGCTCCCCGCCGAGGACGTAGCCGTCGGCGAGCATGCGTTCGAGGACGTAGCGGTCGCCGACTGCGGTCTGGACGGTCTTGATCGAGTACTTGTCCATCGCATGCCGGAGCCCGATGTTCGACATCACGGTGGTGACCAGGGTGTTGCCTCTCAGCTCGCCGAGTTCTCTGAGCCCGATCGCCAGGATGCCCATGAGCTGGTCGCCGTTGATGACCCGTCCCAGTGAGTCGACTGCCAGGCAGCGGTCGGCGTCACCGTCGAAGGCCACACCCAGGTCGGACTGGGTCTCGACGACGAGGCGCTGCAGCGGATCCAGGTGTGTGGAGCCGACACCGTCGTTGATGTTGAAGCCATCGGGTTCGGCGGCCGAGACGATGACCTCGGCGCCGGCCTGCCGAAGGGCCGCGGGCCCGACTATGGACGCGGCGCCATGGGCGCAGTCGACGACGACCTTGAGCCCCGACAGCGGGCGCGTGCCCTCGGCATCGACGGAGGCCACGAGGGTCTCGGTGTATTCATCGGCAGCGGCGGGGTAACGCGAGATGCGCCCCACCTCGGCGCCGGTGGGGCGTTCCCAATCCTGGTCGAGGGCTTCGAGGATCGCGTCCTCGACCGAGTCATCGAGTTTGGTCCCGCCCGCGGCGAAGAACTTGATGCCATTGTCCGGCATCGGATTGTGGGAGGCGGAGATGACGACGCCGAAGGCCGCCCCGGTGTCCTTGACGACACTGGCGATGCCCGGCGTCGGCAGCATTCCCGCATCGAGCACGTCGACTCCGGCGGACGCGATGCCGGCGCTGATCGCAGAGGACAGGAACTCACCGGAGACACGGGTGTCGCGCCCGACGACGGCGAAGGGACGCCTGCCCTCCGGCCATCCGCGGGTCAAAACCCGCGAACCCGCAACGGAGAGTTGGAGCGCCAGTCGCGCGGAGATGTCGCGGTTGGCCAGCCCGCGGACACCGTCGGTGCCGAACAGTCGTGTCATGGAGAGTCCTTTCCTCAATTTCGTGTCGATATTAGTCGATGGAGCCGCCGAGGCGGTGGTGCCGGACCGTGCGAGGCCGAAATCGGTGGGAGATGTCCGCCGCCTGCATTGAGGAGCGAGGGGCTGAGAAGTGGGTGAATGCACGAAATGCGGCCCCGAATCCGGTTCGGGGCCGCATTGCGGTGTTCATCGAGCTGAACTGTCGATGGCTGCTCTTCAGTGGCAGACCAAGAGCAGCCTTGACAGTGAGATCAGCGCTTCGAGAACTGAGGTGCCTTACGGGCCTTCTTGAGACCGGCCTTCTTGCGCTCGGGCACGCGTGCGTCGCGGCGCAGGTAGCCTGCCTTCTTCAGTTCGGCACGGTTCGCCTCTTCGTCGATCTGGTTGAGCGAACGGGCGATGCCCAGACGGACGGCTCCGGCCTGGCCGGAAGGTCCGCCGCCGGAGATGCGCACGACGACGTCGAAGCGTCCTTCGAGGTCGAGCAGGCGGAAGGGCTCGTTGACGAGCTGCTGGTGCAGCTTGTTCGGGAAGTACTCTTCGAGACTGCGTCCGTTGATGGTCCATTCACCGGACCCCGGGAGCAGGCGCACGCGGGCAACTGCCTGCTTGCGACGGCCGACTCCGCTGCCGGGAGCGGTCAGGGACTGTCCGCGTCCGCCGGCGGTCTGTTCGCCCAGACCTGCGGATTCGGGGGTCTCCGATGTGTATTCGGTTGCGATCGGTTCTTCGACAGATTCTGTCGCGGTGGTCTCTTCAGCCACGGTTCTCCTCGGTATGTCTAGAGCTAGGGCGCGCTTACTGCGCGACCTGGCTGAGTTCGTACGGCTGCGGATTCTGAGCGGCGTGGGGGTGCTCTCCCCCCGTGTACACCTTCAGCTTCTGCATCTGGGCACGTCCGAGGCGAGTCTTCGGAACCATACCGCCGACAGCCTTTTCGACTGCGCGCTCGGGGTTGGTGGCGAGGAGCTCGGCGTAGTTGACGCTCTTGAGGCCGCCCGGGTAGCCCGAGTGGTGGTAGGCGCGCTTCTTCTCGAGCTTCGCACCGGTCAATGCGACCTTGTCGGCATTGATGATGATGACGAAGTCACCGGTATCGATATGAGGAGCATATGTGGCCTTGTGCTTGCCGCGCAGCAGGCGTGCAACCTGGGAGGCAAGACGACCGAGCACCAGGTCAGTGGCGTCGACGACGTGCCACTGGCGCTCAATATCGCCGGGCTTGGGTGTGTACGTACGCAAAAGTAGCCTTCTTTTCGTATCTCTTGGTGTAGTGCTGTGGACTCATCGGGTCGTGAGTCTGATGAGTCGAGACACTAGTTGTCTTGAATCGGGTCCGCCCGCCGAAATCGTCCCCTCACCTACGGGCCTGCAACGCATGAGGCTATGTAAGGGAGCACGACGGGCACACACAACGACAATCAAATATACATGCACTCTCACCCGCGGAGCAAACGCTCAGGCCGGTGACAGCACGGGTGGAAAGCCGAGCCGATACTATTGTCCTGTGCCACCTTCATCTTTCCCACCCGAGCGTCTCCCCGCAATCAGACTCCTGGTGCTGGGATTGACTCTCGGGCTCCTGGTCCTGGTGCTCGGCCCGGCCGCCGCATCAGCATCCGCCGCCCCGGCAGCGGGAACACCGGCACCGCAGGCAGACAAAGCAGCACCGGCACCGCCGGCAGACGAGGCCGCACCGGCGTCGGCCGGAGACGAGGCAGCACCCGCGGGGAAGACGATCGTCTTCGGCATACCCGGCCTGACCTTCGACGACATCGATCCCGCGCGCACTCCCAACCTCTATGCGCTCTTCGCCGACGGTGCCGCGGCCAACCTCAATGTGCGCACCATCGGCTCGGCCACCTGCCCGGGTTCGGGATGGCTGTCCCTGGGCTCCGGTGCCCGCGCCGAGGCGGGCCCGCCGACCGACCCGGACGAAGAGGGCAACACCGCCACCTGCCCGTCGCTGAGCGCGCCGTCGACGACGCCCGAAGCCGTCGACAAGGCCCAGGCGAAGGCCGACGACGCGGACTGGACCACGGGCGACACGGCAGCCACGAGTGATGAAGATCTCGCCGTGAGTTCGGCCGACGGAGCGACCACCGCGACGATCGACGATTTCGAGAGCATCAAGGAGCCCAACGTCGACTCCGGCTACTCGGTGGACTACGGAATGCTCGCCCGCCTCGTCCGCGACCAGGGGCAGTCCTGTGTCGCCGCAGAGGGGCCCGGCGCGGCCTATGCCGTCGCCGACGAGAACGGCCTCGTGCGCAACTACACCGACGATGCGGCCGCGACCGACTGCCGACTCGACATCGTGGACCTGGGTTCGATCGGCTCATCGACCTGGCTCTACGACCCGATCCCCGATTACTCCTACACCGTCCCGACCGTCTTCGACCGTGAGGCCCGGGTCGCCGAGGCGGACCAACGCCTCGGCGACAGATTGGAGCAGGTGCGCAGCTCCGCAACTGAGGGAGACGCCGACCCTACGATCATCGTCGCCGGCCTCGGCGACAGTTCGGGTCTGCCGCAGCTGCGGGCGTTCATCGCCTCCGGTCCCGGCTACGGACCGGCGGACATCTCCACGGCGAGCACCCGCACCCCGGGGTTGGTCCAGCTCACGGACCTGGCTCCGGGCATCCTCGACCGATCCGGCATCGACTCCCCCAGCGGCATCTCCTTCGACCTCACGCCCACGGAGGACGAACCGCAGCAGCGCCTCGACGACCTCGTGTCCGCCTCGCAGAAGGCGACGTCGATCTACCAGCACCTGTCGACGTTCTCCCTCATCCTCGACATCACCTTCTACGTCCTCTTCCTCCTGTGCGGAGTGCTGCTCAGTCGCACCCTCCTCGGCCGCCGAGGCGGGGCGACGACCGCGCCCGCCGTGCACCGAGTCCTCGCCTGGGTCTCGCTGGCTGTGGCGACCGTGCCGATGGGCGCGTTCATGGCGGGCCTGTTCCCGTGGGCCCGGCTGCCGCATCCCGGCCTCGGCCTGGCAGTGTCCGTGGCGGGCTCCGCCGTGATCCTCTTCTGTCTCTCCCTCATCCCGCCCTGGGGCCGCACCTGGCGCGGACGCGTGGCCGCGCTGGCGCTGCTGAGCTTCCTCATCCTCGCATTCGATCTGATCACCGGTTCCCACCTGCAGGGGAACTCGCTTCTGGGCTACAACCCGATCGTCGGCGGCCGGTACTACGGTCTCGGCAACCAGGGTGCGGCGATCTTCATCGTCAGCCTGTTCATCTTCCTCGGGCTGGCGATCTCCTGGCTGCGGAGGAGGGGGCATCACAGACTGGTCTTCGTCCTGCCCCTCGCCCTCGGTCTGTTCGCGGTCTTCGTCTCGGGCAACCCGTCCTGGGGTGCGAAGTTCGGCGGCACGATCGCGACCTTGGCGGGGCTCCTCGTTCTGCTGGCGCTCGTCAGCCGCATCCGTCTCTCCTTCGTCCGCCTCGTGCTCATCGGCCTCGTCTCCTTGGCTGTGCTGCTGGGCATCGCGTTCCTCGACTGGCTGCGGGAGCCGGGTGCCCGCTCGCACTTCGGGAACTTCTTCGACCAGATCGTCAGCGGCGAGGCCCTGCAGGTGATCGGTCGGAAGCTCGGTGCCAATCTCCACATCATTCAGATCAATCCGGCTCTGGCGATCGTCACCCCTCTCGCAGTCATTGCGATCCTGTTCTTCCTCCGCTATCTGCTCCACTTCCCCACTGTCTCCACCGGCACCCGCTTGGGCAGGCTGACCACCAGATGGCGCGGACGCCTGCCCCAGGTGTTCGACGACCGGGACATCCACTTCGGATTCCTCGCCGCAGCCACGGGTCTGGGCGTCGGACTGGTGCTGACGGATTCGGGCATCGCCGTGCCCTCGACCGGAGCCATGGTGCTGCTTCCCTACCTGCTCGCGCTCAGCGCCGAGCACGACCACGACAAGGTCGGCCCCGTGCACGACCGGGACAATCGGCCCGACGAGGGCGCTGATCGCCCGCACGAGAGGGGCGGTCGCTCTCACAAGAGTCAGGCCGCAGACCGGTCGCGTCCACGCAGCGGGCGGACCATCCTCATGGTCAGCTACACGCCGGTAACGTCGGCCGAGGACACATCAGCCGAGGACGCCCCGGTGGTACCGCCCGAGGACGGGACGGATCGACCATGAGGGCGACTGCAGTGCCGATCCGTCTGCTGCTGGGCACCTTCGTCATCGCACTCCTCGTGCTCGGTCTCGCTCCGGCCTCCGGGACGAGTGCGCACACGACTGGCCCGCAGGCTTCGTCTGCCGCTGGAGGCTCGCCCGACGTCGAGGCACCGGCGGCCACGGAAGATTCGGCCACCTCGGCGGATGCGGCACCGATCTTCATCGGGGTCTCCGGGTTCAGCTTCGAAGACCTCGATCCCCGCACCACCCCGAATCTGTGGAAGATGATGCAGGCCTCGCAGATCGGGGCCATGACTCCGCGCAGCGTGCGGGCCACCAGCTGTCCCGTCGACGGCTGGCTGGCGGTGGGATCGGGACGGCGTGCCGCCGACGAACCGCGACAGCAGTGCCGTGAACCGCTGCCGCCCCTCGACGGCTGGGTCGCCGACTGGGACGTCTACTCGCAGGTTGCCCGTGCCGACAACTACGACGCCATGCTGGGCGGCCTCGCCGAGGCGGTACCTCAGATCAACGCCTTCGGGCCGGGGGCGGCCATTGCGGCGGGCGACCCCGAGGGACGCGTCGAGGGCTGGTCCGGGATCGACGACGACCTCGCAGACAGGGCGGCCCGGGCCTCGGACGCCGGTGAACTGACCCTGATCGACCTGGGCGACACCGCTTCCGACGGATATTCCCTCAGGGACCTCGACCGACGTGTCGGCGCGATCCTCGAAGCCACCGGATGGGGCAACGGCGACGTCTCCCAGGGCTTCTCCTCCGGATACTCGCCCGTGATCTTCTCCTCGATCGCCGACGGAGCCACCGACAGCTCCTCGATGCAGGCGACGATGGTCCTTGAACCCGGCAGCGACGCGGGGCTGCTGACCTCCTCTTCGACACGGCAGCCGGGCCTGGTCCAGGTCCCCGACATCGCGCCCACGCTCGTCGAACTCAGCGGCGGCGAATCCATGCAGAATGCGGCCGGAGCGCCGATGACGGTCGAGAACACCGGCAGCAGCTGGGAGTCGCGTTTCCAGGCCGTCCTGGACCGTCAGGTGGCCGTGAAGACTCAGAGCGAGCTGTCGACCTGGTTCTTCCCGGTCGTCGCCACGCTCATGGTCGGTCTTCTGGCCCTGGCCTGGTTCCTGCGCACGAACCATCGCGCCCTCGTCCATTCGGGAGCCTATCGCCTGGGCATCGTCTTCACCGCCCTGCCGGTGTCGACATTTCTGGTCAACACCGTGCCGTGGGAGCGAGCCACGAACCCGGATATCGCGATGCTGGGGGCGTTGGCCGGCTGGTCACTGATATTGGGATCCATTGCCCTCCTGGGCCCCTGGCGCAGGTACAAGTTGGGGCCGACGCTGTTCGTCGCCGTCGTCTCGGTCCTCGTCCTCGCCTACGACGTGGTCACCGGTTCGCAGCTGCAGATGTCGACGTTGCTGGGCGAGCCGCTGCTCATCGCCTCGAGGTTCTACGGGATCGGCAATTCCGCGCTCGCGCTGTACTGCTGTGCTCTGCTTTTGGCAGTGGCCGGTTTCGCGGCGATGACGACTCGGCCGATCGTGCGCATCCTCATCGTCACGGTGCCGATCCTCGTCTCGAGCGTCATCCTCGCGGCCCCGGGCCTGGGCACGAAGTTCGGATCCGTGCCCACGCTGATCATCGGCGTCGCCTACCTCGTCCTCGCGGCCGCGGGAATCCGATTCTCGCTCAAGCGCCTCGGGCTGACGGTGGGCATCGCCGGTTTCGTGATGCTGGCCGTCCTGTTCATCGACTGGCTGCGTCCCGCCGATCAGCGCACCCACTTCGGACGGTTCTTCGAGTCCATCATCAACGGCGAGGCCCTGGGTGTGCTCACGCGCAAAATCGGCATGAACATCGACATCCTCACCCAGTCGTGGATGACGCTGATCCTGCCGCTCATCATCATCGGCGTGTTCTGGCTGGCGCTGAGCCCACAGCGGTTCTCGCTGCAGGGACTGACCGACACCTATGAGCGGATCCCGCTGCTGCGGGCGGGCATGATCAGCCTGGCGATCCTCTTGGGCGTCGGCACGATCATCAACGACTCGGGCATCGTCGTCCCCGCCGTGGGCATTCTCTTCCTCGTTCCCGTGCTCGTCCACCTCGAGACCTTCGAACCGAAGCAGTGGGCAGACGACGACCGGACGGCCCTCAGCGACTCCGCCTGAGTCCCCACCTCACACGGTGGCTCGTCGGCGGCGCACCATGGTCACGCCCATGCTGCCGGCGACGATGAGTGCCAATGCGGCCGCGACCAGGTTCAGGGCCTCGAAGCCGGTGCGCGGCAGATCCGCGCCGTCCTTCGCGCCCTCCGCGTCCGCTCCCCTGCTGTCCGCATTCGCCGAGGCGGTCCCGGAGGCATCCGTGTCCGCTCCGTCGGCATTCGCATCCGCTCCCGAGGAGTCCGATCCGGAGGCGTCACCGCTCGCATCGGAGTCGGCTGCGTCTGATCCTGCAGCGTCGGAGCCGGCTGCCTCGGCACTGCCGTCGTCGCCTGTCGAGGCGTTCGCCTCGTCGATCACCTGGGCGGTGGCGTCGAATACGTGTGAGACCGGCAGCGGATTGTCGTCCCACCAGTCTGCGTCGCCGGCCATGAGACCGACCTCGGCGGTGACGTCTCCGGCGGCGTCCTCGGGCGCGGTGACGGTGATGGCCATGTCGCTTTCCCCGGCCGGGATCGATTCGAGGGTCACGGTTTCGGCGGCGTCCACCGTGACCTCGGGCGCCTTGGCTGTTCCGGACCTCTTCGCCGCCTCGGCCCCGGTCGAAGCCGCCTCGGTCCCGGTCGACGCCGCCTCCGCTGCAGTCGCGGTGTAGCCCTCGGGCAGATCGACGGTCACACCCACGGGTCCGGCGACCTCCGCCTCGGCGCTGGTGCTGAGGACGAAGTCCCCACTCTCACCGGGTTCGATGCCGTCGGTCGGGGCGCTGAGGTCGACCGTGAGGTCACCGTTGTCGATGACGTCCTCTCTCATATCGGCCTGACGTTCGTCCTTGTCCGGGGCAACCGGCGTGTTCTCCTCGAAGTAGTCGACCCAGGTCTCGAAGTCGGTGACGCCCGAGAGTTCGAATTCGCCCTTGGTGAAGGAAGAGAAGTTGTCTCCCCCGGCGGCGAGGAAGCTCAAGGTCGCGACCCGGTACTCCCGGTCCGGGTCGAGCTTCTCTCCATCGACCTCGATGGATCTGACGCGCTGCCCGGCCTCGCCGTCGGAGTCATAGACCACCTCGAGCTCATCGGAGATGCCCAGGTGCAGGAACGGGCGTGATGCACCATCGGGCTGCCACTGCTCTTCGAACAGGTCGATGACGTCGGAGCCCTGCATCGTCACGACCCCGTGGTCGTTGGCGAACGGCAGCACGCCGCTGAGCTCGGCGGCCGTGACCTCGCACTCCTCCTCCGTGTTGTAGATGTGGTCGCAGTCGAGGTCGGTGCGCACGCCGCCGGGATTGGTGATCCCGAAGTCGGCGGATTCGAGCTGAGTGCCCTCGACACCGTCCTTGAGGGCGTCGGCGACGAGGTTGCCCAGGGTGCTCTCGGCACCGCGGTCATCGATGAGATCGCCGTTCGGATCCGTCGTGGGCTCACCGTTTTCGTCGAGCACGAACGCTCGCGTGATGTCCTCGGTGATCTCGCCGGTCACGACCGAGCCCGGCCCCTTCGCCGCCTCCTCCGCGTCGTCGATGATCGCTGCGACCTCGTCGACGACGGGTGAGTCGAAGCTCTTGTCCTTCGTCGACAGCAGGGCCTGGTCCTCGGTCGTCCAGTTCCCCTCGCCGTCGGCCTCGAGCTGAACCTGTCCGACGACCGATCCGTAGCTGCCGGCTTCGAGGACGGGTCGCGTCCGGTCGGGCTCGCCCGGCACGGGTGCGTCGAAGGAGTACGGGAGGTGGGTATGGCCGGTGAAGAGGACGTCGATGGAGGCGTCGGCCTCGGTGACCAGCTTCTTGAACTCAGCGTTGGAATCTTCGGCCTCACCGAGACTGTCGGTGGAATTGGCGCCGAGGTGGGCCTCGACGACCGTCATGTCCGGCTGTTCGCCGGCGGGCAGGTCCTCGATCTCCTCGGCGACCCGGTTGACGGCCTCCGTCGGGTCACCGATTTCGAGACCGGCGATTCCGTCAGGAGAGACCAACGACGTCGTGTCCTTGGTGACGACGCCGATGACGGCGACCGAGACACCGCCGACATCGATCAGGGTGTATTCGTCGAGCCCGTCGACGACGTCGGTGCCTCCCGCATCGTAGACATTGGCGCCGAGATAGGGGAAGTCGGCCTCGGAAGAGACTCGACCGGTGAGGTCGTCGGTGCCCTTGTCGAATTCGTGATTGCCGACGGCGGAGGTCCGCAGACTCAGTGCGTTGAGCACGTCGAGGGTGGGGGTGTCGTCCTGTGAGGAAGAGGCATAGGTCGAGGCGCCGATGTTGTCACCGGCGGACAGGAGTCCGGTTCCGGCGGTGTCGCCCTGCGCCGCGTAGTCGGCACGCTGCTTCTCGACGACGGAGGCGACCTGGGTGCCTGCCTCGGAGATGCGACCGTGGAAGTCGGTGATGTTGAGCAGCTGGACCTTCGTGCCCGCTGCCGCCTGCGGGGAGCGTGCGGAGTCCTTAGCCGGGGATGCTGCGGAACCGTTGGCCGGGGAGGGTGCGGAGCCCTCGGCCGGGGATGCCTCCGCGGTGCTTGTCTCAGATGCCGCTTCCTCTTGGGAGCCACCGCCCAACGGCGCTGCAACGGCGGGCGCGATGCCCGGCAGAGTCAACATTGACACTGCCGCCCCCGCTGCCAGCATCGTGGTCACACGTTTCGACATGTATTGAGTTTCCTTTGGTCATGTTCATCCACTGCACAGCACCTGCGCCCCAAGAGGATCAAGCACGTTCATCCTGCAGTGCCGAAGCGAACGATGAGCTACCTACATGTGAATGTACACAGGACTCTCACATATGAAAAGGGGGATTCTCTCAAAAAGACGACAAACGGCCCGACGGCCAGGGCCGATCCCGAGTTCGCCCAGCGACTATTCGCGAGAGCGGCGCGCCATCGTCTGCTCCGCTCGGGCGGCATAGAACTCGGGGTCGGGAAAGCCCACCTCGGTGAGGACGAGTCCATGTGCGGGCGTGACGAACATCGGAGCATCGGGGTCGATGCCGGCGTCCGCCTCGGCGATGAGCTCCGCGGGACGGGTCACCGGCCAGGATCCCGAACCGACCTTGATCAGGCCGCCCACCAGCGCGCGGACCATGTGGTGGCAGAACGCGTCGGCGCGCAGGTCGATTACGATCACGGCCTCCTGGTCACGGACGACCTCGAGTTCGTAGAGGGTGCGGATGGTCGTTGCACCCTCTCGTGGTTTGCAGAACGGGAGGAAGTCGTGGAGGCCCCGGACTTCACGAGCGGCCACGGCCATCGCCTCGGCGTCGAGTTCGCCCTTGTGTCGCGGTGTGACCGGGGTCAGCAGCGGGTCGATGAAGGATCTGTGGTCGGCGAGCCTGTACCGGTAGCTGCGCCACAATGCGGAGAATCGGGCGTCGAAGGCCCCGGGGACCTCGGACACGGAATGGATGACGAGGTCATCGGCGTCATCGGCCGTGAGAACTCCACGCAGTCGCGACAGCAGTGCCGCCTCGGCGGATCGGGAGGACTGTCCGATGAGCTTCTCGATGCCGGTGGTGGGCAGATCGATGTGGACGACCTGCCGTCGGGCGTGGACTCCGGCGTCGGTGCGCCCGGCGACGACCGTGGTCACCTCGGCGCCGGTGATGCGGGTCAGACCCGCTTCGAGAGTCGACTGCACGGTGCGCAGCCCGGGCTGCTTCGCCCAGCCGTGGAAGTCCGTTCCGCGGTAGCCGAGGTCGATGCGGAACCGGGTCATGATCCGGCCGGGTCCGAGGGGCTAGGGGGTTCGGACGGGTTCGCGGGTTCGGACGGGCTCTGCGCCTCCATCCGGGAGAAGGGCTCGCGGGCCTTGAACACATTCTGAAACAGCCGGGACAGAAGGAGCTCCCGCTGCCGGTGGTAACGCTCGACGTTCGTGTTGTAGATGCGGGCTCCCGACACGATGCGGTCGGTCAGCACGGTCAGTTGGCCGTGCAGGAGTTCGACCGTGGTGTCGAGCTCTTCACGGGGACTCGTCTGCATCACCGGCGTCGAGTCCCCAGCCACGGCTCTGTCGCCGACCGAGCTGGGGATCTGAGCCGCATCGTCGACGGCACGGGTCAGCGCGCTCTCGGCCGCCGCGCCGCGAGGGCCGAACGGGGCGCGCTCGGCCGAGGCCAGGGCGAGTTCGACGGGGCCGAGATCGCTCGTGGTGATCTGCTGCAGAGTCCCGATGTACGAGGGGACGAGGGCATGTCGGGCGCGAAGCGCAATGATCAGCTGACGTTTTGCCTCGTCGCAGAGCGAACGGGCCATCGACAGCTGATTGAAGCGCAAAAACGTCATGACGAGGGCGAGGATGACGACAACAGCGAGCGCGCACGCCCCGAGAATGAACCAGAGCATTCGCGTTCCCCTCTCAATCGCCCGACCGTCGCCTGCACGTTTTCTCGCTTCTCAAGTTTACGCAGGGTTCAGACTCGTCGCGAACGGGGCGGCTCTTCGTCGCCACAGTCGCGGCGGTGTCGGGGGTGCAGTCGGCGAGTTCATGGCGGCCGGGGCGGTGTCGGGCGATTTCGGCCATTCGTCGCCGGAGAGTCGCCTCGATGTCGCCCGTGCTTCACCCCGAGGGCGTGAACTGAGTTCTGTGAGAGTAGCGATCATTGCAGAGTCCTTCCTCCCCAATATGAATGGGGTCACCCACTCACTCCTGCGCGTCCTCGACCATCTGGCCGACCGCGGCGACGAGGTGCTCATCATCGCCCCGGGCACTCGACGGGACGGCCCCAAGGAGATCGCCGGTGCCCGCATCGTCCGTGTTCCCTCGATCGCCTTGCCGAAGTACCGCAGGGTTCGCGTCGCCCCCGGCGGGGTCAGTCGCATCAAACGGCTGTTGGAGACCTTCGCCCCCGATGTCGTCCATCTCGCCAGCCCCTTCGTTCTCGGCTGGCGCGGAGTCCTCGCCGCGCAGAGCCTCGACCTGCCGACGGTCGCGATCTATCAGACCGAGGTCCCCGCCTACGCCGCCCGCTACGGGATGCACGGCATCGAGGCGATGCTGTGGTCACATGTGCGCAACATCCACCAGCACGCGTCCCTGACCCTGGCCCCGTCGAGCTACACGCTCGAGCAGCTCTCGGCCCTCGGAGTCGCCGAGGTGGATCTCTGGGCCCGTGGTGTCGATTCCTCCCGCTTCGACCCGAGTCACCGCTCCGAGGCCTGGCAACGGTCGGTGGCACCGAATGGCGAGAAGATCATCGGTTATGTCGGCAGACTGGCCGCAGAGAAGCAGGTGGAGGACCTCGCCGCCCTGGACGAGGTGCCCGGCGCGCAGCTCGTCATCGTCGGCGACGGTCCCTGGCGGGCCAAGCTCGAACGGAGCCTGCCCCACGCGCACTTCGCCGGGTACCTCGGCGGCGATGCCCTGGCTCAGGCGGTGGCGAGCTTCGATGTCATGGTGGCCCCGGGTGAGCTCGAAACCTTCTGCCAGACGATCCAGGAAGCCATGGCCTCGGAGGTGCCCGTCATCGCTCCTGCCCGAGGCGGTCCGCTCGACCTCGTCGACTCTTCCCACACCGGGTGGCTCTACACGCCCAAGGATCTGGCGGCGATGCGCGGACACGTCAGCGACCTCCTCGGCGATGAGGCGAAGCGTCGTGCGTTCGGAATCGCCGGACGTGAGCAGGTGCTGCGCCGCAGCTGGAGGAGCGTGTGCTCACAGCTCATCGGCCACTATTCGCGGGCGATCGAGAACCCGCACCCGCAGGTCCTCGGCCGCGGCTTCACCGTCCAGGCCGGCTGAAACACCCACCCGCCGCGCACAGTTCAGCGCCGTGTGCACCGGTCAGCGTCGAGAGCCGAGCCGAGCGTCGAGAGCCGAGGCCCGGGCATCGTCTCTCGAGGCTGCGGTCGGCTTTCGCCGACGGTCAGGCCTGAGCGGTCCAGTCGGCGACGGTGAGGACCGTGGCCTGTTTGGGGAACACCTTCTGCGTGAGGACGCGGTGGACCTCTTCGTCACGGTCGGCGCAGGCATCGGAGAGCACGGTCAGACGGAAGTCGAGATCGGCGGCCTCTCGCACGGTCGAGAGGACCACTCCGCTGGTGGCGACGCCGGCCAGGATGAGCGTGTCGGCCCCGTAACCGCGCAGGAGGACTTCGAGGTCGCTGCCGGTGAAGGCGCTGATGCGACGCTTCGTCACGATCGGCTCACCCCCAAGGCGTCCGAGTATGTCGTGGATGCTCGTCGAGGCATGGGCCTCATCGAGATCACCATGCGCCGCGATCTGGGCGAACGATGCGGTCTCTGCGAGTTCGGGCTGGCCTTCTCGAAGTGCCACCCGCACCCAGATGACGGGAATGTCCTTCTGCCTCGCGGCTGCGACGGCATCGCGGGCGCGCTCGAGGACACCGGTCGTGGTGAAGGCTTCGTCCCCGGCGATGCCGTTCTGGAAGTCCATGGCGAGCAGGACGGGACGGCGGTGTGCAGTCATTGTGTCTCCTTCGCAGATCTGTGTGACGCGGGCGGTTCAGGTGATCGGCGTCTTCACCGCCGAGGATACGCTTTGCCTGAACGGTCGACTAGATTTGCTCAGTGGACGAACCTCAGGCCGGACCGAAGTCACCGCCGTCCGCCGAGACTGCTCAGTCCACGATTCCGCGGGCGTCGAGTGCGCGGCCGGTGTCCTGGGCATACTTCACCGAGCGGAGGATCGCGGGGACGACCCTGGCCTTGATGCTCGAATCGAGGCCGCGGGCTCGGGCGGCGCGATCGGCCTCCCCCAATAACCCGGAGATGTGGGAGATGGCGCGAACCATAAGGCTCGCGGTCAGGGCGATCGTGTCCGGATCGACTCCGAGGAAGCGCAGCGGTGAGACGATGACGGTGAAGGTGTCGAGCAGCTGCGCCACGGTCGTCGTCAGTGTCAGCAGCATCGCGGCCTGCACACAGGCGAAGACGGTACCGCCGACGGTGAGGCCCGCGCGCAGGGATCCGAAGAAGTACTGCATGGCCACGACGATGAGGATGAGCACCGCGGCGTAGATCCACGTCTTGAGGAAGTGGTGCAGTCGCAGTCTGGCGGTGAAGCCGAGGACGATCAGGACCGCGAACATCGACCAATTGATGACCGGGTCGCGGAAGATGAGTGCCACGATGCCGATCAGGGCGATGACGGCGAGCTTGAGACCCGGTGGTGTCCTGTGCAGCCACCCGGGCGTGTGGGCGACCTTGCCGAACAGCTGCGGTCGGGGTCGGATGCCGGTCCGTGTTCGGCGGCCCATCAGAGAACGCTCATGTCGAGTCGCTCATGATCAGCTCACGGTACGCCCGGGTCGCCTCGGCGGGATTCGCATCGTGGACGACACGTCCGGAGTCGACGACGAGGGCCCGGTCGGCCAGCCCGGCGAAGTCGAGGTCGTGGGTGGAGAAGATCACGCGCACACCGCGACGGGCGACGAGATCGGCGAGGACCGTCCGCAGCTTCTCCTTGTTGCGCAGGTCGAGCAGCGTCGTCGGTTCGTCGAGGACGAGGATCTGCGGGTCGACGGCCAGCACCGCGGCCAGAGCCACGAGCTGACGCTGTCCGCCGGAGAGTTCGTACACGCTGCGATCGGCCAGATCCGCAATGCCCAGCTCGTCGAGCACGGACAGGGCGGTGTCACGGCGCTGGGACTTGGGTACGCGTTTGCGCAGGGAGAGTTCGATGTCTTCGAGAGGAGTCGGCATCACCAGCTGCGCCGCAGGGTCGGTGAAGACGAATCCCACACGCGATCGGACCTGCTTCCCCTGCTCGAGAGGGTCGAGACCGTCGATGAGCACCCGCCCGGAATCGGCCGTGACCAGTCCGTTGAACAGCTGCAGCAGCGTCGACTTCCCCGAACCGTTGGCGCCGATGATCGTGGTCATCGACTCGGTCATCGTGAGGTTCACATCGGTGAGTATCGGGCGGTAGACATCTCCCGTCGGAGTGTCGTCGAGGGCCCCGACGCAGACCTCGGAGAAGCTGATCTCCTGCGCCCGCTCTCCCGCGGCACCCCCGCCCGGCTGTCGTCCGACGATCATTGTGCCGCAGTGTCCTCAGGAGGCGCAGCGTCTTCGGCTGGGCCCTCAGAATCGGTGCCGTCGGCCGCCGCGGACCGTACCCCGGCACCCGTGGACCGCGCCCGGGAGCCCGCGGACCGTGCCCCGGGCCCCGTGGACTGCGCGGGCGGTGCCGGCGTCGGGACACCTCGGCGGCGGAGGACATCGGGGAATGCCCGGTGGATGAGGAGGGCGACGGACACCGCGAGGACGTTCTTGACGATGTCGCCGGGCCAGTAGGCGAGGTCGGCGACGGCGGCCACACCAAGCGGGAGGTGAGCGTTGATCGACATGCCGAGGATGCCCAGCGGATGGTTGAGCAGCAGGCTCGAGCCCAGCGCCCCGACGAACAGGGCGATCCACAGCTTCGAACCGCGGAAGCGGCGAATCGCCCAGCGAGCGACGAATCCAGTGGCCAGTGCGTAGAGCGTGAAGGACATGATGTAGCCGGCACTGGGACCGGCGAGCACACCGATGCCGCCGCTCATGCCGGAGAAGATCGGAAGTCCCAGCAGTCCGAGGACGACGTAGAGGAGGACGGCCGCGCCGCCGCGCCACGGTCCCAGCACCAGCCCGCAGAGGGCGATGGCGAAGGTCTGCAGGGTGATCGGCACACCGGCCGGCCCCACCGGGATCGGCGGCATGATCGCGAATGCCGCGAGCAGAGCGGCGAAGACCGCGATGAGGGCGATGTCGCCGGCCCTGCCCGCCGAGTTCGTCCGGGAGACCCCCGCCGAGGCGGTGCTGCCGGTGTGCGCGTGTGACATGAGTTCTCCGATGGTCGGGTGCACCCGAGTCGCGCTCGGGCATCACCCACCCTAACTGAACACTGTTCAGGAAGTGTAGTCGGGGGCCGGAATCATTCCCATTCGATGGTGCCCGGAGGCTTGGAGGTGACGTCGAGGACGACCCGGTTGATCTCATCGACCTCATTCGTGATGCGGTTCGAAATCACGGAGAGCACGTCATAGGGAACGCGGGTCCAATCGGCGGTCATCGCATCTTCGCTCGAGACCGGGCGCAGCACGACCGGGTGGCCGTAGGTTCGTCCGTCGCCCTGGACTCCGACAGAGCGGACGTCGGCCAACAAGACGACCGGACACTGCCAGATCTCACCGTCGAGGCCGGCCTTGGTCAGCTCCTCGCGGGCGATGGCGTCGGCCCGGCGCAGGACCGACAGACGGCCCTCCGTGACTTCGCCGATGATGCGGATGCCCAGCCCGGGGCCGGGGAACGGCTGACGGGAGACGATGGCCTCGGGGACTCCGAGTTCGCGGCCGATGGCGCGGACCTCGTCCTTGAACAGAGCACGCAGGGGTTCGATGAGTTCGAAGGTGATGTCATCGGGCAGTCCGCCCACATTGTGGTGACTCTTGATGTTGGCGGTGCCCGATCCCCCACCGGATTCGACGACGTCGGGATAGAGGGTGCCTTGGACGAGGAATCCGATCTCGGCGCCCTCATCCTTGGCTTCGAGCACGAGGTCGGTGGCGGCGGTCTCGAAGGTGCGGATGAACTCGCGGCCGATGATCTTGCGCTTGAGCTCGGGGTCGGTGACGCCGGAGAGTTCGGACAGGAAGCGCTCACGTGCATCGATGGTGACCAATCGGACCCCGATCGAATTGACGTAGTCCGTCTCGACCTGTTCGCGTTCATTCTCACGCAGGAGGCCATGATCGACGAACACGCAGGTGAGCTGGTCGCCGATGGCCTTGTGGACCAGGGCCGCGGCCACAGAGGAGTCGACGCCTCCGGACAGGGCGCAGATGACGTTCTTCGAGCCGACGCTCTCGCGGATCAGGTCGATCTGTTCGTCGATGACCGAGGCGTTCGTCCAGTCGGCGGTAAGGCCGGCGACGTTGAAGAGGAAGTTCTCGAGGATCTGCTGACCGTACTCGGAATGGAGGACCTCGGGGTGCCACTGGACGCCGGCGAACCTCCGTGCCGCGCATTCGAAGGCCGCGACCGGAGTGTCGGAGGTGGTGGCGAGCACGTCGAAGTCAGCGGGGGCCTCGGCGACGGAGTCTGCGTGGGACATCCACACCGTGTAGCTGTTCGGGGTCTCGGCCAGGAGCGATCCGGTGCTCGAGATCGTGACAGGGGTCGAGCCGTATTCGCGCTTGTCTGTCTTGGCCACGCGTCCGCCGAGCGTCGTCGCCATGAGCTGGAACCCGTAGCAGATGCCCATGGTCGGTACGCCGAGATCGAAGACAGCGGTGTCGAATCCGGGAGCCGCCTCGTCATTGACGCTCGAGGGCCCGCCCGAGAGCACGATGGCGAGCGGGTTCTTGGCCGCGAACTCCGCGGCCGGTGCGTCGTGGGCGATGATCTCGGAATACAGTCCCGCCTCCCGGATCCGTCGGGCGATGAGCTGCGCGTACTGCGCGCCGAAATCGACCACGAGGACAGGAGGCACCTGTGTGCTCTGGGTTTGCGTCATGACCCAATTCTAAACATCGGGCACTCAGGGCCCAACCTCAGGTGAGGGCGGGTGCTCAGCTCTTGGGTGCGACCACGACGGCCGCGTCCAGCTCGGCTTCGACCTGGCGGTGGATCCGGCGTTCGAGGATGAACGACATCACCGGGACCACGCCGGCCAGGGCCAGCACGATGTAGCGCCCCAGCGTCCAGCGCATCTGCTGATTGAGCCAGAAGCAGCCGATGAGGTAGACCACGTAGCACCAACCGTGGCAGATCGCGATCGCGGCCGCCAGGTTGAACCCGCCGAAGTTCAGTGCAGTTTCGGCGTCGGCGGCGATGAGGTACTTGTAGATCATTTCGGCGGTGAGGATGAGCAGCATCGTTCCCGTGATGATGGCCATCACACGGTAGAACTTCAGGGCGTTGCGCGCCGAGGTGAAGCGCTTGACGCTCCACACATTGCTTTCGTCGTAGTCGGGGCGGGAGTCCAAGGACTCGGGATCGTGGCTCACGCTCAGTTTCCTCCGGTCGGGGTGGTATTGGTCGAATCGGTGCCGTCGTCGCTTGTGACAGCGTCGGGCTCGGCGTCGGTGGCGTCGGGCTCGGCATCGGTGGTGGCGGTCTCGGTGTCGGCGGTGCCAGGCTCGGCGTCGGTGGTGGCCTTGCCGAGTCTGCCACGGCGGGCGCGCGGCTTCTTCGCTCCGTGTCTGTGAGCGGGCAGTCCGGTCAGTCCCGACATCACCTCGGGATCGATCGAGGACTGGCCCGCCGACTTGACGACAACATACTCGACGGGGTTTGCAGGATCCTGAGAATCGGAGTCATCTCCGAGTCTGCGGCGCATGAAGTCGTCTCGCAGCAGCTGCCACCACATGTACAGGGCCATGAAGGCGAAGATCAGCCATTCGATCGCGTACCCGGCCGACTGCAGGTCGAATCCGCCCTCCTCCCGCGTCATCGTCGGCGGCACGTAGTCCAGCCCGTCGGTGGCGATGGAGGAGGCGGCTCCCGTCGCCGATTCGGGAATGAGGAATCCGGAGTAGGTGAGCAGATCGGGGAACAGGTTGATCAGCTGTGAGGTCGAGACGGTGCGCACCTGGCCATCGGGCAGCGAGTTGCCGGGCTTCGGGCCCTCTACGGGACCGATCTGCGCCGTCATCTCAACCGGCCCCTCGGCGGCGCGGGAGTTCATGGCGGTCGCTTCGTCCGTGGTGAAGCCGCGCAGTACCGGGATCGCGATGGTCTTGTCATCGGCGTCGGCGCCGGCCGGAGCGCCGAGGCGAGCGTCGTCCGGAGCGAACATCGTCACGACCCAGAAGCCCTTGTCGCCATCGAGGACTCGTCCGGGGACGACGACCTGGGCGTCCGGGAGCCAGTGGCCCGAGAGGCTCACCCGCTGGTCGGCGAGTATGCCCGGCATGGGTGCCTGGGCTTCCATGACCTCGTTGAAGGGCTCCACCTCTTCGACATCGGCCGATTCGACGGCGTCGTTCTTGTGCTGGGCACGGTCGACCTGCCAGGCCGAGAGCCCGACGAAGCAGGTGACCAGGACGAGCACGAGCAGCAGGGACCCCAACCATTTGGGGGTCAGAGCCAGACGGAACAGATCAAACCACCGATCCAGGCTGATAGGGCGAGACGGTGACGTCGACGCGCTGGAATTCCTTGAGGTCGACATAGCCGGTCGTCGCCAGGGCACGACGCAGAGCACCGGCGAGGTTGAGTTCGCCGATCGCGGTGCGTCCGGGTCCGAACAGAACCTGTTCGAGGCCGCCGACGGTGCCCAGCTCGACGCGATGTCCGCGGGGCAGCTCGGGGTGGTGCGCGTCGGCGCCCCAGTGCATTCCGCGTCCCGGTGCCTCGGTCGATCGGGCCAGTGCGGTGCCGAGCATGACGGCGTCGGCACCGACCCCGAAGGCCTTGACGATGTCACCGCTGGTGCCCAGTCCGCCATCGGCGATGACGTGGACGTAGCGGCCCCCGGATTCGTCCATGTAGTCGCGCCGGGCGGCATGGACGTCGGCGATGGCGGTCGCCATCGGAGCATGGAGGCCCAAGGTCCGGCGCGTGGTCGCGGCCGCTCCTCCGCCGAAGCCGACGAGGACACCGGCGGCCCCGGTGCGCATGAGGTGCAGGGCCGCGGTGTAGGTGGCGGCGCCGCCGACGATGACGGGCACGTCGAGTTCGTAGATGAACTGCTTGAGGTTCAGCGGCTCCGTGTGGGAGGACACGTGCTCGGCGGAGACCGTGGTGCCGCGGATGACGAAGATGTCGACCCCGGCATCGACGACGGTTTTGTAGAACTGCTGCGTCCGCTGCGGGGTCAGGGCGCCGGCGACGGTGACTCCTGCTTCACGGATCTGCTCGAGCCTGGCTGTGATGAGTTCGGCCTGAATGGGGGCGGAGTAGAGCTCCTGCATCCGTGACGTCGCCATCTCGGCGGGCAGCTGGGCGATTTCGGCCAGATGAGGGGTGGGATCCTCGTAGCGGGTCCAGAGTCCCTCGAGGTCGAGCACCCCGAGGCCGCCGTGCTTGCCCAGAGCGATCACGGTCTCGGGCGACATGGCCGAGTCCATGGGGGCACCGATGAACGGCAGGTCGAACTGGTAGGCGTCGATCTGCCATTCCAGGGACACATCCTCCGGATCCCTGGTGCGCCGAGCAGGGATGACGGCGATGTCGTCGAGGGAATAGCCGCGACGACCGCGTTTGCCTTTGCCGATTTCGATTTCAGAACTCACCCGGACAGCCTATCCCACCGCCCTGACGCCAAGGACTCAGCTCACTATGAGAAACGGTGCGTCTCCCCTGGCAGAGGATTCCGGCTCCGGCGGTCGACACGGTCGCTCAGCGGGACAGATAATCGGCCACGACCGCCTCGGCGGCGGTGACGAAGGACCGCACGTGCGGCAGGTGAACCTCACGTTCACGCACATGCATGACGATTCGGCGCACGGGGACGGGATCGGTGAGCCCGACGGCGGTCAGGCCCGTGCGCAGCTGCGCCGTCGACAGGCGGGGCAGGACGGTGATGGCGAGATTCGACGCGACCAGGGCCAGCGCGGCGAACTCGTCCTCCGAGGCGGCGAAGGTCCGCGGTTCGAATCCGGCGGCGGCACAGGCGAGGTCGACGACCCTGCTCGTCGGACCGGCCCACAGATCGTAGTCGACCCACCGCTGATCCTCGAGGTCCTTGAAGGGGACGGATTCGAGTCTCGCGAATCGGTGCCTGTCCGAGACCACGGCCCGGTAGTCGTCGTCGAAGAGCACCGTGCGCGTCATTCCGGGCAGGTGGACCTCGTCGTCCTGCGGGACTTCGCTGCGGATCTCGATCGTGCAGTGGCTGCGGCGGACCTTGGCCGGCTCATTGAGTTGGATGTCGAAGCGCAGGTCGGGGTGGTCGCGGGCGACGGACTCGATGACTCCCGGCAGCAGACCAGCGTTGAAGGAGGTGAATGCCGCGATGCGCATGCGGGGCCTGTTCACGGTGCGGAAACTCTCGACGAGCGTGTCGAGCCGGCCCAGGCCGGTGAAGACCTCAGCGGATTCCTCGGCCAAGCGCTTGCCCAGATCGGTGACCTCGATGCCGCGTCCGGATCTGCGGTATAGAGGGACGCCGACGGCCTTCTGCAGCGTGGTGATGTGCTGACTGACCGTGGCCGATGTGTAGTTGAGGCTCCTGGCTGCGTCGACGACGGACCCGGTCGCCACGACGGCTCGCCAGATCCGCAGTCGGTTGAGATCCCACATGCTCACAGCGTAGTCGACGATCATTCGGCATTTCCGAATTGTTGTTAACAAATGGTTGCTTTTCCCGATGTGTTCTATCGGCCTCACGTGCGGCAGACTGGTCACAGAGCCCGGCGGGCGCGTCTCATGTGGATTCGCGCGTCTTGTGTCGGGTCGGCATCGTGCAACGTCGCATCCACCGCTGACCGGGCCGACCGCCTGGTCGCTGTCCTCGAAGGAGCACCATGACCGGACCCGAGCTCGTCGCCATCGCCGGCGCCGCGACCGTCCTCGCCGTCACTCCGGGCCCGGAGACGATCCTCACCGTCCGTCTCTCGGCCCTGCGCCGCAAGGCCGGGCTGATCTATTCGCTGGGCTCCGCCACAGGCATGACGATCTGGATGATCGCAGCCCTGACAGGCATCTCAGCGCTGCTCACGACCTTCCCCTCGGCACTGCTCATCCTCAAGATCGTGGGCGGACTCTACCTGTGTCTGCTCGGCGCGCTGGCAGCGCGGCAGGCCCTGATCATCCGCTCCGAACTGCGCGGGGATCCTCCGCGCGGTCAGGTGAGCGAGATCGCCGCGGCCACCGATGACCTCGTTGGCCGTGAGCAAGCGGGTGCAGACGCCGAGGCTGCCTCAGGTTCCGAAGCGGTCGGTTCCGGGGCGAAGGCGTCGTGGGGTCAGCTGCGGTCGGTCGTCTCGTATCGCCGGGGCCTGTTCTCCTCATTGAGCAACCCGAAGGCGGGTCTGTTCTTCCTCGCCGTGATGCCGACCCTGGTGCCGGCCTCTGCTGCGGGCGTCGACTATCTGCTGCTGATTTCCGTCGTGATCGGGCTGATGCTGGCCTACCAGGTCCTTCTCGCTCTCATCGCCGGAATGGCCGCGGCCGCTCTGCAGAGGAGGAGCACTGACTTCTACATCGAAGCCGTCTCCGCCGCGATTCTCGTGGTCATGGGCATCGCCGTCATCGCCATCCCGGCGTAGGGGCACGGAAGGCTCTCACGAGAAAACGTGCGGGTCGGGGGGTGTTTCCCCGACCCGCACGATCGGCGTTGAGAACTGTCTGCTCAGAACGCCTGGCTGCGAATTTGCTCTGCCGTCAGCTCAATGGTGGAACCGGACCATTCCCGCCGGGTCCGCCGAGAGGATCGCTGCCACCTGCCCCGGTGCCGCCGGTGCCGATGCCGCTGTTGCCGGCACCGCCGGCAGTGGTGTCTCCGTGGCGTTCTGCACCGGCAGCAGCTGGATCATCGTCGACGGCATCTTCAACCTTGTCTTCGACCCTGTCCAGCATCTTGGCCGCAGCATCGCGACCACCCAGGCCGAACGCGAGTGCGGCGGCGGCCGCTCCGCCGATGACGACGGCACCGAATGCCAGGTTGATGATGGAATCGGCCAGGCCCATGTACCGCAGGCCCATTGCGATGAAGAGCGCGATGGCCGAGTACCGCAGCACCTTGCTCGCCACCGAGTTCGTGATGAACTTGCCGATGAGCGCCGCAATGAGGAAGCCCGCGGCGATGATGGCGGCGCCGAAGAGGACGCTGCCGCCGAGGTCGAGGATCTCATTGAGGATGTTCGTGATCTCGGGGAATCCGAGCATGCGAGTCGCCATGATCGCGAAGAAGATCATGATCGCGACCTGCACGATCCTGGTGATCACGTTCGAGGCGCTGGTGCCCTCGGGAACGATGCCGAGCGAACTGATCGCACGGTCCGTGCCGACCCCGCGCAGGACCTCTTCAAGCAGGTTGCCGAGGAACTTTGCGATGACCATGCCGATGGCCAGCAGGATTCCGGCCGCGATGATGGCCGGAATCGCGGCGAGGAACATCTCGAGCATCTGCTGTGCGGGCTGCGAGATGGCCGCGATGCCCAGCACCTGCAGCGCCGCGATCGCCACGACGATGATGATGATTCCGAAGACGAGGTTGCCGGCGAGCGACGAGATCTTCGCGTTCGCCTCGGCGTTCGGGTTCTGCGGACCCGGCTGGGGCTGCTGCCCCGGCTCACCCGGGTGACCTGGCTGCCCCGGACCTGGCTGACCCTGCTGGGACTGACCGTAGGCGGCCTGCTGTGCATTGATGTTGTTCTGCTGCGGGGCCGTTCCGGTGGCCGAGTCGGCGACGCCGGTGGCGCGGTCGCCCAGCGAGCGGAACTTCGACGTCAGCTTCGTCAGGTCGACGGCGTTGAGCGCCGTCTGGACGAGCTGTTTGGCGATCTTCGCGAAGACGAAGCCGATGAAGAAGATGAATGCCGCGCCGATGAGGTTGGGTAGGAACCCGAAGATTCCGCCGAGCAGCCCCTGCAGCGGCGTGAGCACCTGGTCGAGGTTGAACAGCTGCAGAACGGCGACGAGGCCGAACAGCCAAATGATCAGTCCGCCGATCTGCCCGATCGATTTTCCGATCTGGCGGCCATCGCTGCCATCTCGTTGCAATGCCGGTATCTTCGTCACCAATTTGCCGATCGCCCATTTGACGATTGCGGCAAGTATCCATGTGACGATAAGTATGACGATCGCCAGTCCCACTTTCGTGAGGACCGACCATAAGTCCAAGCTTTGCATTTCCGTCATCTCCTTCGGATCCGGCGAATAAACACTCGACTGATTTCGATTGCTGATTTGGAGTCTATTCACCAAGCACACTCAGGACAAGGGTTTGCGTGCTGTCGACCGCGACCGATGACACAAATCGGGCTGTCTCTTCGAACACGTCCACAGCTGTATTTCAGTGCCTTAACAATTCATACATATTCAGATCACAATTCGATATCAAACACAGGCGGGCCCGGCTTTCTCAACCGGTGAGAATCAGAAGTCTTCCGCATCGAACGGTCTTCCCGAACGACCCGGGATTAGAGAATTCACGCGGATTATCCGAATCCGTTCACACGGGGTTGGTCGAATTCGCTCACAGGGAATGGCACGATTCGTTCACGCTCAGCGGTGGAATTCGAGTGGCAGATTATCGATGAGATGGGTCCCTCCGACGGTTGCCGAGACGAGCAGCAGGGCGTGCCCCGAGAAGTTCTGCGCGCACGGCTGGAAGGTCGCCGCGTCGACGATGCCGATGTACCCGAGGTCGAGGTCCTCTCGCTCAACCGCGACGTCGAGCACCTGCCTCGCCGCCGCTTCGACGTCGGCAGGCATGCCTCCATCTGCCGCCCGGGCAGCGGCGTCCAAGGCGCGCGGAATCGCCAGCGCGGCGACGCGATCGCCAGGTGCCAGGTATTCGTTGCGGCTCGACATCGCCAGGCCGTCCTCGTCACGGACCACCGGCAGCCCGATCAGTTCGATGTCGAAATTGAGGTCCTCGATCATCCTCCTGACCAGGCAGAACTGCTGGATGTCCTTGAGGCCGAAGACCGCCGAGGTGGGTGCGGTGAGGGTGAAGAGCTTGGCCACCACCGTCAGGACTCCGTCGAAGTGGCCGGGCCTGGCAGCACCTTCGAACACCGAGCCCATCCGCCCCGAGGACACCGTCACTTCGGGGGCGGCCGGATACATCTCCCCCAGCGCAGGAGCGAAGACGAAGTCCACGTCCGCCGCCTCGCACACTTCCAGGTCGGCTTCGAAGGGTCGCGGGTACTTCATGAAGTCCTCATCGGCACCGAATTGCAGCGGGTTGACGAAGATGCTGGTCACGACCGAATCGCCGGAATCCCTGGCTCGGCCCATGAGCGCCTGGTGGCCCGAGTGCAGGGCACCCATCGTCGGCACGAGCGACACCGTTCCGGTCTGCTTCTTCCGCCAGGCACGCAGGGCCTGGATCCCGCCGACCTCCATCAGTCGAAGCTCCTCTCCGGTTCGGGGAAGTCGCCGTTCTTGACCTCATCGACGTATCGGCCCACGGCTTCGGAGAGCACCGAGGCCAGATCGGCATACCGTTTGACGAACCGCGGAGCCTTCCCCGTGCGCAGGCCCGCCATGTCCTGCCACACGAGCACCTGGGCGTCGCAGTCGGCACCGGCGCCGATGCCGACTGTCGGGATCGTCATCTCAGCCGTGACCTGCGCGGCCAGCCGGCCCGGAACCATCTCCATGACCACGGAGAACGCCCCCGCCTCGGCGACGGCACGGGCATCGGCCAAGAGGCCATCACCGGCTACCCCGCGACCCTGGACCTTGTACCCGCCGAGGTTGTGCTCGGCCTGGGGTGTGAACCCGATGTGGGCCATGACCGGTATCCCGGCGTTCGTGATCGCCTTGATCCGGGAGGCCACCCCGACTCCCCCTTCGAGCTTGACCGCATGGACGCCGGCCTCCTTCATGAAGCGCACGGCCGTCGCGACCGCTTGCTCATCGGAGATCTCATAGCTGCCGAAGGGGAGGTCCGCGACGATGAGTGCCCGGGAGGTCGCGCTCGAGACGGCGCGTGCCAGGGGAATGAGCTCGTCGACGGTGACGGGCAGCGTGGTCTCGTGCCCATAGACGTTGTTCGCCGCGGAGTCGCCGATGAGCAGCGCCTCGACCCCGGCCTGCTCGAACAGTGCCGCCGTGTACTGGTCATAGCTGGTCAGCATCGCCCAGCGGCGGCCCTCGGCCTTGGCTTTGATGAGATCCAGGGTCCGCACTCGCCGAAGCGGTGCCGCAGTTGCATTCGCATCGGCAGCAGCAGGCCGGCTGGGGCCGCCCCCGTAGGGCGGAGTCATCTCGGCCTGATCAGGCGCGGAGCTCTCGGGACGATCAGGTGCCGGATTATCGGGTGCTGAGTTGTGGGGCATGGGAATCCTCTTGGGTCGGCCTTCGTCTGGGTGGCGGCGCATCGTTCGCGCTGCTTGAGCGCAATTCGGCACCGGGCGGTTGTCCCGGCCGAATCGCACTGTATCGCGTTCGGGTCGACTCGGATTGCGAGCCAGTTTCCAGCTTAGATCATCCGCTCGGATACGGCTTCGCCGCCCCTGTCCATGACACTTCACCACCTGCGCTCCAGCACATCCCCACCCGAGTACCAGCACGCGATGCTGTTTTACATTACGAGCGACAGTGATTAAGCTCAAATCTGCGCAAAACTTTTTCGGGACGCGCTGTCTTACTCCGGGAAGGACGATGATGACCACAACAGCTTCGATCGAGCTCACTCTCAAGGACATCTCCGCGAGCCGGTCGGACGACGACATGTGCTCGACCGACCTCATCGATGCCCCCTGGGATGTCGACGCAGAGCCAGGCTATGGGCCCGGCGCTTCGATGGACGATCCGATCCCTGCCGCCGCCCCGCGCCAGGGAGAGATCCCGGCCGAGTACAGGGATGCCTCGGCGGAGGATCTGGGCGAGAGGATCGTCCGCGCCAAGGCCGAACTCGGTGATCGGGTCGTCGTTCTCGGCCATCATTATCAGCGGGTCGAGGTCGTCGAGCACGCCGACTACATCGGCGACTCCTTCATGCTCGCCAAGGCCGCGCAGAACCATCCGGAGGCCGAGGCGATCGTCTTCTGCGGCGTCCATTTCATGGCCGAGACCGCCGACCTGCTCTCGACTCCGGATCAGTCGGTGATCCTGCCCAACCTCGCAGCTGGTTGCTCGATGGCGGACATGGCCGACATCGACCAGGTCGAGGACTGCTGGGAGCAGCTGACCGAGCTGCTGGGCGACGAACCCGATGCCGATGGAAGAGTGCCGGTCATCCCGGTCACCTACATGAATTCCTCGGCCGCGATCAAGGGGTTCTGCGGCCGCAACGGCGGCATCGTGTGCACCTCCTCCAACGCCGAGGTGGTCCTCGAGTGGGCGTTCGAACGCGGGCAGCGGGTGCTGTTCTTCCCCGACCAGCACCTGGGGCGCAACACCGCTCTGACCATGGGCATCGGCCTCGAGGCGATGCCCCTGTGGAACCCAGCACGGCCGTTGGGCAACAACTCCCCCGACACCCTCGAGGATTCGCAGGTCATCCTCTGGCAGGGATTCTGCTCGGTGCACAAACGCTTCACCCCCGCACAGATCGCCAAGGCACGACTCGATCATCCCGAGGTCCGCGTCATCGTCCACCCCGAGTGCCCGGCCGAGACCGTGGCCGCGGCCGACGAATCCGGATCCACCGCCTACATCACGAAAGCGATCGCCGAGGCGAGCGAGCCGACCACATTCGCGATCGGGACCGAGATCAACCTCGTCCAGAGGCTGGCCGCCGAACATCCCGAGCACACCATATTCTGCCTCGACCCCGTCGTGTGCCCGTGCTCGACGATGTATCGCATCCACCCCGGCTACGTCGCCTGGGTCCTCGAATCGCTGCTCGAGGGCCAGGTGATCAACCAGATCTCCGTCGACGCCGAGGTGGCCGAGGACGCACGCGTGTCCCTGGAGCGGATGCTCGCGGCGAAACCGCGGATCTGAACACGCATGTCTCACGTACTCATCATCGGTACCGGGATCGCGGGCCTGAGCACCGCTCTGCGTCTGGCGGGCAGACACGAGGTCACCGTCGTGACGAAGGACCGCCTCGGCGACTCGAACACCACCTGGGCCCAGGGCGGGATCGCCGGGGTGCTCGGCGCCGATGACACCGTCGGATCGCATATCGCCGACACCCTCTCTGCCGGAGCCGGGCTCAGCGATGCCGAGGCCGTGCGTCTGCTGTGCACAGAAGGACCCGAGCGGATCCTCGAACTCGCCGCCGCCGGGGTCGCCTTCGACCGCGACGATGACGGTCACTGGGCACGCGGCCTGGAAGGAGCCCACTCGTTCCCGCGCATCCTCCACGCCGGAGGGGATGCCACCGGCGAAGCGATCATCGAGGCGCTGACGACAGCACTCCGCGCCGCCGTCGCTGTTGGCACTGTCCGCCTGCTCGACCACACGATGCTCCTCGACCTGGTCACTTCTTTGACACCGTCTGGCACCGGCGCGGGGCGCAAAGCCGCCGGAGTGCAGGTGCTTCGGGACGGCATCCGCGAACAGCTCTTCGCGGATGCCGTGGTGCTGGCCACGGGCGGAGCAGGGCAGCTCTACGCACACACGACGAATCCCGCAGCAGCCACCGGCGATGGGCTCGCCGCCGCCATCCGCGCCGGTGCCGCCGCCCGCGACATGGAGTTCTACCAGTTCCATCCCACGGCCCTGGCCGGATCCGGATTCCTCATCTCCGAGGCCGTCCGCGGTGCCGGGGCGTTCCTCCTCGACGCTCACGGTCAACGGTTCATGCCCGAGGTCGATCGCCGAGGCGAGCTGGCGCCCCGTGATGTCGTGGCCCGGGCGATCCACCGCAGAATGGCCGTACAGGACGGTCTCCCCTGCTATCTGAATGCACGATCGGTCCCCGAGGTCTCGGCCCACTTTCCGAACATCGCCCGGGTCCTCGCCGAGCGGGGATTCGACCTCACCTCGGATCTCATCCCGGTCACCCCTGCCGCCCACTACTTCATGGGCGGCATCGCCACCGACGTGGATGGACGCACCTCTCTCCCCGGTCTCTTCGCCGTCGGCGAGGTCGCGTGCACCGGAGTCCACGGAGCCAATCGGCTCGCCTCGAACTCCCTGCTCGAGGGAGTCGTGTTCAGTGCGCGAGCGGCCGAGGCCGTCGATGCGGACCTCGAGACGACGCCGGCGACGAATCATCGGTCCTGGGCACCGGTATCCGCCGCTGCACCTCGGTTCGGCAGCATCCATCTCGACGCCGCAGCAGGCGGTAACCGAGCGATCTCTCGCGGAGATCTCCAGACTCTGGCGTGGGCACACCTCGGGGTCGAACGCGATGGTCAGGGGCTGCGGTCACTGCTCGAGCGCCTCGGCGAGGGTGGACCGACTCACCGCACCGCAGACGCCGCCGTCACCGCAGACGACGCCGTCACCGCGAACGAGGAGCCGACCGCGGCAGGCATCGTCGAGGAGATCGAGTCCGCCAACCTCGCACTCATCGCCCAGTCCATCGCATCTCATGCACTCGCGCGGAGGGAAAGTCGTGGAGCCCACACCCGCTCGGACTTCCCTGCCCACACGACTCCCCCGCTTCAGGAGGCCGCCTCATGCTGACAGCCGCAACGATCGACGCAGCGCTTCACCTCGCCATCGACGAGGACGCCCCCTGGGGCGACATCACCGGTGACACGTTCGTCCCGGCCGGCGCCCCGGCGACGGCGGTGCTGCGCGCAAGGGAGGCCGGCGTCTTTGCCGGTGGCGCGGTCTTCGCCAGGACCTTCTCCCTCATCGACCTCGGCGTCCAGGTGGAACTGGCCGCAGCCGATGGCGACGCCTTCTCCCCCGGTGACATTCTGGCGACCGTCACGGGCCCGGCCCGGGCGGTGCTGCGGGCGGAGCGGATCGCGCTGAACTTCTGCCAGCGGATGAGTGGGATCGCGACCCGGACCAGGGCCTTCGTCGACGCCGCAGCATCGACCTCGGCGGGCGAGCGCGTGCGGATCGCCGACACCCGCAAGACCACGCCGGGCCTGCGTGCCTTCGACAAGCACGCCGTACGCTGCGGGGGCGGGCACAACCACCGGTTCGGGCTCTCGGATGCGGTCATGGTCAAGGACAACCATCTCGGCGTCCTCGCCGGGCAGGACCACGACGTGACCGCTGCGATCCGGTCGGCGCGCGCCCGACTGTCCCATACGACGACCATCGAGGTCGAGGTCGACCGGCTCGAACAGATCGCGCCCGTGCTCGACGGTGGTGCCGACATCATCATGCTCGACAACTTCTCCCTGGACGATCTGCGCTCCGGAGTCGAACTCATCGCCGGGCGTGCCGTCGTCGAGGCCAGCGGCAACGTCACCCTCGACACCGTCGCGGACATCGCGGCCACCGGCGTCGACGTCATCTCCTCCGGGGCGCTGACCCACAGTGTGCGCGCGATCGACCTGGGACTCGACCTCGATCTGAAGCCTGACATCGGCCCGGAGTCCGACACCGATCTGGGATCCGACACCGCTCTGGAGTCCGACACCGTTCTGGATTACGACTGAGATGGCATTCGACCGACAGCCGGATTCGCGGCCTCCGCTCTATCTCGACACCGCCTCGGCGGCACCCGTGCGCAGGGAAGCCCTCGAAGCCGCCTGGCCGTACCTGACCGGTGCGTTCGGCAACCCATCGAGCCATCACGAGGTCGGCCGCACCTCGGCCGAGGCGCTCAAGGACGCACGCCGCCGCGTCGCGAAGGTTCTGGGCATGCGCAGCACCGACATCATCTTCACCAGCGGCGGCACCGAATCCGACAATCTCGCGATCATCGGGATGGCGCTCGGAGCCGAAGCCCGGGCAGACGCGCGCGCCGTTGCTCGCGCGGACATGCGCGCCGGGGGCGGCGCAGGTGGCGGATCTGACGGTTCGGCACCTCGGCAGCATATCGTGACGTCTGCCCTCGAACATGAAGCGGTGCTCGCCTCGGCGGATTTCCTGGCTCGTCGGCACGGGTTCTTAGTCACGCAGGTGCCTGTCGAACCCGACGGCACGATCACCGTCGATGCGCTCCGGTCGGTGCTGCGCGAGGACACGCTGCTGGTCAGCCTGGGGTATGCGAACAACGAGATCGGCACGGTCGCCGATATCGCAGCCCTGGCCGGCGTCACCCACGATGCCGGCGCGCTCTTCCACACCGATGCGGTGCAGGCCGCTGGATGGCTGCCGTTGAATGGGCTCGGCGTCGACGCCATGAGCCTCGCCGGGCACAAGGTCGGTGCGCCGAAGGGGATCGGAGTCGCCGCGATCCGCGCACGGACCCCACTCGAACCGCTCATCCACGGCGGCGGTCAGGAGTCCGGGCGCCGATCGGGGACGGAGAACGTGGCCCTGGCTGTCGCCTTTGCCACCGCCCTGGAACTCGCCGAGGCGGAACGCGCCGAGGCCGCCGACCATGTCCGGGCCATCCGGGACGATTTCATCGCCGAGGTGCTGGGAACCGTTCCTGGTGTCTTCCTCACCGGCAGCGCCGCGGCGAGGACACCGAACCATGCGTCGTTCTGCTTCTCCGATACCAGTGGTGAGGCCGTGCTGCTCGAACTCGAACGACTCGGGGTCACGGCATCGAGCGGTTCGGCCTGCGCCGTCGGATCGGATGAGCCCTCGCACGTTCTCACAGCTCTGGGCATCGACGCCGACGTCGCGAAGACAAGTGTCCGGTTCACCTTTCCGACAGGCATCTCCGATGACGACGGGCACCGAGCGGCGCAGACCGTGTCCGCTGCCGTCGAGGCTTTGGCTCTGAGCTACACCTGAGACTCCTGTGGTGCCCTCTTCGGTCCGATCTGTGAAACCGGCAGAGATTTCTTCCCCTAAGGTGTCGATCCGACTTAAGCTGGTTCGACGCAGTGGGTGAGAGGGTCTTGTCCGAGACCTTCCGACATCTCGATGATGAAGGAGTCATCATGAAGTTCATGCTCATTATGCGCGATATCGACCAGGCCGCGGTCGATGCTGCCGAGAACACCGATTTCGAAGAGATCATCGCGGCGATGGGTGCCTACAACGAATCGATGGTCAACGCCGGAGTCCTCTCCGACGCGGCGGGGCTGTCCGACCCGTCCGAAGGCAGTGTCGTCGATTTCAGCGACGACGACCCGGTTGCCACCGATGGGCCCTATGGCGAGCTGAGAGAGCTTTTCAACGGGTTCTGGATCGTCGAGGTCTCCTCGCAGGAAGAGGCAGTCGAGTGGGCCAAACGCGCTCCCCTGGATGCGGGATCCCAGATGGAGGTTCGTCGGATCAACGGTCCGGAGGACTTCCCTCAGGACAATGAGTGGATCCAGAAGGAACAGGAATGGATCGCCGAAGGGACCTCCTCCGGACAGTGAACGGGGCCCCGGCGAACGATACCGAGTCCATCGCTCGCGTAGTCGCGGCGACGTGGCGGATCGAGGCGGCGAAGATCACCGCCGGCCTGAGCCGCCACGTCGGCGATTTCGGCTTCGCCGAGGACCTGGCCCAGGAAGCCGTCGCCGAGGCGCTGGCCCAGTGGCCGCACTCGGGTGTCCCCGCCAACCCGGCGGCCTGGCTGACGACGGTCGCCAAACGCCGGGCCATCGACACATGGCGTCGCCGCGACCGCTTCGACGAACGGATCGCGATGCTGGCTGAGAACCTCGATGACGGACAGGACGGATCCGCTGGGGCACTGCTCTGGGACCCGGACTCGATCGACGACGACGTCCTCCGCCTCATCTTCATCTCGTGCCATCCGGTGCTCAGTCGACCGGCACAGCTTGCACTCACCCTGCGGGTCGTCGGCGGTCTCTCCACCGAGCAGATCGCCCGCGCGTTCCTCATCCCCGTCACGACTGTCCAGCAGCGAATCGTTCGCGCGAAGAAGGCACTCGCTCGAGCCGATGTGCCGTTCGAGCTTCCCCCGGAGAATGAACGGTCCGAGCGTCTGGGCGGCGTCCTCGGGGTCCTCTATCTCATGTTCTCCGAGGGCCATGTCGCTGCCTCAGGGCCCGATTGGATGCGCCCCGGCCTGGCGATGGAGGCACTGCGTCTGGCCCGCATCACCGCCGGGCTGCTGTCTCGTGAGCCCGAGGTCCATGGGCTCGTGTCACTGATGGCCTTCACCGCCGCGCGTTTCCCCTCGCGACTCGAGCCCGACGGGACGCCGATCCTGTTGGCCGATCAGGATCGGTCGGCATGGGATCGCTCGCTGCTGCGACTCGGCCGGCGCAGCCTGCAGAGGGCGACGGAGCTTCGCGACAGCCGCGGGTCCTACACGCTGCAGGCGATGATCGCCTCCTGTCATGCCGAATCCGAGTCTGTGGCCTCGACCGACTGGCAACGAATTGCGGCCCTGTACGGCGACCTCAACCGGGTGACGCCCTCGCCGGTCACCGAGCTCAACCGCGCGATTGCGATCGCCGAGGCGAACGGGCCCGCTGCCGGACTCGACATCGTCGATGATCTCGCTGCGGGCGGGACCTCGGCCACACTCCATCTCATTCCGAGTGTCCGGGGCGAACTTCTCGCCCGCCTCGGACGAAGGCGAGAGGCCCACGCCGAGTTCGAACGTGCGGCCTCCCTGGCCGCCAATGATCGCGAACGTGACGTTCTTCTGGCCAAAGCCCGAGGCGATGACAGAGACGCCGTCGGTCGGAGGGGCGTTCCATCGCACCCTCGCGATTGACCGCCGACCATTCACTTGGGTCTGGCCCACGCCCCCTATCTTTATCAACGATTTAGCGAGAAGATGGAATCAAGCATTCGAGTCGGGTGTGAGGAGGCCGTCATGGATCTGCTGATACTATTCATCATCGGTGTGTGTTTCACAACCATCGTGTTCTTCGTCGGACGTTTTGCCTGTCCGCGACATGACCGTGTGCCTCTTATGGAGGTCGACCATGTCCTCCTCTGGACCACGCTGCGTCGTGGTTGGCATGCGCTGGGCGCGCTCGGTCCGATGAACGGCATCGCTGACGATCCACCCGAGGGCCGCCGTGCCTGAGCAGTATGCCGACCGTAGTCGGTAGCCTGGCAGGGTGACTTCCTCTACTGCCCCACAGCCCAAACGACGGCCGGGATTCGCAGCACTGCTCTTCGCCGTGCTGTCGATCCTGGTGCTTATCGGCATTGCACTCTGGTTCTGGTTCCGAGCGCCGAACCAAGTCCCGAGTCACTTCGGAGCAGATGGACAGCCCGATGACTGGTCGTCGAAGGGCGAGACCTTGGCGATACTGGTCCCACTCGGTGTTGGAATCGCAGTTCTCTTCTCCATTCGATGGATCTGGGAGAAGCTGCCGATGCGTTTCCTCAACATTCCACACAAGGAATACTGGTTGCAGCACGGGCAGCGTGGCTACCTCTTCGACTGCCTGATGGAGTTCATGAGGATCACGGCCGGTGCCCTGGCGCTGCTCTTCGCAATGATCCTAGTCGGTTCACTGTCCGAGTCACTCGGCACCTCACAGCCGGACGGTCTGATGCTTCTCCTCACCCCCGCGTTCCTCGTCATCGTGGCCCTGGCGATGTGGAATCTCTACCATCAGCTCAAGCCACGCGATTAGCGTGTGTCTCCTGTTCTTACTTTCTGGGCGCAGCCCAACGCGCCTTACCAGGCGGATTATTCCATTCAGAAATAATAGGTGGAACCCTTTCTTTGCTATCAGCTTTTGACATTGCCGCTCCCGAAGAACAGGTCTTGGAAGGCAATTATGGTGTCGAATTTTCTGAAAGTGGACGAACATCCATCGACTCGAGTCTCATCAGCTTCGTCGTGGAACTCATGCAACGGCGATATTCGGCAGAAAGAGCCCGGGAACGTTATGCAGGACGACGACCGAGTCGGGATATGAGAGATTGACTGACAAGCCCAGACGAAGGTGCCAGGCCCCACGTGACGGCCGATGCCTGCTATCGAATGAGACCTCCGTTTGTGGGTCCCAGTAGTCCGAATATTCAACCCGGCGCCGCGGCTGCGGGGGAAATTTCAGCTCTGCGACACGAGCACCGCGGCGTCCCAATCCTGCAGCGCATGCGCCGAGGCCCAGAAGTGGAGTTCATACACACATGCCTGCTCGAAGGTGTCCCGCATCCTCGCGGCCACCTCGGTGGGAGCATTCTCGAGCTCCTGTTCAAGCAGCTGCACAGCCTTCCGCGTCGATTCGTCGAACTCGGGAGAGTCATAGGTCTGGACCCAGGTCCGGTACGGGTGGTCGGCACTCATCTGCCCGGCGCGCTCGACGAGGACCTTGCCCATATGCGCGTACACCCAGAAGCATGGGAGCACCCCCGCAACACCTTCACCATATGACCGGCTTGCGGCAGTGGCGACGAGGAACGAGACGTAACCCAAGGTGGTGGGCGAGGCCTGGAATCCGGACCCGCTGCTGATGAGCTCCTCATGTACTGCGGCCAGACGAGAATCGGCGAGCAGCTCTCCGTGCATCTCCTCTTCGACGGTGATGGCTTCGGCCGCGGAGCCGGCCCAGAATCGTGATTCGTCGCGGTCGTTCGCCCCGGCGGCGAGGAAGGACATCGCCTTCGCATAGCCGGTGAGGTAGATGCCGTCCTGGATGATGTAGTTCGTGAAGGACTTCACGTCCAGGCTGCCGTCGGCCAGTTGGCCGAGGAACGGCAGAGCCTCGATCTGTTCGAGGATGGGGCGCACACGGTTCCAGAGCTGAGTCGTCTGGGGGCCTGCGGAAAAGTCTGTCGTCATTGGTCTCTCCTGTGTTCGCGGACTCAGATTCGTGGTCCTGTGGCATGGTGCCGCCGTCGGGCGGCGGCGAAGTCGAGCTCACGGCGAAGTGAGGCTGGCAGCGATTCGGGACTAGCGGCGGACGATGTCGACCTGGTGGTCGACGGGGCCGTGGGCGTCTTTCGGGTCGAGGCTGACCTGCCAATCGGCGGCGGACTTCAAGGCGCGGGCCAGGTAGTCCAGCGCATTGTCCACGGCTTCGTGCAGCAGATCCGAGCTCACCTCGGCAACTGCACGTCCACGCTTGAGCACGGCCACCTCGGCGGTGATCGCGGCCGACAAGGTGCACCCGGTGCCGTGGGTGTTCGGCGTCGCCACCCTCCCGTGGGTGAACTCGGTGACCGTGCCGTCCGCGGTGACGAGGACATCGGCGACGTCGCCTTCGATCGCGTGCCCGCCCTTGAGCAGGACCGCGCGGGGGCCGCGATCGACCAGCTGTCTGGCTTGGTCCACCATCTCCTGCGGGTTCTGCGCCACGGGCACATCATCACCGATCAGCAGTGCCGCCTCGGGCAGGTTCGGGGTGATGAGGTCGGAGACCGGCAGCAGGTGATCGCGGACGGCGGCCACGGCATCGACCTCGAGGAGTCGGTGTCCGGAGGTGGCGACCATGACCGGGTCCACGGCGTAGAAACCCAATTGGCCTTGGGCTGCCCGTTCGACGACGAGTTCGACGAGGGAACGCGAGCCGAGCATCCCCGACTTCGTCGCGTCGACGGGCATGTCATTCAAGACGCTGTCGAGCTGATCCGAGACGAAGTCGTCATCGATGGGATAGACCCGCGAGACTCCGTGGGTGTTCTGCGCGACCAGGGCCGTGATGGCCGTGGTGCCCAGCACTCCGCGGGCGGTGAAAGTCTTCAGATCCGCGTGGATGCCGGCTCCCCCGCTGGGGTCGGTGCCGGCGATGGACAGTACGATGGGTGGCCTGGTGCTCACTGGGCTCCCTCCGCTCGTCCGTCGCCGAACTCGGCGAGCAGATCCTGGGCCGCACTCCGCGGGTCCTCGGCTCGGCAGATGGCAGAGACTACGCAGATCCCGATCAGTCCGCGACCGCGCAGCTCGGCGGCACGAGCAGTGGTGATTCCGCCGATGGCGACCGCGGGAAGTCGAGCTTCGGCCACCAGATCGCCGAGGCGGTCGGGCCCGATCCCATCGGGTGCGTCGGTCTTCGTCGTGGTGTCGTAGACGGGGCCGATTCCGACGAGGTCGACGGCCGACGAGTCCCGGGCGGCGGCGAATTCCGCGTCGTCGGCGGCTGAGAGGCCGATGAGGGGTTCGGGTCCGATGCGCTCGCGCACCTGTTCGACCGGGGTGTCCGACTGCCCCACGTGGATGTGGACGTCTGCACCCTCGGCAAGGAGTCGCTGGGCGACGGCGACGCGGTCGTTGAGGACGATGAGCACGCGCCGTTGTGTGCCGGCCGTTGCGCTGTCGACGACCGCACTGTCGACGGCGGTGATGACCTCGCGGGTCAGGGCGTAGAACGCGTCGTCGTCGATGTCCTTGTCGCGGACCTGCACGATCCCGACTCCCCCGGCGACGGCCTCGCGCACGGTCTCGGCGACGCTGCGTCCGGCTTCACCGCACTGGGCCGAGTCGGTGATGAGGTAGAGGCGTGGGTCGATGCCTGCCAGGCGTGGGTTCACGACCGTGCCCCGTCGATCGGCCCTTCGACATCGCCGGTTTCGACCCGAGCAGTGGCCAATTGTTCGTCGGTGAGCGCATGCAGTTCGTCGAGGAAACTCACCGAGTAGCTGCCGGGGCCCTTCGCACTCGCGGCAGCGGCCTCGCCGGCAACCTTGAAATGACTGTGGGCGGCGACGACGGCTTCGAACTTCGCCGACGCGGTGCTTGCTCCGACGAGGTAGGCCGCGGTCACCGCACCGAGTGAGCAGCCGGTGCCGATGACCAGCGGCATGAACGTGTGTCCCCCGTCGATGCGAGCGACACGATCGGCTCCGTCGATGTGAGCGACGATCGCGTCCCGCGGTCCCGAGACTGCGACGATCGCACCGGTCGATCGCGCCAGTTCGGCGGCTGCAGGAATGACAGCATCGACCTCGTCCGTGGACTCGACACCTCGTCCGCCCAGACCGACTCCGGCCAGGGCTGCGATCTCGGAGGCGTTTCCGCGAATCGCGGTGGGTGACGAGGCTGCGGCGCGTCGGATTCGTGTGGTCCTGTAGTCGACGGCTCCGATGCTCACCGGGTCAAGGACCCAGGGCTTGGCGTCCGCGTTGGCTGCGTCGATGGCGGCATCGGCGGCGAGGAACTGCTGATTCGTGGCGGTGCCGAAGTTGACCGACAGTCCGCCGGCGATGCGCGTGAACTGTGCAGCATCGGCCTCGTGGTCGAGCATCGCCGGAGAAGCGCCGATGGCCAGAAGCACGTTGGCGCTGAACTGCTGCACGACGGTGTTCGTGATGCACTGGATGAGTGGATTGCTCGCACGCAGTCGTGCGTTGGCAGAACGCAGGTCGAAGTCAACCATGACGATCCCTTCGCTAGTATGGCCCAGATCAGGTTCGATGGGTGTTCTCTCAGCCTCACGCGATCAACGTCAGGCACCCCATGTCATTGCCCACGACTGTATCAGCACCGCCGAAGCGAGGCGAGTCCCGAACCGCAGCCGCTCATGGGTCGGAGGGGTCGAAAGGCGACCTCAGCACCGAAAGCACACTCCAGGGAGTCGGCTTTCGGCGCTGAGGTCGCCCCGCGGCGGGCAGAACGGCTGCCTCCCGTCAGCCGCGTCCGACGTAGCGCTGTCCGCGGCGGCTGAGCGCATCGACGACGACGGCCGTGAGCAGGACGAGCGCGGTGATGATCTGCTGCGCATCGGAGCTGAAGCCGATGAGGTAGAGACCGTTGTTGATCGCACCGACGACCAGCGCACCGAGCACCGCCGCCCAGGCCGAACCGCGCCCGCCGAACAGCGAGGTGCCACCGATGACCGCGGCGGCGATGGCATTGAGCAGGTCCTGCGTACTCACCAGTGTCGATCCGGCGTTGGTCGTGACACCGGTTTTGATGAACCCGAACAGTGCCGCCAGGACACCGGCGGTCATGAACACGCTGATCCGCACCCAGGTCACTCGGATGCCGGCTCGCCTGGCAGCCTCGACCTTGCCGCCGACCGCATAGATCGACCGGCCGTAGCGGGTCTTGCGCAGCACGAGGTCGATGCCAATGGCGATGACCATCATGAGCAGGAACGGCATGGCCAGGCCGAAGTCCTGGTTGACCAGGATGAGGAACCCGAACACGACCGCCGCCAGGATGACGATGCGCACGATCACAGAGGTCCAGCTCGGACTGTCGAGCCCCTCATTGTGCCGACGCAGCTTCGAATAGACGACCCCGGCGCCGAAGCCGATGACCGCGACCGCTCCGAACACATATGCCCAGATCGCAGGGAAGTAGAAGCTCGCGAAGTCGAAGGCGAAGGAATTCGCCATCGACAGGTTCTTCTGCGTCCCCAGCGTCGTCAGGGTCAGACCGGTGTACGCGAGCAGACCCGCCAGGGTCACGACGAAGGCCGGAATTCCGACCACGGCGAAGAACCATCCCTGAATCGCTCCGACGACGAGGCCCAGCAGCAGCATGATGACCAGGGCAACCAGGGGCGGTGCCCCTTGCCTGATCACCAGCACACCCAGCAGCGAGGCCGCCAGCCCGCCCAATTGGGCCAGGGACAGGTCGATCTCGCCGAGCAGCAGGATGAGGTTGATGCCCAATGCGAGGATCGCGAGGTATGCCACCGTCGAGGACAGGTTGACGAGGTTGGCCGGGGAGATGAAGTTGCCGTCCGCGGTCTGGAAGACGATGACGATGACGATGAGCGCCAGGATCACCGGGAACGAGCCGAGCTGCCCCTCCTTGATCCTGCGCACGAACGTGGCAACGAGGCCATCGCTGGTGATGCGTTCGTCGCTGATGAACGAGTTGCGGGTCATCGGCGCTCACCCCTTCGGGTTGCTCTCTGCGTGACGACGTTGTCGCTGGCACCGGTGATCGCCGCGACCAGCACGTCTGTGCGCTCGTCCCCGGGAAAGTCCCCGGCGTTCTTCCCCAGCCGCAGAACGTGGACTCGGTCGCAGACGGCCTGCACATCGGCCATGTTGTGGCTGACCAGCAGCACACCGAGATCGCGTTCGCGCAGGCGGTCGATGAGGTTGAGCACCTCGGCCGTCTGCGCGACACCGAGGGCCGCCGTCGGCTCATCGAGCATCACGATCGAAGGCTCGCCGAGGAGGGACCTGGCGATCGCGACCGTCTGACGTTGTCCGCCGGACAGGGCCGAGATCGGCACCCTCACACTCGGGATCTTCGCCGACAGGCTGTGCAGCAGCTCCCACGACTTCGCTTCCATGGCGACCTCGTCGAGGACGCCGCGCCGGGTCTTCTCGTGTCCGAGGAAGAGGTTGGCCACGACGTCGAGGTTCTCGCACAGCGAGAGGTCCTGGAAGACCGTGGCGACCCCGGCCTTCTGCGCGTCTTTCGGCGAGGCGAACCTCTGGATCCGTCCTCCCAACTTGATCTCGCCCTCATCCGCCGAATGGACCCCAGCGAGGACCTTGACCAGCGTGGACTTGCCGGCACCGTTGTCACCGACGAGGCCGACGACTTCACCGCGGCCGATGGTCAGGTTGATATCGGTCAGCGCTTGGACCGCTCCGAATCGTTTGTTGACCCCGCGGAGCTCGAGCACTGGCTCGCCTCCGCGGTCCGGCATCCGCGGCTGCGCGGATGCCGGATCATTGGATTGAGAATTCATGTGTTCCTATTCGCCGATCTCCACTTGACGTTGCGCGATCTCTACTTGACGCCGGCGTCTTCGCAGAGCTTCTTCACACCACCGGTGCAGATGTCTTCGGCCTTGATCTGACCGCCGATGATGTCCTTGACCTTGTCCTTGGTGACGACCTTGGCCTCGACGAAGTCCGTCGGAGTATCCTTGTAGGTCGTTGAGCCCTCTGGATTCTCGCCGCCGGCCAGGGCGACGGCCGCATTTGCAGCGAATTCCGCCTGGGGTGGAATCGACTTGTAGATCGTGGCGTACTGGTCGCCCCTGAGGATGTTCTGCAGACCGTCGACCTCGGCATCCTGTCCTGTGACGACGGGCTCGACCTTGGCCTTCTTCGTAGCGGCGAGGACACCACCGGCGGTCCCGTCGTTGGCCGCGTAGATCGCGATCGGCTCCTCGTCCGCGCTCTGCAGCTGACCCTCGACCCACTTGCGGGCATCATCGGGGTTCCAGTCGAGCGTGTCATGACTTTCGGCGATGTCGACGCCGGCGCCCTTGAGCGTCTCCTCGGCACCGGCCTTGAAGTCGGCGGCGTTGGGATCCTTCGGATCGCCGTTGACCATCCAGACCGGGCCCGACTTCGGGTCCGTGCCCTCGGCCTTGAGACCGTCGAGAACGGCTTGCCCCTGGAGATTGCCGATCTTCTTGTTGTCGAACGAGGTGTAGTAGTCGGCACCTTCGAAGAAACGGTCGTAGGCGACGACCGGGATCTTCTTGGCTTGAGCCTTCGACAGTGCCGATGCCACCGCCGAGGCGTCGACCGGGTCGAGCACGACGGCGTCGACGCCTTCGGTCACTGCGGCCTCGAACTGCTGCTGCTGTTGGGTCGCGTCCTGGTTCGCGTTGCGGTATTCGACCTTCGCATCGGGGTTGGCCTCGGCGACGTACTTCTCGAAGTTCGGCTTGTCGAGCGATTCGTAGCGGGTGGTCTTGGACTCCGGGAGCAGCAGGGCGATGGTGACCTCACCGTCTGAGCCCGAGCCGCTGCCGGCCTGCTCATTGCCTTGACCCTTCTGATTCCCACAGCCGCTGAGCGCGAGAGCGCCGATGGCAACCGTGGCACCGAAGAGGGCCAACTTCTTCCGGGACTTCTTGTTACGGTGCTGCGAGTTCTGCCTCATGATGAGCCTTTCAATCTTTCTGACAACGTTGTCAGGCTGTTCAATATAATTCGCCGATCGCGGCCCGGTGTCAACTGTTTCGGCGAAAAATTCTGTCGGGAGTCACGTCTCCGGGGACTCTTCGCCGCTGCCGCGGGCGATCACATGGACCGGGAGGTCCGAAGATCGGCTGGCCCGATTGTGTCCGGCTGCGGAACCGGATCGGCGCTGCAGCCGTCGGACAGCCTCGGCGGCCATGAAAGCGACGTCCCGGTCGATGACGGTCACATCGAGGAGATCTGCGGTGGGGAAATCGTCGATGCCCACCAGCGCCGGCCATTCGCCGAGGCGACGGCAGGCGTCGATGGCACCCTGTGTCAGTGGCGCGGACAGGGTGATGAGGGCGCTCGGGCCGCTGCGGGAACCGAGCCACGCGGCGACGACGTTCTTCGCACTGGCCGGGTCGTGGGCGTCCTCGCGCATATAGGCTCGCCACCCGACGTCCGAGCGTCCGGCGAAGGCCGATTGGATTCCGGACAGCCTGGCGGTGGTGATGGGACTGGTCGAATGGTCGCCGATGACGCCGAGGCTGATGTGTCCGTGATCGAGCAGCTGGAGGGCGGCGAGCCGGCCGGCGGCCTCCTCGTCGCCGGTGATGAGTTCCACCCCTGGCCCCGCTGTGGAGGGATCGAAGGAGATGATCTGCGTGTCACCCGATGCCGCTTCGGCATAGCACCGTGCGGCATCCGGATGAGATCGGATGACGCAGATCCCGGTCATGTCATTGGCCAGGCACTCGTCGCAGAAGCCGCGTTCGCGATCGGGGTCATCGCCCGTGACGGTCACGACCGGGCGCAGGCCGACCCGCCCTAGCTCGGCCTCCAACTGGGTGAACAGGCGGGTCTGGAACGGGTCCTCGCCGTCGCTCATGACCACGCCGATGTAGGGAGATCGGCCACCGGCGCGCAGGCGTCTGGCCGTGGAGTTGAGGCGGAACCCGAGGTCGGAAGCGGCTTCTTCGACCTTTTCGGCCGTGGACGTGGCCACATGCTTTTCGCCGTTGAGCACCCGGGAGGCGGTCTTGATGCTCACGCCTGCGCGCGAAGCGACCGTGGCCAGCGTGGGCCGATCGTTCTGCTTCGCCATGACCACACCTTTGAGTCGGGAATCCTACTGACCGCTTGCGGTCTGCGCGGAGGCGACCGATAGGAATGATGATAGCCGCTGGCGCTCACGTGGTCGTCGACTGTCCGACGATCAGACCCTTTTCGGACCGGGAGGCCGCCCGCCGAGGTGATCGTCGGGTGCCCGGCGACCACCTCGGCGAACGTGGTATTCCGCCGGATCAGTCCGCCAGCGGATTCGTCCGTGCCACGGGGTTGCGCATCGTTCCAGCGTAGAGCAGGGATTCGGCCTGGTTGCCGATGTCGACCATCTGCTTCGTATTGCGCAACTGCAGACGATTGAGGCAGGAGTGGGCGAACCGTCCGGCCCTCAGATCCACATCTCCGGCCAGCCCACGGGCGAGTTCCGGGTTCTCGGACTCGTAACGGTCGAGCACCTCGGCGACCAGAGCCCAGAACCGATCCGCGCCCAGCACACCATCGGCGTCGAGGATCCCGGACAGGTGGCGCAGCACTCCGTCGAACATGTCCGTGAACACGGACAGGGCCTTCTCCTCCCCCGGAACGAGCGCCCGGATCCGCTCGACGTCGCCCGGCAGTTCGCGGTGGCCGAGCACCGCGACCTCTTCGCCGATGTCCTTCATGAAGGCACCGGTCACGACGTGGTTCTCAAGGATGAGGATGAGGTTCTCCCCGTGCGGCATGAACACGAGGTCGTGGGCCAACAGGGCGTGGACGAGCGGGTGCAGATAGGCGTGGAGGTAGGACCGCACCCAGTCCTCGGGTGATTGGCCCGAGGCTCGGATGAGTTCGCTGACGAAGGCGACCCCCTCGTGGTCGCGATGCAGCAGTGCCGCCATCGTAATCACCTTTTGACCCGGTTCGACCACGGTCAGCGGGTTCTCCCGCCACAGGGCGGCGAGCATCTTCCGGTGCGGGTTCGTCTCCTGCGTGCGATGGTAGACATCGCCCGTGTAGCCCAGCGCCGTGCGTTCTCGCAGGACCCGGAACCCGGCTTGGTCGAATGCCTCGTCGCCGTCGATGAGCTCGGCGATCCAATCGTTGATGGTCGGTGTGTCGCGCATGTACTTCGGGGACAGCCCGCGCAGGAAACCCATGTTCTGCACGGCCAGAGCGACCTTCACATACGGAGCGTCGGGGCGGGAGTGGTTGAAGAACGTGCGCAGGGACTGCTGCGGCTGATGCGCGTCGAGGCCCGCGCCCAGCGGCAGCAGATCACCGCGAGCGATGTCGGCGGCGAAGGTGATCGCGAGTCGGTGGTCGGCCTGCCAGGGGTGGAGCGGAAGGAGGTGGAAGTCCTCCGGGTTCCGGCCGGCTGCCCGGATCCGGGTATCGAAGAGCTCGCGCTCGGCGGGGCTGAGCGCCCAGTCGAGGTGGGCGGCCTCGTCGAAACCGACTCCGACCGAAAGATGACTGTGTTCGCGGCTCGCTGCCACCCATTCGATCCGGGTGGTCTGGCCGTTCTCCGGGGCCCAGCGGCGGTAATCGGACAGGGCGAACCCGATGCGCCCGTTGTTCGCGATGAACCCGGGGTGCCCCTCGGTCATGGCGGCCTCGGCGGCCTGGAAGTCGGCGGTCAGCAGGTCGGTGGAGCTCGGGCGCCGGCCCGCCCAGGCCTCGTCGAGTTTGTAGGCGCTGCTGGCCAGGGTCGAGGCGATCTCCTCGAGATAGGTCGACATGAGGTCTTCGGGAATGTCGAGTCCGGCCTGGAGTTCGACGACGAGTTCCTGGGCGTCGAGTCCGAGCTGCGTGCCGCCTCGGCGACGGATGATGCTGTCTTCGTCGATGACCCAGTGTTCGAGCGGCAGGACCCGCGCGGTGAACGTGTAGGTCACGGCCTCGGGCTTCTGTGAACCGGCCTCCGGTGTGTCTGCGGCGGCGATCCGCAGCTCCCACTCATCGGGGCCGGCATCCGACTCGCTGGCGTGGACCGGGGCGATGAGGCGTTCGTGGGCGAACTCGGACAGAGCCTTGGCCACCAGGTGGCGCTGAGTGACCGCGAAGGTGTCGCGGTTGAGGTGGGCATATGTGGCGGGAGTGGCGGGCCTCGCGGGGACCGTCGCGGGGCCGGTGGTCGGGCCAGTGGCGGGGACTGCGCCATCGATCGGGTCGTGAGCGAGGAGTGCGACCAGTTCGCTGGATGCGAAGTCCGCGCGGGCGCAGATGCTCACCAGCGCCCGCTTGCGCTCCTCGCCCATCATGATGGTCGCCTCTTTCACCGAGACGAAACCTGCAGCACGGTTCTTCTCGAGGATGGCGGTGTTCCTAACGTCGGGTTCGACGATGACTCGGTGTCCGCCTCGGCCGCCGTGCTCGCTCGGTCGCAGGCAGAAGTCGATGACCTCGGCCATGATCCTGTTCGTGAGTCCGCGCACGCCGTCGCCATCGGGCGGGGCCACGAGCAGGTGCATTCCGATGTCGCCCGACCCGGTCGCCACGACGTCGTGTGGGATGAGGGTCGACGGCACATAGGTTTCGACGTAGAAGCAGTCGATGCCGTCGACCGAACCGACCCAGCCGTCGTCGTCGGCGGAGTCGTGGATGCCGCCGAGGTAGTCGCGGACGCCCGACTGATCGAGTTCGGTCATCTGCCAGTAGTGGGCGCGCGGGTGGCTCAGCCACACGTGGATGTTCTCGGCGTCCCGGACGGGGTCCATAGGGCGGATGTCGACGGAGGCCGTGGGGGCCGCGCTCGATCCGCTCGCCGAGGTGGTTCCCGGGTGCGCGAACCGGGCGACGGGCGTCGGTGTGGTGCGAAGTTCGTCGTTGACGAGTTCGGTGGTCATACGTGTGTCATCTCCCTGTCGTCTGCGGCGGCGAAGTCGAAGCGCGACTCGAGGTCGTCGTCCTTCGGTTCGCGAACCGGTGAAAGCTGTGGTTCTGCCTGGTCACTCCCGATCGCCTGAGCATCGGTGTGTGCCTGAGCATCGGTATGTGCCTGAGTATCGGTGTCGACCGCGCCGTCATCGGGGACGCCGAAAGTCTGGAACGCGATGCTCGTCTCGATCGGATACGGTTCGCGACCGGTCACGTGCGAGAGCACGACGGAGGCCCTCCAGGGACCGAAGCCCAGGTCGGGTGCTGTGACGCCGTGGGTGTGCTCTTCCCCGTTGAGGACGTGGATGGTTCCCGCCTCGTTGACCGTGTAGTGGCGGCCCACGTCGAGGCGGCCCTTGGCATCCAACCGGACCTCATCGGCCACGGGGGCAAGGAATCCGGGGACCTGCGACCTGTAGCCGGTCGCGGAGACGATCGATCCGCTGCGCCTGGCGAAGCCCTTGTCCAGTGCGGTGTTGCGAAAGTGCAGAATATACTCGCCGGTGTCGTTGTCCCGATCGGCGGCGATGAGTTCGGATTCGGCGAGCAGGTTGGTCCGCAGCTTCCTGCCGCAGCGACTGAGCCGGTAGAGGGTGTCGTGGATGTCGTCGACGAGGTCGGCGCTGATGCCCTTGTACAGAGCCCGCTGCTCCCGGCCGAGCTGTTCACGCAGGTCATCGGGCAGAGCCCGGAAGTGATCGGTGTATTCCGGCGAGGTCATCTCCAGGGTCAGTTTCGTGTACTCCATCGGGAAGAAGCGGGGCGAGCGCGTCACCCAGTCCAGACGCACGTCTCGCGCTTCCGCTTCGTCGATGAGATCCCGGTAGATCTCGGCCGCGGACTGGCCGCTGCCGACGATCGTGATGGATCCACTGGCGAGCAGCTCCTCTCGGTGGTCGAGGTACTTCGAGGTGTGGATGACCGGCCCGGCCTCGGTCGCGACGTTCGCCCCAGCCTCGCCACCGACGCTCGGCCCGCCCTCGGACCCGAGGTTCTGCAGGGCAGCGGGCAGGACCGGGTCGGTGCCGACGCCGAGGACGAGGTGCCTGGCGCGGTAGGTCTCTGTGCCCAGCGACCGCCCGGAGCCGTCGGCCACCTCGGCGGTCACGGTGTAGATGTCGTCATCCCTGGTCACCGAGGTGACGGTGCGGTTCCAGCGCAGGGTCTCCAACTGGGCCGCGACCCACCGGCAGTACTCGTCGTATTCGGCGCGCAGCGGGTAGAAGGACTCGCGGATGTAGAAGGGATAGAGTCGACCGCTGTCCTTGAGGAACTGGAGGAAGGAGAAGGGGGAGGTGGGGTCGGCCATGGTCACGAGGTCGGCGAGGAAAGGCACCTGAACCGTGGAGCCTTCGATCATCATTCCCGGGTGCCAGCGGAAGTCCTCGCGCTGGTCGAGGAAGACGGCGTCGACGTCGAGCAGGGGCTCGGACAGTGCCGCCAGACCGAGTCCGAAGGGACCGATGCCGATGCCGACGAGGTCGTGGATGTGTGTGCCGGGTGCGCTCATGCGGCGCCTCCTTCGATGGTCGCGGTCGACTCTCCGGTGACGTGGGTCGTGGTCTCCAGGTACCGGCCGGCGAGGATGCCGTGGCCGGTGGCGCGGACCAGGTCGAGCACGGCGGTGATGTCGTCGACCGTGGTGTCGGGGTTGAGCAGGGTGAGCTTGAGCCAGGGCGTGCCGTCGATGACGGTGCGGGCGACTGCCGCGCGCCCGGAGCGGAACAGGACGCGGCGGATCATCGGCACCAGGTCATCGGCGATGGCATTGTCTGCGACGCGTCCGCGTGCGGTCGCGGGCACGAATCGGAACAGGACCGTGCTCAGGTCCGAGGCTCCGAGCACCTCGAAGTCGGGCTGGGTCTCGAGGAGTTCGCGGACCTCGGCGGCCAGGTCGCACACGCTGTCGACCATCTCTCCGATCTCGACCGAGCCGCGGGCGCGCAGCGTCGTCCACAGTTTCAGCGCATCGAAGCGGCGGGTCGTCTGCAGCGATTTGTCGACCTGGTTCGGCTCGGCCTCGGCGCTCTGGGCCTCGGCCTCGGGGTTGAGATAGTCGTGATGGTGCAGGGTCGGAGCGAAGAGCGCGGCGTCTCGGACGAGCAGGGCGCTCGAGGACACCGGCTGGAAGAAGGTCTTGTGGAAGTCGATGGTCGCCGAGGTGGCCCGCCCGATTCCCTCGAGCAGGTGTTTGCGTCGTGGTGCCCACAGCAGTCCCCCGCCGTATGCGGCATCGACGTGCAGCCACACGTTCGCGGACTCGCAGGCCGTGGCGATGTCATCCAGCGGGTCGATGACGCCGAGGTCGGTGGTGCCGGCGGTGGCGACGACGGCCATGACGGTGCCGCCGGTCTCGTCGATGTCGCGCATGTGTTCGGCCAGCGCCCCGGCATCCATCCGTCCGGCGGCGTCGGTGTCCACGGTCACGACCGCCTCGGCGTCGAGTCCGAGGATGTGGGCGGCGCGGGCGATGGAGAAGTGCGTCTGGGAGGTGGTGAGGATGCGCAGCCGGGCCATGGCATCGCGGTGGGAGGTTTCGGTGAGGCCTCGCAGCACGTTCTCTCGAGCCAGGAACAGTGCCTGCAGATTCGACTGGGTTCCGCCCGAGGTGAAGATTCCGTCGCCGGCGTCGAATCCGACGTGCGTGCAAGCCCACTGCACCAGGCGGCGTTCCATGAGCGTGGCGACCTCGGACTGGTCGTAGGTGTCGACGGAGGTGTTGATGGCCGCGAGCATCGCCTCGGCGGCGACTGCGGGGACCGCGACGGGGCAGTTGAGGTGGGCCACGTAGCTCGGGTGGTGGAACCACACGGCGTTGCCGGCGTAGAGGTCATCGGCCTCGCGCAGGGCCGCCGCGTTTCCGATGCCATGACCGTCGAGGTCGAAGCCCGCGACCTCGGCCTCGAGGTTCGAACGGTCATTCGCCGAGGTGGGGGCGTCGACATCGGTGAAGCGTTCGGTGAGTGCGTCGACGACCTCGTGCATGAGTTCGGCGTAGGCGCCGGCACTGTCGGCTCCCAGCAGCGCATCCCGGGTGCGGGGCGCGATATCGCTCGGTGGCGCTGTGCCGGTCGGTGGCGCTGGGTCGGTCGGTGGTGCTGGGTCGGTCGGTGGTGGCGCTGCGGTCGGTGGTGGCGCTGCGGTCGGTGGCGCTGCGGTATCAGAGAGCAGTGAAGTCATAGCGGTAGGGTTGCCTCCTTCGGTTCACGGTCCGGTTAGGCCGGACTACATTAGGGCAACCTACCCTAAGTAAACGTGGACGCAAGGTCGGCGTCGTCATGTTTCACCGACTACGGAAGTGACCCCGAGCCGGAACGGGGAGTGCCTTGATCAGCAGCCGCAAGGGCAGGGCCACCGATTCACGACAGATGCATACGGCCCGAAATCAGGCACGTGGCTTTCATCACATCCGCGCGTTTCGTCCGACATGGTGAGACAACGAAAACGGCCGTAGTCCCTGCCCAGGAGGCAGGGGCTACGGCCGTTGGCGCGATGATTCCCTATTTCACGACGTAATTCGGGGCTTCGACGGTCATCTGGATGTCGTGCGGGTGGCTCTCCTTGAGGCCCGCGGTGGTCAGGCGGACGAATTTGCCCGTGGCCTTGAGGTCCCCGATGGTGGGTGCGCCGACGTAGAACATCGACTGGCGCAGACCGCCGGTGAGCTGGTGGGCGACCTGCTTAAGTGGTCCGCGGTAGGCGACGCGGCCTTCGATGCCCTCGGGGATGAGGTCCGTGTCGGTCTCGATGTCGTCCTGGAAGTAGCGATCCTTCGAATAGGACGTGCCCTGGCGTGGGGCCATGGCACCCAGGGAGCCCATGCCCCGGTAGGCCTTGTACTGCTTGCCGTTGATGAAGATGAGCTCGCCGGGCGATTCGCTGCAGCCAGCCAGCAGGGAGCCGAGCATGACGGTGTCGGCACCGGCGACCATAGCCTTGGCGATGTCGCCCGAGTACTGCAGTCCGCCGTCGGCGATGACCGGCACGCCGGCCGCGCGCGCCGCCTGAGCTGCGAGGTGGATGGCCGTGACCTGCGGGACACCGACGCCTGCCACCACTCGGGTGGTGCAGATCGAGCCCGGTCCGACTCCGACCTTGATGGCATCGGCACCGGCGTCGATGAGCGCCTGCGCACCCTCCTGCGTGGCGACATTTCCGCCGATGATCTGGACATCGGCGAAGACCGAGTCGGCCTTCATCGTCTTGATCATGTCGGTCACGCCGCGAGCGTGCCCGTTGGCCGTGTCGACGACGAGGACGTCGACGCCCGCCTCGGCCAGCAGCTCGGCGCGTTCATAGGCATCGCCGTGGAAGCCGACAGCGGCACCCACACGCAGGCGACCTTCCTCGTCCTTCGTCGCCAGGGGGTACTCCTCGGTCTTGACGAAGTCCTTGACCGTGATGAGGCCCTTGATGACGTTGTTCTCATCGACCAGGGGCAGCTTCTCGACCTTGTGCTCGGCGAGGAGTTCGAAGGCCTTCTCGGCAGAGACTCCGTCCGGTGCGGTGATCAGCGGCATCCGCGTCATGGTCTCGCCCACGGTGCGTGTGGCGTATTCGTCGCGGGTGACGAAGCGCAGGTCACGGTTGGTCACGATGCCCAGCAGCACATCGTCCTCGTCGACGACGGGCAGACCGGAGATCCGGTACTTGCCGCAGATCTCATCGAGCTCTTCGAGTGTCTTGTCCGGGGTGATCGTCAGCGGATCGTTGATCATGCCGGACTCGGAGCGCTTGACGTAGTCGACCTGCTTGGCCTGGTCTTCCTTCGACAGATTGCGGTGGATGATGCCGAGTCCGCCGATGCGGGCCATGGCGATGGCCATCCGCGATTCGGTCACGGTGTCCATGGCGGCCGAGACCAGGGGGATGTTGAGTTCGATCCCTTTGGTCAGGCGCGTGGTCGTGGTGGCGTCCGAGGGGATGACATCGGTGTCACCGGGCAGGAGGAGGACATCGTCATACGTGAGTCCCGTCAGCGAGAACGGATCGTTTGCGGCCTGTGTTTCCTGCTCGGGAATCCCCATGGGTACAGCCTTTCGACGCGGTGAGTACGGTGGCTCAATGCTATCGAAGACATACAGCGCTTAGCTATAGTTTCAAGCACCGCACGCTGTGAGACTGCCGACACCGGCAGCGGGGCTCCTTCCCGCCGAGGTGGTCGCATTGTGAAAGATTCGCTCGCCGAGGCGGTCCATCCGTCACGGTATCCGTTAACTGGACGTTTTGGTCTGGTTCAACGCAGAAAAATCAGTCCAAAACGTCCACCTAACATCCCTGCCGAGGTGGTCTTCCGCGGTCAGCGGCCTTCCCCGACCGAGCGAGCCAGGTCGAGTGTCGAGGCTTCCGAGTCGTCGAGGTGGATGCGCAGGAGACCTTCTGCTCCGAGACGGTCACCTGAGCGCATCTTCTCGAGGATGTCGCGGTGCGGGTCGGCCCAGTGGGAGTGGTACTTGCCGGGTTCCTTCGAGCGGGCGAAGGTCGTCGACAGGCGAGCCATGAGGTTGAGATAGAACTCGTCGAGCAGGGGCGAGCCGAGGAGGCCGACGATGGCGCGGTGAAAAGAGGCGGAGTGCTCCTGGGCGTCGGTCCAGCTCTCGTTGTCGGGGGCTCTCTCGGCCTTGACGACGGAGGCCTCGACGCGGTCCATCGCCTCGTCGGTGGCATCCTGTGATTCCTGGACGGCACGGATCTCGAAGACGCGCCTGGCCCGGTAGAGGTCCTTGAGCTCGTCAAGGCCGAAAGTGCGGACGAAGAAGCCGCGATTCGTCTCCTGGGACAGCAGACCGGCGTGACGGAGCAGGCTCAGGGATTCGCGGGCAGTATTGCGTGAGACGTTGAATTCCTTCGCCAGCGCACCATCCCGGACCGGAGAACCGGCAGAGTATTCGCCGGTGGTGATTCGGGACCGGACCAGGGCGACGATCGCCTCTGAGGTACATCCGGGTTCATGTGGACTCATATCTCCAGGCTACCGTGTCCCGTCGGGTCCTGGGGAGGCTCGCCCAGGCGGAGCTCGGACTCGAAGTGACGTTCGCGCCCGGTCAGCGGATCGTCGAATCCGATCGATGCCGCCAGAAGCTGCAGCGGTGAGTCGAAGTCGTAGGGGTCCGGGGCCAGGTCGACGGGATAGACGGGGTCGCCGAGGATGGGCAGCCCGAGTGAGTTCATGTGGACCCGCAGCTGGTGGGTTCTGCCCGTCAGCGGTTCGAGCCCGTACTCGCCGACAGCTCCTGTTCCGAACCCGGCTTCGCGCTCACGCAGGAGACCGATCCGGCTGAACGCGTTGGACTCGCCCTCAACTTCGTTGACCTGTCTGCCGCCGCGCGGCTTGACCAGCCGCGATTCCTTGACCAGGGGAAGCTCCATGTCGATCGGTGGCATGGGTGCCAGCGCACGATAGGTCTTGGCGACCCTGCGATCCTGGAACAGGCGCTGATAGCGACCACGAGTCTCGGGCCGTTTCGAGAGGATGAGGAGGCCCGCTGTGATGCGGTCGAGGCGATGGATCGCGACAAGGTCGGGCAGATCGCGGTCGACGCGCAGGCGGGTCACTACGCATTCACGCACGAAACGACCATTCGGAGTGCTGGCGAGGAAGTGGGGCTTGTCGACGACGAGCAGCTCCTCGTCCTCGAACACGACGCCGACCTCGAACGGGATCCGCTCCTCCGGCGGGACAGGACGGTGGAAGAAGTAGAAGCCTCCGGGCTCCACCGGGTCGTCCCAAGTCACGGGCCTGCCGTGCATGTCGCACATCTGTCCGGCCTCGGCGCCGGTCTGTTCGAGCAAACGGCGACGATCGTCAGCCGCGGCCTCCGGGAACTCGGACTCCAGCCAGCGCCCGATCGTCTTCGGCGCCGGAAGATGACTCTTGTCGTGCGTCGCCTTCCCGCCCGGAGCCCGCAGCGAGGTCGCCGAGATCCCTTCGCGGGGAGGAAGCGGACTGCGGGGCATGAGTCCAGTCTAAGTGGTTCTGCGCGCCGGCGGTCGATACACTGCTCGTGGTGACCATCGCAGAGGCTCGAGATCCGGGAGGAACGACATCGGCATCGGACTGTCAGACGAGTTCCTCCTCTCCCAGGTCGTCACTCCGGTCGTTCTCGGCCTGTTCGCCAACGACGAATGGGACGGCATCGCAATCGTCGACGGCGAAGACGGCAGCAGCAGGACGGTCCGCGTCGTCGTGTGCGCGGAGACGGTCGAGGTCGTCCTCGACCGTCCGGAGAGCACGGAGACCCTGCACGAGTTCCAGCTCAGGCTCATCGCCGAGTTCAAGGAGTTCATCGCCGGCTCCGAGTTCGGCCGACGCCGCGGATCGCAGTGGCGAGCCGACGATCACAATGCTGACCGAGCACGTCCGGTCATCACACGCGTGCCTCGTCCCGATTTCGACGGCCCGTCGGAGTGCACGATGCGCCGCCTCCGGATCGGCTCGTCGAGTCTGCGCCTCGGCGGAATTCGCTGTCGAAGGGCACGTCGCAGCGCAGGTCGGGGCTGAACCCCCGCCGCTGAACCGGACGAAGCCCGCGGAGTCGTCGGCGAGGTCCCGAGTCGAAGCGCCGATCACATGCCCAGCCTCCGACGCTGCCTCCCGGTCGGTCCCAATGCTTGGATCACTCCGGATCCGATGCTCCCTCCGATGCGGAGGATCGGATGTCCTTCGCGTGCGGCTTCATTGGCTTTGAACGTGACAACGGCGATCTTGCTGCGCTTGAGTCCGGTGATGTCGATGCCCCAGCTGTCGGGGACGACGACTCTCATCGTCCCCGTTCGGGCGGCGACGTCGATGTCGATGGTTGTCAGGTCGGTCTCGACCTCGAGGAAGTTGAGCTCGAGGAGAACACCGGCCGGTTCACAGCGCAGATAGGGCCTCACCGGCCATCGACCTCGCCGGATGAGACCGGCCCACGGCGCGTGCAGCACTTCCCTGGTCTCTGGGGACCAGCCGAGATCGTCGGCGGCGGCGCCTCTGCTAGGTCGCCCTTCGGCATCTGCACGTGCCCGAGCCGAAGGCAGCTCGGTGACGATGCCTTCAAGTGCCCGGTCAAGGTCGATCGGGAACCGCGCAGCCTCGACCAGCTCCATGCGCTCGTCGAGTTCGGCCAGCGTGATCCGGCTGTCGCCGGCTGCCGTCCGGAGGGTCTCGACCGCGGCCTCGCGTTCAAGGTATCCGATGCGCATCGTCAGCGCCGGGTCCTCGGGTGGTTCGGCCGACTGATCGTCAGCAGACACAATCATGACTCCTCATGCGTTCGTTCGTCGTATTGCATCACTCACGGTCGAGCCACGCCGAATCGGGTGGTCAGTTCGTGCAGGTGGTCGACGATGGCTGTGCGCGCGGCCGCCGCACTGACCTCACTCGGCCGCCAGATGAGGTGTGCGGCCAAACCGTCGAGGAGGGCGTGGAGTCGAACCACCTCCTGCTCATGCTGCTCCTCGGTCACCGTCACCGCGTCGGTGAGGCGGCTGACGATGGTGCGACAGCCGGCGTGGACCCTGCCCCACACGTCGGCGCGGGTGGCGCTGAGAGTCGAGTCCGCGCCGGAGGCCGCGAACAGCGCCAGGTAGACCTCGGTCTCGCCTCGTCGTTCCTCGTCCAAGGGCAGCAGCTCTGTCGCGAGGTCTTCCATCGACTCAAGTTCGGTTCGACGGTGGGGCAGCGCATCGATGCGAGCCGCAGCGCGATCGATGACCAACTCCATGGCGAACGACAGCAGCTGGGTCTGGCTGGCGAAGACATGGCGCACCGATCCGACCGACAGCCCTGCCTCGGCGGCCACCGTCCGCACGGACACCGCGCCGATGCCTCGTTGGAGGATGACCCGCCACGCTGCTGTGGCGATCTCTTCCCGGCGGGTGGCATGATCGATCAGTTTCGGCATTCGACTCTCCTCGGTTGCTCGGTCGGCTCGAAGCGAAGGGCACGGCCGCCAGCGTGTTCATGCTGGGGCGCTCGCTGGATCAGGGCGGAAGAACCGCCTCGTCGAGGGTGGACCCCAGAGCAGCACGAGCATGATGATATGGATGATATCGGTAGGGATGACCACCGCGAGATACATCCCTCCCTTTGTCGCCGAATAGAGGCTCAAGACCGTCGCGACCACCAGGTAGACCGTCAGCACGATTCGAGCCCATGGTCGTCCGCGGAGGATGCGCGGCACCAGCCAGAGCAGCAGAACGACGTCGACGAGGTGGAGGACTATTGCGTAGACGATCACGAACACGACGACCCGATCGAGCCAGCCGGGCCCGAGTGTCTGATCGGTGTCGGCAATGATCGCGGCCTCGAGCCCCTCCCTGTCGACGAGCATGGCGATGGGCAAGCCGATGAGCAGGATGATGCTGACCACGACACCGACGATCAGCCAGCGCAGAGGCCACGGAGGTTTGCCGGTGCCGTCAGGGCGAATGTTCGCAGATGCCGGAGAGTTGGAACGTGTCACTGTGACTCCTTGTCAATTCAGATCGGCACCGTCGGCGCAAAACTGCCATGATCGTCATGCGCCTTCCCCGCACCCCTGTTCTTTGTTAGTCCGTCCGTACTACCATACTCGACATGCACCGCATTCCGACCGCCACCGTCGACGCTCGCTCCTCACGTCCATCGGTCCTGGCGCGAGCGCTGACGGCTTGGGCCATTCTGTGCTTGTGCGTCGGTTTGTCGATCACGTTCACACGGGTGGTGGACTCATGGACTGCGCTGGATCCACTGGCGACCCGGGCTGCGCAGGCGATTCTCACGGCAGCCATGGTGGTCCCGCTGATGATGCTGCTCCACCGGCGTCTTGAGAATCGTTCATCCCTGGACAAAGACAGCTCTCCTTCTGCCTGGGCCGAGGCATCTCCTTCCGCCTGGGCTCGGGCGGCGGCTCTCGGCATTGCCGTCGGCCTCTGCACAGCGGTTCTGACCTGGGGGCCGGCGTTCTGGGCGGGGTGGATCCGATTCGGCGGCGTCTCCACGACCCAGCTGCTGATCTTCCTTGTGGTGAATACGCTCATCGTGCTGGCCTATGAAGCCGTACCCGAGGAGCTCGCTCTGCGAGGGTACGCATGGGACGCTCTGCGCCGACGCCTCGGACCGTTCGCGTCTGCAGCGGGCGTGACCATCCTGTTCTGCGCGACATATACCGGCATCAGCGCCGTCCAGACCGGCTCGGCCCTGATGTTCGGAGTCCGAGCCGACGGGATCAGCGTCTCCCCTGGTGGGGACCCCATCGCCTACCTCGTCCAGATCAGCCTCTTCGGACTGACACTCATCGCCGCCCGAAGTCTGCCGCTGCGCGGTGGACTGGCCGCCGCGATCACGTTCCACCTCGTCCACCTCACGGCCAACCGACTCCTCTTCGGCGGCCTCGGAGGTTTCGACACGGGCGTGGACGTCACGATCGTCACTCCCGACGCCGTCGGCCTGGTCCTCGTGCACATCGCCCTCAGCGGCGTCGTCTTCCTCGGCCTCCGGAGGACTCTGAAATCTCGCAGGAGCGGCGGATCGCCTGGTCAGCGCGGCCTGTCCACACCCGGAGGTCGATGAGTCGGCTCTCGGAGCGGACTGTTGCGACGAGAAGTCAGCACCGGCCTCGAGGTCATGCCCTCTCGACGAGGAAGTCGATATCGACATCGTCCGGCAACGCCCCGTATTCCCGGCCCCGATCCGGACCCAGACGTGCCGATGCGAACCCGGCGGCCACCTCGGCGGGAGCGGAGTCGAAGAGGATCGCAGACTGCATGAGCAGGGCCATCTTCTCCACGAGCACTCGGCCGCTGCGCTGGATGCCGGCGATCCGGGCAGGATCACCACTGGTCACGGCCTCGAGCGAGGTGTGGAGGGAACCGGCGAGACCTTCGTAGGCGGCATCGAAGTCGCGGTGGCGACCCAAAGCGGTCTCGAGGAACCCGAGGAAGGCCTTCGCCGTCCGCGGTTCCCGGCCCAGGGCCCGGAGAACGTCGAGGACGATGACGTTTCCGGACCCCTCCCACACGGCCATCACCGGCTGCTCGCGGTAGCGGCGGGCCAGCGGGAACGCCTCCGTGTATCCGTTTCCGCCGAGGCATTCGAGTGCCTCGTAGGCGTGCTCGGGTCCGCGCTTGCAGATCCAGTATTTGCCGACGGCCGTGGCCAGACGCCGGAAGTCGACCGCATCGGTGCCGTCATCGTCGTGGACGGCGGCCAGATGCATGGCGGTGAAGGTCGCGGCTTCGGATTCGAGCTGCAGGTCGGCGATGACGGCGCGCATGAGCGGCTGGTCGATCAGCGTCGCTCCGAACGCGGCTCGACCGCGGGCGTGCCAGGCGGCTTCGGCCACGGACTGACGCATGCCGGCAGCGGATCCCAGGACGCAGTCGAGGCGGGTCTGAGACACCATCTCGATGATCGTGCGCACGCCCTTGCCCGGCTGGCCCAGCAGCCATCCGGCGGCCGAGTCGAATTCGATCTCGGAGGAGGCATTGGACTTATTGCCGAGTTTGTCCTTGAGGCGTTGGATCCGAACGCTGTTGAGCCCTCCACCGGGCAGGATGCGTGGGACGACGAAGCAGCTCAGCCCCTGCTCGAGGTGGGCGAGGACGAGGAACGCATCGGACTGCGGTGCCGAGCAGAACCATTTGTGTCCGGTGATGAGGCAGTGGTCGCCGTTCGGGATCGCGCGGGTGGTGTTCGCGCGCACATCGGAGCCGCCCTGCTTCTCGGTCATGGCCATGCCGAAGGTGACAGCGCTCTTCTCCGCCGGGTCGACGCGCCTGGGATCGTAGTCGCTCGCGGTGGCCTTCGGGAGCCAGAACTCGGCCAGCCCGACATCGGCCCGCAGCGACGGGATCACGGCATGAGTCATCGACACCGGGCAGGCGTGGCCGGGCTCGATCTGGGAGAAGAGCATGAACCGGGCGGCACGGTCGGCGTTCGCACTCGGGCCCGGCTGGTTCCAGGCGTGTGAGTGCGCGCCGCTGCGCAGAGCCTCACCGATGATGCGGTGGTAAGCGGGGTGGAATTCGACCTCATCGACGCGGTTGCCCCACTCGTCATGGGTCTTCAACTCCGGGCCGTGCTCGTTGGCCAGGCGTGCGTCGTTGATGAAGTCGGCACTGCCGACCAGTCCCCCGATGCGATTGAGCTCGACGGTCGAGGCCGTCGGCGCGTAAGCGTCCACGGCTTCTCGGAGGGCGGTGTTGAGGGCGAATTCGTTGATGTCCCGCCGAGGCGGTGCCTGGTTGAACACCGTGTGCGTGGCGGACGGGGCCGGCTGAGTCTCCGACTCCAGTCGGCTGGCCGGTGCGTGGCTCATTGTTCTCCTAGTGCTGTGCGCGCGAATGTGGACAGTGCGGTGATGAGAGCCTCGACCTCCGAGCTGCTCGGACCCGGCTGTGCGGGGTCGAGGACGTCGACGAGATTCTCCGAGACGGATCCGACCAGGGACCTGGCCACCACCTCGGCGGGGATGTCGGGGGTCGGCAGCTCGTCCAGCCACGACGCGATGGCAGTGACATATCCGCGTCGCAGTGCCCGGCGCGCGACCTGGACGCTGTCGGGGACCTCTTCGAACAGGAGCGCGTGGGCGAGGGTGCGGCCGGTGACGGCGCGACGGATGAACACGTCGACGACCGCGTCGACGAGTCCAGCGGCATCGCTCGTGCCTGAGATGGCGGTCTCGACGACGGAGAGCTCGTGGCCGGCGGCACGGGCGAACACGATTCCCAGCAGCTCGTCGCGGTTCTCGTAGTAGGTGTAGATGAGCCCGGCGCTGCACTCCGCTTCCCGGGCGACGGCGGCGATGCTCGCCGAGGCGAACCCGCCCGAGGCGATGACACGGTGGGCCCCGCGTTCGATTCGGGCCCGCCGCGCCTCCGCTTTGGCGCGGGTTCTGGCGGTTTCGCGGTAGGCCACATCTGCCCTTTCCCAAAGAAGTGAATCATGGTTCAATTGTTACTGAGTATGGCACTCGTCACAAGGAGAAGCAATGAAGCTCGGCACGATGCTCGATTCCACCGTCCTACGGGACCCGGACAAGGAAGCGCTGGTCTACGGGGACGAGAGATACTCCTACGCCGCGCTTCGCGACCGTGCGCTCAGGGCAGCACGCGTACTCGAAGACAACGGCGTCGTCGCCGGTGACACCATCGGAATCATGACGTTCAATGTGCCCGGGTTCGTCTTCGCCGCCTTCGGCGCGTGGTATCTGGGAGCCGTCGTCGTTCCGGTCAATCACAAGATGCAGGCGCCCGAAGTCGAGTACACGATCGGCCACTCCGGGGCGAAGCTGGGCATCGTCAGCTCGGAGCTGGCCGAGACCGCACGCGCAGGCGCCCCGGGAATCACCTGGCTCGAGACCGAGTCCGAAGCCGCCGACAGCTTCGACACTCAGCTGGAGGCCGCAGAGCCCGCCGTGCCGGGCGACTTCATCGACGAGCAGGTCGCTCAGATCCTCTACACTTCGGGCACCACGAGCTCACCCAAAGGCTGTGTGCACTCGCATCGCAACATCTCCCAGGTCGCGGCCCTCATCACCATGAACATGGGATATCGCAGTGACGACCGCTATCTCATCTGCATGCCGATCTGGCATTCGGCTCCGCTGAACATCAGCCTCATGCCCATCGTCCTCATCGGCGGCACGATCGTCCTCCAGCGCTCCTATCATCCCGTGGAGTCGATGACGATCATCGCCGAGGAGAGCATCACGACCTTCTTCGGCCCGACCGTGGCCTATGTCGCCCCGGTGAAGGCGGCGAAGGAACTCGGCATAGATTTCTCCGACTACGACTTCTCCACCATCCGCCGGTGGAACTACGGCGGGGCTCCCATCGACCGCTCGACCGCGGCCATGCTCATCGAAACCTACGGGACCGACCAGTTCTGCAATCTCTTCGGAATGAGCGAAATGGGCCCCACCGGCTGCCTGCTCGAACCGGAGGATCAGCTGCGCAAGGCCGGATCGGTCGGGCGGACGGCGATGGTCGGCAACGCCATGCGCGTCGTCAAGGACGACGGCACGGACGCCGGGCCGGGAGAGACCGGCGAGATCTGGTTCACAGGCGACACCCGGATGCGCGAGTACCTCAACGATCCGGAGGCGACGAAGGCCGCGTTCGACGGCGACTGGTACAAGACGGGCGACATCGCGGCTCTCGACGAGGACGGTTACCTCTTCATCGTCGACCGCACCAAGGACGTCATCATCGTCGGCGGTGAGAACGTCTACTCGCTCGAGGTGGAGGAGGCCATCATCGCCCATGACAGGGTCGCCGATGTGGCGGTGGTGGCCAAACCGGATGACGAGTGGGGCGAACAGGTCGTCGCCTTCATCACCACCGCCGATGGACGAGTCTTCGACGTCGACGAGCTGCGGGACTACCTCGGCGACAAGCTCGCCCGCTACAAGCTGCCCCGAGAGGTCATCGTCACCGACGAGCTCCCCCGCAATCCCTCGGGAAAACTGCTCAAGCATCGACTGCGCAGCGAGGTTGCCGCCGGGGCCGCGGGATAGGACCGGGGCTTCAGCGGCTGTCGGTCACCGGGCTCTGTTCCGGCTCTGCCGTTCGCCGTTCAGCGTCTGCTCTTCCGCCTCTGCCGGCCAGCGTCCACCGAGTCGAGGGGCGTATCGCGCGGCTCCCCTCACCCGGATGCCGAGCTTCTGCACTCGCCGAATCGCCCGCACAGCCGGCTTCCGCTCACGCAGTTCCTGCTGACTCTCGGCGCGCCTGATCGTCGCATCTGCCCGTTCGATTCTGCCTTCGGCACGCTTGAGCTTGGCCTTGAGCCGATTGACCTCCGTGCGGGCCAATGCCGCGCGACGATCCTTCACCGCCATCACAAGACCGTAGTCCTGGACGGCGTTGAGCCGTTCGCGGACCAGCTCGACATTGGCGACGTAGTCGTTGGGGACCTCGTCCGCAGGGAAGAATCCCGGCGCCTCCGCTGAGGCTGGATGCCCCTCCGAGGCCGTTGCCTCCTCACGTCCGAGGGTCGTCTCGACGAGGAAGTCCCACCACTTCCGGTGCTCGTGGCGCCGAGCGTCCGAGCGTTCGCGCAGAGTGGCCTGAAGCGAATCACGGTTCCGGGCCACTCCCGCTGCGGTGTCGACGATGTCGTCGATCGAGTCGAGCGGGAGGACGAAGTCCCGCATGCCGACGTTCTCTGCGGCACCCCTCATCCGGATCGACGAGTAGAGGTTCGGAGCCAGCGAGATGAATGGCACGGCGGCGGCACCGGAGAAGATCCCGGCGTGGTACCGGGTGCCGATGACGAATTCGGCCCGCTCGGTCAGCGCGACGAGCTGGCGGGCCGTGAGCATCCGAGTCGCCTGCACCGACTCATCGTCGGCAGCGGCTGCGATCTGGGCGTCGGTGAGCTGGTCACGCGTCGGCGATGCGGGTGAGAATGCGCCTCCGTGCGGGACGAGCAGAACTCTCAGACCGGTCTCTTCGGCGATTCGGCGCACGATCTCGATCACGCGCTGCCGGTAGTCGGGGTCGGAGATCATCGGCGACGACGCCTTCTCCGCGAAACTGGCCACGACGAACGGGCCGTCCGCCAGATCCGCCACTGCCTCCCTGTCCGAATCGCCGGCCGTGAGTGAGAACGCGTCGTCGACCTGGCGACGAACCGTCGCATCTCCCGCCCCCAACTCTCCGGCGAGTCGAGTGGTGTAGCTTTCGCGGGTGCCGACGAACTCGGCCTCTGCCAACAGGTCGTGGACGATGTCGCGATCCTCGTCGTAGATGAGCGGTCCCAGCGTCTGGCTCGTCAGCGCATAGGGTTTTCCGAATATCCGCGCGATCTTGGCCAGCGCCGCCCGTTCGAAGATGTGGTGGGCGAACATCGAGTTGAGGTTCCCTCCCCCGGCGATGAGAACGGCGTCGGAGTCCCTCACCGCCTCGATCACGCCGATCGCGGGGTCATCGGCGGCGAGCCCGCCGCGGAGCCCATCCGATTGCGCATGGTCGAGGATCGCCTGGAGTCGAGCGGCGTTCGGGGGTCGGTCGCGTTTGAACCCGATCCTCGAGATGGCGTCGACCCCGTACATCGCCGCGGCGCAGTCGGGCTCACCGGCGATGAGCGTGACCTCGACGTTCGCGCGTTCCCGGAGCGCGTCGAGGGCGAACTCGGTCATCGCCTCATCCCCGAGATGGTAGAAGCGGCTCCACCCGATATCGCCGATCATCGTCATGCGTTTCATAGCTGTGTTGAGCACCCTCTGCGGTTGTGTGAATATCGCCGCAAGACTAGCCGCCGTTGGACTCCGGGAAGTGAACGGATCACTACCGGGCGGTGAACTCGACTCAGATGTTCGAGGCCCTGGGTGTCCAAGCGATCCTTGGCGAGACTGCTGCGCTGGTCGAGGCTGCTGCACTGGTGGAGACGACGCTCCTGTGGTGCACTGGGTGCATGAGCTTCGAGACACCGCACATCTGCCGGGCGGTCCTCCGTGACCTGGAACGACTCCGCGATGTCGTCGAAGTCTGAGCGTTCGTCGGCGGCCGCCGCCTCCCTCGGCCGGGGGCATCGGTTCATCAATGCCGCCATGCGGACCCTGTACTTCGGCCGCGTCCCCGTCCTCGACCTGAGCCGCTCGGAGCCTGCAGACCGCGACGCCTCACCTCCCGTGGACCCGGTCAGCCGTCAGCGTCCGCGCCTGATCATCTCCAGTCACCGCAATGGAGCCATCGACGGGCACCAGGTCCTCGCCGCCTTCCCACATGCGCAGTTCCTCATCTCGATCCAGCTCGTGCGCAGCTGGTTCCTGCGCCTGTTCATCGCCGGCATCCCCGTCGTCCGCCCCAAGGACGTCGAACGCTATCACCTCGATCCGTCCTCGGCGACCAGTCCGGTCGAGGCCGGGTGTGCCCACCTGCGCCGAGGCGGTGATCTGGGTGTCTTCCCCGAGTCCAGCAGCGAGTGGGGTCACCGACCGCAATCCTACAGACCCGGTGCCGCTCGCATGGCCTGCACCCTGATCGACGAGGGCGTCGACGTCGAGGTCGTCCCGGTGGGACTGTTCTACTCGACCCCCGACCGGTTCCGTTCCCGCGCCGAGGTGGTCCGCGGCAGGTCTGTCACGATTCCTGCCCGCAATGGCCGGGACTTCTCCGGCTGGGAGGATGCGGTCGCCTCGGCGATGGGGTCGGCCCTCGACGAGGTCTCGGTCGACTGCCCCGACGCACAGACCTTCGCTCGGATCCAGGCCGAGGCATTGGATGTCGCACGCACATCCTCGGACCGTGGGGCCACGTTTGCGGGAGCGTTCCTCGACATGCAGCGCAAGCGACGATCGGAGGAGGTCACGGATGCGGCTCACGTCGACGCCGACGTGAGTCGGTCCACCACTGCTCCGGGCCCTGGCACGAGTCTCCTCCGCTGGTTCGGGCTCGTCCTCATGTGGCTCTTCGCGCCGATTCTCGCGGCGGCCTCCTTTGCCGGGGCGCGTGCCGACGGTCGCAATACTGTCACATTCTTCCGCCTCCTCGGCGGCTTCGCAGCGGTTATGGTCTGGGTACCGGTACTCATCGTTGCCGCGTTCTTCTGGCCCCTGGTCATCGGAATCGGCATCGTCAGCGCGATCTGCGGCTGGCTGCTTCTCGGCCTCCGCCGCTTCCGACTCTGATCTGCCGGAGCACTCGGCCGACCACGCCCCACCCGACCGCATTTGAGGAGCACCCGTGTCACTGACCCTCGCCTTCACCGATCCCCTCGCCACCGCACGGTCGACCAGCGGCGGCAAGGGCGCCGGCCTCGCCGAATCCGCGCAGAGCCTGCCCGTTCCCGGCGGCTTCATCGTCACCGCCGAGGCCTATGCCCGATTCGTCGCGCCCCTGCAGACCCGCATCACCGAACTCATGGACACGGGCTACCCCGCCGAGGCGATCGGCGACCTCATCCGCAGCACCCCGGTCCCCGGTTCGTGGTTCGCCGAGCTCGAGGCCGCCGCCGAAACCGCCGGCCTGAGCGACCGAGCCGTGGCGGTCCGGTCCTCGGGGACCATGGAAGATCTGCCCGGTGCGGCCTTCGCCGGTCAGCACGACACCTACCTCGGTGTGCGCGGAACCAAGGCCATCGCCGAGGCGGTGCGCGACTGCTATGCCTCCCTGTGGAACCCCCACGCCTTCCGCTACCGTCAGCAGCTCGGCGTGGACCAGCTCGAGGCGAAGATGGCCGTCGTCGTCCAGCTCATGGTCGCCGTGGGCTCCGAGGAGGCTGCCGGTGTCGCGTTCTCCGTCGACCCGGTGCGCGGAAACACGGACGAAGTCCTCATCAACGCGGCCTTCGGGCTCGGAGAGACCGTCGTCGGCGGGGAGGAACCCGTCGACGAATTCCGCATCGCCCGTGCCGACGGCGCACAGATCGCTGCCGAGATCGCGGACAAGCCGAGGGCTCTCATCATGCGCGACCCCGCGGGCGAAGGGAACATCGCGACAGAGGGAACCGCCTCTGCCGACGGCGACGGCGACGGCGACGGCGGCGGCGATGATGGTCACGGCGATGGGCGGACGACGGTCGTCCGCCTCGGCGAGGATCAGCGCACTCGGCCCGCACTGAGCACCGAGCAGGCCCGGGCAGTCGCGGAGCTGTCTGTGCGGGCGGAGGATCATTTCGGGTTCCCGCAGGACATCGAGTGGGCCTTCAGCGGTGACGAGCTCTTCATCCTGCAGTCTCGGCCGATCACACGGGTGGCACCCAGGTGGACTCGGGACGAATCGGCCGAACGGTTCCCCACTCCGGTGACGCCTCTGACCTGGGATCTCGTCGAAGCGGGTTTCCATCACTCGCTCAATCACAGTTTCGATCTCATGGGACTGCCGCCGTTTCACGACAAGTGGTTCGTCATGCGCGACTTCTACATCTACGGCAACCAGACCGCTGTCGATCTCTATGCCGGCCGGCTGCCGACGAAGATGCTCTCCAGTGTCGAGACCATCACCGAGTCGCTGCCGGAGATCGCGTCTCGGTTCGGGTGGGTGCAGGAGCTTCCGGTGCAGTGGATGCGCGACCTCGACACCTATCTCATGGGCATCGGCAGGCTCTCCCACGAGCCGTTGGAGGACAAGTCGCTGGCCGAGGTCTGGGACCACGTGATCGCCATCAGCGACCTGGGCACCGAGTACTTCCGCCCCAATATCGCAATCTCGCTGACACAGCGGACCCTCTACGGGGCTCTGTCGCACCTGCTCGAGATGGCGTTGGACAAGGAACAGGCACAGCTCGTGTTCGAACGGCTGTTGGCATCGACGGAGACGAAGACCTCGCAGGTCAATGCCGAGCTCTGGGAACTCTCCCGCACCGTGCGTGACAGTCCCGAGCTGTCCTCTGCCCTGCGCAGCCACACCGGTGAGAACGGACTCGCGGCACTTCGCGACTTCCCCGACTTCGCGGGCGACTTCGAGGCGTTCCTCGCCCGGCACGGACACCGCGAGCTCGACTTCGACGCCTATCATCCGACCTGGGTCGAGGCCCCGCACATCGTGCTCGATCAGATCCGCCTGCTTGCGGATCGGGCCGAGAACCCCTCGGCGGATTCGGGTCTGGAGCGCAAGGTCGTCCAGGCCGAGACCGAGCGGGCCGTGGTCAATGCCGCCCCGAAGAAGCTGCGCTATCTGGTGCAGGAGGTCATCCGTCTGGCGCGGACCTACACCGCGCTCGACGATCTGGAGCACTACCAGACCACTCGGCTGACGCTGCCGATGCGTCGGGCACTGCGCGAGTTGGGTCGACGACTCGTCGACCTGGGCGTCCTCACCGACCCGATGGATGTCTACTTCATCGATTTCGAGCCGCTGAACGAGGCGATCCGAGCCGCGGACGCGTCCGGCACCGACGCGGATTCCGCTCACAGGGACGCCGACGGCCCCGACGACACCGCCGATGGGCAGGACTCCCCCACCGAGGCGTTGGCCGGCCTGAGTGCGATCGCCGAGAAGAACAAGGCCGGGTATCAGGAGGCGGTCGCGCGGACTCCCGAATGGGAGCACGGTCGCGTCACCGAGTTCGGCGATGACACCGACGGCGCAGGCATCACGGGCACGGCCGGCAGTCCCGGCGAGGTCGAGGGCGAGGTCTTCGTCGTCCACAGCCCCGAGGAATTCTCGTCCTTCCCCGATGGCGCCATCCTCGTCGCCCGGACCACGAATCCGGCCTGGACGGCACTGTTCTATCAGGCCGGCGGGGTCATCACGGAAAGCGGCGGCGCGCTCTCACACGGTGCCGTCACGGCTCGTGAGCTCGGCCTGCCCGCGGTCATGGCGGTCCGGGATGCCACCAGCCGCTTCACCTCGGGACAGCGAGTGAGCGTCAACGGCAGCGAGGGCACGGTGACGCCGGCCTGAAGGCCCACCTCGGCGAGGTGGGCAGCGGAACTGCACGGGCACCTCGGCGGATCACTGTGACGGAGCAGCGTTCCAGCTTCCGGCGCCGCCGACGGGTGGACAGCCGTGTCCTATACGGCTTCGAGAGCGTCCACGGGGCTGATGGAGGTGGCCGCGCGCGCCGGAGCACGGCTGGCGGCGATCACGGCCAGAAGCGTGCCGGCGACGACGGAGATGATCACCCACCAGGGCACGGACGGAGCGAAGAATCCGGTCAGCGGGGACAGCAGTGTCAGCGCGCCGATCCAGCCGAATGCGATGCCGAGAGGCACCGCGACCAGGCAGGCGGTCGCACTCAGCTGAATGCCTTCGGCCACAATCATGCGTCGCACCCGTCGCGGCGTCTGACCGAGGGCCCTGAGCAGCCCGATCTCCTGCGTGCGCGCTCGCACGGAGAGCATGAGCGCGTTCGCGACTCCGATGACCGCGATGATGACGGAGAAGAGGACCATGCCGAGGAAGAACAGCATCGTTTGGTCGATGATGGTCTTCAGCACATCCTCGAAACCGCCCCAGCCCTCTTCGCCGAGCGAGTCAGCGTAGTCGAGCAGCTGGTCTCTGAACGTCGTCATGGCCGTGGCGAACATGACGATGAGGGTGATGCCGATGACGAGACCGATGACCGTGCGCGCATTGCGGGTGGGGTGACGGGCGATCGTCGAGGCGGCCAGGCGTGAGGTTGCGGTGCGGCCGAGCAGCCATCCGGTGACCGCCTGCAGAGGTGGAAGGATCCAGGGGTTGCCGACGATGATGCCCGTGAATGTCAGTGCCGCACCGAGCGCGACGAGCGGCACGCCCACGGCACTCACCGTGTGCCCGCTGGCGCCGACGACGCCGCTGATGAGAAGGGTGATGCCCATGGACAGCAGGATGAGTGCTCCCGACAACGCACCCATCGATGAGCGTACGTCCTCGGGTCGGCGCTCGATGGCCTGAGAGGTGGCCTCGATCGGCGAGATGCCGGTGATGCGGCGAGCCCCCAGGTACGCGGAGAGCCAGGTCACGACGATGGTCGCGGCTGCCGGCAGGAACATCATGGGACTCAGCAGCTCGGGTTCCTCGGTGATCCGCGCGCCGAGGTAGGCCGATGTCGCCAGCGCGAGTGCGGAGGAGACGAGGAACGCGACGATGACGCTGGGGATCGAGACGAGCAGTCCCTCCACCGAGGCGGCTCGACGCAGCCGTGCGGAGGAAGCGCCGATGAGCCGCAGCAGCGCCAGCTGACGGCTGCGCCCGGCGATGATGATGGAGAACGTATTGGCGATGACGATGCTCGAGACGAACAGTGCGATGACGAAGAAGACCAGCCCGACTGTTGTGAGCAGACCCTGAGCCGTGTCCGACTCGGAGACGATCTTCGCCGAGGACATCCAGGCGGTGAGGATCTCGATGCCCTGCATGATCACGGTGCCGAAGAGTGCGGCGATGAAGACGACGAGCAGGCTGGGGGCGAACTGGCGTGGGTTGGCCCGGATCTCCCGCATCGGGTTCATCGGCGCCCTCCGTCCGAGGCATACTGCGAGACTTCGGGGGCGTACTGCGAAGTCTCTGAGCTCGCGTTCTCGGCCGCCTCGGCCTGCGCGTCGAGATCGAGCATCGTCTGGGCTATCACCTCGGCGCTGATCGTGTCATTGAGCTCGGAGACGGGAGTGCCGTCGGCGATGAACACGACACGGTCGGCGTGGGCGGCCACGATCGGATCGTGGGTGACGAGCACGATCGACTGGCCGAGCTCGCGGACGGCTTCGGACATGATGGCCATGACCTCACGCCCGGACCGGCCGTCGAGGTTGCCGGTCGGTTCGTCGGCGAAGAGGATGTCCGGTCGGGTTGCCAGGGCACGGGCGATGGCCGTGCGCTGCTGCTGTCCGCCCGAGATCTCACCGGGTCGATGCTTCAGCCGTTCGTCGAGGCCGAGCCGTTTGATGATGCTGGTGATCCAGGCGCGCTCGTTCGCATCGGGCTTGCGGTCGTCCAGTTCGAAGGGCAGCAGGATGTTCTCCCTGACCGTGAGGGTCGGCATCAGGTTGAAGGCTTGGAACACGAAACCGATCCGCCGCCGACGCAGGGCGGTGAGCTCGTCCTCGTGCAGAGCGGTGATCTCCCGTTCGCCGATGTGCACCGTGCCCGAGCTCGGCCGGTCGAGTCCGGCGAGGACGTGCATGAGCGTGGATTTGCCCGAGCCCGAGGATCCCATCACGGCCGTCAGACGGGCGGGAGCGATATCGAGTGAGACCTGGTTGAGAGCGACCAGCGCCGCACCATCGGGATCGAAGATCTTCGAGACATTTCGAAGTGAAGCGATGGGCATCGGTGAGGCGGTCGTCATGGTGTCCCTACATTGTCGTGTCACACTGTCCCATCCAGACTAGCGACCATCGGCGGCAAGAAACATGGGATCTGACTGGCCAGTAGGTGTGAGCCGCCTCCACAAATCGCCGGGAAGCTCAGGCGGGTCAATACACGCGGAGTTGCTCGGACGGGTGAATATACGCAGGGATGCTCAGGCGGGTCAATACACGCAGGGATGGGTGAATACTGGTGTGGCCCGGAACAGAGTGTTCCGGGCCACACGGGTATCAGTTCAACGCAGTCAATGCGCGCCGATGCGAATCAGATGGGGACTCAGTCCTCGTCCTCTTCTTCCTGCTTCTCGACGACCAGGGTCTCAGTGGTGAGAACCAGAGCGGCGATCGAAGCGGCATTGCGCAGTGCCGAGCGGGTGACCTTGACCGGGTCGATGATTCCGGCGGCGATGAGGTCGCCGTAGGAGTCGGTGGCGGCGTTGTATCCCTGGCCGGAGGTGAGGTCCTCGACCTTGGACACGACGACGTAGCCGTCCTGGCCGGCGTTCTCAGCGATCCAGCGCAGCGGCTGGACGACTCCGCGCTTGACGATGTCAGCACCGGTGGCCGCATCGCCGGTCAGGCTCTGGTCGTCTCCGGCCAGAACCTTGGCGGCGTGGATCAGTTCGGATCCGCCGCCGGCGACGACGCCCTCTTCGATGGCAGCACGGGTAGCCGACACCGCGTCTTCGACACGGTGCTTGCGTTCCTTGAGCTCCACCTCGGTGGCGGCGCCGACCTTGATGACTGCGACACCGCCGGAGAGCTTGGCCAAGCGCTCCTGCAGCTTCTCGCGGTCCCAATCGGAGTCGGTGTTGTCGACTTCGCTGCGGATCTGGGCGACCCGACCATTGACGTCCTCATCGGAGCCGGCACCATCGATGATGGTGGTGTTGTCCTTGGTGACGGTGATGGTCCGGGCATTGCCGAGATCCTCGAGGGTGACCTGGTCGAGCTTCATGCCGATATCGGGCGTGACGACCTGGCCGCCGGTGAGGACGGCGAGGTCCTCGAGGATCGCCTTGCGGCGGTCACCGAATCCGGGAGCCTTGACGGCGGCGACATTGATGATTCCGCGCAGCTTGTTGACGACCAGCGTCGACAGCGCTTCACCCTCGATGTCCTCGGCCACGATGAACAGCGGCTTTCCGGCCTGCTGCACCTTCTCCAGCACAGGGAGGAGCTCCTGGATGTTGGAGATCTTGCCCTGGTTGATGAGGATGAGCGCGTCGGAGAGCACTGCTTCCTGGCGGTCGGCATCGGTCACGAAGTGCGGCGAGAGGTAACCCTTGTCGAACTGCATTCCCTCGGTGATCTCGAGTTCGACAGCAGCGGCCTGGGACTCGTCGATCGTGATGACGCCGTCCTTGCCCACCTTGTCGAAGGCATCGGCGATGAGTGCGCCGATCTCTTCGGACTGAGCGGACAGACCGGCGACGTGCGCGATCTCCGAGGAGTCGGCGACATCGCGGGCGATGGTTCCGAGCTCGGTGGAGACAGCCTCGACGGCGGATTCGATTCCACGCTTGAGAGCACCTGGTGCGGCGCCGGCGGCGACGTTGCGCAGTCCTTCGTTGACGAAGGCCTGGGCCAGGACCGTCGCGGTGGTGGTTCCGTCACCGGCGATGTCATTGGTCTTGGTGGCAACTTCCTTGGCCAGCTGAACGCCGAGGTTCTCATAGGCATCGTCGACCTCGACCTCACGAGCGATGGTCACGCCATCGTTGGTGATCGTGGGAGCGCCCCACTTCTTGTCGAGCACGACATTGCGGCCCTTGGGTCCCAGGGTCACCTTGACGGTGTCCGCGAGGATGTTCACACCCTTTTCGAGTGCACGACGGGCCTCGTCGTTGAATTCCAGATTCTTAGGCATTCGTCCTCCTGTCTGTGAAGTAGTCGGTCAGGGGATTCAGCCGATGACGGCGAGCACGTCACGAGCCGCGAGGACGAGGAACTCTTCGCCCGCGTACTTGACTTCGGTGCCGCCGAACTTGGAGTAGATGACCTTGTCGCCGACGGCAACGTCAACAGGAACGCGGTTTCCGTTGTCGGCAACGCGGCCTGGGCCCACTGCGACTACTTCGCCTTCCTGAGGCTTTTCCTTGGCGGTTTCGGGAATGACCAGACCACTGGCGGTAGTCTGTTCTGCTTCGACCTGACGGATGACAATCCGATCTTCGAGTGGCTTGATGGAGACCGACATATCGGGCCCTCTCCCTTCGCTGGGTTCAATTCTTGATTGAGTTCAGACTCTTGATTGAGTCAGACGGCGGCGTGTGCCATGATCCTCTCGTCGTCGCGGGTGCCGAGTGGATCGACCGTCTCGTAAAACTGGCACTCAATGAGTGCCAGTGCTAATTCGACTTTAGAACGCTCTTAGCACTCGGTCAACTTGAGTGCCAAGGAATGTCCACGCTCTGGGCGAAACCTCAGGAAAGGCGTCGTTAAGCCTGCTCATTGACCGCTCGCATGCCGCGGCGAGTCTCGCACATCCGGGCTCTCACTCCCCTGCTCCCACCAGAGCAGGTATCTTCACCAACGCAGCCGTCCTCACCAGAGCAGCTGTCCTCACCCGCGCAGCTGTCCCCATCAACGCAGCCGCCCTCCCCAGAGCAGCACACGGTGAGCACCCGCGATGAATACACCGAGGCCCCGGGAGTTCTCCTCCCGGGGCCCCACTGTGCGTCGAGCGTGCGCCTCAAGCGCTTCAGCTCACTCGGCCGCCTTCAGATCAGCGGTCGCGCTCTGGATCAGGCGCAGGCCCACTGTCCCCAGCCGGCTTCCTTCTGCAGCTTCTTGGCACGATCGAACTGCTCCTGCGGGCTGGCATCCGAGGGGTTGCCGGTGCCGCCCATCTTGTGCCAGGTGTCAGGCAGGAACTGGAAGAGTCCGAAGTGTGTGCCGTTCGAGGCCTTCGGATCGAAGTTCGATTCGCACTCGACGACCGAATACCATTTGGAGCCGGGCCCGCCGAGCATGTCCTTGATCTCCTGGGTGCTCATGTCGCCACTACCGGAGCCGCCGCCGGTGCTCTCGTCACCGTCGTCGGAACCGCCGGTACCGCTGTCGCCGGTGCCGGCGTCCGAACCGCTGTCGGGCTCTTCGGCCGGCTTCTCCTTGGTTCCCTCGATGACGACCTTGGTCTCAGGCTCGGAGAGGACCTTCTCGTCCTTCTTCTCCTTCTTCACCTCGTCGCCGTTGACGGTCTTGATCTTGTACGAGATCTCCTTCTGACCGTCCTTGCCCTTGTCTTCGACCTCGGTCTCACCCTCGTACAGGGAGTCGGACTTCTTCTTCTCGACCTCGGGCTCGATCGCTTCCTTCTCCGTGACGGTCTTGTTCTTCACACGATTCACAGTGAGAACCTGGCCATCGGAGACCTTGGAGCTGAGCGGCACGGACATGAAGTCGTCTTTGTCGAGCTCGATCTTGGTCTCGCCGAGGGCTTCCTTGGCGGTCTCGGCTGCGGCCGAGACCTTGTGGTCTTTGCCGTCGGCAACGATCGTGAGGTTCTTCGCGGTCGTCACATCGATGTCGTTGCCCTTATCCTTGAGCTTCTGACTCGGCTCAGCGTTGAGGTCGGCACCCTCCCCGTCGACACCGAGGTCGGCCAGCGCCTGACCGACGGTGTTCGCGTTGGTCCACTCGTCGCTTTCCTTGCCGTCGACGGACAGTGAGAGCTTCTTCGCGGTATTGACGGTGATCGTCATATCCCGCGAGATGTCCTTGTTCACGCCTGGCTTGACATGGTCCCGCTTGTCGATGTCGAGATCGCGGCTGTCGAGGACGTCCCCCACGGTGCCGCCGAAGGTCCGAACCTCTTCGGACTGACCATTGACATCCAAGGTCACGGGCTTGTTCATGGTAACAACGGCACCCGTGCCACCCACGAGTCCGGTAATCACAACCGCCTGTGCAGCTATTTGCACTTTGCGGTTCTTGAGAAAATCAATCACAAAAATATCCCTGGGCAGAGTTCATCAACTCACCTACTGTAACCGATTCGTTACAAGGTTCGCAAAACATCACGAACATGTAACAGCCGGACCTGCGACGTTGGCCCTCTGACCTGGACTTCGCCGTGTTTCCGGGCCTCGTCACAATCGTGACATTTCCCCCGCCGAGGTGATTTCGTCGGCATCCTGTGACCTCGCCGTGGCGTGCCCGCGGACCCGTGTGCAGCTGCCCTTCGACCTCGTGTGCGCCCACGGCTCAGCCCCGTCTGCGGCTGTGGTTCACGACCGTCTGCGGCCGCGGCTCAGTCCCAGCCTCCCAACGCTGATTCCGCGTTGCTCCACACGACGGCACAGAGGTCCTCTTCGCTCATTCCGCGCACCTCGGCGAGCTTACGTGCCGTGACCGCGGTCAGATATGGGCCTCCCGGCTTGCCGCGGTGCGGATGCGGGGTGAGGAACGGGGCGTCCGTCTCGGTCAGGATCCGCCCCAAAGGGGCCGCGGCCGCGGCTCGTCGCAGTTCGTCTGCGTTCTTGAACGTCAGGTTGCCGGCGAAGGACATAAAGTACCCGGAGTCTGCGCACTCGCGGGCCATCGCCTCGTCGCCGGAGTAGCAGTGGAAGATCGTGACCTCGGGGGCGCCCTCTTCGCGGAGGATCCGCAGGACGTCGGCGTGGGCCTCACGGTCGTGGATCTGCAGGGCCTTGCCCGTGCGTTTGGCGATCTCGATGTGGGCGCGGAAGGAGCGCTGCTGCTCGGCCACTCCCTCGTCACCTGTGCGGAAGTAATCGAGGCCCGTCTCCCCTAACACGCGCATGCGCTCGTTCGAGGTCACAAGGGACTCGATCTCTGTCAAGGCGTCGTCGAGCAGGCCCCGTTCGGCCAGCCTCGGCGCCTCGTTCGGATGCAGTGCCGCCCCGCCGAGCATCCAGGACCGGCCCTCCTCGGCTTCAGCCGTGACCAGGTCCCTCGTCCACCTCGCGGCAGGCAGATCACAGCCGATCTGGATGATGCGCTGGACTCCGGCCGCCTGCGCAGTGTCGAAGAAGAAGTCGAGGCTCGGGAACTCCTCGTCGTCTGCGGGGGTGACTTCCGGCTCGGGCTCGCCGGCACCCAGGGGCAGTCGCGCACCTGTGCAGATATCGAGGTGGGTGTGGGTGTCGACGACCGGATGGGCGAGCGGCGCAGGCACCGGAGGGTAGGTTCCGGCGGCACGAGAAGCCATTATTCGTCGTCCTCCACGAACTTGGGGAACACGGGTTGCGGCTTGGGCAGTGGGGTGCCCGGCTCGAGCGGAGAGCTGATGGCGGCGAACGAACGAGGGTCCGCCTCGGCGCCGGCGTTGGCCTCGATCGCGGTCGGCAGCACTGTGGCACCGGCCTCACCGACGCCTGCGGACACGCCGAGGAGATCGAGGATCTTGCCGGCGGAATCGGGCATGACGGGCTGGATGAGGATGGAGATGATGCGCACGACCTCGATCGTCACCCACAGCACGGTGACCATCCGGTCGGGGTCCGACTTCTTCAGCTTCCACGGCTCCTGGGCGGAGAAGTAGCGGTTGGCCTCGGTGAGCACCTTCCAGCAGGCCTCGACGTAGAGGTGGAGGGCCTGGGAGTCGACGTGACGGCGGGCGGTGTCGGGAACCGCGCGGGCCAGTGCGAGGAGTTTCTCGTCCGCCTCGGCGAGCTCACCGGGCTGGGGCACCTGTGCCTCGCAGTTCTTCGCAATCATCGACAGCGAGCGCTGGGCGAGATTGCCGTACTCGTTGGCGAGGTCGGCGTTCTTGCGGGTGATGATCGAATCCTTCGTGTAGGACCCGTCGTGGCCGTAGGAGAACTCGCGGAAGAGGAAGAAGCGCAGGGTGTCGAGACCGAAGGCGTCGACGAGGTCGATGGGGTCGACGACGTTGCCGACAGACTTCGACATCTTCTCACCGGCGTTGAAGAGGAAGCCGTGGGCGTGGATGCGCCCCGGCAGTTCGATGCCGGCGCTCATGAGGAAGGCGGGCCAGTAGACGCTGTGGAAGCGGATGATGTCCTTGCCGATGATGTGGACGTCGGCTGGCCACCACTTGTCGAGGCGTTCCTGGTCATCGGGGAACCCGGCCGCGGTGAGGTAATTCGTCAGGGCGTCGATCCACACGTACATCACGTGCTTTTCGTTGCCGGGTACGGGCACGCCCCAGTCGAAGGTGGTGCGCGAGACCGAGAGGTCCTTCAGGCCGGAGGCGACGAACGAGGCGACCTCGTTGCGGCGGGAGTCGGGGCCGATGAACTCGGGGTGGTCCCGATACAGTTCGAGCAGCCTGTCCTGGTACTTCGAGAGGCGGAAGAAGTAGGACTCCTCCTCCGTCCAGGTGACCTCGGTCTGAGTCTCCTTCGACAGACGAACACCATCGACGACCTCGGTCTCGTCCTGAGTGTAGAAAGCCTCGTCGCGGATCGAATACCAGCCGGCGTAGGTGTCGAGATAGATGTCGCCGGCCTCTTCGAGCCTGCGCCAGATCGCCTTGGACGCCTCGTAATGGTCCTCGTCGGTGGTGCGGATGAAGCGGTCGAAGGTCGAGCCGAGCGCCAGTTGGGTGTCGCGGAAGTTCGCCGCGTTGTCATCGGCGAGCTGTTTCGGGGTGATGCCGAGCTTGTTGGCAGCCTGCAGCATCTTGAGACCATGCTCATCGGTGCCGGTCGCGAAGAACACCTCGTGATTGTCGAGGCGCTTGAACCGTGCGATCGCATCGGCCGCAATGTACTCGTATGCGTGCCCGATGTGGATGGTCCCATTGGGGTAGGCAATAGCTGTCGTCAAGTAATAACCCATAGGTCACACAGTCTAAGGGACGCCGCACCGTGGGCGCGCAAGCGTTCAGGCGGGTGAACGCTTCAGGTTGCGGAACAGTACACAGGTTGCAATCCGTGTACTGTTCCGCAAGCTGACCATTCGCCCGGGCCCCACCCTCTCCACTCGACGGCCGAGCCCCGGACGGTCAGATTGCGAGCTTCTTGCCGCAGAAACGTCGGAGTTCCGGTGCCTGAGCGAACAGTTTACGGGCGAAGGACGGAAGACTGAGCACCTCGTTGAACTTGAAGCGGACCACTTTGTACCCCATCGCCAGCAGCCGGTTGTGCTGGTGGCTCTCCTTGTTCATCCGATCGAATCCTGCATCCACGTATTTCTGGGTACCGTCGACGTAGAGCACCACATTGGTCTGTCTATGGAGGAAGTCCAAGCGGGTCAGCAGGCGGTGGCCGTCGAAGACGTCGATCTGCTGGCTGAAGTCCCGCAGGCCCAACTGGTGCAGATTCAACGAAGCACGACTCTCGGCATAGCTTTCGGAGAAGGGACTGATGGCCGAAGTGAGGATCCGCGCCTGAGCAGATCCCGTCACCATGCGCTCTATCGTCGGTGTGAACAGCTCGTCCACAGCTTCGGGCACTCGAGTCGGCGCATGTCGCGGATAGCCGCAGCTGAAGATCGATTCTTCATCGGCACCGAACATATGCTCCCTGAGCACCTGTTCGAGTGCCACGAAGCCGCAGGCCGGTCCCAGCACCCGCGCCAGGTCCATCGCCGTTCGAGGAGCCGCAGTCACGGTCAGACCTTCGACTGTCTGCCTATCGGCAGCTGCCAGGTTCCGTCGGGATCTGATCACTTCACGACTGGCCGAATTGGCGTTGGGGTGGCTGACCGTCACAGGACCATCCGGCACATCGAACAATTGTTAGCGGCCATGGAAAACTGCCCATAGGCGGACAGTAGAATCGCCCACTCCTGGCCAGTAGAACTGCCCAGTGGCGGCCATATTTTCTGCCCATCCGACTCACGAAGAAGCCCTTGTGACAAGGGCACGGCCCCGAACCGTTTCTCGGAGATGATGACGGTGTCTAATCGATCAGCATCACCACGGGAGGGGCCGGGGCCGCATATGAAGTCTGACGGAGAAATCATGGAAATTCTAGAAGCGTTCGACACGACAGGGTCGTACCGGGCAGCCGCGGAACTGGCGGGATGCTCTCATCACACAGTCAAAGCCCACGTGCAGGCCCGTGACCGGGGCCGGCCCGTGGCAACACCAACCCGACGTGAGCGTGTCACCGATGCGTACATGGACAAGGTCATCGAACTCGTGACTCGTTCAGGAGGAAGAATCCGAGCCGATAAGGTCCACCAGCGACTGGTCAAGCTCGGCTACCCGGGGTCGGAGAGGTCGACGCGTCGGGCGGTCGCCGAAGCGAAACGCACCCATGAGAAGGCCGGGCGGCGGGTGCATCGGCCCTGGGTGGCAGAGCCCGGGCTATGGCTGCAATACGACTATGGTGACGGGCCTGTCGTCGCGGGAGTCAAGACGGTGTTATTCATCGCCTGGCTGGCGTTTTCGAGATTCCGAGTCGTGATCCCGTTGCGGGACAAGACGCTGCCATCGGTGTTCATGGCCCTGGACCGGACGTTTCGGCTCATCGGTGGCATCCCGACTTATGTCCTCACGGATAACGAGAAGACGGTCACGACGATGCACATCGCCGGGGTGCCGGTGCGCAATCGCGACACGGTTTCGTTCGCCAAGTACTACGGGGCCACGGTGCTTACGTGTGAACCGGCTGATCCCGCGTCGAAGGGCGGGGTCGAACGGTCAGTGCAGATCGCGAAGGCAGATCTGGTGCCCACAGCCACGAATCTCCTTCACGGCTACGATTCATTCGCCGAGCTCGAAGCCGCCTGCCAGGCATTCATGACCGAAGTCAATGGGAAAGAGCATCGGGTGACGAAGAGACGCCCGATCGATCTGGTCGATGATGAGCGGTCGGTGATGCATGCGGTGCCCGGGCGGGCACACACCATCGCGTTCGGCCTGTCGCGGAAAGTGCCGACCAATACGCCGATGGTGGCCTTCGAATCGGGCCAGTACTCGGTACCGCATGCGCTGATGGGCAGCGAGGTCTTCGTCCGGGTGCAGGGAGTCGCTGATGGTGAACAGATCGTCATCGTCGCACCAGGATCCGATGGGTTTGAGGAAGTGGCTCGCCACGGGCGAGCCCGGCCAGGATCGCCGAAGATCAATGACCGGCATTTCCCGACCGATGCCACCCAGAAAGTGCCGGGAGTCTACGCGATCAGGGCGAAGAATCAGGACGAAGAAGAGTTCCTGGCCATTGGGCATGGCGCGCATGAATGGTTGAGAGAGGCTGCCGCGGTTGGAGCATCGCGGATGCGGCAGAAGATGACAGAGGCGGTGGCGTTGTCCCGGTTGCACGGCGGTGACGTTGTCGACGAGGCGTTGGGCACTGCTGCCGCCTATGGACGATTCGCCACCGGTGATGTGGCATCACTGCTGGTCAACCGGGTCGATGCGCATGCCCGAAGTGCTGATGAAGAGTCCTCCCTGGCTCAGGGCACCGGCGGGTGGCAGGCGATGGGCAATCAGCGGGTCAGCGCCGATGGCGGGGAGGTGTGATGGCGATCATTCATGAAACGCCCGTGTTGGATGCTGAGGTCGAGGCGCTGATGCGGCGGCTGAAAATGCCGTATGCGCGCACCCTGGCCCCGGAGCTGCTGGCCACGGCGAAAGCTCAACGGTGGGAGCCTGTCGAAGTGGTGCGGGCCCTTCTGGTTGAGGAGTCTCGTGGCCGGTCGGCGGCGATGCTGGCCAACCGGCGCAAACAGGCCGGTTTCCCCACGGGCAAGACGTTTGAATCCTGGGATGAGGACGTGTCATCGATTCCGACACCGACGCAGCAGGCACTGTCGACACTGGAGTGGGTGGCCCGGAAGGAGAACCTGGCGGTGTGTGGGCCGGCCGGGACGGGTAAATCGTTCTTCCTGGAAGCGCTGGGGCACAAGATCATTGATGAGGGCGGGCGAGTGTCCTGGCTGAGGTTGGAGGACTTGGGCGCGCTGATCCGTGCTCATCGTCCCGATGATGCGGTGACGAAGACCGTGGAGCGGTTGCTGCGAGCCGATCTGGTCGTCGTTGACGATATCGGGTTGCTGCCGGTCAGCGAGGATGCTGCCGAGGGGCTGTATCGGCTTGTCGATGCTGCTTATGAGAAACGCTCGATCGCGATCTCATCGAATCTACATCCGGCGGCATTTGACCAGCTGATGCCCAAGACCGTAGCCACAGCCACCGTCGATCGCCTCCTTCATCATGCTCACCTGGTTCAGACCAGTGGCGAATCGATTCGGTTGAGCCAGGCTGTTTCTGGTGCGGGGGTGGTCGCCTTGAACTGAGGGTGATCGAGCCCGGTGGCCACGACCAGACACGAGTTTCGGATGGGCAGAAATCGTGGCCACCTATGGGCAGTTCTGCTGGCCGCCCATGGGCAATTCCCACTGGCCGTTGACAAACAATCTGAGCTTGTGCAGCCTGGCGGCTGAAACTCCCCAGACCACGTCATCGTCGCGGTAGTGCGGATAGTGGAGAACTCGCAGTCGAGCAAGATGATCGAGATAGCGGCGACGTTGCGATCTCTCCCTGTGCAGGCCCTGTTCGTGGTAGCGCATCCATTCCCTGTCGGTTCCGAACGCCGCTATCGCCGAGTGACTCGGATTCGTGCACTCGCGGACGACCGAGTACATGCCCCGACAGATCTTCACCAGGCAGCAGCTCTTCGCCCGTCTGATCAGGGTGGTGTTCACACCGGCGGCAGCGAGATCGTCGTAGCAGACAATGTTGTACATGTCCGTATGCTGCGTTTGGCGTCAAAGCGATTGCGACGGCGGTTCTGCGCGCTGTGGATTGCGAGTCAGCCTCCACAGGCCGAATACGTACGAGTCGCAAGGTTGTCCCCAGCCCCGGACGCAGGTCTCACATCACGCCGATAGTCCGCCGGGCCGTGGCCGGGTGAGGATGCTGATGACACTTCAGGTTGCGGGGGCGCTGATGACACTTCAGGTTGCGGAACAGTACACGGGTTGCAACCTGTGTACTGTTTCGCAACCTGACTACTCGCGCCGCGGGCACCTCACTCCCGGTGCAGCCAGGCCTCGTAGACCTCGCGTTTGGAGAGCTCGAACTGCGTCGCCACCTGGCCCGCGGCATCCTTCGCGCGAACGCCGGAATCCACGAGTTGGGCGACCGCCTCGAGATGGTCCTCCGGAGCTGTCGCCGCGACGGTTGCTCCGGCGAGGACGAGGGTCAGTTCTCCGCGCAACCCCTCCGCAGCCTGCTCCCGCAGCGAGGCCACGGTTCCGCGCAAGGTCTCCTCATAGGTCTTCGTCAGTTCGCGGCTGATGCTCATGGGCCGATCGGGGCCGATGACTTCATGGAAGTCGTCCATCGTCGCCGCGATGCGGTGGGGACTTTCGAAGAACACCATGGTCCGCTTCTCGCTGCGCAGCTCTTCGAGGAGAGCCTTGCGTGCCCCGGGTTTGCGCGGCAGGAAGCCCTCGAAGCTGAACCTGTCGCTGGGCAGTCCCGAGACCGCGAGCGCCATGAGCACGGCAGAGGGGCCGGGCGTCGAGGTGATCGGCAGTCCCGCCTCGGCGCAGGCCTTGACGACCCGATACCCGGGGTCGGAGACGGCGGGCATTCCCGCGTCGCTGAGGAGGACGACCGTCTGACCGGAGCGGATGAGCTCGACGAGCTCGGGTGCGCGTGACTGCTCGTTGTGGTCGAAGACGCTGATGACACGGTTCGTGTGCGTCAGCTCCAGGCGCTGCGTCAGCGACAGGAAGCGCCTGGTGTCCTCGGCTGCGATGACATCGGCCGTGGCAATGGCCTGCTGCATGCGCGAACTCGCATCGCCGAGGTTGCCAATCGGAGTGCCGACGAGGATGAGTCCGCCGGTCGGATGGGACGCGGAAGCTTGCTCCTCGGTCGAATCCTCCAGCAATCCGTCTTCCAGCGCCTCTTCGTTCTCGGTGTTCAGAATGTCCGTCATCTGTGTCCGGCAACCGCCCATGCTGTCGTGTTTGGATTCGGAACCGCCTGATTCCACCGCTCAATCTACACGAGAGCCCACTGTCCAGGTCCAGGATGGCGATGCTGTTTCGGTAGAGCGCAACGCCGCGATCGAATCCATCGATCTACGTGAATAGTCGTCGATCGAGTTCGGTCAGAACGTGAATGGCCCACCATCGAGTTCGGTCGGAAAGTGATGGGTGAAGCAGCCGTGGGGTCGATGGCGCCTCCGGCCTCAGCCGATCGAACCTGCCCCGGCCATGGCGACTCCGAAGAGGAGGACTGCGATGCCGATATAGCCGATCCAGAACAGTATCCAGATGGCGGTGCCGATGTAGCCGACCCACAGGGAGGCAACGGCTATTCCGTCTCCGCGTTCACCGTTGCGGGGTATCTGCTTCCGGGCGATGTGGCCCATGATGATGCCGGCGATGCCGGCGAGGAAGAAGCTGCTCATCACGCCGAAGATCGATGCGACGAGAGCGAAGATCGCCAAGGTGCTGGTAGGTGGCAGCGGCTGATAGACATAGGTCGGGCCGGGCCCGGCGAACTGGGCGCCGGGCGCATTGGCGTAGGCGCCGGCGTATTGGGCATTGGGACCATTTGCGGTCTCGGTGCTGTAGCTCGAGTGGCCGTAGCCGGCAGTCGAACCCCCGTAGCCGCTTCCAGGCGCACCGCCCGACCTGGGCTGCTGGTAATACATGTCTGGATTGTTCCAGTTGTTCTGACTGCTCATGGCGTGAACTCCTTGCGTGTTCTCACAACGGTACCCAGCCGTCGTGTGCGACGAAAGGCGAGGTTGTCACAGATGGGTTTCATTTCTGTGCGCAGAACCGGAAGCGATCGAGTGCTTCGGTTCCGCCACGGTCTCGTCGGCGGCAATGCGGGTGCACCCGATGAAACGTCCGTCATCAGCCGGCAGCTTCCTCGACAGCGATTCCCGCAATAATCATGAGGATCACGAATCCGACGTAGACGGCCCAGACGAGCAGCCAGAAACCGGTTCCGAGGTAACCGACCCACAGCGCCGTCAGCGCCATTGCGTCGCCACGTTCACCCTGTCGGCGTATCTGTCTGCGGGAGATGTGGCCCATGATGATTCCGGCGATGCCGGCGGGAATGAACGATGTGATGGCACCGGTGAGCGAAAGCACCATGCCGACGATTGCCAAGGTGTTCGTCGGCGCAACCGGCTGGTAGATATAGGTCACCGGGCCGCCGTAGGTGGGATGACCCGAGGCCCTGTTGCCGCTGGAGGGCAATTGCCGAGTGTGCATGTGTGATTCGCTCCTGTTGCTGTGGCTCCTCGTGGGACGATCCCTGTGCTTTCGGGATCGCCTACCTGCAACGCTACCGAGGCGACCGGCCGTGAGAGGGCCGAGCCTGTTGCAATCCTGCACCACGAATGTCAGTCGCACCACCGGAGCCGGGAGCACCACGGATGTCAGTCACATCGCCGGAGCCGGGAGCACCACCGATGGTGGAGCGATCACGGAGGCGAGAGCACCACCACGATCGCGACGCGCAACGGCCGCTCAGTAACCCATTCCGGCGGCGAAGACCCCGAGGCCGACAACACCGACGATGACGACGACCGCCAGCAGTCCGAGTCCGATGCTCACATAGCCCATGATCAGCCCTGCGGTGGCCTGGCTGTGGCCGTCTTCGCCTGTCCGGTCGATCTGCCCGCGAGCGATATGGCCGAAGATGACTGCGAGGATCGGGGCGACCCACAAGAACATCAGCACAATGGAGAACAGGATGCCGATGACGGGAATCATGGAGAGGATGCTGCAGACGAAGCCGCCGCCGAGTCCGATGATGCCCATCCACATCGCCCACACCGACAGGGAGTTCGCCTTCGGCCGCATCATGCCCATCGGCGCCCCATAGGACATCGGCTGGCCGTAGCTGTATGCACCCGACTGTCCATAGTCATAGGCCCCGGGCTGGCTGTATCCGCCCGACTGTCCATAGTCAGAAGCACCCGGCTGGCTGTATCCGTACTCGCCCGCCTGACTGTATCCGCCCGGCTGGCCATAGGCGTCGGGCTGGCCGTTGCCATATGCATTCGCCTGCCCGTAGTTCGCAGAACCGGGCTGGACCTGCGGAAACTGGTTCGGGTCCGCATACTGGCCCTGGCTCGGATACTGATTCTGGTCTGGGTACTGTCCCGAACCGTAGCCGTTCTGCGGCTGAGGCGACCCGTAACCATTGTTGAACTGCTGCGATCCGACCTGCGGGGGATCGCTTGGGCGATAGTTCGGGTTCTCGGACACGTTCTTCACCGTCTTCATTCGTTTGCCGCCTGTCGGGGACAACCCTAGTCGTCCCAGGTCCCCGAACGACAATGCATCCCGAGATCCGAAAGACAATGCATCCCGCGGCCGAGCACCGACCCGCGACTCACGGGCCTTCACCCCGCGGCTCACGGGTCGTCACCCCGCGACTCACCCACAGCTCACAGGCCGCCACCCCACAGCTCACGGGCCGTCGATCCGCGACTCACCCTGAGGGTCTGATGGGAACGAACGCGTCGACGAACCTTAAACTTGACGATGATGACTCAACCCGACGATCCCCAGGCGCCGAGGCGGTCGAGCGTCCCCATGGATGAGTCGACCGGCTCCTCCCCCGCCGTCGACCCCGAAGTCGACCCACCCGTCGACCCACCCGTCGACCCCGAAGTCGACCCAGCCGTCGACCCGGCCGTCAACGCAACCGTCGAGTCCGAAGCCGACCCAGTTGCCGACCCCGCCGTCGCCTCAGCCGCCGACCCCACCCACAGGTCGCCGGCCCCCGGTACTTCGGTCGCAACGGCTGCGGCCCCCACAGCACGCATCGCTCGCGAGCGCCGTGCCCATCGTCGCGAAACGATCCGTACCGAAGCCGCCGCCATCCGCAGGCGCTCCTTCACCGTCGGCATGTGGGCGAGGCGCGCCCCCGTCTGGATGTGGCCCGCCCTGCTGATCATCACGGCCATCGGCGGTGTCCTCAGACTCTTCAACCTCGATTTCCCCCACCGACTGATCTTCGACGAAACCTATTACGTCAAGGACGCCTTCTCCGTCTTCAAATTCGGCTACGAACGTTCCTGGCCGGAGAACGCCGACGAGTCCTTCAACGCCGGCGACCCGAGCGTCATCGAATCCACCCCCGAATATGTGGTCCATCCGCCTCTGGGCAAATGGATCATCGGTGCCGGCGTCCATCTCTTCGGCGCCGACGACTCCTTCGGCTGGCGATTCTCCGTGGCCATCGTCGGAACACTGACGATCTTCCTCATGGGCTTCATCGCCTGGAAGATGTTCCGCTCGGCGTTCTTCGCCTGCGTCGCGGCGGGACTGCTCTCGATCGACGGTGAGCACTTCGTGCACTCGCGCACGAGTCTGCTCGACATCGTCCTCATGGCCTTCGTCCTCCTCGCCTTCGCCTTCATCGTCGCCGACCGCGAGTTCGTCACGAAACGGCTGGCGACCTGGGCGAAACCCCCTCCTCAAGAGGCCGATCCCCCCGCCGAGGCGGTCGCAGCCTCGACGGCTCAGGACGCTCGTCCGTCACCACAGCAGCACCGACTATCATCACAGCACCACCTTCCGTCACGACGGGACGCTCGTCTATCGCGACGGAAGGATCTGACGAACTTCGGGCCCCGCCTCGGCGTGCGCCCCTGGCTCATCGCCGCTGGCATCAGTCTCGGGCTGGCGATGGGCGTGAAGTGGTCGGGTCTCTATGCCCTCGCCGCGTTCGGGATCCTCGTCGTCGTCTGGGACGTGCATTCGCGTCATCGGGCCGGAGTCGTCCATCCGTGGTTGGGCATGCTCATCCGCGACAGTATTCCGGCGTTCCTCAAGACCGTGCCGGTGGCCTTCCTCGCCTATCTCATCACCTGGACCGGGTGGATCCGCTCCAACGATGCCTGGGACCGGCAGTGGGCGGCCGAGAACACCGGGTGGTGGCAGGCGCTGCCCGACTGGCTGCAGTGGCTGCCGTCTCTGGCGCACTACCATTACACGGCGTATTTGTTCCACGTCGGCCTCGAATCGGAACACCCCTACATGTCGAATCCCTGGGGGTGGATCGTCCAGTGGCGGCCGACGTCGTTCTACTACGAGTCCCCGGAACACGGGAGCATGGGCTGCGCCGTAGACCACTGTTCCTCGGCGATCACTTCGGTCGGCAATCCGGTCATCTGGGGCCTGGCGCCCATCGCCCTCCTCATCGCACTGGTCGCCTGGATCGTCCGCCGCGATGTCCGCGCGGGGGCCATCCTCGCCGGGATCGCCGCGACCTGGTTGCCGTGGTTCGCCTACCAGGAGCGGACCATCTTCACATTCTACACGATCGTCATGGTCCCCTTCGTCGTCCTCGCGCTCACCTACTGCCTCACCCTGCTGTGGGGCCGAGCCCCCACCGACCCGAAGCGCTCAGCGGCCGATTCCTCCCACCACGCCCCCACACCGCGTGCTCCGAAGTTCACCGGCCGCGCCACCCGAATCCCGTGGCCGCTGTTCGGTCGCCGGATGGCCGTGGGCCTCATTCTCGTGGCCGCGATCATGGCCTTCGCCTATTTCTGGCCGATCTACACCGGCGAGGTCATCCCCTTCGACGCCTGGAACGACCGAATGTGGAACACCACCTGGCGCTAGGCGAAACCCGCTACGCGGGTCTGCCCAGCGTCGGTCGAGCACCCGCCAGGGGACGTCGACACACCCCCGCCCTCACACCTCGACACGCACCCGCCACGAAGGCGTCGCCTCGGCGACATTGCTCGTTCACCTGAGGGCCACCTGCCCTCGTTAGCGTCGAATCATTGTGAATGACCAATCGATTCTGACTCCCCCAGCGCCCACCGATCGTGTGAGCTCGGCTCCCGACGACGCCGTGGGCTCGGCACCCGCGACCGACGACGGCGCAGCCCGCCCGCACCGGGCAGTGGCCATCATCCCCGCCCGGGGCGGATCCAAGGGAATCCCGCTGAAGAACCTGCAGAAGGTCGCCGGGATCTCGCTCCTGGCGCGCGCGATCAACGCGGCCAAGGCCACCCCGAGCATCGACCGTGTCGTCGTCTCGACCGACCACGAGGACATCGCCGCCGAGGCGATCCGTTCCGGCGCCGAGGTGTCCCACCGACCCGCGAACATCGCCGGTGACACCGCGAGCAGTGAGTCTGCGCTCATCTATACGCTGTCCCACCTCGGCGAGGACTTCGACACCACCGTATTCATGCAGTGCACCTCACCGTTCATCGACTCCGCCTCGATCGACAATGCGGTCACCGCCGTCCGCGACGGAGACGCCGACGTCGTGTTCTCCGCCGTCGAGGACCACTCGTTCCTGTGGCGCCTCGATGACAGTGAGGCAGCCGTGGCCGTCGGCCATGAGGCCGGCTTCCGGCCCCGCCGCCAGGATCGGGCCAAGCACTACAACGAAACCGGCGCCTTCTACGTCATGCGCACCGACGGCCTCCTCGAACACGAGCACCGCTTCTTCGGACGCATCACGATCGAAGAGGTCCCGCCCGAACACGCCCGCGAGATCGACGACATGTCGGACCTGTCGCTGGTCCGCGCGATCGCCTCGACGCAGGAGACCGCGCAGCTCGTCGACGTCGACGCCCTCGTCACGGACTTCGACGGAGTCCACACCGACGACAGCGCCTACGTCGACGAGGACGGCAACGAACAGGTCCGCATCCACCGCGGCGACGGCATGGGCGTCTCACGCCTCGTCAGATCAGGGCTGCCTGTCATGATCCTGTCGAAGGAACGCAATCCGGTCGTCACCCGCAGGGCGGAGAAACTTCACGCCGATGTCACCCAGGGCGTCGACGATAAGGCGAGGATCCTGGCCTCGTGGATCGATGAGCAGGGCCTCGACGCGACTCGAGTCGCCTACGTCGGCAACGACATCAACGACCTGGAGGCCTTCGACGTCGTCGGATGGCCCATCGCAGTCGCGGACGCCCACCCCAAGGTGCTCGCAGCGGCTCGAGTGGTCCTCGACCGGCCCGGCGGCAAGGGAGCAGTTCGCGAAGTCTGCGATCTCATCCCGGTGCCCGACCAGGCGATCGAGGCGAGGCCGGCGCGAGGACTGACATCGGTGCTCGACTCCGACCAGCACTGTTCCGACACATCTGCGACCATCACCGACCAACCGTCCATCCAGCAGCAACAGCCGTTGCTCACGAATCACGCAGAACGTCTGCGTACCAATCGAAAGCAGGTTTCATGACTGATCAAATCTCCCCCGTGGCCATCGGCAACCAGCTCGTCGGCCCGAATCAGCCCGTGTACATGATCGGCGAAATCGGCATCAACCACAACGGCGACGTCGAGATCGCGAAGCAGCTCATGGATGTCGCCGTCACCGCCGGCGCTCAGGCCGTGAAGTTCCAGAAGCGCAACCCCGACGTGGCTGTGCCCGACCATCAGAAGTCGAAGATGCGCTCCACCCCGTGGGGCGAGATGACCTACCTCGACTACAAGTGGCGCGTCGAATTCGGCAAGGACGAATACGCCGAGATCGACCGCTACGCCAAGGAAGTCGGTCTGCAGTGGTTCGCCTCCCCCTGGGACACTGACTCCGTTGACTTCCTCGAGAACGAGTTCGACGCCGTCACCTACAAGGTCGCCTCGGCCTCGTTGACGGACTTCGAACTCCTTCGCGCCATCGCCGCCACCGGCAAGCCCGTCCTGTGCTCCTCGGGCATGTCCGACTGGGCGACTCTGGATGCGGCAGTCGAGGTCTTCGACAGCGACAAACTGGTCCTCATGCACGCCACCTCGACCTACCCGCTGCCTCCCGAAGAAGTCAATCTCAAGGCGATCACGGCCATGCGCGAACGCTATGGTCAGCCTGTGGGCTATTCCGGCCACGAGCTGGGCCTCGAGATCTCCTTCGCCGCCGCAGCACTGGGCGCCGTGACCATCGAACGCCACATCACCCTCGACTCGTCGATGTGGGGCTCCGACCAGTCCGCCTCGATGGAACCACGCGAGTTCGCCTCGCTCGTCAAGGGCGTCCGCGTCCTCGAAACCGCCTTCGGCGACGGTGACAAGCGCGTCATGCCGGGCGAGGAATCGAAGATCGATTCGCTGCGCAAGGTCAGCGTCTGAGCAGGCTGACTGCGAACTGCCCCACCACCTCGGCGAGGTGATGGGGCAGTTTTCGTGTTCCCTCGCGGAGGTGTTTCGTTCAAAGCAACAGTGTGACCGTGATCGACGGCATACTCTGGAGGCAGGAACAAGGATTCGAGATTGGACGGAAATGTGATGGGATCTGACAATACCCGAGCGCAGAATGTGATCCTGCAAGAAGCGAAAACCTTGGGCGAGTTGGGTGCAGCTTTGAGAGAGCAGCAGATTCCTCGGATCCCTGTCCGCATTCCCCGAACACTGGCCGAAACTGCCGTAGCAGCGTGGCAGCGCGACGCGGGCGAAGGCGGAACCCTGGACGAGGAAACTTTCGAGGAGCGTATCGCACGGCAGAGAGCAGGAACCCTCGCTCTGATTGGCATCGCCGTTGAGGAGCGGGGTCAACGAGATAGTGACTGTGTTGTTGTGGATCTGCATCCAGAGCAAATAGGAGTCGCTATGGATGCCGCTGATGAACTTTGAATGCAAGGTGATGGGGGTGGTTTCCCGGTTCCCTGAGCGATCATGGAGTCACGATTCGTACGCGTTCGCGTCCTTGCCGCGTCTGGCGATATAGAGGCTCCAATTCGTTGATCCCGCTGATGAACACATCGTGTCCCTGACCTGTCACACAAGCGCTGAGCGACCACATTCAAGTGACCGGGGACAACATTATGAGTCTATCCGCTTCAGGCAAGGCACCTGGTTCACCCGGAGACAATACCGGCAGCTCGCAGGGGAGTTTGTCAGCGACCGGCACTGCCGCCGAGTCTCTTGGCGTCAACCTCAACGACACTCACCGTTCGCTTAGGAATTTTAAGATCGGTCGAATGCAAACTTTTCAGCCCGTCCGTCCCGGAGAGATTCAGTGACCGAAGCCGACCTCAGCATCATCATCCCCGCGAAGAACGGTGCCTCCTACCTGCCGACGATGTTCGGAAGCCTCCTCCGGCAGGGAGACATCTGGGAGCGCAGCCAAGTGATCTTCGTCAACGACGGTTCCACCGATGACACCCCTCGTGTGCTCGATGAATTCGCGGAGAAGTTCCCGCGTTTCGACGTCATCACCAACCCTGAGGCCGGTGGACTGGCCAACGCCCGCAACCAAGGGCTGGAAGCGGCGATCGGCGAGCACGTCGCCTTCCTCGACGGCGACGACTGGTTGGCCCCGGACCATCTGCCCACGCTGCTGGAGGCCGCACATCGGCTCGACGTCGACTTCATCCGCTGCGACCACACCACTGTTGAGGGCGCCAAGCGCTCCTTCAAACGCGCCCCGATGGCCGTGCGCAATCGGGCGCTGGACCCCAGAGTCGGGATCCTGCCCGCCCACGATTCGACCATGGTCGACTACCCGTATGCATGGGCCGGGCTGTTCCATCGACGCCTTCTCGAACAGGGCATCCTCGACTTCCCCGCCGACTTCATGACAGCCGAAGACCGTTCGTGGATCTGGCGACTCCACCTCCGGGCGGCATCGTTCGCCGTCGTCGACTCCCCCGGCATCCTCTACCGGAGAGGCCTGGTGGGATCGCTGACTCAGATCCTCGACGAACGCCAGCTCGACTTCATCCGGGCCTTCTCACAGGTCTTCCACCTCATCCGCGATGAGGCCGAACCCGAACGGTGGTGGCCGAAGGCGATCCGCAACTGGCTGGCCATCCTCGACCACCAGATCACCCGCTTCGGTTCCTCTCCCGCCTCCCTGCGCATGAAGCTGCGGCGCGGTGCGGGAATCGTATCGTCGCAGATCCCCAGTGAACTGCTGATCCGAGAATTCTCTCAGCAGAAGCCGAGCCGTCAGCTCAACGTGTGCAGCTATCTGGGCGCGTCGAGCTCTTACATCACGGAGATGGTGAAATGAAGCAGATCTTCCTGGCCTCGTCGTTCTTCGAACTGGTCTGTCTATCGGCCGGAATCGACTCGGGAGTCTATGACACGACCGCAGCGCCCGCGCTGCTGGGCACGCAGGGTGTCGAGCCCTCGGACGTTTCGTCGAAAGACGGTAGTTCCCGTGAACGAATCCTGCTGCTGAGCAACAACGCCGCGGTGCTCGAGCTCTCGCGCCCGTTCTCGCAGACGCCCGGCGCAGATCGGCTGCTCGCCCGCTTCGACCGCGTCGTCGACCTCAATGCCTCTGTCCATCCGTCCCACCCGTCGACGTGGAGTCCGGCGCAGAATGATCTGCCGATGGTCGAAGCCCACCTGAGGCAGACGTGGGATCTCGGCGAGGACGACGTGGAGCTGGTGCTCGAGTCTCCTCAGGTCAATCCGGCGATCGCCCTCGGCCGCGTGTTCGCCTCGGCGACCATCCGCGTCCACGCCGACGGCCTCATGAGCTACGGTCCGACGCGCAATCAGATTCCACTGGCCAACGGTCAGCGGATGTCGACGCTTCACTACCTGCCGCTCGTCCCGGAGCTCGAACCGCGTCTGCTCGCCGAATTCGGCATCGTGCCTGAGCCGCTCGATCCGGAGGCCTTCCGCAGCGTCGTGCGCGAGGTCGGCGATTCCACCGCGTCCGACCTCGACGCGGGCCTCGGTGACGAACTGCAGGGCTCACCGTGGGCCTTCGCCGTCGGTCAGTACCTGGCTGCGCTCGGTCTCATCACCGAGGAAGAGGAGACGGCTCTCCACGTCGAGATGATCCGGCAGGCCGCGGCCCGGGGCTTTTCCCGAGTCGTCTTCAAACCCCACCCCGCCGCACCGCCGGCACAGCTCGAGCCTCTCTTCACCGCTGCGGAGGAGGACGGCATCACCCTGTCCGTCCTCGAACTCCCCGTCCTCGCCGAGGTGGTCATCGACCGGCTGCGCCCGGGCCTGATCATCGGCGGATTCTCGACCGCCTTGGCCACGGCGCGTGAGGTCTACGGCGTCCCCGCGCTCACGGTCGGCGCCGACATGCTCCTCGAAGCGATCAGCCCCTACCAGAACAGCAACCGCATCCCCCTGACCATCATCGCCGAGGTGTGCGACGGTTCCGAACGCGCGTCCCAGTCGACCGCGACACAGCTCAAGGCGCTCGTCGAAGCGGTGAGTTACTGCATGGCCCCCGACATTTCACGTGACCTCAGGAGCGGTGCCGAGGACTTCCTCGAACGTTCGGCCGAAACTGCTCGGTTCAGCCGCTATTTCAAACGCAAGCGCCTGGCCAGTCTGCGGCTTCCCGGAGGCGATGTCGAGAAGTTCGCGCCCCGTTCGTTCGCCCGCAGGACCGGCACGCTCGCCGTGCTCGCCGCACGTCGGCAGGGCAGCAGGCTCGTGAATCGTGCGAAGTCGCGTCAGCGTCGGTGAGACCTGGCCGGGTCAATGCCGCCGGCCGGTCGTGGGCGCTTCCTCATGACCGTCGACAGGTCAATGACCCGACCACTTGCATCCGCCCGGTCTGAAGTGCACGAAGGGCCCCGTCGTTCCGGTTCTTACTCTGGAACGACGGGGCCCTTCTACTCGCCCCCGCGCGCTCGCTCACGGGTGGCACGCACTCGCTCGTCGGAGGCACGCACTTGCTCACGGGCGGCACGCACTCACTCGCGGAAGGAACGCACTCATCTGCGGGATATGAGGTTCTTTCGCACTCGGCGTGCTCTCCACTCGAGACCGTGGCCGACGCGTGAGGCGAGCGCCTTGGCCTCCGTCGTCACTGTCTGCGATGTGGTCGTCACTGTCTGCGATGTGGCTGCTGTCTGCGATCTCAGTTCCGCGATCTCGGCCCGGGCGTCCTCCAGCTCCTGTTCGAGGCTCCGCCGTTTCTCGGCCTCGCACTTCGCCAGGCCCTCCGCCTCCTGCGTGTGCTCACGGTCGTCGGCCGATCGTGCGGGAGCCTTCGCCTCACATGCGCTGCGGCCTTCCTTCCAGTAGTCGAACACATCGTCGGCGTCACTTCCCACGGTGTCCTCATGTCTGCCGCCCTCCAGAGACAGCGCATCGGTTCGGCTGGGGTCGCTCATGAAGGAGGCCAGCATGTGCGAAGCCAGGCGCGGACGCATGACGAACTGCCCCGTGTGGCCGCTGAAGATGCGGAAGAAGTCGTCGATGCACTGCCTCACGCCCGCGTGGACGGCGTTCCTGATCGGGTCCGGGGTGTCCGAATCTTCGAACACGGGATTGCCCGTCACCGGGTCGAAGCCGGTGCACGATTCGAGTCCAGGTGGCGTGATGAGGTATTCGAGCATTCCCCCACTGCGGAAGAACACGGGGTCCGTGGTGAATTCGGCGACCTCGAGGTCGTTGATGGCCGCATGCTCGGTGTTGTGCTCCATCGTCGTGAAGTAGAGTCCGGCGACGTTTCGCCCCAAGGCCAGGGTGATGCCGCGCTGTGCGGATCCCGAATAGCCGACGTCGACGATGGCCGGGTGAGTCGCCTCGCCGACCGCGTGCCGGAAGTAGTCCCGAGCAGCCCGGTCGTTGCCTGCGCACTGCTCGACGATCGACTCCGAGAACTGCGACAGAGCGTTCTTCACGCTGTCGGCCGTCTTGCCGATCTTGGCATCAGCGCTGCCCGGGCCTGCGGCGGCGATCGGCGGCCCGAATTCCTCGGCCGCCGATGCCCCGAATCTGGTCGTCAGCATGGTTCTGACGTTCGAGCGCGGGCTCAGGCCGTGGACGAACTCGGTGTAGCCGACGTGGCCTCTGGCCTGGTTGAACAGGTCGAACATGGCTCGCCGTGAGCTCATCACGTATGACATGTCCGGTACGGCACAGGCCCGTGAGTTCCGGGCCTCCCCGGCCTGTGAGTCCCGAGCGGACGTGTCCTCGGCATGATCGACCCCGGCCTGTGAGTCCTCGGCCAGGCGCTGACAGATCTCGAGCGGCAGATAACCGTCCCGGGACAGGAACAGCAGTGCATCGTTGCCGTGTTCGGCCGCGGTCTGCAGGATCCACGATGACCATCCGATCAGCGCCGGTGCGACAGCAAGATATCCCAGCAGTTCGGGGCTGCCGCCGCACGTCGAGTCATCGGCGAAGTCCCGGTAGGGGTTGTCGAAGACCTCGGAGTGGACCATTCCGCGAAGCAGAGCCGATGCCCTCTCCTCACGCACGTCCTTCCAGATCGCGGCCAGACGCGGGTGCGACTGCGCAGCGTGCGTTGCACTGGGCAGCCATGCTCCTTCGAGTCCGGCGCGTTCGGCATTGTCGACATCATGGTCCTTGCGGTCTCCGATGTGGAGGATCGCCTTCTTCGGCAGGTCGAAGGCCGCTGCGGTGACTGCGAAGAGATCACCGGCGGCCTTCGTCTTCTGCTCCTGCAGCGACGTCGTCACATGGTGGGCCGAGGCCGACAGTTTCGCCAGAGCGACAGCATTGAGCTGATCCTCGTCGAAGTAGGTGTCCGTCGTGACCGCCCACGGTTTGTCGTAGGCCTCGGCCACCTGAGTCAGGGCGAACCCGGCTCGCCGCAGCTGCACGAGCTCGGCCTCCAGCTCCACCTCCTCTGCCATGAGCGACGCCTGCACCTCGGCATCGATTCCGAGCACCGTGCCGATGTAGTCATAGACCTGTGAGAGCGCGTATTCGGCGGGACGACCACCGTGCTGCTTCATGTGGGCATCGAGGCGCCTGAACGCGGTGGAGCGCACATCGGAGAAGCGGACGAACTTCGGCATCTGATCGCGCAGGCGCCTGTCCAACAGTGCGAAGACGTCGGAGGCGTTGACGGCAGGTCGTTTGACGAGGGTGTCGAAGAGGTCGAATGAGACCGCACGCACCGCAGGGTCGGCGATGCGGCGGACGAGTTCGACGTACTCCGGTCCGAAATCCACCTCGCCGAGGGCACGCAGCGCGCCATCGTCGCACAGCCTCGGCGCTCTGGTGAAACGGGCGCGGAAGATGTCCATCGCAGTGCTGAGGTGGAGCACATTGGGCAGGTCGTCGATGCTCGGGACACGAGCCGCCAATGCCACTTGGTTCGAGGTCAGACCCCGGCGCTCGACTCCGACGGCCTTCGCCACATCATAGGGCGCCCGCGATCGGATCGTGAAGCTGGGAACGTTGAAGTAGTGCGGCACGGTCAGCAGACTCGTCGAGCTGATCGCCACGATCGCTGCCGGCGGTTGGTGGAGGATGACCTCCTCGAGGAGCCCGCCGGAATCGGGGAACTCGACGACCCGGTCCCGGTGGGCTGCGTCCAGTCGGTCTCTGACCAGTTCGTACAGGCGAGAGGACTCCCGCGGGTGTCGTTTGTAGGCGACCTCATACCCCTTGTCGACGATGCTTCGGACTGCCTCGGCGTATTCCTCGGCCGCGTCTTCCAGGCTTTGGGCCCGCCCCTTCTTGAACAGGTACTGCTCGACGACGACGACGGTCTCCGGGGTGAGGACCTGCTCCTGCGGTTCGGTCGAGGCCTGGGTCAGCAGAGTGCGGAAGCGGTCTCGGTTGAGGAGTCCGAACTTCTCCGGATGCTCAGCGGCTTCGGGAGACACGTAGAGATCGAGATAGTTGTGGCAGTAGATCCCGGCCACTCTCGACTGTTCGTCGTATCTGTCGATCAGACCCGGATAGTACGACGCCAGCCCTTCTTCGTAGAGAACGATTCTGGCATCGGGATAGGCCGCGAAGACGCGGTTGTGCAGCCAGGTGTTGTGGGTGAAGAACATCCTCACTTCGCCCGGATTCCGACACAGATCGGACATGAACTGCGGGTCGGCCAACTGCCCGATGTACTGACCCGGTTCCGTCAGGAACACGCATTTGGACACTGGTGCCAGGGACCGCATGCGACGTTCCAAAACGGCGTTCGAGGCGGGGTCGGAGCTGAAGAGCACCAGCACCGTGAGCTCGTCATGTTCGGCGACACCGCCAGAGGACATGCAGTTGAGAAACCCGAAGAGGCCGTTGACCACGAATAGTCGCTTCATTTGGTGAGTGTTCTCCTCACTCGCCGAGCTGCTTTGAGCCCGAACGTCTTCGCGGCCACACGTGCCGCGTCCGATCTGTTGCCACTTGCCGCGAGCGCTCGTACCAGGACCCGCCGATTCGCCAAGGATGCGCTGTTCGTCCGCAGAGCTTCCTTCGAGACTCGAATGGCCTGGTTCGGCTTGCCCGCGTCGAGGAGCTGCTGAGCCAATCGGTACCCGTGGGCGCGTGGAGGTTCAAGCACCTCGGCGGGTGGGGTCGGAAGCGGCTGGGACGCTTTGTCACGCAGCTCGATGATGAACCGGATCTTCTCGCGTTCGGACAGCTGGGCGAACCACAGTCCGTCGAGGTCCGACCATTCGGGTTCGCCGTTGAGGCTCCACGGTTTGGGTCCGACGAAATGCACGATCCTGGCCTCATCGCCTCTGATGACATCGGGATAGCGCCCCAAGGCGCGGCGCAGGGTGTTGAACTGGTGTGGGAGCCAGGTGACGTCGTCCATGATCACGTTGAGGAATCCCTGGTCACCGCCATCGTAGGACGGGGTGTCAGGGATCGCGTCGATGATGCTCATGTAGAGCGCGCTCGATGGGGTGCAGACGAACACGCCCGAGTTGAAACGATGACTTTCGAGGCGCAGACCGAAGTCGGGTGCGGCGGCGAATCCCTCGTATTCAAAGAGTTCGTCGGTGGCATCCAGCACCACGGTATCGGCATCGATGAAGGCCACACGGTCGAGGAATGTCAGACCGAAGGCCTCGAGCTTGGTGTACGTGTTGGAGAACCTCGACTGGTGCTGCTTCGGCTGGTGCGGGCTGCGGATCGAATTGACCTCGTAGAGCCGCACGTTGCCCATCTCGAAGCTGATGTCGCCGCAGTCGAAACCGGGCGGAACCATGAGGATCAGGGGCACGTCCGAGACTCGGCCGAGGGAGTTGGCAAGTGCTCTCACACCCCACAGGTAGTCGGGCGAATCGCACATCGTCACATACGCGCAGCGCAGCAGCTCGCCCTGGGATCCGACCGGCAGATGCGTGTACAGGTGCGTCGACCCCGACGGGTATTTGGGGGCCGGCGTCAGACGCCTCTCCGATGGTTGGGTCGTGGCCGCGTCGAGCAGTGGGAACATGCGGTTGCCGACCGTGACGTCGCGCAGCTTGACGTCGGGGTAAGTCGTAGCGACATCTGCCAGCAGAGCCACCTCGGCGTTCGTGTGGTCCCAGGAATCGAATCGCCGTGACAGGGACATCCCGGTTGTGGGCCGGCGCTTGCGCACGGAGATGTAGGGGCGTTGGGTGGTGATCGAACCGAGTGCGGCGCCGAGGATGTAGATCGTCGAATACCCCATGGCGGCGACGGCGGCCGTCATCGTGCTCAGCGCCGAGGGCCTGAGCTCGCGGATGAAGTGTGCCGCTGTCTCGGGTGCGTCAACCAACAGCGGCGCATAATCGCGGACGTTGTCGAGCCCGATGCGGTGGAACGCCTCGGTGCCTCGTGTGCTTCGCGAGGAGTCGATGAGGATTTCATCGATCCGGTATTCGCCGCGAAGCTTCATCTTGGTGATCTCGGACATCGAGACATTGTCCGCGACGAACCAGCCGGCGACGCTGCTCCCGAAGAGGGACACGTCCTCGCTGCCGAACGTTCCACAGCGGAAGACCTCGACATCGTCCGGGATGAGCGCATAGTCGATGTCGGCCTGATTGATCCGCGGGTCGACGACGAGAGCGGATCGGCCACGGCGGCCCCTGGTCGGTGCGAGCGTGTCTGCAGTAGTGCCAGCATCGGTCATGAGTCAGCCCTTCCTCTCTTCATCACGGTGTCGACCGTTCTGCCGACCTTTCGGCGCGCCTGGCGGATTCTGGCGCTCGCCGTCTCGGAGCTCTGCTGTGCAAGCTGTTCGCGCAGTGCACGATTCTCCTTCTCCAGCAGCTTCGTCTTCTCTTCGATCCTCTTCGTCTCCTTCTGCATCGTCCCCGCGCTCACCTGCTCTCTGAGCATCGATTCTTCGAGGATCCGACGATCATCGGCCGCCGTTCGACAATTGCGCAGCGCCGTCTTCAGTTCTGCTTCGGTCTGGCGTGCCTTCTCGTGGAAGGTCTGTTGGCGGTGGATGCTGTTCTCTCGCTGCACCTCGAGCAGGAATCGACTGCGTGCCATGTTCCAGGCCTGCGCGTCATAGGGTGCGAACCGGGTGTCGAGTGCCGAAGGTTCACCGCCGAGTCCCGAGTAGATCGCGTCGAGGTTGTCGAGGGTGATGTCGAGGAATTCGGCCTGCTTGCCCGCGATCTTCTCGCGGTTTGCCTCCCGGTTCTCCCACCCGTCTTCGATCGTGGCGAGCATCGAGTCGACGAACGCGTCATCCTTCGGATCGTGACGCCACTGGGGCAGCCCGATGTCTGACAGGAAGTAGCCGAGCTTGGGGTGGACGTCGAAGGAGAACGGAAGGGCGCCGAGGCCGAAGGGAATCATCTGCGCATGGCCGCGGCAGCCAAGTAAGAACGGCACATCGGACAGATCGCGAAGGCCGCGGGTGAGGACGTCGTCGCCGTAGACCTGCACCATTTCGCGTTGCTTGAATTGCTCTCCCAAACGGGCCGACAGTCGGTGATCGGGCTTCGTGAAGGGGGTGAAGACGACGTCCCATCCGGCTTCTTCGAGGCGTGGCAGCAGCGCACCGGCCCTGTCGATGACCGTGTCCGGTCCGACTCCGTGGCCCGCGTAGCGCCGACTGGTGGACAGCTGCAGGCCGATCCGCTTGGCATCGGGCTGGTCGGTGTCGATGGGCAGCACGGATCTCGACAGCGTCGTCGGACAGGGCTGGAAGGTGATCCGTGAGGCGAGTTCGTCGGGAACATACTCCGCGACCTTCTCCATCGAGCCGTGGTTGCGCAGTCCGAAGAAGACCGACTTCTCGATCGTGCGCGTCACGTGTTCGGAGAATGGGGGTTCGAACTCGGGCTGACCGTAGAAGCGGTTGTAGCCGACTGCGAAGACGATCAGAGGAACCTCGAGCTGGTCGAGCATGTCAAGTGAGATTCTCCACTGCCATCCCGAATCACGATTCGGATTCGTGTCCGACAGGAACAGCCCTCCGCCCCCGACGACGACCGCATCGGCCGTTGCGTTGATGTAGCGCACCAGGGCGGGGCCGACGTTTTCGCGTAAGGGCCGCGAATCGTAGATGTCGAACGCTTCGCCTGCACCATATGCCTCAAACATGTGTTTGACCGCAGGAAAGAGCAGCGTATCCCCGAAGTTGTTCTCCGTGGCAATGTCGAAGTGAAACAGCTTGAACGCCGTACCCATGGATCGCTCACTTCTCCTGTTCGATCGCAGCTCAGTCGACTGGCCTGCGAAAAAGCCTCATCTCACCGGCGCGCATGCACGCGCCCGTCTGTCATCTGCCTCGGGTCCGATCGCAGCCGCGATCAGTCCCTGCACCGGTTCCGGAGTCGACGGCATCATCTGATTCGCCATTCCCCCACCTGCGCCGAGGTCGTCCTCCATGTTCCATGGCACGTGGCCGAATCGACGAGCTCAAAAGCCGAATTTGCCTGACGTTGCGCAAGCGTTCACGTGGCAGTCACGAGGCACTTCACCGGTGGTGTCACCTCGGTGACCGCAGTCACAGCCGCGGCCGCCGTCGGAGCGTCGCCGACCACCGCCACACCAACTCACCGCAGTTTCGGCTCCGGAATTCATCTCGTTCACCTGCGATCCACCGGAGGTTTCCCCACGGAGGCTAGATTGGTGGCAAGAAGCCGAAGGAAGAAGAAGCAGCGCCGGCAAGACCGGCGACAGCGTGAGACGGGCCAGCGACAGCGTGAGACGAGCCAGCGACAGTGGAGGCGGAAATGACATCGCAGCGGAGGAATTGCTGAATCCATGATGGCCACAGGCAACACGGCACCAGCCGAAGGGACGCCGGAGATGAAGGCTGAGAAGGGGAAGACTGGACGAAGAACGTCGATCGCCTTCGTCGAATCGCCCCTCCAGTTCCTGTCCGCGCTCGAGGCCAACGAGCCCGAGGAGGACATGCTCATCCGTGCGCGCCCCAATGCCAAGGGCATGACCTCGTTCCTCGACGCCTTCGACACCGACTGGCTGCCGAGGAACGTCCGGCTCGAACGGGGAGGGGCCAAGCCCGGAGTGCTGCGCAGACAGTCCCCGGACCGCATCTACCTCGGCGATGTCTGCTCCGGCCAGGTGCACAAGGCGCTGACCCTGGCCTACCTTGAGCGGCGCATGCCCGAGGTCGTCGTCCTCGATGACGGCCTGGCCACGTACTCGGCGATCGAGATCCTCACCAGCAAGAACGGTCCCCTGGTCCGGCCGAGGCAGAAGCTGAAAACCTCCCGCGCGATCATGGCCGCTCATGTCGCGGACCGACTGCGTGGACTGGCTCCGGCGAGCAAGCTGCGCTGGCACACCGCACTGCCGGTGTCGAAGTCCATGCGCACGGACTTCCTCAAGACCGGCGGAGAGATCACCCGCCACCGGTTCGAACACCTGCAGACCCTGCCGACCGGCGGAAGCCACCCCCGGGACAACCCCGTCATCGGCTCGGCACTGGTTGCCGATGGGCTGATCCGCGAAGACGCCTACCGCTCCTGGCTCGATGGACTCGTCGCGGACGGTCCGATCACCTATTACCCGCACCGCCGCGAAACCGACGAGTTCCTCACCGAACTCGACCGCGACGAGCGTGTGCGGATCAAACACGTCGGTCTGCCGATCGAACTGCGCCTGATCAACCTGCCGCCGAATTCCACCATCCGCAGCCTCCCCAGCACCGCAGCGATCTCCCTGTCGGTCCTCAACCCGGACGTGACGATCAGCGTCACGGAGATCCCGCCGGAATGGTGGACCGGAGCCTCCGCAGATAATCTGCGTAAGTCCCTCAACGCCCAATCGGTCAAGGCAGATGTCGATTCCTAACCCACCCACAGACGAACCCGTGCGGATCGTCTCCTTCTCCGACAGCGAGTCCTACCTCAAATGGGCGACACAGCTGCTCAGTTCCCTGCCCGGCATCGAGGCCGACGTCTACCTCATCGACAGCCCCATCCTGCCCACCGCTGAGCAGATCGCGAATGCCACCGCCGGCACGTCCTGGGCTGAGCGCAGCATTCCGATCGTCGCCCGCACCGAGGTTGCCCGCATCATCGCCGAACACCGCGCCGACATCGTCCTCGGCGCCGCCACCGGCCCGATCGTCGCGCAGCTCTTCGTCTCCGCGCATCGGCTCGAGCACCGCCCGGCACTGGTCTCGGGGCTGCCCGGCATGGGCCTGCCCGCCAGCAACAAGGGCATGAACTACCGCCGCCTGATGGATGCGTTCATCACCCATTCCTTCGCCGAGGTGGCCCAGTACACCCATGTCAGTGCACTCACGCAGGTGCCCTGTGAGATCTACCTGGCCCGCCTGCCGATGCTCCGCTCGGAGGGGATCCCCCAACCAACAGACGCCGCCGGCGCATCCGAACCGACCGGCGCATCTCAACCGACCGGCGCTTCCGGGTCCCCTGCATCGCGTACAACTGTGACGGCCGGCAATGTCCCCCGGACACTCGTGTTCGCCCCGCAGGCCAAGGTGCCCGAATCCCTGGCCGACCGCGAATCGATCGTGCGCGCCCTCGCCGAGTTCGCCTCTCGTCACCCTGGTTCGACCGCCGTGGTCAAGATGCGTTCCAGGCCCGGCGAGCACGAGACGCATCACGAACTGCACTCGTACGTCGGCATCCTTCAGTCCCTGCGAGTCCAGGGGGTTCCCGGAGCTGAGTGCATCGAGCTCGGCTATGGGCCCCTCGATGAGTTCCTCGTGCCCGGTGCCGCCCTGGTGACAGTGTCGTCGACGGCTGCGTTGGAGGCCTTCGACCGCGGCATTCCCACCCTGCTGATCTCGGACTTCGGCGTCGACAGGGATCTGCTCAATGAGGCCTTTGCCGATTCCGGCGCCACCGGCACCCTCGCCGAAGTCGCGGCCGGGACCATCGGCTTCCCCACCTCGGCGTGGTTGGCTCAGAACTACTTCCATTCCGACGACGGACGGCTGAGTCACCATCTGCAGCTGCTGGCCACCCGGGCCAGGGCAGGTCAGCTGCCGAACCGACGCAGCGCGGTGTGGAAGCAGAAGCGCCTGCTCATCCGCGCCGAACTGCGGACCCTCGCGCCCACACCGGTCGTCACCGCCTACCGAAGACTGCGGTACTCCTGAACTCTTCGCCGAGACAACGGTGCAGCGCCGATCCAACGGTGCACGCACAAGCGTCTCGGGACTCCATCGTTGTGTCGAGGGAGTCAGCGTGGGGGCCTCAGGTACGACTCTGCAGCTGAGTCGTGACACCGAGGATGATGGTCTCGAGCCCGTATTCATAGACGGCTCTCTGACTGGTCACTGCCTGGTACTTCTCCCCCACCGCAGACCCGACTCGGCCTGACACGGGGAACGAACCCTCAGGCATGACCTGCTCGAGGAGCGGGGCGTTGGCATTCCACCAGTCCAGATCGCTGACCCCGGAGCTGTGTTCGAGCCTCTGCGCGTTGATGCTGTTCGCGGCGCTGGCTGCGGCATGCGACTCGATGAGCGCGACCGTGTGGTCCATGGCGATGTCATCGAGTCCGGTGCCTTCGAAGGCTTCGAGCGCCCATTCATAGCGGGCGGAGATCTCGGGGCCGATCCACGGCCGATGCGACTGCGCATCGACCAACCACGGATGCCGGTGATACTCGTCCCAGAGAATTTCCGAGAAGGTGCGCACCCGGTCCGCCAACGACCCCGAATGCTCGGGCCGTGGACTGAGACCGATGACCTTGTCGACCATGAGCCCGATCAGACCTGACCGGTGCGGCACATAGCTGTACAGGGACATGACCGAGACTCCGACCGCCTCGGCGACCTTGCGCATCGAGAGCGCCTCAAGTCCGTCTGCGTCGGCGAGGACGATCGCGGCATCGATGACCTGATCGACGCTGAGCTTGCGGCGCGGCCCACGCCGACCCTGCTCGACGTCGAGATGATCGCGCCAGAGTAGGCGCAGGACCACGTCGGCGCTCTCCGGATCGAACCGTTGCGAATCAGCGTCGGAATTCATTCTTGCAGTCTACTCCGTGCGGTGTAGAATGTTTCAACCAGAACAACTCCGTACAGTGTTACTAGTTAGGAATCTGTATGCGCGAAACAGGCGAACGACCCCGTGGATGTCCGGCGCTTCGAGCCGCAGGATTGGTCAAGACCTACGGCAAGGTGCGCGCCCTCGACGGGCTCTCGATCGACATCCCAGCCGGACGGATCCATGGCTTACTCGGACCGAATGGCGCAGGAAAGTCGACACTGGTCAACATCCTCAGCACGCTCGTCGAGGTCTCCGAGGGCAGTGCAGAGGTCGTCGGCTTCGACGTCTGCACCCAGGCCACCGAGGTGCGCCGCCGCATCGGACTGATCGGCCAGAGCGCAGCCCTCGACGAAATCCTCGGCGGCCGCCAAAATCTTGTGATGTTCGGCCAGCTGCTCGGACTCTCCCGTCGCGAGGCCGCCTCGAGAGCCGATGAGCTGCTCGAGAAGTTCTCCCTCACCGAGGCGGCAGACCGTGCCGTGAGCACCTATTCGGGAGGAATGCGCCGACGCCTCGACATCGCCGTGGGAATGATCCTTGACCCCGACATCCTCTTCTTGGATGAACCGACCACCGGCCTCGATCCTCGCGGACGCACAGACGTCTGGAACTCCGTGCGCGAGATCGCCGATCGCGGCACCACCGTGCTGCTGACCACGCAGCATCTCGAGGAGGCCGATGTTCTGGCGGATCGGATCTCGATCATGAAAGCCGGCAGGATCATCGCCGAGGGCACGCCGAGCGAACTCAAGCAGCAGCGTGGGGGCGACCGAATCGAGATCACTGCAGGCGACGAGGCGAAGGCTCGGGCCATCCATCGCGCTCTTCACGCTGGAACAGGGGCCGGAGCCGGGACGGGCGCGACAGATGGAGCAGCAGCCGACGAGACGAACGAAGTGGAGTTGAACGAGGAGACCGGCGTCGTCACCTACCCGGCGACACGCGGCTCTCGCGACCTCAGCACGGTCATCCGCCGCCTCGACAACGCAGGAATCATCGCAGACGACATCGTCCTGCGCCGACCCACCTTGGACGAGGTCTTCCTCGCTCTGACGGAGAAGGAGCACGCATGAGCATTGTCAGAGAGGGCCTGATCCTCACCCGCAGAGACCTCGCCCATTGGGTCCGCCAGCCGTGGACGCCGATCTTCGGCCTGCTGTTCACCATCATGCTGCTGCTCATGTTCGCCTTCATCTTCGGCGGCTCCATCCGACTGCCCGGCGGCGGCGACTACATCGGCTTCCTGCTCCCGGGCATGATGACCTTGGCCATGATGTTCGGCCTCGAAACCACGATGACCTCGATGGCTGCAGATGCGAAGAAGGGGATCACCAACCGCTTCCGGTCGATGCCCATCAGCGACGCCTCGGTTTCACTGGGACGAGTCGGAGCCGATATGGTCAGCTCGATGGTCGAGATCGCCATCCTCATCATCGGCGGACTGCTGCTCGGTTGGAGGGCGACGAACTCCCCGCTTGCCGGTCTCCTCGCGGTGGCTCTGCTCCTGTGGCTGCGCTTCGCCGTCCTGTGGGTCGGCATCTTCCTCGGGCTCACCGCGGGCAGACATGACGGTGCTACCGTGCTCGTGCAGGTGCTCGTCTGGCCGGTCGGGTTCCTCTCCAACGTCTTTGTCGCCCCGGAATTCATGCCCGACTGGCTGGGCGCGGTTGCGGCGTGGAATCCCATATCGGCAACAGCGACGGCCGTCCGCGATCTGTTCGGCAATCCTTCCGGAATCACCGGCGGGTGGCTAGCCGACTACGGGATCGTGGCAGCCATCGCCTGGCCGCTGGCGATCACTGCAGTGTTCATGCCGCTGTCGGCTCGGGCTTACCGACGGCTGCGGAAGTAGCCGCCGACTGCACCGCGCGATCAGTCCTTCGATTCGCGGACGTCAGTTCCGTCCTCGGCGTAAGCCTTGAAGTCCTGCATATGTTGGCGTGTCTGCTTGATGAAGACGCCGCGCATCAAGGGAGCCGCGAATCTCAGCAGACCCTTGAACCGGTATTCGTTGTCACTGACCCACAGGGTGGCCTCCGGACCGCTCTCGGTCAGCTGCTCGTGTGCGGAGCTCCACATGCCGTTCGCGACGATCTCGCGCGCGAAATGGATGACTTGATCGGAAGCGATTCCGTGCAGATTCGCCGGTTCTCGACGCGTGATGGTTTCGGTGCACTCCATCGACCCTTGCCCCGATCGGAACACAACCCTCGATTCGGTGCCGACGTGCCCATCCGTGCCGCGAATCGGCTCATGAAGCACCAAGCCTCGTAACCACTTCGGCCTGTGTGCGGGGTCGCTGAGAAGCTCGCTGACAGCCTCCCTCGGCAGCGCAATTTCAAGCGAGATGGTGAATTTCATGGTGAGGTTCTCCGGATTCCTCAGGGAACGGTTGAGCCGTTTCGGTCACTGCCGGGTTTGGTCACTGCCGGTTCGGTCATTGCCGGTTTGCGTCAATCTGGCGCGCGTGGAAGCGAACGAGGTCCTCGATCAGTTCGCTGGGCAGCGGCTTCTCCAGCGTGAACTGAATCGCGTGAACGGTGGTCTTGTAGTCCGCCAGGCGGTCCTTGAATTCTTCGATCGCCCAAGACGAGGGGAACAGGCTCATGTGCTTCTTCGAAGCAGTGAAATACACCAGCGCACGGTTCTTGTATTTCAGGGTCGGCATGCGGTAACTCAACGATTCTTCAGCGCTCGGAACGAGCCCGGTCACGAGCGCACGAATCCGCTCAAGCTCCGCTCGGAATGCCGGATCGACCCCGTCAAGGTACTCATCAACGCTGGTTGCCTTTTCGCCCATCACTCTGTTCCCCTCTCGTCTTCGATCCTTACGCAAGCGCTCGTCTTCCTTCCTCGAGCAAGCACTCGCCTTCGATCCTCGAGCAAGCAGAGGTGTCCTGCTTGCCACTTTCCCCACCGGAGCGATTGGAGGCTTCATGTCTCGTCCAGATAGAAGGCCGCCGTCTTCAATGCTCGCGCCTTCGCATCGCTCTCTGATGTTCCCGCTTCCTGGTCTGCCCACCCCCAAGCAGCCGCTACCAGACGAGTCAGCCTCGGGCCCTCGGGCGTGCTAGCGAAATCCTCCAACTCGTCAGGGGCAGATCCAGCACCGCCCGCGAGATGCAGCGACAGAGCTCGCAACCCCTCTTCCCAGCCCACACCAGTTGCCGCGGGACCGTAGGCCTCCCAATGGTCGTTGGGAGGAACATGATGGGTCACCCGGAGCACAGTGCGCTCGTTCGCAGTCGGGATGAAGTCGACATCAACGTGGCTGACATCCCCCTGGTACTCCCATGTGATGGCCAGGTGCCGGGGTTCTGCGCATCGCAGAATGTCGCCCTCCGTGCCACTGTCTGTCAGGGCATACCGGCCACCAGGTGTGAGGTCGCCGCGCACCGGTTCAAACCATCGCGCGAGTCGCTGGGGACTCGTGCACGCATCCCACAGATCGGCGGCATCGGTGTCGAAGGCACGCTCCAGAACAACCTGATGCGAGCTGCCGCTGGTTGTGACCTTGCGAATCACTTGGTTGATCTCGTCGGTGATATTCATGGTGCCGCACTCCTCCTGGAAGACTTACCTCGCTGCACCTCGGCGTCGAGGGAGGACAGGGCATCGCTCCACAGTCCCCGGAATTGTTCGAGCCACACGGCTATGTCACGCAGGGCACCGGGATCGAGGGAGTAGAGGCGACTCGTGCCGTCGGGACGGGAATGCACCAGCCCCGTCTCACGGAGTCTCCGCAGATGACGCGAAGTGGCCGGTTGGACGAGCCCGAACTCCGCCTCCATCACGTCGGCGAGCTCGCCGGCGGACACCTCACTGTCGCGGAGGCACTCGACGATACGGCGACGAGCCGGATCAGCGAGGGCTGCGAGAGCATCCATGTCGTTAATATAACTGTTTGTGTTATACAGATCAATAGATAGTTTCGCCGCGACAACGGTGCAGCGCCGAGGCAACGGTGCACGCACAAAAGTCTCGGCGCTCCACCGTTGTGTCGGCGAAACTGGCGGGAAAGGTTCAGTCCCGGTCGTCGGGAACGGTGCGGGACTCGTCCAGCTCCACGACCACCTCGGCGGCCGGCGTCGCGTCCTTGAACACCCACGTGCGGTAGGCGTAGAAGCGGAAGAGCATGGCCAGGCCGACGCCGATGATGTTCGTCGAGATGTTGTAGGTCAGCTGGTCGCGCATGTCGAGCAGGTACCAGGTCACGCCCAGCGGGATGACGGTGATGACCATGCCGACCATGTTGACGACGACGAAGAGCGAGATGCCGCGCAGATTCGAGCCGGTGGCGCGGTCGCCGTACGTCCAGAGCTTGTTGCCGGTCCAGACGACCATCATGGAGATGACGGTGGAGACGATCTTCGACTTGATGGGGCTGCCATCGAGCAGTGCGGGGATCGAGCCCAGGCCGTAGGCGAGGACGTTCGAGAGACCCACGTCGACGATGTATCCCAGACCACCGACAGTGAGGAACTTGAACGCTTCCCCCGCGAGGCGCCGCATACGGGCCGAAATTGACTCTTTCATTACAGACACCAACTCTAGTCGGCTAGGTTCCGGACTCGCTGAACGCCCACGATCGCGGCGCGCCCGATGATCGCGACCTGCCCGCCGATCGTCGTCTCCGCCACCCGGCGAGCACGAAGACCACTGCGACGGTGACGGCGAGCGCCGGCCAGAACGTGTACCTGAAATGGTTGGCCGGGACGATGGGGAAGTACCCGAAGACGTAGCACAGCGCCGAGGTGGCCAAGGTCGTGATCTCGGGCGCGAGGTTCCGCTGTCGCTGGGGCTGCTCGGGCGCGAGGTTCCGCTGCCGTTGGAGCTGCTCGGGCGCGAGATTCCGCTGTCGCTGGGGCTGCTCGCGTGCGGGCCGGGTGTGTGCGGGCCGGGTGCGTGCGGGGTGGGCGCGTACGGGCCGGGTGCGCCAGGCTATGCCCAGCACGACGACCGCGAGGAGGGACCAGAACCAGGGTTTGAACAGCATCGGGAACGTGGCGAGCGCGAAGTCCTCGACATAGGGCTTGAAGATGTACTCCGCCTTGGTGCTGCCGGCTGCGATCCCCGCCTTCACTGCGTCCCCGTCCCAGTCGGCCTCCCAGTATTCGAGCGAGGACGTGAAGAAGTAGGTCGAGAACACGGCGGTGCGATATTCGAGGTAGCGGACGGGATGAGTGATCACCTCCGACAGCCACAGGTCTTTGAGTTCGCCCTGGAAGGCGATGGGACTGAAGGCTCTGCCGGACACTCCCCTGCCGTAGCAGTTCCAGTAGGCGTCCCAGATCTCTCCTCGTTCCAGGCATGTGTTGCGGGCCGAGCTGATGTGGTCCTTGAGCTCGGCCGGAGCATCGGAGGCCTGCAGCTGTGCGTCGGGAACCGAGAACATCACATCGTCGAGGAAGATCTGCGAGATCTGTCCCGTGGGCTTCACATCGACCGCAGATCCGATCGCGGCATCGGTGGCCTTGACGCCGACCCCCAGAATCGCCAGCACGGCCAAGGACAGTGCGGCGATCGACAGGAGCGACCGCCGACGAGAAAAGCGACGGAGTCGGCTGCTGAGCCGGCCGCCGAGCCGGTTTCCGCCAGGGTCCGGTCGCTCGGATCGGTTGAACCGCTCCACCAGACAGAAGGCCGCGTAGATCGCGATCGGGACGATGGCGAAGACGGCGTTCTTGCGCACTTCCAATGCGTAGACGAGCAGCACAACGGCCGGAATCCACAGAACCCACGCCTTCGGCACCGCCCTGGCGATGATGAGCAGGACGACGGCCAACAGCAGAGCCACGGCCATCTGCGTGTCCTTCCACAGGGTCGTCATCTGTGACAGCACCCAGGGAGTCAGCATGACGGCCGGCCCCAGCAGAGACACCCACCTCGGCGCCCCCTGCCGGTGCGCCAGGACTCCGACCAGCCAGCTTGTTAGGCCGAGCATAGCCACCTGGGCCACGAGAAGACTGCCCGCCTGGCCCGTGAGGTCGATGAGCGCTCCCCACACGAGGCTCATGATCGGCGGGTGCCAGTCGGTGACCGGGATCGTGCCGATCGCCTGGAGGTATTGGTTGGCGATGTCGACGTTCACACGACCAGGGAAGAAGAGTCGGATGAAGACGAAGGACCATGCCACCGTGATCAGAGCCAGAACGATGTCCCAGGCCAGCGCCGAGGAGGTCGCGGAGTGCAGTCTCTTCCCGACCGCCGACCGCTGTTGCGAGGTCGGTTCGGTCATGAGGCGAGCTGGGCCCTGGGCTGGGGTCTCGGCTGGGTCGTCGGCTGGGGTCTCGGCTGGGAACTTGGCTGGGTCGTCGGCTGGGTCGTCGGATGGGATCTCGCCTCGGCCGGCGAGGACACCGCCGGCAGTCCCAGGTATGCCAGCCGTGAGGTCTCACGCCTCGCCCGCCGCAGACCGTCCAATGTCAGCCCGACGCTGCCGAGCAGGAACGCCAAGCCCATGAGAGCGGCGGCGAGGATGGCCGTCGGGAACCTCGGCACCAGACCCGTCTGCCAGAACTCCCAGACGACGGGCAGCCCGAACAGCAGGGACGCGATGGCCAGGACCGTCGTGATGACGCCATAGAACAGCCTCGGCCGTTCGTGTCTGACCAGGGCCGAGATGAGTCCGAGGATGCGGAAGCCGTCTTTGAAGGTCGACAGCTTCGACTCGCTGCCATCGGGACGGTCACGGAAATCGATGGCCACCTCGGTGCTGGGCAGGCGCAGCGACATCATGTGCACGGTCAGTTCGGTCTCGATCTCGAAGCGCTTGCTGATCGCAGGGAACGACTTCACGAACCGGCGCGAGAACACCCTGTAGCCCGAAAGCATGTCGGTGACCTCGGACTGGAACAGCCACCCGGTGAGGCGATTGAACATCAGGTTCCCCACCTCATGGCCGGGCCGGTAGGACGTCGACTCCTGGTTGTCCTGGCGCACGCCGAGCACGTGATCGTAGGGGCCCGAGATCAGGGTCTCGATCATCTCGGGCAGGTGGGAGGCCTCGTAGGTGTCGTCGCCGTCGATCATCACGTAGATGTCGGCGTCGATGTCGGCGAAGGCGCGCCTGACGACATTGCCCTTGCCCGGGGAGTTCTCCCTGCGCACGAACGCCCCCGCCTCGGCGGCCCTCCGTGCGGTCAGGTCACTCGAGCAGTTGTCGTAGACGTAGACCGTGATTCCGGGCACGGCCGTCTTGAGATCGCGGACCACCTTCGCGACCGTGATCTCCTCGTTGTGGCAGGGAACGATCGCGGCGATTCTGGTGGTGTCCTCGAGCATGCGGTGATCCCCTCAGCGTCCTCGCCCGAGCGCCGAATTCACCACTGGCCCGGACCTGAGCTACCAACGAATACGGTGGCGACATGACGATGAGGTTACGAGTCCGCGAACTGCAAGGGTCCCACCCCACGGTTTTGACCAGAGTTCACATTCCGGTCATCTCCGGCCCCTGTTGCCCGCCGAGGTGGCTCAAAGCCGAATCGGTGCCCGTCCATCAGCTGACCGTGGTGAGGACGGTGGGCGATCCTGGGCTGCTCAGCGGACGCCGGCCGCATACCCGTCGCGCTGTGGATCGGCGGCTCCTGCCAGCAGACCATCGAGCCTCGTGATCGCATGGACTCCGGCGAAAGCGTAGCTCAACGGAGAACGTCTCACCCCATAACCGTGCCCATGCAGTCCGAGTTCCGTCGAACGCGGGATCCGGTTGGAGATGTCGATCATGTTCGAGGTGGATACGGCTCGCGGGGCCATGACCGCTTCCTGGATGCTCATCCCGAAATCGACTACGTTCGAAATCGTCTGCACGATTGCCGGCGTGATCCATGAAGCTCCGGGAGCGCCGACCGCCATCATAGGACCGGCGTCATCGAAGACGATGGTGGGACACGACGTGGTGTTGCGCCTTCTGCCGGGCTCGATTGAGTTCGCGGTGCCCGGACGTGGATCGAAGGTGCTCATTCCGCCGTTGAGCATGAAACCGAGGTTGCGGGGAATATAACCCGAGGGATTGCCCAGAGTATGCGTCAGTGAGACGGTGAAGCCTTCGGAATCCATGGCGTTGAGATGCGTTGTGTGCCTGGACTCGTACCGCGGCCCGTCGACGTCCGCCTTCTCACCCTTCCGGATCCGATGGGCGGTCGACTCCAGACGCGACTTATCAAGCAGAGCAGCATAGTCGTTATCCGTGGACTTGGCACGGTTCCACAGATCCTCCTTGTCGCGCAGGGCATGTTTCATCGCTTCGGCGATGACCATCAGATGCTCGGGACTGTTGTGGTCGAGGGACGACAGGTCGAGGTGGTCCATGATCCCCAGAGTCTGCATGGTCTGCACGCCTCCGGCAGGCTGCGGGGGAAGGGAGAGCTCCAAGCCTCGGTAGTGTCCGGTGATCGGTGTCAGCTCATTGATCGTGTAGGTGTCAAGGTCTTCGGCACTGAGCACACCGCCGTCGGCTTGCACGCTGTCGCTGATCGCCCGTGCCAGCTCTCCGTGATAGAAGTCTTCGGCGCCGCGAGTCGAGATATGCTTCAGCACCTCGGCGAGGTCGGGGTTGGTGATGATGTCGCCCAACCTGGGGAGCCCTCCGTTAGGTGCGTAGATGCGCTGTCCGTCGGGCGTCGAGGTCAACTTGTCGCCGAAATTCATGCGACCGTATTGTGTCTCGTCTTGGATCATCAGTGTCTGAAGATGGGGCCGGACGATCCAACCGTCCTCGGCCAATCGCAGCGCCTCACTGAACAGGTCCGACCAAGGCAGCGACCCGAAACGGTTGTGCACAGCGGCGAGGGTCCGCAGGGTTCCGGGCGTCATGACCGATTGGGGGCCGGTTTCATTGACGTGATCTTTGACCCTGAATCCGAATCCGTCGGGTGTGGGGCCCAGCAGATCGGACTCCCACATGTCGGTGGTGACGCCCGACGGGCTCGCCCCCAAGCCGTCAATGACAATTCGCTCGTCGTCGGGAGTCGTGATGTTGATGACCGCCATGCCACCGATTCCGCACATCAGCGGATCGACTACCGATTGGACCAGGGACGCTGCAACGATCGCATCGACGACATTTCCACCGTTGCCCATGACCATGGCACCTGCGTCGGTGGCTTCGGGCTGGGGCGTGACGATCATGGAAGTGCAGCGATCTGCGCGAGAAGCGGGGTTGAAAAGCAGTTGGTCTCCTAAATGAGGCTCAGCGACGAGCGAAATATGATGTTTGCAGCGGTTCAGAGCATTCGGTCAGCGGGTCGGGAACTCAATGGTGGACGGGCCGTTGATGCCGAGCACGAGTCGAGGTGGACGACCGTGCGGGCTCTGAGTTGCATGGTCCGCATCGGCACCGGCGATCGACAGACGAACAGTGCTGCCTGACGAAAAGCTCCAAGCCGTGGGAAGGAGGGGGAGGCGCACCGTCTCCTGCTTGTCCGGGATCATCGGTCGCGCATCGCGTTCCTTGAAGGAACGGTAGGGCCAATCGGTCTCGACGGTGCTCGGGTTGTCCGACTCGAATCGGTGCATGAGGCGCAGGAGCCCCTCCGTGACATAGCGTTCGGTTCCGTCCGACTCGACCTCGGTGAGATAGACGAACACCGTTCCGTCAGGCTGATTGCTCGACAGGTGGAGGGTGGCGATCGCATGTCCCGTAAGTTCAAGATCTGTATTCAGCACAGGCGTTTCGAAGGCGAGGTGATGATCAGTTCGACCCTGCCAATCGGAGTAGTATCTCGATACCAACTTACCCGCGATGCGCTCATAACGAGTGTTGCGTCCGGTCCCCGCGCCGAAGTCGACGATGAAGCCGACGAGATCGCCATCGGGCGTGCTCTGGGGAGCCCGCGAATTCGACTGAGTGGCTGCCTCACCGGCTGCGCCGATCGTCGATTGTGGTCTCAGCCTACCGTCGGAGGCCAGTTCATACCGTGTTGAGGAGGAGGCCAGCGGCCAGGACGGACTCGACCGCCATTCTTCGGCATGCAGTGCGTAGAAGTGGATCGCGGCCTCGTCTCGGATTCCCGTGTCCTGACCGGAAAGGTACTCGTCGAAAAACCGGAGTATCTCGAACCACCACGATTCATCGGGTGCCCCTGTGTCGCTCCACGGCGAAACATGGCTGCGTGCGCCATGGTCCCACGGTCCGAGCAGCAAGTGATGCGGGTTCCGATTCTTCGTCAGGAATCGCGATATCGCACCATTTGCGTATCCGGCACCATCCATCCAGCCCGAGACAGAATAGATCGCCACGTCCGGTCGAATGCCGTCGCTGTAGGAATAGGGGCTGAAGCTTGCTGACGAATAGTCGGGATCGTACGACAGCGGTCTTTCCCTCATGACGAATTCGCGCATCATGTCGGCGTGACGGTAGTTCCCCCGGTGCTCCAGAACTGCTGCGTCCCGGTCCTCTTCGCCGGTATCCGCGTCAACAGGTGCCGGTCCGTCGAACGCTGGGTGGGCGTACGATGCGTACGGTCGAATCGCCTCTCGATCGTCTTGGTCCAAACCGATCATCAGCTGTGAATAGGACTCGATGAGATCGAACAGCTGGACTCCACCAGGGAAGTAGTTGTTCTCATAGGTGTCCCACACCGAGAACAGTGGCGCGATCGCTTTCACAGCAGGATGTCCTGTGCTCGCCAGAAAATCGGATGCTGCCCCGAGATATGAGATCCCGGTGACGCCTACTCGCCCGTCCGACCAGACCTGTCGGCATACCCACTCGGCCACCTCGCAGTAGTCGTTGCGTTCGGTGGGTGACCGGAACCCCTCCCTGTGGCCGAAGCTTGCACCCGTACCGCGCACGTCAACGACCACGACGTTGTAACCGGCGGGCGTGAACAGGTCTCGGTAGCGAGCGGTGTTTGGCGAGACTTCGACCGCTGACGAGTCGGCGCCGGGAACGACCGCGAATCGGCGGTAGTAGGGAGTGAAGATCAGGATTGTCGGACGCCGGCCTTCAACCGGCCTCCCAGACGCGGAGGGGAGGAAGACGTCGGCCGCCAGCCGAACCCTGTCGGGCATCGAGATGTAGAGCGATTGTGGGGACGCGGGCACTTCATAGTCGAAGGTGCGTTGAGCGCCGTAAGTCGACGGCGAGATTCGCCAACCGGCAAAGTCATCTGAGCCGACAGTGGGCTGTCGGACGAAGGGTAGGTCGCTCACTTCTTCTCTTTCAGTTCGAGGGTTCATTCAGCGGTGTGCTCAGCCTGCTCAGCGGACCGGTGCTCCGGGACCGAGTGGGAGCCCGATGAGATACCAAAGGGCAAAGACGGCGGTCCACACGACGAAGAGCGCGATCGACAGTGGCAAAGTGAGAGAGAAGAGACTGCCGATTCCGATATCCTTGCGATATCCGCGCATGATTCCAATGGTCAGCGCGAAGTAGGGGCTCATAGGAGTCAGGATGTTCGTGCAGGAATCAGCGATTCTGTAGAGCGCGGTGGTTGTCTCCGGGGAGATGTCCAGAAGCATGAACATCGGGACGAATACGGGGCCGACGAGCGACCATTGGGCGCTGCCGCTGGTGATGAAGAAATTCATGACGCTGACGATGAGCAGCATACCGCCGAAGATGACAGGGACGGGAGCGTCGATTCCCTCGAGAAAATGCGCACCGCGCGTGGCGATGAGCGTTCCGATATTGGTCCAGTTGAAGTAGGCCAGGAACTGTGAGACGGCGAAGAACAGCACCAAGATGGGTGTGATGTCCTTGAGCCCGTCGGCGGCCAGATCTGGAATGTCCGAACTGGTCCGGATCTTCTTGGTGGTGATCCCATAGACCGTTCCTGCGATCGCGAAGAACAGGGCGAGGAACACTGCGACGCTCTTGATGAGCACCGAATCGATGATCCCGCCGTCCTCGCCACGCAGCGGGGATCCGGTAGGCACCATCGCGAGGACGATGGCGACCACATACGCAACAAGCGCGATTCCAACATTCCGCAGTGCCTTAATCTCGATGGTCGACAGCGGCTCATGGCGAACCTCCTCGTTGGCGGTGGTGTTGACCGGCAGCCTCGCTTCGATGCGCTTGGATAGAAAGCCATCGACGACGACAGTGATGACGAGAGTGAGAAACAGAGACGAGACGACGGTGAAGTAGATGTTGCCGACCGGCGTCATCACGTAGTCTGGATCGACTGTCTGTGCGGCGGCTGTTGTCAAGCCGGAGAAGATAGCGTCATTGGGAATGAGAATCGGGCTGGCTGAAGCTCCGCCCGACAACGAGACCAAGGCAACGAGAGCACCGGTGATGGGACTGCGTCCCATCGACCGATAGATGATCCCCGCGAGTGGGATGAGGATGATGTACCCGGCATCTCCCGCCACGTGTGCCAGCGATCCGGTGAAGGCCACGACCGGGGTGAGGAACCGCGGTGACACTCGAGCCAGGGACTGACGCATGAATGCCGTGATCAGGCCCGAACGATCCGCTACGGCCAGGCCGAGCAGCGCGACGAGGGCGACACCCAGCGGCGGGAAGGTCATGAAGTTGTCGATCACGCTGGAGAACGCGAAGCGAATACCCTCCATGCTAGCGAGGTTGTTGATGGGCGCCTCGTCGCCATCAGGCTTGACTGCGACGACACCAGCGAGGTTCAGCAGGGCGCTGGCCAGCGCAAGAATGATCGAAAGTATGACGAAGAGCCAGACCGGATGCGGTAGGCGGTTCCCTACGTTCTCGATTACATTGAGCGTACGGATTCCGAACCCGGGCCGGCTCAGGGAACGCGTCTCTGACATGTGCAGGTTCCTCAATATCTGATGGGCACGACTCTGTGACAAATATGAGGCTATATTGCAAAGTAGGTAATATGCAATACGAAAATTCCGCTGATGGGACCGAATCTCAGGCACCGGACACGATGAATCGCGTGGAAGGATGGATCCTCTCCAAGATCGGCCAACGCAACCTAGGGAAGCAATCATCGCGTGTCGTACGCGCACTGGCGGGATCTCCGCAGTATGCATCTTCCGCTACGGTCGCTGATTTCGCTCGCCGGGTCGGTGTGGATCCGGCTACCGTTATGCGTAGTGCAAAGTTGCTAGGATGCAATGGGTGGACCGATCTACAACAGGAACTTCGCGCAATGTTCCTCTCCGACCTCGACGCCAACGACTTGTTGGAGATTCATTCCGAACATGAAGGTTCAGTCATCGACGCTGCGCTTCTCTCAGATGTCGTCACCATGAACAACTTGAGGAAGTCACTCGACCCAGAGGCATGCCGCAGATTTGCACTCAACCTGATCCATGGCACCCATGACGGGCCCGACACCTTGGCGAAGATTCTTCTCTATGGGTCAGGAAGCTACTTGGGACCGTTGACCCAGTTCGCACATGTCGGTGCGCGACTGGGCCTCACGACGGTACCCGTGGGATGGGGCGGCAAGGCAGCGCACACAGCAATGTCCTCGGCCACAGTCGGCGACGTCATCCTCATTATGAATTTCTGGCGCACTCCTGCGGAGTTCGAGGCGATTGCCAAGGTGGCGAAAACCCGCGGACTTCGCGTCATGCTCATCTCTGATACTCGGTTCTCCCACTTGACGCCGTTCATCGATGACATGTTGGTCATTCCTGCCGAGGGAAGCTCGCACTTCCCGTCACTTGTTGCAGCCTCCGCACTCATCCATGTCCTCCTGGCTCTCATCACAGAAGAGTTGGATGGCCTGGGGGTCGACTCCATTCGAGCTCACGACGAAATCTATTTCGCCCTAGAAGATGCACGGGCAAAGAAGGCACCATAACCGCTGCCCGATCTGCAGCCGCGGCATCGACCCCCAAGTCAGGGGTGGATTAGACCGCGTGTCTTTCGTCACGAAAACCCGCGTTGTGCGTCTTTTTGTGACGCCCGCATGGGGCACAGACCCGATGTGTTGACATGCTGAATCATCGGCGTTGCTGAACCTTTAACCGTCATGCCCGGATCCCAGGCCGAAGGCCTGCCGATCCACGTGGCGTGACCGGCACGGGCACGCCCTGTGAACGTCCACGATCCCGCCCCTACGAGGAGATGCCTGTGATTGAGCTGCGCGATCTGCGAATGGTCTTCGGCGACACCATTGCCCTGGAGGCGATCGATCTATCGGTTCCCGCCGGAGAGATCCATGGCATCGTCGGCCGCTCCGGTGCCGGCAAGTCCACACTCATCCGCTGCCTGACCGGCCTCGAAGCCCCGACCTCCGGCACCGTGTCCATCGACGGGTCAGACGTCACCGACCAATCCGGCTCGGGGCTGCGTGAGGCGCGCCGCAGCATCGGCATGGTCTTCCAGCACGTGAATCTCCTCGACTCGCGCACCGCCCTGGCCAATGTGGCCCATCCGCTGCAGATCGCCGGGGTCTCCAAGGCCGAACGGCGGGCCAAGGCCCGTGAGCTGCTCGAGATCGTCGGCCTCGGCGACCGGGCCGACAACTATCCCGCCCAGCTCTCCGGCGGACAGAAGCAGCGCGTGGGCATTGCCCGTGCCCTGGCCGCCGAACCCAAGGTCCTGCTGTGCGATGAGCCCACCTCGGCGCTGGATGCCTCGACGACGGACCAGATCCTGGGCCTCATCCGCTCTCTGCGCGAGCGCCTGGGCATCACCGTCCTCATCATCACCCACGAGATGTCCGTCATCCGCGAGATCTGCGACTCGGTGACGCTGCTCGCCGACGGTCGCGTGGCCAAGACCGGCACCCTCGCCGAGGTGATCTCCGAGCCGGGCTCGATCCTGGCCAAGGATCTCGTCCCCCTTCCACCCATCAGTCTCGACGACAAAGGCTCGGACGGCGCTGAGGGCTCCGACGGTGCTGGTGCTTCCGGGTCGATGGCCCGCCTCGTCGAGGTGTCTCTGGCCGGCACCAGCCTGCCGCAGGTCCTGACCGGTGCACAGTCCGTCGGCGTCAGCGCCGATGCCATCCTCGCCGGTGCCGTCGAAACCGTCGAGGGCAGGCAGGTCGGCCGGATCCGCTTCACGGTGGCCACAGCCGAGGACGCGAAGGAGCTCATCACAGCCTTGGAAGCCGAAGGAATCTATGCGGAGGAGGCAGCCTGATGAACGATCCGATGTGGTTCGACAATCCCGCGATCACGCAGCAGATGCTGCCCGCCACCATCGAGACCCTGCTCATGACCGCCTGGTCGACGGGGCTGGCGGTCCTGTTCGGTCTGCCGCTGGGCATCTGGCTGTTCACGACCTCGAAAGGCGGGCTGACGGCTCGTCCCGTGCTCTACCGCGTGCTGTCGTTCATCGTCGACATCACGCGCTCGATCCCCTTCATCATCCTCATCATCGCCCTCATCCCGTTCGCTCGATTCGTCGTCGGCTCGGCTCTGGGCTGGCAGGCGACCGTGGTGTCCCTGACCGTCGGGGCGATCCCCTTCTATGCCCGCCTCGTCGAGAACTCACTGCGTGAGGTCTCGGAAGGGAAGGTCGAGGCGGCATTGATGATGGGAGCCTCGAACGGGCAGGTGGTCCGTCAGGTCTACGTCCCCGAGGCGAAGCCGGGCCTGATCGGAGCCGCTACGGTCACCTCGGTGACTCTGGTGTCCTATACCGCGATGGCCGGTGCAGTGGGCGGCGGCGGCCTCGGTGCGCTGGCGATCTCCTACGGCTACAACCGCTATCAGGGCGACACGATGATCGCCTGCATCATCGTGCTCGTCGTCATCGTCACGCTTATCCAGTTCGTCGGCGACCGCATCGCCCGCGCCGTCGACCACCGTTGAGCGTCAGCGCACCTCGAGGGCTGCGTTCCAGGCACATCGCTTCGCCTCACATGCACATCGCTCCGCCTCACAGGCGCATCCACGGACTCACCACACTGACGAACCACTGAAATCAAGGAGAAACATGAAGACCAAGCTCATCGCCATCGCCGCGAGTGCGACCCTGCTGCTGTCGGGCTGCGGCCTCGTCGGCGGCGGAACGGACACCGTCGGTGAGGAGGACGGCGACATCACCAAGCTGACGGTCGGCGCCACCCCGGTGCCGCAGGGCGACATCCTGCGCTACGTCGACGAGAACCTCGCAGAGGACGCCGGCCTCGACATCGAGGTCACCGAGTACACGGACTACACCCTGCCGAACAAGGCCCTGTCCGATGGTGACATCGACGCCAACTATTTCCAGCACAAGCCCTACCTCGACTCCGAGGTCGAAGGCCAGGGCTACGAGCTGACTGCATTCGACCCGATCAACCTCGAACCCTTCGCCCTGTTCTCGAAGTCCGTCAAGGATGTGGAGGATCTTCCGAAGGGCGCGAAGATCGGCATCAACAACGATCCCGCCAATCAGGGGCGTGCGCTGAAGATGCTCGAAAAGGCCGGACTCATCACCCTCAAGGACGGTGTCGATGCCGTCGATGCCAAGCTCTCCGACGTTGCCGACAACCCGAAGAACGTCGAATTCATCGAAGCCGATGCCGCTCAGCTGGCACGCACCCTCGAGGATGTCGACGCCTCGGTCATCAACGGCAACAACGCCCTGGAAGCCGGGCTCAATCCGGCCAAGGACGGGATCGTCCTCGAAGACGCCGAGGACAACCCCTACGGCAACTTCCTCGCCGCGCGAACTCAGAACAAGGACGACGAGAACATCAAGAAGCTCGACGAGCTGCTCCACTCCCCCGAGGTGAAGAAGTTCATCGAGACGAAGTGGAAGGACGGTTCGGTCCTGCCGGCGTTCTGATCGTGTGACGCGGCGTGAGCAGCCTGCCTTGAGCGGCGGCGGCCCGCCCGACGCGGCGTTCTGAGGTTCGACGCGGCGTGAGTAGCCCGTCTTGAGCGGCAGCGGCCCGCCCGACGCGGCGTGAGTCCCGTCTTGAGCGACAGCGGCCCGCCCGACTCGGCGTGAGCAACCCGTCTTGAGCGACAGCGGCCTGCCCGACGCGGCGTGAGTGTGGGCAGATGGTCGATTGTGGCGCGAGAATCGACCATTTGCCCACACTGACGTAGAGAATGTTAGAGACAGGCCCCACGCACTGACTGACACCGGCGTCAGCAAGGATTCCGGGAAGTTTCACAGACGGGTGGCCGTGACGCTTCTTCGTTTCAGCACAGTCACCCGAGCAGGTCGGCACAGTCACCGGAGCAGGTCGTGCATTGCACGGGCCGCCGCACCGAGTGTGGCCTCGGCCGCGGGTTGTGCCGCGGCCGGGTTGCTCGACTCGCTGAGGACGCAGACTGCGATGGAGCGCCCGTCGGCGTGGTCGACGACTCCGATCTCGTGGCGCAGATGCAGCAGGGTTCCCGTCTTCGACGACCAGGTCATCGCGTCCGAGGAGAACTCCGGCGCGAGCCTGTGCCTGATGATGTTGCCGGCCAGCAGACTGCGCAGCCGCGAGGCGACTGTCAGGTCGATCCGGGCAGGCCGCCAGAGTTCCTGCAGAAGGTCGGTCAGCCCCGCGGCGGTGCCGATATTCGCGCGGGTGGCATCGAGCTGCCAGATCCGGTGCCCCTCACCCCGGCTCGGACCGCCCCGAGCAAGGTCGTAGGCGAGGTGGGCGTCGGAGGCCGGCAGACTCTCCAGCGGAGTCTTGACCAGAGCGCCGAGGCGGTGCCTGATGTGGATGCCGTGCAGGCCCAGTTGCTCAAGGTCAGCCTGAATCTCGCCCGGAGGCACCATGTCGAGGAGAGCATCGGTGGCGGTGTTGTCGCTGAAGCTCACGGACAGCATCAGGAGATCTTCGAGGGCCAGTTTCGCGGGGTGCCGGAAGCGACTCGTCCCCGTCGGCCCGTCGCCTTCGAACCTGTCGGGTCGGATCGTGACCACCTGCGCTCCGTCGAGCGCTCCCGCGGCGATGCGATTGAGCAACGCCAATGCGATCGGAACCTTGACCACGGAGGCCAAAGGCATGATGACGTCGGCGGCGGTGGAGAGCTCCCGTCCGCTGTCCAGGTCACGCACCACGATGGTGGCGCTCAGCCCTGCGGCGGCCAGTTGCGCGTTGACGTCATGGATGACTCGAGCATCTCCATTCACTGCGATCCTCCTCGCCTCTGCACGTCATCAGAGTTGCCGGCCCGCGTCCCGGTAGATGGCTTGCCGGCCCGCAGCGTCCCGGCAGAGGGTTCGCCGCCCCGCGTCCCTGCGGGGACGCCTGCACCCCGCGTCCCCGCGGGGGCGCCTGCGCCTCGAGTCCCCGCGGGGACGCCTGCGCCTCGAGTCCCCGCGGGGACGCCGCCGAGGCAGTCGGCGATCTCTTCGCCGAACGCCCCCAGCGCTTCCGCGTCATCATCGGAGGTCGCGGCGAGGGCATAGCCTCTGACCACGGCCGGTTCGAGCAGAGGGCTCCAGCTGAGCCCGAGGTCCCGTGACTCGGCGGCGCTGCACAGCAGCAGATCACCATCGCCGAGCACTGCAGCCACCGCCGCGGGATCCGACGAGTCCGTCACCACCTGATACGGGAGCAGGCCCATCGTCTCCGCCGCACGACGAATCCGGTCACGCACATGCGCAACGTTGTCTTCGACCAGCAGACGCAGGCGCTTCCCCGACAGCTGCGGACCGATTCCTGACACCTGCGACCGTGCCCGTCGCAGCATGTCAAGACGCACCGGGCCGGCCAGGGACGCTCGGTGGGCGCATCCGAGTGGCACGGTCCAGTCCCCCTCCGCCTCGGGCACCGCTCGCAGCGCCGCCCTCACCCGACGTCCGGACAGATCGTCGATGCGTCGTGCCGGTGGCGCGGAGTGGATGTCGATGCTGATCCCGGCTGAACTCGCCGAGGCGGTGAGTACTGCGAGGTCCCTCGTCGTGCACGAGGTCGGAACGGTCAGAGACACCGGTCGCAGTCTGGCTCGATCGGCATCGAGCATCATCGTATCGGCGAGATCGACCAAGCGCCTCGCCGAGGCGAGCATGTCCTGTCCGAAGGGCGTCAGGCTCACTCCACGCCCAGTTCGGTCGAAGAGTCGGGCTCCGAACCGCTTCTCCAACCCGGCGATCCGCCTGCTGGCCACCGGCTGTGGGGCTCCGGTCGCCTCGGCGCCGAGCGTCATGCTGCCCAGTTCGCTGACGGCGGTGAACGTTCGACACGCTTCAATCAGGTCCATCGTCACCATGATATGCACTTTTGATATGCAAATGCCGCAAACCGTCTTCGACTGCATCGCCCAACGAGGGAACAGTGGTGCTTGTTGGAACGGTCGGCGTTCGCCGACACATGACCCCGCATCGAGAAGGAACCCGCGATGACCTCACGAACATCTCAGACGCTCAGCGCGGCGGCGCTGTCACTGCTCACGCTGACCGCCTGTGCCCCGTCGGCCGACAGCGCCGAATCGCTGTCCTCTGCGCAGGCGTCCGGCCCGACGGTGCAGGCGTCCAGCCCGACGGCACAGGCCCCCGGTGCAGAGTCACCGTCAGGGGACGCAGCTCAGCCCGAGGTCACCGCCGACCTCACGAGCATCGAAGACGAATACGACGCCCGCGTCGGCGTGCATGCGATGGACACCGGCGATGGGTCCTTCGTGGAGCATCGATCGGACGAGCGGTTCGGCTTCGCCTCCACGATCAAGTCCTTGGCTGTGGCGGAGCTCTTGGACACGACATCTGCCGAACAGTTGGACGAACAGGTGACTTGGACGGAGGACGACGTCGAGGATGCCGGCTATGCCCCGGTGACGAAGAAGCACCTCGGCGATGGACTGCCTCTGGAAAAGGTCGCGGAGGCTGCCATCCGGGTCAGCGACAACGCCGCGGCGAACATCGTCTTCGATCACATCGACGGCCCCGCTGGTCTGGACTCCGCGCTCGAGGACCTCGGGGATCCGACCACCGAGGTGATCGATCGTGAGCCCGAACTCAACGTCATCGATCACGACAGCACCGACAACACCACGACTCCCGCCGCGTTCTCGGGCGACCTTGCCGCGCTGCTCGACTCCGAGAATCTCTCGGCTGACGATCGTGAGCTCCTGATCGATTGGATGAGCGGCAACGCCACCGGCGACCCACTCATCCGCGCGGGCGCCCCGGAGGGGTGGGAGGTCGCCGACAAGTCCGGTCACGCCGACGCTCTGCGCAACGACGTCGCCATCGTGTTCCCACCGAAGCGGGATCCGATCGTCATCGCGATTATGACCGAGCATCACGACCCGAACTCGGAATCCGATGCAGCACTGATCGAAGACACCGCGCGGGCCGTGCTCAGCGCGTTCGAGTGACTCGATCAATGGCAGATATTCCTGCGGTGTCGGCGGTCAGCCTTGCCAATCCGAGCTCCTGTACCCCGGCCCGCTCTCGTCGAAGTACCGCATGGACGAGGAGGATGAAGTACCGCATGGACGAGGAGGATGAGTTGATCATAGGCAGCTCAACACACCGGGCCAGCAGGTCGATGACACAATGCAGGCAGTGGGGGCACCCCGCGCTCATCTTCACAACGACGTATTCAGGAGGCAGCTCGTGAGCAGAGCAATCGGGATCATCGGAGTCGGCGAGATCGCCTCGGCGATCGTAGAGGGAGCGTGTGCGAGCGGCGATCATCCGGATTTCTTCCTCTCACCGCGCAATGTCGAGCGCTCGACGCGTCTCGCGAACGACTTCGACCGGGTGGAGGTCTGTGAGAGCAATCAGGACGTCGTCGATCGCAGCGAGCACATCATCCTCTCGGTGCTGCCCGAGCAGACCGAGTCGGTGCTCTCCGAGCTCGACATTCCCTCCGATCGCACTGTGGTCAGCGCGATCGCGGGCGTCTCGGTCGCGGCACTGTCCCCACTTCTGCCGCAGAACCCGAACGTCGTGAGGGTCATCCCACTGCCGCCTGTGCGCGAGCGTCAAGGCGTCACTGCGGTCCACCCCGCTCACCTCGAGGTCGAGAAATTCTTCGACGTCCTCGGCGGCACCGTCGTCGCAGAGACCGAAGTGCTCTTCAGCACCCTCTCTGCCACGACCGCGACGATGTCGGCCTACTACGCCTACCTCCAGACGATCGCCGATTGGCTCGTCGGCCAAGGCTGGGGCAGGGTCGATGCCGATCGCATCGTCCGCGGGCAGTTCGCCGGGCTGGGCAATAAGCTCGCCACGACCGATTCCTCGTTCGCCGACCTGGTCGCCGGGCACGAGACCCCGGGCGGCCTCAACGAGATGCTGCATCGAGACTGGATGGACGAGGACAACAGCGCCGCGCTCTCCGCATCTCTCGACCGGGTCTTCGAACGAGTGACCAAGTCAGACTGAAGTATGCAGAGGACAACACGTCGCAGCCGGGAACTGTCAGCGCCTGGGACTGTCAGCGCCGAATACCGCACAAACTGCCGAATAACGGGGGTGCGCGTGTGGGTCTCGGCACTCCACCCGTTAATCGATTTCGTGCGCCGTCGGCAACCCGTCTCTCGGCGAACGGCCCGCGTCTCGGTGCGCTGCCCGTGTCTCGGTGCCTTGACCAGGAGGTTCAGAACAGGCCTGTGATGTTCCCATCCTCGGTGACGTCGATGGTCAGTGCCGAGGGCTCCTTGGGCAGCCCGGGCATGGTCATGATGTCTCCGGCGATGACGACGACGAAGCCGGCACCGGCCGAGAGCCGCACGTCCTTGACCTCGATGATGTGATCCTTCGGAGCCCCGCGCAGACTTCCGTCCGTGCTCAGCGAATACTGGGTCTTCGCGACGCAGATCGGGGCATCGCCATAGCCCTCGTCCGTAAACTGCTTGAGCTTGCGCGTGACCTTCGTGGGCAGATCGACGTCGGCAGCACCGTAGATCCGTTGCGCGATCGTGCGGATCTTCTCCTCCAGAGGCCGGTCGAGCTCATAGCTGTACCGCGCCCCAGACCCGGCCTTTTCAGCGCCACCGGCAGCCTCGACGACCGCCTCGGCCAGCGCCAGCGCGCCCTTACCGCCATCGGCCCAGTGCGTCGACTCGACCGCGGAAATGCCCTTCGAGCGCAGGTGCTCGATCGCGGCGGTCATCTCCTCATCCGTGTCGGTGGGGAACCTGTTGAAGCACACGACCGGGGTGAGCCCGTAGATGTTGAGCAGGTTGCCGCAGTGGTGTTCGAGGTTGCTCATCCCTTCGATCACCGCCTCGGTGTTCGGCGTCTGCACGTCGGCCACCGAGATGCCCCCGTGGTATTTCAGGGCACGCAAGGTGGCGACGACGACCACGGCCGAGGGCCAGATGCCTGCAGTACGGCACTTGATGCCGAGGAACTTCTCCGCTCCCAGGTCGGCGCCGAACCCCGCCTCGGTCACCGTCCAATCGCCGAGGGACAGTGCGGCTTTCGTCGCGAGCAGGCTGTTGCAGCCGTGGGCGATGTTGGCGAAGGGGCCGCCGTGGATGAACGCCGGCGAGTGTTCGAGGCTCTGGACCAGGTTCGGTGCCAGTGCGCTTCGCAGCAGCGCCGTCAGCGCCCCGGCCGCACCGATGTCGTTGACGGTGATCGGTTCGCGGCTCCGGTTGTGGGCGAGGACGATTCGTCCCAGCCTCTGCTTGAGGTCGGTCAACGAGGTGGACAGGCAGAAGACCGCCATGACCTCGCTGGCGACGACGATGTCGAAGGCGTCCTCCCTCGGCACTCCCCCGTTGAGTCCGCCGAGGCCGATGACGACTCCGCGCAGTGCCCGGTCGTTGAGGTCGACCACGCGACGGATATGGATGCGGCGCGGGTCGACGTCGAGCTCGTTGCCGTGGTGGATGTGATTGTCGAGCATGGTGGCGGCGAGGTTGTTCGCCGCGGCGATGGCCGCGAAGTCGCCGGTGAAGTGGAGGTTGATGTCCTCCATCGGCACGACCTGAGCGTAACCGCCGCCGGCAGCTCCACCCTTCATGCCGAAGACCGGGCCCATGCTGGGTTCGCGCAGGGCCAGGACCGCTTGTCCGACGTCCGGCTTCGATCGGGCGAGTTCGTTGAGGCCGTCGGCCAGGCCGATGCTCGTCGTGGTCTTGCCTTCGCCTGCCGGTGTCGGGCTCATGGCCGTGACGAGGATGAGGTGACCGTCGCTCGTGGTCTCGGCAGCCTTGTCGAGAACGTCGACGGGAACCTTGGCCTTCGTCCAGCCGTAGGGGATGATGTCCTGTGATTCCAAGCCCAGGCCGGCGGCGATATCGATGATCGAATCGAGCTCGGCGTTGAGCGCAATATCCATATCTGTGGTCATAAGGCCATCATGCCGCTTATGGTCCGGTTTGTGACCACCCATCGGCTAAGAATCTACGCAATGGACGCTGAGTCGATAGTCGCCGAGGCGGTCTGACGGCAACCGCTCACCCGTCGTTTCAAGCGCGTTGCCCAACCGTGACCCGACTGAGCAGCCTCACCTGTACAACCGGCCCACACATAGGCAACGATTGCATCATGCGCACCTTCGAGGAACTCGTCTCCGAAGCACAGACCGCCGATGTCAGCGGGTGGGACTTCTCCTGGCTCGACGGTCGCGCCACAGAGCAACGGCCACCGTGGGGCTACGGGAGACTTCTCGCCCAGCGCCTGTCCACGGCCCACGCCGCCCTCGACGTCGACACCGGCGGCGGAGAGGTCATCGACGAGGCTCCGCTGCTGCCACCGCGCATGGCCGCCACCGAAGCCCACCTGCCCAATGTCGCCCGCGCCCGGCACCGTCTGGGCCCGCGCAGTGTCGATGTCGTCGCTGCCGATCCCGAGCATCTTCCGTTCGCCAATGGCAGCTTCGATCTGGTCAGCTCTCGGCATCCTGTACGTCCCCAATGGTCGGAGATCACGCGGGTCCTCGTGCCAGGAGGCACCTACTTCGCACAGCACGTCGGACCTGCGTCGGCGTTCGAACTCATCGAGTTCTTCCTCGGGCCCCAGCTCGAGAACCGCAGGAGCCGCCACCCCGACACAGAGGTCCAGGACGCCGAAGCTACCGGACTCGCGCTCGAGACGCTGCGCACTGTGCGCTGCCGCATGGAGTTCTACGATATCGGCGCCGTCGTGTGGATCCTGCGCAAATGCCCCTGGTGGGTGCCGAACTTCAGCGTCGACGACTACCGGCCGCAGCTGCAGGAAATCGATGCTCGACTTCGCCGAGGCGACCCGTTCGTCGCGCACTCCACTCGCCACCTCATCGTGGCTCGGAAACCCGGCTGAGCTGCCTCGTCACCAGCTGCGACCGAAGCGGGCCAGGCAGTGCCAGACCTGTTTGACCTGCTGAGGGTCGAACCTCGGACATCGTCGCGCTCGTCCCACATCAACAGGCGAGAGTAGATTCGAGTGGGCGATCGACGACGCGATCCTCTTCGCCACTTCGACGATCTCTGGCCCGCGGTATTCAGGGTGTGCCGCGATCTGGCCGACTTCGGCCCGATATCCGGGATGGGTCTCGACGGTGATTCCGCTGTGCCGAGCAGCCTGGAGAAGGGATTCGTCATCGAAGCTGGGGTCGAGCACGATCGCCTCGACGTCCTCGGGCACTCGCACACCGCCATGCACATGGGCCTCGACGTAGTAGTCGAGGAGATCCCGCGCGAAAGCGGTCCCACCCTTGTCCGGCTCTTTACAGTGGCGATTCGGTTCTTCACGGCGCGGATCATCACGGCAGTAGGCCTCGAGAAGTCCCATCCGATCGGCGACGCCGAAGCTGATGGGATGGTATGTGCTGTCCGGATAGGCGAAGGTCGTGCGTTGCAGGACCTCAGGGCGAAGGCGCAGATAGGCGGAGCCGAATCGCGGTGCGGGCCCATACGGGTCGCCGTCGATGTCGAGAGCACCGTAGACCGGTCTGAGCACCGCGGCGGCGCGATCATAGGCATGGTTGAATATGCGCTGTTCCCAGAGCCAACGGTCGCCTCCGGCAACAGCGGTCAATCCGCCATTGCTCGTGCCGGTGGCGAACTGGGAGAGATATCGGCCCCGCCCGAGAATCGACCCCAGAACCGATGTTCCGGAACTGTCCGCTTCGGGATGGAAATGCAGAGCCACCCTCGCCTCGACGGGCAGATTCGGACCGGGGTCGGATCTGCTGCGCACCCAGTCGAGAGCGGCCCTCGCCGAGGCGTCGAGGTCAGTCACCGGTCTGTGCGGGCAGCATCCCTGCCGCTTCGACGGCGCTGGCCACGATGTCGTCGAGATCGAACTCGGCCTTCCAGCTCAGCTGTGCCCCGATGCGGGAGACGTCGGCGACGAGTGCGGGTGGGTCACCGGCGCGACGCTCGCCCATTTCGGGCACGATGTCGCGTCCGGTCGCCTCGGCGATGGCGTCGATGACCTCCTTGACCGAGGCTCCGGTTCCGGTGCCCACGTTGAACACGGTCTCCGAGGCGGCGCCGGACTTCATGTAGTCGAGTGCGGCGATGTGCGCCTCGGCGAGGTCCTTGACGTGGACATAGTCGCGGACGCAGGTGCCGTCGGCGGTGTCGTAGTCGTCGCCGAAGACGATGGGCGCCTTGCCGTCGGCGATGCGCCCGAGGACGATCGGGATGAGGTTCATGACGGCGGTGTCGGCGAGTTCGGGCCAGCCGGCTCCGGCGACGTTGAAGTAGCGCAGCTTCACGGCGTTGAATTTCCTGCCCTGCATGCTCGCCGAGGTGATCGCATTGTCGATCATCCATTCGCCGATGAGCTTCGTCTGGCCATAGGGGTTGATCGGGCGGCAGTCGAGGTCCTCGGGAACCATCTCGACCTCGGGCATGCCGTATGTCGCGGCCGAGGAGGAGAAGACGAGGGATTCGATGCCGGTGCGCTCGACGGCGGCGAGGACGTTCGTCAGCCCGCCGATGTTCTGACGGTAGTACATGATGGGCTGTTCGACGGACTCGCCCACCTGCTTCTTCGCGGCGAAGTGGATGATCGAGTCGACCGAGTGATCCTCGATCGCGTCGACGAGGCGGTCCTCGGCGTCAGGGGCGGCAAGGTCGAGGCTGACGATGGGAAAACCGGTGACTCGGCTTTCGATCCCGGTGGAGAGGTCGTCGACGACGAGCACGTCGTCCCCGCGTTCGGACAGCAGCCGCACCACGTGGGAGCCGATGTACCCGGCACCTCCGGTCACTAGAACGCTCATGTGCCGATCTCTCCTTCACTCGCGCTGCCGATGTGCTGCGCCGCAGTCACACCGGATCAATCTGTTCACCCCAGAATACGTGACCGGTCCGGCCTTTCAGACATCAAGGCGCACTGAGCGGTCGGTGTGGAGTTGCCGGAAGTCGCGACAGTCGCTGTTCAAACGCCCCGATCACTGCAAGAGTGGGAATGTCGGCAACAGACCCGACTCACCCGCCCCTTGGCCCGTCCCTGACAAGTGGAGGACACCATGGACGAAAGCACCCGATGCGATGCATCTTCTCCTCATTGCTGACCCCGGCCAGCCGACCCGCCGGGTCGCGGCCATCAAGGCCGAATTCGAACAGCGGCTGCGGCAGAGTTTCGATGCCGACGTCCACGTCGACACGTGCTCCGAGGTCATCAGAGTCCGAGCCGACCACCAGTTGGAGATGTCGACTCTCGACTCGCTCGTGAACCGATACTCCAGCGCCGACCTCGTCATCATGTTCACCGACATCCCTCGGCACACTCAGGACAAGCCCCTCATCGCCGAGGTTCTGCCGGACAGGCGAGTCGCTGTGGTCTCGGGCCCGACCCTCGGCGCAGTGACCTCCAGACGTCGCCTGCTCAAGATCTTCATGAGCTGTGCGAATCAGCTCCTGCCCGATGGCCATAGCGCACCGAAGCACAGTCTGCCGAGGTGGGGCCAATGGTCGAGTCGAGCAGAGTCGGGACGCCGCACCCTGCACGCTCACACCTTCACCGGCGGCACCAGGCTCGTCCTCGGCATGACGATGGCCAATGAACCGCTGCGTATGGCGCGAAAACTCACCCGCGCCTTGGCGGCGGCGTCGGCCACCGGCGCGTTCGGCATCTTCTACAGTTCGATCTGGCAGATGTCGCACCACCTGTCGACGGTGCGGCTGATCTCCATCGGACTCATCGCGATCACCGTGATGGTCGGCTGGCTGCTGACCGTCAACGGACTCTGGGACAGGCCGTCGAGGAAACGACTCGTCCAAGTTGTGTTCTACTACAACCTGTCGACAGTCCTCACCCTGATCATATGCGTGGGTGCGCTCTATGTCCTGCTCGTCGCGGGCATTCTGGTGGGCGGCCTCATCGTCATCGACCCGGAATTCATGGCCCAGATCATCCATCGCCCGCAGGCGGAGTTCAGCAATTATCTCGACATCGCGTGGCTCAGGCCCGCGATGGGTGTCGTCGCCGGTGCCCTGGGATCGACCTTCGACAGTGATATCGACGTCAAGAGAATGACTCATGCTCAACGCCTGCGCTCACGTGTCTACGTCGCTGAGAACGACTGAGCGTTCGGGGCCCCTCCTCAGCCGGCGAGAAGTTCCAGTCAGCCGGCGAGGGACCCCCTCCTCAACCGGCAAGCGGCCCCTCGTCAGTCGACGAGGGGCCGCTCGACATCCGGCGAGGGCCGTCAGTCGGCGAGGGCCGTTGAGGCGTCGTAGCGCAGTATTGCCGCTATTCCGTCCGTGGCTTCCGTGTCGATGAGGCCGACCTCGGCGGAGGAGAGCACAGCCTCGGCCAGGATCGTCCCTTCGTCTTCGGAACCGGCGTCGTAGTTGAGGAGCACGGTCGCCGCGGCACCGCGCTGAACGGCTTGAGAGACCTGCTCCCGGCCTTCTGCGGCAAGGTCGTGAGCCTTGCTGTAGGACAGGTTCTCATTCTGCTCTGTCTGCTTCTTCTGGACGTAGTCGGAGGCGAAGGACTTCACCGCGGCATACAGCGCTTCCTCGGCCGCATCGTCATCCGTGCCTCCCTGCGATGTCTCCTCGAGCAGCTCATCGACTCTGGTCGACAGCTCGGCCTTGACCGCCGTGCGGCCCTGAACCTCTCCGGCGACCACCACGATGTCTGGGGTACGGGATCGAACGATCTCATCGACATGGTCGGCGACCGCGCGGGCATTGTCCTTGACGATCTCATCGACGCGTCGCCGGATCTGATTGTGCGACAGTGCTCCTTCGCGGGGTGCGTGGATCTCCTCGTCGTTGTCGCCGCTGATGTGCGACTCATCGTGCTGCTTCGCCTCATGCTGAGGTGAGACTCGCAGTTCCCGGATGGTCGCCCCCTCCTGATCGGCGATGATGAGGACCACGTCAACCAGTCGAGAATTCTCGCGGATATAGGCGCCCAGCTCGGGGACCTGCGCATAGTGGGCAATGTCGCCTGCACCGAGTGCGGCGTCCCAGTGCTCGTCGAGGACGACTCCCGAGGTGTTGGCAACGACGATCCGCCCATCGGTCTGGACCTCGGTGATGTCGTCGACGATCAATGTGTCGTCGATGTGGGAGAGGATCTGGTCCGGCGCACCGGCGTCGGTCAAATTCTGCCGGAGCTCGTCCCACCGCAGTCGCACCTGCTGCTCGGCATCGGCCGCGGGAGAGCGCCCTTCCAGATAGATGGTGGCGAAAGGGCCCTGGTTGTCGTATACAGTGCGCAGATTCTCGAGGTTCATCAGCAGCTCCGTTCGTCGTCTATGCCATTTATGCGGGTGGTCACCCCAGACTTGCACCTATCCCGGTGCTTGTAAACCGCCCGGTGGCGGCTGCCCCCTCTTACGGGGATGCGCCAACTGCGTTACCGTCGAAGCACGTCGATAGAAGCGGTGAGCATACGGCGCTATCTGCCGGCCAAGGCATATTCCGGTTCCTCATACGGTGTGCTCGTGACCCTTAGACTGTTATTACCGAACGTTAACAAGAAGGTGGAACGATGGCTCGTCAACGGCTCAGTCGCGACGACGTGATTCGCGGTGCCGTCGCCTATATCGACGAACACGGGGCGCAATCACTGACCATGCGCCGACTGGGAGCTTCACTCGGGGTCGAGGCGATGGCTCTGTACAGGCACGTCGCCGGCCGCGATGCCTTGCTCGCCGCCGTCGTTCACCAGGTCATCGACGATCTGTTCAACGACTCCCTCATGACGGAGGAGCCCAACTCCTGGGAAGAGTATGTCCAACACGTCGCCAACGCCCTGCGCAATCTCGCTCTGGACCACCCGCAGATATTCCCGCTGATCGCCGCACACCCACCGGAGGCGCCATGGCTGCGTCCGCCGCTGCGCAGCCTGCGATGGGTCGACCACTTTCTTAGGTCTCTGCGGGACTTCGGCTTCTCGGATTCCGCCGCGGTGGATGCTTATAAGGCACTCACGAGCTTCCTCCTCGGTGCCCTTCTGCTCCAAGTCGCCGCCGTCGGAGTGGCCGTCAGCCCTGAGGAAGCCTCAATGATCGAGGACGGCTCACTCGATCAGTATCCGACGCTCAAGGGGTTGCAGGGCAAACTTGCCGAAGATCACTCGAAGCGCGAATTCGATGACGGACTTGACGATCTGATCGAAAGGATACGCAGCATTCTGCACCCCTAACTCTGTTTGTTCTCCGACACGATGGACCGAGAGCCGGGCGGCAGATTCGCTGCCGGATCGTCGAGGTGTTTCAGTGCGATGGGGCATGAGACGGTGACCTTCATGTGACGGTTGCGCACGTCTTTCAGTGATCTGCTCATGAGTTCCCTGCAGTGCTGATCTGCTTCGAGGGGCTCAATCGCTTCACAATAGATGAACATGACCTCCTCCTCGTCGATCGTGTAGTGCAACGATGCCACGAGCTTCCCCGGAAGATAGAGATCGAACTTCGAGGCTTCCTGATTATTGAGCAGTGTGTACATATTGAGTCCTCTGGTTAGGGTCTGCATTGATCGGTTGGTTCGTTGATTCTGCGGTCGTGGGGGCTCGCGTCGGTGGCATCGGTCGAAGATCGTCAAGGAACGCTCGGGCCCACCGGTGGATGTCGTGACCGTCGACGACTTCAGCCATGGATGCCATTCGCCTCTGAGCTTCCGCCGGGGGCATCTCCGCTCCAAGGCGGATAGCGTCCTTGAGCCCGGCTATGTCGTGAGGATTGACCAACAGCGCCTCGTCGAGTTCCGCGGCCGCGCCGGCGAACTCCGAGAGGACGAGAGCACCGCTGTCGTGTCGCGCGGCCACGTATTCTTTGGCGACGAGGTTCATCCCGTCGCGCAGCGACGTCACGAGGAGAACGTCCGCCGCCAGATAGAGGGCCACCGTCGATTCGAACGAATACGAATGATGGAAATAGTGAACGGCGGCACGGTCCATGGCACCGAAGCTGCCGTTGATGTTGCCCACCAACTGTTCAACCTCGTCGCGCAAGTCCTGATACGACTCAAGGCCTTCTCTGGAGGGCACGGCGACCTGGACGAATGTCGTCTCCTGGGGGTCGAGCACACCGTCTTCGAGAAGTTCATGGTAGGCACGCAGCCGATGAAGGATGCCTTTGGTGTAATCGAGTCTGTCGACGCCGACGATGAGACAGCGTGGATCGTCGAGCTCCTCGCGCATCTGCCTGGCCCGATGCTGTGTCTCTTCGGCCTCTGCGACGCGGTGAATCGCATCCGCGTCGATTGAGATCGGATAAGCGCGAACTGTGTTCGGCAGCTCTTCGCTGCTGATCCCCAAGAACCGCGAGACTGCACTGCGGAAGTTCTCCACATCGGAGTCGAGTTGAAAACCGATCACATCGGCACCGAGCAGGCCCCGCAGAATCGAATCGCGCCAGGGAAGCTGGGCGAATATCGATTCCGAAGGAAAAGGAATGTGGTTGAAGAATCCGATCCGCACATCAGGTCGCTGAGCTCGAATCATCTCCGGAACGAGCTGCAGGTGGAAGTCGTGGATCCAAATCGTCGCCTCATGGGCTGCGGCATCCACTGCGGCCTGGGCGAAACGAGCATTGGTCGAAAGGTAGGTCTTCCACCAGGAGCGATGGAATTGAGGTGGCACGACGAGGTCGTGATAGAGGGGCCACAGTGTGGCGTTGGAGAACCCTTCGTAATACTTGTCGTATTCGTCTGACCCGAGAGCGATGGGGACGAGGTGCATTCCGTCGAACTCGAACGGTTCGAACTCTTCGTCGCTTGTTCCGCACCACCCGATCCACGCGCCGCGGCTCTCCTTGACCATCGGCGCCACCGCCGAGACCAGCCCGCCGGGAGACGGCGACCAACTGCCCTCACAGCGATCCACCGGCAGGCGGTTGGCAACCACTACCAAGGACTGATTTCCGTATTTCACTGCATCCACCAGCCTTTCCGAGGCGCGGATCGATCGTCCGGGGGTCGGAGACCGACTGTCGCACTGACTGCAGAGCTTCGAGGTGTCCAGCCCTGGTTGAACGGGGCACCCGAAGTCAATGTTTACTACGTAAACATCTCCTCCCGCAGATTATCACAGAAATTTTTCACACGGGCCGATAAAGCTTTCCCACGGGCCCATTAACATACCTCCCGATGTTCCGATAGAGGGCTTGTTGCTGCGCGTTCACATTTCTATTCTGAGGATGGGCCGATGGGTCCGATGCAATGAGTCCTCGTGGTCCGGGATGGAGAATGCACAGATGGCCGAATCGACAACGAGGTCATTGCACGTGCTCATCATTGCCGATCCCGGGGCCGCAAGCAGGCGGATAGACACGCTCAAAAGCGAGTTCGAAGAGGAGCTGAGACAGGTCTTCGAAGCCGAAGTCCAGGTCGAAACGTACGCGCGGACTGTAAAGGTGCAGCCGGATCATCAGTTGGAGATGTCGACCATAGACTCGTTCATCAGCAACTATCGCAACGTCGACGTGGTTCTCATGCTCACGGGCATACCCCGCCACACTTACGGGAAGCCATTGATCGCCGAGGTGCTCGCCGACAGGAAGATCGCCGTCATCTCGTTCCCCACATTGGGCGCGTGGGTGTCGAAGCAACGAGTGCTGAAAGTGCTGACAAGCTGCATCAACCAGCTCGTGTCCTACGGCCCGCCCGCTGAATCGTACCCATTCATGCCGCGCTGGGGGCACTGGTCCGATAAGAGCGATTCGGGACGTCAGACACTTCATGCCCACACAATGACAGGTGGTCCGCGTCTCGTTCTGGGGATGGCCAGCGCCAATGATCCCATGCGGATGGCCTCGAAGCTGTCCCGCGCGCTGGCGGCGGCCGCGGCCACCGGGGCGTTCGGCATCTTCTACAGTTCCATCTGGCAGATGTCTCATTACCTCTCGACCGCGCGGCTGATCTCAATCGGCCTGATTGCGATCGCCGTCATGGTCGTCTGGCTCATCACGATCAACCGCTTGTGGGATCGGCCCGTTCGCGAGCGTTTGACTCCGGTCGTCTTCTATTACAACCTGTCCACCGTCCTGACACTGCTCTTGTGCGTCGTGTGTCTGTATGTGCTGCTTGTCACCGGGATCCTCGTCGGAAGCCTCATCGTCATCGACCCGGAGTTCATGAGCCGAACCATCCGAGCTCCCGCGACCTTCGGCAGCTATCTGGACATCGCCTGGCTCAGCGCCGGCCTGGGCGTCGTCGCCGGCGCCCTGGGGTCGAGCTTCGACTCGGACGTCGACATCAAGAACCTCACCCACGCCCAACGACTGCGCATGCGCGTCTATTCGGAGGATGAGTCGGGCTGAGCCCCTCCGCAGTCACACATCGGGGTCGTCCGCAGTCACATATCGGCACGCGCCCAGGCACGGTGCTCCGCGAGCGCTTCAATCACCTGCCGCGTCGCCTCGTGGGGCTCGTCTGAACAGAATATCCCGGGATCGCCGAGCCCGATGCCCGGTTCTTCGAGCAGGATTTCGGCATTGCCGCAGGTGGCGATGGCCTTCAGGTGGCGCCACGCTTCGGAGATCAGCACGTCGACCTCTGTCGAGGATTCGATGCCCTCGGTCAGGACGACGGCGTCGAATTCCACCGAACGCATCGTAGCGTAGGTGCGCTCCACGGCGACCGAGGTGCTGCCCTCCCCCAGTCTTCCGCCTCTTGGGGCGACGAGCAGCGGAACCATCCCAGCCTCGGCAACAGCGGCCCGCACCGTTGTGATCTGGTCGAAGGGGGTGTCCGCAGAAGCGACGATTCCCACCTTCCTGCCTGCCACGGGCCATCGCCTGCCGATCTGGGACAGAGCGGGGCTCGCGGTGACTCCGGGTGCCCGGTCGTCGGCCTCCGGGGCCTTGAGACCCAAACCGGTTGCCACTGTTTCGCAGAGTTCGCGATCGATTGCGGCGAGGTTCTTCACTTCTCGGCGTCGGATGGTCTCTTCGTAGCACTTGCCGAGTTCGAAGATGAACGCATCCGCAAGGTGCTGACGTTCGATCCCGGTCAGGCTCAGCCAGAACAGACGTGCCTGGCTGAAGTGGTCGTCGAAGGATGCCGAAGCGCGGCGTTCCTTGACCGATTCTGCGACGGGCTGCGGAACATCGATGAGCGCGTGCTCGTCTTCGGTGGAGAAGGGGTTTCCTCCGTCGAGCGAATTCGGTTTGTACGGTGCCACACCTTGATGGACCGCTGTTTGGTGCATTCCGTCGCGAAACATGTCGTTGACGGGGCACCGGGGGCGGTTGATCGGCAGCTCACTGAAGTTCGGACCGCCGAGGCGGGTCAGCTGTGTATCGAGATAGGAGAACAGCCGCCCCTGCAGCAGGGGATCATTGGTGACATCGATTCCCGGCACGAGGTGGCCCGGGTGGAAGGCCACCTGTTCGGTCTCGGCGAAATAGTTCTCAGGGTTCCGATCAAGAGTGAGCCTGCCCACCGCCCGGACCGGAGCAAGCTCTTCGGGCACGAGCTTCGTGGGATCCAACAGGTCGATGCCCTCGAACATTTCGTCCTCGGAGTCGGGCATCACCTGCAGCCCCAACTCCCACCTCGGATAGGCTCCGGCTTCGATCGCATCGGCGAGGTCACGGCGATGGAAGTCCGGGTCGAATCCGTTCACCAGCTGGGCTTCCTCCCAGAGCAGGGAATGGACACCGTTCTCCGGTTTCCAATGGAATTTCACCAGTGATGTCTCACCGGCAGAGTTCTGGACGCGAAACGTGTTCACGCCGAAGCCTTCCATCATGCGCAGCGAACGGGGTATCGCGCGATCAGACATCTGCCACATGGTGTGGTGGGTGGCCTCGGTATGCAGCGACACGAAATCCCAGAACGTGTCGTGAGCGCTCTGTGCCTGTGGGATCTCGCGATCCGGGTGCGGTTTGGCCGCGTGCACGATGTCGGGAAACTTCAACGCATCTTGGATGAAGAAGACGGGAAAGTTGTTGCCGACGAGGTCGAACACCCCTTCAGAGGTGTAGAACTTCGTGGCGAAGCCCCGTGTGTCTCGAGCGACATCGGGTGAACCGCGTGATCCGACGACAGTCGAGAAGCGTGTGAATACCTCGGTCTCAGCCTCTGCTTGGAGGAATCCCGCCTTCGTGACGCTGCTCGCGTTCCCGTATGAGACGAATGTGCCATGAGCGGCGGCACCGCGGGCGTGAACGACCCGTTCGGGGATGCGTTCGTGATCGAAGTGGGTGATCTTCTCTCGCAGATGGTGGTCCTGGATGAGCACCGGGCCGCGGGCACCGGCCTTGAGCGAATGGTTGGTGTCGGGCAGTCTGCCGCCTTGGGCCGTCGTGTGATAGCGACCTTGCTGCCCTTGCGCATCCTGCTCATCGGCACTGGTTGCCCCCGTGGGAGTGGTCGGCCTCGGACCGCTCTGGTCGGGCTTTGCTTCGGGCGGCCCTTGGGGGCGTTGCGGCTCGTCGAAGTCCGGAGTCGACGACGCCGGTTTTCCGGGGATGAACGGGCTCTCTTCGGATGACATCTTTGCAATCCTCACCTCGGCGCTTGTGGCTGTTCTGGGTCACGCTATGACCAGGCGCAGGCGCCGACAAGCCCCCTTACGGGGCTCACACTTGTGGGTTATCCTGACGGCGATCGTGACCTCGACATGCGTGAGGAGATGTGGTCATCGTGCCGAAAACCACCCAGTCCGGAAAGCCCAAGAAGTCGGAACTGCCATCGACCCTGGCGAAGTCGGGCCGCAAGGCTCAACGCACGTTCGCCAAGGCATACGACTCGGCAATGGAGGAGTACAACGACGAGAAGCGCGCACATCAGGTGGCCTATGATGCGCTGAAGCACACATACGAGAAGGTGGGCGACAGCTGGGAGCCCAAGAGTTCCTCCGGACCCTCCGATGCACAGAGCGCCGGGGGCAAGCACACGAACCGGAAAACGGCTGGCGGCATCGATGTGAATGCGTCGAAGGACCACCTGTACACGCAGGCGAAGAAGCTCAATATCTCGGGCCGGTCGACGATGACCAAGAAACAGCTCGTCGACGCCCTTGAGAAGGAGAGCAATCGCGAGACCAGCAAGAGTTCGTGAATGACTGCCGCTGTCTCCTGACCCTGTTCAAGGCGGTGGCCCGGGCCATCGTCTTGAACAGGCTTAGAGTACGCACGTGACCAACCACAATGAGCACGAGAACAACGCCGCCGAGATTGCCGAGAGTCTCGCCGAACTGTGTGGTGAACACGGCGTGCGCGTGGCTGTCGCCGAGTCGCTCACCGGCGGTAGGATCTCCAGCCAACTCGCGGCCGCTTCCGGCTCGGCCGACTGGTTCGCCGGTGGCGTGGTGGCTTACTCGAGCGAGGTCAAACATGAGCTGCTGGAGGTACCACCGGATGCGGTCATTTCCCAGGCGTCGGTCGAATCGATGGCCCGTTCCGTCGCACGAATGATGGACGTCGACGCCGCCGTAGCCGCATCCGGTGCGGGCGGGCCGGTCGGCCAGGACGGGCAGGAGCCGGGGACTACGTGGATCGCTGTGCTCGTCGGCGACGAGGTGCGGTCGGAACTTCACAGATTCCAAGGGGACCCGATCGACATTCTGGCCCTGACCGAGGAACGGGCGCTGACGATGTTGCTCGAGTCGCTGTCCAGTCGATTTCGACAGAGCTGACCACGAACCGTGAGCAGCAGCTCCGTCGTCCGAAAGTCAGCTCAGCACAAGGCAGAACGGGCGTCCGATCGGATCGGCATAGACCCGAAAATCCGGATGCTCGTCGGAATCATCGATCAACTTTCCACCCGCGGCCTGGACCGCAGGTTCGGCGTCTTCATAGGAGTCGACCCGGATGTCGATGTGCGCCTGCAACGGGATCGTGTTGTCCGGCCAGGTCGGGGCGGTGTAGTCATCTGCTCTTTGGAAGGACAGAATCTTCCTTCCTGACGGCTCGAAGAGGTTGACCCAGTCGGTGTCCTCTTCCGGAGAGACATAGCCTCCGAGGAGAGCTTGATAGAACCTGGCGTTTTCCACGGGTACGGGGCAGTCCATGGCTGTGGTGTTCAGAGTACCGATCATCGTTGATCCTTCTTCCCTCGTATTGAGTCAGTCCGTTGCCCATCATAGTCGGCCATCTCCGCGGCGGAATCGGACATATCCGCGAACGAGTACGGCGGCCAGGGGCCCAGAAACCGGATCGCGATGGCAGGTTGCTCGTTCTGAATGGCTGTGAGTTCGGCCCCGAGGTTCTGGATGCCGGGCTCCGCGACCAGGCATGAGGCCATGAGGATGGGAGTCTGCCCTGACTCGCGAGCCGGTGCCCGGTACTCTTCGATGTCCAAGCACTGTTCCGCGATCCGAGCTCTCATGGCGGGATAGAGATCGTCGGCAGTTCGATCGGCAAGTTCTTTCTCGGTTTTCTCCACGCGCTTCTCGAGCAGACGCCGAACCCCTGCGGGTCGGTCAGCCATTTCAGCTTTCATGCCGCGAAGCTCCTCGCTGCTGTCCACAAAGGTGCCCCGGTCGAGAGAGATCTCGACGCGCAGCTCCGAGGTGCCGCCCAGCTCGCCCAGACGTTTCGACAGCGATGCCTTCTTCCCCTCGAGCCATCCTTCAAGCTGCGTCGTCGCAGATGCACCCGAATCGGTGTCGGGACGAACGATCACATTGAACGACACCGGAAGTACACTTCCGGCACTCTTCCACCCGTCCTCGATGACGTCGCTGTGCTCAAGGATCCACCGTTTGACATCGTCGTCAGGGCCATCGTAAGGGCCCCACTGTGCGTATGAACCACCGCTCGCGGACCGTCCGCGTCGCCGACCATGTGCAACGGCGAACCGTCGATCCCCGTGACCGTCGGAGCGTAGCCCCCGGAAGACACGATTGCGTAGACATAGAGCTTGGGCGGCACATGGTCGGTGCCCGAAGCCCCGTCCGCGGCCACGATGCCTTCTGTCATTGAATGTCCTTCGCGTTCTCTTCGGCCCATCTGCTGGGGTTGATGAGCTTGTCGACGACCTCGTCGACGACATCGTCGAGTCCGCGATGCAGATCATCGACGGAACCGGTGATGCCGTGCTCCGCCTTGATCTGATCCATCGCCTCATCGAGTTCGAGGAGTGCCTCGCCGAGGCGGTTCTGCTCTTCCTCGGTGAGGTCTCCTCCTTCCATCCGTCGCACAGCTTGAGTCTCCAGTGCTTCCTGGATCACCTCGACGAGGGTGACGACCAAGGTGAGAACGCCGTGTTTGAGGCTCTCCTCATCCACATTCAGTGTCATGGTTCTCCTCCATCATTCTTTCCGTGGGCGGGAATCGGCTGGCCAGCCGTGTGCTGCCGGGCCGTGTGCTGCTGGGCCGTGTGCTGACCGGCCGTGTGCCACTGCTCGAGTTCGTCGTGCCAGTCCCCGATGTCGTCTGCGGCCAGACGCACCGTGGAATCGTCTGTGTCGAAAACCAGGATGCGTGGTGCATCGGTGGGGTTGTCCTGGTGCTCCCAGCGCAGATTCTGCAGTTGGCCAACGGGGACTCTCACCAGGGCACGGCTGTCCATCGGAGACTTCCAGACAAGCTCCTCCCCCGTCAGGCTGGCTTCGCCGCCCCGCCATGTTCCTCCTGTCGATAGAGTCTCCAGATACCACATTCGGCCCCGTCTCAACGGCTGGGCAGGATCACTCAGGCGATCAGAGGACGTCTCAAGTGCCGCACCTCGTTGCTCCTGCACCAGGGTGATCAGGCGCTCGGGTTCAAGAGCAGACAGCTTCGATTCGCTGCCGTCATCGAGCCGGACGAAGATTCTGGTGCGCTCCTCACCCCCGATCGACGGTTCCCGCAGTGCGGTGATGGATTCTATCGAACTCAACGTCGCCTGCCACAGGGTCTCCGCCGGGTCGCGCCTGTGGATGATCAATCGCTGCGAAGTGAGATAGGCACTGCCGGGTCTCCAGGTGCGGTAGAAATTGTCCTGGTAGTGCCCGCCGGCCATCTTGGCAAGAATCTCTTCACCGTCGGCCAGCGGCAGATGTGCATGCACCGACCGCTGAACCCATTCCCGGGTCTCCTTATCCCATTGGCGCATCATCCCGTATTCGAGCATGGTCTCGATCCCGGCGATAGTCGCGCGCAGATTCACTCCGATGAGCGGAATGTCTGCGACGGAGATGATGAGATCGAGGTTGAGGTACACCCCCTTGTTGAGGAGCACTTCGATGAGGTCGGGCAATGTCGCACGAGGATCGCGGGTGGGTTGCATGATCGCGTCGTCGGCCATCTGTGCCCTATTCGCCGTCGGACGAGCGCTCGGAACCCGCAGAGTTCCCCAGAGGACCGCTTGAGCGCTGCTGATTCGCCCGCCTGCACACGTTCGGAATGAGCACTCCGCCAACCGCACCACGGGCAGTACTCGTTCATCAGCTGGGCCAGCTCGGCACGTTTGCCGCATTCCGGGCAGGTGTCCTTCTGTTCGATCGCTTCTTTCCACGCCACTGTGTCCCTGTCGGTGCCGGCGGGGAAATCCAGGCCGTAGCGAGCTGCGGTTTCGAACGAGGCGAGAGCTGCTCTGATGCGAATTCCGAGAAGCTCCACACCTGCCACCGAGACCATGATGTCGGCGTTGAGAACGAGGCCCTTGTCCAGCAGAGTCTCCACCACGTGAAGGAGCGTTCCCTCTTGGCTGCGCTGTGGCTGCATCGCGCTGTTCGACTGGTTCATCATGCTCATGTCGTCGGACTCCTATCGGCTGCGGCCTCTGTGCCGAGTGGGTATGGAAGGTGGTCCGACCGGGTCGGACGGGGCGGACTCATCACTCGGTGGGCCGTCCACGGACGTAGCGGTCCTGTCTGCTGTAGGAGAGGAGCTCGCCCTGTGCGTCGAGTTCGACGTCGTATTCGGCCAGCAGATCCGCGGTGTCGGGAATTCGCCGCGATTCCACGACTTCCAGCCGTACCGCCCAATGGTCCTCGTCCCATCTCGTCCCGACCACGGATTCGGGGGCTCTGCCGCTCAGGGTGCTGAATTGTTCGACGGCCTTCTTGACTGCGTGGACGGCGGAGACCCTGCCCCCGGCCGCCCCGTTCTTCGTCTCCTTGGTTTTCGACCTCGTGGGCCGTGTTCGAGACGATGACTCTGCCGAGGAGGACCGGTGTGATGATGCACCGGACGATGCCTGTCTTGGGCTTCGCTTCTCGTCGCTGCCCTGCTCAGCCTGTCGGTCCGCGGACACTTTTTTGTCGTCTGCGGGTTTCTCTTCTGTACTGGCCTGGTCGCTCATTGGTTCTCCTTCGAATTTCGTCGACGGGTGGATTCAAGCAATCGGGCAACAAGCTCGCGCTCAAGATCATCGGCCTCGTCTTCGCTGATTGCCCCGGATTCTCTGGCCGCGGACACCTCTTCCAATTGCCTCCGAATCGCGCCGGGGTCGTAATAGCGTTTCTCAGCTTCGTCGCGAACCTGTTCAGCGACCCAGACAGTGCCTTTGAGCGGGGCCAAGGGTGCGCCGACGATCGCCGAAAAGAGTCCCATGACGTCTCCTATATCTCCGGTACGAAATCGTAGGGGGCCTGCGGCCCAACGAGCCGAAACCGCAAACGTTTCTGATGAGTCTCTGCCAACCCATCGACGAGGTCGTTGAACTTCGGGATCGCCTCGTGACGAAGGAGCACCGCCACCTCGGTGACGTCTTCGGCCTGCCCAGACTCACGTTCTGACATGTCAGCGACGACGGGTTCCAGTTGCTCGAGAATCGGCGGAGCTTCGGAGGCCTTCCAGCTCTCCATCGTCTTCACTATGATCTCGCCGAGGCGGATGCGCTCTGGCCGCGTCTCGTCCTCGTTCGTGCCGACGATCCTCCCCCTCAGCTCAGCAGCTTCAGGGTTGTCGAGAATGATCTCGCCGAGAATCGTGTCACGGTCGTACCGAGCCAGAAGGGTGAACTGCGCATGCCCTGACAGCTTCTCCGAAGCCTCGGTGTACTCGGCTTCGCGGGGGGCGAGTACCTCGCCGCCGATGTCTGTATCCCCCGGGACCACGGTCGCGAAAGTGAGAGGAAGAATAGGCTGCGAGGTGGCAATCCCGTCGAGCACCTCGATGTGGGCCCTCAGGTCGTCTGGGGTGCCCAAAATGTCGGGCTCGACGAGATCGGACACCACTGCCGCCAGCCTGCCTGAGTTGACGGTGTGCAATTGGCCTGCTTGCACACCGTCAACTCCGCTCGGCAGTCCGCTGTCGTTCAGGACGATGCCGTACAGGTATTTGTCGCTGTCAGCGACAGTGTCTTCACTCACTCGGACTCCGAGGAGCTGCGGGCGGGCCGTTTGGTCCGCCGACGTGTTTTCTCCTTCTCATCGTCAGAATCGTCATCGGACGTCAGCGCATCCTTGATGCCTTCAACCGCCCCCTGGGTTTTCCCCTTGGAGCCGTTCTCCATCATGCCGCCCATCATCTCCGGCAGATCCCGACCTCCCCGCTGCGTCAGGTCGAGACGATTGGTCGCCTCGGCGAAGCGGAGATAGGTGTCGACGCTGGCGATGACGATGCGAGCGTCAATGGTCAGAATTTCGATGCCGACGAGTGAGACCCGAACATATGCATCGATCACAACCCCCTTGTCGAGGATGATCTCGACTACATCGGCAAGTGAACTCGAGGAGGGACGATCGACATAGCTGCCGCGTGAGCGTTCAACGGTTCCTGTACTCATTCTCACTACCTACTTTCCATTGAGGGCGACGCTCAGCGTCCACCCTGGTCTTCGGTGGATTCTTCGTACTCTTCGGGTTCGTCATCTTCGTATTCGCCAGGTTCCTCCTCGGCGAGTTCTTCCTCCTCGGCTGGCTCTTCTGCCTCTTCAGCAGGGTCCTCCACGTCCTCGGCCGACTCCTCGTCGACGTCCTCGTCGGCTGGCGCGTCGACCGGCTCGCCCTCTTCGGGGTTCGCCTTCCGCAGGTTCACCTTCGTCTTCCTCAGGTTCTTCCTGGTACTCCTCGGGCTCGACTGCGTCTTCGTATCCGTCGTCGGCGTCCTCAGCCTGTGACTGTTCCTCTTCGAGGGCGTCTTCGTGTGAAGTGACGACTTCGCCATCGCGAATCTCGCCGCGCCATCCTTCGACAGCCTCCTGATCGAGGATCGTCTGTGTCATCACGTGATGCACGAAGAACTTCAGCTCAAGACGGAAGCGGCGTGGAACGGTGAACCAGAGAGCTCCGACGCCTTCCATGAAGCCTTGTTTGTGGTATTCGCCGACCGCGATGATGCGAGTCAGCCGTGGGGCGACTTCGTGGAAAGACACGCTGCCGCTGATGTAGCCCTTGTCTCCGGTCGACTCCCACACGATGTGCGAATCCGGAACCTGCTCGGTGATCGTGGCTTCCCACGTGCGGTGGGACCAGACTGCCTGGCCCTTGACGCTGAGTTTGACGTCGTCGCTGCGCTCGACGTTCTCGACCTTCTTCATGAAGTCGGACCAGTCCTCGAACGATGTGAACGCGTTGTACGCCACCGACAGCGGGACCCCGACCTCGGCCGTCTCCACGATGTTCGAGAATTTGAAGTCTCCAGAACCTCCGGAACCGCTCGAACCACCCCCGAAGACGCCCTTGATCTTGTCTTTGGCGCCTGCCGTGGCCGCAGAGAGAGCCGCCTTGGCAGGAGACTTGCCTTCGGCGATCTCCTCGGCGCCGGCCTTTGCCGCCTCTCCCGTGGAACCGTCGTCACCGACTCCGTCGAATCGGTCGGCGATCTTGTCGACCTTGTCTCCCGCGGAGCTGAGAGCTTTTCGACCGAGGGTTTTGGCGTACTCCTGAGCTTAGTGCTTGAGACCGCCGAAAATTGAGTCCTCCCTCATCGGTCGCCTCCTTGGACTTGCGAGAGGTGGAAGGCTTCTTCGCCGCAGCCGAACGCTTCTTCGTCGACGAAGTCTTCGACGCAGTCGACTTGGATCCGGCGCCACGTGCGGTGCTCGTGGTCTTGGACGTTGCGCCCTTACGGCTGGAGGAACTGCTCGAGGACGAACGCTTGCGTGGTGCCGACTTCTTCGGTGGCTCTTCCTCGGCAGCCGGCTCTTCGACGTCTTCTGTCTCGGACTGCTCGTCCTCCGCATCGACCGCTGCGTCATCCTCCGGAGCATCCGAGTCGACGTCTGCGGCTTCCTCCTCGCCGGAGTCCTCAGGCTCCTCTGAAGTGGGGTCGAGGTCCTCAGCGGTCGCGTCCAGCGTCGCCTTCATCTTGTCGGTCTGATCCTGAAGTCTGGCGCTCAGCTGATCGACGCCTTTTGCGGCCATGGCCTTGGCCGCACTCTTCCCCGAGTCTGCCAGACGACCCGTGACCTTCTCCTGCAGGCTTTTGAGCTCTGGTGACGAGTCCGCGAACTCCTTCAATCCTCCGATGAGGTTGTCGCGGTTCTTTACAGCAGTTGACCCAGCGACCGAAGAGGCGATGGTCAGGGCCAACCCCAACTTCTTCGTTCTGCCCAGCATGTAGCCCGCGAGTATCAGGCCTGTGATTTTCATCTTGTTGTTCACTGGGTACCTCCGAATCTGTGCGCACAGCGCATGTAGCAATCGGACCCTTGAACACGGTGAACTGACATCCCAGCCAGTATGGATACACCATGCCGTGTCGCAGTAAAAATAGATCTCCCGAGACGGCTGGTCGGGGTGCCTGTACCCCGGCTGTCGCTTGGGACTGTCGCAGATTCCTGACTGCATCTGCCGACTTCTGATGTGTGTCGAAGCCGAGAGCGATCTGCTCTTGATCAATATTCAGCCCGGCCACCCCAGATCCGTCAGGGGGGGGCAGGATTGTTCTGAGGGGGCTTTCAGCCAGCGGCTCACCCGGTTATGGTGGTCTTCTACTCCGGAACTCGGAGAGATTGGAGCGAATTTCATGACAGAGTCAGTCACTGTTCCTCAGCCGCACGGCTCAGAGAAGACTCAGCGCGAGAACGCTGAAGGGGGTTTCGTCGCTTCTGACGCCCTGACAAAGAATCTGCAGGGAGTCCTGGTCGACTTCATCGCGTTGAGCCTCACCGCCAAACAGGCACACTGGAATATCGTCGGCCCTAACTTCCGAGATCTCCATCTCAACCTCGACGAGGTGGTGAGCATCGCTCGCGCCGGGAGCGACACCATGGCCGAGAGGATGCGCGCGCTCCACGCCTCTCCGGACGGAAGACCAGCGGTGGTCGCCGAACAGACCAGTCTGCCAGTCTTCCCAGACGGTGAGATCACCACTCACGACGCGATCGACCACATGGTCAAGGCCGTTGAGTCCACGGTCGCAACAATGAGGAACTGCCACGACGAGGTCGACTCCGCCGACCCGACGACGGCAGACCTCTTCCACGAATCCATCGGACAACTCGAACAGCAGGCCTGGTTCATCAGTGCTGAGACTCGCACACCCAAGTGAGTCAGTGACCTGAACTGATCGGCTCGCGAGCCCCACCTGAGTATCCACCAGGTGGGGCTCTTCTACGTCGCATACGGGTTCGACCTGGACCAGTCCGTCTCGAACCAGAAATTCGACGCCGGAGTTGTGCCGGTCTGGTGGGCTGCGCCGATGACGGCGCATCGCCTCCCCACGCCCACGCTTCACCCCCTCTTGTCTGCTGTCATGGATGCTCTGGCTCTATTTCGCTCGTGTTCACGGTGCAAGCAAGAAACTGACAGCTTTCTCCAAGCTTTGCGGAGAGCCGGTCGGTCCCCGACCGTCCAAATCCCGAGCAGCTCACCGCACCTGGGTCACGTTTCCAACAGAAACGTCATGATTTCAATTACTCCTCCGCGACCAAAGCGGAAAGGGCAAAATGACTCACGGGGCGCGGAATCCAGGAGCCACTCTTCAACCACACACGAAGCCCCACTCCCAGACACTCGCCCACAGCGAGACCGCTACATGGTTCTCTGATAAGGCATTACGCACGGACACGCAAGCCAGGACGCCACGGTCGACAGCGACACATTCAACTGGAACTACAGAACTGTTCGATCACAGCCAGTTGCGAACTACAGACAATTCATGGTTCCACGGCACTCCGGCTGCCCAGGTTTGTAACGAGACCATAACTTTCTCCGTGATTCTGTGATTACTTTTTTGTTACTTAGTAATGTTGTGAGGGATCTGCCAGGAGACTGCCTGTTTCCGTCCAGCGGATGCTCACGTTCCTAACGATGTGGAGAAACATGAAGATGCTGCGAGGCCGGCAATCGACCGGTCGCAAAATAGCTGTCGGAGGCGTTGCCGCCGCCACAGCGCTCGGGCTCACCCTGATGACAACGTCACCAGGCGCCGCCGAAGAACAGAACCCCGCCGAAGATGCTGAGGCCTTTGGCCAGCTCATCGACGCTTCGCTGCTTGAAGAGGACGCTGTCGAAGCGCTGTCTGCCTACAGCAGCTCGCCTTCGAGCGAGGAAGCGGACACCACTCCTCTCAACCTCGAAGTGCTGCAGACTCTCGGAATTGAACTGCCGGGACTGAGCCTTCCGCTGATCAGCGAAGAAGGCGGAGACGGCCTGCTCGACCTCGGCAACGCCGGAGCGCTCAACGCCTACGGTCATGCCCCGGCTTACAACGAAGCCAAGGCCAGCGCCGGTGCCGTCGGTTCCGACGGCGCTCTCAACCTCGACGACATCAACAACGGTGAGTTCGGCAACGCCAATGTCGATCTGACGGCTGTCCTCGGACAGCTCGGCCTCGACGGAATCACCGATGAGATCGTCGACGAACTCAGCCTGGAACTCGGCGCGATCGCTTCAACTGCTGACAGCAACGGCGAAGCCGATAACTCCGAATACGTGGTTGCAGACGGTATCCTGACGGTTTCGAGCCCCGCAGTCAGTGACATTTCGAGCACTCTCACTGAGCTCGTTGACGGCACTGGAGAAACTCTCGAAGAGGTCATCGGCGACGAGGGTCTCGTCAATGATCTCGCGGGCCTCGGCCTAGACATTGACGTACTGGCGGCGGCGGTCGAGATCGGCGGAGAAAACACCACCGTGACCGTGGAAGTTCGCGATGCGCTCAACAGCGTCGTCGAGAACGTCATCAATGAGGCGCTCGAAGATCAATCAGGCATCGTCTCGATCGATCTCGAGTCCGGCGACATCAAAATTGATCTCGCGAAGATTGTCGAGGGCGGAAACGGCGAAGACCTCAACGGCCTCGACCCAAACACTCAGGTCCTGACCTCGGACACGATTTCGAAGATTACAACCGCAGTGGCCGACGCTCTAGGCGAACTGACCGGCAAAGTCACAGAAACCATGACTGAAGCGCTCAACGAGGTGCACCTCGTCATCGAGCTGCCAGCAAGTATCGAGCTGCTTAATGTCGGAGCTGCTAACGGCAAGGTCACTGTGGACGCCACCCTGGGGCAGCTGGCAGGAACAGACAACACGGATCCGATAGTGGATACCGACCTCTCGCTGCTCGGAGTGCCTGTCGGAACAGTGCTCAATGCCATCACTCAGCCGCTGATCACCGCGGTTCTGAATATCACCGAACCGCTCGTCGGCGGTATCCTCACGGCCACCGTCGACGAGCTGTCGGGCTCAGTCACCGGAATTGTCGATCCACTGCTCGACAACCTCGACCCCGTCTTCGGTGCGCTCAACCAGGTGGTCGAACTGACGATCAACGAGCAGCCGACTCTGAAAGACCAGGAGAGCCAGGTCAAGGGCGATAACGGTCCAGGATTCACCGTCAGCGCAGTGAGCCTTGAACTTCTACCGGGTGTCGATCCGGACGGTGACGCAGCCCCGCAGGCCGCCGTCAGCGTTGCCGACATCAACCTCGCCTCCTCCTCGGTGCGTGCGACCGATGAGGCGCCGGAGGAACCAGGCGACGAAGATGCGAACACCAACGCTGCAGCTTCGGCCGCGGCCTCGGCAGACGCTGACGACGATTCCAATGCTTCGGCTCAGGTAGCAGCACAGGCTGCGGCTCAGGCCGATGCCAGCACTGACGAATCAGCAGCCGCTGATGCCACTGCAGAAGCAGCGGCAGAATCTGCGGCAACTGAAGATGCGTCGTCTGAAACCTCCGCTGATGCGACTACCGAGACAAACGCCTCGGCAAACGTAGCAGCAGAGGCAGCATCGAACGCTGACAACACGGATGCGACTAACGCAGACACCAATGCAGCAGCAGACGCAGACCCGGCAGCAGCCGCCAGCGTGGCTTCGAACGCGGACTCGTCTTCCGAAGCCTCGGCAGCAGCCGCGGCCGACGCAGATGATTCGGCAGTCGCTGACGCTTCCAGCGAATCGGATGTCAATGCCAATGCATCGGCCTCAGCATCAGCTTCGGCGAACGCTGACAACAACGAAAACGCCGTTGCAGAAGCAGCCGCACAGGCTGCCGCCACTGCCGACGCCGACACCACGGCATCTGCCGCCGCGGACGTCGACGCCTCGGCAGCGGCAGAATCAGCAGCAACCGAAGATGCGTCTTCCGAGACCTCTGCTGATGCGACCACCGAAACAAACGCCTCGGCGACCGCAGCAGCAGAGGCGGCAGCATTCGCTGATGCCACCGAAGAGGCAAACGCAGACACCACCGCAGCCTCAGACGCCAATGCCGCAGCAGCGTCTGCAGTAGCCGCGAACGCGGACTCATCTGCCGCGGCTTCGGCCGAAGCAGCAGCCAACGATGAAACTGACGCTGCAGCAGAAGGCGACGACTCCAACGTCGACACCACTGCCGCTGCAGATGCCGATGGCGCAGAAGCCGACGCCGACGGTGCAGCTGCAGAGGCTGACGCTGACGGCGCCGAAGCAGAGGCCTCGGCTTCTGCAGACGCCGATGGTGCGGAAGCCAGCGCGTCTTCCGACGACGATGCTGACAAGGCATCTGCTTCGGCAGACTCCGATCAGTCGGCTTCGACGAACGCTTCGGCCAGCTCGAACGCCTCGGCCGGTTCGAGCACGAACGCCGCTGGCAGCAGCGACGGTGGGGATCTGCCACGGACAGGTGCCGACGGCGCTCTGACCATGGTCGGCTTCGCCGCCCTGCTCATCGCAGGTGGTGCCGCGGTAGTCTTCGGAACCCGCCGCTACCGCGCCTCCGCCGGTAGGAACTGATACACAAGACACTCAGCCACTGAGCTGAGCGCCTGAACGGCGGGGTCGGAGCGAGAGCTCCGACCCCGCCGTTCTTCTCATTCATTTCGCCGCCTGCGGACGCTACGCCACTCGCCAATGTTCCACACCGTGAACAACAGCTGATCTACTCACACGAAGTTGAGCAGCTAATGGTTACTCTCTGGTAATTACCGACACGCACCTTGTGACAATTCTTTAATATTACGCACGATGAGTCGACCGATCGCCCCACACGGGTGTCCATCGTGCCACTCGCATCTTGAAACATAAGGAAGAATATGTGTTCAGATACCGGACAGGCGCTTTGCCCAGGATCACCGCCGAACGACACGATGGCGTTGCCGGTCCACGACCGGCCAGACCCATGAAGCGTTCGCTTTTAGTTCATTTTGGTCACTCGAACCCGAGGTCAGGCCCGGTCTGTTACATTCTCGTTATATCTCTCATGACTTACGCATTATTCTCCAATGACCTTGTAGGCTGAGCTGCGGTCGACCGGAAAACACCTTGTCACCTTGTACGTAATAACCGTCGGTCGATCTCACAAATGGAAGTGGAGAAAGATGAAGAAGCTTCGGAACGGGCAGCCGCCCGTGCGTAAGATCGCGGTCGGTGGCGTAGCCGCAGCCACCGCGCTCGGTCTCACCGTTATGGTCACGGCGCCCACCGCTGCCGCCGAGCAGAACCCCAATGAAGATGCTGAAGCGCTTGGACAGCTGGTCCAGTCGGACATCCTCGACGAGCAGCTCATCGATGCCGCGGGCGCATACAGCAGCTTCCCCAGCAACCCCGAGGAAGCCAAGACGCCTCTCAACGCAGAAGCGCTGAACGCGATTGACCTGGACCTCGGCGACGGCGTCTCGCTGCCCGTCATCAGCCAGCCCGACGGCGACGGTCTCATCAAGCTCGGAGAAGCCGGAGCTCTCAACTCCTACGGCTATGCCCCCTCGGCGGACAGCGCCAAGGCCAGCGCCGGCGCAGTCGGCAAGGATGGCGCTCTCAACGTGGACGACGTCAACAACGGGGACTACGGAAACGCCGAAGTCGATCTCACTCAGGTCCTGAGCCAGGCCGGAATCGACGGAGTCACCGACAGCATCGTCGATGAACTCTCGCTCTCGCTTGGCGCTGTTGCCTCGACCGCAGAGGCGAACGGTGCCGAGGATCCTTCCTCCGAATATGCTGTCGCTGACGGTGTCATGACCGTCTCCAGCCCGGCAGTCGGCGGACTCTCCGACTCGCTCAACGAAGTCGTCGACGGAGCCGGCGGCACCCTCGACGACGCCATCGCCGAAGAGGGCCTCGCTGACAAACTGGGTCAGGCCGGCATCGATGTCAAGACGGGCCTCGCGGACGTCAGCCTCGGCGGCGACGACACCTCCGTCAACGTCGAAGCTCAGGACGCCCTCAACAGCGTCGTCGAGAACGTCGTCAACGAGAAGCTCGAGGACGACGCGGGCATTGTCTCCATCGACCTCAAGAACGGCGACATCAAGATCGACCTCGCCAAGGTCGTCAAGGGTGAGAACGGCGAGGATCTCAACAGCCTCGATCCCAACACTCAGGTGCTGACCTCCGATTCCATCGGAAAGATCACCGACGCAGTTGCCGATGCCCTCGGCTCACTCTCCGGCAAGCTCAACGAGACCGTCAAGGACGCGCTCAACGAGGTCCGCGTCGAGGTCTCCCTGCCGGCAAAGGCCACAGCAGCGGGTATCCCCGCAGCTGACGGCAAGGTCGACATCGATGCGACCCTCGGCCAGCTCGCCGGATCCGGTGAGGGCGATCCGGAGATCACGACGGACCTCAAGCTCGCCGGTATCGACATCGGCGAACTGCTGAACTCGCTCACCGGTCCCCTGCTTGAGCAGCTCCTGGCGATCACCCAGCCGATCACCGGTGGAATCCTCGATTCCACAACCGAATCGGTCACCGACGGAATCACCGGCGCCGTCGATCCGGTCCTCTCCGACCTCGACCCCGTCTTCGAAGGTCTCAATCAGATCGTCGATCTGACGATCAACGAGCAGCCCACGAAGCGCGATCCTGCTGAGGACAGCAACGTCAAGGGCACCGACGCCGATGGCTTCACCGTCAACGCCGTCAGCCTCGAGCTGCTGCCGGGAACACCCGCACCCAACAGTGCTCAGTCCGCGCCTCAGGCATCGCCTCAGGCATCGCCTCAGGCCGCTGACGCAGTTGCCGACATCAACCTGGCTTCCTCCTCGGTCCGTGCGACCGATGCCGATGAAGCACCGGGCGATGACGCAGATGCTGACGACTCCGCTTCTGCCGATGCCGATGACTCGGCCTCCGCAGACGCCGATGATTCCGCATCCGCAGATGCAGACGACTCGTCTGCTGCCAACGACGATGCGAACTCCTCGGCTGATGCCGATGACTCGGCGGCAGCCAACAACGATGCCGATGCATCGGCTGCCAGCAACGACGACGCGAACGCTTCGGCCAACGCGGATGACTCCGCCGCTGCCACCGCTGACGCAAACGCCTCCGCTGACAGCGACAACGAGGCCAACGCCTCGGCGAATGCTGACAACGACGCCAACGACAGCTCCAATGCGAATGCATCGGCTGCTGCCGACGGTGGCGACCTGCCGCGCACCGGTGCCAACGGCACCCTCGCACTCGGCGGACTCGCTGCTCTGCTCGTTGCCGGTGGTGGAGCCGCGATCTACCTGACGCGTCGCCACCGTGCGGGCCTCTGAGACCTAGTCTCATAACCGCCTGAACGGCCACGGCCGCGTGAACGGCGGGGTCGGAGTGAGAACTCCGGCCCCGCCGTTTTCATGTCTGAATGCATCAGCCCGAGAAGTCCCAGCGCCCGGAGGAGTTCTCAGCCCGAGAAGCCCCAGCGCCCGAGCATCTCAGAGGCTCACAGCCCGCGTCCGGCCTCCCACGGCTCCTCGGAGGCGCCTGTGATGAGAGCGTTGACGGACATCGCCTGCGCATCGGTGAAGGAGGCGATGTAGTCGACGACCGCCCGAGCCCGTCCCAGCCGAACGATGGCGGAGGAGCCTTCCTCGCCGAGGCTGGCCGGGTCCCTGTCATAGAGTTCCTGGTACTCCTGCGTGGCCGCCTCGACGGAATCGAGCAGACGACGAGGGATCCGGGACGCTTCCTCGGGGTCGCGCAGCCATTCGTGGAAGCCCTCGACCAGGGACGCGATGATCCGCGTCTGGCCTCGCTGATACACGGCCAGGTCGGAGCGTTCGAGGACGAACCTCGAGTGGACGAACTTCAGCACGACCACATCGTGCCAGGTGGCGTCGGACAGTCGCACATGCCCGCTGCGGACATGCGGGTCGAAGTCGACGACGATGGAGGCCTTGAGCCGATCGATCCACCGTCGGGTGAATGCGGTCACGGCCCGGTCGGCTTCCAGTCCCCCGTCATAGGGCACGGCGAGCAGCCCCTCGACGAGGTCCCGGTTGACCCGCTGCACCGACTGCCGGAACGCATCCTCGTCGGCGATCCAGGGGTCCTTTGCCTGGATGTGGCGCCACATCGACTCGAGTGCATGTCCCGGCCTGCGCCGGTCCAACTCGGTGTCATGCAGCGCGGCGAGTTCCCGACAGTCACTCAGCCACCGGCTCATCTCCGCGGAGACGCTGGTGTACTGGAGAACGTTGGACCGGTAGAAGTCGTCGAGGTCATGGACCGCGTAGGCGATGTCATCGGCGACATCCATGACCGCACACTCGAGCGTCTGCTGATACCGACCGATCCGCGGGAATGTCGAGAGCGCATCGTGCATCTCGGCCGTCTCAGGCATATAGGCGGAGAACTTCATCGCCCCCTGTGACACCTCGTCGCCGACGCCGCGGGGCATCTCGGCCGAACTCAGCCGCTGCTGCGTGGCCCAATCGCTGCGCGCCCACGGGTATTTGAGGACCGCGGCCTTGACCGCCCGTGTGAGGTTGAGTCCCCGCGCCGTGGCATCGCAGCTGTCGAGTGCCGTGAGGATGCGGAAGGTCTGCGCATTGCCCTCGAACCCGTCCGGCAGGCGCAGCGTGGACTTGGCCACACGATCAAGCTCCTTCTCGCCGAGGTGGCCGAACGGAGGGTGGCCCAGATCGTGGGCTGCGGCGGCAGCTTGGACCACCACCGGATCGCACCCGCCGAGTTCGTCGAGGAGACCGCGGGTGCGCTCATCGGAGTTATTCAGCGTGATAGCGATGGAGCGGGCTACGGCGGAGACCTTGAGCGAATGCGTCAGCCGATTGTGGATGACCGTTCCCGAACCCGCCTGCGGGATGACCTGGGTGACGGCGGCCAGGCGGGAGAAGAAGGGGGAGAATCGGATCCTCTCGATATCGACACGGAACTCGTCCTCGCCCGGTTGGCCCGCCTCGGCGACGTCCCGGGTCCGTCCACCGTCGTTGTGAAGTTTCGCTCTCTGGGTCATAGTGCTCCCCAGCCTACAGACTCACCAGACCTTGGCCCGGACGAGGCCGAGACCTCTTGAGACTTCGATCACAGTGGCGTAACGTCATGAGCACCATAGGAGGTGAGTTCGATGACTGGAGTCAACGAAGATTTCTACCAGCCGGGAACCCACCCGGGCGACATCATCGACGTCTGGGATGAGGAAGCCGGCGAGATGGTCAAGCACATGATCATCCTCGACGAGTTCGGCAACGGTACGAAGACTCGTCCCCTGTCGGAGGACGAGAAGGCCGAGGCCGAGGAGTAGCCCCGGCCCTCACCACCACGCGCGCACGGTCTCGGTTTCCCCGTCGACCTCGGTGAAGCCTGCGTCAACGACACTGACCGGTCGGTCGCTTCTCGCCCACTCGGCCTTCGTCGGCGTGACCACGCGCAGACTGAAGTCGTTCTCCCGCCACCGGTCGCGAGCCTCGGCGGGCATCTGCTCATAGGCCAGCTGTGCCCCATGACCGCACTGTGCCGCCGCCTTCCCCGTCGTCAGCGTCACCAGCGGTGAGAGTTCGATGGTCACGACCGCCTCGGCGGCCGGAATCGACGTTTCGCCTTCATCGGGGAATTCGGTGCCGCCGACCTGCAGCTTCTTCAGCTCCTTCGGCAGGGGTTCGACCGGCCCGGGAGGGAACACGAGCGCCTCGGCGGGTCCGAAATCGTCAGTGCCGCCGAAGGTGACATCCACACATCCCAGGGCCCGTGCGTCCTCGAGCTTCTGGCCGTCGCCGCGGCGGACGACCTTGCGGATCGCTCCGTCACGCCAGTATTCGACGGCCTCGTGCCACTGCCCCTCCGGCTGTGAGCGAGGGTCGTCGAGGAAGGCGACAACGGCTCGCGCAGCGGCCTCGACGACATCGATGTGGCGGGCGATGTTCGTCTTCGACCGCCGGACCACGATCGGCAGAGACCAGGGAATCTCGTGATCGTATTCGTGTCTGCGCATGTGCTCGGTCATGGTCACAATCCTAGCCAGCACGATCGCACCGGCGGAGTCTGCGGCCTCAGTTCTCCGCAGTGCGCGCCGAGGACGCCTTCGCCGAGCGCGCCGTGACCGCCTTCGCGGGTCGCGCCGTGACCATCTCCGGTGGGCGCGTCGAGACCGTCACTGCGTGGTGGAGCAGCTCGACGATGTGCTGCGGGGCGCGATCGGTCAGGTGTTTGATCTGTTCGCTGCAGCTGAATCCGTCGGCCACGATCACCGTGTCGTCGGACTCCGCTCGGATGCGCGGCATGATCTCGCGTTCTGCTGCACGCACGGAGATGTCGTACTTCTCCCCCGCTTTGAAGCCGAACGATCCGGCCAGACCGCAGCAGCCGGCATCGAGGACCTCCAGATCCAGTCCGAGGCGGCTGAGCAGGGCACGATCGGCGTCGGTGCCCATGACGGCCATGTGGTGGCAGTGCATCTGCACCAGCGCCTTCTTCCCGTCGAATTCATCGATTCTGGGCGGCTGATAGTTCTGACGTTCGAGGAACTCCGAGAGCATGTATGTCTGCTGGGCCAGACGCTTCGCATCCTCGTCGTTGGGAGTCAGCCCCACGAGTTCGTCCCGGAAGGCGGCCACGCAGCTCGGCTCGACGCCGATCACCGGGACCCCTGCGCGAATGTCGTCGCGCAGTGTGTCGAGAATCTGAACCCACATCTTCTTGGCCAGCGTCAGCATGCCCGAGTCGTACAGCGGACGACCGCAGCACAGAGGCCGCGGCGGCAGCGACACCTCGTATCCTGCGTCCTCGAGCACAGCGACGGAGGCTTCGAGGTTGTGGGACTGAAGGTAGTTGTTGAACGTGTCCGGCCACAGAATCACTCGGGTGACGTCGAGGGGCGACTGCGGACCGTGGGGGTGGCTTCTGCTGCGGCTCCCGTGCTGCTGCATCTGCGGAGTGGCATAGCCTGCTGCGGCAATTTGCGAGCTTCTGTTGTGCAGCGCGGTCTCACCGTCATGGGTCCGTCCGGTGCCTCCCCCGGTTCTGCCGCCGGGAACGTCGCGGTGTGCCTTGCGGAATGTCGTTGAGAACGCCCTCCGGAACTCGGGGATGTCGCGCTGCTGCGCAATGCCGCCGCCGAACTTGATCGCATCTGTCACGACGGGAGCATGCGCGATAGCGTTGACCACCTTCGGCAGTCTGGTGGCGATGCGCGCCCACCAGTAGATGAGGGGCACTGAGTATTCGTTGCGCGGACGGAGTCGTCCCTTGTAGTAGTGGGCGAGATATTCGGCCTTGTAGGTCGCCATGTCGACGTTGACGGGGCATTCGGATTTGCACGATTTGCATGACAGGCACAGGTCCAGGGCACCGTGCACGTGGTCGTCGCGCCACAGTTTCAAGGATTTGCCGCGCAGCATCTCGAACAGCATGCGTGCGCGTCCGCGTGTGGAGTCCTCCTCTTCGCGGGTCGCCATGTAGCTGGGGCACATGAAGCCGGTGTCGGTGTTGCGGCATTCGCCGACGCCGACGCACCGGGACACGGCCTTGCCGAAGTCGCCGTCGTCATCGGGGAAGGCGAAGTGTGTGCTCACCGGCTTCAAGTGGGCGTCGGGTCCCATTTTGAGGTTCTCCGTCGGCGAGTAGGGGCGCACAGCCTTTCCCGGGTTGAGCTTCCAGTCCAGGTCCCAGATGTGTTTGAACCGGGCGAAGGCGTCGATCAGCTCGTCGCCGTACATGATGTCGAGCAGGGCCGCCCTCGCCTGCCCGTCTCCGTGCTCTCCGGAGATGGATCCGCCGTAGCTGGTGACCAGTAGGGCGGCTCTGGTGAGGAATTCGCGCCACTGTCGCACGCCTTCGGCGGTGTCCAGGATGAAGGTGATGCGGCAGTGGATGCACCCCTGCCCGAAGTGTCCGTACAGGGACGCCTGGTAGTCGAACTCTGTCAGGAGGTCCCTGAAGTCGCGCAGATAGTCGCCGACGTCCTCGACCGGCACGGCGGCGTCTTCCCATCCGGGGTGTGTCTCACGCATACCGGGCACATGCGAGGTCGCGCCCAGGCCGGCTTCGCGAATCTGCCACAGTTTCGCCGCTTCCCATTCCTCGTCGAAGATCTTGGTGCTGCGCACCGTCTCCTGGTTCTGACAGCCTGAGACGAACCTCTCTGCCTGCTCGTGTGCATCGTCCTTGTCGTCGGAGCCGAATTCGACGAGGAGATACCCGCCGCCTTCGGGCAGCAGTTCGATGTCGTCGGGGTGCAGGCCCTTCTTGCGCATGAACTCGATGAGTTTGGCGTCGATGCCTTCGCACGCGACCGGTTTGTATTCGCGCACCATGGGCACCGCGTCCCCGGCACTCGGTGCGTCGTCGAATCCGGTCGCGACGAGCACGCGTTCGGGCTTGGCGTCGATGAGCTTCACCTTCGCCCGCAGAATCGTCACGCAGGTGCCTTCGGTGCCGACCAGAGCCTTGGCGACGTCGAAGCCGTGCTCCGGCAGGAGCCTGTTGAGGTTGAAGCCCGAGACCCGTCGCGGGATCTGGGGGAACTTGGTGCGCAGGTCCGCGATGTGCTCATCGCGCAGAGCCTTCAGCTGTCCCAGGATGCGCCCCCCGCGCGTCCGCCGTCTCGATCGCCGCGTCCAGTTCCTCGGCGCTCATCGAGCCGACGGTGAACCGGTCGCCGTGGTAGGTCAGCACCTCGAGTTCGAGCACCTGGTCGGCGGTGAGCGCACCGGGGCCGTAGAACTCGGACATGATCGAATGTGTGCCGCACGAGTTGTTCCCGATCATTCCGCCCAGGGTGTTGCGGCTGTGGGTCGACGGGTCGGGTCCGTAGGTCAGCCCATGGTCCGATGCTTCATGACGCAGCCGGTCGAGGTTGCATCCGGGTTGGACCCATGCCGTCTGTTCCTCGGCGTCGATCGATTCGACTGCGTTGAGGTACTTCGAGAAGTCGATGATCACGGCGACGTTCGTGGTCTGGCCTGCGAGGCTGGTTCCGCCGCCGCGGGTCGTGATCGGCACGTCGTGGTCCCGGCACACGGCGACTGTGCTGACGACGTCGTCGAGGGTGCGTGGCACGACGACTCCGATCGGCACTTGACGGTAGTTCGATCCGTCGGTGGAATAGGCTGCCCGGCTGCCGTCGTCGAAGCGCACTTCCGCGTTCGTGCGCTCTTTCAGCTGCGCGTCGAGCTTGCGCACGGTCGAGGACCGGTCCCGTGCCGTGGCGGGTTCGGAGACGGTGGGCATGCCGTCGAACTGGATGGGCAGAGCCGCCGCCGTCGCATCGGCGGTCCCGCTGTGGGCTGTAGTGGACATGAATGGCTCCTCAGGCGACTCGGAAGGGTTCCAGATCGGTCTCACGAACGGTGAGTCCGTGGCCGGGAGTGCTGTGGTCCGGCCGCAGGACACCCAGCTGCGGTTGCAGCACCCCGTCGAAGGCACGGGCCTCGATGCGCACGTGATCGGCGAAGTACTCCAGATGTCTTCGGCGCCGGACCGAGGTGAGCACATGCGCGCTCAGCTGCGGTGCGCCGTGGCTGGAGAGGTCGATGTTCGCGGCCTCGCACAGGGCGGACGCGCGCAGGAGACCGGTGATCCCGCCGCAGCGTGTGACATCGGCCTGGAGGCAGTCGACCGCGCCGGCGTCGAGGAGACTGCGGAAGTGGGTGATGTCCCAGCCGTACTCACCGGCCGTGATCTCCATCCCTGCCGGTGCTCGATCACGCAGCAGCCGCAGGCCGGCGACGTCATCGGAACTCACGGGCTCTTCGAACCAGGTCACATCGTGGGTGGTGAACGCCTCGGCGATGGCGAGCGCCTGTTTGCGGGCGTAGGCGCCGTTGCCGTCGACGAACAGGTCCAGACCGTCACCGATGACGTGTCGGGCGAACTCGACGCGACGGGGGTCGTCGGCGGGGTCCGTGCCCACCTTGATCTTGACGGCCGGCAGTCCCTCCTCGACCCATCCTTCGAGCTGGCGGCCCAGCTCATGGTCATCGAAATTCGTGAAGCCGCCGCTGCCGTAGGCCGGGACGCTGTCGTGGCAGCCGTCGAGGAGGACGACGAGGGGGATGCCCAGCAGGCGCGCATTGAGGTCCCAGAGTGCCACATCGACCGCCGACACTGCGGCGGCGACCGGTCCGCGAAAGCCCTGGTTGCGCACCGCGTGGGCCATCGCGTCCCAGTCCCCGCCCGGTGCCATTGCGTCCCGGCCTGCGACGACCGGACTGAGAGTGTCGTCGACGATGCGTGCGGCCGCGGCCGGTGCGTAGGTGTATCCGACGCCGAGGTGGCCGCCGCCGTGCACGCGCACGATCACGATCGTGGTCGCCGACCAGGTCAGGGTGCCGTCGGTCTCGGTCTGCTCGAGCGGCATGTCGTACGCGGCAACGTCGACCCTGCTGATGGTCGCTTCCCCGACCGCCGCAGGTCTGGTCCCGGCCACAGCCCGTCCGACCCCGCCCGGAGCCGGGGCGGCCTCACTCATCGGGGGTCAGACCCATCCGGGCGAAGAGTCGGGCCGCCGCTGCCCGCGAACTCTGGTTGACGACGCGACCCATCTCGGGATCGCCCGACAGCAGCGATTCCGCGAGCCCCTGGGCCTGCGCAAGCGCGATATGTGCGGGCAGGGGCGGGGTGTTGCGGTCACATTTCATATCGATGATGACGGGGCGATCGGCGGCGAACGCTTCATCGAAGGCGGGACCGATGTCTCCCGTTTCCTCCACGCGCACGCCCTTGAGACCGAGCATCTCGGCATATCCGGCATAGTCCATCGGTTCGACCATCTGGGCGGTGTCCCAGCGCGGGTCGCCAGCCTCGCGCATCTCCCAAGAGACCTGGTTGAGGTCACCGTTGTCGATGACCAGGACGATGAACGAGGGGGTCTCCCACTCCTTCCAGTGCCGTTTGACCGTGAGCATGCCGTTCATCCCCATCATCTGGAAGGCCCCGTCGCCGATGGTGCACACGACGGGCCGGTCGGGATGGGCGAATTTCCCCGCGATCGCATACGGCATGGCCGCGAGCATCGATGCCATCCGGCCCGAGAGGTTGCCCATCTGGTTGGGGCCGAGCTCGATGTGGAACCCGTACCAGTCGGCCGTGCTTCCGGCATCGGCGGTGATGATGGCGTTGTCCGGCAGCTTCTCGTTGAGCGAGACATAGACGCTGCGGGGGTTGATCGGGTCGGCTTCGGTCTCCGCCACCCGCGTGTTCTCCTTCATCCAGTCCCGCTGCTGCGCGGCGATCTTCTGCTGCCACTGCGTGCTGTGCTGGTCGAGATGGGGCAGCAGGGCCGCCAGTGTGGTCTTCGCATCACCCCACAGGTTCGATTCGGTGGGATAGCGGATGCCGAGATGCCGCGGGGACAGGTCGATCTGGACGGCTCGGGCCTGCCCGGTCGGCGGCATGAATTCGCCGTAGGGATAGTTCGTGCCGACCATGAGGAGGGTGTCGCACTTCTGGATCATGTCGTAGCTCGGTCGCGAGCCGAGGAGCCCGAGCTGCTGCGTGTGGTAGGGGACATCCCCGGGCACGACCTGTTTGCCCAGGAGCGTGGTGATGACACCGGCGCCGAGGCGGTCGGCGACTGCCAGCACCTCGTCCGTTGCGCCGATGGCGCCCTGTCCGACGAGCATCGCGACCTTCTCGCCGTCATTGAGCACCTGCGCGGCCCGGGCCAGGGCATCGTCGTCGGGACGCAGCCTGTCTTCGGCGAAGCCGATGCCGCTGCGGGAGACGAAATGCTCGACGGTGGGCTCCTCCATCTCCATGGTTTGGATGTCGGCGGGCAGGACGACGACGGCCGGCCCACGGTAGGCCTTCGCCATCCGCACAGCCTTGTCGAGGACGAGTTGGGCATGCATGGGTGTGGCCACGGTCTGGACGAAGACCGCGGCGTCGGCGAACATGCGTTCGAGGTTGATCTCCTGTTGGAATTCGGTGCCGAGCGAGACTCGCGCCTGCTGGCCGACGATCGCAACGACCGGGGTGTTGTCTCCCTTGGCGTCGTAGAGACCGTTCATCATGTGGATGGCACCGGGCCCTGACGTCGAGATGCACACGCCCACTCCGCCGCTGAACTTCGCGTGGGCGGTGGCCATGAAGGCCGCTTCCTCTTCGTGGGTGGGCCGAATGTAGTTGAAGTCCTTGCCGTCCCGCTGGGCGCGGCCCATGGCACCGTCGAAGCCCCCGATGCCGTCGCCGGGAAAGCCATACCATTGGTGCAGACCCCACTCGATGAGCCGATCGATAATGAAGTCGCTGACCGATGTCGCCATTGCAATCACCTTCCCGATTCCGAGTTGTCCGGTTTGTGTCTGTGCGCCCGCCCGCCGACGGGGCTTGTGTCCTCGTCCGGTCTCACCGACGTCGCAGCAGCAGCGCGAACAGACCTGCGCCCAGCCCGAGCCCCGCGGCGGCGAGGACCCGGTGGTTCTGCGATGCCCAGAGCTGCAGCGACGAGTCCTTGGACCGGTCGGAGAAGGCTCCGCGGGCTCCGAAGTCCGTGTCCTCGTCGGCCGGGGACCACAGGTTCACCGGCTGATCGGGGTCACAATCCTCCGAAGTCTGCTGGGAGTCGAACCCGGTCCGAGCAAGGTAGCGGTCGAGGATCCCGGGGGCGATGGCGTTGGCGATCAGGGTGCCTGCTGTGCTGCCGCCGACCCAGTATTCACGGCGACGGGGATGTGTCGCCGCGTAGACCACTGCCCGACCGGCGACTTCCGGCTGGTAGATCGGGGGAACCGGTTGGGCCTGTTTCGGCAGGCGGGAGAGGACCCACGAGAACTGGGGCGTATTCACCGCCGGCATCTGCACCATCGTGACGTTGATGGGGCTCTTGTCGTGCAGCAGTTCGACCCGCAGCGATTCGTGGAAGCCTTGGATGGCGTGTTTGGCTCCGCAGTAGGCGCCCTGGAGGGGAATGCCGCGATAGGCGAGGGTGGATCCCACATGGACGATCGTTCCGGATCCGCGCTTCTTCATCCGGGGCAGGATCGCCATCGTGGAATAGACGTACCCGAGGTAGTTGACCTCTGTGACCCGTCTGTACTCCTCCGGTTCGATGTCGTCGAATCGCGCGAAGACGGAGGTGAACGCGACGTTGACCCACACGTCGATGGCGCCGAATTCGTCTTCTGTCCTCTCGATCGCCGACCTGATCGCCTCGGGGTCGGAGACGTCGGCCTCTATCGTCAGCGCTTGGCCGCCGGCCTCGTCCACCTCGCGGGCGCAGGCCGCCAGGCCGGCCCCACCGCGAGCGATGAGCGCGACCTTCGCACCGGTGCGAGCGAATTCGACGGCACTGGCCCGCCCGATTCCTCCGCTCGCGCCGGTGACGGCGACGACCCGCTGGGCTGTCGAGTTCATGTGTTCTCCTCAGTGTCGACGCTCACCGGTTCCGGATCTGCCGGTGCGAAGGCCGGGGACAGCCTCATCGCGGTCTCGATGAAGAGCGCGTGGACGAAGGCCTGGGGCAGATTGCCGCGCAGCTGGCGGCTGCGGACGTCGAATTCTTCGGTGAACAGTCCCGAGCTGGTCGCCGCGCTTCTGGCCCGCTCATAGAAGTGGATCGCGCTGGGCAGGTCGCCCTGGTCTGCGACGGCGAGCGCGGTCATGAATCCGCAGACGGTGAAGGAGCCCTCAGCATCGCCGAGGCTTCGCCCGCCATGCTTGAACCGGTAGATGTGTCCGTCCCGGTTGAGATCGCGGCGGACGGCGTCGAGTGTTGCCAGCACCCGCGGATCACTGCGGGGAAGGGCTCCACGGACCAGGGGCAGAAGCATCGCCGCATCCGTTCCGGCATGGTTCGGTCGTTGCCGCCAGGCACCGTGTGCATCGATGCTCGTTGCGGTGATCTCGGCCAAAATCCTGTCGGCGAGGCCCTCCCAGCCAGCGGCCTCTCCGGTCGACGTGTGCCCCGCGATGCTGCGCAGACCGGCGACGCAGGCCAGCCGCGAATGCGTCCAAACGTCGTCTTCGAGCTCCCACACACCGGCGTCGGGACGCTGCCACCGGTCGGCGATGATGCTCACGCACGTGGTGACGGCTTCCCAGCGGTCGGCGTTCATCAGGTTGAGCTCGGCGGCCTTCGCGAACAAGTTGAGGGCCTCGCCGATCGTATCGAGCTGGAACTGATCGCGGACCCAGTTGCCTGCGACGTTCGAACCCCCGGGATAGCCCGAGAGGCCGACGCTGCGTTCGTCGGGGACCGGCCCGCCGTCGACCCGATAGGCGGGTTTCAGGTCGTCCCCGTCGGCATTGATCCGGTCGGCGACGAATGTCAGCGCGGAATCCAACAGCGGGTTGGGACCGAGCCGGGCAACGCCCTGACCCGCGTAGCACTGGTCCCTGATCCCCGAATAGCGGTAGTCGTAGTCACGGTGGGCCTTGGGCCGTTCAGGCAGGGACATGGTCGTGGCGGCCACCATGCCGTTGTCCTGAGAGGTCAGTCCGGCCAGAACCGCGTACGAGTGCAGGATGTCCTCGCTCCTGCCGGGCCGTTCCACTTCCGCAACCGTGCGCTGCCAGGTGCGGTACGTCCGCTCCAGTTCCTCGGCGGCGTCGATGGGGCTCTCCGGCAGCCGGCTTCGGGCCAGCTCCAGCGCGAGCACATGCTCTTCGCCTTCGTCCAGCTCGAACTCGACCTGCAGACGTCCGTCCTCGGCCACCTCGGCGTCCGGGGCTCCTTGCCAGCGCATCCGCACGTCATCGACCTGCCCCGTCCAGATTCCGTCGTCGACTGTCGCCTCGGAGACAACGTTGCCGCTGAAACCCGATGAGGGCTGGAGCACCACGCTGACGCGCGCGGTCCCCGAGACGGCTCGGATCCGGCGCAGGATGACGGCCGTGTCGACGTCGGTGGGGTAGGACAGCGAGTCCTCACAGACGATGACGGACTCGGTCGTCACCCATTTCTGGCACCAGACCAATGATCCCGGCCGGTAGCTGCCGCCCCAGACGTTCCAGCTGTCGCTGGGCGTGACGGTGTATTCGCCACGTCCGCCGATGAGGGTGGCGAAGACCGGTTCATCATGCCAGCGGGGCACGCACATCCACAGGATGTTTCCATGCGGGCCGATGACACCACCACGCTCTCCGTCTGCGATGAGGGCGTGCTCGCGCAGAACCTGCGGCCGGAACCCGCCATTGTCGGTCGGGGTTCGCTCTCCGGATGCCGTGACCGTGGAGAAGGCCTCTCCTGTCATGCTGTCCTCCCCTGCTCTGAAGTTCTCGCATGCCGAGTCAGGGGGTGCGGATGAGCTTCTTGTTGATGAACTCCTGGATTCCCTCTGCGCCGAGTTCGCGACCGACACCGGAACGCTTCGTGCCACCGAAGGGCAGGTCCGGTTCGGTCCAGGTGGCCTGATTGATCCAGACCATCCCGGTGTCGACTCGGTCCGCGACGCGCTGGGCCTTCTCGATGTCGGCGCTGACGACGGTACCGCCGAGGCCGAACGATGAGTCATTGGCCAAGGCTATGGCCTCATCTTCGTCTGCCACGGAGTAGACCACGGCGACGGGACCGAACAGCTCTTCCGAGTAGGCCCGCATCTGCGGGGTCACTCCCGTCAGTACCGTCGGTTGGACGAAGGCCCCAGGCCGATCGACGCGTTTGCCGCCGGTGTGCACCTGTGCTCCGTGGTCGATGGCGTCCTCGACCTGCTCCATGAGGTCGGCGGCCGCCTGTTCGGAGGACAGCGGTGCCATGGTCGTCGCGGGGTCGTTCGGGTCGCCGGCGACGAACTGGGACATCTTCTCCGTCAGCAGCCGAACGAACTCGTCGTAGCTGTCGTCGAGGATGATCAGACGCTTCGAGGCGATGCAACTCTGTCCCGAGTTGGTCATGCGACCTGCTGCCGCCGCTTCGACCGCGGCGTCGAGGTCGTCCGCGTCGAGGACGATGAAGGGGTCGCTGCCGCCGAGTTCGAGAATCGACTTCTTGAGGTTCGTGCCGGCGCCCCCGGCCACTGCCGAACCGGCGCCTTCCGAACCGGTCAGGGAGGCGCCCCTGATGCGTTCGTCGGCGATCATCGTCTGGATCTGGTCGTTGTCGGCGAAGACGTTGCGGTAGCAGTCCTGTGGGAGCAGGGCATCGGTCATGATCTGTTCGAACGCCAGAGCGGATTGAGGTGTGTTCGAGGCGTGTTTGAGGATGATCGTATTGCCCGCGGCCAGATTCGGTGCGGCCAGCCGCGTCACCTGGTAGTAGGGGAAGTTCCACGGCATCACTCCGAGCACGGGTCCGATCGGCTCGTGCTTGAGCACCGCCTGGCCTCCGCTGTTCGGCGACAGCGTCTCGTCGGCCAGCAGCCGTGGGGCTTCCTTGGCGTAGTAGCGCAGGATCCGCGCGCAGAGGTCGACCTCTGCTCCGGCCTCGTCGGGAAGTTTGCCCATCTCGAGTGTCAGCATTGCGGCGAGTTCGTCTCTGCGCTCATCCATGAGGTCGGCGGCTCGGGACAGCGGCGGGGTTCGGTCTTCGACCGGAGTAGTCCGCCATGTCTGGAATGCCGTCGCCGAGTCCTCGATGAGGGCTGCGATCTCCGCGTCATCGGCTGTGGGAAATTCCTTGACGGTCTCACCGGTGGCGGGATTGATGGTTGTGAACTTCGAACTCATAATGGCTCCTCTCTTGGAACCGAGACAATGTGCACAGGACCGTAGTATCTGGGTCGGCCCATATCGTCACCGTCCCAGACGTACTCCGCCTCTGCTACCCCTTTTCGAACAGTCGGTCGTCGGCTAAGATTGCGGGTCACGTTCGGTCGTCGGCACCACGCGGAAGGGGCTGACGAAACCGTTCGGAGCGCAGTAACGTGGGGACATGGACACCCCACAGCTGAAATCCCTCGGGCTCGGCATTGCCGCCAGAACCGCGGTTACGCTGGGTGCCACTCTGGGCCGGCAGCTGGCTGCGAAGGCCGAAGTCGGCAGAGGGCATCCCCTCAAGCACCGTCTGCTGGACTTGGCATCAGGCGCGCTGCAGACGAAATACCCGGTCGAGGCCATGAGCACGTATCTCAACGGTCTGCACATGTACGCCGATGACATGGGGCGGCAGGTCGAGGCCGCACATTTCTGCATCCATCTGCGCCATGACCTCCACCAATGCGTGATCTTCGATCGGAATGCCGCCGATGCCCGACTGATCGGCATCGAGTACATCATCAGCGAGGAGCGGTTCCGCTCTCTGCCGGCTGCTGAGAAGAAGCTGTGGCACAGCCATCACTATGAGGTGAAGTCGGGCATCCTCACGGCCCCTGGCGTGCCCGAGATCGCCGAACATTCCTACTTCGAGGATCTGGTGTCGACGTACGGAAAGACATTCCATACGTGGCAATACGACCGCGAGGACTTTCCCTACGGTGTTCCGCAGCTGATGATGGGCTTCACCGCCGATGGACAGGCGAACGAGGACATCATCGAAGCCCGAGACGCCAGAGTCGGCGTGTCGACTCGGACCAAACGCGCCGGTCGGGAGGACATTGCCACCCCGCATGTCGATCCTGAAGCCAACCGCTGGGAGAGCGGATGGAGCGTGCAGACGACTACAGAGGATGTGCCGTTCCGGTCGGTGCCCAGATCTGACTGACCGGCGTCGCTGTGGGCCGGAGAATCCCCGCCACGACCCAAAGAATGATGAGCATTGTCTTCTCCGTCGCTTCCTGAAGACCAGCATGCCGATCATGAGGATATTTCAGCGTGGCACTCTCCGTGCCGGCTGACACGGGGGTACCGAAAGCCTCAGAGGAAGCCCCAGAGGCATTGTCAACGTCCCTGATGACCACTATATTGGCCCGAAATGTCGAATCAGGGAGTTGCAATGAAGCAAGAGACCATGACATCACGACCACGCGGCGGAGCAGCCGTCAAAGGATCGCTGCTTGCGGCGGCCCTGGTCATGACGACAACGACGTCGCCGTTCGTCGGCGAGGCCGAAGCTCGAAGTGCCGACGGAACCGGTGGAGGCAAATGCTCGGTCAAGGAACTCCCGGTTCCGAACGGAGCCACCACCTCGTGGGTCAGGGCAGGGTCCTACGATGGGAAGCACCTCGTCGGCTACGCCACCGTTGATGGCGAGGAGCTGCCAGGGATATGGCACGACGGCGAGTTCGAGCAGATCGAGGTCGACCTGCGCAGTGTGTCCGTCGCCGCCGTCAACAACGACGGATCGGTGGCCGGTTTCGGATTCGAGCACGGCGAGAGCAATCGCACCTCGTTCATCTACGAGGACGGGGAGATGACCGAGCTGGGCGAGCCGGCGGGCGCAGACGCGACGGTGACCGATCTCAATGACCATGGCGATGCTGTCGGGTATGCGGTCGAAACCGGCAGCAGCGCCCCCGGACTTCGTTGGTCGGCCGAGACCCCGCAGACGGCAGAAGAGCTGCCGCCGGCGGGAGGCGACGGTAGTGCCAGAGCCATCGGCAACGACGGCACCGTGGTCGGTAATGTCGGCGTCCCGGATGAGGGGACGGACGCCTATGTCTGGCACCCGGACGACAGCCATGGAAAGCTGCCGAAGATCGATGATCGCCCACTGTCGGCGGCGGAGGACGTCAGCGGACCTTACGCCGTCGGCTTCTCCGACGTGGACATCGACAACGGTTCACAGGTGCTGTGGAATCTCGAGGAGAAGACCGTCGAAGAGTTGCCGGCCAATCTGAAGAGCGCCCAGGCAGTCACCAGCTCGGGACATGTGGCCGCCCGAACGAATGAGGGCAAGGTTGCGCTCGTCCGTGATGGCGACGTGACTGTGCTGCCGACACTCGGCGGAGACTCGGCCACCGCCTACACACTGTCCGAACAGGATGTCGCAGCCGGCCAAAGCGACGACGAAGCGGGTACGGGCCACGCCGTTGTCTGGACCGGCTGCTGACGGATTCTGCCCTGGCCGTGTCTAACTCCCGGCGAGCGCGTCCAGCAGGTCCTTCGCCCGTCGGTCGACGTCTTCCGTGAGCATCTCATTGGACAGGAACGAGAACCCGAGCCCCTCGTCGATCCACGCCCCGTGCAGACTCCCGCCCGCACCGGAATGTCCGAAGGCATGCTCGACGGGTCCGTAGGTTCCGATCGGGTCGGCGAGTTCGAAACCGAGGCCGAAGCGCAGCGGTCGATCGTTGAGGACGTCGAGTCCTTCCGAGCGCGTGCGCAGTGCCTGTTCCATGGCCTCGGTCGCGACGATTCCTCCGCCGAGGCGACCGGGAGTGACCACCAGCGAATACAGTTTCGCCATCGCATCGGCGCTGCCCATCCCTCCCCCGGCCGAGACTTCCGCGACGTGGAATGCTCGGGAGTTCATCGGCAGACTCGGCGCCAACAGTGAGGCGTACATGCGGTCGATGACGCTGCGGCGTCTCGGATCGTCCTTGAGGTAGGTCGAGATCGAATAGCCCGGTGCCTGGAAGATCGGAGCCACACGGTCCTCGTCCTCGGCGGGCAGCCCCAGGTGCAGGTCGAGGTCGTAGGGCTGGGCGAGATCGGCGTGCATCCACTGAGCCACGCTGCGGCCGGTGGCGCGGAGGATGATCTCCGACATGAGGTACCCGTAGGTGATCGCGTGGTAGGCGATCTTCGTCCCGGGTTCCCAGAGCGGAGCCTGCTGCGCGAGGATGTCGGCCATTCTCCTCGAGTCGAGGAACGCCCATCGCTCGTCATCGGCACGCGGTCGGTCCTCGGCATCGAGCGAGGGGTCCGGATCGACGAAGGGCAGTCCCACGGTGTGGGAGAGCACCTGCGCCACGGTCACCGTGTCCTTGCCCGCTCTCGCGAACTCCGGCCAATAGTCGGCGACGGGGGCGTCGACGTCCAGCAGCCCCTCCCCCGCGGCCTTGGCCGCGATGGTCGCGACCAGGCCTTTGGTGCCGGAGAAGAAGACAGCCAGGGTCCGTTCGTCCCACGCCCTCGCCGAGGTGTCCGCGCGTTTGCCGGCGACACCTGCCCTCAACCGGGCGACCGGTTCACCGGCCCGGTAGACGCTGAACTGCATCCCGCCTTTGCATTGTGCGGCGTGGTGCCGGAACACCGTGCCCAACCGGTCGAGGGCACCACCCCGGAGCAGCTCGTCTGCCCTGCCTGCGTCGACATCCATTGTGCATGTGTCGGCATCGTTGAGTTCGAACATCGGTGGGCAGGCCGCTCCTTCATCTCCGGGGTGTGTCCATCATCCCATGCCGGGGCGCAGGAGCACCTTGGAGTAGCCGTCTTCGCGCTTGTCGAATCTGGCATAGGCGTCGGGAGCATCGGTCAGCGGCAGCTCCTGGGAGACGACGAAGCCGGGTTCGGCGCGACCGGCGATGATCAGATCGCGCAGCCGGTGAGCGTAGCGTTTGGCGTCGGCCTGGCCCGTGCCGATCGACTGTCCCTTCTCGAAGAGTCGACCCATCTTGACCAGCAGCTCGCCCTTGGCCGAGTGCTCGTCCGGAGCGCCCGGATCGGAGGGCAGGTAGAGCCCCACGACACCGATTCCACCGGTGTGGCGGACCGTTCCCACCAGCTGGTTGAGCACCGTGGCCGGCTGTTCTTCGCCGTTGGCGGCTGTGGCCTGATATCCCACGGCGTCGACCCCGCGATCGGTGCCGTAGCCGTCGAGGGCGTCGGTGATCTGTTCGACGGGGTCGCTGTCGTCGAAGTTGATCGGCTCGGCCCCCAGGTCGCGGGCCAAATCCAATCGGCTGGGCACATGGTCGACGACGAAGATGCGGCTGGCGCCTTTCAGACGAGCGGAGTAGGCCGCCATGATCCCGACCGGTCCGGCGCCGTAGACCGCGACCGTTTCCCCGGGCTGCACACCGGCCAGCTCCGTGGCGTGATATCCGGTGGGGAAGATGTCGGCGAGCATCGCGAAGTCCTTCTCGTGCTCATCGCCTTGTGGCAGCGGTACGCAGTTGTAGTCCGCGAAGGGCACGCGCAGGTGTTCGGCCTGCCCGCCTCCGTAGGGGCCCATCCCGACGTATCCGTATGCACCGCCAGCCGTTCCCGGTTCGTTGGCCGTGAGGCAGAACGCGGATTTGCCGGCACGGCAGTTGTCGCAGAATCCGCAGGCGACGTTGAAGGGAAGAACGACGCGGTCGCCGGCTTTGACGCGAGCGACGCCTTTGCCGACTTCTTCGACGATGCCCATGTTCTCGTGCCCGAATGTGATTCCGGGTTCGGCATCCGTGCGCCCTTCGTACATGTGCAGGTTGGAGCCGCATATCGCGGTCGACGTGACGCGAACGACGACGTCGGTCGGGTTCTGGATCTGCGCGTCCTCGACGTCTTCGACCGCGATCTCGCGGGGCCCTTTGTACACGACTGCCTTCATCAGGAGATCACGATCACCTCCGCGGCCGCCTCGGCGACGGCCTGATCGTTGTCAACGGTGGATCCGCTCACGCCGACGGCGCCGATCACGGTGCCGTCGTCGAGGGTCAAGGGGATGCCCCCGGGAAAGGTGATCAGTCCACCGTTGGAGAATTCAATGTGATAGAGCGGTTCGCCCGGCTGCACCGTGGGGCTGAGATCGGCCGTCTGCATATCGAAGTAGCGAGCAGTCCGGGCCTTCTTGATCGAGATGTCGATGCTGCCCAGCCACGCGCCGTCCATCCGGGCGAAGGCCTTGAGGTTGCCGCCCGCATCGACCACGGCGACATTCATCTTCAGGTCCAATTCGAGGGCTCGTCGTCGCCCTGCGTCAACGGCCCCCTGAGCTTGGTCGAGCGAAACATCGAAAGTGGTGCTGGTGATGATTGCGCTCTTTCCAGACGGCTGACTGCGCATGCGGCTGCACGCGAGCAGAAATCGCCTTCTCCGCCATTGTGGACCTGCCCTCAGCAGGAGGGAACCCTCGTCAGAGCGACGGCAACCACCCAGATTCCGCCTGCCTCGGATGATCGGATCTCGTGATCGCCGCCACGATGCCCATCAGGGTCTGTCAAGAGAATTCGGATCGTCGCATCAACAAAGGACAATATTCTGTGCCGATGACTCAGATCCGACAGTGGCCATACGCATTCGCCCTGGGACTCTCCATCGTTGTCGGCGCAGCAGCCGTAGTCTCGTCGCTCTATCTCGATGTTCCGCTCAAGGACCCCGATGGCTTCCTCGGGCCCTCATTTGTCCGTCTGCCGCTGATGGCTCTGCTGATCATCGGCGCGGGGCTCGTCGTGGATGCGCTGCGCAGAAGCGGCTGGAGACAGCTGCCGACCACGATCCGAGAGGTCGTGAAGGAGGAGTGGAATGCCCACCGGTTCCTGTGCATCGGTGCTGGTCTGCTGAGCTTCTACATCTGCTACATCGGCTACCGGAACCTCAAAAACGTCCTTCCGATCTTTCGCGAAGGCACCCTGTTCGATCAGGACCTTCTGCGGTTAGACCATTGGCTGAGCGGAGGGCACGACCCTGCGATGATCCTGCATGGTCTCTTCGGCACGGACATCATGGCTGAGTTCCTCTCTGTCGTCTACCTCTCCTACCTTCCGCTCGTTCCCATCAGCCTCGGCGTCGTCCTCATCTTCAGTCGCAACCTCGCCATCGGCGCCTGGTATTCGACGACGCTGTGTCTCAACTGGGTGCTCGGCACCGTCAGCTACTACATCCTGCCCTCGCTGGGGCCGGTCTTCACCCACCCCAGTTCGTACAGTCGGCTCCCCGAAACCGGTGTCGGCGAACTGCAGGAGGTCCTGCTCGCCAACCGGCTCGACTTCCTTGCCGCCCCGGCCACCAGCGAGTCGATCCAGGGGGTGGCCGCCTTCGCCTCACTGCATGTATCCGTGACATTCGCCGCCGCGCTCTTCCTGGAGCGCACTGCGCGGAGACAGCTGACAAGGACCGCGGCCTGGATCTTCTTCGGGGTCACGGTTGTGGCCACGCTCTACTTCGGGTGGCACTACATCGCCGACGACATCGCCGGCATGGTCATCGGCTGGGCCTCTGTGACGCTCGGCGCACGGGTCACCGGCAATTGGCCGAAGCGACGTCGGCAGCCCGCGGACATCGTCGACACCTCGCTTCCCGACCGGATGCGACCGAAGCTGGACACCGCCGGACTCACGCTCGAAGATGCCACCCGCTCCCCCATCGATGACGGACTCGACGACCTGCCCGAGGCGGTACCTCCGAAGGTCGAGCGTCCGTCGCAGGTCAAGGCGCAGTCGACAGTCGAACGCCCGTCAAAGGTCGAGCGTCCGTCGACAGTCGAGGCACAGTCGGAGACCAAGGCCGTGTGATCGGCGCGCCCGATCGCATGCGGCCAGAGCCCCAGGTGGAAGGCCGATGTGGCAGGCCCATGTGGAACCGACAGCTCCGAGGGATGTATGCTGGTACCACTTGCGAACCCGCACCCAGGGTTCCCTGCGTCGTCAGGACGTCTCGTCTCTGCGGCCGTGAATGATTTCCGGCGCATGATTGCGAAGCCACTTTCTCTCGGCGATCGAGAACGTCAAACGTCGTTCCCACACCTTGCCCGGAAGCGGCTGAGCGTCACCATTCGATGGCGGCAGCTTGCCCTCCGGCACGTCGAAGGGCCATTCCATCACCACTTCAACCAATACCCAAAGCACACGTGCCTCCTCCAGGAGGAGACGATCATCCAAGCCCCGAACCACAAGCAATACTCCGACACAAGGCGCGGCGCCGGAGAGCGGAAATGCCGCCCCAGTCTCCTTCACCGAGCTCGGCGTTCCTGCTGAGCTGACCAAGCATCTCCAGGCAGAGGGCAAGACCCAGGCATTCCCCATCCAGCAGGACACCCTTCCGGATACCCTCGCCGGTCGTGACGTGCTGGGCAGAGGGAAGACCGGCTCCGGCAAGACGCTCGCCTTCGCGATCCCCATGGTGGTTCGCCTCGCGGCCTCCGAGTCGGCCGGCCGCAGGAAGGGTCGCCCTCCACGGGGTCTCATCCTGGCGCCCACACGTGAACTCGCGACCCAGATCACTGACGTGGTCGACCCGTTGGCCCAGGCCTACGGCATGACGACCACGACCATCTTCGGCGGAGTGAAGCAGAAGCGCCAGGAAACCGCACTCAACGCAGGGGTGGACATCGTCATCGCCTGCCCGGGACGACTCGAAGACCTGCTCCAGCAGGGGCTTGTCTCCCTGGAGGACATCGAAGTCACGGTCCTCGACGAGGCCGACCATATGTCAGACATGGGGTTCCTCCCCGGTGTCACTCGCATTCTCGCGAAGACACCGGCCGACGGTCAGCGGATGTTCTTCTCCGCCACCTTGGACAATGACGTGAACAAGCTGGTCCGCCGGTTCCTCCACAACGAGGTGCTCCACTCCGTCGACGACCCCTCCTCCCACGTCTCGGCCATGACCCACCACCTGTTCGAGGTGCCCGTGGATGAGAAGAACGAACTGATCCACAAGCTGGCCTCCGGCACCGGCCGCCGCATCCTCTTCACCCGCACCAAGCACCGAGCGAAGCGCTTCGCCCGCCAGCTCACGGCCCAGGGCATTCCGGCCGTCGATCTGCACGGCAACCTGTCACAAGGAGCGCGCGACCGGAACCTCGCGGCGTTCAGCGACGGGGATGTGCGCGTGCTCGTGGCCACGGACGTCGCCGCCCGAGGTGTCCACGTCGACTCCGTCGAGCTCGTCGTCCATGTGGACCCGCCGACCGAGCACAAGGCCTACCTCCACCGCTCCGGTCGCACCGCCCGTGCCGGCAGCTCCGGTGAAGTCGTGACGGTCATGGTGCCCGAAGAGCGCAAGGACACCCTGGCCCTGCTGCGCAAGGCCGCCATCAAGGTCAGCCCGAAGAAGGTGACAGTCGAATCCGCCGAGGTGGCCGAACTCGTCGGTGAAACCGCGGCCTTCGTCGCCCCGGAGCCGAAGGAGACACCGCAGCCGAAGAAGAAGACGGAGCCGGGCCAGAGTGGGAAACGCTCCTCCCGGCGACGCCGTGGCGGTCGCGGTGGAGGGAACGGCCGCGGTGGAGAGACGAGTCGTGGCGGCAACGGCAGCAACAGTCGTGGCGCTGAGAACAGCCGCGGTGGCGAAGCGACCCGCACCGGTCAATCCGGTCGAGGACACAGCGCCGCGAGTTCGCAGGAGGGCCGCCCTCCTGCACGCGCCCAGCGCAGCCGCGGCAACGACGGCACCCGTGGGAACCGCGGCGGCCGGAAGGTCTCCGAGGCTCGGGGCACGAGCCCGGAGACCCGGAAGCGCAACTGCAGCCGAGCGGGCTCCGAAGGCTCGCGCACGGTCTACTCGACCAGCAGCTGAGCTATTCGAGTGTGCGGTTCTCGGAACCGCACACAACCGAATTCCCACTCACACGGACCGCTGGCGGTCGTCGCGTCTGCGGCATGGCAGAATCGAAGCATGTCCATCGTCAACCGCGGGCCGACGCTGACCCAACAGACCACAGACCGGTTGCGCCAAGCCATCGTTGCCGGCGAGCTGCCCACTGGAAGCCTTCATTCGGCCACAGCCCTCGGCGAGTGGCTTGGGGTTTCCCGCACGCCTGTGCGCGAAGCCACGGCCGAACTCGCTCGCCTCGGCCTCGTGAGCATCGAACCGAATCGCGGCATCCGGATTCTCGAGACCGATATCGAGTCACTCATCGACGGCTTCGAACTGCGGATGATCATCGAGGTTCCACTCGCTCGCAAAGCCGCGCTGAACCCGGATAGGGACGCACGAAAGAACCTCGACGCCCAGTACGCAGATTTCAAGATCGCCGCCGACACCGACGACCCCGAAGCTACGCTGCGCGCCGATCGTGATTTCCATTCCGCAGTGCTTGCGATGGCAGGCAACACCCGTGCCGCTGATGTCCTGCACGAGCAGCGCAATATGGTTCTGCAGACTGGTGTGGGCACTGTTCCGACATCTCGCTCGTGCCAAGAATGCTTTGCTGATCACGTCGACATCTTCGACGCGATCATGGCTCAACATCCCGAGGCGGCTGCGGCGGCGATGCGACGTCATATCTACAACACCGCCGAGACGCTCATCAACCAGGAAACCCGTCGGCGCCCGGAGTTCGGCGAGCATGACCTGCGGGCTCGACTCGCGTGGATCTCCGACTGAGCAGCACATATCTCCACTGGTGTAGCGACGCCTGACGAGTTGCATGCTACATGCAAGCTGTTAGGCTACCTGAAAGCTGCTGTGGTGCGAGTCTCACCGCCTGCACCGAGCGGCGCTTGAGACGAGCAGAACCGGACACACGGACTACCGGGTGGGAAACAGGTACACGATGACAGAACACAAGCAGGGCACACGACGATCATTCGCAGTGATCGGCGCCGGAATAAATGGGGCCGCCATCGCCCGGGAGATCACTCAGCGCTATCCCGATGCCCTGGTCACCGTGTACGAAAAGGCTGACCACGTGGCTGCCCATCAGTCAGGGCACAACTCCGGTGTGGTTCACGCTGGGCTCTACTACGAACCGGGCAGTCTCAAGGCCCGACTGTGCCGCCGTGGAGTCAATCTGCTCCGAGACTACGCAACGGTAAACGACCTCCCCTACGACGAGTGCGGCAAGATCGTCGTCGCACTGCATGCCGACGAAGAAGAGCGACTGCGCAAGATCCACGAAAGGGCCGTGGCCAACGGAGTGCCGGACGTCGAACTCATCGGCCCCGAGAGAATCCGAGAGATCGAGCCCAATTCCGTCGGCCGGCTCGCCCTGCATTCGCCTCACACCGCAATCACCGATTACGCTGCCATCACCCGGTCGTTCGTCGACGACGTACGCGCACACGGCGGCACCATCCATCTCAATTCTGAAGTTGTCGACATCGACATCCAGGCCAACGGCTGCACCGTCACAACCGTCGACAGCTCAACCCGCCGAGGCGACCGCACGAAGCACGTCGAATCGTTCGATTTCGTCATCGCCTGCGCAGGATTGCAGTCCGACCGGGTCGCAAAGATGGCCGGCGGAGCTGCCCACCCGACGATCGTGCCGTTCTTCGGACAGTACTCCCAACTGGAGCCCAAACACCGAACCATCCTCAACGGCTTGGTCTATCCGGTGCCGGATCCCGCCTATCCGTTCCTCGGCGTGCACCTGACCAAACGCGTCGACGGTGAGATGCTCATTGGCCCCAACGCCTTCCTGTCCTTCGGACGAGAGAACTATTCGGGGTGGAAAATCGGAGTGAAGGACAGCATACGAGTGGCCTCAAACCTCGCTTTCTGGAAGTTCGCAGCACAGAACATGAAGGCCGCTGTGCACGAATTCGGTGCCGTGCTCTCACGGAAGAAGTTCCTGGCAGGGGCAGCAGAATACGTGCCTTCCCTAAGAGGTGCCGTTTCGAAGCCTATCCCCCGCGGCATCCGAGCCCAGGCCATGGATGCTGACGGCGAATTGCTCGACGACTTCGTCATCGAGCAGCAGGGACGCGCCACCCTCATCCGCAATGCCCCGTCGCCCGGGGCCACCTCGTCGATGGCCATCGCCGAGCACATCCTCGACGTCGTCACCGAAGCCCAGAACCTCGCTCCGTCTACACCGAACTCAGAACAGAAAGACAACTGATCCGCATGAACACTATTCGCAACGAGGCGAACTCCCAGCCGCTGCGCGTCCTCGATGAAGGCCCGCAAGATGAGAAGAAGCGACTGCGCAAAGTCGCCGTCGCCACCATTGTCGGCACCACGGTCGAATGGTACGACTTCTACCTGTACGCAACGATGGCGTCTATCGTGTTCGGCACAATCTTCTTTCCGGCGGGTGACAGCCAAGCAGGCACTCTCTCGGCCTTCGCAACATTCGCCGTCGGATTCATTGCCCGCCCCATCGGCGGCATCGTCTTCGGCCACCTCGGGGATCGCCTGGGGCGAAAGAAAGTGCTGGTGATCACCTTTGCTCTCATGGGCATCTCCACCTGCTGCATCGGCCTCCTCCCCACCTACGCCAGCATCGGGGTGTGGGCACCGGTCCTGTTGGTGGCCCTGCGAGTGTTCCAGGGCATGGGGGCCGGCGCCGAATACGCCTCCGCAGCGGTGAACTCCTACGAGCATGCGCACGAATCACGCCGCGGGCGCCAGGGCGCGTGGCCGGCACTCGGTCTCAACATCGGACTCGTGCTCTCCTCGGCAACGATCTTCATCCTGACCTTGCAAGGCGATGAGTTCCTCATGTCCGGCGGATGGCGGATTCCGTTCATCATCTCCGTTATCCTCGTCGCCGTCGGCATGTGGATCCGGTCTTCCCTGCCGGAGTCTCCGGAATTCGAGCAGAAAGTCGAAGAGAAGATTGAGAATGAGGAGAAGGCTGCGCCGAAGTTCTTCGATGTCTTCGTCCATCACTGGCGCCCCCTGGCAGTCGTCTTCATCATCGCCATCGGTTACAACGCGGTGAGCTACATCTTCAAAACGTTTTCGCTGGCCTATCTCGACGAGTTCCAAGGAGTCTCGGCCAACGTCACCTCCGGAGCAGTCATGGTGGCGGGAATGGTCGCCATCGTCACCGTCCCGGCCTTCGGGGAAATGTGCGACAAGTTCGGTTCGAAGACAGTGATCATGACTGGCGGCGTCCTTTCCGCAGTCTTCGCTTTCGTCTTCCTCGCCCTGCTTCAGGAGTCGAGCACGTTCATGGTCTACCTCGCCATCGCGATTGGCACGGGCGTGCTGGCGCCGATGATGTTCTCCGCCCAAGGATCGTTCCTCTCTCGCCAATTCCCACCTGAAGCAAGGTCTGCAGGTGTCGGCACCGCACGCGAGATCGGCACCGCAGTGGCCGGCGGACTGGCACCGCTGGGTGCCTTGTCGCTGGTAGTGTCGTCGCCGAGCAATTCCACGACCGGAGTCGGCTGGGTGCTCGTGATCGCCGGTGTGCTTGTGGCCATCGGGGCACTGCTCGATCAGGGCAGACGATACTCCAACGAACGGAACTGAACGGACACCTCGTCGGCTTCACCGGAGGCTGACTGATTCGGCTCCCACGCTCGCCAACAGCCCGAGGACCGCGATCAGTGCCATGCCGATCATCGCCGCGGCCATGATTCGCAGCCGCACCTTGCCGGGTCGGACCAGGAATCGGACGAGCAGCAGCACAACGTAGAGCCCAGCGACGACAGCGCCGGTCGCGATCACGAGCGGCGCTGCTGTTCCGCTGCTGACGAAGACCCATGCCAGCACGATGGCAATGACGAGCAGAAACAGTCCGCCCGAGACGATCCACACCGTTCCGGACGAACTCCTGAGCGCGGGCTGATCGCGGATCTTGGTGGGGTCAAGACGTTCGCGGGGGCGTTCATCCATGCGAATCAGTCTAGTGTTGGCACATCTGTCTGGCTATTGATCGTTCAATAGTCGTTTGCCATCGTGCCGATCTTCGCCCGGCAACCCAGGTAGAGCCCATAGCTGATGAGCCCACAGCCCGCTGCGGTCAGCAATGCGGGCCCGAACTGCTGCTGGCGCATGGTTTGGAACACGGCACCGACGCCTTCGGCCTTTGACGGGTCGAAGGCGAAGGCCGAATAGGCCACGAGCGCTCCGGCGAAGCAGACGATTGCGCCTTTTGCTGGATAGCCGATAGCGCCAAGGATGACGGCTGTCGTCCCGAATCCTCCGTCCGTGGTTTTCAGGTTCTTACGATGGCCGCGCCGGATGCCTTTGACGATGAAGAATACACCGAAGCCGAATATCACCGCACCGACTGCGGCCAGCATCAGCCGCCCTTGCAGCGTTTGCATCAATTCCAAGCTGAGGTGCGACTTCTTTGCACGGCTTCTGCTGTCGGACCCGCCTAGCGCGAACGTCGCAGTGGCAACCGCGAGGGCGATATAGATGACGGTCAGTCCGATCGAGCTCCCCTTTTGGATGACGCGGTTGTGTGTGGACCGGTATCGGTGGCCGAACACGACCTCCAACGTTTGCCAGACCGCCAGAGCTGCGAAAGTCAGAAACGCAGCCCAGAGCACGAGGAACCCCTCAGGCAGGTCGGCGACCTCGGTCATGACACTCGCCTCAGTCGGTTTCCCACCGTGACCGGTCGCGACTCGAATCGAGATGACGCCTATCAGCACATGAAGCACGCCATTCATTGCGAAGCCGGCCCGCGCTACGACTTCGAACGTCGTAGAGTTCGTGGCCGCGTTCGCGGCGGCGGCCGCTTCGGACTCACTCATCTACGCTACGCGAGTGCTGAGCTGGCGACGACCGTGAAGCGAGACCCTTCTCGTGGCCAAGAACCGGTCGAAAAGCTCGAATGATCGCGTCGGGTTCATTCATGTGCGCCTCTGTTCATGAATTGCGGTATTCGATACCCTGCCACTGTACTGCGCACAGTTGAAAGATGACGTTGGCGATCAGGCTGCCCCGGTGGCTGCCTTGCCTCCGATCTTGTTCGCCAGCATGATCGGAATGATCGAGACGATGACGAGGAATGTCGCGATGACATTGACGATCGGAGCCTGATTGGGTCTGAACATATTGTCGAAGATCCAGATCGGCAGGGTCTGCACACCGGCCCCTGCGGTGAACTGCGTGACGATGATCTCGTCGAATGAGAGTCCGAATGCGAGCAAGCCACCGGCGAGCAGCGCGCTACGCAGCTGAGGGAAGGTGACGAGACGGAACGTGGTGAAGGAATCCGCCCCGAGGTCCATCGCCGCGTCGCGGAGGTTTCCGGAGAGTCTGCGCATCCTGGCAAAGACATTGTTGTAGATCGTGACGATGCAGAATGTCGCATGCGCTGTGATCACGGTGAGCAGGCCGAGTTTCCACCCGAGCATGGTCGTGAATGCGTTGTTCAACGCGATACCGGTGATGATCCCCGGCAGCGCAATCGGCAGAACGACGAGCAGGTTCACCGCTTCCTTGCCGAAGAATTCGAATCGGTCGAGCGCCAGTGACGCAAGCGTGCCGAGGACGAGTGCGATCACTGTCGCGCACGCTGCAACGAGGAGACTCGTCCCCAACGCAGACAGCGCGCCCCGGTCGCTGAACGCCCTGATCCACCATTCGAAGGTGAAGGACTGCGGGGGCCAGCCGAGAGACTGGCTGGCGTTGAAGGAGTTGATGACGACGATGATCAAGGGAATATAGACGAAAGCCAGAACCGCGCAGACTATGGCACTGAGAACGGCTTTGACCGGGAATGGAATTCTCATTGTGTGTCCTAAAGATTCTTCAGCGCACCGGTGTGGCGAATGGCTGTCAGGTAGATGAGGATGACCACGATAGGAATGAACGCTGTGGCTGCGGCCAACGGCATATTGCCACCGGTGCCGACATTCGAGTAGATCAGCGTTCCCAGCAGTTGCTGCGAGCCCCCCACGATCTGCACGGCGATGTAGTCACCCAAAGTCAGTGAGAACGAGAAGATCGAACCCGCGATGACCGAAGGCCAGACCAAGGGAATGATCACCGCAGTGAACGTCTTCCATCCCTTGGCGCCGAGGTCGCCGGCTGCTTCGATGAGGCTGTCCGGAATCCGTTCGAATCCGGTGTAGACCGGCATCACCACGTAGGGCAGCCAGATGTAGGACATCGTGATGATCGTTGCGACGAGACCCAATCCGGGCGACCCGCCGATCGAGTCGAGAAGACCGTGTGGCGACACGATGGTGCGCCACGCGTATGCCTTGACCAGGTACGCGGCCCACAACGGCATAAGGAAGGCGACAACCAATGCTCCTCGCAGCCGTGGGCCGGCAACCTTGGACATGAAGTACCCGACGGGAAGCGCGATGAGCACATCGATGATCGTCACCGATACGGCAATGATGAGAGTTCTCATCGTCACCGCCCGGTACAGTGCTTCAGTGAACACCGCCTTGAAATTGCCCAAAGTCCAATCCTGAACGACTTGACCGGTGAAGCTGTCAGTCGACCAGAACGCTGTGACGAGGAGCAGGAGCAGTGCGATGATGTAGATGAGAATGAGCCAAGTCAGCGGCGCAGCCAGCAGCACCGTCAGCGCCAGCCGTCGATGTGATCCGAAGAAGCTCGATAGGCGCCTCCAGACTGATGTCGGGGGAGGTTGAAGTCGTTTGTCGATGCTGCTGACCTGACTCATCTGTGTTCACCCCTTGATCTGCTGCCACGCCTTGGTCCACGCGGCGTAGTCGGTGCATTCGACATCGGTTCGTCCGTCCAGGCACTCGGAGATCGGAGTCGTCCAGTACCAGATGCCCTCGGCGTACTTCTCGTCGCCGGCGTGGTAGGTATCGCAGAATTTGGGATCTTCGGCCTCCTTGCATGCACCGGGATTGTTCGGAGCTTCACCGAAGTACTCGGTGGCAGCTGCCGAACCTTTCGCGCTGGACATGTAGTCGAGCCACTTGTATGAACAGGTCGGGTGATCAGTCTCCGAAGAGATCATCCAGGTGTCGCTCCAGCCGGTGGTTCCCTCTTCAGGGAGCACCGAACCGAACTTCTTGGGATCGAGTTCATTCATCGTGACCTGCCAACCTGTGCCGGCCACGACCGATCCGTTTTCGAACCCCTGCAGGGACTTCAGATAGTCCGACCAGTACTCCGCCACGTTCGGGCCCTGCTCCTTGAGCAGATCGACGGCAGCATTCAATTGATCCTCGTCAAGTGAGTATGGGTTCTTGATCCCCAGGTCGGGCTGGTGTTCCATGAGATAGACTGCGGCATCGGCGATGTAGATCGGCGAGTCATAGGCCGTGATCTTGCCCTTATGCTCATCGGCCTTGTCGAAGACGACGTCCCAGGAGGTCGGTGCTTTGTCGAATTCCTTCTTGTTGTACATCAGGAGATTAGCCCCGTACCCGTGAGGAACGCCGTAGTTCTTTCCGTCCATAGAGTTCCAGTCCCGGTTCTTGAGGAAGTCGTAGACGTTCTCGTAATTGGGAACGAGATCGTTGTTGATCGGCTGCACATCCTGCGCAGCGATCAGGCGCAGAGAGAGATCGCCCGAGGCGGCAACGACATCGATGCCGCCTTGCTTCATGAGGTTGAAGGCTTCATCGCTCGTTCCATATGTCTGTGCGTTGACCGTGCAACCTGTTTCCTCCTCAAAAGGGGTCACCCAGTCAGCATTGGGATCATTCGACCCGTCCTCTACATACCCCGGCCACGCAAGGAGCGAGACTTCTCCTTCCGGGTCACCGAGTTCCTTGAGCTCTTTGGACTCGCTCTCAGAGTTGTCACCCGACGCTGTCCCGCATCCGCTCATTCCGAACGTCAACGCCAGCGCCGCCACCAGGGCCACGCCTCCTTTGGCGCGTTTTGTCAGTGCCATGTTCACTGTTCTCCTTATTCTTGTGCGGCTGGTGCCGCAGCTTTTTCGGCCGTCCGGATTTTCCGAACGTCAGAATCGTTGAAATCAAGAACTATCTGTTCACCCAGTCGACGACTGGGCGAGTCCGCAGGCTCGAGCACAGACACCTCAAGGTCGTCGACCCCGACGATTGTCCGATGGTTCGCTCCGACGAACATCCGATTGCGCACCGTTCCAGAGAGCCGTCCGTCACTCCCACTTCCGGGGCTGCCGACGCGGAGATTCTCAGGGCGAATCGTAAACGTCCCATCCATACCCAGCAGACGTCGGGAATGGTCGGCGTCGAAGAGATTCGATGTCCCGACGAATGACGCAACGAATTCGGTGGCTGGTGCCCGATAGAGGTTCTCGGGCGTATCGACCTGTTGGATCCGTCCGTCACAGAAAACGGCGATTCTGTCTGAAAGGGTCAGCGCCTCTTCCTGATCATGAGTGACGAAGACGAAGGTGATGCCGAGGTTACGCTGCAGATCCTTGAGTTCGACCTGCATCTGCTCCCGCAGCTTCTTGTCCAGCGCTCCAAGCGGCTCGTCGAGAAGGAGAACCTTCGGATCCACGACAATGGCGCGGGCAAGCGCAATGCGTTGCCGCTGTCCGCCCGACAGCTCGCCGGGCATGCGGCGTTCGAATGCACCCAGCTGCATCCGCTCGAGCGCTTCCCGCGCCAGTTGCCGCCGTCGAGATTTCGCCACCTTGCGGACTCGCAGGCCGAATTCGACGTTCTCGATCACATTGAGATGCGGAAAGAGAGCGTAGTCCTGGAAGACCGTATTGACGTCACGGTCGTAGGAAGCCAGCTGATGCACAGGTCGACTCGAGAGCTCAATCGACCCTGCCGTAGGTTCGTCGAATCCCGCGATCAGTCGAAGAACGGTGGTCTTTCCCGACCCGGAAGGACCGAGCATCGAGAAGAATTCCCCTTCCGCAATATCAAGATCAACCCCATCGACGGCGATGACATCGCCGAATCGCCTTTCGACACCTCGCAGAGAGATGGCGGTGGCCCTAGTTGCTGTCATGTCGGTCTCCTCGAATCCGGGGTTGTGTCGTAAATCATATAAACACATGGAACCATATGTTTCAAGATTTTCTCAGTCTCCACTCGGATAATCGACATATGGAAGACAGCCCGACAGATTCCCCGGTTACTGCTGCCGTCTATGCCCCGATTGGAGAGAAGGCGCTCGTTTCCAGGATCCGTCAACGGCTCGAAGACGCCATCGCAACGGGCGTTCTTGCCCCCGGCGACAGGCTCCCGGGCGAATCAGCTCTGGCTGCGCGCTTTCGCGTCTCCCTCGTCACCGTCAGGGAAGCACTGCAGCAGCTGAGAGCCACCGACCTGCTCTATACCAAGCAGGGGCGAGGCGGCGGCAGCTTTGTCGCCATGGACTCGAATCATGCACGCGATTTGCTTCAACGTCGGATCGGAGCGCTTTCGCGTGCAGAGATCACTGATTTCGCAACGTACTATCGTGCGATTGTCGACGCCGTGCTCAGAACGATCGACAGCATGGGCCTCGAACACAATCTGATGGCGGTTCGTGAGACATTCCTTCGTGCGAGCCCGAGCGATGGGGCGGCGGCTCGGTCGGTTCAGGGCGGCTTAGATCTGCGTTTGGCTGGTGAGTCTCAGTCGGTTCGTCTGGTGCACGAACAGATCCGGATCCAGAACGAATTCGGAGCTCTTCTCTGGATGGGCCTGGACGACGAAGAGCTTCGACAGTCGATCTTCACGCACAACGAACACATGCTCGATGAAATGATCGCCGGTGCCACAGATGCGGCGATCAGGGCGCGGGAGGAAGCTGTTACCATCTCACTGAGATGGCTGTTGTCCAAACGCAATGACGCACAAAGGCACGAACGTGAGAACATTAGATGAAACGCCTAAGCTGACAAGGCTCCTGGATTCAATCACCGCGTGGCACGTGGGTGTTCCAGAGACCATCGAACGTATCGTGTCCGTCGCGACTGATGCGATTTCCGTGGCCCCGCGGTCGGTCGAGACGCGTGTCGAAAACGTCGCACGCGATGTCCTCGCTTCCACGACCAGGTTCGCGGGAGCCGGAATCGTCAGCGTCCACCCAAAAGTCCTTGCCCGTTCGCGATCTCTGCTGTGGTGGGTCACCCAGCGTGAGAACGGAGGCGAACCGCTGCCGCTCGACGCCGATCTCACTGAACTCGGGACGTATCAAGCCGGTCTCGAAGACATCGAATGGTATCGGGTTCCTGCGACGACTGGACGCAGTCACATGACTGGACCTTTCGTCGACTACATGTGCACTGACCAGTTCGCGTTCACGTTCACGGCGCCGCTGGAGATTGACGGCGAGTTCTACGGTGTCGCTGGAATCGACATGACGGTTCACAGCCTGGAGGACGAAGTCGAGTCCTTACTCGAAAACGTCAGTGACGACGCAATGCTGCTGGCCAACGGCGACCTGGTCGCGATCAGCCTGGATCCCCGGTTCGCCACCGGCAGCAGGCTCAAACCCGCTCAGCTGGACTCCTATACGGTGACGCCAGTAGCCGGAACCGCACTGTACGTCGCGGTCCCTCACTGATTGCGCGCTGATTTTCGCGGAGGACACGACTTCGCAATGAGCAGAAACCGCGCCTGCAGCTCTCAGACCTTTTCGCCCTCGACCTGACGGGCCGGCAGCACGAGTGAGAACACGAACGCCAGAGCGGTGAACACCGTGGCGACGATGAGCGCACTGCGGTAGCCTCCCGTACCGGGGTCGCCCGAAATGACGGCCGACATGACCCCGATGCCTACAGCAGCGCCGAAGTTGAAAGCAGCGGAGTTCATTCCCGGCAGGATGCCGGGATGGGAGACGGGCGCGTAGATGATGCCCAGCCCGTTGAGCGCGCAGGAGGCTGCGGCCGAGTACGTCGCACCCATGAAGAAGACGACACAGCCGAGCATGGCCGCATTGGACACTCCCACGACCATCAGTCCCGTGAGTACGAGGCTGCTGAGCAGGCCGATGCGCAGGACGAGCCGGTAGCCGATTCTCGGGGCCAGAGTGCCGAAGACCGGAGCCGTGATCCACCCCAGCAGCGAATAGGGCATCAGGAAGAGGAGCGCTGACCAGGTCGAACTCAGTCCGAAGCCGCCCTCGGGATCCTGAGTCAGAGCCGGGATAATGAAGACGAGGACAGAGAAGCTCGAGGCCAGAGTGAAGAACGTCGTCAGCAGCAGCCCCCAGACGCCGCGGTCGGACAGCGCCTCGATGGGCAGGAGAGGATTGGTGATCCGCCCTTCGCCGATGCGGAAGGCGATCAGCGCGATGACGGCGATGCCGAAGCTCACCCAGGTCTTCCACTCCGTCCATCCGCCCGGCAGGAACGCCGTGGTCAGGCCGACGTTGATGGCGACGAGAACAAGGGTGAGGCTGCCCAGCCCCCACCAGTCCATGCGCGCTGCTGTGAGGTCCCGGATCTCAGGAGTCCACAGAGCGATCATGATGACAGCGACGATCTCAAGGAGAAGCGTGAGGCCGAAGATGCCTCGGAACCCGACCGCGTCAGCGATGATGCCACCCAGCAAGGTGTCGATTCCTCCGACACCGGCGTTGATGGCAGTGATGATCCCGACATAGCGCCCGAAGCGCTTGGGGTCGACGACCTGTCGCAGCACCAGGAACGACAGCGCGAAGGTCGCCCCGCAGGCTCCCTGCATCGCACGACCGACCATGAGCATCGGCACATTCACCGCGAGCACCGCGACGAGGCTGCCGAATGTCAGGATGCCCGTGGAGAGGAGCAGCGCTCGCTTTCGACCGATGATATCGCTCAGCGGAGGCCAGAACAGACCGGCGATGGCGGTGACGAAGGAAAACACCGTCGAAGACAGTCCGATGGTGGCGATATCAGTGTTGAGCTCAGCGGCCATGGTGCCGATGGCCGGGGCGAGCATCGTGGCATTCAGTTGGAAGCTGGCTACGGCCACGACAAGGGCGGTGAGCACCAGAACGGGCTTGACCTCCCTGCTGTCCACGGCCGCTTCGTCCTTCATCGCAGGCCCTCGATCTCGCGGCTGGGAGTGGTGTCGGTCGACAGCAGTGCGCAGATGAGGTCGAAGAAGGCCTGCCCGTCGACAGCTTCGACGACTCGGGCATTGGCTGGGAGGTCATGGACTCCCCACGACATTGCCGCGTAGCCGCGAGTCAGCTCGGAGCCGGTTTCGATCTGCACGTTGTAGTCCGCTCCGGCCGTGATGAGCTCCGGATGCAGGAGGAGTGCTGCCGACAACGAGTCCGGATGGGTGGTTCCCGGAATCCCGACCGCCTCGTCGAACTCGAGTGTGGCTGCGCAGACTTTCGTGAAGAAGCGTGCCAGTGGGGTGTCGATCGTGGCGATCTGATCGAGCATTTCAGCATCGAAGACGGCGTCGTTGAGGGTCAGCGGAGCCCACGGCACGACCGTGATGTTCAGTCCGGAAGAGAACACGATGTCGGCCGCCTCGGGGTCGACGTAGAAGTTGAACTCGGCCGCTGCTGTGATATTGCCCCTGCCATTGTTCGATCCGCCCATGATCGTCAGTGACCTCACATTGGCGGCGAACGCCGGATCCTTGACCACGGCCATAGCAATGTTCGTCAGCGGCCCGATGGCCACGATGTCGATCTGGCCGGGACTCTCGCTGACGATCCTCACCAAGGCATCGACGCCGTGCTCAGCCTCGGGTGCACAGCCGGTGGGGTCCATCCTCATCCCGCCCGCGCCGTCCCCGTGCACGTTCTCGGCCGACACCCATTCGCGTGTCAGAGGCCGCTCGCATCCGAGGTGGATTGGCACTTCGCCGAGGCGGCCGGCGACGCTGAGCGTCATGTGGGCATTGTGCACCTGACGGGTGAACCCCACATTCCCGGCCACCATGGTGATTGCTTCAAGCGCGGATTCTTGATCGAGGAGACCCACGAGCAGGGCGATGCAGTCGTCCTGGGCGGTGTCTGTGTCGATGATGATGCATCGTGTCATAGCAGTCCCTTCTCGGCGTCGTCGACGAGATGTCGGCGTCAGTTGCTCTCAGTAGCTGGCGGTCTCAGAAGATGTGCTGTTGGTGATGATCTCGATGCCCGCACTCGTCCCAGCGCAGGCCGCACCGGCCTGGAGCAGCTCGACAACCTGGTCGCGGTTCTTGATGCCCCCCGACGCTTTGACGAGCACGACTTCGGGGCTGCGCTCGACGAGGTAGCGGATATTCGCCGGAGAAGCCGTCTCGATTGCTCCTGAGCTGGCGTTCTTCAGATAGGAGACGCCTGCTTCGAGGCTGAGTTCGATGGCGGCCTTCTTCTCGTCTTCGGTCAGCAGGGGCAGTTCGAGCATGACCTTGATCGGTACACCCGCGGCGTTGACCACTCCGGCGATGTCATCACGGAAGGCGTGGAAGTCGCCGCTCTTGAGCCAGCCGATCTGGACTCCGATGTCGATCTGGTCGGCGCCGAGGCGGACCAGCTCGGTCGCTTCGGCGGCTTTGCCTGCACTCGACGTCACACCTACGGTGGGGAAGTCGAGGGCGGTGGCGACGGGCACACCGGTGCCCTTGAGCGTGTCCGCCACCGTCTTCACCCAGGATCCCGGGACCATAGCCGCACCGAAACCGTATTCGACGGCCTCCTGCGCATGGGCGATAATCTCATCCCTGGTGATGCCGACGGAGATCTTGGTGTGCTGGATGTAGGGGGCGAGCTCACGAGAGCTCAGGGATGCGAAATCGGTGTCTGCCATATCTGTTCTTCTTCCTGTGATGTCGGATCGGTGGGGCCAGTGGGTCCGTGAGATCCTTGGTGCGATGGTGTCGTAGTCAGTGCGTGGCGGTGCCGGTGCCGGACTCAGCTTTCGGTGGTGTCGTGCTGAGTTTGCTGCGACCACAGTCGCTCGGAGAGTTCGCTGCGATGCGGCAGGGCTGGGATGACCTCCTGCCGAGCGACGACATACGATCCGACTTCGGCTGCACGCACAGCGGCGGTCTCGAGGTCATCGCCTTCGAGCAGGGCGACTGTCAGCGCCCCGGTGAAGGAATCGCCGGCACCGGTGGTGTCGACGAGATCGGTGGGAGGATGGGGCGCGACGGTGCGCACACCGTGGGCGTCGGCGACGATGCTCCCGTCTCCTCCGTGGGTCAAGACGACCCGGCAGCCGGTGGCGGTGTGCAGAGCGGCCGCGAGCTCTACTGCGTCCTCTTCCCGTGCGGCTCCGGGGGCGGATGTCTCATCGCCCGCATCACTCGAATCACTCGCACCGCTGTCATCACTGAGGAGGGCTCGCGCTTCGGAGAAGTTCGGCGTGATGACATCGACGCAGGAGAGGACCTCGGCGGGGACCGGAGCCGCCGGAGCTGGGTTGAGCACGGTGAGCAGGCCCGCCTCGTGGCCGATCCTCAGTGCCTCACAGGCGGCGTCGATCGGAATCTCGAGGCAGACGATGAGCGCGTCTGCGGATTCGATCGCCTCTGCCCTGGCACGGACATCGGACGCAGAGAAGTGGTCGAGGGCGCCCGGGGCGATGACGATCCGGTTCTCGGCCTCGTCGTCGACGATGATCATTCCTGTCATCGTCTTGGCGCCGTCGACCCTGAGTACCTGCGAGGTCTCGATGCCTTCGCTGTCCCACAGATTGATCGCCCGTTCGGCCGATGCGTCGTCACCGATGGCGGTGAGCAGAGAGACTTCGACGCCGAGGCGACGGACGGCAATGGCCTGATTCGCCCCCTTGCCGCCGTGGCCGACAGTGAGCACTCCTCCTGTCATTGTTTCGCCGGGACCAGGGAAGCGCTTCGTGCGCATCGTCTCGCCGACGCCGTAGCTGCCGACAACCGCGATCTTCATCGTCACCCCTTTGTTCATATATGTCTATGTACAATGATGAACATATGTGAACCACGCTACGGCGTCAAGGCAGTCGCAGGTTCAACAGGAAGAGCGTATGACGACAGCGAGGGGAACAGAAGTGGCGACGACGACGGGCTTGACCATCGATCGGTCGGCACCAGTTCCGCTCCATTTCCAGATCGCCGAGGTGATCCGCGAGCGCGTGACGCTAGGAATTTGGCCGGCTCACTACAGGCTCAAACCCGAACCGGAACTGGCAGCCGAGTTCGGGGTCTCCCGGGGGACGCTGCGCAAAGCGCTGGGTGCACTCATCGCCGAAGGCCGGCTTGTCCAGGTGCGCGGCAGGGGGACCTTTGTCACCGCAGAGCAGGTCGAACCGGCGCTGGCTCAGGACCTGACGACTCTGTCCGAAGACTTCGCCGCACGCGGAATCACCTCGGATGTCACTGTGCTGGGCTCGGAGTTGAATCGCGCGCCGGGCACTGTAGCCGGTCTGCTCGACATCGACCCCACGGACCCCGTTCTCGTTCTCCGCCGCATCCGGTCAACGCCCGAAGGCCCCGTCGCCTACCTGGTCAATTTCGTACGGGCCGATCTCGCCCCCGGGATCGAGGCGACTGACTTCAGCTCGGCAAGCTTGTTCGGAACCCTCGAAGACGACTTCGGCAAGGCGGTGACGACTGCTCGCAGGACATTCATCGCCCAGGCCGCCGACGCGGAGGTCGCCGATGCGCTGCAACTTCCGACCGGGGCCCCGGTGCAGTACCTGCAGCAGGTGAGCTATCTTGCAGGCGGGCGGGCGATCGAGTATTCGGACGTATGGATCAACTCCGATCGCATGCGCGTGACGTCGATGCTGTCTCGCCGGCCGTCCCCACACAGCTGAGCCCGACGATCAGCCAGAGCGCTTCACGTGCGACCCTGCACCATCGACTGTGATCGACCGATACGTGCAGGAGTCCCGATTGTAGAAATTGCGTGAGAAGTCGATGAGAAGATCATTGGTGTCGAAGACCTGGATCTCCTCGCTGAGGAGCCGCCACGGATCTCCGGAAGGACGCCGCCATGTATCAGCAACAGCCACACGTTCTCCCTTGAGCCCTCATGGAGACCAAGCGTGACGCTGTCCCCAGTCACGGATCACGTCTCAGTTGACGCCATAGTCACGGATCACGTCTCAGTTGACGCCATCGAAGTCGACAAGCAACTGACTTGGGCCACGCAGGGCTGCGTTGCGTCGGTACGGCGGTGGATCTTCGACCAGTCGGGGGTTGACGAGGCGACGTACCCACGCGGTCAGGGCCAGGATTCCTTCCAGACGCGCCAATGGAGCGCCGAAACAGAAATGCAGTCCGGTGTTGAAAGCGAGATGCTGGTTATCCTCTCGCTCGGGATCGAACCGGTCGGGGTCGGTGAACCGGCGCGGGTCACGGTTGGCTGCAGCGTAGGACAACTGCACGGTCGCTCCCTTCGGGATCGTGACTCCGGCGATCGCGATGTCCGAGAGCGCCACCCGGTCGCGGAACTGCACCGGCGACTCGAGACGAAGGATCTCTTCGAACGCGCCCGGCATGAGCTCGGGGTGCGTGCGCAGGCGGTTCATCTGCTCCGGGTTGCGCAACAGCAGCAGAACCCCGTTTGCGATGGCATTGACGGTGGTCTCGTGTCCCGCGATCAGCAACAGGATCGCATTGCTGACGATCTGCTCGTCGCTGAGGCGACCATTGGGGGACTCGTCGTTGACCATACCAGAGATCATGTCCTCGCCCGGATCGGTCTTGCGTCGTTGGACCAGGTCGAACATGTAAGATCTGGCCTCCTGCGAAGCCTGGGCTCCCTGCTGGGACGCTTCGGCGTCCAGCCGTGCGTCTGGTGATGCCAGCAGTGCCATCGCCTTGGTCCACTCGGAGAACTGGGGCTCGTCCTCATGGGGAACCCCCAGGACGTCGCAGATGACGCTGACGGGAAGCGGATAGGCAAGGTCCTCCACCACATCTGTACGGGTGCGTCCTTGCAGATGATTCAGTGCTTCGTCGACGTAGCGGTTGATCGAGGTCTCCAGGGAGGCAACGAACCCTGGGCGGTGCGGCGGCCCGAAATGGCGCATCACTCGTGCCCGGTCCTCGTTGTGCTCGGGCGGGTCCTCAACGATGAAGTTGGCCGTGCGCTGCTCCGAACCTTCCGCCTCGGCGTCGCCGTCGTGCGCGGCGCTGATCCGTGGGTCGGCGGACAGTGCGCGCACCTCGTCATACCCAGTAACCACCCAGGTTCCGTCCTCCTGCCGCGAGACAGGCTGCTCACGCAGCTGAGCCCATAGATGCTGCGGCGTTGCACGGTGGGCTGGAGAAAGCAGTTCTGCGAACAGTGTGTCGTGGGCCATGGTGGCCTCCTTCTGCCCAGTGGGCCGTTTGTTCGAACAGTGTCTTGTCACTCGGTCGCTCCGACCGGTGCTCCTTCCGGATGCCCGCTCGCGGCCAACGTTGCGCTGGTTGCTCCATCGGCGCATTGCGGACGCGTCGTCCCGCGCAGCGGAAACCGTGCGGGAACCGGTTCGGGTGGTGCCGCACGGCCCCAGTCCGGGACCGTGCCCTGCGGCGGGAACGCTTCGCCGGAGACGATCCGGGGCTCCCAGGTGGCCAGTTCACGGGGTGCGTCGAAACTCACCCCGGCCACGCACCGTCCCTCCCGACCGTAGAGGAAGACACCACGCAGGTTCGCCGGGGACCCCTGGACCAGCATCACCTCGTCCGCAAAGGATGGAACCCCCACCGACTTGATGTTGGCACCGAACATCGTCGACCAGAACCGCGGGATCTCGATGAACGGTTCCGCTGGGCCCGCCTCGCTGATCATCGAGCGGGCGGCATATCGGCCCTGCTCCAGCGCATTTCCCCAGTGCTCAATCGCCAGCAGCTGGTTGCGGTAGAACGGATGCCCCCAGCGCGCGACGTCGCCGGCAGCAAAGACGTTCGGGCACGGGACACCATTCATCGTCAGCGCACGCAGGGCCCCATCGACGGCCACCCCGCCGTCCACGTCAAGGCCCGAACTCTCCAGCCAGTCGACGTTGGGCACAGAGCCGGTGGCGATCACCACGAGATCAGCGGTGAGGAACCCGCCATCGCTCAGCTGGACACCGCTGACGTACCCATGTGCGTCGCCGCGGATGCTCTCCACGCTGCTTGCGGCATGCAGATCGACGCCGTGACGCGCGTACAACTCGGCGGCCCATGCCCCGACGCTCTGACCCAGTGCGCCGTCTAGCGGACAGAACCCCCGGGCCACCACGGACACCTCAAGCCCCAGTTCGCGGCAGGAGGATGCCACCTCCGACCCGATGAAGCCCGCACCGATGATGACCACCCGACGCGGCGACTGCAGCAGGCGCTCCCGCAGATCGACAGCGTCTTCCAGCGTCCGCAACGTGAGCACACCATCCAGGGTGGCCTCGGCCGCCACCGGCCATGCGCGTGCCCTGCGCCCGGTGGCAACCAGCACGCGATCGAAGCCCACATCCCGCCCATCGGCAAGGTGGACCCTGCCCGCTGCGAGATCAAGCGCGACAACACGCACGCCCAGCATCCATTCGACGTCGAGTGCTTCGGCATGGGCGAGGTATGGGACCGCCGGTGCCTCCCCCGCAGTGAGCATCGCCTTCGATAACGGCGGCCGGTCGTACGGAGCGGTCTCCTCATCGCCGATGACGGTCACGGACCCGGCGAACCCGCGATGGCGCAGTTCTTCCGCCGCCCGCAGACCGGCCAGCGACCCACCGACCACGACCATGCGCGACGGCGCGCTTCGCCCCGACTGTGTCATCGATCAGCTCCGGTCTGGAGCGTGATCGCCCGCACTGGGCACGCGTGGACGGCGCGGATGATCTTCTCCTCCTGCTCGGCCGGAGGCTGATAATCCCATTCCAACGACTCTTCCTGCTTCATCCAAAACACGTCTGGAGCAGCGAAAACGCACTGACCATACGACTGACAACGGTTCAGGTCGACTAGTACACGCACCGTGCGAGTCTACGTCCCGACCCTGAGATTTTTAAGAATCTGCCCGCCCGATCAACCCCCGCCGACGAGTCGACAAGGCCCTCTACGCCGTGATCTGCCAGGACTGGATCGAAGCGTCTCGACGAGGAAGGTCGACTCCCTCGATGCGCACACTCGTGACCATGCTGAACGGAGATTCCAGTGCCGATCCGGTCCAGGTCACAACCTAAAAAAGCCTCCCATTCTCGCCCTGCAAAGGCGGACTTGCCATGAACCGGTAGACTCAACTCACCGTGACACGCAGGGGTGCCGGGCACGTCCGTTTCAATATGGCTATGCCGACTCCTGTCCCTCGTCAGGCACTGCGTCCAATAGGAGAAGCACTCGTGTGCGGCCAGGCAGAAGGCTACCGCGACGAGCTGATCGACAGTGTCGATACGCTGAGCATGGAGGAATAGAGAAATGCAGCGAATTCTCACAGGTGCCTGGCGTCGTTACCGGGACACAAGTCTCATCGTTAAAATGACAGTCGGTTTCGTCCTCGGACTGGCAGTTGCACTGCTGTTTGGACAGCAAGCAGAAGTCCTGTCACCAATCGGTGACATTTTGCTGAGGCTGTTGCAATTGGTTGTTATCCCGATCATCATGCTTTCGCTCATCGATGCGGTCAACAACACCCAATCCGGAAGCCTGGCCAGAATCGGTGCCAAAGCTCTGATCTTTTACATATTGACCACCACTGCCGCTGTCGTCATCAGCCTGGCTCTAGCGCTTCTGGTGAACCCTGGCAGCGGTCTCGAAAATCCGGACACCAGCACGAAGACCCCCGAACCACCGTCGTTCATCGACCAAGTTCTCGGAATCGTTCCTGAGAACTTGTTCCAGGCCTTGGCCGACGGCAAGATTCTCGCGCTGATATTCGTGTCTATGATCGTCGGCCTCACGGTGGCAGCCATGCGTCGGTCGTCCGATCCGACGATTTCGGACTACGGAGCCACACTGTACAAGCTCGTGTTGGCAGCCAAGGAGATGACGTTTCGCATTCTTGGGGGAATACTCCAGTATGCGCCGTTCGGAGTCTTCGCCCTGGTTGCCACCAAAATCGGCGGCCAAGGCTTTGAGGCACTGGGCGCGTTGGGGAAGCTGACCGGTGTCGTATACGCCGGATTGGCTGTACAGATTCTGCTGATCTACGTGCCACTATTGCTGCTCTATCGGGTTCCGATCGGAAAATTCTTCCGGAACGCGCGCGAACCGATGGCGACTGCGTTTACCACCCAGAGCAGTTCTGGCACGATCCCTGTGTCGATGAATTCCGCGAAGAATGCAGGCATCTTCCAAGAGGTTTCCGGTTTTGTCATCCCCGTCGGTGCGACGATCAATATGGACGGGGCGGTCATCCGCTTAGGAGCCTCGGTCGTGCTGGCTGCGAACATCGCGGGACAGGACATGACCGCGCCCGAACTGGGCGCAATTGTCCTCACGGCCACGTTCGTCTCGATTGGTACTGCCGGCGTTCCCGGAGCAGGGCTGATCGGCTTGACGATATTGCTGACACAGGCCGGACTGCCGATCGAGACTGTCGGCTTGATCGCGGGTGTCGATGTCATACTCGGCATGGGCGCTACGATGCTCAATATCACCGGGGATCTCACCGGAGCTCACCTGATCGACAAGAGTGAAAGGCGGACCCGGGCAAAGCGACAACATGCAGCGGACTGAGCACGGCGTGCTCCTTGCCCCCGCGGGTGGGACCGACTACGAATCTCTCGTGGAGGCTTTCGTGTCGACCTCACCCGCCTCAGAACTTCGGCACGTCCGCGATCAACGTGCGCGTGTACTCGTGCTTCGGACTCTCCAAAACCCGGGCGGTGGGTCCGTAGTCGACGATCTTGCCCTTGTTGAGCACCGCGAGGTTGTCGGCGATGTGGCGCGAGAGCGCAATATTGTGCGTGACGAACAGCATCGCCAACTGATGCTCGGCCCGCAGTGTGCGCAGCAGTCCGATGATCGAGGCCTGCACACTCACATCCAGCGCCGAGGTGATCTCATCGCAGACGAGGACCGAGGGCTGGTTGACCAGGGCACGGGCGATCGCGGCCCTCTGCCGTTCACCGCCGGAGAGGTCACCGGGCCGCCGGTGGTAGAAGCTGCGGCCCAGCCGCACCGAGTCCAGGGCCTCCTCGACCTTGGCCTTCCGGCTCGCGGCCGTGCCCTCGCCGCTCATCTCCAGCGGCACGGTCAGCGATTGGCCGATCGAGCGACGAGGGTTGAGCGAGGAGAACGGGGACTGGAAGACGTACTGGATGCCCACGCGCTGCTCGTTCGTCCGCTTCCGGGTCGACTTCGCCAGCTCCGTGCCCCGCAATCGCACGGACCCCGAATAGTCATCGTTGAGTCCGGCCACGCAACGTGAGAGCGTCGTCTTGCCCGACCCGGATTCGCCCAGCAGCAGGGTGCAGTCGCCGGGTTCCAGGGTGAGGTCGATCCCGTCGAGGATCTGCGCCTTCCCGTACGCCAGCGCCACGTCCGTGGTCTCCAGCAGTGGCGCCGTCGCCGAGGCGGCCGCCCGGTCTCGCTCCCCCACCGAGGCTCGTTCATCCCCCGCCGAGGCGGCTGCCCAGTCCAGCTCCCCCGCCGAGGCCCGCTCATCCCCCGCAGAGTCCTTCTCGTCCGATCCGTCGCTGACGAGTATGTGCGTGGCCTCCGGCTCCGCATCGGGCTCCGGTTCCGCGGCCGCGCCCTCACCGATGGTCTTCCGCCCATCGAGGTCCGGTACGGCTGCCATGAGCATCTTCGTGTACTCATGCTGCGGGTCCTCGAGGACAGCGGAGACCGGTCCCTCTTCGACGAGGTCGCCGCGCAGCATCACGGCCACCCGGTCGGAGATGTCCTTGATCACCGCGAGGTCGTGGGTGATGTAGAGCCCTGCGACATTGTTCGCCACCGTCATCTGCCGGATCGTGTCGAGGACGACGGCCTGCGTGGACACGTCGAGACCCGTGGTGGGTTCGTCGAGGATGAGCACATCGGGGTACATCGCGAATGCCATGGCGATGCCGATGCGCTGCTGCTGACCGCCGGAGAGCTGGTGCGGCCATCGCCTCTGGTAGGTCTTGTCGCCGGGCAGTCCGACGTCGACGAGCACCGCGCCCACCCGCTCGGTGCGTTCGGCATCGGAGTTGCCGAACTGGTGGATGTCGAGGACCTCGCGGATCTGCTCCCCCACCCGCATCGCCGGGTTGAGGGACAGGGCAGGGTCCTGGGGGATGTAGGCGATCCTGGACCCGCGCAGGGACCGCACGGCCTCCTCGTCGAGTTCGACCACCTCGACGGCGGTGTCCTCACCGCGCGGCCACAGGCTCACGGACCCGGAGCCGAATTTCAGACCCTCCCGGAAGTGGCCCATGCAGGCCAGACCGGCCGTGGTCTTACCCGACCCCGACTCTCCGACGAGTCCGAGGATCTCACCGCGGCTGAGTGCGAAGTTCACTCCATGGAGGATCTCGTTGCCGGCGTTCGTCTCGATCTTCAGGTCGGACACGCGCAGGACGATCTTCTCGTTCGGCATGTTCGCATCATCGTGGCGGACGGTTTGTGTCTCGGTGGTCATCATGCCTCCACTGAAGTCGATGCGGTGGCCCTGGCGAAGGAGTCCGCAAGCAGGTTGGTGCCGATGGTGAGCAGGGCGATGGCGATCACCGGCAGCAGCACACCCCAGGGCTGGATGCTCAGTGCGATCCGGTTCTCGTTGATCATCAGGCCCCAGTCAGCCGCGGGTGGCTGCAGACCCAGTCCCAGGAACGACAGGGATGCGATGTAGCCGATCGAGTAGGTCAGGCGCAGCCCGGCCTCGACGCTCAGCGGTCCGGTGATGTTGGGCAGCAGTTCGCGCAGCAGCACCTTCCATCGCGGCATCGCGTACATCTCTGCGGCGAGGATGTAGTCCTCGGTGATCACGCCCAGGGTCGCCGACCTGGCGACTCGGGCGATGCGCGGGGCGTGGGTGATGCCGATGACGGTCACGAGCACCCACCCCTGCGGCCCCAGCACCGTGATCGCCAGCAGCGCGAACACGAGCTGAGGGATGGCGAGGATGACATCGTTGAGGCGCATGACGATCGCATCGAAGGCTCCGCCCACATAGGCGGCGAGCATGCCGATGATCGCGCCGACGATCATGCCCAGCGCGGTGGCGAGCACCGAGTAGATGATGAGGGTGAGGCCACCGGCGAAGAACCGGGAGAGCACACCGCGGCCGAGGTTGTCCGAACCGAAGAGCCCGTAGGGGCTGAAGGGCTTCGCAATGAATTCGGTCGCGGTGTTGCCCGTCGCCCAGGGCAGCAGCAGGGGCCCGAAGAACGCCAGCACCAGCACGATGCCGGTCAGAACCAGACCGATCTTGCCCTGTCGCTGTGCGAGCACGCGCTTGAGGAACGGGGTGTAGGTCGTCTGTGATTCCTTGGGGACCTCGCCTCCGTCGACGGCGGTGGATTTGAGCTCGTCGAGGTTGTTCGTATTCGTGCTCATGCTGCACTCCTCAGCTTCGGGTTGGTGAGGATGCCGACGAGGTCGGCCGCCAGGTTCACCACGACGTAGACGGCGGCGACGAGCATGGAGATCGCCTGCACGACCTGCACGTCACGGTAGGTCACCGCGTCGATGAGCGCTTGGCCCAGGCCCGGGTAGCGGAACAGGAACTCGACGACGACCACGCCGCCGGCCAGCCAGGCCAACTGGATCGCCACGACCTGCGCGACCGGTCCCAGCGCGTGGGGCACGGCGTGGCGCATGATCACACGGGTCTCGGGCACGCCCTTGAGGCGGGCCATCTCCACATAGCCGGAGTCGAGGACCTCGATCATCGTCGCCCGCATCATCCGCACGATGTAGGGCGTGACGACGAGGACCAGCGTCAGGGTGGGGAGGATGAGCTGCTCGGGTCGGCCCCAGACCGGTTCACCCGGCGGGGCGAGGGTCACGGCGGGCAGGATCTGGAAGACGGAGGTGGCGAAGATCGCGATGAGTCCGATGCCGATGACAAACTCGGGCATGGCCGCGAGGACGAGGCTGATTCCGGTCAGCGACTGGTCACGACGGCCACCGCGGTGCAGCGCCGAGTAGACGCCAAGGCCGATGCCCAGCGGCACGGAGATGAGCGCGGCCACCCCCATGAGGATGAACGAGGCCCACACGCGATCGCCCAGCAGCGCGGCGACGGAACCGCCACTGGCCGTCGAGGTGCCGAAGTCGCCGACGAAGAGCCCGCCCAGCCAGGAGAAGTAGCGCTGCCAGGCGGGCTGGTTGAGCCCCAGCTGCTCGTTGAGGGCCGCGATGCGCTCCGGGGTGGCCTGCTGGCCGAGGATCGCACGGGCGGCATCCCCGGGCAGCAGGAGCGTCGCGCCGAAGACGAGGAGCGAGACTGCGATGAGGATGAAGGCGGAGAAGATCAGCCTGCGTCCGATGACTTTTGTGAACATGTCACACCTGTCCTATCCATACGCGGTCGAATCGCCAGCCGCCCAGGGGGCGTCCGGTGGAGTTCTTGACCAGCCCTCCGACGTATTTCTGGAAGGCGTCGACCTGGTTGGCGAATCCCCAGACGATGTAGCCGCCCTCGTCGTAGAGCATCTTCTGCAGTTCGTGTTCGAGGTTGCGTCGCTTGCCGGCCTCGGGAATGGCCCGCGCCTTGGCGAAGACCTTGTTGAAGGCGGGATCGTCCCAGTGGGTCTCGTTGAACGGTGACTCTTCGAGGGCGCAGGAGATGACCTGCGGCATGAAATCACGTGTGTACCAGAAGTCCTGGGCGAAGTCCCACTGCAGATACTCGTCGCCGAAGAACGTCGTGGCGTCGACTCGGCGGATCTTGACTCGGATGCCGGCTTCGGCGGCCTGCTGGGCGAAGACCTGCGCGGATTCGACGGCACCGGACTGGATGGGGGCGGTGACCAACTCGACGTCGAGACCATCGGGGTAGCCCGCCTCGGCGAGGAGCTTCTTGGCTTTGGGAATGTCCTGTTTGCGCTGCGGGAACTCGGGGTAGTTCTCGCTCAGCGGGCCGAACATGTCGTTGCCGAGGGTGCCGAAGCCGGACAGGACCTGTTCGATCATCTGCTCCCGGTCGACGACCAGCCGGAAGGCCTGGCGGACCTTCACCTCATCGAAGGGCGCCTTGTCGACGCGCATCGTGAACGGCAGCCACATGCCGGTTTCGGAGTTGAGGATGGCCATGCGCTCATCGGCGTCGATGACCTCGACCAGGGCCACTGGGATCTGCGCGATCGCATCGACCTGGGTCGACAGCAGCGCGTTGATGAGGGCGTCGGAGTCATTGAAGTTCAGCAGCTGCACCTCGTCGAGGTACATCTTGTCGTAGTCGAAGTAGTGTTCGTTGGGCACGATCACCGTCGACTGCGCGGGTGTGAACGACTTGAGCTTGAACGGCCCGGAGCACACCGGGTTCTCCGGGTCGTAGCCGACGGGCACGATGGCGGCGGTGTACTCGGCCACGGCGTCTTTGAACAGGCCGTTGGCTTCGGAGAGATGGAACACCGCTGTTCGTTCGTCCTTCTTCACGACCTTGTCGAGCATGGTGAAGTTCGCCGCCGCGGTCTTGGGATCGTCTGGATCCGTGATTCTCTCGAAGGTGAAGATCACGTCCTCCGGGGTGATCGGATCACCGTTGGAGAACTTGACGCCCTCCTTCAGGGTGCAGGTCCACACGGTGGCGTCGGCGTTGGATTCGAAGGACTCGGCCAGCAGCGGCACGACCTGCGAATCGTCGTCCCAGCCGTAGAGCGCGTTGTAGAGGTTGACGGCCCGGCACACGTCGCCGCTGTTGACGGGGATGTGGGCGTCGACGGTGTCCGCGGAGTTGCCGCCGGTGACGCCCACGCGCAGGCTGCCGCCCTTGACCGGGTCCCCGGCGTCGGCGGCGCCGACGCTCCCGCCTCCGCAGGCGCTGAGTCCGGCGATCGCGGATATCGACAGCCCCGCTCCCAGTGCTTGTCTTCGGTTCGGTGTGTTCATGTGCCTTCTTCCTACGGCTGCGGTCCGGGTCGTACGCTCGTCAGAGCATCGTGTGGGTTGTGGTTCGCTCCTGCGGATCGGCGATGATGTGGGCGGTGAGGTAGTCGTCGAGCATCTGCCTTGCCTCATCGTCGGTGACGCCCATCTGCCCCGTGCTGCGAGCGACGCCGAGGCCGTCGATGAAGATGCTCAGTCCCTTGGCCATGAGGATGGTGTCACCGGCACGGATGGTTCCGGCTCGCTGGCCGGCGAGGACGACGGAGGCGAACAGATCGAACCATTCGGCGTAGACATCGGTCAGGTTGGCTCTGGCGGTCTCATCCACCGCGGCCCGTGACCAGCTCTGGACCCAGATGGACCAGACCCGGCGGATCTTGTCATCGACTCCGGCGTGGACCTGCGCGAACTGCCGCAGGGTGCTCAGAGGATCGTCGGGGTCGATGAGACCGCGCGTGGAGGAGAGGATGTCCAGGGTGTAGCGCAGTGCCGCCTGCAGCAGCTGGGCCTTCGTCCGGAAGTGATAGTTGATCGTCGAGGCGCTCAGGTCGCATGCGGTGGCGACGTCTTCGGTGCGCACGTTGTCGATGCCCCGGTCGGCATAGAGTTCCCAGGCTGCGGCGATGATCCTGCGCTGATTGCGTTTGCCCTTGGGCACCCAGTTCGCACTTCGCGACGGAGACTGGTCGTGCCCTGGAGCGGCCGGTACCGGGCCTTCCGCCCCGAAGGAAGTCTCCTCTTGGCTGGGGTGCCCCGCCAGGTTCTGGTCGTTCGAGCCTTCAGCAGGAGAGCTGGGAACCATCTTCCGCCGAGGTGGCCGGACCGTCCGCCCGGTCGTCAACCAGTCGGTGCTGACGTTGGTCAACGAGGCGATCCCGGAGATCTCCTCGACCCGAAAGTTGCGTGTTCCGGCCAGAGATTTGGAGAGTTTGCTCGGTTCGATTCCGATGTTGCGAGCGACTTCGCTGTGGTTGATTTCGGCGGTCCTGATGGCCTCGCGGACACGGTTCACCAGGGACTCCTGACTCTTGCCTGCGTCTTCGCTCGTTTCAACCACCACTACATTCTGCACATGTGTTGCGATATTGGCAATACTTACTTAGGTTTTGGGTAGTTTTTCGTGATGGTGGCGGTGGAGCGCCGATAGACTGGTACGACCCCGTTTGCCCCATGGGGGCTTCGTCGCGGTCTCTTGAAGAAGCGCCCTTCCTCAAATTGCCCAGCCCAACAGGACGCTTCCTCAGCCTGCGACTACGGGCGGTATAATTAAGGGTCAAAAACAGATGTCTATAAAATCGCAACATCACTGTGGAGACCCCAATGCCCACCAACGCACTAGACACCACCGATCCACCCGGCCGCATCGACGTCAGTGTCATCATCCCGGTATACAACTGTGAAGAATTCATCGAGGCGACCATCGCCTCTGTCCGTCAACAGACGATCGGCCGTGGCCACTACGAAATAGTTGCCGTCGATGATGGGTCTACAGACAAGTCCCTCTCAATCCTCAATGATTTGGCGCGAGGCAGGAACGATCTACGTGTTTTCACGATCCCGAACAGTGGCTCTGCTGCCGCACCCAGGAATCGAGGCTTGGAAGCAGCATCCGGCAGATACCTCTTCTTTCTTGACGCTGATGACAAGCTCGACCGAGACACGTTGAAGCGGCTGTCGCAGACCGCAGATGCAACCGGATCGGGCGTCGTGCTCTGCAAATTAGGGCTGTTCGGAGAAGGAAAGCTCACCCGCCAGATTCCGTCCAAACCATTCGCCAAGAACAGTTACGCTGTCGATTTCATCGAGTCGAAAGCCAATTCGACATTGAGCGCTTTGAAGTTGTTCCGCCATTCGATCATTGAAGACCATGAAATTCGGTTTCCTTTGGGGTTCCCAATCGGTGAGGACCAACCGTTCACGCTGAAAGCATTTCTGCATAGTCCTCATGTATCAATCCTTGCAGACAAGGTCTTCTACTGGGTCCGACAACGTGGCGACGGAACCAACGTGACAAGTGCTGGACAATCCCCGCGAAAGCACCTTGACCGAATCATGACGCTCATTTCCACGATTCTAGAGAACACTAAGAGGTTGCGCGGATAGGGAGTCATCTCCAGTCATAGCGCTTGACGGGCCTGGTAGTCCACCGACACTGAGTCCATGACATCTGCAGCAACCGCTTGAGGACAATGACGGCATTCGCCAGACTCGCCCACGCGTGTTGGACTCGATCAACACGATCGAGCACCACGTGCAAGAGCCTGAACCCGCGAGTATGCCAGGAATTCGTCCGCTCGATCGTCCACCGCCGGGTGTGGTTGATCTCGATAAAAGCCCCCTTGGGAGAGATCCTCCATTCGCATCCGAACTCCGACAACAGGTTCCGGGTGACCTGCGAATCGTATCCGGAATCAAGATCGATCCGAATGCGCTCGGGCAGGAAGAACCCGAACCGGGACAGACACTCCACGGTCGGCCGCAGCAACGGGGAATCGTGGCGATTCGCACCCGCCAGAACAACTCCGATCGGCAGGCCGTGGCCTTCGACGAGCACGGACCGTTTCTGTCCGGACTTGCCACGATCGGTCGGGTTCGGTCCGGTGTTGTCACCACCGCAGGGAGCCTTCACACAGCAGCCATCAACGCTCAGGTGAGTCAGGTCCAGGCCGATGACTTGATCGAAGGCCTCGAGCACGATCTGCTCCAGGCGAGCGAACACACCGTGGGCGATCCATTCATCGCGGCGGCATCGCAACGTTGTAGCTGAGACCAAGCCGTCAGCATGTTTGGTGTAGGCACCGCCGAGGACGAGTCGGGTGACGAGCTTGTCGAAGACGATCCGATCGGCAACTCGTCGCCGGTGGCATCCGAGGGGGTGGTCGTCGTTGATCGTGGGCAGAAGAGTTTTGAATTGGCTCCAGAGAGGGTCGATGACTGAAGATGGAAGTGCTGGCACGGGGAAGCTGTCCTTATGTCTTCGATTGTGATGTTTGCACTTCCATCGAAGCTGACGCTTCTCCGTGTCAGTCTGTTACGACACGCCGGGTGCAGGATACGCACACTCCCCACCTATCCGCGCAACCTCTAAGCCAGGCATCCGTCGCGATGTGCTCCTCAGACGCCCGATCATCGGCAAAGCCGGAACCATAGCAGTCTTCGGCAGAAAGATGCTCCCCGCTCACGGACGCGCGGAGCGTGAGGAGATGTTGTCGCTGTACCGGAGACAGATCATCGATGTATGGAATTCAAGAATCAGAATGTATGGCTCCGCAGCGTCGCAAGTCCTGGTTGACCTCATAGTAAGAAACGACTTAGACGAGATTGAAGTCGTCAGCGAATTACTCCGAGGCAAAGGTCACGTCCCAGTCTGTTTCGACCGAGAAAGTTCGCAATTCATCTATGTCCCCAAGGAGGGAGGAGCTATAGCGGAACTTAACACCGCCCCGAGAGTTCACCTGGAAATGATCAGGTTCAGATCCAACACCGTCGAAATTTCTGGCGAAGTCGGAATCGACGGCGCACTTGAACCACCTGATTCAGCGCAGCTAATTCTGAAGCACCGCAAGTCCGGGATCGCGGTCCCCCTCAGCCTCGATGTCACACGGACACATACTGGTACATTCGGAATACGATCGCGATTCCGAATATCCCTGGATGTCAGTGAGCTCCAGGAGCCCTCGACGTGGGATACGTTCGTCGACGCCAGCTGGGACTCGCTGACATTCAGAGAGAATTTCGGCAATCTGAAAGCCAGTGCAATTGATTCGCGCCCTGTATTGCTCGGAAACCCCACGTCCGCAGTCGCATTCTTCACTGCTCGAGGCAACTTTGCCATTGACGTCGGGCCGACCGCTGTCCACTTGGACAAGGTTCACAACTTGCAACCAATGCCAGTGGGACGATTCATCGTAGGCAGAAGCGAAATCATCGAACTGAACCAAGTCCACAGCGATCTATCCCGAGCGCAGGCGCACTCGGAGACAAACGGGAAGGTCACCCATGTCAAGGTAGTCAGGCACAAAAACAACGGCGTGTCCTTGATCGTTCCGCGATCGATTGCAAAAAGTGGCCGATACTCAATAACGTTGCACGATTCTGCCGACAATACAATTGAAATCTCGGTCCCTGAGGAGCTGTCAAGATCATAATCCACCGCAGCCCCCACCCCGCGAAGGACGTCGAGCTAGGCGAACGTCCCGGGCTGGCTCGGGCGTGCGGGTCGCTCTCTCACGCTTACTGCAGAACAGCCATGCCGAACATCCTGCAATCACTACTTCCCAGACAATCTTGGGTTAAACTCCCTTGACACTACTTTGTCAGTGGCGCGTGGTCGGCATTGACAGTTTGACGAGAGGCAAAGATGGTTAACATCAGATCGGTGGAAGTCCGAGACAACGACGATGGAGTACTCGTCTCGGCACAGATCACCATGCCCGGAGCCGAAGGAGAAGCCTGGTACCAGCTCCCTGCCGGCTCAATGACTGATGAAGACGCTGCAGTTGATGCTTTTTTCATCATCGGACTCATCCTTGCCATTGGCAGCGATGGTTCGTTGCAGATGGAGCAGCCCGTATCGAAGCGGCTTCTCTACGGCTCGCAAGCCGCGCAAGACATATTGATCAGCTGGTACCCGAAACAACTAGTGCCTGCCGAAATTGCGGTGCCTTCACGCTCCGAGGACAAGTCCCCGCTGCTAGACAAGACGGTGTCATGCTTCACGGGCGGGGTCGATTCCTTTGACACTCTGATCCGGAACGAAGCCGCTGTCGACGCTCTCGTGTACGTCCATGGGTTTGATATCGCCCTTGCTAGAACTGACATCCGTGAGGTGACATCCGAGCATCTTCGCGATGTCGCCGCGATGACGGGAAAACAGCTCATTGAGATATCAACCAATGTCCGCAGGTTTTTGAACCTTGCTGGCAAATGGCCCACTCTTACGCACGGCGCTGCTCTATCATCAGTGGGCCACCTGCTCAGCGGTCAGTTCGGAACCCAGATGATCCCCGCTTCGCACACTTACACGGACACCTTTGCTTGGGGGTCGCATCCGCTTTTGGACCACTTATGGTCAAGCAACCGCCTGTCAATTGTGCATGACGGAGCCGGATCGACGCGTGTCGAAAAGACTCGTCGGCTCACTACCTACCCCGCGGCCAAGCGTCACCTACGAGTCTGCTGGCAGAATACGGGCAAGTACAATTGCGGGGTCTGTGATAAGTGCGTTCGTACGATGATTGCTCTATCGCTCAGCGGCGCTCTTCCCGAATTTCAGACATTCGAGTCCGAAGTTACAACCGCAGCTATTCGGAATCTTCCGATCACAAGTAACAACAGCCTCTCCTTCGTAAAAGAGAATCTAGATTTCGCCGAAAAGCAGGGTCAAACTGATATAGCGACTACCCTGCGTGAAATGATCGCGGCGTATGAAAGCCGCAAGAAGGCGAAGAATTCAACCGCGGCTCTGTCAAAGCTGGAACGAAGAATGTCAACTTTGGAAACTAAGCAAGAGCGAAGGATATCCCGCTTAGAAGGCAGCTTGAAGTCCGCCAAAACACGCGCAATCTCAGCAGAAAGGTCGGTTCGCAAGCTCCAACGCCTATTGCCTATCAGGGCCTGGTTGCGCATTTCAGACGCCCGACACGGCAAGTAGTAACATTGGCCCGGCCTTACATGAGCGTCACATAGTAAGACTTCTGAGCTGGCACCGTCCGCGCGCCGTCGATCTCAACTGTGGTAGTTCCGGAACCGGGCTGGAAGTCCCATAATCTATTCGACGATCAGAATCGCATCTCAGCGTTTTAGAACGGATTTGAGTCGATCCCCGAACCGCTTCATTCGCGAACGACTCCTTGTCACACTCGGCACCTTGGAGACATCCATGCTGATCCGCTGCTGATAATACTCGTAGGATCGTCGCAGCTTCCGACGCATCTTTTCCTGATACTGCTTCCGTGTGGTTCCGGTGTAGCGGGGAAGCCGTTCGCGGAGCCTTTCGAGAGTATACGCGGTCGCCTCGGATTCCCTAATGAGGATCTCTCGAAGCCCTTCGAAGAGCGTGCGATAGACCGACATGAGTGTATCAGCGTCTTTGGAGACCCCTTCTTCCATTGCAGCGTCCAGGGCTGCGATGACCGTCGCTGATTCCCACTCCTCGGCTGACAGAGCACGTTGGGGATATCCCACCGAACGGTAGAAGTCTGGAACTTTGAAGTTCCATGAGAGTCCAATCGACGGAACTCCCAATGCGAAGGAAGTGATGCTCGCATGCAAACGGTATGCGATGATTCCATCACAACTGTTCAATTCGCTGATCAGCTCTTCTGGAGCATTGAGCGTCACGGCGGCCTTCTTGTTAGATACACCGTGATAGCGGACAAGAGAATCTAGGAACATCTCATCTGAGAAATGACCGGTGGTGAAGATACGGTAATCGTCTCCACGTGCTTCGAGCTCGGCGATGATGTCCAGCCAGAACTTTCGTTGATCGGCCTCGTTGAATTCGATTCCGTTGTCTTTGAAGATCCCGGCACGAGTAACCGCAAGCCCGATGCAGCGTCCGGTTGACGCGTCCGAGGTGGCTCTGGTCTTGGGCTCGATGTCGAAGACCGAATCAGCGAACACGGCGGGGTCCGCAACAAGCGCGGTGGGAGTATCAGTGGCTTCCACATAGCGCCTAGTTGATTCGATATCGTCGCGGGTCGTAATCTGTCGGACCACAGGGAGTTCAAGTGCCTGTTTTAGCTGTTGCGACTTGGGATCCGTGGACGAGTAAGGTTCGACTCCAACACTCGAAAAGAGTACCGGGACCTCATACTCGGCGGCCAACTCCAGGGTCCGAATCGTACGAAGATAGAAACTCTGATAGCGGTAATTGAAGAGAGGCGCTCCCCCGAAGACGATGACGTCAGCGCGCGAGATTGCCCGCCTAGCCGGTTCAAGAAGAGACTCATCTCGAGTGCTCATGTACTTGCGGCTGATGAGACTTGCTGCTCGGCTCCGGATCTTCACCTCGTCCGCTGCCAAGCCGAGATTGTCGGTGGCCGCTTTGAGCAGACTGATCACCGATGCCTCGATGATCTGGTCCCCGAGGTTGTCCGAATCCCGGTTGGTCAGCAGGAGTATCTCAGTCGTTGCCAAAGCATCGCCCTTCTTCGTCGAATTTGTCAGTCACGCTTCAGACTGCACCGCGTCGGAAAGCTTCTGGTAGTTCTCATAGGTTCGACGCAACTTGCGGTTGACCTTGTCGCGGTATCCCTTCGGACCTGTCGCAACCTGTCTGGGCAAGCCCTCCCAGAGTTCGTCGAACGAATACGGTTTGGCATCACTTTCAGGTGCCAGCGCACCCCTGACACCTGTGAACAGAGTGTCGTAAACAGACTTCAAGAAGTCATAGTCCTTCTCAACACCTTCAGCCAGTGCCTTTTCGAGCGCGGGAACCACCTCGGCGGCGGTCCAGCGCTGATGGTCGAGGGCACGGTGACCGTAGCCGACGGACTCATAGAAGTAGGGCACCTTGAAGTTCCAGGACAATCCAATGGATGGTACGCCAAGAGCAAAGGAAGTGATCGAAGCGTGCAGGCGATATGCGATGACGCCGTCACACCCACGCAGTTCGCGGATGAGCTCGTCCGGCGAATTCACTGTCACGGCGACCTTTCCACCAGGTACCCCGAAGTTCTTCACGAGGCTGTCAAGGAACACCTCATCGGAGAAGTGCCCAGTGGTAAATACGCGGTAATCGAGACCACGATCCTCGAGTTCCGTTATTGTCTCGAGCCAGAAACGACGCTGATCGTCCTCGCTGAAGTCGATCCCATTATCGGCAAAGATACCTGCACGGGTGACAACTAGGCCGATACGCTTCTTCGTTGGCTTCTGGCTTTCAGTGACGGGGTGCACCGGTCCCTTCGTGCTGACAACAGGTGCCGGAGTCGACTTCGGCGCCGCGGTGGTTCTGTTGGTCGTCTGGCCGAGGATCCGACGGGTAATGCGCTTGAGTTTGCGCTTGGCTCTCAATGGTACCGACGGCGGGGGCTTGGGAGCGGGCTTAGGTGCGGGCGCCGGTTCAGGCTTCTTGCGGTAGACGATATCCGCCAAAACCGCCGGATCTGCGACGTGGGCGACTGGAACGTCGGTATCTTCGGCGTAGAGACGCAGCGAATCGATGTCGTCACGCGTAGTGATCTGTCGGACGACGGGCAATGACAGTGCTTTCTTGAGCGCACGACTCTTCTTGTTGTCGGCATCGAACTTTTCGACTCCGATGCTCGAGAACAGGACCGGAACTCCGTATTCCTGGGCAAGCTCGAGTGTGTAGATCGTCCGCAGATAGAAGTTCTGATACGCATAGTTGAAGAGCGGGGCTCCCCCGAAGATGAGCAGATCAGCTTTGGAGATCGCTTCCCGCGCCGGCGTAAGCAGCTCAGGGTCTTTCGACTTCATATACCTTTTTGAGATGATCCCTGCTGCACGGCTGGAGATGGTGAAGTCATCAGAAGCGAAGCCGAGATTCTTCATCACGCCCTTGACGATAGAGATGACAGTCGCCTCGATGATCTGATCACCGACGTTGTCCGAATCTCGGTTCGTCAACAACAGTATGCGAAGGGGGCTCATGATGGTTCAGGTCTCCTCATCGTGGCGGCGGATGACGCCGGAAATATTCGGTTGGTTCTATCGCTTATCTCGCGTGCTCAGCCCTGTATGAGAGGGCCGTCCTCGAAGGATCGCACCGTTCTGGACACTCCTTCGGACAGCGACGTCTCCGCTCTCCAACCATCCGAAGAGAGTCGGCGTGAGTCGAGGCCGAGAGATGCCACAGGAGAGAAGGATCGTGCGTCCTCCGGGTTGACGAACTCGAGCGCGAGCTGCTTTTCGGGCCGAGCCGCTGCAAAGGTCTCGGCGAGTTCGCGAATGCTCACGTTCCCATTTGGATCTGCCACGTTGTACACCTGGTTCTCGCCTCGAAGGTATGCATAGAAGAGGCCCAGCACAGCATCAGCGACATATGTATATGTTCTGGTAGGCGCTCCAGCACTCATCATACGGATATTTCGATCGCGAACGACATCTGCGAGGAAGTCCGCCTGAACTCTCCCGTCGTCGAGAGCCATCCCGGGACCGTAGATATGGCCGAAGCGGAGACTGAGAGCGCGAATTCCGAACTCATCGGCATATGCAGCGAGCGCAGTTTCTGCCATCCGCTTGCCTTCGGAATAGCTAGCACGAGGCGCGAAGTGCTGAAGAGTGCCCTGATCGTCTTCCCGGATCAGATCGGTATCTGTAACGGCACCGTAGACCTCGGACGATGACAGGAGCACGAAGGAATCGCCCTCGACAGCGACCAATGCGTCGAGGAGATTGATCGTCCCCAGAGCATTGGCTTTAAGCGTTGTGACCGGCGAGCTCTTATGCAGAGTCGGTCGTGCAGGTGACGCCCCGTGAAATACCGTCGAATACTGACGGTCGAATTCCTGGACCTCGACGACATCAGCCTCGACGAGTGTGAAATCAGACCGTTCGAGGGCACTCCCCAACCGGGCTCTCGCCTTCTCCGGGCTGCGCACCATCCCCGACACTCGCATACCGAGATCGTGGGCGTCGTTCGCCGCAAGCAACGCGCCGAGTATATACATCGGAATCATGCCCGAGGCACCGGTAACCAAGATCTCAGCCCCGCGGAACTTCTCCCACGGCAGTTCAGCCGCAGCTATTCGCGCGACGTCTTCAGCGAAGACGGGCGAGTCGAAAAGGACGATGTCGTCAGCTGCACTGACTTCGGTAGCCCGAACCTCATCAATTCCCACCGAAGGCCTCCCGATCCTCGATCAGGGTGAGAAACGTCCTGCATACGTAGTAGTCGGAGGCCGTAGTGATCTTGATATTCGTACGCGGTCCCTCAACACGGTGAACGTCATAGCCAAATCCGTGCATAAGCGTGCACGTGTCGATTGAGTCGTGCTCTCCTTCTGCTACTGCACGATCGTACCCGGCAAGCGCATCCTTGAGGCGGAAGGTCTGCGGTGCTTGTGCGGTCCACAGAGGGTCACGTGGGATGACGTCTTTGATCCCGGCTCCATCTTCGACAACCACGGTCTCTGTCATTTTGGTGCACGTGACGGCAGATCCATGTTCGAGTGCACTCTCGATATTGCGAGACACGAGTTCTGCGTCAATGAGCGGACGAACTCCGTCGTGGATGAGTACCAGGCTGTTCGGATCGTCGTTGTTTTCGGCGACGACCTTCAGAGCATTGTGCCGAGATTCTTGCCCAGTCGACCCTCCGTCAACGATCCACGAGACCTTGTCCAGTTCGTATCGCTTGATCAGTCTTTCAAGCTGATCACGAAACTGCGGAAGAATAGCAACGGCGATTGCATCAATCTCTGGATGCTGCTGGAATATGTCGAGTGTGTGGACGATAACCGGGCGCCCGTGGATCTCGAGAAACTGCTTCGGGCGAGAACTGTGCGCCATTCTGGCGCCGACTCCTCCAGCAAAGACTATTGCGATGTTTGCCATACGTTCTCCTCGTTCTCTTCTTCTGCAGTGTCTACTGAGTTCTCATCATCGACCGATGTTTCCGAGCTGTGCTCTTCGTCCGTGTGCCCCAGTCCCTCTTCGTCGTCGCTGGACGGGTCCTCTTCGAGGTCACCCTCGATCAGGTCCTCGTATCGAAGGGGGCCAGAAGGCGCGTGTTCGACGACCGGGTCCGCAAGGATCAGCGAATCGATGACACGGTCCGAATTGCTGGTATCGACGTAGTCGAAGTTCTCACGGACAAACTGCTTCGTCTTCTCAACGCTCAGATTGGGTTCACGAATAAGTTCAACCAGATCGTCGAATGTAGTGGCGATGCTGCCGGGAGCCGCATCTTCGTACGCCCTGTGCATCCCACGCGTTGCTGAGTATGTTTCGAGATCGTAGGCAAAGAAGATCATGGGTCTTTCAAGCAACGAGTATTCGTAGATGACCGATGAATAGTCAGTGATGAGAACGTCGGAAATCAACAGCAGATCGTTGGTGTCCGGGCAAGCAGCTACGTCAATGAGTCGATCGCGGAACTCGTCAGGGATTGGCGCCGGTTCAGGAATGAAATGATGTTGGCGGAAAAGTACGACAGTGTCTTCCCCACACGCCTCGTACAGTGTGGGGAAGTCAATCTCGTCATAGTCGTAATGCGCATCGCCCGACCCTCGGCCACGGAAAGTCGGAGCCAGAAGGATCTTCCTCTTCCCCGCGGCGTCTGGGAACGATTCCTCGAATTCAGTACGCACCTCTTCAGCACGTCCTTCACGCAGAAATCCATCGATTCGGGGCAAGCCTGTGGCTAGGATGGCCTCTCGCTCGATGCCGAATGCTTCACTGTAGACATCACGCAGATGTTGTGACCCACTTATGGCAAATGAGTACAAACGGTGGGCGTTGCGAAGATTCGGCGACCCGTACTGCCCGAATCGGCTGTACCCAACGGATTTGAACCCGCTGCCGGCGTGCCACAGTTGAACGATCTTTTGGGTGTTCCTGTCACCAAGATCTTTGAGAACGGCGAAGTAGTCGTCGATCAAAACGGTATTGGCTTTGCCCATCTGCCAGGCCAGATTCAGCGCATTCTGTCGAGAACTGGTCCTGCCGGTTCTGAAGGAGTAGCCGAAGTTGAAATCCTTGTCGAGGCCTCGCTCAAGCATTCTGTCATGGACGGCTTTGAGGTTTCCCTGCATGTTCGGTCTCGCTTCGGAAGCGAACAGCACGTTGTTCCCTTTTTCAGGACGGGTCCTCGCCGCGACCGCAAAGACTGTGCGCAACGCCTTTCTCTTTGTTTTCGTCCATTTCGAACGAGCCTTGGACTTCAACCGAGCGCGGCGAGATGATGGCTTGCCCGCTGACCGGCCGAACGAATAGGTACGCATCAGGAAGTAGGGAGCTTCATCATCGTCCGAGATTCCGAACGTCACAGTATAAGCTGACCGGTTCTTGTTATAGACGAATGCACGCGATTTGTCGTCCAGCTCTCGGACTCGAGCGAGAGGGAAGTTGCCGAAATGCATCTCTTCGCCAGACAGCGCCACTAAGAAGTAGGTACCGTTGGGAACTTGGCCACGACGGTTGAATCGAGTGACATTGATATTCAAGTGGTAGTGACCCGGCGCAACTTGCTCGAAACCGACCGGATAGAGTTTCTCGCCGGGGTTCGCATTCGAGGTCAGGTAGAACGCGTCGACCTCTTCGTCTGGACATTCGACAACGAAGCTGAGGTTCACTCGCTCCCACGTGATGTCGACTATTCTTAGTTCTACTGTCACAATGCCCCTCGTCATGCGCGCTTACCTGTTTGTAGCGCGTTGTTCACCGTTTCGTAATTTAGACAGCATAACAGCACCGAACCGACAACATGTGCCTTGTGTCCGCACCACCTCCCACGTGAAGGAATATCGAACTCCAGATGAGCCCACTGAATACAGACAGCTGACTACGAGCGCCCTCGTATTTCGTCACTGCCGATGCAGCATCGTGAAGATTTCAACTTCTTCTCCTGATGTCCCGTATCGGGCACTGTCCCGTATCGAGCTGTCAATCGTGTTTGCAGTCCTCGGGGCTGAACACTTGGGTGCGCTCTTCTGCCGTCTTGTAACAGATATCGCCGCTCCAGCCGACGCTGCCGCGGGCACCGGCCATATTCTTCCTTTTCAACCATGCCGCAGCAGGTCACGTTCCTTCATCAATGGTCCGTCGGCACCACCGCCTGCGAATCTGCTCAATCAGTCTCCCCGGGTGAGTAGTCGCATCCGCACGAGTAACCGAAGCGTCTGTCTCGGAGGCTCACCACCGGTTCTGATTCTTACTGCTCGGCGAGCCTCCCGCAGGGTCGTCTCTCGGGTTTTGCCGGTACCATGTTGGGTGGCATGCTTTGCGAGGAAGACTCGACAAGCTCGCCTCCGATTTCGAAAGGCCCCCTGTGAAAAACCTGGTTCGTAAGGCAGCCCTGAAAGCTGTGCGGTCGTCTGCGTGGAAAAAGACCAGCAAGTGGATCAGGGGCACAGAGCGCTGGCAACAGCTTGAAGATGAGTACGACGGGAGCTACGTCAAAGCTGAGGTGGTCGTCTACTTCGGGGATCGTAAGCCGAAGTTCTATCAGCTCAGCCAGTGGATTCCGGTTCTCGAAGAACTTCACAGAACGCACCGAGTGGTACTCGTGCTGCGCAAACCATCAGCGTTACTCCAAGCCCGTCGACTGACACGACTGCCAATGGTGCTCAAACGCAGATTCGACCCGCTCCACACCTTCTACCATGCCAACGATTTCAAGCTTGCCCTCTACGTCAACAACGGGATGTCGAACTTCCAGTCCCTCGGGTTCGCGCCCATGGTCCATGTTCATGTCAACCATGGTGAATCTGACAAGCTCAGCATGGTCTCCAACCAAGCCAAGTCGTACGACAAAGTCTTCGTCGCCGGTGACGCCGCGATCAACCGGTATCGTAAATCACTCGTCGATTTCGACGAAGCCGCCCTTATGAAGATCGGAAGGCCCCAGTTGGACATCGACAGGCCCCCAGAATTGGAAACCTCGTCGATGAATACAATCATGTACGCACCGACATGGGAGGGCGAGAACGACGCGAACAATTACACCTCGGTCGATCTGTTCGGCCCAAAAATCGTCGAAGCCGCGTTGGCCATTGACGGTACTCGTGTCATCTACAAGCCGCATCCACGTGTGGCTGCATCCAAAGATGCTGCACTGGCAGAGTCGAATGCGCGGATCATCGCACTCATCGAGACCGCCAACGAATCCATCACCGACGAATCCCTGCAGCACCAGATTCTGATGGAAGGCGACATTCTGGCGATGTTCGACGCTGTCGACCTGCTCGTCACCGACATCTCCAGTGTCGGCCTCGACTACCTCTATCTGCAACCGGAGAAGCCACTGATTCTGACGGACCGTCGCGACGACACGGCCAAGCTCAACGATGAGGCACCGATCAGCCGGGCTACGCCGATCATCGATGGCTCGACAGTGGGACAGACGGATGCACTGCTGCGGGAAATGCTGACGAACGACATCTCGGCCGATTCTCGCCAGGAACTGCGCCGCCACTATTTCGGCGAAGGAAAGAAGGGAACCTCAACAGTTCTCTTCACTGAGGCCATCAGCACGCTGATCGCCAATAGAACTTCCGACATGACGACATATCATTTCGAGAGCACCAACGCCGAGGCCAGCGACGAGTAAGCTCAGCTCCTGGACTCAATCCAGTCGCCGGGACGAACGGAGAAGTTGCCGAGCCTCGTCGAGTACCACTCGCGTGAGCCGACGTTCTCGGGCCCGTAGTCCTTCGGAGGACGAATTCTGCGTTTCGCATTCCACGGATCACGTGGGCGTCGAAGGAAGACATCGAATGTCTCGTCCTTGGATTCGGAGAACTTGTCGTCGTCGATATCGAAAGTGATGACAGTCCCCCGTCCGAACGGTCTCCGTTCGACAGCCGGATCGGTACATAGAAAGTACGTGTTCCGTCTCCGTGCGGTGAGGACCATCTGCAAGGAATCCGCTGTCGACTCGTGTATCTGACTGAACTCAAGGTCGATCCGGGTTCCGTGAGCAGCTGGGATAACGCCCAGCGTTTTCGCCGTGATCGTTTGGCCAGTTTCTCGAGCATCGATATTCGGCAGCGGAGCCAACTCCAACGTTTCCAACACTTTCTGCCATCGCCGATAGCCAGCTTCGGGAAGATACTGTTCGACGGTCTCCATCGCGGCGGCACGCATTGAGGCGATTCTCTCACTGCCGAGCTGCAGAAAGCCCTCAATCTGTTCGGCCAATGCCTCGATGTCATTTCGAGGAGTGATGAAGCCATTCTGTCCCTGCTCCACCAGGTCCCTAGGACCGTACGTGATGTCATAGACAATGGGAACACATCCAGCACCCATTGACTCCATCATAGACAGCGGCAAGCCTTCGCTGGTGCTTGTCAGCATGGAAAAGGAGGCGGACTGCAGTCGTGCCGGAACATCGTTGACATATCCCGGGAGCTCGACGCGGTCACCCACGTTGAGGTCCGCGACGAGCTGTTCGAGGGTATTTCGTTCAGCGCCTTCTCCCAGAACAGTAAGCGTAATGTCCGTCCCCCTGTCCTTCAGCAGCGCCACAGCTCGGATCGCATGATCCACACGTTTGAGCGGAACGAGGTTGGCGATCATCACGGCGCTGTTGGTCGAGCGACCGGGCCGGGCCTCGGACTTCACTGAACCGGCAGGCAACTCTCCGGTGAGCAGGTTGATGTTGGCGCCGGAGATCCCAGTCGCTGTTATCGCAGCGGCTTGTTGTTCAGTCTGAATTCCTACTGCGTCGAAACGATCGAAGTTGCGCATGGTCTCGACCCTTCTTCGCAGGAACTCCCCGTGGGGGCCGTTCCAGGGCTGGCGAAGGTGGGAACCGTGCATAAAGAGAACCAGCGCGAATGCCCGAGCCGAAGGCTCATGGACGAATTCGCTGATTTTCTTGTCATCCACAATGAGGACAGCGGGTTCCTCAGTGATCGTCGCTGAGATCCAGGCATTGTAGAAGTCACGTGGACGATTCCATTCGACAATCGGATCGCCCGCTGCCGAGTGGAGAATGAATCGACGCCCGATCTTCGGATCTTGCACATCAGTGAGCAACAGGCTGTTATCGGCCCGAAGATAGTCGCGGCGGATGATTCTGCCGGTGCTCGTTTTGCGGAATACATCGTAGAACTCGGTGATGCTCTCGACTTCGCCGTCGGCTTCGGGCACGGGGTCTGTCGGCGCCTTTCCACTTAGCGAGGCGAGCTCAAAGTCAGATCTCGTTCTCAGGTCCTGCCAGATGTTGGCGAGCTCGACGGTCTCGTTCATCCGTCCTTCGGAGACAAGCCGGGCACGGGTCGCGTCTACATCCATTCGAGGACTGAAGGTCAGCAGCGTCTGCGACAGTGGCTGGCCGAACTCCTGAAAACTGCGGATCCTACGCAGTGCCGCCGTCGTCATCCCTCCGATGGATTCGGGAATACCCCAGATGGCGTTGTAGACATGCACCGCGTCGGTCCCAATGGGAACCTTGCGTTCGACCTTCTCCCGAGTGGCTTCAGGACCGCCATGGAACAGTCGAGTAATGAGGCTCACTGCTTGTTTCCTTCCTCAGTTCCCACTTGTGTCATCCTTGACTGCAACTCGTATCAAGTAGGCAATGCCATATGGCCGTGATGGCGAGTTTGACGACGCCAGTTCACGATCTTTGGGCTGTCGGCAGTCTCCCACTGCGCCCGAACATTCCACTGATCATCAAGGTCGGTGTATCGTCCGCCGACGGCGATCAGAATCGAGTCAACATAGCTGGTGCCGGCTGTCTTCAACAGTCCGACCACTCGTTCCACCGCGCCTTCATTGCGCAATTGGGCAAGGTTGAGCACCGAGACCTGTGGATCGAACAGGACGAAGTCCTCATTCAGGGTGCTGTGGCTTGCGAACACGAAGTCGAGTGCGCCGACATGGTCGTCGTTGAAAGCACTGGCGACCCGCCGCATCAGAGTCAGACCGCTGGTCCGCCCCTTCCTCACATCTCTCTTCGCGCCGAGGAGAGTATCTCCCAGGTCTGTGGCTGCGAGATCGGCGACGTCCGCAGTGACTTCTGCGGAAGCAGGAAGAACTACAAGGCGCTCGTGCTCGCTGAACAGATCGGGCAGAAGCGCCTGCACGAGTCCCTCCGAATCCTTGACACCTGGGTATGACACAGGGTCAAGAACGTGGAGCGATCCGTTATTGAGCTCGGCCCCTATCTCGTCAACGCTCTTTGCGGTCAGGGTTCCGTGCGCCATCCATATCCGATACCGGCCTGAAGCATAATCGTCGATGGACTTCGCAGTGGCCGAGACCTGGGGCTCTTCGCCGTTGCTCACCGAAAGATAGATATCAGTCGTGTCTGTCTCGGGACGAACGCGATCGACCGCTTCGAGTGCCGAATCAATGTCCGAACGTGAAGCGTCGGGCAACTCAGCCTGTGCGAGGTATTCGTCTGCGACAGCCATTTCGTCGGCAGTGATCTCTGCCCACTTCCCATAGACCTCATCCTCCGGAGCTCCTGTTGCGATGAGGGGCATCAGCACGGAGAGTTTGTCGAGAATTCCGTCGCGGATGGCATCGAACTCGACGTCATTGATTCCATACAACCCACCGAAACGGGAATCGGACTTGTTCTTGGGTTCGAATTCCACTTCGGCGCCCACTGACCGTGCTGGCAGGTTGGCGTGCAGACGAGACGTCAGCACGCGCGAGTACTTGTACGCGTAATCCGCGACCCAGCTACGCGCCAGTTCGAGATTCTCTGGGAACGATTTGTCGCGAATCGCGGTAACCGTCTGCTTCTTCTTCGGCCCTTTGCCGCCCTTCAACCAGTCGATGCGCAACGTTCCGGAGCGACGATCGGGTTCGGGTCTGGGGAAGAGCGTATCGATCGTGGTGGTCAGACATCCTGAGAAGAAAGCCGGAACTCCGACAGCACGAAGCACGGCTACCGACTGCCAGTCACGGCACCCGACAGGACCGTATTTCTTCAGATAGGCGATGGCGTCAGGGGTGAGCATTTCGGGATACCGCACGAACACCGAGAGCAAGATTGGACGCAGGTTGGGATGGAATGGGATGTTAAACGACTTTCCGAAGATGTCGTGCATGTACCATCCGAAAGCGATGTACCACGTGTCTTCTGGAATATCTTGGTAGACGTTGCCGTCGCGGTAGACCTCGACCAGATTGAGTTCGGCACCGGGACCAGAATACTGACGCTCGGGCTTGACTGACTTCCGAAGCTTCGCGAAGAGGGCGGTAAGGCCTCCGTCTCCCGTGAAGCTGAGGTTCTCATACCTCAGCAAGTGCCCGATCGAGGCGATCGTCTGAATGTAGTCGCCGATATTGCGCGAACGGATTCCCGGCTGATCGTAGCTGAGAATACCGAAATTGCGCTTGCCCTCCGTCGTCGGAAGCGGCTCGCGATGAAGTCCGCCGGGAAGCCAGTCACGCATGCGACTGAGTTCATAGTGGACTTTGGGGTCGAGACTGTCTTCTCCGTGCGGGAGACGGTCGTCAATGAGGGTGCGGACATGCTCGAAGGCATCGATGCAGAAAGCGGATTCTGCAGTGCGCAATACCGCTTTAGCGCTCCACTGCTCTGTGTCACCTGAGGAATTCGACTCTTCGATCAGCGACAGCGCCTGATTGCCGAGCGTATCGATGGCAGTCGGGTAGTACTCCGCAGCTGCGGAGATGATGAGTTCGCGATCATTGACCCGCTCGAATTCTGCCCAGGCAATGTCCGCATCCGATGAGCGATGGTAAGCCATGCCCAAGAGAATTCGACCGATCTGTTCGTGCTCTGGGCGTTGCCGCAAGTTCAACCCTATCGACACCAGCTCACCGTGCAGCTGTGCGTCAATCATGGCCCTTCCTGCTTCGACCATGGACGCTCCGAGGGATGATCCGCTGATCAGACCTTCGGCCAGGAGGGAATCAGCCTTCAGCCGAGCCAGCTGACGCGTTTTGGCGTCCACTTCCGTCTTCCTCGGCGCGACCGTCTGTCCATCGACGTTGTCGCCTGTGCGGCCCTTCAGCATAGAAGCCAGGCTCAGATAAGACCGCGCGGTGTCGGCCGCGATCTTCTTGGCGTTGGCTTTCGACTTCGGCAATTTGTTCGTGTCACCGGCTCTGCGCTCACGAACGTACTTCGTGCCAGACGCCCGTTCGACGACCGGAAGTGCCCGACGAGCGACGCCATGGACGACTGGCTTCACCAGCTCTCTTCCTTTGCTGATGAAGCGGCTGTCGGCTTTTCGCTGCTTGGTCACTCGTCTAGTCCTTTGGCAGAAGGGTCGGAGGTCAATCGATTATAACGTTTGGGTAAAGTCGCGATATCCAGTGTGGACGTTCGGCGGTCAGGAATCCAGCGGGTTCTGTCTTAGTCGAAGGTGTCCAAACCACTCCGACGGAGTCTGTCATCGAACTGGGGAGCCAGCGTCTTGGCATATGTGGCAGTGATGTGAGCGGTATCGAAATAGGTGATGACTCCTCCGATCACCGGTTCGCACCTGCCATCCGGACAGAACCAGTCTTCCGGATAGATGATTGACAGATTCTTCGAATCCATTGTCCTCGCCGACGCAGCGAGGGGGTCCATCCAGTGCCAGGATTCCGGAGTTCCCGAACACTTTTCGAGATCGTCCTCGTGTTTGGCTACGCAGTCGGGCACCTGGATGTCGTCCCCTCCCGGATATGGAGTGTCTCTGACCACCACGACATCCAGCTTCGCGTCGATCCAGCTCTGCAGTATCTTTCTGTGCCCTTCCGGCGCCTCCCTCTCGGTCTCTTCCCAAGACTTTCCATCAAGCGGTGTCGACTGTCGTTCGGAGGTGATCACTGCGTCGAATTCACCTGAGGTCGTGCGGTCCTCGACCCACTTGGAGTAGTCCTGACAGCCTTTGACACCTTCCGGAGTGCCCAAGTCCTGCGGCAGAGTGGAGATGCTGCAGTTCGACGCCAGGAAGGTTGTGATCGTCCAATCATTCTTCTCGGCCAATCGTTCCAAGGTCGGAAGCCAGTGGCCGGCGTGGGAGTTGCCGACGAGTGCCACATGTTTCTTGCCATCGCCATAGGTGCATTCGGGCCGATCCGTGTAGGGCTCGCTCGCCCAGCACCCGTCGGCGTAGGCCTTGGATTTGTCGTCCTTGGCCGCGGCTGGCTCCATCATCAGCGAATCCATATCATCGCACTTGGGGTTGTCCTTTGCGCTGGGAAGCAATGCTGCTGCGCCCAAACAGGAATCAGGGTCGTTCATTGCGATCTCGAGCTTGTCCTCGTTCTGCTCGACGATTCGGTCGGAGACCCACATCTGGCTCAGGCCGAGCGTGCTGACAAGTGCCATGGCAACGATCGCGAACCCGAATGTCCTCTTCGGGCTCCGCAGCAGTGACGTCTTTCGGAATCGGTTCTCCACCCACGTCGTCGACGCCCATGCGACCGCAAGCGAAAAGAGGATGATCACGGCTTTGTCCAGGCGGCCGAGGTTCTCCGTGGCGCCCACCTTCTCCGACAGGTAGGGAACTAGGACGATGAGCGGCCAATGCCAGAGATAGACCGAATACGAGATATCGCCCAAGAACTGTGCAGGACGCAACGACAGCAGCGGGAGAACAGAGTAACGTCCTCGAGAATCAGCCAGAATGACCAAGGCCGTTGAGACCACCGGAACGAGGGCGATGTAGCCAGGGAACGGCATGTCCGCACGAATGAGGAATGTACCTGCGACGATTCCTGCCAGGCCGGCCCAGCCGACCAGTGAGCTGAAGGGAAGTCGCTTCGGTCGAACGTAGATGACGAAGACCGCGACGAGTCCGCCAGCAGCGAGTTCCCACATGCGGGTCGGAGTGATGAAGTAGGCCATGGCCGGCTGCACGACCGTGTACCACACGGAGAAGATGAGCGACGCGATGAAGATGCCGACGACAGTGAATCCCACTACCGTTCGAGCCCGTTTGATCTTTGCACCGAGCAGGAACGCCAGCCCGATGATCACGGGCCAGACGAAGTAGAACTGCTCTTCGACCGACAGGGACCAGAAGTGCTGGACCGGGGACGGCGCATTGTCTGCGGCGAGATAGTCGACGCTGGAGTTCGCGAAGTCCCAATTGACCACGTATAGGGCAGCAGAGAAGATCTGGCGCCCCGTATCGACCCAGATCGATTGCGGTGCCACCAGAAAAGTGGACACCCCGACGAAGAAGAGAACCAGCAGCGATGCCGGCAGCAACCGTCTGATTCGGCGGGCCCAGAAATCTGCCACGTCTCGCCAATTCTTCGGCGGAGATTTGATGAGGTGGCTGGTGATGAGGAAGCCGGAGATGACGAAGAAGACGTCGACGCCGATGAATCCACCCACGAAGCGATTCGGCCACAGATGGTAGAGCAGGACGATGCCAACGGCTAAGGCACGGAGCCCCTGAATATCGGCTCGGAATCCGGGCCTGTTTGGCTTGGAGTCCGGGCTCTTCGATGTGGCTTCTGCCCCGTTTACGGTCAACTGCATGTATCAATTCCCAAGCTGTTCTCGGTCGGTTCGATCAGGCCCACCGCGGTCCCTGTCATTCCTCGTGTCAGCCGAACGCTATTCGGCTCAGACGATGGGCGGGCGTCCGTGCCGTGACATTCGCAGCACACCCTTGCCTGAGAGCTTCCGTCGGTCTTCGTCGACGTTCCAGGGGTCGAGTCTCCAACCGGCTCGCCACCCCTCCATCCACGCTCTGAGTTGGTGGGGCTTGTTCGCCCACTTCACACACTGCATCAGCGTCCATGAGCCGACGTAGGCCCAGCTGAATGGCCAAGGCAGGTTTCGCCGGGCCAGCCAGACGCGGTTTCTTGCATTCATGTAGAAGTACTCGTCGTGTCGTCTGGGATCGATCACGGGATGCGCGACGGCTAGGTCACCCATGTACCAGACGATGTAACCCGCATCCCACACTCTCCACGCCAGTTCGATGCCTTCGTGGGCATACCAGAATGGCCCAGGCCAGCCGCCGCATTCGTCGAAGGCCTTCCGCTGCATGCAGACGGCCCCCTCCCAGACTGAGAAGACGTTGGAGGAATGCTCCGCTTCGCCCTTCTTCAATCGTGGGATCCACCGTTTCGGTGCATCCGGTCCGCCGGGCTCCTCGACTCGAGGTTGGATGAGCCCGATCTTCGGCTTCGTGCGCATAAGCTGTGCCATGCGCATCAGGGTGGTGTCATCTGGCAGCCAGGCATCGTCATCAAGGAAGAACAAGAACTCGCCGCTGACGTGTGGAACGCCGGCGTTTCGCCCAGCGGGAATACCCAGGTTCTCTGGCAGTCCAAGCGTCTTGACCTCGGGGGGAATGCCCTCGGGTTCCCACCCGTTGCCGACGCACACGACGTCGAGTTCGACGCCCTTCTGCGCAAGCAGTGATTTGAATCCGCGATTGAGATCGTCCAGACGCTTGCCCTGGGACAGAACGACCACGCCGAACGAGTATCTTCGGCTGCCTTCGAAGCGTTGAGAGAGGATACGAGACGTGTCGCTCATGACAGTCTCCTCGACGCCATGATCGACATGAAATGTCCGATGACCGACAACAGGCACAACGGCGCCAGAGCCAGAACCAGCCACCGTTCCCCGAACAGAGGAGCTCCATCGACCGATGTCGCAATGACAGTTGCGATGCTGGATGCCAATGCAAGGAGCGACATCTCAACAGAATGATAGATGCGGTGGAATGGAACGAACCGAGCGGCTCTTTTGAGCTTCGCAATGAGACCGGGGTTCAGAGCGGTTGCTGCTTGGGAATCGGCGAGTTTGTCGAGACCGTTGAATGCTCTCGACACATGAACCATATCGTTGAGCGCCTTGTTCAGCAGAACCAAGCCAGCCAATACCGTCCCGGCAAGAAGATAAGGGTAGGTCCCTGCGGGATCGTCGCCGAGGTTGTTCCATTCGCCCACAGCCCGCACTCCCAAAGCTACAGCGACCAGTCCCTCTGTGGTGTAGTGGCCCACTTTGTCGAGGAAGACACCCTTGGCTCCGCTGGTGCCGCGCCACCTGGCTACTTCACCGTCGCAGCAGTCGATGTACATCTGAACCTGAGAGAAGAACACCGCCAGAACTGCTCCCCAGATCCCAGGAATCAGCAGACTGGCAGCAATGCACCAGCCCGCGAGGATCATCAGGCCGGTTACTCCGTTGGCACTGATCCTCGTCCGTACGAGGAGCATCGTGAAATAGATCGAAATGTGCCTGAGATAGAGTTGCGCACTCCAGTGCTCTGCATTCTTCCGACTGCGGACTTCGATGGGCTGAGCCTTGGCCCGAAGCTCGGACAAAGTCGGGTGACTCTGCGGTTCGCGTGTGGACACACCCGCTCCTCTCTGCTTCACGGCCAGAATTGATTGTTGTGAGGGATTCTACTTTCGGCACATTCGATGCCCCTGAGAACGCCTGGGGATGCATCGCGCACCGGTGGCAGCTGAAGAATCAGGATTTGCCGAGTTCGGTCTTGATCCGTGTCGTCGAGATCTCGGGCGTGCGGGGCAGGTATACGACTTCGCATTTATCTTTGAGGAAATCGAACTTGCCTTCCCAGTCGTCACCCATCACGAAGGTGTCGATATGGTACTTCTCGACGTCAGTGACCTTCTGCTCCCAATTGTCCTCCGGGATGACGAGGTCCACATAGCGGATCGCCTCGAGCATGTGCTTGCGTTCCTCATATGAGAAATAGCACTGCTTCCCCTTACCGGCGTTGAATTCGTCGCTGGAGAGCGCCACGACCAAGTAGTCACCTTGATCCTTGCACCGCTGCAACAGACGGATATGACCGTAGTGGAGCAGGTCAAAGGTGCCATAGGTAATGACTCGGCGCATCAGTCCTCATTTCATGCAGTCAGGGGCGCACGGCCCAGCGCGTCTGGACACAGGCATCTAAAGAATTTCATCGCAACTTTATCATTTTGTTACCTCAGATCCGAATTCATCGAGCCACTGGAAAGGATCCGAAACTCGCAGTAACAGTACGCGAACTGTCCATTCACAAACTGCCCGAAAGAGTCCGATTTCGCTCGGTGATGACCTGCTCGGTAGCGGAAATGAATCGACCGATCTGGTCTCCCGGGGCCGTGGCCCCCAGATAGTACTCACACAGCTGCTCAGCCGTCTCAGCAGAATCTTCGCGCTCAGTCAACAACTCAATGAGCTTGCCCTCTGAACCTTTGCCAACTGTAGGGGTGCGGTCCAGCAGCCCACCGGGCGGGACTATGGAATCGGAGTGGCAGGACTTGATCATCACCAGTGGTTTGCGAGTTGACAGCCAGTCGAAGGCAACGGATGACATCTCGGCCAAGGCGCGGTCAGCTACGCAGAATTGCCACGACACGTCCATCGTCGAGTCCAAGAAGCCTCGCGGATGTTCATCGATCATCGAGCAGACCTCGTCCAATGCCTTCTTGAAAGCACGGTCCCGCACCCCGGTTCGCGGGTGCGGACGGAACAGCACGCGATAGCCTGCCTCGAGCATCGCAGAGACGAACACGCCCCCATTATCGGCGAGCGTGCCGTAGGCCATTGAGGGAGAATCGCCCTCCCACGTCGGGGCATAGAATACTGTGGTCCCAGCGGGGGCCTGCCGATCGAAATCTCGCCACACCTGTGGAACCTCACGCGGACGGTCCAACTGCGGCCGACCGACATCCAGCAATCGCTCGGTGCTCATTCCAACAAGCGTTCGGCCAATGCGCTCTCTGGCTGCTTGTCCCGCTGTGAATACATAGTCGTAGGCCTTGAGTTGGTTGGAGATCATCGAGATCTTCTCGCTCTCGCCATGGCTGAGATGCACGTGCGCAGGCCCGGGGTAACGCAGTCCTTGAAAGTTTCCAGTGGCCTGATTCACATAGAAGACGAGGCGGAGCCGGTCCGAATTCATGAACTCGTCCACACCTGCCGTCAGTCGTGAGAATCGTACTGGAATCTCCGTGACCTCACGGAGGTGGCGGGCGGCGGCGATGTCTCTTGTCAGAATACCGAATGGCTGCTCGCCGTATCCGTGCTCGCGGAGTTTGGTCGCGAGTTTCTCCATTGGCCATAGCCACTGTTCAAGCTGGTAGACCGAATCGATGTCTGAGCCAAAGTAAGCTGCGGCAACGAAATCATCTGCAGCTTTCGGTCCGAACTCGTCACCAACTTGAAGCTCCTGCAGCCGACCGTTAAGCGTCCGAGAACCGCGTTTGGCTACGGTTCGTGCGAGGCGGACGCCCCTTTTCGTTCGCTGCGGCAGTTCGCCCGGCAAATTCGTCATAGCTCCATTGTCCACGGACAGATTCGAAGAGTCTGAGTCCGCCCCCAACGCCAGATCACAAACCGCGTTGTCAAAATGTCCAGACGCCCGCGTATTCAGCCACCCCACCGACGTGGCATCGAGACTCGGAACAACTCGACTGCACCGAAGTCCCCTTGCCAATGCAGAAACGTTCACTCAGGTCGTCATCCCCCGCTCTACTGCCGAACTGCTCGCAGAGATCGACTCGGCGTGGCCCTCTACACCGTACTCAAAATGAAGAAGTGTATGTGAGCTGAGTACTGGCCTCTTGAGGAGCAAGGATACGAGCGCTGAGGTTGCCATGTTTTGTCGTATACAGACTCAGCAGTTCGCTTGTGTTGCTGATATTCGAGTTCTCGCTCTTGATACGCGCTCTGTTGAAGCTACGGCCGGACACCAGATCCACCGAAAAATCAATGTAGCCAACAGGAATACTTGAGAATCGGCTCGTTGGAAGTGTCGCACGAACGACACCCTGGTCGTAGATCGCAGGGATTCTTCCGTAGAAATTGCCTGCGCGAGACTTCCAGGAAACGAAGACAATGTCCGGTTCGTACCCTTCGAGATCCTTAAGATCGACAACGAGATCTATGCTCTCACCGGTCGATGCCACTTCGCTGACTTCCGCGCGCAGTTGATCCAGACGCACAATGGGGTCGAACGACTGTTCGGCCAATACCTCGCCCCAGCGCTGAATGATGGGTGCCTCGTAGAAGTCCGCCGCTCGAGCAATTGCAGCGCGGCGCATGTTCTGCACCTCGTCTTCGGGCATGGAGAGGAATCGCAGTATTGCCTGAGCCAGTGCGTCAACGTCTCCGGGTGGGACGACGAACCCGTTGACACCGTCTTCAATAATGTCGGCTGGTCCATAGTCCACGGCGTAGCAGATGGGAATGCATCCAGCCGACATGCTTTCGAGAACGACGAGTCCCTGCCCCTCGGAACGACTCGTGAGGAGGCTGAAGGCACTCGTATGGAAGCTGCTCTTCGCCCCCGGAGTGTGACCATGCAGTCGGACGGAATCTGTGACGCCGAGGCTGTCGATGAGGTGTGTCAGCTCCTGCCGATCCTCACCTTCGCCGTAGATATCCAGCGTGACGTTTGGTGCGTGAGCGGAAACCTTGCTCACCGCACCGACCGCGTGTTCGACTCGCTTCTGCGACACCAATCGAGCGACCATAGCCCCGTGTTCACGCACACGAGGTGTGGTCGGATCGCCTTTGAGGTCCTCTGTCAGGTTCGACACCGTTCTCAGTCGACCGGATGACAGTGCTGCCTCGTCCATGTCGTGGCGCTGCTGATCGGTGAGAGTGGTGACGATATCGAACGAATCAAGCTGCTTCATATACTGGATTTTCCCGGTGGTCAGTTCGCCGAAGTTGCTGCCATTGGGATTGCTCAGGAAATGGTTGTGCACGACTTGGCAGAGGACGACATTGTCGCGTCGGTAGTCGAAGACGAGCCCACCGGCGAAAGATGAGTCCGAGATCAGGTACGACGGTTTAGTCCCGATGACCACGTCGAGCCATGCCTGGTAGAGGGCGCGAGCAGTCGGCCATTGAGCGATGATGTTCTGCCTGCGATCGAAGAGGCTGATTCTTCTGCCTCCTCGTTTTCCGCGCTTGTTCATATCGAGGCGGTCGCTGAGCACGAGTGCGCCGTTGTCGTGATAGCGGTCAACTTGGAGATCATTCTCATCCGAATCCGTGCGGATCTCGGTCCATTCTGATCCGGTGCGGGCCAGGACGTCATCGGCCGCGGCTGGATCCACATCGGAGGTGCCGATCATCCGGCGCAGTTTCCGGTCCGACCAGGAGGTGAGGTCCTTCCAGATATTGCGTAGGTGCACACGGCGATCGATTCGCCCCTCAGCCCGGAGCTCTCGCTCTCGGTCCTGGTCCTTCAGTTCGGCGCTGAGCGTCAAGATCTCGACCTGCCGGTTGTCTTGCCGTGCAAAGACTGAGCTGCGCTCGAGGGCAACAGTCGTCATGCCTCCGAAGTCGTAGGAGATACCCCACGTGAGCGTGTAGTAATGCCCTTCAGGAAGTACACCCTTGTGGGGGAACCTGCGAGGGAAACGGCGGGGAAAACTGTGAGGATAGTTCAGTTGAAGTGACTGGGATTCGAGGGCGCTTCTCATAACCTAAACTATATATGTAGCCTCAGCAGGTTTTCGCCAGGGGCTTCTTCAATAGTTTTCAGCGTGGCGGAGCGCAGATTCCATCGAATCCCCGGCCCTCGGGTCAGTGGTGCCTTTCGACCAGCAGGAACTTCTGCACCTTGCCCGTCGTGGTCATCGGCAGGTCCTCGGCGCTGACCACGGACACGAAGCGCGGCACTTTGAAGGCCGCGAGACGGTTCCGGCAGTAGGCACGGATCTCCGACGAGTCCACGAGAGCATCGCCGTCCGGTACGACCCAGGCCGCTCCGACCTGGCCCATGAGTTCGTCTGGCACGCCCGCAACATAGGCCTGCTCGATTCCGGGGAGGGTCTTGATGACGTCTTCGACTTCTTTGGGTGAGACGAGCTCACCTCCGCATTTGTACAGATCGCGGGCACGACCGGTCAGCCGCAGATAGCCTGCGGAATCGACAGTGCCGAGATCGCCGGTTCGCAGCCAGTCACCGTCGAACATCGCCTCGTTGCGCTCCTCATCGTCGAAGTAGCCTCGGGAGACGATCGGACCGCTCACCGACAGTTCGCCCTCGGCTCCTGGCGACAACGGCGAACCCATCATCGGACTCACCGTGCGGTATTCGGCGAGCCTGCCCGTGCCGTCGATCGAGGCGACTCCCCCGAGTTTGAGCGTTCCGACGGTCTCAGACACTGTCTCCAGCGAGTCGCCCGGCAATGTCAGCGTGGTGGCGGCGGAGACTTCCGTCTGTCCGTAGCCAGTGAAGATCATCCGGGGTCTGAGCTCGGCCTGCACCCTCTCCCACAGCCACACCGGAGCAGGAGCGGCCGCAGAGAACACCGATTGCAGGCTCGATAGGTCATAGTCGCCCTTCGCCGCTTCCTCGACCAGACCAACGGTCATCGTCGGTACTGCAAGAATCTCGTTGACCCTGTGATCTTCGACGGCCTGGAGCAGAGTATGAGGGTTGAAGACCTGCCGAGGCAGGGCGGCACCGCCGGCGAACATCGACGCGAGCAGCCCTTCCACATACCCGAAGACGTGATACATCGGCAGCGCAAACGACACCCGCCACTCGTCGGCGAAGGTCCGATGGAAGGCCGACCCGTACGCACTCCGCAGCACCATATCGTGAGTGAGGGTGGCCGCGAGCGGATGACCGCTGGTCCCTGAGGTGAAGACGATGTCGCTGATCGAGTCGGGGTCCACTGGGGCAGAGTCGAAGCTCGGTTCACCGCGGCCGACGAATTCGGCCAGAGTGGTGCCGGATTCTCGGCCGCCATCAATGAGGACAACCTGTTCGAGGTCGGGCAGCTCGGACCCACCTCCGTGAGTCTCCCACCCGGGCGCGATCTCGTCGAGAGCTTCGACGAAGTCCGTCGCAATCGATCGGGCGACTGTGAAGAGGAACTTCGTGTGTGAATGCGCGAGTGCTGCCCGGAGCTCCTCGGCCCGGTATTGGAAGTTCAATGGAACAGCTACCGCTCCGATGCGGGCGATGCCGATCTTCAAGGCCGCGAATTCGGCACGGTTGTCCACAATCATCGCCACATTGTCGCCTCGCTCCACGCCACAGCGTGAGAGCTGAGAGGCGATCCGGCGGGAGGTCTCCGCCACGGTTGCGTATGTCAGTGATGCGTCATCGGTGATGATGAACGGTCGGTACGGGAACTGCTCGACGACACTGTCGAAGCATTGGGACAGCGACATCGGCTCCCATGGGCCCCAGCGTTCTTCAAGCACCTGCCTGCGATCGTCGATCGACTGTGCCATACGACCTTTATACTCTTCGCCCGCTGGAAGAACCAGACCCCTTCTTCAGCGGCTCAGCCGAACCGACGAGTCAGCGGTGAACGCCGCCGGGGGCATCACCTTCCGGCTCCTGCGGCACCGCCTCGACGACATCGTCTTTGTTTGCGTATTCTCGATCGGGCAGTGCATGCAGCGCCTCAAGCGTCTTCGGAGTCGCCGAGCGCTCGGTTGCGTAGTCGATGAGCTGAGCCTTCGAAGCGGGGAATTCCAGCCCCTGAAGTGCCTTCTCGGCGCGCAGTTCGTCTCGCGTGGTCATCTGAACCCTGCTTTCTCTTGGGGAATGGATGGTGGACGGGTCACGGTCGTCAGTCGACCATGACCTTCTTGGATTCGACGTCGACGGTGACTTCGGTTTCGGACCCGTTGTCGTCGAAGTCGAACTGATACTCGCGCTGGCCGTCGTCGTATTCGAGCTTCCAACCGGAGAGCCTGCCCTCCCCTTTGTCTTTGGCAAGGTCATACGCCTCGTCGTACGCCATCGGCGTTTTCAGATCGATGGACTTCTCCGCGTCATCACTGTCTTCCGACTCGTCTCGAACGACCTTGCCGGTATCGGCATCGACGACGACCTTATGATCGGTTGTGCCATCCATGATCTTGACGTCGTATTCCCATTTGCCGTCGTCCTCGTCATAGTCGAGTTCGACCGCATGCAACACACCGTCGTCAGCTTCGACCTTGTCCTGCGCCGTCTTGACGGCGTCCTGCGCCGAGGTGGCAGGAGACTTCTTACTCAGATCAGCATCCTTCGACAGCTGGGAGCCGGACTTCTCCGAGCCAGCTGCCGACTCCTGATCGCCGGCTGCCGATCCTTCACCGCTGGACTCCGTCTGATCAGCCGCCTGGCTGTCGGCGGGTGCCTGCGACTCCTGGGAATCGTCTCCTGAAGTGCCCGAGCAGCCGGTGAGAGCCAGCCCGATGCCGAGCACGCCTGCAACTGCAACATGCGACATTCGGTTCATCTTCATGCGGTCACGCTAACACTCGTCAATCAAGCTGGCTACAGCTCCTGGAACTCGGTCAGCGACTCGTGAACCGAGGGATGACGACAGCTCGCGCGGGGCCGGCGAGCGCGACGGAGCCGATCGTTCTCACCCCGCTCTCGTGCTCTCGCCTCCTCCGAGCAGAACACGCTCAAACCGGCCTATTCGAACACTCCCGATGACAACAGTCCAGACCGCCACAGCAAATATCTGAGGGACATGGCGAGAATTCCCGCTACTTGTCGTGGATCAGCGCCGCTGGGGTCCATCTCGGCCAGCTGGGAGTGTCAATGAGGTCGCCGTGCTCGAAGGACGCACAGAGACGGAACGGCTTGCCGGCACGGCTGTTGTCGAACACCTCTGCTTCGTCAGCGAGCCGAATCGCCTGATAGATGTGGCTCCAGAGCCTCTCATAGCGGTCACGGATCTTGTGTTCCGGAACATCATGCCCACCTCGGCACACCCGCTCGCGCACACGTTGCACGGTGAGCTCGACCGGAACCATGACCACGTGCAGGTGCACGAGATAGCCGGCGTCGACGGCATCGGAGACGAGGTCGATCTTGCTCGAATGCGAAAACACCGTTTCGGTGATGAATGATGAACCTTTAGCGATTCTTTCGCGGCGACGATCTTCGGCTATCTTCGCAGCGTCGTAGACGTGCTCGACTTGGGAGCTTGGCCACAACTCCGCTGCAATTTCGTCGGCATTGATGAACGGCAGACCAGTGGACGGCTCCAAGACGTCATGAACGTAGCTGGATCTCCCTGCGCCATTGGGCCCGCAGAGCAGATGAAGCACCGGCATCAGTCAGCTGAGCGGATGACAAGGTTGCCGTCCTCGTCGAGCTCGGAGTAAGACTCGCCTGCGGCAGAGAACTGCGAAGCGTAGTCGAGCGCTGCCCTGTGGGCCTTCGCGCGATCAGTCCACTCTTGGCGGACGATCGCCTGCTCCTGCTCGGCGAGATCATCATAGGAGATCGAACCTTCGAGGACGCGGACGACCTGACGATGGTTCACCTGAGGAGACATCTCCAATTCTCTCCCGATGCGCGCCCAGTGGGCGATCTGCTGAGGCACCGTCCGCGAGTTCACCCACGCGGCAGCAGAGGCAGACTCGTAGACGTCTGCCGGGAGGCGCGTCGGCTGGCTGTTTCTGGTCATGCAACAATTGTAGCACTGTGCTACTTGCCCGCCTGGGACGTCCGTGTCGGCATCGACGACGGAGCCGATCATTTTCGCCCCATTCTTCTGCTCTCGTCCCCCTGTTCACGTCATCGTCTCCGGGCGATCATCCGGTGACCGTAGCGTCGCGAACGTGACTACGACTGAGCAGAAGAAATTTCATCCACGTCCCTCCACGACACTCTCTGCCGTGGCACTCGCGATCGCAGTGATCGCTGGCACCGCAGCGGCACCAGCGTCCCCAACATCGGCCTCCGCTGGCCATGGCCCCCTCGAACTCGGCCCGGCCCACTCCACAGCACCCGATGAGGTGAGCGAGCTCGAGTTTCCCACCACGATCTCCCACCGAGGCGGCGCCGACGTCTACCCGGAGGAGTCCATGGAAGGATTCACCGCCTCGGCGAGGGACGGGTTCCTGCCCGAGATGGACATCCAGTTCTTGGCCGACGGCACCCCGGTGCTCATCCACGATGACACCGCCGACCGCACCCTCGACGGAGTCAGCGGCAAGGTCCGCGATCTCAGCCTCGAGGAGTGGAACTCGGCGAGGATCAAACATCCCAATGGCGGGCCCACAGCAGAGACGGTCACCCTCGACGAGGCGCTCGACGAACTCGGCGGCGAGGTCGTCATGGTGCCCGAGATCAAGCCCGGCGCCACCTCGGCGGAGGTCGACCAGGTCCTCGACGTCTTCGACGAACGCGGACTCGCCGACTCGCTCATCGTCCAGTCCTTCGACTTCGCAGCCGCGAAGACGATCGCCGATCGCGGCTACACCTCGCTCTACCTCACCGGGGCGACCCTGCCGACGGAATCGTTCGACGAGATCGCCGCTGCCGGCATCGAATGGGTCGGCCCCAGCAAGGATCTGCCCACCCGAGACCTGCGCAGACTCGACAAGGCCGGCTTCCACGTCGCGCCCTACACCCTCGAAACGTCGAAGGACGGGCACCGCCTGCCCGGCTGGATCGACGGCTTCTTCACCGACGACGCCTGGACGAACTAGCGCTTCGGCAAGTGGGGTTGGGTAGGCGCTTTGGCTACTGCTATAGATGAGGTTTGCGTGCAGGGAGGGCGTGCTCAGTGGACACCGTCCTTGAATGTCGAATCACGCGGAATAGTGAGTAACCCAGAACCGACAGGGTCAGAAACCACGGCCACAAGGCTATCCGTTCAAGTAGTCCGCCTCCGTGAGGTTCGTTCAGGCGAAGCATGAAAGCGAGAGCCCCAGCTAGGCAAATGATCCCGCCCAGTAGGCCAGCGAACGCGGCTACTCTCGACTGTTTACGTACAACCATACCTATCAGAAGCAGCATGAGTGGAAAAGTCAGAAACTGAGGGACAGCAACCAAAATATGCAGATTCAGGTCAAGGTCAACGGGCACGATCCCGGTCCCAACCATCGATAGACCTGAAAACACAGTCAAAATTGTTGCGCAGGCGCGAACCCACCCTGCAGGCATCCAAGGACGAAGCAGAAAGACACCAATGATCACAGCGACACCAGACGCCACTGTCGCCGCATTCATCAGCCAGCCAAGCGGAGAGCAAACAGGCACGCTACCAGCGGCATAGACAATCGTCCTGCAGGTCGAAGCCCCGGCCTCGCTCATGGTGCTGTCCATCATGCTATATGGCGTGCGCACCTGGCTCACTGCAATCAACTCGGCAACGATGCACAACGGTTGCAGAATCCACAGAACCGCACCCACCGTTCGCCGACGAGAGCGCGTCGGAACTGAACCACTGCGGAAACGACCCGACATAGCCATTCAACTCTCCAATGTTTCTTAAATCGCTCAGGTCTCCACAGCGGCCCGAGCGGCCACGTCGGTCGCTGTTCTCGTCGTCTTCTGTAGCCGCTGCCCGTCCCGTGCAGAGAGTCCTCGGACGAATACCTCGGGTTTCCTGGCCATCACAATCATCTCCACCACCCGTCTCACCTCCAGCACCAGTCTCGACGGCGAGGGCGCCGGAGCCAAGACCGACACGGTTATCTACCCGACCCCACTTGCCAAGGCACTAGCGGACTTCCGGCGGCGGCCGCGAGCGGAGCAGACACCCTGGTGGCCCCTTCGTGATGTCCACCGGAGGCGAGCCGATATACTCGATTCGTCACCTTTTCCTCTCTTGAGGAATTGCAGTGACCGTCCAACGCAGCGATGCAGCACAAGCGACCATGACGGGCCTCAACAAGGAAGTGGACTCCTCCTCATGCCGCGCGGCGTCCTCCTCACTGATGTGACGTTCACGGCGTGTTCACAGATGAAGAACGCCGTTGCTCACATTGATGCAGATGACCATGACCATCATCTGCACATGAGAGGACAGCCTGCATCGCCCGCGTCAATTCCCACCCAGCTAAGGAGCACAATCGATGAACATTCCCATCAAAGTCGCCGTCACCGGTGCGGCCGGTCAGATCGGCTACAGTCTCCTCTTCCGGATCGCCAGCGGCGCGCTTTTCGGCCCTCAGACTCCGGTTCAACTGCGCTTGCTGGAAATCACACCGGCACTGACTGCACTCGAAGGCGTCGTCATGGAGCTCGAGGACTGTGCCTTCCCCACTCTCGACTCGGTCGAAATCGGCGATTCGGCCGAGCACATCTTCGACGGTGCCAATCTCGCCCTCCTCGTCGGCGCTCGGCCTCGGTCTCAGGGCATGGAGCGCAGCGACCTCCTCGAAGCCAATGGTGCGATCTTCACCGCCCAAGGCAAGGCCCTCAACACAGTCGCCGCCGACGATGTGCGCATCGCCGTCACCGGGAATCCGGCCAACACCAATGCGCTGATCGCAATGCGCAATGCGCCCGACATCCCCGCCGAACGGTTCAGCGCATTGACCCGATTGGACCACAACCGCGCCCTCGCGCAGCTGGCCAAGAAGGCCGCGGTTTCGGTGGCCGACATCTCCAAGATGACGATCTGGGGCAATCACTCAACCACGCAGTATCCCGACATCTATCACGCAGAGATCGGCGGGAGGAATGCCGCCGAGGTCGTCGGTGACCAGTCCTGGATCGAGAACGATCTCATCCCGACGGTTGCCGGGCGCGGTGGCGCGATCATCGAAGCACGCGGGTCCTCCTCAGCGGCCTCCGCCGCCTCGGCGACGATCGACGCCGCCCATGACTGGCTGCATGGCACGCCCGAGGGCGACTGGGCCTCGATGGCTGTGGTCTCCGATGGCTCCTATGGGGTGCCCGAGGGGCTGATCTGCTCCTATCCCGTGACAACGTCGGATGGGAACTGGGAGATCGTGCAGGGACTGGAGATCAACGACTTCAGCCGCAGGATGATCGACGCCACGACGGCCGAGCTCGCCGAAGAGCGTGAGACCGTGACCGGTCTCGGTCTGATCTGAGATCGCGTCCCCGGGGCCACACCGATTCGGGGCCCGACGTCAACGACCTCGGGCGCTGATATTCTCAGCTTCAGATGATCCCGTGAGCGAAGGTATCCATGAGCGCCGAGAATGCCCTGCCGACTGCGGCTGATCCCAGTGTGGAATACATGGGTGCGTTCATCCACCGGCTGCGGGAATCGGCCGGGATGACGCTGGCCGATCTCAGCCGCGTCGCCGGGGTGAGTCAGGGGCTGCTGAGCCAGATCGAACGCGGTCGCGGCAACCCTGCATATCTCACGCTGCTCAAGATCGCCAAGGCCTTCGATGTGCCGGTCGGCAGGTTCTTCACCCTGGGTGAGGAGCCTGCCGACAATCGTGTGGTCCGCGCCGACAGTCGCCGACAGCTGCAGGTCACCGATCGCGGACTCGTCTACGAGCTGCTGACGCCGACGATGCACGGCGAGCTGCTGGTGCTCAAGGTCCGGGTCCCGCCCGGGTACTCCAACGAATCCGTCCCGTTCAACCATCACCGTGCCGAGGAGTGTCTGTTCGTCCTCGAGGGGGCCTGCTATTTCCAGGTCGGTGACGACGGGTATACGCTCGAGGTCGGCGACAGCATCACCTACTGGGGTGACCAGCCGCACTGGTTCCGCGTCATCGGAGACGCCGAGGCGGTCATCATCGCCACGATGACTCCCCCGGTGTTCTGAGTCCGCACAGCACCCCTTGTCTGCCTTGGGGCAGGGGCGTAGGTTTGACGCACGATGACAACGCTGTCTGGAGGCGCCTCCGTGGGATACTCGCTGCACATCACCGTCGACGGTCAGGATCATAACCTGGTCGTGGACCCGCGAACCACTCTGCTCGACGCTCTACGGGACCGGCTGGGGGTGATGTCGCCCAAGAAGGGCTGCGACCACGGGCAGTGCGGCGCCTGCACGGTGCTGGTCGACGGTCGACGATTGAACTCATGTCTGGCTCTGGCACTCTCCCATGAGGATGCTGACATCACCACGTCCGACGGGTTTGCCCCGGACGGTGAGCTCTCAGACGTCCACCGCGCCTTCCTCGACCAGGACGCCTTCCAATGCGGCTACTGCACCCCGGGCCAGGTCTGCTCGGCTGCGGGCGTGCTGCAGGAGGCGGCCGATGGTGCACCGAGCGCGGTGACCAAGGAGCTCAACGCTCCCCTCCGACTGTCCGACGAGGAGATCCGCGAACGCATGAGCGGCAATCTGTGCCGGTGCGGAGCCTACGTCAACATCGTCGCAGCCGTGCGTCAAGCCGCCGAGGAGACACGTTGAAGCCCTTCGAGTACAAACGTCCCGCCGACACCTACGAAGCCGTGGCGGTTCTCACCGAACACTCCGATGCCGTGTTCCTTGCCGGCGGCTCCAATCTCGTCGACCACCTCAAACTCGGCATCACCGAACCGGGTCTGGTCGTCGACATCGGTCGTCTCGACTTGACCGAGGTGGAGGCGCTCGACGACGGCGGGCTGCGGATCGGCGCGATGGTGCGCAACAGCGAAGCGGCCAACGACCCGCGTGTCCGCCGGGACTATCCGATGCTCTCGCGCGCACTCCTGTCGGGGGCCTCCGGCCAGCTGCGCAACGCTGCAACCATGGGAGGGAATCTGCTCCAGCGCACCAGATGCGTGTACTTCCAAGACAAAACCACTCCGTGCAACAAACGTGATCCGGGCTCCGGATGCTCAGCCATCGACGGGTACACCCGCTATCACGCGATCCTCGGCGCCTCTCCCACCTGCGTGGCAACGCATCCCTCCGATATGGCGGTCGCTCTGACCGCGCTCGACGCCACCATCATCGTGCTCGGACACCGCGGAGAACGCCGAATCCCGATCAGCGACCTCTACCGACTGCCTGGCGAACACCCCGAACGAGACACCGTCCTCGAACGCGATGACCTGATCACCGCCCTGGAGCTGCCACCGCCACACGCCGGGAGGTCGACGTATCGGAAGCTGCGCGATCGCGCTTCATACGCATTCGCCCTGGTGTCCGTCGCCGCTGAGATCGACGTCGACGCTTCCGGACCGGTGCCGGTCATCCGCGAGGCGGCTATCGCGCTGGGCGGCGTCGCGCACGCACCCTGGCGGGCCCACCGCGCCGAAGCCGTACTGCGCGGCGCCGAGGCGACCCGGGAGACGTTCCAACGAGCGGCAGATGCGGAACTCGAAGCGGCCGAGCCCTTGGAGGGCAACGCCTTCAAGATCCCGATGGCACGTGGTGCGATCACGACGGTCCTCGCCGAGCTGACCGACGCATCGGCGGCAGAGCCGGACACGGAGGAATCCCATGAGTGAACTGCTGAAGACCACCGCAATCGGCACCGATCCGGTGCGCCTGGACGGATCCGCCAAGGTCCGTGGCCTGGCCCCCTACGCGTACGAGCATCCCGTCGATGACCCTCTGTACCTCTACCCCGTGCAGGCAGAGATCGCCCGGGGACATGCCACGACCATCGACATATCTGCTGCCACGGGAGCCGACGGCGTGGTGCACGTACTCACCGCTGAGAACGCACCGCCGCTGCAGAGCACCGAGGACGGCGAGCTGGCGATCCTGCGTTCCAAGCAGATCGGATTCCGCGGACAATACCTCGGCGCCGTGATCGCCACCACCCCGGAACAGGCTCGACTGGCCGCAGACCTCATCACGATCAGCTACGTGGCAGACGACCACGATGTCGAACTGCGCGCGGACCACCCCGCATCCCGAACGCCCGAATCGGGCGGTGGGGACGTGGCCGTCGGCGACTTCAATGCTTCCTTCGCAGCCGCAGACATCACCATCGACAACAGCTACAGCACCCCCATCGAACACAACAACCCGATGGAACCGCACACCACGATCGCCCACTGGGACGGCAGTGAGCTGACCCTGTGGACCTCAACCCAGGGAGTCCACCCCACACGGTCCGCACTTGCGCCGATCCTCGGACTCGATGCCGAGCAGATCCGCATCGTGTCTCCACACGTCGGCGGCGGCTTCGGCTCCAAAGGCGTCCCCCACGCCGACATGATGCTCACCGCACTCGCGGCTCTGGCCATCCCCGGCCAGCCCGTGAAATACGCCGTGACCCGCCAGCAGATGTTCTCCATCACCGGATACCGGGCGCCCACCCTGCAGCACATCCGATTGGGTGCCCGCGCCGATGGCACCATCACCGCATTCGCCTTCGACGCGGTCTCCATGTCGTCACAGACCAAGGAGTTCCCGGAAGAGGCGACGAAGCCGGCTCGGATGATGTATGCCGGTCAGAATCGGCGACTCACACAACGAGTGGTCCCGCTGGACGTGCCGGTGCCGTCGTGGATGCGAGCGCCCGGCGAGGCCCCGGGCATGGTCGGACTCGAGATCGCGATGGACGAACTCGCCGTGGCCGGCGGCATCGACCCCATCGAGCTGCGCGTGCGCAATGAACCCGAAACCGACCCGGACACCGGTCTGCCATTCAATCGGCGTCGCCTCCTCGACTGTCTGCACGAAGGGGCGACACGGTTCGGCTGGGCCGATCGCAGCCCCCAGCCGCGCGGCCGACGTGAGAACGGCTGGCTCATCGGCATGGGCGTCGCCGCTTCGACCTATCCGGCGGGCCGGCAGCCCGGGTCGGTCGCACGGATCCGCCGAACCTCCGACGGCTACCAGGTGGGGATCGGTGCTGCGGACCTCGGCACAGGCACCTGGACGGCACTGACGCAGGTCGCGGCCGACTCCCTGGGTGTGCCCCTCGATCGGGTGGACCTGCAGATCGGCGACACCGCTCTGCCGAATGCGACAGTCGCGGGAGGCTCCACGGGCCTGGTGAGTTGGGGCGCGGCGGTCATCGCTGCCGCCGAGGCCTTCCGAACCGAACACGGCGACGATCCGGTGCCCGGCTCCGAGGCTCAAGGTGAGGCGCAGGCGAATCCGGCGGCCGAGACATTCGCGATGCACTCCTTCGGCGCTCAGTTCGCCCAGGTCCGAATCCACGAGGCCACAGGTGAGATCCGCATGGAGCGCATGCTCGGAATCTTCTCCGCAGGACGCATCGTCAACCCGCGCACGGCGCGATCGCAGTTCATCGGCGGTATGACGATGGGCCTGGGCATGGCGCTCCACGAGAAGGGCGAGCTCGACCCCAGGTTCGGACACGTGATCAACCATGACCTGGCCGAATACCATGTTCCCGTCAATGCCGACGTGCCCGACATCGAGGTGTCATGGCTCGACGAGAACGACCCCCACGCCGGTGTTCTGGGGGCCCGAGGCATCGGAGAGATCGGCATCGTGGGCGCAGCGGCCGCCGTCGCCAACGCGGCTTTCAACGCCACCGGCGTGCGGGTACGGGATCTGCCTGTGTTCGGGGATGCGTTCCTGCCGCAATGATTGCAGCAGATCCCGCCGGCCTCGTGCTCGCCGCCGGGGCCGGACGCCGCCTCGGTCTCGGTCCGAAGGCACTGCTGGAAGTCGACGGTCGTCCGCTGATCCGCTCGGTCGCAGAGGCGCTGCTCTCCGGTGGTTGTACCGACGTCACGGTGGTCACCGGTGCCTACGCGGACGAGGTCGTCGACATCGTCACGGGCCACTCGCACATACACGTGGCGCATAACCCCGACTGGGCCGCGGGCATGGGAGCATCGCTGCGGTGCGGTCTCCGAACGATCGGCCCGGACCGCACCATCGTGGTCATGCCGGTGGACCATCCGGGGATCAGCGCTGCGGAAGTCCAACGCGTCATCGCCGCCCATCGGCCCGGCGGCATCACGGCAGCTGCCCACCGGGATCCACTGGGGCGAGCGCGCCGTGGGCATCCCGTCCTGTTCGACGCGGAATGGACCGCCGCGGCGGCCACCGCCGCATATGACGACGTCGGTGCTCGTGAGCTGCTGGCCGCCCACAGCGACATCGTCACATCGGTCGACTGTTCCGACCTCTCCGACGGCGGCGACATCGATGTGCCCGCCGACCTGACTCGCCTCACCGGCGACGGCAGCCGATTGAGCTCGGTCGGCGCGGATTCCGATGCAGCTCCGCGTTGCCGCGGCTGAGCGGCTCGATCTCTGTGTGTCCACCACGGACGGCCAGCATCTCCGCGAGGATCGACACTGCCACCTCGGCGGGTGTCGCAGCGCTCAATCCGAGGCCGATGGGAGAGTGCAGCCGCGCCAGCTCGGCCTCGTCCACGCCCGCCTCCCGCAGTGCGCTGCGCCGGTCACGATCGCTGCGTCGTGACCCCATCGCGCCGACGTACGCGACGTCGAGACCGAGGGCAACGACCAGGGCCGGGGTGTCGACCTTCGGATCGTGGGTGAGAACACAGATCATGCTCCGTGCATCCAGATCGCCGGCTTCGGACGCCTCGGTGAGGTAGCGGTGGGGCCATTGGCGGAGCACCTCGGCGCCGGGAAACATCTTTGGATCGGTGAATGCCGGGCGCGGGTCGCACAGGGTGATGCGGTGGCCCAGCGGCCCGGCGGCTTCCACCAGCGCCCGCCCGAAGGCATTGGCACCGAAGATGACCAGGTGCGCGGGCGGGGTGCGGGTTTCGACGAACAGATCGATCGGTTCGTCGTCGGGGGCTGCGATGCGCACTGTGCCGGTGGACCCGCCGCGTATCATCGCCGAAACGTCGCGCACCGCGGAGTCGAGGGCCGACGGCCCCACGATCGGTTCGAGGGTGCCGCTGAGCGAGACGTCGGCCTCGTGGCCATCGTCGGTTCCGATCACGGCGGCTCCGGCGGACCGGTCGCCGTCGGAGGAGGGAAGGCGCAGCACCACCGCGGTCGCGGCACCGTGTTCAGGCACATGCATCAGAGCGGACTCTGCGGCGAGGGGCTGCACCAGCACGTCGATGGTGCCACCGCACATCAGCCCGACCGCGAAAGCGTCGTCATCGCTGTAGCCAAATCGCTGCACAGTCACGTTCCCGGTGCTGAGAGTCTGCAGGCAGGCATCGAGCACAGCGGCCTCGACGCATCCTCCCGTCAGCGAGCCGTGGACCGTGCCGGCGGCTTCGACGAGCATGGACGTTCCGATCGGACGTGGCACCGACCCCTCGGCCGCGATGATGGTCGCGATCGCGGCCTCCTGCCCTGCCTCCGAGTCGGCGAGCAGGTGCCGTGCGGTGGTCAGGACGTCCAGCATGTTCCAGAGCCTATACCCATCCAAATGCCGGGGACACGGGCACCACAGTCGACACGGACACCCTGATCCGCTCGAGCGAGCCTAGAATGGACGGGTCAGCGTTGACGTCCGTTCCGCGGACTCCGACGCGGAAGAGCGTCCAGTGAGAGGACCAGTCATGAGTGAAGAAGGATTCGACAGTCTGATGGCGTCGACCGACGCGGCTCTGATCGTGGTGACCACTGCGGCAGAGGATGAACGGGCCGGCTGCCTGGTCGGTTTCCATTCGCAGTCGAGCATGGCACCGCAGCGCTATGATTTCTGGCTCTCGAAGGCCAACCACACCTATCGGGTCAGCCTGAGAGCCGCACGTTTCGCTCTTCATTTCCTCACCGCCGATGATCTCGCCATGGCTCAGCGCTTTGGTGCCCGCTCTGGGGAGGATGTCGACAAGTTCCGAGGAGTCGAGGTCGTCACCACCGGGCAGGGAGTGCCGCTGCTCAGTGCTCTGCCGAATCGGATGGTGGTCGAGCGCACCACCATGCTCGACGATGGTGGAGACCATGTCGGAATCACCGCGCGGGTGATCTCGACCGAGACCAGCGGGCCGTTCGTTCCCCTGCGTCCGTCCGACATCGGTGATCTGGCCGCGGGGCGGGACAATGCACAACGGGCGATCCACCCCTGACGGCCACGGAGGCCCACCCGCAGCGGTGCGACCTCAGTCGCCCTCGGGCAGTCGGTTGACCAGATCGTCGCGCGAGTGGGGCCAGTCTTCGGCCAGAATCGTCCGTGCCGTGTCGAGTCCGCCGTCCAGGTTCACCAGCAGCACACCTTTGACTCGATCATCGTCGTCCAAGTAGTACACGGTGCCTTCGGCCTGCGGCTTCTGCCAGTCCTCGACCGTCTGCAACTCTGAGCTCACGGTTCCCACTGCCTGATAGCCGAAGTCGAACACGTTCGTATAGAAGTACGGAGTGTGCGTGTAGGTCTCCCCGCTGCCTGCCATGATCCGTCCGGCCGCGGCGCCCATGTGCGTCGCATTGTCGACGTGTTCGACGCGTTGGCGTCCGAGGATCCGGTCGGGGTACTGGGCGACGTCGCCGGCGGCATAGATGTCCGGGTGGGAGGTCTGCAGGGACGCGTCGACCGTGATCCCGTCGTCGGTGGCGATGCCTGCACCCTCGGCCAGGTCGATGGACGGATCGATCCCCAGTCCGACGACGACGGCATCGAATTCGTGGGTCCCGTCCCCGTAGTCCAGCGCAACGTGCTCTCCCTCGGCACGACCGCCGGGCACCGTGGTGCCTGAGACCAGATGGACTCCCCGGTCCTGGTAGAGCCGGTGGAAGGCGTCGGCGAGATCGGGTGGGAAGACGGAGCCGCACAGAGTCTCATCGTCAAACAGCAGCGTCGTCTTGGTCTCGTTCTGCACGAGGGCGGCGGCGAGCTCGGTGCCGATGAACCCGCCTCCGATCACGGCGACGTTGAGATCGCGTCCGGAGAACTCACGCAGGTGACGATAACCATCGAAGCTGCGGAAGTAGACGACGCGCTCTCCCGCCTCGAGGTCGATCGTCTTCGGCGTTCCGCCGGTGACGAAGAGCAGCTTCTCGAAACCGAATCGTTCCGCCGAGGTGGTCAGTGTCTTGGCCTCGGCGTCGACGTCGGTGACTTCTGTGGACAACCAGAGCTGCGCCCCGGTATCGGTCACGGTCGACAGGTAGTTGTCGTCCTCGGTGAAGCTCGGATCCGTCCACAGCTTCTTGCTCAGAGCGGGTCGCGTGTACGGTTCGTCGACGTCGTTGCTGATGATGGCGATGGACCCGTCAGCGTCGAGTTCCCGTATGCCTCGGGCTGCCGAGTCGGCGGCCATTCCTCCGCCGAGGATGAGATAGCGAAAATCCTGCATCGTGCGCACTCCTTATCGTGGTGTCTGCCGGTCGTCTGCCGCGTGCTGCAAGCCATGTGCTGCGTGGTGCAAGCCATGTGCCGCGTGCTGAGGGTCGAGGGGTCTAGATCGTTGCCACCGAGCCGGAGTCGACGCGATAGTTCGATCCATTGACGAAGCTGGCGGCATCGGAGCACAGGAACGCGATGACGTTGGCGACCTCGTCCGGTTGCCCCCGTCGACCGAGTTCCATGAACGGTCGTTCCTCCTGCAGGAACGAAGCAATCGCCTCGTCGAAGGTGGCTCCCAGCGATTCGGCTCGTTGGCTCATCATCTCGTCGGTCATCGGGGACTCGATGAATGCCGGTGAGACCGTGTTCACGAGGAGGCCCTCGGACGCGTATGTGCGGGAGAGTCCTTTCGCCAGGGACAGGAGACCTGCTTTGGCCGCGCAGTACGGAAGTTCATCGTCATAGGGTTGGACCGCGTCTTCCGAGGAGACGAAGACGATCCGTCCCCAGCCGCCGCGCCTCAGCCCGGGGAGGAAAGCACGCGTCACCCGCACCGGCCCCATCAGGTCGACATCGATGGTGTGATCCCACCCGTCTTGGCTGATCTCATGGAACAGACCGCCGGCACCATGGATCCCGGCGACGTTGATGAGAATGTCGAGATCGCCGACGGCGTCTTCGACCTGCTGTGCGAGTCGGGCGATGTCGGCAGCATCGGTGACGTCGGCAGCGAAGGCGTAGGGACGGTTGTCGACATCGGGCACCTGCTCGACTGCGTGAACGAGCGCGTCCGGATCGCGATCGGTCATGATCACAGTGGCGCCCTCGGCCAAGAGAAGTCGTGCCGTGGCGAGCCCGATGCCCGAATCGGCGCCGGTGACCAATGCTTTGCGTCCACGGATGTTGAGATCCATGATGTCTCCTTCCGAAGCGGTGGTGTTCTGTTCGACTCGAGGAGCCGCCGTCAGCTCAACAAACCGACGGAAGCTGAACAACCCGCCGTCAGCTGAGCAGACCCACGGCGTAGGCGACGAACACCAAGACGATGATGACCAGTACCGCGCCGATTCCGACGAACACCCACTGCGACCGCGGTGGTCTTCTGTCGGGCGGGTGCGGCGGTGAGGCCGTGGCTGAGTTGGATTCCGGTGGGGTGGCACCCGGTTGGACGCCACCTCCCTCGTCCACATCGGGATCTCCGGTGGGGTCCGGATCGGGGTTCGAACGACCAGTGGTGCGTTCGGTGTTCGATGAATCTGGCATCTCGTCGTTTTTCGAGTCCATCGGTTCTCACATCCTCCGCTGTGCATTCGCCGGCGGGTGCCGATGAATGCCGACAATGGCTTTCGGCGAGCGTGTTCCGTCAGGGTGTGGGCTGGCCCCCGTTGACGTTGAGCGTCTCACCGAGGACGTAGCTGGACTCCGATGATGTGAGGAACACGTACGCTGGTGCGAGCTCCGTCGGCTGACCGGCTCGCCCCAGAGGCGTATTCTTCCCGAAATGGGGCAGAGCCTCTTTCGGCTGTCCGTCAGAGACCTGCAACGGCGTCCAGATCGGACCGGGCGCGACGCCGTTGACTCGGATTCCGCGGGGAGCCAACTGTGTGGCCAGCCCCTTGGTGAAGTTGTTGATCGCAGCCTTCGTCGATGCGTAGTCCAACAGATGGGTGGACGGTGAATACGCTTGGACGGACGTCGAGTTCACAATCGTCGCACCGGCGGGCAGATAGCCCACTGCCGTCTTCGCCACGCGGAACATCGCGCGAATGTTCGTGTCGAACGTATGACCCCACTGTTCGTCGGACAGGTCTTCGATCTCTTCGACTGCGATCTGTCTGCCGGCGTTGTTGACCAAGGCATCGAGTCCGCCCAACGCGTCTGCCGCGTCATGAACGACCTGCTGACAGTAGTCGGCATCGGAGAGATCGCCGGGCAGCGGCACCGCAGTGACACCGGCTTCTCGGATGACCTCGCACACGTGGCGCGCGTCGTCTTCCTCGGCAGGCAGGTACGACAACGCGACATCGGCACCTTCGCGGGCGAATGCGATGGCGACGGCAGAGCCGATGCCGGAATCGGCACCGGTGATCAGGGCTTTTCGTCCTTCAAGCCTGCCTGTGCCGCGGTAGCTGTGTTCACCGCGATCGGTGCCGGGGATGAGTTCAACGTCCAGACCGGGCTCGGGCTGATCCTGTTTGGGCGGAGAGATGTCCGGAAATCGTTTCACCGGGTCTTGGAAAGTCAGTTGGTCACTCATGAAAGGTGGTCCCCTTTCGATTGGTGGTCGATCTGCAATAACTGGAGAGGGTGAGTTCAGGAATGAGCCGATCAGTAGTGCGCCGGCGGATCGCTTGCGGGGAAGGACTCGTCTTCCCATTCATCGACCAACTGGTCATCGTGCTCTTTGCTGGAGTTATCCGTTCCGGGCGTTTCAGCAACATCGTGAGGCGCTTCATCGGGAACAGTGTTGAGGGTATTCGGCGTGTTCTCGGCTTCGCGATCGTTCGTCATCGTCGCCTCTTTTCACTGATGCCGCATCTGCGATCATCAGACTCATTGCACTCTTGGTCTTCCGCGTGCTCTCGGACGGTTCAGCACCGTCCCGGTGCCGTCACCGTAACAGGCTCCCGAGCCTCTCGTAACCCCCGTTGTGACCGAGGTGGTCATGCTCGACCCACCCGACTCAGGCGGTGACCTCGTGGGGGTCGATGTCGACCCGAAGCCCGCGCCACACCGGATGGCGGAGACGACCGGCATCGGTGGTTCCTCCGAATCGGACCTCGCCGACGAGGCTGGGCCGCACCCAGTTCGCGTCACGCGATTCCGCGGCCGGCACGTCCAGCGGCGGTGTCTTCCTGGTCAGCCGGTCGAGTTCGGCCCGCAGAGTCTGCAGCTGGTGATCGTCGAAGCCGGTGCCGACGCGCCCCAGGTACACCAGCCCGTCTGCGTCGTGGGCCGCCAGCAGCAGCGAGGCGAAGGTTCCGGAGCGCTCCCCGCTGCCGGTCCGCCACCCGACGATGATCACGTCGCGGGTCGAGGCGTGTTTGAGTTTGGCCCAGGTGCGGGTGCGCTTGCCCGGGAGATAGATGCTGCCTGTCTGCTTCGCCATGACTCCTTCGAGCTTGAGCTCGCGGCTGGCCGACATCGCGTCGTCGACGGTTCCCTCGAACGCGCTCGGCACGTGGATGTTCTCCCCCTCCGCGACGATCTCGTGGAGACGTTCGCGCCGGTCGGCATACGGCGTCTTCAGCAGGGACGCACCGTCGGCGTGGAGCACGTCGAAGACCATCAGATGCACCGGTGTCCGCTTCCGTTCGCGCTCGATGTCGCGCTCGTGCGTCAGTCCCATTCTGCGTTGGAGGCGCCCGAAGTCCGGACGGCTGCCGGGGCCCAGGGCGACGATCTCACCATCGAGGAGGCAATCGACATCCACACACGATGCCAGCTCGGACAGTTCCGGATAGACCGTCGTCATATCGCGTCCGTTTCGGCTGGTCACAACGATCGAGCCGGACGAGTCGTCGGTGGCGGCGCGGACGGCGGCGAGCGCACGGATGCCGTCCCATTTCATTTCGAACGCCCATTCCTCTGCCTCCCGACGCACGGAGCGGATGTCGCCGATGCTGGCCAACATCGGCGACATGTCGGTGGGCTCGGCGACCGCGGATTCGACGTCTGCAGATTCGGCGACCGCGGATTCGGCGTCTGCGGATGATGCGGCTTCCCGCCTCGGCGAGCCTGTGGACGGGGTCTCGGGTGGGTCCTTCGTCAGGTGGATCATCCAGTTCTTTTCGGGTTCCTTGTCCGGTCCGTGCTCACCGGTGTTGAACAGTGCGAAGCGCCGGACTCCGCCGAGGCCGCCGCCGGCGTCCCCGTGGAGGACCGCGGTGATCCCGCTTCCCTCATGCCATTTCTCGGTCTCGTAGGTCCCGGAATCCCAGATCTTGACCTCACCGGCACCGTACTGGCCCTTGGGGATCCTGCCTTCGAACGTGGCGTATTCGAGCGGGTGGTCCTCGGTTCGGATCGCCAGATGATCGTGCTCGGGATCGGTCGGCGGCCCCTTCGGCAGCGCCCAGGAGACCAGCACCCCGTCGTGTTCGAGTCGGAAGTCCCAGTGGAGGGTGCTGGCGTGGTGTTCCTGGATGACGAAGGAGAGTTCGTCCCCGCTGCCGCCGTGGCCTTCGGGCACCGGTTCGCTGGTGTGCTTCGGGTCGCGCTTCGCTCGGTAGGTCTCCAGTCGGTCGCGCGATTCCGTCGCCGAGGTGGGTGCTGTGTCCACAGCGCTGCCTGAGTCCTCGGCGGCCATGGCTGCGAGCAGGTCTCCGTGGTCATCGAGCCGGTCGAGGACCTCCTCGAAGCGCAGCTGGTCGACCGAGCCCGGGGCGTCGAGTTCGTCCCAAGTTCGCGGTGCGGCCACAGTCGGGGTGAACCGTCCCCGCAGAGAGTAGGGGGCGACGGTCGTCTTCGCCGCGGAGTTCTGGGACCAGTCGATGAACACCTTGTCCTCGCGCAGGGTCTTCTTCATCGCGGAGACGATGAGGTTCTGATGATCGGCTTCGAGGCTGCGCGCCAGCTCATGGGCGACGTCGGAGATCTGCCCGCTCGAGGCTGAGGCGTCGAGCGGGGCATAGAGGTGGACGCCTTTGGAGCCGCTGGTCACCGGGTAGGCATCGAGTCCCATCCCATTCAGCAGCTCTCGCACCAACTGTGCGACCTCGATGCAGTCGGCCAGTCCGCGTCCCGGTCCGGGGTCGAGATCGAAGACCATGCGGTCGGGGTGCCGCGTCGTCGAGTCGATGGTGCCGGGGTCGGACGATCCCTTCTCGACCTGCCATTGGGGAATGTGGATCTCCAGGGCGGCCAGCTGCGCCAGGTAGGTCAGTGTCGCACGGTCCTGGACCAGCGGATACCGTTTGGGCCCGGTGGAGTGACGGATCGACCGGGAGGTGATCCAGGAGGGTGCGGAGTCGGGGAGGTCCTTCTCGAAGAACACGTCTCCCGGGTCCTGCGGTGTGCCGACACCGTCGACCCAGCGTTTGCGGGTGGCGATCCGGTCGTGGGCGTGGCGGATCAGGTGCTCCGAGATGCGTGCGCAGTAGTCGAGCACCTCACCCTTCGTCGTGCCCGTCTCAGGGTAGAAGACCTTATCGAGGTTGGTCAGGGTCAGCCGATGCCCGTCGACGGTGACCTTCTGCTCATGGCGTGACATGGACACCTCCTGTGAGCTGTAGGCTACCCGCTTGCAGCCAAGGGCACGAGGCCAAGGACGGAACAACCTCGGCGATGGAGGCCTGCAAGGCGGACCGTCATGAGGGACTGCCGATGGGGGTAGCCAACATTCTGAGACTGGGTTTCAATGGAGGAATGAGAGCGATTTGGACCGGATCGATTGCGTTTGGCCTCGTCAACGTGCCGGTGAAGCTGTACTCGGCCACCGAGAGTCACGACGTGAATATGCATCAGGTGCATGAGAAAGACGGCGGGCGCATCCGCAATCAGCACCGCTGTCAGGAGTGTGGGAAGGTCGTCGAGACCGACGACATGGTCAAGGCCTACGACGATGGCGAGAATCGGGTGATCCTCACGAAGGACGACTTCGAGGCTCTGCCCGCCGATGAGAATGACGACCTCGAGGTCCTCCAGTTCGTGCCCAATGATCAGATCGATCCGATCATGTTGGAGAAGGCGTACTTCCTCGAGCCGACGTCGAAGACCCCGAAGTCCTATCTGCTCCTGCGACAGACCCTCGAGGACACCGACCGCACGGCCATTGTGACGATCACCCTGCGCACCCGCACGCGGCTGGCGGTCCTGCGTGTGTGCGGAAAGGTGCTCATGATCCAGACATTGCGGTGGGCCGATGAGATCCGCGACGTCGACTTCAAGGGCGTGGATTCTCAGGCGAAGATCTCCAAGAAGGAGCGGGAGATGTCGGCCAAGCTCGTCGATTCGTATTCGGAGGACTTCACTCCGGAGGAGTTCAATGACGATTACCAGGAGGAACTGCGCAAGCTCATCGACGCGAAGATCGACAAGGGCGAGTCTCTCGACCTGGAGAAGGCCTTCGGTGACGAAGACGAGGACGAAGAGCCCGGCGGCGACGTCATCGATCTGATGGAGGCACTCCAGAAGTCGGTCGACAGCTCTCGCTCATCGAAGAAGAGTTCGGGACAGTCGGAGACCAAGAAGAAGGGTTCTGGCCAGAGCAGCTCTGCGAAGAAGTCCGGGTCGAGCAAGGCCGGAGCCAAGAAGAAGACCGGATGACACGACGCGGGGAGAGCCACCCCGAGTGTCCAGTCTTTGAGGGTCGCATTTCGGTCGTGCCCGGCCCCCCTCCAGGGGGCACTACAGAGGTAGCGAAAATTGCGAATCTGCGTTCCAATGGACACAGGTGACGTCTCGAGAAGGGAATGGCATGAGCAGTTCGGCGAACGATGAGAAGATCCCCACACCTGACGGCATCGACATGTCCAAGATGCCGCCCGCCCAGAAGCGGACCCTCAAGCGGGCAATCGGAGGATCGGCCCTCGGCAATGCCGTCGAATGGTTCGACTACGGTGTCTACTCCTACGTGTCCGTCTACATCGCCAGCGCCTTCTTCCCCGGCGAATGGGGAGTCGCGCTGACATTCGCCACCCTCGCCCTCTCCTTCGTGTTCCGTCCTTTGGGAGGGCTCGTCCTCGGGCCTTTGGGGGACAAGGTGGGCCGCCAGCATGTGATGGTCCTGACCATCATCATGATGACGATTCCGACCACGATCATCGGCATCCTTCCCAGCTACTCCACTCTCGGGGCATTCGCGCCGGTCCTGCTGCTGTTGTGCCGCATGGTCCAAGGTTTCTCGACCGGGGGCGAGTACGGCGGAGCCGCCGTCTACATGGCGGAGTCGGCACCCGACAGACGACGAGGCTTCTGCGGATCCTTCCTTGAGATGGGCACCCTGGCGGGAACCGCCTCGGCTGCGTTCGTCTGCACCATCATCCTCGTCGTCGTCGGATCGGACGGCATGGAGGCCGGCTGGTGGCGCCTGCCCTTCCTGCTGACCCTGCCGCTCGGTGCCATCGCCCTCTGGCTGCGGATGAAACTCGACGAACCGGAGGCATTCTCACAGACCACCTCTAAGCAGCAGGCCAACCGGAAACCGTTCCGAGAACTATTCACCGGATACAAGAAGCAGATCGTCATGCTCATGGCCTTCGTCGTGCTTCTCAACGTCGGCCAGTACATGGTCCTGACGTACATGCCGACCTACCTCAGCAGCATCCTGGGACACTCCGAAGTCACGAGCAATTTCATGCTCGTCGGACTGCTGCTGGCAATGATCGCCGTCGTCAGCCCGCTGGGCCGACTGACGGACTCGATCGGGCGCAAACCGGTGCTCTACACCTCGGCGATCGGCTTCATCGTCCTCTCCGTCCCGGCATTCATGCTCATGCATGCCGAAGGACGCTTCCTCCAATTCCTCGGACTGGGTGTCATCGCTCTGCTCCAGGTGATGATGCAGTCGTGCGTCTCGGCGACGCTGCCGGCGATCTTCCCGACCCAGGTCCGGTTCTCCGGCTTCGCCATCGGCTACAACATCTCGACCGCAATCTTCGGCGGGACCACGGCTGCGGTGAACACCTTCGTCATACAGGCCACCGGTTTCGACCTGTTCCCGGCCGTCTACCTCGTCGGTGCAGGCATCATCGGCCTCATCGGCATCCACTTCTTCAACGAGACGGCCGGGCGTCCGATCGACGGCGACACTCCCCCGGGATCCGAGGACGAAGAACTTGCAGAAATGGGCTACGAACTCATCGGGTTCAATGAGAACAACGACGTTTCGGAGACCCAAGGCACATCGTGACCATTGCACGGTGATCGCTTCGACCGGCCCGCACAACCTTCACCACTGCGTGATCAAGAGGTACTCGATGACGATCGCGGAGACGATCTGCGCAGCGAGCAGGGGCCGATGCCATCGCACAGGCAGCAGTGACGGCAGCACCAGGACCCAGATCGTGAATGGCAGCCAGATTCGTTCGACCTCGGCTTTGCTCATGCTCGACAGCGTCGCCACCAGGATCGAGGCGAAACCGGCGCAGCCCAGGACAGCGACCACGCGCCGGCCCTTGTCGGTCCCTCGCCACGCTTCGGCGATGCTGCGGGGAAAGGCAGCCCATGCCGCCAGTCCGCTGGTGAACGTCCAGGCTCCCAGGTTCGCCCACACCCAGTAGCCGTATTGCCGTTTGGATTGGATCCCGTCGTAGTAGCGGGTGACCAAGACGGGGAACCCCTCCCACCACCGGAATCCGGCCAGAGTGAATGCCACGGCGACGGACAGCGCTCCGCCGAGCGTCCAGGGCAGTGCCGCCCATCTGCCACCGAGACCGATCACGGCGATGGCGAGGATTCCCAGCAGCAACAGCCCATATGACAGATAGACGCACAGTCCGAGTAACAGCCCTGCCGGTATCCCGAAGCCGATCAGCTGCCAGCGGCGGTGTGCTGTCGAGGCCAGCGCCAGAAGCGCCAGTCCCCAGGCGGCCACCGCAGTGAACATCGCATCAGCGGAGACGCCCATCCAGATCGCCGAGGGCGCGACGATGAGCCAGGGAGCGGCGCGGCGGGCGAACTTCTCCACCGCCAGGGTCTTGATGGTCAGCAGGACTGCGATGACCCCGGTGCAACCGAGAGTCATCACGATGACACCGGCTGTGTAGGGGTCCGCGATGCCGAGCCGGTCGAGAAGGATGAAGAACAGCGTTGCGCCCGGTGGATGCCCGGCAATGTGGATGGGCCAGTTGCCGTCCGAGTGCAGGGGCACTCGTTCGATGAATCCGGACACGAAGTCGGGGATCGACGACACTTCTTTGGCATCGACGAAGTATTCGCTGGGACGTGCGAACACCTTGCTGATGGCGTCCCTGCCGCCGACATGGGCCAAAGCGGCCGTCCACAGCCAGGAACCGGCGAACACTGCGGCCAGATAGGGGCCCCAAGTCAGGGCGGAGCTGATCCGTCGCCAGCACAGGAATCCGGTGGCTGCCACGAGCACCGGCAGCATCAAGGTGGGTGTCAGCTCAGGTCCCCATCTCGCTTTCAGCGGAGGCCAGTAGATGAAGACATCCGTTCCTGTGGCACGCGGCCAGATGATCGCGGCGGCGACCAAGACCGCACCGATGATCGTGCTGACCATCGCTGCGGTCCAGGCCCGGCGAGAAGAAAAGGGTCCTTGCGTGGGCACGGTCATATTTTAACACTGATAGTGTCACCCTATGGATGATCCTCTCGCACGTGAGCCGCTTGCCTGCACTGTGGTGATTCCGTGCCGCGACGAGGCACTGGCATTGCCCGGCGTCTTCAGAACCATCCCCGATGGTATGGACGTGATCGTCGTGGACAACGGTTCGGCCGATGGCACGGCCGACGTCGCCCGCGACCTGGGCGCCGAAGTGGTGTACGAGGATGTTGCCGGTTACGGCGCTGCGGTGCACGCCGGGATCGTCGCGGCCACGGCACCCTTGGTGGCAGTGCTTGACGGCGATGGTTCGATGGACCCTGCCGACCTGCCAGAGCTGGTTTCGGTCGTGAGCAGGGGGACCGCCACGATGGCGATCGGGCGCCGCAGACCAGAGGGAAACGGCGTCTGGCCCTGGCATGCTCGGGCCGGAACGGCCGTCCTGGCCTGGTGGATTCGACGCAGCAGCGGCTTCGGTGTGCATGATCTGGCTCCGATGCGGGTCTGTCGCAAAGACGATCTTCTGGCACTGGATGTCACCGACCGTCGGTTCGGCTATCCGCTTGAGCTGATGATCAAAGCCTCGCAGGCGGGCTGGACCGTGCACGAGAAGGACATCGTCTATCGCAGGCGCACTCGCGGGACGAAGTCCAAGGTCTCCGGGACGTTGCTGGGAACGTGGCGGACCATCACCGATTTCGCTCGGGTGCTGACATGAGCGCAGCACCGACGATGCTGGTGGTCGCCAAGGCACCGATTGCGGGCCAAGCCAAAACTCGATTGGCCGCAACTGTCGGGGATCACGCGGCAGCACGGATCGCCGCCGCGTCGCTGCTTGACACCCTCGACGTGGTGGAGGGTCTCGGATGGCCGGTGGTCATCGCGATGGCCGGTGACCTCGACGAGGCAGCAGAAGCAGACGAGCTTGCCTCGGCGTGTGGCAGGCACCGCGTCATCGCCCAGCGCGGAGACACCTTCGCGGCCCGGCTGGCTGCAGCCCACCACGATGCCGATTCCGGCCACGGCGTCGTCCAGATCGGCATGGACACGCCCCAAGTCACCACGGAGAGTCTGCAGACGGCGGCAGCGGCATTGGAATGCTATGACGCCGCTCTCGGTCCGGCTGAGGACGGAGGTTGGTGGGTATTGGCAGTGCGCGCTCCCGGTTGGGCATCCTGCCTGGCCACGGTGGAGATGTCGAGACCTGATACCGGTTTGCGAACCAAAGAGGCACTCGTCCGCGGCGGTGCCCGGGTCGCCTCCGTTCCGATCATGACCGATGTCGACGTCTGGGAAGACGCACACGCGGTCGCATCCCTGATTCCCCACAGCCGCTTCGCTGCCGAGGTCGCTCGGGCGGCCGAGCTCGAGCGGGGTCACGCCCAACAGATAGGGTCCCAACCATGACCGACACCATTGACTTCGCACCCCTTGACGCCCTGAACGCGGCGATGGCCGGACATCCATGCGAAGTGGTCACGGCCGATGGCACAGTGACACAATTGAACGTCCAGCAATGGACGGGCGTGCCCGATGCGGCGGACCATGCGTTGTTCTTGGACCGCTGCGTGGGCCCGACCCTCGATGTCGGCTGCGGTGCAGGCCGCCTCGCAGGGGCCCTGGCCGCACGCGGCAGCAAAGCCTTGGGAATCGACATCTCCTCCGTCGCCGTGAAAATGGCCCAGGAACGCGGCGCTGTCGCGGTTCACATGGACGTCTTCGACGACGTGCCGGACGAAGGCCGCTGGCAGGACGCGATCCTGGCAGACGGCAATGTCGGAATCGGCGGCGATCCGGTCCGACTGCTGCAGCGGATTCGCCAACTGATACGTCCAGGCGGGTCCGTCTTGGTCGAAGTCGATGCCCCCGGGACAGGTCTGGTGCATGAAAGTGTTCGCTTGCGCGCCCTGGGACAGCTCACCGACGCCTTCGACTGGTCGCGGGTCGATGCCGAGGCCATTGCCGACGTCGCGGACGCGGCAGGATTCCACGGATGCAGAGTGCATCAGCACGAGAGCCGGCACATGGCCGAATTGACGTGTGAAGGGCGACCATAGCCGATGCGTTGGCGTAGTCCGATCCGTGGGCCGTGGCTGACATCGGTCTTCGGTGCCGTGCTGCTGGCCGCGCTGCCGGTGGTCACATTGACCGGTCTGCTCTCGTACGTGGCCTACGCACCGCAGCTGGGACAGGCTATACCTGCGGACGCGGGCTGGCTGCAGCTGCCGACTTTCCCGTGGCCCACCAATCCCGCTTGGCTCTATCAGCTCAATCAGGGGATCCACGTCGTGCTCGGAATGGTGGTCATTCCAGTGGTGCTCGCCAAGCTGTGGTCGGTGACACCGAAGCTGTTCACATGGCCGCCGGCACGCTCTCCGGCGCATGCCCTCGAACGGCTGTCTTTGCTCATTCTGGTCGGCAGCATCCTGTTCGAACTGGCCACAGGCGTATTGAACATCCAGTACGACTACATCTTCGGATTCAGCTTCTACGCGGCACACTACTTCGGTGCGTGGGTGTTCATCGCGGCCTTCATCGCTCACGTGTGCCTCAAGCTCCCGACAATGGTCTCGTCCCTGCGTTCCCGATCTCTGCGAACCGAGCTGCGCACTCCGCTGGCCGAAACCCGCCCGGAGCCGTCGGATGCCGACGGGCTGGTGTCGGCTGACCCGGATACGCCGACCATGAGCCGCCGCGGCGCCCTGGCCCTGGTCGGTGGAGGTTCCGCACTGGTGCTGCTCCTCAGCTTCGGCCAGACAATCGGTGGAGCACTCCGGCCTTTGTCCGTGCTGCTGCCTCGGGGGCGTGTGCCAGGCGATGGGCCCAATGACTTTCAGGTCAATCGGACGGCCGCTGCCGCGCGAATCAGCCCCGACGACACCGGAGAGGCGTGGCGACTGACCCTCAGCGGCGGCGACGGCGACGTTTCATTGAGCCGGTCGCAGCTGCTGGCGATGCCCCAACACACCGCTGACCTGCCGATCGCGTGTGTAGAGGGTTGGTCGACGACGCAGACGTGGACCGGCGTCCGGTTGGCCGAACTGGCACGGCTGGCCGGAGTCGGCGAACCGGCCTCGGCACGGGTCGAATCGCTTCAGGAATCCGGCACATTCAACGCTGCCGCGTTGCAGGACAACCAGGTGCTCGATCCCGACTCGCTGCTCGCCCTGCGCGTCAATGGTGCAGACCTGTCGATCGACCATGGATTTCCCGCACGGATCATCGTCCCGGCTATGCCCGGTGTGCACAACACCAAATGGGTACGCTCCATCGAGTTCAGGACCTGATATGCCGACAACCCCCGGATGGTTCCACAGGATCTACGGAGCCCGACCTCGGCACCTGCTGGTGCTGACCGGGTGCTTCCTTCTGGCCGGATACGCGGTTCTGGTTCTGGGTCCGGACCAGCTGTTCGACTCGGAAGTGTGGTGGCAGTCCCCCGCGGTCTGGTTCCTGGGCGGAGCTATCCTCGTCGATCTCGTACTGCTTCCGCTCTGCGCCGCGGCAGACCGGGCACTCAAGGGCGTCCAGCGTACAGACCGGGCACTCAAAGGCGTCCAGCGTGTTGAGCGAGCAACCCAGAGATCCAGTCCGCGGGTGCCTATCGTGAACTACATCCGAGTGCCGGTGCTGGCCAGCGGACTGCTGTTCCTGCTGTTCTTCCCCGGCATCATCGAGCAGGGCAAGGCCAGCTACCTTGCTGCCACAGGCCATACCCAGGAGCCGTTCCTCGGACGCTGGCTGTGGCTGACGGTCCTGTTCTGCTGCCTCAGCGCCCTCGCCTACGCAGTCCGCTATAGTGCAGGCCGTTTGAGAACAATGCGATCAATCGAAAGAGAGCGTGATGACTGAAACACCCGACATCGCCATCATCGGCGGCTCCGGCTTCTACACCTTCCTCGATGACCCCCAGGAGATCGACGTCGAAACGCCCTACGGCGCGCCGTCGGCGCCCATCGCGACCGGCACGTTCACGCACGGGGACACCAGCCGCACCGTGGCGTTCCTGCCCCGGCACGGACAGGGGCACGAATTCCCTGCCCACCGTGTGAACTACCGCGCCAATATGTGGGCGCTGCGCAGCCTCGGAGTGCGGCAGATTTTGGCACCGTGCGCCGTCGGCGGACTCAAACCACACCTAGGACCCGGCTCGCTGGTGGTTCCGGACCAGCTGGCCGACCGGACGTACGGCCGGGCGCAGACCTACTTCGACAAGGGTGCCTGCCACGTCTCGTTTGCCGACCCGTACTGTCCTCGACTGCGCACGGCCCTGGTGGACGGGCTTGCCGATGACCATGAATCCCCGGTCGACGGCGGAACCATGGTGGTGGTCGAAGGGCCGAGGTTCTCCACCCGCGCTGAGTCCCAGTGGTACGCGGCACAGGGCTGGGACGTGGTGAACATGACCGGCCAGCCCGAAGCGATCCTGGCCCGTGAACTCGAGCTGTGCTACGCGACTGCAGCGCTGGTGACCGATCTCGACGCCGGCATCAGCTCGACGCACGCCGTCGACCAGTCGGAAGTCTTCCGGGTCTTCGCCGAGCACACCGACACGCTGAAATCGAGACTGCGAACAGTGATCGCCTCCCTGTCGTCGGAGCGTTCGTGCAGCTGCTCCGAGGCGTTGGCAGGAATGACTCTGCCGCTGGAGCTGCCATGAAGGTGCTGCTGACCGGCGCGGCCGGTTTCATCGGCCGACACATCGCCGAGGCAGCGACAGCTGCCGGACACGAGGTCATCGGGGTCGACATGCTGCTTCAGCAGGCGCATGGGACGACTGCGAAGTTGCCCCCAGGGGTGGTGCACGGCGACATCCGCGACCCGGCCCTATTGGATGAGCTGCTGGCCGATGTCGACGTCGTGTGCCATCAGGCCGCCACCGTCGGCAACGGTGTGGACGCCCAGGACCTGCCCGGTTACGCCGCCCACAACGACCTCGGCACTGCCACCCTGCTGGCAGCGATGGCTCGCACCGGAACGAAGCGACTGGTCCTGGCCTCCTCCATGGTGGTCTACGGTGAAGGGCGGTACACCTGCCCCGACGACGGCGATGTGCCCCCAGCCCCGCGCCAGGACAGAGATCTGCAGCAGGGCTTGTTCGACCCTCGCTGTCCGCACTGCGGAGGAAGAATCGAGCCACACCTGATCGGCGAGGATGCGGTCTTCGCTCCGCGCACGGCTTACGCCGCCTCGAAGATCGCGCAGGAGCACTACGCCGCTGCCTGGTGCACCTTGGAATCGGGCAGCGCCATCGCCTTGCGCTATCACAATGCCTATGGGCCCGGCATGCCGGCGGACACTCCCTACTCAGGTGTCGCGGCCATCTTCCGCTCGGCCCTTGAGCGCGGAGAACCACCCCAGGTCTTCGAGGACGGCAACCAATTGCGCGACTTCGTCCACGTCGTCGACCTCGCCCGCGCGAACGTCGCCGCCATCGAAGCGGTCGGGGCGCATCGTCCCGGCCTGAGCGCGTACAACATCTGTTCGGGACACACCTACACGATCGGCGATATGGCCCGAAGGCTGGCGACGGTGATGGGTGGGCCGAAGCCGGTGGTCAACGGCCAGTACCGAGCCTTCGACGTCAGACACATTGCGGCCTCGCCGCGGGCAGCCCTCGAAGGTTTGGGGTTCGAGGCAGGCATCGGACCCGACGAGGGCATCGCCGAACTCGCGACGGCACCGCTGCGCGGCCGATAGGGCTCCCCCGACTTCCCGCCGCACCGAACTTGGTGTCCCCAAATGGGCTTGATGACCAGTTCAGCGCTGATCAGACGCATCGCCGCACTCTGTCTTTGAGCGTGGGCGAGACCGAGCCTCCCTCCAACGCAGCGGAAGCTGAGCGAAAAAGTTTCTGCCACTGATGAATCTGCTGCGCCGAGGTCTCCGAATCTTGTGTGTGCGATCCCGAACGAGACCGCGCACATAAAAGAACAAGAAGGGAAGACACCATGCGCACAGCAAAGAAGCTCATGCTCACACCAGTCCTTGCCTTGACCGCCCTTGGTCTGGCGGCAGGCCCAGCGGCCGCGGCACCATCGGGCGGCAGCGCCGAGGAAAGTTGGACCTATCAGGCCGATCTCGGCGAGATCAATGACAGCGGGGCCTCCGGAGACATCATGATCACTCTCAAGGGCGATCAGGCCATGGTCACGGAGCACGTCGAAGGTCTGGCAGAGACGTTCATGGACGGCCCCTACCCGCACGTCCAGCACATCCACGTCAAAGCCGATGGCAGCGCCGAATGTCCCACGCCCTCAGCCGATGAGAATGGTGACGGAATCGTCAACACTCCCGAAGGCGGTGCCGCTTATGGAGAAGTCTCCACGACATTGACAGACTCCGGCGATACCAGTGCCGATGCCGCCGTCGACGTCGACCACGCCGGCATCAAGGGCGGTTCGGCGACGTATGAACGCACCATCGACCTCGACGACAAAACCAAGGACGCCATCAAGGACGGCCGAGCCACCGTCGTCGTCCACGGTCTCGATCCCGCGGATCAGTCGACGGACGTTCAAGACGCGAAGAGCCCCCTCGATGACAGCCTGCCGCAGGCTGCCACAGCCCCCGCTCTGTGTGGGACGCTCGCGGACAGCCAGATGGGACAGCCGCCAAAGGGCGGACCTGACACCGGTGGCGGAAGCACCGCAGGCACCGATGACACCGTGATGCTGGCCGCCGGCGGCGGAGTGCTTGTCGCGGCCGGAGCGGCCTTCGCGATCGCGCGGAGGAAGAGCTCGAAGACCAGCGCTGACTGATCGAAGCAGAGAGAGGACGACACCAGTCATGACTGGCAAGCAGGCAGGGACTCGCCGCGGCATCAACACATGGACCGTGGCGGGCCTTGCCCTGCTGGTCATCGCGGTCGTTCTCATCAGCGTCGGACTCTTTCGCGACCAATCACCGCCTCAACCGGATGCGGAGTCTGACACACGATCGGCCACGGCAGAGACGGTCAACGGCGGCTCCGAAAGTGAAGAGTCACAAGCTCCCTCGCCCGGTGAGGACGTCCCCGCTGCAGAAGCAGAGTCCTCGTCAAAGGGGATGGATGCCTCCACCCCGACACGCCTGACGATCCCGGCCATCGATGTCGATACCAGCATCATGGAACTCGGGTTGGCCGACGGCGACGAGCTCGAGGTGCCGCCGTTGGGGAAGGACGCACCCGCGGGCTGGTATGAACGATCGCCCACCCCCGGAGAGGTCGGCCCCTCGCTCATCGTCGGCCACGTCGATTCCGCTCACGATGGTCCCGCTGTGTTCTACGAACTCGGAGATCTCCAGCCCGGAGACACCATCAATGCCACCCGCGATGACGGCTCCACAGCGATATTCAGCGTTGATGACGTCACCGACTACGGCAAAGACGACTTCCCCGAATACAAGGTCTACGGCAACACCGATGACCCCGAGATCCGGCTGATCACCTGTGGCGGAGACTTCAACGAACAAACGGGCCACTACGAAGACAACATCGTCGTCACCGGCCACCTGGTCCGCAACCGTTGAGGACAGGAGATGCCCATTCCTCTCAACCTTGTCTCTGATGCCGGCTGAGACCGGGCCTCCGCTATTCGATGACGAGCAGTATCTTTCCGTTGGCAAGTCTCTCTTCGAGATCGCTGGACTCATCAGGAGCAAAGCCGAAACGTCGGAAAACGCTGGTGAGTTCATGGTCTGATTCGTTGTAGCGCTCGGCGACGAGATCGGCGATAGCTGCAGGAGCAGCCCCGCAATCGCCGACGATGCAGTCAGTGCGCTCATCGTCATGGGCGAACACATGGAGGCTGTCTTTCGATACGCCCTTCGACGACTGTCTCTTCAGCTCGTTGAGCAAGCCGATGTCATCCTGATACGTCTTGACCGTCGGTTTCATTTCAGCTCAGCTCCTCGTTCGGACCAATGGCTACCTGCAGTATCTCACCAGACACCCACCAGAATCGATCGTTCGCGCATGGTTTCTTCAGAATCACAGGTCCAACGGCGCACCTCAGTCCGGATGGTCCGGTCGTGCGCTCGACGACTGCTCTGAGCCGGCAAGGTCTCCCTGCGGCGAGTCGGCCTCCGCCAGGGCCGTGAGGAATCGAACGACAGTCTCCCGCTCGTCACTGCTCATTGCGGCAGCGGCGTCAAAACGACGTGCGTGCTGGCGGCCGATCGTCTCCCGGGCAGCCTTTGCAGTCTCGGCCGTCACCTCGATGCATATCGTCCGCCGGTCATGGGGGTGCGGCACGCGGATGAGGTGTCCCCCGGCCACGAGACGGTCTATGAGCTTTGTCGTGGAAGCGCTGGAGATCGAGACTTCGTGCGCGATGTCTCTCGGTGTGACGACACGCCCCTGCTGCCGCGCACGGATGAGCATGCGAATGGCACGCATGTCACTCTCATTGAGTCGCATATAGCGTCGGGACGCCTCCGACAGGGCACGATCCGCCTCCCGCCACCGGCGAAGAGCTTCCATGACACGCATGCTCTGATCGATTTCGGTCGCCGACAAGTGAGCACGATCGGAGAACTCGTCGCCGTTCGGGAAATAGTTCACGCCTGACTCGTGTGGAATCCCTGGCTCTGCGGTTGACACGATGACAGCATACCGTTGCTATGCTGGATCTAACTCTCGCCTGGCTAACGAAATGGGGTTCGTACAGTGGAAATGGTTGTTCTCGTCGACCGCGCAGGAGCCTCCGTTCGTGTCCAGAGCAAAGCCGAGGTGGCGCAGACGCAGTGGGCGAGCGCAGCAGAACCGGCATCGGCGATCGACGCAGCTCCCCCCGTGGCTGGTCGAACACTTTCCGTTGCTTGTGCCGCACATCGCGGAGCTGCTCAGCGAGGCGGGCGAGAATGACTGATTCGGCTGCCTCACTCGACGACATCGCATTCTCATTCGAGGACAGGCTCACGCAGGTGCTTGCGGAGGGACGACATCGATCGCGCGGATTCTCCGAGCAATACGGGCATCTCTGGGATTCACTCTCGTACATGGCCATAGGCGGAAAGCTGGTTCGGCCGCGATTGCTCATGGACGCGCATGCAGCTCTCGGCGGCAGCAACCACTGTGCCGCCGTCGACGCGGCCTGTGCCATGCAGCTGCTGCACGTCGCCCTCGTCATTCACGACGATGTGATCGACAATGACACCATCCGTCGTGGTGAGGCGAACATCTCAGGGGAGTTCGCCTCCGACGCGATGCTGCGCGGAGCTGCGCAACATGACGCACAGGCCTGGGGGGACGCAACGTCGCTTCTTGCCGGTGACCTCATGCTCACACTCGCCCATTCGCTCCTCGCTCGGCTCGACATCGACGAGGCCAAGCGCCGGGCCGTCCTCGACATCTTCGACGACACGATCTTCGAAAGCGCCGCAGGAGAGCACTCCGACGTCTGGTTCAGCCTGCATCTCGAAGAAGCCCGAAGTCAGGATGTCCTTGCGATGGTCGGCCAGAAGACCGCCATCTATTCGTTCCAGGCACCACTTCTCATGGCAGCCGTTCTGGCTGGAGCCAGCAGAAGAATGCTCGACGACCTCACCGCCATCTCTTCACAGCTCGGCGTGATCTACCAACTGCGCGACGACGTCCTCGGCCTGTTCGGGGACGAACGGAAGACAGGAAAATCCACCGTCAGCGACCTGCGCGAAGGCAAGGAAACACTCCTCATCGCGTTCGCTCGATCCGATCCGTCCTGGGCCGGAGTCCAATCCCTCTTCGGAGATAGAATGCTGAGCACGGCCGATGGTCATCGGCTGCGGAAGGTCATCGAGGAATCAGGAGCACTTGTGTTCGTCGAATCCATGGTGTCGCAGCGATGCGAGAACCTGTACCGGCTGATCCGCGAAGCAGCGTTGCCGACCGCGTTGAGCGATCGGCTCATCGGGTTGACCTCCGAGTGCGCTGTGCGCACCTCATGAGTTCGACGACCATGCGCAAAGCAGTCAGGGCCGATGAAGCCACTGGGCCACGTATCGGCCATGACCGTAATATGTGGAGAATCAGGTCATTCGAGGCAGCACGGCAGCTGCTGCGTTCGCGCCAGCAGACTACGCAGGCCGGCTTCACCGCGGAGAAGATTCCGCGAGGCCATTTTCGTCACCATCCGATCCTGATCTCCGATGGTGACGATCACGATGCTCAACGCAGAGAAGTCGCTCGCTTCTTTGCTCCCTCTGTGGTCTCGGCGAAGTATGGAGACTTCATCGACGACCGTGCTCGTGATGCCGTCGACGACGCCGTCGCGGACGGCAGGTGCCGCCTTGACGATATCGCGCTGCACTACTCGGTCGAAGTCACCGCAGAAGTGGTGGGACTGACCGAATCGTCCATCGCCGGCATGGCCAAGCGTCTCGTCGGCTTCTTCAGACAGCCCCCGGTCGACCTCTCCGCCCCATCGATGGGACGCACCCGGCGGCAATGGATCCAGGCCGCCTTCAATGGTCTCGTCCCGATCGGACAGTTCTACGGCGCAGACGTGCGACCGGCGATTCGGGCCCGTCGCAGACGGCGCCGCAACGATGTCCTGTCTCACCTCCTGACCGCCGGTTACGGCACCGCGGACATCCTCGTCGAATGTGTGACCTACGGCACCGCCGGCATGGTCACCACTCGCGAATTCATCTCCATGGCGTGCTGGCACCTGCTGACCAACACCGAGCTGGGTCGGGCGTATGCCGAGGCTGCACAGCCGACCAGGCTGGAGATCCTGGAGGAGATCATCCGCCTCGACCCCGTTGTCGGCCACCTCTACCGGCGGGCCCAATCCGATATCGACGTCACGGACAGTGGGCGTGTGCACACCATTTCCGAGGGCGAGCTGATAGACATCTGCGTGAGACAGTCCAACACCGATCCTCAGGTGATGGGGAAAGATCCTGAGACGATCTGCCCGGGACGACAGCTGCGGCAGGGGACGCCGGCGGCGGGAATGAGCTTCAGCGACGGAGCGCACAAGTGTCCCGGCCAGCCGTTGGCCCTCTATGAGACCGATGCCCTGCTGCACAGACTGTTGGCGTGCCGGCCACGCGTCCTCCGTGAGCCCTCGATCAGTTGGGACAACGTCATCGAGGGGTACCGACTGCGTGGCCTGGAGCTGTGCCTGATGACGAGGTCGCGTCCCGCGGCCACGGGAACGATATGAGCTCATTCGAATACCTGTTGCTGATGGGTGCGTGCCTGGTGATCACGCTTCCGCTGGAACTGCTGTTCTCCGCGCGCGTCTATCGACGCTGGAAGGTCCTGATCGGATCTCTCATCCCCATCGTCGTCGTCTTCTCGATCTGGGACGTCGTCGCCATTTCCCGCGACCATTGGACCTACAATCCGAAGTTCGTCACCGGCGTCCACCTCGGCAGTCTGCCGCTGGAGGAGCTCGTCTTCTTCATCGTCATCCCCGTCTGTGCGCTCCTGAGCTACGAAGCCGTCGGCACCGTCCTCGATTACATCGGCAGGAAGAGCAAGGAGAGGAGGGAAAGGAACGATGGTGCCTGAATACACGCTGATGACGATCGCCGGAATGCTCGTCATCATCGGCCTCGAGCTCTTCGTCTTCCGCAGCGGCATCTTCAGTCGGGCGAAGTACTGGGCAGCACTCACCATCTGTCTGGCGTTCCAATGTCTGGTCGACGGATGGCTCACCAAGCTCTCCGACCCCATCGTCATCTACAACCCGTCTCAGTTCTTGAATCTGCGCTTTCCCTGGGATATCCCGATCGAAGATTTCGGATTCGGGTTCGCCATGATCACGGCAGTGCTCATGCTGTGGCAGTGGCAGCTCAACAGATCACAGAAGGGCCCCGAATGAGACCACGCCCGCGAGATAGGTTCGCTGAGACCATCCCGGCGCCGCGGGGTCGACCGCGACCGCTCAGACCCAAACGGGTCACGATCGTCGGAGCTGGGATCGCGGGACTGTCTGCTGCCACGATCCTCGCCGAACACGGCATCGAGGTCACTGTGATCGAAAGGAACGACTACCTCGGCGGCCGTGTGGGTGCGTGGCCGGTCGAGGGCGAGCGGACCATGAGCCGAGGATTCCACGCATTCTTCCGGCAGTACTACAACCTTCGCGACCTGCTCAGCCGAGCCGACCCCGAGCTCCGCTGCCTACGGCCCGTCGATGACTATCCGCTCACCCATCGCCGAGGTGCCACGGACACGTTCGCCTCGATCCCCCGCACCCCACCGTTCAATCTCCTCGGATTCGTCTGGCAGAGTCCGACGTTCCCCCTCCACCGCCTTCTCGACGTCGACATCGCGGCCGCGGTGGAACTCATCGACGTCGAGTTCCCCGCGAGCTACCGACGCTACGACGGAGAGTCCGCGGCCGACTTCCTCGACCGACTGCGCTTCCCCGAAGAAGCTCGGCACCTGGCTCTGGAAGTCTTCGCCCGCTCGTTCTTCGCCGACCCGGCAGAATTCTCCGCAGGTGAGCTCATCGCCATGTTCCACACCTATTTCACAGGATCGGCCGAGGGCCTGATCTTCGATGTCCCCGTCGATGACTACGACACCGCCCTGTGGGAGCCCCTGGGCCGATACCTCTCCGATCTGGGGGTGACTATCCGCACCGGCACGACAGTGACGTCGATCGATGCCGATCACCACGGCTGGGCTGTCTCAACCACCGGCGACGATGTCCGCAGCGATGCCGTCGTCGTCGCCGCAGACCCTGCCGAAGCCCGTGCACTGATGGGGGCCAGTCGCGACTCGCTCGTACGAGCCGCCCCGGCGGCTGAACAGTGGGTCGAAACGCTCGAGACGCAGACCAACGCACCTCCCTTCGCGGTGCTTCGGCTCTGGTTCGACGCACCCGTGGCAGACCACCGGCCGGCGTTCTTGGGTACGAGCGGTTACGACCTCCTTGACAATGTTTCGGTTCTCGAACGCTTCGAAGCCGGAGCCCGGCACTGGGCGCAGACGCACAACGGATCGGTCGTGGAGCTGCACGCCTACGCTCTCGACATCGACGCACACCCGTCACCGCACGCACGTGAGCGCATCATTGCCCGTCTGCTCTCCGACCTGCATGAGGTCTACCCCGAAACAGTCGGCTTGCTCACCGTGGACCACGAGCTCCTCATCGAAGCGGACTGCGGGCTGACGGACACACGCCCGTGGTGCGATCGACCCGAACCTGCCACCCCGATCCCCGGTCTGGTCATCGCGGGAGACCATGTACGCTGCGACACGCCGGTGGCCCTGATGGAACGTGCGGCCACGACCGGCTACCTGGCGGCCAACCACCTGCTCTCTTCCTGGAGGGTCGAGGGGACCGACATCTGGTCGCCCCCGACCCGAGGAATGCTGCGACGAGGAGTGCTCGGACGCATGAGAGGGCGCCGATGACCGGCCGCACCCAATGGACAGCGAGCCCCGCGAAGCGAATCGCAGAGAGGAACTCATGAAGACCACATGGAAACGCTATGTTCTCTCAACTGCCGTGTGCGCCGGAGCAGCAACGCTCGGGGCGATCGGCACGAAAGTCGACTCCGCCTGGTACAAGAACCTCAACCTGCCCGCCTGGCAGCCCCCGGGCTGGGTCTTCGGGCCCGCGTGGACAACGCTGTATTCGCTGACAGCCGTCGCGTCGGGACGAGTGCAGGGCCGCCTGCCGAGCGACCGGGAGCGTCGGGCGTTCATGCGCGACCTGGCGGCAAACATGACAGTCAACGTGGCCTGGAGTTGGCTGTTCTTCTCTGCCCGTCGCCCGGATGCATCGGTGGTCGACTCAGCGGTCTTGGAAGCATCGACGCTGCGGTTGCTGAAGAAGGCCGCAGACGTCGACACCGCCTCTGCTCTCATGCTTGCGCCCTACGCGGCGTGGGTGGGATTTGCCACTGTCCTCAATGCAGAGATTCTTCGCCGCAATCCGGACACAGCAGGCCCACTCGCAGCGGGAGACGATCGCTGATGGAAGCCGCAAGCGAAGGGCTCACTCTCGTCTGGTTTCGTGAGGACCTGCGTGTCCACGATCACGCGGCGCTCACCGCGGCGCGGGCCGATGGGCACGTCATCGCTGTCTGGGTCCGTGAGAGCCGCGACGACGATGGCCTGGGCCCTCGCCCACTGGGTGGGGCATGCCGATGGTGGGTCCACGAATCACTGTCCGTGCTCGAAGAGGAGCTGTCGCACCTCGGCATTCCTCTGCTCTTCGCCGCAGGCGAGTCGGCAACGATCATTCCGGAGCTGGCCGGCCGTCTCGACGTCGATGCCGTCCGGTGGTCGCGCCGCTACGCACCCGCTTCCCGAAGTCTCGACGGTCGGATCAAGACCGAGCTGAGGAATCGGGGCCTGACGGTCCATTCCCACCCCGGGGCACTTCTCGTCGAGCCCTGGACGGCGGCACCTCAGGGCGGTGACCACTACAAAGTCTTCACCCCGTTCTGGAAAGCAGTATCCGGAGGCGACGTCGGCGATGTGCTGCCGGTTCCCGTCGAACAGCCACGGCTGAGTACAGGGCTGATCGACTCAGCGCAAGCGTGCGCTGCGGTGACCGACCTCGACGGGCTGGGGCTGCTCGACGGCACCGGGACGGGCTCCGGAGTCTTCGCTGCCGCAGATGGTCCTCGCTGGTGGCAGGACACGATTTCACGACACTGGACTCCGGGCCTTCGTGGCGCCGCTGCCGCACTCGAGGATCTGCACGCGGGAATCGACGGCTACAGCACCGCTCATGACATCCCCGCGGATGGGGCAAGCACCTCCCGGCTCTCGCCCCGGCTGCGGCACGGCGAGCTCTCCCCACGTCAGCTGCTCCGGGCCGCCCAGACGGCGGAAGGGATCACCGTCGACGACCGCACGTCATGGATCCGGCAGCTCTATTGGCGCGAATTCTCCTGGCATCTGGCCTATCATCACCCCGACATCGATGCCTGGCCGATCCGCCCCGAGTTCAACGATTTCCCCTACGATGACGATGAGGGTGCCCTGCGCAGCTGGCAGTCGGGACAGACCGGCTATCCACTCGTCGACGCGGGAATGACACAGCTGTGGGAGACCGGATGGATGCACAACCGCGTGCGGATGGTCACCGCGAGCTTCCTCACGAAGAACCTCCTCCACCATTGGCGCCACGGCGAGCAGTGGTTCTGGGACACCCTCGTCGATGCCGATGAGGCCAACAACCCGGTCTCGTGGCAATGGGTCGCCGGAAGCGGCGCCGATGCGGCCCCGTTCTTCCGTGTGTTCAATCCCGAGCGACAGCGCAAGCGCTTCGATCCCGATGACGCCTACATCGACGAATGGCTGTCGGAGACCACGGATGCGGAAACCTCTCCCATCGTCGATCTCGCGGACTCGCGGCATGCGGCGCTCGACGCCTACGATCAGATGAAGAGCACGGAGGCTTCGACATGAGAATCCTGTTGGCGGGATGCGGAGATCTCGGAATCCGTTTGGGCCTGAAGCTGGTGGGCAACGGTCACGAGGTGATCGGATTGCGACGTCGCTCTGAGGAGCTTCCTGCGTCATTCGAAGCGCTATCCGTGGATCTCATCCACCCGGGCACCGCCACCGTCGGCAGCGTGGACGCCGTGGTGATCACGCTCACGCCTGATGACTATTCTGCTGCGGGTTATGAGCGGACACATGTGCGTGGGGCAAAGGGCCTGATCCGCATTCTGGATGTCAGGCCCAAACGGGTGATCCTCGTGTCCTCGACCCGGGTCCTCGGCCCTGCGTCGCCCGGAGAAGCCGCGAATGAGGACACACTGCCCCAGCCTGATTCGGGGCCGGCCCGCGCACTGTGGGAGACCGAGGAACTCATTCGGAGCACATTCGCCTCAGCGTCGATCGTTCGGGCCGCCGGAATCTATGGTCGCGAGAATTCACAGCTCGTCGACGGCGTCTGTGCGGGCCGACCGGTGAACTACCGGCGGTGGACGAACCGCATTCATCATGCGGATCTCGTTCGAGCGTTGGAGGATCTCCTCGTCGAACCGGATCCGCCTCGGCTGCTGCATGCCGTGGACTCGTGCCCGGCACCGCTGGGCGACGTCGTCGAGTTCCTGGCCTCCGCGCTGCATGTCTCGCCTCCACCAGATCTGTCTGAAGAGCCCGAGGCGGGACGACGGCTCGACAACACACGATTCCGCGACTTCATCGGCCCCCTGGTCTTTCCGTCGTTCCGGGAAGGCTATTCGTCCCAGCTGCGCCCCACATCGACGCCTCTCGGAGATCAGCAAGGTTCACGGCCTACAATGAGGTATGACTGAATTCTCAATAGGCGACACGGTGAAGATCACGGGCGAGCCGATGAATGGCAACACGGGCAAGATCGAGGTCTTCGATGAAGAGCGGGGCAAGTACCTCGTCCGAGTCAATGACCTCGCCCAGCACTATTACAGTGGCGACGAGCTCGAACCGTCGAAAAGCTAAGAGTCGGCTGAGGTCCGACGACTGCCGTCGACGGGCAGCGGTCCCGGACTTGAGTCCCCTCGAATGTGTTTGAGGACCAGTTCGGCGCTGATCAGACACATCGGCACACCGACTCCGGGCGCAGTCGTCGCACCTGCGTAATACAGCCCCTCCACCTTCCTGGAGACATTCTGCTGGCGGAACATCGCGCTCTGTCGCAGCGTGTGGGCGGGCCCAAGCATCCCTCCGAGCCACGAATTGTAGCTGCGGGAGAAGTCCGTCGGCCCCTGTGTCTGCCGAAATCTGATCCGATCTCTCAGGTCGGGGATGCCTGCCCAGTCGGCAATCTGATCGATGGCTCGGTCCGCGGCTCGTTCAATGCGCGCATCTCCCCGCCCATCGCTGCCACCGGCGCCGAGTCCGACATCGGCCGGCACCGGAATGAGGATGAAGAGATTCTCGTGATCGTGCGGTGCCAGGGTCGGATCGGTATGGCTGGGTTTGCAGACATATGTCGACGCCGGAGAGGAGATCTTCTGATGAGGTCCGAAGATGTCATCGAAGTTGGCCGACCAGTCGTCGGTGAAGAACAGTGAGTGATGTGGCAGCTGCGGAACTTCACCCTCGACTCCGAGGAAGACCAGGATGGCGCCCGGCCCGCTCGTGACTTTTTCCCACCAGCTCTCGGGGAAGCTCTGATCGACATCGTCCAAGAGCTGTGTCTCTGTGTGGTGGAGATCGGCGGCGGACACGACGAGGTCACAGTGGTGGTCATGATGCCGACCCTCTTGATCTGTCCAAGCGAGGCCGCTGACTTTCCGGTGGCGACCTCTGTGCGCCAAGGAGGATATGTGTCTGACGGTGGCATCAGTATGCACTCGGACCCCGGCTGCGTTGACCAGCCTGACCAAGGCATCGACGATCGTTCTGAATCCTCCCATGGGGTATTGGACCCCGTCGCCGAGGTCCAAGGCGCTCATCAGATGATAGATCGCCGGTGCTCTCCTCGGATCTGTTCCGAGGAAGATCGCCGGGTACTGGAGGATCTGCCTCAGCACGGGATGTCTCACCGCCGTGGAGGAGAAACGTTCCAGAGACGTGCCGAGCAGTCGGGCCAATGTTGGGAGTGCGGCGACTATCTCGCTTCGGAGGATCGATGTCGGCGAGGTGAAGGGGTTGTAGAGAAAGGAATCGATCGCCATTTCTCTCGTACGGTCGGCTGAAGTCAGATACCGGCTCAGCGAGCTGCCGCTTCCCCCCTCGATGCGCTCGAAGGCCTCGAGCACGTGGCCTCTTCCGCGGGGAATCGTCACCGACTGTGCTCGTCGGGTCTGCGAAGCGGGGCTGAAGACCGTGTAGGCCGGGTCGAGGTCCCGCAGATCGAGCTCGGCTGCCGCCGTGGTGCCGAGAAGGTTGAAGAAATGTTCGTAGACCTCTGGCAGCAGATACCAGGACGGCCCGGTGTCGAAACGATACCCTTCTTCCTCGATCGAACCGATGCGCCCGCCCAGAGCTGAATTCTGCTCGAACAGATCGACCGAATATCCCTCGCCCGCCATCAGTGCCGCGGTGGCAAGTCCCGCCGCCCCTCCACCGATGACGCTGACCCGCTGTGTCATGGCCGCCCATCCTTCATCGTGAGCATGACCGCCTTTGCTGCGAGGCTGGCTTTGACGACGTTGGGGATGCGCACGCGCTCTCGGTAGAGGTGATCGACGGGAGTTGCTGCGATCTTGTCGTTCAGAGCCGCGAAGAGTGCCGCGGCGCCTCTCACCGCTGCTCTGGCATCTTTCGGCAGCAGCGAGGTCGTGCCCTCGGCGTACGAGAGCTGTTGCCGAATTCTCTTCACCCACGCACTCTTATCAGAATCTGTGAGACGGCTGGCGGCGGTCAGATAGCTTCGGTGGAGTCGCTGGCTGTCATCGGCAAGGTCACGGAGGAAATTGATGTTCTGAAATGCAGCTCCGAGTTCTCGAGCACCGTTCTCCAGCTGTTCGATCTGGGCAGGTGTGCGGTGCTGATCGAGGAGGAAGACTCTGAGGCACATGAGGCCGACCACCTCGGCAGAGCCGTAGACGTAGTCCCTCAACTCGTCCGGGTGGAAACTGCGAACGGGGGCGAGAGGCTCGCCAGGGGCGGCCACGTCGGCTCGCATCGAGGCGAAGAACGGTTCGATGAGGTCGACGGTGATTTCAGCCGCCCGCGCAGTCTCGGCGAACGCGTGAATGATCAGGTTGTCGCTGACTCCGGACCTCAGCGCATTGCGGGTTGCGCTCGCGAAGTCATCAAGCAGCGCGTACTGTTCTCTCACTCCGAGTCCGGCATCGGCGGCAAGGCCATCGACGATCTCATCGGCGATTCTGACCAGGGCATAGATGTTGCGGATGTGATGGCGGTGGCTTGACCCGAGAAGACTGGTGGCCAGACCGAAAGACGTCGAATAGTTCGAGATGACGGCCTTTGCAGCCTGCTGCGCGGTGCGACTGAACACTTCCTGAGTCGATGTCCTGCTCACGGCGTCACCCTCGCACCGAGGCCGCATTCGTCGGAGGTGACCGCCGCGAGCACGATCGACATCGGTATGGCAGCGCTGCTGCCGAAGCGGGGACCGCAGAGTCTGCGTCGTGAGAACATATTTGCTAGCTTAGCTAACGATCGGGCCCCTGGTGTCCATCTGCCAGCGATTTTTCCGCCCGCGATCGCATATGCATGGACAGGTTCACTCTTTCGGGGATGGAAACCTCCGAGGTAGACGATGCGTCGCACCCTGGGCTCCCCGGCCGCCGCAGCAACCCGCCTGGCTGTTGCAGCCTCCTTCTGCTCGAAGTCGTCTCTACTTCTGGGTGCCGAAGACATGCTCCTGCTGTTCGGCACAATACTCGGATTCCACCGCTTCGGGTCGGTCTTGAGCCGTCATCATCCTGTGCCACAGGGGATAGTAGGCGGGAAGCTGCGAGGCCCCGGTGATGCGATCGCGTGCGTCCTGCGGCAGGGTCAGCTCCGCAGCGTCGAGATTTTGCTTGAGGTGTTCGAAGCTGCGCGCCGCGATCACCGTTCCGTTGATGCCCGGTCGGCTCAGAATCCAAGAGATCACCACCTGGGGTATTGACCATCCCAAACCGTCGGCGACCTCGGCGAAGAGCTCGATCAGGTCATAGGCACGGCCCCAATCCGTGACGTGCGGCTCGGGCCACCCTGTACCCTGTCGAGTGTCCGAGGGCGTCTGCTGCCCACGTCGCACCTTTCCATTGAGCAGCCCTTCGCCCAGCGGGCTCCATCCGAAGGTTGCGACTCCGAGATCGCGGGCGGCCGGGATGATCTCGTATTCGATCTCCCGGGCTTCAGGGGTGTAATAGACCTGTTGAGCGATCGGGGGCTCAAATCCGGCCAACCTCGCCTCATACACCGTCTTCGCCAACTGCCAGCCGTTGAAGTTGGAAACACCCCAATACCGGATCTTGCCCGCTCTGATGAGTTCGTTGGCGGTGGCGATCGTCTCGGTGATCGGTGTCTGCCCGTCCCACTGGTGGATGTAGAGCAGGTCCAGGTGGTCGGTGCGCAGACGGCGCAGACTGTCGTCGACGGCCCGCGTCAGGTGGTACCGGCTTGCCCCGGAGTCGTTGAGGCCGTCGCCGGTGGGCATGCGTGCCTTGGAGGTGAGGACGACGTCGTCACGCCTGCTGCCCATGACCTCACCGAGAACGCGTTCCGCGTCGCCGGCCGAGTACAGGTTGGCCGTGTCGATGAAGTTCACTCCGCGGTCCAAGGCTTCACGGAACTGACGTTCGGCGTCATCGCCCCGGATGCCCGCGATCTTCTCAAATCCTCCTCCCGACCCGAAGGGAATGGTGCCCAGAGCCAATCTGGACACGTACAGGCCCGATTCTCCCAGTCGTGTGCAGTCCATTGCGGACCTCTCCTTCCAGCTTCTCGGCGCAGAACCGGCGAAGGTCAGCTGTGCGCTAGTTCTTGGTGTCCGTAGCGGATGGATGACCCATTTCACGGGCACAGTGCGAGCAGCAGAACATGGTGTCGTCGGCTTCCACGCCGTGTCCCAAGATGCGGCACCCGCAATGTGCACAGCTCGGGGCCATTGTCGCTATTGCGCATTCGAAGCTGTCGAACACCCCCGACTCTTCGCCTCGGGTGATTGTGAACGCCTTATCGCAGTCGTTTCCACAGGTGTCGCAGACCGACATGATCCCTCCTCTGACGTGGTGATCGTGTCATCGCCACGTTAACGGCCGAACGTTGTCGGCGGAAGGGGGCGCGTTGACGCAGGGCGAGCGCGAGTCCTCAATCGGATTCTGCGTCGTCGTAGGCTTCGCGGCGTTGTCGGCGCTCGTACTCGCGCTTGCTGTACGTTGCTTGCCGAATCTCGTCATCGCTGTCGAAGTTGGAGCCGAGCGCTCCGGCCAGTGTGCCCAGACAGGCAGCTAACCACGCGAGCTTCGGATAGCTGAAGAAGCTCACCGGATGCATGAGCTCGGAATGGAGGCGACTGGCATCGACGACAACCAACCCCAGCCCGAGCAGGAAGGCGAACAGCACCAGGAACATCAGGGCCACACTCGTGCCCACCATGATGATCGTGGTTGTGTTGTCCAGTCCACCCTGCCACGCATACACTGCGTCGCGACGCCTGGTCCACAGGCGATTGCGGAAGATCAGCCAGAAGGTCAACGCTGCGACGACGAGGAGACCGATTACCAGGAGACGAACCGGGTGCAGAGAATCGGCCAATGTCCAGATCGAACTGTAGAAGACACCGAATGTGCCGACGGCCGCAGCCGCGGCAATCGAGGTGGTCAGGGCGGGCAGCATACGCCCGGGCCGATTGCTGCGCACCATTCCCGTCAGCAGCCGCAATCGGTTCGGCCACCCGGGCAGCACAATGTACGAGGTGTCGTTCCGTCCCTGCTGGGCATCCCCGTGCGCACTCTTCAGCTGGGCGATCGATCGGACGGACTCCGCCAACGACGTTTGACCGGTTCCTTCCTCCGTAGAGTAGATCAGTGCGACCACCAGTTTCCGTGTTTGTGCGCGTAGTCGATGGGCTCCCAACGCCGGTACTGAAACCAGCAGTGCCTGTTGCGCAGTGCTGACTTCGCACAGCAGAGGTTCCCTGTTGTGGTGACGCGGCAGGTCGGTCAGGTACACGGTGTAGTCCCACTCGTACTGGCGCCTCGTCTCCTGGGCTCTGTCCATCAGGGGGATATCGCCGTCGGGTGTGAGCGAGAAGGTGTCCTTGCTGACGACGACGTTCCACTCGACATCCTCAACACGTTCAGCCAGCTCTTGCTTCAGAGCACCCGCAACCGATTGAGCGATCTTCTCAGGCACCCCGGAGTCGGCTATCAGTCCGATGACTTTCGCTTCTGATCCCATTTTCTAATCCTGCTTCACGTCTGTCCCTCCGTCTACCCTCGGCGCGGTACGCAGGCCACCGCTCGCGGCTGGCAAGGGCACCCGTCACCACCGCTGGTTCGTCACCACGGGTTCGCCTGCTGCCACTTCTCGAACCAGTACCTGTCACCCTGATAATGCGATTTGGCGGGCTTGAAGCCCTTGAGGTCCGAATGCTCGCCCAACCACATGCGCACCAGACTGGGAACTTCCTCCATCCGATCCCGCCAGTCGTCGAGTTCGAGCAGGAGCATCGTGCCGTCCTCCGCTGTGAGCCGGCATGAATAGTTCGGCAGCCCCTCCGTGTTCTGCGAATGGGTGTAGCTGATCTGCTCGCAGCCCGTGGTCAGGTAGAACCGGATGTACTCCCCCGAGACGTCGGAGCACAGCGACTTGAAGTCCTGATATCTGAGAAGCCATTCAGGGGCAGTGTATTCGCTCATACGTTCTATTATGCGCTCGGTGAGTCCATTCGTGAAGAAGCGCGGGGGCACCGACGAAGAAGTGCGGGGTCACCAACCCTTATACTTCTGTTCGCCCCTCATTCTCGAAAGATTCGGCAATCGTCCCATCCAACCATGCATGCGCTCCGAATCAGACGTGATTGTCCATTGCAAATCACTCGTGATTGTCCATCGCAGATCACATCTGCGAGACTCTCCAGGAAAGGAAAGAGACGAATGCTCACTCTCAAGCCCACTGGTGTTCGCGCCCTCGTCGGAACCACGACCGCCGCACTGGCCGTGATGGTCGGAGTCGTCGCCGCCCCGAGCGCAGCGTCGGCGGCCGACGATCCTCAGGTCGAGTCTGCCGACACGTCCAGCGCACTGATCGAAGGCCCCCTCATCGACCTGGGAGATCTGATGGGCCTCATCGGCTCCATCAACATCGGGCAGTTCCAGTAGCCATCCCACATCCACAATCTGTGCGACATCTGTGCTCTCCACAGGCCCCGTCTGCACATCGACAGCAATTCTCCCCCGCCCGTTCAGAAAGACACGATGACTGACGACTCTCCTCGGATCGAACTCACCTCTGCACAGCGCGGCATCTGGTACGCCCAGAAGATCGAACCCGACAACTCGACCTTCCAAATCGGGCTGTATGTCGAAATTCTCGGACCACTGGACGTCGATGTGATGCGACGTGCCGTCGGCACCGCCGTCGCGGAGACCGATTCGCTCAACGCCGTCTTCGGCGAAGACGACCAGGGAGTCTTCCAAAAGCACGGTCCGCCTCGCAGCCATCTCCACTTCCATGATCTGCGGGGCGGGCCGGTCGACGAATCCACAGAGACGGCTCACTCAATGATGCGGGACGACCTCGCCACCGTCCACGACCTCGAAACCGGTGAGCTGCTCAGATCGGAGCTGTTTCACCTCGGCGAGGACCATTGGATCTTCTACCAGCGAGCTCACCACATCATCATCGACGGCTACTCCGCCGTCCTCTTCCTGCGTCGTGAGTCGCAGCTGTACGGTGAGCTGATCGATCCCACCTCCCAGCCATCGGACACCCCCTTCGGCAGCCTGAGCGATCTGGTGGCAGAGGAATCGGATTACCGTGCCTCGGACCGCTACCGCACCGATGCCGAATTCTGGTCTCAGACCCTCGCCGAATCCGAGCCGGCCACAGGTCTGGCGGGACGCCCACCTGCCTCGGCGAGCCAGCTGGTCACAGCGGAGACCGACATCCCCGAGACGCTTGCCCGGCAGCTCGCGAACGCACAGTCGGCACCCACGCTGTTCCTCAGCGCCGCTGCCTCTTACCTGCACAAGATGACCGGCCGGCAGACCGTCTCCGTGGGATTGCCGGTCACCGCCCGGCGCAGCGCCCTGGCCAAGTCGGTGCCGTCGATGATGTCGAAGATCCTGCCGATCCAGCTGAGCACCTCGCCCGAGACGACATCCGCCGAACTCGTCGAGAGCACGGGCTCTGCCCTGCGCAGGACACTCATGCACCAGCGCTTCCAGTATCAGGAGCTCGGCTCGGACCCCGGCTACATCGGACCCTCGGTCAACATCTTTCCCCCAGTCGACGACCTCAAATTCGGCCAGGCGTCAACCTCACTCCATCTCCTATCGACGGGGCCGGTCGACGACCTCGCGATCATCGTCCAAGGCCTGGGAGCGAACCGGCAATCCGCGGACGAGTCCGACCCGAAGCACCCTGCCGTCAGCATCCGCTTCGAGGCCAACGCCGAGCTCTACTCACAGCAGAGCCTCGACGAACACCTGCGCCGGTTCCTGACCGTTCTCACCCACTTCGATCCTCGACGGGACCAAACGCTGGCCGAACTGTCACTGCTCGATCAGGACGAAGCAGACGAACTCATCGCCGGCGGCAAGGGGCCGATCGACGTGGTCCCCCGCCACACCGTTGTGGACGAGTTCATCAGCCACGCTCATCAGACCCCGTTCGCCTCCGCCGTCGTGGCCGAGGACGGTCATCTCAGCTTCTCCGAGCTCGATCGACGGTCAACCCGGTTGGCCTGCTGCCTTCGCGAACACGGCGCCGGGCCGGGCACTCGCATCGCCGCACGCCTGGGCCGCACCACTGCTCTGCCCGTCGCAGTTCTCGGGATACTCAAGGCGGGTGCCGCCTTCGTGCCTCTCGACCCTGATCATCCGAGGGCTCGCATCGAAGCCATGATCGCCGATGCCGACCCTGTGATCGTTCTCAACTCCTCGGAGGCGGTCGGCCCCTCCGGAGAGACCACCATCGACACCGACCGTCTCGTCATCGACCTGGATTCCGAACTGCTGTCGACCAGACTGTCGACCAGTTCGCCCCAGACCTCGTCGGGAACCCCACCGGCTTCCGAGGATCTCGCCTACGTCATCTTCACGTCCGGGTCGACCGGCCGTCCCAAGGGAATCGAGGTGGAGCACCAGTCCCTGCTCAACCTCTACCTCTCCCACCAGGAGACCATCTTCACGCCGGCCGCAGAGCGGATCGGTCGCGGGCTGCGCGTAGCCCATACCGCAGGCATCTCGTTCGACGCCTCATGGGATCCGCTGCTGTGGCTCTTCGCTGGCCATGAGCTCCACCTCATCGACCCGCTCACCCGCCGTGACCCCGAGGCGCTGACCACGTACTTCACCACTCATGGCGTCGACTCCGTCGAGACGACTCCTTCCTTCGCCAAAGCGCTGCTGGCTCACGGCACCTTCAGCGGGGATGACCATCCCCGCGTCCTCGCCTTGGGTGGAGAGGCAGTCGACAGCGGGCTCTGGCAGCAGCTGGCCGCACTCGACGACGTCACGTCCTACAACCTGTACGGGCCGGCCGAGGCGACCGTCGACAGTCTCACCGCCCCCATCGTGGCGGGCACCTTCCCTGTCCTCGGCCATTCCGTCGCCAATACCCGGCACTACATCCTCGACTCGCGGCTGGCCCCCGTGCCCGAGCAGGCCACCGGCGAGCTCTACATCGCCGGACTCAATCTGGCACGCGGCTACGTGGACCGTCCAACCACCACCTCCGAGAGATTCGTCGCCGACCCGTTCGCCGACGACGGGTCAAGGATGTATCGGACCGGAGACATCGTCCGCAGACCTCTGGGCGGGGGCATCGAGTTCCTGGGACGCAGCGATGAGCAGATCAAGCTGCGCGGCTACCGTGTCGAACTCTCCGAGGTCGAGCTGGCTCTGCAGGCCGATCCCCGGATCAATGAGGCCGTCGTCGAACTGCGGCAGAATCAGGCGGGCTACGCGCAGCTGCTCGGCTTCGTCACCGCCGGCTCACAGATCGACACCGCCGAGGTGCGTCGGAGCATGAAGGCCCGCGTCCCGGACTACATGGTCCCCTCGTTCGTCACGCAGATCGAACGGATTCCGCTCACAGTCAACGGCAAGCTGGACCGAGAGGCACTCCCGGCACCTGAATCGGCGCGCTCGGAATCAGAGTCGCCGAGGGGCCCGCAGGAGCAGATCGTGGCCGCGGCCTTCAGCGACGTGCTCGGTGTGGACTCCGTCGGCATCGACGACGACTTCTTCGAACTCGGCGGTCACTCCCTGCTCGCCACCCAGCTGGTCGCCTCCCTCCGAACGAGCTTCGCCACCGCACCGGCTCTGCGCGAGGTGTTCGCACATCCCACGGTCCGCGAACTCAGCGCCAGCTTCGACCCGAGAGCCGCCTCGGCCGATTCCGGTCATCAGCTCGTCGCCGGGGCCCGCCCCACCCCGATTCCCCTCTCACACGCCCAGGCTCGCCTGTGGTTCCTCAACCAGTTCGATCCGGACTCCGCGGCCTACACCATTCCACTGACTCTGCAGATGCACGGCCGGCTCGATGTCGCCGCGCTTCACGCCGCGATCAACGATGTCGTCGCACGACATGAGAGCCTGCGCACCGTCTTCCCCTGGACGGCAGGCCAGCCCGAACAGGTTGTTCTGAGCACGGACGAGGCTCACATCGACATGCCCACGATCCAAATCGCCGAGAGGCTCGTCCATCACACCGTGAACGCAGAGGCCAACCGGGGCTTCGACGTCTCCCGCGAGCTTCCGGTCAGGGCACTTCTCATCAGACTGGATGACGATGAGCACCTGCTGCTCCTGACTCTGCACCACATCGCCGCCGACGGATGGTCGCTGAAGCCCCTGGCCAGTGATCTGTCCACCGCCTACCGCCACCGGACTGAGGGAACTGCCCCGCGCTTCCCGGACCTGCCGGTGCAGTACGCCGACTATGCCCTCTGGCAGCGCGAGACACTGGGCTCCGACGAGGACCCGACAAGCCCGATCTCCCAACAGCTCGCATTCTGGAAGGACACTCTCGCGGGAGCGCCCTCTCAGCTGCGCCTGCCCTCCGACCGGGCCAGAAGCACACAGACCGCGGGAACTGCCTCCCGCGCGATCCCCATCGAGATCGACCCCACGGTCCATGCCGGATTGCGCAGGCTCTCCATCGACCGCAATGCCAGTCTGTTCATGGTGCTCCAGTCGGCATTCGCCGTGCTCCTGGACAAGCTCGGCGCGGGCAGCGACATCCCCATCGGCACTCCCGTGGCGGGCCGGACCGAGACGAAGCTCGACGAGCTCATCGGGTTCTTCGTCAACACGCTCGTGCTGCGCACCGACACATCTGGCAATCCCAGTGCCGCCGACGTCATCGACCGGGTGCGCGGATTCAATCTCTCGGCCTATGCCAATCAGGACGCACCCTTCGACCGCGTCGTCGACGAACTCGACCCGCCGCGCTCGGAGGGCCTGCACCCTCTGTTCCAGGTGATGCTGACACTGCAGAACACCGCTGCCGTCGATGTCGACATGAGCGGACTCGCCGTCGAGCCGGCATCGGGCCCACAGATCTCCGAAGCGAAGTTCGACCTGCTCCTCGATCTGGCCGAACGCAGCGGTGAGGCGACCGGGATCACCGGTTCGCTGGAGTTCGACTCCGCACTCTTCGACGAATCCACCGCCCGAGACATCGCCGCACGCTTCGTGAGCGTGCTCGAACAGTTCGTCGCCGACCCGAACAGCCTCGTCTCCGACATCGATGTGCTCGGTCCCGCAGAGCGTCGCAGCATCCGCGATGAGAGCCGCGGCGCCGACCGCGAACCGGTCGACACGACGATCATCGACACCTTCTGGGCAACGGTGACCGGCCATCCGGAGCGCACGGCACTGGCGTCCGAGGACACCGAACTGAGCTTCGCGGAACTCGGAGACCGTGTCCACCGATACGGCCGCGCCCTCACCCGCCGAGGCATCACGAGCGGTGATCGGGTCGCGATCGCCCTGCCGCGTTCGGTCGATGCCATCGCAGTGCCCTTGGCGGTGCTCAGCATCGGTGCGATCGCCGTGCCCATCGACCTCAGCTACCCGCGGGAGCGGATCCGGCTGATCCTCGAGCTCAGCGCCCCGGAGGCGGTCGTGACCGACTCTCCCGAGGTCCTCGCGGAACCGGGAACCGCGATCTCCTCCGCAGAGCTCCGTGCCGAGACAGCCGAGTGCCGCAGCCACCAGCGTCCGGGCCCCGACGATCCCGCCTATGAGATGTACACCTCGGGATCCACCGGGACGCCCAAGGGGGTCGCCGTGCCCCACCGAGGGCTGGCCAACCTCCTGGCCCACCATCAGGAGACGATCTTCGCCGAGGCGGGCCTTGGCGAAGGGTCTGTCCGAGTCGCCCACACCGCAGGTCTGGGATTCGACGCCGCCTGGGACCCGGTGCTCTGGCTCGTGGCCGGGGCGAGCCTGCACATCGTCGACGACGAGATTCGCCGCGACGCCGAGGCGCTCGTCCGCTTCTGCCGACAGAAGCAGATCACGGCGCTCGAGACCACACCGTCCTTCGTCCGGCAGCTGATCACCTCCGGTCTCCTCGCCGACAGCGATCTCAGCAGAGACTTCGTGTCCGCCGAGGACTCCGTGTCCGAGGAGTCAGGTTTCGATGACGTGGCCGCACCATTGACGATCGCGCTCGGCGGCGAACCCGTCCCCGGCGATCTGTGGCGCGAACTGGCCCGAAGTCACCGTGTGCGGGCCTTCAACTTCTACGGCCCCACCGAATTCACCGTCGATTCCGTGATCGCGAGGGTCGCAGGAGAGAACACCACGATCGGTCGGCCGATCAGAAACGTCGACGCCATGGTCTTGGACGAATACCTGCACGAAGTGGCCCACGGGGTCATCGGTGAGCTCTACCTTGCAGGCGAGGGGATCGCCGACGGCTACGTGAACCGTCCGGCCGAGACCTCCCGGCGGTTCGTCGCGAACCCGTTCGGCTCCGGCGAGCGCATGTACCGCACCGGCGATCTGGTGCGTCGAACCGCTGACGGCGGACTCGACTTCGTCTCTCGTGCCGATGACCAGATCAAGCTGCGCGGGTATCGCATCGAACTCGGAGAGGTCGAGAACGCGCTCTCCTCCTGCCCGGGCGTCGAACAGGCCGCGGCCCTCGTCGACAACGCAGAGGACCCGCAGTCCGCACGGCTCATCGGCTATTACAAGGGAGACGTCGAGGAGTCCCGCCTCCGCGAGCATCTGGGCCGGTGGCTGCCCGCGCCGATGGTGCCCCGAGTGCTCGTCGCCCTCGATGCGGTCCCCCTGACCGCACACGGCAAACTCGACCGCAGTCGGCTGCCTGCTGCGACTCTCTCCGGCGACCAGTCCTCCCGGGCTGCGCAGACGCCGGAGGAGGTCACGATGTGCGAGCAGTTCTCACGGGTGCTCGAGGCCGAAGACGTCGGACTCGACGACGACTTCTTCGAGCTGGGAGGCCATTCGCTGCTGGCGGTGTCCCTCATCGGTCGCATCCGTGACGCCTTCGACACCGACCTGCCTCTGCGCGCGATCTTCGACGCGCCCACACCGGCGGCCCTGCTGCATCGTCTCGATGCCTCGTCAGGAGCACAGGCGAGCGATCACGATGCCGGGAGCGCTCCGAAGCAGACGGCGACCACCCCGGTCGACCAAGGCGGCTCCGCGCCGCTCAGCGTCGCCGAGTGGAGCAGGTCGGCACTGAGCGCCCGTCCACAGACGATTCCGCTGTCCTACGGGCAGGCACGGATGCACTTCCTCAACCAGCTCGACACCAAGGCCTCCGACTACACGATCTCCCTCGCCGTCCGCTTCGAGGGCGATCTGGATCCCGAGGCGCTCGACCAAGCCCTGAGCGAGGTCATCACACGCCACGAGATCCTGCGCACCGTCTACCCGAGCGTCGACGGCTCCCCGGCCCAACACATCCTGCCGCCTGCCGCCGGCCACGGGATCCTCATCCACCGCACCACCTCGTCGCCGGCCGCGACCACGGAGGAGATGGCGCGGGAGGCCGCCAAGGGATTCGATCTCAGCACCGACCTGCCGCTGCGGGCCGTCCTGTTCACCGAACGGGACCAGTGGGTCCTTCACCTCGTCATGCACCACATCGCCACAGATGGAGCGTCCTTGGCGCCGCTGACGCAGGATCTGTCGACCGCCTATGCCGCTCTGCGCGGATCCGCCCACCCGATGCGGCGCAAGCTCGACATCCAGTACGCGGACTTCACTCTGTGGCAGCGTCATGTGCTCGAGACGCAGACCCTGCCCGGTGAGGACCGTCCGCTGCTCGACCACAAGGCCGAAGCATGGCGCGACCGCCTGTCGGGAATCCCCGCCGAGCTTCCGCTGCCCGCCGACCATCCCCGTCCCCACACCGCCAGGCAGTCGGGCCGTCACCACCGGTTCCGCCTCGACGCCCGGACGACGCAGCGACTGACCGCGATCGCCGCCGAGTCCGGATCCAGCCTGTTCATGGCGCTGCACGCCGTGCTCGCCGGATTCCTCAGCCGCATCGGAGGCAGCGAAGACATCGTCATCGGCTCCCCCAGCGCCGGACGCTCGGACCCGGATCTCGAAGACATGGTCGGACTCTTCGTCAACACGGTCCCGATCCGCACCGATGTCTCCTCTCAGCCGGACTTCCGCACGCTGCTGGCACGGACCCGAAGTGCGGTCATCGACGCGCTGGAACTCGACGACGTGCCGTTCGAACGCCTCGTCGAAACCGTCAACCCGCCCCGCGAACTGGGCCGACATCCGCTGTTCCAGACCATGCTGTCCGTGGAGAACTCGGACTCGCCGACCCTCGACCTGCCTGGTGTGCGCACCAGCATCGAACCCGAGGTCGAGACCGGAGACGCCAAGTTCGACCTCTCGTTCACCTTCCGCCGGGGCGCTGCGGACGAGGGACTCGACGTCGTGCTCGACTACAACTCCTCGATGTTCGAGACCGCGACCATCATCGACCTGTGTTCCGGGCTCTCCCGGTTCGTCGACGGTCTCGTGCAGGATCCGGATCGTCAGATCCTCGACATCGCCCTCCTCGACCCCGCCGAGGCGGACCAGGCCATCGAGCAGCTGACCGGTCCCGCGGCACCGACCTCACTGCCCACAGTCCTCGACGTCTTCGCCACCACGGTGCGACAGCTGCCTGAGGCCACCGCAGTGGAGTCCGCTGACGCTTCGATGTCGTTCCGCGAACTCGACGAGGCCTCGGATGTGCTGGCTCACGAGCTCCTCCGATCGGGTGGCGGGCCCGGGGCGACCGTCTCCGTGCGTCTCAGCCGCGGAGTGGGCATCATCGTCGCCACGCTGGCCGTGCTCAAGTCGGGATCGACTTACAACCCGATCGACATCGACTATCCGATCGCTCGCACAACAGCGATCCTCGCCGATGCGTCACCGAGCATCGTCCTGGCCGAGACCGGAACTGCGGAGGAGCTGACCTCAGTGCTTGCCGAGACCGGCGTCGCTCCGAGAGTCGTTGAGATCTCAGCGACCGACGGTGCAGTCGATGACACCCGTCCCGCATCGCCGTGGCCCGCCGGGGCGGCTGCGTCGACGCAGCCCACGCCTGCGGATGGGCAGCACGACTCGGCCGCCTATGTCACCTTCACCTCCGGCTCGACAGGTCGGCCGAAGGGCGTCGAGGTCGGCCATCATGCCCTTGCGAATCTGCTCGCCGCCCATCGCGGGGAATACCTGCCGACCCCGACGACCGAGGCCGAGCAGATCTCGGTCGCCCACACCACCGGAGTCGGCTTCGACGCCGCGTGGGACCCTCTGCTGTGGATGATCGTCGGGCATCGCATCCATGTCGCCTCCGAACGGGTCCAACGCGATCCCCAGCAGCTGGCACAGCTGCTGCGTGACCTGCGCGTCGGCTTCTGGGAGACGACGCCCAGCTACCTGCGTGCGCTCAAGACGGAACCGGACTTCCTCCGCACTCTCGAGGAGGCCGCGCAGGCGTGCGCACCGCTGACAGTCGCACTCGGCGGGGAGGCCATCGACGACGACCTCTGGGAGTGGCTCCGCAGTCAGGCGGGACTCATCGCCTACAATCTCTACGGTCCCACCGAGACCACCGTCGACGCCATCGCCGGACCCGTCACGAGCGCACCGACTCCTGTGCTCGGCTCACCGATGCCGCATATGTACGCCTATGTGCTCGACGAACGACTGCATCACGTGCCCGCAGGGACGACCGGGGAACTCTATCTCGCCGGGCATCAGCTCGCGCACGGATACCGCGATCGACCGGGGCTGAGCGCCGAACGCTTCGTCAGCGACCCCTACGGCAAGCCGGGCGAGCGCATGTACCGCACCGGCGACCTCGTCACCCGTAAGCGAAACGGGGATCTGAGATTCCTCGGGCGCAGCGACAGTCAGATCCAGCTGCGCGGCTTCCGTGTCGAACTCGGGGAAGTCGAGCGAGCACTGCGCTCAGCTGCTGGGGTCAAGAACGCACTCGTCCGACCGTTCGGCACGGACGCGGCCACCATGCAGCTGGTCGGCTACGCGGTCGCGGATCGTACAGATGCCATCGGCCGGTCCGAGGAAGACCTGGCCGACGACGCTCGGCGACACGTGCGATCGATCGTGCCGACCTATATGGTGCCGACGCGAATCGTGGTCATCGACGAGATTCCGCTGACCGCCCACGGCAAGGTCGACGAGGCGGCGCTTCCCGATCCGTCCGAGGCTGCGATCGGGTCTCGGCTGGCACCGCGGACTGCGGTTGAGGAGACCGTGGCATCGATCTTCGCTCGAGTGCTCGGGCTCCCCCAGGTCGGGGTCGACGAGTCGTTCTTCGAACTCGGTGGGCATTCCTTCCTCGCCCGACCGCTCATCGCAGCAGTCAACGAGGCACTCGGATCGCAGCTGTCGGTGCAGTCCCTGTTCCGCTCCCCGACCGTCGAACATTTGGTGGTCGAAGCAGACAGGGGTGCCTCGGACTCGGTGAGTGAGAGCTTGCAGCGTCTGCTTCTTCTGCGCACCTCAGGCACCAAGCCTCCCCTTTTCGCCGTGCACCCGGCCGGCGGCATCGGTTGGGGATTCGCCTCGATGCTTGGAGGTCTCGACCCCCAGCGTCCTCTGATCGGTCTGCAGATGCCCGGACTGGCGCCGGACGATCCGGAGCGCATCTCCGACAGCACGCTGATAGAACTCGCCGATGACTACATCGGTCAGATGAAGTCGGTGCAGCCGGAGGGTCCCTACCATCTGATCGGCTGGTCCGCGGGCGGAAACCTCGCTTACCGTCTGGCTGCCCGGCTGCAGGAAAGAGGTGAGGACGTGGCCGTTCTCGGCATTCTCGACGCCTTCCCCACCGATCAGGACGTCGACCCCACCGATCAGGACACCGACGTCGAGGATGAGGGCGAACCGAACCTCTGGCTCGACTACTTCCGCATGGTTCATCCGGACCTTCCGGTGAGGGGCGAGGACCTCGACGAGACGCGAGCGCTGGAGATCATGCGAGAGGTCGGTGATCCCATGGGCAATCTCTCCTCGGAGACGATTTCGACGATGATCGACAGCTTCTCCACACTGCCTCGATTGTTCCGTGAAGCGCCTGCGGCGAGCTTCGACGGAGACCTCGTCCTCTTCGCCGCCACCGAGGACGTTCCGCCCGGCACCCCTGGCCCGGAATCGTGGCAGCCCTACGTCTCCGGTCGCATCCACACCACCGAGGTTCCGGCCCGCCACGCGGACATGCTCAGCTCGGCGGCGGTTGATAAGATTCTTCCAGTTTTGGCAATCCATCTGGACAAGGCCACCGAATCACATACGTAATGGATGCACCGCACCAATGGGTGCACTTCACCATCCATAGACAGGAGATGAAGAACAGTGAACAACCCCTTCGATGACACCACCGCGACCTTCCGCGTACTGGTCAATGACCGACAGCAGCATTCCCTCTGGCCATCGTTCGCCGACGCACCCGAGGGGTGGGTCGTGACCTTCGGCCCGGCCGACCGCGATGAGTGCCTTGAGTTCGTCGAGGCGAACTGGACGGACATCACTCCGCGTCGGCTCGCCGAAATCGCGTCATAGTGATCCGCATTGACCAACTGAGAAAGAACTACGGCAGCTTCCGAGCCCTCGACGGAATCGACCTGCAGGTCGAGCAGGGACAGATTTTCGGCCTGCTGGGTCCCAATGGAGCAGGCAAGACCACCACGGTCAAGGTCCTGTCCACACTGACACGCCCCGATTCCGGAAGCGCCATCGTCGCAGGAAACTCGGTGACGGCCGATCCCACAGGCGTGCGCCGCAGCATCGGACTCTCCGGCCAGTACGCGGCCGTCGACGAGAAGCTCACCGGTTACGAGAACCTCCTCATGGTCGCCCGACTCTACGGGATGAACCGTCACGAATCGCGAGCCCGAGCACACGAGCTCCTCAGGGAGTTCGCCCTCGTCGACGTCAAGGACAAACGTGCTGGGGCCTATTCGGGTGGCATGCGACGCCGCCTCGACCTGGCCTCGGCCCTGGTCTTTCGTCCGCCTGTGGTCATACTCGACGAACCCACCACCGGCCTCGACCCGCGCGGCAGGTTGGACACCTGGGACGTCATCTCCACTCTCGTCGGCCAGGGAACCACGGTGCTCCTGACGACCCAGTACCTGGAGGAAGCCGATCAGCTGGCGGATCGCATCGCCGTCATCGACTCCGGCAGAGTGATTGCGGAGGGGACGTCGAACGAACTCAAGGTCAGCCTCGGTGCCGAACGCATCGCCATGACGCTGACCAGCCCGGATTTCCTCGACGACACCCTGCGCATCCTCGGACGCGTCATCGGAGGCTCGGCCCGACCGCAGGTCGACTCGACCCGGCAGCGGATCACGGTTCCGGCCCCCCAGGGGCAGAGAACTCTGCTCGAGGTCCTCAGCGCCCTTGACCACGGCGGGATCACCGTCACCGAGGCGGCCCTGGCCCGACCGACGCTCGACGACGTCTTCCTGGACCTGACCGGGCACCCCGCCTCGGCGGAGTCTTCGTCTCAGTTGCCTTCGGAAGCCCAGGTGGGAGCTTGAGCACCATGACCTCGGCGGCACGCGACAGTTCCGTCATCGCGTGGCGCAATCTGCTCAACGTGGGCCGAACTCCCGGCGCACTGGTCACCGGTGTCGTGCAGCCGGTGATCTTCGTGTTCCTCCTCGCGTTCGTCTTCGGCGGCAGTCTGGGCGGTGCACCGTACCGGGAGTTCCTCATCGGCGGCATCCTGGCTCAGACGCTGACGTTCAATTCCTCATTCACCGCGGTCTACCTCGCCCAGGACCTCCAACTGGGGCTCATCGACCGGTTCCGGTCACTGCCGATGTCACGCGTGGCCGTCATCCTGGGCCGGACCACGTCCGATCTGGCCACCGGTGTGATCTCCCTCGTGGTCACCATGGTCTGCGGGCTCATCATCGGCTGGCGCATCACCGAAGGACCGGGGGCGGCGATCCTCGGCATCTTGCTCCTGCTCCTCTTCGGCTTCGCCATGTCGTGGATCGGTGCGTTCATCGCACTAACGGCCCGCAGCGTCGAGGTGGCTCAGAGCCTCGGGCTGATCTGGCTCTTCCCCGTGACCTTCCTCTCCGGCGCCTTCGTGTCCCTCGACACGCTTCCCGGCCCACTGCAGACGATCGCCGCGTGGAATCCCGTCACTGCCGTGGCCACCAGCGTCCGGGAGCTCTTCGGCAATGCCCCTCCGCCCGGATACGTCACGGGCGTGGGGTGGCCGGCCGACAATGCGATCCTCTACGCCGTTCTCAGCTGTGTGGCGATCATCGCCGTCTTCTCAGTGATCGCCGTGTCCCAGTACCGGAGGATCAGCCGGAGGTGACCGGGGCCGGGATCGAGTACCTGGTGTGCGACGTCAGCGCCGTGCGCGAGGCTCATGCGCATCACCCGTGGCTCACCTCCATACTCTCAGCTGCGGAGGTCGAACGTTCCGATCGGCTGCGTCATGCCTCGGATCGGACCGCCTATCGCTGCGCGCATCTGGTCCTGCGCCTCATCACCGCTCGCAGGCTCGGCCTCGATGCCGGGAGTGCCGGCAGCCTGGACTTCACGCGTCGTTGCCGCAGCTGCGGTGGGTCCCACGGGAAGCCGCAGGTCGCCCGCGCGAGTGCGGACGTGAGCGCGGGTGCGGGTGCGGGTGCGGCGGGTGCGGAGGTCAGCCTGTCACGTTCGGGCACCATGCTGCTGGTGGCCTCGGCGCCGCCGTCATCACCGATCGGCGTCGACATCGAAGGTGTTCCGAGCACAGTATTCTCCGGATTCGACGACTACGTCCTGGCCCCGGGCGAGTCCGCTGCCGGCTGCGCGGACACAGACCGGAAGCGCCTGGAGCTCTGGGTGGCGAAGGAAGCTGCACTGAAGACGACCGGGCATGGTCTGAGTGTGGAGCCGCACAAGCTCGAGGTGGTCCGAACCGGGGACGAGGTGTCAGCCGTCGACGTCACCGACGTTTGGACGTCGGCGATCAGTGCCCCCGAGCATGCCGAACTTGATCGACTGAACCTGACGTCCGTGCCCTGTCGTCCTTCGCATGCAGCGGCACTCAGCTGTGCCGACCGGCTTCCTGTCACCTCGCTGAAGCTGACGGACCTTCTCAGCGGTTGAGGATCGAATCGGTTTCGAGGAATCGCCCGGGTCTGCGCACGCACTCGTTACTGAGTCAGCCACGGGCTCGTCAGCGAATCAATCACGGGCTCGTCAGCGGGCCGAGTATCCCGTGGCATCGAGCCAGGCGGGAAGGCTGAGGGCGTTCGGTGCGATGTCGCGGACCTGGCCCAGGTCGGCCTGGTATGCCGGGGTCTCGGCGAACCACCGGAACATCGCCTGCATGTCAGCATCCTCGTCGAGAGCTTCGATCGGCAGCGCTTCGTACCGAGCCGACAGTCCCGTGTGTTCGCCGAATGCGCGGGCGATCTCTGTGCCGGTGCGCTCATCACCGGCGATCTCGATCGCGCCTCCCGGAACGTCCGTCGTGCCCAGCAGGGCAGACGCCGCCACAGTGCCGATGTCGCGGACCGCGATCATCTGCAGCTTGATTCCGTCGGGCAGGGGCAGTCGGAGGACGAGTTCGCCCTTGTCGAGTTTCGGCCCCATCGAGGCGAAGTTATCCATGAAGAAGACCGGTCGGAGGATCGTCACCGGAGTGTCGAGACCCTTGAGATACTCTTCGACGCGGCGCTTGGACTCGAAGTGCGGGACGCCGGATTCTCTCTCGGCTCCCCCGACGGAGTTGAAGACGATGTGCGGCACCCCGGCTGCTGCAGCTGCTTGGGCCAGTGCCTTGCCCTGGAGCACTTCTCCTTCGACATCGCCGCTGCCCATGCCGCCGGGAGGAACCGTCATGAAGAAGAAGGCGGCGGCTCCCTCCAGGGCCGCTGCCAGCGAAGTCGGATCGTCGGCGTCGGCATAGACCAGCTTCACCCCACGATCGGCGAGGGACCGTGCTCGTTCAGATTCCAGGCTGCGCACCAGCGCCCGAACGTGTGCGCCCTGGTCCACCAGCGCATCGACGACGGCACCGCCCTGTTGTCCGGTGGCGCCGAAGACTGCGATGGGTCCGTTCGTCTCTGCTGACATGCTCCGCTCCTCACCCGGTGTGTCTGCAATGTGCCTGCGTCCATCCGTGTCCGTGTCGGCGTCCTTCCGTGTCTGTGACGGCGTTCACTGCGGGGTGCCGCTGAGCATACCGGCGACCAGTCCGAGCACCGCGAGGACGGCCAGGACGATGATGAGCACACGTTTACGCATACGACCGATTCTACTGGCGGCGTCTGGACAGAGTCTTCACCTGCGCTCACCGGTCGGTCAACTCCAGTCTGCCGCGGCGATTGCGCCTGATGTGCCCTTGTCTGATCGCTTCGCGCACCGAGGAGCGGAACCGCCCCGGCCCCCAACGGCGGGCACCGATGGCACGGTGCAGCTCCGCCTCGGAGACAGGCTGCATGTCGCGGACGTAGTCGATGATGCCCTGCACCTCGTTGACCGAGACCTCGGGCGGGACATCGCGCGAGGACACCGACGGCCAGGGGGCGTACACGCCGGCCGACCCTGGACCCGGACGCAATTTCTGTCGTCGGCTCTCAGACACCGTGCGATCCCCCACCTCGGCGGGCCGGTCGGTGCCAGGCTCCTGGTCGACATCCGCCTCGGCGGTCTCTTCGGCTCCGGCGCCACCGTCTCTCGTCGACTCCGCCGCCTCCTCGTCGGCGTCCTCTGCCGTCAGCGGACGGGCGATGCCCTCGAGGTCGGCACCCTCGGCCTTGACCCCGAAGAGGAGTTCGGCCACTCCGCCGAGGGCCATGACGCCCGCACCGATGCAGAACGCCATTGCGACCAGGGACCGGTCTCCGGACTCGATCATTCCGCCGAACAGCAGTGGGCCGACAATGCCTCCGGCGGCGGTGCCGATGGCGTAGAAGAACGCGATCGCCAGTGCACGTGTCTCCATCGGGAAGATCTCGCTGACCGTGAGATAGGCCGCGCTGGCACCGGATGAGGCGAGGAAGAAGCACACGATGAGGATGATGAGGAAGAGCCATTCTCCTCCGAGGTCGGCATTGAAGACGCCCGCGAGAATGACGGCGACGACCGCTGAGCCGATATAGCTGAAGGAGATCATCGGCTTGCGGCCGATAGTGTCGAAGAATCTGCCCAGGAGCACGGGCCCGGCGAAGTTGCTCAGCGACCACAGGATGATGAAGATCGGCACAGTTGTGGCGGCGACTCCGTAGAAGCCGTTGAACAGCGTCCCGAGATTGAAGGTGATCCCGTTGTAGAGGAAGGCCTGACCGACGAAGAGGACGAGGCAGAGGAACGCTCGCTTCGGGTAGAGCTTGAAGGCGACTCGCATGATCTCGACGAAGGAGATGGTCTTGCGCTGCCGCACAGTGATGGTCTTGTCCGGTTCGGGCAGACATTGCGAGGTCTCGGCTTCGACCCCGTCCTCGATGTCGCCGACGATGCGTTCGGCCTCGTCGCTCTGCCCGTGGATGAACAGCCACCGAGGACTCTCCGGCACGTTCTTGCGAACGACGAAGACGAAGATCGCCAGCAGCATGCCCACGGCGAAGGCCAGACGCCAGCCGATCATCTTCGGCAGGATGTCGGTGTTGAGGAAGAACAGCGTCGTGGCGGCACCACCGGCGGCGCCGAGCCAGTAGGAGCCATTGATGATGAGATCGATCCGGCCTCTCACCCGGGCCGGAATGAGTTCGTCGATGGCCGAGTTCACTGCTGCGTATTCGCCGCCGATGCCGGCGCCGGTCAGGAAGCGGACGAGGAAGAAGTACCACGGAGAGAATGAGAACGCCGTGGCCACCGTGGCGACGAGGTAGAGGACAAGGGTGATGAGGAAGAGCTTTCTGCGCCCGAATCGGTCGGTGAGCTGGCCGAAGACGATGGCGCCGATGCACGCCCCGAGCACGTAGATCGCACCGGCGGTGCCGACCTGGCCGGCGGTCATATCGATACCGCTGCCCTCTTCGGTCATCCGGGCGGCGACGTTGCCGACCATCGTGACCTCGAGACCGTCGAGGATCCAGACGCTGCCGAGGCCGACGACGACCATCCAGTGGAATCTCGCCCACGGGAGCCGGTCCAGGCGGGCGGGCACGTCCGTCTTGATCGTTCCGAGCTCGACATCCTTGCTCATCAGACACCTCACCGTATTGACTCGACGCCGTCCAGTGGAGTCTAAGCACGTCGTGAAGACGCCGACAAGGGGCTGGTGCTCCTGCCCGAGGGAGAGTACGATTCCTCGGTTTCGAGGATGCGCCGATGGCCGATTCATCCGGTTCTGGAGGATCTGGTCATCCGGTTCTGGAGGGCAGAATCATTCCGTTCTGCGCGAAGTGCGCATGAGCCCGAACGCCAGCAGCACACAGAGCAGATAGACCAGCCCGACAGCGGCCCAGCCCAGCGAGAAGCCGCCGGGTGAGCCGACGAGGACTCCCATACCCAACGGTCCGAGGGCGAAGCCGGTGAACATGCCTGCCGTGACCATTCCGCTGGCGGAGGCCATCGACGTCGCGGGAATCGAGCGCATGAGAGCACTCATCAACACCACAGAGACGCCGAGCGCCGAGGTGCCGTGCAGTGCCGCCGCGACCCACAGCAGCCATGCCCAACCGGAGGTTCCTGCAATGTAGAACGTCACTGCCCCGGCCGTGGCGATCAGCGCAAGAAGCAGCAGCAGGCGTGGCCCGGAGGCACCGTGGGCCATCTTCCTCGCCCAGCCGACGCGGGCGGCCACTCCGATGGCCCCGGCCACCGCCGCCGTGAGACCGCCGAGCACGAGCGAGAATCCCAGCTCGCGCACGGCGAACAGCGGCATGTAGACATTGGTCGCCTGAACCCCGATTCCGTTGAGCAGGCCGAAAGCCGCCAGTGCCCACACCATGCCCGGGTGTCCTGAGGAGTCCGGCGTCTCGGCGTCGATCGGCTCGGCGCCGTGCTCACCTGAGTCGTTCGGCTCGGCGTCGACAGATCCGGCGGTGATCGATTCGTTCGCGCCCGCCGGTGGTGACAGGTGCTCCGGCAGCACCGGTGTGACGCGCAGAGACTGCCAGGTCATCACCATGAGGACGAGAGGGACGATTGCGATGGCCAGAGCCGCGCCCCGCCAACCTGCGGCCGCTGCCAGCAGCGGAAAGGCCAGGCTCGCCGTCAGCTGGCTGACCTGGACTCCGGATTGCTTGATCCCCACCCAGCCGATCCGCTTCGACACCGGCACGCGCTCGAGCAGGATCCGGTTGGTGATCCCGTTGGGGAAGGACTGGGCAATTCCGGAGATGCCTGCCGCGATCAGCAGCATCCAGAAGCTCGCCGGGATTGCGACCAGCGCCAGAGCCGCCGTGGAGAGCACGAAGACCAGCGTCATCAGGGAAGTGTCCGACTGTCTGTCGGCGATCCGCCCCAGGGTCGCATTGCCGATGGCTGCGCAGGCGAAACAGGCGGTGGCCAACAGACCGAACTGGGCTTCCGAGATGCCGAGGTCGACGATGATCGAGTCGCTGGCGGCGCTGAGCCCGTAGAGCAGCAGCGGCCCGGAGCCGACGGCGCCCAACAGGACGGTCAGCAGACCTCTGCCCGGCCCCCGTCGTTCTCGTCTGTCCACCTGTCACTCTCCTTGTGCTCCACCAGCATGTTAGACCCCGCTGCGTCCGCTGTGGAATGAGTCCGATCGGTGACCACGGGCGACCCGACGCGCTCGCTGACCTGAAGTCATCGACGTCCTCTCGGTGCTCGTCACGATGACAAGCGGCGCACGGGTCAGGGCATGACGCAGCCTGATGCGATGACCGAGGCGTAGGAGTAGAACACGGAGGAGAAGACGGTGACGAAGGCCGCGAGCACGCTGGCGAGGGCGATGACGGGCAGCACTCCGGATGCCATGGCGGCGGGCGAGACGAGCTGCCGGATCCGATCGGGCCCGGCGATGTTGAGTGCGTAGGGCCCGCTGAGATGGTCGCTGATATCCGTGGGCTGGCCGATCTTGAGCAGGGCGCTGGCCAGGGCGGGCGTTCCGGCGGTGCGCCGGGCACGGTTGTCGGCGGTGATCTCGAGGTAGAGGGGGATGGAGGCGGTCACCTCGGCGAACAGGGGGATGAATGACAGCGGTCGCACGAAGGTGTCGACGACTGCCATGATCCGGTGATGCCCGCCCTCGACGTGGGCTCTCTCGTGTTCGAGCACAGCGGCGAGTTCGTTCTTCTCCAAGCTCGCACACAGCGCCTGGGAAACGATCACTCCGCCGTACTTCCGCGGCAGGGAGAACGCGAAGGGAGTCTGCTGGTCGAGGACGTTCAGGGTCTGACCGTCGATGTCGGTGACCGCCGAATTGCGCTGCAGACGCCGGGCTGCAGAGGAGTTGGCTCGTCTGCGCCGAACCCGCTGGGACAGCCCCCATGCGATGGACACGAGTGAGAGCCCTAAGGGGAAGATGAGGAAGAGGATCACCGGGATCAGGGTGTCGACCTGCGCGAGGCCGGGGAACGGGCTGGCGGCGATGAGGCACTGCTGACACACCTCGGCGAGAGGAACGGGCAGCACATCGGGGCCCTTGAACAGAGAAGCGGCCAACAGGCTCAGTGCTGCCACGACCGCCCACCACATGAGAGGCACAGACAGGAGCCCGAACACAGCGAGGCGCGGTGCTCGCATGAGGACCGGGGCGGCACTCCTCACTAGGAAGGGACCGATCCAGGTGATGAGGACGAACAGCGCGCCCGCACCGATGCCGATGAACAGCAGACTCATCCGCGCTCACCCTTCGAGTCGAGATAGTTCCGCAGGAGCTCGACGTCCTCGGCACCGATGCCCTCGACGAAGTGGAGGATCGAGGCCGCCCGGTCTCCCCCGTTGACCAGTGCTTTCTGCATGAGTGTCGCGGCGTGCTCTTCGCGGCTGATGATCGGGGTGTGGAAGACCGATCGGCCCCGACGTTCGCGTTGGACGAGGTGTTTGCGCTCGAGGTTGGTCAGCACTGTCGCGATCGTCGTATAGGCAGGATCGGCCTCCGATGCCTCGATGATCTGCCTGACCGTCAGCGGACCGTCATCCCACAGCAGGTCCATGACCTGCTGTTCGAGCGCGCCGAGGCGGATCGGCGATGAGTTCTCAGCCGAGGGGTTCTCGGGAGAAGACTTCTCGGTCGGGGCCGAGCCGGATGTCATGGCAGACGGCTCCTTTCACGAGTGGGCACCGGGCAGGAGGACTGCCCCTTGAGACGGACGACCACCGCGACCAGCAGCAGGACGACCGACAGTGCCGCCAGCACGGCCTGCAGCGGCGCGAAATAGGTGAGAACCCCAGTGTAACCGAGCACGAGAAGTGCGATCTTGTTGCACACCGGACAACCGACTGCGAACCAGCCGAGCATGCCGCCGACGGTGCCGAAGGCGCCCCCGCGACGCTCGGACCGCTCGTCCACATTCTCGCCATCGACCGTCTCTGCGGACTCGGCGGGAGCGACGGTGCCAGCGGGCTCGCGGATGTAGGTGGCGATGAGCAGCCCCAGGAGGACCGACATGAGAATCCACATCGGATAGTCCCACCACTGGGGAGGGATGTCTCTGGCGAAGAGCGAATTGGGGATGAGGACGGTGGACGCTCCGATGACGAGCACAGAAGCACCGGCGGCCACGATGGCGACGACGATGCGGCGGGTGCCCCACATCCGAAGCGATTGGGCCGCCTCTGAGAGAGAGGAGAACAGCAAGAAGGTCCCTTCGTTGCGCAGCGTCGGACAGTCTGTTTACTATGGGAGCTAGTATACTATGTCACGTAGTAAAGTTCCATGGCGCGTTGCCTCGAGTGCGTGCTGACCCGACTCTCCCGACCCGACTCCCTCAGGAGGTTCCCGTGTTCCGTTCTGCTCGCGGCCCCATGGTGTGGCTCGTGCCCTTAGTCGTCATCGCCCTCGCTGCGGTGCTCATCGGCGTGGTCATCGTCAACCAGGGCCCCTCCGATGACGGCGCGAGCGCACAGGAATCTGATTCGCAGAGCGAGTCGGAATCCGGCGACACCGATTCCGGCACCGAAGAGGTCGACCTGTCGTTCGTCGAACACCGGGTCGAAGGCGACAGTCGCGCGCTCGGCGATGTCGACGCGCCGGTGACACTCGTCATGTTCTCCGACTACCAGTGCCCGTACTGCGCGTCTTGGAATCAGGACACGCTCCCGGCCATGATGGACTACGCCGAACGCGGTGATCTGCGCATCGAGATGCGTGACCTCGCTGTCTTCGGCGAGGAGTCCGAAAGGGCGGCCCGCGCAGCCTATGCCGCAGGCCTCCACGACAAGTATTGGGAGTTCCACAATGCCATGTTCGACGGTGGTGAGCACCCGCCGAAGTCCGAACTCGACGATGACTCCCTGGTCGACACAGCCAAGGAACTCGGACTCGATCCCACGAAATTCAAGGGGGACATGAACTCCGTTGATGCCCATGACGACTTCGAGGCCAACGCGGACGAAGGCTATTCGCTGGGAGTGTCCAGCACTCCGACATTCGTCATCGGCGGCAAACCGCTCGTCGGCGCCCAACCGACCCAGGAGTTCGTCGACGCTGTCGACGATGCCCTCGCCGAGGCGGAAGGTTAAGGACACATGCGACCACGGCCCACCGCCTCGGCGGTTCTGCCTCTCGCCCTCACCGTCATCGTCGGGCTCAGCGCCTGCTCTGCGTTCGGTTCGGACTCCCAGTCGTTCGAACCGAATCCGGCCGGGACACAAGCTCCCAGCTTCGATGCTGGTGAGGCGAAGGGCGACTCCGCTGCGTCGCGAGCCGTCGATCCAGGCTGGGACGCCCCGGCCCAGGAAGCGGACGGGACGTTCCTGTCGATGTATGAGAACGACGACAGCCTCGAATACCGCGCCGTTGATTCGACGGGTCAGGTCGTCTGGACGGCGCATCGTCCACGCGCCTGTTCCGCTTACCTCGTCACCTCAACCGATGACGGCCCAATCGCGGTCCTCATGGACCAAGGCTCCTCGACCGGCAACTCACTCACACCGACCGCGAGCGGCTATGACCTCGCGACCGGTCGGAAACGGTGGGGGCCTGTGGAGACGCCCGGTGCGCTGCTGGGCAACGGCCTCGTCTTCGCAGGTGCACCGAAGGACTTCATCGGAACCAGCGGCCCCCGCACGGCACTCGACCCGGCCACCGGAGAGGTGGCCGCTGTCGAAGCCGAGGATGGGGGAGAGAGCGAAGACTCCTCGCCCCGGGTGGTCGCGCTGTTCGGCGAGCATCTGATTCGCGGTCAGGGCAACGACATCGTCGGTGAGGATCCCGAGGGCCACAGACTCTGGACTCGGGCAACCGAGGACTTCGGCCTGTCCGCACCCGAGGCCCGGGAGGTCCCCTGGGAGCCCATCGGTGACTCTCATGCGCTGGTGGGCGAGGCCGACAGCGAGGCGCGCACCCTCATCGACCTGCGCTCTGGGACGACCGTCGATTCGAAGATCGCTGGGGCCTGGTTCGATTCATCGAGCAACACCTTGGTCACAGCCGGGCCCGATCTGCGCGGGTACGACGCTGACGGGACGAAACGCTGGAGCACACCCCTGCCCGAGAACGCCGAGGTCGCCGCCGTGGGCGCCGGTCTCATCGCCTTCGACTCGGAGAGTGGGAGCGACTCGGAGAGTGGGCACGGGTCCGATCACACAGAGCAGCCGGAGCAGCCGGTCACGGCCAGATCCGCTCGCGACGGAAGCTCTGCCGCAGGCGGCACTCCCCTGCTCATGACGGTCAAGCGGCTCGGAGCGCCCCACCACATCTCCGAATCCGGTGCCGCGCTCATCGGTGACCCCCAGACACCACTGTTGACCACAAGGCAGGACTGAACGTTGGCGGCACCGAACCGCCATAAACTACACTTTACTAAGCTGCATAGTAATTCAGGAATGGTGAAATGCCGAGACACGAAGCGCTCAGACCCCAATACCGCTGGTGGATCCCGCTGACGATCATCGCCGCGGCCATGGTGCTCGTGCTCATGATCCTCGTCATGAACCGCGAGCAGAACAAAGATTCCGCCCAGGACACTGCTGATGGACAGAAGGAGTCGGACGTCGTGGTCACCGAGGTCGAAGATCCCGAGCAGAAGGACCTCAGCGACTTCGACACCGACGAAGACGATCCCCTGGCCGACGGTCCGGTGGATGCCCCGGTCACGCTCGTCGTCTTCAGTGCCCGTACTGTGCGGCCTGGTCTCAGGACACTCTGCCGACAATGCTCGACTACGTCGACTCCGGTGATCTGCGGATCCAATGGCGTGAGGTCAACGTCTTCGGCAGCGCCTCCGAACGGGCAGCCAAGGCAGCCTACGCGGCCGCCCTGCAGGACAAGCACTGGGAGTTCCACGAGAAGCTGTTCACCGGCGGCAAGCCCCGCGCGCCCCAGGACCTCTCCGAGGAGGCACTGACCTCCGTAGCTGCCGACATCGGCCTCGACATGAACCAGTTCGACGAAGACATGAACTCCCCCGAGACCGCAGAAGCCGTCGAGGAGAACGCGCGGATGGGCACCGACCTCGGCGCCTTCTCCACTCCGACGTTCATCCTCAATGAACAGCCCTACGTCGGAGCCCAGCCCACCGCAGTCTTCGTCGACGCCATAGAACAAGAACTGGAAGGTCAGAACTGATGGACATCGGATTGCTCAGCGCATTCATCGGCGGAGTCCTCGCTCTGCTCAGCCCCTGCGCGGCACTGCTGCTGCCGGCCTTCTTCGGCTCGACGGTCGGGGTCGGCTCGCGACTGCTGCTCCACGGGGCCATCTTCTACGTCGGGATGCTTCTGGTCCTCATTCCGCTGGGAATGGGGGCGGGCACACTGGGAGCGGTCTTCACTGCCTATCGCGGCACGATCGTCCTCGTCGCCTCGGTGATCCTCATCATCCTCGGCGTCGTCCAATTCTTCGGCTTCGGCTTCGATCCCGCTCGGGTCCTGCCCGGTGCCGAAGCCGCACGGTCCCGGTCAGCGATGGCGACGGGGACGACGAAGACGTTCCTGCTCGGCGCCACGAGCGGGATCGCCGGTGTCTGCTCCGGGCCGATCCTCGGCGCGGTGCTGACTTTGGCGGCTACCCGAGGAAGCGTGTTCCTGGGAGGAGCGATGCTGGCGATCTACGGTGCCGGAATGGTCGTGCCGCTGTTCATCATCGCGGCACTGTGGTCGCGGATGGGGCAACGGGCCAGGAAGATCATGCGCGGGGGCTCCGTCTCGCTGTTCGGCCGTCGAATTCCCACTGTCTCGATGATCACCGGTGCGCTGATGATCCTCATCGGCATCGTCTTCTGGATGACGAACGGCCTCGTCTCCGCACCGTCTCTGGTCCCGACCTCGACCCTTGCCGACTTTCAGGAATGGGCAAGTTCCTGGACATCGACCACGACCGACGTCATCGCCGTCTGCGTTTTGGCGGTCATTGCGATCATCGTGTGGTTCCGACATGAGCGCCATCGCAACAGTCAACGTCGTGCGACGGATGAGTCCGGCCGCGACGGTGGCAGCACACACGCGCAGGATTCGGCGAGGGCACGAGACGAGCAGAGTCGCTGATGGCCACAAGACGCATCGTCGCCCTGGCCGCAAGCCTGAGCTGCGCACTGGCGCTCTTCGGCTGCACCGGCATCGAGGAACCGCCCGAACTCGACCGCCAACCGAAGCAGGTGGGAACGAAGCTCGATGCGGTCGACGCATCCGATCTGCAGCTGCCGCTCATCGTCGAACCGCTCGAACTCGTGGAACCCGGATGGGATCTCGGCGTCCAGCACCACGACGATGTCTTCCTCTCGGCAGGCAGCGGCGACGACCGTCTGGACTTCAGCGCCGTGGACAGCAGCGGCACCACTCTGTGGTAGGCGCAGCGGCCCACGGGGTGCACCGGGTTCACCGTCACCGCCGACAGCGAAGGAAATCCGCTGGCAGTGCTCACCGACGCGGCCTCTGATGAGAGCTGCGAGACCGATGTGACCGCGAGCGCCTATGATCTCGAATCGGGCGAGCAGCGCTGGGGACCGACGGAGGTCCCTGGGACCGATGCGCGGGCCCGGCACCGTCTTCTCCTCCGGTGACGACGGCGATGCTGTGGCGCTCGACCCGGACACCGGCGAGGCTGCAGCGGATCCGCCTCCGGACTCTCGTATCCTCGGTGAGTATCAGGGAACGATCCTCAGCGTTGACGACGACGGGCTCGTCGCCTCTGAACAGGGGGGAATCCACGTGGGAGATCCCGCTGTCGGACCACGACTGGAAACCCGATGAGCTCACAGCGGTCTCCGACGTGGACGAAGGGCTGATCCACCTCGACGCGAAGGAGGGGTCCGGCCAGGTCATCGATGCGGACACGGGTGAGGTCCTCGATGAATCCGCCCAGGAAGTCGTCCGTGATGCGAACTCGGAGATGGTCATCACTTCGGACACTCAGGGCCTGTCTGTCATTGATGGGGCAGGCAAGAACGAGCTGCCCGTGTCGCTGCCGGAATCCGTGAAACTCGAGGCAGCGGTCGGCGGACTCATCTACCTGCGTGAGGACCAGACACTGCGCGTGCACAACGCGGCCACCGGCAGCATAGCCCGGGGCTACCCGGCCGAGGGCTCAGGAATCGTCGCGGTCCCCGGCACCTTCACATCACAGGGCCTGGGGACGCTGCGCGCCGGTGACCGGACTCTGTTGGCCACGGACCGGGCGGTCGAAGAGTCGATGTAAGGGTAGTCGAGTCTGCCTCAGGTCAGACCGCGCAGGGCCTCGACCGCCGCCGTGACATCGTCGGCATCGTTGTAGAGATGGAATCCGAAACGTGCTCGCCCATCGGCCATGGAGAATCTGATCCCGGCCTCGTCGAGCCGCGACGGCGCAGCATCGGCGACCTCGATCGACACGATCGCGGAGTTCGACGTCTCCAGGCCCAGCCTCGCCCGGAAAGCGTTGGCCAGGGCCACATCGTGCGCATGGATCCGTTCGACACCGATCTCGAGCAGTAGTTCGAGCGAAGGCGCCGTCCCCACCCAACTGTGCCAGGCCGGGGAGATGTCGAAGGCACGGGCATCGTCCGCCAGGTGCATCGGCATGCTGTAGCTCGCTCCAGTCCCACCTGCGAACCATCCGGCCGCGAGCGGCTTCAGCCGCGCGGCGAATTCCTCCCGGCTTCGCGTGCTGGTCGCGCCGCTGTCACCACTGTTCGGAGGGCGCATCGTGAGGAAGGCCGCTCCACGGGGAGCGCACAGCCATTTGTAGGCGGCGACGACCAGGAAATCGACCTCGGCGGCATCGAGCGGCAGCCAGCCGGCGGCCTGCGTGCCGTCGAGCACGGTGAGGGCTCCCACCTCGCGGGCGCGCGCCGTGATCGTCTGGGTATCGGCAACCTCGCCGGTCGCCGACTGTGCAGCCGAGAACGACACAAGCGCCGTCGACTCATCGATCGCCTCGGCGAGGGAGTCGAGCGGTGCGGTGCGAACGCTCACCCCGCGGTGCGCATGAACGGCGAACGGGTAGACCCCTGAGGTGAACTCGATATCGGGGACGAGGACCTCGGCACCGTCGGGAAGGGCCGCGGCGATCGGGGCGAGCAGCTGGGATACGGCCGCCCCCGTGGCCACCCAGTCCGCTTCCGCACCGATCATCGTGGCGAAGAGCTCACGGGAATCCTGGACGGAATCCGTCCACGACTGCCAAGGGCGGGTGCCGCGTCGCCACTGTTCGAGCGATGTCTGCATCGCATCCCATCCTCGCCGAGGCGGTGGCCCGTACGAGCACGAGTCGAGGAAGGTGCGGTCGACGTCCCATTCCGCCCGTGCCTCGGCGAGCGAGAGTGAAGGGGTGTGCGCGGTGTGATCGTCATCGATTCCCATCCCACCGAATCTAGCACCGGGGCGAGCAGCGGGACCAGAGCGTCCCTCAGGATACTCGCTCAGGCCACCCGCTCCGGATACGAGTAGACGTTGAAGCGGCCCCTGCGGTTGAAGCCGATGACGCTGACGCCAACGCTCTTGCCGTGGTCGACGGCGAGAGCGGAGGGTGCGCTGACGGCCGACATCATCGGGATGCCTGCCATCGCGGACTTCTGGACCAGTTCGAACGAGGCGCGTGCCGAGACCTGCAGGGCGGTCTTGCGCAGCGGCAGGCCCTGTTCGGCCATGGCCCAGCCGATGACCTTGTCGACGGCGTTGTGGCGGCCGACGTCTTCACGGCCGATGAGCAGCTCGGGTTCGGCGGTCGGATCCTCGCCGATCGCGAAGAGTGCGGCCGCATGGACTCCCCCGGTCTTGTCGAAGACCTGCTGCTGCGAGCGCAGCCGGTCCGGCAGTTCGCCGATGCGCGCGGCGCTGAGCAGCTGCGGGAACTGGAACTCCGCCTCCTCGTCGACATGGAACGATGCCGGGATCAGCGGGTAGGCAGAGGCCTTCGTCACCGCGTCGATGGCCGCGGTTCCACAGATCCCGCACGAGGACGAGGTGTAGACGGATCTGGCGGGGGCCGCCTCGGCGCTCCAGATTCCGGGCCTCAGCCGCACCCGGGCGACGTTGTAGTTCCGGGATCCGTCTGGAGCGAGCCCGGCGGAGAAGTCGATCTCCTCGATATCGCCCATGGTCGTGATGATTGCTTCGGAGAGGAGGTAGCCGGCGATGAGTTCGACATCGTTGCCGGGCGTGCGCATCGTGACGGCGAACTGCTCACCGTTGAGCCTGATTTCGAGCGGCTCTTCGCCGGCCAGGGAGTCGGGTCCGGCGGCGATCTCTCCGGTGGCGTCGAATCTGTGGACTCGGGCGCGTACTGCCCTGCGCTGCTGCATGCTGATCAGACCCTTGGGCCGTGGTCGGTGGTGTCCTCGACCGAGGTTTGGATGTGTTCGAGGAGTTCGTCGATGACGGTGATGCCGTCCTTGACGCCGCCCTTCGAGCCGGGGAAGTTGATGACGAAACTGCGCCCGCGCACGCCGGCGACTCCACGACTCATCACCGCCGAGGTGGTCGCCTCCAATCCCTTGCGCCACATCGCGTAGACGAGCCCCGGGGACTGTCGTTCGAGTAGCTCGGCCGTGAACTCCGGGGTGCGGTCATCCGGAGCCAGGCCTGTGCCGCCGCTGGTGACGATGACGCGCGGGCGCTCCTCCTCGGGGGTGTCGACGAGCAATGCCCGCAGGGCCTGACCGACGGGTTCGCCGTCACGGACGACGATGGCATCAGGGGTGTCGTAGCCACGTGAGCGCAGCCAGTCGACAAGAATCGGACCGGTGGTGTCGGCCGCCTCTCCCCTGGCCGCCGAGGTGGAGGCGATGATGACTGCGGCAGAGCGGCCGGCGCCGAGGCGGGCGGCAGTTTCGTTGCCCGTCGAGCTCCCCGGGCTCGCAGACTCAGTGGTCACGTACGATCCTTCTTCCCAGCCAAGAGTGTTGAGACCTCCATTGTTCCACGGAGTCGGTCAACGACGCACGGTTCAGACGGCTCGGCCGCCGTCTGCGTCATGGCCGCCGTTTTCGTCCTGGCCAGCGTGGCGTGGGAACATGTGCAGCTGACCTCTCACGTCGTGAGTTCCGGGGATGTCGGCGAGCGTGATCGTGCGGATGAGTCCTTCGATCGCGTGCTCCGCACCGGCGAGGAGGGTCGCAGAAGGATTCGCACCCGTGGAGGCCGGGAGCACCGGGGGCTAAAGCTGAACATTCCCTAAGACTAGAAGCGCCGTTGTTTGCAGATTGACGACCAGCGAGCAGGGAGCCGGCGACTTGGCTGTGTAGCAGATAATTACAATGTGAACGGGTATCGGAGCCAGCTTAAAATTATCACACAATCCCTGCTAGTGGGGCTGGCGTAGCCGCTGCTAGAGGGGCTGGCATATAATTATGAAACCGCAAAAGACGAAGGCAGTTAAGAAGTTCCTCAAGTCGCAGGGCTGGGAGTTCCTGCGAGACGTGAAAGGTTCACATGAGTTGTGGAAAGACCCGTAGACGGGCGACCGACTCAGTATCCCGGTTGGACACGGGGAAGCCAGCCCCGGTGTTCTTCGCCAGTTGGAGGCGGTTCTGCCGAACATTCCGAGGGAGTGGAAGTAATGACTAGGAAGATCAGCGTTAAGGCCTACCGTGAGGGCAAATGGTGGACCTACGAGATTCCCGAGCTGGGGGCGCCAGCCCCCAGCGGCAACGGGGCATTCATGATGCCCGTTGGTCAGACCCGCGCAGCCGCGAAAGTGGCCGAGAAGGCCCGTGACCTCGCCGCTCTCTGGGAGGACAGCGACGCCGAGGACCTCGAGGTTTCGGTGACATTCGTTCTACCAGAGGACGTCACTACCGCACAGCACACCGCCGAGAAGCTGGAAGCGAGAGGACGGGCAGAACTCGATGAAGCTGCACAGCTTCGCCGCAAGGCCGTGCGCGCGCTCTTAGCCGATGACGTGTCTCAAGTTGACGCGGCCGCCGTGCTCGGCATTTCTCGGCAGCGCGTCCAGCAGCTCGCCTGACCACGTTCAGCAGGACACCATGCCCAAGCTCAACAAAGAGGCACGCCAACGGCTCGACGCGGCCGGGATCAGCATTGCAGAGTGGTCACGCCGCTTTTCTCACAGCAGCACATGGGGCGGCGACGTGCGTGGATGCCCTGACAACTCGCTGTATCGGCCACCACCACACCGCCGACGAACCCCGCGGATGCTTGAACTTGCTCATTCGGCAGCACGAGACTGAGCAGCAGGCGAACGGTGTGCCCAAGGACATTTGGAACGTAAGCGTCACATCCTGGTCTCTTGATGAGCTGGTAGACGGCCGTGCAGGTATTCGTCTGGTCGATGGCCACGCAGATGAGGGTGTCGCGTTCGTAGACTCGGATCTCTGAAATGTCGCGGGGGTCGTAGCGGATCGTCAGAGAGCTTCTGGGCGATGTCGTCCGGGTCCACCGGTGGCCGCCCGAACTTGGTGCCGTTTTGCTTGGCTGCGGCAATGCCGGCGTTGACGCGTTCAGCGATAAGTTCTCGTTCATACTCGGCCAGGGTGGCTAGCATTCCCAGCATCATCCGACTCGACGAGGTCTCGGGGTCGATGTTGTCGGAAACAGAACAGACCTTCAGTCCTCGGTCCCGAAGAAGGTTCACGGTTGCCAGAACATCGAGGAGTGATCGGCCGAGGCGGTCAATTCGCCACACGACGACGGTGTCGCCGTCCTCGGCATATTCGAGCAGCCGCCTCATTCCAGGTCGCTGTTTCGCCGTCTTACTCCAAGAGGTCACATCTGAGAACACATCTCGTTTCTGGACTCCCGCAGCGCCGAGTGCATCGAGCTGGAGCTGCGCATCTTGCGCGGCGGTACTGACTCGCGTATATCCCAGAAGCCTCATGCTCTAAGAATGACTCACAAAGGTCACAAGTCACGAACGTAAGACAGTTTACGGTGAGACAAGTTATCGAGACATTCTCTGCCCTGTGAAGTCGGGCGGCGAGAGGTGCCACGGCCGAACGAGGTTGCTTGTCTCATAAAACTAAGATATCTAGGACGAGATGTGCTCGACGATGCGGTCGAGTCGTCTCGTGGACTCAGCCGGCCTGACCGATCCCCGCTTCGTCGGTAGATAACACGAGTGCGGCCTGGAAAGTGGTGCGCGGCGGTTCCGAACCGCCGCGCACCGTGGTTGTCTCAGTTGCCGAACTTCTGCAGCAGCGCGGTCACAGAATCCTTGCCCAGTTGGTTGGCTGCCAGGGGGCTGTCGCCGGACAGGAGGTTGCGATCGCGCGTGGTCGCGCCGGTCATGTCGTCGTTGATGATTTCGATGCCTTCCTTCTTGAGGGTTCCGCCCAGATCCCAGGGCATCTCGCCTGGCAGATAGCCGATTTCGAGGTTCGTCCCGAAATCGAGCGAGTCCGGGAAGGCGGTGATCTTGTACCCCGAGAAGGCATTAGAGTCGCGGCCGATGTTCCCGGTCAGGAGGGCTGCGGGGCCGTGGCACAAGGTAATGATGAGCTTGTCATTGTCTAGGAAGTAGTCCAGCGCGGTCTGGACGTCTTTATCGAATGGGATGACGTTCATCGCGCCGTGGCCGCCGGGGATGAAGATCGCCGCGTAGTCGTCCAGCCCGTCCGCGATCACATCGGCAAGCTTGTGCGGAGACTTGAAGGCTTCCTTGGCACCGTGCCAGGCAGAGGCCATGGCCTCATCGTCCTTAGGGTAGGCCCACCACTCGAACTTGCCGGGCCCACCGGAGATCGTGACCACGTCGATGCCGTAGCCGGCTTCGTGCATGTGGTGGATGGGCAACAACGTTTCTACGGGGTGGTTGCCGGTCGAGAAGTACTTCCCGTTCTTCATCAGCATGTAGCGTTCTTCGGTGGCGATTGTGAGGATCTTCCACTTCCCGCCGGTATACTTCTCGTCGGTGACGAGGCCGTCGAAGTCGGTCTTGGGCGCAGTGTACTGGGTGAGCGAGTAGGGGCTAGGGAAGAACGCGTTGTCCTCGGCCGGATCCGGCGCAGGGTTGCGGTCCTGGGTGTTCTGGTCGTCGGTCATGACATCACCTTTCATCGGTTCCTTGATTCGTCGGCTCGTGGGATGCTGATGCTCAGTCACGGTCAGCCTGTGGTGCACTGACTGAGATCACGGTGGCCGTTTCGACCACGTGGCGACCAATGCCTTTGGAAGCTCCCGTGACAAACCACACCGTGCCTGTCTTGTATCGATGGTTTTGCATATCGTTGGTCACACCAATCATATGTGCAATATAGTGTAAGAAGCTGGCAGACCCAAGGAAAGTACAAAATTATGAATGAGATAACTACGGGGCAGGAAGCATGCGACCTGGGCTGGGCGATTGCCATGACGGGTCGGGGCTACGCGGTTCTAGTTGATCCCGTGTTCGCGAGTTTTCCCCGAGGGGCCCGCGGTTACCAGCTGCTGCACACCGTCATCCATAAGAAGCTCCGCTCACAGATGGCACTCGCTGACTACCTGGGTGTCGACCGGACAGTTATCCCGTACATGATCGACGACCTTGAATCGGCTGGCTACGTCGCTCGAAAGAGCGACCCGCGCGATCGCCGAGTCCGTACCGTCGCTGCCACCGAGGACGGGCTCGCGAAGTACCGGGAGTTGATCGCTGATCTCTCCCACGCGGAAGATCAGTTCCTCAAGGACTTCCCTAAGGATCAACGCGCCGCCCTATTGTCGGGCTTGTCGACTCTCGCCCAACGATCACGAGACGTCTCTGCCTGACGGGACTCGGGGATATGCCACGATCGCCCTATGACCAGAGGGCACTATCCGTCTGCCGATCTGGGTTCGGTGGCTCGATGATGGCGACATCGACGTGACCGATCTCGGCGGTGCGCGCTTGGCCTATCAAGCTCTACTTGCAGAAGGCACTGATGAGATCCAGGCGCAGCTGATGAATAGATCCACGCTGCTCCGACTATGGCCGCAACTGAGTCTCGATTCTCGCGTGCGCGAGCTGTGGGAAGAACGCTTCCCCGAGCTGAGAGGCGTACATGTCTAGTCGCGATGAGATGCAGCCGAAGCGGGTTCGCCCTCGCCGGCACAGCAGCCATTCGAGAGCACGGGGTAACTCAGCGGCCCACGGCCGACGTGGATCTCTTTACAGTCATGTCGGAACAAGACAAGTTCGGAACCGCTGTCGGCTCGAAGCAAGTACGTTTAGGCGTCGTCGACTATGAGGTTGAGATTCCCCACCACAGCCAATCCTTTGCGAATGGTCGTCACGAAAGGCGATCTCGTAGCTGAAATGGATCTCGGGATCGACTGGCGATCGCGGGATCCCGTGACCCTAGTGTGTGGGGCAGTAATGAGATTGTGGCACGCCCGCGTCGGGCAACCGGTCCCGAGAAGTTGCCTCCACCGACCCTGGGGTCCGACAAGAACCTGAATCGATCAGCTCGTAGCCGATGAAGACCCCGATCCGGGCCTGCAGCATCGCCAATGCTGCCCTTTCACCCCGTGGTCTACTCACCCCGCTGGAATCATCCACCCACCACCATCGATGAGGGTACGACCTGCGATCGGCAGTCGTACCTCGTTCGAATGCCGCGTGCGCACAACAGCGACGCGGCGGAGTCCACTGCCAAATTCTGGGAAGTTCCTTCATTGTTCATGGAAACCTCTATTGCGCTGAGGACCGTCGTTTTCTAATGTGTGCCTCAAGCCGAGAACGACCGTTCTCGGACGTGAGGATCGGGAGTCAGACCATGTCATTCATCACCGTCGGCCAGGAGAACACCACCACCATCGACCTCCACTACGAGGATCAGGGATCAGGGCAGCCGGTCGTGCTGATCCATGGTTATCCACTTGACGGCCACAGTTGGGAACGCCAGTCCCGTGAGCTGCTCGCCGCCGGCTTCCGAGTGATCACATATGACCGCCGTGGCTTCGGCCGATCCAGCAAAGTCGGCAGCGGCTATGACTACGACACCTTCGCAGCGGACCTCAACACAGTCCTCGAAACACTTGACCTTCGCGATGTCATCTTGGTCGGATTCTCGATGGGCACCGGCGAACTGGCGAGATACGTCGCACGCTACGGCCATGAACGCGTTGCCAAGCTTGCGTTCCTCGCCTCACTCGAACCCTTCCTCGTCCACACCGAGGACAATCCGACCGGCGTCGACAAGCAGGTCTTCGAGGGCATCGAAGAAGCGGCGAAAGCAGACCGCTATGCATGGTTCACGCAGTTCTACAACGACTTCTACAACCTGGATGAGAACCTGGGATCGCGAATCAGCGAAGAGGTCGTCAGAGCCAATTGGAACACCGCGGCGACCTCGGCCCCGGTGGCGGCATACGCCGTGGTGTCCAGCTGGATCGAAGATTTCCGCACCGACGTCGACGCCGTCCGCGCGGCGAACAAACCCTCGCTCATTCTGCACGGAAGCGCAGACAACATCCTTCCGATCGACGCCACCGGACGACCGTTCCACGCGGCGTTCCCCGAAGCCGAGTACATCGAGGTCGACGGCGCCCCACACGGCCTCCTGTGGACCCACGCCGACGAGGTCAACGCCGCTCTGCTGAGGTTCGTTCGAAGCTGAGGTCGATACCGACTTCCGCTCGTGCGGACATCAGGAGCCGAACCAGAAGGACAGCGCCTCGCTCAGCCCATTCGTGGTGGATTGCCCGACCCAGGCCACGTAGCCGTCCGGACGGATGAGCACGGCGGTGGGAGCCGAGACCTCACCGATCACGGGCAGTTCCCAGACACCGTAGTAGCGCGCGTCGATGCGATTGACTCGGTCGGTCCAAGCGGCGAAGTCGATGTCACCGGGATCACCGAGGTTGAGCAGCACCGGGTTGCCTTCGTGCAGAAGCGTGTACGTGCGACGCACCCCCGCCGAGGTGTGCAGATCCAGGTCGGGCACGCGACGTCCTACCAGTGGGTGGGTGTCTTCGTCGTCGCGTTCGCCACCGACCTCGCGTCCTGTTCTGGTCTCGTAGCGGAGGTCGAGTCCCGACAGGATCCCGGCCAGTGACTTGCGGGGTCCGTCCATGTGGAGCCAGCCATCGATGACTTCGTTGAGGGCCTTGACGCGATCGTCCATCCGCATCAGGGCCGTCTGTGCCAAGTTGTGGTGGATGACCTGCTCACCGACGGCGTGACGCTCCGAGTGATACGTGTCGAGGAGTCTCTCCGGCGAAGTCCCTCTGATCACCTGGGCGAGCTTCCACCCCAGGTTCGCAGCATCCTGGACTCCCGTGTTGAGGCCCTGGCCGCCGACTGGCGAGTGGACATGCGCCGAGTCACCGGCCAAGAGCACCCGCGAAGAACGGTAGGTGGCGGCCTGGCGCGCCATGTCGGTGAAGCGGGAGATCGAACCAGGATCTCGGACACCGAAGTCGGTGCCCCACGCGTCGATCAGCGCGGAGCGCAGGTCATCGAGCGTCGGCTCCGCGCTCTCCTGCGGCTCCTTCTCCGACACGACGAGGCTCGCCCGACCGTTGGGCAGCTGGCTGAACGCCTGCGTCCCGAACGCGTGATGGTGGACGCCCCATTCCGGTTCTTCCGTGAGCTCGACCTCGGCGATGAGACTGCTCATCGTCGGTTCCCAGCCGGGGAAGTCGATCCCGGCAGACTTTCGGATCAGGCTGCGTCCGCCGTCGCAGCCGACGATGTAGTCGGCACGCAGCTCGCGGCCGTCGGACAGTCGGGCGTCGACGCCATCGCGGTCCTGGTCGATACCCGTGACTTCCACGCCGTACTCGATCCTCACCCCGAGCTCCCCGACCCACTCGGCCATGATGCGTTCGGTGTGCTGCTGCCGCAGCCCCAAGCCGTAAGGGTGCCGGGACGGAAAGTCGATGATGCCCAGGCGTGTGTTGCCGAACCCGAGGACCTGCGTGATCTGGCCTTCGGCCAGGAAGCGATCGACGATGCCTCGCTGATCGAACACCTCAAGGGTCCGCGCCTGCAGTCCGAGAGCACGCGTCCCGACCAGCTCCTGATTCGGTCGCCTTTCGATGACAGCGCTGTCCACCCCTGCCAGGGCCAGCTCGGCGGCCAGCATCAGCCCGGTCGGCCCGGCACCTACGATGATCACTTCGGTCATGTCAGCTCCACTCTCTCGACGCGAAGCACAGGTGTGCTTCGTGCACGGGGCACTGCTGCACTGTTGCACGTCCCCATCCGCACTATATTTCAAATGGAAGGAAGGGACTTTGCCTTTTGCCCACGCGACTCCATGCGCTCGGTCAGGCTGTAGATTGAGATTGCTGCAGCATTGGCCCACAGGCACAGGAGGTGCGGTATGGAAGATCTGCCCCTGAGCACGTTGATCTGGCTGCGCATCGTGCGCTTCGTCCAGAACAGCAATCAGCTCTCCAACGAGCATCTGCGCCGGTTCGACCTCACCGTCGCCCAGTTCGAGGCCCTCGCCCACATCCGCAGCTTTCAGCCGGTGTCCCAGTCGGACCTGGCGACGGGACTGACCGTCAGCGGCGGAGGAGTCTCGCGGATGCTCTCCCGGCTCGAACGCGAAGGCCTGATCACCCGGAAGCAGGAGTGGAAGACGAAGTTCATCTCCCTGACCGATGCCGGTCGCGAACTCCTCGGCCGAGCGTACCCGTCCCAGCTCCGGCAGCAGGCGGCGATGTTCGACGATGTCCTCGACGAAGACGAGAAGACGCAGCTGCATGCACTGATGAAGAAGCTCTACGAACACAGTGTCGAACGCAGCCGGAATGCCGAAGTTCGAGCCGCCGACGCGCGAACCGCGGAAACACCGTCCCAATCCGAGCCGACCTACATCGATCGCGCCTGAGGAATATTTCTCCCTCTTCATCAGTTGACATGACAAACGACATGTCATTGAGGAGATAGATTGACTGAACCCACCGGCACACCCGAGTCCACGAAAATGATGGACCGCTTCGGCTTCACGCCCGGTCAGGGCCTGCAGTTCGGGATGTACAGCCTCGGCGACCATCTGCCGAACCCGGCCGACGGCACCCGGATCGGTGCCGGCGAACGCATCCGCGAGTTCGTCGGGTATGCCCAAGCGGCCGAGGATGCCGGCTTCGACTTCTTCAGCCTCGGCGAGAGCCACCAGGAGTACTTCGCCTCCCAGGCCCACGCCGTCATCCTCGGCGCCGTCGCCCAGGCGACGAGGTCCATCCGCATCGGCAGCACCTCGACGATCGTGAGCACCTCGGACCCCGTGCGGGTGTTCGAGAACTTCGCGACTATCGATCACATCTCCGACGGCCGCGCCGAACTCGTCGCCGGCCGTGCCTCCCGGGTCGGGCTGTTCGAACTGCTCGGCTACGACCTGCGCGACTACGAGGAGCTCTATGAGGAGAAGTTCGACCTGCTTCGCCAGATCAACCGCGAACGAGAAGTGACGTGGTCGGGCCGGTTCCGTGCCCCGCTGAACCAGGCCGAGGTCCTGCCCCGCCCGGCCCAGGACCCTCTGCCGATCTGGCGGGCCGTCGGCGGGGCACCCGCCAGCGCCGTCAAAGCGGGCCGGGCCGGCGTGCCCATGGTCATGGCGCACCTGGGAGGAACCACCTCGGTGTTCAAGTCAACGGTCGACTCCTACCGGCAGGCGGCTCGGCACCAGGGCTTCGACCCCGCCGATCTGCCGATCGCCACGGCCGGGTTCCTCCACGTCGCCGAGACCTCGCAGGAGGCACTGCGCGGACTCTACCCGCACATCGACGAGGGGATGAAACGCACGAACGGGCAGGGAATGCCCAAACAGCTGTTCGCCCAGAGCGTCGACCCCGCCAGCATCGTCAACCTCGGCAGCCCGCAGCAGGTGATCGAGAAGATCCTCCACCAGCACGAGGTGTTCGGCCACCAGCGCTTCCTCGGCCAGATCGACTTCGGCGGTATGCCCTACGACCGGGTGTTGGCCCAGATCGAGAAGATCGGAGCCGAGATCATCCCCGCAGTGAAGAAGTACACCGCCACCGAGGCGACATCCGCCGATGACGACTGCGCACAGGAGGCCAACTGATGAAACTCGTCGCCTTGTCCGGCTCGAACGTCGGCACGAAGACCCGAACCGTCATGGAATACGCCGCCCAGGCGGTGATGGCCCAGAATCCCGACATCGAGGTCACGCTCATCGACCTCGCCGAGGAGGACATGGTCTTCGGCGACGGACGGAACTACACCGAATACACCGGCGACACCGGTCGTGTCACACGGGCGATCATGGACGCCGATGCCCTCATCATCGGCACTCCCATCTTCCAGGCCTCGATCCCGGCGACGCTGAAGAACGTCTTCGACCTGCTGCCGGTCGGTGCCTTCCGGGACAAGGTCGTGGCCATGGTCACGACAGCCGGGTCGGCCAAGCACTACCTCATCGCCCAGCAGCAGCTGCTGCCGATCCTCGTCTACATGAAGGCGCAGGTCGTCAGTCCGTACGTGTTCGTCGAGGAGAAGGACCTGAACCGCGGCCGGCTCGTCAACGACGATGTGGTGCAGCGGCTCGACCGTCTTGTCGAGGACACCATCGTGCTGACGAACACCTACACCCAGATCAGAGAGGCCAGAGAAGCCTCGTACGGTTTCTGACCACCTCATTCGACAAGAACGCTCGAGCGACGGGCACGTTCGATCGACAGGGTCGCTCGGCGCCGGGTGCGTTCGCGATCAGCCCTGGGTATGATGCGTCTCGGTTCGCCTCCGCACTAGCATGAGCCTCATGAACGACCGACTCTCCGCCGCCCGTGGCCGGCAGGCCTCACCCCCGGCGGGCCCTGGCAGTCGTCTCGACCGGGTGCGTGCGCTGCTGGCCGCACACCCCTGGGTGAGCGATGCGCTGATCTGGGTGCTCCCGCTGGCCTACATCGCCGTCGCGGCCATCGTGGCCAATGCCGAGACGCCCTCATTTACGGCGCTGCCGACCTTCCTCCAGGTCGCCATCGTCCTGCTCCAGACGGTCCCACTGGCCCTGCGGCGCACAGCACCGCTGTTCAGTTCGATGCTCATCGCCTTCGCCTGTCTGCTCAGCATCCTCACGATGCTCGGACCCACAGTGGGCATCATCGCCGTGCCGTTGACGATCTACTCGACGACGGCCTGGGGCACGCGCCGGCACGGGCACATCGTGTTCGGCCTCGGCCTGGGCGGGGCGCTCCTGCTCGGTCTGTGGTTCTACCTCGTGTCCCTGCAGTCGACGCTCGGACCGAATGCGCGGTCGCTGGAATTCGGCGAGTATCTGCTCATGATCACCGTGGTGGCACTCTGCGCTTCGATCGTGCTCGCTGCCTGGATGCTCGGCGGAGTCGGCTACCGGCGCCGCCGCGAGATCGAAGGGATCCGGGAACGCAACCGCCTCCTCGAGCATGAACGCGAGTCCGAGACGCGTCTGGCCACCGACGCCGAGCGGATGCGCATCGCCCGGGAGATGCACGACGTCATCGCCCACTCGCTCTCCGTCGTCATCGCTCAGGCCGACGGCGGACGCTACGCGGCCTCGGCGAACCCGCAGGCCGCGGTCGGGGCGCTCGAGACGATCTCCCGCACGGGCAGGGACGCACTCGAACAGACCAGGTCACTGCTCGGCTTCCTCCGCGCCGACGATGACGACAGCCGCCGCGCCGCGCCGCTGCCCGGCGTCGCCGACATCCGGCGACTCATCGACGACATCCGTTCCGCCGGTCTGCCCGTGTCCATCGCCGGCATCGACGAGGTCGACGACTCCTCGCTGCCCGACGGTGCCGGCCTGGCGGTGTACCGCATCGTCCAAGAGGCACTGACCAATGTGCTCAAACACGCCGGCAGCATCGCTCGCGCCCACGTGTCGCTGCACACCGAAACACGGGAATTCGTCGCCAGGATCAGCGACGACGGAGCCGGGCAGACCCCCGACGCCGAAACCTCCGATTCCGAACAGCTGCGCTCCCGCGGCAACGGCATCACCGGCATGAAGGAGCGCGCCGCTCTCTACGGCGGCACGCTCACGGCGCGGCCCATCCGCTCCACGGGACTGCCCGACGCGAATCGGCCGCGTGCCGGACATGAGGTCGGTCTGTCCTCGGACAGCGTCACCGGAAGCGCGTTCGGCACCGCCACCGGCTTCGTCGTCGAGGCCCGTTTCCCTCTCCGCGGTGGCGGCGACTCAGCGACAGCCCCGTCAGCGACCGTCCGACCCGAGACCGCTCATTCCGAGACCGCGCACTCCGACGCCGCGCATTCCGAGATCACTCGCGCCGATTCCGAGAGCTCGCACGGAGCAGCTCGATGACCCACCCCGATGCCCAAGCACCCACGGAACCAGATGGCCAGACGCCCACGGGGCCCGATGCCCACACGCGCACGGACCCGGTCGCTGCTCTGCGGATCGTGCTCATCGACGATCAGGTCCTCGTGCGCACGGGATTCGCCATGGTCATCGACTCCCAACCCGATATGAGCGTCGCCGGGCAGGCCGCCGACGGCGACGAGGGAGTGACCACGGTTCGAACCGTGGAACCCGACGTCGTGCTCATGGATGTGCGCATGCCGCGCGTGGACGGCATCGTCGCCACCGAGCAGATCCTCGCCCTGGCCGACTCCGGGCGGATCCGCACTCCCAAGATCATCGTGCTGACGACATTCGACGAGGACGAATACGCCTTGCGGGCGCTGCGCTGCGGCGCCTCCGGGTTCCTCCTCAAGGACACCATGCCCGAGATCCTCCTCGAATCGATCCGCACCGTCATCGACGGCGGTGCGGTCATCGCTCCGAGCACCACCCGCAGACTGCTCGACAGACAGCTGCTCCCCCACCTGGGCGACGGCGATCTCTCCGATCAGGCCACTCAATCGGCACCGCAATCGGCGGAGACCACCTCTGCGGCCGGTCTGCTCGACGAGGCCGCCGTGCAGCGTCTGGAGTCACTGACGCCGCGTGAGCGCGAGGTCCTCACCCTCATCGCCTCGGGTCTGAGCAACACCGAGATCGGCGACGAGCTCTTCCTCGCCAAACCGACCGTGAAGACCCACGTCGGACGCATCCTCATGAAGCTCGAGGCCCGTGACCGGGTTCAGGCCGTCATCCTCGCCTACGAAGCCGGCCTCGTCCACGCACACGGCTGAGGCTCCCTGCGCCGAGGTCATCCCCTGGTGCGGGCAGGTCATCCCCTGGTATGACCTGCGCGTCTTCCCGTCGGTCAGCTGCAGGTCCAAGACCATCCTGCGGTCCGATGTGCCGGATCCCGACAGCGACGAAGCTGGAGGCATGAACTCATCACCGACACAGGCAGAGACAACCACCCCTCCGACCGCCGATTCCGGCGATCATCGCGATCCGGCACACCGGCGCCCCTCACCGAGACCGGCCATCCGAGCGATCGACCTGCGCAAGACCTACGGCGAAGGCGACGCGAAGGTGCTTCCGCTCGACGGCCTCAGCCTCGACATCGAGGCCGGGCGCTTCACCGCGATCATGGGCCCCTCCGGGTCCGGGAAGTCGACACTGCTCAATATGCTCGCCGGACTCGACACCCCGGATTCCGGGGAGGTCATCATCGGCGACACCGCGATCTCCGGCCTCAACGACCGCAAGCTCACGACGCTGCGCCGCGACCGGATCGGGTTCGTCTTCCAAGCCTTCAACCTCGTTCCGGCGATGAATGCCGAGGAGAACATCCTGCTGCCTTCACATCTGTCGGGCAGACGCTGCGATCGTCGCTTCTTCCGCCGCATCGTCGATCTCCTCGGCCTCGGCGATCGCCTGCGCCACCGCCCTCACGAACTCTCCGGCGGGCAGCAGCAACGTGTGGCCGTCGCCCGCGCACTCGTCGCCCAACCCGACGTCATCGTCGCCGACGAACCCACCGGCAACCTCGACTCGACGTCGGGTGCCGAGGTCCTGGGCATACTGCGCTCCTCGGTCGATGAACTGGGCCAGACCGTCGTCATGGTCACCCACGATCCCGTGGCCGCCTCCCGCGCCGATCGGGTGGTGCTGCTGGCCGATGGGAGACTCGCCGGCGAACTCGCCGAGCCCGAACCGGAGACCGTGGCGTCGGCCCTCATGCAGGTCGCCTCCGCTACCGGTGGAGGTGCTCGATGATCCGCCTCGCCCTCTCCAATCTCCGCAGCGCATCCGGCAGGCTCATCGCCGCCGGCATCGCCATCGCCGTATCGGTGGCCTTCATCGTCGCCGCGCTCCTGTTCTCGCAGGCCTTCGGCGACACGCTACGCAATCAGGTCCGCGCCCAGTGGTCGGGTGCCGATGTCGCGATCACCGCTGACGCGGCGGACGATCCTTCAGCGGCCGAGGCGGATCCTGCGCTCAACGAATCTCTCCGCGAAGCCGTCGCCGATGTCGACGGTGCCGAGTCCGCCCAGCTCACGGAATCCGGTTACGTCTCGGTCACCTCGGCGAGCTCCACCGTGACCGCGAACGTGACGAACGTTCCGCAGGCCGGGCAGTCCCAGCCGGAGGAGGGATCGGCTCCGAGTGAGGCGGACGAGGTCATGCTCAACGCCGCCGATGCCGAGACGCTCGGGGCCGGGATCGGGGACTCGCTGACCCTGTCGACCTTCGACGGATCCGGAAACCGCAACGCCGATGGACCCTCCTTCACAGTCTCCGGCATCGTCCCCGGCTCCTCGAGTTCCGGACTCACGCTCTACCTCACCGACGCCGGGCTGCAGAAGGCGCCGGCGGAGCTCATGCCCGAGGCCGTGCGCATCGCCGCCGCCGACGACACAGAGCGCGTCGACCTCGCCGCGACGGTCACGTCGGCGCTCGAATCGGCCGGCCTCAGCGAGGGCGTATCGGTCAAGACCGTCGACCAAGTCGTCGAGGCACAGGTCGACGACCTCTCCGGGGCCTCGGACTTCCTCTCGACTGTCGGCATCGCCTTCGGGCTCCTCTCCGCCGGAGTCGCGGCCCTGGTCATCTCGAACACGTTCCAGGTGCTCGTGGCCTCACGCATCCGTGTGCTCGCGCTCTTCCGCGCCGTCGGAGCCTCGCGACAGCAGGTCCGCGGTGCCGCCCTCGTCGAAAGCCTCACACTCGGCGTCCTCGGCTCGGCCGTCGGAATCGGTCTCGGGTTCCTCATCGGCTGGAGCCTCACATCTGCGGCACGCGAGTTCTGGATGCCCGAGTTCGCTCACCTCTCCGCCACGTGGACGGCACTGCTCGTCGGCCCGGCCGTCGGGATCGCCGTGACTGTGGCCGCCGGTCTCATCCCCGCTGTCCGTGCCTCGCGGGTCTCCCCCATCGAAGCGCTTCGGCCGGTCGACGTTCCTGCAGCCTCCCGCCGCTTCCCGTGGTCCCGCGCGATCCTCGGTGTGGTGCTCGCCTGCGTCGGAGTCGCTCTGAGTCTCTACGGAGCCCTCGAACAGTCGGTCGTCTTCGGCATCCTCGGCTGCTTCGCCCTCTTCGTCGCGATGCTCGCGTCCGCACCGGTGTTCGTTCCGCCGTTCGTCGGGTGGCTCGCTCGCCTCAGCGGAGCGATGACCGGGCGGTCGCCTGCGGTGGCGCTGGCCGGGCGCTCGGCGAGTTCCGCAGGTTCGCGCACGGCGTCGACGACGGGTGCCCTGCTCATCGGCATCACCCTTGTCACCGCTGTCGTCGTCGGCTCGGCCAGTCTGCAGCGCACCCTCGAGCTCGCCACTGCCGGTGACACGCCGGTCGACCTCGTGGTCGCCGAATCGGACGGCGATGTGAAGTCCGTCCTCGCCGACTCCGACATCGTCGAGGACCGGACCACCGTTACGGCCTCCACCGCCTCGGTGAGCGTCGACGGGTTCTCCGGATCCGGCGATCTGGCGGTCACGAGCGCCGCAGAAGCCGCGGACACCCCGGTGCTCCGGAGTGAGGGCTTCGACGTCGACGAGGGCACGGTCCTCATCGAGCCCTCCGCCCTGGGCATCGACGCCGCCGCGGAGGACATCGACGGGAAGACGGCGACCGTGAGCGTCGGCGGCAAGGACATCGAACTCACCGTGGTCGGCTCCCGCAGCGTTCCGACGGGCACCGCGCTCGTCAGCGGTGCGGATTCCGCGACGATCGCCGAGGCAGGCGGCGATCACGATGAACAGACATGGGTGCGCATCGCCGATGACGCCTCGACTTCACAGATCGAGGCGCTGACATCCGAACTCGACGCCGTCGGGGCCTCGAGCGATGCCGGTGCTGCGCTGACCCGGGCCCAATACGCCTCGGTCTTCCAAGTCGCGCTCACTGTGGTGCTCGGTCTGCTGGCCGCGGCAGTCGTCATCGCCGTCATCGGGGTGAGCAACACTCTCACCCTCTCGGTCATCGACCGTCGTCGGGAAGGGGCACTGCTGCGGGCCCTCGGATTCACCCGGCGGGCGATGTCGCGGATGATCACGACCGAGTCCCTGCTCATGGCCGTCATCGCGCTCGTCTTCGGCACCGTACTGGGCACGTTCTTCGGATGGGTGGGCACCTCGTCGCTCACGGCCGGCACGACCGATCCGGTGCTCTCCATTCCGCCGATCCAGGTGGGCCTCATCGTCCTGGCAACGATCATCGCGGCGGTGCTCGCGTCGGCGATCCCGGCTCGCTCGATGTCCCGGATCGCTCCGGCGAAGGGGATGAGCATGGAGTGAGTCGGTGCGGCCCCGGGTCGACTGAGGTCGGCTCGGGGCCGGTCCGGGTCGGCTCGGGACCGATTCTGATCGGATGCCCCCGGCCCGTCCGGGTCCGGGTCGCCACCGGTGTTCAGCGTCCTGCCATACTCTCCCAATACGATGTAGTTTCACTTTCAATCAATGCTGGAGATCGCTGTGTACGCCACGACCGGATTCCCGACCATCGCCCGCGACATCATCACCGTCATCGCCCGCATCACCCTCGGCGTCATCTTCATCGCCCACGGATGGCAGAAGTTCAACGAATGGACCGTGTCCGGAACCACGCAGTCCTTCGCTCAGATGGGTGTGCCCCTGCCTGACATCGCGGCTCCGTTCGCCACCTTCGTCGAACTCATCGGTGGTGCGCTGCTCATCCTCGGTGCTCTGACTCCGATCGTCGGAATCCTGCTGGCGGCCAACCTCCTCGGCGCCCTGCTCATCGTTCACCTCGTGCCCGCGCCGTTCGTCGACCAAGGCGGCTGGGAGCTCGTCGCCGCGCTGGCCGTCGGCGCTCTGCTGCTGGCCGCAATGGGGCCGGGCCGCTTCAGCGTGGACCGACTCCTATTCAAGGGCGGGAAGTCGCGTTCGAGCCGGTCCGTCACCTCGCATTCGGCGGCAGATGCCTGAATCGGCCTCATCGCCCATCCGCTACAGCGCGAGGCGCACTCGTACGTCACTATGGACATATAGGGGCCGCTGCCCTTGCGGCGGGCTCTGCCAAGTTGGAGGCGAAGCCGAAGTATGTTGCATCATCGACGCGGAGCGACTTTCCGTGGACCAACAGCCACCACTTGGTCGGTGACCTGCACGCGTCGGTTCAGGCACTCAAGGATCGGTCCCCCAGCGGAGTGCTCGTCGGCAGCGGCACGCTTGCGACAGAGCTGGACCGACTGGAGCTGATCGACGAGTACAAGTTCCTCATGCATCCGATGATCGCCGGCCACGGCCCCACCCTGTACCAACGCGGCCTGCCCAGAACCCGGCATCTTGATCTGATCTCGGTGGAGCCGCTCAGCAACGGCGTGGTCACCATGCACTTCCGACGAACTGCTTGAGATCGACCCTACCTAGACACGCAGCTTCTCGAGATGGGCGGACAGCACGTCCTTCGCACGCGTGGGCGTGAGCACGTGCGGATGCAGAGTCGAGCGCAGGGTGAGGCCGTCGATGAGCGCTGCCATCGAATCTGCTTCGAGGTCGAGGTCGAGGCCTGAGCGCAGAGCACCGCGACGGGACATGTCCTCCAAGGCTCGCGCCATCAGTGCTTTCGTGCCACGCACCGAGGTCTCGAAGACGTCGGCCAGGTCCGGATCCGTCCGGGCTTCCTCTTCGAAGGCAAGCCACACGACCGACTCGCGTCGGCGGGTCTCATCGAGCGGAAGCAGCTCGGCCAGGAAGTCGACCGTCTTCTCCCTGGCCTCATCGCGGCTGAGATCTCCGGCCTCGAGCGCGGGCAGCAACGCCGAGAGTCGATCTTCGATCCGAGCGCTGACGCGTTCGACTAAGGTCTCGAGAGCGAATCGGACTATTCCTTCGGCCGTCGTGAAGTAGTGCCGGATCGAGCCGATCGCCAATCCGGTCTCCTCGGCGATCGCACGCAGGGACACCTTGGCGAACCCCTGCTTGAGCACGACGGTGTACACGGCGTCGGCGATGATCTCCCGACGCTGAATGGGATCGACTATTTTCGGCATAACTCTTTATAGCATCTATGTGCCATATCATGCTAACGTTTTAGCACAGACCTGCTATATAAATCGAAGGGCTCGCTCATGCATCCTGCAATCATCGCCATAGGTATCGTCGCCGTGATCGCCGTCGTCATCGTTCGCCGCTTCCGCGGAGAGCCTGTCGACGCGAAGGATCTCGCAGTGCCTCCGATCATCATGCTCGCGCTGTCGATCAAGGAACTCTGGGGCTTCGACCATTGGACTCCGGCCAACATCGCCTTCCTCACAATCTCGATCATCGTCGGGGTCGGCTTCGGCATGCTCCGTGGCGCGTCGACGACCTTGTTCGCCAAGCATGGGACCCTGCACCAGAAGTACACCGCGAAGACCATGATCGTGTGGGTGCTCAGCCTCGCCGCCGGCGCAGGCCTGCATTTCGGCGCTCAGCTCATCGGTGCCGAGGAGGCGGTTCGTCCGATGACCCTGAGCATCGGACTGAGCCTGCTGGGCGAGGCGATCGCCTGCGGCTGGCGCGGACTGAATTCCGGAATCCCATTCAGCCGGCGTTCGAGCGACAGTCGTACCGACGCCGACTCATCGCCGCTGTCCGACCTGCTCGACCGTGATCGACGTCGCTGAGTGCGGTGGCTGACAATTCTCGTCGACGGCGGAGCCCTCCGCCGGGAGAGACTGTGATTCAGCCAGTCGTGCCTGACAGCCCTATGTACGGAGCCGTCAGAGGCGGCGGCAGCGGGCCTTTGATCCTTCGCGCACTCTGGCGTTCCTCCCACGCATGCGCGAGGATTCCCACGGAGCGGCTGAGCACGAACAGGCCCCGAGCCAGCTCCGGTGGGCAGCCGAGCGAGGCATAGATGATTGCTGTTGCCCCGTCGATGTTCATCGGCAGACGCTTTCGCCGCCCCTCAGAAAGCGCCGTCTCCAAAGCCAATCCGGCTTCGAGCGGGTCACCGCTGACAGTCTCGGCTGCAACGGCCTCCTTCACAAGTGACAGGAGCGCATCACGTCGCGGATCGACGGTGTGGAAACGATGCCCGAAGCCCGGTACGAACTGCTTGGCGCTGCGATGTTCGCTCACCACTGCGCGAGCGACTTCAAGAGCGTCCCCCTCGCCTGCGGCGATACGTGTGCACATATCATCGAGCAATGCGACGCACTGCTGCCCTGCACCACCGTGCACGTCCCCCAGCGTGTTGGCCCCATTCGCGATGGCGCTGTTGAGACCGATTCCGCACGTAATCGCCATTCGCGCACTGGCGATCGACGGCGCCTGCGGTCCATGATCGGCCGAAGAGAGCAGCGCGGCGTCGAGCAGGCGCGCCTCCCCCGGGGTGAGATCGCGCCCCGTGACCAGCAGCCAGATCACATCGACGAACGAGGACTGCCCGATGAGATCGGCAATGGGCCGTTCCCGGTATTCGATGACATTCGGTTCGATCCTGCTCACCGAGGTGGCCCACCACTGACGTACATCGTCGATCTGTGTCTGGTCTGCCCTCTGTCCGCTGCCGGTCATACAATTCCTCCATGTTCACGCAGTGAGTCGATCTTCGATTGGTCCATTCCGATTTCGCGAAGGATCTCGTCCGTGTGCTCTCCCAGCAGAGGCGGTCCCGCAGCCGGCGTACTCACCGTGCCGTTGATCCGCACGCCGTTGCCGAGAACCGACAGCTTCCGCTCATCGTCGACAGGGTTGGGCACCTCGTGCACGAGCCCGCGCTCGCGGACCTGCGCGAGGTCGAGGACTTCTGAGACCTCGAGCACTTGCCCAGCCGGCACACCTATGGTCGAGAACCCGTCCTCCCACTCTTGGGCTGAACGCTCGGCAAGTGCTTCCTCGAGGCAGAGTTTCAGCTCTTCACGATTGGTCTTGCGCGCCTCCCGTTCGGCAAATCGCGGGTCGGCCGCCAGCTCTTTGCGCCCGATATACCGGCACAGCGCCTCGAACTGCTCCTGTTTGTTCGCAGAGATGTTGATGCGCCCTGCGCCGGTCATGAATGTCCCGGACGGCGCCGCCGTGAAGTTCTCGTTCCCCATGGGCACGGGAGACTGTCCTGCCACGAGGAGGTTGGAGACGACCCAGCCCATGGCCGTGATCGCAGTCTCCAACATGGACACGTCGATCACGCTGCCCTCATTTGTCCGTGCCCTCTCAACGAGTGCGGACGAGATGGCGAACGAGGCGGCCATGCCGCCCAAGGTGTCCGCAACAGGGTAACCGGCACGCAGGGGGCCGCTGTCTTCGGTGCCCGATGACGACATCATGCCCGACAGACCTTGAACGATCTGGTCATAGGCGGGCCTATCGCGCAGTGGGCCGGTCTGGCCGAAGCCGCTTATGGCGCAGTAGACAAGTCGCGGATTGAGTTCCTTCAGCATCTGTTGGCCGAATCCGAGACGGTCCAGAACCCCCGGCCGGAAGTTCTCCAGCAGCACATCGGAGCTCCGAAGGAGGGCGGTGAACGCTTCACGGCCCTCCTCTGTTTTGAGATCGACGGCGATGGACCGTTTACCGCTGTTCTGCGCGACGAATGACGCGCCGAGCTGAGCCTTGTTGAGCTCGGAGTCGGCTCCGAGCGATCGTGCCAGGTCGCCTCCCCCGGGCACCTCCACCTTGACGACATCAGCGCCGGACAGGCTCAATTGATACGCGGCGAACGGTCCGGCGAGGACATTCGTCATGTCCAGGACTTTCACTCCGGTCAAAGGTCCTTGTGCACTCATCAGAGATCAGCACCCTTCTTTCTTCGTAGTCTCGTGACACCGGTGAGCAGGACAGCCGCGAGGAGCACGATATAGAGAGTGATGGAGATTCCGCTGTCGAACAGTGCTCCTACTGATCCTTCACTCACAGCAAGGGTTCGACGAAGCTCCGTCTCCGCCAATGGCCCCAGAATCACCGCAATCAGCACCGGAGCCACCGGTACGTCATAGCGACGCATGAGGAGACCGACCAGGCCCACGCCCAACATCAGTGCGACATCGATGACCGACGCGCTCGTCGAATACACGCCCAGAGCACAGAACATGGCGATTCCGGCATACAGATACGGGCGAGGGATCAGCAACAGCTTCGCCCACAGCGGAGCGAACGGAAGATTGAGGATAAGGAGCACGACGAGGCCGATGAAGAGAGAGGCCAACAGGGCCCACGTCAGTTCCCCATTGCGCTCGAACAGCAGTGGCCCAGGTTGCATTCCGTACTGTTGGAAGGCGGCCATCATGATCGCTGCTGTCGCCGAGGTGGGCAGGCCCAAGGTGAGCAGCGCTCCCATCGCGGTGCCTGAGGTCGCGTTCCCTGCCGCTTCAGGTGCTGCCACCCCGCGGATTGCGCCGCGGCCGAATTCGGGGTCTCGTGATTTCCGGTCGATTCTGCGTTCGTTGCCATAGGCGAGGAAGGTAGGGATCTCCGACCCGCCCACCGGAATCACTCCGAAGGGGAGGCCGAAACCGGTTCCCCTCAACCAGGCCGGCAGCGCCTTCTTGAATTCTCCGCGGGAGAGGAACGGCCTGCGACCGGCCGACAATGTCTTCGACTCCGCGTTTCGTCCGCCTCCGGAAGCAACGTAGAGAACCTCTGCCACGGCGAGGAGTCCGACGGTGATGACGATGATGTCGATTCCGTCGAAGAGCTGGGGCACTCCGAAAGTGAATCGCGAGGCACCCGATTGCGAGTCGATCCCGACGACCGCCAAAGCCAGACCGAGCACCAGAGATGCGAGTCCTTTGACGAACGATTCCGCGACGACCGCCGAAGTGGCGACGAAGGCGAATACCGCGAGCGCGAAGAATTCTGCAGGCCCGAAGTAGGTTGCCAAGACGGCCATCGTCGGGGCCAAGAACGCAACCAGGGTCGTGGCGATCAGCCCACCAGTGAAGGCACCGATCGCAGAGGTCGCCAGGGCCTGGGGAGCGCGACCGGACAGTGCCATCCTGTGACCTTCAAATGTCGCGGCGATTGCGGACGAATTGCCAGGGGTGTTGAGCAGAATTCCCGAGATGGAGTCCCCGAACAGTCCTCCATAGTAGACGCCGGCGAACATGATGAAGGCACCGGTGGGATCGAGAGTGAATGTGATCGGGAGAAGCAGTGCCACTGCCATCGCGGACCCGAGTCCGGGCAGCACTCCGACTGCGGTTCCAAGTAAGGCACCGATGAATACCCACAGCAGATTGATCGGTGACACGGCGGTTTCGAAGCCGCCGAGCAAAGAGGTGATGGTTTCCATTTCAGAACTCTCCTAGGAATCCGGCTGGAAGCGGCAAGCCGAGGCCTCCGACGAAGGCGAGCTGGACAATGGCTGACATGGTCAGTGCGATGAAGGCCGAGGAAAACATGCTCTTGGCTCCCAATCCGGTCGCCACACCGAAGACGAGGATCGCGGCGCTGAGCAGCCACCCCAGAATGTCGAGCAGCAGGATGAACGCAAGAAAGCTGGCGATGACGATCACGACCATTCGCCAGTTCACACCAGCTTCGGACGGTTCGGAAACCGATTCAGAGCCGACAGCTTCTTCAGAACCGGCTGCTTCGGTGTGGGCCATGCTTCGGCGATCGGCTATCAGCTGGCGCACACTTTGGACAGCGACGACAGCGCTGATCGCATACGCGATCACGGTGATGATCGTGGGAAAGAATCGCGGACCGGGAACGGCCGCGGAATCGGGGACTTCCATGGCGACCAAGCCGACCGTGAGGTAGACGGCAACACCGAGGAGGAGCGTCAGGAGCGGAAACGATGCTCCGCTGAGTCTGTTCTGAGTCATAGTCCCAACCCTTCGATGATCGCTTCGACTCTTTGAGTCTCAGCCCCCACGAAACTCTTGAATTCCCTGCCGTCCTGGTAGGCGTCAATCCACTTGTTGCGCTTGAGCGCATCCGCCCATTCCGGGGTCGCTACGGTCTCCGAGATGATCGCCGTGAGTTCGGCGGAGTCGTCATCGGTCAGCCCAGGAGGTGCCACAACACCTCTCCAGTTGGGCAGGTATGTCTCGTAGCCCGCCTCAGCGAACGTGGGCCCGTCGGCCCCGTCCATCCGCTCAGGGGACGCAATGCCCAGGAGCCTCAAGTTGCCTGCGGTCACTTGATCGGCGAACTCGTTGTAGCCGCTGACCCCAGCGGTGACGCTGTGCGACAACAGCGCAGAGACAGCCTCCCCGCCACCGGCGAACGGAACGTAGTTGATCTCGGTCGGGTCGACCTCGACCTCCTGCGCGAGCATTCCTGCAAGAAGATGATCGGTCCCTCCTAATGAGCCGCCACCGAAGGACACCGCACCGGGATCGTCTTTGAGCGCTCGGATAAGGTCGTCGAGTGATTCCAGCGGCGAATCAGTCGGCACCACGATCGCTTCATAGTCGTCGGCCAGATGTGCGATCGCCGTGGTTTCGGTGAGATCGTGCAGCGAGTCGTTGACGTCGATTCCACCCAACATCACAGTTCCGGTGACCATGACGACGTCTGTTTGGCCCTTCATCTGCATGAGCTGTTCGAGAGCGATCGTCCCTGCGGCCCCGGGGACATTGATCACCTGTGGATTTGCGACGATGTTATTTTCCCTCATCGCCACCTGAAGCTCGCGGGCGACGGTGTCCCATCCTCCTCCGGGGGCGGCCCCGACGAGCAGCGTGAGCGCTGTGCGTGCTCCGGACGCTGACCCGCTCACTGCTGACTGTGCTCCTGCCGCGAGTGTCAGCGGAACGCACAGTCCGACCGTCAGCCATTGACGTCTGGTGATTGCCATTCCTCTTCCCTTCTTCTGCGGGCTGCATTGCCCTTTCAGATCAGCAACGACTAGAGTTGATCACACGTTCCGAACAGTGATCAACAAATTCCGTACCTCGGAACGTATCAGGAGAAGAGATGACTGTCCTCTGTGTTGTGAATGATGACGATCTGGGAAGAGAAGTGTTCGGCGCCGGACAACAGGCCGCAACAGCTCTGGGCACCCGGACGGTCGTAGCGGCAGTCCGCGGCGAGAGGCCGAACGCTGAGTTCGGACTCGAGATCGTCACCCTGCCCGAGCATCAGGACGAGGCCGACGCTGTGCTCGATCTCAGCATCGAGACCAAAGCAGCGCTGATCGTCGTCGGCGTGCGCCGGCGGTCGCCGGTCGGGAAGTTCCTCCTCGGCAGCGCAGCTCAACGGATCATTCTCGAAGCAGAAGTACCGGTGCTCACAGTCAAGGAGCCCCTTCATGGCTGAGGCGTCGCCCCCTACGACGATCCGCAGCGTGTCTCGCGCCCTCGCCCTGATCCGGTGCTTCGCCCCCGGGGTCGATTCACTGACTCTGCAGGAGCTGGCGTCCGAAGCCGAGGTCCCCAAGAGCACAGCGGTCCGCATCCTGGGCGCCCTGCGTGCAGAAGGGATGATCGACCACGATCCGTTTACACGCACCTATTCCCCGGGCGTGGGCTTCCTCCATTGGGCACAGGTCGCAGGACATCGCTGGGGTGTTCCGACTGCGGTCACCGATCTCATGCATTCCGCCGTGTCGAAATTCGGCGAATCGATCAGCCTCTACGTACGATCAGGAGACTCACGTATTGCGATCGCCCACGTTCCGGGCACACAGACACTCCGACACGTGATCGCCGTCGGAGAATCAATGACGCTGAGCGCCGGCTCGTCCTCGTGGATCTTGCTGCAGAATGCTCCCCCGGAGATTGTCGAACGAGTCGAGCGATCGCTCCGAGACAGAGGCGCCGGGTACACGGCTAAAGAAAAGATCGAACGGAGCACCCGGTTAGGCTACTCGTCGAGTCGCGGAGAGCGCGAGGCAGGAGTGGCCGGGGTCAGCGTGAGAGTCGATCTCCCGCACGGTCGGCCAGTGGGCGCTTTGACCTTCGGCGGCCCGACTGCACGCATCGGAAAGACGGAGATCACTGAGTACGCCCAGCACCTGCAGACAATTGCGCCGACCATCGGCGCACAACTGGACACGAGGAGGTATTCGTCCGCAACACACGTTTCCTGATCAAGCCGACAGCCCAGACGAGCCTCCGGGTATCGGCGACGACGCAACAGGATCTATTGATCGACGGTGATACTCGGTTTTGCCACCGTGAACCCACCTTGGATATCCTGAGATCGCAGGAACGTTCGGGACGGCCCGGGCGCAATCAGTCACGATGAGGACGGCCTCGCAGAACAGGAATGCCCGTCATGACTGCCGCCATTCGCAGCATCCTCACTCCTACCGCGATCCTCCGCCTCGTCCTGGGCTGGGGCGCGTTCGCCGCCCTGCTCCTCGTCGGCCCACTCCTCGAACCGCCGGTACCCGCTCCCCTGCTGATCACCGCGCTGGTCGTCATCGTCGGGGTCATCCTCATCTGTGCCTTCGGGGTTGTGAACGAGGCCGAGCATCTGGCCCACCGGCTCGGCGATCCCTACGGTTCGCTCGTGCTCACCCTGTCGATCGTGCTCATCGAGGTGGTGCTCATCGCCGCCGTCCTCCTCGGCCCCGGCGACCATACGACGATCGCCCGCGATTCGGTCATGGCCGTGTCCATGATCATCCTCAATGCGGTCATCGGACTGTGTCTGCTGGTCGGAGGGCTCAGGCACGGCGACATGGCGCACAACCGCACCGGCACCTCGACCTATCTCTCGCTCACCATCGTCCTCGCCGCCCTCGCATTCGCCCTGCCGGCACTCATCGGCACCAATGGCAGTTACGCGCACTGGCAGGAGCTTCCGATCATCGTCCTCACGATCGGCATCTATGCCTTCTTCCTCTACCGCCAGACGGGCAGCCAGGCCGATGACTTCGTCGAGGTCGATGAACGACTGACGCGGGCCCCCGCCGAGGCGGCTGGCAGATCCGCAACCGGCACAGAGGCAGGGGACGCACCGGTCACGGTCGTCGAGGGCGAACCCGTGAAGCACAGCATCGTCGACATCATCTCCACCCATCGCACTGAGATCATCGTGCGCCTTCTCCTGCTCGTTGCCACGGTCACGCCCATCGTTCTGCTCTCCCACGATATGGCGACGCTGCTCGATGACGGCTTGGGCCGCCTCGGCGCGCCTGTGGCCCTGTCGGGGGTCGTCATCGCACTCATCGTCTTCCTCCCGGAGACGATCACGTCGATCAGGGCAGCCTGGGCGGGTGAGGTTCAGCGTGTGAGCAACCTGTGCCACGGGGCGCAGGTCTCCACTGTCGGACTGACGATTCCGGTCGTCCTCGTCATCGGAGCCCTCACCGATCAGCAGATCGTACTCGCCGAGTCACCGGCGAACCTCCTCCTGTTCGCCGTCACCCTGCTGCTGTCGGTGACGACGTTCGCGGCGAAGAGGGTCACGGCCGTCCACGGGGCGGCGCACCTCGTCGTGTTCGCGATCTTCGGGATCACACTCTTCTCTTGAGGGGGCATGAGCAGGCAGAAAAGGCCCTCGAGACAACGGTGGAACGCCCCAACACCGGTGTGCACAGGAACTTCTCGGGGCTCCGCAGGTGTCTCGGCGACAGGTTACGGGCCTGGTCTGCTCAACGGCGTGGCGCGCGCCGGCGGGCCGAGAGTTCGTCCGTGATTCGCTCGAGGCTGTGAGCCGAGGTCAGGGCAACCCACCCGCGGACCAGGGTCTGGACGACGGCCGGATTGTCCAGTCGCCTCATCCCCAACCGGTCGTGGGACGGCTGCATGAAACGCCCCAAACCGAAGAGGGCGAGGGCGTAGCCGAAGGCGAGGAACAGCACCGGAAATATCCACATGACCTCATCGTCGCCCGGACCCTCAATCAAGCACAAGCAACTGTTTCCACACGTCTGTCAGCAAACACTTTATACTCAGAGTATGCTCGACACCCATCGACTCGCGATCTGGAGGGCCGTGGTCGCCAGCGGCTCCGTGCAGCAGGCCGCGGCCAATCTCCAATACACTCCGGCAACGATCAGCCAGCACATCATCAGGCTGCAGAAGGACGTGGGTCTGCCCCTCTACGAGCGGACCGGGCGGGGAATCACGCCGACTCCCGTCGGTCTGCGCCTGGCCGAGGAATCCGGTGAGGTCTTCTCCAGCCTGCGACGTCTCGAGGCCACGCTCGATGACCTGCGTCGAGGCCCCCGACCGCGCCTCGAGATCGGCTGCTTCTCCTCGGCGGCGAAGGAGTGGATACCCTCCATCGTCTCTTCGGTCGTCACCGAATTTCCGACGGTGCAATTCGAGATCACCCTCAGCCCCGCGACGGACGCCGAGGACTGGCACCCGCACGACCTCGAGATCCACTCGGAGGATCCCTCCCTGCCGCCGACGACGATTCCGGGGTTCCGCCGGCAGTTGCTCACAGAAGAGGACTACCTGCTCGTCGTCGCCTCCGATCATCGTCTGGCCGGCGCCGAGGCGGCCTCGATGTCCCAGCTCATCGACGAAGCGTGGGTCGACGCGGACATCAGCAACACGCCGGCAGGTCTCGTCGTCGCCCGGGCCTGCAATGCCGCCGGTTACGAACCCCGCTTCGTGGCGGGCTCCGATGACCACTACGCCGTCCTGGCCATGGTCGCCGCCGGAGTCGGCATCTCGGCACTGCCGCCGCTGGCGATTCGAGACCTGCCGACAGGAGTGACCACGGTCTCGCTCATCGATCCGACACCTCGGCGCCGGATCGTCCTGCAGACGAGGGAGGCGGTGCATCACCACGCGTACGTCCGCACCGCCGAGGATCTCATCCGCGCACGGGCGCAGTCCGCATAGTCGCCGCGCGCGTGGGTGAGGTGACAGCTTCCCTCGGCGAGGAGACGGTGTGGCCGGCAGCGCACTCGACGACGGCGCGGATGGGCCGGCCACAGTCGCGGTGTGTGACTTCCAGCGGTGGACCATCGGCGCCTGCACGGTGTTCGTCGCCCCACCTCAGCAGCGAGATCATCACCGGATAGAGATCGAGGCCCTTGTCCGTGAGCCGGTATTCCTTGCGAACGCGCCGCCCGGGCTCCCGATAGGGCTTGGCCTCGAGGACTCCGGCGGTGACGAGCTTGCGCAGCCGGTCGGAGAGCATCGGGTCGGAGACGCCGACGTGGTCGCGGATCTGATCGAATCGGCGCACTCCGTTGAACGTCTCGCGGAGGATGAGCACGGTCCACTTCTCCCCGATGACGTCGAGGGTCCTCTGGATCGAACATCCAGCCGTGTCGAATTCCAGCCAGTCCATGTGCACTCCTTCCATCGCTTCTCCTTTCGTCGCTGCTGCCTCGGTTGACCCGTCGCTCCATCGTAGGCTAACTTCACAATACTCAGCCAGCTCGAAGGAGAACGCATGAACTCACCATCGGATCCAACGCCGGATGTCTCGCTCGAGGCAGCCAGTCGTTTCGTCGCAGCTTCGGGACTCGTTGTCGACGAAGTCACGAACACCATGGTCCGCGGCCATGCCGACCTGGGAGCCGATCATCACACGCCGTGGGGAGTCGTCCACGGCGGCGTGTACACAACGATCGTGGAGAGCACGGGAAGCATCGGCGCCAGCCACGCTGTGGCCGATCGCGGGGAGTTCGCCGTCGGCATCCACAACGCCACCGATTTCCTGCGCCCGACCACCGGTGCCCGGATCGTGGTCGAGGGCACGGCCCTGCACCAGGGACGGACCCAACAGCTGTGGGAAGTCATCATCACCGACTCGGCTTCCGAGAAGGTCCTCGCCCGGGGACAGCTCCGCCTGCAGAACGTGCCGATGCCGAAGGGGGACAGCTGAGGTAAGCACCGATCGACCGCCTCGGGCAGCCTGCTCACCGTCCCTCTCGAGACCGCGCAGCGACTATTCGCAGCCCTCGCGGTCGTCGTTGCGGGACTTCGCGCCCGAGTCACCTCGGCGGTCGGATGGTTCCGCAGTTCCAGGGTTCGCGGCACAGGTCTAATCGTCGCCCGCAGTGCTGCCGTCGGCCTTGGCCTCATCGTCGGCCGAAGTACTGCCGTCGGCCGCGGTTTCGCCATCGGTCGCAGCGCCCCCGTCGGCCTTGGTCTCACCGTCGGCCGGGGTGGTGCCGTCTGCCGCAGAACTCCCGGTCGAGGTGTCCTCGCGTGGAGAGTCCCCGTCCGAGAAGCTCGGCACGTCCTCTGTCGGACGGTGCGAAGACTCTCCCGATGTGTCGCCGGTGGCCTCTTCGGTCGTCAGATTGTTGCCCTGTCCCGGTTCCGGCCAGTCCACATCCTCGGCGAATGCCGGGAAGTCCCCGCACGTGTCGAGCACACGGGCCATGGCATCCTTCTCCGCGTCTGCCACCCACAGACCGTACTTGTGCTTGACGGCGATCTGCCGAGCGACGTATTCGCACTGGTAGTCCTCGTTCGGCGGCAACCATGCGGCCGCGTCTCCGCCGTCCTTCTGTTGACTGATGCTCGTGCTCACGGCCAACAGATTGAGCGGATCGTTGGCGAACTCGCGCAGCTCCTCCTCGGACAGGTCAGCGGCACCGGTCTGCCAGGCATTCGAACGAGCCACAATGTGATCGATCGTGACCTTGTCGGATTCACGTTCGAAGGAATACGACCGGCCGAGGTACTCATCATCGAGGTCTCCGGCAGTCACAACGCATCCGTTTGTCCCAGCCTCGACCACGAGGATGCTGAGATCGCGCCTGAGCACATCATCGCGCGTATCGCAGCCGTTGTCGTCGACATCGGAGCGCCAGTCGAACAGCTGGGGATCGTAGCCGACCTCGGGCGCCTTGCCCTCGACGCCGAGCTCGTCGAGCATCGACCGCGCGGATTCTGAGTCCAGAGCATTGTTGCCGCCCTGCGCAGCACCGCCTTCACCGGCGGATTCGGGCTTCAGCTCGCCCCGTTCAGACCTCGTTGGCGGCAGACCGACGGCCGCATCCGGTGCCGCAGAGTCCTGGGCCCCTTCGGGCGAGGTCTCCGGCCGGGCGGGAACGGGGTCGGCATCCGCTGAGCCGCCTCCCCCGGTCGACCATGCCGCGTCGCTTCCAGCGGATCGACCTGCGCCGTCACTTCCACACCCGGTCAGCAGCGCGAGAACGAGCACGGCCACGAGGGCCACGACACGAACACCAGCGCTGCGAATGACGACTCCCGAGATCATGGAAACGGACACTCTTGGAAGCTTAGAGGCAATCTTCCTAGTCACAACCGCTTCCGCCAATCATTATCCGATTCGTTATCTGTTGAAATCGAAACTGTCGCACAAATGTAAGATTCACCGGCGCAGGCCGGACTGGTCAGGAGGCGTTTCGTATCCTGGTGGAGGAAGAACGACCTGGGTATCGGCGCGGCAGAAGGACGGACCATCATGCGACATGACGCGGAGCGGCCAGAGACCACGCATCTGATCGCCGACGCCCCGGTCCCCGGACACTGGACCCAGGTGCTTGCGATGATGCGTGCGGATCCCTTCACGTGCTTGAGCCGTGCCGAGGTCGTCGCCGAGGCCACCCACATCCTCGTCGTCGCCCCAACCGCCGAGGTGGCTCACGCCTGCTTCACCGACCTCCTCGGCAGTTCCGACTTCCTGGGCAGTGCCCACCGTCTCGACAGTGATGTCGAGGACGGATCAGAGGTCGAGGACGGGTTCATCGAGATCATAACCGCCGAGGCGATCGTTCCCGAGAACGTCCCCGCGGGGACGTGGATCTTCCTCCCTCACCGACAGGACGGTTGGACGGAACTCGAGGCAACCTCGGCGAGGGTACGGGCGATGCTCGTCAAGGACAATGCCATGCGGGCCAAGGGCGAGAAGCTCACCCTCATCGAATACGGGGTCAACCTGTGGCTGTGGGCGGAACCGCCCTACGCGGGCGGGGACCCGGTCTGCCATGCCGGCGAACTCATCAGCTGGGAGAGCGCCTGGACCCTCGGTGATGTCAGCGGCACACGTTCCGTTGGCAACGGTTCCACTACTTGCCCTGCGCCGGGTGTCTCCGCGCGCCCACCCATCTACTTCGGCTTGCCCACCGTGCTGCGCGAACGCCGCTGGAACGAATAGAGCTCGGTGCCTGTCCGCTCGGGGCCGGGCCGAATCGTCGCACAGGCCCACATTTCAGCCGCATCGCGCGAACCGACTCAGTCGTTCTTCCGGGCGAAGGCCAGCGAGAACTCCTGGCACGAGTCGGTGATGGCCTCGTCCTCGAAGGTGTTCTTCCAGGTGCGAAACAGTCGTTTCTGTTGGGCGATGACAGACCTGTCCGATTCCATCGTGGCGCGCAGGTAGTCCAGGGCCACCTCGTCGACCGTCGCGTCATCGACGACCGTGTTGAGGAATCCGCAGCGCTCCATCGCTTCCGCGCTGTAGCGATTGCCGGTCAGGATCATCTCATTGGCCTTGGTCCACCCCATCAGACGGTGCAGGTTCACCGATTCGAGCACGGATGGAATCCCGATGCGGACCTCGGGCATGGAGTACCACGATGAAGCACCGCCGACCCGGAAGTCGGCTGCGGCCGCGATCTCGACTGCACCGCCGATGACATAGCCCTTCATCGACAGAGCGACCGGCAGTTCGCAGTTCTTGACCGCTTCGCACACGCTGCCGAGCAGAGTGATGGTCTCAAATGCCTGAGTAGAGTTCGTGTGGTCGAACTGAGCGGTGTCCATGCCCGCAGAGAATCCCTTGTCGCCGACGGCGTTGAAAAGCACACCGCCGAGATCCTGGCGGTCGGACGCAGCTGCGAAGGCGTCGCGCAGTTCGACCAGGGCATCTGCGGACAGGGAATTGGCACGAGAAGAGTCGTCGATAGTGATGGTGAGGACCCGGTTGTCAATGCTTTGACGGATCATGAAAGCTCCCCTGACGGTGACGATGATGTGAACTGAGAGTCGTTTGATGTCGACACGGACAGACTGATTCAGCTCCGCAGCCTCACCCGCTGGAGCCTCAGGCTGTTGTAGACGACGAATACCGATGACATCGCCATCGCCGCCGCCGAGATGAGCGGGTTGAGCAGGCCGAACATCGCGATCGGGATCGCCAAGATGTTGTAGCCGAACGCCCAGACGAGGTTGCCGCGGATGGTGCCCAGGGTCTTCCGGGAGAGCATGATCGATTCGGCGATGGCGCCGAGGTCGTCCCGGACGACGATGATGTCCGCCGATTTCATGGCGATGTCCGATCCGGTGACCACAGCGATGCCGAGGTCGGCCGTGGCCAGGGCTGAGGCGTCGTTGATGCCATCGCCGACCATGGCGACGCGGTGGCCGGACTCCTGCAGAGAGGACACGACGTCCGATTTGTCATTGGGCATCACCTCGGCGATGACCTCATCGGTGCCGATCCTCTCGGCGATCCTCTCCGCCGAGGCGGTGCTGTCGCCGGTCAGCAGAACAGTGCGCATCCCCAGCTCGCGCAGCTGATCGATGCTGGTCACGGCATCGACCTTGATCTGATCGCTCAGCGCCAGAGCAGCAGTCGGTACACCGCCGTCGATGATGACGACAACGCTGCGCTGTGTCTCCGACTGGGTGCGGATCCAGCCCGTGAGCTCCTCGCCGAGGTCCACCCGCTCGGCGGCAGCGGAGGCGCTGATGACGGCCAACGGCGAACCGTCGACGATTCCCTCGATGCCGACACCGGGCAGCACCTGCACCTCCTCGAGCTCGGCGGACGGCGCTGCCGCCTCGGCGCGCGTTCGGCCGGCGGATCGAACGAAGTCGAGGATGCCGCGGGCGACCGGATGTTCCGAACGGGCCTCGAGGTCGGCGATCCGCTCGAGCACGTCATCGTGGTCGCTGCACGCGAACCACGTCTGTTCTACCTGCAGCGACCCGGTGGTCACGGTGCCCGTCTTGTCGAGCACGACCGTGTCGATCCGCCCGCTGGCCTCGAGTGCAGTGTGGCCCTTGACGAGGATGCCCGAGCGGGCACCGCGACCGATGCCGACCATGAGCGCGGTCGGGGTGGCCAGACCGAGCGCGCAGGGGCAGGCGATGATGAGCACCGAGATGCCGACGCCGATCGCCCGCGACGGCGAGTACCCCAGTGGAAGCAGCCAGATGAGCAGGGTTGCCAGGGCGAGGATGAGCACGACGGGGACGAAGACGGCGGTGATCCGGTCGACGAGGCTCTCGACGATCGCCTTCTGCGACTGCGCCTTCTCGGCCATCGTCGCGATCTGGGACAGCTGCATATCGGCGCCGACGGCCTCGGCTTCGACAGTGATCTGCCCGTTTGTGGCGAACGCTCCCCCGACTGCGCGGTCACCTGCGCCGACGGGCACAGGCTCGGGCTCGCCCGTGAGGCTGCTCATGTCGAGTTCGGAGCGACCGTCGACGACCGCTCCGTCGACGGGCACGGTCGCACCGGGGAGGACGAGGACGACATCGCCGGGGGTGACGAGTTCGATGGGGGTATCGACGAACTCGCCGTCCTCGCCGCGCACGCGTGCCGTTTTCGGAGCGAGTTCGCTCAGCGCCACCAGCAGGTCACCTGCCTTGCGCCGCGATCGGGTCTCGAAGTAGCGACCGGCCAGTTGGAAGGTCGTCACTCCGGCGGCGACATCGAGATAGAGAGCGTCGGCACCGTCGGGCACGAGACCGAATCCCAACCAGGCGTCGGGGCCGCTGAATCCGAATGCCGCGGTCACCACCGCCCAGCCGAACGCGGCGACGATGCCCAGGGACACGAGCGTGTCCATATTCGATGTTCGGTTCAGCAGGTTCTTCCATGCCGATCGGTGGAAGGGCCATGCCGCCCAGGTCACGATCGGCAACGCGACGAGGATGCAGATCCATTCCCAGCCGGGGAATCGCCATGCTTCGACCAGCGCCAGCACGATCGTGGCGTCCATGAGCGGGACGGTGAGCACGGCGGCGAGGATGAGGCGCCGGCGCAGGGAGCTCAGTCTCACCTCGGCGGCCCTCTGTGACCAGGCATCGTCGCCGGGCTTGTGGATCTGAGCCCCGTAGCCGGCCTTCTTCACCGCGGTGAGGGCGACCTCGGACTCCTTCACCCCGGTGACGCGGGCCCGTTCGGTCGCGAAATTCACCCACGCCGTGGCTCCGTCGATCTTGTTCAGAGACTTCTCGACTCGGCGGGCGCAGGCGGTGCACGTCATCCCCGTGATGTCGATGTCGAGGCCGGTCTCGTTGCCCGCCCGGTGGGTCGGCTCGCTCTGGCGAACCGCGCTGTCACTGCTCACGATCCTTCGTTCCTTCCTCTGCGGCTTCGGCCCGGCCGTCGTCGGCGGGAACGGTCTCGCCGTCCCTCTCGGCCAGACGTCGCAGCATGTCGTTGTACGCGGAGAATTCGTCGCTGAGTCCGGCGTCCTCATGGCGGTCGAAGCGCTGTGCGGTGCGCTTGTCCTGCCTCGTCCACTGCACACCGAGGACGATGACCACGCCCAGCAGCGGCAGCTCTCCCCCTGCCCAGGCGATGCCTCCGGCGAAGTACTGCTCGGCGGAGATGTCGAGCCAGGGCAGGTCGAGTGTGCGATAGAAGTTCTGCGCCACGGGGGTGTTCGTCATCATCAGTACGACCCCGAAGAAGGCGTGGAATGGCATGGCCGCGATGACATAGCCGAGCCGACCGATGTGCGGAAGTTCGATCGGCAGCTTGTCGACGCCGATGACGAGCGAGAAGAACATGTAGCCGACGATGAGGAAGTGGACGTTCATCAGCTGGTGGCCCCAGTGGTACTGGATGAGTCCTTCGAACAGCGGCGTGAGGTAGAGGGCGTAGTAGGAGGCGACGTAGACGACGAAGACGACGATCGGATGGAGCAGCATCCGCAGTCCCGGCCAGTTGATGAGCTGATCGACGCGATGGTGGATCTGATGGCCGAGACGGCCGGTGCCGGTGGTCGAACGCAGCAGCAGCGTGATCGGGCCGCCCCCGACGAGGAAGGCCGGGATGAGCATGTTGAGGCTCATGTGCACGATCATGTGGATGCCGAAGTCGGCCGGAGAGTACTTGCCCAGGCCCGAGCCCATGAGCACGATGGTCAGGATCCAGCCGGTCATCCAGCAGATCGTCCGCATCACCGGCCAGGAGTCGCCTCGGCGGCGGAGCCTGAGCACACCCAGACCGTAGGCGAGCATGGCTGCGGCGCTGACCGCTGTGAGCAGGAGGTTGAGTCGCCAGTGCGTGAGCAGTGTCAGCGGATCGGGTGCGGCCTCGACCGTGTAGCCGAGGAAGACAGCGACGGTGCTGTTCGGGGCGAAGTAGTTCGGTGAGGGGATGAGCGACATGGCTGCTGTCATCGTCACCCACGCCGCGACCCCGGCAAGGATGCCGGTGTAGGCCAACGCTGAACGCGCCGAGGCTGCCGCGATCACCGCGAGGACGATGACGGCCAGAGCCACCCAGCGGGTGAGCAGCTGCCATCCTGTCACCGAATCCGTCAGCGGCGTGCCGGCGAGCTTGAATACCGAGATGACGACGTCTGTGCCGGCAATGACGATGAGTCCCGTCCACATCAGACGGGAGCGAACCATGCGCCGCACCCCACCGCCGCGGGGGATGACCAGCTCCAGGAGCACCCCTGCAGCCAGGAGACCGAGGACCACTGCCGCCAGCGGCGTCTGGATGATGGCCGCATCCTCGCCGAAGTCATGGTTGGGACCGACGAGCACCTGAGAGATGACGACCGGAGCAAGGATCGCGATCATCCCGATCCACAGACTCGCGGCGTGTGCTGTCCACGATTCCGAGAGCAGGGAGACGGCGAAGATGGTGAAGGCGGCGACGAGGACGATGAGCCAGGCCGCCGGATAGAACGTGCTCGTCAGGGCGAACCCCAACTGCCCCGGGGCTTCGATCGCCGTGAGCGGCAGGCCATTGGTGTTGAGTCCGTCGACGACGGTGAGCAGGAGTGCCGCTGAGGCCCAGATCGCGCTGAAGGCTCGCAGCAGGGACCGTGCGGTGTCGCTGGTCCGCGACCATCCGGGGACGCCGGTGCGGGAGGTGAACATGAGCACGGCGGCGAGCATGCCGAGCGTGAGCACCGAGAAGACCTCGTGGACGGAGCGCAGCGTCGCAACCAGGACGACGACTGGGGTGCCCGGAAATTCTCGCGCGATGGACGTGTAGGCTTCGGGGCCGGCAAGGAGGCCGGTGATGATTGCGACCGCTGCGGCGATGACGGCGATCGTGAGGACAACGGCGAACGCCGGTGTCTTCGCCGTCTCGGGGCGCCTCGCCGAATCGGCGCCGGGTGCTGTCGTCTGCTCCACCATATTACGTAACAGTGTAGTAGATAGTCCGCAGTCGGAATTCAGCCTGCCATCAGGTGGATCCGCTCAAGCCTGAGCGATCGCAGCCGGAGCGAGGAATCGCTGCTGTCGTCGCCGAGGGCCTCGAGCGCATTCCTCACCGATTCCGCGGAGGTGGCCCGCACCGCATCGTCGTCGGCGACCATCTCGACGAGAGTGAGCACGCTGGCGCGGAACCTCTCCGAGACCGGCAGTCGCGGCGGCAGGCACGCGGAATTCACCACCGCGGTACGCAGCACGAGATTGTGCCGATGGGCGATGTGCGATTTCTCATGAGCGATGATGGCCGCGCATTCATCGTGGGCCAGGAGTCGCCGCAGGCCCGCGCTCAGATAGATCTCGGGAGGGCGCCCGGCCAAGGAACAGGCATAGGGCTTGTCGTCGTCGACCGTGACGATGCGGAATGCGGAGTCGACGTACCAGCCGGTCCACCGGGAACGCAGAACCCTGGCCTCGGCCTTGAGCTTGCGGCCGAAGTCGTCCGAGGCGCTGAGCACGAGGGCCAGGACGATACCGACGACGGCGAGCGCCATCCAGCCGATGATCCACGGCACGAGCGCCTGTGGCCCGGCACCGCCGCGGTCGGCCTGCAGAGCACCGACGACGAGGGCGACGACCGCCGCCGTGCTGAGCACCAGGCCGCCGGCCAGTGCTGCCAGCCACCCGCTGAGAGCCAATCCCGGCCTCCTCGACTGCCATTGCCCGACGGACAGAAGGAACGGTGAGACGAAGAAGACGACGGCGGCTGAGACGAGGAGGACGATCGCCGAGATCAGCATGGCTGGAGAGTTCAGTCGCTGACGAAGGAGCGAAGGACTTCGATCTCGTCGTCATCGAGTGAACCGACGAATGACATCAGCACTTCATGGGAGTCGGTGGAGCCACGCAGCGTGCGTGACATCTCCGAGGCAGCGGTCACGACCTGCGAGTGCACCGGGCTGATCATCAGAGTCCGCGAGACTCGCTCGCGGCTGATCAGCCCTTTGTCCTCCATCCGGGTCAGCACCGTCATCATCGTGGTGTATGCGGGCTTCGGAGGAGAGACACCGGCCTGCAGCTCGGACACGGACATGGGCTCGCCGCGATCCCACAGTGCTGTGAGAACCGCGTTCTCCAGCTCCCCGTTGTTCCTGCGCTTCATCTTCGCTCTCACTCAGCCGACGGTGTTCCCTTCGAGGATACCTGGCGAACACGGTGTGGGACACCGAGGCGGTTGACGGCTGCACCCGGCAGTGTGACCGTCGAGCGGCAGGGCCGCTCGGCCTCGACCACTCTCAGCGGTGTGCATCTGACTACTACACGATGTAGTATTTCAGCATGATCTCGTTCCCCTGGTCACTGGTCCTCACAGCGACATTCGCCTTCACCGGCATCGTATGCATCATCCATCTGATCAGACACTGGAGAGGATCCACGTCATGCTCGGACGTCTCCGCGAGCAGGATGGACATGGTCGTGCACGGCAATCACCTCGTGATGAGCATCGGCATGATTCTCATGGTCTGGACCGCAACCGGCACGGTCGCCACATGGAGCCAGGTCGCGTTCTTCGCGATCCTTGCCGTGCTCATGGGAATCGGGCTGCGATGGTCCCACGGCGCCGGTGCCGCAATCAGCCTGTCCTCGCACATCGTGCTCAATGCCTCCATGGTGTGGATGCTGCTGGCGATGCCGCTGCTCATGGGACACGGCATGACCATGTCCCCGACACCTGGCTGGACTTCCGCCCTCAACTGGGTCGCGATCGCTCTGTCCACCCTCGCTGCGGTGTGGTGGATCGTACTGCTCGTGCGCTCACGTCGTGTCGGCATCCATACGCTCTGCCATGCGGCGATGGGACTCGGGATGGCAGCCATGCTCATTCTCATGTGAGTCAAGCGCAGGACACACCAAGCGCACCGCTCGCAGGCGAGGGACCCTCTATCGCCCGGTCCGCCGAGCTGACCTTCATCCCACCGACCTCACGCCAGCGCCACGACGACTCCGGCAGTGATGAGGAGGATGAAATAGCCCCAGGCGTGAACGAGCTCCGGGATCTTGGGCACGCGGCGACGCAGGACGACGATGACCGGGATCGCCCCGACGAGCAGCGCCGCGGCGGAGTACAGGTCGAGTGATCCGACGATGCCGGGCGCACCGATCGAGGCCGGGGCCGTGATCGTGACCAGCACGGCCGGGCTCATGATCACCAAGGTCAGCGGATTGGCCAGGGTAGTGGCCACGGTCATCGTTGCTCCCGAGCGGCGCATCATCGGCACCGTCATGACTGACCCGCCGACGCCGAGGAACGAAGCCAGACCGCCTATCGGCACGCCCCACGCGGCAGAGATCCCGCGACCACCCTCGCCGACACCCTCCTTGACACGGCTTCCCGGGCGGAAGAATCCGGGACGGGCCAGGAGGTCGACGGCAGTGATGGCGATGTAGACGACGAAGCCCCACTGCAGAAATGCCTCCGGAGCGAATCGTCCGCCGAACGCCCCGAGCATCCCGCCGATTGCCAGCAGGATGAGCAGCCACCACCGCCCCCTGAGATGGGAGAGGGTCTCACGTTTCGTGGACACCGTTGCGATGATCGCGTTGACGAGCATCACCAGCGCCGAGGTGGCCGCCGCCACCCGTGCCGTGTCGCTGCCGAGATCCGCATCGACGAGAGTGATGATCGGGACGGCCACGAATCCGCCGCCGAACCCGAACAGCACGGTCGTCAGGCCGACCAGAATGCCGACGAGCATCAATCCCAGAAAGTCCACCAGCCAATCTCACCCCACCACCACCTCGGCGGGCAAGCCCTGCCTCGGCCGCCTCCCTCCCGATCTGTGGCCACGGCGATCGTCGCCATCGTGGTCAGCATGGCCCTCCGGTCGGTTCCCGGAGACGCACCTGTGTTCGGTGATCGCCCTGGCCCTGTGGCTCGTCTACGTCCGCACCCCTCACGTCGCAGCAGCATCGCGGCCGAGCAACCGGCCCTCGGACTCCGGAGCCGGTGGCGACCATCGCTCCACAGCGGTGCCTTTCGCCTTCGGATTCGGGCTGGAGACCGCCGCATCGCCTCTGGTTCCAGTGATCGGTCTGGCGGTCATCGTCGGCGCGCAGTCCCTCATCGGCCTCCGCACCTCCCGGCTGTGACACGACCGCGAACACCCGCCTCGGCGAGCGTGAGATCATCTTGTATCCAAGATGGATCCAAGATACGTTGTGTGGGTGACCGACTGAGATAACGGAAGGCGTCGATGAAGACCCGCACTCGTGCCCAAGCCAAGCTGATCACCGCGCAGCTGCTCTCCGGAGCCGGAATCGCCTCCGGCTACGCGGTCGGCGGCTTGCTGGCCGAGGAGATCACGGGTCAGACCTCGATGGCCGGTCTCGCGCAGATGAGCGTCATTCTCGGCGCCGGACTCATCGCCTATCCCCTGGCGGTGCTGGCGGGCCGAGCCGGTCGGCGAACCGCTCTGACCCTGGGCTTCGGCATCGGCACCCTGGGCGCGACGATCGTCCTCCTCGGAGTCGCGCTGCAGTTCCTCCCCCTGTTCATGCTGGGAATGATGATGTGCGGCTCGTCGACGGCGTCCGGACTTCAGGCCCGCTACGCGGCCGTCGACCTCGTCGACCCGTCGGCCGCCGGGCGTGCGATGTCCTTGGTGGTGTGGGCGACGACGGTCGGTTCCGTGCTCGGGCCCAGCTTCACCGCACCGGGGGCACACCTCGGGGCCGCACTGGGCATGAACGAGCTGGCCGGGCCCTACCTCATCTCGATGACCGCCTTCGGCCTGGCGACCTTTGTCGCATCGACGTTGACCCGAAAGATCAAACCCGGTGCCGCCGAGGCGGTCGCCGAGACCACCGAGTCCAGCGAAACGACTACAGAGCCAGCAACCATGAAGCTGGGTCCGGCACTGCGCCTCGCCGCCGCTCACCCCGTTCCCCTGTTCGCGATGATCACGATCATCGCGGGTCAGATGATGATGACCAACGTCATGGTCATGACCCCCGTGCACATGGACCACCAGTCGTTCTCCCTCGGAGCGATCGGCATCGTCGTCAGCGTGCACATCGCCGGCATGTACGCCCTCTCCCCCGTATTCGGGTGGATGGCCGATCGTTTCGGGCCGGGAACGGTCATCGTCGGCGGCGTCGTCGTCTTCGCCATAGCGATCACCCTGGGCGTCGTCGATGCCGCGGCCGAGGTCTCGTCCATGCCCCTGTTGAGCACGGCACTCATCTTTCTCGGCATCGGCTGGTCAATGTTCCTCATCGGCGGATCGGCCCTGCTGACCGCCTCGGTGCCGCGGCATGCGAAGGTCACGCTGCAGGGAGCATCCGATTCGGCGATGAACCTCGGCGGTGCGCTCATGGCCGCCATGGCCGGCACGGTACTGCAGGCCGGAGGTTTCTTGTGGATCAACATGATGGCCACGATCGTTCTCCTCATTGCCCTGGCGTTCTCGATCCGAGCGATCCCGCTGATGCGCTGGCCTGGGCAGAAGACCTCTGCCAATGCAGAGAACACGGCGGAGGCGTCCTATGCAGACTGAGTCACATGCAGGCCGAAGGGACATCTCAGCTAGTTTGAGCGGGAGGACCCCGACCGGACCGATCGATGATCGTCGGGCTCGGACATGACAGTTTCTGCAGCAGGCGAGGAGATATCGGTGGCCACGACCAACAGCGGCGAGACCCCGAGCGCAGCCGAGCGCGCCTATCAGCTCATCCGCGCGCAGATCCTCAATGGCACCCACCGGCCAGGGACCATGCTGGGTGAGACAGGTCTGGCATCCGACCTCGAAGTCAGCCGCACACCGGTGCGGGTGGCTCTCGCCCGCCTCCAGGATGAGGGGTGGATCGTCATCTACCCCAAGCGCGGGGCCATCGTCCAGGGAGTCGATGAACGCACCGTTGCCGAACTCGCCGACGCCAGGTTCGTGCTGGAGACGACGGCGGTCGACCGGGCTCCGGATGCACTGCGACAGAGGCTCGCCGAGGCGCTCGAAACGTCGATCACAGCTCAGCGGGAGGCCTTCGACGCCGGGGACATCGCCGCCTTCATCGACCTGACGCTGCAGTTCCATCGCGGCTTCGTCGAGGCCGGAGACAACGCCGTGATGTTGGAACTGTACTCACAGCTCTCCGACCGGCACCGCTTCATCCTCTTCGCCTCCGGCGACCGGCTCCTCGACCGATGTGAGGCGATCATCGCCGAACACGTCTCGCTGGTCGAGCACCTGCGCTCGGGCGACTCGACGGGGTTTGCCAACGTTCTGCGCGGTCACCTCGCGGAGAACGCCCCGCCCACGGCCACCTCGGCGAGATCATCGGCAGCCTTCGATTCGACGATGCTGCGGCGGGGGGTGTCCACTCCGCCAACCCAACAGTAGGCTGGGCCCATGGAGCACAGATATCTTGGAAACAGCGGCCTGAAGATCTCGGAGATCACCTACGGAAACTGGCTCACGCACGGTTCCCAGGTGGAGAACGACACCGCGACGAAGTGCGTTCACGCGGCTCTCGACGCGGGCATCTCGACCTTCGACACCGCCGACGTGTATGCGAACACCGTGGCCGAGCAGGTCCTCGGCGATGCCCTCAAGGGACAGCGCCGCGAATCCCTGGAGATCTTCACCAAGGTCTACTTCCCCACCGGACCCAGGGGCCACAACGACACCGGCCTGTCCCGCAAACACATCATGGAGTCCATCAACGGTTCCCTGTCCCGCCTGGGCACCGACTACGTCGACCTCTACCAGGCACACCGCTACGACTACGAGACTCCTCTGGAAGAGACCATGCAGGCCTTCGCCGACATCGTCCGCGCAGGCAAGGCCCTCTACATCGGGGTGAGTGAGTGGAACGCCGATCAGCTTCGGGCCGCCCACTACATGGCCCGCGACCTCGGCATCCAGCTCGTATCGAACCAGCCTCAGTACAACATGCTCTGGCGCGTCATCGAGCCTCAGGTCGTCCCGACTTCGAAGGAGCTCGGGATCTCGCAGGTCGTGTGGTCACCGATCGCCCAGGGCGTGCTCACCGGCAAATACAAGCCGGGCCAGCCCGCGCCCGCAGGCTCTCGCGCGACCGATGAGAACGGCGGCAAGGACATGATCACCGACCGCTACCTCAACGATGAGATCCTCAACGGCGTCGCCGAGCTGGAGCCGATCGCGGCCGATCTGGGACTGACCATGGCCCAGCTCGCAATCGCCTGGGTGCTCGCCAACGACAATGTTGCCACCGCGCTCGTCGGCGCATCCCGCCCCGAGCAGGTGGAGTCGAACGTCGCAGCCGCCGGTGTGACGCTCGACGCCGAGGTGCTCACCCGCATCGATGACGCCCTCGGCGATCTGCCCGTCACGGACCCATCGAAGACCAAGTCCCCGCCGACGCGGATCGTGTGAAGTAACGAGAGAATCGATTCCGCCCCGTCCGGTGATTCCGGATGGGGCGGTATTTCACTCGAAGACGCTCAGTTCGACTGAGCACCTGGTCTCCCGTCGAGTCGGGACGGTGCCAGTCTGCTTCGACGAACCGGAACGACGCGACAGCGGTCAGGACTCCAGCCACCAGGACAGGACCCGCAGTCGTCTCCACAACACTCGACACTGAATCATAGGCGTACGAAGGACCAGAACGAGCCCCATCTACCGAGAATCATCCTGCACACCCTTCCGTCGCCTACACCGTAACCCGTCCCTTCGGCACTCGCACCTCGGAGGTGGGACCGATGGCTCCAAGCTTCGCCTCGGCGGTGGATGACCTCGCATCTGGCTGATATTTACCACTCAGCGCCCGACATCGCCCGGTTCGGCGAATATGAGAAGTTGGTTACTCAAGCTACTCAACCAGCGTGCGCGGCCGTAAAATAGTACTAGGAGGATGACTTGGTGACTACCGCTGAGAACACGAGCAGACTCGCCTCGCCAGCCGAGGAAAGGTTAGCCGAGTATCGGAGGCATGTGGCCTTCAATAAGGCACTGAAAGAGGCATATGAAACCGCAGCGGACGAATCCCCTGCGAACCATAGTCATTCATTCCTCACGGAAGACGTGAAGGCTCACTCCCACGTCGCAGCCGCAATGAATATGACCGCCGAGGAAGTCTCGGCCGAGGTCGAGCTTTTGGATAAATCCCCTCATGTCTTGCAGCTGACGCCGAGACTTGTCATCGATGAATACGTTCTCGGGCAGCGCAGCCGCGAGGGCATGATTGAACGCTTGAAGGCATGGCCGTATACGTACCCCGCGCATGTGTATGCCGATGAGGCCGCCTCAGGTCGGCCGGCAACGGCCGTCTGAGCGTCTGTGAGCGACCAGGAAGCCATAGGAAAGGTACTCGACGACGCGCACCTTGTGACACCTCTCTGTTGACCTCTGCCGATACCCTGTCCATAGCAGTCTGATCACAGGGGCGTATACTCGCACAGCGCGGTTACGACGAAGGCGGTGCGATCTGCTGGATCCGCACTGCCGTTGACCGGGCCGCCGAGGAGACACGATAAGGGGAGAGAAGGAATTTCAGTGACAGACGCGGACACGAGTCAGCAGACAGCAGCTGATGGCAAGCCATTCAATCGGAATGTGGTTCTCGCAGTCCTCGTCTCAGGCGCCTTCGTCATCATCCTCAATCAGACGCTGCTCAACACCGCGCTGCCTGCGTTCATGCAGTCGTTCGACATCACCGCCAGCGCCGCACAGTGGGTGACGACGAGCTTCATGCTCGTCAACGGCATCATGATTCCGGTCACGGCATTCCTGATCCAGAAATTCACTACACGAGGGCTGTTCCTCACCGCGATGGGCCTCTTCATCCTCGGAACGCTCGTCTGTGCGCTCGCACCCGTCTACCCCGTGCTCCTCGTCGGGCGTGTGATCCAGGCCTCGGCCGGCGGCATCATCATGCCGCTGATGCAGACCATCCTCTTCGCGATCTTCCCCGTCGATAAGCGCGGCACCGCGATGGGCACATTCGGCCTCGTCATCGCCTTCGCCCCGGCCATCGGGCCGAGCCTCTCGGGCTGGATCGTCGACCACCTGCCGTGGGAGACGCTGTTCTACATGATGCTGCCGATCGCGATCATCGACATCATCGTCGCCTACTTCATCCTCAAGAACGTCACCGAGCGCACGTTCCCCAAGCTCGACGTGCTCTCGATCATCCTCTCGACCTTCGGCTTCGGCGGCCTGCTCTACGGTTTCGGAACCGCTGGAGACGCAGGATGGCTGAGCCCGGAGGTCATCGTGCCTCTGGCCATCGGCGCGGTTTCACTGGTCATCTTCATCTTCCGCCAGCTCAAGCTCGAACAGCCGATCCTCGAATTCCGAGTGCTGCGTTACCGGATGTTCACCCTCAACACCGCTTTGGGCATGTGCGTGTTCATCGTCATGATCGGCGGCATGATGGTTCTGCCGCTCTACATGCAGAACATGAACGACTTCACCGCCATGGAATCCGGCCTCGTGCTCCTGCCCGGAGCCGCGGTGATGGGCCTGATGTCGCCGGTCACCGGACGCGTCTTCGATGCCATCGGTGCCAGGTGGTTGGCGGTCGCCGGGTTCACCCTGCTCACCGTCACCACATTCTTCTTCGCCGCCCTCAAGCCCGACACGTCGTTCGTCTACCTCGCCGTGGTCAACACGGTCCGCATGTTCGGCGTGGCAATGGTGATCATGCCGGTCACGACGGCCGCACTCAATCAGCTGCCTCAGCGGCTCATCCCCCACGGCACGGCGCTCAATAACACACTGCGTCAGATCGCCGCGTCTGTGGCCACGGCCGTCCTGGTCACCATCATGGTCTCCACCACGCGCGACCCGGAAGTCTACGGCGTCGCGGGCCTCGTCCACGGCGCCAACGTGTCCTTCTTCGTTGCCGCGGTGATCGGCATCTTCGGCATCGTCGGATCCTTCTTCATCAAGAACTCGCACGGCCAGAACACACCGGGCTGATTACTTGCAGAAGCACTGCTGACTTCGTGTAGAAGCCGCTGACTACTTGTAGAAGCCTTCGCGCAGGTCGATGCCGTATTCGACCCATGCCTTCAGCGCGGCAAGCATTCCGGTCCAGCCCATACAGTTGCCGAAGGCGTCTTCAGCTCCCCCGACGGTCGTCCTCCAGGACTGCTCGGTGACCGTCACGAGGGTCCGAGTCCCATCGTCGACGGGCGAGAACTCGAATGTCGTCCTCGTGCTGGCGGCCGTGGCATGCTCCGTCGCCTCGCCCTCGATGACGATCTTCTCATCCTGGATCGACTCGATGACCTCCACCGGGAACCGGCCGGGGAAATCCGCGAACTCCCAAGTCACCTCGGCACCGGCCGCGAGCCTCCCGCGCGCTCCCCCTGTGGTGAAGTACTTCGAGAGCTGCTCAGGATCGGCCACGGCCTCGAAGGTCTCATGCGGCGTCTTCGAGATGTACCCCGTGACGGTGAAGGACAGCTCGTCCAACTGTTCGTCTTTGGTGTTCTGCTCATCGTTCATGTGATATTTTTACCACATGTCGCCTGCAGATGGAACAGCCTCACCTGTTGCCGAAGAAGTACGCGACGATGCTGTGTTCAAGGCGCTGGCGAATTCCACTCGGCGCCGAATCCTTGACCTGCTGCGGGATGAGCCGTGCACAACCGGTGAAGTCTGCGCCGCCTTTGCCGACCTCGATCGCACGACCGTCCTCCAGCACATCCGTGTCCTGGAGAGAGCCGAACTGGTCGGCGGGCGACGCATCGGCAGGACCCGTCAGCTGGCGTTGGCTCCATTGCCCATCAAACGTATCCATGACCGCTGGATCGGCGACTACACGCGAGCCGCTGTGGGGCTCCTGGCCGACCTGGACGGCCGGGCCGAAGACTCAGGCTGAGCGGCGCAGGGCCTGCGGTATCAAGGAGAGGATTCCGGTGAAGAGCAGCAGGAGGGCGCAGACGAGGAACGTCACGGAGTCGCCGAGGTAGGTGAAGCCGAGTCCGCCGAGAACACCGGCGATGGCCAAGCCGATATCGAAATTCATGTTCCAGGCGACGCTGGCCTTCGCCGGCGTGCTGACATTCGAGAAGGCCATCACCAAGCTCGCCGACTGAAGAGTGCCCAGGCCCAGACCGATGATCATCATCGCGAGGAAGAGCAGTCCGCCGAAGACGAAGACGGTGACGACCAGTCCGATGACGGCCAGGCCGAGGCCCAGCAGATTGAGAGCGAATGGAGAGAATTTGTCGGCGATGGCACCGGCGGCGAACCGGCCGATCACCGCCGACACCTGCATCGCACCGATGAACAATGCGGCTCCGGCGACGTCGTCACGCGGTCCGAAGCCGACGATGAGGCCGAAGACGACCATGCCGACGAGGAAGGGAGAGAGCATGACGACCAGGCTGATGGCCTCGCCGATGCTGCGGCCCCTCCTATGATGTGCCGAGTGCGCGTCGGTGCCGCCGGCGCTGCCCGTGCCGTCTGGGCCGTCTGGGCTGCCCGTGCCGCTGCGGACGGTGACGTCGGAGTCGCCGCCGGTTTCGGCAGCGTCCTTGGGCACTCGGCCGGGCAGGTACTTGATCACGGTCGGCACCGCGAGCAGCAGCGAGACGCACACGATCGTTCTGAACGTCCACACGGGAACCGTGCCGACCAGCCACAGCCCGAAGGGGGCACCGATCGCGGCCGCCAACGAGGTGATCCCGCCGAAGATCCCCAGCGCCTTGCCGATGCGCCCCGGGGATGTCGTGGCCGGCACTGCGGCATTGGCCAGGACCACGAAAAGGCCGAAGCCGACACCCCCGCACAATCCGGCCAGCACGAGGCCGAGCAGCGGCGCGGGCACGGCCAGACCGAGGATCTGCCCCAGCAGCTGCAGACCGAGGGCGAAGAACAGGGCCCCCTTGAGCCCCAGCACTCGGCCCGCCCAGGGAGCGACGGGCTGGACGACTATGACGCCGATCATCATCGTCGTCAGGACGGAACCGCCGGTGACGGTCGAGAGCCCGTTGATGGAAGCGATCGAGACCATCGTCGAATAGCTGAAGAAGAACGCGGAGAATCCGAACATCGCCGTCCACACCAGGCCCAACAGTGCTGGGGTGAAGGTCGACGCATCGGACCGGTCTGAGCTCATGATGTGACCATACGACACCGAACGCTCCGGGCCGAAGTCCGATTCCCTCACGCCGAGGCTGCCGATCGCTCGATCTCAGCGTCGAGTTCGGCACCGAAGATGAGCGCCAGATTCACCATCCACAGCCACGCGAACCCGACGATCACGCCGCCGATGGCGCCGTAGGCTGCGTTGTAGTTGTCGAAGTTGTTGATGTAGAGCGCGAACCCCAGGGACACGATGATCAGCAGGAGGAGGGCGATCAGCGCACCGACGCTCGACCAGCGGAACTTCGACTTCGTCACATTCGGCGTCGCATAGTAGAGGATCGCGATCATCAGCATCACGAAGAAGATCACCACCGGCCATTTCGCCAGATCCCAGATCAGCAGGGCCGTCGGCCCCAACCCGACGAGCCTGCCCAGCGACTGGGCGATCGGGCCCGAGACGACGAGCAGCAGCCCCAGAGCCGCCATGAGCAGCAGCAGTCCCAACGTGATGAGCAGCATCATCGGTTTGAGCTTCCACAGGGGACGCTCCTCCTCCACCGCATAGGCCGTATTCACCGCGCGGCTGAAGGCACCGACGTATTTCGAGGAGGACCAGATCGCGACGATGACGCTGACGATGAGCGTAAGACCGGCCGCCGGCGTCGACACCAGTGCACTCACGATCGGACGGATGGCCTCGGCGGCCTCTGCCGACAGATCCGAGGTCAGGCCCAGGACCGCCTCGGTGGTGGACTTCGCCTCTCCGATCACGCCGAGCATCGACACGAGCGCGAGGGTCGCCGGTGCCATGGACATCAGTGCGTAGAACGCCAGTGCCGCTGCGAGGTCGAGCCCCTGGTCCCTGACCACGTGTCGGACCGTGTTGACGAGCACGCGCCCGGGGCCCGCCGTCGCGGTCCTTGCACGCTCCCGTCTGCGGGTGGGGGCCGGCTCGTCCGAGGCCGGGGGCTGGGCGGGGCCTGCCTGTGAGTGGGCCGGATCTGCTGGCGGCTCGGCACGAGTGGGGATGTTCTCTGCCATGACTGTCTCCTGGCCGCTTCCACGACCTGCTGGAATTCTGCACTACATCGTCATCGTAGCTCACAGGGTTCTTTCAGCCCCGCCGCGACGCCGCATGAATCTCCCATCTTCGCGCCGTCGCGAAGGGACAGGCTGGTTGTACTGTGGGGCCATGGTGACATCGCCGGAAGCCACGTCGACGAGTCGGCTCTAGGTCGTCGGGAATGCACAATCCTCATCGCAGCGCCATCGACCGTGTGGTCGTGACGTACCTTGCGGCACTGGTCATCGGCACAGGGCTGCTGATGACGCCCGCCGCCACCACCGCCCCGGGTGGGATCTCACTGCTGTCCTCTCTCTTCACCTCCACCTCGGCGATCAGTGTGACCGGGCTGGAGGTGCTCTCGACCGGCAGCGACTTCACGTTCTTCGGTCAAGCCGTCATCCTCGGACTCATCCAAGCCGGCGGACTCGGCGTCCTCCTGCTCACGACCCTGCTGGCCATGCTTGTGGCCGGCAAGGTCGGGCTGCGTCTGAGGGAATCGGTCGCCGCCGAGGCCAAGAGCTCCCACATCGGGGGCATCAGACCCATGGTGCTGCGGATCATCGGTCTCACGGTGATCACGGAACTTGCGATCGCCTCGGCGCTGTTCCTGCGCTTCTGGCTCCACTACGACGAATCGACCGGTCGAGCGCTCTGGGACGCGGTGTTCCACGCCGTGTCCGCATTCAACAATGCGGGCTTCGGGTTGGAATCCGACAGTCTCACCGCCTACGCCACCGATCCGTTCATATGCTCTCCCATCGCCGCGGCGATCATTCTGGGCGGTTTGGGATACCCAGTGCTCATCGAACTCTTCCGCCACTACAGAAGGCCGCTGTCCTGGTCGATGACGACCAGGGCGGTCATCGTCGTCACGCCGGTTCTGCTGCTCGGGGGCACAGCGTTCATCGCCGCCATCGAGTGGAACAACCCCGGCACGCTCGGCCACCTGGACTGGTGGGGCAAGCTGCAGACCGCGGCGTTCCAATCGACGACGACGCGCACGGCGGGGTTCAGCTCCGTCGACATCTCGCAGCTGCACTCGGCGACCTGGTTCGGCATGGACATCCTCATGTTCGTCGGCGGCGGACCCGCGGGCACCGCCGGCGGAGTGAAGATCACCACGGTGATGGTGCTGTTGGCGGTGGCCTGGGCCGAAGTCACAGGCGGGACGAGGGCGAATCTCTTCGGAGCCCGCGTGGCGGAGGCGGCACACCGGCAGGCGACGACGGTGATCATCCTCGCGCTCAGTCTGCTCGTCCTGTCGACCACCGTGATCATGCTCGACACTCCGGAGCATGGCTTGGGCCGGATTCTGTTCGAAGTCGTCTCCGCCTTCGCGAACGTGGGGCTGACGACCGGCATCACCTCGGGACTGCCCGGGCTGAGCCAGGCGGTGCTCATCGTGGCGATGATCCTCGGTCGGCTCGGCCCCGTGACCGTCGCCTCCGCGCTGGCGCTGCGGGCGAGGACCCTCCGCTTCGAACTGCCCGTCGAACGACCGCTCATCGGCTGAGCCGCATTGACCACAGATTGGGAAAGGACCTGATATGAATACGAAATCCTGGCGGACGAGGCCCGCGGCATTCTTCCTCGGCGATCCCGCCCCGCTGGCTCGGCACGGCGCGGTCGCCGTCATCGGCCTCGGGCGCTTCGGCGGATCCCTGGCCGCCGAGCTCGCCGCGTACGGTGTCGACGTCATCGGCATCGATATCGACGAGGCAGTCGTGGCCGGATACTCGGAGACGCTGGCGTTCGTGTCCCGGGCCGATGCCACCGACGAGGCGGTTCTGCGTCAATTGGGCATCGACGAAGTCAGCCGGGTGGTCATCGCCATCGGCAGCGACCTCGAGGCCAGCATCCTCACCGCCTCGAAGATCCTCAAGATCGGAAACAGACACATCTGGGCCAAGGCGATCAGCCAGACGCATGCGGACATCCTCGATCAGCTCGGCATCGAGAACGTGATCCGGCCGGAGAACGACATGGGTCGTCGCCTGGCCCATCTGATCCGCGGACACATGTCGGACTTCCTGCCGATCAGCGAGGACTTCGTTCTGGCTCGCACGACTGTGCCGACGCGGTTCTCGGACTCACCCCTGGGGTCCTTCGACCTGCGCAGACATCACGGGGTGACGGTCGTGGCGTTCCGTCGCGGCGACGACGAGCACTGGGACATCGCCGATCAGGATGTGACTCTGTACGGCGAGGACGAGATGCTCATCGCCGGGACTCCGCGCAATGTCGAGGACTTCAGCGCCATCGACAAGGACGACTGAGCCAGCCGCGCCGCTCTCAGCGCCCGGCCTCATCAGCTCAGCGGACTCAGCCTCTATCAACGCGCGGCGTCATCAGCGCACTCGGCCCCAGTCGGCCAAGTGCCACAGGCGGGAGAGCGCCCGGTAGGCCAGATACAGCACCAGCAGGGGCCAGACCGGAACGAAGAACCCCATGCGAGCCGCATCCCTGCGATCGCGCCACGATCGTCCGTAGTCGGCCTTCGACAGGAGCAGAATGATGATGAATGCGGCCACACCCGCATAGGCGATCATTGCGATGGCGACAGCTTGGATCATGAGCCGTCTCGCAGACTGCGCCGCTGCAGACTTCCCCGTGTCCTCACCTGTCGCTCTCCCCCATCAGTGCACACACTTCCATAGCCATCTCCCCAGATGCTCTTCCGACAATCTTGTTCTGTCGGTGCTCGAGGATGACCGGGCTGCACACCGGCATCCTCCGCGAAGGTGGTCGTCCTCAACCCGGTGAGTCCCTGCCCGAACGCCGCATTCCCGTCATTCGGTCGTGCCTCGGACTCGGGTCGTCACGTATCGTTGTGCCTTGCTTTCACAGGGTTCGTCAGATCACAATCGATCTTCACTGTACCCGGAAGCAACGCAATTGTAATCCCCCGATAACGGTCTGTCGCCAATCCGTCATCAGGGGTGGTTTTGCAGCAGGTCTACCTGCTATAATTGAAACTTTTACCATGACCTGGACCGCACGGCTCAGGCCGATTCACATGAGTCGGACCGGTCAGCCCAGCGGAGGAGCGAGCTCCTTGAGCCGCTGCTGCCAGCGACCGATATCGCCCGTCAGTCGCGCAGGATCGAGACTGTCGCGGTAGGTGATCAGCTCGGCCTCCTGCACCGGCGACATCACCCCTGCCTGACTCAAACGGTCCAGCGGCGTGGCCGGCTCGTCGTAGATCCGCTTGCGATGACCGCTCGAGTCTCGGACCCAGGCGAGGGGCTTGCGGGTCGGGGTGAAGAAGTTCAGCCGATCGTTGACCGCCCGCCACAGTTGATTGAGCACCTCCAGTGCCTCTGCCGTGGCATAGCGATTGACGAATCCGTACTCATGCACCAGATGCTGATGCTTCGATGCTTCCGGCAGCCGGTCGCGCTGATGGTCCTTGACGATGCGGCTGTAGTGGATGTCGAGTTCCCGTGCCCAGGCCCCGACCACTTCGTGGACCCCTTCGCAGGCGTTGCTCAGCTCGACGGCGTTGACCCAGAAGGGGATGCCGGTGATTTCGTCGAGTGACCACTCCAGCATGTCGGCGACACGGTGGGCGGCATTGTCGGCGATGCTTCTGGTGAAGACCCATCCGGTGTGTATGCACGTCGCGTTGAGAGTGAAGACATAATCACCGTCCAGGCTCGATCCCGGGTGGGCGACGGTGTCGACCATGAAGAAGCCGGGCTCGGTCTCATTCTCGCCGCCGGCGAAATCGAGGAACTCCGCGCTGGGTGCGTGCGAACGTCGCGTCGAGACGTTGCGGGTCGCGAAGTCGCAGGACCGGGCGCTGCGCAGGTACCGGTCGATCGAGGCCGGACTGACGGACAGCAGCTCCTCGCGCACGCGCGGACCGTAACCGTCCCGACCGGCCGTCAAGGTGCCGTGACGCTCCACGGCGTCGAGCAGCAGCAGCATGGCGGCGGCCAGGTACTTTCCGCTCTGTCGACCTGACCAGTCCCAGACCCGTTCCAATATCGCCCTGGCCGCCTCGGAGTATTTGCAGTCCCTCTGCTGCGGCTGCGGACGGGAGGTTCGGGAGTCCGTCGAAGTCCGTATCGACGCAGACTCCGACGCCTGGTCCGAGACCTGCCGTGAGTCCTGCTCCGGTGCCCGTTCCGAGACCTGCGCCGATGCCCGTTCCGAGACCTGGGCCTGCGCCGATGCCTGCGTCGATGCCCGTTCCGGGGCCGAGTCTCGAGCCAACCGGGCCAACAGACGCCGGACGTGGTCACGCGACCAACCGGTCATCACGACGATCTCGTCGAGGATCCACCCCTTGTCCTTCTTTCGGGCAGACATGTAGAGATCGAGATAATCGCTGAGGATCATCCCGCGTTGTCTCCTCGCATCAGCCTGAGGAGCAAATTGCGTAGGCATGAACTTCGCCGTTCCTCCATTTTCGTCACCGCCGGACTGGCTGTCGCAGCTCATTACGAATTCAGAACTCCGATGCTATTGTTTGATTAGGCAGGAGGTCTTCCTAAAACAAGGGAGACAACAGAAAATGTCACAGACAGCAGCGCGGCTACTCGGATTACTGTCACTACTGATGGTTGCCCGCACATGGTCAGGCACGGAACTGGCCGAGCGCCTCAACGTCAGCTCACGCACGGTCCGCAACGATATCGGCACATTGCGCGACCTCGGCTACCCTATCGAGGGCACCCGCGGCGGCGAGGGCGGTTATCGCTTGGGAGCCGGCGGCTCGGCCGTGCCGCCGCTGCTGTTCAACCCCGATGAGGCGGTCGCCGTCGCGGTGGGGCTGCATTCGGGGCTCAGCTGCATCATCGGCGGAATGGAAGAGACCTCGGCACTGGCGCTGGCGAAGCTCGAGCAGATCCTGCCCTCCCACGTGCGCCACCGGGTGAAGAACCTGGCGCATTTCACGGTTCCCATGGCAGGCAACCACCCGATGCCGATCGTCGACCCGAACCTGCTGACGCAGATCATCGAGTACTGCCACGGCCACCAACGCTTCAGATTCACCTACCTCGCCGAGGCGGATGCACCCCCTGATCGCGCTGCCTCGCTCCGGGACGGCGCAGCCACGCCCCCGGGCCATGCGGCCTTGACCCCGGACCGGGAAGCCTCGATCCCGGACGGCGCAGCGTCATCCTTGGGGGATCCAGGTGATCGGGAATTCGAGGTCGAGCCCTATAGGCTGGTCAATCATCAGCATCGGTGGTACCTGCTGACCTTCGATCCGGCCCAGGAGACATGGGCGATCTTCCGGGTCGAGCGCATCGTCCCGAAGCTGCCCGGCGGCCGACGCTTCACACCCCGTGATCTTCCTGCCGAGGACATCGGCGCATACGTCGAACACAACGTCTCATCCAGCCGTTGGCGGCACACGGCCACCGTCACCGTGCCCGCACCGGCGGCAGAGGTGATGTCGATGCTCATGCCCGCCGAGGGCACCGTCGCAGCCCGGGACGAGCAGAGTTCGACCGTGGTCATCGGCGCGGAGAGCGTGCGCACCATGGCGTTGACGCTGGCCAGGCTCGATGTCGAGTTCACCGTCGAGGACTCGCCAGAGCTCATCGCGGAGCTGCGTTCGCTCTCCGCCAGACTGCTGCAAGCCACGACGCCTTCGGATCCTGACCCAACCTCCTCGGGGTCCGCCATCTCCCTGTAGTGCCTCCCCGCACCCACGTCCAGTCTCCGACGACCTTCACCTCATATGTCCGCGACCGTCATTTCGGCATGCGGCTTTTCACGGGCACGACACGTGAGTCTCGTCCTTTCCTTGTCTCCGGCAATCGTCGAACTGTAGCTTTCTCAGCAATTGCTGGAATAACTACCCGATTATTCTGCAAACACATTGTGGTCGAATTCCGTCACACTTCCCTAACGAGGCAACGAACCATTTCACCGCCTGCGGATGATTTCATTCACAACTCGTTGATATCTCAACATTCCTATTCGACATTCGACTGGAGAATTCCAATGCGCCCGATCCACTGCCGGACCCCTGTGGCCATGTCAGCCTCCGCCTGCGTGCTGGGAACGCTGCTGGCCCCCGCCCCTGCCACGGCCGATGAGGACGCTGCACTGCCGGCGATCGTCGAGGTCACCCCACGGGCCGTAGCGACTACCGACTTCGTCACCGAGAACGACGCAATCGCACTGACAGCCGCGGGATTCCTGCCCGGTGAAGAGGTCCGACTCGACATCGCCTCGACGCCGAGGGGCATCGAGGCCATCCATGACAGCAGACGGGCGCGAGCAGATGGAACGGTGACGTTCCCTATCGGCGGCTCGCGCGGCAGGCCGATCAACGACTACGCCGGCGGGTATCTGGCAGAGATCACATCGGGCCAGAGTATGGACGAGGAGCACCTGAGCGAAACATTCTCGGTTCTGCCCGTCGTTCCCGCAGACGGGGTGGACAGCGCAGCGGGCGCGGGTGGAGCAACGGCACCGATCGGAAGCATCGGCCCGCGTGCGAAGAACGGGATCGAAATTCCCTCGGGCCCGGGATTCTCCGTCATCGGAGTCGGGCTGAGCCTGATCGCCCTCGTCGCAACCTCGGCTGCGACTGCCGTGATGACGCGGAGGTCGCCGAGATCGACGAGATCGACGAGATCGACGAGATCGACGAGATCGACGAGATCGACGAGATCGACGAGATTGACGACCGATGACTCATGACCGACAGAAAGGACAGACAGCTCATGACTCTGCCCGAGCAGATGATCCGCGTCGAGCTGCTCAATTCGCGGATCAGGCGCACCAACGCCATCTACGCCCGCTTCTACGGACCACTCTGCCTGCTGGTGATCTCTCTGACTTTCTTCCCCTACTACGAGTCGGAACCGGGCAGTTCGACCCAGTACGGAAACCTGTGGCAGGAGGTGTTTCGGCTCGGCCCCGGCGTCGATCTGCTGGCGCTGCTGCTCCTCCTTCTGGCTGCGCTGCTGCTGGCGGTGGCCGCTGTGGGGAGACTGTCGACGAGTGGGCTGATCGCGATCCTGGTCGCAGCCACGGTCACCGGCTCCACATTGCTGCAGTCACCGGGATTCGTCGAGCCTCCGCCCTTCACTGACGTCGGTGTCTTCGACATCGTCATCAGCTTCACCACGGCCGCGCTGGCGCTGGGGCATGCGGTGCATCTGATCGTGCTCGAACTCGCCTTCCACCGCCGAGGTGTCTGAACCTCACCGCGCGTCCGTACCGTACCGTGCGTCCGTACCTCACCGCGCGTCCGAACCGTACAGCGCGTCCGTACCGTACCGCGCCAAGAGACCCCGTTGCCGCAGAGCCGGGACGATCTGCAGCCGGGTCAACGGCGCGAACTGACGCTCGAGGGTGTCCACGGGCATCGGAGTGCAGGGGAACCAGGCGGCCTCGGCGATCTCGGCCTGGTGATTGATCCGGTCGACGTCGAGGTCAGCCGGCAGACCCGCATAGCAGAACACGTCCCCGGTCACCCGATGATCGGCCTCATTGGCCGCTTCGGCGGCGAAGGTGCCCAGCGATGAGAGCCTCGCGGACTCAAGTGTGAGGCCGAGCTCTTCGCTGATCTCCCTGATGATCGTCGCCTCGGCGGTCTCACCGGCTTCGGGTTTGCCGCCGGGGAGCATGAACGACGTCGTGCCTTCCTTGCGGACCATGAGCAGAAGGGGGTCGGCAGGGTGCAGCAGAACGAGCGCGCTGACTCGGATATCGTTCATTCCAGCCTTTCATCGGACTGTCGGTTCAGGCGTCCCAGACTCCGGAAGCACCTCGGCGGTGGGAACCCAGAACGTGCGTGTCAACCATACCGACGGCCTCCATGAGCGCGTACATGGTGGTCGGGCCCACGAACCGGAAGCCCTTCTTCTTCAGCGCCTTCGACAGCGCCCGCGATTCGGGGGCGGTGGTGGGCACCTCGCTCGGCGTGCTTGGACGCGGGGTCGTCTCCGGTCGGAAACTCCAGATGAAATCGGAGAGCCCGCCCTCATCGCGCATCGCGAGTGTGGCCCGGGCGTTGCCGATGCAGGCTTCGATCTTGCCCCTGTGCCGGATGATTCCGGGATCGTCGAGCAGGGACGCGATCTCGGGCTCACCGAACCCGGCGACCGCCTCAGCGTCGAAGTGCCGGAAGACCTCACGGAAGCGCTCGCGCTTCTTCAGGACCGTCAGCCAGGACAGTCCTGCCTGGAATCCCTCGAGGCTCAGCCGTTCGAACATTCCGGACTCGTCCCGGACGGGCATCCCCCATTCCGTGTCGTAGTAGTGCAGCAACAGCGGATCACCATAGGCCCACGGCGTCCGCGCGATCCCGTCCTCCCCCACGACCGCACCGTGGTCGATCGCACCATCACCGTCCGTGTCATCGGTCGCCGACACCTCCGTCATCTGACCAGCCCCCTCATCGCTTCCATTTCAGCCGTTCCCAGATCCTCTCGGTTCTTCTGCCGTCTCCACAGTTACGGTACCCCGCGCCGCTGACACGGCATGGCAGACACGACCTGGGAACATCCTCCGTGGCGATGTGTACGCTGATCTCATGAGACCGGAGAGCGAAGTGCAATCGGTGCTGATGATCGGGTTCGGGGCGATCGGGCGGCACGTCGCCCGCCTGCTCGACCCCGAGATCTCGAACGGTCGACTGAGACTCACGGCGCTGGTGCGAGACCTCGACACGCACGCCGAGCATCGGGACCTGGGAGCCGAACTCGTCCAGGTCGATTCCCCCCCCCCCCTACGATCCGCTCTGGGCCGAGCTCACGGCCGATGTCGTCATCGAGTGTGCAGGCGTTCGGGCCGCCGCAGCCTATGGACCGTCCGTCACGGCGGCCGACGTGCCCCTCGTTCTCACCAGCGTCGGCGCCCTCGCCGATCGGTCGACCAGGCGGGCGCTCCTGGCGGGGCCGGGCGAGCTGCACGTGACGAATGGGGCGATCGGCGGACTCGACGTGCTTGAGGCCGCCGCCCAGACACAGGCCCTCGACACGGTGTCGGTCACGACGTCGAAGGCTCCCGGTGGCCTCATCCAATCGTGGATGGACGCCGAGGAAATCCGCCGGCTCAACGCACTGAGCCCTGCCGACGGACCGCTGACGATCTTCACCGGCACCCCCGCCGAGGCGATTGCGAAGTTCCCGGCCAATGTCAACATCACTGTGGCCTTGGCGTGGGCGACACGTGGACTCGGACTCGACGCAGCCGCGGACGACGAGCTCATGGCCGCGGCCCTGCGCCGCACCCGCGTGGAGATCCGCGCAGACGCTCGTCAGAGGGATTCGCACCACGAGATCGTCGCCGGCGGACCGGCGGGAGACTTCGCCTTCTCCATCTCCTCGACGCCGAGCCCGGAGAACCCCGCCACCAGCGGACTCACCGCCCTGTCCGTCACCCGCACCCTGCGCGCATGCCTGGAGGGGCTCCGACGAGGCTGAGCCCGGCACCTGCCCCTTAAAAAGGCAGACACCGGGCTCCGTGAAGCGGACACCAGGCTCCGTGAGGCAGGCGCCTGGTTCACGACAGCGTCGGACTTCAGCCGTCGTGATTGAGGATGTTCTCCTGCAGCTGCAGGAACTCGACGTGACGACCGTACTTGTCGAGGATGTCATCGATGAGCTGTTCCTTCGAGTAGCCCATGATGTCGTAGCCCTGTCCGGTCCCGCCGTCGAGATAGACCTCCATGCGGTAGTAGTCTTCGGTCCCGCGGGGCACGTGCCCGCCGAAGGAGGGCACGCTGACCTTGTGCGGCCAGACCTGGTACCGGAAGGGATACTGTCCCTGGCCGTCGACCTCGAGCTGGATGAGCTCGCCGTCCTCGACGAACTGTCCCTCCGTGTCGACGCGACCGCAGCGCGCGGTGACACCGCGTTCGCCCATCTCGGCTGCGACTTCCTCCAAGGTCGGAGTGAGGATCTCGCGTTCGAAGTCGCGTGCCTTGTTCCCGCTGGGGAAGGACAGGACTCGGCCCAGCTGGCGCTGCCAGGGCTCGTGCCCGTCGCCTGTACGTGAGCGTCGGGCCAAGGACCCCGGAAGGGACTGATCGACGCTGTCGACGCGATTCGCTTCGACCCGCAGCGCCTTGTAGAGCCCGATCATGACGAGGATGACGACGAAGGCGAAGGGCAGCCCCATGACGACGGTCGCGTTCTGCAACGCGCCGACGCCTCCTACGATGAGCATGGCGATCGTCAGCGCACCGGTGGCCACGGCCCAGAAGATGCGCAGGCCCGGACGGCCATCGTCCTGCGGAGTCGGCAGTCGGGATGAGAGGTTGGCCATCACGAGCGCCGCCGAGTCGGCAGTGGTGACGTAGAACAGCAATGCCGTGAGCGTGGCGAGTGCGGCGATGACGATGAATCCGGGGTAGTTCGAGAGCAGCTCGTAGAACCCGCCTTCGGGGTTGAGCATTGTCTTCTCGCCGAAATCCTTGTCGCCGTCGCGGATGATGTCGAGGGCGGAGTTCCCGTAGATCGAAATCCACATGAAGATGTAGATGAACGGGATCGTCAGGGTGCCGAGAACGAACTGACGGATCGTGCGGCCGCGAGAGATGCGTGCGAGGAACAGTCCGACGAATGAGGCGAAGGCGATCCACCAGGCCCAGAAGAACAGGGTCCAGTCGGTCATCCATGTGCCGGTGTCCTCGAAGGCGAAGGTCTGGCCCGCCATGTCAGGGAACATTCTGATGAAGTCGAAGACGTTGAGGACGAAGGCGTTGAGGAGGAATTGGGTGTTGCCCGCGATGAGGACCCACAGGCTGAGTGCAACGGCGAGGAAGACATTGAGGATAGAGAGGAACTTGATGCCTTTGTCCACGCCTGACACGGCCGACAGCGTCGCTACGACGACGCCGATGACGACGATGCCGATCTGAGAGCCCACACCAATAGGTATGCCGAAGACCTGGTTGAGGCCGGTGTTGACCATGACCACACCGATGCCCAACGAGGTTGCCACGCCGAAGACGGTGCCCAGCAGGGCAGCGAAATCGACCGAGTCGCCCACGACGCCGTGGACGCGCTTGCCGAAGATCGGGGCGAGCGCGGAACGGATCGCCAGAGGCATGTTCATCCGGTAGGCGAAGTACGCCAGTGCGATGCCCATGAGGGCGTAGAGACCCCAACCGCTGAGGCCGTAGTGGAACAGGGTCCACACCGTGGCCTCTCGAGCAGCATCGACGGTCTCGGGCTCGGTGCTCGGCGGTGCCAGGTACTGGGTGACCGGTTCCGAGACCGCGAAGAACATGAGGTCGGTGCTGATGCCGGCGGCGAAGAGCATGGAAGCCCATGCCAACAGGCCGAACTCCGGCTTGGAGTGCTCGGGGCCGAGCTTCGTGTTTCCGTACTTCGAGGCCGCCAGATAGATGACGAAGATGAGAACGATCGCGACGAGGAGGACGTAGAACCAGCCGAACCAATCCGACGTCCAGCCGACGACGGCGCCGAGGACCCCTTCGGCGTTCGCAGGGGCGATGAGCGCCCAGATCGTGATGGCCAAGGTGCCCAGTGCAGCGGCGATGAAGACCGGCTTATTCACGGGTGGGAGCACCTTCTTCACACCCCTCTTCGGCGGCTCCGCGTGTTTGTCCACTGTGGCTGTCATCTGCTCGCTCCTTCGGCGGACGGATCAGCGCCCGCATCGATGTGCTTCTTCCTGCGAACCGGGGTCACCGGTTGCGACCAACCATGGAGGCTACCATACCGTAACCGACGGTAACCTAATCGAATGCGCCGAACGCAGATGCCGCCTCACAGCGAGACGAGGAACAGCGCGGCGGCCATGACCACACCGGAACCGAGGAAGGTCACCGAGGTGTAGCCGAGGATGTCGCGCATCTTGAGACCGGCGATCGCGAGGACCGGCAGAGCCCAGAACGGCTGCAGCATATTCGTCCACTGGTCGCCATAGGACACGGCCATGATCGCGATCGACGGGTCGACGCCCAGTTGGTTGGCGGCGTCGAGCATGATCGGCCCCTGGACGGCGAACTGCCCGCCGCCCGAGGGGACGAAGAAGTTGACGAGTCCGGCCGAGAGGAGAGCGAGGAAGCCGAAGGTCGTCGGACTCGCGATCGACACGAGAGCGTCCGAGAACACGGCGATCAGGCCGGTTCCGGACATGATGCCCAGGATTCCCGCGTAGAGCGGGAACTGGAGCAGGATCTCTCCGACGTTCGCCGCGGCCTCCTTGGTCAGATGGATGAGCTCGAAGGGGTTCTTCACCAACAGGAAGATCAGCGCGAGGAATGACCAGTTGACGATGTCGAGGGTCAGACCCCCGCCCTGGGCGAAGTGGATGACGAGGTAGATCACGAGCGCGAGTCCGACGACCAGCGTCAGGATCCGGGAGGCGTCGATGCGGTCGGCCGGAGTCACGACGTCTTCGTCGACGGCCGCCCGGGATTCGGAGGTCACCGACTCGGGCAGTTCGTAGACGGGCGCGTCCTTCTTCGGAGCGATGAGGAAGAACAGGATGGCGCAGACGACGATGACGGCGAGGATGGCGAGCAGGTTCCAGGTCGAGAAGATGGTCTCACTGACGGGAACGACCTCACCGCCCAGGGACTCGGCAAGAAAGGAGTCGGGAGTCGCGGCCGTCAGCGGCCCCGATCCCGAGTACCCCATGTGCCAGACGACGAATCCGGAATAGCCGGCGGCGACGAGCAGTGGGAAGTGGACCTTGAGCCCGCGCTTGCGGGCCTGCACGGCGATCTCCCGAGCCAGGAGTGCGCCTACGACCAGACCGAGGCCCCAGGTGATGAGGCTGGCGATCGCTGCAACGAGGAAGACGAAGACATAGGCGAAGCCGGGACTGCCGGGAACTCGTGCGAGGCGGGTGAGCAGTTTCTGCACCGGACCGGTGTTGGCGAGGATGTGGCCCAACAGCAGGATGAGGCACATCTGCGTCATGAATGCGAGCAGTCCTGCCAGCCCCTCGCCCCAACCGGTGACGACATCGACCGGGCTCGCGTCGGTGAGGATGAACGCCAGGACGGCGACGATGAGGGTGAGGATGATGGCGAACGTCAGCGCTGACGGAATCCACTGTTCGAGGAATCGATTGATCGGACGCATGAGCCCTTTTGAGGCCGCGGCGTTCATTTGGGTCGACGGCTTCTGTGCCGACATGGGACCTCCTGCTGAGAAATAGCTGTGTATAGCTTCAGCATACTCTCGGGGCGCTGTCCGACTGCGCGGACAGCGCCCCGAGAGTGGACGAACAGCGCCCTGAAAGTGGAACTTCGCCGCTGGCGCGCGTCAGTCAGAAGTGTGCGCGCTGGGGAAGGGTCATGGGCTCAGTTGCCCTTGAACACCATCTGCTTGTTGACGAACTCGTCCATGGCCAGGGGCCCCAGCTCACGGCCGACGCCGGAGCGCTTGACTCCTCCGAAGGGCAGGTACTCGCGAGTGCCCTCGGGGGCGTTGAGGAAGACCATGCCGGAGTCGATCTGAGAACCGACACGCTCTGCGCGCTCGATGTCGTTGGAGAACACAGCGGCACCGAGCCCGAACGGGGTGTCATTGGCCATTTCGACGGCCTCTTCCTCGCTGCTGACCTTGTAGACGATGACGGCAGGGCCGAAGAGCTCTTCGTAGTAGCCGCGCATTCCCTTCTCCACGTCGGCGAGGACGACCGGTTCGACATAGGCACCGCCGCCGTCGTAGCGCTTGCCGCCGGCGAGCAGGGTGGCACCGTCCTTGACGGTGTCCTGGACCTGTTCGACGAAGCGATCGGCTGCCGCGACCGATGACAGAGGGGACAGGCGGGAGCCTTCATCGCCGGGCTGCTCCGGCGTGAAATTCTTGGCCGCCTCGGTGATCGAGGACAGGAATTCGTCGTAGACGTCGTCCATGACGATCATGCGCTTGGGTGAGTTGCAGGCCTGACCGGTGTTGCCCATGCGGGTCTTGAAGAAGGTGCTCGCGCTCTTCGCCACGTCAGGGGTGTCGAGGAGGATGTAGGGGTCGGAGCCGCCGAGCTCGAGGACGACCTTCTTGAGGTTCTTGCCCGCCTCGGCGGCCACAGCCGAGCCCGCACGCTCGGAACCGGTCAGGGAGACGCCGTGGTTGCGCGGGTCGGGCAGGATGATGTCCGCGACCTGCTCATTGCTCGCGTAGATGTTGATGTAGGCGCTCTCGGGCAGCCCGGCGTCGATGAAGATCTCCTCCATGATCTGGGCCGACCGCGGGCACTGCGGAGCGTGCTTGAGCAGGATCGTGTTGCCCAGGGCCAGGTTCGGTGCGGCAAAGCGCGCGACCTGGTAGTAGGGGAAGTTCCAGGGCATGATGCCCAGCAGGGAGCCGACCGGCTTGCGGCGGATCATCGCGGTGCCGTCCTCGGGTCCGCGCAGGGGCTCATCGGCCATGAACGCCTCGGCGTTGTCGGCGAAGTAACGGTAGATGGCGGAGCTCAGTCCGACCTCGCCCTTGCCCTCGCGGACGGCCTTGCCCATCTCCAACTGGATGACCTGCGCCAGCTCTTCGGCCCGCTCCGCGTAGATCTCCGAGACGCGGGTGAGGATCGCGGCCCGGTCGGCCACACTTGTCTGACTCCATTCTGTGAAGGCGGTCGCCGACCGATCGAGGGCGGCCAAGATCTCTGAGTCGGTGGCGGTGGCGAATTCCTCGGCCACCTCACCGGTTGCCGGGTTGGTCACGCGATACATGGTTGACATGTCGAGCCTCATTTCTGCTGGGGTTGTTGACCTCGATCCGACGCCGTGGAACCAGGTGTCCGGCTCCGGTCGACGACTGGATTCCTCTCCCACGCTATGGCCCAATCACCTCGGCGGCAATTCCCCGTCCCACCCTTTGAGCGGCACCGGCGAGGATGATCGCTGTTACTGTGTTGCCATGGACAGTGTGACTGAACTCGTGAAGCGCTATTACTCCACCGTCGATGCGGGGAAACCGGGGGCCACCTCGGCGCTGTTCGCCGCCGAAGGACACTACGACCGTCCCGGGTATCCGACCATGGTCGGCCAGCAGATCACCGACTTCTACCACGGTGAGCGCGTCATCGAATCGGGGGCGCACTCGCTGACGGAGATCCTCGTCGACGGCGATCGCGCCTCCAGCCGCGGAGTCTTCACCGGTCGCCTCAAGGACGGCACCGAGACCTCCGTGGGCTTCGCCGACTTCTTCCTCTTCGACCCCGACGGCCTCATCGCCGAACGCACGACATACTTCTACCAAGCAGCGGTCTGAGGCAACGGCTCAGCCGGGCCTGGGGCGCTGAACGACAGGCTGCGCGACTTCAATCCTCTGAGTGTGTGCTCTCCTGACCACGCGATTCGAGCACCGCACGCTGGGCACGGTCGCGCGCCTCGGCGCCGGCTTCACTCGGCTTCTCACCATAGGCCCGCTCGACCTGGGCGAAGACCTCGGCCATCCCTGCATCGCTGAGGTCGAGCGGAAGCTCGCCGATCTGGGCGAACGAGGATCCGATGTGGTCCATGAATCCGCGGATCCCCGCATCTCCCCCGCCGAGGTGCATCGCCTCGAACTGCCCCACCGCTGACCAGCGCAGACCCAGGGAGTTCTTCATCACCGCGTCGAGGTCGGGTGCAGAGATGACGCCGCTCTCCACCAGCGAGATCGCCTCCTTCATCAGCGCATTCTGCAGCCGGTTGCCGACGAACCCGCGAACCTCCCGATTCAGCGCCACGGGCTCACGACCACAGCTGCGGTAGAAGTCGAGGGCACGCTCGACCGTGTCGGGACTGGTCGCCGGGGCCGGGACCACCTCCACGAGCGGCATCAGATGCGGCGGATTGAACGGATGACCGACGATGACACGTGCCGCGGCATCGGTCGTCAGGTGGCGTGCGATCAACGAGGCGGGGATGGTCGACGACGAGGTCGCGAGGATGGCATCGGCCGGGGCTGCGGCAGCGATCTGGGCGAAGAGCTGCGGCTTCGCCTGCGGGTCCTCGGGGCCCGACTCCTGCACGAAGGCTGCGTCGGCGACAGCAGATTCGACCGTGTCGGCGAGACTGATTGATCCGAGCTCGGACGCGAGCATGTTGTGGGCGGCAGCGTCGGCACTGACGTCGGCCTGCAGACTGGTGACCACCTCGGCGAGGTCGCCCCTGGTATCCAAGACCCGCACCGAATGCCCCGAGCGGGCGAACAGCCAGGCGAAGGAACGGCCGATGGTTCCGGCACCGATGACAGCAACTGAGAAGCTCATGTCCCCAGGTTATACCTCCCTACGCCTGCGCGGATCGGTCAGATATGGATGCTTGAGCACGTGAGGACACGGCGTTCGGTGGCACAATATCACCATGACACCGCGCGAAGGATTGACAACAGTGGACTCGGAGACCATCGCCCTTGCCGAAGATGAGTACGCAGCCGCGGCAGACACCGCTCGGATCGAGGTGCGGGAGCTCCACACCGCCGCCGAAGCCGCCGAGGCCGCGCTCCTGCTCGACGAGGTCTGGAGCGTCGACGAGACAGGCACCAACGTCCTCGAGCCCGGACTCATCGTCGCCTTCGCCCACGCGGGCAATTACGTCTCAGCCGCATACAGTCTCGACGAGCCCGGCGAGATGATCGGCGTGACGATCGGCTTCTTCGGTCAGCCGCTGGGCACGGTCATGCACTCGCACATCGCTGGAGTGCGACATCAGATCATCGGCCGGGGCGCCGGATCTGCGATGAAGCTGCATCAGCGCCTGTGGTGCCTCAACCTCGGCATCACGGAGATGACCTGGACCTTCGACCCGCTGGTCGCGCGCAACGCCTACTTCAACTTCCAGCGCCTGGGCGTGGGAATGGTCGAATACCTCGAGGACTTCTACGGGCAGATGCGCGACGGCGTCAATGCCGGCCAGGCCAGCGACCGCATGGTGGTGTCGTGGCCGTTGGACAAGCCCGCTCGCGCGAGTGTGGCCGATGCGGACTCCGCCTTCGAGTGCCTGCGCAGTGACGACAACGGCGAGCCTGTGGTTGCCGAGGTGCCCAAGGAAGCCGGCCTGGTCTCCCTCGACATCCCCTCGGACATCGAGGCCCTGCGCGGCCAGGATGCCGAACTCGCCTCGCGGTGGCGGACGGCGCTGCGCGACAGCCTGACTGCACTGGTCGGTGACGGCTGGGTCGTCGACACCTGCCTCAAGGGCGGAACGTACCTGCTCCACCACCCTTAAGGGGCTGGCTCATCGTTCCCTCCTCGATACAACGACGGAGCGCCGAAACTGCTGTGCACGCATAGTGGTCTCGGCGCTCCGTCGTTGTCTCGGCTGGAACAGTGGTCTTGGCTCGCGGGGTGGTCTTGGCAGGGGCTGATCCGGCGTCTACCGCCACTCTTGGCGATAACTTGCCTTAGTTGCTTTTTGGTATAATTTAACACCGTTTGATTGCGTTTGTGTCGTGTAAAGCGCATACTCGTCATATGTTTCGGATCGTGACGAGGAAAGAGCTCGCCGAGCTCGACATGTCCCGCACCGATCTCGCTGAGGCACTGAGCTGCTGCCTGAGCAGAGTGCGACGCGGCCACTACATCGTCAGGTCCGACTGTTCCCGCTCCCATTTCACCCGCATCAGGTCGCTGGCGCACGAACCCGGAATCACGTTCCCCCGATTCCACGGCGACATCAGGGACGAGGTCGAGAAGCTGCGGATTCGCATTGCATCACGACGAGACTCGGCGCTGCCAGGCGATGTCTTCTCGCATGTCTCCGCCGCATTGATCCATGGCCTCGATCCTGTTGTCGCAGGGACGAACAGGGTCGAGATCTCGCGGAGCGCGTACTCGCGCAGCTACCCGGACCTGTCACTCTATGATCGCGCCATCGCCCAGGAGGATATCGACCGCAGCCTCAGCTATCCCGTGACCAGCCTGCCCAGAACGCTGGCCGATATCGCACTTGACCACCCGCTGGAAGTCTCGGTGCCGCTGATCTCGGAAGCACTGCGGCAACGGCGCGTTGTCAAAGAGTCGATCGAATCCTTCTTCGCAGCGGGAACGCGGAGCCTCAACCGGGCCAAGCTGGCACTCAAACTCGCCGATGCCGTCTACGAATCCAACGCGGAGGCATTCTGCGCGGTCAAGTTCCACCGACAAGGCATCACTGGAATGACGCCTCAGGTCACGACCTATACGCGGGGCGGCAAGTTCATCGGCAGGAACGACTTCCGGCACGACAAGGCCCCGGTCATCGTCGAAGTCCACGGAGTCGGCAAATACTACATGCACCCGAAGGGCCCTGATGCAGCCGCGCGTGCAAACCACCAGCGTGACATGAATCTCGTCAATGCCGGATTTCGCGTCTTCAATCTGACGTTCGGCGACCTTTTCCGGCCGACGATCTTCGCCCAGATCAAGTGGGCCATCACCTCGGTGCTCGATAACCAGTAGAAGAAGTGGTCGACACAACGACGGAGCGTCGAGACAACTGTGCATGCGCAGTGGTCTCGACGCTCCGTCGTTGTATCGATCTCGCCGCTCCGCCGCCCGGCCGCTCAGGGCGCTCAGGGCGCTCACACCACGCAGCTGGGGCTCACTGCTCTTCCCAGTTCTTGCGCAGCAGCTTCTTGTCGAGCTTGCCGACCGAGGTGCGCGGCATCTCCTCGACGACGTTGACCTGATCCGGCAGCTGCCACTTGGCAAAGCGCTCACCGAGCGTTTCGACGATCGTGTCTCGGGTCACCTCGGCGCCGTCGTTGGGCACGACATAGGCCACGGGACGTTCATCCCACTTCTCGTCCGGGACTCCGATGACTGCGGCTTCCTTGACGTCGGGGCTGTCGAGGATCGCATTCTCCATGTCGATCGAGGAGATCCACTCGCCGCCGGACTTGATGACGTCTTTGAGGCGGTCCGTGATCTTGAGGTAACCGTAGGGATCGATGACTCCGACATCACCCGAGCGCCACCAGCCGTCGATGAACCGGTCCGCATTGTCCGGCAGCTTGAAGTAGGACTCGGTGATCCAGGGTCCGCGCATGACGATCTCGCCCACGGACTCGCCATCGCGCGGCATCTCCTCGCCCGTCGGGTCGACGATCTTGACGTCGACGCCGATGATCGGCAGACCCTGGTAGCGCTTGAGGTCCCACTCCTCGTCCTCGGTGAGGTTCATTCCGGGCTTGATCCGCCAGTTCGTGGTGGCCAAGGGCGTGGTCTCGGTGGCACCGTAACCGTGGATCACCTCGGCGCCCGTGACTTCCTGGAATCCACGCATCATCGACAGCGGCGGCTCGGAGGAACCCGAGACCAGACGCACTCCGCGCAAGTCGGGTGTCTGAGGCATGTTCTTCATCATCTCCAACATCGGCGTGAAGATCGCGGGCGCACCATTGGCCAGCGTGACCTTCTCTTCGATGAAGGCCTGGCCGATGGCCCCGAACTCTTCGGCGGCGAACTTGCCGGGCAGGACGAGTTTGGCACCGGCGGCCACCGCGTTCTGCGGGAAGCCCCAGGACAGGACGTGGAACATCGGGGTGATGGGCATGACGCAGTCGTCGAAGTCCGCGTGGAGTGCGGCCAGTCCGCCCATGGTGTGCAGGTAGATGGACCGGTGCGAGTAGTAGACCCCCTTGGGGCGTCCCGTGGTCCCGGTCGTGTAGCCCGCGTAGGCCGCGGTCTTCTCGTCGACGACGGGCCAGTCATAGGTCTCGGGCTTGTCGGCGATGAGGTCCTCGTAGAAGACGACATTGTCCAGACTCGTCTCGATCTGGGAGGAGGGCTTGTCGGTCATGACGACCCACCCCTTGACGTCGAGCTTCGGGGCGAGCGCCTCGGCGACGTGGAGAAGGGACTCGTCGACGAAGATCCAGTCGGACTTCGAGTGGCTGACGACGTAGGCGAGGTCCTCAGGGGCCAGACGCAGGTTGAGCTGGAGCATGGTCGCCGCCACTCCGGGCACCGAGAAGTAGAGCTCGAGGTGGCGGCGGGAGTTCCAGTCGATGACGCCGACCATGGAGCCCGCACCGACGCCGAGCTCGTCCAGGCCGTGCGCCAGCTGAGCCATGCGCTTGAACTCGTCGGCGTAGTCCGACCGCCCCCATGACCCGTCCGATCGGCGGTAGACGACCTCCGATTCACCGAAGAAGGTCGCGGCATGGCGGATCATCGTGGTGGTGTTGAGCTGGTAGCTGTCACCGAGGGTGGATGGAATGCCTGTAAGCATGAGACTCCTTTGGTCGTGCTGATCGTGCTGGGGTGCGAATGACGTGGTGGCTGGGGCGCGAATGTCGCGGTGGGGGCTGTGCGGTGAGTCTGAAGAGGTATCGGATGTCCTGATCGCTGTCCTCGCCAGACTATCCCGTCAAGTGACGCCGATCACAGCGCCGGCCGCAATGTTACCAATTGGAAATGTGGGACTCCGGGCAGTGAAACTGCAGGACTCGGGGGTCGTCGGCGCTCTGTCGTCGACTGCGGTGCCCCGCCTCCCGGTGGGACACCGTCCTGCACGGGTGTCACTGTCCGGTGTATTTCGGCGAGCGCTTCTCCATAAAGGCGGCGACGCCCTCGGCGAAGTCGTTGGTGGACCGGAGGAAGGTCTGGTCTTCGAGTTCGCGGCCGAAGGCGTCGTCGAGCTCGGTCAGGGTGGTCGCGTTGATGGCCGCCGTTGCCTTCGCATACGCCAACGGCGGTCCCTGCGCCCAGGTCGCCGCGATCTCCTGGGCACGTTCGAGCTGCGTGCCGGCGCCGACGACCTCGCTGGCCAGCCCCCATTCGAGCGCGTCCTTGGCCCACACCTTCTCCGCTGTGAGCGCCATCTTCATGGCCCGATGTCGGCCCGCCGAGGCTGCCACCAGAGCCGTGGCTCCACCGTCGGGCATGAGGCCGATCTTGCTGAAGGCCAACATCAGATAGGACTCCTCGCTCATCACCATGTAGTCACAGGCCAGGGCCAGAGAACATCCGATTCCGGCGGCAGGCCCGGAAACCGCTGCGATGGTCGGGATCTCGACGTCGATGATCGCACGGATGATGGCATTGGCCCGCTCGAGGCCGAGACCTCCGCCCTGGACGGACCCCTGCAGGTCAGCGCCCGAGCTGAACGACCGATCATTGCCGGTGATGATGACCGCTCGTGCGCCGGTGGCCGCCTCGGCGACGGCCTCCCCGATGCCCTGCATGGACTCCGGAGTGAGCGCGTTGAGGCTTTCGGGACGATTGATCGTGACTGTCACGACCCCGTCATGCTGGTCGGTGAGAACACTCGAGGTCACTGCGACTCCTCTGGTCGGCGCTGGAAGATTCATCTCCCTCCCCACCTTAACGCACGATAAGTTGATCCGGGTCACACATCGTGGCGACGACGCTGATCATTCGCGGAGAGGTCGGCCAGGTACTGGTTGTAGGCGCGCAGCTCGGCGTCGCCGTCCCTGGCCGCCTTGCGATCGAGTCGGCGGCCGAGGCGCTCGTCCGATCTCTGCCATTTGAACACGAGCACCCCGAGCATGATGAGCGTGGGAATCTCCGTGAAGGCCCAGGCGATGCCGCCTCCGAGGAACTGGTCCTCGAGCGGGTCGATGCCCCACATCGGCATGGAGTAGAAGCTCGTGAGCAGGGTCGTCGACATCATCACCACGATGCCGAAGAACGCGTGGAAGGGCACGGTGGCCACTATCTCGAAGACCTGCACGACGGTGGGATCGATGCGCATGCGGCTCTTGCTGCTCGTCCGCGGCGACGGGTCGACTCCGAAGATGTTCCAGAAGTAGAGCATTCCGACGGCCACGAAGTGGATGAACATCAGGTTGTGCCCCCACATCGTCGACATCAGCCAGTCGAAGGCGGGTGTGAAGTACAGGCCGTACAAGCTCATGATGAACAGCACGGTCGTCACGAACGGGTGGGTGAGAACGCGCATCACGGGGCTGTGAACGATCGCGAGGATGATGCGACGCGCATTCCACCGACCCGACCCGGCCGGCAGGACACGCAGCATGAGCGTGATCGGGGCGCCCAGGACCAGCAGGATGGGGGTCAGCATCGACAGGATCATATGCTGGATCATGTGCATGCTGAACATCGCCATGCCATAGCCGTTCAGGGCCGTGCCGTCGACGAGGACGACGGTGGCGATGCCCGACGCCCACCAGATGGTCCGGGAGATCGGCCACGACACTCCGCGACGATGCAGCAGCCACACGCAGAACACATACAGCACCAGTCCGAACACCGCGAGAACGACGATGATGGGGATCGGCTGCGGATGCCAGTCGATGACTCGCATCAACGTCGGCGGGAGCGTCGGGTGCCACATCGCCCCGCTCATCCCGTGCTCATGCATGCTCGTCCTCCTGACCGTCCAACTTCTACGCGCCGTAGAAGTGTGCTTCGGTCACCACCGTACGCCTGATGCGAAGCCGCGTCACCCGCCATCGGGGACAGCCGCCTCAACGTCGGCGTCGCCCGCCTCCGCGACACCCCGCTCCGCGACACACGTCGTCGCGTCACCCGCCTCAACGTCGGAGTCAGTCGTCGCGGGAGCGCCCGACGCTCAGATCAGCGCTGCCGCCAACTGGGTCGGGTTCAGCGCCCGGTCGGCGAAGACCAGCCGCATCGCCTGCGGATCGGGGTTGCCGGCGTCGGGTCCACGATGCTGCAGGCTCAGCCCCACCTTCTCCGCTACCTTCTGCGAGGCCATATTGTGCTCGAGCAGGTAGGCGATGACCGGCAGCTCGGGTTTGAGCTCCTGGGCGCGGGCGATGGCCAGTCGGGAGATCTCGGTGGCGTAGCCGCGCCCCTGGACCTCGGGGCGGAACCGGTACCCTAGATTCCAATGGGCCTCGATCCGGTCGGGGTTCCACGCATCGGCCAGGGGCATGCGCCGAACGCCGCAGCCGCAGGTGCCCAGCGCGGGGCCTCCCTCCGATTCCCGGACGATCCAGATTCCAAGCCCATCGATCTCCCAGTCGGCGATGCGGGTGAGAAGGAATGCCTCGGCCTCCTCCCGCTTGACCATCCGACCGCTGGGGTAGTGCGTCCAGACGCGGGGATCACTGTAGATCTCGAACACCTCGTCCAGATCCTGAAGACCCGGCCGGTCGAGAATGAAGGAGCCCCCCATCAGGCGCAGTGGGCGGCGCGGATCGCCTGGTCGAGGTCATTCCACAGGTCGTCGGCGGCTTCGATGCCCACGCTCAGTCGCAGCAGCCCTTCGGGCACCGTGTCCGGCTCGGAGGCATGACGACGCCGGCGTTCGATGAGGGATTCGACGCCGCCCAGGGAGGTCGCCGGTGTCCAGAGTCGGACCGCCTCGGCGATTGCCGTGGCCTGCTGAGCGGTCGCGACGCTGAACACGACGATGGCACCGAAGCCGCTCATCTGCGCGGTCGCGCGGTCGTGGCCGGGATCGGTCGGCAGGCCCGGGTAGCGGGTCTCGACTACGTCCGGGTGGGAGCCGAGGAGTTCGGCGATCCGGGCGGCGTTGGCCTGCGCGCGCCCCATCCGCACCGACAGGGTCCGCAGACCCCGCAGCGCCAACCAGACCTCGAAGGGGCCGGCGATGGCACCGCGCATCGAACGGTCGGCATGGAGACGAGCGCGCAGGTCATCGCTGCTGGTCACGGCCGCACCGAGAACGACGTCGGAGTGTCCGGCGAGGTATTTGGTGACCGAGTGGACGACGATGTCGGCCCCCAGGTCGAGCGGTGTCTGCAGCAGTGGTGTGGCGAAGGTGTTGTCGACGGCGGTGAGGATCCCCCGTTCGCGAGCGGCGGCGAGGAGGGCCGGCACGTCCGCGACCTCGAGCATCGGGTTGGTCGGGGATTCGATCCACAGCATCGCCGAGGCGACCCCACCGTTCGCGTCGGCCGCCGAGTTCCCATCGGCCGCCGCAGTCCCGTCGGTCGCCGATTTCCCGTCGGTCGCCGATTTCCCGTCGGTCGCCGAGTTCCCATCGGCTGCCGCAGCGATTGCGTCGAGGGAGTCGATGACGGCTGCGGTGTCGGCGATGTCGACGGTGATGAGGTCGAATCCGGCACGCTCGGCGATCTCACCGGCCGACCGCAGAGACCCCTGATAGCTGTGGCGGGGCATGATCAGGGTGCCGCCGCGCGGAACCAAGCTGAGCGTCGAGGCGATCGCGGCGAGGCCCGAACCGTAGACCAGGCCGGGCAGCGCGGCATGTTCGAGTTCGCCCAGGGCGGCTTCGAATGGTGTCCAGGCGGGGGTGTCGAATCGCCCGTAGGCATAGGGAGAGCGATCGATGTCACCGCTGCTGACGAAGGTCGAGGACAGTTCGATGGGCGAATTGACCGAGGCGCCGTCGCTGCGCTGTGGGCGGGCCGCATCGACGACGACGGTCTCGGGAGCATAGGAGGATTCTCGGGAGGTCATTGCCCCAATATATGTCGTGGCCGGCAGGCGCCGCATCGACGTCTCAGCCGTGTCCGCTCACCATGTGTTCGAGCAGGGACTTCGCTCCCGCCGAGAGTCGACGCCTCGGTGACCACACGGCGTGCAGCTCCCGATCCAGATCGAGGTCGTCGGCCACCGGCAGCGGCACCAGCCGCCGAGCCCGGAAGTCATCGCGCAGCGCCAGCTCCGAGAGCACGACCGGCGCGAGGGCCGTGGCGGCGGCGACCTTCAGCGCCGAGTTCGATTCGTACTCCCCCGCCACGCTCGCCCCGCCGAACTCCTCGAGCGCGGCGTCGAGGACTTCCCTCGTCCCCGAACCGAGCTCTCTGACCAGCAGGGGGATCTCGGCCAGGGCCTCGGCGGTGATCGGCTCGGACCAGCCCGCGCCGAAGCCGGGCGCGGCGGCGATCATGAGGCGGTCACGTCCGACCACCTCGGCGGGGAATCCCTCTGGCAGCGACACGGACTCGATGAGGCCGAGGTCGCAGCGCTGCTGGCGCACGGCGGCGATGACCGCGGACGAGTTCTCGACGGCCAGCCCCACGTCGACCTCGGGGTGGGTCGAGGTGAACGTCGTCAGGTAGCCGGGCAGCAGGTATTCGGCCACGGTCAGCGAGGCCGCTACGCGCACCGTCCCTGCCCGCGCGTCCTGGATCGCGCGGGTCCCGGCGTTGAGATGGTCGTAGGCGTCGATGACCTTCGCACCCCACTCCGCCACGGCCTGACCCTCGACGGTCAGCGACGTTCCCCGTGGCGAGCGCCGCAGCAGGGGAACCTTGAGCTCTCGCTCGAGGTTGCGCAGGCTGCGCGAGGCGTTCGGCTGCGCCAGCCCCAGTGTCTCGGCCGCCTGCCCGATGGACTGAGCATGCGAGCTCAGCGCCACGAGCAGCCCCAGCGCCTGGAGCTCGGGCCAGTCCTGCATTCTGCCGAGGTCACGCATCCTCCCATTTTGTCATATCATCTCGATATGGGTCGATAGGAAATCACCGCCTACCGAAACCCGTGACGTGTTGACAGACTGACCCCATGACTCGCTTTCTCCGTCTCATCCCCGGCTTGGGCGTCGCGGCCCTGGCCACCGCGATCGCCTGGCCGATCTCCATGGTGGCCCCGGTCCTGTCCCCGCTCCTCATCGCAATCGTCCTCGGCATCATCGTCGGCAATGTCCTGCCCGAGCTGCCGGAGACCTTCCAACCCGGCCTCAACTTCGCGGCCAAGCCGCTTCTGCGGGTGGGCATCGTCGCCCTCGGCGCGCAGGTCGTCCTCGGCGACATCCTCGAACTGGGCTGGCTGGTCCTCGTCCTCGCCGCCGTCGTCGTCGCCACCGGCATCGTCGTCGGCAGGCTGCTCGCCCGTCCGTTCCGGGTCGATGCGGATCTGGCGATGCTCATCGGCTGCGGGTTCGGCATCTGCGGGGCGGCCGCGGTCGCCGGCGTCGAGTCGACGCTGAAGTCGAAGAAGGCGGACGTGGCCGCGGCGATCGGTCTCGTGGTCCTCTTCGGCACGCTGATGATCGCGATCGTGCCGAGCCTGAGCGCGGTGTTCGGCTTGGCTCCCGAGACAGCGGGAATGTGGGGCGGGGCCTCGACGCACGAGGTCGCGCAGGTCGTCGCGATCGGCGGGATCATCGGCCCTGCCGCGCTGCAGGTCGCCGTGCTCGTCAAGCTCTCACGCGTCATCATGCTCGCCCCGACCGTCGCCGTGCTCAGCATGATCATGCGCCGGGCCGACAGTCGGGAACGGGCATCGGTGACCTCCCCCGCCGAGGCGGCCCCGCAGTCGGCGTCGGATGCGCAGTCCTCGCCGGCGCCACCCGCCCCGGCGGCGGGAAAACGTCCTCCCATCGTTCCGCTGTTCGTCCTCGGCTTCCTCCTCATGGCCGGCCTGCGCACCTTCGGCCTGCTGCCGGAGGTCGCGGTCTCCGGCCTGAACTGGGTTCAGACCGTGTGCCTGGCCATGGCGATGTTCGCCCTCGGCCGCGGCGTGCAATGGCGTTCGCTGAAGAGCCTCGGCGCCGGCCCCATCGGTCTGGCCGCGACGACGACCCTCATCGTCGCCGTCATCGGACTCGGCGGAGCTCTGCTGCTGACCTGAGTCTCGAGCGGTCGTACTCAGGGCTCGACCGGAGCCGGTCGCGGACTTCATTCGCACCGGGATGGCCGTGTTCGACGTTCCCGGGCTGAACCGGTCAGACGACTGACGCGTGCCGATATTCGGGAAATTTCGGGCGTTGCGGTGGAAGCAACCGCGCCTGCCACCGCCGAGGTGGTAGTGTCACTCAGCGAATCAACCAGTTTCGCACAGCGATACTTCAGTCTTTTTGGGGACCCATGCTCGTACAAATCATTGCGCTGCTGATCTTCGTCGCACTGTTCGCCGTCGGCGCGATCCGCGGTGTGCAGATCGGCGTGCTCATGCTCGTCGGTGCCGCCGGAACCGGTCTGTTCCTGACAGACATGACCGTCGATGACATCATCGGGGAGTTCCCGCTGTCCATCATGATCCTGCTGGCCGGAGTCACGTACTTCTTCGCCATCGCGCAGGAGAACGGAACCGTCGACAAGATCATCGACTGGGCGCTGGAGAAGGTCGGCTCCTCCGCTGTCCTCCTGCCGGCCGTCTTCTTCGTCATCACCGCGTGCATCGCTGCCATGGGTGCACCGCTGGCCGGACTCGTCATGATGCCGGTGGGCATGCAGGTGGCCCGCAAGTACGGAGTCGACTACGCCCTGATGGGTCTGGCGATCTGCTTCGCCATCGGCGCCGGCGGGTTCGCCCCGACCAGCCTCTACGGCATCGTCACCTACAGCACCGCCCACGATGCGGGAATCGACCTGTCCCCGTTCCTGCTCTTCGGCATCGCCATCGGCGTCTACCTCGTCATGCTCGCCGTCGCCTACTTCATGTTCGGCCGCAATCTGTTCGGCCGCAAATCGGTCGTGGCCGCGGCGGGTTCCGCGAGCGCGGGGTCGCACGCCGACGGGACGAATGGTCTCGGAACCACCGGTGAAGGTGCCGATGCGACGATCTCCCGCGGATCCGCCTCGGCGACCGAGGTGGCCTTCGGCGAGGACGACGAGGACGAAGCGCTCTTCGACTCCTCGAGCTCCTCGGCGAGCACCGAATCGGGCCCCTTCTCCTTCGTGCAGATCCTCACCGTCGTGCTCATGGCCGGCCTCATCGGCTCCGTCGTCGTGCTGGCAGCGATCGGCAAGGAACCGGACATCGGTCTGCTGTGCTTCTTCTTCGGTGCGGTCCTCTCGCTCGCCGATCCCAAGACCGGCAAGGCGGCGCTGCCCAAGATCGACTGGTCGACCGTCCTCCTCGTCGGCGGCATCATCACCTTCGTCGGTGTGCTGCAGAACATGGGCGCCGTCGACCTCCTCGGTGAGGGCGCCGAGGCGATCGGTTCGCCGCTCGTCGCGGCCTTCGTCCTGTGCATCGTGGGCGGGCTGGTCTCCGCATTCGCGTCGACGACCGGCATCCTTGCCGCTCTCGTGCCTCTGGCCCTGCCCCTCATCGCCGCCGGCGGCGTCCCCGGCTGGGCGCTCATCGCGGCCCTGGGCGTGTGCTCGGCCGTCGTCGACGTCTCACCGTTCTCGACACTCGGTGCCACGGTCGTGGCCACGGCCCCGGGCGATCACAAGGCGCGACTGACCCGCATCCTCGTGAAGTTCGGCATGTCGATGGTCATCATCGGACCCATCGTCCTCGTCGGGGGCCTCGTCGTGCCCGCCATGATCTTCTAGGACGCAGCGCCTCGATTCCGGGCACGCAGCGCCTCAGCTCCGGGCGGGTTCGGGCCCGACTCAGCGCAGCGGTTTGGCGAGGAGAACGAACTCGAGGTCGTCGACCAGGGGCACGCCGAATCGATCGTCACCGTAGGGGAAGGGTTCGACCTCTCCGGTGCGTTCGAAGCCGCGGCGCTCGTAGTAGGCGATGAGTTCGGCCCGCTTGTTGATGACGCTCATCCGCAGGGAGTGAGCGTTCCAGCGTTCGGCCACCCATGCTTCGGCGAGGTTCATCAGTGCCGACCCCACCCCCTGGCCCTGCCCCACCGGCGACACCGCGAGCACGCCCAGGTAGGCCACCCCGTCGATGGGTTCGCGCAGGTAGACGCTGCCCACGGCCTGGCCTTCGGCAGAGCGGACGAGCAGCATCGACGAATCCGGTTCGTCGAGCATCTCGCGGGCCATTTCGGCATCGAGGCGCTGGCCGCTGAGCAGATCCGCCTCGGTCGTCCAGCCCTGCTTCGAGGGCTCGCCACGGTAGGCGGAGGCGACGAGCTCGACATAGTCATCGATGTCGTCGACGCCGAGTTCGCTGACTTCGAAGCCTGTTTCGTGCAGGATGAGCGTATGTGCGTCGACCATGGTGGCCGGGGCGCGAGAGGACATAGGTCGGCTCCTCGAGGGTGGCTGGCCGTCGTCGGGAACGACCGAAGAGAACGGGTTGCTCAACAGGTTAGTCGCTCGGCGGCGAACACAACTATAGTTTCACGTATCAGGATTGACCCACTCACGTGACGAAATGGGCACAACCGCCCCTTCCGGTCGATAGGAGCCTACATGGACCTCGAGATCTCCGACGAGACATACACCTTCGCCCAGGACACCGACGCATCCCGCTTCACCGTCAGCCACAACGGCACGGTCATCGGCCACGTCGACTACATCGACCGCGAGGCCGGGCCCGATGACACCGCCGAGACCCCGGTGCGCACCTTCACCCACACCGAGGTGTCGCCCGCCTTCGGTGGCCGTGGGATCGCCGCCCACCTGGTGCGCTTCGCCCTCGAGACCAGCGCCGAGGCGGACCTGACATTCCGTACCACCTGTTCCTACGTCATGGAGTACTTCCGCAGAAACCCCGAATTCGACGATCTGCGCGCCTGAGCTCACACGGCAGAAGGACGCCGGCCAGGAATTCTTCCAGCCCACGCATCGGTGATCGCCACTAGACTGTCCACGACTGCTCCTATGCATGCCTGTCGGCCACCGGGGCTTACGGCCACAGAGCCTGTCAGCTCGGAGCAGCCCTGCCCATTCGACAACCAAGGGAGGAACGTCGTGGACATCGCACCGATCATCGACAAGCTCAACACCGGACTGTTCATAGGCGGCCAGTGGCGTGACGCGGAGGGTGGGAAGACCGTCGACGTCCTGAACCCTGCGACCGGTGATCTCGTCACCACGGTCGCCGACGGTTCCGCGGCCGATGCCGAGGAAGCCATCAAGGTCGCCGGTGACACCCAGGCCTCTTGGGCCGCTACCCCGCCGCGCGAACGCGCCGAGATCCTCCGCCGCGCCTTCGAACTCCTCATCGACCGTGCCGACGACATCGCTGCGGTCATGACCGCTGAGATGGGCAAACCCTTCGCGGAGTCCAAGGGCGAGGTCGCCTACGGTGCCGAGTTCTTCCGCTGGTTCTCCGAGGAAGCCGTACGCGTCGGCGGCGACTACACGCAGTCCACCGACGGCAAGACCCGCGTCATGGTCTCTCGTGAGCCGGTCGGGCCCTGCGTTCTCGTCACTCCGTGGAACTTCCCTCTGGCGATGGGCACCCGCAAGATCGGTCCGGCCATCGCCGCCGGCTGCACCATGGTGTTCAAACCGGCGAAGCTGACCCCGCTGACGTCGCTCATGCTCGTCGACGTACTCGTCGAGGCCGGTCTGCCCGCCGGAGTCCTCAACGTCGTCACCTCGGGCTCCGCCCGGCGCGTGGTCACCCCGTGGATGGAGTCCGGTATCGCCCGCAAGCTCTCATTCACCGGCTCCACCGAGGTGGGCGTGGGTCTGCTCAAACAGGCCGCCGACAATGTCATGAATACCTCGATGGAGCTGGGCGGCAACGCTCCGTTCGTCGTCTGCGAGGATGCCGATGTCGACAAGGCGGTCGCCGGCGCGGTGCAGGCGAAGATGCGCAACAGCGGTGAAGCCTGCACCTCGGCCAACCGCCTGTTCGTCCACTCATCGATCGCCGAAGAGTTCTCGACGAAACTCACCGAGCGCATCGGCTCGATGACGGTCGGCAACGGCCTCGAGGACGGCACCGAGGTCGGCCCGCTGGTCGACCAGGATGCACTGGACAAGGTCACCTCGCTCGTCGACGACGCTGTGGCCAAGGGCGCGAAGATCCTCACCGGCGGTTCGCAGATCGACGGCAAGGGATTCTTCTACAGCCCGACGGTCATGACCGATGTGCCGCAGGACTCCGAGATCCGGATCACCGAGATCTTCGGGCCCGTGGCCCCCATCGTCACCTTCGACACCGACGACGAGGGCATGGCCTTGGCCAATGAGACCGAATTCGGCCTGGTCGGCTATCTCTTCAGCGAAAACCTCGAGCGTTCGCTGCGTCTGGCCGACCAGATGCAGGTGGGGATGGTCGGACTCAACACCGGCCTGGTCTCGAATCCGGCGGCGCCCTTCGGCGGCGTCAAGAAATCCGGACTCGGCCGCGAAGGCGGAAAGGTGGGCATCGAGGAGTTCCTCGAGATCAAGTACGTGGCGCTGCCTCGCACCTGAGGCTCAACGCTCGGGGACACCCGCTGGGCAACCATGCATCCGTCGAGCACATGTGCAGTACGTATGCATGTTGGCCCAGCGGTTGTGTTTCCCAGGACCGCAGAGGATCAGAGGCGGCGCGATTCGATCTGCTGGTCGGTCTTCTCCGACTGTACAGTCCACCATCAGCCTCGGGGTTTGCCGGTTTCCTTCTCAGGGGCCGCATTCCTCGTCAGTGCCGCGGGCTGAATCCCACGCAGTCGCTGTGGGCCGAATGAGCTTCCCCGACGCCGCCGCAACGGTTCGAGTCAGGCGCGACGACGGGCGAGGACGTCGTCGACGGCGCCCAGGTCGGGGGCCTTGTTGGTCCGGATCGCCTTGCGGCCGTGTTCCAGCGGGCCATCCTCACGAGCCGAATCGCTGAGTTCGGGACGATAGCCGAGCTCCGCCGCGAACTCCGCGGCGATGTCCTCACGGCTGCGGGCCTCGGTTTCATAGGAGCTCGCATCGGCAGCCTTGGTCTCGGGCACAGGGTGTTCGACCCGCGGAGCATCGACATAGCTGGGCACGGGCAGAGGCGTGGGCGACCAGGCATCGCGTGCTTGGAGTCGCTGCATGAATGGGTCGCTGACGGCGGCGGCTCCGTCGGCCCCAGCGGCTTCGATGCCCTCAGCGGCCCCAACTGTCTCGTCGGCCCCGACAGTCTTGGCGCTGTCGTCGGTCTTCGCAGTCGCGACAGTCGAAGCATCGGCCGCGGCCACGGTCGACTCGCTTTCGACCGCCGAATCGCTCTCGACCGCAGAGGCCGAGACCTGTCCCAGGTCGCTGGACGGCGAGGTCTCAGGTGTCGATGCACTTGACTCACTCGCCTCGGCAGCAGGTGCTGACGCGGTCGTCGGCGCCGCCTGTGCCGTGTCGTTCCCTGCCGTCTTGGTCCCTGCCGCTTCGGGGGTTGCTTCTTCGACCACGGGGATCGGCCCGGTGAACAGGACCTGGCGAGTGGTGTGGCCCTCTGCAGCTTCGTTCCGGATGCGCACGAGCGGAATTTCGCCGGTGTTGGCCTCTTCACGGTCGTGCTTGGCCGTCACATTGCGCTGCATCACCGCGCGCGCCTGAGCCGCCTTCGTTGATCCTGCAGACCTCCCCTCGGCAGGCTCCGCCGCCACAGCCGACCTCCCCTCGGCAGGCTCCGCCGCCACAGCCGACCTCCCCTCGGAGGACTTCGCTGCCACGGACGACCGGCCCTCGGCGGGCTTCGACGCCTCAGCCGCACGCCTCTCGGACGACGTCGCCCCCGCAGACGATTGGCTCCCGTTCCTGGGCTGAGCCGACCGGGTCCCGCTCCTCGGCTCAGCAGCCGTCTGAGCACCGTTCGTCGGCGCAGCAGCCGACCGAGCAGCGCTCGTCGGTGCAGCCTTCGTCGGTGCACCGTTCGTCTGCACAGCCTTCGTCGCATTCGGCGCGGCTGTTCTCCTCGGCTCGGTCTTCGTCTGCGAACCGGAACGCTTCGTCGACGGCCGCTCGAGCTGCCGAAGACGAGCCTTGATCTTGCGCTTGCGCAAGTTGAGGGTGCGCACGACGAACAGCGAGACGATCGCGAGACCGAGGAACACTCCCGTGAAAGCGACGTGTACGACCGAGAACAGAGCAAGCACTCCCGTCACCAGAACGCCCAGGACAGAGGCGAGGAAGAGCAGGGCGAAGCCTCGCGTCCTCGCGCCCAGCGATTTCTTGGACTCACGCAGTCTCGTTGCTTTATCACTCATCGAATGGTCCTCATCGGCTCCGAAGTTCGGATCGGGAATCTGTGTACCTCGTCTGGTTGCGCCTGCAGTGCTGGGCCCGGTGGATCGGTCGTGCGGCGTTCCCCGCTGTGGACTTCCCGACCGGTCGGGGCCGGCCGCGGAATGATCGCCGAGGTGGCCGCCGGCCGACCGTCCGGGATTCGTTCCGCCGCTCGAGTGACCGCCACCCGTGTTCTGCCGCGACTCGTTGAACACTGCTCGCACAGCCGGGTGGAGGCTCCGAACGTTGTCCCGCATCCCCGGAGCCGCCGATTCCGTGGCCGATGCCCGGTGACCGCTTCTGCTGAGGTCGTCGGTCAGTGCGGAGCGGGTCTCACCGACCGCGACGGGAAGGACGCTGCGCTGGTGCTCTGCGGCCGCCTCGGCGGTGGTGGTATCGGTGTCGCTCGTCGACCTCGTCTTCGCCTGTCCGTCGATGAGGGCGAACTCGGGGGACGGTGCGGAGAGGGTGAATGTCGGCGCAGTCGTCAGGGGCGCGACGTCGGGGCTGGGCACCGTCGGTTCGACGCTGGCATCGGAATGGAAGACCCGTGCTCGTTCGGTGTCGTCGTGGCCGGGAATCTGAGGATCGGCTGCGACGACCTGGGCCTCGTCGGGGACGGTGTCGATCTCGACGCGAGACAGCTCGGTCGCCGACTTGCGGATCATTGTGGGCACAGCAACGGCGAAGACCACGATGATGGCGATAACGACGATGATGCTGGTGTCCACACTGCAACCCTAGAGCGCCCGGATCAGCTATGCCGTGAAGGACCGTGGTGTGTCGGTCAAACAGGCACCGAGTTCACATGTTTCTCCGACTGTGTCGATACGCGGCGAGAACCCCCTGCGGGACGTCCTCGGTGACCAACGCGAACGTGCGATGGTCGCACCATCTGCCGTCGATGTGCATGTACTTCTCCCGCAGGCCCTCGTCGCGGAAGCCGAGTTTCTCGACCACGCGCAGACTGGCCGTGTTCTCGGGGCGGATGTTGATTTCGATGCGGTGCAGGCCGAGGGCGAAGAGGCAGTGATCGGCGGCCATGGCGACAGCGATGGGAGTGATGCCGCGGCCGGCCACCTGCGAATCGATCCAGTAGCCGATCTGTCCGCTGAGGATGGAGCCCCAGCTGATGCTCGAAACGGTGAGCTGACCGCGGAATCGGCCGCCGACCTCGATCGCCAGGGGTACGGAGAGTCCGCGTTTGGCCTGCTTGTCGGACATTCGGATCATGGCCCGAAACCCCGGGAGCTCCTGTCCGGGGATCGGCAGGGTCGCATCCCAGGGACGCAGCCAGTTGCGGTTGCGCCTGCGGACGTCCCGCCATTGGCTCTCGTCGCGCCGCTGCAGTGGGCGCAGCACGATGTCGGACTGCTGATCAGTCAGGATGACCGGCCACAAACGACTGCCTCCGCTCTCGCATGCTCAATGTGCGCCCCACTCCAGTCGAGCCTGTCCATCATGTCCGTCGCACGCGTGCCGGTTCGGTGTCAGTCGAGGCTCGCCACGTATTCCTTGAGCCAACTGTTGAGGTCGGCTCCGAGGTCATCGCGAGCGCTGGCGATCTGCACGACGGCCTTGAGGTAATCGAGCTTGTCTCCCGTGTCGTACCGAGCACCCTTGAACACGACTCCGTAGACCCCGTTGCCGCCGTCTTCCCCGGCCAGGTCCTGAAGGGCGTCGGTGAGCTGGATTTCGTTGCCGCGGCCGGGTTCGGTGGTCTCGAGAACGTCGAAGATCTCGGGTGCGAGGACGTAGCGGCCGATGATCGCGAAGTTCGACGGAGCCTCACCCTGCTCTGGCTTCTCCACCAGGCCGGTGACCTTGACGACCTCGTCATCTGAGGTGGCTTCGACGGCGGCGCAGCCGTAGAGGTGGATCGCCTCGGGCGGGACTTCCAGGAGTGCGACGACGCTGCCGCCGGTCTCCTCCGCCACGCTGATCATCTTCGGCAGGATCGGGCTGCGCTCGTCGATGAGATCGTCGCCGAGCAGAACCGCGAAGGGCTCGTCGCCCACGTGCTGGCGGCCCTTGAGCACGGCATGGCCCAGGCCCTTCGGATCGCCCTGGCGGACATAGTGGATGTCGGCGAGTTCGGAGGCGTGGCGAACCGCCGCGAGTTTCTTGTCATCGCCCTTCTTCGCCAATGCCGCCTCGAGACCGTCGACGCGGTCGAAGTGATCTTCGAGGGGCCGCTTGTTGCGTCCGGTGATCATGAGAAGGTCCTGCAGTCCGGCGTCGGCCGCCTCTTCGACGACGTACTGGATGGCGGGCTTGTCGACGACGGGCAGCATCTCCTTGGGCGTCGCCTTGGTCGCTGGGAGAAAGCGGGTACCCAGACCGGCGACAGGGATCACGGCCTTGCGCACTTTGCGTCGCGAATCATCACTCATGCTGTTCATCTTAACCAATCCAGGCGCATCGGATTAGGCTGGTGAGGGTGGATGCAGAAACTTCGAAGGCGCAGTTGCGGGCGCGCATACGTTCCGAACGCGCCGACAGGGCTGTCTCCGACCCCGCAATCCCCGCGGCCGCTTCCTCGGTCGCCGGCGCCGCTTCACCGATTGCTGGCGCCGCTTCATCGGTTGCCGAGGCCGCTTGGCAGCAGGTCGAGCAGTTCTGGCCCGATCTGGACCTGGCCGGACGCTCGATGCTCGCCTACGCCGCCCTTTCCGGCGAACCCGGTTTGGATTCGGTCATCGACCGGTTCCTCGCCCACGGCGGGAGCGTCTACCTGCCCGTGGTCACGAAGATCGGTCACGCCCTCACGTTCGGGTCCGTCGCCGATGCCATGGCCACCCTCGAACCGCAGGGCAACTGGGGCATCCGTGAGCCCGCATCCGAGCTGACCGCGACCGAGCTCCTCACCGCCGAGGTGGCCCTTGACCTGGCATTCGTCCCCGCCCTCGGGTTCGGTGCCGGGGGCGCCCGCTTGGGAAATGGGGGCGGATTCTACGACCGCACCTTCGGTCCGCAGGGTGAAGTGCCGTTGGCGACGAGGGATCAGACCGCCGTCTACGGCGTGTGCTTCGCCTCCGAGCTCGACCTTCCCGGGCTCACGGTCGATCCCTGGGACCTGCAGATCGCCCGAGCGGTCACCGACGCCGGGGTCCACACCCTCGTATGAGTCTCCCACTCATGTGCGTCGGCCTGTGGACGAGGCAGGGCGCGCTCAGGCTCCTCACCACTCGCGTTGAGCGCGGACGAGTGCGGTGGACTATAATCTTCTCGTCGAAGAAAGGTCTCGAATGCCCGTTTACTCCTATGCATGCAAAAGCTGTGGTCATGCTTTTGATATCCACCAAGACTTCAGCGATGATTCGCTCACGATCTGCCCCGAGTGCCAGGGCCGCCTGAAGAAGGTCTTCGGCACCGTGGGAATCAGCTTCAAGGGTTCAGGCTTCTATGCCACCGACTCCCGCGCGGGCAGCTCGAACACCGCGTCCTCGTCGTCGAACTCTTCGCACAAGTCGAACTTGGAGTCAACGAGCTCGGAGTCCTCGCATTCGGAGTCCTCGGGTTCGGAGTCCTCGAGCTCATCGAGCGCTTCGGAATCTTCGTCTTCCTCGTCGGAGTCCACCGCCGTGGGCACCAAGGCGGCGAGCACCTCCGCAGGTTGACCTGCACAGCACAGCACTTCCAGCGGCCGGCCCAAACCTACGCTGGCGCTCCCCCAAGCCTCCGCAGGCTGACCCGCACCGATCCACCCCGGTCCGACTCCCGTGGCTGTCCCGCTCTGCCGACGGTCGACTTGCGTGCGGTTCGACTGTGGACAGCCGCTGCACTCATGTGCATTCCACCTGTGCACGGTTCACGGCCGTCCACAGGCAGGTTCTCAGCCCTTGATCTGCGTCCGAGCGCCGGTTCAGGCTCAGGGCATGGGAATCATCCGCCGTATCAGGGCCAGAACCTCAACCTGGTCGAAGTCCGCACGCATCAAGCCGCAGCGGGTACTCGCTGCCGTGTGCTTCGCATGTGCGTGTGCTCTTGTGGTCTGGATTCTGACCCCGGATCAGGACGGAACGGCCATCGTCGTCGCCAACAGGGATCTGCCGCCGGGTTCAGAACTCGGGTCCCAGGACCTGGCGGTCGTCGAATTTCCGGCATCGCTCGTGCCGGAGAAGTCCTTCACCTCGGTGTCGGAAGCCGAGCATAAACGCACCTCGGCCGGATTGTCCGAGGGTTCGCCGGTGACTCGGTCGGCCGTCCTCGACCAGCAGGCGCTTCCCGAGGACAGCACCGATCTGCTCATGCCCGTGCGCTTGGCCGACGACGCCTCGGCGGCACTCCTGCAGCCGGGTCAGCGCATTCGTCTGTTCAGCTCGCTGCCCGACGGCGGTTCCGAGGTCGTCGTGGAAGAAGTGACGATAGCTCGCCTCGTCGAGAAAGCCGATGGCATTTCTGCGGAATCAGGACAGCTTGTTTCGGTGATGCTGTCCTCGGACGATGCTGGTCGGATCGCCGAATTCGCCGGGATGCCGATCAGCTTCGCGATCCTGCCGCGCTGACCCGCAACCGGCGTCGCCGTGGCGTGAGGCTGAGATGACGAGGTCATCCGGCTCGGTCCTGACCCGATTCGGACACGGCGACTAACTTGCATGTCATCATGCAAACTGGTGAGTTATCTGTGTGTATCATATAAACGTAATAGCAGTGTTCTATTCAGCATTATGGTTTGCATATACGCCGAAAGGGTGCCTCCAATGCTCAAAGGATTCAGAGACTTCATTCTTCAGGGCAATGTCGTCGAACTCGCAACCGCGGTGATCATCGGAGGCGCCTTCACTGCGATCGTGACGGCCTTCTCCGACAAGATCATCAATCCGCTGATCGCCGCCGTCGGCGGTGCAGAAGGTCCAGCGCTGAGCTTCCAGATCAAGCCCGATGTCCCCGAGACGACCATCGATCTGGGTGCCGTGATCACCGCGGCGATCAACTTCCTGATCGTGGCCGCCATCGTCTACTTCATCATCATCGTTCCGATGAATAAGCTCAACGAACTGCGCAAGCGCGGGGCCCCGGAGGAGGAAGTCCCTCCGACCGCCGAGGACCTGCTCGGCGACATCCGCGAAATCCTCCGGACTCAGGCGGCGACCACCGCCGGCGGCCCTGCCGAGGGGCCCGCCAGCACGCCCGGCCCCTTCGACGACACCGAGTCGACGGATCCCCCTCGCCACTGAGCGCAGCCGGTCAGAAGGCCCGTTTCCCTCCTTGGGAAGCGGGCCTTCTTCTGTATGCGGAGACCGGCGAACCGGCCTGGACCCCACGATGACGAGGCGACGACACCGGCCGCAATTGACGCCGAACGCCGATTCACAACAGGGTCGTCGGCTACCAGTGCGGGGGCTTCTGCGACTTGTAGTAATCCGCGCTGAAACCCTCGTTGCCGGTTTCGGCCTCATTGCGCAGGGTGGCACGATATCTCCGCAGGGCCGCGTCGAGACGAGCCTGCGTCTGCTGCTGGCCCTCGCGTTCGTCTTCGGCGGCTGCCTCACCGAGGTGGTCCGGATCTTGTTCGTGTGCGTCCTCGGACGGCTGCTCGTCGAGGTTCTCGTCACTCATCCCGCTGCGAGTCATCCGTGTTCGGTTCGATATCGGCAGCACTGGGACGCACGGTCTTCGCGCCCTGCCCTCTGCCGGTCGACTCTCGACCATTTTCGGTCGGTCCCCGCGCGTTCCCGCTCGGATCCTGCGCATCCGACGCCGAGTCCTGTCCGGCAGACGCCGACTCCTGCCCACCGTTCGCTGCTTCCCCGGCAGACGCTGTCTGCTGCTCGCCGGCAGCCGACTCCGCGCCATCCCCGGCGGCTTCTCGCGGTCCCGCCAGCGAGTCCGAAGCACCTATCGACGCTTCCGAAGCACCCGTCGACGCGTCCGATGGTCCCGTCGGAGCATCCCGCGCTTCCGGGCTCGGCACCTGATCATTGCTCGCCGTCTCGATCAGACCGGCCTGACGCAGCTCGTCGGCCCGGATCTTGCCCGTGTCGAAGGTGGGTACGACCTCTTCCTCCATGGGACTGCGCTGATCCGATTCGGGCACGAGCACCTCGGCGCCGGTGACCTTCTTCGCCCGAGCATGACGTTGACGGTACCGGTCGACGGCGGCCTGCAGTTGGGAGTCTCCGCGACTCGAGCTGCCCTTCTGCGCCAACGCCGTGCGAAGGAGGTCCTTGATCTCGCCATCGCCGCGGACGACGGCATCGGACTGGACCCAATCGATCATCGCGTCGAGGCTGGATTCCGAGTATTTGTGCATGGGCAGCCCGGGCACCAGCTTGGGCCGACTGCCGGTGCGTCCGACGACGACCGAGGCGGCGCGTGCCGCATTGAGGACGGCCTGAGGACTCATCTTCTCGACCGTGGCCTTCCATGCGTCGAAGATCTTCTCGGTTTCCGTCTGCGGGTCGACGAAGGCATCGGTCGACCACACGCGCATGAATTTCCATCCCCGGCGGGCCAGCTGTTCAGGCACGACGCGTTCACGTTGGCGCAGGCTCCGAATCGATGCGTATTCAGGCCCGTCACCTGCGACGGCGATGATCATCCCGTGCTCGTCCTCGGTCGAGTTCGCGACGGCCAGGTCGATGCCGTTGTAATGTTCGTGGGCGACGACGCCGAGCTGCAGCAGCCGATCCGCGATGTCGTTGAAGAGCGGATCATAGATCTCACCGTGGGGCCCCGGCTGTCGGACTCCTCCCGCGGCGATCTCATCGAGCAGTCGTGGCAGCAGGGCCGCTCCCCCGCTCAACCGGTGCATGTCGAAGTCCTCGGACTCGATGCTCGAGACCACGGTCAGTCGGGTCCGGGCACGCGTCATCGTCGCCGCAAGGATTCTCTCGCCGTCGGGCCCGGACAGCGCCCCGAAGTCGTGGATGACCCGGCCGTGGAGGGTTCGACCGTAGCCGAGGGTGAAGATCACGGCGTCACGGGACATGCCCTGAACACGCTCGGCATCGGTGACCACAAAGGGTTCCTTGCTCGAATCGTTGAAGAACGCCGCGACGTACGGCAGATCCTTCATCGCCCGCGAGATCGCTGTGGCCACTCGCTGGGCGTGATGGGCCGTGAGCGCGACGACGGCCAGTGATTCGCGCGAACGGTTCCGTGCATGTTTGAGCACGAGTTCGACGACGCGTTTGACCTCGGCATCAGGGCTCTCGACGCGACCGGTGCCGATGTCGGTCGGCCCCCTGCCGTCGGCGACGTAGGAGAATTCGAGGCCGGTCCCTTCGCCCGTGTGCGCGGTCGGCATCGTCGTGATCGTCGAATCATAGAAATGACGGTTCGCCAGGTCGATGAGTCCGACCGGCGACTGACGGTAGGAATTGGACAGCTCCATCCGAGGCAGGAACTCGCCGAGGCGCTCCTGCACCGAGGTCGGATGGTTCCCATCGTCCATTCCCCAGCGGTCGACCGCGATCGAGAACGGCCGTGGTCCGAGGAGCCTCGAGTCGCCGAGAGAGATGACCTGTCGGGCGCGGGTGATGCCGGGAACGACGTCGGCGACCGAGAGCCGGCCGGCATCGGCGATGACGACGGCGTCGAAGAGCGGAAGCGCGGAGAAGAGTTCGGGCACGGTGTACGGGCTGGCCATCCAGACCGGCGCGAGAGTCGTCAGCAGCTCGGGGGCTCGGGTCGACATGGTCTGCACGGACGTGTGCGGCGACAGCAGCTCCTGCTTGATGACTCCCGCGGAGATCGGATCGTTGTCGATCCCCCGCCGCCATGCCTGCGCGTGGTTGTACCGCAGCCGACTGGCACCTGCGGCGACGAATGCGCGGTCGTTCTCGCGGAAGCCTTCGGCCACGTCGTGCAGTGCTTCACCATCGTGCCGACCCACCTGCGGGTCCTCGCTGGCCATTCTCTGGAGTACGGATGCCCAGTAGGCAAGATCGAATTCGGGTCCGACGAGGTTGGTGTCGACCTTGCGACGACGCAGATCCGTCAGCAGGTCCGAGAGTCCTTCCTCGCTCAGTTCGCGTTGGATCCGGGAGCGTTCGGGCAGCTCGGCGAGGTTCTCCGAGTCCCGGCCCATGGCTTCCGTCCGAGCCTGCAGCTCCTCGATGAGCATCGAGTCCAGATCCCCGCCATCGGGAGTGGTCTCTAGGACGGGTGCGATCGTGGCGATGTCGGCTTCGACGTTCTGCAGGATCTCGTCGGCTTCGAGGACTCCGCGAGGAATCTGCGGACGTCCGTCATGTCCGGCGAGGTCCTGGAGAATGATCCGCTGGGACCGGACGTCGACGAGTGCCGAATGCAGGTCTGCGAGATCGGCACCGGGGCGCAGGAACTCGTTCGCGGACTTCTTCAGGCGTTTGCGCTGGAACATCCCCATCTCGATGCCGGCTTCGGACCGATATTCCGAGGTTCCGGTCGCGGCGATGAGATCGTCGAGTCGGTGGTCATAGATGTCCGGGATGAAGCTGTCGAGGGTGGTGCGCACCCGGAGCAGCACCTTGATCGCGCGCGACCAGTCGTTGAGGTTGCGGCGGGGGTTGAGCTCGGCCTTCGACAGAACCGGTTCGACGGCCGTCACGAGGTCGGGGATGGTTCGGCCGAGGCGCTCGGCGACGGTTCGCGCGGCTTCGGCCTCTTCGACGGATTTGAGGTCGGCACCGAACCAGACGGTGTCCTCGACGTCGAGGGTGAAGGCCCCCAGCGCGGCCAGTTCGCCGAGCTTTCCACGCAGCGCGCTCCGACGTTCGTCGCTGGCTCCGAGCACCTCTTCCCCGAAGCGGACGGGAGTCTGCGGTGAGTCGTCGCCGGAGGTCAGCTCCGCGAGGTGCTGCATCGTCTCGTAGACGGACACGTCCCAGGGTTCGCGGCGGCGGTGCAGCGATGAAACGTGTTCCGTGAGAGTCGCACGCTGCTCGTTGAGTTCGTTGAGGAGTCCGGACAGGTCGGGGCGTTCGGCTTTCTCCGCCGATCCGATGAGTCCGACGAGCTGTCTGCTGATTTCGCCTGTGCCCTTGCGTGTGTCCACAGCGAAATCTCGCAGCCCGACCTCGCCGAGGCGGGTGGAGAAGTCATCGAGGGCATCGGCGTTCTGCGCCAGGAAGAGCACACTCTTACCGGTGTGTGCCAGTGTTGTGGCGACGGCGACGGCGACCTGGGTGGCGCCGGTTCCGGGAGGGCTGTCGACGACGACGGAGCGCCCGGAGACGGCGGCATCGACGACGGCCTGCTGGTCACCGTCGACGTCGATGACGAGGAACTCTTCCTGCGGCTTGCGGTCGGGAAGCGGGGTGACGGGTTCTTTGAGTGCCGCAGGAACGACATCGTCATCGTCGGCATCCGCAGCCAGGTCTTCAGCTGCTTCGGGATCAGCGTCCTCGGCCTCTGGAGCCGCGGCGGCTGCGGTCTCGGTGCCCGCATCCTCCGCGGCTGGTGCTTTCGCGGCCGCATCCTTCGACGAGGCGTCAGGCTCGGCCACGTCCGAATCACCGGCGGTCTCGGTCGCGGTGTCTTTCTCCTCAGATGCGGTGTCCTGCACGCCACCGGCCCCGGGCAGGGAGCCATCGCTGATGCGAACCGTCGGCTCGGAGAATTCGTCCTCGTCCGGTTCGGTCCGTGCTTCCGCCCGCGGGGTCGGGACGTAGGACGGGCCGCCGAGTGCGCTTCGCACCTCTTCGTCACCGGCGAGGGCACGCAGGATCGGGTGCTGAGTCGGCAGATAGTCGGAGATGAAGGGACTCGCGATGTTCGCGAACGTCGACACTATGAATCGATGGTTGATGCGCAGCCCGGGCACCGGCTGCGCAAGGTCACGGAGCCGGTCAAGGGCCGGCCCCGGATCGAAGCCGTGCGGCCCTCCGGTGGCCTCGATCCATTCGTCGACGGGAACGTCGAGGTCGTACACCTCGGAGAGGTGCTGGACCAGAGCGGGATTGATCATGATCCCCTCGCCCAGCACGACTTCGAAGTCCTCCACGCGGGAACCACGTGGGACGAGAGTTACGTGGCGCATCACGACGGGGGCGTTGAACTTGTATTTGGAGTCCTTCTCCGTCCACGAGGCGAAGCCGATCGCCAGGTGTGCCGCTTGGATTCCCCGTTCATTGTCGAGCTGCTCCGCCTTCGACCGGATCGACTTGGCCCGCCGGCGGGCGTCGGCGAGGATCTCATGGTCCCGGACCAGGCTGGACAGTCGGGTGGCTCGGCCCGCCAGAAGCTGGGCCAGGCCGGAGGGGTGCGCACCGGAGAGATCGATGCTGCCGTCGCGTGAGTCCCGGAAATGAAGCATGGTGTCGCGACCACCCAGGTGGGCAGCCTGCTGTTTCCACTCGGCGTAGACATCGTCGAGTTCTGGGAACTGATCGTCAACATCGGAATCCGGCACAATTCGACCCTAACGAGAAACTGCGTCCAATAGGTGCTGGCACACCGTGAAACATCCAGGTTTCTTCTACGCTACACTGGGTGGCTGTGGTCGAAGAATGCCACATCGCCCCCGTAGCTCAGGGGATAGAGCACCGCTCTCCTAAAGCGGGTGTCGGCGGTTCGAATCCGCCCGGGGGCGCCAGGTCACGGGCCGACAACATTCGCGTTTTCGGCCGCGACGCCTCGGAATACACGACCGCTGTCAACTCAACGAGACAACTACCCTTGCTATCTATAGAATGACTCCTCGGGAGCGAAAGAAGAGCAGAACCTCTGCACCTTCCTACGCGGAGTCGAAGGTCGACGCCACGCAGCGCTCCCCAGGAAGGAACCAGAATATGCGGCAACTCCGCAGGCGACTCCCGGTAGTCGGCACAACCGTTGCATTGATCGCAGGGAGCGCACTCCTTTCATCTCCAGCAGCAGCGGCACCCGAAGTCGGCCCTCAGCTCAGTGCCTACGAGGGCGAACCGGACTTCACCGGCGTAACGACCAACCCTGAGACGGACGACCAGGGTGGCATCGAGAATTCCACCATGTACGGTGCCTACATCCCGTCGTCGGGTCCGATGTCCGGCGATCGAGTCTGGTGTATCGACCGAGGCCTGACCCAGCCTATGGGTGAGGGATACGACGAGAGCGGGAAGTCCTCCGTCGAGGCTCCCGAACTGGCCTATATCCTCGCGAAGTGGGACGAACCCCGCGATGACAAGGTCGAGGAGATGGCCCACGATATGGCCATCGGCGCGCACGTCCACAGCTCGGATGAGATCGACCATCGAGACATCCTCGATGACCGCACTCTGCAGGAAGTCACGGATGGAATCGGCTGGAACGAGGACTCCAAGAACCTCAAGGAGATCGGCGCCGACGCGTTCTATGATGAGGTGCTGTCCGAAGCCTATGAGCTCTCGGCACGCATGGGCGATGAAGCCGCAGAGTACGCCGGCGACGGCACCTACGAAGCCAAGGTCACCATTGATGAGGACTCATCGGCCGCCGTTGTCTCCCTGGTCAATTCCGAGGGCGTCGAGGTTCCCGGATTCGAAGGCGAACTCACCGTCGACGGCGCCGAGGCAGAGACGACGGAGATCATGTCCGGCGAAGAACCGGTCGAGATTCCCCTCGATTTCACCGACGAGGTTCCCGATGCCTCGGTGTCGGTGGAGTTCTCGGGTATGCCCACCGGTTCGGTGACCAAGTGGGAGCCCAAGAATTTCGACGCCGATGACTTCGACCGTACGAGCCTGCAGGCCGTCATCGAGAAGCAGGTCACGACGGTGGCGGCCTCCGATTCCTACCAGGGCCTCTATGCCCCGGAGGTGTCCTCGCAGGTGTCGATCGACGAGATCACCGAACTGCCGACAACGGTCACCGACAAGGTGCGTCTGGAGGACTGTGCACCCGGTGAGCCCGTCGACGACGCCAAGGTCGAGGTCTATGCCGAAGACGGAAAGATCAATCGATCCGAGGAGGCCCCCGAGGACGCGGAACTGATTGAGACATTCACCCCCGATGTCACATGCGGCGATGACGGCACCGTCGAATTCGAGACCGATGAACTCGAACTCGATGCAGATTTCGTCGAGCCCGGCGAGGAGAAGTCGGTGACTTTCGTTGCCTCGGCTGCTGCGTCCGGATCGAACGACGCCTGGTCGCATGACTACGGTGTCCCGTCGGAGACCGTGGCGATCGACGTCCCCGAGGCGGAGAAGCCCGACGACAATCCGGTCGTGAAGACAGGAGCCTATGTTGATTCGAACGATGGTGGCACCAACTGGAACCTCGTCGGCGGTGTCACCCTGCTGACCGCGGCCGGCGGCCTCATCGTTGCTGCGCTTCGCCGTCGCAGGACGGGCAACTGACCGTCACATCATCGCTCGGCGGCGGCCACTGATTCGGTGGCCGCCGCCGGCATATGAAAGGAAACCATGTCGGCACGCAGATCTGCTGCCTGGTGGGCAATCCCCGTCGCTGTTGTCATCACCGCTCTCATCTGCGCAGGAGCATGGATGCTCACCCAGGGCATCGAGGAAGAGCAGAACACCGCCGAGAGCGACGCCGATGTCCGCTTGGAGGAGCCCCCGAGCGATGCCGAGGTCGAGGATATGAAGATCGAAACCCTCGACGGTGAGTTTCAGGTCCCCTCGGTGGGCCTTGCCACCGGGTTGGAATCCATGTCCGAGGTCAACGGCGCGATCAATCCCCCGGGGCTGCGCAACGGCTACGTTGTGCGCAACCACGGCACCCCCGACCACCCCGAGCGCGGCACCACCTATGTCGCCATCCACTCCGTTCAAGGAGCCGAGCTGCCGGGGAACAAGCTCATCGATGTCGCCGCCGGTGAGCCGACGGTCGATTTGGGTGAGACGATCACACTCCAGGACCACGATTACACCGTGACCGATTCCTACACCGTGTCCAAGACGGACATCTCCGCTGATGACCGCGTGTGGGCCGATGAACCTGGCCGCCTCGTCATCCTCACATGCTTGCAGCGCGCGTCCGGTCGTTCGGTCGACAATGTCGTCATCGAGGCCACGACGGACCCGTAGCCGCGCTCACGGCATCGCAGTGGTGCCGTGTGGTCAGTCAGCGGCCGGGTTCACAGCCCCGGTTCGGGGGCCTCGTCATCGTGTCGATGTCTGTTGTGGTCGCGGGTGACGCGGACGACCATCGTCGGGCACTGGGAATACGGCAGCACCGACTGCGAGGTCGACCCGAGGAGCAGTCCCGCGAAGCCACCGCGACCGCGCGAACCGATGACGAGCACCTCTGCGGTGTCGGACGCCCGCACAAGCACCTCGGCGGGCTGACCGTCGAACAGGGTCCAGGTGACGTCGAGGTCGGGGAACTCCTCCCGCAGACGCTGCTTGGCCACGACGAGCTTGTCGGCGCCCTCGTTGACCAGACGCTCGAGGTCAGCGGTGCTCGGCAGCCATTCGGGGCCGATCACGGTGGTCGTGATCACGGCGACGATGTGCAGTGGCGATCCCCGCCGCACCGCCAGGCGAGCGGCCTTCCACAGGGCCGGGGACTCGGCGCCGAGGGAATCGACGCCGACGACGACCTTGCCGTCGAAGCGCAGCCCTTCGATGGCCTCGACATTCGGATCGGGTTCCTCGACGACGATGCCGTCCTGCCGGATGGGGCGCGAGGACGTGGGGTGCGCTGTCTTCTCCGCCTCGGACTGCCATGAGGCCGGGACGACGACGGTCGGGCATGCGGAGTGGGCAGGCAGTGCGCTGGAGACGGTGCCGAGCAGCCGCCCGGCGAACCCGCCCCGACCGCGGGAGCCGACCACGGCCAGACTCCCCGACTTCGATTCGTCGATGAGCACACCCGCGGCATCACCGATCTCGATGACGGCCTCGACGGGCATTCCGGCGGCTTTGACCTCCGCGGCGGCCTCTTTGAGCGTGTTCGTCACGGCCGCACGGATCGACGTGTCATCGATCGGAACGTACGAGACGTCGATCGCAGCCGCGGCGACACTGGGAATCGTGTAGGCGCCGACCAGACGGATCGGCTTCTGCAGAGATCTCGCTTCCTGTATGGCCCAGGCGAGTGCGTTGCGGCTGGGAGGCGAACCATCGATGCCGACGACGACAGCGTCAGTCTCCCCTGCGGGTGATGTATCGGCGTCTTGGGTTCGGTCTTGCTCATTCATCGCAAGCTCCTCGTCTCGAAGCGGACTTCTCTTTCGTCCACCCTAAATCACAATCGAGGTGACACCTTCGCGTATTTCACATCGTTATCCGAAATGAGTCGCAGACCGGACACCGTCGCTGCGACCAGCAACGGGACGCATGTGAGTCCACGCTCCGACCCGAGCTGGGGATCGTGCTCCGGTGTGGGTCTCAGGCGGCACTGGAGAGTTCCAGGAAGGGACGCCATTGCTCGACGGGCTTGTCGATGCCCCGCATCCAGAACTGCCCGGTGCGCGGCTCCTGCGGCTGGAACCCGAGCTTCCAGCCGATCTCGGACAGCGTCCGGCTGCCCTTGCGGTTGTTGCAATCGCGACAGCAGGCGACGAGGTTCTCCCAACTGTTGGCCCCGCCCCGTGAACGAGGTACGACGTGGTCGACCGTGGAGGCGGCGTTCGAGCAATAGGCGCAGCGATGATTGTCGCGGCGCAGCACGCCTCGCCGGGAGAGGGAGACCCGGCGACCGTGAGGAGGGCGGACGTATCGGGTGAGCAGAATGACCGACGGTTGGTCGAGGCTCAGGTGTTCGGATCTCACCGGCACGTCCTCTGCGGCCAGGACTGTCGCTTTGCCCGTGAGCACCAGGACCACTGCCCTGGTGAAGGGAACGATCGACAGCGGTTCGTACCCGGCATTCAGCACGAGAGTCTTCATATCCCGCCCCTCATCTTCGTGTGAGTGTGGGACCGGCCGGTCGGCACGGGCCCGGGGAAAGCAAAAGGCGCTGTGCAACAGCACAACGCCTTGGTAGAGGACACGGACACAGATATGTGCTCCGCGCCAGAGACTGGAGCGGTTATTCGCACTATCGGACTGTGGCTCATCTGACTTCCCATCACTTACGCCAACTCAATCTTTTCAAGAATAACGCTGACACCGCCCTGTGACCGAATTCATACGGCTCGCGTCACGGAATCTTTCACCGCAGTTCACCTGTCGACGGCCTGTGAGTGGGTCCGCCCGCCGTTCCGGACTTCCGCGATCGGGCATGCAAAAACTCCCCGCCTGGCTCGAGGACCGTCGAGTCAGGCGGGGAGTTCCTGTGTGCAATGGATCAGAGAACGCGGATGAACGTGACGTCGCCCATCCAGCTGAAGCTGCGCTTCGAGGTGCCCGATCCCGGTGACCCGGCATCGTACATCTGTCCGCCACCGGCGTAGATGCCGACGTGGCCCGGGTGCCAGACGAGGTCGCCGGGCTTGGCCTCCGACTGGGAGACGACCTTGCCTGCGCCCTTCTGTGCGCCCGAGGTGCGGGGCAGATCGACTCCGACCTTGCCGTAGACCCACTTGGTGTAACCGGAGCAGTCCCAGCCGCTCTGCGAGGTACCGCCGGAAACGTAGGGGGTGCCGGTGCCCTTGGCAGCCCAGCCGAGCACCTGCTCGGCCTTCGAGCCGTCGATCGAGCCGGCGTCATCGCCCTCGCCCTTGTCCGAGTCGCTGTCACCGGAATCTGAGGAGCCGGTGTTCGCGGAGTCGTCCGAGGTCTCTTCGGCGGTCTCTACCGGCTTCGGCTTCGGAGCGGCCTTGGCGGTGACGGTCTCGACGTTAGCGCTGAAGGAGGAGTCCTGCTTCTTGTCCTTGCCCTCGGATTCGTCATCAGCAGCGATGGTCGCACTCTGGTTCTCGAACTCAACCTGCGTCTGAGCCTCTGATTCGGCGGAGACCGAGGCCTTGTCGTCGGCTCCCTGTCCTGCGGCCGGAAGCACGGCTGCGGTGAGCAGACCACCGCTGGCAGCGACAACGGCTGCGCGACGTCCGAAGACGGCGGAGTTGGCATTCAGGATGTCAGTCAGTTCGGTCAGTGGAGTCTTGACCTTAGCCTCTGCGGCGCGGCGGCCATGCTGCTTAATTGCCACGTTTTCCTCTCGTCACCTATTGGAAACGACCCAACCGCCACATTTCGGTCCTCAGAGTATTCGCACCGAGCGTGGCGTGCGGCTCTCGGTGCGAAGTCGTCACTTTCGTGGACAACCTCCACAACTGTAACCAATCGGTGATCGATTGTCACGTTTCTGTCACGAACACCGAGGGAAAACCTGGAGGTTTTCCATACTTCCCCTGGTCAGAGGTCTACTATCGGTCAAAATATTCGTAACATTTACTCGTTATACGACAAGGTCCGCAGGCTGTTCTGCGATTCCCCGGACCCTGCCGAAGACCGCTTTGTAACAAATCGGAGCCGACCGAGATCACTGACCGTGACCAGGTGAATTCTCCCACCACTTCGAGCGCGGAACAGTTCGTCGTTCGGCGCGGATCCGCCATCGGTGTCGCAGCCCGTCAGGCGAGCACCCGACGTCGGTGTCGCAGCCCCCAACGCAGGAGCGAAAGTTTCCTCGCTGGTAGCGGGAATGATCGCTGGTGCCGATTCCATCGACGACTTGGCCCTACTACGCCACGGCGGCATGAACACGCTCTTCACCGGCAGGTACGCTCCCTCGGCCCTGGGTTCCTTCCTGCGGACGTTCACCTTCGGCCATGTTCGTCAACTCGATGCCTTCGCCTGCCTGGTACTGACCAGTCTGAGTACGCAGATCCCGCCGACTACGTCTACGTTGATGTCAAGAGCCGCACCCCGACTCATCTGCCGTCGGGAGAGATCAATGCCAATGCCGCCTGGCTGGTGTTGGCCGTGATGGCGTTCAATCTTCCCCGCAAGCGGGAGGTGCCCCCGCTCGAGCGGCGGCGACGGTCGCCGGAGTGAGGCTCACCAAGACCACGCCGGCAACGATTCGGAAAGTTGATCAGTGTTCCGGCCCGAGTTGCGACCTCAACCCGGCGGGTGAGGCTGCACCTGCCCAGGCTGTGGGAAAGGGGTGGACGCGCCTGTTCGCTGCAGCGAATGCTCCACCTGGTCAAGCTGTGGCCTGACCGACGAGCCAGCAACGGCGCGATACGAGGATTTGACGTGGAACTCTCCGGGCAGCGAGAGCCCGGAACCTGCCCAAACACCGAAATCCAGACCAGCGTGCGGCTTCAGCCCAAATCGATGGATTGAGGTTTAGCGAAAATACCGTCTTTGGAGATCACAACAGTTTCAGTCCCCTCGTCCAGGTTGTCTATGACCTCCTCCAGATGCACAGTCAACAATCGTCCTGCGGCCTCTCCGGGTGTCAAACTCTCTTCGCCCCATGCCTGCTCTGGGTGGTTGCCAGCGATAGCCCGGAGCCGTCCTTCAAGGTCTTCCTGCGTTACCTCAACTGTCACTGCCCTTGGTGACACTGGATCAGTGGTGTGAAGATCAAAGGACGTCTGACCGAGATTGTTTACATCCCCGAATGACTTCAACGTCAGTGCGAGGCCTTCCACCGTATGAATCAACTTCTCACTCATTTTATTTGGTTCGCGGATATGCGGTAATGACGTTGTAGGATTCAGCAGACACTACGACCAATGGATGGTAGGTTCGCTTAACTTCGCCTTTCTCGATGATTTTTACAGGGGCGGTGTACCGGTAGGTGTCATTCGCCTCTCGGTAGCTGGCGTACTGCGGCGCTCCGAGGACGGACCCGACGTCGGTGTCGCAGCCCGTCAGTCTTCGGCCGTCAGTGGGCGCTGGGGTCTCACTTCGTATAGGCGAATACGTGTGATGCCGTGTCCAACGGCAGGTCGAGTACGTCCTGGGCACCGGGGACCTGCACCGTGATGTACTCACCGTTGCGTGAGATATCGACATCGCTGCCCGGCAGGACGCCGGCGACCTGGAACTGCTGCAGGAGATGGATGTCGACCTGCAGAGGTTCGGCCAACCACGCGATCCGCAGCTCCTTGGCACCATCACGGGCAACGGCGGTGGCCAGGTCGATGACCTCGATGCCGGCCGTCGCATCTCCGCCGATCATGTCAAGGCCAGGGATCGGATTGCCGTACGGACCCGATGAGGTCTCCGGGAGCAGGGTGACGAGCTTGCGCTCGACCTGCTCGCTCATCACATGCTCCCAGCGGCAGGCTTCGTCGTGGACGAGTTCCCACTCGAGTCCGACGACGTCGGAGAGGAGTCGTTCGGCCAGACGGTGCTTGCGCATCACCTCTGTCGCGATGCGACGCCCCTCGGGTGTCAGCTCCAGATGCCGATCGTTGCTCACGTGCAGCAGACCGTCACGCTCCATCCGAGCCACGGTCTGTGAAACGGTGGGACCAGAGTGTTCCAATCGTTCGGCGATCCGCGCCCGCAGCGGCACGATCGACTGCTCCTCAAGCTCGATGATCGACTTGAGGTACATCTCGGTTGTATCAATGAGGTCATTCACTTCAGACCAGCCACTCCACTCTTCGTCTTCAGGCCCATTCGACCGTTTCAGGCGTTCTTCGCATCAATCCTATCCCGCGTTCAGGCAATCACGTGAGTTCAACCGACGTTGACGTCTGCCGTCCATTCGCCGTGTGGAACTGCGGTCCCGTTCGCGTCCGCCCACACCAACCATGGTCCGGTCCTTCTCGTCTGCCCGACGACACTTCACGGACCGCTCGCGCAGTCGATGCATAGACCATGGCGACGCCTGTCCCGGCCAACACCGACATCGGTCCGATTATTTCGACGCGGACCGCTCGATGCCCGAGGGCAAGCCGAACTCCCGGGTCACGGATAGAGGCGGACGGGTGTCCAGGCCTCCGTCTGCGACAGATCGGCGGGCTCATGGCTGCCGTCCGAACGACAGAACGCCCATCGGTCGTGGAATCGATTCTTCTGCCCCTGCCAGAATTCGATCTCGAAGACGCGGACGCGAAACCCGCCCCAGTGATCGGGTCGGGGAACGTCTCTGTCCGCATATTCGGCGAGCGCGGCATCGTATTCGGACTGCATCTGCTCCCGACCGCTGACGGGCTGGGACTGCTTCGATACGCTGGCAGCGATCTGCGATCCATGGGGGCGGACGGCGAAGTACGCGTCAGAGTCTTCGGGGGCGGCCACCTCGGCGAGGCCCCTGATCCTGATCTGCCGTTCCATGTCATGCCAGGGGAAGTTCACGGCCACACGAGGATCGTCCTGCAGCTGACGACCTTTGGAGGAGTCGTAGTCGGTGAAGAACATGAACCCGGTCTCGTCGACGCCCTTGAGCAGAACGATCCGTGAGGACGGGCCCCATTCGTCGAGGGTCGAAACCGTCATCGCATTCGGCTCTCGGACGTGCTCGGCCGCCTCGTCGTACCACTGTCGAAACAGCGCCAGGGGTGACGACTCGGGACGGTCGAAGGTCGGTGACTCGTAGGACTTCCGTGTCTGCGGCAGACGATCGACTGGCTCACTCATACCTTCACTCTACGACCGCGCGGGGACACGAGCCATCCTCGGACAGGTCCGCGGCGGCTCCCCCGGTGCGTCGACGCCGGGCCCGAACACACCCGTGACATGTCTCAAGATGACGGTGCCGGTCACCGGAGCGTGGCGGGTGCGTCGTAGACTGTCGATCGTGACTGCCACGAATATTGCGATCCCAGACGAACTCCTGCCCGCCGACGGACGCTTCGGCGCCGGCCCGGCCCGCATCCGCAGCGCTCAGCTCGAGGCGCTGACCTCGGCCGCCGATGTGCTGGGCACCAGCCACCGACAAGCACCCGTGAAGAACCTCGTCGGCCGCATCCGTGCCGGCCTGGCCGAACTCTTCGATCTGCCCTCCGGCTACGAGGTCGTCCTCGGCAACGGCGGATCCACCGCCTTCTGGGACGTCGCCGCATTCGGACTCGTGCGAGAACGGGCGGCGCACGCGACCTTCGGCGAATTCGGCCAGAAGTTCGCCAAGGCCACCGACGAGGCCCCCCATCTGGAGGATTCCCTGATCCTCACGGCCGAGCCCGGCACATCCGCCATCCCCTTCCCGGCAGCACTCGCCGAGGTGGCCGGGACCGGACATGCCACGGCCGATGTCTACGCGTGGCCGCACAATGAGACCTCGACCGGTGTGGCCACCGCGATCACCCGTCCCGAGGGCATCGACGATGACGCGCTCGTCGTCGTCGACGCCACGTCCGGTGCCGGCGGTCTGCCCGTCGACATCACCGCGACCGACGCCTACTACTTCGCCCCGCAGAAGAACATGGGCTCCGACGGCGGCCTGTGGGTGGCGATCCTCTCCCCGAAGGCCATCGCCCGCGCCCAGGAGATCAAGGAGTCCGGTCGGTGGATACCCACATCGCTGGACCTGATGACCGCGATCGAGAACTCCCGCAAGGACCAGACCTACAACACCCCCGCCGTGACGACGCTGCTGCTCCTGGCCGAGCAGATCGAATGGATCAACGGCAACGGCGGCCTCGAGTGGGCCACCGCACGGACCCGTGAGACCTCCGATCTCGTCTACGACTGGGCCCAGGCCGCCGAGGTGGCCCATCCCTTCGTCGAGGACCCCGCGGATCGCTCATCGGTCGTGACGACCATCGACTTCGACGACTCGGTCGACGCGGCCCTCGTCGCCTCGGTGCTGCGCAAGAACGGCATCGTCGACGTAGAGCCCTATCGCAAGCTCGGTCGCAACCAGCTGCGGATCGCGACGTTCGTCTCCGTCGACCCGGGTGATGTCAAAGCACTGTTGGCCAGCATCGATTTCGTCATCGACGCCCTGGCCTGACGCGATCATTCACGAGCGCCCTCCGGTATTGCCGCGGACCCTCCCGCTCAAAAGCGATCCCGGCGATGACTTTCAGCACCCCACACCGTCAACACCGAAACACCCCGTTGCAGGGAGTTGTTTCAGAGCTGGTGGTGCGGGGTGCTGAACTGTCTGTAGAGACTGCGAGCAGCTGTAGAACGTGAAGCTACCGGTGCGTGATGCCGCGGAAGATTGGAGTGCCGAGGCGTCGTACGCGGAGCGTGTGATGCGCCGAGGCGTCGTACACGGAGCGCGTGATGCGCCAGGGGGCATCGTATGCCGATCACGCGGTGCTGGACGACACGGACGCAGCCGACTCTGACTCAGTCGGCACGGGACCGCCCTCACGGACGCGCAGCCCCTCGCTCCCAGGCCCTCACGGACGTGCAACCCCTCGCCCGCCGCGCGACCTCAGGCGAAGAAGTGGATGAAGACGCCGATGCCGAAGGTGATCGCGGCCAGCAGGGCGAGGATGAACTCGATGGCGACACCGATGCCGATCGCCTTGAGTGATTCCCAGCTGGAGTCCCAAGCCTCCTTCGCTTCCTTGATCCGCAGGTATTCGGCGAGGTAGAGCCCGGCGATGAAGCCGATCGGCAGGCCGAGGACCGGAATCACGAAGAAGCCGACGATGCCGAGGATTCCGCCCAGAAGCACCGACTTGTTGGGGACTTCCATGTCCTTGAGCCTTCTGCCCGTCAGCACCAGGGACGCGCTCATGCCGGCCGCGACGAAGACGGCGTCGATGGCGAAGACGATCCAGGCCATCGGTCCGCCGATGACGATCGCCCACACGAGGACGCCGATTCCGATGAGGATGGATCCCGGCAGCACGGGCAGGATGATGCCGAGGCAGCCGACGAGGATCGCCAGTCCGACCAACGCCGAGGTGATGATGTCCGCGTTCACTGTCTGTCCGATCTGTTGCTCATAGGTGTTCCTGATCTTAGGCGATGCGGATCGGTCCGAGCCTCAGGAACAGCCAGACGCGACCCCCAGTACAGCCCAGACGCGATCGCCCATCCACCGACCAGCCAACCGACGCACAGAGCCTCCCGGCACCGTTCAGACGCGACCGCCCAGCACCGGCCAACCATCGCCCAGCCGAGTTTCACGGCCGACCGTGATAGCTGATGTGGAGGCGGATGCGTGATTTGGGATCGTATCGCAGGCGCAGGTTCTTCGACACGATCATCCACACCAGCCCCACGCCGAAGGCGGCGAAGCCCGAGCCGGCTCCGACGACCATCGACATGCGCGGCCCGAAAACATCGGCGACCCATCCCGCCAGTGGAGCCCCGATCGGAGTGCCGCCCATGACGACGGCGGCGTAGATGGCCATGACCCGACCGCGGTAGTGGGCGGGAGTCGTCGTCTGCACATAGGCGTTGGCGGAGGTCATCATCGTCAGCGAGGCGAATCCGACGAGGATCAGCGAGGCCGCGAAGACGAAGTAGTTGGGGATGAGGGAGGCCGTGCCCACCGCCAGACCGAACCCGCCTGCGGCTCCGAAGATGAACCGCAACCTCGGCTTCTCCCGCTTCGCCGAGGCCAGCGCCCCGGTCACGGACCCGATCGCCATGACGGAGTTGAGCAGACCGAAGCCACTCGCATCCTTGCCGAACTCGATCTTGGCCATCGTGGAGGTGTAGATGTTGAAGTTGAATCCGAAGGTCGCGACCAGGAAGAGGACGACGAGCACGACGGTCACGTCCGGGCGCCTTCGCAGGTATCTGAATCCGCCCAGAACCCCGCCCACACCGCGGCGCCCCGATGGGTGGAGCCGGGTCCGGTCCAAGCGGATGAGCACGGTCAGCGTCGCGGCGAATCCGAGGCCGCTGATGAGGAACACCGGCCCGGCGCCGATGAGCGCGGTGAGGACTCCGGCGACGGCGGGACCGATCATGCGGGCGCCGTTGAATGACGCGGAGTTGAGGCTGACGGCGTTGGGCAGCAGCTTCTCCCCGACGAGTTCGGAGACGAAGGCCTGTCGTGACGGATTGTCGAGGGTGGCCAGGATGCCCAGGGCCAGCGCCGTCATGTACACGTGCCAGAGGACGATGGCGTCTGTGATGACGAGCACGAACAGCAGCAGGCCCACGGCTCCCAGAAGCGACTGGGTGACCATGAGCAGTTTGCGCTTGGAGAACTTGTCGGCGATCGCTCCCGCGAAGGGGAACATGATCAGCTGCGGCCCCATCTGCAGCGCCATGGTCACACCCAGGGCCGAGGCATTGTTGTTCGTCAGCTGAGTGAGGACGATCCAGTCCTGGGCCGTCCTCTGCATCCACGTTCCGGTGTTCGAGATCAGGGCACCGGCGAACCAATGTCGGTAGTTCGGTTCGGCCAGTGACCGGAACGTGTGCGCCATCGAGTGTGTCAGCCCTCCTGGAACTCGAGTTCGCCGGCTGAGTAGTCGTCGACGACGGCCTCGGCGGGATCCGTGCCCTGGCGGCGAACGTCCGTCTCCGAATGCGCTCCGCAGCCGAAGTCGAGTGCGACGACCTTGCCGTCGGCCGGGGACCACCCATTGGCGCAGACGCCGAACTTCTGTCTCAGCGATCCCGCGAGGGGCATGAGATAGCCGCAGCTGGAGCAGTGCGCCGAGGCCTTGGCCGCGAACTCCGATTCCGCTCCGGTCTCGGACTCGGCCCACCTGGAGGCGGCGGCCGAGATCCCTTCGGGCGAGAGGACCCGGCGGCGGCCGAGTCCGAACTCGAAATTCGGGATCTCGTCGAGATTGCCGTCGGAGGTCTCTTCGAGCTGCTCGAAGCCCTGCTGCAGGTTCGGATCGTCCTCGACCTTGGGCAGGGTGTCCCGCGGGGTCAGGTCGCCGGGCTCGAGCCGCTGCTCCCACGGAACCCATTCGGGAGCGACCAGCGAATCGGGCCCGGGCAGAAGCGCGGTTTCGCAGACCGTGACCTTCTTCGCCCGGGGTGCCCGGGCGAGGACGGCGACCCAGCGCCAACCGCGGTAGGTCGGATCGGTGCACGCGAAATAGTGGGTGACCAGGCGGGTGCCTTCTGCCAGGGCGCCGAGGTGCTCGCCGACCACGGAGCTGCCGGCAACCTCGGCGATGGCGGACCTGGCGATGTCGCTGGCCGCGGCCAGCTGCGTGTCGAGGACGATCTTGTCCGAACCCGCCCGTGCGGCCTTGGCCGGCTTCGCCGGGGCCGCCGTCGTCTCTGCGGAGCGGCCCGAGTCGGCAGCCGACCCAGCAGTCACCTCGGACGGTGCGGCATCTGCAGACGGTGCGTCCGCGGCGGGCGCAGGGTCGTTCGTCGGCTCGGCACCCTGGCCGGCCAACCAATCACTGAACAGTGATGACATCAGGACTCCAAATCGTCGGCAATTGCCCGCAACAGAGAGGCTACCTTGTTTCCGTGTGAGGAATCGGGGTAGCGGCCGTGCTGCAGTCCGTTGTTGAGGTCATCCAATACCTTGATGACGTCTTCAACCATAACCGCCATCTCTTCGGGCTTGCGTCTGCGCACCTTCGCAACCTTCGCGGGCCCCGACAGCAGTCGGGCCTTGAGCACCTGGGCTCCGCGACGGGACTCGACCACATCGTAGTCGAGCCGTGTGCCCTTGGTGACCTCCGCATCCTCCGGCAGGACCGAGGAGTGGAGGAAGGCTTGCGATCCGTCCTCGGCGATGACGAAGCCGAAGCCTTTGTCGGCGTCGAACCATTTCACGCGTCCGGTTGGCATGATGTCCTTTCCTCAGTGGTGCTTGTCATCAGTGGTCGTCTCATCAGTAGTACATCTCATCGGTGGTGCGGGGCCCGGCGTCCGCTTCCGTCACTGTCCGCTTCACCGATCTCGCCGACGGCCGAGCGTCTGTGCCGCGGTGCGCCGCAATGTGCCGACTCCGGCCGCATCCGAGTCAGGTGCTTGCTCGGAGGATTCGCCGGGTGAGAGCCCCGGCCGCAGCCGTCCGGTCCTCGGCAGTCCGACGACCGTGCGAACGCCCGGCGACCGTTCAAACGGCCTGCGACCGTGCGCACTGCCTGCGATGGGGCGAACAACGGCGAAGCGCCGCGCCGCTGGGAGTGTGCCCGGCGCCGACCAGTCACCCGATCCGCAGCGAGGCCCTCGCCTCAGCGGATGTGCAGGTGAGCGTGACAGCGCCCGCGGCCGGGTTTCAGCTCTGGCCCACCTCGGTCTGTCTGCGTTTCAATGCCGCTCTGACCAGGGCCAGCGCGACGAGCGCGAATGCGATCGGGAGGAGGATCATCGGCAGATACGTCAGCAGATGCGAGGGCGCGTATCCCATCCAGGCCTGGCCCAGTACGCCCATCAGCGACACCGCCCCGATGACGGCGGCCGCAACGGCCACGACGACGATGGTCGTGTCGACACGTTTGGCTGACAATGCTCGTCCTTTCCGCGATCTGAGAAGCTCTTCCGACCACCTATTGTACCCCTCACGGTAAACTGAGCAGCGATGTCAATGACCTTCAGCCAATGGCTGTCCCACAGTGCCGATACCGACTTCGAGTCCTTCGTCCGGACCCGTCGCGATCTCCTCCAACCCGAGTCTCCGACGATCCCTTCCCTGGCCGCGGCCGCTTCCTCGCGCATCGGGGTCTCCCGGGGCATCGAAGCACTGTCCGCCGCCGAGCTCGATGTGTTCATCGACATGGCCAAGGCCGCACGCACCTCGTCGGACATCGACGTAAGTGAGAATCGTCATATCGACGATGCCCGCGCCGAGGCGGCTCTCCCCCGACTGCGCGACCTGGGCCTGGCATGGCCGTCGACGGAGACCACCTGGCGGATCCAGTCCGAGGCCATCACACTGCTGCCCACCTCGGCGGCCGAATCCGCCCGCGCCAACCCTTGGCAGACCGCGAACACCGAACTCGACGCGAGCCGCGAGACGATTCCGACGACGCTGATCCACAACAGCGAACGCGCCGCCGTGGCCGAGGTGATCTCCTCCCTGCGCGGACTCGTCGACGAGTTGGCGAGCTCCCCGATCTCCCGCCTGACCAGCGGCGGCATCTCGAAACGCGATGTCACCCGGATCGGGAAGACCATCGACCTGGGTCTCGAGCAGACCATCACCCTGCTGCTCACGGCGAAGTCGCTGGGCCTCATCGGCGTCCTCGACGACCCGATGGACCCCCAGTGGACGGCCAGCGATGACGCGGCCGGCGTCCTCGAGGACGACCGGGCACAGCTCTGGGCCGGGCTGGTGACCTCCTGGCTGCGCGACCCCCTCGACGTCACCCAGCTCGCGGCCGGGGCGAGCGCGAACGAACGCCTCACCGTCCTTGCGACTCCGAAGAAGTCCCTATTCAGGGGGTTCAGCCAGTCCCAGCCGACGATGCCGCTGCTGCGCTTCACGATCCTCGAGATCCTGGACGGCATCGGGCTCGGATCCTCCCGGTCGGCCGAGTGGATCCACGCGCAGGTGCTGGCCACACGTCCGCTCATCCCCGCCCACGAGTTCGCGATGACCGAGGCGATCCTCCACACCGCCGGAGCGTTCGGTCTGGCCACGACCCCGCTGCAGAATCCCGATCACTTCGGGCCCAGTCGGTTCGGGGCTCTTCTGGCCCAGGGTCTGCAGACCGCGATGAGCACCGAGGCCGCCCAGGACCCGTCGATCGCGCCCGTGAACTTCAGCATGGAGGGCCTCGAGGTGCCCGGCGAGGTCATCGACGCCGTCCGGGCCGGCCTCGTCGACGAGGTCGAGACCGTCCTCATCCAATCCGATCTCACCGCCGTGGCCACCGGCCCCATCGATCCCAGGGTCCATCGTATCCTGCGCCGGTTCGCCGTCGTCGAGGCCCGCGGGCAGGGCACCGTGTACCGCATCGACGCCGACACCATCGAAGCGAGCATGCAGACCGGCATCAACGCCGACGACGCCCTCGCCCAGCTCGCCGAGATCAGCGCCGAGGCCCTGCCCTCGACGCTGAACTTCCTCATCGAGAACACGGCCTCGAAGCTGCGCCGCGTGCAGGTCGCAGGCGCCCGGGCCGTCCTCGTCGTCGACGACCCGGTCGACCTCGACGTCATCCTCTCCGACCAGGCCATGCTGCCCGCCGGCCTCGACCGACTGGCCCCGACCGTGGCCGTGGGCCAGTTGGGCCCCGAGCGCACGATGCACCTGCTCGAATCCGCCGAACACCACGCCATGCTCCACTCCCCCTCCGGTCCCGTGCGCAAGCGCAAGGTCATCACGCAGGCGGCCCCGGAGGTGCACCTGCGCAAACGCGCACGCGTGACCGACGAGCACCTCGGCGAGTACATCCGCATCCTCCGCTCCCCCGCTGCCCGCCCGACGCCGGCCGCGAGCACCGACGAGCCGCTCGGGCACATGGATCGGCTCCGGGAAGCCGCCCAACAGCACCGGACGGTCACGATCAGGCTCGCCGATTCGCATGGTCAGGAGCGCGTCATCGACATGCTCCCGGCCACCGTCAACGGTGGCCGTGTGCGGGGCAAGGTGAAGTCCACCGGCGCCGAGGCGTCCCTGTCGATCGCGCGCATCGTCAGTGTCGATGTGGTCGACGAAGCCTCCGACGGGGTGGAGGAACAATCCTGAGGGCACGTGCGTTGTCCCCTCGGAAATCACCTCGGCGTGGGAAGAAGCAGGAATCTACATGAACGGTCCGTTGATCGTGCAGTCCGACAGGACTGTGCTGTTGGAATCGGGACACCCGATGGCCGTCGACGCGGCCGTGGCGATCGCCCCGTTCGCGCAGCTCTCGCGGACACCGGAGTACATCCACACGTACACGATCACCCCCTTGGGGCTGTGGAACGCGCGGGCCAGCGGTCATGATGCGGAGTCCGTCGTCGACGTCCTCCTCGAGTTCGCGAAGTACCCGGTGCCCCACGAACTGCTCGTCGACATCGTCGACATCATGGACCGCTTCGGGGTGCTCACGCTCGTCGACCACCCGGTCCACGGGCTGACCCTGACCTCGAGCGACACCGAGCTGCTGGCCCGCCTCACCAGCCAACCGGACCTCGTGGGCAAATTCGGCCAGGCCATCGACGCCGAATCCGTGCTCGTCCACCCTTCGGAGCGCGGAGAGCTCAAACACGCACTGCTGCAGCTGGGCCACCCCGTCTCCGACCATGCCGGATACGTCGACGGCGAAGCCCACGACATCGCACTGTCCGACGACGCCCACGGCGGGAAGTGGCACCTGCGCGAGTATCAGAGGGAGGCGATCGACCAGTCCCTGAGCGGAGAGTCCGGTGTCGTCGTCCTTCCCTGCGGCGCGGGCAAGACCATCGTCGGCGTGGCCACGATGTCGCGGGTGCAGACGACGACGCTGATCCTCGTGACGAACTCGGTCTCGGCCCGGCAGTGGAAGGACGAGATCCTCAACCGGACCTCGCTGACCGAGGACGAGATCGGCGAGTACTCCGGGTCGACGAAGGAGATCCGCCCGATCACCATCGCCACTTACCAAGTGCTGACGACCCGCCGCAAGGGCTCCTACCTCCACCTCGAACTCCTCGACGCGAAGGACTGGGGACTCGTCATCTACGACGAGGTCCACCTCCTGCCCGCACCGATCTTCCGCCTGACCGCGAGCCTGCAGGCAAGGCGGCGGCTCGGGCTCACGGCCACCCTGGTGCGTGAGGACGGACGTGAGGACGAGGTGTTCTCCCTCATCGGACCCAAGCAGTACGAGGTGCCGTGGAAGGAGCTCGAACGCATGGGCTACATCGCCACTGCCGCCTGCCACGAGGTCCGGGTGCGTCTGGACGGCGGAACGCGCACCGCCTATGCGCGTGCTGACGGTGAGGACCGCTACCGCTTGGCGGCGACCTCGGATGCGAAGCTTCCGATCGTGCGCGAGCTCGTCGCCGACCACCCCGAGGCGCAGATCCTGGTCATCGGGCAGTACCTCGATCAGCTCGAGGAGGTCGGGGCCGAACTCGATGCTCCCGTGCTCACCGGCCACACCCCGGAATCGCAGCGTCAGGAACTCTTCCGCGACTTCCGCTCGGGTGCGATTCCGGTGCTCGTGGTCTCGAAGGTCGCGAACTTCTCCGTGGATCTGCCGGCCGCCTCGGTGGCGATCCAGGTCTCCGGCGCCTTCGGCTCCCGGCAGGAGGAGGCTCAGCGCCTGGGGCGGATCCTGCGGCCGAAGGAGAATTCGGGCTCCGCGACCTTCTACACCGTCGTCGCCGCCGACACCGTCGACGAGCACTTCGCCGCCCAGCGCCGCCGCTTCCTCACCGAGCAGGGCTACAGCTACGACATCGAGGTCCGCTGAGGGCTCACGCGACCCTCGACCTGCAGCTCAGCAACCTTGAGAGCGTCGAGCAACCCGAGTACAGGTTGCTCGACGCCCTGAAGGTTGCTGGCCGTTTTCGATCTCACCTTTCAGGTTGCTCGACGGCCGAAGGGTTGCCAGGAGTCAGACGTGATGGCCGGGATGGCTGCTGCTCATCCGCGCGTGCGCACCACACGCCCCTCGTCCCACACCGGAGTCGTCGACTCGTAGACGTCGCCATCGGTGCCGAAGACCAGGAACCGATCGAAGTCCCGGGCGAACCAGCGATCGTGGGTGACGGCGAGGACCGTGCCGTCGAAGACCGCCAGGGCATCCTGCAGAGCCTCGGCCGAGACCAGGTCGAGGTTGTCCGTGGGCTCGTCGAGCAGCAGCAGCGTGGCACCCGCGCGCGAGTTCGAGGAGCAGGATCTGCACGCGCGCCTGCTGCCCGCCCGACAGCGAGTCGAAGGCCTGTTCCGCAGCGCCCGCGAGCTCATAGCGGGCGAGCGCTCGCGAGGCCGGTTCACGGGGCAGTCCGCTGCGGTGCTCATCGCCCCGGTGCAGGATGTCGAGCAGTGTGCGCCCATGCAGATCCGGCCGGCCGTGTGTCTGCGCGAACCAGCCCGGACGGACTCTGGCCCCGAGCTTCACCCGCCCTTCGTGCTCGACCGGGGCGATTTCGACGTCGGAGACCGGCCGGTGCTCGGGCTCGGGGTCGGTTCCCCCGGCGGCGAGCAGACGCAGGAAGTGCGACTTTCCCGAACCGTTCGACCCCAGGACGGCGACCCGATCCCCATATCGGATCTCAACGTCGAAGGGCAGCATGAGGTCCGTCAGCTCCAACTGCTTCGCGACGATCGCGACCTTGCCGGTGCGTCCGCCCTTGAGTCGCATCCCCAAGTTCTGTTCGCGCGGAATCGCCTGCGGCGGTCCGGCGGTCTCGAAGCGTTCGAGCCGGGTCTGCGCGGCCCGGTAGCGGGAGGTCATGTCCGAGTTGTACGCGGCCTTCTGCTTGTACATCTGGACGAGGGCCTTGAGCTTGGAGTGCTCCTCGTCCCAGCGCTTGCCCATCTCCTCGAGCCGTTCGAACCGCGCCGTTCTCGCCTCGTGGTAGCTGGAGAAGCCTCCCGGATGAACCCACGCGGTGTTGCCTGCCGCGGAGAGTTCCAGCGTGATGATCTCCGTCGCCGCCTGAGCCAGCAGCTCCCGGTCGTGGGAGACGAAGAGCACGCTCTTGTCGGTGACTCGCAGCTGCTCCTCGAGCCAGCGCTTGCCCGGAACGTCGAGGAAGTTGTCCGGTTCGTCGAGGACGAGGACATCGTTGTGCCCGCGCAGCAGGGCCTCGAGCACGAGTCTCTTCTGCTCCCCGCCCGAGAGCGCGGAGATCGCCCGATCCCGGCAGCGATCGAAGGACATTCCCAGCGCCGAGGTGGTGCAGGTGTCCCATAGAACCTCGGCTTCGTAGCCCCCGACCTCACCCCATTCGCCCAAGGCGGTGGCATAGGCCATCTGCACCGCTGTCGACCACTGTCGGGGCCGAGCAGCCGCTCCTCGGCGGCGCGGACCTTGGCGGCGGCGGAACGCACGGGTTTCGGTGCCAAATCCTCGAGCGCCTCGGCGATGGTGTCGGCGGTGATGAACTGCCGCATCAGGCCGACGCTGCCGGTGTGGGAGACGACCCCTTCATCCGGGCCGATTTCCCCGGTCAGCAGCCTCAGCAGTGTCGTCTTCCCGGCCCCGTTGGCACCGATGAGCGCGGCCTTCACGCCGTCGCCGACGCGGAAGGACACGGAATTCAGCAGGAGTCTTCCGTCGGCCAGGGTGTAGGAGACGTCATTGATTTCGATGTGGCCCATGGGCTCAAGCTATCAGCCGCGTCCCTCAGCCGGCGGCGAGTTCCTCGGACTGCGGCGCGCCCCTCAGACGGGGGTGAGCTCCTCGGAGGTGACGACGACCTCGCGGGTGGCGACGCGGCGGGCCAGGCGCGCCTCGCCCCACTTGATGAAGCCCACGCCGCCGAGGATGAACACACCGCCGAAGAGCTGGATGGGTGCCGGCAGCTCGAACAGGATGAGCCAGGCCACGATGACGGAGAACGGCACCTCGACGAGGTTGACGAAGGAGCCGACCGTCGCACCGATGTAGCGCAGGCCGAGGATGCCGGTGATGTAGGCACCGACGGTGAAGACGACAATCATCGCCATGGGCAGGATCCAGGAGACCTTGTATCCGCCGAGGTCGACGTCGGCGGCAACGGCTCCGGCCGGCATGACTCCCACCATCACGATGACCGACATCACCACCGCACCGATGCCCATGCCCAGCCCCGTCAGCGCGACCGGCGGAACGTTGATCGAGTCTTTCGCGGAGACGAGGAAGTAGCTGGCCAGGCAGACCGCGGCAGCGAGTGCCATGACCACGCCGAAGACGCTGATGTCTGAGTCGCGGAGGTTGAGGACGAGGACGAGCCCGATCATCGAGACCACCACTCCGATGAAGGTCACCGTCGCGGGGCGGGTCCGGGTGCGCGCCCAGATCCAGAACACGATGAGCATCGGCGCCGTCATCTCGAGCAGAAGGGCCACGGCCACTGTGAGGTGTTCGACGGCGACGAAGTAGAATCCCTGCACCCCGGCCATCGACACCAGACCGTAGGTGAGCACGGTCTTCCAGTCGGCGCGCACCTCGTCCCAGCGTCCGCGCAGGGCGATGAGGCTGGGGATGAGCAGCAGCACGGCGGAGCCGGCGAGGCGGATGAGCACGACGGAGCCGGGCGTCCACCCGGTCTGGTACATCGTCTTCGCGATCGGGCCGGAGACCGCGAAGAAGAACGCGGAGGCAAGAGTCAGCAGAAACCCCATGACGATTGTGCGATTCATTCCTGACCTCCAGTGCTGTGTGCTGATGATGAGATGCCCGCGGGCGCGGTGATGTGTGGGAGAGGCGAGGTGAACGCAGGCCCTCGCCGAGGCGGTTGTCGTGTGCGGATGTGAAGTGAGGACGTACGCGTGGTTCGACGCGACCGCGGTCTGCGGTGCGCAATGTGTGGTTTGCAAAGCGCCCGGGACACGCGATTCGGCCATGGGGATCAGCCGAGACTTCAGGCGCAGACCCCCTGTCGAATGCAGTATTTCGCATCATCGTGAAATGGGTCAAATGCACTTTGGTCCTTACATAATGTGGCAGAATGTCGTCCATCATGACTATCGCCAACGACATTCGCTCGAACCTGGCCATGCTCGTCGACCTGCTGAACACCTCCGGCACCATCGCCGAGGCGGGAGATGAGCTGACCACAACCGCCGGACTCCGCGGATTCGCGGCTCGGCACGACTTCTCCGGCCCCCTGAAGGCCACGAAGTCCGACGTCGCCTCGGCGTGCGAATTGCGTGAACGCTTCACCGCCGTCCTCGAAGCAAGCATCGACGCGGTAACGGAGGCCGAGGTCGAATCGGGCAAGGAGGGCGTCGTGGAAGAGGTGAATCTCACACTCCGCAGAGCCCGGGCCCTGCCGCAGCTGGTCAAGCATGGAGGCTGGGACTGGCACCTGCATGCCGTTGGCCAATCGGCCGGCCTGGCCGATCGGGTCGCTGCCGATGTGGCCCTCGTGCTCATCGACCTCATCCGCAGCGGGGACCTCGATCGACTCGGGCGCTGCGCCGCCCAGGACTGCAGCGCCTACCTGGCCGACTTCAGCCGCAATCGCTCGAAGCGCTTCTGCGATACCGGCAACTGCGCGAACCGGACGCACGTGGCAGCCTTCCGTGCCCGTCAGACAGACCCCTGAGCACTCAGGCTCACGAGCAATCACGGTCCGGCGGCGAAACCATCTCAATCCGATCACGACGTCGCGCCGAGCCCACGACAGCACCGCCTCGGCGGAGGCTGTTCCTGTGCACCAAATGTGCGCTAGCACCGATATCGCTGACTCTGCAGGGCCTTTCCTGAGCGCGTCGGTGTCATTTCGACATTCAAACCACTTTCCTGAGAGTTTTTCAGTGACTTGAATCACAATCGTATTCAGTAATCTGCCAACTCACTCTCAGGGTTGAGCTTCAGACTGGACCCATGACTACACCAAACGATACCGACATCGAAGCCACACTCCTCGTTGTCGATGATGAGCCCAATATCCGCGAACTCCTGTCGACCAGCCTGCGCTTCGCCGGTTTCGACGTCGTCTCGGCCGCCAACGGTGCCGAGGCACTTCGCCTGGCCGAGCAGACCAGCCCCGACCTTCTCGTCCTCGACGTGATGCTGCCGGACATGGACGGCTTCACCGTCACGCGTCGCCTGCGCCAGATCGGCATGAACGCTCCGGTTGTGTTCCTCACCGCCCGTGATGACACCTCGGACAAGATCACCGGTCTGACCGTCGGCGGCGATGACTACGTGACCAAGCCGTTCAGCCTCGAAGAGGTCGTCGCCCGCATCCGCGCCGTGCTGCGTCGGACCCGCAGCCTCGAGGACGAGGAGAACGCCGTCATCATGGCCGGCGATCTCGAACTCGATGACGACACTCACGAGGTGCGTCGTTCGGGGATCCTCATCGATCTGTCCCCCACCGAGTTCAAGCTGCTGCGCTACCTCATGCTCAACACCAACCGCGTGCTCTCGAAGTCTCAGATCCTCGACCACGTCTGGGAGTACGACTTCGGCGGCGACACCGGAATCGTCGAGTCCTATATCTCCTACCTGCGTCGCAAGATCGACGTCACACCGGAGACCGACGCCGCCGGGCATCCCGTCGAGATGGAGTGGACTCCGATGATCCAGACCAAGCGCGGGGTGGGTTACATGCTGCGCACACCGGAATCCAAGTAGATCTCAAAGCTCAGGCACTAGATTACTCACGTGGCAAAAGAATCCCGTCCCACCCGATCCGGCTTCTGGGAAGAATGGTCGCTGACCACCAAACTGCTGGCCATCATGATGCTGCTCATGCTGCTCGTCCTCTCGGGAACGAGCGCGTGGGTGCTCGAGAACCTTCGCGACAGTCTCGTCGAACGCACAGATGACCGACTCATCAATGCCTCGGAGACCCTCGCGAAGCAGGCCTATCAGGACGTGTTCCAGCCTGCCCAGCTGGAATCGACGTCTCCGGGTGACGAGGGCGAGGATTCGGGGTCCTCGACCGAGACGTCGACGACGATCGATTCGAGTTCCTGGGACGAGCTCAAGGGACTGCTGCCCGGAGGCTTCTACGTCCAGTTCTACGACACCGACGGCAAGCCGATCAGCGACCCGGTGGCTCCCGAGCCGCAGAACCGGCCGATCCTGCCGACGATCAACGAGTCGCAGGTCTACGACCGCGCCGGCCAGCCATTCACCGTCGCCGGGACCAGCTCGAAATGGCGGGCCCGGGCGATGAAAGTTCAGAACACGGATGTGCTCGTGTCGATCGCAGTGCCCTTCGACCGCGAGATCGACAACATCAACGAGCGTGCCCGCAACACGATGATCGGCATCGGGCTGCTGGCTCTGGCCATGGTGGCCGGCGTCGGGTACTGGGCGATCAACAACACGTTCCGTCCGCTGCGCGACATCGAGAAGACCGCCTCGCGGATCGCCGCCGGTGATCTCAGCCAGCGGGTCCCGACCTTCCCCCGCAACACGGAGCTCGGTCGCCTCTCGGGGGCCCTGAACACGATGCTCGGTCGGATCGAGGACTCCTTCGACGGCCAGACCCGATCGGAGAAGCGCATCCGTCAGTTCGTCTCCGACGCCTCGCACGAACTGCGCACACCGCTGGTTACGATCCGCGGCTATGCCGAACTCTATCGGCAGGGTGCGATCACGAAGTCCGATGACATCGGGGCGGCCATGGAACGCATGGAGTCCGAGGCCAAACGCATGGGCGTTCTCGTCGACGACCTCGTCGTCCTCGCGCGCCTCGATGAGCAGCGCCCGGCCGAGATCGGTCCCATCGACCTCCACAGAATCGCCCGGGACGCCGCCGCAGATGCCGCGGCCCAGGCACCGGATCGGGACGTCAGCTTCATCGGACTCGACGGGGAGGACGCCCAACCGGTGCCGATGATCCGCGGATCGGAGTCGAAGATCCGCCAGGTCATCGTCAATCTCGCCGGCAATGCCGTCCGCCACACCCCCGAGCACGCCGCCATCGAGTTCGCTGTCGGCGTCGTCGGCGACACCGCCGTGGCGGGCGCTGAGTCGACGGATTCGACCGGTGGTCACGACAGCGAGTCCAAGACCGGCGCGAACAGGGCGGTGCCGAAGGAGAAGTCACGCGAGCGCGGTTTCGTCACCGGTGGCGTCCGCATCTTCCGCCGAGGCGACTCGAACGGCAACGAGCAGACCGACGCTTCGGAGCCGGCCGGCATCGTCCCTGACATGACGGCGGCCGGATCCATCTCCGTCGATGATTCCCTGCGCGGATTCCCCAATGGACGGGTGAGGTTCGAAGTCCGCGACCACGGCGAAGGGATCGATCCCGAGGTCGTTCCGAGGATCTTCGAGAGATTCTACCGTCTCGACGTCTCCAGAACGCGCGATACAGGAGGTTCGGGCCTCGGTCTCTCCATCGTCAAGGCGATCGTGGAGAACCACCATGGTTCGATCACAGTGCACCAGACACCGGGCGGAGGCGCGACGTTCCGCATCGACCTGCCCATTTCAGAAACTGACGACAGCGCTCCGGACGCACGAAAGGACGAGCGATGAGCACCAACGACCCCAACAACCAGGGCAGGAACCCCGACGAACGGGGGCGGCACGGTGAACAGGATTCCCGGACGTTCCCCACCGAAGGCTCACGCGATTCCTCAGGCGTCCCCGGCAACTCGGCCGAGGGGACCCGCACCTCCGCGGATGTCCCTCGTCGATCCGCGGAGGTGCCGCGCACCTTCCCAGACGGCTCGAACGGTCCCGCCCGCGTCAGCCCACCCGTCGCTCCGCCCTCCCCACCCGAACCCGGCCGCAACCAGGGACAAGGAGACGGCACTGGACACGGAGGCGGCGCTGGACCGGGGCACGGCGATGGACCCGATGTACAGCCGCCCACGATGCAGCCGACTCGTGCTCAACCTCCTGTGGATGCGGGACAGGGACAGCCTCGCTACGGGACGCAGACCGGCAGCTCCCAGGCCGACGCGAATTCATTCGGCGGCCCATCTGCTCAGGGCGCCGGTCAAGGTCCCGGTCAGGGCGCTGGTCAGGGTGCTGGTCAAGGTCCCGGTCAGGGCGCCGGCGCAGCTATCGGATACATGGGCAATCCGCCGGATTCGGGTGGGTTTCCCACGTCCGGCACCACAGGCTTCCAATCCGCGCCGAACGGTCCCGGCGACCCTGCCGGTCCGGGTGCCCAAGCTGGTCCGGGCGGCACTGCCGCTCCGGGTGGCCCCAGCGGCCCCGGTGCCCCAGCTGGTCCGGGCGTTCCCTATGGCGTCGATGGCCCCTACGGCCAAGGTGGCCCGTACGCCCCCGGTGGGCAAAACGGTCCGGGTGGTCCAGGTGCTCCCTACGGGCCCGGCGGCCCAGGCGATCCCAATGCTCCCTACGGCCCCGGTGGCCCAGGCGATCCGAACGGACCTTACGGGCCCGGTGGCCCGGGGCCGTACGGGGGCCAAGCACCGCCTCGGCGGGAGAAGCGAGGACCAGGGTGGAGTGCCACCATCGCCATCGCCCTGATCGCGGCCCTGCTGGGAGGAGCCGCGGCCTTCGGCGGGTCCTATGCAGTCAGCGCCTTGGGCGGTGAAGAGCCCCGCAAGGTCGCCGATCAGACCATCGAGACCCCGGACTGGACAGAGGTTGCGAAGAAGACGTCCCCGGCCGTCGTCTCCATCCAGGTCGGCGCCAACGGTCAGGTGCAGGGGCTGGGCTCGGGCGCGATCTATGACGACCAGGGACACGTCATCACGAACAACCATGTGGTGGCACCGGCGGACACTCCCAACGGTGAGATCGGTGTGACGATGAAGAACGGGGGAACGACGAAGGCCGAGATCGTCGGCCGCGACCCCTCGACCGATATCGCCGTCATCAAACTGGACAAGGTTCCCGACGATGTCGACCCGCTGCCCGTCGGCGACTCGAAGGAGATGAAGGTGGGTGATCCGGTGATGGCTTTGGGCAACCCGCTCGGCCTCGCGGATTCGGTCACCACAGGCATCGTCTCCGCCCTCGACCGCCCGGTGTCGACGGAGAACATCGGAGAGGACGCGAGCTCGCAGGAGAAGGAGATGACGATCACGAACGCCATCCAGACGGACGCGGCGATCAACCCGGGCAACTCCGGTGGTCCGCTCGTGGACGGCGACGGCAACTTCATCGGCGTCAACTCGGCGGCGGCCTCGCTCAGCCAGGCCGGCGAAGGCGGCCAGTCGGGATCGATCGGCATCGGCTTCGCCATCCCCTCCTCGCAGGCCGTGATGATCGCCGACCAGCTCATCTCGAGCGGCAAGGCTCTGCACCCCTTCCTCGGAATCACGCTCACGGACGGGCAGATCAACAGCGGAGGGACCACTCGCGGCAGCGCAAAGGTCCAGTCGGTGCAGTCCGGGTCCCCGGCCGACAAAGCCGGGTTCAAGGACGGTGACGACATCGTCTCCGTGGCAGGGACCAAGGTGAACAACGCGATCGCCCTGCAGGCACTCGTCCGTGGCCAGCCGACGAACACCCCGGTCGAATTCACAGTGGTCCGCGGAGGTCAGGAGCAGACGCTGAAGGCTTCACTGGTGCTGAAGTAGTCGACGAGCGCGGCGAGCCGCCGACTCGAGCGCGCATTGCCGTGGATGAGGCACTGACTCATGTGCCAGGAGGGTGTGGATGGCCGAACGCCGTCCACACCCTCCTTTTCCGCGCTACCGCGCCGGCCTGCGAACCATGATGCTGGAGTGTGCCCAGGCAATCTGCTTTCAGGAGAGATCATGAGTTTCGAAGTCGACGCCGAACGCGTGTCATCGGCCGCCACGGCCACGGCCGGCACCTCCCGCACCCTCGTCGCGGAGTCCAACACGATGCTGAGGAATCTTCTGGCCCTCCAGGAGTGTTGGAAGGGAAGTGCGGCACAGAACTTTCAGACGGTCATCAACGAATGGGAAAGTGCGCAGAAACAGCTGTTCGAATCGCTGGAATCGATCCACGGAGCACTCAATACCGCGGCCGCGCAGTATTCGGAGGTCGAGGCTGCGAACTCTCGACTGTTCGCGCCGTGAGCGCCTTTCGAGCGGCCCGCTTTCCGTGTCGGTCCCCGGCGGTGGTGTCTGCTGGAGTTCTTTGTCGGCGTCTGGCAAATTATCAGCCTTTGTTAGTAGGCTGATAGCGATAGTTCGCGGTGGTGCAGGCCGGATTTCTCCGGGTTCGGAGATGAACGACCTGCGGTGCCGGGTCAAGACCAATGCAGGAGTCGACTACGGATGAGCATCTTCCAAAGGATCGCGACGCTCTTCGGCGCCAAGGCCAACAAGGCACTGGACAAAGCCGAGAACCCCAATGAAACGCTCGATTATTCATATCAGAAGCAGCTGGAGCTGCTGCAGAAGGTACGCCGCGGTGTTGCCGATGTCGCCACCAGCCGCAAGCGCCTCGAGCTGCAGATGAACCAGCTCGAACAGCAGCAGGACAAGCTCAGCGGCCAGGCCCAGAAGGCCATGGAGATCGGTCGTGAAGATCTCGCCCGCGAGGCTCTGACTCGGAAGTCGGGACTGAATCAGCAGATCTCCGATCTGCAGTCCCAGCACGAGGGGCTGCAGGGCGAAGAGCAGAAGCTCACCATGGCCTCGCAGCGTCTGCAGGCCAAGGTCGACGCCTTCCGCACCCGGAAGGAGACGATCAAGGCCACGTACAACGCCGCCGAGGCGCAGTCGAAGATCGGCGAAGCGTTCACCGGCATCTCCGAAGAGCTCGGTGACGTCGGACTCGCGGTCCAACGCGCCGAGGACAAGACCGCCTCGCTCCAGGCGCGGTCCGGCGCCGTCGACGAGCTCATCGCCTCCGGCGCCTTGGAGGACGTCACCGGTTCGTCGAAGGACGACATCAGTTCACAGCTCGACGCGCTCTCGAGCGAGAACGATGTGGAGATGGAGATCAATCGAATGCGTGAGTCGCTGCCGGCCTCCTCCGACAAGCAGCAGCAGTCTCTTGAAGGCGAGGACAGGCAATGATCATCCGCATCATGGGCGAAGGCCAGTACGACATCGCCGACGTCAACCAGGAACTGCTCCAGACCTACGACAACCAGGTCGAGGACGCCGTCGATGCCGGAAACGAGGATGCCGCCAGAAACGCTCTGAGCTCCCTCCACGACTTCATCATCAGCAACGGGGCACCCGTGGCCGACGACTTCCTGGGCTCGAGTCAGGCCGTCGTGCCGTTCGTCGATGCGACGCTGGAGGAGATCACGGAGCTCCTCACCGGCGAAGGCTTCATCCCGGACCCTGCCTGATCGTCAAGAACTCGATATCGATGACTCCGGCCCATCGCCTTCAACCGAGGCTGTGGGCCGGAACTGCCAGACCCAGAGAGGAACCACGATGAAGAACCGCTTCGTCAAGGACAACGGACTCACCATGCGCATGGGGTGGACGATCTTCCTCAACGGGCTCATCTACGTTCTTCTCATCCTCGCCATCTGGTGGATCTTCGGCGGGAGCATCTCCGGAGTCGTCATCGCCGTGCTCATCAGTGCGGGCGCGTTCTTCTTCCAGTGGTACTTCTCCGACAAGATCGCGATGAAGGCGATGGGTGCCCGCGAGGTCTCCCCCGAGGAGGCCTCGGAGCTGCACACGATGATCGATCGGCTCTGCCAGCTCTCCGACTCGACCAAGCCCCGCGTCGCCATCTCGAATTCGGCCATTCCCAATGCCTTCGCCACTGGCCGTTCCCCGGAGCGTTCGGTCGTGTGCGTCACCCGCGGCCTGCTCGAGAAGCTCGACCGCGATGAGGTCGAAGTCGTCTTGGCCCACGAGCTCTCCCACGTCGCCCACCGCGACGTCACCGTCATGACCGTCGCCGGAGTCACCGGCGTCGTAGCCGCACTGATGATGCGCGCAGGCTATTTCATGAGCTTCGGCCGATCCAACAACAATGGCGGCATTCCGATCCAGTTGGCGTTCCTCCTCGTCGGCGCCATCGTCTATGGGCTCTCGTTCGTCCTCATCCGCAGCCTCTCGCGGTATCGTGAGCTTGCCGCGGACAGGGCGGCGGCCATTCTCACCGGCGCACCCTCAACGCTGGCCTCTGCTCTGACCAAGCTCAGCGGCGACATGAGCAAGATCCCGGAGAAGGACCTGCGTTCGTCCTCCTCGGCGAATCACCTGGCTCTCATCCCCGCCGCCAGCGGCAAGGCGAGCCTCGGCCAGCTCTTCTCCACCCACCCTTCGTTGGACAAGCGTCTGGAGCAGCTGGCGAGGATCTCCGGTCAGCTCTCGCAGCCGCAGTGACCCCGTGGGCTGCCGAGTTCCGACCGACTCTTCCCTCGGCACACTGACCTCAACCGCACAGTGCGCACTGACTTCAACCGCACAGACCGACATCCATTAGGAGTTCCATGGGTTTCTTCGACGCGCTGCTGGGCCGTTCCAAACCGAAGCGGGCAAACCTCGACGACCTCTTCGCACTGCCTCCCGCCGCGCTGACCCTCGAGGCAGCGACGGGTTTCAAGCCCACCGGCGTCGGCGCCGTGGCGTTCCGGCAGGTCGAGGGCGCCGCCTTCCAGACTGCAGAGTCCGAGAGCATCGCCCTCATCAGCTCCGACCCTGCCGCCCATGTGTCGCAGCGCAACGACGGGTACGGCTACACCTGGCAGGTGGTCGCCGACTCCAACGCCGAGGTGGTCAACCTCGTCACCAACCTGCACGCCGTGAACTCGGCGCTCGTCGGCCAGGGCTTCGACACGATGCTGCTGTGTTCGACCGTCTACTTCTCCCACTCGGACGGGCGACGTCTGGCACTCGTCTATCAGTACAAGCGCGGCACCTTCTATCCGTTCGCGCAGGCCGGACCCAAACAGCGCGACAATCCGCTTGAGATCCAGGTGCGGGGCATTCTCTCGAACGAGCTGCCCTTCGAAGAGGACACATCCAATTGGGCCGCTCTCTGGGATGCTCCAGGGATCAGCGACTCCCCCGGAGGAGACCAACGGCGCTGAAACAGCCCGGCCGCCCGGAAGGGAACTGCGGCTCAGGCGATCCGCTCGGCTCAGCTGTCCGGTTCGGTCGCGACTTCGATGACTTCACCCAACGCCTCGACCGTGTCTCCGGGACGGATCGTGGCACCTCGGCGAGTTTCGACCTCCCCATTGACGACGACCTCACCGTCGGCAATCATGTCTTTGGCCATTGCGCCGTGTTCGGCGACGCCGTGGAGTTTGAGCAGCTGACCGAGTCTGATCGATTCGCCGCGGATCTCGATCGACTCCATCAGAACAGGTCGCCGAAGTCGAAGCCGTCGCCGCCGAAGAGGCCTCCGCCGTCGCCACCGTCGCCGCCTCCGAAGAGTCCGCCGCCGTCGCCACCGGCATCGCCGCCTACTGCGTCACCGCCGCCCGCGTCGCCGCCTGCATCGCCATAGGCACCGTCCCAGCCGCCGCCCATGCCGCCGAACATCATCGAGCCCATGAGCACGCCGGGCAGAAGCCCCGAGCCTGCATAGGAGTTGAAGTATCCGCGGTTGTACTCGGCGTAGGCAGGGCCTGCTTCCCAATAGGCGCGGCGTGTGTGTCCGTCACCGGTCACGACCTTGCGGACTGCGGGCTCGGCACCCACGGCGACGCGCTCAGCGTCGGCGGCACAGACGGGGACCGGTCGCAGCTGGCCACCGGCCGGCGCCCAATCGATGTCTTCGACCGAGGGGCCGTGCTGCGGGTTGAAGAAGCAGGGAGGCCGACGCACGGGAAGCGGTGTCCCGTCAACGCGGGCGCGCACACATTTGGCCGCATAGCGACCGTCTTCGAGGGCTTCGGTGACAGCGCGGATATCGGAAGGCTCGTCGACATTGTCAAGGGTCTCCTTGGCGATGTCGTAGGAGTCGAGCGCCTGTTTGTAGTCCTGCGAACCGCCGGTGTCGAGTTCGACTCCGGCGGTGAGGATATCGAGTTCGGCGACCTCTTCGCCGAAGGACGTCACGTCCTCTTCAGCGGTCTTCTTCACCTGCTGAAGCTCGGCGGCGACAAGCTCTCTCTGACGCTTCTTCTCCTTGCGGTGACCGATGAAGAAAATGGCCCCGAGCACCACGAGCACTAACAGGAATACTTCTGCCACGATCTATGCCTCCCAGCAAAACGAGTCACCCACAAGTATGCCGGATGAGTCTGACAGGCGACTGAACTCACCCCTCGTATCCGCTCAGCCTTCCGGGTCGGAATCCGTCCGCCGGAGGCGTCCGAAACCCGCGTCCCACGCCGATCGGCCGACGTTCTCCGACGCGGCGTTCACCACAGATGGATCAGCCCTTTGATCAGGGTCGCCGCTCCCCCGCCGAGAGCAAGAACGATCATCGCGATGCGCGCGCTCGACGATTCGATTCGCTTCGACAGCCAGTCACCGCCGATGAGTCCGGCTACGAGCATCGCCGCGATCCCGATCCACGTCTGCACCTGCAGCTGCGGCCAGGCGCTGTGGTCGAATATGGCCTTGAAGATGACCGCCGAGGTGGTGCCCACCATGAGGAACGGCTGCAGGGTCGCGGCGAATGCGCGCTGCTGCCAACGTGTCAGCACCGCATAGGCGCTGACCGCTGGACCACCCGTACCGGCGGCGGCCGACATTGTTCCGGAGAGGAGACCGGTTGTGAACTGAGTGGTGAAGTTCGCGGGCATTGTCTTCCCGATCCGTCCGATGACCATGGAGCTGATCAGTGAGGCGATGATCAGGACGCCGATGAGGATCTGCAGGGGCGGTGCCGGCAGAGCCGCGGCGAGAAGGGCTCCGGGTATCGCTCCGATCACCGTTCCCAGCGTCAGCTTCCACAGCGAGCTCCATTCGACTTCTCGCCAGGTGCGGAGGAAAACCGTGCCGCTGGCGACGATGCCGCAGATGTTGACGAGGACGACGCCGGAGAACGGGTCGAGCAGGAGCACGAGGAACGGACCGCTGACGAGGCCGAACCCCATCCCTGCGACGCGCTGTGAGACCGCCCCGAGGAACACCGCAGACAGGATGAGCACGACGACGGGTTCCATTCGCTCAAGTCTAATTCAAGGCATCATTGTGGGCGGGGTTACAGTAAGAGACATGAGCAGTCATCCTCTCTGGTCACGGTTCAGCGCGGATCCTCGCGTTCATGGGCAGGTGCGTGCCTCGGACGCCGACCGTGCCGTCGTGACCGATGTGCTCGCAGAGGCGTTTGCGCTGGGGCAGATCGATGCAGAGGAGTTCGACGAGCGCAGTGAGGCCGCCAACGGTCTGAAGACCCTGGGTGAGGCGCCCGAACTCGTACGCGACCTCGTCATCGCCGAGGCGGAGGATGCGGAGCCGGGCGAGCTCGACGAGCCCGCCCGTGCCCAGGCCCTCGCCCGGTTGGAAGCCGACCGCGTCCCGATCACGCCCGAGCAGATCGATGCGGCCGCCCGCAAGTACTACAAGGACCGAGTCCGCAACGCGATGCTCGGAATGATCGCCGGCCCTGCCGGTATCACGCTGGCGATCTGGACCGTCTCCTCGCTGGCTGCGGGCGGTCCCATCTTCTTCTGGCCGATCTTCATCGTCCTACCGATGCTCTTCGGGGCGATCTCACAGGTCGCCAACAAGGACGACGTCATCCGCAGGCGCAAGCGAGAGCTGACGAGACGAGCCAGAGCACAGCTCGGTGATGCCGAGGCGCAGCGGGAGCTCGAGGAACACAAGCACGATGACGACGATGACGATGATGGTCAAGACGCGTTCGGCCGCGGGCTGCAGCCTCCGCACCCCTTGGCTCCTCCATTCGCGCCGGACCACGATCATCCTCGTGATGAGACCCGCCGGCGGAGAGAGGAACGCCGACGCCGACGCCGGAACGACCCCTGGGACTGAGCTGGCCGAGGCGTCACTCGTCGTCGCGTCAGACGTGGACCTCGTCGCGTCAGACGTGGAACGTGCGGATCTGGGCGAACTCTTCGGCTTTGTGGGTCCGGAACCAGAACGTGTGCGAGAACTGCCTGACGTCCTCACCGTCGTTCGAGAACTCCCACTGGCCCCACGCGGCCGCGGCTTTGCCATGGGTGATGGCTGCTTCGAGGTGACCGGCGACGGGCTTCGAAGCCGCCAGCCCCAGCAGCGCCTCGACGACCTGGTCGCGGCCGGTGGTGGTCTGAGTTCCACCGCTGTCGACGATCTGGAGGACGCAGTCCTCGGCAATCACCTCGGCGAGGGCTGGTTTGTCGGTCTTGAACAGGTTCTCTTCGAAACGGGCGACGAACACGTTCTTCGGGCTGTTGCCGCAGGACTCTGTGCCGGTGAAATTCATGGCATCCAGGCTACGGGAGGGCGGGTGGATCGAAAAGAGCCGTGACGGCGCCCTTTCGGGTACCGCCACGGCTCTTCGAGCGATAAGGGCTGATCAGAAGCCCATGCCGCCCATTCCGTCCATACCGGCAGCAGCTGCGTCAGCACCTGCCGCAGCCTTCTCAGGTTTGTCGGCGACGACCGACTCGGTGGTCAGGAACAGACCGGCGATCGAGGCGGCGTTCTGCAGAGCAGAGCGGGTCACCTTGACCGGGTCGTTGATGCCGGCGGCCAGCAGGTCCTCGTATCCACCGGTTGCGGCGTTGAGACCGAATCCGGCTTCGAGGTTGGCGACCTTGTCGGCAACCACACCGGCTTCGAGGCCGGCGTTCGTGGCGATCTGCTTGAGCGGGGCTTCGATGGCAACCTTGACGATGTTGGCACCGGTCGCTTCGTCACCCTCGAGTGAGAGGTTGGCGAAGGCGGTCTTGCCCGCCTGGATGAGCGAGACGCCGCCACCGGCGACGATTCCCTCTTCCACAGCAGCCTTGGCGTTGCGCACTGCATCTTCGATGCGGTGCTTGGTCTCCTTGAGCTCGACCTCGGTCGCGGCACCGGCCCTGATGACCGCCACACCGCCGGCCAGCTTGGCCAGACGCTCCTGCAGCTTCTCACGGTCGTAGTCCGAATCCGAGTTCTCGATCTCGGCACGGATCTGTGCGACCCGACCTGCGATCTCCTCTGCGTCTCCGGCACCCTCGACGATGGTGGTCTCGTCCTTGGTGATGACGACCTTGCGGGCGGTGCCCAGCATTTCGGTCGACACACTGTCGAGCTTGAGCCCGACTTCCTCGGACACGACCTGACCACCGGTCAGGATGGCGATGTCGGCCAGCTGAGCCTTACGGCGGTCTCCGAAGCCGGGAGCCTTGACGGCCACGGACTTGAAGGTGCCGCGGATCTTGTTCAGCACCAGGACGGCAAGGGCTTCGCCCTCGACGTCTTCGGCGATGATGAACAGCGGCTTGTTCGACTGCTGCACCTGCTCCAGGACGGGCAGCAGATCCTTCACGTTCGAGATCTTGGAGTTGACGATGAGGATGTAGGGATCCTCAAGGACAGCTTCCTGGCGATCCGTGTCGGTCACGAAGTAACCGGAGATGTAGCCCTTGTCGAAGCGCATACCCTCGGTCAGCTCGAGCTCGAGTCCGAATGTGTTGGACTCCTCGACGGTGACGACGCCTTCCTTGCCGACCTTGTCGATGGCCTCGGCGATCAGTTCGCCGATGGCAGGGTCTCCGGCGGAGATACCGGCTGTAGCGGCGATCTGTTCCTTGGTTTCGATGTCGATGGCGTTCTCGAGCAGAACACCGGTCACGGCTTCGACAGCCTTCTCGATGCCGCGCTTGAGGCCGAGCGGATCAGCACCGGCCGCCACGTTGCGCAGGCCCTCGCGAACGATTGCCTGAGCCAGAACGGTGGCGGTGGTGGTGCCGTCGCCTGCGACGTCGTCAGTCTTCTTGGCGACTTCCTTGACGAGCTCGGCGCCGATCTTCTCGTAGGGATCCTCGAGTTCGATCTCCTTGGCAATGGAGACACCATCGTTGGTGATGGTGGGTGCGCCCCACTGCTTTTCGAGCACGACATTGCGACCGCGGGGCCCAAGGGTTACCTTGACCGCTTCCGCAAGCTGGTTGAGGCCAGCTTCGAGTCCCCGACGAGCTTCTTCGTCGAATGCAATCATCTTTGCCATAGTGGCTTAGATCCTCCCTGATGGAGTGGAGTGGGCTTCCAGAGCAATCGCCAACGCCCGCGACGGCAGAGAGTGTGTCCGCATGTTCCATTCCACACATGAACCACGCTCTCGAGGCGATTGATGAGAAACCCAAGGTTTTCACCAGTACTAGATTTAGCACTCTCCCCATGCGAGTGCAAATATTGTCGACTCTCCGAGACTCACGATCGTGGCCGATCCCTGCATCGGCGCAGGTTCGGCCCAGCGCGAAACTGCCGGGCACCCGGGCGCGGCGAGGTCGGGCCGCGGGTCCGGACTGCGGGCCGCAGCCCCGCCCCCGGTCTCGCTCGGATACGTCTGGTCCGGAAAACTCGCTCGGACGCGTCCGGTCCGGGCACTGAAAAGCGCCAAGCAGTTGCCTGCCTGGCGCTTTCCCAGCTCGGAGGAGACGGGCACGCGACCCGTTTCCCGCCGAAGCGGATCTCAAGACTTTGCTTCAGTGAGCCTCAGAGGAGGGTGACGGACTCCGCCTGAGGACCCTTTTGTCCTTCTCCCACTTCGAACTCAACCTGCTGGCCCTCTTCGAGAGAGCGGTAGCCGTCCATCTGGATAGCGCTCCAGTGAACGAACACGTCCTGGTTGTTGCCTTCCAGGGTGATGAATCCGTAGCCCTTTTCGGCGTTGAACCATTTGACGGTACCTTGTGCCATTACTTCTCCATACAGTGCAGTGTCATTGACATTCCACCATCCGATTGCGGCCGATCCGGCCGCACTGCAGACAGCGGAAGCTAGTAAAACCCAACCGACCCCGCGATTTCTCTCATTGACCTCTAGAGAATGATCTCGGTGAAGCACGAATAGAACACAAGGACAGTGCTTGCCTAGCTGATGCAACTCTACCCCAGCACCGGACTGGTCCCTCGAGCGCTCAACACTGTTACCAATTCGTTATCTTGGCTGTTCGGACGAGTTCGCATCCGCACCGGTCCCATGTCGGCAGCACCGTCCGATCGGAGCCGCGGGTGCACGGAGGATCGCTCGCAACGCCGGTCGGGTCAGTTCTCGCCCGATCCGCCATCGCTGGGCTCGGGCCCGCGCTCTGCGATGTCCGAGCAGATGACGACGGTGATGTCGGCGTCGAAGTCCGTCGACGCCTCGGTGGCGTCGACGCCGAGGGCTTCGGCCACCATCTCTGCCTGTGAGGCATCCGACTCATCCTTGTAGAAGACGGTCGAGTCGCTCAGTCCGGTCGAGTAATTGCCGACCTCGCCGACGCTCCACCCCTTCTTCTCCACCGCCTCGGAGAACTCCTGGGCGACTCCGGAGACGCCCGAACCGTTGAGGACGTCGACGTCGAGCGAGGAATCCGCGACGCTGACTTCGCTCTCACTGGGCGAGGGGCTCGCCGAGGCGGTTTTCTCGGAGCCGGGTTCGGCGACGTCTGACTCCGGGTTCTTCATCGACGACGTGATGATGTTGATCGCGGCGACCACGAGCAGCACGGCGACGAGTGCGAGGATGATGACCAGCGCGATGGCGCCGACGTTCGACTGAGCCGCGGACTCCTGTCGGTGGGCCCCGCTGCGTCGTCCGGTTTCGATCTCGTCGAATTCGTCAGTCATGTCTACCTCGAGACGCGGGCTTGTGCCCGCTCACTCTGCCGCGTGGTGCGGATGCGACGCAGGCGTTTGACCAGCATGGGGTCACTGGCCAGTGCGGCAGGGTTGTCGAGCAGGGAATTGAGGATCTGGAAGTAGCTGGTCGCCGACATGTCGAATCGCTCCCGGATCGCGTGGTCCTTTGCTCCACCGTATTTCCACCACCGCCGTTCGAACTCCAGAACGGACTCCTCGAGCTCACTCAGTTCGGGGGCCTCTTGGTTCTGCGGCATAGACGGTGTGCTCCTTCGAGATGAATCGTTGTTTCCATCTTATCTCCCGGACGACGGGACCGAAATTCGCGGCGCGCCGTGCGAGGTGCACCACATCCTTCACCCCCTCCGCTAAGGGGTGGACCGCGGTCCACGGGACGGCCCGGGGTAGGCCCTGGGCAGCCTGTCGGCGGGCGAACAGGACGACCCACCCTGCTGCAGGTGACTCACATGTGTGGCCACCCGCAGCAGGGTGGGTCGGGACCGTCAGCCGAGTGGATCGAGACCGTCGGCCGGGCGGGAACGATCAGCGGATGCGGATGTTGACCTGTTTGATCTGGGTGAAGCCCTCGAGCATGCCCTCCAGCGATGCCTCGCGGCCGAAGCCCGAGGTCTTCATGCCGCCGTAGGACTGGCCCGCCATCTGGCCGCCGCCCTGGTTGACCTGGACCCAGCCGGATTCGATGCGGTTGGCCATCGTCAGCGCCGCATCGACGTTCTTCGTGAAGACGAATGCCGCGAGGCCGAACTCGCTGTCGTTGGCCATGTCGACGACCTCGTCGACGTCTTTCCACGGGATCACGGAGAGCACGGGCCCGAAGATCTCCTCCTGGCTCGTCTGCCATTCGTTCCGGGCCCTCGAGAAGATGACGGGTGCGTGGTAGAAGCCGGGTTCGCCGACCTCGAGGGAATCGGAGCCGTCGTAGGCGACCTCGACGCCGTCCATCGCCTTGCCCATCTCGATGTAGTCGGCCACCTGGTCGTACTGCTTCTTGCTGATGATGCAGCCGATGTCGGAGTCCTCATTGCGAGGGTCTCCGACCTTCATCTTCGACACCGCATCGACGAGCTTGGCGAGGAAGTCATCGTAGATGTCCTCGTGCAGGAACAGGCGCGAACCCATCGTGCAGGACTGACCCTGGCGTGCGAAGCGGGTCGAGAGCAGCACCTGCTGGAGGGTGTCGTCGTCGTTCGAGTCTGGGAAGATGATGTTGGGGCTCTTGCCGCCGAGTTCCATCGACGAATGCGCGAGACGACCGCCCGCCAACTCGGCGACGTGACGGCCGACGTTGGTCGAACCGGTGAAGGAGACCTTGTCGACGTCCGGGTGGACGTTGAGGGCCTCACCGATGACCGAGCCCTTACCCGTGACGACGTTGAGAACACCGGCGGGCAGGTTGTCGGCGATGAGCTCGGCCATCTTGAGGATGGTCAGCGGTGCATCCTCAGCACACTTGAGCACGATGGTGTTGCCGGCGGCGAGCGCGGCGGGGGTCTTGAACGCGGCGATCATCAGCGGAGAGTTCCAGGGCAGGATTCCCGCGACGACGCCCAGCGGCTCGCGCTTCGTGTACTGCAGCTGTCCGTCGCCTGCGGGCAGAGTGCTGCCCTTGACCTCCCCGGCGACTCCGCCCATGTAGCGGAACAGGTCGACCAGGGTGCCGGTCTCGGGCCGGGCCTGGGTGCGGATGGCGTTTCCGGTGTCGATCGCAGTCAGCTGGGCGAGCTCCTCCGCACCGGCTTCCAGCGCGTCGGCACACCGGATGAGCGCCTTCTGACGTTCCTTGAAGGGCAGCGCGGCCCATTCGGGGAAGGCCTTCCGAGCGGCCTTGACGGCGCGATCGGCATCGTCTTCCTTGCCATTGGCCACAGTCGCGATCACGACGTTGCGATCGATGGGGGTGATGACGTCTTTCCTGTCACCGTCGGCGGCTTCGACCCATTCTCCGCCGATGAACATCTTCCAGTCCGTGGCCTCGGGAAATTGCGACATTGTGATCCTTTCACCTACTCAGTTCTGCGATGAACTCCTCCAACCGAGCATATCTCCTGCCCGGGTACGAAAAGAATGGTGGGACGGTAGGCGATGATGCACACCTGATCTGCATCGTGTGCACACATTCGCCGCTCAGGTCCGGCGGTAGAATCGCGGGCATGACTTCCACTGCTGCGCTGCCCGAAATCATGTCCGACGACTGGGCCGCCGCACTGGCCGACCAGGAGGATCGCATCCACGCCATGGGCGATTTCCTCCGCGAGGAGATCGCCGCCGACCGGAGCTATCTGCCCAGCGGCGACAAGGTGTTCCGTGCCTTTGCGGAGCCCCTCGCCGAGGTGAAGGTGCTCATCGTCGGCCAGGATCCCTATCCGACGCCCGGGCATCCGATCGGATTGTCCTTCGCCGTCGATCCCGATGTCCGGCCGCTCCCCCGGTCGCTGACGAACATCTACAAGGAACTTGCTTCCGATCTCGGTACCGAACCCGCCGCCCACGGTGACCTGCAGGCGTGGTCGCGTCAGGGAGTCATGCTGCTCAACCGCGTGCTGACCGTCGCTCCGGGTGAGCCCGCCTCGCATCGCAAGCGCGGCTGGGAAGCGATCACGGAACGGGCGATCGCCGCCCTCGTCGACCGCGACCGGCCGCTCGTGGCGATCCTCTGGGGTCGGGATGCGAGGAGTCTGGCTCCGATGCTGCAGTCGGGACGCTCCGAGGTCGCGATCATCGAGTCCGCGCACCCCTCGCCGCTGTCGGCCAGCCGAGGATTCTTCGGCTCCCGACCGTTCTCACGCACCAATGAGCTGCTGGCGCAGAAGGGCCTGGCTCCCATCGACTGGAGCCTCCCGCCCCAGGGGTGATCCCTAGGCACGAATTCCACGCCGCCCACTTCGATTGCGCGAACGACGCTCAGTCGTGCGGCTCGGACCCTCAGTCGCGCGGCTCGACGGTGTCCATGGTGATCGTCGAATCCGAGGATCGCGCGGATTCGGCAGTCTTCTCCACCGCATCGGCCTTGAGGCTCTTCAGCGGTCGGGCCAGGTAGCTGCCGAGCACCGCGCCGACGGCCAGCGCGGCATTGGCCAGGATCGCTGAGAACAGCGAGGACAGCCCCACTGCGAAGGACGTCGTCTCAGATTCGGCGACGATCTGGTAGACGGCGGTGAAGATCGACAGCCCCTGCAGCAGCGTGTAGATCGCGGGAATCATGAGCACGATGGCAGGCGCGCCGAATCGCAGTGACAGCGGACGGGCCAGGAATCCGGTCACGGTCGAGGCCAGCAGACAGGCCAGGACGTTGTCGACGGAGAGGATCGTCAGCGAGGTCATGGTGATGTAGGAGGCGAGACCGACGAAAGCGGCCGGCAGGATGAATCGCCTCGTCGACTTCATGCCGACGACACCGGCCATCGAGACGACGGCCGCGGCGACCAACGACACGATCGCAGTGAGGACGTGCACACCGGTCTTGGGCACGAGGACCTCGATCGGATCGAGACCGATCGCCTCTCCTGTGACGACACCCAGGGCCAACCCCGAGACGATGCCGGCCAGGGTGAGAACCACTCCCACCATTCGTCCGGCAGCGGTGAGTGGGAAGTTCGTCAGGGCGTCCTGGACGGATGAGTACAGTGACTGTGTCGGCAGCAGCAGGACGATTCCGGCGGCCACCAGGTACTGCGGTGACTCGATGATGCCGAAGTTGCCCGCCACCATCGCCACCAGGGTCGCGATCGCCGCCTGCAGGGTCGTGATGAAGAAGCTGGGCAGAGTGGTGCGGCCGATGACCTTGCCGGCCTGGCTGATGAAGATCGACATGACGATACCGAGGCCCGCGGCGATGGCTCCGCCGCCGAGCAGCACGACGAGGCTGCCGACCATGAGTCCCCAGGCTCCCGTGACGAACCATTCCCGGTAAGGTCTGCGTTGGTGTCTGATGGCGTCGAGACGGCTCCGCGCATCGTTGAATCCGATGTTTCCCGCGACCAGCTCGGTGACGAGTTTGTGCACGGAGCCCAGCTTCGCGAAGTGGATCGATTCGCCCCGGTTGACGCGCATCACGGTCATGAGGCGACCGTCAGAGGTCGAATAGTGCACGGTCAGCGTGTTCGAGGTCAGATCCACCTGCGCAGTGGTCAGCCCGAAGGAAGCGCAGGCCGCGATGACGGAGACCTCGATGTCGGAGGTGCCCGCACCTGCACGCATCATGATCGCGGCGATGTCGGCGGCGAAGTCGAGGACCATCCGGGCCTCGTCCTCACCGGGTTCGCTCGCCTGCACAGGAGCCTTGTACGGGGACCCTTTGAGGGCTGTGACGATGGGGACGGGCTGAGTGTTGACCGAGGTGCCGGACCCGGATACGAGCCTGCCGACGGTGCGCCTGGCCACACGCTGGGCGATCCGCTGCGAGGCACCCCTGTGCTCTGCTCTCTGCTTCGACTTGGCTGTCGACGTCTTCGGCGCCCTCGCGTCGGCCGGACCCGTCTCCTTCGGCTCCAGCTCTCCGGTCGGCGCCTCGGCCTGCTCCTGCGAGCGCTGCTGGCGGGAGAGCTCGAGCAGCTCCTGAAGTGCTTTGGAGCCGGTTTCACCCTGATTCGCACCGTGCTCGGGTCCGGTCGACGACTGGGCGTCGACCGGCACCTCGGCGGTGGGGGCCTCTTCTGTGCGCTCGTCCGTCACGGCTCACTGATGAGAGTCGGGCCGTGCGGATCTGCGACATCGGCGGATCCGGTCTCGGCATCGAATTCGAAGACCTTGCGGCCGGAGACGAACACCTGGTCGGCGCGGGAGTTGAGGTCGAGAGGGTCGCCGGACCAGATGACGAGGTCGGCGTCGCGGCCGGGGGCGAGTGATCCCAGACGGTCGTCGAGGCCGAAGATCGCGGCGGGGTTGATCGTCAGCGCTTCGAGCGCGACGACGGGGTCGAGGCCCTCCTTGACGGCGAGGGAGGCTTCGTGGATGAGGAAGTTGATCGGGATGACGGGGTGGTCGGTGGTCAGAGCGATACGGACGCCGGCCTTGGCCAGCGCGCCTGCGGTCGCCAGGGTGCGGTCGCGCAGCTCGACCTTCGACCGGCTGGTCATCAGCGGCCCGAGGATGACGTCGATGCCCTTGTCGGCGATGAAGTCGGCGATCTTGTGGCCTTCGGTGCCGTGGTTGACGACCAAGCGGTAGCCGAATTCCTCGGACAGCCGGATGGCCGTGGCGATGTCATCGGCTCGGTGGCAGTGCTGGTCGAAGGCGAGCTTCCCGTCGAGGACGTCCGCCATCGTCTCGTTCACGAGGTCGCGCTCGAAGGGGGTGCCCTCGGTTTCGGCGTGGGCGCGCTTGGCCTGGTAGTTCCGGGCGTCGACGAAGGCGTCGCGGAGGATCTTCGCGGTTCCCATCCGCGTCGAGGGAGTCACGTTCTTCTCACCGTAGACGCGCTTCGGGTTCTCTCCCAGAGCGGACTTCACGGACAGGTCCTGCGTCACGAGCATCTCGTCGACGATCCGACCCCAGGTCTTGATGAAGGCCGTGCGTCCGCCGATCGGATTGCCGGATCCGGGTTTGATGAGCGCCGAGGTGACGCCTCCGCGCAGCGCGTCCTTGAATCCGAGGTCGGTCGGGTCGATGCCGTCGAGGGCACGCACGCCGGCACCGTTGGGGTCGGTCATCTCGTTCGTGTCGTCGCCCGACCAGCCTTCGCCGTCCTCATGCACGCCGAGGTGACCGTGGGCTTCGATGAAGCCGGGCAGCACCCAGCGTCGGCCGGCGTCGATGACTTCTGTGCCGGCAGGCAGGTTCTGCGCCGGCGCGTCGCCTACGGCCACCGAGGCGATCGCCCCGTTCGAGACCAGGATCGTGCCCGATTCGATCGGACCGACACGTCGGCCGTCGGCGTCCGCGATGGGCAGGATCCGAGCGTTGGTGATGGCGAAATCGGAGATCTCGGGAACCGGAACCGAACGATACATTGTGCTCCTCATGCAGTGGCCTTCACGGACGCGGACCGTCTTGAAACGAGTCTACGCCAGGCGATCAGCACTGGTCATGAGGCAGGGTCGGTCGATCGGGAGGCAGGGGGCGGGGCAACCCGGCGACACCGATTCAGTATAGTGCGAAGTCGAAGAATCAATGAGAGAAGGACCCCTGATGCTCGAGACCATCGGTACGTATGTGGCCATCGGCGATTCCTTCAGCGAGGGGCTGATGGATCCCGATCCGGACGGCGTCGACAATCGGTACCGAGGGTGGGCCGATCGTCTGGCGCAGATGCTCGTCGACTCCCCCGTCGGCAGCCCCGATCTCGCGTACGCCAACCTCGCCATCCGCGGTCGACTCCTCGACTCGATCGTCGACGAGCAGGTGCCCAAAGCCCTCGCCATGAAACCCGATCTGGTCAGCTTCTGCGCCGGCGGCAATGACTGCCTGCGGCCGATGGCCGACATCGACGACCTGGCCGGTCAGTTCGAACGAGCCGTCGTCGCGTTTCGGGAGGCCGGCATCGAGGTGCTCATGTGCAACGGATTCGACACGGAGATCAGCTCACCGCTGATCCGTGCGGTGCGTCCTCGCGTGGGCATCTACAACGCCCACCTGTGGTCGATCGCACAGCGTCACGGCTGCCACATGACCGATGTCTGGGGTCTGCGCCCGCTCTACGCCGGTGACATGTGGGCCGACGACAGGATCCACCTCTCGCCCGCGGGGCATGACCTCGTCGCCAGGCAGGCGCTGGCGACGCTGGAGAGCGGACATTCGCTGCCCGCCGAGGGCTTTGCGATGCCTGCTCGTCCGACCCGTCCGATCAGGGACGTCGTCAGCGAGGAGTCGAAATGGGCTCGGGAGCACTTCGCCCCCTGGGTCGGTCGTCGTCTGCGCGGACAGTCCTCGGGCGACAAGCTCGGCGCCAAGCTGCCCGACCTCACCCGCGTGCGCAGGTCCGAATGACTGCACAGGTCCGAATGACTTCGCAGATTTCTATGACTGCGCACATCGAATGACTGCCGACGGCCGCATGGACCAGACCACGAGCGCCCCCGACGAGAGTGAGCGATTCGCCACACTGAGCGCGGCCGGTGCCGCACTCGACCCGGTCGCCTCGGAATCGGCGCGATCGGCAGATGCCGCCGTCGCCGGCTTCTCCCGTCACGAGTACGGCAGAAGCCCCGATCAGTTCCTCGAAGTCTACGGTGACCCGACCACCACCTCGGCGACGGTGATCTTCGTCCACGGCGGATACTTCCGCCAAGGCACGGACCTCACCCATGCCCGGCCCCTGGCCGCAGCCCTCGCCGAGGCGGGGGTGCTGTGCGTGCTCGTCGAGTACCGACGCTCCGGTGGGCAGCCGAACTGCCTCGACGATGTCACCTCGGCCATCGCATTCGCGTGCGATTCGCTGTCGGCCTGGGGCGTGAATCCGCGGGCGCGGGACAGGCTCATCGTGTCCGGGCATTCGGCGGGAGGATGCCTGGTCCTCGCCTGGGCGAGCCACCTCGGCGAGGTTGGGCCGGAATTCCGCCTGCGGCCGCTCGCCCCGATCACGGACCTGTTCCGGGAAGTCGAGGACGGTCTCGCCGGGGGCGCTGTGCTCGACTACATGGGGGCGAGCCCCGAACAGGACCTCGCACCGTATCTGCGTGAGGACCCGCGGTCACGGGCGCTGCTCATCCCGGGGCGGGCGGATCTGGTCACTTTCCACGGCGACAGGGACCTCACGGTCGACATCGGCTTCTCACGGGTGTTCCCGGCGCGCCTGATCGTTGCCGAGGGCGCCGATCACGCCGATCTCGTCGACCCCGATTCCAAGCATTTCCCCCTCCTGCTCGACGTGCTGCTGGGCTGACCGACCGACGCCCTGCCGGACCGGTTCGAAGTGCCGCCGGGCTGATCAGGAGCGCCCCGCCGAGACTGCCGGTGGCGGTACAGTCGATCAGTCTGCGGCTGCGACCTTCGCGACATAGTCGTGTGCGGGTGCGGAGAACCGGGCGCGCAGCTCGGCGAACAGATCGACGCTTCTCATTCCCGGCCAGTCCGCGGGCAGAGCGTTGGCGGGCAGTCCCGGATCCACGTAGGGGATCGTCTTCCAATCATCGACGCAGCGCAGCCACAGGATGAAGGATTCACGGTCATCGGAGGCAGATGCCTCGATGGCATGGTGCTCATACCGGTCGAGGAATACGGTGTGTCTGAGTGCAAGTCGATCCAGGTCCCACCACGCCGCCGCCGACCGCGCGAAGGGCCCGGCCGTCCGCGGCGTCTGCGTGATGAAGATCGTCGCATGCTCGCGGGCCGCGAGCCTGTCCACCGCGTCCTCTGCCTCTGCGCGCAGATGTCCGGGAGCGATCCACAGTCCGTCGGAGACCGCGCCGAAGCCCAATCCCATGAGCGCTCGACGCAGCTGGACCCGCTTCGACCGCTCCACTTCAGGCAGGGAGTAGGAGACGAGACACCAAGGTTCGTCATCCCGCTGGCCGCGGTAGGAGAAGATCCGCCGATCGCCGCGTTCGAGGTCGGTCGCGGCCGCTGGGTCCACACGGTACCCCGCGAGGCTGTCCCGCTTCTCCGACAGGAGCAGCCCCCTGTCCTTGAGCCTCGACACGGCGCTGCGGGTCGAGGAGGTCGGAACTCCCGCCGTGGCCAGGAGCTCGAGCAGACCCGCGACGCGGATCCACCCGCCCAAGTCCCGCAAGTGGAGTCCGACGAACGTCCGCAGCAATGAGGTGGGACTGCCCGGTGCCGGTTCGAGGGCGACGATTCGGCTCACATCCCCGGGCAGCCGGAGGCCGCGTCACCGGACCGAGCGGCAGGTGCGGTTGCGGTGCCGGGCCCGTTCTCGATGCCGGTGCGGATGTCGAACAGCTCGGGGAAGAAGGTCAGGTCGAGGGCCTTCTGAAGGAACCCGACGCCGCTCGAACCGCCGGTGCCGCGCTTCATGCCGATGATGCGCAGCACCGTGCGCATGTGCCGGTAGCGCCAGAACTGGAAGTTCTCCTCGAGGTCGACCAGCTCCTCACAGCTCTCGTACTCCAACCAGTACTTCTCGGGGTTCTCGTAGATGATGCGGAAGGCGTCGAGGAGTTCCTCGTCGAAGGTGTGCGCCACGCTCACGTCCCTCTCGAGCAGTCGCTGGGGAACCGGGAGTCCGCGACGGGCGAGGGCGCGCAGGAATTCGTCGTAGACGCTCGGCTCGTTGAGGTACGTCTCGAGCTGCGCGCGGGCCTCGGGCTCTCCGTCGAAGACCTGCAGCATGCCGGCGTTCTTGTTGCCGAGCAGGAACTCCACCGCCCGGTACTGCCAGGACTGGAAGCCCGATGACTGGCCGAGCTCATCGCGGAACCCGACGTATTCGCTCGGCGTCAGCGTCGCGAGCACCGACCACTGCTCCGTCAGGGTCTTCTGGATGTGCTTGACGCGGGCGATGCGCTTGAGCGCCAGCTGGAGCTGGTCGTCGGCGATGAGGCGGCGGGCGTCGAGGAGTTCGTGGATGACGAGTTTGAACCACAGCTCCGTGGTCTGGTGCTGGATGATGAACAGCAGCTCGTCGTGGTGGACCGGTTCGCTGACCGGGTGCTGGGACGTCAGCAGACGGTCGAGGCTGAGATAGGACCCGTAGGTCATCGTCGACCGCAGGTCCGTGTGGATGCCGTCCTCGAGGTCGCGTTCGTTCTTCTTCGACGTGGTGTCATCGTGAGTCATGCGAGCCAGTCTATTGCAGTTTGTATCCGATCGATCGTTCTATGCAACAGAGCCTTCCGTTCAGCTGGGGCTGACCACCATGCGCCGTCCGCCCTCTGGTCTGGCTCACTGCCCGGCGCCCGGCGTCCTCCTCTGAGGTTCTGCCACCTGCCGAACGGTGTCGACGAGCAGCCTCCACTCTCCTGTGAGTTCGGTTTCGCCGAGGCGGGCTCGACCGTAGCGGCTCTCGATCTCGTAGACGAAGCGATCAGCCTGCCCGGCGCCTCCCGCCCCGGCTTCGCCCGGCCCGACATGGGCCGGTTCCGCCCCGTCTGCGGCAGTAGACGGCCAAGGCAGACGAGTCACCTGAGAGCCGATCTCCTCACGGAGGGAGCTCGCATCGATGTCGAGGTCCCAGACGAGGCTGAGACCGGCGAACCCTCCCGAACGAGCGATGACGATGCGACCGAATCCGACACCGCCACCGCCGCTCGAGCCACACTCGCTCACGAGCCGCTCCCCACGTTGCCCCGTCCTGCCGCTCGGGTGACGCCGACGGCGTCCCAGCTCTGGACGAGGGCGTCGTGAACGTCGGATCCCTCACCGAAGGCCGCGGCCGCCTCGGCGATGGTCAGCGCCGCGAAGCCCGCGAAGTCGGTGCGGGTGGTGATCTGGGACCCTACAAGGACGGCGAACCACACCTGTCCCACGGTCTCCCATGCTCGTCCGCCGAGGTTGGTCGCCGCAAGCGCGAAGGCGCGGTTGGGGATGCCGGAATTGAGATGGACCCCACCGTTGTCGGAGTCCGTGGTGATGAAGTCGTTCATGTGGTCGGGCTGCGGATCCGTGCCGAGGACATCGTCGTCATAGGCGGTGCCGGGCGCGATCATGGAGCGCAGAGCCTGACCGGTGACGTCGGGGGTGAAGACTCCGGCGCCGATGAGCCAGGTGGCTTGGTCAGCGCTCTGCCCGGCATCGTGCTGTTCGGTCAGGGCACCGAAGACGTCGGCGCAGTGCTCGTTGAGTGCCCCGGGCTGTCCGGAGTACTCGAGATCCGCGGTATGGCTGATGACGCCGTGGCTGAGCTCGTGGCCGATGATCGACAGCGATCCCGTGAACCCGGTGAAGACCTCGTCATCGCCGTCACCGAAGACCATGAGCCGACCGTCGAAGAAGGCATTGTCATAGTCCTGGCCGTAGTGGACGCTGGCGATGAGCGGCATCCCCTTGCCATCGAGCGAGTCGCGATCGAAGACCTCGGCGAAGAGCGAGTAGGAGGCACCGAGTCCGTCGTAGGCCTCGTTGACCGCTTCGTCGGAGACCGGCTCTTCGCCCTCGCTGCGGACGAGGACTCCCGGCAGGGTCTCGGTGCCCTGCGCGTCATGGATGATCCGCTTGACACCCGATGCGCCTGTCGCCGACCCCGCAGCGCCCCGGGACCCGGACTCCGAGTCCTCGAGCAGCGGCGTGTAGCGCAGCCCCTCGGCGCGCAGGCTGCGAGAGGATTCGTCGGACATCCGAGCGCTGCGAGCGGCACGAGCGGCGCGGGGGAACCTCTCGCCTCCGCGCTCGGCGAGGGAATCAAGGAGGTAGGGCGGGATCACATGACGATTGCTCATGTGACCAGGGTCTCACGCCCAGCATGAGAGGAACAGGTCGAGCGCAGGCAATCTGAGAAACGCAGCAGTCGGGCGCAGTCCGGGCAGGCAGACGGTGAGACCCCCACTCGTCGACCGTCACCGAGGACAGACTGGGCGGAATCGACCGAGCCCTGGTCCGCCTCGGCGTCTGGCTCATCGAACTGGGCCGCAGACAATCGATGCATCCCGGCCGCAGCGCGGACGAGATCGCCCGCAGGGTCGACGCAGCGAAGACTCACGACATGAGGCACTTCACCGGCCTCCGGAACTCACGCCCTCACCTCGGTGCCTGTTGACGACTCACCGCCCTTCGGCGAGGCCACGATCAGGGTGATGACGATGATGATCATGAAGAAGGTCGTGAGGAATGTCGGGATCGGGATGATCGGATCACACAGCACGAGGAGCGCGCAGATCGGCACGATCGTGTTGACGGCGCCGCCGGCGTTCGGCCTGATCGCCAGCAGCCACACGCCGAGGACGAAGACCGCGATCGGCACCGAGACCGTGAAGGTCGCAAGCACCGGATCAAGCGCGCTCACGCCCAGTTGCGAATCGACTTCGATGCCGACTCCTGCGGAGAACGCTCCGGCGGCGGCGAAGATGACGTAGTGGCCGTAGCCGTAGGCGAGTGAGCCACCGAGGCTGCCGATCGCGCGGTGATGGGGCGGCCAGAAGTAGATCCACCACATCGCCGCCGTCACGATGAGGCTGAGGACGCCGAGAGAGACCAGCGAGACGATGTCCTCACTGTCGGAGAGGGCTTCGAACACCGCGTTCGCCGAGGCGAGCATGGACTCGCCGAGGACGATGATCGTGAAGCAGCCATAGCGTTCGGTGATGTGCTCCGGATGCCAGGGCGTCGTCCCCCGCGCTTCCGCGACGACGGGGATGGCCACCTCGGCGAGGACGAGGATGAGGAAGACGACCGTCGACAGCACGTGATCGTCGATGCTCATCCACGTCACCCACAGCACCTGCACGATGCCGATTCCGCAGGCGTAGACGACGGTCGTTCGCCGCGCCCCGCCCGCATGCCGAGAGGCCCGCAGCCACTGCGCGATCATGACCACGCGCATGAGGATGTAGCCGAGGATGACGAAGAGGAAGTCGTCATCGGCGAAGGCAGGCCCGATGCCCGCCGCCAGGATGAGCACACCGCCCATCTGCACGATCGTCATCACCCGGTAGAGCCAGTCATCGGTGTCGAAGGAGGTCGCGAACCAGGTGAAGTTCATCCACGCCCACCAGATCGCGAAGAAGATCATGAGGTACTTGGCCAGGCCCACGCCGAGGTGGCCGGCAGTGACCGTGTCATGCAGGGTGGACGCGGCGATGGACACCGCGATGACGAACACGAGGTCGAAGAAGAGTTCGAGAGTGCTCGCCGCGCGTCCCTCCTCACCGGGCTCGCGCGGCCGCATCGGGACGAGTCGGAACCTGCTCGGCTGCACCGCGTCACTGGTCATGTCGATCACTTTCGCATCGGGAGGGGTAGGGACGGATCTTCGCTGGGAACAGTGTAAACGGCGGCCAGCAACCTCCCCTGCCACCTGGGGGCGCTGCCTGCCACCTCGCCCCCTGCCACCGGCGGGCCGATCTGCCGCCGCCTCGGGGAGCGGCTCGCGCGGCTCGCCTGGTCATGCGCTCAACTAGACTGGTCAGGTGCTCAAACCCATCTTGTGGCCGGTCCTCGCGCCCTCACTCCTCTTCGCCGTCGGTGTGGGCTCGATTCTTCCCATCGTGGTCCTCGGCGCGCTCAACCTGGGCGCGAGCTCGTCCTTCGCCGCCGCCATCGTCGGCATCATGGGCGCAGTGTCCCTTGCCGCAACGGTGCCGGCGGGAATCCTCATCGACCGCCTCGGCGACTTCCGGGCGATGCTCGTCGCCACGATCACAGCGATCGTCGTCCTCGGCGGGATCGTCGCGGCCTTCCTCTGGGACTCCTCGGCCTCCCTGATCGTGTACACGATCGCGCTCATGCTCTTCGCTCCGGTCGCCGATGTGTGGAACCTGGCCAGGCAGGCCGTCGTCGCCGAGGTGATGCCGGCGAAGGATCTGGCCAAGGCGATGACCGCCCTGGGCGGCACGCAGCGGGTGGGCAACCTCATCGGACCGATCGTCGGTGCGGGACTCATGCTCGTCCTCCCACTCTGGTCGGTCTTCGTCTTCGCGGGAGCCGCGTCCCTCGCCGCCATCGTCGTCATGGCCCTGCCCATCGCCCACATCCCCGGCTACTCGGACCGCGGGAATGCCCGTTCGGCCCCGCCCGCGGCAGGGGCGCCGGACGCCGATTGCTCGACGGACCCCACCCCCGCCGAGGCGGCCGGGACGAATGCGCGCAAGCCCCCTCGTCCTCGCCTGGAGGTGAGGTGGAAGGCCGTGGTCCTCGTCGGGATCTCGATCATCGCCCTGACCGTGGCCCGGTCCGCTCAACCGGTGGTGATCCAGCTGTGGGGCGTCGAGATCGGGCTGCAGGAGTCATCGATCTCCCTGCTCATCGCCTTCGGTGCCGGCCTCGAATTGGGCTTCATGTTCCTCGGCGCCTACATCAAGGATCGCCTCGGTCGGACGACGACAATGGTGGCCTGTCTCACGATCTTCGGATCCGGCTTCGTCCTCATGGTGCTGCGTCCGGACCTGGTCGGGATGATCGCGGCCGCCTCGGTCATGGCATTCGGCAACGGACTGGGTGCCGGGGTGAACATGACCATCGGTGCGGACCTGTCGCCGGTGATCGGACGCGCCCGCTTCCTCGGCATCTGGGCGATCTTCTCCAACGGCGGCAAGCTGGCGGGCCCGACCCTCATCTCCGTGGTCATCGCCCTCGCCTCGCTGCGGTTCGGGGTCGTGTTCCCGGGGCTCTTCGCTCTCCTCGGTGCCGTGTGGGCGCTCATCTGGTCCAAACAGATCGGACTGCCTGGCAGAATGCGCCGCTGAACTCTCCTGGCTCGTCTCCGGTCGCCCCGGGGCCAACCGATTAGGCTGGTGACAACCGGCCCCTGACGCGCGCAACGTTCGGGCACCCCGCTGTGGAAGGAGTCATGCTCATGGCCGCCCTCGATTTCGGAGCCTACGTGCTGCTGAGCATCGCCGCCCTGCTGTTCCTCTTCCTGCAGTCGTGGCTTGCCGCAACCGTTGTGCGCCGCGTCGTCGGCGTCCCGACAGGATGGCCGCGGACCATCGGGGTGGGCCTGGTGATGAGCGCTGTCATGGCGCTGACGGTGCAGTACCTCTATCGCGCCGGAACGGGACAGAACGCCGGTGGTCTCGACGTCGCGCCGGGAGTCGCTCTCATGCTCCTGCTGCTGGCCACCGGTTGGATCTTCGCCTTGGGCGTCGGAGCGCTCGTCGTCATCGAAGCGGCCTTCCCGACGGGCTCCGTGCCCGGCCCCCAGTCTCTGCTCTTCGGCTGGAAGGCGCGCAGGCGACGCGGCCGACGCTACGCCGAGGTCGTCTCGATCGCAGTCCGCCACGGTCTGGGATCACAGATCCGCGGCTTCGGCCGAAGTGCGTCCCGGGGGCGTGAGGCCAAGACGGCCCGAGCGCTGAAGAACTCCCTGGCGGAAGCCGGAGTCACCTTCGTCAAGCTCGGACAGATGCTCTCGACCCGTCGTGATGTACTGCCTCCCGCCTACGTCCACGAGTTGGAGCTGCTGCAGACGCAGGTCTCCCCCGAACCCTGGTCGGTCATCGAACCGGCGATCGTCGAGCGCATGGGCAGACCGCTGAACGAGGTGTTCTCGCGCATCGACGCCACACCACTGGCCGCCGCCTCAGTGGCACAGGTCCATGAGGCCACGCTGCTCGACGGCACCGACGTCATCGTCAAAGTCCAGCGGCCGAAGGCCCTCAACCAGGTCAACCAGGACCTCGACATCATCCTGCGTCTGGCCAGGTGGCTCAACAAGACCACGGTGTGGGGTCAAGATCTGGGTATTGAGAACCTGGCCAAGGGGTTCGCCAACTCCCTCGAGGAGGAGCTGGACTATCGGATCGAGCTCGGCAATATGCGTGCCATCGAGGACAGTCTGCGACGATCGGGCAAATTCTCCGTGACCGTGCCCCACAGCTACCCGGAGCTCTCGAGCGAACGGCTCCTCATCATGGACAGACTTCCCGGTCGCCCTGTGTCCTCGGCCGGGCAGCTCTTGGCCGAACTCTCCCAGAAGGAGCGAAAGGCACTGGCCACCACCCTCCTGGGAGCGACGCTCGAACAGATCATCACCGACGGCGTCTTCCATTCGGACCTGCATGCGGGCAACATCTTCATCATGCCCGAGGGCGGATTGGGACTGTTGGACTTCGGCGCGGTCGGCCGACTCGACCCGGGAACACAGACGGCTCTGGGCCTCATGCTCTACTCGATCGACCAGAACGACAGCGCCGGAGCCACGGACTCCCTCATCGAACTCCTCGGCCGCCCGGAGAATCTCGACGATCGGGCCGTTGAACGTGCCGTCGGCGAACTGCTCACTCGCTACGGCGGCGGAAACAGGTCGTACAACGGTCAGAAGCTCTTCGACGACCTGTTCAACCTGGTTCTGGCCCATCGGTTCTCGGTCCCGGCCCCGATCAGCGCGGCCTTCCGAGCCATGGCCTCGGTCGAGGGCGCGCTCCTCGTCATCGACCCCACCTTCGACGTGGTCGACGTCGCCCGCAACGAGGGCAACCGCCTCATGCGCAGCAAACTGAAGTCCACGAAGATCACCGACGAACTCCAGCGCCGTACGATGCAGATCCTGCCGATGATCGACCGGATGCCTCGGCGGCTCAACAAGATCACCGAGGACCTCGAGCAGGGACGCTTCTCGATGAACATGCGAGTGCTCGAGAACACCTCCGATCGACGGTTCCTCACGAGCCTGTTCCAGCAGCTCATCGTCGCCGTCCTGGCCGGTGCCGCCGTCTTGGGGGCGATCATGCTCATCACCAGCGAGGAGGGACCGCTGCTGACCGAGGGCATCCACCTCTACGCGTTCTTCGGGTTCGTCCTGCTCTTCGGGGGCTTCGTCCTGAGCATGCGCTCCCTCATGCTCGTGTTCAAACGCGGCGTGGACGGTTAACTCCAATTCCGTTAGGTTAGGGCGTTGTGTGGACTGCCAAGGATTGACACACGGTCACTGATAACCCGGTTGTTTGATGCACCGCTGCCGAATCAGTGCCGCCGTCGCCGAACTCACCGGAGTCCTCGACCTGAGCGACTGGCCGGACGGAATGCGAATCAACGTCCGCCGGGAGAGTTCCCACCCGGACGCGCAACTGCGTTTTGATGACGTTGACGGGTACAGGCTGACCGCGTTCGCGACGAATACGACCGGCAACCAACTCGCGGATCTCGAAGTCCGGCACCATTCCAGGACCCGGTGCGAGGATCGGACCCGCTTCGCCAAAGATTCGGGATTCCGTGTTTGCCAACTTCCCACTCAAGCCCTTCGACCTGAATTCCACAAGATTAATTACATTGTGGAACTCAGGAGAGCCGATGTCCGTGATCGTATCGAGTTTAAGAAAGCCTGGGAGTTGGATGCCCGCCAAGCTGTGGCGACACACGGTCACCGCGTCATGTTCGGATGCCAGAATCAGGCTCCGACGCGCATCTGAGCACGCGAATCATGATGGCGAGCCCACCAATGAAACGTCGAGGTTAGCGGTATCCGGTCAGAACAAAACCGGCGCACTTAGGGACATGAGAGCATAGGGCAATTGGCACCCAACTCATTTGGGATGAAGACGTTGCAGATTCGATTCCGGCTGGTCGCACAATGCCCTCCTGGCAGCCCGTCTATTTTGAATCGCCCAACGCTGTGATCGCCTTTTGACGCTTAATGTTAAAGATCAACGCCAGAATGAAAAAAACGATTGCAACTACCCATAGAATGGCTGAATACTGACTTGCGACGGGGGTGAGCGCAAATATAATGCAGGCCGCCCCGAGAAGCAAAAAGAGGATGGGAAATCGCTTCAACATGATCTTCCTATCTGCAAATGTCACCGGATCGCATCACTGGTAGCGATCCGGTGACTGGGTTGGGTTAGTCTACTCTAGTGGTAACTACTTCCCGTTGGCCTTGCCAATGCAGTATGTAACGACTCCGCTACCAAAACCTGTCAGTCCTGCAATGCAAATCGCACAACCAGCACCGGCAGTTGCTGCGCAAGCCGCCGCACACGCAGTTGCAATAGCTGTCGCTGTCCACCCGGACAGCCCCTGGCTTGAAAGGCAATCATCGAGCTTCTGCCAGAAGCCACTGGCTTGGATGCTGGCTTTACTCGCATCGTCATCGGTAACTTCACGGCACCCAGAGAAAGGCCCAGTCGCCGGAGCGTCAAGAATCGATTTAGTTTGCATTGTTCCTCACTGCGGTCAGTAAGTCTATGAGAACATGCCCACCTACACGATGCCACGTGATCTCCAACAGGTTCACCTCTACCTCAGCACCTGAGTCGAGTCCTTGCACCCACTCGAGGACTCTCTGCTGCAACTCGGCGCCGTCGAGGAGCTTCGGTGCTCGCGGTGCAGAGAATATATATGGGGCGCATCAACCGCGGTCACATCGCACGTGTATTCGCTGCCGTTCGAGGACGATCTCGCTGAACTGGTTTCCCTGGTGAGGAGTGGAGCCCCCCATCGGACTCGAACCGATGACCTTCGCTTTACAAGAGCGGTGCTCTACCAACTGAGCTAGGGAGGCGTGGCGCAGTCTGCGCCTACACGATAGTAGTCCATTCACATGGGCGGCCACAAAACAGCCGATGCCCCGGACTCCACCATCGGGCGTCTGCCGACCACCGCCTCGGCGATGGCCGGCCGGTGCCGCCGAAGTCGGTCAGCCCTCGAACTCGCCGGTGGCCTTGAGGATCTCGGTGGCCAGAGCCTGCGGGTCGCTGGTCTTGTCCGTGCGCTCGCCGTTGATGAGCACCCACGGAGTGGCTTCGACCTTGTCGTCGAGGGCATCCTGCGAGGAGTCCTCGACGTAGTCCTTGAACGACTGGTCCGTGACACAGCTCTTCACGGTCTGCTCCGAGTTCGAGGTGAGAGGCTTCGAGGTGTCGACGCCTGCTTCCTCGGCGACCTTGAGGAGCTCCTCATCGGTGCGACCGCTCGACTGCTCCTTGGGCTGCTGGGCGTACAGTCCGGCGAAGAGGTCCTCGGTCACCTCCGGCTGGGAGTCGATGACACACGCGGCGAGGTTGGCCGAGCGGGTCGAGTACTCGTTGCCGCTGGACATGCGGTCGAGGAACGACACCGGCTTGTATTCGAGCACGATCGAGCCTTCGTCGACGAGTTTCTGCAGCGTCGGGGTATTGGCCTCCTCGAACGCCTTGCATCCGGGGCACTGGAAGTCGAGGTAGACGGTCACGGTCGCCGCATTGTCCTTCACACCGGCCTCGGAGGGAGTCGGCAGGTCGGATTCCTCTCCGTCCGGCATCTGCTTCGGCTGCACCACGCCGTCCTTGGCCAGGCTGACACCGCCGCCGACGTAGTTGGCCGGAGTCACTCCCGGCTTGTTCTGCTGGAACAGAAGAAAACCGACGACCGCGAGCACGACCACCACGACGACGCCGATCCCCACGTAGAGGATGGTCTTGGCAGTCTTCTCCTTCTTGTCCTGAGCCGCTGCGATCTGGCGCGCGTTCTCACGTGCCTTGTTCCGCCGATCGTCGCCGGAGTTGTTCTTCGCCATTGTTCCTCACGTTGTGATCGTCTGACTTCGGCCCCGCCTCGGACCGTGGGGAATCGGGCCGATCTTCGGGTCCCGACCGTCCCACCCTACCGAACACGAGTGAACCCCGACTCTCAGTGAAATTCAAGAATCAACTACACCGGTCGAGGGGAGGCGACTACACCGGTCCCGGAAGATAGGAGAACGGGTTCGTCGACAGGGGCCACCAGGACATTCCCGCCCCGGTCTGGATGACCACGATCCCGACGGCGATGAGCAGCACTGTCGCGGACAGGGCGATGAGCCGACCGAGCTGGTTGCGTGTGACCGGAGAGACCACCAGCCGTGATCCGTAGCGCAGGCTGGCGGCCCCGGGCCCGATCCACAGCACGAGGGCGCCCGCGGCGCCTGCCGCCCACACCGACCACTGTTCCGAGTAGCCGCTGGGCACGATTCCCGCGATGTCGAGTCGGGTGAGCACGAGCATCGCCGTGCCCGCGATCGCAGGCAGAATGAATGTTGCGACCGAGGTCAGCGCCGATGCCAGGATCGCTCCCGGCGCCGAGGCGAGCGAGCGCAGGACCCCTCCACCGTTCGTTCCGCGTTCGAACCGGTGCTTCTGCGCCTTGCGGTCCAAGCGTGTGCCGGTTCGGGCCAGGATCGACCACAGGAACGCGAAGAGCGTGACCAGGAGGGGACCCAAGGGCATGATCACGATGGCAAGCAGGATGAGACCGAACACGACCCATCCGCCGGTCCTGATCGTCCGATAGGCCATCGGAGGCCAACCGTATCCAGGCTGCCCCTGCTGGACACCGGCCCGACCGGGATCGGGCCGACCTGTGGGATCGGGTCGGCCGTTGGGATCCGGTGGGCCTGTACCGGGTCCGGGCGGCCGGCCGCCGAGCTGTCCGCCTTGCCCATATCCTGGCCCGCCGAGGTTGGTCCCGGCCATCGCTGTTCCCGGGGCCGCCTGGATGCCTCCGTTGGGGTTGCGCACGGGGGGCGCGGTGCCCCGGTTCATCGGCGGCCGGTTCCCTTGAGGCCCGGGGCCGGGCTGACCCTGGGCCTGCGGGTGCCCCTGGGCCTGCGGGTGCCCCTGTGGCGGCGAGCCCGGATAGTTGCCGTAGTTCCCGCGCGGGGATCCGTGCCCGGCCGCCCTGTCGCCCGAGGCACCGTAGCCCGAAGCCCCGTAGCCTGCCGCCGCCCCGGCGGCGGCCCCGGCAGCGGCTGGGCCGACCCCGGGGCCACCGCTTCCCGGACCGGCGTCGACGGCGGGCATCCTCGCCGTCCCGTTCGGTGTCCTCGCCACAGCATCGGGTCCGGCGGCCGGTCCGGAGCCCAGCTGCGGCATGCGTCCGGATTCGATGTCGACGAGGGCGTCGAGGATCATCTGTCCGCTGGGGCGGCGTTCGGGTTTCGGGTCGAGACAGGCGGAGAGAAGGGTGACGAAGTTGCGCGGCGCGTCGTCGAGGTTGAATTTGCCCATGGCCACGCGTCCCAGCACGGCTTCGAGGGGGCCGGAGCCGTAGGGGTTGCGGCCGGTCGCGGCATAGGCCATGGTTGCGGCCCACCCCCACCAGTCGGTCTTCTCGCTCGAGGTCCTGCCGTCGGCGATCTCCGGCGACAGATATCCGGGCGTTCCCATCACGAGGCCGGTCGCGGTCACACGCACCTCGTCGGCGACCTGGGCGATGCCGAAGTCGATGACCATCGGCTCGCCGTCCATGATCATCACGTTCGCGGGTTTGAGGTCGCGGTGGATGACTCCGGACTCGTGCACGGCGTTGAGCGCGTCGAGGAGGGCATGGCCGAAGTGGACGAGTTCGTCCACGGCGAAGGGGCCGTTGTCTCGGACGTCATCCGACAGCGTCTGCCCGTCGACGAACTCCGTGATGATGAAGGGCTGCGCCGAGTCGAGCTCGGCGTCGAGCACCTCGGCGATGCGGGGGTGCTTGATCCGTCGCAGGGTCCTGACCTCGCGTGCGAGACGTTTTCGAGCGGTCTCGTCATTGGCGATGTGAGGGTGGAGGACCTTGACGGCGACAGGGTTGTTTCCGCCGTCGACACCGAGGTAGACGACACCCATGCCGCCCGAGCCGAGCTCCTCGACGAGGCGGTAGCCACCCAGATCCTGAACCATCACCTGTCCAAGCCTAGTCGAGCGGGTACAGTTCGTTCCAAGGACCGACTCAGGAGGAGGCGCAGATGAACACCGTCAACTCTGCCGAGACCACGACGGATTCCACTTATGGCGACAGTGATTTCGTCGTCGTTGCGAACCGTCTGCCCGTGGACCGCGACCCTGCGGAGGGCAGTCGAGGATGGCGCACCTCACCAGGGGGTTTGGTCTCCGCAGTGGCGCCGGTGATGAAGTCGCAGGAGGGTGCTTGGATCGGGTGGACCGGGGTGGCCGACGTCGACTTCGACCCGTTCACCATCGACGGCATGCATCTGGTTCCCATCACCCTGACCAGTGAGGATGTCCTCAGGTATTACGAAGGCTTCTCCAACGCGACTCTGTGGCCCCTCTATCACGATGTGATCGTCCCGCCCGAGTTCCACCGCACGTGGTGGGACTCGTATGTGCGGGTCAATGAGCGCTTCGCGGCCAAGGTCGCCGAGGTGGCCGCCGAGGGGGCGACCGTCTGGGTCCATGACTATCAGCTCCAGCTGGTTCCGCAGCTGGTCCGCCGGATGCGCCCGGACCTGGCGATCGGCTTCTTCAACCACATCCCCTTCCCACCGTTCGAACTCTTCGCGCAGCTGCCCTGGCGTGATGAGATCCTGCGCGGCCTCCTCGGCGCCGACCTCGTCGGGTTCCAGCGCCCGACCGATGCCGCGAACTTCCGGCGCGCGGTTCGCGGTCGCCTCAACTTCACCACGAAGGGCTCGACGGTCAACGTTCCCGCCGGCGAGCTCCTGCCCGAGCACACCGTGCGCGCCGAGGCGTTCCCCATCTCCATCGACACCCCGTACCTCGAGGAGCTGGCCCGCGATCCGAAGATCCTCGAGCGTGCCCAGCAGATCCGCGAGGAGGTCGGCAATCCGAAGGTCGTCATGCTCGGCGTCGACCGGATGGACTACACGAAGGGCATCCGCCACCGCCTCAAGGCCTTCGGGGAGCTGCTGGCCGAGGGCCGGCTCGACGTCGAGGACATCGTCCTGATCCAGATCGCGACCCCCTCGCGGGAGAGGCTCGAGCAGTACAAGATCATCCGCCACGATGTGGAGCTGGCCGTCGGCCGGATCAACGGCGAGCAGGCCGAGGTCGGGTCGATCGCCGTGCACTACCTCCACCATTCCTATCCCCGCGATGAGATGACGGCCTTCTTCCTCGCCGCGGACGTCATGCTCGTGACCGCTCTGCGCGACGGGATGAACCTCGTGGCGAAGGAATACGTGGCCTGCCGCTCCGGCGATGACGGCGCCCTCGTCCTGTCCGAGTTCACCGGTGCCGCCGACCAGCTCAAGGCGGCCGTGATGGTCAACCCGCACGACATCGGCAACCTCAAGTCCGGCATCCTCGAAGCCGTGCAGATGGATGAGCCGACTCGCGCTCGACGGATGAAGCAGATGCGCAAGAAGGTCTCCACGGACACCGTGAGCATCTGGTCGAAGGCGTTCCTCGCCGAGCTCGAGGCGATCCACACGAACCCGGAGGCGATCATCCCCGAGCGCCCCGCCACCCTCCCGGAGCGCTCGACAACCGCTCCCGACCGGATCACCTCGACCGCGGACAGTCCGGCACCTCGACAGGAGCACATGTGACATCGGATCCGGCCGCCATGCCGCCTTCCCAGACCCGACCCGAGCAGACCCCGACGCCGCTGTCGGCTCCCGACTTCTCGACCCCGACCGAGGTGGATCTGCGCCCGATCACGGGTGCCGAGTCGGTCCTCATCGCCCTCGACTTCGACGGTGTGCTCGCACCTCTGCAGGACGATCCCGAGCTCTCCCGGATGCTCCCGGAGTCGGCACGGGCGATCAGGGCGCTGACCACCCTGCCCGGAACCCGGGTGGCTCTGGTCTCCGGTCGTGACATCACCACGCTGCGAGCGCTGGCCGATCCTCCCGAGTCCGTGTGGCTGGTCGGTTCGCACGGCGCCGAGGTGAATCTGGGCACGGTGCCCACCGCTTCGTCTTCCGTGGCGCCGTCTACCACTGGGCCGTCTTCCGCGGCGCCGTCTACCACTGGGCCGTTTTCCACGGCGCCGTCTACCTCTGCACCGTTTTCCTCGGAGTCGTCGCCGCGGCGCAGCGCCGAAGAGCAGCGGATGCTCGAGGCGATCGACGCCCACATCGCCTCCTTCGAACACTCCCTGTCCGCCGATCCGAGCACCGGGTCCGGCACTGCCAGCGACGGCGGTTCGGGCGCCTCGGTCAGGGTCGAGAGGAAGCCGTTCTCACGGACCGTGCACACTCGGGGCCTCGACGCCGAGTTCGCTTCCGCGCTGCACGCCCAGGTCATCGCCGTCCAGACCGAGCATCCCGGGATCCGCGTCATCGAGGGTCACGACATCACCGAACTCGCGGTGAAGACCGCGACGAAGGGAGACGGTCTGCGGGCGCTCGCCACCGCCGACTCGCCTGCAGCGGTCCTCTACCTCGGCGACGATGTCACCGATGAGGACGCCTTCGCGGAGCTCGAAGGCTCGCGTGCCCTCTCGGGCATGGGCATCAAGGTCGGTCCGGCCCCGACCCGTGCACCGTGGAGGATCACCGACCCCTCGGCCGTGGCCGAGCTGCTCACACGGCTCGCGGACGAACGCCGCACACGACAGGCCAGGCAGTGAACCGACAGCGACCGGCCCACCTCGGCGGGAGCGGCATCAGAGTCGCTTCCGGACCACCTCGGCGGGCGCTGCCTCAACGTCGCTGCGGTGGAACCGCACTGGCACGGAGCACGAGGTCCGGGGCGACCGAATAGTCGATGCGCACCGCCTCGGCGGGCTCGGCCACCATCACCCTCACCTCCCCCAGCGCAGACACGGCGATCGCCTCCCAGTCGTAACTGACCTGCGACAGGGGCGGAGCGATGACATCGGCATCGGGCATGTCCCCGACGGTGAGCAGGGACAGGTCACGGGGCACGTCGAGGCGAGCGCGGGCGGCGGCCTCGAGGATGCCGAACGACAGCGACGGCGCGCAGGCGATGACGGCGGAGCAGCGCAGCGCAAGCAGCTCCTCGGCCGCAGCGACTCCGGCCATGGTGCCGCCCGCGGCTTCGACGACGGGCGCCTGATCGCGGGTGGCGGGGATGTGGAGGATCTGGGCCATGGATTTGCGGAATCCGGCGATGCGCCCGGCTGCGGCGGAGTCCCGGAGCACGGCCAGGCCGATCCGGCGGTGGCCCAGGTGCACCAGGTGCTGGACCGCGGTGGCGATGCCGTTGGCGGCATCGAGCACGATGCGTGAGATCCCGTCCTCGTGGCGAGCGTTGGAGACCCTGATCTGCGGCAGGCCGCGTTCGGCCAACTTCGCGGCGAGCTCACCGGCCGCTCCCCCGCCGAGGACGATGGCGCCCTGAACGTGCGGGTCGCCTTCGGCCGGGCCCAGGAGCGACTCGGCGAGGGCCTCGACTCGATTCGGCGCGACTTCGACATGCACCGCGGCGATCCCCTGGGCGAAGATCCGACTGGTCAGGATCTCGAACAGACGCGCATAGGGATCGACGTAGCCCGCCGGCGCGGTGGGCCGGACGAGGGCGAGCAGCTGTGGGCTGCGGGCCTCCGAGTCGTCGCCGGCCTCGACGCCGAGGATCGCCAGAGCATGTCTGACCTTGCTCAGGGAGGTCGTGGAGACCGATTCGGGGTGACGCAGCGCCCGCGAGGCCGTCGCCTTCGACACCCCCGCCGCGTCAGCGATGGTGCCGAGGCCGACGTGTCTGTGCTCATTCGCTGTCGGCTTGTGCTCACTCATTGCCGGGCCGCCGTCGTCGAAGCCCGGGCCAGCAGCCGAGGCCGGAACACCGGCGGCACCGACTGGAGGTCCTCACCGGAGATCTTGAGCGTGGACAGGGTCGCCGCCACCAGCGCCCGTGAGAGCCCCTCGACGTCGATGCCCAGCACGGTGGCCGGCGGGCCGGTGAACTTCATCGTCGGTGAGTCGCCGAAGCCGACGACGGACATGTCGCGCGGCACCTGCAGGTGACGGTTGCGCAGACCGTGCAGGGTTCCGTGCAGCTGCAGGGCCGACTGCACGATCACCGCGGTGCAGGTCGCGTCCTTGAGGTCGAGGACCGCCCGGGAGCCTCCCGAGAAGGACTTCGGGACCTGCGCGATCCAGTCATCGAGCCTGACCCCGAAGTTGCGGGCGGGGTGTTCGGCGCGGAAGCGTCTGATCAGCTGCACCGCGAGTTCGCCGCTGTCGTTGCAGATCAGGCCGATGCGCCGGTGCCCGATGGCCTGAAGGTGTTCGAAGGCCGTCGTCATCCCTCCGCCGAGGTCGAGTCGAGCCGCGATGATGTCGCCGCTGGCGTCGTCGGAGTCCAGCGCCGACTGTTCGTCGACCCGGATGCAGGGGATATCGGTGTGCAGGCTCGTCAGCGTCGGCGTCACGAGGGCGACGGCACCGGCATCGACGGCCACCTCGAGCGGGGCGGTCTCCGTCTCGACGGGTGGGCGGGTGATGAGCAGGCCGTGCTCTTGAAGTTCCGTGGCCACGCGGGTGCAGACCTGGACCTGCCAGTGCTCGGGGTTCCCCGGCGTGCTGACGGCCACCAGTCGCCTCGGCGCCTCATGCAGCAGAGTGGAGCGCGAGTAGCCGAGCGAATTCATCGCCTCGAGCACCTTGGCCCGGGTCTCCTCGGCCACCGCCCCGCGCCTGCCGAGGACGCGGGAGACCGTCGCCAGGGACACGCCGGCCCGGGCTGCGACGTCATCGAGCTTGACCTTCATACCGGGCAGTCTATCGGCGCGCCCACCGAGGTTTCTCACCCAGCGTTCGCCCAGGTCTGCGACCGTGCGCTGACACAGTGCTGAGAATCACTCTACGCTTTGTCGAATGAGCTGTCTCGGATCGCGTCCGACGGCTTAGGATGAGAAGGACTGAGCATCCCCGCCAGGTCACCGACGACCAGCTGCTCACGAACACTTTAGGAGGAAACATGTCAACAGTGTCGTTGAATGGCCTCAGTCACGCCTACGAGAACACCGTGTCTCCCTCGGTCCATCCCTTCAACCTCTTCATCGACGACGGGGAGTTCCTCGTCCTCTACGGCCCGTCCGGATCCGGCAAGTCGACCATCCTGCGGATGCTGCACGGCCTGGAAGCGCCCAAGACGGGCACGATCCTCATCGACGGAAACGATGTCACCCACGCCGCGGTCAATGATCGCGACGTCACCCTCGCCCTCGAGAGCTACGCCCTCTACCCGCATATGAGCGTACGCGACAACCTCGGCTTCGCCCTCCGCGTCGACGGGCTGCCCGCCGAGGAGATCCAGGCTCGGGTCGAATCCGTGACCTCGAAGATCGGGCTCAGCGGCATCCTCGATTCCGTGCCCGGCGACCTCTCCGCCCTGCAGCGGCAGACGATCGCCCTGGCCCGGGCCGTGGTCCGCCAGCCGAAGGTCCTGATCATGGACGAACCGGTCGTCAACCTCGTCCCCGAACATCAGGCCGACACGCTGCGTCTGGTCAAGGACCTGCAGCAGGAGTTCGGGCTGACCACCCTCTACGCCACGGCCGACCTCGCGGACGCGAAGGTCCTCGGCGACCGCATCGCGTTCCTCGACCATGGGCGCCTGATCGGAGTGGAGAAGCCTGAAGTCGCCGAGGCGCTCGTCGCCTCGATCGCGGACGTGGACTCCTGATCGGTGCCCGGGACTCGAGCACCGCAGATCCATGCGGTCCGCAGTGCCGACCGGACCGCGATCGAACGCCTTCCCTGGCATCTTCCCCTCGGTGAGTGGACCCACGACTCCCTCGGCGGCCTGCCCCGTGGGATCTCCCGCCACGTCGTGCGCTTCGTCGAGATCGGCGATGAGGTCCTCGCGATCAAGGAGACCGACGATCGTCGGGCTCTGCGCGAGTTCGACATCCTCGGCGTTCTCGGGAACCTGGCCGTGCCCACGGTCGAACCGCGCGCCTATGTGACCAACCGAACCACCACTTCGGCGACGGAGCTTCCCGGGGCACTTCTGACGGCCTACCTGGACTTCTCGCTGCCCTACCGCGCCCTGTTCTCGCGGTCGCTGGCCGAGGACACGGCCGGCCGCCTCGTCGATGCGCTGGCGGTCCTGCTGGCCCGGCTCCACCTCGTCGGCTTCTACTGGGGCGACGTGTCGCTGTCGAACACCCTGTTCCGCCGCGACGCCGACGCCTACGCCGCCTACGTCGTCGATGCGGAGACCGGTGAGCTCCACGACCAGCTCTCCGACGGTCAGCGGCAGATGGACCTGCGCATCGCGCGCACGAACATCGCCGGCGACTTCCTCGATCTGCAGGCCGCGGGCCTCATCGACCCCGCAATCGACCCGATGGCCGCAGGTCAGCGTCTGTTCGAGGCCTACAACGGGCTGTGGACCGAGCTGACTCGGGTCGAGGAGTTCTCCGTCAACGAACGCTGGCGCATCGACGAGCGCATCCGCAGGCTCAATGATCTGGGCTTCGACCTCGGCGAGCTGACGGTGACCACCGACCTCGACGGTGTCAGCCTGCTGGTCGAGCCCAAGGTCGTCGAACCCAACCACCATTCCCGACGGCTCCTGCGCCTGACCGGCATCGGCGCGAACGAGAACCAAGCACGGACGATGCTCAACGACCTCGATTCCCACCGCAGCGCTCCCGGCTTCACCGGTGGTGCGCACGGCTCGGGTGAGCTGCCGGTCGAACTCGACGAGGACGACGCCGCGGGACATTGGCTCGACGAGGTCTACAAGCCCCTCATCTCCGCCATCCCGGAGAACCTCACCCAGAAGCTCGAACCCGGCCAGATCTTCTATGAGTTCGTCGAGCACCGGCGTGTGATGTCCCGGGCACGACAGCGCGATATTCCGACGATGGAGGCCATCGCCTACTTCATCGTCGACTACCTCGCGAACCTGCCCGACGAAGCCCTCTACGTCGACAGTGAGAAGTTCTGAGGCTTCCACGAAGTGGAACGAGGACCCGAGCCCCGCCTCGGCGGGCATACCTTTGAGGTCGACGAGGCGTTCGCCGACCGCACCGCCCCAACCGACCGAGCTGAGAAAAGGACCTCCGATGTCGCAAGTCCCACACAACCCCGTGCCGACGCAGCAGACCACCATGCCGACGAATGAGAACAACCCCTCGATCCCCGCCCTCTTCGACCTCAGCGGGCGCACAGCCGTCGTCGTCGGCGCAGGCTCCGGGCTGGGGCAGGCGAGCGCGATCGGCCTCGCCGACGCCGGTGCCCGCGTCGTCGTCGCCGATCTCGACCTCGACGGCGCCGAGGAGACTGTGCGGCTCATCGCCGAACGCCGGGCAGCCGCAGGCGGTTCGGGGGCGAACCGTGCCGAAGCCGCACGCGTCGACATCACCGACACCGAGTCGGTCAACGCCCTCGTCTCGGCCCACCCGGACGCCCAGGTGCTCGTCAACACCCCGGGGGCGAACGTGCGCAAGCGACTGCTGTCGACGGTCGATGAGGAGTTCGACAAGGTCATCGACATCAACCTCAAGGGCACCTACCGGCTGATGCGGGGATTCGGCGCCGAGATGGCCGTACGCGGACGCGGCTCCATCGTCACCTACTCCTCGTTCCGGGCTCTGGCGATCGAACCCGGTCAGGGCCTCTACGCCGCGGCCAAAGCCGGTGTCGTACAGCTGACGAAGACGCTCGCCAGCGAGCTGGGGCCGCAGGGTGTGCGCGTCAACGCGGTCCTGCCCGGCCCCTTCGACACTCCGCTGACGCAGCAGATCAAGGCCGATGAGGAGTGGTGGAACGCCTATGCGGAGAAGACCGCCCTGGGCCGCTGGGGCAACCTGCACGAGATCGCCGGTCCGGTCCTGTTCCTCGCTTCGGACGCTTCGACCTATGTGACCGGACACTCCCAGCTCGTCGACGGCGGCTGGATGGCCCAGGACGGACGCTTCTCCCCGCACGTGTAGCTCTCTCCGTCAGGCGGGATATGCCGAGACCACGTGGACTCGGGTGTGCGGCGGGCCGTGCCGGGACCGTGCGGTGCCCGGGTGTGCGGGGGACCGTGTGGGGACCGTGCGACCTCGGGTGTGCGGGGGACCGTGCGGCGTGTGGTCCTCGGCTTCGCACGTGCAAGAATATTCGCATGACTGCTCGAGACCCTTCCGCCTCCGCCCCAGCGACCGATCCTCCCCGGCTGACCAACCAGCTGCTGCGTCGCAAGTCGATCACCAGCATGGTCGAGGACACCCGGGACGCGTCCACGGGCGGGCTGCGCAGAACCTTCGGCGTCTTCCAACTGACGATGATCAGCGTCGGCGCCACCTTGGGCACGGGCATTCTCGTCATCCTCGGTGAGGCCGTGCCGATCGCCGGTCCCGCCGTCTGGCTGGCGTTCATCCTGGCCGGCATCACGGCTCTGCTGTCGGCGGTCAGTTATGCGGAGATGGCGGGCATGGTCCCGGTCTCGGGATCGAGCTATTCGTATTCCTATGCGACTCTCGGCGAGGGCATGGCCTGGATCTGCGGGTGGTGCCTCGTCCTCGAGTACGCAGTGTCGGTAGCGGCGGTGGCCGTCGGTGCCGCGGACTATGTCAATGAGACGCTGCGGATCTTCGGCATGTCGCTTCCCCCGTCCCTGACCGCGGGCCCCGAGGGAGAGGGCGGCGTCATCAACCTCTCGGCGCTCATCGTCGTCCTCCTCGCCACGGTCCTGCTCATGCGCGGGGCGAAGGAATCCGGCGTCGTCAACACGATCATCGTGTTCGTCAAGCTCGGCATCCTCGTCTTCTTCGCCATCGTCGCCTTCACCGCGTTCAAGGCCGGGAACTTCGCGCCGATGTTGCCCATGGGCGCGGCCGGAGTCACCGCGGCCGCGTCGAGCGTGTTCTTCTCCTACATCGGATTCGACGCGGCCTCGACCGCCGGTGAGGAGGCGAAGAACCCGAAGCGGGACCTGCCTCGGGCGATCATCGCCTCGATGGTCATCGTCACCACGATGTATGTGCTGGTCGCCGTCGCCGCAATCGGTGCGAGGCAGTGGCAGTGGTTCGAAACCTCGACCGCGCCCCTGGTCCAGATCGTCCACGAGATCACGAGCTCGAACTTCGCAGTCTTCGTCTTCGCCGTCTCTGCGGTGCTCGCAATCCTCTCCGTGGTCATCACCGTCCTCTACGGGCAGTCACGCATCCTGCTCACCATGTCCCGCGACGGCATGGTCCCGAAGGTCTTCGGCATCGTCTCCCCGCGCACGGGCACTCCCCTGGTGGGAACCCTGGTCACGGGCGTCCTGGTGGCGATCACGGCAGCGCTCATCCCCCTCGGCGAGTTGGCGAATGCGACGAGCATCGGCACCCTGTTCGCCTTCTGCCTGGTCAACCTCGCCGTCATCTACTTGCGTGTCAAACGCCCCGACCTGCCGCGCTCGTTCAAGGTGCCCTTCGGTCCGACCATCCCGATCCTCGGGTCCTTGGCCTGCGCGTTCCTCATGGTCAACCTCGGCGGAACCACGTGGATCGTCTTCGGACTCTGGATGCTCGTCGGCTTCGTCGTCTACTTCGCCTACAGCCGCCGCCACTCCCGCGTCGGCGCGCTCAGCGAAGCGGACTACCGCGCCGGCCTCGAGGCCTGAGCGGCACGCAATGATCTCAGCAACCCTCCTGGCGCTCAGCAACCCCTCTGCAGGTTGCTGAGCGCCCGGAGGGTTGCTCGCGCCGCTCGGGTGCGCTGCGTTGCCGCGGAAAGGGCCCGCCGTTCAGCGGCGGCGGGTGCGGGCGACTTCGTAGAGGGAGACGGCCGCGGCGATGCCCGCGTTCAGCGACTCCGTGGTCGCGGCGATCGGGATCGAGACGATCTGATCGCACTTCTCGGCGATGAGGCGCGAGAGGCCCTTGCCCTCCGAACCGACGACGATGCACACGGGATCGCGGCTGAAGGTCAGCTCCGGCAGATCGACCTCTCCGTCCATGTCGAGCCCGACGACGAAGACGTTCTGCTTCTTGAGTTCGTCGATGGCGCGAGCGAGGTTGACGACCTGAGCGACCCTGATGCGAGCGGCTGCGCCGGCAGAGGTCTTCCACGCAGCGGCCGTCATCGAGGCGGCACGACGTTCAGGGATGATGACGCCGTGGCCGCCGAAGGCAGCAGTGGACCGGACGATCGCACCGAGGTTGCGCGGGTCCGTGATGCCGTCGAGCGCCACGAGCAGCGGAGTCTCGGCTCGGTCGGCGGCGGCCTCGAGCAGGTCACCGGGCTCGGCATAGTCGTACGGAGGGATCTGCAGTGCGATGCCCTGGTGGATCGCATCGTCGGTGAGCCGGTCGAGATCGGGTTTGCTCGCTTCGAGCATCGAGATGCCGCGCTTGGTGGCCAGGGTGATGGCCTCCCGGACGCGGTCGTCCGAATCGATCCTGCCGACGACGTACATGGCGGTTGCGGGAACGTCTTCCCGGAGTGCCTCGAGCACCGAATTGCGCCCGGCGACCATGTTCGGGCCGCTTTCCTTCTTGCGTCGTTTGGCCTGTGCCGAGGCGTTCGCGGACTTGCGGTTCGCCGCCGACTTGTGGGCCTTGTGATAGACCCGGTCCTCGGCCTTGGGCGTGGGACCCTTGCCGCGCAGACTGCGCTTGTTCTTGCCGCCGGAGCCCTTGGTCGGGCCCTTCTTCGAACCGCCGGAGCGGGGGGTGGAAGCCATGTGAATCCTTAGGAGTCGTAGGTGGTCACGAACCGGAGTTCGTCACCGGGAGGGTCTTCTTGAAAAGTGTGCTGTGCAGGTTGCGGTGTGCTGTGCGGGTTGCAGTGGACGTGTCAGCGCTCGCACGCCTCAGCTGTCCTTGACGTGGTACCGGTATCCGTCCGGCGTGTCCTCGATGACGATCCCGGCCGATGCCAGATTGTCGCGAATCGCATCGGCCGTGGCGAAGTCCTTCTCCGCCTTCGCCTCGGCCCGCTGGCCGGCGAGCGCGGCGACGAGGGAGTCCAGCGCCGATTCAACCTTCGCATCCGCGCCTGACCGGGCCCACGCCTCGGAGCTGGGGTTGACTCCCAGGATATCGAGCATGAGCTCCACTTCGGCAACGATCCGGATGAGGGCTGCCTTCTCCTGCCCGGAGTCGAGGAGCTTCGCCCCCTCGGTGACCGTCGCGAACACCACGGACAGGGCACGGGGCACGCCGAGGTCGTCGTCGAGTGCGGCGGCGAACTCCTCGGGCACGTCGACGCTGCGCCGGGCGTAGGAGTCGCCGACGTCGGGAAGGGCGGGCGCGGCGTCGCCGAGTGATTGCCGGGCCCGATGGAGGAAGTTCGCCAGGCGATCGAGCGAGGCTGTCTGCCGATCCATGGCCTCGGGTGAGAACTCGAGGATCGACCGGTAGCTGGCGCCCGTGAGGAAGAACCGCACCGCCAGCGCGCTGTATCGGTCGAAGAGCTCGGAGGCGAACACGGAGTTGCCGAGTGACTTCGACATCTTGTCCCCGCCGACGTTGAGCAGACCCGAATGCATCCAGATGTTGGCGAACCGGTCACCGGCCGCCCGCGACTGGGCCAGCTCGTTCTCGTGGTGCGGGAAGCGCAGATCGAGCCCGCCGCCGTGGATGTCGAAATTCTCGCCGAGGTACTTCGTCGACATGGCCGAGCACTCGATGTGCCAGCCCGGTCGGCCACGACCCCAGGGAGCCGGCCACGAGGCGGTGTCCGGTTCGCCGGGCTTGTGCGCCTTCCACAGCGCAAAGTCCCTGGCGTCCTTCTTGCCGCGCATGTCCGCATCGTTGGCCGGCTCCATGTCCTCGATGCGCTGGTTGGTCAGTCGGCCGTAGTCGGCCCACGAGGTGGCCGCGAAGTACACGTCCCCGGTGCCGTCGAGCGCCTGATAGGCGTAGCCGGCGTCGATGAGTCGGCCGATGAGTTCGATCATCTCCGTGATGTGCCCGGTGGCGCGGGGCTCGTAGCTGGGCGGCAGGACGTCGAGAGCGGCGTAGGCCCGGGTGAAGGCCCGCTCGTACATGAAGGCGTGGGCGAACCAGGGGCGGCCCACCTCGGCGGACTTCGACAGGATCTTGTCGTCGATGTCCGTGACGTTGCGGACCAGGGTGACGTCGTAGCCGCGGTAGCTCAGCCAACGCCGCAGCAGGTCGAAGACCGAAGCCGAACGCAGGTGGCCGATGTGGGGCTCCCCCTGCACCGTGGCACCACAGACGTAGATGCCCACATGCCCGGCATTGACGGGGCGCAGCTCTTCGGTCGTGCGGCTGGCGGTGTTGTACAGAGCGATAGTCACGCACACAAGTCTACCGGCCACGACGCCTGGGCTGGGCCGGCCGGGATCCCGGGCCGGGCCCGCCGCGATGCGCAGCCCGGGCCTGCCACGATGCCCGGGCAGAGCCGCACCGTCCGGCAGCGGGCGATTCGTTGCAGGACTGTTATACAAGTCACGTGACCTACGGCACCTTTCACAGAAGCCTCCCAGTAAGCTGGGAGGCAATGAACGGGAGCGCAAGCACTCCGCCCCGAGTCGAACCCCCGGACGGCGCTCCCTGCTTCCGTCGTCGGCGCATTCGCAGCAGAACTCCGACGGCAAGCAACCGCACAGGCGGTTGGGACAGAAAGGACACACCATGTCTTCCACGACAAAACCCCAAAGGGAGGTCTTCGTCTCCCGATCCGCGTTCATCTTCGCGGCAATCGGCTCGGCGGTCGGCCTCGGCAACATCTGGCGCTTCCCGTACGTGACCTACGACAACGGCGGCGGAGCCTTCATCATCCCCTACCTGGTCGCACTGCTGACCGCGGGAATCCCACTGCTCTTCTTCTACTATGCGATGGGCCACCGGTCGAGAGGATCGGCTCCGCTGGCCTACCGCATGGTGCACAAGACGGCGGAACCGATCGGTTGGTTCGCCACCGGCATCGCGATCGTCATCGGCATCTACTATGCCGCGATCATGGCCTGGGCGGGCTCGTACATGATCTTCTCGCTCAACGAGGCCTGGGGCGACGACGCGGAAGGGTTCTTCTTCGGCGACTACCTCAAGATGGGCGATCCGGGCATCTCGCTCGACTTCGTCCCGGCCGTGCTCATTCCCGTGATCATCGTCTGGGTCCTCGTCCTGGGCATCCTGCTGCTGGGTGTGCAGAAGGGCATCGCCCGCTTCTCGAAGATCTTCATCCCGCTGCTCATCGTCCTGTTCCTCGCGCTGGTCGTCCGTTCGCTGTTCCTCCCCGGTGCCGCCGAGGGGCTGAACGCCCTATTCACTCCGGACTTCGGAGCGCTCACCGATCCAGCAGTGTGGATCGCGGCCTACGGGCAGATCTTCTTCTCCCTGTCGATCGCCTTCGGCATCATGATCACCTACGCCTCGTATCTGAAGAGGAAGACGAACCTCACCGGCGCCGGCCTCGTCGTCGGCTTCTCGAACTCCGCGTTCGAGATCCTCGCCGGCATCGGCATCTTCGCAGCGCTCGGCTTCATGGCCACCGCTCAGGGAAGCGAGGTCGCCGATGTCGCAACTGACGGCATCGGCCTGGCCTTCGTCGGCTTCCCGACCCTGATCTCCGAGATGCCGGGCGGTCCGATCTTCGGCTTCGTGTTCTTCGCCTGCCTCGTCTTCGCCGGATTGACATCGATGATCTCCATCGTCCAGGTGCCCATCCAGGCGCTGCGCGAGAAGTTCCGCGTCGGCAACAAGGCCTCGACGATCTTCGTCGGCGGCGGCATGGCCGTCATCTCGATTCTGCTCATGCCCACGATCACCGGCCTGTACGCCCTGGACACCATGGACGCCTGGGCCAACAACATCGGCATCGTCGGCTCGGCCGTCCTCGCGATCGTCTCCGTCGGCTGGCTGCTGCGCAAGCTGCCGATGTTCGGCCGCCACCTCAACGCGGTGTCGAGCTTCAAGCTCGGCATCACCTGGATGATCCTCATCTCGATCACCGGCGTGGTGCTCATCTACATGCTCATCACGCAGATCATCACCTTCATCACCGACGGGTATGAAGGATATCCGGGTCTGATCACCGGCACGTTCGGCTGGGGCATGATCGGCGTCCTCATCGTCGCCGCGATCGTACTCTCGCTCGTCAGATGGCCGAAGACGACCTTGGCCGAGATGGACTCCGCGATCGCCGACTCGGTCGCCAACGAGAATGCCGCCAAGCCCACGACCACCACCGGCACGGCCGCCACTGGCACGACCGGCACGACCACCGCCGGTACCACCACCAACGAAAACAAGGGAGTCTGACCATGGGCACATCAGCAATCGTCATGATGATCATCGCCATCGTCACCGTGTGGGGCGGCCTCGGAGCCGCGATCCTGCACCTGCGCAAACACCCCGACGAGGAGTGAGCGCGTCACCGATCTGAGTGCAGACGGCCCGATTCCCGACATGGGAATCGGGCCGTCCTCTCATTTCGCGTCGCGCACTGGTCGCGAGGCCCGTGCCTGGTTAGGGTGGGGGCTGTACGAAATCATCATTGGGCGTGCATGACCTTGATCGGCCTCGGCTCAGAAGGTCCTGGCCACTGCCCAGAGCACTAGGAGACGCAATGCCACAGACGGTCCAAGGTGTCATCTCACGCAGCAAGGGGGCGCCGGTCGAACTCACCGACATCGTCATCCCCGATCCGGGCCCCGGCGAAGTCATCGTCGATGTGAAGTCGTGCGGCGTCTGCCACACGGACTTCCACTACCGCGAAGGCGGGATCAGCGACGACTATCCGTTCCTGCTCGGCCACGAATCGGCCGGCACGGTGTCCGAGATCGGCGAGGGAGTCACCGACGTCGAGGTCGGCGACTTCGTCATTCTCAACTGGCGTGCCATCTGCGGCCAGTGCCGGGCCTGCAAGCGCGGTGAACCCTGGTACTGCTTCGACACCCACAATGCCTCGCAGAAGATGACGCTGCCCGACGGCACCGAGCTCGAGCCCGCTCTGGGCATCGGCTCCTTCGCAGAGAAGACCCTTGTCGCGGCTGGACAGTGCACGAAGGTCCCCGAGGCCGACCCTGCTGTCGTGGGTCTGCTGGGCTGCGGCGTGATGGCCGGAATCGGTTCTGCCATCAACACGGGCGAGGTCACCCGCGGCAAGTCCGTGGCCGTTATCGGCTGCGGCGGAGTCGGCTGCTCGGCCATCGCCGGTTCGGCCCTGGCGGGTGCGAACACGATCATCGCCCTCGACCTCGATGACACGAAGCTCGACTGGGCGAAGGACCTCGGAGCCACACACACGGTCAACACCCGCGGCAAGAGCGAGGACGAGGTCGTCGCAGCGATCCAGGAGCTGACCGGAGGCTTCGGCGCCGATGTCGCCATCGACGCGGTGGGACGGCCCGAGACCTGGCGTCAGGCCTTCTACGGTCGCGACCTCGCCGGCACCGTGGTGCTCGTGGGTGTGCCGACCCCGGAGATGGGACTGAGCGTTCCGCTGCTCGACGTGTTCGGTCGCGGGGGCCGCCTGAAGTCCTCGTGGTACGGCGACTGCCTGCCCGAGAGGGACTTCCCGATGCTCGTCGACCTCTACCAGCAGGGGCGCGTACCGTTGGAGAAGTTCGTCTCCGAGAGGATCGGAATCGGCGATGTCGAGGAGGCATTCGAGAAGATGAGTCAAGGCAAGGTACTGCGATCGGTGGTGGAACTGGGATGACGGCAATCGAACACCTGGTCACGTCCGGAACGTTCTCGCTCGACGGTGGAACCTGGGACGTCGACAACAATGTGTGGATCATCGGCGACGACTCGGAAGTCATCGTCATCGACCCGGCCCACGACGTCAACGCCATCGCGGAGAAGGTCGGATCCCGTGAGGTCAAGGCGATTCTGCTCACGCACGGACACGATGACCATGTCGGCGTCGTGCGCGACTTCGCTCACCGTGTGGGCAACCCGCCCGTCCACCTCAACCCTGCCGACCACGTGCTGTGGGACATGACCTACGAGAGCTACCGTCCCGATGAGGAGATCGCCGACGGCGACACGTGGAACGTCGGAGGGGTACGGGTCAAGGCCCTGCACACTCCCGGCCACTCCCCCGGTTCGACCTGCTTCTTCATCGAAACCGGACTGCCGGTCCCCACCTCGGCAGGGGCGGGCAGTGCGGTCGGTCCCGTGCTGTTCTCCGGTGACACACTGTTCAACGGCGGCCCGGGGGCGACCGGACGCTCGCATTCGAGCTTCGAGACGATCATCGAATCGATCCGCGACGTCCTGTTCAAACTCCCCGACGCCACGGTCGTCCTCACCGGCCACGGTGAGCCGACGTCGATCGGCGCCGAGTCACCGTCGCTGGAGGACTGGATCAAACGCGGAGAGTGACGTCGGTGAGACGTCCGATCCCCCGATCGCCGAGGTTGCCCTCGGCCGAAGCGTGTGAGCCGGGCTCCGGGCGAAGCTGAGGTATCAGATGCCGTGGTCGCAGATCTGCGACCACGGCATCTCTTCGTCTGCGCACCGGCTGTCTCGTGACTGCGGTCACCCGTTAGACTCGTCTGGTGCCTGAATCTCACTCGCCGCAGTCCCCAGTGCCCGCAGACTCCTCATCCGACCCCCTGACTCCGGGTACGACGACCTCCGGTGCCGGCCTCAAGGTCGGCATGAAGCCGCGCCATCTGGTCATGATGAGCCTCGGATCGGCGATCGGCGCCGGCCTGTTCGTCGGTTCGGGTGCCGGTGTCCAGGCCGCCGGGCCCGCCGTGCTCATCTCCTATGTGGTGGCCGGTCTCATCGTCATCTTCGTCATGCGGGCCCTCGGAGAGCTGGTCGCCGCCGACCCGAACCCCGGAGCCTTCTCCCACTACGCCGGCCGCGCCATGGGCCCGGCCGCGGCCTTCGCCGTCGGAGCGCTGTGGTGGGTTCAGCTCTGCCTCGTCGTCGCCGCCGAGGCCACCGCCGCCGCACAGATCGCGGCCAATTACATTCCGTCGGTCCCGCAGTGGGTCATCGCGCTGGCCATCATGGTCGTCTTCACGGCGATCAACCTCACCACTTCGGGCAGCTTCGGCGAGTTCGAATTCTGGTTCTCGCTGATCAAGGTCGCCTTCGTAGTCCTGTTCCTCGTCCTCGGTGCCGCTTACCTGTTCGGCGCGACGCCGGCGGCACCGCCTCAGGAGATCTTCGCCGACGGGTTCATGCCCACCGGTCTGCCCGGGGTCGCGGCAGGTCTCCTCGTCGTCGCCTTCGCCTTCGGCGGCATCGAGATCGTCGCGGTCGCCGCGGCCGAGACCTCGAACCCGAGCCGCAGCGTGACCCAGGCGATCAAGACCATCGTCTGGCGCATCCTGTTCCTCTACATCGGCTCGGTGGCGATCATCGTCCTCGTCCTCGACTGGAGGGACGAACGGCTCTCCGAGTCCCCCTTCGTCGCGGTCCTCGACACGGCCGGCCTCCCGGTCATCGCCTCGCTGCTGGCCGCGGTCATCGTCATCGCGCTGCTGTCGTCGATGAACGCGAACATCTACGGCGCCTCGAGGATGGCCTTTTCCATGTCCCAGCGGTCGATGCTGCCGGCGGGGCTGGGCAAAGCGACCAGACGCGGCGTTCCGATGGCATCCGTGCTGGCCACCTCGGCGTTCGGTTTCGTGGCCGTGGGCCTCAACTACTTCTGGGCCGCCGAGGTGCTCGGTGTGCTGCTCAACATCGTCGGGTCCACGCTCATCGTCACCTGGGTCGCGACCCTGGTCTCGCAGATCATCATCCGTCGCCGTGCCGAGGCCGCAGGCGAGCGGCTGCCGCTGAAGATGTGGGGCTTCCCGTGGCTGTCCTATGCGACGCTGGCCGGCATCGCCGTGATCATCGTCCTCGGCCTGACCGTGGATTCGGTGCGCATCCAGATCATCGGCACGCTGGTCTTCACTGCGGCGCTCTACGGCATCGGCTTACTGGTCACACGCGGGCGCAGGGCCTGAGCGAGGTCACGCAGCGCCGCTGCAGGCAGACGCTCGTCCGTCGGCGCAGCCACCCGCCCGGGTGAGCGCTGGGTCTCCCCCGAGGGCGAGCGCTCGGTCTCCCGCGCGATCCACGCCTCGAGCATGTCGAGCGTCTGTCCTTCGTGACGGCCGAAGTGACGGCCCGCGTACGCACCGACGTCGAAGGGCACGACTCGTTCCATCGCGTCGAGGATCAGCCCTGCGAGCGAGGCAGACATCGGCAGCCGGACACCCGTGAGGGCGTGCACCGCCTCGGCGGCGGCCTTCGTCGGACGACGCAGGTGCAATCTCAGCGCCGTCCACCGCCCGCTGCGGGCGCTCAGCTCACCGGCATAGGGGATGAACACGGCAGGCGGCATGGTGACCATGGCGACCGGAACCGGCAGAACGAGTGCGCCGAGTGAGCGGGAGAGTCGAGTCACCGCGTGGCTGCGGCCCGCGATGAGGAACCTCGGCAGACCGGCGGGTGCCCAGTAGCGCACCTGTCTGCCGACGACCGGCACTTCGGAAGCATCGACGCGTTCGGACAGGAACGCCGGCCCGAAGATGAGAACCTCGATCCCCGGAAACATCGATCGTGCGAGCCTCAGATCGTCGGCGACCTGGCTCGTGATCGCGAGAAACACCGGGGCGCACTCTGCAATCGCGTCGACGACGTCCTGGTCGAGGTCGCCCGGGCGAGTGGTCAGCACGATGAGGTCCCAAGGGCGATCGCGTCTGCGTCGTTGCGGGCCACCGGTGCGCCGTGTGGTACCGGCTTCCCGGGCGTCGGCCCAGTCGATGATCGTGACGCGTCGCGTCGCCGCGACGTCGCTGACCCTCCATCCCACAAAGTCCCGAACCACATCGTTCCGAACCGGGTCGTCTCGTCCCGCGTCGGCTGACGGTGCCCGGCTCGGAGAGGAATCGAGGTTGCCGACTCGACGCGGAAACGCGGCCCGAGGTCGGGGCGACGGTGTCCGACTGGCGACGGAGGCCTCGTGACGGTCACCGAACAGTGCGGCACCGGCGACGCCGATCGCCCCCGCGCCTTGGAAGAGGACCCTCATGATCGTCGCACCGTCTCACTCACTCCAGCTCACCCCTTCGGCCCGAACCGGGTACACGAGGGCATTGGCGATCGCCGCGACGCCCTCGCCGCGTCCCGTCAGACCGAGCCCATCGCTCGTCGTCCCGGACACGGACACCCCGGCGCCGACGGCCGCGGTCAGTGTCCTCTGCGCTTCACTGCGTCTGGTCCCGATCTTCGGCCGGTTGCCGATGACCTGCACGGAGACGTTGCCGATCTCATAACCTGCAGCGCGAACCCGGCGTGCCGCCTCGGCGAGGAGCCTCATCCCCGATGCACCGGCGAACTCGGGACGGTCGACCCCGAAGTGCTGCCCCAGATCTCCGATCCCGGCCGCGGAGAAGAGCGCGTCGCAGCAAGCATGGGCGGCGACATCGGAGTCGGAATGGCCCTCGAGTCCGCGTTCTCCGGGCCACTGCAGGCCCGCCACCCAGAGTTCACGCTCGGGATCCTGGGAATGGGCGTGCACGTCCACTCCGATCCCGGTGCGCGGAATCACCGCACTCGTCACTGTCCTCCCCGTCCTCTCATGACCTCTCGCGTCGTCTCATGCCCACTCGCGCTCGCGTGGTCTCGCTCCCGCGTCGTGACGATGTGCTCACCCAGCACAAGATCGAGCGGGTAGGTGATCTTCAGTGCTTCCTCGTCGCCGTCGACCGCGACCACATCCATGCCGAGGCGCTCCACGAGTCCCGCGTCGTCGGTGGGTGCAATCGCATCCGGGCCCGACTCGGCGACGTCCGTGAGATAGAGGCTGTGGGCCCGGCGAAGGGTGTCGGCGGCGAAGCCCTGCGGAGTCTGCACCCGACGCAGGCCCGAGCGGTCGAGATCACCGTGGAGCACCTCGGCGCTGTGACGTCGCTCTGCGCGACGCACCGTGTCGGTCATCGGCAGCACGGGAACCACCGCCTCGGCGCCGGAGCGAACAGCTGCGGCCACGCGGCGGAAGACCCCGGGCGGGGTCAGTGCGCGCGCGGCATCATGGACGAGAACGATGTCGGCCGCCTCTGCATGTTTCAAGGCGATTTGCACGGACTCGATCCGATCTTTCCCGCCCGCAACAGCCGTGATTTGATTCTGTCCGGCATCTTCCACCGATTCTGCATCATCATCGAGCGATGCCGCAGCACACGAATGCGAAATGGAATCGATCTCCTCGACTGCGCGCATTAAAAACTCCTCGGGAGCGGCAACCACGATTGTGGAGGCCACCCCCGAGGAGATGATCGTCTCGAGGCTGCGAACCAGGAGGCTCTTTCCGTTGAGCTGAACGAAGGCCTTCGGGTCGGTGCTGCCCAAGCGCGATCCCGACCCTGCGGCCGGAACGATGACGCAGGTACTCAGGACGCGAGCACTTCGTCCAGCAGCGCCTCGGCCTCTGATTCCTCTTTCTTCTCGGCCAATGCGAGTTCGGAAACGAGGATCTGACGGGCCTTGGACAGCATGCGCTTCTCGCCGGTCGACAAGCCGCGATCCTGTTCGCGACGCCAGAGGTCGCGAACGACTTCAGCGACCTTGATGACATCACCGGACTGCAGCTTCTCAAGATTGGCCTTGTAGCGGCGGGACCAGTTGGTCGGCTCCTCGACGAACTCCGCACGGAGGACGGTGAAGACCTTCTCAACGCCTTCTTCACCGACGACATCTCGCACACCGACGAGGTCGCAGTTGTCCGCCGGAACCTCGATCACTAGGTCACCATGGGCGACCTGGAGCTTGAGATACAGTTTCTCCTCACCTTTGATGGTTCGCTTCTTGATTTCTTGAATTGTCGCTGCACCGTGATGTGGATAGACAACAGTGTCGCCGACCTGGAAACTCATATTCTGTTCAAACCCCTTTCGCGGACTTCCAGTTTACCATGAGGCGCGCCACAGAAATCGCTCAGGGTGCGGTTTCTTCGTGCTAGGCTCCGCTCCGCAGCGGCTCGTTCCGGCCATCAGCTGGAGCGATGTCGGGGATCTCACGGCAGGATTGACTCTGACGCCCACCGGGGTTCTACGGCCCGTCAAAAACCGGGTAGTATACAGATTGATCTTGTATTGCCACTTCAAGGAGCATAATGAAACGGCACAACCGCGCGGCACTCGCAGTTGCCGCACTCGCTCTCGTCATTCCCGTCAGCGGATGTGCAAGCCTGCTGTCGCCGCACCAGACTGCCGAATACCAGTACAACGCCGGTGACGGCGCATGGGGAACGGTCGGAGACGTCGAGGTCCGCGGTCTGATGCTCATCATGGACGAGTCCGGGGAGGGACCGGCTCAGCTGTTCTTCACGCTCATCAACAAGGGCGACTCCACCGCCTCGGTGTCCGTGGAAGTCGGCGGCAACGAGACGAAGGAATCGGTCAAGGCCGGAGAGAGCTTCATCCAGGACCCTGAGAGCTCCGCATCTGACTCATCGGAGCCGATCGTCGTAGACGACCTCGACGCGGGCCCCGGCGACCTGGCCGATGTCACCGTCAAGGTCGGCGACGACGAGAGGACCATCCGGACTCAGGTGCTGACGAACGCACTGCCGTACTACGAAGAGTACGTGCCCAGCGAGAAGCCTTCGGAGTCGCCCAGCGACGATGCAACGCAGAGCGGTGAGCCGAGCGAGCCCAGCCAGTCGGACGAACAGGGTGAGCCGGGCGAACAAGGTGAGCAGGAACAGGGGCAGCCGGGCGAACAGACTCAGCAGGAACAGGGCCAGCAGGACGAATCAGCCGCAGGTGTCAACGGCTGACCTCGGCCTCACGAAAGCCGAACGTCCCTAGAGCCGAACGCTCCGAGGAGCCGTCCACCACATCGGTGGACGGCTCCTTCTGCATCCCCGGCCCCGTTCAGGCTTCGAACTTGTAGCCCAGTCCCCGCACCGTGGTGAGCAGGCGCGGGTCCGAAGGGTTCTGTTCGACCTTGGCGCGCAGACGCTTGACGTGGACGTCGAGGGTCTTCGTGTCGCCGACGTAGTCCTCGCCCCAGATGCGGTCGATGAGCTGGCCGCGGGTCATCACACGACCGGAGTTGCGGATGAGGATCTCGAGCAGTTCGAACTCCTTCAGCGGCATCGACAGATCTTCACCGCGCACGCTGACGACGTGTCGTTCGACGTCGATGCGGACTCCTCCGGCTTCGAGCACCGACTCGTCGTCGAAGGCCTCGGACTCGACGTTGCGTCGCAGCACCGCCCGCACCCGGGCCAGCAGCTCGCGTGAGGAGTAGGGCTTGGTGACGTAGTCGTCGGCCCCGAGCTCGAGCCCCACCACCTTGTCGATCTCCGAGTCCTTGGCGGTGAGCATGATGATCGGCACGTTCGACTTCGTCCGCAGGTCTCGGCACACCTCGGTGCCGGAGACGCCGGGCAGCATGAGATCGAGCAGGACCAGGTCGGCACCGTTGCGGTCGAACTCTGCAAGAGCCTGCAAACCGTCTTCGGCAACCGTCACCTCGTACCCTTCCTTGCCGAGCAGGTACGACAGTGGGTCCGAGAACGAATCTTCATCCTCGACAAGCAGAATACGAGTCACGTCTTGAGCTTCCTTTGTTCGCTTTCGGTTTTCAGAACCTGGGTTGTCTCATTCTCCACTGCGCCGGCTCCTTTGTCAGCGTCTTCGTCATCTTCTCGGACATCGTCGGCTCGCGGGCCGGCGGCGCTCACCTCGTCCGCAGCCACATCGTCGGTGCCCGCCTCGGCCTCGTCCTCGGCAGCCTGGGCCGAATGCTCGAGGAGGACCCCGTCCGGCGCCGAGGAGGTCGCTTCGTCATCGGAGACGTTGCCTGCCAGCGGCAGCACGATGGTGAATGTCGATCCCTTGCCGAGGCGGCTCCAGACCCGCACCTGCCCACCGTGGGTGGCGATGATGTGCTTGACGATGCTCAGCCCCAGCCCCGTCCCGCCGGTGATGCGGGACCGCGCCGGATCGACGCGGTAGAAGCGTTCGAACACGCGCTCCGTGTCCTGGGTGGACAGTCCGATGCCCTGATCCGTCACGGAGATCTCGACGCGTTCGTCGACGAGTTCGACGCCGACGCCGATGCGGGTGCCGTCGGGTGAGTAGTTGATGCCGTTGTCGATGAGGTTGCGAACCGCATTGACGAGCAGCTCGTAGTTGCCCTCGATGAGCATCCTGCTCGGAGGCGAGACCTCGATGTGGATGTTCTTGCCCTCGGCACGCGTGCGGGCACGGTCGGCGGCATCATCGACGACCTCGGCAGCTGAGATCTTCTCCGTTGCGGATGGAGCCGTGTGGTCCTGGACGCGGGAGAGGTCGATGATCTCCTGGACCAGCTGGGTCAGTCGCTTCGACTCGCGCTGCATCCGCCCGCCGAAGCGTTCGACGGCCTGCGGGTCATCGGAGAAGTCGGTGACCGCCTCGGCGAGGAGGGCCATCGCACCGATGGGAGTCTTGAGCTCATGGGAGACGTTGGCGACGAAGTCGCGGCGAATCGCGTCGACGCGTTTGGATTCGGTCTGGTCATCGCAGAGGACGAGGACGAAGGAGGTTCCCAGAGGTGCCACTCGGGCGTGGAGGAATCGCAGGATCGAATCCGTCTGCTCGCGCTTCTGCTCGAGGTCGATCTCTTCGATCAGTCCTCGAGAGCGGACCCGTCCGACCATGCGCAGCATCTCGGGTGAGGCGAGGGAGTGTCCTCTGACCAGGCCGAACGTATAGGCGGCCGGGGACGCTTTGACGACATCGTCGCCGGCGTCGAGAACGATCGCGGCCGAGGGCAGCACCGCGAGAACCTCGGCGATGCCCTCCGGCAGGTCGTCCTCGGAATGCAGATCGGCAGCATCGCGGGAGCGTTCGCTGAAGCGAAACGCCAGAATTCCCGCTATGCCCAGTCCCAGACCGACGATGCCGGTCAGAACCGCTACGATCAAGAGGTCCACGCCCTCAAGTTTAGGTGCAGTCTGCTTCCCGGATGCACGGAATCGGCCTCCGGGGGCCGCTTTTGCCGAGGAATTCACCTGAACGCCAGACAACGTTCACCCGATCGTGGAATGCTGACGACAGTGTGCCTGCCCTGACCGGACGTCTGTCCGACAGGGGATGGCCTGAGGCGTACTCGCCTCGCAGGAGATCCACGAGATTAAGGAACCGTTGTCAATGCGCGAAGTCTTCAGAAATGAACTGGACGACCTGGCCACGCAGCTGGTCGATATGTCCGTCAAGGCCCATGAGGCGATGCGCCTGGCAAACCAGTCCCTGCGCAGCAACGACCTCGAGTTGGCGGAGAAGGTCATCGAGGCCGATGCCACGATCGACAACATGCAGTTCGCGCTTGACCAGCAGGCCGCCGAGATGCTGGCCCTGCAGGCGCCCGTCGCCGCGGATCTGCGCGCTGTGATCGGCTCCCTGCGGATGTCCGCGTCCCTCGAGCGCATGGGCGACCTCGCTCGCCACATCGCACAGCAGGTGCGCATCCGCTACCCGGAGTCGGCGATCCCGGACCACTTCGCCGACACGTTCACCCGGATGGGCGAATCCGGAGAGAAGATCGCCGAGGCGACCGAGAACCTGCTGTCGAACCCCGGCCTGACCGCGGTCCCCACGATCAACGCGATCGACGAGGAACTCGACGAACTGCATCTGAGTGTCTTCGCCAAACTCGCCGAGGCGCCCGCCGGCTCGTTGGCGCCTCGCCACATCGCCGATGTCACCCTGCTCTCGCGCTACTATGAGCGCTTCGGCGATCACGCGGTGTCCGTGTCCCAGAAGGTCGAATACCTGCTCACCGGCAACTGGGAGCCCTACCTGTCGAAGAAGTGAGCTGCGTCGAAGGCAGTGAACGGCGCAATCACCCCGAGGTCGACGAATGTTCGGCCTCGGGCTTTTCGCCGACGACGACCCTGCGCGACCTCCGGCGCGATCGTGTGAAGCCGCCCGTGATGGTTCTCAGCACCCCCGTCGTCACCGCGACTCCCAGGAGCAGCAGTGCACCGCCGATGAGTTCGGGGACGGTGGGACGATCGCCGAGGACGAGCCAGGCGGAGAGGACGCCGACGAGCGGAACCAGCAGGGAGAACGGTGCCACCTGGGAGGCGGGGAACCGTGCCAGCAGCGAGTTCCAGATGACGTAGCCGATGAGTGAGGCGCAGCCGGCGGTGTAGACGACCGAGGCCACGACGCCCCAGGTCGGGTGCGTCAGGGCCTCGACCACCTCGGCGGGGCCGTTGACGAGGAACGCGAGTCCGAGCATCGGGACGGGAACGACGAGAGCCGACCATACGGTCATCTGCACACCGTTGGTGCCCTCCTTGACCCCGCGGGCGACGACGTTGCCGATCGCCCAGGACAGGGAGGCGCCGAGCGCGACGAGGAAGGCGGCCATCGGCACCGAGGCCTGCAGGCTCAGGCCGATGACGGCCAGTCCGGACAGGCCGATGAGGATGCCGATGACCTGCCGTCGCCGTGGCACCTCGCGCAGGACCAGAGCTGCGACGAGGACCGTGAACGCCGCCTGGATCTGGATGACGATCGAAGCCAGACCTGCCGGCAGGCCGAGGAACATGGCCGTGTAGAGGAGGCCGAACTGGCCCGCGGACATGAAGACGCCGATGACGAGGATGCGGCGGAGGTTCCCCCGGGGAAACCTGACGAAGAAGATCGCCGGGACCACGACGAATGTGAAGCGGGCGGCGACGAGCAGCAGCGGGGGCCAGTCGCGCAGACCGAAGTCGATGAAGATGAAGTTGACGCCCCAGAGCACGACGACGAGCAGGGCGAGCAGGTGATGGACCGGACGCATACCCACAAGGATCTCAGCTGGTTCATCAAAATTCTATTGAACATAATTCCCTGATTTGGTAAAAATATTCTAATGATCGACGTTCTCGCCCTGCGCACCCTCGTCGCCCTCGACTCCATCGGCTCCGTCACCGCCACCGCCGATTCCCTCGGTTACACCTCGGCGGCCATCAGCCATCAGCTGCAGAAGCTCTCCCGGTACCTGGGGGCGCCGGTGACCGAGCGGACCGGGCGCGGCATTGCGCTGACGCCGATGGGCCGTGGGCTCAGCCGCCACGGCGCCGAGGTGCTCCAGCGGCTGGAGAACCTCGAGACCGAGGCCCGGGCGCACTCCGGAGAACCGCGGGGACAGATCACGGTCGGCGGGTTCTCGACCGGAATCCGCGGCCTCCTGGTGCCGTCGATCCCCCGCCTGCGGGCCGTCGCACCGGAGCTGACGATCAGCAATATCGAAGAAGAGCCCGATGAGCTCATCGACATGGTGACGGCGGGCCGCATCGACGCTTCGCTCATCTTCGACTGGAGACAGTCCGCGCCGTCCCTGCACTCGAGCCTCAATGCCGAACTCATCGCCGTGGACCGGGCCGACATCGTCGTCCACCGCGATCACCCTCTGGCGGCGAAGTCCGAGGTGTCCCGACACGATCTCCTCGGCGAGGTCTTCGTGTCGACGCCGAGGAACGGGGTGTGCCACCGCTGGCTGACGGCACTGTTCGCGCCCTTGCACAGTGAGCCGCGAATCGACTATTGGGCCATGGAGTATGACACTCAGATCGAGTTCGTGCGCTCGGTCGGGGCTCTCGCCCTCGTGCCGAGGCTGGGTCGACCTCACCTGCCGGAGGACGTCACCGTCGTCGAGCTCGACGATCACAGCATCGCCCGCAGCATCTACCTCACGTGGCGGGCGTCGATGACCTCGTCCCCGGCGATCGCCCTGCTCCTGCAGGAGATGCGCACGATCGCCGTGGACCGGTTGCGCGGCTGAGTTTCAGCGGCCCTGGTTGGCGACCTGGCCGATCGCCGCCTCGGCGGCCGCAGCGTCGAGGTAGGATCCGCCGGGCTTGACCGGGGTGAAGTCTTCCGTCAGCTCGTAGTGCAACGGAATGCCGGTGGGGATGTTGAGGCCGGTGATGTCCGCGTCGGAGATTCCGTCGAGATGCTTGACCAGGGCGCGCAGAGAGTTGCCGTGGGCGACGATGAGTACGGTCCGCCCGACGGTGAGCTCGGGCACGAGGCGGTCGTACCAGTACGGCAGAAGCCGGTCGATGACGTCGGCCAGGCACTCCGTGCGGGGCAGGGAGTCGCCGAGGTTGGCGTAGCGGGGATCACCGGCCTGTGAGAATTCGGAGGCGTCGCCGAGGGCCGGGGGCGGGGTGTCGAAGGAGCGGCGCCAGATCATGAACTGCTCTTCACCGAACTCCTCGCGGATCTCCTTCTTGTTCTTGCCCTGCAGGGCACCGTAGTGGCGTTCGTTGAGCCGCCAGCTGCGATGGACATCGAGCCAGGACAGATCGGCGGCCTCGAGTGCCACGTTCGAGGTGAGGATGGCCCGCTTGAGCCGTGATGTGTAGACGACATGGGGAATGAGCTCGGCCTCGCGCAGGAGCTCGCCGGCTCGCCGGCCCTCCGCGCGGCCCTTGTCCGTCAGGGGCACGTCGACCCAACCGGTGAACAGATTCTTCTGGTTCCATTCGCTCTCGCCGTGGCGCAGCAGGATGAGGTTATGCGTCATGGCACCATTTTCGCACGGCCGGAGGTTCCGGCAGGGCCTCGCCCACACTCCAGACGTTCGGGACTGAGACGCGCTAGGGCCATCTTCTCACTATTCGGCCCGCCATCTTGCATCCCGAAATGCGCGGTTAGCCTGAACGCATGTCCGACACTCCCACGCCGCCATCCACCCCACCGAACTCGCACACCGATGCGGGCCGGTCATCGACGTCGCACAACCAGCAGCCGGATTCAGACCGCAGCTCGATCATCGCTGTCACCGCGCTGCCGGTCCTCGTCGTCATCGCCGGAGTGCTCGGCTTCTTCACACCAGAGACGTTCACGCCTCTGGCGCCCACGATCACGTGGAGCCTCGGTGTGGTCATGTTCTTCATGGGTCTGACCCTGACCCTGCCGGACTTCGCGAGGATCGCCAAACGTCCGTGGATCGCTGCTCTCGGGGTCGTCACCCAGTTCATCGCCATGCCGCTGCTCGGCCTCTTCGTCGTCACGCTGTTCAACCTCCCGGCCGAGATCGCCGTCGGCGTGATCCTCGTCGGCTGCGCTCCCGGCGGGACGGCCTCGAACGTCGTGACCTACCTGTCCAAGGGCGACACCGCGCTGTCGGTGTCGATCACGACGCTGTCGACGCTGCTCGCACCGGTGCTCACTCCGCTGCTGACCCTGTGGCTGGCGGGTTCGTATATGGACGTGCCGTTCTGGTCGATGTTCGTCTCGATCTGCCAGACGGTGCTCGTGCCCGTCATCGTCGGCGTCCTCGTCCGGCTCGTGGCCTCGAAGCTCGTCGACGCGATCGCGCCGGTGCTCCCCTGGCTCGCCTCGATCGCCATCGCCTACATCGTCGCAATCGTCGTCGCCGGTTCCGCCGACTCCATCGCCTCGGCAGGACTTCTCGTCCTCTTGGCAGTCATCACCCACAACATCCTGGGACTCGGAATCGGCTACGGTGTCGCAACCGCCTGCCGTCTGGACACTCCGACCCGGCGTGCCCTCTCGTTCGAGGTCGGCCTGCAGAACTCCGGCCTCGCCTCCACGCTGGCCACCACCTATTTCTCGCCTCTGGCAGCCCTGCCGGGTGCGGTCTTCAGCGTGTGGCACAACGTCTCGGGAGCTCTCGTGGCCTCAGTGTTCGCACGACTGCCCTACGGCAAGCCGCCGCGTGAGCAGCTCGCCGAGACCAGCCGTGAGCTTCCGGCCCCGCTGTGACGAAACCGGATGGTGCCGCCGACGCCGATCCCAATCAGCTTCTGGTCGCCATCGACGAGCCCACGAGCGGTTGTCGGTCGAGTCCTGCGAATCCGCAGCCCAGACCTCGGCCGGAGCGAGACTTCACATCCACTTCACGCCGTCGACCTCGAACTCCCGAATGCGGTAGGCGATCATCTCGGCGAGCAGATCGACGGGGATCTCCCGATCGTAGTAGAGCTTGATCGTCCCCTTACCGGTGTCGAATCCGCTGAGCCGTTCGGCGAAGGCCTCCTTGGTGCTGGGCGTGAACGCGAAATTCGCGTGCTCGGAGTAGCCGGCGAACACGAACAGGATGGTGTCGAGGAAATAGGCCGGATTCCCCCATTTGAGGCCTTCGGTCGCCGTGGGCGCATTGGCACGGCTGAGGTCACGGAGGCGCCGCAGGAAATCCTGCTTGGGCTCCTCGAAACCGGCGATGTAGTCGTCGACATCGCGCGGTCGGCCTGTGTCCATTCGCTTGCTCATGGTCCGATCCTCACATCTCGGGTCACGGTCAGCCCTCCGGCTCCTCGAGAAATTCGTTGTCCCCGCCGCTGAGGACGTCTTCGAACGCCGCGAGGTTCCGCGTCGACTCCCCTCGGCTGACCCTCCAGGCCCATTCCTTCTTCATGCCGGTGAGGAAGCCGATGAGCAGGAGTTCGTTGAACGAGGAGTCGGCGGTCGCCAGAATCGCCCCAAGCAGCGAGTCGAGCTCCTCGAGCAGACGGTCGCGGGGCACACTCGCTCCCAGATACACATCGCCGAGGGTGTCGATGCCGAACGAGACCGGGCCTGGTTTCAAGTTCTTGATCAGCAGCCATCGATTGAACTCCTCGGCGTTCTCATCGGGGTGGCGGATGACGAACGCCTGCAGCTGCACCGTCCGCGCGGAGACGGTGATCGACACGGTCGTCTTCAGCTTCTTCTCGCCGGGCAGGACCACGGCGATCCGGGACTCCTCGAGCGCGTCGACCTCGACCTCGTTCTCGTGCGCCCACTGCCTCACTCCGGCCAGGATCGTCTCGGTGTCGGTCGTCATCATGTGTCCTTCCGTCAGCGGTTCATCCGAACGTTCAGCAGGCGCCTCCGACGAGGCTCGTGCTTTCCTCCGTGGTCGTCATGGTTGCCGTCAGCGCCGGGTCGGCAGCCCCGAGGGCATCGAGCACCGTAGCCACGGTCGCCGACCAGTCGAATCGAGCGGAGCGATCGGCAGCGTGGGCCGAGAGCTCGCGGCGCAGCTCATCGTCGAGGAGCATCCGCTCGAGTGCCATCGCCCAATGACGGGGATTGTGATCGGCGATGAGCACGCCCGAATGCCCGTGCTCGACGATGTCGGGCAGACCTCCCACCGCCGAAGCGATGGCGGGCAGCCCCGCGGCCGAGGCCTCGGCCGCGACCAATCCGAATGATTCGCTGCGTGAGGGGACGAGGAGGATGTCCGCGGCGCGGTAGTAGGTGACGAGTTCGTGTGCCGGTACTGGGAATCGCACTTCGACACTGGGTTCGGCGACGATCGCCGAGGAGAGGTCACGCATGTACTGCGATGACGCCGACCCGGCCTGGCTCACGCCGCCCTCGGAGGTTCTGTCCCCACCCGATCGCACAGCGGTGTCGCCTCCGGATGTGGAGGCCGTCTGCCCCGAGACCGCGCCGAGGAGGATCCCCCGGGTCCGGGAAGCCAGGTGCGGGTCGTTCTCCCGCAGTCCCGAGATCGCATCGACGACGATGTCGGTGCCCTTGATGAACTGCATCCGGCCCACGTAGAGGACGATGAATTCCTCCGGGTCGAGCCCCAGCGCCGCGCGGGCACGGCTCCGGTCCCCCGGTGTGAAGAGCTCGTGGTCGACACCGGGCCTGGCCACCACGACGGAGGCCGGGTCGGCGCCGAGTTCGTGGATGAGGTCGCGGCGTTCGGCGGGCGTGTTCGCCACGATCAGGTCCACCGCCGAGGCGATGCGCTCCTCCGCCTGCAGACGCTGTGGACGTTCGTGGCTGGTCTCCGAATCCCGGTTCTTGACCGCACCGATCGTATGCATGCTCGCGACGATCCGCGAGCCCGGGCACGGTCGAACGGGCGAGCCCTGGGTCCACACGCCCTCGGTTCGGACCTGCTCGGTCCGGACACTCTCGACCCGCACGCCCTCGGCACGCATCTCCTGGGCACGCAGGGCCGCCTCGGCGGAGATCCAATAGTGCGCCCAGATCAGATCGGCGCCGGTGAAGCTCGACCGGGCCAGAAGGACCAGGGCGAGCTCATCGATGGCATCGGCGAGTTCGTCCTTGCTCTGCGCGTCGACCGGCAGCTGGTGGAGGCGGATGTTCTCGCCGATCTGGAGCGTATCGCCCTGACTGCCGTTGGCTGCCAGCCCGTCGATGCCGCCCGGGTCGGCGGTGAAGACATCGACCACGTGACCGGCTGCGGCGAGGGCGCGCACGGACTGGTCGACGTAGACATTCATGCCACCGGCATCGCCCTGGCCCGGCTGAGCCGCGGGCGAAGTGTGGAGAGAGAGGACGGATATGTGCACTGTGCCAGTTTAGCCAAAGAACTCGCCGAGGATCCGTCGGACCTTGTGGCGACCGCGCCACAGGATCGACCCCGCCGGCAGAACCTCCAGCCGGGATCCGGGAATCGCGGCGGCGACCGCCTCGGCGATCTCGACGGGGTGTGCGGGGTCGTCTTCGTGAGTCAGGACCAGCACCTGCCCGGGCCAGCGCGCCAGGGTGCCCATCGGGCCTCCGTTCTCACCCGGATCATCGCCCTCATTCGCGTCGACGGCGATCTCGAGCGCCAGGCCGAGGCCGTCGGACATGTCGGTGCCGACGAGATTCTCGGCCTTCGTCCTCGTCCACGCTCTGGCAGGCAGGAGCTCGGCCACCTCGGCGGGTTCGCGGGAGAGCATGAGATCGACGACTCCCTCGACGTCGCCGGAGGACACCAGCTCACGCAGTCTCTCCAGGTGGGCACGGTTGCGGTCGCTCACCTCGGCGGAGAATCCGGTGAATGAGGCCGGGAGCACGAGGGCGACCTTCTCGAGGCCCCGGGTGACCGGATGCTCTGTCGCCAGCAGCCGCAGGAGCCCACCGGCGGACATCGAGACTCCGAGCGCCTGTGTCGCCGAGGTTCGGCTCAAGGCCTGGGCCAACACCTCGGCGATCTGTCCGTAGGTCCATCCCGCACCGGGCGAGGGGCGCCCGCCGTGGCCGGGCAGGTGGAGGAAGTGCTTGGTGCCGGAGATGCCGGTGCCGAAGGGGCGGGTGTCGCGGATCGCGCCGGCGAACCCGTGGCCGAAGAGGGTGTGCGGTTCTTTCGTGCCGAAGGTGGCGATGTAGTCGGTGTCGGCGCCCGGGAGATTGAGGTCCTTCGTCATCTGTGTGTGATTGCCGACTGCTCAGCGTCTGTGGTTCCGGTTCCGACTGCGATTGCGCGGGTCGACGGCCTTGATCTTCGGTCGGACGTCGGTGAGATAGACGATGCCGGCGACGAGTGCGATCAGGTTGAGGAAGATGATGCGCATGCCCATGGGCGGCAGGGCGATGAGCGCGAGCGCGAGACCGATGCCGAGGAGGATGACCCAGAACTTCTTGCTCTGCTTGTCGACGGCACGATAGTTCTCGTCCTTGTAGCGCAGGCAGTCGATGAATGCCCACAGCTGGAGTCCGAAGGCGGCGACGGACAAGGCGAGAAAGACGATGCGCTGCAAGCCGGCAATGATTTCCATGCCCTCCAGCCTAACAATCGCAGCTCGCCCGAGCACGGGATCGGCTCGGATCCTGGGCGAATCCCCACCTCTGGGTCATCCTCCGCACATGAAGCGCACCGGTCATAACGCACCTTCACAGGTCCCCGGTCGCCTGGAGCTCAGGCATTCACAGGATCCCCGTCATCCGGATGACGGCACAGACGCCCATGCCGAGGATCACGCAGATGAGCATCGGCACCCGCAGGATCGACGCGAGCACTCCTGCCCCGACTCCGATGAGGCGGGCCGGGTCGGCGATGTCCTGACCATCGAAGATCGCGGTCGTCGCGAAGACCGCACCGATGAGGACGACCGTCGCCCTGTCCATCCACTTCGTCACCGTCGCCGTCGAGTCGGTCCCGGGCTCGTCTGCCGATTCGCTTGACCTCGACGGACCGCTCGATCCCGACGGAACGCCGTCCCCCGCCGAGGTGGTCGCGGGCTCTCGGCGTCTGCCCTTCGTTGCGATCGCCGCACCGAGTTTCACCCCGGCGAAGCGCATGGCGTAGGTGCCGATGCTCAGCGCAGCGAGCGCGATGAGGAAGCTGATCGGGGTCATCGTCTCCCCTCCCGACGGCTGGGTTCGCGGGCATCGCTGTCGTTGCGGCGGGTGAGTTTCCGAACGGCTCGGGACGATTGCTCCGTGCCGCCTCGGCGCCTGGCGATGACGATTCGGATCGACCACCCCGCGGCCACGAGGGCGAACACCGACAGGGAGCTCACGGCTCCGAGGCCGAGCGGCAGGATCGGCGTGAGGAGGACTGCAACGAGGATGCCCGCAACCGTCAGCGTCAGTGTGGCCCTGTTCTTCAAGTCGCCGCGGATGAGGGAGAAGAGGATGATCGGGAACGCGGCGTCGAGGCCCAGGAGGTCGGCGTCGATGACATTCCCGAGCCATTGGCCGACCATGGCCCCGCTCGGCCACATCAGGGCGATGGCCGCTCCCATGAGGAGGAAGGCGTGCCACCGCGCGCGATCGTTGCCGACCGTTCGCGAAATGGCGGTCGATTCGTCGTTGATCCCATGGGCTGCGATGAGCGCCCGCCAGTCCTGCGGGAAGAACGGACCCACAGCCACACCGAATGCGAAGTTCCGCGAATTGACCAGCAGCCCCGCCAGCACCGCCAGGATCGGAGCACCGCCCGCCGCGATCACACCGACGAAAGTGAATTCCGCGGCGCCGCCGAGCGCGAACATCGCCAGCAGCAGCGTCTGCCACCAGGGAAAGCCGGACACCGCCGAGATCGCTCCATAGGACAGGGCGACCGCGATGATCGTGACCGTGACGATCGCGACGTCACGATAGGTCGACCCTGGAAGGACCCGATCGACCGTGCGGAAGACAGAACTCATGTTCTATATAGTGCACACTCTGGATTCGTTCGTCAACCAGAACGATATGTCGCTATAGTGAAATCATGAATTCTCAACCACGAGATGACGCAGAGGCACCTGCTGGGCCGCCGCCACGAGAGCAGATCGCGACCGCCATCAGACGGGAGCGCACGCGCGCGAACCTCTCGCTGTCCGAGGTCGCTCGTCGGGCGGGAATCGGAAAGTCGACCATGTCCGGACTGGAGGCAGGCACCGGCAATCCCAGCGTCGAGACGATGTGGGCCCTGGCTGCCGCACTCGACATCCCCCTGGCCCGACTGCTCGATCCCCCACAGCACGAGGTCGCACTCCTGCACGCGAAGGACCTGCCCAGTCTGCCGTCGAACACCTCGAACTATGCTGCGACTCTGCTCTCGGCGTCTCCGGCGAATGCCCGACGTGACGTCTACTTCATTCAAGCCGAGCCAGGCCAGCCGCGAGACTCGCAGCCGCACCCTGCCGGCACTGTCGAGCATGTGATTCTGGGACAGGGAGCGGCCCGCATCGGAGTGCTCGGGCAGTCATACGAGCTCCGCGTCGGCGACTATCTCACCTACCCGGGCGACCGGCCCCACACGTTCACGGCACTCGAGCCCGGGACGACTGTCGTGTTCATCGTCGAGAGCAGCTGAGCCGCCGCCCACGGCTGTCGCGCAAGGCCCACTCCGCGGGCGGATCGCCGTTCGGGTGGGTCATTCCGCGGGCGGATCGCCGATCGGGTGGGTCATTCCGCGGGCGGATCGTCCGTGTCTCGAGTGTCCTCGCTGAGCGAGGGAAGCCGGTTCTGAGCGGCCTCATTGGTCAGCCCGCAGGCCTCGAGGAGATCGACGGCGACAGGACGCAGCAGCAGCACAAGGGACTCATCATGAATATCCCAGCTCGCCTCGGCGCGCGGATCGAGGCTGGATGCGGCCTCGGCCAACGCAGCTTCGGCCAGGGCCCGATCGGTGCCCCTCCGCAGCGCAACCTCGAGCTTCTTCGAGCCTTCCGACAGCGATCCGACATAGCCGGCGATGATCGGCTTCTCGATTCCGAATTCGGTGATGCCCACGACCCTGCGGGCAATGACCCGCATGGTTCGCATCGCTCGATCGGCATGGGTGTGGGCACGTGAGAGTCGGGTCACCTCGGCGGCATGACGCCTGCCTCGGGCATTGATCTTCGCCGCTTCCTTCGAGATCTTGAGCGAGGACCCCCAGGAATCGATGATGTCCTGGGTCTCACGCGCCCTGGTCAGCGCCCGCTTGGCGAGCGCGACGTCGGAATCCTGCAGCGCCTTCGACATCATCTGCAGGACTGCGCTGATCTCATCGAGCATGCTGGCGGCCAAGCCGCGCGGCACCTTGCGTGCGTCACGCGGGAGGATGAGGGCGAGGAGGATCGCGCACACGGACCCGGTGAGGGCGTCGAGGGTGCGAGGGAACGGCAGACTCGTGGCGGTCGCGGGGACCACGACGACGTAGACGGACTGCACGGCGATCTGGGTGATGAAGATGCCGCCGGAATTCAGCATCGTGCCGATGAAGAGGCCGATGGCCAACGTCAGCGTCAGCTGCCAGATCCCGGTGCCGTAGACGTTGACGAGGAGCTCGCCGACGAGCACACCGAAGGTCGCGCCGAAGCCGATCTCCATGGCTCGGCGCAGTCGCCGGTCGGCGACGGGGCCGATGCCGACGGCAGAGGCGACCGCGGCCAGAAACGGGTAGGGGTGGCCGAGGACATAGACGCAGAAAGCGTAGGCGGCCGTGGCGGCGATCGGGATCTGGATCAGTTGCCCGGCATTGGCGTTCACACGTTTGAGGCCCATCCGAGATCGATGCACCACCGAGTTGAAAGCGCGTTGGGGCAGCTGGCTGACCTCGGATTTCGCCATCAGTCCCCCTCGCTGCTCGCCGCCGCTGTACCCAGCGTACCGGAATTGTGGCATGCTGATGTCTGTGCGCCGAGGAGGCTGAGAATGACAACGAACCTGACCCGAGACGAAGCGCAGAGTCGCACCCAGGTGCTCGACGTCTCGACCTACACCATCGACATCGACGTCAGCAACGCCGAGACCGGAGCTCCGACGTACCTGTCTCGCACCGTCGTCGAGTTCAATGCTCGAGCCGAGTGCCGGACGTTCATCGACCTGATCGCGGAATCAGTCGCATTCGCTGAGATCAACGACGTCGAACTCGACCCAACCGAGGCGTTCGACGGTGCGCGTGTGGGGTTCCCCGTACAGAAGGGGAAGAACACCCTGACGATCGAGGCGCAGGCGATCTACTCCACCTCGGGCGAAGGGATGCACCGCTTCACCGACCCTGCCGACGGCAAGGTCTACCTCTACACACAGTACGAACCGACCGATGCCCGTCGCGTGTTCGCGAACTTCGACCAGCCGGATCTCAAGGCAGAGTTCATCTTCAACGTGACGGCGCCCGAACACTTCCAGGTGCTGTCGAACCGCCCCGAGACGAGCCGAGGGCCGAGCCAGGAGGCGAGCCGGACAACGGACGAGGCCTCCTCACCCGCCATCACCCATCATTTCGCTCCGACACTGCGGCAGTCGAGCTATATCACGTGCATCACCGCGGGCCCCTACGAGGGCGCGACCGATGAGTGGAGGGATCCTGCGACCGGCAGGGTCGTCGCCTTGGGCGCGTGGACGCGCGCCAGCCTCGTCGACCACCTCGATGCGGCCGACATCTTCTCGATCACGAAGGCGGGGCTGGACTTCTTCAGCTCCGAGTTCGACTTCCCGTACCCGTGGGGCAAATACGATCAGATCTTCGTTCCGGAGTACAACCTCGGCGCCATGGAGAATCCGGGCCTGGTCACGTTCACCGACGGGCTGATATTCCGGGACAAGGTCACCGATGCGAACTACGAGTCGCGGGCGAACGTGATCCTCCACGAGATGGCGCACATGTGGTTCGGCGATCTGGTGACCATGAAGTGGTGGGACGATCTGTGGCTCAAGGAGTCGTTCGCCGACTACATGGGCGGTCTGGCGTTGGCCGAGGCGACCCGATTCACCGACGGCTGGGTGACCTTCGCCCTGCGCCGCAAGGCGTGGGCGTACAGGCAGGACCTGTATCCGACCACCCACCCGATCGTCGCCGACATCCCCGACGTCGAGGCCGCGAAGCTCAACTTCGACGGCATCACCTACGCCAAGGGCGCGTCCGTGCTCAAGCAGCTGGTCGCGTTCGTCGGCCGGGAGGCCTTCTTCGCCGGGTCGCGCCTGTACTTCCAGCGCTTCGCCTACCGCAACACCGAACTCGCGGACTTCCTCGAATGCCTCGCCGAGGCGGCTCCCGACCGGGATATCGCAAGTTGGGCCGGCGCGTGGCTGGGCACCTCCGGGGTCTCAGAGCTGTCCTTGAAATTGACGACGGCCGGTGATTCCGGGGCCTCTGGCAGTTTCGGGGCCTCTGGCGGTTTCGGGACGGGCAGCAGCGGTGCTGTCGGCAAGGGCACCGCGCCCGTACGGCGCCCAGGTCGGGACAGCATCACAAGTGCGACGATCACTCAGGCCGATTCTGCCCGCGGCGCGAATCTGCTGCGTCCGCACACTCTCGAGATCGCCACGCTGCGACGCTCGGGACGCAGTCTGGTGCCCATCGACACCATCGCCTTCGACTTCTCAACCGAAACCGCCGAGGTGGAGCAGCTGGTCGGGCGCACACTCGGCGAAATCACACTGCTCAATTACTCCGATCACGACTATGCCCGCGTGCGGCTGGACCCGACATCGACCGAAGCCGCGATCAGATCTGTGTCGCGGATCGCCGACCCGCTCTCCCGTGCCCTGGTCTGGTCGGCCCTGGAGAATGAAGTCCGCGATGGCCTTCTGCCTGTGCAGAGATATCTCACGGCCTATGCCCGCAGCCTGGGCAAGGAGAGCCACGCCGGCATCATGGCCGGACTGAGCCAGACGGCGCTGACCTGTTTGGATCAGTGGGTCTCGCAGAGGAACTTCGAGACCGGCATCTCCGGGCTGCTGGGCGCGGCCCTCGACGCCTTGGCCGCGGCCCGATCCGGTTCGGACGCTCAGCTGCATCTGGCGAATCTGGTTCTCGCCCTGACGTCTCGGACTGCGCGCTGCTTCGATGGAAGCTCCGCCGTCACGATGGGGCGCAGCTTCGCATCGCAGATCCTTGCGGTTCCCGTCGGCGAAGAGGTCGACAGCTTGACTCCCGCCCCACCGGGCGAGCAGGACAGCGCAGGCGCGGGAACTGATGCTCCAGAACATGCGGCGACGTCTCTGCCCTTCAGAGGGCTCATCAATGATCATGCCCTGCGGTGGAATGCTCTGACTGCGCTGGTGTGCTTGGGCTGGGCCGACCAGACCGACATTGCTCGAGAGAACCAGTCCGATCCCAGCTCTTCGGGTCGCCTCCACGCTGAGACCGCGAGTGCGGCCATGCCTCTGCCGATCGTGAAGATCAGGGCGTGGGAGGTCATCAACGAGGCCGGTTCCCTCAGCAATGACGTACTGTCGGCGATCATCTCCGGTTTCGTGGCTCCTTCGGCGATGCCGCTCATCGAGAACTACGTCGATGAGTACTTCGCACGACTCGCGAACTTCTGGCTCGACAATTCGATCGAGATCGCCAGACGCCTGGTGCTCGGGCTCTACCCGCGCTGGTCCGTCGAGGAGGAAGCCGTCGTCGAGAAGACCGATGCCTGGCTGACCGAACACAGCGATGCGCCGCCGGCGCTGCGTCGACTACTCATCGAACGACGCGACGACCTGGCTCGAGCCATCTACCTCAAGTCCACCCAGAGTTCGCGCCACTGACTGAAGCAGCCGCGGTGCGCTCGGAAGGGCAGAGGTGAGCCTGGAGGGACTGGGGCGCCTGTCAGACGATCCGTCGGGCTCCGGAGAACTCGTTGCCTTTGTCCCAGGATTTCCAGTCGACGACATAGACATCTTTGGAGGCGTTCGGCGAGTGGATCATCTTACCGTCGCCGATGTACATTCCGACGTGGTGGACGGTGCCCGAGCTGGTCGAGAAGAACAGCAGGTCACCGGCCTTGAGGTTCTCCGATGAGACCTTCTTGCCGGTTGTGGCCTGTTCGCCCGAGTCTCGCGGAATGTCGATGCCGTGGGCGCGGTAGATGCTGTAGGTGAAGCCCGAGCAGTCGAAGCCGTAGGCCGAGACGCCGGCCCACAGGTAACGCAGCCCGTCGAACTGCTTCGCCGTCTTGACGAGGTCGGCGCCGCTGGGCTTCTCCGGCTTGCCGTCGGATTCGTAGACCGCGACGTCATCGACGTCGATCCACGCTGCGCCGCCGCCGGGGAGTGCCACGCGCACATCGTCGACGTCCTGGGCGATGAGCGGCAGCTCGACATTGAAGCTGACGTCCGCGCCCGTGTCCTTCGTGAATTCGATGCCCTCGAGTTCGCTCTTCTTCTCGGTCACGACCGCACGGGGCTGGTCATCCTTGAGCTGAGCGAACCGGTCGTTCTCAACGAGCTGCTTCTTCGGCAGCCAACCGGGATAGCCCTTCTTGTTCTTGGACGTCGACTGCTCCGTGACCGCGACTTTAGCCCAGGCACCTTTGGTCTTGAGGACAGTGACTTCCGAACCGTAGGCGGCTTGCGTCTCGGCCTTGCCGGTCAGCCCGCGTCGCACCTCATCGTTCTTCAGGTTCTTGTTCCATTTGTCGAGATCGACGGGATGACCCAGTGCCGGCTTATCGACCTTCCGGGGCGCCTGCGGATCGGTCCACAGAGTGGCGACAGTGACGTCTACGTATGCAGTTTCGCCCTTGTTCAGCTTTCCGTCGGTGATCGGCTCGAGCTCTTGGCCCGGCACCACCGCGGCTTCCATATCGGTTGCGGATTCGTCGTCGGTCGACGTCAGTGTGCTCGACAGCGCCGGCCCACCTGCGCCGAATACCAGTCCGAGCCCAAGTGCCGCCGAAACAGCAATTTTGGTACGCATTGTTTCTCTTTCGGTCTGCGGGTGTCACTCCCGCGTGGGGGAAGTCTCCGAAATTGTTTCGGTGTGCCGTTAGTAGCGCTCGCTCGAAAGCGGGAAGCAACGTCGACACTGTGGCAGAATATCGCGACCCGGTCATGATTAGAAGTGCACTTGTCCGAATCGATACAGAGTTGAGACCTCTGACATCGGCCGCCGCACGAGACTGTCAGCTCAGGAGATCGCCCGCCAGCAACTCGAGGGTCTGGATGCGGGCTGCGTCCTGTCGAAGATCTTCCCCGTCCATGGCACCGGCGACGGGCTGGATCATGATCTCGTCGACTTCGAAACGGTCCGCGAGCTCCTCGAGCTGTGCCTTTGCCGATGCGACGTCTCCGATGATCCAATTCTCGGACAGCTCTTCGCCGACCATGCGCTCCTGGTCGGTCCTGACCGATCGGACGTCGTCGCCCGCCAAACGCAGCGGCTCCATCCGACCGCCGGTGCGCAGACGCGACATCTGAAGCAGGAACGGCTCCGCGCGCAGCTGTGCCTCTTCGTCCGTCGGAGAGACCACGGCATTGACCGTGACGAATGTGCGAGGCTCGTTGCCGTAGGCACCTGGCGTGAAGTTGTCGCGATAGATCTTCATGCCCGTTGTCGCTCCAGCAGCGAAATGGTTCGCGAAGACATAGGGCATGCCGAGCTGGGCAGCCAATCGCGCCGAGTAGCCTGATGAGCCCAGCAGCCACGGCAACGGCTGTGTTCCGGGCACGGCCGCAGGTGTGGCGTGCAGGACATGTTCGCGGCCGCCGTGGAGCGGGATGTGCAGTCCCTCGGGTTTCATCAGACTCAATGTGTCGATGACGTGCTGCGGAAACTGTTCGACGGGGTCGATGGTCTGTCCTTCACGATCGACCATTCGCCCTTCGCCGAGGTGACCTCTCATCGCCGCCGAGGTGATCGGGTCCGTACCAGGTGCCCGCCCGATTCCCAGGTCGATGCGATCGCCGTAGACCGCCGAAAGCAGGGAGAAGAGCTCCGCCACCGCCAGCGGTGCATGGTTGGGCAACATGACTCCACCGGATCCGAGGCGAATACGATCGGTTCCCTGACCGAGGTACATGAGTTCGGCACCCGGCATCGTCGACGCGATCGAGGGCATGTTGTGGTGTTCGGCTACCCAATAACGGGTGTATCCGAGTCTGTCCGCGGACTGGATGAGTTCGTGGGACGCAGCGAAGGAATCTGAGGTGGTCTGTCCGACACGGACAGGCACAAGGTCAAGAATAGAAAGCTCCATGATGATGGCAACAGCCTCCTCAGGAGGATCATTCCTTGTTCCCGCTCACACCGGTCCTTGGCTGCATACACCTGCCCGTGGCTGCGCACAGCTGCCTACTGCTGCACATACCTACTTGTTTGTTGCACACTGCCGATGCGTGCCGAGTCCGGTGTCAGTCCACGCTGGTGTCAGTCCACGCCGGTGTCACTCGTCTCCGGCGTCAGTCGAAGAGTGTATCGGCGATCTCTTTGGCAATGAACCTGGCGTGGAGGATCGGACGTCTGGCGGGATCGATCGACGCAGGTGGCACCCACGCGGGTCGACCGTCTTTCAGCATCACCGTATGCCAATCCGATTTGTCGATCAGGTGGTGATGGGATCCACACGCGAGGGTGAGGTTGTTGATATCGGTTTCGCCTTCGTCCGCCCAGGGAACGATATGGTGAGCGTCGCACCATCCTGGTGGTGTGTCGCATCCGGGGAAGGTGCAGCCTTGGTCGCGACTGGACAGGATCGCCAGCTGCTTGGGGGTGGCGAATCGTCTTTCCGTTGCGAGTTGCATGGATTTCGCTTTGTCACCCATGAGGTTGAAGAAGACTGAACCATTCAGCCCTTCACGAGCTGCTGTCTCCATCGGGAATGGCGCTTCGGCATCTGTGAAGGCGCGACCGGACTGCTTCGCCACGTCCTCGGCCTTCGCTGTGACGACGAGCGCGAAGGGAGACCCGGCCATGACGCGGTTCATCTCGATGCGCCCGATCATCGTCGCGAATCGTTCGTAGATCTTCGTTTTGACGCTCGGCTGCCGGCCCGCCATCGGCACGATGGAACCGTCTTCCCTGACCCCGCATCCGCGATCGACGCCACCGTCATCAACAGTGCGCTCATCCTGGGAGCCTCCGAGCGCCGCATCGATTTCGAGATCGGCATTGAAATTCAGTGAAGGATCCACGGCGTCCCATCGGTCGCCCCGGAGAACTTCGCTGAACACCTCGACCACTTCCTCATCACCGGCCCGGTCTCCGTCGATTGCGTCGTCGGCTCCATTGCCATCGACCATGTCGTGGGCGACGTCTTCATCGCCGGGCTCACTGAGGTCGGCTTTGATGCGGGATGTGAGGTGCCCACTCATGATCCCGCCGGTCACGGCGTCGAGGACGCCCTTGAGCGTCCAGGATCCGTCTTTTCGCTGGCGAAGGCTCACCGAGAACTCGTCCCGGTCGGGCGCTTCGTCCGGGAGCTCCCCGTCGGGGTCGAGCCAGGCGAGGATCTCGTTGAACAGAGCCTGTATATCCTTCACACGCACCGTCGGTGCCTTTTCAACCAGGATCCGCTCGGCTTCACGACGCTCGTCCGGACCCACATGTGTCGGCAGGTCCTTCAAGCATCCGATGATCGCACTGGCTTGAGTCGATGAGAGATATCCGTTCTGCAACGCCTCGGAGACTGCTGGAAACTTCGGCCCCAACGACTCACCGCTGAAGCTGACCTGATTGCCCAATTTCTCTGCCAAGTGGGATCGACGGCCCGCCTCACGCTCAGAAAGGTTCAACCGGTTCTGGATGAGTGCCTTCGTTGACTTGGCACCATAGTCTCGTGGTGTTCCCACCCGTTCGAAGACAGAGAGGGTTACGACCGAGAGCGATTCGACCAGCCTGTTGACCGTTTCGAGTCCGTCGACCACAGTGACGGCATCATCGGGGCCCATCGGTCTGTTGAAGGATTCGAGATCGCCGACAAGGCGGCGTAATCCATGAATGGTGTCTGCGATTTCGGGGGCAATGCGGGTCAAGTCCGTCCAGGCATGATCATCGAGAAGCGGATGCATCGAATCGGATCCGCCTCCGCCGAGGTTCATGGCGACACCTGTGTCCGCAGCACTGCGTTTCTGGTTTCCACGGTTTGGTGCGTGCTGTACGGGACTCGACTCAGCGACGAGTTGTTCGCTCCTGAGCTCCGCCCAATCATCATCTTCGTCGTATTCCGGATCGGACTCAGCGGTTCCGCGCTCAGCCGCCGCTTCCTCAGCCTTCTTCAGCATCCATGCTTCTTTTTCGGCGTCGAGTTCTGCCGCGCGCCGCTGCAGCTCGGCCTTTGCCTCGGGGTCGTCAACGCTTGCATCCCACAAGCTGCGGCCGCCCCAACGCCCCGTCTTTGCGGAATCCGCCTGTGCCGACTCGACGCACCCAGGATCTGCCGCTACAGATTCGGCTGGCGCCGCTGACTTCTTTGAAGCGCTCTTCTCGACTCGCTCGTCGGCAGACTGCACAGGTGTCTCGGCGCGAACGACGGGGTGCTCTGCATCCGCGAATTCGAAATCGTCGGGAGGCGGCGAAGCTATTTCATCGAAGCAGTCTGCGAGCGGATGACCCTCGAGGTCGAAACCCGCGTCACGCAACAGGTCCCGATAGGTAGGAGAGTCGCCCACTTCCTCTGCCCCGCTCTCGTCGGCCTGCACAGCAGGAGAGGCAGCTCTATCGCCCTTGTACTGCCTGTCGCGCCTGCGGTCGGGGGTGAGAGTCATGATCTCGGAATCCGTTCGTCAACTGCCGCGTTGTCCACCTTTACTTCATTTTACTCCGAGCACTGACTGCACGTCTATAGTTTTGTTCGAATTGCTTAAGATCGCAATCCAACTGTTCGATGTGATTCGATTTGTTCAAGATTGACAGTGTTGACCGGGATAGGTTGATGTCACTGGCGACGACGTTCTCGAGTGTCGAGTGACCGCAGGCAGCACGAGTCCGACGCCGAGCAACACGAGACCGACCCCGGACAGCGCGCGAAGTCGCCCCCGGACAACACGAGACCGACCCCCGACAGCGCGCGAAGTCGATCCCGGACAGCAAGAGCCCGTCCCCAGACAGCGCAGACTGCCCCAGACAACACAAGGCCCGCCCCCAGGCAGCACAAGGCCCGTCCGCGAACAAGATGCGAACAAGATGCGGAAAAATGAAGCCGACCGCAGGCGACTGTCATCGACTGCGATCGGCAGAGATGGGTCGAGAAGCCATGCCTCGCCCCGCTTCAGCGGTTTCGTAAAGGCTCAATAACGACCTAGCCGGGCTCGATGACGACCCGGCCGGGCACGGGGGCGACCACACCGCCCACAAGGCTCGGCTCAGTGGCTGGACTTCACACAGAGGACCGGGCATACGGCCTCGAGGATCACCCGTTGGATCGTCGATCCGAGGAGGAACTTCCCGACCGGGGTCCGCTTCCTGGTGCCGAGCACGATCAGCTCAGCCCCCACCTCGGCGGCGGCATCGAGGATCTGCTCTGCGGGATCGTACTCACTGCCCCGCATCAGCACCTGCGACTGCACACCTGACCTCGACAGATAGTCCTCAACAGACTTGATCTCTCCTTCGCCGAGGCGGTAGGCGTCGCTGCGATCGGCCGATCGGGAGGCATTGACGACGACGAGGCTCAGATCGTCCTTCTTCGCCTCGACGATTCCCCGGTCGAGCGCCGCATGGCCTGCTGGGTTGTTGACGTAGCCGACGACGATGGTCATTTTTCACCTTCACTTGTTGAGCGGATTGACAAGGGGTGCGCTGAAGCCGACGTTCACGAGAGCTCCTCGGGATTGCGGAACTTGGTGCTCGCACCCTTGACCGAACGGTTCCAGAACCAGGTGATCACCCAGAGGACGACGCCGATGCCGATGAGCGCGACCGCGATCTGATACTGGATGAGTTCGTCGAGGCGAGCCCAGGGCCCGACGAGGAAGGCGCAGGTGAACAGGCCGATCCAGGGCAGATAGGTCGGGGCCTTGAAGTGCTCGTGCTCGACGGGCTTCTTCCGCAGGACCAGCACCGCGACGTTGACGACCGCGAACACGGCGAGCAGCAGCAGGGAGGTCGTGCCGCCCAAGGACGCGGTCACCGTATCCGGCAGCAGAGTGGTCACCGCAATGATGAGCACGAAGGCGATGAGAGTGGTGAAGACGATCGACACCCACGGCGAACGACGGCCCTTGAGGACCTTCCCGAAGACGGGCGGCAGCACATTCTGCTTGGACATTCCGTACAGCAGACGGCTGGCCATGAGCATGTTGATGAGCGCGGAGTTCGCGACGGCGAACATCGTCATGAACGGGAAGATCAGATCGATCGGGACCCCCGGGGCTCCGGCCCTGACGACCTCCAGCAACGGCGTTTCACTCTCGGAGAGTTTGCCGATCGGCACGGCCGCCACAGCGACGAGGGAGACGAGCACATAGATCACTCCGGTGATCGACAAGCCGGTGAGCATGATCTTCGGGAAGACTTTCGGATCCTTCGTCTCCTCGACCATGTTCACCGAGTCCTCGAAGCCGACCATCGAGAAGAACGCCAGCGATGTTGCACCCGTGATCGCTAGGAACACTCCCTTGTCGTCTGCCGTCTCGAAGATCATCACCCGCGAGAAGTCGGCGCTGCCCGCGCCCAGTGCGAAGCAGCCGACCACGATGACGAGCAGCAGGCCGCTCAGCTCGATCAGCGTGAGCACGACGTTGAACCACACGCTCTCACCGACGCCGCGCAGGTTGATGGCCGCGACGACCGCGAGGAAGCCCAGCGCGATCCACATGATCCCTGTGCCGGACAGGTCCCACCCGAAGCCGGCGACCATATTGGCCGCGAAGACATTCGACGCCGTCGACGCCGAGGTGATTCCCGAGCTGAGAACGGCGAAGGCGACGAGGAAGGTCACGAAGTGGACCCCGAAGGCCTTGTGCGTATACAGCGCGGCACCTGCCGCGTTCGGATACTTCGTAACGAGTTCCATGTAGGAGAACGCCGTCACCAGCGCAACGGCGAAGGCCAGGATGACCGGCGCCCAGCCGGCACCGCCGACCTGCCCGGCGACCTCGCCCGTCAGTGCGTAGACACCCGTGCCCAGGATGTCGCCGACGATGAAGAGAAGCAGGAGTTTCGGCCCCATGACCCGTTTGAGGGTCTCCGGCTGCCCTGCCCCCGCACTCGCCTCAGTGGTGCTGTCGCTGTGACTCACTATGGTTCCTCCATGTTCAACCGTGATCGCCGCCTCGCGATCACGCGCGTCTGTTCCGGACCACGTCGAAGAAGGCGGTCAGCAGTGCTTTCGCGTCCCGCTGACTGTCCTCACCGTGCTCGGCGGCCCGTTCCAACAGGGTCTCCTTATTAAAACCCAATTCTCGCAGTTTTTCCGCGTCCCAGTTGCGAATGTTGTGTCCCGTCGACTCGGGGTGGAACTGCGTCCCCCACGCATTGCCGATTCGGAACGCCTGAAACCGGCAGGCCGTGCTCGTCGCCAGCAGGGTCGCCTCCGGCGGAAGCTCGACGATCCGGTCGACGTGGCTCTCGACGAAGGCGGCAGTGTCGCCGATGGCCGAGAACACCGGATCCTGCGCTGCCGCCTGGGTCATGTCGATCCAGGTGTGTCCCTTCTCCGGCGCACCCGTCCGCGCCCGCACGTCACCGCCGTTGACGTGGGCGATGAGCTGCCCGCCCAAGCAGATCCCGAACTGGGGCAGGTCGGACTCCAGCGCCTGCCGCGACAGGGCCGCTTCCGCTTCGAGCCAGGGTGCCCTGTCGGTCTCGTCGGGCATGTACCCGCCGCCGAGCATGATCAGCCCGTCGTAGGCGCTCAGTGCACTCGGCTCGGGAAGTCGGGACACTCCGCCGATGCGCAGATCGAACTCGATGTTCTCGCCGATCATCCACTGTGTGAGTAGTCCTGGCTGGGATTCGATGTGATTGACGATGACGAGCAGCCTGGTCATGCCGATGCCCCCGCCGAGGTGGCTGTCCCCGCCGTACTCGACGACGCAGCCGTGTCCGCCGTTCCCGCCGAGGTCCCCAGGAATCGCGTGTACGCATCCTCGTGCGCTTCGAGCACCCGCATCGCATTGTCGAATCCGAGCTTGCGCAGATCCTCATCCGACCAGCCGCGGGCGGCCAACTCCTCGAACAGCGCAGGGTACTGACCGGCGTCGCCGAGGCCGGTCGGCAGCTCATCGACACCGCAGATGTCCCCGCCGAGGCCGATGTGGTCGATTCCGATCCTCTCGCGTACGTAATCGCAGTGGTCGGCGACATCGGTCATGCTCACCTTGGGGGCGGTGCCGTGCTCCCCGGCGTCGACCCATTCGCGGCGAGCGTTCGAGACGAAGGAGGGCACGAAGGTCATCATCGCCACTCCCCCATTGCCGGGCACCCGGTCGAGGACGTCATCGGGGATGTTGCGCGGATGCGGGTTGAGTCCGAAGGCGCAGGAGTGGCTGAAGATCACGGGCAGGCTCGAGATGTCCAGGGACTGGTGCATGACGCTCGGCGCGACGTGGGAGAGGTCGACGATCATGCCGATCCGGTTCATCTCGGCCACGACCTCGCGTCCGAAATCGCTGAGCCCGCCGTGCTGCGGTTCGTCCGTCGCCGAGTCCGCCCAGGAGTGCGTCGTCGACCAGGTCAGGGTCATGTATCTCGCTCCGGCTCGAGCATAGGAGCGAAGCACGGCCAGTGATTCGTCGATCTGCTGCCCGCCTTCGACTCCCATGAGCGAGGCCACCTTTCCGGCTTCCCGGGCTGCGACCACTTCTGCGGCGGTACGGGCGTATCGGAGCCGTTCCGGGTAGGTCGTGATGACGCGCTGCACGGCGTCGATCTGCTCCCAGGTGGCCTTGATCGCCTCGGTGCCGGTGATCGAGGAATGGACGTAGACCGACCAGTACTGGGCCGCGACGCCGCCCTCGCGCAGCTGATCCATGGTCGTGAACGGCGAGATGCTGGGGTCGTTGAGCCCGGCAACGCTGTAGTCACGTTCCTCCCGCAGGTACCAGGCGAGGTCGTTGTGTCCGTCGAAGACGTCGTAGGTCATGAGAGTGCTCCTTGAGTTCGAGTGATGACTGATCGCAGGTCTGTGGTGTGACCGGTGCTCTCCGGAATCGGATTCACAGTCATCATCCGATCCCCGACATCAGCTGCGCCGCCCACAGCCCCAGGAAGGTTCCTGAGAAGGTTCCGATGAGCGCGAAGAGCACTCCCACCGGAACCAGCTGCCGGTTGAAGGCTCCAGCGACCACCGGCGCCGAGGCGATCCCACCGATGTTCGCGGTGCTGGCCACGGCGATGCTGAACAGTTCGGTCTTCGTCAGCTTTGCATAGACGAGCATGATGACGATGTGGACGAGGAGCACGATCACACCGGTGACCAGGTAGAGCGGAGCCTCGGCCAGGGAGGTGAAGTCCGACCCGGAGGCGATGACGCCGATGATGAGATAGAGCATGATGGTCGCGAGTTCGCTCGATCCCGCGGCCCTCCCCCACCTCGTCGAGCCGATGATGAGACCGAGGATGCTCACGATGAGGATCGTCCACGCCGAGGCGTTGATGACTGCCCCCACCTCCGGCAGAAGCTCACCCACCTGGGTGGCCAGAGCAGAGACGAGCAGGGCGAAGCCCAGCAGACCGATGATCGAGGACAGCGTCATCGGCTGCTCCTCCTCATCCGTGACCCGGTCGGCGAAGTCGAACTTCGAGGCATCGGCCCTGGTCCACCGGTTGAACTTGTCGGAGATCGCCACCGAGGAGAAGACGAGGAGCAGCCAGAACGAATAGAGCACAGTGTCGACGATGAGCACATAGCCGAAGATGTCCTCGGGAGCCTCGACGATGTCCTGGACCGCGACCATGTTCGCCGAGCCGCCGGTCCAGGAGGCGTTGAGCGCTCCGAGCCCCTTCCAGGCTTCGGGGGCCAGGGCCGAATGCACGATCAGATAGGCCACGAGGAAGCCGATCACGATGCTCGCCGCCGTCACCACGAAGGTCAGCAGCAGCTTCGGTCCGAGGCGGATGATCTGGCGCACATCACATTTGAACAGCAGAAGCAGGATCATCGCCGGCAGCAGGGCGTCCTGCAGCCCATCGCCGACTCCGTCGACCGCGTCATGGTCGAACAGACCCACGGTGTTGAGCAGGGCCGCCACGATGTAGAGGAAGACGAACCCGGGTACATACTTGAAGACCTTGAATTTCCCGCTGCGTCCGGCGACGACGAGAACCGCCGAAATCGCCAGCAGCAGGCTGATGAAAAGAAAACCGTTCGTGATCACAAACGACACTCCCTCTTTGGATAGGACCGCGCCCCGAACCGGCGGTCCGCCCGGAGGCTGACCACCCCGTCCGGATTCCCCGAAGGACGAGCCCCGGCACTGAGGATTGCCCGTGCGGAGCGCGGTGAAGCCATGTGTGGTTGTCGATTGGATCCGGTCGGGTGAGGACTCGGGCAATCTTCGTGGTCGAGGAGGCGTCTCAGCCGGAGATGGAGAGCTCTTGGTACTTCTTCGCCGCGTTGTTGACCGCGGCGATGAGTGCCTTCTGTGAGGACCCGTGGTATCTGGCCGTGATCGCCTCCGTGAGCCGACCGGTGTCCATGATGTCCGCGCCGGTGAACAGGTTCCTGATGAACTTCCTTGTCAGGGCCAACGTCGCCGAGCAGTCGACATCGAGGATTCGATGTGTGTCCGCCTCGATCTCGAAGGCGATGAAGAACAGCCCGTACTGCGACATGATCGGATTGTTCGACGGTGCCTTCGCTTCGCCGGTGAGGTAGATCGAAGAGGTCATAGTCCATCAAGAATACTCGAGAATCGGGGGCGAGGCGTGCGTGCGCGCGCGGCCGTCTCGAGTTTGCGGGCTGATGGAGCTTCAGAGGAATCGGTGGATCACCTCCCCTGCTTCGCGCATGATCGGCATGACCTCGACGACACGGTCCGTGCCCGGCTCCCAGTTCGCGAACACGGCGTAGGCGACTCGTCGTGTCGGCGTCATCGCGATTCCGGCGTCGGCCCGGATGGTCCCGTTCGTTCCCGTCTTGTTCCAGACCCACACATCGCGCTGGTAGTTGTAGTGGGCCAGCGGGTCGAGGTCGAACGCCGAGGCGACCATCGAGGTGTCCGCTCCGGCTCCCAACCAGCGGCGGAAGATCTCGTTCGTCGACTCGTCCCAGAACTCGTCCTTCGCGTGCCGGGCCATGAAGTCGCTGAACTCCGCGGCGGTGCCCGTCGACAGGGTGCGCGGTGCCTTGGCCGGTCGGGGCCAGCGGAGGAAGTCGTGGAGCCCGGAATTCCTGTACCCCAGATCCTCGACTTGGCGGGCGACGCTGTCGAGGCCGACGCGGCGGATGAGCACATTGGTCGCGAAGTTGTCACTGAACGCCCCGACGAGTACGGCCACGTCGTAGACGCTCAGATCGTCCTGCTCCATGAGGTACCAGATGCCGGACTCGTCGACACGCTCCGAGGGTCTGCGGAACAGACGCTCCTGCAGGTTGAGGTTTCCGTTGACGTGCATCTGCAGGGCAGTGTGCAGCAGGAACACCTTGCCCATGCTGGCGGTGTCGAGTTCATCGTCTTCATTGTGGGCGAACACGCGTTCGCCGCTGTCGACGTCGTAGGCCAGGGCGCTGAAGCGCACACCCGGCAGTCGGTCGAAATCCACTTCACCCATGGTCGGCACCTGCCCTCGTGTTCGGTACCCTCCGCATGCTCGGCATCTTCTCCATGTTCGGCACCTTCTCTCTGCTCGAGTTCACATTCATCGCTGAGCTATTCTTCGCCGTCGACCGGTTCAAGTCTCACACCTCACTCTCTCATTCCACCCACATCCGAGGTCGTCCGTTGGCAGGAGCCTCGAGCGTGACGTCGACTCCCAGCGGGGTGCTCGGCGCGTCCGGGTCGTGCCCGAAGCCCATCTCGGACACAACGGGAATGCCTGCCTCACCCAGGTAGTCCATGAACAGCTCCTCGACCTCGTCGACCTGGGCGCAGTCCTGCCAGGATCCCAGCACCACCGCGTCCGCCGAGGCGAACCACCCACCACGCACCAGCTGGACGAGCAGATTGTCGAGGCGGTAGAGCTCCTCGTCAACGTCCTCGAGCATGAGGATCGAAGGTCCGTATCGCTCACGGTCCTCCCGCACTCCGGCCAACTCCGGGCTTCCGATCGCTGCCGCGACCAAGCTGAGGTTGCCCCCGCCGAGGCGGCCCTTCGCCGTCCCCGGTACCAAGGTCCGCGCCCGGCTGAGCGGACCAGACGCTGCCGCCGACGCACCCGCGTGCCCCGTCGCCCCCGCTCGAGTGGTCGCCCCATCTTGCGTGATCGCCCCCGCTTGAGTGGACGTTTTGGACTGGTCTCCCGGCGAATCTTCGGACCATTTCGACCACCTAAGCCTGCCTGCCGCGGCGCTGGAGCCTGTGCAATGCGCAGTGTCGGCGGGGAACCCGAGTTCGCGGCCTCCCCAGGGTTCGAACAGCCAGGTGGCCACCTCGGCGGGGACGACCGTGGAGTTCTTGAACGGATCATTGCCGACCATGGGGCAGAACAGAGTCGCCACCGACAGGTGGTGATGCCAAGCTTGGTGCAGCGCCGTGATGTCCGAGGAGCCGGTGAGCAGTTTGGGCCGTCCGTCGGCTCGCAGCGCATGCCTGCGCATGAGAGCGAAGTCGATTCCGTCGAGCAGACGCATCGCCCCGAATCCGCCACGCAGAGCGATGACCGCCGAGGTGTCCGGATCGCACCAGGCGTCGACGAGGTCGTGCCTGCGCTGCTCGTCGGTGCCCGCCAGGTAGTTCACGTGCGGGTGGCGAGCGCGAACGTTGTCACCGACGACGACCCGCAGCCGCCAGGATTCGAGCTGTGCGATCGCCCGCTGGAGAGACTTCTCGTCGGTGGGCTCCGAGGGCGCGATGAGGCGGACTGTGTCCCCGGCCTGCAGCGGTGCGGTGTCGAGGTACGGGGTGACGCCTGCGAACGTGTTCGCAGCGCCCGAGCCATATGAGGTGGGGCTATCCATTCGTGACCAGACTCTGACTTCCCAGTCGGGGAACTGCTGCGAGGAGTTCCTGCGTGTATGCATGCTGCGGGTCGGCCAGCACTGTGTCGACGTCACCGTACTCGACGATCTCACCCTTCTTCATCACGGCCACAGTATCGGCGATGTTCCAGGCCAGACCGAGGTCGTGGGTGATGATGAGCGCGCTCATGCCCAGGTTCTTCTTCAGAGCGAGGAACAGGGACAGGATCTCTCCGCGCACCGAGGCGTCGAGGGAGGCGACCGGCTCATCGGCGATGAGGACCCGTGGGTTGAGGGCCAGGGCGCCCGCGATCACGACTCTCTGTCGCTGACCGCCGGAGAGCTCCTGGGGAATCGACTCGAGGTAGTCGTGCGGTGTCAGCTCGGCGGCTTCGAGGGCTCCGATGACCCGCGCGTATTCGTCATCGGTGATCTTCTGCACGCGCAGCCCTTCGACGACCGCCTCGTAGACGCTGCGCTTCGGGTTGAGCGAGCCCGAGGGGTCCTGGAGGATCATCTGCACCTGTCGACGGAATGTCCGCAGGGCCTTCGCCTTCGTCGGCAGCGCCTTGCCTGCGAATTCCACCTGGGAGCCCGGATCCACCGCCTGCAGGCCGAGCAGAGACCTGGCCAGGGTCGTCTTTCCCGATCCGGACTGGCCGACGACTGCGAGGATCTCCGCTTCGTGCAGTGCCAGGTCGACATCGCGGACGGCCCGCTCCCTCCCCTGCCGGGTGTCGAAGGAGACACTGAGGTTCTTGGCTTCGATGACCACCTCGTCGGTCATCTCATACGGCTGCGCCCGGCGCACCTCGGCGGGCTTGAGGGTCCGCGGATTCATTCGTGACTCAGCGTCCCCGATCTGCGGGAACGCCCCTGCCAGCTGCTTCGTGTAGTCCTCGGTCGGGTCCAAACAGACCTGGTCGCTGGGACCGTATTCGACGAGCTTGCCGTGGCGCATGATCGCGAGGTTCGCGCATACGGCTGAAAGCACCGCGAGGTCGTGGCTGATCATGAGCAGGGAGATGCCGCGTTCGGCGACGAGGCGTGCGAGGCCGGACAGGATCTGCTTCTGCACGATGACGTCGAGGGCGGTGGTCGGCTCGTCGGCGATGATGATGTCCGGTTCGCAGGCCAGGGCCATGGCGATCATGATCCGCTGCTTCTGCCCACCGGAGAGCTCATGCGGATACGACACAGCCTTGCCGGGGTCGAGGTCGACCTCCTCGAGCAGTTCGAACATCCGGTCGCGTCGTGTGGCCGGTGTCGTCCAAGTGTCCTTCGCATGGTGTTCGAGGGCCTCGATGATCTGCCGGCCGACTTCGCGGACGGGATTGAGCGAGTGCAGGGCACCCTGGAAGACGATCGAGGCCTGAGCCCACCGCACCGCACGGATCTGACCGAAGCTCAGCTCCTTGATGTCCTTCCCGCCGAGGCGGACCTCCCCCTCGACGAGAGCGGACTTCGGCAGCAGGCGCAATGCCGACATGATCAGTGTGGACTTGCCCGAACCCGATTCTCCGGCGATGCCCAGCGTGGCTCCGGCGGGCAGTTCGAGACTGATGTCGCTGACTGCGACGACATCTCCTCGAGTCGAGGAGGATCGGTAGGTGATCGAGACCTTGTCGAAGCTCAGGTCGGTCATCAGCGGCTCCTCAGGGCTGGGTTGATGATGGCTTCGAACGCGCGGCCGACCATCGTGAAGGCGAGCACCACGAGCAGGATCGCGATGCCGGGTGTGAGAACGTACCACCAGTAGCCGGAGGTCGCGGCGGAGATGTCCATCGAGTTCTTGAGGATCGTTCCCCAGGACTCCTTGCTCGTATCCCCCAACCCCAGGAAGGACAGGGTGGATTCGGCGATGATCGCGCTGCCGACGGTCAGGGTCGTGTTGGCCAGCACCAGCGGCATCACGGCGGGCAGCATGTGCTTGAACAGGATATGCCGATGTCCGGCGCCGAGGATGCGCGCCCTTTCGATGTAGAGCCGGGATTCGACGCTCAGAGCCTGAGACCGCACGATGCGCGCCGTCGTCGCCCAGGAGGTGAGGCCGATGGCGATGACGATCGTGAAGACGCCGCGTTCGAGGACGGAGGAGAGGACGATCGCGAGCAGCAGGGAGGGCAGGACGATGAAGAAGTCGATGATGCGCATCACGACTGCACCGAACAGCCCTTTGAAGTGTCCGGCCGCCAGTCCCATGACGGTGCCGATGACCATCGACATGACCGTCGCCGCGACCCCGACGAGGATCGATACTCGCGCACCCCAGAGGATCCGGATCCAGAGTTCACGGCCGAGGTCGTCGGTGCCCAACGGGTGGGCGAGGCTCGGCGGTGCGTAGCGCGGCGCGTCGAGCTGTTTCGTCACGTCGAGCATCGAAGCGGGTGCGATTAGCGGGGCGAAGACCGCGATGAGGATGAAGAAGACGAGCAGGATCGCGCCGACCATCGCGGGGATGTCGGAGCGGAACAGGGACCAATTCCTCTTGGCATTGCTCAGCCTGCGTTCGCGGACGAGCTTCGCGCCGTCGATGGGTGCGTTCGCCTCGGCGCGGGTGGCGTCTGACGATGACGGCGTGGACCGAGTCGGGTTCGAATCGCTCATCATGCCCTCCTGACTCGTGGATCCAGAAACCGGTAGACGATGTCCGCCGCCAAGTTCATGACGATGATGATGGCAGAGAACACGACGAACGTGCCCTGCAGCAGCGGCAGGTCGGGTCCGCTGATCGCTTCGAAGGTGAGCTTGCCCAGGCCCGGCCAGGAGAACACCGCTTCGACGGTGACCGCGCCGGCGATGAGTCCGCCGAGGTGCATGAAGACGACCGTGACCGTGGGCAGCAGCGCATTGGGCACCGCGTGCTTGCGACGCACCTCGTCCTCGGTCAGCCCCTTGGCGCGTGCGGTCGTGAGATAGTCCTCACTCATCTCTTCCACGAGCGAGGCGCGCATGACCATGAGGAACTGTGCGTAGACGACGGCGACCATGGTGATGACGGGCAGGATGAGGTGTGTGATCACGTCGATGATGCCGGCGAAGGACCACGGGTCGAGCCCGGGGGTGATCATGCCGCCGGTGGGCAGCCACTGCAGGGTGCCGCCGAAGATCATGAGCAGGATGAGGCCCAGCCAGAAGGTCGGCACCGACCAGAACACGAGCGAGGTCGAGGACGCGAGCTTGTCGAAGGGCGAATTGCGGCGCCAGGCAGAGAGCTGGCCCAGCCACAGGCCCAGGGTGATCGCGATGACGGCCGCGGTGGCCGTGAGCAGAAGCGTCGGACCCAGATAGTCGACGATGAGCTCGGAGACGGGCTTGCGATAGACGTAGCTCTCACCCAGTTCGCCGGTGAAGATGCCGACCAGATAGTCCCAGAACTGGACGACCAGCGGGTCGTCGAGGCCGTACTGACTGCGCAGTTCGGCGATCTGGGCCGGGCTCATGCGGCGTTCCTGGGCGATCTTGAGCACGGGGTCGCCGGGGAGCATGCGGAACGCGAAGAAGCCGAGCACGATGACCAGGATCATCGAGGTCAGGGCTCCGCCGAGTTTGCGCAGAAGGTAGCCGAGGAACGACCCGCCCTTCGACGGTTCGTCCGTGTCGCGGCCGCCCCCGGCGCCGGAGCTGTCGGGTTCGGGGCCGCCCGCCGGGGTTGGCGGATCGTGGGTCGGTATCGTCACTGGACAACTCCTGGTCTCGCTGAGGAAGCACGTGGTGCAGGGATCATCGTCGGCGAGCGTCGAGCTCACGAGGCTCGCCGACGATCAGCCTGGAACTATTCGCGATCGTCGGACTTCTTGCGACGACTGATCAGGAAGCCGCCCCCGCCGATGACCACGATGGCCGCGGCGGCGATTCCGATCCAGCCGCCGGCACCCATGCCGCCGCCTCCGGAGGCGTCGGCCGCGCTGGCGGGTTCGACCGAAGAGTAGCCCCAGTAGCCGACCTGGTTGGCGATGATTCCGCCATCGGTCGGCTGCTTGGTGAAGCCGGTGAACCGATCCGAGCGGAAAGCCTCAAGCTGATTCTGATACCACAGCGTGATCGAAGCCGTGTCTTCGTAGTGCAGGGCCAGCGCCTGGTGGACGAGCTCGGCGCGCTTGTTCTCGTCGAGCTCGACGTGCTGCTGCTGGTAGAGCTTGTCGAACTCCTCGCTGCAGTAGCCGTCCTGCGAGGTGCCGCCGCTGCCTTCGGCATCGGGGCGCGAGCCACACGTGTTGATGAAGAGCTGGTAGTCGGGATCCGGGCTGAGCGACCAGCCGGAGAAGTACATGTCGTAGTCGCCTTTGGTCGAACGTTCCGAGACGGTGTCGACATCGCTGGCCTCGTTCTTGAGCTCGATGCCGATGTCCTTCATCCACGGCTTGACGAACTTCGCCGTGTTCTGCTCAACCGTCGCATCCGCATCGGTGAGGAAACGCAGTGAGAGCTTCTCCCCGTCCTTCTCGCGAATGCCGTCCGAACCTTCCTTCCAGCCGGCTTCGTCGAGAAGCTTCTTCGCCCTCTCGACATCGAACCCGGTGATCACAGGATCGTCCTCGGGCAGCGCCCACTTCTCATACACCGACGGCACGAAGCTCGTGGCCGGCTGGGCGTAGTCCTGCATGACCTGTTCGCGCAGGGTGTCGATGTCGATGCCGGCACGAATGGCCTGCCGGACCTTCTTGTCCTTCAGCGCCGCATGACCGGTGCCGAATTCCTCACCGTCGGCATCGGCCAGACCCGAGTTGATCGAGATGCCGCTGAACCGGCGGCCGTTGCCCACATTGGTCTCGACACCGTCTGCGTCTTCGATCGCCTTGAACTGCTCGGGTGTCAGCCCTGTGATGAAATCGACCTCACCGGAGCGTATGGCTTGGACCTGCGCGTCGGAGTTCGTGTAGTAGCGGTACTGGATCTTGTCGAGAGTGGGTTCGCCCCGCCAGAAGTTCGGATTGGACTTGAGCGTGACGGACTTGTTCGCCTCGTAGCTCTCGAGCTGGAACGGTCCCGAGCCGACGGTGTTCTCTTCGTTCTTGAACTCTCCCGGCTTGTCGATCTTCGACCAGACGTGTTTCGGCACGACAGGGATCTCCTGGCCGGGATTGTTCGCCTGCGGCTCCTTCAGCGTGATGACCACGGTGGACTCATCAGGTGCCTCGACCTTGGCGAAGTTCTCCACGAGCCCGCCGTTGGCGACGGAGAGTTCGTCCTTTTCCATCATCTGGTTATACGTCCATGCCACGTCCTCGGATGTCAGCGGTTCCCCGTCGGACCACTTCATCTCGGGGCGGATCTTGTACGTCCAGCGTTTGCCGCCCTCCTCCGTGTTCCATTCGGTGGCGAGACCCTCGATCACATCACCGGTCTCGGCACTGTTGGCGACGAGGTTCTCATACATGTATTTGAACGTATTCGTCGGCATCAGGTAGAACGAGGTGAACGGATTGAACGAGTCGATGAAATCGTCCGTGGCGATCCGCATCACCGACGGGTCCTCGGCCTCTTCGGTCGCGGCCTGGGCGGGAGCGGCTGCGATGGAGCCGACAAGAGCCATTGCCGCAAGACCGGCAAAGCCCGTGACCAGCCGTCTGCGCAGCTTTCCTTGCGTGAACATCATTGTCCTTCGAATCGGCGTGAACATGAACTTATCGGCACTCAAGCTTCACCGGTGCGCACACACCTGGCTGTGAGAATTCGCTGTGCTCCCTGTCACTTTACGGCTGATCGTTGTTGTTGATGCCACAGCATCTCACAATGTCGCACAAGGTGTGCTGTGAGAACCGCACAATCGGCTCGGTCGGCCCCTCGTGCACAGAGTCGAATTCGCACCGAGAGCCGGGCCGTTCTCAGACTCTCTGGGTCGCGAGTCGGGCCGCGATCTGCTCCGAAGTGATCGCCTTCCGCAGCTTCTGTTCGATGGCGATGATGACCAGGACCACCAGCCCTGCCACCGAGATCCACAGGCTCGGATAGACCAAGGCGATTCCGCCGACGAAGAGCAGCACCCTTTCGACCACGTTCGCTGCCCCGAAGAAATAGCCCGCCAGTCCCGCGGCGACGCCGACCATGCCCAAGATCAGTGTCACGAGAGCGATCAGCATGTCCTGCCAGGTTCCCTGCAGCAGCAGAGCCGGCTGCAGAATGAAGACATAGGGGATGAGGAACCCGGCGATGGCGATTCGCACCGCGGTCACTCCTGCTCGCATCGGGTTCGCTCCTGCGATGCCCGCGCCGGCGTAGGCCGCCAGGCAGACAGGGGGCGTGATGTCGGCGAGGATGCCGAAGAAGAACACGAACATGTGCGCAGCGATGAGCGGGACGTCGAAGTTGTTGTACAGGATCGGTGCCGCGACAGTTGCTGTCACAACGTAGTTCGCAGTCGTCGGAAGCCCCATGCCGAGCACCAGGCAGGCGATCATCACCATGAACAGCACGATGAAGAAGTTCCCGCCGGCCAAGTTGACGAGGCCCTTGCCCAGCTGACCGCCCAGCCCTGTCACTGTGACGGTGCCGGCGACGATCCCGGCCGTGGCACACGCTGCGATGACCGGCAGAGCAGTCCTCGCCCCCGAGATGAGAAGGTCGATGAACGCCCGCGGCGTGAGGCGGGTGAGCTTGCGCAGGAAGCTGAGGACGAAACCGGTGCCGATTCCGAACAGGGCCGCACGGATCGGCGACATGCCGGACAGCAGCGTGAGGACGATGACGACAAGCGGCAGCAGCAGGTCGAGCCGTTTGAGCAGTTCGACACCGTTGGGCAGGCTGCTCTTCGCCATTCCCAGGATTCCGCTCGTCTTCGATTCGAAGTGGATGGAGAGGAATGCTCCCAGGAAGTAGAGGACAGCGGGGATGATCGCGATGACGATGAGCCCGTTGTATTCGAGGTCGGGCACGTTCTGGGCCATGATGAACGCCGCAGCGCCCATGATCGGTGGCATGACCTGACCGCCGGTCGACGCCGTGGCCTCTGTCGCGGCGGCGAAGTGAGGTTTGAAGCCGGCCTTCTTCATCAGAGGAATGGTGAATGAGCCAGAGGCGACCGTGTTCGCCACCGAGGACCCCGAGACCATTCCCTGGAGGCCCGAGGCGACCACAGCCGCCTTCGCCGGGCCGCCGGTGAACCTGCCTGTGAGCCTGAAGGCGAGGTCGTTGAAGAACTGCCCGATGTTCGTGTGCACGAGCAGCACCGCGAAGAACAGGAACAGGAAGATGAAGTTCGCCGACACTTGGATCGGTGTTCCGAAGATGCCGGTGCCGTTCGACAGGAACATATTCGTGGCGAAATCGTCGATGCTCAGTCCCGAGTGTCTGAAGACGGGGCTGTAGTTGCCGAAGAGGCCGTAGAGGATCGCGACGCCTGCGATGATGACGATCGGAAGACCGACGCATCGGCGTGTGGCTTCGAGGATGAGGAGCACGCCGAGTATGGCCACCGCGTAGTCGAAGTCGGAGTATCCGAGGATCTGCACCGAATTGCTCACCAGGCGCGTGTAGTCGAAGAAGATGTAGAGATTGCAGAACAGGCCTGCCGACCCGAGGACGACGTCGTACCAGGGGACCCCCTTGCCACGACCGATGAGGATGTCGGCGACGCGGTTTCCGCCGGTCGGCGCGTCGAGCAGCTTCTTGCTGGCCGGATAGAGGAAGAAGATCAGGGCCGTTGCCCCCGCAAGATGCAGGGACGAGTGCATCCACGTGTTGAATGGACGCTCCAGCGCGGCGTAGAGGTGGTAGAGGGTGAAGACGACCGAGATGCCGCCGATCACCCACACCCACCATCCGAGATTCGTGCGAAAGCGGCTCGAAGTGTCGACGTTCCGAAGGATCTCGGCGGAGGCCCGCTCCGCCGCTGCAGTCTGCTCGGCGACCGCCCCGGCCGACGACGATGATGGCCGAGGCGGCGTCGGGTCGTCACTCACGGCAGGTCAATGCCCTCTTCGTCGTAGTACTTCTTTGCACCGGGGTGCATCGGCACCTCGCCGATTCCCAGCATGGCCGTATCCTTGGTGATCGATTTCCCGACATCGAGGGTGACATCACCGGTGTGCTCGAACAGAGCCTTGGTCAGTCCGTAGGCGGTGTCCTCACTGACCTGGTCCGTGGACGCGACCAGCGATGCGAAGACGGACACTGTGGGCACATCCTCGTCGAGGAAGTCATAGGCATCCGTGGAGATGTCATAGGACTCGGCGCCGGTGTTCTCTTCGATCGCCGAAGTCGTCTTCTCGTCGAGGCCGAGCAGTTTGACGTCGGTCGTCGCCGCCAGCTGGGTCAGGCCGGCGACCGGAGTGCCGACGACGAATATCGTGGCGTCGATCTGTTTGTCAGCGAGCATATCGGTCGATGCCCCGAAGTCGGTGATCTCCGGGGTGTAGTCGGATTCGGCGATGCCGGCCGCATCGAGGATCGCGTCCGAGATCGCGCGGGTGCCCGATCCGGCATCCCCGACAGCGACCTTCTTGCCCTTGAGATCCTTGACGGACTCGATCCCCGAGTCTTCGCGCACGATGATGTGCGCTGCTTCGGGATACATCGAGGCGATCCACGCGACGTTGTCGATCTTCGTGCCGTCCAGGTCCTCGAGCTCACCCTTGACGGCATTGTTCGCGGTGTCGCTCTGAGTGAAGCCCAGCTGCCACTCACCCTGGTAGATCTTGCCGAGGTTCTCGGCCGAGGCACCGGATTCCACATAGTTGACGGTGACCCCGTCGACGTTCTCCTCGAAGATGGTGGCGAGTTCTCCGCCGAGGGGGTAGTACGTTCCGGAGGTGCCGCCGGTTCCGAGGGTCAGGTCCTCCGTGGTCTCACCTCCTCCGCCGGATCCGCCCCCGGATCCACAGGCGGAGAGGCTGAGTGCAAGTGCGGCGACGGCCGCTGCGGTCATGCGTCGGATACTCATGATTTCCTCTTCATCGTCGAGTCGATGCGTCCAGCTGCTTTGCTGTTCGCTCGGTTCCTTCACGTCGAGGCTATGCGGTGAGAGTCGCCCTTCGTGCTCTCACGCCGATTGGTTGCCGAATCGTTAACTTGCTCACCGACTCTGCACCGGGTGAAACCGACTCTGCATCGGATGAAACTGTGCGATCTCCGCCCCTCCAGCCTCGGCGAGGACCTCCGCGAGGGTCTGTCCGCGGCGAATGATCGAGAACTCGAGTCTCCCTTCGTCGAGGAGCGGATCGGCATCATCGCCGAGGCGGCTGCGGGCGTCCGCGCCCACGTCCGCTTCTGCTTCGTCGGCTCCCACTGCGGCCGGCTGCACCCGGTACCCGTACACGGGCACGCGCGGCAGCAGGTTGTAGGAGAACGGATTGGAGAAGTAGTAGGCGCCGGTGTCGGGGACGGCCACGATGTCGCCGGCGTCGAGGCGCGGCAGCATGCGGTCGCGGGCCAGGAGATCACCGGCGAAGCAGGCGGGTCCCGCGACGTCGGTGGGCACCGCCTCGGCGGTTTTGGGATTGCCGTCCGGGTCGAAGGGGAGGATCCGCAGCGGCCAGTCGTCGGGGGCGTAGGCCGTGCGCGTGGCGACCTGGACACCCGCGTGAGTCATGGCGATGCGCCGACCGCCGGTCGTCTTCGCGTATTCGACGTGGGTGAGGATGGTGCCGGCCTTGGCCAGGAGCGCGCGTCCGAACTCGGTGATGATGTCGAAGTCGAACAGGTCGGGGACCTGCTCCTCGAGCACAGCACGGTATTCGGCGAACGTCGGGGTGACGTCCTCGCCCGCGAAGTTCACGGGCAGGCCGCCGCCGATGTCGATGCGGGTGATCTGACGGTCGCGAGACTGAGCCTGTGATGGTTCCGCATTCCGTTCCGCGCCACGAACATCGTCCGCGGCACGAGCATTGATCTCCTTCGCCAGCTCGACGACGACATCGATGCCTGCAGCGGCCTGGTCGAGGCCGATCCCCTGGGAGCCCGAATGCACGTGGATCTGGTTGAGCCAGGGACGCGCGAGGTAGGCCTCGATGACTGCCTCGCGGGCGCCGGAGTCCGCGACCCCGATGCCGAACTTCGAGGTCTGCGTGGCAGTGGACAGCGCACCGATCCTGCCGGTGCCCGACTGCGGATTGATCCGGATCCCCATCCTCGCCGAGGCGGCCTCGGAGCCGCGGTGTGCAGTCGCCGAGGGGCCCGTCCCGTCGAGGAGCGTGTCGAGTCGTTCGAGTTCGTCGAAGTTGTCGATGTTCATCGACACCCCGAGTGACACGGCGCGCCTGAGCTCACTCAGGGTCTTCGCCGGGGAGTCGAACACGATGGATTCCGGGGCGAAGCCGGCCGTCAGTGCCAGTTCCAGCTCGCCCGGACTGGCCACTTCGCAGCCGGCACCGGATTCGGCGTAGAAGCGCAGCATCGGCTGCAGCGGAACGGCCTTGCAGGCCACGGCGTGGAGAACGTCGGTTTCCCCGGCGAAGGCCGAGCTCAGCTGCTCGTATGCGTCTGCGACCTGGTCGAGGTCGATGAGGCCGATCACCGGTGTCTCGTCGGTGAGAGCGGGCGTCACGCCGTCGAACGTGGGCGTCACGTCGTCGAGGTCGGCGCCGGTACCCGTGGGCCGGTTCGCGACTGCCGTGATCACACGATTGCGGCTGGCCTGGAACGACGGTCCCGATTGACTGCTGTGCATACTGTCCTTCGCTAGTGGTCGGACTTCACCTTAGGACGAAATCACCGGGGCGACCGGACAACAATCTGCCAAACTTTGCCATGGACCCTTGTGTGATCATCACAGTGAGCGTGACCAGCCCAGCAAGTGATCAGCACAGCGAGTGATCAGCACAGGCAGCCGTTGTGCCTCGCCGCTCAGGCTCGCTGGCGATCGAACACGAGCACTGCGAGCTCGAGCCACAGCCGTCCCGCGCGATCGGCGGTCGACAGACCCGTGATCTCCTCGATCCGACTGAGACGATGACGCAGCGAATTCGTGTGCACATGAAGACGACGCGAGGCCTCGGCGGAGTTGCCGACCGTCGCGAAGTACACGCGCAGGGTCTCGAGCAGCTGCCCCTGATGCTTCTCATCGTGATCTGCGACCGCGCAAGCGGGCTCTGTGATGCGAGACCCTACGGATCGCAGCGCATCCGCGGCTTCGAGCCCGACGAATTCGGCCGCAACGTCCTCGGCCGTGGCACCGCGCGCCGCACTCGTTTCGCCCTCTCCTGCCGCTGCGCGGTCGTCCTCGTTCGTTGCCCGGCCCGGGCCCCTGGCCAGCAGCGCGTCGACGACGTAGACCGCCTCGGTCCAGGACCGATGCACATGGTCGAGACGTTCGACGGCCGTGCCGACGCCGAAGTGAAGCGGCGCGGTCGCAGGCAGCGAGCGGTGCAGCGCCGAGGCGACGTGGGACTTGACCTCGACCGCCGACATGCTCTCGCTCATGTGCACGAGCACGGCCAGGTGACCGCGCGTTCCGACGTGTGCGAGCACGGCATCGGCGAAGGCGGCCCGGAGATGGAACCGGAGCACGGGCTCCCGCTCGGGGGCCACCTCGGCGAAGGCCAAGGTCGCATAGTGCCCGGAGAAGGGCAGCGCGAGCAGGGTCGCGGCGGGCCCCAGATCCGGCGAACCGCCGAGGATCGAGCCGAGCGCCTCACGACGGATGCGCTTTTCGAAGGGTGAGCGCCGCAGGGTCCGCAGCATCACGGGAACGGCCGCGCGGGCGGCATCACGGAGGACCTCGCGCAGGGAGCCCGGTGTCACGGAATCGGGGTAGGCGGCCCAGATCGTACCGAGCAGCTCGCCCTCACTGCGCAGCGCGATGACGGACCGAGCCGGGCCGGAACCGGCGGCCGGTCGCTCGACGACGTCGGTCGAACGGCGGACGACGTCGAGGAATCCGGACTCCTCGAGCTCGGCGATGCGCCAATCGGGGATCGCACCGGACAGGATCGTCTCGCGTCGGATGTCGTCGATGTCATCGCCGAGGTTGGAGTGCGCGAGCACGCGCGAAGCCGGGTCCTCGATCGTGATCGATGCACCCGTCATCTCCGCGATGACCGCGGCCAGAGCGCTGAGATCGTCGACGTCGGGCCAGGCCAGAGCGCTTGAGGCGCCCTCGTTGAGCTGCCGCAGATGGACCAGCACCTCGGACCAGGTCACGCCCGTCGATCGTTCGAGCAGAAGCGGCGCCTCAACCGCAGGGTCGCCCCCCTCGCCGAGGTGGGAGTGGGTTCCCGGCGGCACGATCAGGACCGCGGCACCCGAATACCTCTCACGGATCCGGCCCAGCCCGACCGGAGAGTCCACGGCTTCCGTAACGAGGACGACGGCGCCCGAGAGGTCAGCTGCGGAGGTGAGGCCGGGATGCGAGTCCGTGAGGTCGAGGTCGAACTCGATGCGACTCACGCCGACGTCGACGTCGGTCCGCGTCAGGGGAAGCAGAAACCCTGCGGTCTCCCGCAGCAGGCGGGAGACACGCAGGGCATTCGTTTCGCTCATACACCCACTGTAGTCAACGTGTAGGTCGGTTCAGCCCACCGAAGCGGCGATGGCCTCTTCGATGACGTCGAAGGCATCACCGAGCAGCTCATCGGAGATCGTCAGCGGCGGCAGGAAGCGCAGGATGTTGCCGAAGGTTCCCGTGGTCAGCACGAGGACGCCGTTCTTCGCACAGTGATCGGCGATCTTCTTCACGAGGTCCGGGTTCGGGGCGATCGAGTCGTGCTGGACGAACTCGGCGGCGATCATGGCACCGCGGCCGCGGACGTCACCGACCTGAGGGTATTGCGACTGCAGCTTGGTCAGACGGTCGGTGACGATCTCGCCGATGTGTCCGGCGTTGTCGACGAGACCGTCGTTCTCGTAGGATTCGATGGCGCCCAGCGCTGCCGCACAGGCAACCGGATTGCCGCCGTAGGTGCCGCCGAGGCGTCCCGGTCCGACCGAGTCCATGATCTCCGCACGCCCGGTCACGGCCGAGAGCGGAAGGCCGCCGGCAATGCCCTTGGCCGTGGTGATGATGTCGGGAACGACGTCCTCCCACTCGGAAGCGAACATCTTGCCGGTGCGGGCGAAGCCGGCCTGGACCTCGTCCGCGACGAAGACGATGCCCTTCTCACGGGCGTATTCGGCCAGTGCGGGCAGGAATCCCTCGGCCGGGACGATGAAGCCGCCCTCACCCTGAATGGGTTCGATGACGACGGCGGCGACGTATTCGGAGCCGACCTGTTTCTCGATCATGTCGATGACGCGCTTGGCCGCGTCCTCGCCGCTGACCTTCGTACCGGCGGCATCATTGTCACGGTACGGGTAGGACATGGGGGCGCGGTAGACCTCGCCGGCGAAGGGGCCGAAGCCGGCCTTGTAGGGAGCGGCCTTCGCAGTCATCGCCATGGTCAGGTTGGTGCGACCGTGGTATGCGTGGTCGAAGACGACGACGGCGTCACGGCCGGTGTGTGCACGGGCGATCTTGACAGCGTTCTCGACAGCTTCGGCACCGGAGTTGAGCAGCAGCGTGCGCTTCTCGTGGTCACCAGGGGTCAGACGGTTGAGAGCCTCGGCGACTTCGACGTAGCTCTCGTAGGGGTTGACCATGAAGCAGGTGTGGGTGAAGGCCTCGAGCTGCTCGGTGGCGCCCTTGACGACCCGCGGGTTCGCGTTCCCGGCCGTGGTCACGGCGATGCCGGAGCCGAGGTCGATGAGCTGATTGCCGTCGACGTCCTTGAGGATTCCGCCGCCGGCGGCGACCATATAGGCAGGCAGGCTGGAGCCGACTCCCGAGGCGACGGCGGACTTGCGACGCGACTCGATCTCACGGGACTTCGGTCCGGGGATCTCGGTGACGAGTTTACGTTCCTGCGGCAGAGCTTCGCCGCCAATTTCCAAAGCTGTCATAACCAGAAGATTAGAGCCTCACGACGGTTCTTGTCACTTACCGTCCGCAAGCTGGTCAGATCACACCTGTCTCGTGTCCGGGAGATGCGGAATCAGTTGCCTCTCGCACGGGCGGGACCGGTGGTCCTCGCGGCCGGGTTCGAGGACCGCAGCACAGATTCCGGCAAGGCCGGCGCAGATTGCTCCGAAAGGAGAACTCAGCGGTTCTGATTCCGCATGTCGGTGTCCTTGTTGCGCCCCGGCAGATCGATATCGTGTTCGCGCACGGGGGCGACGATCGTCTCCTGAGCCGCAGCGACACGGTCACCGGCGTCTCCCAGGTCGAAGCTCAGCGGGGCGTCGGCGGCCAGGTTGCGCTTGATCACGGCCAGGCCGATCGGTCCGAGCTCCCAGTGCCGCGCGACCGAGCTCAGCCGGCCCACGGACCGTTCGGAGCCGCGAACCTCGGCGAGCACCTCGGCGCCGGTCTCGGGCAGGATGTGCCCCGATCCGTCGAGGTGGACGAAGACGAGCCTGCGCGGCGGCTGGCCCAGGTTGTGCACGCGCGCCACTGCTTCCTGGCCGCGGTAGCAGCCCTTGGCCAGGTGCACGGAGGTACGCAGCAGATCGAGTTCCCCCACGAGCGATTTGTGGTCGATCTCGTTCACGCCCGGCCGCCAGGCGGCGATCCGCACGGCTTCCCAGGCGTCGTATCCGGCCATCGTGAATTCGCTCGCCGAGGTGGTCGCCAGATCCGCGCGAGGGACGATGCCGATGACGAACTGGGTCTCGAGTCCGGGGTGGTCCTCCCCTGCCACCTCGAATCCGAGATCGACCTGCGCGTACGAGGCCGAACCGGCCCCGATGTGCGGCCAGGGATCGGTCCACAGCTGGGTCACCGGCAGGCTGTCCGGAAGTTTCACCACGGCGCCGATGGCCTGGAATTCCTCGCTGACATCCTCGATCTCCACCCGCATCATGAAGACCATCTTGCGGAGGAATTCGAGTGTCTCGTCGGTGCGCAGCTCGCTGAGCGCCCACAGCGCCTCACCGTCGTCGACGAGCTTCAGCCAGCCCTCGATGCGGCCGTTCGGGTCGAGGACCAGGGTCTCCGTGGATGCACCGGGCGCCAGGGTGTCGAGCTTCTGGGTCGTGATGGTGTTCAGCCAGGTGAGACGGTCCGCGCCGCTCAGGCGCAGGACCCGAAGGTGCGGCAGATCGACGATTGCACCCTTCTCCAGCAGCGCCCGCTGTTCGCGCAGCGGTGCCCCGTAGTGGACGGGGGTGTGCGCAAGCTCCTCTGCACCGAAGACCGCGGTCGAGCTGAGCGGTCGGCTCAGCGACGAGGGACGTGCCGGTGGGCTCTGCGACGGTTCAGGTGTGCTCTGCGTCGGTTCAGGTGTGCTCTGTTCGCGATCAACCATGTCAGTCAGGCCAACTTCTTCAATCGGGCGGAGGAATGCGTTGCGAGTTCATGTCCGAGCGCGGCCATGTCCCAGGCCCACATGAGCTCTCCACCGACGAGGCCGTACATGCGGGTCGAGGCCGAGTAGTCCTTCGCGGTCTTCGTCCTGGCGACGACGTCGGTGGCGAGGTCGATGCGCGGTCCCTTGACGTGGCCGGCGTAGAGTTCCATCACCCCGTGTGGGTGGACGATCTCAGCTTCGATCTCGAATGCGTCATCGTTCGTGCGCAGGGTGTCGACGGCCGCCGCCGAGGTGAAGCTCTGCTCTGCGCTCGGCACGAGCATGCCCGGGCCGACGTCACCGGCATCGCGGGGACGCACGAGCTGCCAGATCCCCGTCTCGAGGGTCAGCGTCGATTCGAGTTCGCCGTCTTCACTCAGCAGCCAAGCGTGCGCGGTGTACTGCAGGAATGGTGTTCCAGGGTGCGCGACGAAGTCGACGCGCTGGCCGAACTGCTTCTCAGGAGTGTCCGCATAGCCGACGACTCCGACGCCTTCCCACGAACCGATCAGCCAGGACAGGGGAACGAGCTCGGGATGAACCGAGGAATCAAGTTCGATCATCGAGTTCAGCGATTGTCTTTGAACAGTGCCGTGACGACCTTGACTCCGACGCCCAGGGCGCCGAGCGCGGCAATGACGACGAGGCTGGTGAAGACGATTTCCAGAGCGACGAGGTTTTCCATGTCTCCCAGTCTACATTTCCCCCCCTCAGCGCCGCGCGCACCCTGTCCGAGCTCAGAGGGCGATGCGTTCGAGGGCGTAGACGACGACGCCGCCGAGGGCGATGGGAGCGGCCCCGAGGGCGAGCTGGACGGCGAAGCTGCGGGCCTTCTCCACGCTCTTCTTCAGCTCGATGTTCTGTGAGATCTCGAGGCTCACAGCCTGGTACTGGGAGTAGGCGATGAGTCCCAGCATCCGGTCGACCCCGGCGACCAGGAGTCCCATGATCGCGCCGAGGACGAGCGCCACGGGGACGGTGATCGCGTGTTGGAAGATGAGGACGGAGAGGATCCCGGCGACCGCGGTCGACATCGCGATCGCCAGCGGGGAGGTGTAGATCGCCGGCCACGGCAGGGCCGTCATGCAGCCCGCGACGATGAGCGAGACGAGACCCACGACGATGGCTTCCTTCTCGCCGGGCATGGTGATCGCCGCGACCCAGGTGCTCGCGGACAGTGAGATGACCACTCCCGCGACTTGGGCCGAGACGTTGGCCACCGCGTCGGATGCGCCCATGCCTCGGGTGAGGTTCTGCACGAAGGTCCACAGCAGACCGAGTCCCGCCAGCACGGGCAGCCAGTCCAGATAGGGCGCCGAACTGTCGCGCCATGCGGCAAGCAGTCCGGCCACGCCGAAGAGGAAGAGCATGATCGAGGTGGCGCGGGGCTGCGGCGAGTCCGTCAGGCGCGGCCATCCGTAGGCGACGCCGAAGACGATGAGCCCCGTCGCCAGCAGGAACAAGGTGTAGCCCCAGTACACGGAGGCGCTGAGGGCCAGAGCCAATGCCAGGGCGACGGCTACTCGAATCCATCTGATCACAGCACCATGGTGCCTCATTCGGCCGCGGCATTGCGATTTCGGCCGGGGTCGGCGATTTCGGCCGGGGTCGGCGATCCCGACTGCGCCATTGCGATCCCGACCGATGCCGACGCCCCTGCGTTCGCGGGCATCGCGTGAGGCACAGCCTCACCTGGTCACGGCCGGAGCGCCGATCTACGCTGATCGCACTGCAAGCACCGCCCGACTCGGACCCGAGCACCGCCCGAGCAACCCCGATCGCTGCACATGGAGACGACTATGACGACCGCGACGACCATCACGACGCTCAGCGACCAGCAGCTGAACTCGCTGTCGGCGCTCGTCGACGGCAGCACCCGCTCGATCCTGAGCTCTCTGCCGCTGCCGAGTGCACCCCGGTGTCTGGAGGTAGGAGCGGGGAACGGATCGGTGGCGACGATGATCGGCGAGCACCTCGGCGGGCAGGTGCTGGCGATCGACCTCGACACCACCCACATGCGAGGCTCCCCGGGTGTCGAGGTGGCCCGTCACGACATCCGTCAGGGGGTTCCCGCGGGCCCCTTCGACTTCATCCATGCTCGCCTCGTCCTCTCCCAGATCCCGGCCCGGAAGGCGGTCTTCGCCGGACTCGTCGAAGAGCTGGCCCCCGGAGGATGGCTCGCTATCGCCGATGCGGGCTTGGTTGGGAACCTCCTCGTCGCACCCCGGGAATCCGACCACGAGGTGTGGCGGCGATACAACGATGCCGCCTATCGGCAGCTGGGACGGACCGCCGGCCACGACTACGGCTGGGCGGAGCGGACCGAGGTCGAGATGTTCGACGCCGGGCTCGCCGACATCGCGGCCGAACACCTCGTTCCCCTCGCACGCGGCGGCGGACCGTGGGCGCAGTACCATGCGAATGTCAGCCTGATGTTGGAGGAGGAGCTCCTGGCAGGCGGACTGTGCCCCGAGGTCCTCGACCGCTACCGCGCCATGCTCGCCGACCCCGGGTTCCGTGCCCATTTCCACTCACTCACCTACACGGTCGGCCGCCGGCCGACACGGTGATCACGCGTTCGGCGGCCCTCCCTCGCTGCCGTCCGAACTCCGCCTCGGTATACTTTCCCCAGGCCGCACATGTCGGGCCGCGCCGAATCCGAGGAGGTGGACGGAGCACATGCGAATCCTGCACATCTGCCCCGCACCCCGGCTCGGCTCCCCACTCGCCCCGGAATCACTGCAGTACCTCGGCCACCGGCTCGAGCGGATGAGCCTCGAACAGCTGCATTCGACCGACGCGGGCTCGCTGACCGCCGACGTCGTCGTCGCCGACGCCTGCCTCGATCTGTCCGTGGCTCCGACCATCGCCGAGGCTGTGGTGCAGAAGGGCCTCTCCGCTCCGATCGTCGTCGTCCTCAGTGAGGGCGGGTTGGCCACCGCCTCGGCGAGGTGGAACGTCTCCGACATCGTCCTCACGACCGCGGGGCCTGCCGAAGTGGAAGCCCGCCTCCGTCTGGCCCGTGATCGTCACACCTCGTTCGGCCGTCACACATCATCTGATCGTCACACCTCGGTGACCGCAGCGCCGAACCGCCCAACCGCCCCCGGTGCCGCGTGGCCAGGCTCCGCCGCCGGCGCCACGTGGCCCGGTTCCCGGGCCGACGATCGATCGGCTGCCGTATCGGCAGGCCCCGCCGGAGCTGCCGCGGACGCGTCACCTTGGGAAGCGGACGTGCCACCTTGGGAAGGCGGAGGGCGGACAGGCGAGGACGAGCCCATGGTCGTCATCAGCGGAGGCCTGCGCATCGACGAAACCGCGTTCACCGCGCATCTGGGCCGGCGCAGCCTCGACCTGACCTACCGCGAGTTCGCGCTGTTGAAGTTCTTCGCGATGCATCCCGAGCGCGTCTTCACCCGAGACGAGATCCTCCTGAGCGTGTGGGGCGAGGACTACTACGGCGGCACCCGCACCGTCGATGTGCATGTCCGTCGCGTGCGTGCGAAACTCGGCAAGGACCTGGAGAATGCCATCCACACCGTCCGCAACGTCGGCTACCGCTTCAGCCCGGATTCCCCCGTCGGCGACGCCGCTGACGCTGAGGGGACTGAGGAAGCTGAAGGAACTCAGGAACCCGAAACCACAGAAACACCGCACGATACGTCAGAAGCAGAATCGAACGAGGAGGACGTGAAGGTATGAGGATCGAAGCCAGCGGAGCCGTGACCGGTTCACCGATCGCCACCCTCGCCGAGGCGGAACTGGGTTTCCTCGACCGCGTGGCGGCAGCCGATGGGACTCCCGAGATCTCCGGGGGCCTGCTCGCCATCGCCACCGGCGAGGACGAGGCCCATTCCGCGCAGACCGCCTCGAGCGTGTGGCGGGTCTACGCGGACGACGCCGCAGACACGAACAGCGCCATCTCCGGTGATGGACTCATCGGCTTCGGCATCCGCGCCCTCCAGGGCGATCGGCACGCCGCCGAATTCCTCATCGCCCCCGACCACCGCGGTCAGGGGCTCGGCGAGAAGCTGCTTGCCACGATCCTCGCAGAGGAGCCCACGTCCTGGTGCTGGTCGCACGGCGACCATCCGGGCGCCCAGAGGCTCGCAGCCAAACACGGACTCGGCCGCGACCGCGTCCTCTACCAGATGCGCACCGATTCGGATCTCGGCCTCGACGACCTGCCCGAGGTCTCTGCCCCCGACGGGGTCACGATCCGCTCCTTCGCACCCGGTGACGAAGAGGGCTGGCGACGCGTCAACAACGCGGCCTTCGACTGGCACCCGGAGCAGGGGTCCCAGACGCCCGAGGACTTCGCAGAGATCACCGAGGCACCCGACTTCGACCCGGACACCGTCATCCTCGCCATCCGCGACGACCGGGTCATCGGCTTCCACCAGACCAAGCTCACGGACACGGACGGCGAGGTCTATGTCGTCGGAGTCGACCCTGCCGTCCATGCCAAGGGTGTGGGCAGGGCGCTGACGATCGAGGGCATGCGTCGGATGGTCGCCGCCGGGGCGAGCGCGATCGAACTCTACGTCGAATCCGACAATGCACCGGCGCTAGGCTTGTACGAGCGGCTGGGGTTCCACGTCGCGGTGGCGCACGTGTCCTATGCGCCGGCTTCCTCGACCGAACGCAATCAGGAGTAGATCGATGTACGACATCACTGCAGCCGGCGGGGAACTGGGTCTGCCGGATCCGGTGGATCGCTTCCTCGACCGGGAGCTGAGCTGGCTGGCGTTCAACGAGCGCGTGCTCGATCTCGCATCCGACCCCGACATGCCGCTGCTGGAGCGTGCCCGGTTCCTCTCGATCTTCGCGAGCAACCTCGACGAGTTCTTCATGGTCCGCGTCGCCGGCCTCAAACGTCGCATCAACACGGGCCTGGCCGTGCCCAGCGTCACCGGACGGATGCCATTGGAGGTCATGCATGCGATCGGCCTCCGCGCCCACGAACTCATGACCCGTCATGCCGCCCTGCTCAAGGAGGACATCGGCCCCCGACTCGATGCGGAGTCGATCACGAAGGTCCAGGTCGACGAGCTCACCGAGGACGAACGCACCCGCGTCGACGACTTCTTCGCCGGTCACGTCTTCCCCGTCCTCACCCCGCTCGCCGTCGATCCGGCGCACCCGTTCCCCTACATCTCGGGACTCTCGCTCAACCTCGGCGTGCTGCTGCGCTATCCGGACACCGGCAAGGAGCTCTTCGCCCGCGTCAAGGTGCCCCCGCGCCTGCCCCGATTCTTCAACGTCGCAAGCAAGTCGGACCGTCCCGTCGGACGCGATGTCCCGGCCCGCTTCGTCGCACTCGAGGACATCATCGCCGAGCACCTCGACACGCTCTTCGAGGGCATGGAGATCATCCAGCACTCGACGTTCCGCGTCACCCGCAACGAGGACGTCGAGGTCGAGGAGGACGATGCGGAGAACCTCCTCAAGGCCCTGGAGAAGGAACTGCTGCGCAGGCGCTTCGGTCCCGCCGTCCGCTTGGAGATCACGGAGAACATCCATCCGCGGGTGCGCGACATGCTCAAGGACGAACTCGGCATCGACGAGAACGAGATCTACCAGCTGCCGACTCCGCTCGATCTCTCCGGCATGTCCGACATCGCCGATGTGCCCCGCGACGACCTGCACTTCCCGAAGATGGTCCCGCAGATGAACAAGGACCTGTCCCTGCGCGAGTCGAGTGATCAGGTCGATGTCTTCGCGGCCGTGGGCAACCGCGACATCCTTCTCCACCACCCCTATGACTCGTTCTCGACGAGCGTGCAGGCTTTCCTCGAGCAGGCCGCGGCGGACACGAACGTGCTCGCGATCAAGCAGACCCTCTATCGCACCTCGGGCGACTCCCCGATCATCGACGCCCTCGTCGACGCCGCTCAGGCCGGCATCCAGGTCCTCGCGGTCGTCGAGATCAAGGCTCGCTTCGATGAGGAGGCCAACATCACCTGGGCGCGCAAGCTCGAGCGCGCCGGCGTCCACGTCGTGTACGGAATCGTCGGGCTCAAGACCCACGCGAAGCTCTCCCTCGTCGTCCGCCAGGAGGCCGAGGGGCTGTCGCGCTACTGCCACGTCGGCACCGGCAACTACCATCCGAAGACCGCTCGCGGTTACGAGGACTTCGGGCTGCTGACCAAGGACAAGGCCGTCGCCGACGACCTGACGAAACTGTTCAACCAGCTCTCCGGCTACGCCCCCCTGGCCGAGTACTCCCGCCTGCTCGTGGCCCCCACCCGGGTCCGTTCGGGTCTGGTCGACCTCATCGAGAAGGAGACCGCGATCGCCGAGGCGGGCGGGGCCGGCATGATCCGGATCAAGGTGAATTCCATCGTCGACGAAGCGATCATCGACGCCCTCTACGTGGCCTCCCGCGCCGGCGTCGAGGTCGAGGTCTTCGTGCGCGGCATCTGCGCCCTGCGTCCGGGGATCCCGGGACTGAGCGAGAACATCAGGGTCCGGTCCGTACTCGGGCGCTTCCTCGAACACTCCCGAGCGTTCGTCTTCGGCAACGGCGGCGACACCAAGGTCTACATCGGGTCCGCGGACATGATGCACCGCAACCTCGACCGTCGGGTGGAAACCCTGGTCGAGCTCGTCGCCGACAACCACAAGGCGGAGATCATCGAACTCTTCGACCTCGCCTTCGCGGACACCACCTCGGCGTTCGTGCTCCACGGTGACGGCAAGTGGACGCGGGCCACCCGCGATGACGACGGCAGGCAGCTCACCGACTATCAGACGGAGCTCATCCGTCGGCATCGCAGACGCCGTCAGCTCGGAGACGAGGCGTGAGCCCGAAGACGGTCGGCTCCGCGCAGGCCTCGTCACGAGTCGATGCCGATGTCCTCGCCGCCGGTGCCCTGTGCTGGCGCACCGGTGCCGGCGGTCTCGAGGTCGCGCTCATCCATCGCCCGAAGTACAACGACTGGTCCTGGCCCAAGGGCAAAGTGGAACCCGGCGAGACCCTGCCGGAGACCGCGATCCGAGAGGTCAAGGAGGAGACGGGCCTCGACATCCGCCTCGGCGTCCCCCTGCCCGCAGCGGAATACATGGTCGGCGGGAAGAAACTCAAGAAGGTCTTCTACTGGTCCGCCCAGGTCAGAAGCGAACGCGGCTTCGCGCCGGTGAACAGGCGCGAGGTCGACGAGGTGAAGTGGTTCCCCGTCGCCGAGGCGCGGACGAAGCTGACCTCCTACGCCGATCGCGACCAGCTCGATGCGCTCGAGAAGTACGACTCGACCGACGCACTGCGGGCCTGGCCGCTCATCCTCGTCCGCCACGGGAAGGCATTCCCCCGATCGAAATGGCATGAGACCGAGCATGTGCGTCCGCTCCTGGCGCTGGGGACGCGGCAGGCCATGGCGCTGACCGGGCTGCTCTCGGCGTGGGAGACGAAGAAGCTGATCTCGAGTCCCTGGAAGCGATGCATGGCGACACTGGCTCCGCTGTCGGCCGCGACCGGAAAGACGATCAGGAAGGCCCCGTGTCTGAGTGAGAAGGCGAGCACCGCGGCCCCCGAGAGGACCTCCCGGTTCGTCGAGAAGCTGCTGGAGAAGGGCAGACCGGTCATCTACTGCACCCACCGGCCCGTCCTGCCGCTGATACTCGACATCTACGCCAAGCACGCCCCGCAGCGAATCGCGGACAAGCTGCCCACGGACGACCCCTACCTCAAACCCGGTGAGGTCCTCATCGCGTATGTGCGTCCTGGGGCTGTCCCCCGCATCGTCGAGTTCGAACGGGTCCGGCCGATCGACACGTGAGCACGGTCGACTCCTGAGGCCGGTCGCACAGTCGGCCCGTCGCGCAGTCGGTCGGTCGCGCAGTCGGCCCGTCGCGCAGTCGGCCGGTTGCGCCAGCGGCCCATGACCTCGGCACTCAGTGAGCAGGGAGCCGGCACCAGGCTCCGTACAGTCCGGGCCCATGACCACACCGTCGCACGCATCGATCTCCGCGTTGAGCCGATCGGTGAGAGTGTCGACGCCGATCTCCTCAGCCGGTGCCCAGATCCAATACCCTCGTCCCCGGAGCTATGCCGGCGCGCGACAGAAAATCCTCCGTGAGCGGATCGAGCATCGACGAGACTACGACGAACCTCAGTCGGCATACCCGCAGAATCAGGCCACCTCGTCCCGACAACGATTCTTTCATGAATTCGCGCATTCCTGTGAGGGAGCACTCAACCCGCCTTCAAGCCTTCAGGTTTCATTCATCCGCCGTTCACTTGGCCACTCCCGGAGCTTTACACGCAATCCTTAGCGTGGAGCACGAAAGATCGAGAAATCTCGAGCAGTGTTCTCACATTCGAAAGGCATCTTCGTGAAGCTGAAGCACCTCGCACCATCCGCCGCGCTTCTGGCAGTCGGCGCACTCACCTTGTCGGCCTGCGGCGGAACCTCCGCCACCGGAGAGGAAGTCGGCAGCGGCGGCGACAGCGACCTGCAGGGCACCCTCACCGGCATCGGCGCCTCCTCCCAGAAGGCCGCGATGGACGCCTGGACGGCCGACTTCGCCTCGGAGAACTCCGGCGTGACCGTGAACTACTCCCCCGACGGCTCGGGCGCCGGCCGTGAGCAGTTCCTTGCGGGCAACGCCCAGTTCGCCGGTTCCGACGCGCACCTCGACGAGGAAGAAGCCACGTCCGCACAGGAGGTCTGCGGCCCCGAAGGAGCCTACGAGTACCCGGTCTACATCTCCCCGATCGCCGTGGCGTTCAACATCGAGGGCGTCGACGAGCTCAACCTGTCCCCCGCGACCATCGCCAAGATCTTCAAGGGCGAGATCACCAACTGGAACGACGACGCCATCAAGGCCGACAATCCGGATGCCGATCTGCCCGACCTCAAGATCACCGCCGTTCACCGTTCGGACGACTCCGGCACCACCGAGAACTTCGCCGAATACCTCAAGGCAACGGCCGAGGACGACTGGGACGCGGAAGTCGGAGGCAACTTCCCCTCCGACTACGGCGGCGAGGCCGCACAGGGCACCGACGGTGTCGTGCAGACCGTCTCCGACACCGATGGCGCCATCGGCTACGCCGATGCCTCCGCGGTCGGATCGCTGGGCAAGGCCAAGGTGAAGGTCGGCGACGAATTCGTCGAGCTCTCCGCCGACGCCGCCTCGAAGGTCGTCGACGCCTCCGAGCAGGTCGAGGGACGCAGCGAAGGCGACCTCGCCTTCGACCTGGCCCGCGACACCACCGAATCGGGCGCCTACCCGATCGTCCTCGTCTCCTACCACCTCGTCTGCTCGTCCTACAAGGACCAGGAGACCGTGGACATGGTCAAAGCCTGGGAGAAGTTCGTCGTCTCCGAGGAGGGCCAGAAGTCCGCGTCGGAATCCGCGGCCTCGGCACCGCTGTCCGACGACCTGCGTTCGCAGATCGAAACCGTCATCGACTCGATCAAGGTCGAAGGCTGAAATTTGGTCTCTGACCTGCAGAATCGTTAAATCCAAGAGCGGCGCAGCGCCCCTGCGCCGCTCTTCGGTGCCTACGGGTCCGTTCACCGGATCCACCGCAAGTTTCATGAGGAGCACTTGTGCCGACCAGCACACAGACCACAGGGCCCGGCCCCGCCGGAGCACCTGAACCGGACTCACTTCCCGAGTCCGGCACGGGCCGCACGCCCAAAGCCGTCATTCGTCCCGGCGACCGCATCTTCTCGGTCGCGACGCTCATCGCCGGCATCCTGATCCTGCTCATCCTGGCGGGAGTCGCGCTGTTCCTGCTGGCGCAGTCCAAGGACACCATCGAAGCCCAGATGAGCGACCCGAGCTCGATCACCGGCGGCAAGGGCTTCTTCTCCTACGTCTGGCCGCTCATCATCGGCACGCTGATCTCCTCCGCGATCGCCCTCCTCGTGGCCACCCCGTTCGCGCTGGGCATCGCACTGTTCACCACGCACATGGCACCACGGAAGATGGCCCCGTTCCTCGGCTACGTCATCGACCTGCTCGCCGCGATCCCCTCGGTCGTCTACGGACTGTGGGGCATCGCCCTGGCCGGCAACCTCACGTCCTTCTACCTGTGGGTGTCGAAGTGGTTCGGCTGGATCCCGATCTTCGCCGCCGACGAGAACGGCGCGGTGTCGAACACCGGACGCACACTGCTGACCGCCTCCCTCGTGCTCTCGATCATGATTCTGCCGATCATCACCGCCCTGACCCGCGAGATCTTCCTGCAGACTCCTCGGCTGCAGGAGGAGGCGGCACTGGCCCTCGGCGCCACACGCTGGGAGATGATCCGCATGTCGGTGCTGCCGTTCGGAAAGTCGGGCATCGCCTCGGCGACCATGCTCGGCCTCGGCCGCGCCCTCGGCGAGACCATGGCTGTGGCCATGATCCTCTCACCGGGCCTGCTCACCGCATCCCTTGTGGTCAGCGGCAACCAGACCATCGCCTCCGAGATCGCGCAGAACTTCCCTGAGGCCGCCGGCCTGCGACTGTCCGAGCTGATCACGATCGGTCTCGTCCTCTTCGTCATCACCCTGCTGGTGAACATGGGAGCACGCGCAATCGTCGCCAAGACCTCGGTGAAGGGCAGTTGAGAATGTTGACCACTACGAACAATTCGACGACCACGTCCCGCAACCTGACCTCGAAGCAGCTGCCCAAGGCCACACCATGGATTGTCGCCGTCGCTTCTGTCCTCGTCGCGGCCGTCATCAGCTTCATCGCATTCGGCGGCTTCAACATCCCCGTCGTCGCCATCCTCGCCGGCGCCATCAACATGGTCGCCGTCTTCGCGATCTCCGCGTCCTACGAAGGTCGCCGCAAGGCCACCGACCGCGTGGCCACCACCATAGTCACATCCTCGTTCATCCTCGCCTGTGTTCCCCTCCTCTCACTGCTGTGGCTGACCGTGTCCAAAGGTGGGGCCGCCATCAACGGCGACCTCCTCTCCCGCACGATGCTCGGGATGAAGGGCGTCCTCGACCAGCAGTACGTCGCCGGAGAAGCCACCTTGGCCGGCGGCTTCTACCACGCGATCGTCGGCACCGTTCTGATCACTCTCGCGGCCTGCGTCATCTCGATCCCCATCGGTGTGCTGACCGCCATCTATCTGGTCGAATACGCCGAGAAGAACAGACTGGGCAAGGCCATCACCTTCCTCGTCGACGTGATGACAGGCATCCCCTCGATCGTCGCCGGCCTCTTCGCCTTCGCCCTGTTCTCGACGATCGCCAACCTCATCGCGCCGGAGGCAGCAGGCATTGCGAAGACCGGCTTCACCGCCGCGGTCGCACTGTCGGTGCTCATGATCCCGATCGTCGTGCGCAACACGGAGGAGATCCTGCGGCTGGTGCCGATGAACCTGCGTGAGGCCTCCTATGCACTGGGCGTTCCGAAATGGAAGACGATCGTCAAGATCGTCCTGCCCACCTCGGTGTCGGGCATCCTCTCCGGAATCACCATCGCGATCGCCCGCGTCATCGGCGAGACCGCGCCGATCATGGTCACCGCCGGCTTCGCCAAGACCCTGAACTGGAACCTCTTCTCCGGCTGGATGTCGACGCTGCCGACCTACATCTACGACTCACAGCTGCGCCCGGTGTCCCCTGGCGAGGCCGCCATAGCCAGCTCGGAGCGCGCCTGGGCCGCAGCCCTCGTCCTCGTCACCCTGGTGATGGTCCTCAACCTCCTGGCACGCTTCATCGCCAAGGTGCTGGCGCCGAAGACGGGTCGCGGATGACGCACTGACTCCCGGCCGCATTGCCGCCATACCTGTTCCAGACATTCCTAACGATAAGGAAACTCCATGTCCAAGCAGATCGACATCAAGGACCTCGACATCTTCTACGGTGACTTCCGCGCCGTCGACGGTGTGCAGATGCAGATCAAACCCCGCTCGGTGACCGCCCTCATCGGCCCCTCCGGCTGCGGCAAGTCAACCGTGCTGCGCACGCTCAACAGGATGCACGAAGTGATTCCCGGCGCCTCCGTCTCGGGTCAGGTCCTCATCGACGGCAACGACATCTACGGCTCGGGCGTCGACCCGGTCAACGTTCGCCGTGAAGTCGGCATGGTCTTCCAGCACGCGAACCCCTTCCCCACCATGAGCATCAAGGAGAACGTGCTCGCAGGCGTGCGCCTGAACAGCAAGCGCATCACGAAGTCCGAGGCCGACGACCTCACCGAGCGCGCCCTGCGCGGCGCGAACCTCTGGAACGAGGTCAAGGACCGTCTCAGCCTGCCCGGCTCGGGGCTCTCCGGCGGTCAGCAGCAGCGCCTGTGCATCGCCCGCGCGATCGCGGTCGAGCCCGAGGTCCTGCTCATGGACGAACCGTGTTCCGCGCTCGACCCGATCTCCACCCTGGCCATCGAGGACCTCATCAACGACCTCAAGGACCAGTACACGGTCGTCATCGTCACCCACAATATGCAGCAAGCCGCGCGCGTGTCCGACAGGACCGCGTTCTTCAACATCGCGGGCACCGGCAAGCCAGGCAAGCTCATCGAGTTCAACGACACCACGACCATCTTCTCCAACCCGGACAAGGAAGAGACCGAGAACTACATCTCCGGCCGCTTCGGATGATGTGAGGCCCCGAGTCGCCGAGGCGACCTGAAGCCGATTCGGATGCCCCGTGGGGTGACCTGAAGCCGATTCGCAGGCATTCAGCCGCGGCAATGCTCAACGGTTGGCATGTTCTGCTCGATTTGCGTCGGCAGATCGAGCAGAACTTGCCAACCGTCGCCTGTTCCCCGAACGTCGGCGTGCGCCGAGGCGGGGGGCGTTCGCCGACGTGCACGGTTCCCCGGATTCCTTCGTCGCTCGTGCCTGAACACGGTCTTGGAGTTGCCTCCGCAATCGACCGAACGACCTTCCCAGCAACACATCGCCGATATATCGTTATATATCGTCAGAGCGATACGCACCAGACCTGGAGGTCATCATGAACGAGCCATTCAATCACAGAAGCTCTCCCCGCCGAGGCGGCGACTGGGGCGGCGCCAACATCTGGGAGGCGATGGAGCAGCTGCGTTCCTCCTTCAACCCCAAGCAGTCCTTCCGCATGAACCGTGGAGACGTCCGCACCGGCATCCTTGCACTGCTGGCCGAGGCACCGATGCACGGATACCAGATCATCCAGGAGATCGAGGGACGAAGCGGCGGCAGATGGAAGCCCAGCCCCGGATCGGTCTACCCGACGCTGCAGCTGCTCACGGATGAGGGGCTCATCAGTTCGGAGCCCTCCAGCGGCCGCAAGACCTATTCCCTCACGGAGCTCGGACGCGAGCAGGTCGAATCCGATCCGGACTCCAGCGCCCCGTGGGAATCAGCGAACAAACGCGATACCCCCAGGGCGGGGAATCTGGCCAAGGCCGGCGTCGAGCTGGCGCAGGCAGCGGCCCAGGTCGGGCGCACCGGCAGCAAGGAAGGAGTCGCCGAGGCGGTCACCGTGCTCGAAGAAGCCAAGCGCAAGCTGTATTCGATCCTCGCCGAGGACTGAGGGATGACGGCGGAGACCGAGCGGGTCGGGTCGGCCGAGGACCGCGCAGCGCCGGAGGCCACCGACCGAGGTCGCACGGATCGGAGTCGAAGGCTCCGGGCTCGCTACGGTCGGATACTCCGCTTCGCCGCGGCTCAGATGGTCATGGCGTGGTGGTTCGAGATGACGCTGCCGCGGATCGGCCTGGGTCGGTTCGCGGCACGGGGCCGAGTGGAGCGCTGGCGTTCGAGCGCCAAACGATTTCGCACCCTGGCCGTGGAGCTCGGTGGGCTGATGATCAAGGTCGGACAGTTCCTCTCGTCTCGCATGGATGTCCTGCCGCCCGAAATCACCAAGGAGCTGGAGGGGCTGCAGGACGAGGTCTCTCCTGTCCCGTTCGGTCAGATCCGCGCCCTCGCCGAGGCGCAGCTGGGCATGGGCCTCACCGATGCCTTTGCCTCCTTCGACACTCGCCCGCTGGCCGCCGCGTCCTTGGGCCAGGCGCACTCGGCCGTCCTGGCCCCGGAGGTCGCCGCAGATCTCGGATTCGCCGAGGTGGTCGTCAAGGTCCAGCGTCCGGGCATCGCCGATGTCGTCGAGGTCGATCTGCGCGCCCTGCGCCGGATCGCCGGGTGGCTCTCCCGAGTCCGTTTCGTCTCCCGCCGCGTCGATATGCCCGCGCTGGTCGAAGAGTTCGCCGACGTCAGCCTCGAGGAGATCGACTATCTCCATGAAGCCGCGAACGCGGAGTCCTTCTCCATGAATGCGGCTGGACCTGCTTCTTCCGCGACCGGACCTGCCCCTTCGACAAGCGCGCCACACCCTTCCGCGAGCGGGTCGGCCCGTGTGCAGGCTCCGCGGATCGTCTGGGAGCAGACCACACCGCAGGTGCTGACCATGGAGGATGTCACGGCGATCAAGGCCAATGACGTCGCTGCTCTGCGTCGAGTCGGGATCGACCCCGACGAGGTTGCAACGACCTTCGCGCACACGATGTTCGACCAACTCTTCCGCACCGGGTTCTTCCACGCCGATCCCCACCCCGGCAACATCTTCGTCACCCCAGCCCACCCGGCAACAGCCTCGGCGGAGGTCGGCTGGCATCTGACCTTCGTCGACTTCGGGATGATGGGGCATGTGCCGGAGAATCTGCGAACGGGCTTGCGGGAGCTCATCATCGCCGTGGCCATGCGGGACTCCCGCCGTCTCGTCGCCAGCGTCGAACTCATCGGGGTTCTGCTGGACGGCGCAGACACGGACGAACTCGAACGCTCTCTCACGGGGCTCTTCGCACGGTTCGGCGGCATGGGATTCGCACAGCTGCGCGACGTCGATGAGAAGGAGCTGCGAGCCTTCTCCACGGATTTCGAATCGGTGGTGAGGGATCTGCCCGTCCAGCTGCCGGAGAACCTCTTCCTCATCATCCGCTCGCTGTCCATGGTGTCGGGTCTGTGCAGTTCGCTGAATCCCACGTTCAATATCTGGGAGGTCGTCGAGCCCTATGCGAGCGAACTGATCGAGGAGGAGAGGGGCGGCGTCGCCGGGACTGCGGCGAAGGAGGCGCTCAACTTCGTGCGTCTGACCCTGGGGCTGCCGGGCCGGCTCGACGGTCTGGTCGAAAGACTCGAGAACGGCGAACTCTCGGTGGCCACGCCCAAGTTGGATCGTCGTGTCGCCGGCCTCGAACTCCTGGCCCGCGGGGTGATCTCGGCCGTGCTGTTCACCGGCTTCGTCATCGGCGGTGCGGTGCTGCTGTCGACGACGACGCTGGGCGGCGTGCTGCTGCTCATCGCCTCGACGCCGGCGCTCATCCACAGCCTTCTCACCCTGCTGCGGCACAGGAGGATCACGCACCGAGACCGACGTCTGTGAAGACGCGCGACCGTCCGGCTCCGGCCGACTGCTCAGTCTGACCCTGCCGCGCAGTCCGGCGGACGCGGCCCTCGGCGACGGTGATGGCCCGTCACACGACGGTGAAGAGGAAATTCGACTTCGAGCCCATCCACCGCACAATCGGCTCCGAATCACGGTGTGTACGACGAAGGCCTCGGAAGGGAATGCCATGACCGCAAACACCACATCCGCACACACCGCACGCAGCAGCGTCCAGATCGTCTCGGGCATCTTCGGAGCCGTATTCCTTCTGGTGGGGGTCCTGGGATTCATCCCGGGCATCACCAAGGACCTGGACACGATCATGTTCGCCGGGCACCAATCACAAGCCGCTCTGCTGGGACTCTTCCAAGTCTCGGTGCTGCACAACATCGTCCATCTGCTCTTCGGCGTCGTCGGCCTTCTCGGTCTCAGATCAGGCAGATTGGCCAAGACCTATCTCATCCTCGGCGGCATCGTCTACGCGGTGCTGTGGATCTACGGACTTATCGTTCCGATGGAATCGATGGGCAACTTCGTTCCGCTCAACACCGCTGACAACTGGCTGCACTTCGTCCTTGCGGTAGCCATGGTCACGACCGGAATCGTGTTCGGGCGCACGGTTCGGAAGGTCACCCGACCAGCACTCTGACCACGAGGCCGATGCAGATCGCCAGGATCGCCGCCGCGGGAATCGTCAGCACCCAGACGCCGACGACGGGAACGATGAAGCGCGCGCGAGCCCGGCCTCTGCGACCGGAGTACTGAGTGCCCAGGATCGCCGAGCCGAGGATGAAGGTCAGCGACACCGGAACCCGCATGATGAGCGCTGCCGTGTACATGAGCACCGTGGCAGTGGCATCTGCCGTCGCGGACTTCAGCGGGTCGAGTTTGGCCATGCGCACGGACAGGGTGCGCACGACCCTCCACCCGCTCAGTCCGGTGCCGATCGCGAGCGCCGCGGCGATGAGCAGCCGCACGGGCCAGGTGATCTCGACAACGGAGAGCTCGGTGTCCGGACTGGCTTCGACGGCGAGGAGCCCGACCATGACCAGGGCCGCGATCTTCTGCGCGTCCTGAACGCCGTGGACCAGCGACAGCGAGGCGGTGAGGACCGAGTCGACCATGCGGGCCCCGCGAAAGAGCGGCTTGGGCGGTGACGCCGCGAAGACCTTGGACAGCAGAGCCGTGAGTCCCCAGGAGAGCACGAACCCGAGGATCGGCGAGATCACGAGTGGCAGGATCACCGAATCGATGGCTTCGTAGGAATTGACCGAGAATCCCAGCACGATGCCGGCTCCGAGCAGCCCTCCGATGAGGCAGTGTGTCGAGGACACCGGCAGCGCAAGATAGTACGTGAACAGGCTCCAGGTCGTCGCGGCGACGAAGGCGATGATCAGGGAGGTGAGGATGACCTCGGGGTCCCCGTCGAAGTGGACGATCTGGTTGGCCACGACGGAGGCGATGCCCTCGCCCAGCAGCGCGCCGATGAAGTTGAAGACCACGGCCAGACCCAGTGCCCACCGCGGATTGATGGACCGACCGACGACGGCGTTGCCGATCGTCAGCGCAGCGTCGTGGAAACCGTTCGAACCGGCGAAGATCACCGCAGTCACGATGACGCCCGCCAAGAGCAGCTCCACGGACTACGACTCCTTGATCGCGATGGCTGCGACGACCTTGCCCAGTTCGGTGAAGCCGTAGGCGGCGCGCACGAATGCCTGTCCCAGTTGGGAGACTGCGGCCATGTACGTCAGACCCCGCTTCGAGTTCGGCACGGCGTCGGACATCCGCCACTGCAATGCTTCGACCTGGTAGGTCAGTCGGTTGATCGCGTCGACATAGTCCCACTGATCGAGCTTGCTGGGAAGCCGGGTGATCATCCGCGAAGTGTGGTCCGTCTGGTTGGACAGGACCGCGAGAGTCTCCAGGACACCCGAAGGCAGTTCGTCGAAGGCCTCCGAGGCGAGGACGAAGCCCGCTCCGTGCAACAGGTGGCAGATGTCGCGCATGTGATGACCGAGCAGATAGAGGTCATTGCGGTCGAAGGGAGTGATGTAGTTCTCTCGCAGCGCCCGGAGCACGGCGCCCATGTCCTCGTCGGCCTGGTCGCCGATCTCGCGAAGGCGGTCTGCGGCTTGGCGTCGTTCGCTGACTTCGATCCCGGAGAGTTCGGCAAGCACCAGATTGCATTGCCGCATCTGCCCGGCCAGATCGGACAGCCGCTCGTAGAAGACAGTGTCCTGCGGTACTCGCTTGAGCCGCATGCGCTCCTCCTGCCCGGGGCCCGGTCGAGCCATGTTGCTTCAATGATAGATGAATCAAGGATTTGTGCCGGACGCTGAACCGAGAGCGCCTCTCGGCGGTAGGCCGCTCGAAGCGGCTGAATTTGGAGCCCGGGGCTTCAGCGATCCAGCGTCCGGTGGCCACGAGGGCCACACACCACGATACTCGCTCACGCTCATGAGTCCACCGCCGAGGCGGGTGAACGTCAGTTGAAAATCTCACAGTCACCGACGTGGAACACTTCAGCGAACCGTCGGCCAGGGACTCAGTCGAGCCCGCCGTGGCGGTGGGAGACGGCGGCATCCTTGAGGTCCTTCGCGAGCTGCCGCAGGCGAGACCTGGTCTCTGCGCTGTCGGTTCCCTCGGCGCACATGCCGACGAAGGCCGCCGCCCGCAGGAGGGCGATGACGACATCCCCGCGGAAGGCACCGGCCAGGATCTCATCGATGGCGCGGGCCACCTCGTCGGGGCCTGCGGGAAGCTCGACACCGGCGAGGATCTCGTCGAGTCCGAGGCCTCCGGCCATGCTGCGCTGCCCGTCGGCGAACATCTCCGCGAGCTCACGCGGGGCCGTATGGATCCATTCGCGCAGCGCGTACAGGCGCCAGAGTGCTCCCGGCGCTGAGACCGCAGGAGCCGCGGACCACATTTCGGCGATGACTTCGAGGCCGATGTCGTCGGCGAGTTCCACAAAGCGCTTCGTCGCATCCTCGTCGCGCCTGCCCTGCGCATCTCCGAGGAGAAGTGCGGCGGTCGCGTGGGAGGTCTCTGATCTGGCCACCGGGTCACTCGAATCGCTGAAGGAATCGAGATCGGCCAGGGGAACCGGGCGGTGGAATCGTGGCTGTGTCATCGTCAGGGCAGTCTAGTCCCCCAACCTGAAGGGCATCCACCAGGACCGGGCCGTCGACACCACGGGCGGACTGTCGACTCGCGGTCAGGGTTCATTCGTCGGGTTCACAATGGCCACTACTAAACTGGTGACAGATCCGTACCTGCGAGAAGTGGGTGACGAGCGCAGACACCGAGGAGGAACTCCCGTGGCAAAATCATCAGTGGCGAAGAAGGGGTTGGACAAGGCGGCGAAGTTCGCTGTCAATGAGGACGGAACCCTCAATCCCCGCGCCCAGTCGATGCTGTCGACGCTTCTGTCCGTGCAGCGTCCGGTTGCCCTTGCCTATGTGCGCAGCCTGCGCCGCAGGAACCCGGAGGCGACTCCGGAGGAGCTCATCAAGATCATCCGTCGGCACTACCTCGCCCTGACCACCTCGGGAGGTGCCGCCGTCGGAGCCACCGCTGCGGTCCCCGGCCTGGGAACGACCGCCGCACTCGGCGTGGCCACCGCCGAGACCGCAGGGTTCCTCGAGGGCACGGCGCTGTTCGCCCAGGCGATCTCGGAGATCCACGGACTTCCCGTCCAGGACGCCAAACGTGCGAATGCGCTGGTGCTGGGACTCATGCTCGGCAAGGACGGGAAGAATCTGGTCCAGAGGTTCGGCAAGCAGTCCGGCGGCACGGAGACCCTGTTCGCCAACTGGGGTTCGACCGTGACCAGACAGCTGCCCGCTCCCGTCGTCGACCTGCTCCTGCGCAAGCTGCGGAAGACCTTCATCCGCAAGTTCGCCGCCCGGGCCGGAGGATCGCTGGTCGGACGCCTGCTGCCCTTCGGCATCGGCGCGGTCATCGGAGGTGTCGTCAACTCACAGATGTCACGCAAGGTGACCAAGGAAGCGGAGGAGGCCTTCGGCGCGACACCGACGATCTTCCCCCTCGAGACCGATCCCGAGTACGTCGCTCCGAAGAAGGACAGAAAGCTGCTGGCAGGGCTGAAGAACGTCGCCGCACTCCGTGACAAGGTCAGGAAGAACAGGGCGATCGAATCAGATGTCATCGACAAGGCGTCCGAATCCAGCTCCTCGAGCACGGAGGCTTCGGCCGACGGTGGTGTCGACGGCGATCGCCCCGAACTCGAGCAGTGACCACACCACAGACTTCGATGGTTCCGGCGACAGCGCAGTGTTACAGCGACAGCGCAGCGGAGGAACCTTCGCACTGATCCGCCGCCGGCCGGCTTGAGTATTCGGTCGGCTTACCTCTAATATTGTTGAGTCTCCAACGACACCGGCGTGACGCTTGTTCTCGCGGTCGTATTGGGGCGGGGCCTCTAGCTCAGTTGGTAGAGCAACGGACTTTTAATCCGTGGGTCGAGGGTTCGATCCCCTCGGGGCCCACCTTGGGTAGTTCTCGAAACTCCACAGCGAGAACGTTCAGTATAAGGCGAAGGAACGCTAGGAATTCGTCGGCTCGATCGGTGTGACATCATCCGCTCAGTGGCCGCCGATTTTGGTGCTTCAATGAGCCGTCTCGGCATTGGATGAAGTCACCTCGGCGAAGGCGATCACATTTCCTCAGTTCGCGACCGCCCTCAGTTCGCGACCGCCTGGTTTGCGGCACAGGGCGAGGACATCGTCCCAGCCGTCGGGTCCCGAACGTCAGACCGAGTCAGAGCCGTTTCCAGTACCGAGGTTGAGCTGAACTCTGACGATCGCACCGCCATCGCCGAGGTGCTCCCGCGATTCGAGGAGACCGCTATCCCTCGGCCCTCATGGCGTAACTCGCTGAGGCCGGACCGAAAATGGGCTTCAGTTGAGCTGCTCGATCACGGCCGGTAGGCGATCAGCGCCCGAAAGACCTCGCGCAACGGTCGCTGATGCATCGATCCCTTCCTCCCACATGGCATCGTCGAAAATGTTCATGTCGAGCGCTTCTACCGCGGCGAGATGATCGACGGAGTCCGGTGTGACCATCGTGTTCATCAGACGCAGGGCGCGGCTGTCGGCCGATCCAAGTCGCAGCGAGGAAACGAGCGCGGTGGTGGACAGACCGGTCTGCACCCCGAGCTCGAGCACATCAGCGATCGCAGCCTGGTTGAGAATGAGCAGCGCGTTATTCAGCAGCTTAGTCATCTGGCCGGAACCGGAGTCCCCTGTGTGCGCAATGTTCGTCGCGTAGGACTGCATGACTGGTGTCGCTGAGTCGACAGCGTCGGCGGGGCCGCCGACGTAAACGGTAAGTGCACGTGCTTCGGCTCCGAGACGGCCGCCGCTGACGGGCGCATCGAGCACGAAGATGCCTGCTGTCTCGGCGAGTTCGCGCAATCGTCGCGCATTGCCAGGGGATCCCGTACCGTGATTGATCACCGTCTTTCCAGCCCCTAAATGAGGCAGAATCTCTTCCTCAACGAGCTGCAAGACACTGTCGTCGGTGCTCACGCACAGAGCGATGACGTCAACGGAAGAAGCGAGCGAAGCGATCGAGTCGTGTGCGACGTGAGCCGTATAGGTGAGGGGCACCAGGGAGGCAGACCGTCGCACCCAGACGTGTAAGTCGAACCCGGACTCGGCGATTGCTGTCGCCATGGGAAGACCTTGGTCACCCAAGCCGATGAAGCCGACAGATGTGATGTTTGTGGGAGTAGTCAACAGAACTTCCTTCGTTTTCAACAGAAATGGACAGCGACGGTCAGTCGCGATAGCGGGCTGCCAGCTCCGCGGATTGGGCTCCGAATGCATTGAGGTCAGCGCTGAAGATTTCCTCCAGCAGGTGTACCTGCTCGACCCCAGGAGCGGTGACACCTTCACCGAGTTCGATGCCACGCAGGCTGGCGGTGACAACGTCGGCAGCCGTCATCCGCGGAACAGCGGAAAGGTCCATACCCTGCCGTTCGTGGAATTCGGTCGCAACTACGCCCGGGAGCAGAGCCTGGACGCCGATACCGTGCACAGCGATCTCGGTTTGGAGCGTCTGCGAGAACGCAAGCGCATAAGCCAAGGACGATGCATAGACGGACCGGTGGAGTCCGACCTGCTCGAGCGACGCGGGCCCGCTGAAAGCAAGCATCCCGGCAACATTGACAATCTGCCCCTGTCCACGGGAGATCATGCCCGAGACCACTGCGTGCGTCAGCATAGTCGGCGCGTGTACCTTCACCCCGATCAACTCGGTCGCGTGTGCCGGCGACAGATCGGCGAAAGGACTGTAATGCGCGACCCCGGCATTATTGACAAGCATCGTTACCGCTTGGTCTCCGATCGCATCGATGACGGTCTGGATGCCGGCGCTCTCCGCGAGGTCAGCGACGACCGTCTCGACTTGGACGTCGGGAAAGTCACCGGCAAGCTCGGTGAGTCGTTCCTCTCTGCGCCCCACGACGATCAGCGATGTTCCTCGCCGCGCGAGACGTCGGGCATACTCTCTTCCGATGCCTGACGATGCTCCGGTGACAACGGCCAATCCACTCATAATTCAGCTCCCTCGTATGCGCCGATCGGCGCGAATGACGTCGGCCCCGAATGGGACCGATCCAACAGCGACAGTTCGTATCGCTCGTCCCACCGTGGCCTTTGCAGAGCCCACTGGGGTATACCCCAGTGTCAGTGGTCCCAGCAGAACCAGTGTCAGACGATGGTGCTGCCATTACGCTGTACTCATGGTCAATCGCGAGAACATGCTGGGTGACTATCTGCGTGCTCAGCGAGAAAGAACGAAACCGGAGCACGTCGGTCTGCCCACTCAGCGCAATCGCCGAGTGCCCGGTCTGCGCCGCGCAGAAGTCGCGCTGCTGGCAGACATCAGCGCCGACTACTACCTTCGTTTGGAGCAGGGCCGTGACCGGCGCCCATCAGCCCAAGTCCTGCACGCACTCTCAGATGTTTTCAAGCTCGACGCAATAGGCACCACCTATCTACTTTCCCTCGCCGAACAGAAAGACGACAGACTAAGACGCCACCCCAAGAGAGAAGTCGTACCGGAAAGTATCGCGACGATGCTCAGCACGATCAACCTGCCGGCATTCGTCGAGGGCCGCTACCTCGACGTACTCGCCGCCAATCCACTTGCGACCGCCATCTCACCAGAATTGACCGTTGGGAAGAATCGACTGCTCTCGGTCTTCCTCGATCCCGGAGAGCAACAACTGTATACCGACTGGGAGGACACCACAGCCAGACTCGTCGCAGGATTCCGCCGTTCAGTCGGAACCGACACGCTGAACAATCGCTTCATCGACCTCGTCGGGGAGCTCTCTCTCGCCAGCGAACGATTCCGCACACTATGGGCACGACAAGACGTCCAGCCACGACAGAACTGGCGATTCACCATCGAGCACCCGTTGGTGGGCGAAATGACGCTGCTTCGCGAGAAACTCGTCGTCGGCGACACCGACCGCGGACTTATGCTCGCGATCTACCACTCCGAACCGGGTTCCACAGACGCGGAGAAACTCCAAGTTCTCACTTCGACCGCCTGCCCGGCCTGATTAGGCATCGGAACGAGTTCGCTCTGCATCTCACACCCGCCTGTGCTATCCGAGGAGACGACACCACCAGACCTCACCGAAGGTGTGGTAGGTGGGCGCGACGGAGACGAGAGCCTCTTCGAGTCGGGTTCGATGCCATTGTCGACACGAGCGCGTAGGGTGGCCTCTGCGCCAGAGGTCGCATGCGCGTGTGCCAGCTCAGCTGCAGCGACGCCACCGACAACGCTGAGTTCGCAGTCGCTGGCGGTCATGGCCCCTGCCTTCGTCGCGCAACGCTCCGGGCGAATGGATGACCACCATGATCAACATATCAACAGGATTACCAATGAGCATTCGGCTGTTAGACGTCTGTTCACCCAGTTCACACACGCCCCTCAACGTGCGGTCTGACCGCCGCAGAGTCTTTGAAACGGAATCAATCCGTCCTGCCAGGCGTTCAGTGCCAGGCGACCGCGTAGGTGACGACACCGACGACAGACAGTACGAACGAGATGCGGACAAGAACGCGCATCAATCACACGCTGATGCCGGCCGCCTCGGCGAAGCGACCGGCGATGCCACCATGGATACGGTCAAATCCGCGATGGAAGCCGGTCTCGCCAATGGAATCGAATAATGAGTTCATGTCGGTTTCACTGCTCGAGGCGGCCGCCGAATACCTGCTCGAGTGGAATGCTTCCGTCCTGCCAAGGGGTGAGCACCCAGGCGACGAGGTAGGCTCCGATCCCCAGAACCGGAAGCAGGAACGAAGCCAGGACCAGCAGGCGGACCAGCCACACGTTCAGCCCCGTCAACTCGGCAAGACCTCCGGAGATGCCGCCCAAGACCCGGTCGGGTCCACGACGGAAGCCGATATTGCGAATAGCATCAAATAGTTTTCTCATACCGTCAACAGTACGCAGGCTGTGTCGTCCTGCACAGGGGTGCTGACCGTCGAACCCGGCTGAGGGAAACCGGAACCGGCACACCCGAAGGGAACAGGACATGGGCCACCTCGGCGGCTTCATGAGACTCATTCTCACCATATGAGACAGCAATCACGGAATTTGGGCGCGTCCATTCGAAGACAGGAGGCAAGGGCAGTTACGCTTATGGAGTTGTGCAACCTATTGTCCGCTTCCGCAATCTCAGCGACGCGGCAAAGAGGAGTCCGTTGTGAAGTGGTTGAAGAAGACCGTCCTCACGCTCGTCGTCATATTCGTGGCGTTCTACCTGTTCACTCGGCCGGAAGATTCGGCCGATGCAGTCAGAAACGCTTTCGCGGCAGTGGGCAGTGGCGTCAATTCGCTGGTCACGTTCTTCTCTTCCCTGTCCGCGTAGCCGCACAGTAAGCAGCGGGGCATTGTGAGTTCGCTGACCGACCCGAAAGTCGAAAACCATCTCATCGTTGAAGAGGGTGAGATCGTTGTCGACGAGGTGCGTCGCCATTTCCTTGCCTTTGTCACACCGTCACTCATCATTCTGCTCGGCGTGGCCATTGCGGCTCTCAGCTTCGTGGTGCCCTTCGACTTCGCCACGATTCCACTGGGCATCGGCACCCTCGTCACCCTGTTCGGTGTCTATCGAGCCCTGTTGGTCCACATGGACCGCTTCGTCATCACGAATATGCGCGTGTTCAGAATCCATGGAATCTTCACTCAGCACAAAGCGACGATGCCGATGTCGCGCATCCTCGACATCTCGGTGCACAAACCGCTGATGGGTCGGATCTTCCGCTACGGGCATTTCGTCTTCGAGTCCGCCGCTCAAGACCAGGGCCTGCGCGATATCCGCTATGTCGGGCGGCCGGATGATCGCGACCTCACCATTCAGACGGTGATTCAGCGTTCCGGTCTGCGCTCAGCCATCAAATCGTTCGCTGACAACAACGAAGAAGATGATGATGACGCCACGCAAGCGGATACGAATCCGGAGACAGACGCGGACCTCCCAGCCGGTGGAGAAGACGACTACGAAGACTACGATCGCGAAGACGACTTCGATCCCGACTTGGATCCGCCCCCGGTCGACAACGGCCGCCGCTTCAGCGCAGGAGTGGCAGCCGGTGGGCACCCCGCTGTGCGCACAGGTGTCGGCCCGGACGTCGACACCGAAGAGTGGAACACGATGGAACTCCACACGGACCACGGCTCCACCGCTTCTGAGGAGTTCAGAATCGGCAGTGCCTCGCCCGCATTGAACGACCCGGTTGCCATGGCGGCAAGTTCCTGGGAGCTGCGGTGGCCCGAACGCGACCGCATGCAGACGGCGACGGAGCTGATGCGTGCCCATCGCCGTCTCATCTCAGACCTTGACGAGAAGCTGCGCCCGTTGGGACTGACCTATGCCCGTTATGAAGTGCTTCTCCTTCTGTTCTTCGACCACCGAGGTGCGCTCCCTCTGGTCGAACTCACAGACCAGCTGCAGGTCGAAGCCAGTTCGTCGTTCTCCACGGTGAGATGGCTCGAGGACAATGGGCTGCTCGAAAGAGTCCTGGAGTCCGGTGAAGACGGTGAGGTCTACGCCGAGATCACACAGAACGGCCGGGTGCTGACCGATCGAGCCAGTCAGATCGTCGCCGATGCCGGGTTCGGCATGGACACGATGACCGAAGCGGAATGTCACCAGCTGACCAGTCTGCTGGCGCGACAACGTCGCATCCGGGAGTGAATACCCTCGCGACGACTGCGATTCGGGCCGAGATCAGGTCCGTGACCGGGCCTGGGCTCGCCCTACTCCTTCACTTGCGTCGTCCTCTTCACTTGCCTCCCACTCCGCCCGGCGCGCGAAGCCCGGGGCATGCTCCGGCGTGATGCCCAGCCCGAGGATCCTCGCCGGGATGACATTGAGCGCCGGGAACGTCGTCACCAGCCATAGGACCGGTCTCGGCGGACGGATGACGCCGCCCCCGTGGACGACGGGTTCGATCATCCGGTGGATGCCGCCCTGCAGCAGTTCGACCGCCTTCGTCGTCAGCATCCGTCTGCGCTGAACACGCCTGAGGTCATGGGCGCTCACCCGGCCCGACCGCAGAGCGTCGGCGAGGAGACGTGCCGTAGCAACACCGTCTTGGACTGCGAGGTTGACTCCGACCCCGCCGAGCGGGCTCATGGCGTGCACGGAGTCCCCGATGCACAGCAGCCCGTCGACGAACCAGCGTTTGGCCTGATTGCGACGGACGTCGAGGAGCTTCACATCCCCGAACTCGAGCGCGCCGAGGTCGTCCGCCAGCGCGGGAAAAGTCTCGGCGACCGCCTTCCGCAGAGACTCGATTCCCTGAGCTCGGAACCTCGAGTCCTCACCCTTCGGGATGAGGCGGGCCATCTGGACGTGACCGTCTCGCGGGATTGCGACGAACACGTTGCCGCCGCTGGTGCGCGGAGCGATGGAGTCGGGGAGCTCCGCCTCGGTATCGATCCGGAACCACCACACGTCGATCGTCGACCGCAGTTCCCGCATCGTCAGCCTTGCCTCGTCCCGGGCCTTCGACCAGCGGCCGTCGGCGGCCACGACGAGCGGTGCGCGCAACTCCGTCTCGCCCTCGGGCGTCTGCGCACGGACACCGATGACCCGGTCGTCGTCCCAGATCAACGAGGTCATCTCGACCCCCATGCGCAGATCGAATCCCGGCTCGTCCTCCCCCGCCTCGGCGAGCAGATTGAGGAAGTCCCACTGGGGCGCGATCGTCATGAAGGGGTGGGCGACATTCAGTTTGGACAGATCGCCGAGGATGTAATCACTGCCGTCGTCGGCGGTGAGGCTGATGTTGGTCACCCTCCGGTGTGTGATCCTGGCGAATCGGTTGTAGAGACCCAATTCGTCGAGCAGACGCAGCGTCGACGGGTGGATGGTGTCGCCGCGGAAGTCGCGGAAGAAGTCATTGTGCTTCTCCAGCACCGTCACCCTGACTCCCCCGCGGGCCAGGAGCAACCCGGCGACGACTCCTGCGGGCCCACCTCCTGCGATGATGCAGTCGGACTCGGTGACTGACCGGTCGTGCTCCGTGACTGGTCGGTCATGCTCGGTGACTGCTCGGTCGTGCGCGGCGTCCGTCATGACACCCTCCTTAGTCGCATGCCGCAGCACTGCGGCTCAGAACCGATGGTAGTCCACGTCGGGAACGAGTGACATCGGTCGAGCTCAGGTCCACAGAACTCCCGGCTGTGATGACACATGATCGTGGGCGACATGACGCGCCAATGTCAGCGAACCGCTGAGCGGATCGCCCGCAGGATCGACGGCGCGGGTCTCGGAACTCAGCCGCTCCGCCTCAGCATGGAAAGCCTCGATGAGCGCTTCGCCCGCTTGGCGCAGACCACCTGCGAGCGCGATCCGGCGTGGTGCTGCTTGACCGCCGCCGTCCTTGCCGATACCGCCGTAATTGCCACAGACGCCGACCGCCGCGATCGCACTGCACGCGGCCTCGCGCCCCGCCTCGGCGAGCAGTGCCGCGGCCGCCGGATCACCGGTGCGAGCCAGACCTGCCACATCGATGGCGAATGCGGCAAGCAGTCCGGCACGGTCACTGCGCGTATAGAACATCGCGGGCCATGTGCTCGGCTCGCCGAACCTCGCCTTGGCCGCCGCGAGCAACGCAGCACCGGAAGGATCGACGCCGTCGTGGCACTTCAGCGCCGCTTCGAGCGCGCGCCTGCCGATCCAGGCTCCGCCTCCCCTGTCGCCGAACAGGTGCCCCCAACCGTCGACGCGCCTCCACCTCGGAAGAAGAGTTCCCTGCCCGTCGGGCCCGGGATGGGAGACTGCGATCGCTCCTGTCCCCAGAACCGTCACCGCTCCCCCGCTTCCGGACAGGGCACCGAGGTGGGCGGTCACGGCGTCGATCGCCACCGCCGTCTTCGCCTGCGCCTCGCGTGCCAACGACTGCGCGAGTTCGCCGACGTCCGTGCTCAGCGAGGCGATGCCGGTGGCGCCGATGCCGATTCCGCGGATCGATCCGAAGCTGTCGGGCCATGCCTCCCTTGCCGTCGCGACGAGGCGTCGGATCTGCTGCGGTGCGTTGCTTCCCTCCGTCCCGATCGACACCCCGGGGCCGGTGAGGGTGCACAGCGGTTCGTCGGTGAAGTCCCCCGAGGCGGCTTTCGTCTCCTTGGAGGGCGCGTCGGTCGCGCCGAGGCGTGCGAGCGCGACCCGGCTGCCGGTGCCGCCGATGTCGACCCCGAGGACGAATCCGCTCACGGCTGGGTCCGCCCCGGCTCGCCCGCTTCGGCCGACCGGGGCGCCGTGTCACCGGCGGTCACGGCGGCGATCGCGGCCCTGACCGAGCCCTCGTTGTCCTCGAGGTGTCTGGCCGCACCGGTCGGGTCCACCGAGGTGAAGGCGACGACCAGCGCCGCCTTGAGGTCCCCGCCGCAGCGTTCCAAGAGCTCGCGAGCCTCTCCCCCTTCAAGATCCGCGGCCTCGCAGAGGATGCGCACGGTCCGCTCCCGCAGCTTGGAGTTCGTCGCGACGACCGAGACCATGAGGTTGCGCCAGGTGCGTCCCAGGGCGATCATCAGCGCCGTGGAGAAACCGTTGAGCGTGAGCTTCTGCGCCGTGCCGGCCTTGAGCCGGGTCGACCCCGTGATCACCTCGGGCCCGGTGTCGAGCACGATGTGGTCGGCCGCGACCTCGGCGACGGAAGCATTGGGGTTGTTCGAGATGAGCACGGTGTGCGCGCCCACCTCTCCGGCGGCCGCCAGCGCCCCGCGGACGTAGGGGGTCGACCCGCTGGCGGCGATCCCGATCGCCACATCGTCCGCGCCGAGGGCTCCCCCGGCGCTGCGTCCGTCGGCTTCGGAATCCTCGGCGTTCTCCACCGCGTTGACCAGGGCAGCCTGGCCGCCGGCGATGTGGCCGACCACGCGACCGGACTCGAGGTTGAACGTCGGCAGGAGTTCGCTGGCGTCGAGGACTCCCAAACGGCCGGAGGTGCCGGCACCGAAGTAGTGAACCGCACCGCCTCGGCGCATCCGCTCGGCTGCGATGTCGACGAGGTCGGCCAGCTGCGGCAGGGCCTCGGCGACGGCGGTGAGGACTGCTTGGTCCTCCTCGTTCATCACCGTCAGGACACCGAGGGTGTCGAGCTCGTCGAATCCGGCGCTGCGGGGATTGCGCTGCTCCGTCGGGGGCAGGCCGGCCGGGGATCGACGGTCGGAGGACGAGCGGTCGGAGAACGGCCGGTCCCTGGACGGGGAGTGCTGGGAGGACGCCATCAGCGGTTGCTGCCTTCCACCTCGGCGACGGTGGTCTGCTTCTGCGTCTTGGGATGACGCAGGGACAGGAACCCGCCGAGTGCGACCATGACGATGATGCCGAGGGCCGGGTACCACTGCCAGGCGACCCAGACCTCACCGGTGACGTACTTCTCCATGACGAAGAAGAAGGCGTTGACGGCGACCGCGAGGGCGAAGGTGATGTTCGCATCGACCGCGGTCGCGCGCTTGTTGATGATCCCGAACACGAAGGCACCGAGCAGTCCGCCGTAGGTGATGCCCGCCACGCCCAGGGCGAGGATGACGATGTTGCCCTCATCGGATTGGAAGATCGTGGCCGGGAGGATGAAGGCCACACCCCAGCCGATCGTCGCCCAGCGTCCGACGTTGAAGCCTTCGGCGTCGGTCATCGGTGTTCTCTTCAGCCGTGCGTAGACGTCGTTGACGGTCGAGGAGGACAGTGCGGACAGGGACGAGGACAGGGTCGACATGGCGGCCGCGAGGATGCCGGCCAGCAGCAGTCCCGAGACCCCGGGTGGCAGGCCCTCGATGATGAAGAGCGGGAAGATCTCGTCATCGCGGGTCAGGCCCAGATCGGCAGGCAGCTTGTGGTCGTAGTAGGCCCACAGGGCCAGACCGACGGCGAGGAAGATCGCGAACTGGACGAAGACGACGACGCCGGAGACGATGAGGGCCTTCTGCGCCTCGACCTTCGACCGGCAGGACAGGAGCCGCTGGACGACGAGCTGGTCCGAGCCGTGCGAGGCCATGGCGAAGATGGCGCCGCCGAGCAGCGAGGGAATGAACGAGGCGTCCGCCGAGATCGGGTTGCCCTCGAAGATGAACATGTTGAGCTTGCCCGCGGATGCGGCATCGGCGACCCAGCCGCCGCCGAAGGAGGCGGTGATGACGATGATCGACAGGAGACCGCCGAAAACGTAGAGACACATCTGGGCCACGTCGACCCAGACGACGGCCTTGATTCCGCCGATGAAGGTGTAGGCGATCGTGACCAGGGACAGGACGACGATGATGACGAAGTAGTTCGTGTGGATCCCCAGCCCGTCGAGGATCACCTTGACGGGGATGGCGGCGGCCAGCACACGGATGCCGTCGGCGAGCAGGCGGGTGAACAGGAAGGTCACACCCGCGGTCGTCTGTGTCGAGGTGCCGAAGCGTTTGCCCAGGTAGGCGTACGCGGTGAGCATCTCACCGTCGTAGTACCTGGGCAGCATGAAGAAGGCGACGACGACGCGGCCGAGGATGTAGCCCAGCCCCAGCTGCAGGTAGTTGATGTCGCCGAGGTAGCTCATGACCGGAATGCCGATCACCGTCAGCGCACTGGTCTCCGTGGCCACCACGGACAGACACACCGCCCACCAGGGCAGATTCCGGCTGCCGAGGAAGTAGCCCTTGAGGTCCTTCTGCTTTCCGCTGAGCTTCAGCCCCAACCACGCCGTGGCGACGAGGTAGGCGATGATCACCAGGAGGTCGATGATCTGCATGGTCTTTCTCCTTCATCCAAGGGGTGTGCGTTGCTTCGAGAGGTGTGCGTCGGTGCAGGATCCTCGTCAGTGCAGGGTCTTCAGTTGGGCAGGATCTTCAGTTGGGCGGGCAGCGTCGTCAGTGGTTCGGGCAGTGTGAGCGGGCCGTGGCCCGGGCTCAGTCGTCCTGCGATGCTCGGGTGCGCGGCGCCGGTGAGGCTCGGCTGAGTCCCGGCCAGTCCGTTCCAGCTCAGCCACCCGAGCAGCGCCATCAGCAGTGCTTCCTTGGCTGCTTCGGGCACTCCGAGGGCTTCGTCGGTGGTCGACAGTGTGATGTCCTCGCCGAGGTTGTCGGCCAGGTGCCGCATGAGCACCGGGTTCCGGGTTCCGCCCCCGGAGGCGATGACGGCGGTGACATCGTGTGCGCGGCATGCCTCGGCGACGGTCCGAGCAGTCAGTGCTGTCACCGTGGCGATCGCATCGAGCTCGCCGAGGCGGGGGCGGGCTGTGAGGAACCCGTCGAGGTAGGCGGAGTGGAAGAGTTCCTTGCCCGTCGACTTCGGGGCCGGCCGCGCGTAGTACGGGTCGGCCAGAAGCCGGGCGAGCAGCTCGTCGTCGATGCTGCCCTGGGCGGCCAGTTCACCGTCACGGTCGAAGCCCTTCTCTCCCTGCGTGATCCTGCGGGCGAGAACGTCGATGAGTGCATTGGCCGGACCCGTGTCGAAGGCGAGCGGATCGCTGTGCGGGGAGAGGACGGTGATGTTGGCGATGCCGCCGAGGTTGAGCACCGCAGTCGGCTCCGTGGCCTCGCCCAGGAGCAGGCTGTCGAGGATCCCGACGAGAGGTGCGCCCTGACCGCCTGCGGCGACGTCGCGGGCGCGGACGTCGGAGAGCACGGGTGCTCCGGTGTCCTCGGCGATCCACGCGGGCTGGCCGATCTGCAGGGTCGAGGTGACGGTGTCGTCGGTGATGTCGTGGCGGACAGTCTGCCCGTGGGAGACGACGAGGTCGCAGTCGACTCCGGTCTCGACGCAGAGCTGCTTGAGTGCCTCAGCGCTGAATCTGCCCAGGCGGGCGTCGACGCTCGAGACCAGGGACAGAGGGACGTCGTTCGGTTCGAGGAGGCGGAGGATGTCGCGGGCGAGGTTGGGGTCAAAGGGGACTTCGCGGGCGGCAACGATGCGGACGCCGAGCTCACCGCCTGCCTCGGCGGCGCCGGCGGCGGAGTCGGCGGCGCCGGCGTCGGCAGCGTCGGCGTCGTGGGTGAACTCGGCGAGAACGATGTCGAGACCGTCGGCCGAGGTCCCGGTCATGAGTCCGGCGATGATCATGCGAGGCTCCCTTCGGGCCGTTCATTCCCGCTGAGCCGGTCGGGCAGAGTGAGTTCGGTGCGGATCTTGTACCGGTCACCGCGGTAGACGGAACGGACGAATTCGAAGGGCACCCCGTCGGCGCTGTGCGAGGTACGTTCGAACAGCAGAGCCGGTGACTGCTCGGGAACTCCGAGCACCTTCGCCTCATCCGCATCGAGGAGAGTCGGTTCGATCGTCTGGACGCTGTGGTTGAGTTCGATGTCGAAGCGCGAGCGCAGCAGTTCGTAGAACGAGCTGTTCTCCAGATCCGCAGCCGCCAGGCCCGGGACGAGTGAGGCGGGGATGTGCAGCTCCTCGAGCGCGAGCGGCTCATCATCGGCCAGACGCAGACGCAGGATCGCGACCACCTCGGCGGCGTCGTCGAGGTGGAGCCTGCGTCCGATGTGGGCTCCGGCCTTCGTCACGTCGAAGGAGAGCACCCGCGATCCGGGGCGCATACCGCGAGCGAGCATGTCCTCGGTGAAGGAACTCGCTGCCAGGGGCTGGTCGAGCTTCGGTCCGAGGGCGAAGACGCCGGCACCATGGCGGCGTCGGACCACGCCCTTGGCGACCAGTTCGTCGATGGCCCGGCGCAGGGTCATGCGTGAGATGCCCAGCGCCTCGGCCAGCTGGCGTTCGGGCGGGAACTGCTCCCCGGCGGCCATCGATTCGAGCCGATCGAGGAGCTGGTCCCTGATGGAGTGGAATTTCGTCACGTGACCATTGAGGCACAGGACACACCACAAAATCAAGACCACTGGTCTATTTTATTCACGGTGCGTGCCCGAAGCGCGCCGACGGCGCGTGTTCGGAAGCGCGCCAGCGGCGCGTGCTTGGAAGGAGGTCCGCCAGGCGCCGAAGTCGGAGACGTCGACCGCTTCCCAGGCACCGATCGAGCTTCTAGCATTGGTTCATGACCGCATACACCGGACAGAAGCTGCTCGACGCCCTCGATGCCCATGGTCTCCCCGATTGGCAGGGACTGCCGGCGTGCATCGGCGCCCGCTTCCTCAGCGGCGACTTCGCGACCGGACTCGAGCTCGTGACACGCATCGGTGCCGCCGCCGAGGAGGCGAACCATCACCCGGACGTCACCCTCACCTTTCCGTATGTCGCCATCCGACTGACCAGTCACGACACCGGAGCCGTGACCGAACGCGACCTCGAGCTCGCGGGCCGGATCAGCGAACTCGCCGCCTCGGCGGGGGTGGTTGCGGATCCGAAGGTTCCCGCGCTGCTCGAACTCGGCATGGACACAGCCGACAGGGACGCCATCGCCCCGTTCTGGGCCGTCCTGCTCACCGGCGATGCGAGCAATGTGTCCGGACCCGATGTCATTGACCCTGCCGGGCAGATGCCGCTGCTGTGGTTCCAGGACTGCGAAGAGCACGCGGTGCCACATCAGCGCCTGCACGTCGACGTCTCGGTTCCGGCAGCGGCAGCGCCCGAGCGCATCCGCGCGGCAGTCGAGGCCGGTGGCACGGTCGTCGACGAGGCCCAGGCACCGTCGTTCACCGTCCTCGCCGATGCCGACGGCAATCGCGCCTGCGTCTGCACCCTGGAGAATCGCCCGTAGCCTCTGCCCTCTGCCTCGGCTGCGTTCAGACCAGCCCTGACGCGGTCTGCCAGGCTTCGCCTGAGTCGCTGTGATACCGTGAGCGCCGACCGCACAGCCCCACGCAGGAGCCCCGATGAGTGAGAACCGTCTGCCCGATGACGAGGCCGGGCGTGAGCACCCCTGGGCGGCGCTCAAACCGTGGGAGGGCAAGGCTAAGCGCCTCGACAAGCTGCTGCTCTTCCTCATCATCGGAGTCCCGCTCGTCTACCTGGGACTCATGCCGCTGCGCCCCTGGATGCTGGTGAATGCCCCCGTCCTCCAGGAGTTCATCAATGGCGCGAAGACCGCCGTGGTCGCGGCCGGCGCCTATGCCCGGGTCGGCGAGATTCCGCTGTGGCTCGTCGTGGTCGCCGGTTTCGTCGGGATGGCCAAGCTCGACTGGGCCTTCTGGCTGGCCGGCAGGCGGTGGGGCGACGGCGTGCTCCGGCTCTTCGCGCAGAACGAACGGCAGGTCAAACGCGTCGAATCGCTCAAGCGGATCCCCAACTGGGCACTGTTCCTCATGACGATCGTGGCGCGCTGCCCGGGAGTCCCCGGCACCCTCGTCTACCTCGTCGCCGGATGGACGCGGATGAGACTGTCGCTGTTCCTCATCGCCGACCTGCTGGGCTGTCTGGTCTTCACGCTCATCTGGACGATTCTCGGCTACCAGTTGGGCGAAACCGCCGTCGACGTGCTCAAAGTCGTCGACAAGTACGCCCTGTGGCTGACTCTGGCGATCATCGTCGGCATCTTCGTCATCACCTACATCAGGGAATATCGGAGGCAGAAGAACGCGCAGTGAGCCGGCGCTTCTCGCGTCGGTGGCCTCAGGCGCCGAATGACAGGAAGGTCTCGCGCATCCGCATCGGGTCCGCCGTGCGCCCGCTGAAGAGTTCGAAGGCGTCGATCGCCTGATTGACGGCCATCCCGGATCCGTCCAAGGTCCGGCAGCCCTTCTCCTTCGCTTCCGCCAGCAGCTGGGTTTCGAGCGGGAAGTACACGACATCGGCCACCCAGGTCTGCGGATCCAGCAGACCCGTGTCGAAGGGCGTCCCCGGGAAGGCCGCCATGCCCACAGGTGTGGCATTGACGATTCCGTCCGCCGAGGTGATGGCCGGTTCGAGGTCCGCCGTGGAGATCGCACGGACATGGTCCCCGATCTCCGCAGCCAGGTCCTGTGCTCTGGCTGCGCTGATGTCGGCGATGATGAGCTCTGCGACTCCCAGCTGCGAGAGTGCGAAGGCGACGGCTCGTCCCGCTCCCCCTGCGCCGATCTGCACGACCCGGCGCCTGGACGCAGTGCCCAGCCCTGCTTCGAAGCCCCGAGCGAAGCCGGTGACATCTGTGTTGTGACCCGTCGTCCGGCCCGATTCGTCGATGACGACGGTGTTGACCGAGCCGATCCGATGTGCCACGGGGTCGACCTCGTCGAGAAGCTCGATGACCTGCTGCTTGAACGGGTGGGTGATGTTGAGTCCGTCGAAGCCGAGGCGGACTGCCGAGCTCAGCAGCTCACTCAGACCCACCTCGGACGATCGCTGTGTCGCGATGTCGATCGTGCGATAGATCGTGGTGAGGTCGTGTGCGGCGCCTTCGTCCTCGTGCATGCGCGGTGTGCGGGAGGCGGAGATGCCTTCGCCGATGAGCCCCAGGAGCAGTGGTCGGGTCATGATCTCGCTTTCATGTGGTGCGTGTGGTGTTCAGACTGTGTGGCGCTCAGGCGTGTGGTGTTCAGGCATCGAGGTCTTCGGCCAGGATCTCCATCGCGTGCACGTACCCCTTGGCTCCGGCGCCGGCGACGACGGCGGTCGCGGCGGGTGAGAGGAACGAGTGGTGACGGAACGATTCGCGGGCGTGGGGGTTGCTCAGGTGCACTTCGATGATCGGATGGTCATAGGACTTGAGCGCATCGTGGAGTGCGAGGGAGGTGTGCGTGTAGGCACCGGCGTTGATGATGGCGCCCACAGTGGTCTCCCGGGCCTCGTGCACGGCGTCGATGAGGTCGCCCTCATGGTTGCTCTGCAGACAACGGACGCTCAGGCCCGCCTCGGCGGCGGTCCGGGTGCACATCTCTTCGATGTCGGCCAGGGTCGTGCGCCCGTAGATCTCGGGTTCGCGGACTCCGAGCAGGTTGAGATTGGGTCCGTTGAGGACGAGTACGGTCGGCAAGCTCACCTCGGCATTCTGGCTGCGACCGCGGTCGCAGCCTCTCTCAGTTGGGGGACGAACTCGACGAGTTCGTCCAGCGTGCGGCGGAAGACCGGAGCGGCCAGCGCGAGGGCCGCCAGCAGTCGCCCATCGAGGTCGAACACCGGCACGGCCAAGGCGTTCATGCCGACGTCGTTCTCCTCGGACTGCCCCGCCCAGCCGAGTTCGCGGATGCGTTCGAGCTTGGCCCGCAGCTCATCGGCGTCGGTGACGGACTGCGGGGTCCGCGGCTCCAGGACGAGTGCGTCGACGGTGCGGTCGACGTTCGCGTCGTGGGCCAGGAGAGCCTGACCCAAGGCGGAGGTGTGCAGCGGGGATTCGTCTCCGGGGTCGGTCGTCGTCCGAAACTGCGGCCCGTCGACCGTGAGCACCGTCAGCGCGGCGTCGGCCCGACGGACGGAGAGGATGCTCGACTCCCCCGTGGTCCGGGTCAGTGTCTGCAGGAGGTCCTTGGACGATCCCGCGAAGCCGCGACGGTGGGCGACCTTCTGACCGAGGCGGAAGACCTCCAGACCCAGAGTGTAGGCCTTGGTCGAGGGATCGAAGTCGGCGTATCCGGTTTCGACGAGTCCGCCGAGGAGCCTGTAGGCCGTGCTGAAGGGATGACCGGTGACCTCGGCGGCCCTGGCGGCACTGACGCCCTCGGCGTGGTCGCCGAGGAGCTCGAGCATGTCGAAAGCCTTGGTCACCGAACTGGATCCTTTGGCCGGCATCGTCGCCTCCTTGGCTGCGGCATGGTTTCGACGGGGCTTCGTCGATGTGGATTGGTCGTTGACAGACTATGTCATCGCGATCACACTGTAAACCATACTGTGACAACTACTGCCATATTATGGCAATGAAGAAATGCGAGGAAGCATGATCAACGCGACCGAAGACGCTCGTCCAGCCAAAACGCCGCTGCGGGCGGCGTTGTCGAGCTGGACAGGTTCTGCCCTCGAGTACTACGACTTCGCGGTCTACGGAACCGCCGCGGCGCTGGTGCTCAACGTGCTGTTCTTTCCGGACACCACCGCGCCGGGCCTGTCCATCCTCCTGGCGATGGGCACCGTCGGAGTCGCCTATGTCGTCCGACCGCTGGGCGCCCTGATCATGGGCCCGTTGGGCGACCGGTTCGGACGCAAGTTCGTCCTCATGCTCACCCTGTTCCTGATGGGGCTCTCGACCTTCGTCGTCGGCTGTCTGCCCACCTATGAACAGGTCGGCTACCTCGCGCCCATCCTCCTCGTCCTGTGCCGGGTGATCCAGGGTCTGTCTGCAGCCGGTGAGCAGGCGAGCGCGATCAGCGTCTCCCTCGAGCACTCGGCGGAGACCAAGCGCGCATGGACGACGAGCTGGACGCTGCACGGCACCCAGGCCGGAACCCTCCTGGCCACCGCCGTCTTCATCCCCTTCACCACCTTCCTGCCCGAAGAGGCCCTGTTCAGCTGGGGCTGGAGAGTGCCCTTCTGGCTCTCGGCCCTCGTGGTGCTGACCGCCTGGCTGATCCGCCGCGGCCTCGACGAACCGCCGGCCTTCAAGAAGGCCGGCAACGCACACCCGCCGCTGAAGGCAGTCTTCCGCTGGCACAAGGCCGCGGTCCTGCGCGTGGCGGCCTGCGCCATGGTCAACACGGTCAATATGGTCTTCACCGTCTGGTCGCTGTCGTTCGCGACCTCGATCGTCGGCCTCGAAAGGTCGACCATGCTGCTCGTCTCGGTCATCGCCAATGCCATCGCACTGCTCGCCATTCCTGCGGCCGCGATCCTCTCGGACAGGCTCGGCCGCAGACCGGTCTTCATCACCGGCGCCCTGGGCGCCGGCCTGATGATGTTCCCGTACCTGGGCGCGGTCTCGAGTGGAAGCTGGACGCTGATCTTCATCTGCGGAGCGATCATGTCCGGCTGCGCCTATTCGATGGCGAATTCCATCTGGCCCTCGTTCTACGCCGAGATGTTCCCCACGACGGTTCGCGTCACCGGCGTGGCCCTGGGCACACAGATCGGCTTCGCGGTCTCCGGCGGTCTCGCCCCCGTGCTGGCCTCGGCCGTCGCCGGAGCCTCGGGCCAGAACTGGGTGTCCGTGGCCGGGTTCACCGCCGGAGTCTGCATCTTCACGGCCCTGGCGGCGATGACGGCGAAGGAGACCAAGGGGCTCAGCCTCGAAGAGATCGACACAGTCCACACGTCACGCTCACGCTGAACAGTGTGCCCGTGACCAGAACAGTGCGCCCGTGACCAGAACAGTGCGCCCGTGACCAGGAGTGAGAAAGGACGTCCATGCGAACGTCGATAGCAACAGTGTGCCTGTCGGGAACCCTCGAGGAGAAGCTCCGGGCGGCGGCACGGGCAGGCTTCGACGGGGTCGAGATCTTCGAGCAGGATCTCGTCGTCTCCCCCGACTCGCCCGAGGCCATCGCCCAACTGGCGCGGGAGCTGGACATCGGGCTCGACCTGTACCAGCCTTTCCGGGACTTCGAAGGCGTCGACGAGGACCAGTTCGAGAAGAACCTCAAACGCGCGGAATCGAAGTTCGGGCTCATGGCCCGGCTCGGTATCGACACCATGCTCCTGTGCTCGAACGTCGGCACCGCCACCATCTCCGATGACGGCATCGTCGTCGAACAGCTGCGCCGCCTCGGCGACCTGGCCGAGCGATACGAGGTGAACATCGCCTATGAGGCCCTGGCCTGGGGCCGGTTCGTCTCCGAATACGACCATGCCTGGGACCTGGTGAAGGCCGCCGATCACGTCCGGATCGGAACCTGCCTCGACAGCTTCCACATCCTCTCTCGCGATACGGATCTGGATCGAATTGCGGAGATCCCCGGAGACAAGATCTTCTTCCTGCAGCTCGCCGATGCTCCGGCCCTGACTATGGACGTGCTCAGCTGGTCCCGCCACCACCGGGTGTTCCCCGGCGAGGGCTCCTGGGATCTCAGCGATTTTCTGACCAGGGTCGCGGCCACCGGCTACGCGGGACCGGTCTCGCTCGAGGTCTTCAACGATTCGTTCCGCCAGGGCGACACGAACAGGACGGCCGTCGACGGCCTGCGCTCCCTGCGCTGGCTCGAGGCGAGCATCGCCGATCGGTCTGCGTCCGAGGCTCGCGGCCCGGAGGGTTCGGACTCGACGGCCCGGCTCGATCTGCAGCCGCTGCCCGAGGTGGAGGAGCCCCGCGGAATCAACTATGTCGAGCTGAGCACCGACGATCTCGGTGTGCTCACCCGTCAGATGCACCAGCTCGGGTTCCAGTTCATCGGATTCCACCGGAGCAAACCTCACGTGCAGCTGTGGCTGCGGGGAAAGGCCCGCATCATCGTCACCGAGGTGACAGACGCTGCGAACACCACCTCGGCGCCGGTGAGTGGGACGTTCCTGCGCGGAATCGGATTCGAAGTCCTCGACTCCGAGGCAGCCATGGATCGCGCCGCACTTCTGCACGCGATCGAGGTCCCTCGCGATGAAGCACACGACGAAGAAGTGCTGCGAGGCGTGTTCGCCCCCGACGGCTCCGAGGTCTTCTTCCACCAGTTGGACCGAAGCAGACCGGCCTGGATCAGGGAGTTCGGACACGACCACGACGAGCAGGTCTCCCACATCGACCACGTGAACCTGGCTCAGCCCTCGAACCACTACGACGAGGCCGTCCTGTTCTACACCTCGCTCCTGGCGCTGCACGCCCAGTCCTCACAGGACGTGCCGAGCCCATCGGGCCTGGTCAGATCCCAGGTCATGTCGAGCAGCGACGGATCGGTTCGGATGCCGCTCAACGTCTCACCGCAGCCGCACGCCGAGGCCGGAGCCGGCCGACGCAGCATCGGCTCGGCGGTCGAGGCTTACCCGGAGCATGTGGCTGTGGCCTGCGAGGACATCTTCGACGCCGCCGCCACAGCGCTGTCGCGCGGGTTGGATTTCCTGCCTGTGCCGCAGAACTACTACGAGGACCTCGACTCCCGGTTCGACCTCGACCCGGAATTCCTGCAGCGTCTGCAGGAGCACCACGTCCTCTACGACCGGGACGCACGCGGGGAGTTCCTGCACTTCTACACCTCGACGATCGGTTCGGTCTTCTTCGAGATGATCGAGCGCCGAGGCGACTACCTCGGTTTCGGCGCACCCGACGCTCCCGTCCGGTTGGCTGCTCAGCATCGGAGGAACGCGCAATGGAGTTCGTAGGGCAGCGACGTCGCTGCCCCAGTGGTGCGGGACGGCGTCTGGCAGGTTCGGGGTTCTTCTGGCAGCTTATGGGTTCTTCTGGCAGGGTAAGAGCATGAGCAATGAACAGATCTTCGACGGCCCATTGGCTCGTGCGGCCCGTGCCCTGTGTCGCGTCTCCGCGAAGGATGTGGCGTCCAAGGCGAGTGTGCGGAAGTCCGAACTCAAGAATTTCGAAAAGGGGCTCGAGGACCTCACCGAGCAGCAGGAGCACCGCGTCCGAGAAGCGCTCGAGGAGTTCGGTGCCTGGTTCGTCCGCGACGAGTCGCACGGCGGCTACGGTGTGCGACTGAAGTTCAACCGCGCCAAGGTCCGTGCCATCGAGCGCTGGGAGGACGAAGGCGGTTCACACGCCGAAGACGACGTCTGAGCACACCGGAATCAGCTGAGCACACGAGAAGCCGGTTGCACGAAGGCGGGGGCTGCGGCCTCCGCCTTCTGCGTTGCGCAGGTGGAGTCTTCCCCGAGACTCGTCGGTTTACGGAACAGTACATCGGTTGCAACCTGTGTACTGTTCCGCAAGGTGATGCGGCGCCACTCCGCACGGTGATGCCCCGCCACCTGTGCGCTGCCTCGGGACAGCGCACCCTCCTCAACCGAGGATCGCGGTTCCGCCGCCGACGCCCCTTGGCACCCTAGACGTAGCCGAGCTCCGAGGGGTTGCACGACAGCGGCCCCGATCATGCGCAGAACATGGTCGGGGCCGCTTTTCGTCGGTCAGTCGTGGGCGAGCCGTCAGCCGTGGGCGAGCCGTCACCCTGGGTGAAGGGTCGCCCCTGAGCGAGCCGTGCCCCTCGGCGAAGGGGCGACTCTGGGCTGATGGCCTCAGCCCTGGGCGATGAACTCCAGGTTGTCGACGACGCGGTTGGAGAAGCCCCATTCGTTGTCATACCACGCGACGACCTTGACCCGTTTGCCCTCGACGCGGGTGAGCGCTGAGTCGAAGATCGAGGAGGCTGTCTGGCCCGCGATGTCGCTGGAGACGACCGGCTCGGTCTCGTACTCGAGGATGCCCTTGAGCTCCCCGTCGGCGGCCGTGCGGTAGGCGTCGAGCACCTCGTCGCGGGTGACCTCACGGGAAACGGTGGTGTTGATCTCGACGATGGAACCGACCGGCACGGGCACGCGCATGGCATCGCCGCTGAGCTTGCCGTCGAGCTGCGGAAGCACAAGGCCGATAGCCTTCGCGGCCCCTGTCGATGTGGGGATGATGTTCTCCGCTGCGGCTCGGGCACGACGGGGATCCTTGTGTGGACCGTCCTGGACCATCTGGTCGCCGGTGTAGGCGTGGACGGTGGTCATGAAGCCCTGTTCGATGCCGGCCAGGTCGTCGAGGACCTTCGCCAGCGGGGCCAGTGCGTTCGTGGTGCACGAGGCGTTCGAGATGATGGTGTGCTCGGGCTTGTAGGCCTCGGTGTTAACACCGTAGGCCAAGGTGACGTCTGCGCCCTTGGACGGGGCGGAGACGAGGACCTTCTTCGCACCGGCGGTGATGTGTGCCCGCGCCTTGTCCGCCTTGGTGAAGCGGCCGGTGGATTCGAGGACGATGTCGACGCCCATCTCGGACCAGGGCAGGTTCTCGGGGTTCTTCTCAGCGAGGACCTTTGTCGGCTTTCCGTCGATGATGATCTCGTCGCCGGAAACCTCGACGGGGAGCCCGAAGCGACCGAGGGTGGTGTCGAACTTCAGCAGTCTGGCAAGGTCCTCGACGGGGCCGAGGTCGTTGATGGCAACCACCTCGAGGTCACTGCCGCGTTCCTTCAGAGCGCGCAGGGTGCTGCGTCCGATACGACCGAAACCGTTGATGGCGATGCGAGTCAATGTCACTCCTTGGGAGGGTCCGTTTGTAGGTACAACCCCATAGTCTCGCGTTCGAGCATCGCCCAACAGTGGCCAGCGAGACAATCTACGCAAGGTTACTGCCAGACCTATTGCCAGATACCGCAAGTATCCAGCCACCAAAAATCGAGCCGAACGCAGACGTGCCATCAGTCCCCAGGGGTCAGTGTTCAGTCCCCAGGGCCCAGGCGCTCAACCCCAGAACCCAGCTCCCGGAGCTCAGTCACCAGCCCCGGGCCTCCGGGGCTCAGGGCTCAGGACTCAGGACTCAGACGAGCCCGCGCCACCGGGGAGCCATCCGCCATCGTCTCGGATCGCAGCATTGACCCTCCGGCTGCTCTCGCGAAGCGCTCGCGCCTGGGACCGCGTCAGCGAATCGAAGACGAGGCGACGCACAAGGGCGACGTGCCCGGGCTGCGCGGCCCACACGGCATCAAGCCCCAGGTCGGTCAAGGTCGCGACCGTGATGCGCCCATCGTTTGAATCCGGAGCTCGTTGGACCCAGTGCTTGCGCTCAAGCCGTCCGACGGCGCGCGAGAGTCGCGAGAGGGTGCTGTTGGCATATCCCGCCAGCTCGCTCATGCGCAGCGCGCGCCCCTCGGCCTCCGACAGGGCGAAGAGGATACCGAACTCGAAGTGGCTGAGCCCGGAATCGGCCTGCAGCTGCGCATCGAGCGCAGCGGGAAGCCATTCCAGAAGCGTCGCCACCGCCGACCAGACCTCGAGCTCATCGGAATTGAACGCATCATCGGACTCTGCATCGACCATGCAGCCCACCCTAGCAGTTTACTTGCTTGAGAAAGTGAAAACACCTACAGTCTACTTACTCAGGAAAGTAATAATCGACGCCGACGCCGGAGACAGCGCCGACGCCGACGCCGGAGACAGCGCCGACGCCGACGCCGGAGACAGCGCCGACGCCAGAGCCAGCGCCGACGCCAGAGCCAGCGCCGACGCCAGTATCCCTGCCGTCGGCCGCATGGAAGGACACACGCAGCATGGAGACAGGTCTCGCCGGGAAGAGAGCATTCGTCAGCGGATCCACACAGGGCATCGGGTTCGCCGTTGCTGCGGCATGCGCGGCTGAAGGCGCCTCCGTGGTGATCAATGGGCGTGATGAGCAGCGAGTCGAGAACGCAGTCGAACGCATCCGCGCTGCCGTACCCGACAGCGACGTGTCGGGAATCGCAGCCGACTTCGCCGACCCACAGCAGGTCGAGACTCTCCTGGAGGCGCTGACAGATGTGGACGTGCTGGTCAACAATGTCGGGCGGTTCGAGGTCTCCCCCTTCTCGCAGGCGCGGGACGCACAGTGGCTGGAGGACTTCGAAGTCAATGTGATGAGCGGGGTCCGCCTCTCACGCAGCCTCCTCGACCCGATGCTCGCGAAAGGCTGGGGCCGCATCATCTTCATCGGCACCGAGTCCGCCGTCGATGTGCCGGGTGAGATGATCCGCTACGGGGCGACGAAGGCTGCCGCACTCGCGTTGAGCAACGGCCTTGCGAAGCTCACCCGCGGCACCGCTGTCACGGTCAATACCGTGATCGGCGGGCCGACCTATTCCACCGGCGTGGCAGACACGGTCGAGCACATCGCTGCCGAGCAGGCGACCTCGCCCGAGGCGCTGAAGTCCGCACTCGTGCGCGAGACCTCCCTCATCCAGCGCTTCATCGATCCCGAAGAGATCGCGAATCTGGTGATCTATCTGGCCAGCACGAAGTCTTCGGCCACCAATGGCGCGGCGCTTCGCACCGATGGCGGCGTCCTCCCCACCACACTGTGAGGCCCGGCTGACCGCGTCGACCCCTCCGCAGAATCAGCCGGAGAACGTGTGCCGATACTCATTGGGAGAGGTTGAGAGGATGCGCTGGAAGTGCATCCGCAGATTCGCTCCGGTGCCCAGCCCCACCTGGTCGGCGATCTGCTCGATCCCCAGGTCGCTGTTCTCGAGGAGTTCCCTGGCCAGATCGACGCGGGCCCTGAGCACCCACTGCATCGGGGTGTAGCCGGTGTCGTCGACGAAGCGCCTGGAGAAGGTGCGCACGGAGACTCCGGCGTTGGCGGCAAGATCCGTCAGCGTCAGTGATTCGCCGAGGTGCTGCAGTGCCCACTCCCTCGTGTCGGCGAAGACCTCGCCCAAGGGGTCGGGAACGCTGCGCGGGACGTATTGGGCCTGCCCGGCGCTGCGGTAAGCGGCGGCGACCAAGCGGCGGGCCACTTGGTTGGACAGCCCCACACCGTGGTCGCGGCGGATGAGGTGCAGGCAGAGATCGATCGCCGAGGCGGCCCCCGCCGAGGTCAGCAGCGCGCCCTCGTCGATGAACAGGACGTTCTCGTCGACCTCGATCGAGGGATAGCGTCGAGCCAGCTCCTTCGCCGTCGACCAGTGTGTCGTGGCTCGCCGCCCCGCGAGCAGGCCCGTCCGGGCGAGGACGAAGGTGCCGGTCGAGATCGCTGCGATTCTGGTACCGCGTTCGAAGGCGGAAAGCAGGGCGCCGACGACGGCCGCGGGTGGTTCCTCGTCGACCGCAGAAGTGGCCCCGGGGATGACGATCGTGTCGGCCGATTCCAGCGCATCGAGTCCCACGTCGACGGAGTAGGAGAGTCCGTCGGCACCGGCGACCAGCCCCGGCACCGCCCCGCAGACCTCGACCGAGTACGGCCAGGTTCCGCCGGGGAGGATGCCGCTCGAGTGGACGGCATCGCCGGGACTCACAGCATTGGACCCCCGACCGAAGACCTGGACGGGAACTCCGAGGTCGATGGCAGAGACCCCGCCCAGTGCCAACACGAGAATGCGGTGCGGCTGCAGGCGGGGTGTTCTGCGCGGTGATGCTCGGGAGTCCTCAGTCATGATTGCCCTTCAGTCTAGACAATCGACCGGCCGGCTCAGTGGTCGTGGGCTCCGGTGAGCTTGAAGCCGAGGCGCCCGTGGGCGAATGCTCCGCCGGCCCGGATCGCCGAGGCGGTCCATGCGGTCTCTGCCAGCTCGGTCTCCGTGGCACCGGCCTTGACCGCGGCGTTCGAGTGCGCGTCGATGCAGTAGGCGCACTGGGTCGTCAGTCCCACGGCATAGGCGATGAGCTCACGGTACTTGAGCGGGATCTCGCGTCCGTCCTCGGCGAAGACGGCATTGTTGAAATCGCCGAAGGCCTTGAGGATGTCCGGAGTGGTCTCCTTGTAGGCCTTGTCGTACTTTCCGTCGCCTTCGCGATCGAAGAAGTCAGTCATGGTGTGCTACCTCCTGGGGTCGATGTCCTTGCAGTGGCCACGCTACTGCCAAAGGCCAGAGGAGGCGTGAGATTTCGTCATACGGATGACTCAGAGGGTCCGAGCGTGCTTGTCAGTCTGATCATGAGGAACGTTTGGTGCGAAGAAACCGTGGCGGATCGCACCGAAAGTTCTTCAGAAGTAGCCGGCGGCCGGGCTCCCGCCGACCAATGTGCTCACTGCAGCGGCCGACACGCCACCGGGCGCTGTCGAAGGGTGCGGAGCCTCTGCGGACTCGGACGCCACCGGCGGGTGGGGTCCGGAACCATTCTTCTCGGGGACCGCCTCGGCGATGGCTTCGAACATGGCCAAGGTGCCGTGCTGGTGGGCCAGGCTCACCGGCTGGGGGTCGCTGGAGAGCTTGACGCCCACGGTTTGGGTGGCGCGGTCGATGTAGAGCATCTGGCCGTGGATGCCGATGCCGATGACCACGTCGCGGCTGGCCGAGGGCACCCAGAACTGGCTGCGGTACATTCCGCCCGGGTAGGACCGCCCGGACGGGGAGTCGGCGAAGACCTGAGCGGAATCGGCCTCTCCGGTGAAGATGTCGTCGATCCAGGCGCGGGACAGGACGCGCTCTCCGTCGGCGGTGGTGCCGCCGCGGGCGATCATCTCGCCGAACCGGGTCAGGTCGCGCAGGGTGGTGCTGATGGCGCCGTCGGCGATGGATCCGCCCCAGCGGTCCTGGCAGACCTGGGCGGCGTGGGCCGCGCCGATCTTCGACCACACGTATTCGCTGGCGATGACGGAGAAGGGCTGTCCGACTGTTGCTTCGCAGATCCAGGCCAGGACGTCGGTCTCGCAGCTGCGGTAGACGAAGGGCCCGCCGTGCTCGCGTTCGCGTCTCAGTCCCATGAGGAAGTCTTTGATCCCGTTCGCCGAGGTGGCCGTCCGCGGTGCGAAATCGACCGCTTCGAACAGGGCTCGGATCTCGGAGCCCTTCTCGAGGTATGCCTCGGAGAATCTGATGCCGGATCTCATGTCGAGGAGGTCGCGGATGGTGGCGCCCGTGTACCCGCTCTTGGCCAATGCCGGTACGCGTGTGGTCACCAGATCTTCCGGTGAGAGATGGCCGGCGTCGGTGAGTGCGCCGATGACGGCGGAGACGATGGACTTGCTGATCGAGAACAGCATGTGCTGGCGGGCCGGTTTCATCGGCCAGGCGTATTCCTCTGCCAGAGCGACGCCGTTACGGGAGACGAGCCAGGCGTCGGTGAAGGTATCGGCCAGAACGTCACCGACCGTCGACCAGCTCTCGTCCGCGCCGGACCACTTCTCGCGGTCGATGGTCAGGGGACGGAAGTCGTTCTCTTCGGTCACCAGGTCGCGGACCGGTCCGATGCCGCGCGGGATGCCGCCGGTCGGGAAGATCTCCTCCATGCGGGTCAGTGAGAACGCGAAGTACTTCGGCCACTTCCAGGAGTCGAGATCGATGTGTTCGAGGATCGCCTCGGAGGGATCGACGATGGAGTCTTCACTCGCCGAGGTGAGGTCGCCGGCACGCGGCAGCGGGGGCGACTCGGCTGGTGGTTCGACGGCTGCTTCCGATGTGGCTTCGGTAGAGGACGGCCGGGTCGTGTTCCCATCTGCCATAGTTCGCCTCCGCCTGTCCCATAGTCTCGGTCCGCTGGTACTGACCGATCTGCCCGATCTGCATGGAAGAGCCTACCTGCAGGAGAAGATCCAGCACAGTTGAGTACGACCAGAACTCCGCGATAAGGAGCACGCCCAAGCCAATGACAGGCCTGTCACCAGGCGTGTCGTCACAATCGGTTACTTATCAGTTATTCAGCTTACAGTTCGGCAGTCTCGACGAGTTCTGTGCTCGCCGCCCTGGCGTCCCGCTCCCACCTCTCGACACACCGCCGTCGTGTCGAGACCCCTGTGCACGCACAGGGGTGACGGCGCTCCATAGGTGTTTCGGTGAATCCCAACTGGTTGCCAGCACCGCTGCCGCCTGTCAGAGGAACGCGAATCCGATCAGTCCGGCGGCGATGACGGCGGCCCAGGCGGGCAGCTTCCACTTCACCTGGGCGATGAAGACTCCTACGGCAAGGGCGAGGGTGGCCGCCGAGGTGATGCCCTGTGTGAATACCGGGTCATAGAGTGCGGCCGCGAGGATGCCCACCACGGCAGCATTGATTCCCATCAGTGCCCGCCGCACAGCCTGTGCGCGACGAAGACGCTCCCAGAACGGCAGGGCGCCGATGACCAGCAGAGCCGCCGGCAGGAAGATCGCCGCCAAGGCGATACCGGCGCCGATCAGTCCCGTCGGGCCCGATGTCGTGGAGGCTCCGAGGAAAGCGGCGAAGGTGAACAGCGGCCCCGGAACCGCCTGGGCAGCGCCGTACCCGGCGAGAAAAGTGTCGTGCCCGACGAGCCCGGTCGCGACCGTCTCCGTGTCGAGCAGAGGAAGCACGACGTGACCGCCGCCGAAGACGAGCGCACCTGCACGGTAGAACACATCGACCAGACGCAGGCCCGCATCCACGGTCGCCGCTGCTGCAACAGGCAGCCCCACCAGCAGCAGGAGGAAGACAGTCAGGGCGGCGATGCCGACCCCGCGGGACAGACCCGTCCCAAAGCCCTGCCGCGCAGCTTCACCGTTGCTGACCGAACCGTCACCAGCACCTTCACCGGCATTGTCGACACCGGAGTCACCGTCGACTACGGCCTCGGCGCGCAGCCAGAGCAACCCGATGACCCCACCGGCCACGATCGCGAGAACCTGCACGAGCGGGTTCGGGACGAGCAGGATGATGATCATCGCGGCCCCGCCTATGGTGGCGCGTTTGGCATCCGGTGTGAGGTTCTTCGCCATCCCGAGCACCGCCTGAGCGACCACGGCGACCGCGGCCGATTTCACCCCGTACAGCCACCCCATGTCCGCACCATCCCCGAATGAGGCGATGCCGAAGGCGATGACGACCAGCACGATGGCCGAGGGCATGGTGAAGGCGAACCAAGCCGCCAGCAGCCCGCCGATGCCCGCCCGCTGCAGACCGATCGCCATGCCCACCTGGCTGGAGGCAGGTCCTGGCAGGAATTGGCACAGTGCGACCAGATCCGCATAGGCCCCGTCGGAGAGCCACTTCCGGCGGGCGACGAAGGTCTCACGGAAGAATCCGAGATGCGCGACCGGCCCGCCGAACGAGGTCACGCCGAGGCGCAGGAACGTCCAGAACACTTCCCCGATCGTGCCGGGATGCCTGCGCTGGTTCCCCACGTCTGCCATCGCTTCGCTCATTCTCACCATTCTGGTGGAGGTGACGCAGGCGGACCCCAGCTGCGGCAGATTACCTCGGTGAACTTCTGGACAACTTCTGCCCGGACTTCCGATCTCAGGGCTACACCAGCCCCTGGTCCTCGGCGACGCGGATGGCGCGGGAACGGGAGTCGACGCCGAGTTTCGTGAACACGTTGACCAGGTGGCTCTTCACCGTCGCCTCGGTGACGAAGAGCTCCTGTGCGATCTGCGCGTTCGAGGCTCCGGTGGCCAGCAGCTTGATGACATCGCGTTCGCGTCGGGTCAGCTTCGGGCCCGGGTTGCGCATCGCGGCGACGACCTTCGAGGAGATCTCGGTCGGCAGGTAGGTCTCCCCGCGCGAGGCCTTCTCGATCGCGGTCGAGATGTCCTCGGGGTTGATGTCCTTGAGCAGGTAGCCGGCCGCACCGGCGTTGAGTGCGGCGACGATCTCCGAGTCGTTGTCGAAGGTCGTGAGGATGAGGACTGCAGGCTTGGACGGCCGAGCGTTCAGCCGCTTCGTCACCTCGATGCCGTCGATGCCCTCCCCCAGCCGCAGATCGCACAGCACTACATCGGGGGCAAGTTCATCGACCAGGCTCAGCGCTTCCTCGCCGCTGCCGGCCTCACCGACGACGGCGATGTGCTCGGGTGCGTCGATGACGGACCGCAGGCCGGCCCGCACCACGGGGTGGTCGTCGACGAGGATCACTCGAATGCTCATGCGCTGTCTCCTTGCTGTCCTTGTGCAGTGCCGTCTTCAGCCTCGCCGAGGTCGTCCTGCCGGGAAGCCGGAGTCGGGTTGTTCGGCAGGGTGGCCGAGATCGCAAACCCCGAGCCCGGGGTCGTTTCGATGACGAGCTCGCCTCCCAGCTCACGCATCCGCGAACCGATGAAGTCGAGACCGAAACCCGACTCCGATTCGCGTTGCCGCGAGCCGGGATCGGCCATACCGACTCCATCGTCGACGATGTCCATGCGGATCGACCCGTCGAGGTCCATGAGACTGACAACGACCCTTGAGGCTTGGGAGTGCTGTCTGACGTTGGCGAGCGCGGACTGCGCGGTTCGCAGCAGCGCCACCTCCACCTCGGCGGGCAGAGACGGCAGGGTCTCGTCGACCTCGACTCGACCGCTGATGGAGGTGTCGTCCTCCAGTCGGGTGAGCAGGCGGCGGATGGCCGCGGTCAGCGCCCCGTCCTCGAGCTCGGCCGGGGCCAGGGCCGCGATGATCCGGCGCACGTCTCGCGAACTCTGCGCGGCGAGGTCCTCGACCTGGCGCAGAACTTGGCTCGCGTGCTCATCGGCGGTCCTGTCCACCTCGGCGTGGGCGATGAGGCGGATCGAGGAGATCTCCTGCGCGATCGTGTCGTGGATGTCGCGGGAGACGCGGGTGCGTTCCTGGATCTCGCCGGCATGGCGCTGGGTCAGGGCGAGTTCGTCCTGCAGGTCGAGGAGGTTCTGGTGGGCCAGCTCCAAGGACTGGAGCAGCTCTTCGCGCCTGCGGCCCTCGCGGAGGAGTTCGATGTATCCGCGGGAGAGGCCGAGGGCGAAGACCGCGCCGATGAGCGAGCCGATGATGCTGGCGGTGCCGACCTCGCCGTAATGGGCCAGCGGTGCCGCGACAGTCGCAATGTAGGTCAGGGCGGTGAAGACCACGGCGATGCGCATCGAGAACAGATGCCCGGCCAGCAGCCACAGAACGAAGGCGATCCAGATGAATTCGGCGGAGACCAGAAGCGTGCACAGCCAGGCGGCGGCGAGGACCAGCAGCCACCATTTGGCCAGGACGATCGCCCCGGAGCGGGCGGCCCTCACTGCGCCGAGGGCGTACCAGGCGAGGAAGACGAAGCTCACGGCGATCGCGGCCAGGGGTCCCGCTCCCCCGCCGATGGCGCGGATGCACGAGATCACGGTGAGGGCCAGTGCCATCGCGTGCTGGCCGATCTCCATGGTTCTCACTGTCCACCCGCGTGTGCCCACGGTCTCACCTTTCTGCAAGTCGTTCTCCTGCCAACTCAATCACATCTGCGCCGAGCGCGTGCGCTTTTCGACGGCGGACACCGCTTCGAGGCGCGCCTCCGTCGATCGCACGGGCGGGGCCCGGTCACCGAGGTGTCTCGATGGCCGGGCCCCGTCCGTATCGGCGCCGGTGTCAGTGCCTGCCGTGGCCCGCCGAGGCTGTGGCTTCGTCTCGCGCATCTTCCGCGCCGGCCGCGGCGGCATCCGCATCGGCGGATCTGTGCTTCGAACCGGTGATCGCCTTGTTCGGCCACCACATCCGGTTGCCGCCCAGACCGAAGATGGCCGGAACGATGACCGTGCGCACGAGCACCGTGTCGACCAGCACTCCGACCCCGACGATGAGCCCCAGTTGGCCGAGCACCATGAGCGGCAGCATGCCCAGGGCCGCGAACACTCCCGCCAGGACGATTCCGGCGCTGGTGATCACGCCGCCGGTGTGGCTGACGGCTTCGATCATGCCCTGGCGGGCACCGTGGACGACCGATTCCTTCTTCGCCCTGTGGGACAGGAAGATCGAGTAGTCGATGCCCAGCGCCACGAGGAACAGGAAGGCGAGGATCGGCACCTGTGCGTCGATCGCGTTCTGGCCGAAGATCGCTCTGCTGAGGAACGAACCGAGGCCGATCGCCGCGGCCGAGGACGCCACATTGACCACGAGCAGCGTCGCCGCCACGAGAGGTGCGCGGAGGATGCCGAGCAGGATGATGAAGCTGATGGCCAGGATCAGCGGTGCGATGGTCAGGAAGTCCTGGGCGTTGCCGTCCCGGGCGTCGAGTTCGGTCGCCGCGGCGCCTCCGACCTGCGCGTTCGCACCGTCGATCGCGTCGACATCGGTGCGGATGTCGGTGACCAGGTCGAGCCCGGCCCGGCTGTCCGGCGCGTACTCACCGGTGACCATGACCTTCGAGATCGAGGTTCCGCCGGCCGTCGTCTCGTCGATGACGTTGGCGCGGACGACCCCGTCGAGTTCGCCCACGGAGTCAGCGACCTGCTCGGCATGGTCAGAGTCGGTGATGACCCAGATGGGCTGCGATTCGCCGGGAGGGAAGTGGTCGGCCAGGACGTCGAGGCCCTGTGCCGATTCGGACTGCACACGGAACTTCTCGGTCTGGTCCAGCCCCACCGAGGTGCCGATGAGACCCGTGGCCATGACACCGAGAATGATGATTCCGGCGCCGAGGTGGAGGCCGGGCTTCTCGACCACCCGAGTGGCGATGGACCTCCAGATCGAGGGTTTCGCTGCAGGCTTCGTTCCAGTGGAATCGTCGGCCTCCTGAACCTTCGGCACGAAGGGCCAGAACACGCCCTTGCCGCAGATCGCGAGGACCGGTGGCAGTGCGACGAGGACTGCGGCCGCGGCGATGATGAGTCCCACCGCAGCGGTGATGCCCAGTCCGCGGGTTCCCGGGATCACGGCGAAGACGAGGCTGAGCAGGGACAGGACCACGGTCAGGTTCGAGGCGAGGATCGTCGAGGCGGTGTGGGACCAGGCGGAGCCCAGCGCCAGGCGGTGATCGGGCTCACGGCCCAGTTCCTCCCGGTAGCGGGAGATGAACAGGAGCGCATAGTTGGCTCCGGCGCCGAAGACGAGGACGCTGATGATGCCCGCGTCGAACTGCAGGTCGAGGGCGTCGCCGACGGCAGCGGTCACGGTGGAAGCAAGCCCGTCGGCGGTGCCGATGACGATGAGTGGCAGCAGCCACAGGATCGGCGAGCGGTAGGTGATGATGAGCAGCAGGGCGACGATGACGATGGTCACGATGAGGAGAGTGAAGTCCGCGCCGCTGAACGCCGATGCTATATCGGCACCGATCGCGGGACCACCGGTGACCAGGAGAGACATTCCTGAGTCCTCGAGCTGACCGGCCTGCGAGTCACCGGCGATGAAGTCGCGGAGCCCCTCGACTGTCTCGGCGGTGTCGGAGTTGGTCAGTCCGACCTCGATGGGGACCATGAGCAGTGCGGCCCTGCCGTCATCGCTCATGATCGGGCCGGTCGCCTGGGATGCGTCCCCGCCGGCAGATGAGCCGGACGATTCGGATGAGTCAGTGCCCGGATCGCCGTTCTGCGTGGACTCGACATAGTCGGTGAGAGCTTCGCCGAGCTTGCCCAACTGTGACTGGTCGTCCGAACTCAGCTGCGAACCGTCCTCGTGGGAGGCGACGACCATGACCGACTGCTGGTCGGCATCGGGGAACTTCTCCAGGAGCTGGGCGGCCTGGGTGGATTCGGAGTCGGCCGGAGCCGATTCGGTGGCCCGGTCCTCGCCTGCTCCGGACAGTAGTCCGAAGAGGAGGGAGACGAGGATGACGACCCCGCCGAGGACGAACCACGAACCGCGCTTCGACACGAGCGTGTGCGCGCTTTTCGAAAGTGTTGTGTACATGTCTCAAGCTCATCAATTTTCTGAGCCGGAAACATCGCCTAGGAGTTCAGACTAAATCTGCAACTTTCGATGGGGGAGCTAGACGATCGTCGCTCCTGCGGCGTCCATCTCGGCCAGCGCCAAGATGGAGGAGTCCTTGCCCACACCTGCGATGAGGTCCTGCAGGACTCGCACCGACCATCCGCCCTTCAATGCGTCGAGGACGGTGGCGCACACGCAGTGGTCGGTGGCGATTCCGACGACGTCCACCTCGGTGATGGTGAGGTTCTTCAGCAGGTCGCCGAGGTGCTCCCCGGTCTCCGTCGTCGCCTGGAAGGCGGAGTAGTCGGGGGTGCCCTGTCCCTTGCGCACGTGGTGGGTGACGGCGTCGGTGGTCAGCAGCGGGTCGTACTCGGCGCCCTCGGTGTCCGCGACGCAGTGGACGGGCCAGGTGTCGACGAAATCGGGGGCCTGGCTGAAGTGGCCGCCGTTGTTGCTGTCGGCGTCGTGCCAATCGCGGGAGGCGATGATCGCGTCATAGTCCGCGACGTGGGTGTCCGCATAGCGGGTGACCTCTTCGGCCACATGATCGCCGCCGTCCACGCCGAGCGCCCCGCCCTCGGTGAAGTCGTTCTGGATGTCCACGATGAGAAGTGCCTTCGCCATACCTCGAGCATAGGCTCTTCAGCGCGGTTTTCCAGGGGTTGTGTCCAGGTTGCTCAGATCCAGCCCTCTACACTGAAGATTCTGCGATAGATGTCCCTGATGACGCATTGCTTGCGAGCGTTGTATTCCATGACCGTCTCACCGGCAGAATTCGCCTCAGCGACCGAGCGCAGCTTCACCGCCTGATAGCGATTCCGATCTTCGGGGCTGCTGGTCAGCCAATCGCGGAACAGGCGCATGCGGGCGACTTCCGGGCATCGGGGTCCGAACACGTGAAGGTTGCACATCGGTGCGATCGGGATTCCTGAATGCGAGTCGAGGTGTTTGAACATTCGGTGCTGGTACCAGGCCGGCTCGCGAATGACGAGTTCGAAGCCGATCTGGTTCAGCAGAGGCCGGAAGTCTGACTCTGCGCGGGGGTCCGCGACGACGAGAGCGATGTCGATGATCGGCTTCGCTGCCAGGCCCGGGACCGAGGTGGAGCCAATATGAATAATGCCGAGAACTGTCTCCCCTAGCCGGGCGAGGATCTGCTTCGACAGCTGCGAATAGTGTTCGGCCCAGGCGGGATCGTGGTCGACGAACTCGATGGGAGAGGCTGGGAGATCGGGGCGGATCCACAGATCGGGGTCATCGACGTCGTTGAAGGTCACGATCTCGTTCACCTCAGCGCTGAGCGGGTCCGCTGGGCCGTGACTGTTCGCTGCCATATCCTCTACGCTATCCGCACCGAAGTGGTCACGACAGCTTCAAAAGGGAGCGGTCAGCCGGTGGGTTTGCCCTCGAACCAGTAGAACTGTGAGTAATGATGGTCCTTCTTCAGTTCCAGATCGTGTTTGTTGACCGAGCGCACTTGTCTGATGAGCCCGCCCTCACCGGCGGCCCATAAATAGAGGCCGTCTGAATCGAGGTCGAGTGCGCGCAGATGCTCGGTCCGGGGAAGGGCTTTCACCGTTCCGCGGTCACGATCGTCTTCGAGCGCAACCGTCACCGCCACCTCGGCGGGGATGGCCTCCAGCCAGGAATTCACCTCTGGCCGCGGGGTACGGTCGCCCACGAGGAGGATGTGGTTCGTATCCGATAGGAAATCGATGCGAGCAGGGGTCAGTGCGGCCTCGATGGTCGTTCCCGATGTTTCGCTCGCGACCTACCGGCTGACAGGACCAGAGCCGTCAGGAATCGCGACGCCACCGTGGATGACGAAGTCGAGACTGAATGCGCCAGTGGGCAGGTCGACATCGACGAACGTGTAACCGCGCTGGCTGACGTGCCCCTCTCCCTTCTCGGGGCGGGGAAACCACAGTCGGATCCACAGGGTGGGAAACACCTCGGTGAGATCGGAAAGGAGATGGAGTCAATACCGATGAAGCGGTGGAAGCCGACGATATCCGGGAACGCTGCTCAGCCCTGCTTGAGGGCCTTCTTCTCAGCCTTCTTCGCGGCTTTCCTGGCTGCCTTCGCGGCCGCCTTCCTCGCAGCCTTCTTGGTCTCTTCGGAGCCGGCAACCAGCAGCAGACCGCCCAGTGCCGCGACGTTCTTCGAGAAATGGGTCTTGTGGGCGGCCGCGTCGGCGCCCTCCATCTCCCAGAAGGCGTGGCCGGCGAGTGTGGTCGGCACGAGGGACCCGACGAGGGCGAGCGCGGAGAGCCGTGGCTTGATGCCCAGCGCCAGGGCGGTTCCGGCGAGCAGCTGCAGCCCGCCGTTGACCCGGACCAGGAGTTCATCGTCCTCGGGCAGGACCGGCACGTACTCGCGGATCGTATCGAGGGTCGGGGCGGCCATCGCGGGTCGGCCACCCGGACTTGTCAGGGCCGAATATCCTCCGGTGATGAAGATCGGTGCGGTGAGTACGCGTCCCGCTGTCTGCAGCAACGATGATCCCAGTGCCATATAGCTCTCCTTGAAGTTCGGGGCTCTGAGCTTATCCGATGCCCACCCACAGCCTCAAAGCCCGCTGCCATCCGAGGTCGCGGGAGAGACTGTCTCCGAGGGCGCGGGAGCAGGAGTCGTGACGGCTTTCGGAGGCTTCGGACGTTTGATGCCCAGCTCGGGCTGCCTGCGGAACTGCCCGGTGGCCAAGAGGACGGCGATGACGAGGGCGGAGACGATCCAGCCGGCCACTCCCAATGTGGCGATGAGCGCCATGTCCGGTGTCGGGGCGGCGGCATCGATGAACAGTCCGAGCAGCATCGCCGAAGAGCCGTTGAGGCCGCCATGGGCGAAGACCGCGGGCCAGACCGAGCCGGTGCGCAGACGCAGCCAGCCGAGCAGGACGCCGATCATGACACAGCCGCCGATCATGAAGCCGAGGCCGGTGATGTCGGGACGACTGAAGTTGTAGCCGAGCAGGATCAGCGGCGCGTGCCACAGGCCCCAGACCACTCCCACGATGAGCAGTGCCGGCCAGGTGCCGAGCGGGCGCAGACTCGTCAGCAGCCATCCTCGCCAGCCGACCTCCTCGCCGAAGGCGAAGATCGCGGTGACCAGGGAGTTGAAGACCATGATCACCAGGTAGACGATGACGGCAGCGGGCAGCGGAATCATGCCCATGCCCGGCAGCGCCGCCATCTGCATCTTGAAGCCGGAGAGGCCCGTCAGGTCGAACGTGACCCACCCGAACGCGGAGCCGAGCAAGTACGCGGCAGCCACCAGCACGAACACACCGAACAGCGAAGCTGCTGTCACACCCAGGACTCGACCGAAGGGGCGAAGCGGCCACATGCCCAGATACCTCGGAATGCTGGGCTGAGGCGCTCCCCTCCGCATGACCCGCCTGCGCTGGACGATCATCGCGACGATCACGGACAACAGCGGGGTGAACATCATCGCCTGTCCGCACAGCTGCACGAGCAGCACGTCCTGCAGCCCCTCGTCGGAGATCCACAGCGGCAGGCAGATGAGCCAGGCGAGTACCACCGCGACCGCGACGAAGACTGCGACTGCGAGCCACGGCACCGTGGCCGGAACGATCGCGAGAGGACGCCCCTTCGCATCCACTTCGAGGTGGTCCTGCACTCGGGGGTTCGCTCGCCCGATGTCTGTCCCCATCCCCACCGCTGTTGAAGTTTCCGTCTCCGCCGCTGAAGCTTCCGTCTCCGCCGCCGAGGTGGCTGCCCCCTCAGCACCCGCGACGACGTTCTCGTTCTCGCCCGTTCCCGTGCCCACGATTCCTCCTCGGTCCCACACCGTCGCCGCCGCTTCGGTCCACGCCGCCGCCTGTGCTGTTCTCATTGTCCAATCTACTTTGCCGACTCCCTGCGCACCTCCACCTCGTGGATGAAATCGGCCTCGCCATTGTGGGGTAGAACTGCGCGCCCGACTGCGGCACATAAAAATACAGCTCCATGCATAACAATTCGACACGCGTCGATCCTGCCGTTAAGCTGATCACCATGTCGAAAGTATTGTCTTCACTCCCTATCGGTGAGAACGTTGGAATCGCCTTCTCCGGCGGATTGGACACCTCCTGCGCGGTCGCATGGATGCGCCACAAGGGGGCCGTCCCCTGCACCTACACGGCCGACATCGGTCAGTACGACGAGCCCGACCTAGAGTCGGTGACCGAGCGCGCGAAGGAATACGGTGCTGAGATCGCCCGGTTCGTCGACGCCAAGCGCCTGCTCGTGGAAGAGGGTTTCGTGGCCCTGCAGTGCGGTGCCTTCAACGTCCGCTCCGGCGGCAAGACCTACTTCAACACCACTCCCCTGGGGCGCGCGGTGACCGGCACGATGCTCGTACGCGCCATGAAGGACGACGGCGTCGACATCTGGGGCGACGGCTCGACCTACAAGGGCAATGACATCGAGCGCTTCTACCGCTACGGCCTCATGGCCAACCCGAAGCTGCGCATCTACAAGCCGTGGCTCGACGCGGACTTCGTCGAGGAGCTGGGCGGCCGCCAGGAGATGAGCGAATGGCTCGTCGAACACGGCTACCCCTACCGGGATTCCGCCGAGAAGGCGTACTCCACCGATGCGAACATCTGGGGTGCGACCCACGAGGCGAAGAAGCTCGAGTACCTCGACACCGGGCTCGACATCATCGAACCGATCATGGGCGTTCCCGCCTGGCGCGATGACGTCGAGGTCAAGTCCGAAGAGGTCACCGTCGGCTTCGAGGCCGGCCGCCCGGTTTCGATCAACGGTGAGAAGTTCGACGACCCCGTCGCCCTGGTCTTCAAGGCCAACGAGATCGGCGGCCGCCACGGGCTCGGCGTCTCGGATCAGATCGAGAACCGCATCATCGAGGCGAAGTCGCGCGGCATCTACGAAGCTCCCGGCATGGCTCTGCTCCACGTCACCTACGAGCGCCTCATCAACGCCATCCACAACGAAGACACCATCGCGCTCTACCACGAAGAGGGCCGCCGCCTGGGTCGGCGCATGTACGAGGGTCGGTGGCTCGACCCCCAGTCGCTGATGCTGCGCGAATCCATGCAGCGGTGGGTCGCCTCGGCGATCACCGGCGAGGTCACGCTGCGCCTGCGCCGCGGTGACGACTACACGATCGTCGACACGACCGGCCCCAACCTGTCCTACCACCCGGAGAAGCTGTCGATGGAGCGCGTGGGCGACGCCGCCTTCGGCCCCGAAGACCGCATCGGCCAGCTGACCATGCGCAACCTCGACATCGCCGATTCGCGTGCCCGTCTCGAACAGTACGCGGCCATGGGCATCGTCTCGGGCCCGACCTCGGAGCTCGTCGGCTCCCTCGAGGCCGGTGGCGCCGAGGAGATCGCGAACTCCACCGTCGACGTCGACGAGGCCGGCGACCGTGCCGGCCTGTCCGCCGCCTTCGACGCCGGTACGGACTGATCACGCCGCATTCGGCCGTCACCAGCTGACGGCTGCTGTTTCTGACCAGATGGTGCTCAACGGTCGGCAAGTTCTGGTCGATCTGCTCGTTCAGATCGACCAGAACTTGCCGACCGTTGAGCCGTTTCCAGCCCGCAGTGAGATGATCGGACCATGACGTCGGCTGCATCCTGTGCGCGCTCCCTCGCCGAGGTGATCGAGTCGGAGCTGCGTGGTCGTGGCAGTTCCGTACGCGCTGCGAAGGAACGTTCCTACCTCAAGAGCGAACTCGTCCACTACGGCGTCGGCGTGCCGGACACTCGGGCGGTGGTCCGCGCGGCCCTGCGCCATGCAGATCTCGACCACGACCAGATCATCGAACTCGCCGAGCTGCTGTGGGACCCTGCGCGGGCCATCAGCACGAGCCGCCTCGACGACGCGAGCAAGAGTCACTCGACGGACGACGCGGGCAAGAGCCTGTCGACGCCGGCAGCGGACTCAGATACTGCTCCCGTTTACGAATGTCGCAGTGCGGCCACGATGGTGCTCGTCCAGACGAAGGACCACCTCGGCGTCGGAGACAGTGACTTCTTCGAACGCCTGCTGCGCCAGGCTCAGACCTGGGCACTGGTCGATCCGCTGTCCGGCGATGCCATCGGCCCCCTGAGCGAACTCGACGCCGGCTTCGACCCGGTGCTCGAACGCTGGGCCGGCGATGATGATCTGTGGATCCGACGCTCTGCACTGCTGGCCCATCTCAGACCGTTGCGGGAGGGCCGTGGGGATTTCGACCGATTCGCTCGGTTCGCCGATGCGATGCTCGAGGAGAAGGAGTTCTTCATCCGCAAGGCCATCGGCTGGGTGCTGCGCGATACGGCTCGCAAACGGCCCGATCTCGTCTTCGACTGGATGCTGCCACGTGCGCATCGGGCTTCGGGGGTGACGATGCGCGAGGTGGTCAAGCATCTGCCGCAGCAGCAGCGGGAGGCTCTGCTCGCAGCGAGGTGAAGAGGCCCGACACCGCACACGGGCACCGTCGTCGGCGCTGATTGCGGCCATGGTTCGATCCCAGCGCCGAGCGCCCTCGGAATGTGCTCCTGGTGTGCAACGATCGAAAAAGCCCCTCACCAGCTATTTCCACTGGTGAGGGGCTTCCCTCAGCTGTGCGCCACGAGGGATTCGAACCCCCAACCTTCTGATCCGTAGTCAGATGCTCTATCCGTTGAGCTAGTGGCGCATGTCGCCCGGACCCTCGCCCTGCAACTCGATCAACTATACACACCGGATTCGCTCAAGCTCAAATTCGGTCCGAGTGCTCTTCGCCACATCGGCGACCCCGGCGAAGTGGGGCCGCATCCTGCCGGACGGCAGGCTGCAACCCCGACCGGATGGCTACGCCGCGGTCTCCGCCTGCGCCGAGTTCTTCCACCGGCGAGCGGCGATGAAGGACCGGACCCCCAGGACGACGTAGAGAATGAGCAGCACGAAGGTGATGATGCTCGTGATCACGGCGGCGGGGCGTTCGGCTTCACCGGCGATCAGCGCACCGACCTGCATGACGTTCATAGCGGTACCGAAGATACCCAGGATCGCGACGACCAGGGCGATGTGGATTCCCAGCTTCTGATTCTTCAGCCCGATCAGCCCGCAGACCAGGATGACTGCACCCAGGATGGCTGGGATCAAGGCGGTCCAACTGGCGAATGCGGTAGCGACGTAGGCGATGACGCCGACGGCGATGAGGACGATGCCGAGTCCGATGGTGGTGCGGGGCATGTTGCTCCTTAGCCTCTCAAATGAAGTGCAGATATGCCCTGGTCAGAAGAATGTCGCTCAGGGCATGGTCGACGTCGCCTGCAAGGGAGACGCCGCACCCTTATTCTACAAGCTGTAGTAGCGAAGTCCATCCCGAGGTTCCGCTGGAACGCGGGAGCCACCTCGGCGAGGGGTGGGGGTCTCTTTCACGGTCGATCATGCGCTGCAATGATCGGTCATCATAATGCAACAACACGTCATTAAATTGATTCATTCACGTCTTTCGAGACCTTGTTGTGATCCAATGCACATCTTCCGGTGACTCGAATCCAGGATTTCCCCGCCCGTCCGAGACCTACGGTGGAGGTGTACCGACCGCCCGGCGGAACCCCGTAATCCCGATCGACCAGGAGACCACTCATGACTGTCCTCGACCATGACGTCGTCGCTGACCAGCTGAAGAACTCACCGACCGACAGCGAGTCGGTGCTCTCGTTCGTCAGCAGGGTCGCCACCCTCACCGCCCCGGACGATATCGTCTGGGTCGATGGTTCGGATGAGCAGAAGGCCACCATCACCGATCAGCTCGTCGAAGCCGGCACCATCGTCCGTCTGACTGGTACCAAGGACTCATTCTACGCGGCCTCCGACCCCGAGGACGTCGCCCGGGTAGAAGATCGCACCTACATCTGCTCCGTCGAGGAGAAGGATGCAGGCCCCCTCAACAACTGGATGGCCCCGGCCGAGATGAAGGAGACCCTCGAGCCTCTCTTCGACGGTTCGATGCGCGGACGCACCATGTACGTCATCCCCTTCGTCATGGGACATGCCGAGGCCGATCAGCCGATGTTCGGCATCGAGGTCACCGACTCCCCCTACGTCGTGCTCTCCATGCTCGTGATGGCACGCTCGGGCAAGACCGCACTCGACGCCATCGTGGCCAACGGCGGCAACTTCGTCGAGTGCGTGCACTCGGTCGGCGCTCCGCTCGAAGCCGGGCAGACCGACGTCGCCTGGCCGCACAACTCCACGAAGTACATCACCCACTTCCCCGAAGAGCGCTCCATCTGGTCCTTCGGCTCCGGCTACGGCGGCAACGCCCTGCTGGGCAAGAAGTGCTACGCACTGCGCATCGCCTCCTCGATCGCCCGCGATGAGGGCTGGTTGGCCGAGCACATGCTCATCCTCAAGCTGACCAATCCGGAAGGCGAGGTCAAGTACGTGGCCGCCGCATTCCCCTCGGCCTGCGGCAAGACCAACCTCGCCATGATCGAGCCCACCATTCCCGGCTGGAAGGCCGAGACCCTGGGCGATGACATCGCGTGGATGCGCTTCGGCGACGACGGCCAGCTCTACGCCGTCAACCCCGAGTTCGGCCTCTTCGGTGTCGCACCGGGCACCGGCTACACCACCAACCCGACCGCGATGCGCGCCATCGAAGCCGGAGGAAACATCTTCACCAACGTCGCACTGACCGACGACGGCGACGTGTGGTGGGAAGGCAAGACCGACGAGAAGCCGGCTCACCTCACCGACTGGCGCGGCAACGACTGGACCCCGGACTCGGAGACCCCGGCCGCTCACCCGAACTCGCGCTTCTGCACCCCGATCGCCAACGTTCCGACCCTGGCCCCCGAGTGGACGAACCCGAACGGTGTGCCGATCTCGGCCATCCTCTTCGGCGGTCGCCGCAAGACCACAATGCCGCTCGTGACCGAGACCAAGGACTGGAACCACGGCGTGTTCATGGGCTCGGTGCTCTCCTCGGAGACCACCGCCGCTGCCACCGGCGCCGTCGGCGTCGTTCGCCGCGACCCCATGGCGATGCGTCCGTTCATCGGCTACAACGTCGGGGATTACCTGCAGCACTGGCTCGACATCGGCAAGACCGAGGGCGCTCAGCTGCCGAAGATCTTCTACGTCAACTGGTTCCGCCGCGACGAGAACAACTCGATCCTGTGGCCGGGATTCTCCGAGAACTCACGCGTCCTCAAGTGGGTCTTCGAACGCGTGGCCGGCACCACCGACGCCGAGGAGAGCCCGCTGGGCCTGACCCCGGTCGAGGGAGGTCTGGACATCGAGGGACTCGACTTCACCGACGAGGACCTGCGCAAGGCGCTCGAGATCAACCCCGACGAGTGGGAGACCGAGCTCGCGCTCATCGAAGAATGGTACTCACAGCTCGGGGATTCGGTTCCGGCCGAGCTCCGTGCCGAGGTCGACAACCTCCGGGAGCGCCTGGGCCTCGCCTGAGGCACTGCGGCTCCGAGACACTGAGGCTCCGGTCGACAGAGAATCCCCCAACCATCGCCGAGGTGGTTGGGGGATTTTCGTGTGCCTGGAGTCGGCGACCGGAAAGTCACCGTCGGCAGAGTGTCGGGCGGTGCACCGGCTCAGACTGGGTGCCGGGCGAGGTCGCATCGCATCACGCACCCGGAGCGCTGAAAGGCACCCCCGCAACTGTAGGGTGAGCGGCTCGGTGGAGGGACTGCCGAGCCGGCGGTGGTGACTGCAGCCAGCGGGGGTGACTGCAGCCGGCGGTGGTGGTTGCAGCCAGCGAGGGTGGTTGCAGCTGCTGGTGGTGAATGGGGCTCACGGTCCGGACGTACGCCAGGAGTCGAGGAGAGGCTCCTCGACATTCCTGACGAACCTCAGGCGCCGTGCAACGCCGGGACGATCAGGTAGACGCCGATGAGCACGACGACGCCGCAGATGCCGAAGACCGCCCAATAGCCGACCTTGAGAAGGGGTTTGTGCTGGCCCGCGGCGACCAGGTCGACGTGGACTGCCCGCATCCGCACCGCGGCGGAGAAGAGCATGATGACGACGACCGCCGATACCCAGGTCGCAATCGCAACGATGAGAAAAGCGCTCCACTCGATCATTTCGACCCTCCCTGGTCCGTGCGTGTCTCTTCGGCGTCGCCCGTGCGTGTCTCTTCGGCGTCGCCCGTGCGTGTCTCTTCGGCGTCGCCCGTGCGCGTCTCCGCGGCTTCCGTGCGTGGCTCCTCAGCATTCGAACCGCCGCCGGATTTCGCTTCGGCTCTGGCCGCATGCCGTTGCTCGCGGGCTTCGATCCGGGCTGCGCGCTTCATGGCTGCCCGCTTGCGGTTGCGGTCCTTGCGCAGCTTGCGCTTGCGTCCGCGGATGCCGACGGCCTCGCCGACGGTGTCGAAGTTCGAGAGCTCAGGGTCGGCGGCCTTGCGCGAGCTGAGGAAGATCCAGAGGACCGCGACGACCGCGACGACCGTGTCGATGACGACTCCGATGGTCCCCAGATGAGCGACGCCCGCCGCGATCCCACCGACAACGGCAGCCGCCGGAATGGTCAGCAGCCAGCCCGAAGCGATGCGTCCGGCGGTCGACCACTGGACGTCGGCACCCTTGCGTCCCATCCCTGAACCGAGCACCGAGCCGGACGCCACCTGCGTCGTCGACAAGGCGAAGCCCAAATGGGACGAGGCGAGAATGGCGGCTGCCGTCGACGTCTCGGCGGACAGCCCCTGGGCGGGCTTGACGGTGGTGAGCTTCGTGCCGAGGGTGTCGATGATTCGCCATCCGCCGACGTAGGTTCCCAGCGCGATCGCCAGCGCGCAGGCTGCGATCACCCAGATGTGAGGGCCGGTTCCATGGTCCTGCAGATTCGCGGACACGAGCACCAGGGTGATGACGCCCATGGTCTTCTGCGCATCGTTGGTGCCGTGTGCCAGGGCGACGAGTGAGGAGCTGAAGATCTGCCCGTATTTGAACGGCGCCCGGTGGGCTGTCCTGCCTTCACCGTTGCGTCGCGTGATGGAATAGGCCAGGCGCGTGCACAGATAGGCGCCCACGCCCGCGATGATCGGTGCCGCGAGTGCAGGCAGGACGACCTTGGACAGGAACACGCCGTAGTCGACGGAGTTGAGCCCGGCGCCGATGATGGCGGCACCGATCAGCCCGCCGAACAGCGCGTGGGAGGAGGACGACGGCAGGCCGAATCGCCAAGTCGCCATGTTCCAGATGATCGCACCGATGAGTCCGGCGAGAATGAAGTCCGGGGTGATCTGAACTCCCCCGTTGCCCTCTTTGATGATGCCGCCGGAGATGGTCTTCGCCACCTCGGTGGAGAGGAATGCACCGACGAGGTTGAGCAGTGCTGCCAGGGTGACCGCCGCTTTCGGCTTGATCGCACCGGTGGCGATCGGTGTTGCCATGGCATTGGCTGTGTCGTGAAAGCCATTGGTGAAGTCGAAGAACAGTGCCAGTGCGATGACGAGCACGACGACGAAGATGATTTCCACTAAGCGACCTTGAACGTAGACACAATTCGGACCGTGGATGATTTAGCTGACAGGCAGCGACCTCAATCGGAAAAAGTCTACCGCCTATTCCCCCTGATCTTCACCTGCTGTTCAACGCGATGCCACTCCCGACATCTCTCATTCACCTCTGATCTGGTTCGATGCGCCCTCACCGGATGAGTGAATGTATCGGCACTCACAGTCGCCCGGTGCGGGCACGACCGTCAGGCGGCGTACTCGTCGGCGATGCTCAGCGCTTCGTCGAGCACCTCGAGACCGAAGCGCAGGTCCGCGTCGGGGGTGTTCAGCGGCGGGACGACATGGATGCGGTTGAAGTTCGCGAAGGGAAGCACTCCGCCCGACTTCATGGCCGCGATCACGGCGTTCATCTCCGGCGAGCTGCCGCCGTATGCGGCCAATGGTTCGCGCGTGGCCCGGTCCCTGACCAGTTCGATGGCCCAGAAGCATCCCATTCCGCGCACGTCACCGATCGAGGGATGCCGCTGCGCCATCTCATGCAGTGCCGGGCCGATGATGTCGCGGCCGAGCCTGTCGGCGTTTTCGACCATGCCCTCGTCGCGCATCGCGGTGATGGTCGCCACCGCCGCGGCGCAGGCCAGTGGGTGGCCCGAGTAGGTCAGCCCGCCCGGATAGGCGCGGTCGCGGAAGGTCTCGAAGACTCCGTCGGAGATCGCGACCCCGCCCAGGGGGACGTAGCCCGAGTTCACGCCCTTGGCGAAGGTCAGCAGGTCGGGACGGACTCCCCAGTGGTCGAGGGCGAACCACCGGCCGGTGCGGCCGAAGCCGGCCATCACCTCGTCTGCGATGAAGACGATGCCATAACGCGATGTCAGCTCCCGTACGCCTTCGAGGTACCCAGCAGGAGGGCCGTAGATTCCGGCCGTTCCGGGCACGGTCTCAAGGATGAGCGCGGCGATGTTTCCCGGCCCCTCGAGGGTGATCATGTCCTCGAGGTGCCGCAATGCGCGCGAAGTCTCCTCCGCCTCCGTCGAGGAGCCGAAGTATGAGCGGTACTGATAGGCGGGCATGAAGTGGACGATGCCCTCGGCCGAATAGTCGTTGGCGAATCGACGCGGGTCACCGGTGGCGTTGACGGCCAGCTGGGTCCCTCCGTGATAGCTGCGATACGCCGACAGCACCTTGGTCCTCCCCGTGTGCAGCCGGGCCATCCGGATCGCATGCTCGTTCGCATCGGCACCACCGTTGGTGAAGAAGACATGGTCGAGGTCGCCGGGCGTGAGCTCGGCGACGAGACGAGCGGCTTCGGAGCGGGCGTCGTTGACGTGCTGAGGTGCGATCGTGCACAGCGAGGCCGCCTGCTCCTGGATCGCGGCGACGACCTTCGGGTGCTGGTGCCCGATATTCGTGTTGACCAGCTGGGACGACATGTCGAGCAGCTTCCGGCCCTCACCGTCCCAGATGTAGGGGCCTTCGGCCGCCAGAACCGTCATGGGGTCGAAGGGCCCCTGCGCCTGCCACGAGTGGAAGACGTGTGACCGGTCGAGATCGTAGGCCCGTCGCCCCGCGCGCAGCCGCTCGTCAGTGACAGTCCGGTCGAGGTCGTCGTTCGCATTGATCACAGTCATGATGTGTCGTCCCTTCGCAGTTCATTCCGCTTCGCCGAGGTGGTGCCGATCATTCAATGGTGATCCGGTCGAGCCCCATTGACCATGGACAGTGTGTCACCATTCGACCGAGACCATTTACACTGTGTAAACATGCTGGAGGTGAGCCCATGAAGGATCTGCCGCGGCGAGCGCCCGAACTGACGATCGCCCGACTGCTCGAAGTCGACGAGATCCGCCGCGGCGGTCCTGAGGTCGTGTCCGGGGCCGAGCACCTGGAGCGGGCGGTGCGGTGGGTCCATATCGCCGACTCGGAGAACGTCGCCCAGTTCCTCGAAGGCGGTGAACTCGTGCTGAGCACCGGACTGTCCTTCCGAGCCTCGCCCGAGTCCACCGCGATGTTCTTCGACCAGCTCGAATCCGCCTCCGCCTCGGGCGCGGTCATCGAACTCATCGATGCCGACGGCCTGGCCGATGAGGCGGCGATCGAGAATGTGCGAGCCGCAGCGAACGGACGCGGGATCCCGATCGTGATCCTGCGCCATCGGATCAAATTCGTCCGCGTCACCGAACTTGCCCACCAGGAACTGCTCAACCGTCAGCTCGCCCGCGTCGAGCGAGCGCGTACGGTCCACGAGGTCTTCACGCAGCTGAGCCTCGAAAGCGCCGGGGCACAGGACATCGTCGAGGCCACCTCTGAGCTGCTGGGCACGCCCGTGGCCCTCGAAGACGTCGGACATCGTCTTCTCGCCCACGCCGGTGACATCGACCCGACTCAGGGTGGCCGATCACGCAGGGACCACCTCGGCGAAGAAGATCCTCAGGGCAACCGGTGGCTGCAGGTCCCGGTGGGACTGCGGGATCGGCGGTGGGGTCGTCTGGTGGCTCCCGGCCATCGCGGATCCGATGAGGAGGCCGGCCAGGTCATCGAGCGCGCCGCCCAGGCTCTCACGCTGGCGCGGATGGCCGAGCGCGATGAGCAGGACCTCATCATCCAAGCTCAGGGCAGACTGATCCGCGAGATCATGGAATCGACCGAGACCGACGAGGAACGCGTCCGGGCCAGGGCCGCGGACCTCGGGTTCACACCACGGGCGGGGATGATTCCCGTTGTCGTGCGCGTCGATCGCGGACCGAGCACCGACCCGACCACGCTGCAGCTGCGGGAGCGGTCGCTGCATCGCGATTTCGTCTCGGTCGCGGCAGCTCACCGCTGCACCACCCTGTCGGCAGGGCTGCAGTCGGGATCATTCGCAATCGTGGTGGCACCGCCCAAGGGTGCCGATGACGAGGCGATCCTCGGACAGCTCATCATGGAGCTGTCCGCCCGGGACGCCACGGTCGGCGCGGGTCGCGCGAGCGAATCGATCGTCGACGCGGCGACCCGGCTCGAATCCGCCACGCAGGTGGCCGAGATCGCCTCGGCTCTCGAGCTGCGCCGGCGGCGGTTCTACCGGTTCGCCGATGTGCGACTGCCCGGGCTGCTCTCGTCCCTGCGCGGCGAACCGAGCGTGCGGGCCTTCGCCGAGGCGGAGCTGGCCCCTCTGCTCGAATCCGACGACGAGGAGATGCTCGTCCTCCTCGAACAGTTCCTCACCCACGGAGGCAACAAATCAGCCCTTGCTCGCAGCAGCTTCCTGTCCCGCCCCGCCCTGTACGCACGGCTGGACAGACTGCAGCACAGACTCGGCGTCTCACTCGAGGATGCGGAATCGCGCACCGCTCTCCACGTCGCACTGCTGTGGCTGCGCACGAACCGGTGAATCGAAAGACCCCCGCCCTCCCAGTGAAGCACTGGTCGGACGGGGGTCCTTCACAACGCGGAGTCGGAGGGATTTGAACCCTCGGTCCCCAGTTCAAGGGACTTCACCTTAGCAGGGTGACGCTTTCGGCCGCTCAGCCACGACTCCAATTATCGATTCGATGCCGCTCCGGGAAGACCGTCTCGAATCTGCAGTTCTCACTACGGAGAACAGCCTATGCGATACCGGAGCCGAAGAGCAAAGTGTATGAGCCACAAGTGGTCTCGATCATATTCACGGCAGGGTCACACCGCTGGGGAATCGGGGCGAACGACCCGTTTCCCCTGCCCGTGCACACTCGAATTCCAGCATTCATCAATCTACGGGCGTAAAATCGTTCCGAAGTGCTCTGCGGTTTGCGCTCTGACGGATCCGAGGACGATGCTACGGAGGTGCCCCCTGCGTCGGCATCGCTCGCGTGCTGACGTCGATGCCGATGCGCGTCGGTGTCCTCAGCACCATGAGCAGCGCACGCAGCACGAGACGTCACCTACGAGGAGTTAAGAACTTGCCAGAGATTCCCCCTGACAAGCACGGGCCAAAAGGGAACGACCCAGATTCTCGCCCCGCTGGTCACCGTCTCCGGGCTTCTTCTCGTCCTCGGTTCCGTGGTGAGTCCGCGGCCAGCGACGACGACTCCGCCTCCCTGCGTCCAGTATCGGGCCCACAGCGGCAGTCGAAATCGCAGAAGACGAATCCACAGCAGTCGAACTCACAACAACAGCAGACGAATCCACGGCAGTCGCAATCAGAGCAGAACGCGTCGAAGGCACCGACGCCTCGCCCGGTAGCGCCCCGCACTCGACGCGAAGCACGGATGCTTCGTGCCGCAGGAGCCAGCGGCGCCTCCATCGCTGGATCCGACGCCGACACACACAGCCGGGCCACCGCTGAACAGCGCCCGACACCCGACGATGCCGCCCGGCCCACCGGCGAACGCAACCGCCGACCCACCTCGGCGAGGGAATCGGCAACCACGAGGGAACCATCACCGGCGAGGAGATCGGCGGAGGAGCCATCGCTCGCAGATGCCGATCCGTCGGTGCGGCGCAGGGACCGCCGCCGGGAGGACGAAGCGGCCGCGGCCGAGTCTTCGCGTGCGCGCCGCCATTCCTCACGGGTCGGGGAGGCCTTCCCCAGCCTCGTCGGCTGGACGTCGCTGAGCACGCTGCTTCCGGGCGTCGGACTGCTGCGCACACGATTCCGCCCCTTGGGGCTCATCCTGCTCGGCGGGTTCGTCCTCACCTTCATCGTCGCCGCCGTCTACGTCCTCATCAAGGGACCGGTCCGCGCATTCGGCACGATCGTCTCGAGCCCTTCGCTGCTGACCTTCCTCGCGATCGCCCTCGCCGTCATCGGAGTGATCTGGGTCCTCGCGATCGTCGTATCCCACCTCGGGCTGCGCAGAGGTCACCGCTATGCCCCATGGCAGAACAAGATGGCGGGCGTCCTCGTCGTGTCCCTCGCGCTCATCGTCGGCATTCCCTTCGGCGTCGGCTCCGTCTACGCCAATGTCCAAGGCAATACGGTCTCCAGCCTCTTCGGCGACAGCACGGGCGACTCCCAGAGCGCCGAGGACCTGTGGGCCGACCAGCCCTACATCAACGTCTTCCTCATGGGCCGCGACAACGGCGACGACCGCGAAGGCACCCGACCCGACACCATGCTCGTCGCCTCGATCGACACGAAGACGGGCAATGCCGCGCTCATCTCCGTCCCCCGTAACCTCGCGTTCCCGATCTTCCCCGAGGGAAGCGGACTGGACGAACGATGGCCGGACGGGTTCCGACCCACGGGCCAGTCCTCGGTCGATCTCATCAACTCCGTCTGGCAGTGGGGCGAACAGAACGAGGACGTCGTCGGCGACACCCACGGGCTGGAGCCGGGAATGTCCGCCACGATGCAGGCCGTCGAAGGCTCGTTGGGCCTCAACCTCGACTACTGGGCCTCGGTGGACATGGCCGGCTTCGAAGACGTCGTCGATGCGATCGGCGGAGTCAAGATCGACGTCGAACGCCCCATCCCGATGGGCGGCGGCAAGTCAATGTCCGGTGTGGCCAACGAGGTCTACGACTGGGTCGATCCGGGCCCGCAGACACTCAAGGGCAAGGATGCACTCTGGTATGTGCGTTCCCGCGAGGGCAGCGACAACTATGACCGCATGTGCCGTCAGCAGCGCATGATCAAAACCACCCTCGATCAGACCGACCCGCGTGAGCTCGCCACGGCCTACCCCAAGCTCGCGAACTCGGCCACCAGGAACATCGCGACCTCGATTCCGCAGAATGAGGTCCCGGCCTTCATCGAACTCGCTCTCTCCATGCAGAAGGGCGAGGTCACGACGGTCCAGATCAACAACGATGTGACCCCCACCTACGACCCCGACTTCGATGTCCTCCACGAGTGGATCGAGGGTGAGGTCAAGGGTGCCTCCGACGGCGGGGAGACTCCCAAGCCCACCAACGATGCCGGCACGGACGAGAGCACGGACGAGAGCGGGGGCTCGTCCTCCGCCGAGGAGGAGCCTGCGGACGAAACCTCCGCCGAGCAGCCTGCCGACGACGGGGGCACGGGCGGCGCCGAGCCCACCAAACCGGGTGAGCCCAATGCTCAGGGCAAGTGCTACCCGAAGGGCTTCGAGCCCGGCGATGACTTCCCCGGCTACCCCGGCCCGGGAGCCGGAGAGCAGGAGTGAGCCCAGCCGAATCGGGAACCCCTGAGCCGCAGGACCACTCCGTCGCGATCATCGGCGCCGGGCCTCGCGGACTCTCCGTCCTCGAAAGGCTCGTCGCACTGGCCTCAGAGCGCTTCACGGGTGCCGACGCGCCGCCGGCCATCGTCATCCACCTCATCGATCCCTACCCGCCGGGTGCGGGGATCGTCTGGCGCACGGACCAGCCCGAGACCCTGCTGATGAATACGACGATCGCCGAGCAGACGATCTTTCCCGACTCCAGCTGCTCGTTCATCCGCCCCGATCCCACGAACGGTGCCCCCGATCCCACTGACTGCGGCCTCGGCCCCGATATGGCGCAGTGGTACCGGGACGCGGGCGGCACCGATCCCGTCGATTCGACGTTTCCCAGCCGGACCCTCTACGGCCGCTATCTGCGCGAGGCCTACACCCGCATCCGGGCGGCGGCCCCCGAGTTCGTCGAGATCGTCGAGCACCCTACGAAGGTCGAGTCGGTCATCGACCTCCCACCGGTCGAACCTCCGGGACACACTCGCCCGGGTTCGGCGACCGTGCCTGCCCAACTGGTCCGCTGTGAGGACGGAACCGCCATCATCGCCTCCGCCGTCGTGCTCGCAGTCGGCCACATCCCCAGCACGCAGCCCGAGGAGCGCGCCCGGCTCGCGGCTTTCGCACAGCGCAGCGGCGGGCGCTACATTCCCCAGGGCCTGCCGGCCGAAGCGCCCATCGCCGAGGTGTCCCCCGGCAACCGTGTCATCGTCCGTGGCATGGGGCTGAACTACTTCGACCTGCAGACGCTGTTCACCCGCGAGCGCGGTGGCCGCTTCGACCCGGATCCCGAGATCGCCGGCGAACTGAAGTACGTGCGCAGAGGTGAGGAGCCCCGGCTGCTGCTCGGCTCCCGTCGCGGCGTCCCCTACCGCAGCAAACCCATCTGCCCGGCGCACCCGCGTTCGCCCTGGCCGTTGCGCTACTTCACGCGGGAGAACATCGCACTGCTGGCCGGTCTCGCCGATCTCGACGGAGCAGGCAGGGCCGGTGCACGCTTCAATGACCAGCTGTGGCCGCTCATCCTCGCCGACCTGCGCCTGGCCTACTACAGCGTCCTGTCCCGGACCCGGCCGGAGGCGTTCGCCGGCGACCCCGGTCAGCTGCGCGAGGCCATCGCCGAGGCGGTGTCCCGACACCTGACCCGACGCACCTGGCAGGAGACCCACCCCGAATCACGTGAAACGTCCGAGTCGGATGAGACGTCCACTCCGGGCGAAGCCGCCGCCGAGACTGCTCGCCAGGGACGTGTCACCCGCGAGGCCTTCGCCTGGTCGGAGATCGAGGAGAGGCTCGTCCCCGACCCGGCTCACCGCATGTCACTGCACGAGCTGCTGAATCCGCTCGAGGGGCGACAGTTCGACAACCGCGCGCCCAGGCAGACGAATTCACTGCACGAGTGGATGCTCGATTTCCTTCGCACAGACCTCCACGATTCCCTCGCCGGGCCCACGGGCAGTGCGGAGAAGTCGCTGTTCAACGTGCTCTGGCAGGCCCGGCTGCTGCTCAAAGACCTCATCGTCGAAGGCCACATCGACCCGGTCAGCATCGACATGGAGATCTGCGGCTGGTTCGAGGGCTTCGTCTCCGGCATCTGCGACGGCCCTCCCCCGCAGCGCATCGCCGAACTCCTGGCGCTGGCCGAGGCCGGCCTCGTCGAATTCATCGGTCCCGATATGCGCATCGAAGCCGATCCCGATGCCACACCACCGGCGGGCCGGGATCGGCTTCCGCAGATCTTCACGGCCGCCTCGGCGCAGGTCGCCGGTGCCATCACGGGAAGCGTCGTCATCGATGCGGCATCACCGACGAATGCGGTGGCTCGGGCCGCCGATGTGCTGGTGCACGGGATGATCGAGCGCGGCCAGCTCACCCCCGCGCGTCTGAGGCTGGACGACGGTCGCGAGAAGCTCTTGGGCGGTCTGGCGCTCACCCAGCGCCCCTATCGCACGATCGACGTCGACGGCAGCGTTCATCCTCGCCGGTTCGCGCTGTCCATCCAGCTGTCCTCGGTCCAGTGGGGCCTGGCGATCGCGGCGAACCCGAACACGAACGCCGCAACGCTGAGCGACTCCCACGCCGCTGCGAGCGCGATCCTCGACCTCATCTGAGGCCCGCGGGACGGCGGCGCCGCCCCGGGCGGCGCCGCCCCGCGTCACCGCCTAGGCCATCTCGAGGGCGGCTTCGGGCTTCGTCGACCTGGCTCGCACGATGGCCAGCAGCGACATCACGACTCCGATGATCGCCCAGGCCAGCAGCCCGCCGTAGGCGGCGCCCACCCCGCTGGTTCCGGCCGCGATCGCGGAGAAGCCGTTCATCGCCGGCGTCAGTGGCAGGATCGGGGCGACGAAGTCGAAGAAGCCCGGCACCGCACCGATCGTCCGACCGGCGACGGCGAGGACCACCGCGATCACGGACAGGAATCTGCCCACACCGCCGAACCATGCCACGAGGGCGAAGTTGAGGACCATGAACACGAGCGCGGAGACGAATGTCAGCACCGCGATCTCAAAGCCCTGGACGGCATCGAGGTCCATCACGCTCACCGCCAGCACGGACAGCACCAGCGCCTGCAGCAGACCCACGATCGCACCGGGCACGAGTCCGCGCAGCCAGACGGCGAACGAGGACCTCGTCGACAGCAGGGTCGAGGCCAGGATCGGTTTGAGCACCGTGTAGGTGACGAGTCCGCCGACCCACAGCGCGAGCATGATGAGCAGGGCGATCGTCGATCCCTGCAGAATGTCGGTGCCGGAGTCGTCGCTCGGTGCCTCGATGTTCTCCGAGGCGACCGTGGAGAGCTTGTCACGCTCCGGGGACGAGTAGGTGGGGACCTCGTCCGCGCCCTCCTGCACTCCGTCGGCGAACTTCCCGACGCCCTCGGAATACTTCTCGTTGCCTTCGGCGAGCTCGTCCAGCCCGGCCGAGAGGTCTGAGGTGCCGGTGGCCGCGGTGGAGACTCCGGTGGTGTACTTGTCGAGCCCGGTCGAGAATTCGCTCAGCCCGTCCGAGAGCTGGCCGGCACCATCGTCGAGCTCACTCGAGCCGTCGGCGGCCTGGGCGACACCGTCGGACAGCTCCGGCATCCCGTCGGCGAGCTTCTGGTTGCCCTCGGCGACGCCGGAGGCGCCTTCACGCAGTCCCTTCGAGGCTTCGAGCAGCTTCGGTGCGTTCTTCGAGATGTCCTCCATCCCGTCGGTGAGCTTGCCGAGGCCGTCTTCGAGCCCCTTGACGAACTTGCCCATGCCGTCACTGAGTTCGTCGGCGCCATCGGCGAGCTTGTCCGCTCCGCCGAGCAGGGACTGTCCGTCCTGCTTCTCCTCCAGGCCGTCGACGGCACTGTTCAGTCCGCCCGAGGTGCCGTTGAGCAGCCCCTGGGCGTAGGCCCGTTCCGTTCCCTGGCAGACCTCGTCGGGTGTGCCAGGCTGGCAGAGTCCGGCCTTCGCCTGGTCGGCTTCGTCCTGGGTCATCATGCCCGCTTCGACGAGGTCGTCGAGACCGGTGACGGTTCCGCTCTTGGCGAGCTTATCGGCCTGATCGGCTCCTTCCTGGAGCCCGTCGCGATACTGGCTGAGTCCCGATGACAGCCCCTCGGCGCCCTCGGAGACTCCCTTGGCGCCCTTGTCGAGGTCCTTGCCGCCGTCGACGAGGTCGTCGATTCCGCCCTCGCCGGAGTCACCGGAGCCGGCGAAGCCCTTGATGATCTGGTCGATGGACTTCGTGTATTCGTCGACTCCCCCGGAGAGCTCTCCGGCACCGTCGGCGAGCTTCTGGGTGCTGTCGGGCAGCCCGGCCGTCTGCTTCTTCATCTCCTGCAGACCGTCCGAGAGCCCGGACGTGCCCTTCGACAGTTCGCCGGCACCCTGGGACAGTTCCCCTGCGCCTTGGTTGAGTTCCGTTCCCGAGGAGTCGAGTTCGGCCATGCCCTCGGAGAGTTCGCCCGCGCCGCTCGCGGACTTCTTCGTGCCCTTGGTCAGGTCCTCGGCACCGGTGTCGAGCTCCCCGGCGGAGTCGCCGAGCTGCTTCATCTGCTCGCCCATGTCGTTGAAGCCGAGGTAGATGTTGTCGAGGTAGGTCTCGGTCATCTGCGTGTTGAAGGACGTCCGGGCCACCCCGGCGACGGACTTCGCGATCTGCGTGTCGGCGGCCGGAGCGACTCCGGAGACGTCGACGTCGAGCTGCGTCTGACTGGCGGACTTCGCATCGTCGACCGAGGTCACGGCCCGAGAGAACCCCTCGGGGATCGTCAGCGTCGCAGCGTAGGATCCGTCGGACATGCCCTTCTTCGCATCGTCGGCATCGGTGATGACCCAGTGGATGTTATTGCCCTCTTCACCCACGAGCCCGCTGGTCAGCTGCCGGCCGACCGGCACGGTCTCACCATCGACCTCGGCGCCGTCGTCGTTGTTGACGATCGCGGCCTCGATCGTGTCGAGGCGGTCGGTGCTGTTGAACGTGGCCAGGATGAAGCCGGCGGCCACGATGATCGGGATGAGCACCAGGCCGGCCAGGGACAGCCAGGTCACGGGTCGTTTCGAGTTCGCACGTTCGAGTCTCACGACTGCACGCCTTCCATTTCGCTGCGACCGGCCGCGTGAGCTCGCACGCCGCCGTTGTCGATGTCGGTTCCACGCTCGGCCTCGGGGGCGGCCCCATCGAGATCGAGGTGGAAGTAGTTCGTGTTCGGGGACAGGACCCCGGTGACGTCGCCGTCGGGCAGACCCAACACGATCGTCGTGCCCTCGGCCTGCAGATCGTAGAGGAGATCGCGGAATTCGCGACCGTCCTCACCTGCCAATGCTCCGGCTTCGCCGATGATGAGCAGATCCGGCGCCGAGGCGGCCAGTCGTGAGAGCTCACGTGAGCCTGGCATCGCCCCCGACCCGAGGTCGAAGTACGGGACCCGACGACGGACCCGTCCCGCATGTTCGGGCAGGACCATGTCTCCGATCTTCATCTCGCCGGCGGTCAGCCGGACGCGGCCGGACAGGGCGAGCAGGAGCGCCCCGCGGGCGGCTCCGCCGGCGACGAGGATCTGACCCGGCAGCAGGGAGATGTCGACCCGGTCGAATCCGCGCCGACCCGAGCTGACGCCGATGCCACGGCCGTAGACCCGGTAGTCGGAGTTCGGTTCGGGCCAATCCCGCAGAGCCACCTCGTGGGCCAGGCCCTCGCCTTCGACGTCGAGCCTCGGCAAGATGCGATCGAGCCAGCTCGGCAGCCACCAGGCCTTGTCTCCGAGCAGATGCATGATGGCGGGCACAAGGGACATGCGCACGAGGAAGGCATCGACGAAGATGCCCGAGGCCAGAGAGAGAGCGATCGATTTGATGATCGGCTCACCTGCGGGGACGAAGGCGGCGAAGACGGAGAACATGATGATCGCCGCGGCCGAGACGACACGGGCGGAGGAGGCGAAGCCGGTCCTGATCGCATCCCGTGCGCTCGCTCCGTGGACGTAGGCCTCCCGCATGCCGGAGACGAGGAAGACCTCATAGTCCATGGCCAGACCGAACAGGATGCCCATCAGGATGATCGGCAGGAAGCTGATCACCGGTCCCGTCGAGTCGATGCCCATCGCCGATGCGAAGAGCCCGTCGTGGAAGACGAGGACCACGGTGCCGAAGGATGCGAAGACGGACAGCAGGAAGCCGCCGGTGGCCTTGATGGGCACGGCGATCGAACGGAAGACCATCATCAGCAGGATGATGGAGAGTCCGACGACGAAGATGCCGAAGGGCACCAGGGCCTTGCCGAGCTGATCGGAGACGTCGATCTGGATCGCTGTGGCACCGGTGACAGCGGTCTCGAAGCCGTCCTCGGCCTCGATGTCCGCGCTCAGGGCGCGGAGACGGTCGACGGTGTCCAGCGTCGCCGGGTCCTCTGAGCTCGTGGTCGGGATGATCTGGAACAGGGCCGTGGACGCGTCACTGTTCGGGGTCGCGAGGACGACCTGGTCGACGCCTTCGACATCCTCGATCTCGCTCTCGATCCTCTCGACATCGTCGAGGGGATCATCGGAGGTCACGATCTCGCTCGTCATGACCAGGGGGCCGTTGAACCCGGGGCCGAAGTGCTCGTCGATGAGGTCGTAGGTGGTCCGGGCGGGGGTGCCCTCCTCCTGGCTGCCGGCGGTCGGCAGGGAGAGCTGGAGATTGGAGGCCGGGATGGCGAACAGGGCCAGGCCGCCGACGATGATCACGATCGTGAGCGACGGAATCTTCGTCACCGCCTTGAGCCACCCCGCGAAGAACGTGTTCATGATCGTCTTCGGATACGGCTCACCGGCCTCGGCCTCCGCCTCGACGGCGATCGAATCCCGGGACGCGGTGTCCTCCGACTTCTCCTGGGCGGCGGCGAAGGCACGGCGGTAGCGCTTCGTCGGCTTCGGCGTGATCTTGGCTCCGGCCAGTCCCAGCAGCGCCGGGATCATCGTCAGGGAGATCAGCACGGCGATGACGACCGAGCCGGAAGCGCCGATGCCCATGACGGTGAGGAAGGGGATTCCGGCCAGGGACAGTCCGAGCAGGGCGATCATCACGGTCATGCCCGCAAAGACGACCGCTGATCCGGCCGTCGCGACTGCACGCCCCGCGGCTTCGAGGGGATCGTGGCCCTCCGCCAGGAGCGCTCGGGCTCGGGAGACGATGAACAGGGCATAGTCGATGCCGACCGCCAGGCCCAACATCAGCGCCAACATGATCGACGAGGAGTTGACCGCACCGAAGGCCGTGGAGCCCACGACGAGCAGGACGGAGATGCCGACGCCGATGAGCGCGGTGATCAGGGGCATGCCAGCCGCGCGGAAGGATCCGAGGGTCAGCAGCAGGACGATGAAGGCGACGACCACGCCGATGCCTTCGACCCAGGAGATCGCCACACCGGTGATCTGGAAGAGCTGACCGCCGCCTTCGACCTCGGCGCCGTCGGGCAGTGCGTCGCGCAATGGGTCGAGTTCATCCAGCAGCCGATCCGGGGCGGCCTCACCGACCTCCTGCTGGGTGCCGTCGTATTGGACGGTGATCATCGCGGCCGACTCGTCTTCGCTGATGGCGCCGTCGACCATCTCGTCGAACGGAGAGGTCACGGCGTCGACGCGCGGGAGGCCCTCGAGCCGCTCGACTTCCTTCTCGATCTCGGTCCTGTACGCGGAGTCGACGACCGAGTCGCCGTCATCGGCGACGACGATGACGTCGGCGGCGACACCGGAGGCTTCGGGGAAGGTCGCCTCCATCGAGTCGAGCGCGACCTGGGCCTCGGAGCCGGGGAGGGTGAAGTCATCGTCGAAGTCCTTCGCGAAGGCGGCGACACCGGCGGCGACGAGCCCGAAGATCACCACCCACAGTGCGATGACTCGGATGGGAGCACGGTAGGCACGACGACCCAGGGCGTACAGGAATGTTGACACGAAGACCTCGATACAAAAGTGTATTGGATACAGTACTGTATTGTTGTTGAACCGATGCCGTCGGCGCAAATGGATCTCGACATTCGTGAGGATTCTCATCGGATGATCAGAAAGTCCTGACGCTTCGCCGCACCCGCCCACCGACCCCCCTGGACGATTCACCGAATGAACACGGACAAACTCAGCGCGCGCAGACTGCACACCCGATCCACCCTGGTGGAGGCGGGTGTTTCCGTGTTCGCCGTCAAGGGCATCGACGGCGCCTCGATCGAGGAGATCTGCGAGGCCGCCGGCTTCACCCGGGGAGCCTTCTACTCGAACTTCTCCAGCCGCGACGATCTGATCCTGGCCACGATCGAGCAGCGGACCTCCCATGACCTCGACATGCTCGATGCGAGCATCGAACGCTGGCGCGATCGCCTCAACGCCAGCCATCCCGAGGACATCGAGGGCTTTCTCTCTGAGTTCGTCGACGAGACCTTCAGCCAGAAGAGGGCCACCGCCGCCGAGGTGATCGCCGAGCACGAGATCGAACTGTACTGTCTGCGCACCCCCGGCCTCTATCCCAGGTTCGCCGAACTGAGCTCGTTCCAGGTCGCGCGGATCCAATCGCTGATCGAGAATGCGCTGGGCTTCGCGGAGGCGATCTCGACGATTCCGCTCAAGGACCTCATCGAGGCGCTGACCGCCATCCATTCGCAGGCCGCCCTGCGAGCGGCCGCGGGCAAGGAGCTGCACGAGACGGTCGAGATCGACTCGACCCAGATGGTGCGCATCCTCAGCCGCCTGCTCGACTTCGACCGGTAGCTTTAGTCCCGGGCTTCGGGGCGTCGGGTGTGGGCCCAGGCACTAAGGTGGATGGGGTGAATGAACTACAGCGCGAATACTACGCCTTCATCAACAACATGGACGTCCGTCTCGGCGCATTCGTCCTCGCCGATCTGCCCGAGACCTTCGACAGGGAAGACGGGGAGACGGCGACGTTCCCCAAGGACTTCGGACCGAAGTCGCTGCCGATGCTCGAATTCTTCGTCCTCTCCCGCTTCTCCTCCCCCGACGAGGTGATCGACCCGGACAACCGCAGATTCGTCGAGGGCCTCATCCGCTACCTCGGCGAAACCTACCTCCGCGCGATCGGCGGAGCCTGGGACCACGACGAGGAGACCGGCAACGGAATGCCGTTCATCCGCCCGGACACCGAAGAGGGCCCCCTCAAGGGCGAGCCCATCCCGATCCTGGCGATCATCCTCGCCGCGGTCGATGCCCGAACCGCCGAGGTCTTCACGGCCGTCCTCGACAGGGCCCGCGAGAACCTGGGCGGCGACGGCACTCCGAGGCGCAGCAGCACCGGCATGTCGTTGGGGGCGCTCACCTCCGAGAACTCCAGCGAAGAGGAGGTCGAGTTCCTCTCGCGCTTCATCGGGACCGTGGAGCCCGGCATCGCCGCCTGGACGCAGGAACAGGTCGAACCCGCCTCGTGGGTCTTCGAACGCGAGAGCCTCGTCCGTCTCGGCAGGCAGCTGGCGGCCCGCTACGATTCACGCGATGAGATGATGACCGAGGAGGAGACTCCGTTCGTCGGCGGTGCGATGCGCTTCATCGGTGAGACGATTCGGCGGATCGGGTTCGGCCAGTGGCGCTACGGGGCAGGCCTCGAAGCCGATGACCCCCGCAGCAGACAGCCCTTCATCCGCTTCCTCGTCGGGAACCAGAACCTCGACATGGTCCCCTGGCGCCTGGCTCAGACGGCCCTCGAGGATCCGAACTCGATCGCCTCGGGCCTCGACACCGTCATCTCGATGCGCGAGGAAGAGGCTGCGAGCGAAGAGGGCGCTCAGAGCCGGTAGCGGCGGTTGCCGTGCAATCCGTCCGCCGGCGAGCCGGGAGCCAGATCGATCTGCCTGCGCTTCGGGTCGACCTGCACGGTGGCCAGGGTCGCCGAGCGATCGCCGTAGGCGGCACCGGGCGCGGGGGTGCAGGAGACCGGAGCCTGGCCGGGGCCGGTCGTGAGGAGATCGAGGAGTCCGACGGTGTGGACGTCGACGTGATCGGCTGCTGCCTCGAGGCGACGTTCGAGGTGGACATACCGTGCCCGCGAGGTCGAAGTCGGATTGAGTTCGAGGCCGCCGGGAGTCAGATCCGGATGCAGGAAATGGTTCGTGTGGAGCAGGTACCCCGAACCGCCCAGTGCCCCCGAGTCCCCGGCAGAGCCCTCGGCAGAACTCCCGGCAGAGCCCCCGGCGCGACGTTCACGCTTGCGGGCGTTGGCGATCTCGACCTGGACCACCTCGTCGGCGGTGACGACCGTGATGATCGATGAGGACGTGGTGGGTGCGGAGTGGATGATCTCGAGCGCCTCGGCGAGGGTCGTCGCCTTCGACAGCACGCGCTCGAGGATCATGTGGATCGGCACTCCCCCGGGCTCGTCGCCTTCGTGCTTGAGGATGTTGAGCAGGACGCCGATTCCTGCCTCGTTCAGACCGATCTTGCCGAGCATCCCGTATTCGGCGATGCCCACGTGTCGCAGCTGACCGGGCACGGCGCCGACGTCGTTTATGTGCCACAGCGTCGAGAAGTCGGCGGCCCAGTCCCAGTTCTGTGCCGCGATCGAGGCTCCGGGGCGGGTGAGGCTCACGGTCGAGCACTCCGTGGCCGAGCCCGCTGACAGGGTCATGATCTCGGTGCGGGCGATGACCTCCATCAGCTCGCCGACGTCGACTCCGGCGGCCCCGGCCACGGCGGCGATCTCCTCGGCGGCCTCCGGTGCCCATTCCTGAATTCGTGCGTGGCTCGCGGCGGCTGCGGAACGGACATCCGCCTCGGCGATGGTCAGGAATTCGAAGTAGCGGCGATACCCGGCGATCGCGGAATCGATGCCCGTGCGCAGCTCATGACCGCGCTGAACTCCGCGTCGGACGTGATCGTCGGCTCGGGAGGTGAAGGTCTCGGGCCTGACCTCGGCCGCGGGAACGTATTCGGTGGTCACTGGCGGCTCCTCTTCTCTCGTGGACCGATCATCCCACGTGGACCTGATCGTCTCATCCCTGCGGGGGAGGTCTCATCCCTGCGGGGCGAGGTCACCTCTGCGGGACGAGGTCTCATCTCTGCGGGACGAGCGAGCCCACCCCCAGGTCGATGTCCAGATAGTGCATGTGCGCGGCGGTCTCGGCCAGGGCGGCGAAGAGATTGAAGTTGTGCAGCGAGTCGAATCCGCGCGACCAGTGCAGGCCCTGCGCGATCGAGTAGACGCTGTGATCATCTGTGGCGTCCATCCGCTCCCTGATCTCGTCCAGGCGCTGCCGGTGGTGGTCGATGAGTTCGCGTCTGCGATCGTGGAGTCCGTGGAAGCGGAATCCGTGCGCCGGCAGCACCGCCATATCGGTGTCGAGCTCGCCGATCTTGTCCAGCGAACCGAGATAGTCGCCGAGGCTGTGCGTGATCGCGCCGCCGTCGAGTCCGATGTTCGGGGTGATCGTGGGGAGCACATGGTCACCCGAGAACAGCAGCCGGTCCTCGTCTCGGACGAAGACCGAGTGGCCGTAGGTGTGGCCCGGGGTCCACAGCGCCTTGAGCTCATCGGAGGCCAGCGGCAGCGCTGCTCCGTCGTCGAGGACGTGGATGGCATCGGGCATGCTGCTCATCAGCAGCGCGAAGTCGTTCTTGGAGCCGGCACCTGCGGAACCTGTGCCGGACTTCGCGCCCTTGCTGCCGATCTGGAGGCTCTCGACCTCGCTCCAGCGCTCCTCGGGAACCCCGTAGGCGCGGGCGATGCTGATGCTCGGGTCGACTCCGGTGCCGAGGTCCACGCTTTGGGAGAAGAAGGCCCTGATCGAGCGCAGGTCCTCCCCGTGCATGGCGACCCACATGTCGGGGTTCTTGTGCAGCAGCGCCGGCACGAGCCCGATGTGGTCGCGGTGGTAGTGGGTGATCGCGATTCCGTGCACGTTCGCCAGAGTGAATCCGATGGATTCCAGCGCCGAGGTGAGCGCCAGGTATTGGTCTCTGCCGTCCCACCCCGGGTCGATGAGGATCAGACCCGAACCGTCGGCGATGCCGTAGCAGTAGGTGTAGACGAGGGGATTGTTCGGGATCGGGACCGGGATCGCCCACACGCCTTCGGCGACCTTCTCCACCGTGGGCAGGACCCTGTCCTTCCACGCCGCCGACTGTGCTGAACTGAGCGTTTCGATCGCCATTGTCCGCTTCTGCCCCTCCTCGTCGAGCACCCACCTTGCCGATGTCGATCAACCTACTCCCTTTCTCCGGTTACTGAAAAGTCGTTCGATAGGCGGGATGGCTCCTGGTTGGACTGCGCATGGTCGGGACTGCATCAGGTCAGGACTGCTCAAAGAGGCGTGATCAGCGTTCGCCACCACTAGATTCGTCGTCAAGGAGGCATCACAGGTGACATTATCGTTCCTTATGACGATTCTGGTTGCGTTTTCGGTTGTCGAACGGATAGCATCTATGGCGCAGATCACTTCTGCGTCTGTGCGAATGCACGGTCGGGTGCGAGTGCCACGGCACCTGGCAAGACTCATTGGGGAGGATTGATATGGCCGCGTCAGGCACACTGAAACGCAACCTCGGGCTGTGGTCCATCGTCGGACTCGGCCTCGGATACATGACGCCGACGGTGGTCTTCGATACATTCGGAATCGTCTCGGGCGAGACGAACGGCGCAGTGCCCTCCGCGTACCTCGTCGCCCTCATCGTCATGGTCTTCACGGCCTTCAGCTACGGAAAGATGGTCAAGGTCTTCCCCACCGCAGGCTCGGCTTATACGTACACCCGCGAGACGATGAGCCCCGGGCTCGGCTTCCTCGTCGGGTGGACCTCGCTCATGGACTACCTGCTGCTGCCGATGGTCAACTGCCTCATCGCCCGGCTGTACATGGAGTCCTTGGTTCCTGAGGCGCCCGCGTGGCTGTGGGTCGTCCTCTACACGGTGATCATGACGGCCATCGTCACGACGTCCATGCGCGGCACCGCCAACTTCAATGCCATCCTGCTGGTCTTCGCCGTCACCATGGTCGCTCTGTTCTGCATCATCGCCATCGTCAATCTGACGAACGGTGAAGGTTCCGGAATCGTCTTCAGCGCCGAGCCCTTCATGCATGAGGGCGTGCACATGTCCGCAGTGCTCACCGGAGCCACCGTGGTCTGCTTCTCGTTCATCGGCTTCGATGCCGTGACGATGTACACGAATGAGGCCAAGCATGTGAACCTCATGCCCAAGGCGATCCTGCTCACGGTGCTCGCCGGAGGCCTCATCTTCCTCGTCGCGAGCTACTTCGCCCAGCAGCTCTTCCCCGACAACTCGCAGTTCAGCGTCGTCGACGATCCGCTGCCGGAGATCGGCCTGCTCACCGGCGGACACGTCTTCATGGGATTCTTCCTCGCTGCGGCCTTCGCCGCCACAATCGCCTCGGGCCTGGCTTCCCATGCCTCGGTCTCGCGCATGATGCTGGTGATGGGACGCAACGGCGTGCTGCCGCGCAAGGCCTTCGGGTACATCCACCCGAAGACGCACACCCCGATGTTCAACATCATCCTGGTCGGGGCAGTGTGCCTGTTCGCGATGTCGTTCAGCCTGGAGTTCATCTCCGCGCTGATCAACTTCGGAGCGCTCATCGCCTTCACCTTCGTCAACCTCACGGTGATTGCGCACTTCGCCTTCCGCACCAAGCAGGTCGTCGACTTCAAGTCGGCGTTCAACTACGTGGTCATGCCTGCGATCGGCGCAATACTGACCGGCTTGCTGTGGGTGAGCCTGCACCACACGGCGCTCATCGGCGGCGTCACCTGGTTGGCCCTCGGCGTCATCTACCTGGCCGTACTCACCCGCGGATTCAAGCGAAAAGTCCGCAGCTTCGACGACCCCGAGGCCGATGCCCACATGTCCGAGCCGGAGGCTGAACCGGAAGCCATTCATGACTGACGCCGCCTGAGGCCCGCGGAAGCTGAGCCGAGGCCGGCACCGCCCCGTCCTGATCGCCCCGTCCTGATCGCCCCGTCCTGATCGCCCCGTCCTGATCGCCCCGTCCTGATTTCGAGGGAAGAGAATGTAGATTTCACTGGGAAATACCTACATTCTCTTCCCTCGAAATCCCGAATACTTTCGTTGCATGCACGAGGGTGAGTCGTGATCCGTCCCTGCGCGAGGTTCAACGATAGATGGTGATCACGGGCCCGGCCTACGGCTTCGGCAATCGGGAACGCAGAAGGCAGAACTCATTACCTTCCGGGTCGGCAAGGACGTACCAAGACTCCTCTCCCGTTTGGCCGACCGTGGCCGGTCGAGCGCCGAGACCCAGCAACCGCTCCAGCTCAGCCTCTTGATCACGGTCCACCGGATTCACGTCGAGATGGAGCCGCAGTGGCTCGGTTTTCTCCTCCGCCACCAAGGCGAACACTATGGTCGGCGCCGGACCGCCGAAGCCGGATTCGGGCCCTATCTCTATATCTCCTTCTTCGCGACCCAGCTCGACATAGCCGAGCACTTCGCGCCAGAAGCGAGACATCATCTCAGGGTCACGAGAATTCAATACCAGTTCGGAAAGGTGACAGCTCATGAGTCGAACCTAGACACAGACAGGGGTCCAGGCAACCGTGCCCGTTCGCCTATCTCAGCGATCAACTACCACGGCGCTCCGCCCAATCAGAGCGCTCCAGCCAATCAGCTTCGCAGATCGGCGGCGCTACGACGATCCGCCAAGAGAGCTGGGCGACGGGCGCATTCTCGGCACTGTGAAGGGTGGGGAGTCCGAGGGTATGAAACGTCCCCGCTCACTTCGTCATCACGGAGCGAACGGGGACTTTCGTATGGCGGAAGCGGTGGGATTCGAACCCACGGAGCGGGGTTGCCGCTCAATGGTTTTCAAGACCATCTCCTTCGGCCGCTCGGACACGCTTCCAGCGGTTCGTCATGAACCCGGCCTGCCCAGCGCGAGGCCGAGCCACAACAGTTTCTCACAGACCGATTGTCATCTGCCAATCGACATCGGCGGTTGCGACTGATCGACAGCGGAGGCTGCGACCTCGACGAAACGCCCGCCGGTTCCGACTCCACCAGTTGGAACATGACGAGTCACGATGTCAATCACCGGTCACTCTGTCACTGGTGCTTCGAATCGTTTCGCTTCTCTGCATCGTCGCCGGCAGGCTTCATGTGCTTTCCGCCATGGGCGTGCCGACCGGTCGAGTCCGCGTCCTCTGCGGCGGCACCGCGTGCGGCGAATGTGGCCGGCACGGGTGAGACGACGAACTCGTCGGCTTCGTCCTCGAACTCCTCGTCGTCGAACACCGAATGCTCCGAGGAGGTCGGCCGACGAACCCTGGCGCGTCGTGTCGTTCCGCTCGACCGAGGCGCGGGACGCGGCTGAGATTCTGCGGCATCCTCGGCGGACTCCGCTTCTGCGAGAGGTTCGTCGGCTTCGACGATGATCTCAGGCGTTTCGGGGGCGTCAGCCGCCGAGTCTGCAGACGCCTCGGCCGTTGCAGGATCCTCAGCCGTCGCAGGATCCTCGGCCGTTGCAGACTCCTCGGCGGTTGCGGGGCCCTCGGCCGTTGCAGACTCCTCGGCGGTCGTGGCGACGCTGAGTTCCGCCTCGGCGGGGGAATCCGCCTCGCCGGGGGAATCACCGGGACGGCCGGGCTTGCCCTTGAGCACCAGGGTCAGTGTCGCCAAGGGAACCGAGAGCCAGTTGGGGCGGTTGCGCAGTTCAGTTACGACCTCGACGAGCAGCCTGTCGATGAGAGCCGCCCTCAGGACGGGATCGCCGAGTCCGAGACTCACACCTCGGGCTCGGGAGTATCCGCTGAGCAGCGAGTTCTGCACCTGCGAGGCCCAGAGGAATTCCGGGGAGTCGTAGATTGTGCGCAGAGCAGAGTTGTCATTGCCGAAGCCGTTGACGACGAGCCCGCCGTCCTCGGATTCGAGTTCACCGGTCCGCTGGAGCCGGGCGAACCCGGCCGCGTAGTCGATGCTTCGCAGCAGTGCCACGAGATCCAATGCCACCGGCTTGGGGTCCGAGTTCGTAGAATCCGTGAATTTCACGACCGAATACCCGTCCGTCGTCGAGCTCACGACGTGATCGAGGGTCAACTCTCCGTGGATCGTCTGGAGCACACCGACCGACTGCATCGACTGCAGCTTCGCGCGGTGGGCCCGCAGCTCGGGCACCAGCGAATCCAGTGCGAGGGGAGCCCGCCCCAGAGCCCAGTCGACGCGCTCGCTCCACTTCGTGGTGAGGAGCTTCGTCGGCTCCCCCGCGCCCTCGACGATGCCGAATTCGGCGGCCATGTCGGTGTGCAGCTCGCCGATTCGGCGACCCATCTCTGCAGCCTGTGCATTGTAGGCTCCGATCGATCCGGAGTCGACGGCGCAGACGATGTCGACAGCCTCGCGCCACGCGGGTTCGGCGTCGACGTCGACGTGAGTCAGCAGCGCCATCGGCGCTTCCATCTCGGTGACTTCGAACATGTCGTACCACCGGCCCGAGCCCCACCCGACGACCTCGGGGACGCTGCGTGAGCCCGCCTCGGTGAGCAGAACCGGAATCGTCAGCGATGACGGCATGCCGTGCTCCAGCACACGGAAGAAGCTGAGCTCCATCGGCTCGTACTCATCGTGGATGATGACCGTCGACTTGTGGGTTCCGGCATCGGCGGCTTCGATCGGCCGAACATCGATGTTGAGCTCCTCACGGGAATCCGCGACCAGGGCCGCCTTCGACGGCTTCGGCGGAACCACCTCGGCGGGGGCATCGGTCGATCGGGTCGCGGGCGACTGGGCAGGAGCCGAACGCGCCGACTGCTGATCACGCAGGGCCGCCTTCTCCTGGCTGTGGCGCAGCGATTCGGTGGACAGCTGACCGCCGTCGAAGACCTTGCGTTTCGTGATCGCATCGGCCATGAGGTTGACGAACACGGGATCGGCCGCACCGTCGTAGACGTAGACATGCCCCAGCGCCAGGTCATCGATCTGGCCGATAAGCGCCTTGCGCAGGTGCATGTCCTCGACCCCGCGCAGTGAGAGCGGAATGTTGAGTCGGCGCAGCGTGGGCCCATCGCCGACCGAGATCACGGTGACGAGTCCGGCGAATCCGCCGAGCTCCTCTGTCTTGAAGGTGAAGGCGCGGGCCACCGACATCGGGGTGATATCGGGGTCGCTTCCGAAATCGGCGGCGAGCTTCGGGAACCACGACTGCCGAGGTATCCAGCCGGCTAACAGTTGTTCCAGCTCACTGCTGATGGCCATGTCGCCTCCTTGGACGGTTTACGGGCAACTTCCATCCAACCATGTTAAGACCATCCTGTGATCCAGGGCGCACCCGAAATCATCAACTCGATTCCGGATTCGCCCGCCGTCTGCGCTCATTTATTCGCCGCCGTCTGCGCTCACTTCGACGCCGCCGTCGGTACTCACTGGTCGCCGCCGCCTGTCCTCATTCCGAAACGGGTTGCGAAATGGCAAGTCGGAAGGAGCACAATGGAGATGTGTTGAAAAAAGACGTATCACCCCAGCAGCAAACACTCGCGCACGAGGTCGAAGCGGCCGCGGCGCGAATTGCCGACTCCGTGATCATGTCTCCCCTGCAGATTTCGGAGCGGCTGTCCGCCGCCACCGAATCCACCGTCTACCTCAAGCGCGAAGACCTCCAGATGGTGCGGTCGTACAAGATCCGCGGCGCCTTCAACTTCATGCTTCAGCTCGACGCGACCGAGCGCGCCCGCGGAGTCGTGTGCGCCTCGGCGGGCAACCATGCTCAGGGCTTCGCCCGCGCGTGCAGGGAACTGGGCATCCAGGGCACCATCTTCGTGCCCAAAACCACGCCGAGGCAGAAGATCGACCGCGTCCGCCACTTCGGCGGCGACCGGGTGACGATCGAGATCGCAGGTTCCACGTACGACGACGCCTCGGCACTGGCGCATCGGTTCGCCGACCGCAATGACGCCCTCCTCGTCTCCGCCTTCGACGACCAGCGCACTATCGCCGGTCAGGGCACGGTCGCAGTGGAGGTCGACTCGCAGCTCGACGCCGCCCCCGACTACATCATCGTGCCCGTCGGCGGCGGCGGAGTGATCTCCGGGATCGCGGCCTACGCGGCCGAGCACATGCCGAACACAGCGGTCATCGGCGCCGAACCCGCAGGAGCCGCCTCGATGATCGCGGCGCTCAAGGCCGGACGCCCAGTCACCCTGGAGAACATCGACCCCTTCGCCGACGGCACCGCGGTCAAACGCGCCGGCGGTATGACCTACGACATCCTCTCCGACCTCGACGTCGATGTCCGCCCCGTCCCCGAGGGGTCCGTGGCCACGGAGATGCTGTCGATGTACCAGGTCGACGGGATCATCGCCGAACCCTCCGGAGCCATCGCCTCGGCGGCCATCGGGAAGCCGGGAACCGGCCGACCCATCGCCATCGAACCGGGCTCGACCGTCGTCTGCCTGGTCTCCGGCGGCAACAACGACATCTCCCGCTACCCGGAGATCCTCGAGCGCTCGCTCGTCCACGAGGGTCTCAAGCACTACTTCATCGTCGACTTCCCCCAGGAGCCCGGCGCTCTGCGTCGCTTCCTCAACGAGATCCTGGGCCCCGACGACGACATTGCGATGTTCGAGTACGTCAAACGCTCCGACCGTGAGACCGGCCCCGCCTTCGTCGGCATCGAACTCGGCCATGCCGAGGACCTGCCGAACCTGCTCGAGCGCATGGACTCCTCGCCGATCGAGATCGAACGGGTCCACCAGAACTCGCCGATGTTCCGCCTCTTCGCCTGAGGCCGGGCCGTCGGTGACTGCCGGCCTTTCGGTGACTTCCGGCCGTTCGCTGGACGCCGGCTCGGGGTGCGATGTCGGTCGGGGTGAGATGCCCGCCGCCGGATCTGGACCGACCCACTAGAGTGGAATCATGCGAGCAATCACGATTTCTGAACCGGGCGGCCCCGAAGTCCTCCAGGTCACCGATGAACCGACACCGGAGATCGCGGCGGACGAGGTTCTGGTCACCGTGCACGCAGCCGGCGTCAACCGCGCCGATCTGCTGCAGCGCCAGGGGTTCTACGACCCACCGGCCGGTGCCACGCTCATCCCGGGCCTCGAGGTCTCGGGAACGATCGCCGAACTCGGCTCCGAGGTGACCGGCTGGAAGGTCGGCGACCGAGTCGCAGCCCTTCTCTCGGGCGGAGGATATGCCGAGTCGGTCCCCGTTCCCGCAGGGCAGCTTCTTCACGTCCCCGAGGGCCTCGACCTCACCGAGGCGGCGGGCCTGCCCGAGGTGCTGTCGACGGTCCATTCCAACGTCGTCGGCCACGCCGACATCCAGGCGGGCGAATGGCTGCTCGTCCACGGTGGCGGCTCCGGAATCGGCACGGCCGCGATTCAGATCGCCAGACACCTCGGCGTGAAGATCGTCGTCACCGTCGGCTCCGAGCGCAAGGCAGAATTCTGCCGCGAGCTCGGCGCCGACGCCGTCATCAACTACCGAGACGAGGATTTCGTCGAGCGCGTCCACGAGATCTGTGTGCGCCCCGACGGCTCCACCGGCGCCGACGTCATCCTCGACATCATCGGCGCGAAGTATCTGAAGTCCAACGTCAAGGCGCTGGGCACCGACGGGCGCCTCGTCATCATCGGCATGCAGGGCGGCGCGAAGGCCGAGCTCAGCATCGCCTCCCTCATGCAGCCGCGAAAGTCCGTCGCGGGAACGACGCTGCGAGCCCGTCCCAAGGAACAGAAGATCGCCATCGTCGCCGAGGTGGCCGCACAGTTGTGGCCGGCCGTGATCTCCGGCGACATCCGCCCGATCGTCCATGAGACCATGCCGCTGTCCGACGTCTCCCACGCGCACACCGCCTTGGAGGAAGGCGTGAGCATCGGGAAGGTGCTCCTCATCGTCGACGAATCAGCGACGGCCGGCGAGTCAGTCCAGCACGTCTGAGTCGCGTTCGAGCTGATGCCGGGTGCGCCCGAGGCCCAGCGCAGGAGGTAGGTGTCCGATCATGTTCGAGAATCCCAGTCATGCCGAGAACGAATCCGAGCCCTCGTCTCAGACCGGTCTGTCCTTCGACACGAATGACGGTCCCCCGACGACCTCGGAGCTGCGCATGGGCAACTGTCTGTGAAGAACATCTTCTCCGGGCTGAAGAAGCCGGGTCGTTCCTCGCGCAGAGGTCCTGATCAGCGCTTCGGCACAGGACTCTGGCGGCACAACCGCGACAGGTTCATCCGCGCCGTCGACCGCTACTACACCACCGCGGTCGCGATCCACGAACGTTCCGGGGGCGACTCGAGTGCCGAGGCGAACACGATCATCGACGGCACTCAGCGCCTCAACGACCTCGTGCCGAGCGTCGACGGGATCACCGCCTGGCTCCACACCCACCATCCGGTCTCCGGTCAGGTCGTTCCCGGCCACACCCGGAACATCGTCGGCGATGCCCCGGAGCTTCTGACCAAGGCGTCATCCAAGGTCGCCGAGGCGGTGCTGGCGGCGTCGATGGCACGCACCGAGATCATCGCCGACAGACCGATCGGCCCGAGCGCCGAGGCGACCGAACGGTTCATCACAGATGCGGCCGAGCTGCTCGAGCGCGCCCAGCGGAACCTCCCCGTGTTCGACCGAGCGGAAGAGTTCGACGGAGCCGACGGAGACCACGGAGCGAATGGAGACGACGGAGCGGACGGGTTCAACGGAGCGGACGGGTTCAACGGAGCGGACGAGGCATGACCGACACGATCATGACGCCGCCGGCCGACTTCGACCTGGGGCTCGTCGCCAGCGACATCGACGGCACGCTCCTGCTCGATTGGAAGCCCATCACCACGGCCACGATCGAGGCCATCCACCGCTGCCAGAACCTGGGCGTCCCCTTCGTGCTCGTGACCGGACGACCGATCCGGTGGCTGGACGCGATCGCCGCACAGATCCCCGACCTCGGGCGGGTCATCTGCCTCAACGGAGCAGTCGTCTACGACATCGCCTCGGCGAGCGTGGTCTCCGCCCACACCATCGAATTCGCCGAGGTCGAGAAGATCATCGCCACGATCACCGCGTCCCATCCGGAGGCGCACTTCGCATTCGAGACCCTCACCGGCGGTCTCGTCGACAGGAACTTCATCTCACGCAGTCCCCGTCGGGCCCACGTGATGGACGATCTCTCTGAGCTGGCCACGCGTGATGTCGTGAAGATCCTCGTCAGCATCGGCTCGGACGATTCGGAGGCGCTCCACGATCTGCTCGGCCCTCTCGTCGCAGCGGATTGCCATGCGTCGTTCTCGGACCCGCTCAACGGGCTCGTCGAACTGGCTCCGGCCGGTGTCACGAAGGCGAGGACGCTCGAGGGTCTGTGCGAGCACCTCGGCGTGGGCCGTGAACAGGTGATGGCGTTCGGGGACATGCCCAACGACATCGAGATGCTGACCTGGGCCGGCCACGGCGTCGCCATGGGCAATGCGCTGCAATCCGTGAAGGACATCGCGGCCGCCGTCACCGAGGCGGTCGACGAGGATGGCCTCGCGCGGTATCTGGGCACTGTGCTCGACGCACGCACTTCGCGCTGAGCCTCAGCCGCTGTCACGAGGATACGGCATCGCTCTCAGCAACCTTTCGGGCGCTGAGCAACCCCGCTAAAGGTTGCTCAGCGCCCGAAAGGTTGCTGGAATGCGGAAGTGGCCTCAGGCGCGGGTGTCGCGGGAACCGCTGAGTGCGAGCACCTCGCGGTCGAGGTCGAAGTAGTCGACGAGCGCGATGGCCAGACCGTCGTCGTCGACCGATTCCGTCACGACCGAGGCGAGCTGCTTGAGCACGTCCTTCGACTGCCCCATGACGATCGCGTGGTGGACCCACTCGATCATCTCGATGTCGTTGAGGCCGTCACCGGCGCCGATGCTCAGTTCGTGATCGATGCCGAGTTCGGTTTCGACGAGTTCGAGGCCACTGGCCTTCGAGACGCCGTCGGGAGCGATGTCGAGCCAGTTGCTCCAGCCGACCGAATAGCTGACTTCGTGGAGTCCGAGACGATCGACTGCCTCGGCGAATTCCTCCGCAGTGCCGTTGACCTCACGCATCACGATGCGGGTGGCGCGTTTGTCGAGGAGCTGATCGAAGTCGACGATGTCGAGTGTGTCCGATTCCGCGAGCTCACCCGCGGGGAACGGGCCCGACGCCCACCGGTGGAGGTCGGGATCCTCGACGAGGAACAGCGCGGTCGGCAGCGCTTCGTGCATCTTCTCCAGCGCATCCCTGGGATCGAAGGACACAACGTGGTGCAGCTCCCACCCCAGCGGCAGAGCCGGGTCGAGCTTGACGACGACGGACCCGTTCGAGCAGACGACGAAGCCCTCCTTGAGCTCGAGCGCGTGCACGACCTCGAGCGCTCCGGGCAGCGCCCGCCCGGTGGAGATGACGAGATGATGGCCCGCCTCGGCGAGCTGAGTCAGGACCTGTCGAACCGAGTCGGACAGCGACCCGTCATAGTTGACGATGGTGCCGTCGACATCGAGCGCGATGAGGTGTTTGGGCAATTTCTCTCCAAGTTTCAAGTTCGTGGCTTCAGAATCGTGGGCCTTCCGGTCCCTGCGCAACCATGCCGCCGAGGTAGGGGCGCAGTGCCGCGGGAACCGTGACCGATCCGTCCGCCTGCTGGTGGTTCTCCAGGATCGGGACGAGCCAGCGGGTGTTGGCCATGGTTCCGTTGAGTGTGGCGACGGGGCGGGTCGCACCCTCGGTGCGTTCGCGGATCTGCAGGCGACGTGCTTGGAACGTCGTGCAGTTCGAGGTCGAGGTCAGCTCACGGTAGGTGTTCTGAGTCGGCACCCAGGCCTCGCAGTCGAATTTGCGTGCGGCCGAATCGCCGAGGTCGCCGGCAGCGGTGTCGATGACGCGGTAGGGCAGTTCGCACAGGCCGAGCATCTTCTCCTGCAGCGACAGCATCCGCTCGTGTTCGGTCTCGGCGTCCTCGACCGGGACGTAGGCGAACATCTCGACCTTCTGGAACTGGTGGACGCGGATGATTCCGCGGGTGTCCTTGCCGTAGGAGCCGGCTTCGCGGCGGTAGCACGAGGAGATTCCGGCGTAGCGCAGCGGACCGCCGCTCAAGTCGATGATCTCGTCCATGTGGAATCCGGCCAGCGGCACTTCGGAGGTGCCGACGAGGAACAGATCATCGGCTTCGAGCCGGTAGATCTCATCGGCGTGCTCACCGAGGAATCCGGTCCCGCGCATGACCTCGGGGCGGACCAGGGTCGGGGTGATGGTCGGGATGAATCCGGCTCCCTCGGCCACGTCCCGGGCCAGGTTGAGCAGGGCCATCTCCAGCTTGGCGCCGAATCCGGTGAGGTAGTGGAAGCGCGAGCCCGAGACCTTGGTGCCGCGGGTGGTGTCGATGGCCCGCAGCGTCTCGCCGATCTCGAGGTGGTCGGCCGGTTCGAAGCCGTCGGTGCCGAAGTCGCGGGGTTCGCCGACCGTCTTCAGAGTCTCGAAGTTCTCCTCGCCACCGGAGGGGATGCCCTCGACGATGAGGTTCGGGAGTTTGCCGGCGAGCTTCTCGAATGCGAACGTGGCTTCGTCCGATTCGGACTGCAGGGCTTTGACCTTGGCGGACTTCTCCTTGCCTTCGGCGATCAGCGCGGGTTTGTCCTCCTTCGATGCCTTCGCGATCTGAGAGGAGAAGGACTTCTGATCGGCGCGGGCGTCCTCATAGGCCGTGATGGCAGAACGGCGTGCGGAATCCGCGGCCAGCACTTCGTCGACGAGGTCGACGGAGGAGCCGCGGGCCTCCTGCGATGCCTTGAACAGGTCCGGGTTTTCTCTGAGAAGCGCTAGATCGATCACCCTCTCAGCTTAACGGCACGGCAGGCTTTTCGATATTCGGGTGCCGCCCAGGTGGGTGACCAGCTCGCACCCAAGTTGGGGGCGGTAAATTTGAGGCATGACCATCGCTCTGGATCCCCTGATGACGTGGCTCGTCGTCGCCGGCATCATCGTGGTGCTGCTCTTCGCGTTCTCCGTCGGCCACCGCACCGGGACGCGTCGCACCCTCAATCGCGCGCGGCAGTACTCCCGGGTCACGGATCCCGACGCGCTCGTGGACGGCGGCAATGGCCGCTACCGGGCGGCGCTCGTCGTCAATCCGACCAAGACCGATGTCCGAGGATTGGCGTCGACCGCCGAGGCGATCTGCCGTTTCGAGGGATGGAGCCCACCGCTGGTCATCGAGACCTCGGTCGAGGACTCCGGCGAAGGCGCCACGGTCCGGGCACTCGACGAGGGGGTCGACGTCGTCATCGCCGCCGGCGGTGACGGCACAGTCCGGGCCGTCGCCTCGGCGCTGGCCGGAACGTCCACGCCCATGGGGATCGTTCCGCTGGGAACGGGAAACCTGCTGTCGAGGAACCTCGACATCATCCTCGACAAGACCGAATGGGCGCTGCGGATCGCACTGTGGGGTCGCAACCGGGAGATCGACGTCGGAACCGCCAAGACCGCCGAGGATGGGGACACTCACGTCTTCACCGTCATGACGGGACTGGGCTTCGATGCGGCGGTCATGGCCGACACGAACTCCGATCTCAAGTCCCGGCTCGGCTGGCTGGCCTATGTCGAGGCGGGTTCTCGGAAGCTCGCCGGGCGGCCCAGCCACGTGAAAGTGACCTTCGACGACGACTACCGGCTCTCGGCTCGGGTGCGTTCGGTGCTTGGCGGCAACTGCGGGAAGCTCCAGGGCGGCATCCAGCTGCTGCCGCAGGCGGTCATCGACGACGGGATGCTCGACGTCCTCATCGTCAGCCCGAAGAATCTGGGCCAGTGGGTCGGCGTTCTTGCCTCCGTGCTCGGCCGCAAGGCATCGAAGGGTCTGCACACGGACGTCCGGAAGTGTCAGAAAGTCGTCATCGAATCCGGCGAGGAACTCGACGTGCAGCTGGACGGGGACCCGATCGGCCAGTCAGGATATCTCGCCATGGAGGTCATGCCCTCGGCGCTGACCGTGCGCGTGCCCACCGTCGAGCAGCGCAAGCAGATCCGAGCAGAGGCCTGGCCGGTCTGAGAAAGGTCGCCTGCTGACCGGCTCGGGGACACGGCTGCTGGTCGAGCTGAGGGCGGGGCTACTGGTCGGTCACATCACGGGAACATTTCGGCAGACTTTATCCGTTCATCAAAGTGTTACCGCAATTCGACCTGAACAAAACGTACATAAGTAGTTCACGAGTTTCTCTAAACCTAGGATGTCTTCCAGATGTGCACTCCCTCACGCTCTCAAGATTGAAGGCACTGACAATGAAGAAACTCATTCTCGCACCGGCCGTGGCCCTTGCTTTCACGGGCCTGGTGGCCGCCCCAGTCGCCGCCGCCGAGCCTCCCTCGACTCAATCGGACTCTGCATTGACGGAGACCGAGCAGGCCAAGGCCGATAAGCTCGCCAAGGAAAAGGCTGAGCAGAAGGCTGAAGACGAAAAGGCGGCTGAGGAGAAGGCCGCTGCCAAGAAGGAAGCTGCCGCCGAGGAGAGGGCGGACGTCGAGGCGGCCGCGGACAAGGCCGATGAGAAGACCGGCGACGATGCCGAAGATTCGAAGAAGCCTGCACCCAAGGACGAGGGCTCCACAGACTCCAAGAAGGACGACTCCGGCTCCAAGGGCGATAACAAGAGCAAGGACTCGGAGGGTCCCGAGGATCCGAAGGACCCTGAGGACGCCGGGGACTCGGAGGGCACCGCGGGCTCTAAAGACACTGGAGCCTCGGAGGACGGCGTCGAGAAGCCCAATGCTTCGGTGACGGTTGCCTCGTCCATCAGCGCAGAGGACCTCGCCGAGGATGGCCTCGAGGTCACCGTCACGCACCTGGAGAAGGGCGACAAGGTCGCAGTCAAAGGCGACGGGCTTTCAGCGGAGTCCACGACGTCCGCCGGTGGTTCTGCTGCACTGACCCTTCAGACCGACAAGTCCGCCAAGGACATCGATGAGGGCGCGAAGTCACTCTCTATCCAGGTCACCCGGGCCAACCAGACGAGTGGAGCGAAGACGCAGAGCCTCAACGAGACCCTCGAAATCACACCCTTCTCCGCCGATTTTGCCCCTCAGGCCTCGGTTTCACTGAAGAAGATCACCCAAACCGATTACACCGATGACGAATCTGGTTCGGATGAGTCGAAGGGTGTCACTCTCACTGTCTCGGGATTGCAGCCGGGAGACAAGGTGCACAACACACTCTCCAATCAGTACGACACAATCGATGACGATGACACGAGCGGAGAGCTCGAGTACCGGATCTATGACCATGGTGGAGTCCCCTCGGCTGTAGCACCTGGTGTTCGAGAATTCGACGTCGAAGTCACTCGCGACGGAGAGACGAAAACGGTTCCACTGAGCTTCGAGATCATCTCCGATGACGCCGCTCAGGTCGATCCCGAGATTGCTCTGAGCGACACGGAGATCAGCGAGAGCGACTTCAACCAGGACGGCATCACAGTCACCGGCACGGGCTTCACACCGAACGGTGACGTCGAGATCAACACTGGAGCTGGCAATTCCTACTTCCAGGATGAAGCAGTCACCGCCGATGACAATGGGGAGATCAGCGTTCCGATCACCGCTCCCGATGGCGGTCTCGCCCCAGGCCCTTACACTGTCACCGCTACCGATGTCGACACCGGGGAGAAGGCCGCAGAGCAGACGTTCACCGTCACTGACGACGCCGTCGACCCGATCGATGCCTCGCTGAAAGTCGATCCCAAGGAGATCACCGCTGAAGACCTCTCGGACCCCGACAAGGGTGTGACGGTCACCGTCTCCGGCGTCGAGAGAGGTGACACGATCACCGACTCCCTGACCGGCGACGAGAAGACGGCTGAGGCCGATGGGGCATTCGAGTTCACCCTCTACTACCAGGGCAATCCGGACAGCCTCGAAGAGGGCAAGGTACCGTTCACGGTCACAATCGACCGTGAAGGAACCGAATCACAGACCCTGAACGGCAACATCAACGTCGTTGCCGAAGACGAAGAAGACGGCGGAGATGACGGAGACAATAGAGACGGCGGAGATACCCCAGAAGCTCCGGCGGAAGCCTCGTTCTCGGTGTCCCCGAAGACCCTCGAAGCCGCTGACTTCGCCAACGACGAGAAGGGCGTCACCCTCGCCGTCGAGAACTGCGAACCCGGCGCGGACGTGCACTTCAAGGTGACGCCCAAGGGCATCCAGGTCACAGCATATGAAAACACGGTCGAGGCTGATGACGAGGGCAAGGCTTCGGTCAATGTCTTCGGCACCTCCGACAACGTCTCGGCATACGTCGGCTCCTACACTGCCAGCGCGACGTGCGGTGATGACTCGATGAAGGAATCGTTCACAGTCACAGCCGGCGCCGACGGCGGCGGAAACGATGACGGCAGCGGCGGCAATGACGGCAGCGAACTGCCACGCACCGGTGCAGACCTCGGCGGCTTGGCCTCGGGAGCGATGCTCCTCCTCGTCGGTGGAGCAGCAATCGCGATGACCGGTCGCCGCAAGAAGGTCGGACACTCGCCTTCCGATATCTGACCAGGCGCCCCGGATGATCACTCAACGCGAGTGATCATGTGGACGCTCGAATGTGGGTGTGGCCCCGACATCGGTCGGGGCCACACCCACATTCACCTGGCCCGTCGCGCCAGTCGGTCGACGACGCCGGTCACCGCTTTGTACAACAGATGTGAACACAACGACCACAACTATGCACGTTGTGACTATTTCATTATCGTTACCTGCGTAGGAGATCATTCTCGGCTGGATCTCTTCCAGCTGCACGAACGAAGGACACGATGAAGAAGCTCGCACTCGCCCCCGCAGTGGCCATGGCCATCACCGGTCTCGCCGCATCCCCAGTTATCGCTGCACCCTCAGCCCCCACTCCGACGCAGGTCGACACCCAGCCCGCATCGAAGACCGGCACCCTCAAGAAGACCGCCGTTTCCAGCCAGACTGCGGTCAACGCCCAGGCCGGAACGATCGGTGTCTCGACTAACAACGTCACAATCGAAGAATTCGCCGAAAGCGGCGTCGGAATCGCAGGCACCGGCCTCACAGCGGACACTGAATACGCTCTCACCGTCGCCCCCGCCGATGGACAAAACGTAGAAACGTTCGAAACGACGGTCGCCACCGATGCCGAAGGGTCATTCGAATTCGCAGTCGAAGGCCTCGGTGCAGCCGACCCGGCGTTCATGGGCAACTACACGGTGACAGTCACCAATCCCGAAGATGCTGAGGATGCCGCTACGACCTCCTTCGAGGTCACCGGTGAAGACGAAAAACCAGACGAGCCAGAGGCCCCCGAGGTCGACCCGAAGGTGTCCCTCAACACCGATGAGATCTCGGCCTCCGAATTCGAGGAGAACGGCATCGAACTCGCCGGTGAAGGCTTCACGCCCAACGGCGCGGTCACCGTCATCGGCGCAGCGACTCAGTCACCGTTCTACCAGGACGAAGTCACCGCCGATGAAGACGGCAAGATCAGCACCACGGTCGATGCCCCTGAAGGCGGCCTGGAGCCCGGCGAATACTCGGTCTACGCGGGCGACGTCGAGACTGATACGCCCTCGGAGTACGCCCAGTTCACCGTCACCGAAGACGAGCAGACCGAAGAGCCCTCGCCGACCACTCCAGCCGCCGAGGCCGAGCTGTCAGTCTCGCCCGAGACCATCAGCGCCGATGACTTCGTCGTAGAGGACAAGGGCGTCACCCTGGCGGTCGAGAACTGTGAGCCCGGCTCCGACGTTCACTACGTGGTCACCCCCAAGGGCAACTCGAACGTCACCGCCTACGACAACACCGTCCAGGCTGACGACGAGGGCAATGCCTCTGTCAACGTCTACGGCACCTCTGCCAATGATCCGTCCGCCTACCTCGGTGACTACGACGTCAGCGTCACCTGTGGCGACGATGAAATGACCGGAGCATTCACGGTTGGAGAAGACCCCAACGCCGGTGGAAGCGACGGGGACGAACACGGCGATGAAGATGGCAACGGCAATGGTGACAACGGCGACGAAGACGGCAATGGAAACGGCGGTGGTGACCTGCCGCGCACCGGTACCGAGCTGACCGGCCTCGTCGGCGGTGCTGCCCTCCTCCTCATCGGTGGAGCCGCGGTGACCATGACCATGCGTCGCAAGAAGGTCACTGAGGACCCTTCTCAGATCTGACGGCCCTCAGCTGAACTCTGCCGAGTTCGGTGAAATCGAGTTGAGCGCGAACCCTGCAATGGGCTCGCGCTCGACTTGTCTGCACCGACTCACGCTCACGGGAGGCACCTGCCCACCACAGTGGGCTCACTTTCATGCACACTCGGCTCCCTGCTCGCTTGAACGTCTCCTCGCTCGCTTGAACATCGGCCACCCGCCCTTGGGACCTCTCGGCATTCTCTTCATTGAAGTGCTCATATTCGATTTGTGTCCGAACTGTTATGTAATCCGAGTCATATAGAGGATACAATTGGGAGAAGCAATCACGCAGATGTGAGGGGAGGGCGAGACCTGTGAAGGACCTGGACAACGGCGACGTCACGACCCCTGATCTTGCCCCTCCAGCAAGTGGAAGAGATTCTTCTTCGACTCCAATCGCTGGCCCGATTCCCGATTCTGGGCAGGCGGGTAACGAGATCCGTCCGTCTCGCATCGGCTCCGGCGCACCCCGACGACTCAATGTTGATCCCGACTCGCCTCAGGCAACGCTCCTCGGGCTCACCACCGTCAGCACTGCGGCCCAACTCCTCGAGCTCCAAGCTCTCGCAGGTATCTTCCTCAACGAGGCCATCGACCGTCTCAACTACAACAAGACCGGCAATGGAGACATCTATCTCCATGCCACCTTCGCCGACACCGTCTCAAGGTTCCTCAAGGCCGAAGCCGCAGCAGAACTCGGAAACCATGATGCGCTTGATTCGTGTCAGTTCGAGAGCGATGGCGATGGCAATGACAAACAGATCGACAGTGATGAGGCAGAGTCTGTCAAAGACTCGAACGCGGCTCACCCACTGCCGATATTCCCCCGATTCCGACTCGACCAGTCCTTCTACGGGTGGATCCACGCTCTGGCCGAAACCGAAGACATCGTCGAACTCAACGCGGTTCTCGGCTCCACGATCGGGCATACGTTCATGAGGATCACGACGGCGATGGTTCTCATCCACGGGCTGCCTCGCTTCTTCGAACGGTGCTTGGCCGGTGAGTTCACAATGGAGCACGTTCACGCGACCGCTCGAATGTGCCGTGACCTCGACTTCGAGCATTTCCCCAAGCTGGACGAACATCTGGCCAATCGGCGAAATGACATCACAATCGAAACGTTCAAAAAGTCGCTGTCGATGAAGCTCGCGGCTCTCGACCCCGAAGAAGACCGCCTGGAAGAAGCGAGTAAACGCCGGCGGGTCGATGTCAACACCTATCCCGACGGCACAGCCAGTTTGACGCTCTCCGGCCCAGCTGCGGACCTGAAAGCCTACTACCTGCGGTTGGAAGCCTTCGCCCGATCGATCAGGTCAGGTAACATCACTGCTTTCACCGACGAGTTCACCACCGGTGCCGAAGTGATGGAGGACCGCAGCATTGATGCCCTCATGTTCGACATCTGCACTCGCACCCGCCCCCAGCTGAGCATCCAAGTCACTGTCCACGACACCACCACGGGTGAAACCACCGTGGAAGAGTTGCCCCTCGAGGTGCCGGAAGAGAAGACGATGACGTCAGCGGGCATCACGACAACGATTCACGAAGCCGCCGAATGTGCGCAGGCGAATTCTGAAGCAGCCGCAGGCGAAGGGACTACAACCACGACCAGCATCAGTCTCGAGATGCCCACCCACGGGCAATGGATCGACACCCAAGGAAAGATGCTGGTCACCGTCCCATTCCTCACTTTGACAGGCGACTCCGAACTTCCCGGCATATTCTCCGATGGGTCCCCCATACCGGCAGAAACCGCTCGTCGAATCGCAGGGAACTGTTCAACCTGGACGAGAATTCTCACGGACAAGGCAACAGGCACGCCGATCGATGCCAAATCTGCCAGCTATTCCATCCCCGCCAATCTGCGTCTGCCTCTGGCAGCGAAATGGCAGTCGTGCACCGCGCCCGGATGCACCCTCCGGGCCGAGAACTCCGAAGTCGATCACCTCATTCCTTTCGATCATGACACCCCTGACCAGGGCGGACTTACAACCTTCATGAATACGCACTACTTGTGCAAACCGCACCACCGGGCAAAGACCGATAAGAAGTATTCGGTGCGAAAGGTCGCGGACGGATCGGTGGAGTATTCGCTCAAACACGGGGTGGTCACGGAAGTGGCCCCGCCCGACAATCCGATCAATGTCGAGCACGCCAAGCTCATCGAACAGATCGGCAGTTCGCCACCAGGCATCCCGGCACCCACTGAGGCGGAACCACCGCGAAGACGGAAGCCCAGTCAACAGCGGACATCTCGACGCGACAATGGAAATGCCGCGGCATGGGACACCGGCGATCCACCACCCTTCTGAGCAGGGTCGAACCGCCGACGAGAACCCCGCTCACGCCCACGTGCATGCGCCCTGCGCACACACGCGCCGAGGCCCAAGACGCCGAAATGCCCGGAGACCGCACGTCTCCGAGCATTTCGGTTAAAAGCTGCCGCCGGTATCTTGCTACCGCCGCCGATATCTGTTGTAGAGGACCATCGCGCCCGGTTCCGGGCGCCCCTGCGGTCGACGTCCACGCGAAATCGAGACGACGTCACCAGCTGTGCCCGCCGCGAAGACCCTGGCTTCGCGTTCCTTCGCCGACATCCGAGCCCTGACTTCGGCCTCGAGCTCCTCATTGCGGCTCTTGAGCGCATCGACCTCGTTCTGCAGGTCGATGATCTTCTTGATGCCGACCAGGTTCACGCCCTCGTCCTGCGAGAGCTCCTGGATCAGTCGGAGCTTGGCGATATCGCGCCCCGAGTAGCGTCGACCTCTGCCGGCGGTGCGCTCGGGGATGACGAGACCGAGACGATCATACTGCCGCAGAGTCTGCGGATGCATGCCTGCCAGGTCCGCCGCTACCGAAATGACATACACCGCTGCACTCGACGATATGTGCATTGTGCTTCACCACCTCAGCTGGCCTTGGCTTTGTCGATCAGGCCGGCTCGCGGGTCCTCGTTCTCGGTAGCGGCCTTGAACGATTCGACTGCTTCCTTGGCTTCTTTCGACAGGTTCTGCGGAACGACGATCTCCGCGGTCACCAGCAGATCGCCGGTGCCCTTCTTCGATTTCACTCCCTTGCCGCGCAGACGCATCGTCCGCCCCGAGGGCGTGCCCGCAGCGATCTTCATCGTCACCGGCATTCCGTCGAGAGTCGGCACCTTGACCTCAGCGCCGAGGGCCGCCTCGTCGAAGCTGATCGGCAGATCCATCCGCAGATTGTCGCCGTCGCGGGCGAACACGGGGTGTGCCTTGACGTTGATCGTGAGGATCACGTCGCCGGCCTCGCCGCCGTTGGGGCTGGACTTGCCCTTGCCCGCCAGCCGTATCTTCTGCCCGTCCTTGACGCCGATCGGCGTGCGCACGGTCAGTGGCTTGCCGCCGGGCATGTTCAGCTTCACAGAAGCGCCGTTGATGGCCTCGGTGAACGACAGGGTGGTACTCGACTTGATGTCGCCGCCCTTGACCGGTGGCGAATAGCCGCCACCAAAGCCGCCTCCGCCGCCGAAGCCGCCTCCGCCGAAACCGTTGAGGAGGTCGGCGAGGTCGGGAGGCACATCGCCCCCGCCTCCGCCGTAACTCGTCCGGGTCCGTGTCCGGCCGCCACCGCCGAACAGGTCGGAGAACACATCGTCGAATCCGCCGCTGGCGCCTCCGCTCGGACCGCCCGCACCAGCACTGAACCTGGCGCCGCCGCCCATGGCGCGGACCTGGTCGTACTGTTCACGGGAATCCTTGTCGGACAGCACCTGGTGCGCCTGGCCGATCTCTTTGAACTTCTCCTCGGCCTTGTCGTCGCCCGGGTTCGCGTCCGGATGATATTTGCGCGCCAGCTTGCGGTACGCCTTCTTGATGTCTGCGTCGGAAGCATCCTTGGAGACGCCGAGGGTCTTGTAGAAGTCCTTCTCGAACCAATCATTCTGAGGACCGGTATTCACCTGGCACCTCCTTCCTTCCGTGTCTTCTTCATCAGTCTATTCAATTGTCTCCTCACAATCCGCAGCTCCGGGATCTCGGTCCCGGATGATCCGGACCGCCGCCGAGGTCGCTCCCGGGTTCACGGCGTCAGCTCAGTGACGCTGTGAACCCGGTGCCGCCTCGGCGAAGGTGTGGTTCTCAGTCCTCCGGCTGCTGCACGCCGACGCGTGCGGCACGGATGACCCGGTCACCGAAGCGGTAGCCAGGCTGCATGACCAGGAAGACGGTCGGAGACTCGACGTCGTCCGACGGCTGCTGCATGAGTGCCTCGTGCAGCTGCGGATCGAACTCGTCGCCGACCTCACCGTACTGTTCGACGCCGAGCTTGTTCAGCGACTCGACCAGCTTGTTCACGTGGGTCTCGAAAGGCCCGGTGACGTCGCCGTTCTCCTGCGCCAAGCGCACTTCGTCGAGCACGGGGATCAGGGCTTCGACGGCCTTGATCGTGCCACCGGTCGCTGCCCGCTCGCGTTCGCGATCGGCCCGCATCCGGTAGGCGGCGTACTCCGCGTTGATGCGCTGGAGGTCGGCCAGGTGCGCTGCGGCCTCGGAACCCGGTGCGGGCTCCGGCGCCTCTTCGCCCTGCGCTGCCTCTGCGTCGTTCAACTCTGCGTCATTCACCGCGGTGTCGTTCAACGTCGAGGCATCGGTCGGGATGTCCACACCGAGGTCACTGGCATCAGCCAGATTCTCATCGGCGCCCTGGGCGTCGCCAGTACCGCCGACCTCCGCCGAGGCCGATTGCTCGTCGGCCTCGGGACGGATCTCACCGGTGTCCGGATCGATGCGGCGCTTGTCACTGAAGGTGAAGCCTGGCTCCTCGGACGACGGATCGTTGCCCTCGGCGGTCATTACTTCTTCTCCTCGTCTTCTTCGTCGACAACCTCAGCGTCGACGACATCGTCGTCGGCACTTGCAGTAGCATCGCCTGCGGCCTCTTCACCGGCGGCGCCCTCGGCGTCCTGCTGGCTGTAGATGGCTTCGCCGATCTTCTGCTGGTTAGCGACGAGCTTGTCGTAGGCCGACTTCACGGCGTCGTCGTCTTCGCCCTTGAGGGCTTCCTTGACGGCTTCGACGTCCGAGTTGATCTCGGTCTTGACCTCTTCGGGCAGCTTGTCCTCGTTGTCGGTGACGAGCTTCTCGGTCTGGTAGGCGAGGTTCTCCGCATTGTTGCGGGTGTCAGCGGCCTCACGGCGCTTCTTGTCCTCTTCTGCGTTCTCCTCGGCATCCTGGACCATGCGTTCGATGTCTTCCTTCGGCAGTGCGGAACCGCCGGTGATCGTCATCGACTGCTCGGTGCCCGTGCCCTTGTCGGTGGCCGACACGTGCACGATGCCGTTCGCGTCGATGTCGAAGGCGACCTCGATCTGCGGCACGCCGCGAGGAGCCGGAGCGATGCCGGTCAGTTCGAAGGTGCCCAGGTTCTTGTTGTCGCGAGTGAATTCGCGCTCTCCCTGGAAGACCTGAATCGACACGGAGGGCTGGTTATCCTCGGCCGTGGTGAAGGTCTCCGAACGCTTGGTCGGAATCGGGGTGTTGCGCTCGATGAGCTTGGTCATCACGCCGCCCTTGGTCTCTAGTCCGAGCGAGAGCGGAGTGACGTCGATGAGCAGAACGTCCTTGCGTTCGCCCACGAGGACACCGGCCTGGACGGCTGCACCGATCGCGACGACCTCATCGGGGTTGACGCCCTTGTTGGGTTCCTTGCCTCCGGTGAGTTCGGTGACGACAGCGGAGACGCCGGGCATACGGGTCGAACCGCCCACGAGCACGACGTGGTCGATATCGGACACGGACACGCCCGCGTCCTTCATGACTGCGTGGAACGGAGCCTTGGTCCGCTCGAGGAGGTCCTTGGTCAGCTCTTCGAACTTCGCGCGAGTCAGGCTCTCATCCAGGTGGATGGGCCCATTCTCGCTCATCGACAGGTACTGCAGCGAGATGTTGGTGCTGGTAGCCGAGGAGAGTTCCTTCTTGGCCTGCTCCGAAGCTTCCTTCAGACGCTGCAGGGCTGTCGCATCCTTGCTCAGGTCGACGCCGTATCCGTTCTTGACCTCGCTGACGAGCCAGTCGACGATGCGCTGATCCCAGTCGTCACCGCCGAGGCGGTTGTCGCCCGAGGTGGCGCGGACCTGGATCGTGGAGAACTCGTCTTCGTCCTTGCCGACTTCCAGCAGGGACACGTCGAAGGTACCGCCACCGAGGTCGAAGACGAGAATGGCCTCGTCTTCCTTGCCACGCTCCAGGCCATAGGCCAGGGCTGCGGCGGTCGGCTCGTTGATGATGCGCGAGACGTTGAGTCCTGCGATCTCACCGGCATCCTTCGTGGCCTGACGCTCGGCATCGTTGAAGTAGGCGGGAACGGTGATCACCGCGTCAGTGACGTCTTCCTGCAGGTATTCCTCAGCGTCGTGCTTGAGCTTCTGCAGGATGCGGGCCGAGACCTCCGGAGCCGTCAGCGTCTTGCCGCCGAGCTCTGTGGACCAGTCGGTGCCCATGTGGCGCTTGACCGAAGAAACGGTGTTCTTGATGTTGGTGACGGCCTGGCGCTTGGCGATTTCGCCGACCAGGGAGTCGCCGTTCTTGTTGACAGCGACGACGGACGGAGTCGTGCGACCGCCTTCCGCGTTCGCGATGACCTTGGGGTCACCGCCTTCGAGGACCGTGACGACGGAGTTCGTGGTTCCGAGGTCGATTCCAACTGCACGTGCCATAACCTTGTCTCCTTACATATCGTGAGTGATCTCGACTCGAATGTGTGCGATCGGGCGGATCCACCACCTGGCTTCCACAGCATTTCCTGCCGCGGGGACGAGCGGTGGACCCACTCGACCGCACACATTGAGCCAACTGCACTCAAGTATTATCTTCGTGATCCGAGCCGTCAAACTCAGCATCATGAAAGTTGCTTACACCAGACTCAACTTTGCGGAGCGAGAGTTTATTCCGGTGCTGGAGAAAAAGTTCTTCCGTCCGCTGTTGTAGGTTCCCAAGATTCATGGCGGAAACTCAGTTTCGCGCCGGGACCATGTCGGAGTTCTCAATTTCATGTCGGTGTGAGGATGGTGGTCGCAGGCATCGAGGTTGTTATTGGACAGCGTCGGCTCACCAGCTGACTAGGCTGCGCCACCGACCCAACCCCTTGGAAAGAAGGCAACGCGGGCGCAGCACATGCCCCCGAAGAAGAGTGAAGCCGCAAGGGAGAAGGGCGACGGTGAGGGCAAGCCCTCCGAACCCGGGCTCATGCTCTTTCAGTACTCCCATGCCGAGCCACCCTGCTGGAAGGATGAACAAGCACCTCAACAGCCCCCACCGTTCGGATCGGAACAGGGCGAATGCCAGCAGCAGTGACCCAATGATCGTCCCAGCGGAGGCAATGACGGGTACTCGCCCGAATGCGTAAGCCAGTTCCCCGTAGCCGTCGAGAATCAGTGATGAGGCTGTCTCTGCCCCTAACCGCTCGACGACATTGAAGGCCGTCGCATCCACCCCAAGGTAGAACATTCGCGCCATGAGTCCCACTGTCAGCAGAACGCATCCCAGCGTCGCGGACCATGGTGCCTGGGCTGCGGCCTGGCGTGACAGAGCGAAGGCAGCAGGTACCAGCAGCAGAATTCCCAGGAGCAGCAGAGTCGACCCCGCAGTGGACAGTCCCGGCTGGCGGGCATGAACTTCGAGCAGCATCGGTGCTGCGAATGTTGCCGCGTCGAGATCGCCGAGTTCGCTTAGCGTCAGGCCGGCTCTCGCTCGGGCTAACCACTGGAGGAACAGGCCGGCAGTCCACAGCAATGGGGCCAAAATGAGTGAGAGGCCGGAGATGAGTCGCTCGGCTCCTCCGCTAACATATCGGGGAGGCGCCGAGCCGAAATCAGAAGAGACCATGCCACAAGTTTATCGGGCACCGGTACCCCTCAGATCGAACGAGTCATGAGGATCAGTCAACATCGACGATGTCGTGGAAGTCGTTGCGAGAGGCCTCGTCATCTCGATACGAATATCCAATACTCGACAAGTGGTGGAGAATGTCAATGTGATCATCGCAGTTGAAGGACCAAGCGCGGCTGGAAAGACGACGTGGTGTCGCCAGCACGCGTTGGAAGTTGTCGAGGAATACGCCCCTACGGGAGTCGAACCGGACGGCACAGATATGCCCGCTCAGGCAGACTACTGGACTCACGTCAATAGCAGCCACTGGGGGCAGGCAGTTGTCCTGGAGGCCCGTGGGGGCCTGGCAATCTGTGACAGCGACCCCTCAAGCTGCACTACAGTTGGTGCCTGAGCCGGATCGGTGCCTCACCATGGGCGCGGTTCCGCCATGAGTTGGCCGCAGTCCGTCAAGCTTTCTCTGCCGGTGCACTTGGTTTCGCTGACCTGGTACTGGTGTCAATCCCGCCGCTGGAGGTGCTGCGAGCACAGCGTCTCTCCGGCTCCACAAGGGCCCGGCGTTCGTTTGAACTCCACTCTCGCTTAGCCTTGATCCACCGATTCGCTTGATGGCAAGGGGGTCGTTCGGATTCGAGTGCGAACGCGGTGCGAGGGCAGGAAGTAGTGTCCCGGCCTCTCACCGGTCTCTTCCACAAATGTTTCCCCGAGGTCTCCTCCAGACCCCGCGGCATCGTGCTCGCACAGGAGCGAATCGGTCAGGACAAAGATCGTGTAGGTGGGCTCAACGCTGCTTGCCAGAGTCGTGAGAATTCCTGCGTCCACGGCCACCGTTTCGGCAGGTGCAGGATTAGCTTCCTGGCCCGGTGAGCGATCCGGGCCGGGATGCCGATGATCCGAGTCCGCAATGTGTGGGCGCGCACTTTGCTCATCCGCCCACCGATGAGTCCGGCAGCAGCCCGCAACAAGTTGTGCGTGATCGCCGCGATCGCCACCCAGGCGGCATTGGCGTCGAACACCCCGGAGGGCATATGCACCAGTGCCCCGTTTTTCAGTTCCGCATTGATTTGCTCGATGATCGCGTGCTTGCGGTGGACTTGGTCAGCAGCGACGGTGTCGAAACGGTCTTTGTCGACTGTGGTGAAGAACGCGTGATAGAGGAACAAGTCGAACAAGGGGTCCTGTCCAGCAGAGCGTTTGGCCTCGTTGAGCTCAGGGATGCGGCGGACCACCAAACGCCCCGTAGCCTGTAGGGACTTCTTCTTCGAAGTGAACGCGGTGAACGGGACCTCAGCGACTTCAGCCTTGTTGATCCAAGTCTTGGTCTCCTCGTCGTAGATCGCTTCCGGGTATTCGATGCCAGTCCATGCGTCATCGCTGATTGTTCCGATCGCTGCTTTGACCTTCTTGTCCATACGCACCGTGATCGACACATGAGCCCCGGCAGCGTGGGCGGCTTTGGTCACAGTCGAGGAGTAGTACGCCGAATCAGCCCTGACCAGGGCTGGGAGGTCGGAGTTGATTCGGGCCGTGGTGGCCAGAGCATCGGAGACGAATTTGTCACCGATCCTTGCATCAGTCCCCGCGCCTATGTTGTTGAAGTGATCTGCCGGTGGATAGAAGCCGAATATGACGCTGCTGTCCCAGAACCGACCCTTACAACCCAACCGCGCCTGTTCTGAAACGCAGCCAGCCACGTCAACAGTTGCTCGCTCGTCCGACTACGGTGCCTGGCACGATCGTTGACTGGAGTGGCACGAGTAGCGAACGACATCAACCGATCCGATTACTAGTCTGAAATGGCAGGCGAAACATAAGCGGTTTCGCATGCAAATTCCGGCGGAAAGCTGGATGACCATCCTATGGAAGGACACGAGAATCATGGCTGATGGCAATCGCGCAGTAGTGTTCGCTAATCCACAAGACATGCAGGTCGAAAATCTCGACTTCCCAAAACTGGAGATGCCCGACGGAGCAAAAGCACCGCACGGTGTCATATTGAAAATCGTCGCTACGAATATCTGCGGAAGCGACCTCCACATCTACCGTGGCTCTTTCCCAGTGCCCCAAGGCATGGTCATGGGACACGAAATGACAGGCCAGGTAGTTGAGCTCGGATCCGACGTCACTTTCCTCAAGGAAGGCGATCTCGTCTCGGTCCCGTTCAATGTCGCTTGCGGCCGGTGTCGCAATTGCCGGGCGCGCAGGACGGAAATCTGCGAGACTACGAATCCAGATGTCGCCTGCGCAGCCTACGGGTTCAACCTCGGCAATTGGCAAGGTGGACAGGCGGAATACCTGTTTGTGCCCTATGCCGACTTTCAGCTGCTCCGCTTCCCAGACAAGGACCAGGCCATGGAGAAGATCCGCGACTTGGCCCTCTTGTCAGACATTCTTCCCACTGCATTCCACGGACTCATGGAGGCCGGCGCCAAGCCAGGCTCGACAGTCTATATTGCCGGTGCAGGACCTGTCGGCCGGTGCGGGGCAGCGGCAGCTCGCCTCCTCGGAGCGTCATGCATCATTGTCGGCGACTACCACAAGGACCGCCTCGATCTGATGAAGCAGAACGGCTGCGAGACCATTGACCTCAACGAGGATGTTCCTCTGACCGATCAGATCGAAGCTATTCTAGGCGAGCCCATGGTGGATTGTGCGGTGGACTACGTGGGCTCGGAAGCACATGGAATCGGTCGTGAGGCCGGAGATATGGATCCCGCGCACGCGATCAATCAAGTCATGGACGCTACCCGACCTGGTGGAGCCACCGGCATTATCGGAGTCTACGGACCCGATCCGCTTGCAGAGTCGAAAGCAGAGCAGGAAGGAACTTTCCCACTCGACTTCGGAAAGGCATGGATCAAGTCACCTCGAATCTCGGGCGGCCAGGCACCGATCATGCACTACAACCGCGAGTTGATGATGGCCATTCTCTGGGACCGCATGCCGTACCTCAGCGACATGCTCAACACGAAGATCATCAGTCTCGACGATGCTCCAGACGCCTACGCAACCTTTGATAAGGGTGCTTCGGACAAGTTCATCATCGATCCGCACGGGCTCATTCCAGCCTGATCTGACCCACGTCTCTGGAGGTCAGCGGGTCCACTCAGCGGCCTACGAGACTCAGTTCGGGTGCCACCGTTGGTGGCACCCGAACTGTATAGTTCGTCAGTAATGGGCTTCCGGCCAATCACCAAACCGATTGACACTACTCTCGCGAGAATATAAGGGGTGCCGTCACATGAGTGAGCCAACTGTCCCCAGTTTGCGGTTGAGTAGCTGGTCGACTACTCAGAACTCGATTAACGACGCTGCAGATCACTGGCAGCACATCAGTCAACAGGCTTACGTCGATGTCTCTACCGCCCCCTTAAACTCTGATTTCGACGGCGAGGTCACTCTCGGACGATTTCCCAGCTTCGCACTATCCATCAAAAGAGCCGGAGGTGAGGATGTCTGGCGCAGCCGCAGCCATATCGCACAAGGCGACGAACGCGATGAGTATCTTTACACCGTCTTTCAAGTCAGCGGAACTTGTGTCTTAGAGCAATTTGATCGGACCGCAGTGGTTCCTCCGGGGTCTGCGGTCATCTACGACAGTTCCGCACCTTTTGTCATGCACAATGCTGGCCCCTACGAACAGGTCATTGTCGAACTTCCTGCCGACGAAGCTTTCGCCCGTGCAGGTATCTCTCGCGGCAACGATCTACTCGCGCGAACCTTGCCTTGTGACGGGGCGGTATCGGCAGTCGCCTCCTTCTTCGTTAATCTGGCGCAATCTCAGATCCGTGATCCTGAAGGCGCAGTACGGCTGGAACCCCATGCTTCTGACCTTGCGTTCTCTACGCTCAATCTGGTTACTCCAACCACCGCTCGTGCAGATCTCCCTGGCGCTACTCGACGAGAACAAGCCATCGCATATATGCGTGCGAATCTTATCGATCCAAGTGTGGATGCAACCAGCATCGCCGAGGGAATTCACATCTCTCGAAGAAGCCTCTACCGAGAGTTTCAAGGAACTGGCGATTCAGTGATTGGAGTGCTCAGGGAGCTCCGAGTGGAGCAGGCTAAACGGCTTTTGCTCGGTTCTCCGAATCGGCCAGTTAGCTCGATTGCGCATGATACCGGATTCTCGAGCGTGGCTCATTTCTATCGCGTTTTTCGGGCGTCAACATCGATGACTCCTGGCGAATATCGTGCTCAGGGACTTCCACGGGGTCTCTAGTGTCCCGGTCCGGTAGTTCGTTTCAGTAGTCGGCCGATGGACGCGAGGATCTCTTCGGCAGTCTTCGTCCAGATGAATGGCTTCGGGTTCTCGTTCCACGCCGCCACCCACTGGCGCAGGTCCTTCTCCAGCGCCTGAACACTGCGATGGTCCGACCGTTGGAGCAGATCCCGGGTGACTTCGGCAAACAGCCGCTCGACCTGGTTGATCCATGACGAATACGTCGGCGTGAAGTGCATGTGGAACCGGTCATGATTGGCCATCCACGTCTTCACGATCGGGTGTTTGTGGGTGCCGTAGTTGTCACAGACGACATGGACATCCAAATGGTCTGGCACCTCGCGGTCGATCTTTTGCAGGAACTTTTTGAACTCGATCGACCGGTGTTTGCGGTGGGTGGAGGCGATGACGGTGCCGTCATCGACGTTCATCGCAGCAAACAGGCTGGTCGTGCCGTTGCGGACGTAGTCGTGGGTGCGTTTCTCCGGCATGCCCGGCATCATCGGAAACGCCGGTTGAGACCGCGACAGGGCCTGGACTTGGGACTTCTCGTCGACCGAGAGCACGACGGCGGACTCGGGAGGCTCGAGGTAGAGGCCGACGATGTCATAGACCTTCTCAACGAAGAGGGGATCGTTGGAGAATTTGAAGCCTTCTTCACGGTGAGGTTGGAGTCCGAAGGCCTGCCAGATCCGACCGATCGTCGTCCGCGACAGGCCGGAGCGTTCGGCCATCTTCGTCCGTGACCAATGGGTGGCGTTGGCCGGGGTCTCTTCCAAAGTCGCGACGATGACGTCTTCGACCTCGTCGGTGGTGATTGTGGCTGGTCTGCCTGGGCGTGGTTCGTCGTAGAGGCCATCGAGACGGGATTCGATGAATCGGCCCCGCCACTTCCGCACCGTCGGCTGCGAGCAGCCGATGAGCTCACCGATGTCCTTGTTCGTCAGTCCATCCCCAGCAGCGAGAACGATCCGTGACCGTAGTGCCAGGGCTTGTGAGGACTTGCGGCGCCTGACCCAGCGCTGGAGTTGGTCGCGTTCATCCGAGGTGAGTATCAGTTCGGCTTTTGGGCGTCCTGTCCGTGCCATGCTTCATTCTACAACTTCTGAAACGAATTAACCGACCAGGACACTAGTGTCGCGTTTCTGAAGTTCTTTTAGGCTTCGCTTTCGCCAGTACTTGCTCGGGTGTCTTCGTCCACACGAACGGGTGTTTGCGCTTGTTCCAGCCCGTGATGAACTCCCGGATCTTCTTGTTCAGATCCTTCACCGACGTGAAAACACCTCGCTTGATCGCTTGCCGATCAATGATGCCGAACCACACCTCCACCAGGTTCAACCACGACCCAGACGTCGGTGTGAAGTGAACATGGAACCGCGGATGTTCCTCCAACCAGGCCCGCACCTCGGGCGTCTTATGAGTCGCATAGTTATCCATGATCAAATGCAGCTGTTGACCCGGATACGCCCGATCGAGGGACTGATGCAGGGTTTGGTGACATCTGATCTGGCTTGTTCTCAGGCAAGCCTGGAAGGATAGACACCATGCCCCAGCCCTACCCGAAAGAGTTCCGCGATAACGTCGTCCGTGTGGCTTTGAACCGCGACGAGAAGACAACGATCGCCCAGATCGCCAAGGACTTCGGCATCCACGAAGGCACCATCAACAAATGGCTGCGCCAAGCAGACATCGATGCCGGCAACAAGCCCGGAAAGACCACCGATGAGTCCACCGAGCTGCGCGAGCTGCGACGTCGAACTCGCCTGCTGGAACAGGAGAACGAGGTCCTGCGTCGTGCCGCCGCGTACTTGTCGCAGGCGAAGCCTGCTGATCAATTGTGCTCTACCCGCTCGTGAGAGAGCTCGCCGTCGACGGGATCCCCGTGGCGGTGTCGTGTCGGGTTCTCAAGCTCTCCCGCCAGCCCTATTACCGGTGGCTGGCCGCCCCTGTGCCCGAAGCCGAGGTGAATGAGGCGTATCGGGCTAACGCCCTCTTCGACGCCCACCGGGACGATCCCGAGTTCGGGTACCGGTACCTTGCCGACGAAGCTGAGACCGCCGGCGAGCCCATGGCGGTACGCACCGCATGGCGGCTGTGCTCGGATAACGCCTGGTTCTCGGCCTTCGGCAAGGCCCGAGCAAAGAGCAGCGGTAAGCGGCCGGGCCCACCCGTCCACGACGACTTGTGCACGGTCGTCGACGCCGACGGACGGGTGCGGCACGAGTTCCACGCTACGGCCGTCAATGAGCTGTGGCTCACCGATATCACCGAGCACCACACCGATGAGGGCAAGCTGTACATGTGCGCGATCAAGGATGTCTACTCCTCCCGGATCGTCGGCTACTCCATCGGGGCCCGAATGAAGGCGCGCTTGGCTGTTGATGCCCTCGAGATGGCCGTGGCCCGTCGCGGTGGTGACGTGGCCGGATGCGTGACGCACAGCGATCGCGGCAGCCAATTCCGGTCGAAGAAGTTCACCCGTGCTCTGGCCCGTCACGGCCTGGTGGGGTCGATGGGCCGAGTCGGCGCGGCTGGTGACAATGCTGCCATGGAGAGCTTCTTCGCTCTGGCACAGAAGAATGTCCTCGACCGTCGCCGGTGGGCGAGCCGGGAGCAGTTGAGGATCGCGATCGTGACGTGGATCGAGCGAACGTATCATCGGCGTCGGCGGCAAGCCCGGTTGGGTCGTTTGACGCCTGTTGAGTACGAAGCAATTATTGAGTCACCTGCAGTCGCAGCGTGACACCCCGATTGTCACCGATCCTTGCATCAGTCCCGCCGAGTTCGTCAGTCGGCCGAAGGTCGCGGCTGTGTTCGCCTGGACACGACAGGTCTGCGAAGCGGCAGGTTGGCGATACGAAGTGTGGTCTGGTGACGCCCCCCGCCGTTTGGCGAACATCAAGGCACTCGGAGCAAGTCGCCGTCTCCAAATGTTCGGGCCACAGGACGTACGAGAATTCGACGGGCCAGGCGGCATGTCGTTTGATGACCGCTATCGGGCGTGGTCAGGAGAAAACGAGGTAAGCCTCGATGCCCCGCTGGGGACATACCTGAGTGCAGGATCAAAATTTGAGGAGATCGCCGATGGCGTCGGTTGTTGAACTCTCGGTGGGCAAACAAGTGTGGTTCGAGGGCGACATGTGGGAAATCGCTTCCATGTCTGCGGCCGCCGCGCAACTGTTTCGTGGCGACAAGTTCCGTTCGGTGGCGACGCTGTCGCTGTTAGAGGGCGCGAAAATTATCGGTGACGATACTCAGGCGGCGGAAGATGAGGGGTATCAGCCTGCATCGAATGTTGTGTTGAGTGACTTGAGTCCGGCTCAGCGGGCGAAGTTAGATCATCGTGCTGCGGTCGTGCGCCCGTTGTTGGAGTATAACGGTGATGTCTCGTTGAAGCAGGGACTGCGCGAGCTGCGGTCTCGGCGAATGTGTCGACGCGCACGTTGGAGCGTTGGATGACCGGATATCGTAGCGGCGGTTTGGCGGGTCTTGCTGACAGTCGAATGACTGGACGCTACGCCACGGGTATCGATTCGCGGTGGGATGCCGCCTGCACCGAGGTTTTGGCGGAATATGCATCGCGGTCGACTCCGACGATAAGCGTTGTCTTAGCCTGAATCCACCGATCCAAGAGGGAGTCTCGGTGTGATCCGATTTCGGACTAAGCCCCGGGTTTCCGGCAGGACTGTGATGCGGGCCTCGCTGCCCGTCGTGTTCCACTGAAGAGTCCTCGTATCGCGCCGGTGGCGGCTGGTCGGTCAGGCTACAACCCGCCCGGGCGGGGCATTGGCAGCGACGAAGAGACTTCTCCATTCCGTCTCCCAGGGCCATTGTTCGGGCAGATGTAACGTGACTCGCCGTGCCGATGTCGCGATCCGGGCTGGGACACTGACCAGTTTCGTGGCTCTTCATAAATAGGGCGGTGTAGAGGATCTGAGCCGGGGTCGAAAAAGTACGGGACCTTGGGTGCAATGATGTAGGTGTTCAAGACTCCATCACGACCCAAGGCCCCTCGTGCACAACTTTACCCCGCCCTGCCTCGACACCGCACTCGCTTTGACTGATCTCGGTCTGACCGCGATCGGCCAGCATCACACTGGACGGCACCTGACCGTGCTGTGCTTGATCACCGACCACGACGACGCCTGCCCAGACTGCCGACAACGCGGACTCGTCCGGGCCACGAGGATCCGCAAACTCATCCATCCACCGATCGGGCTGACATCGGTGACACTGGCCATTCGTATCCGCACCTACACTTGCCCCCGCTGCCACCAGCGGTGGTCCCAATCGCCAGCACGGGCCTGTGCGGGCCGATCGAAACTCTCTCGCACCGCACGTCTATGGGCTCTGAAGTCCGTAGTCATCGACAAGATGAGCATCCACGTCATCGCGAAGAACCTCGCCACCTCGTGGAACACCGTGTGCTCGGCGGTCCTCGACCTCGGCCGTAGCCTCTTGCTCGCCGATGCTTCCCGCCTTGATGGTGTGTCCACGATCGGTGTCGATGAACACTGCTGGTCCCACCGCGGCATCGACCGGTGGGTGACTGTCATCGTTGATCTCACGTCCCGGCCAGCACGATTGCTCGACATCGTCCCCGGCCGCTCGGCTGAAGCCTTCAGCAACTGGTTGAGCGACCAGCCCGATGACTTCAGGGCCGGCATCGATCACGTCGCGATGGATGCCTTCGCCGGGTACAAGAAGGCCGCCACCGACGAGCTGCCGGAGGCAATAACGGTCATGGACCCGTTCCATGTCGTTGCCCTCGTCGGGACCAAGCTTGATGAAACGAGGAGACGGCTCCAGACCGAAATCCATGGACGTCGGGGCCGGTCTGGCGACGATTTGTACGGGATTCGGAAAACGATCCGCACCAGGGTAGGGCTCCTCACTGACAAGACGTATCTCACCGAAGAGGGCACCTCGGTGGCGACGTCTGTGCTCGCTGTGGACAACACCCGGCTATCGAGACGTCTACCAGCCGGGCCGCCCAAGTCGCATCGACGCCAGCGGCACTACCCAGGTTCGTTCTGGCCTTAGATCACGGGCGCCCACGTACCGTACGAGAGTCGGTCAGAACTCGATCGCCTGTGGTTGGCGGATTTCGGCCCGCAGGACTCCTGGGCTTCATCGCCGATCGCCCAGAGCCTACGCAATGATCGGATGACGTCGAAAATTGTACAGGGAGGGCAGCACTGGCCGATAGCGGCTTTCTCATTCGTCGTCCCTGGGTGCTCGTGGTCGTACTTACCGGTGTTGCTACGAGCACGGCGTTCGTGCAGACACTTGTCGTTCCCATTCAGAACCATCTTCCCGACCTCCTCGATGCACCACGCAGCGCTACAGCATGGGTCCTGACCATTTCTCTGGTGGTTGCGGCTGTCACCACGCCGGTTTCCAGGCACCTGGCAGATATCTTCGGTATGCGCACGGTCCTGATGGCTCTACTGACCATGATGACACTGGGATCCCTGATCGCTGCGCTCTCGAGCGAATTGGGGTGGCTGCTCGTCGGTCGCGGGCTCCAGGGGGTGAGCATGGGAGCCACAGCTGTCGGCGTTTCGATCATGGGTCTGGTCGAAAACCGCAAGATCCGCATCACCAGCATCAGCATCATCAGCTCGAGCATGGGATTCGGCGGCGCGATCGGTCTGCCGCTCGCCGCCTGGATCGCTGAGATCGGGGATTGGAAACTCCTCTTCTGGACGACAGCCGCCCTTGGAACCATCATTCTCACCGCAGTGGCCGTCGTCGTCCCCAGGGCCGATCGCCTTCGGCAACGATTCGACCGGCTCGGGGCTCTGCTACTCTCCGTCGGTCTGAGCGTGATCCTGACCGCGCTCTCTCAGGGCCCGATGTGGGGATGGACATCGGCGGCGACGCTGGGGGGGGGTGCCCCTATGGTTTTCGTCAAGGTGTAAGCCTTGATTTCTTCTAACAGTTTCGGTCGCTGATGGTGAGCAGGAGTGATCTGTCCGGGACAAGGTCTCGAACTCGTCGTGGACGTGCTTGAATCGAGCTATGCGACGGTGGTCTCCATCGGTGCGTGGAAGTAGGTGCCATCGCGCAGCATCGCGAACAACACATTGCACCGCCGACGTGCCAGCGCGATCAAGGCCTGGTTATGCTTCTTTCCCTGAGCGCGTTTCCGGTCGTAATAGGCCCTCGACAACGGGTCTTTCAGCGCTGCGAAGGCGGATAGGAACAACGCCCGTTTGAGGACCTTGTTGCCCCGGTGTGAGGAATGATCGCCACGGATCGAGGTCCCCGATCGCCACGTCACTGGCGCGAGTCCGGCATAGGAGGCCAGGTGCCCGGCGGTGGCGAAGTCCTTACCCACGACCTCGGTCAAGATCCTCGCCGTCGTCCTGACCCCGACTGCCGGCATCGAGGTCAGGAGCTCGAAAAGAGGATGCGACTCGACCAGCTCCTCGATGCGGGAAAAGACTTCGTCCCTCGACGTTCGGGTCTGGGCCAACGCCCTCGCCAATTGCGGCAACACGATGCCGGCGGCGTCGGTACCAGCCACGACCACAGTCTGGCCGTCGAGTGCGGTGAAGATCGCTGACGTCCAGCGCTTCCATGCCCGTGGGGCGTGTGTGCGCAACAGCGTCTGGACCCGGCGTGTGCCGGCTCTGCGGAGTGCTTTGGGTGTCGGGTACTTCATCAGCAGCGCCGTCATCGCGGGGTGATCAAGGTGGTCGCCGATGACGGCCTCCAGTCCGGGGTGGATCTGGGTGAGCAGGCCCCGGATCCGGTTCGATGTGGCTGTGGCCTGTTGCGCGAGGTCATCGTCGTAGCCACACAACATCGACAGTTCGGCGATGTTCTCATCGCTGACACGAATGCCCCTGAGCGTGTGGGGCATGGTCCGTGCGGCTTCGGCGATGTTGCCGGCGTCCCGGGCATCGGTCTTGGCCTCACCCGGGTGGAGGTCGGCGATGCGGCGCATCGCCAGCCCGGGCAGGTAGGCCACAGTGATGGACTCGGCCTGAGCGACCGCGACGGGTAAGGCCCCGATCGTGGCCGGCTGGTCCACGACGACAAGCAGGGTTCCGTGTAAGCGGAGCTTGTCGATCAAGGCTCGCAGTTTCGCTTCGTTCTGTGGCAGGGCCTTCGACAACAGTTGGGTCCCGTCCCTGGTCAGGGCTACAGTGTGGTGGTTGTGTTTGCCGACATCGATGCCGATGAATACGTCGATGTCCGCGTGGTTGGTGATCATGTCACTCATCTTCTTCGATTGGAGCGATTTCGGTTGTGAGTGGTTCGGCTGGCCGGTTGTGCTGGGTGGCTCCGGGAGTCGGCATCCACGTTACGGTCGGGCTCGAGGCATGTGTTCTGCCAGTGGTTCTGGCCCCTATCAGCGATTTCCCTGGTGCCTTCGAGCCTCGGTGACAACACCCCCCTGATCATGGTGACTGGGGGCATGAATCATGCCGGGGCTCTCAGGCCAGCGACCCCTTTCTATCCTGACGGATGTTGGGGCTACTTAAAAGGTAACGGGGCTCGTTGTACTCTTCCTCTGGGGATACCACGAGTTGCGCACGCGTGACCCACTGATCCATCTGCGCATCATGTCGAAGTTCCCGTTGCTGATGGTCAGCCTCGGTTCGATCGCCTTCGGCTTCGCTCTCTTCGTCCAAGAGGTCTCGTTCCTGCAGCTTCTTGAGCTGCCGACCAGCACTGAAGCCGGTTTGGGTTTGAGTATCCTGTGGGCGAGCATGGCCTTGGTACCCTGTTCCCTCGCTATGATGGCCGTCGCACCCCTCGCCGCGGCCATCACCGATCGATAGGGGGCTCGTGTGACTACAGTGGCCGGTGCGATGACCTCTATGGTCGAATATCTCATCTCTGTGGCTTGGCACGGTGAAATATGGCAGATCATCGTCGCCAGCGTGTTCGCCCTGGCCGGACTCGCGATGGATTACGCTGCCATTCCCACTCTCGTCATGGCCGAGGTGCCCTATTCGATGACCGGTTTGGCGATCGGGGTCAACGCTCTGATGCGCAGTGTGGGAACGAGTTCGGGCGCGACAGTCACCGGCATGGTGCTGGCGGTGCAGTTCGAGCCCTCGGCCGGATTCGCGGCGCCGAGCCCGGGTGGATTCGTCGCGACCTTCTGGTTGGGTGTCGCTGCCGCGGCCCTTGCGGCTGTCTTGTTTTGGATCTCTGGTCGACGACGTCCCAGGAAGATGTCGGCCCCCGGCCAACGGAGCCCTCTTCTGACAAGATGCCCGGACTCTGAGTCGCGACTTACCCGTGTCGCCCGGACTACCGTACTTCCCTGACAAGCCGTTGCCCGCTACCGATCGCAGGTGCGATTTGAAGGCTTCATCGGCGGAAGCCGGAATCAACTCGACGATGTGGGCCTTGACATCGAAGCACTCGAACGGGCTCTTGTCCCCGGCGAGCTTGGCTCCGCGATCGACGGCGAAGTAGTGCATCCGGGCATCGGGATCGGCGATGAAGTCACCGGCAGGCACCGGCTCGACAGGTTCGGAAAGTTCGCCTGGGCCGACATCTCCCATGAGCGCCCGGCTCGTCCCGGTCTCGCTGAGCCATCCGCGGTGCTTGTGGAAGCGGCGATCCTCACCGAGGAACAGATCGAAGTCCAGTTTCTGGGAGCGCATCCCCACCGAAGTCGGGTTGGCGATACCGTCGATCTTTCCACTGAGCAGCGTGTGCATATGGCAGACGATCCTGGGGCGTGGCGTCGTTCTCTTCCTCCGGAGCCTCGGGTGCCTCTTTTTCTTCTCCGAGTCCCCTGTCGGACGACAGCCGGAAGTCCGCCACCCGGACGGCAGCCGGTACCGGCCGGACGACAGCCGCAATCAGCCGGGAACGTGCTCAGGCGCGGAATGCGTGGAAGAAGATGCCGGGCAGTTTCGCCCAGCTGGGCGCGGCGGCGAACTTCGTCAGTGCCTGTCCCGTCCGGGCGGCACTGCGTGCGGTGACGAACCAGGGCGGTTTGGGAAACAGCGAGAACTCTCCGCCGACGACGGACCGCGGAAAGGGACGGAACGGCCCGGAGATCACGGTCCGCTCGGTATGAGGAATGAGCAGCCCGTTGTGCACGACACCGATTCCGCTCTGCACATCGTCCAGGGTATGTCCGGGGAACGCACCCCAGGTGGCCGTCGACGTGAGGAAGGCCAGACCGGTCCAGACATTGATCCCGATCGCACCGAAGTGGAGACGTTCGATCTCGGCGTCGAATTTCGATCCGAGCACTTTGCGGTCATTGGGGGCGATGACGACATTGGCTCCCAGGGTGCCGGCCAGCCGATCGTTGGCATAGTCGACCGCCAGCTGCAGGAAAGCAACGGCACGAGGAGACTGGGAGTCCTCCTGCGCCCGGGAGCCCACGGTGATGGCCCTCACGCCGAGCACTGCGGCGAAGTACTCGGTGGTCTCCACCTCCTCCGCCTCATCGGAATCGATGCTGACCAACAGCCGTCGGCCCTGGGAGAACGACTCGACCTGATCATGATCGGACTCGGCCTGCCGCAGACTGCTCCGGCCGCCGGGGTACCAGGGGTCGCGCTGCTCGATGCGCTCCAGCGCACCCCTGAGCTCCTCGAGGAACTCCTCACGCTGGCGCCAGTCGGCATCGATGACGACGGTCTGAGCGGCGATGCAGTTGTGGCCGGCATTGTGCAGACGCATGGTGGCGATGTTCTCCGCCTGGTACCTCAGGTCCGCTTTCGACCATCGGCCGGGCACCACGATGACCGGGGACACTCCGCCGAGCTCGCTGGTAATGGGCTTGTCGAGAACCGGTGCCCCGGCACGAGCCTCACGTGTGTCGTCGTCGCCCCACACGATCCGATCATGGGTGGCGGCGCTGCCGGTGATGTGCACATGGGCGATCTCGGGGTGTTCGCTCAGGTAGCCGCCGACTTCGGCCCCGCCCTCGACGACCCGCAGGAGGTCCGCCTCGATCAGCGGCCCCAGCGCCTCTCGGTACACCGTCAGCAGCGGAGACAAGTTGGGGTTGATCTTGAGAAGGCTCGTCCGATTGTGCGCGACGAGCTCCGTGAGCACGTCCAAGGGCCCGATCGACGTGATGTTCCCTGCTCCCAGGACGAGACTGACCCCGCCGACGGTTCCGAGCTGTGTGGCTCCCAATCCGGACTCGGAACGCACTTGGTCCGCGCTGATGCCCGGTCGGGTCCAGACCTCGGCGGAGAAACCGTGGAAGAGAATCGACTCCCTCATATCGGTGGGCAGCACCTTCCAGGTCAGGCGACCGCCGGCCGTTTCCGACTTCTCGACCCCGTCGAGGGGTGAATCTCCAGCGGCCAACTTCCGCAAGGATCCGGCGACGGCGGCGAAACCGGTCAGGGCGGCGTACGGACCGGAGGTCCATTCCTCGCCGACCAGCTGGGACTCGGGCTCCAACCCCTTGATGTCCGAGGCGATTCGGGTCCATCGCGCCGCGCTGAGAGCGACCGACTCGTGCGTGCGCTCGAGCAGCTGAGCGCGCTGCGACAGTGACATATCGGCCCAGGTCCGCGCCCCCGATCCCAGGGAGGTGATCGCCCGGTCCAAACGCGCGGTGTCCAACTGGTGGCCCGGCGTGCGGAGGTTCTCGGAGGCGTGCGTGTTGGCGTCGGTGGTCATGATCAGGGCTCCTCGTCGAGCTGCGGCGGTCACAGGACTCGTTCCAACGTGACCGATACGTTTCTGTCGGCGAAGCAATCGTACCTACCCATGGGTAATTTACGCCAGTGAAGCTGTCCCGGCACTATTGCAAAACGCTCCTGACCGCCCTCCCCCACCCGGCGAATTGTGATCGGCAGGGTCGGCCCGCTCGCGATCGTTCCGCTTCGGGACGACAATGGAGCCATGGGACTCAGCGAGCACGGCACCATCGAACAGACCACCGACCGCACCGCCATTCGCAGCGAGCGCCGCTTCGCGCGATCGATCGACTCCGTGTGGCACGCCATCACAGCCGAATCCGCAATCGATGAGTGGATGGGCACTCGGCCGGAGATCGACCTTCGACCGGGCGGGAAGTACGTGACCCATCATTGGGACGACTCCCCCGTCGTCGACCGTATCCTTCGTCTGGAGACTCCGCGGCTGTTCGAACATACGTACTTCGAAGACATCAACCCCGGTGCGGTCGTCACCTGGCAACTGGCCCCGACGAACGACGACGGATGCCTGCTGACGTTCACCCACGTCATGACGACTGCGGATGTCGACTCCGCGATGAAAGACGTCGCTGCCGGAGACGATCCGATCACCATCCTCTCGCGCAACGCCCTGGGGTGGCACATCCTGCTCGACCAACTTCAGAGGCAGCAGGGAGAACCGGTCCCCCAGCGATCGACCGAAGAGCTCCAGGAAATGCTGCAGCACTACGTCGAACTCCTCGAACAGAAGACCGACGACGTTGCCGTCTGAGCACGAATCGATGCACGGCCGGCAGGCCATCGAGGTCCGGGGAGCCCGGGTCCACAATCTGCAGGGCATCGATGTCGACGTGCCGCTGGGCAGACTGGTCGGCATCGCGGGAGTCTCGGGCTCCGGCAAGTCCTCGCTGGCGATGGGAGTGCTGTATGCGGAGGGCTCTCGCCGATACATCGAAGCACTTTCGACGTATACGCGTCGCAGGATGAGCCAGGCGCCGCGCGCCGACGTCGACCGCGTCAGCCACGTGCCCGCCGCGCTGGCCCTGCGGCAGCGTCCGGGCATCCCCGGTGTCAGATCGACCTTCGGCACCTCGACCGAGCTGCTCAACGTCGTGAGGCTCATGTTCTCGCGCCTGGCATCACATGTGTGCCCCAACGGCCACAGGCAGCGACCGACTCTCGATGTCGCGGCAGAGGAAGCGTTCACCTGTCCTATCTGCGGAGCCCACGTCGAGGCTCCGGGAGCCGAGGAGCTGGCCTTCAACTCGGCCGGTGCCTGCCCAACATGCGAAGGCACGGGCATCGTGCGCGAAGTCGACGATGCTGCCCTCATCCGCGACGAGAACATGAGCATCGACGACGGGACCGTCATTCCGTGGCAGATGTTCGGCTTCAACGTCCAACCGCAGATCGCCCGCGAATTCGGCGTGCGCACGGACCTCCCCTGGAAAGAGCTGAACGCCGACGAGAAGGCGATCGTCTTCAACGGCCCGGAGGAGAAGAAGCACATCGCCGTCACCTCGCAGAAGGGCCTGCACGAACTCGACTTCACCTTCCGCAACGCTCGCCTGACCGTGACCGAAGAGCTCAAGCGCGCCACCGACGAGAAGCGTCTGTCCCGAGTCAGCCGCTTCCTCACCGAACACACCTGCACCACATGTCACGGCACCCGACTCGCTCCCGCTGCGCTGCTGCCGCGGATCGGCGATCGCAATCTCGCCGATGTCACTGCCATGACCCTCAGCGACCTCACCGATTGGGCAGAGACGGTCGCCGACACCGTGCCGAAGCCGATGCGCTCCATGTCCGATGCGCTGACCGGCACGCTCTGGCGCATGTCGAAGAGGCTGCTCGACCTGGGACTGAGCTACCTCTCCCTCGACCGCGCCGGATCGACGCTGTCCACCGGCGAGCGCCAACGTGTGCAGCTGGCACGAGCGGTGCGCAATGAGACCACCGGTGTCCTCTATGTCCTCGATGAGCCGTCGATCGGGCTGCACCCCTCGAACATCCAAGGGCTCCAGGGAGTCATCGCGGATCTCCTGGAGGAGGGCAACTCCGTGGTCATGGTCGACCACGATCCCCTCGTGCTGCGCGACTGCGATCATCTCATCGAAATCGGGCCCGGCTCCGGCAAGGACGGGGGAACCGTCGTCGTCACCGGAGGGGTGAGCAGCCTCGGCGAGGATCCGAATTCGCTCATCGGGGGGTTCCTCACCGACCGGGAAGACGTCCTTGTCCGTACACCTGCGCCGGGAGATCGCGCCTTCGATGCGGGCGAGGTCAGGTTGCGCACCTCGCCCATCCACACCGTACACGCGCTCGACGTGAGGATTCCTCGCGGACGGATCACCGCTGTCACCGGAGTCTCCGGGTCCGGCAAGACCACGCTGGTTCTCGACAGCCTCATTCCCGCGCTCCGCGCATCCGATGACACTCACCTTCCCGCGCACGTGTCATCGATCGATGCCGCGGGGATCGAGAAGGCCAGCCTCGTCGATGCGACGCCGATCGGGGTCAATGTCCGTTCGACCGTCGCCACATATTCGGGCATCCTCGACGAGCTCCGGCGCGCGTACGCCGAACTCGACTCGGCGAAGGCGGCCGGACTCAGCGCACGGGACTTCTCCTACAACACGGGATCGCTGAGGTGCCCGCGATGCGATGGGACCGGTGAGATCACCCTCGACGTGCAGTTCCTGCCCGACGTCGACATCGCTTGCCCCGACTGCGAAGGCCGCCGATTCGGCCCTGACGCACACGCCCATCGCAGGACCTCGACTGCCGGCGGCGATATCGCGCTGCCCGAGCTGATGGCGATGACCGTCACAGAGGCTCTCGACCACGTGGCCGATCTGAAGAAGGTCGGCACACGGCTGCATGCGCTGAAGGAAGTCGGATTGGGGTATCTCACCCTCGGGGAGGCCACTCCCGTCCTGTCCGGTGGTGAAGCGCAGCGTCTCCGGCTCGTCTCAGAACTCGATCGGAGACAGTCAGGCACCCTGTTCGTCTTCGACGAACCCACCATCGGCCTCCACCCCTTGGACGTGCGGGTGCTCATCGAGGTCCTGCAGAGGCTCGTCGACCAGGGCGGCACGGTCCTCGTCATCGAGCACGATCTCGACGTGATCGCCAACGCCGACCACGTCATCGACATGGGCCCGGGCGGCGGTGTGGACGGCGGCCGCATCGTGGCCGCAGGAACCCCGGATCAGATTGCCGGTGATGAAGAGAGCATCACCGGGCGGTACCTGGCGCAGCAGGTCTCCGAGGTGTCTGCAACTTCGTGAATGCCCGCTGATCCTCAGCAGCCGGACCAGACGACCGCGTGCCAGTTGCCCTCTGCGTCCTGGCTGGCTCCGGCCACCTCGCCCGAGTCTGCTATCGCCTCGGCCTTGGACGCCCCTCCGGCCAGATCCGGGAGTTCAGTCACCTCTCCGTCGATGACGGCTGCAGCGCCGTCCTCGGCAGTGGCAGCGATGGCACCTGAGTCATTGACGTCGTTCGCCTCGAGTGAGCCCGGAAGCTCGGTCACGGTGTCCTCTGCCAAGTTCCACAGCACGTCGGGGCTCCCGTCCGGGCTCGATCCCGAGGTACCGATGGCGAAGTCACCGCTGACACTCGAGACCACGCTGTGCTCAGCGCCGTCGAGCACCGGCAGTTCCCGATACTCACCCTCGGAACCCCAGATCACCGGCATGGTTTCACCGTCCTCGCTCTCGGCACTGCCGCCGACCGTTCCGGCTTCGTCGATGCTCAGCGCCCCAGCCTGTTCGTGCGACGACAGCTCGCGGGGCTCGTCCTCGGCGCCCAAGCTCCATTGCAGAGCCGAGCCGTCCGATCCGTGACCGACACTCTCGCCTGCCGAGTTGAGGTCGGAGACTCGAGCGCTCTCGCCCTCCGGAGCCTCGAGCTCGCGCGTCTCGCCGTCGTAGTAGAGATAGGAGCTGCGCCCCTCCTCACCGGGTTTGATTCCGGTCCCGACAACGATGCTCTCGCTGACAGCGGCGGCAGAGGCCTCTTCGAAATCGGGAAGCAGATCATTGGGGTCACCGCTTGACCACCACGCCGCTTCGGTTTCTCCGTCGACCTGCGCGTAACCGACCTGCTCCGTCCCGTCAGATGAGCCTGCGGTCACCTGAGTGCTCGTCGCCTCTCTCGGGCCGTCGAGCTCATCGACCGAGCATTGTGCGGTTTCCGAGCCAGTCATGGCGTTGCCGGAAGCGTGTACGGGGTCAGCTGCTCCGCTCGCTCCTGCCGCACCCCCAAACAGTGCGCTGATGGCCAAGAGCGATCCCGCTCGTGCCGCATGAGGGTGCTTCTTCGTTGGACTGTTGTCCATGTCGAACTCCGTTCGTCCGTCTCACGTCATTGTGGAATATGGGCCGGCCCCGCGACCGTGAGATCGTCGGCGTGGACGAGCAGATCACGGCCGCCGAATACGACCGGCTCGCGGGTCGGCGGACATTTTTCGCGATGAGTGCCAATCGTAGTGGCCGCCGCAAGAAGGTGACAAGACTTCGACGAGACTCAGATCGACGAGACTCATGGATGGTCCCCGAATCAGCGGATGTCTGGCTCACCCTGGTCCGGGAACCATCCAGGACAGAATCGTCGACTGCAGTCCGACGAGCAGGCACATGACGACGAGCATCCCCAGTGACCACCAGATGACGCGGCGGAAGATCGATGCCTCTTTGCCCAAGAGCCCGACTGCGGTGGCGGCGATGGTGAGGTTCTGCGGACTGATCATCTTGCCTACGACACCGCCGGAGCTATTGGCGGCCACCAACAGGACAGGGTCGAGTCCGGCCTTCGTCGCCGCTGTCTGCTGCAGAGTCGCGAAGAGCGCATTGGCGCTGGTGTCGGAGCCGGTCACCGCCGTGCCCAGCCAGCCGAGGACGGGCGAGAGGAACGCGAACAGCGCACCCGTTCCTGCGATCCAGGTGCCGATCGTGATCGTCTGACCCGACAGGTTCATCACATAGGCAAGCGCCAGGACGAGTCCGACAGTGAGGATGGAGAAGCGCATCTTGACGACATTGTCGACGAACACCTGCACGGCGTCCTTGACCGTCATCTTGTACACGATGGCGACGATGATGCCTGAGACCAGCAGCATCGTGCCCGGTGATGACAGCCACTGGAAATTGTAGACCGTGCTCGTCGACACCTCCCCCGCGGCCGACATGATGTTCCCGTCCAGTCCCGGCCAGGGAATCTCGATATCGGTGCCCGCCAGCCATGTGTCGACGACTGGGATGAGCTTGGCTGCAGAGAAGATGACGATGACGATGAGATAGGGGCAGAGTGCCATGAACACGCGCCTGCCGGTCAGCGGCGCGGTCTTCGCGTCCGCCGAGGTCGCCACGGCGGCAGCGGACCCACCGGCGTCGGGTGCGTCGGCCTTCTCACGGCTGCGCTCGTGGGCCATCTTGTCCAGCGTGTCCTGGCCGCCGACGGGCTTCCAGAGCTGGAGCATGAGCACCGCAGCAGCGAGGCCCATGAGCGAGGCGACGATATCGGTCATCTCGACCGAGAGGTAGTTCGCGGAGACGAACTGCGATGCACCGAAAACGATGCCGACGACCAGCGCCAGCGGCCACAGCTGGCGCAGGCCGCGCCTGCCATCGACGAGGAAGATGAGGAACAGAGGCACGAATGCGGCCAACAGCGGAGTCTGGTGACCGACCATGGCACCGATCTCCCTGTAGTCGATCCCCGTGAGGTTGCCGGCGGTGATGATCGGGATGGCGATCGCACCGAAGGCGACCGGAGCCGTATTGGCCACGAGCACGACGACGGCCGCCCGCATGGCGGTGAAGCCGACGGCGATGAGCATGACACCGGTGATGGCAACCGGTGCGCCGAACCCGGCAAGCGCCTCGAGCAGTCCGCCGAAGCAGAAGGCGACGAGGATGGCCTGCACGCGCGGATCATCGGAGATGACGTTGATGACGAGCCTGAGGTCTTCGAAGTGACCGGACTTCACCGTCAGCTCGTAGAGCCAGATCGCGGTGATGACGATCCACATGATCGGGAACAGCCCGAAGGCGAATCCCTGACTGGCTGAGAGACCCGCCAGGCCGACCGGCATGCCGAAGGCGAAGACTGCAACGATGACGGCGACGATGACGGCCGCCAGACCGGCCCAATGAGCCTTCCATTTCAGGACCCCGAGGGTGACGAACATGGTCAGCAGCGGCAGCACCGCGATCAGCGACGACCACAGGAGGCTGTCGCCGAGTGGCGCGATTTCAGGAGTGTACATAATTTCTCCTACACGGTCGGTGCTCGACTGCAGCGTCTGCGGTTCGACGTTGAACGCGCCCCGAACATGCATACTCGATGATTTTCAGTATGTCCTTTTGATCTACCGTATGTCCTTTATGTGGTCAGACCACTAGAGTGAGTGTAAGGCGCAATGTGACCCAGGTCAAGATCTCTTTCATGAGAGGTCGAGGGTTCACTCATGGAATGATGGTCGGGTGCGGAAAGTGAGTACTCATGCCCAATGAATCAGTCAGCAGCACCGGCGCCGTTCCAGGTCATGCCTTGAATGCGCCTGAAGCACCGGATTGGAAGCCGGTTGCACGATCGAGCACACACGAGCTCGTCATCGATGCGATCGAGGAGCAGATCACCGCGGGATCTCTGACCGTCGGTGACCCGCTCCCCTCGGAACGGGATCTGGCCTCGAAACTTCAGGTCAGTCGCGCCGCCGTGCGTGAGGCGCTGCGGGTGATGGAGTCCCTCGGCGTCGTCGTCTCGAATGTCGGCTCCGGCAAGTCCGCGGGCACCTTCATCGCCTCCATGCCCAAGGAGGCACTGACTCGGTTCCTGCGCCTGCACGTGGCCCTGGCGAACTTCAGCATCGACGAGGCCATCGAGACGCGCATCCAGCTGGAGCGCTCGAGCACCGCACTGGCGACGGGGCGAGTCCACGATGATGCACTGGCGGGGATGAACGCCTCGCTGGCGATCATGGACACCCCGGGTGTGAGCCTGGAGGCCTTCAACGATGCCGACACGGCGTTCCATGTCGCCATCGCCCACGCCTCGAACAACCAGCTGCTCTCCGATCTCACCGAGGCGATCCGCGGATCCCTTCGGCGGCCCATCCTCGACGCCTTCCACGAGGTCGATGAACCGCGTGCTCTGATGGCGGCGCTGCAGGAGGAACATCATGCCATCATGCGGGCCATCGTCGACCACAACACAGAACACGCGGTTCAGCTGACCGAAGACCACATCCGATCGGCCGCCGCCGCTCTGCCGCACATGACCCAGGGGCCCACGACCCAGAGGTGAATCTCAGCCCGTGACTCCCGTGACTTCATTGCCGGCGTGCGGAAGTTCAGCGCTCTTCTCGACTTCACCGGTGGACAGATCCACCATGTGGAGCTGGCTCTTGTCCGGTTCTGAGACATAGGCCTTGTCCCCCTGCACGAACAGCGTGGGCCGCGGCTGCTGCCAGTCGACGGGCTCTTCCCACTTGTCCGTGACCGGATGAGAGTCGGTGATCTTTCCTGACTCGGCATCGATGACGGTGAGTTCACCGTCGGTCCCGAGGACGAGAGCTTCTCCCTCCGGCCCGCGAGCCAGGGAACGGAAGCTGTACGAGGAGTCGAGGTCGACGAGCTTCATCTTCCCGGTGTCCGTATCGGTCAGAGTCACCTTCTCGGGGCGTTCGAGTTCGGCGTCTTCGTCGACCTTGTAGTCACCGAGCACGACCGGCGAGTCATCGGAACCCGCCTGATTGCCGATCCTGCCATAGCTGTCCGGGGAGTCGACCTTCGTGAATTTCCCGTCCTTGAAGTACAGAATCCCGTCTTCGCAGCCGACTGCGATGGCCTCGTCCTGGGCCGCGGCCTCGCCGTGGACTCCGGGACAGTCCTCGCTTCGTGCGATCTCCTTGCCCTCGGCATCGACGACCTTCGCCCCCGACCGCTCCTCTTCATTGCCGATGGTGTGCAGGACAGCGCCGTCGTCCAGTTGGACCGCCACCCCGTGGTGCGGTTCCTCCGCCTCCGTGACCTCGGGCTCGGGCGGACCGTCGCCGAAGGCCTCGGTGTCGAAGATCTGAATGCGTCCGTCCCCATCGCCGAAGAGCACCGTCGAGCCGCCGTGGCGCACCACGTGGCCCGGGGTGTCGGTTTCGTAGACGGTGTCGGTCAGCGTCGGCACACCGGCGAAGCTGTGGCTGTGGTCGCCGTGCTCTTCGCTCCAGGCCCCGGCGTCGAAGAGCCGGAAGCCCTCGGCCACGGACACCATGACATGGCGACCGTCCCCGACCGGATTGACCCTGTTGAATCCCTCAAGTGGCGTGTCGTCGATGACGTCGAGGGTCTCGGCATTGAGGGTGAGGATGCCGCCGTCGTAGGTGGTGACCAATCGCGGCTGCGGCTGGTCGACCTGTTCGGCATTCGCCTCCGCGCTGCTCTGATCGTCGTGGTCACCGCTGTCGGACTCGGCCTCAGCCTCGGCGCCGGAGCACCCGCTCAGCAGCAGGGCGGTGACCATCGCGGTCGCCGCCAAGGGGCCTGCGAAGTGTCGCTGTGTTCTCATTGTTCTCTCTTCCCTGTTTCCGTGATGGTGTTTGGTGCGAGTCCCTCGGCGATGCGGGCAGCATTGGCTGTCTGCATGTCGATGTAGGTCCCGGCTTCGCCCTCGGCCTCGGTCAGCGATTCCGAGAACAGCGGGGTCACGTCGACGTCGAGGTCGACCTCGTCCGAGAGAGCCTGGGCGAGCCGCTGCGGCTGCGAGGAGTCCGCGAAGATCGTCGCGACACCCGCCTCCTCGACGGTGCGTGCGAGCTGTTCGAGGTCGGCCGCCGAGGGCGAGGCCAGCGTGGTTCCACTCGGCAGCACCGCTCCGATGACCTCGAAGTCGAAGCGTTCGGCGAAGTAGCCGAACACGTGATGGTTCGTCACGAGCTTCCGGTCCCCTGCGGGAATCCCTTCGGCGATCGCCTCGATCTCGGAGTCGAGGGCGATCAGGCGGTCCCTGTACGAGTCCGCGCTCGGTTCGATCGCCTCGGCGAGGTCGGCACCGACCTCCTCGCCCAGCGCCGAGGTGATGGTGTCGACGGCATCGACCATCCGTGCCGGATCGGTCCAGAAGTGCGGGTCGGGCGTACCCGCGCTGCCGCCCGTGGCGTAGTCGATGGCATCGATGTGCTCGCCCACCGCGAGGACCGGCACCCCCTCGCTTCTCGCATTGTCGAGGTTCGTCGACAGCCCCTCCTCCAGGCCCAGGCCGTTGCCGATGATGAGGTCGGCGCTCTCCATCGCACCCGCCTCCTTCGCGGAGATCCCGAACGAATGCGGATCGGCGTTCGGCTTCATGAGGACCGTGACCTCGGCATCGTCACCGACGAGGTTCTCCACGACATCGCCGAGGATGTTCGTCGTCACCACGATGGACGGCTCGTCGTCGGCTCCGGCACAGGCGGCAAGTGGCACGAGCGCGGCCAGGGCCAGGGTCGCGGCCGACAGTCGAAGGGTCTGCGGGCGGGGTGCGCTGCCGTGCATCAGCGACCCGTCACGGCCAGGGCTCCGGGCGCCCCGCCGATGTCGAAGCTGCGCGCCTGACGCAGGCCGTCGGCCGGGTCCAGTTCGAGGACGGTCCCCGAGGCCGGGTCGCTGACATAGGTGCGTTCGCTGTCGACTGCCACCGAGGGCCCGCTCCCGTGCCCCTCCTCGTCGCTTTCATAGGGTTCGACGAGCTTCTTCTCCGTCAGCACCTTCCCGGATTCCGGGTCGAGCGAATAGACGGCGCCGTCTTCATCGAGCGCGACGACGGCGGAATCGTCGGGAGCAACGCCCGCGGAGACCACCTCGGCGCCGGTGTCGGCGAACGTCCACTCACCGGTCTCGGCGTCGAGGATCCCGATTCCGCCGTCCTCGAAGCCGGCCGCGGCAAGGTCGCGTCCGACTTCGACGGACCAGGCTCGAGCACCGTCGGCCTCGTCGGGATAAGGGAGGACCTCAGCGTCGAAATCATCGTCGACCCTGATCACTCCGTCAGCGCACGCGAAGACGGGCCCTTCCCGGGTGACACCGGCGCCGTGGATTGCCGCACAGTCCCCTTCGACCGGGGAGCCTCGGCCCTGGTCATCGTAGACCGTGAGTTCGGACGGCAGATCGTCGGCCTTCTCACCGGGGACCGTCGACACGAAGTGGTCCTCGTAGGGGACCGCCACCCCGTGGTGGGGGCCGGGTGCCACGGTGCCGAGCTGGGTGAGCTCGCCGTCGCCGAAGGCTGTCCGGTCGTAGATCTTGGCCCGTCCCTCTCCGTCGAAGAAGAAGGCCGCCTCGGTCGGCGCCGCGACGACGTGTCCCGGCTCAGCGCCCTCGATCTGTCCGAGCGTCTTCGCCTCGGCCCGGTAGAAGTGCTTGTGGTCGCCATGGTCGACCGTCCAGGCCCCGGTGTCGACCGCGGTGACGGTGCCGGCCTCACCGTCGCCGAGGTAGAGGTACCGGGAGTCCGTCCCCGACAGTGTCGTGGCCGGTGAGGCTTCGACCTCGGCGACGACGTCTTCGCTGAGCAGGTCGAGCACGGAGACCGCACCGGTCTTCGCATCGCTGACGCTCAGGCGCAGCTGCGGCTCATCGGCCTCTTCGGCGCCCTCGACGTATCCATGGGCAGCCGTGGACGTCCCGGTCTCATCGGCTTCGCTGCCCCGCTGCCCTTGGCAGCCGCTGAGGGCGAGCAGGGCGATCAGCGTCGCGCTCGGGACGGTCAATGCTGGTGTGCTGTTCATGAGATCTTTCTATTGATAATGATTCTCAGTCTGTAGACAGTATCGTAGCGCACTTCTGATGCGCTTCGCGACGAGGACGGCGAAAAAGGCGAGAACGGTGAGGAGCGCAATGGTCGCACCCGCCGACGTCTCGGCATGCCAGCTCACAAGCAGGCCCAGGAAGGTCGCGCCTGTGCCGATCGTCGAAGCCGCGACCATGATGACCGCGATTCGATCGAAGAGCAGATACGCCGTCGCAGGCGGACCGATGAGGAGCCCGAACACCAGAAGCGTGCCGACGACCTGGAACGAGGCGACCACCGCCATCGCCGTGAGCACGAGCATCGCACCATGAGCCCTGGCGGGCCGCAGCCCCAGCGTCGCCGCCTTGCGCTCATCGAAGGCGAGCGCAAGGAACGGCCTGTGCAGGAGCACGCATGCCAGCACGCCCAGGCACACCGCAGCCGTCAGAACGATCAGGTCCTGTTCGCGAACACCGAGCACGTCACCGAACAGGAAGCTCGTGAGGTCGACGGCGAATGACTGGGAATGGGAGACGATGACCACTCCGACGGCCAGCATTCCGACGAACAGCAGGCCGATGCCGACATCCTGGGACAGCTTCGACTCCCTCGACACCCAGGTGATCCCCGCCGCCATCACCAGCGCACTCGCCGCAGCACCGATCATGAGATGGCCACCCAGGAGCGAGGCGATCGCCACTCCGGGCAGCATTCCGTGCGACATCGCGTCACCGAAGAAGGACAGCCCCCGCAGGACGACCCAGGCGCCGATGCACCCGCACAGCACCGCGGCGAGCGCGCCCGCGATCAGCGCTCGCAGAACGAAGGAGACCTCGAATGGCGCGAACAGGAATTCCATTCGATGATGATAACCATTATCGTTACAGGATGGGCAATCCGATCACCGTCACGAACCTGACGTGCCATCACGGCGGGCATCCTGCGGTTGACACAGTGTCTCTCAGCGCAGCTCCGGGCCAGGTCACGGCGCTCGTCGGCGCCAATGGTTCGGGCAAGTCCACGGTGCTCATGGCCCTGGCGGGCCTGCTCAGACCGACGAGCGGCGTCATCTCCGGCCGACCGGGCAGCATCGCCTTCGTTCCCCAGCGGAGTTCCGCTCCGGATCACCTGCCGATCACCGTCAGGCAGGTCGTCGCGATGGGCAGATGGAACTTACGCGGTCCCTTCGCCCGCCTCGGCGAGGACGATCGGGCAGTCATCGACGACTGCCTGGGGCGTGTGCGGATACACGATCTTGCCTCGCGTCGCCTCGGGTCCCTGTCCGGTGGGCAGCGTCAGCGTGCTCTGGTCGCACAGGGATTGGCTCAGCACTCCGAGCTGCTCCTCCTCGACGAACCTCTCGCAGGAGTCGACGTCCGAGCCGCCGAGGACATCGCCGCCGCCATCGAGTCGGAGCGCAGCCGCGGCACCACCATCGTCATGGCCACGCACGAGTCCACCCAGGCGGAGAGAGCCGACCACGTCGTCCGGCTCCACCAGGGCGGACCGACGGCACAGTGACGTCTCACCGAGGTGAACTCGTCGGTGGACTCAACAGTCACCGGCCATCGTCCCCGGCAGCCACCTCGGCGGCCTCCGCTTCGATCCTCGCTTCGTCGGCCTCACGCTTGGCCGCGGCCTTTTTCTCCCTGGCCTCCGCCCGGCGCTCCTTGCGTCGTTCGACGAGGAGGTAGAGGGCAGGCACGAGGATCAGGGTGAGCACGGTCGAGGAGGTCAGCCCGCCGATGACGACGATCGCCAGGGGCTGGGAGATGAAGACGCCTCCACCCGTGAGGCCCAAGGACATGGGCACGAGCGCGAAGACCGTGGCGGCGGCGGTCATGAGGATCGGTCGCAGACGCAGCCGGGTGCCGTGGATGATCGCATCCGAGAGCCCCAGTCCGTACTCACGCAGCTTGTTGATGAGGTCGATGAGCACGATCGCGTTCGTCACCACGATGCCGATGAGCATGAGTAGGCCGATGAGTGAGGGGATGCCCAACGGCGTCCCGGTCAGCAGCAGAAGCAGCACGGCACCGGTCGCGGCGAAGGGGATCGACACGAGGAGGATGAGCGGCTGGACGAGGCTGCGGAAGGTCGCGATCATGACGAGGAAGACCAGAGCGATCGCCACCAGCATCGCCCACCCGAGCTGGCCGAAGGAATCGGCCTGCTCCTGGCTCGCTCCGCCGACGTCGAAGCTCACACCCTCGGGCAGGTCCATGCTCGAGGTCAGCTCCTGCGCCTCGGCGGACACGGGATTGAGCTGCCCTTCGGCCGGCGTGGCGAACACCGTGACCTGACGGTCCCCGTCCTCACGGGTGATCGTGGCCGGAGTCTCGGTCTCGTCGACGCTCGCGATCTCGTCGACCGTGATCGGCTCTCCCTCGATGTCGGGGATCGCCGCCTGTTCGTCGGCGAGCTCCTGCTCCTCGGCCTGGGTCTCCTCCTGCTCGCGCTGGCCGTCGATGAGGTCATCGATGGCGTCATTGGCCTCCTTCAGACCCTTCTCGGCCTGTTCGACGCCGGCTTCGGCCTGCTCGACCTGTTCGGCGGCCATGTCTGACGGGCTCGGCGCCGGCGCCGGATTCCTCGCCTCGTCCAGTGCCTCCCGGGCCTCTTCGAGCTGATCGGCCGCATTGTCGCGAGCCTCCCGTGCGGACTCGAGCTGCTCGGCCGATTCGTCCGCCGCCCTGGCCTTGGCCGCCTCGGCCCGAGCGTCGGTCTTCTCCTCGACGGCGTCGGTCGCGGCCTCCTGTGCGTTCTGCGTCTGCACCTCGGTGACGGGAAGCTCGAGCGCTCGGATCTCATCCGGTGAGGCATCCGGGTGGGTCGGGGCGAGGAAGATGTCGCGCTCCTTGCCCTCCAGCGACAGCGTTCCGGCTTCGCTTCCGTGCAGGGCGGCCGCGATGGCCTGCCCGACCTCGGCCTGGCTGTAGCCGTAGTCGGCTGCCTTCTCCCGATCGACGTCGACGTGGATGATCGGCTGGTCGGAGGCGAGATCGTTGCGGGCGTTCGTCACGCCCTGCGTCTCCCCCATCCTCGTCGTCACCGCATCCGCGGCCTTGCCGAGGACACTGAGGTCGGTCCCGGAGAGCTTGATCTCGACGTCGTCGTTCGTGGTGCCGCCGGCGTCTTGGACGTCGGTCTCCCCGATGTCCTCGCCGAGGTGATCGAGCTGGGTCCGGATCCGGTTCGTCGCCGCCTCCGCATCCGAGGTCTGCTTGAGCGTGATGTTGAAGGAATTCTCGGCACCTGCCTCCGGCCCATTGACAGTCGTCGAATAGGTGTCGACCGCCTTTTCACCAGCGAGCACGTCTTCGATCTGCTTCGCCGCCTCGTCGCTGGCTTGGAGCGAGGTGCCGGCCGGCAGGGTCTGCGAGATGGAGACGGACCCCTGGCCGGCGGAGCCGAGGAGGTCGGTCTTGAGGAAGCTGGCCATCATCATCGTCACCGCGAAGATCGCCACAGAGATGACGATGGTCCGCCATGGGTGGCGCAGGGCGGCGAGGATGGCGGGCAGGCTGCGCTGCTGGAGACGGTCGATCCTGCCGGAGGCCTCACCGTCGCCGGGCATCGGCGCGACCGGCCCATCGGCCGTCGCCGCGGGAAGCAGCGACTTGCCCTTGGCCTCGCGTTTGGCGTTCTTCTTCTCGATCCTCGACTGGCGGCGCTCGGCACGCTTGATTCCACGCCGGCGGTGCTTTGCGGCCCACGCTTCGTAGCGTGCATCGGTGGCTGCCTGGCGCTTCGGAGACAGCGGCTTCGGACTCTTCCGCAGCACCCAATAGCTGAAGACGGGGACGATCGTCAGCGCGACCACCAGGGAGCCGAGCAGAGCCAGCGACACGGTCACGGAGAACGGCCGGAACAGCTGTCCGGCGATGCCGTCGACGATGACGATGGGCAGGAACACGGCCACGGTGGTCAGGGTCGAGGCGGTGATGGCTCCGGCCACCTGTTTGACCGAGGCGACGATGTCGTCGATCGTCAGCTCGGTCGTGCCCTGCCGTCTGCGGATGTTCTCGATGACGACGATGGAGTCATCGACGACGCGGCCGACGGCGATCGTCAGGGCGCCCAGGGTGAGGATGTTCAGCGTGTAGTCACCGACCATGAGGCCGATCATCGCGATGAGCAGCGACATCGGAATGGAGATCGCGGCGACCACGGTCGAGCGGAACGAACCGAGGAAGGCGAGGATCACGAGGATCGCGAAGAACAGCCCGAGCCCTCCCTCGACGGACAGGTCGTGGATCGACTTCTCGATCTCCGGTGCCTGATCGAAGATCGTGGAGAAGGCGGTGTCGTCGCCGAGCTCGGGACCGACCCGGTCGACGACCTCGTTGACGCCGTGGGAGACCGAGACGACGTTGGCGTCCTGTCCTTTGGTCACGGACACCGTCACGGCGTCTTTGCCGTCGGCGCGCGAATACGAGGTTTTATCCACGGAGTCGAGTTCGACATCGGCGACCTCGCCGAGCAGGACCGTTCCGTCGGCGGTGCGCAGCGGGGTCTTCTCGACCTTCTCGACGGCGTCGAGTTCACTGCCGACTTCGACCGCCAACGACTTGTCCCCGTGTGCGCTCTGACCGGCCGGGACGACGGTGCCGGCCGCGGTGAGCTCATCGGGCACCGAGGTGGTGACGACGTTCTTGTCGTTGACGTCGTCGGGGCGGAAGCTGATGGTCACCTGCTGCTCGTTCTGCCCGGCCATCTCGACGCCCGCTACACCCTCGACGGCTTGGAGCTCGGGCACGAGCTCGGACTCGACGCGATCCCCGAGCGTCTGCGCATCCCCACCCGAGACGGCGAACATCACCACCGGAATGTCGTCGATCTGCTGTTCGAGCACCTGTGCCTCGGCGCCGTCGGGCAGGTCCGCCTTCGCGGAGTCGAGCGCGGAGCGCACAGAGCCCGTCATCTCGTCCGCATCCTCGCCGAACGGCCAGGTGACCTCGGCCGACATCGTCCCCGCCGAGGTGGTCGTGGTCACCGTCTCGAGGTCGCCGACTCCTTCGAGCGCGGTTTCGATCGGTTCGGTCACCGACTCCTCGACGACCTCGGGGGAGGCTCCCGGGACCGTGACCTGCACCGAGGTGCCGGGCATTTCGACCGAGGGCATCGTCTCCTGGTTGAGCGAGGTGGTCGCGACGACGCCGAAGACGGCGATCACGAGGGTGAGCAGTCCGACGATGAGGCGGTTCTTCAGACTCATTCCGGTGATCAGGGACACGGGTTCCTCCGGGTTAGGGCATGCGGGAGCTGCGGGCGACGTCAGCGGGTGGTTGGGTGGGGATGGTCCGGGTGGGGAGCCGGTTCAGTCTTTCAGGTGCGACGCGTCGGCGCGTCCCCCGAAAGTTGTCTTCTTCCTCCCCCGAAAGGTTGATTGCGAGGCGGGAAGTCGGTCATGATTCGACCCTATGACCTGTCAGGGCCCGCGGGCGCGGGTGTTTTCCTCCGTCTCTGGGTCCGGTAATGCGGAGATTGCGCAGGGGGCTGGACGTCTCAGGCGTGCAGGCGGATGTGGTGGCGGAGGCGCTCGACGCCGCGTGAGCCTGCAGGGTCGCAGCCGACGGAGCCGGCAGAGGCATGCCCGGTGCGAAGCGCTTCGTCCAGCCTCGCTCGAACGGCGTCCTCATCGAAGCCCTCACCGATGACGACCACCTGACTGTCCCAGCCGGCCGCCTGCGCGGGTGCGGTCGACACATAGACGTTCGGGCCCACGGCCTGCACGCCGTAGGTCCTGCTCCCGGTCCTGTCGTCGACGAGGATCGAGCCCTTCACCCGGTAGACCCCGGCAGGCAGATCTTCGAGGAGGTCCATGACGGCATCCGGGTCGGCGGTCCCCTCGCCGGTCACAGTTACCGACTGCGCGTGTCTGTGCACCGGGGCGCTCTCCGCTTCTGAGTCAATGCCTGCTTCTGAGTCGATGCCCGTCTCGGCGTTGAGCTCCTTCTCTGCTGCCTCGGCATAAGCCTGCCGGATGAGCTCCCGAATCGGCAGCTCGGCTTGGATGGGCCGGGCACCGTCGCCATTGACGGCGACGTCCGAGCCGGCCTCGCCGCCCGAGCCGGGGTCGAAGATGAGCGCGGGATCGAGTCGTCCATAGCTGGTGCCGACGACGAGCAGTCGCGGATTGCGCTGGTGGACCCGCTTTCGGATGGCTTCGACGGCGGGCTCACGATCGGCGGCAGACAGCTGGTCGAGCTTGTTGACGAGGACCAGGGTCGTCGCCGCATATCGCATCGGCGGCGCGGATTCCGTGTCGACGGTGCTCGCGTGCATGGTGGCGTCGACGACGTCGATGACTCCGCCGAGGTGGAACCGGTGGTGGCCCATGCGCGTGACCATCCGCGCCAGGGTCAGTGGTTCGGCGAAGCCGCTGGCCTCGACGATGATGGCGTCGAGTCTCAGGCGTGGTTTCGCGAGTGCGGTGAGCGCGTCTTCGAGCGAGGTGTCGTCGTCAAGGCAGCAGATGCATCCGCCCGAGATGGAGAAGGGTTCGTCGACCTGGCCGACGACGAGGCCCGCGTCGATGTTGAGGTCGCCGAAGTCGTTGACGACGACCCCGATGCGGGCCTCGGGGTGGCGCAGCAGATGGTTGAGCAGACTCGTCTTTCCCGCACCCAGGTAACCGGTCAGCACAATAACCGGAACGGCGCCCGCGGACCGCCTCCTGCTCACATCTCCTCCTCAGCGATCTTCGTCCCGTTTCGCACTCGCTAATGGTAACGTTTTTCATTAATTCCAAAACACATCAACACATACGCATATGCTCACCCCGATCACTCACGCGACACAGTCGGAGGCACAGGAAACATGACGACTGAGGAACCCAAGAAGACTCGGAGCACGGCCCAGAAGGCCGTCATCGGTACCGCGCTGGAGAACGAGAGGCGCTTCGTCTCCGCCCAACAGCTCCACCGGACACTTGAAGACCAGGGCCACACCGTGGGATTGGCCACCGTCTACCGCCAGCTCAACTCTCTGAGCGAGTCCGGGTACGCCGATTCCATCACCATCGCCGAGACGCAGCTGTTCCGTGCCTGCTCCCAGGACGAGCACCACCATCATCTGGTGTGCGAGAACTGCGGAAAGGCCGTCGAGGTGGAACCTCCCAGCGAAGAGTGGATCAGCACCACGGCCCAGGCGCACGGGTTCGAGGTCCGGCGACACGAGTTCGAGATCTTCGGACTCTGCCCCGACTGCTCCGCATCCGCGAAAAGCCAATAGCGAACAGCGACCTCGTGCGACTACATCCTCGCAGTGCTCCAGTCGGGGAAACGGTCGGGGAACCCAGCCCAGACCGTGGGGCCGGCCGCCAGCTCGGCATCGCTGAGTGCGGCGTCGTCGAGGACCCGTCGCAGCGAGGGCTCATCGATGTCGATACCGATGAATGCCAGGTCCTGGCCGAAGGCGAGGAACTCGTCATCGGCACCGAGTCGGTGATCAAGCATCAGGGGTGAGAGCGTGAAGAAGCCGCCCACCTGATCCCATTGGCCGGTGATGTGCGGCCGTGTGGCCAGACGGACGAAGCCGGCCGAACGCACGAGGCGACCGCAATGACCTTGGAAGAGACACGAGGTCAGCGCCCGGTGGAGTCGCCCGGGGTGGAATGGCCGCAGCTGCTCGTATCGGCACGCCACAACCCCACGAGAGTGGAACTGCGGCCGGAACTCTCGGTTGAGGATCGACACCCACCCCGCATCCGGCGGTCGTTCGGAGAACGGCCGCCGAACATCGCCATGGACGTCATCGGAATCGGTGATGAGCCGCTGGTCGGCACTCGGAGCAAGATGGCTGACCACCGCGGCGACCTGCTCGAATTCCTCTGGCTGCAGCCCTGCGGCGTTGACGATCGCGATCGTCGAGGCGAACTCGATTTGGCTCACAAGCAGCTCCGCCTTCGCTGCGAGGATGCCGCCCTCGCCACCGTCGTTCATCGCCGTCAGACAGACGTACTCCTCGGAGGCTATGTCGGCGAGCAGGTGCCCGACGTCAAGGACGCAGACGAGGTCGACGAGATTCGCGCCTGCGCCCGCTGCATTGAGTGCTCCCACGATCTCCATCACAGGGGTCTCGACGGGATATTCCAGCACCATGCCCTGTGCGTGGGCCGTCATGCGCACGAGGCTGATCGCTCGATCCACCACCTCGACGCCCTCAGCCGTCTGCTCAGCGGGAACGAGCACGAACCCGTGCGCTGCGGCCAGGCGCCGAGCACAGCTGCGCCGCTCCTCCACGCACGTGCCCGTCACTGCGACGACATCGACGTCGGTCTCGACCTTCGCCATTGGCTTCCTTTCCTCGAAGAACCTAGTATTACTTCTAATAATACTCATTCTCACTAAGGAGTTCAGCCATGAAGGTCCGAAATTCTCTGCGTTCGCTCAAGAAGCAGCCGGGGGCACAGGTCGTGCGCAGACGCGGCCGCGTCTTCGTCATCAACAAGAAGGATCCTCACCGCAAGGCGCGTCAGGGCTGAGGACAGCTCGCAGCGAACCTGTCAATCTCGGGATACTGCTCGACGAGCCTTCTCGTCTGGCGGATGGCATGGCCATCATCGCCTCGGCGGATTCGACGTCCCCGTCGACCACCGCCCGGAGGATCATGCGGTGCTCTGCGCAGATGTGTCCACGTCGCCGGGCCCCGACGTGGACAGCGGCCGGCGTCGGCATCAGCTGCCGGCTGACGCCGGAGGAGTCCGTCGAAGCCATCGAGCAGACCCAACTCGCGGACGACTGACACGCCAGTTCCCGTGCGCACGGTTCAGCTGTCCCTCCCGAGCTGGAAGTGGATGCGGTCGAGGTCGGCAGCGGTGTCGAAGTCGGCGACGACGCTCGGGTCCACGTCGACGAGGGTGGGCGCCAGCCCGGAGAACAGCCACTTGACTGCACCGTTCGTGGGGTCTTCGATGGCGTCCAGACGCGCGAGCAGCAGCCTGCTCGGCCACGCGGTGCAGAGGAACTGCGTCTTCCCTCGATCATCGGCCCCCGAGGCCGGAGCCCCCGTCCGCGCACAGGCGTCGATCAGATCGCCGAGGTGGTCGGCAGTGATCAGCGGCATGTCCCCGGCCAGCACCAATGTGACCGCCTCGGCCTCACCTGCGTCGACAGCCGGAAACGCAGAACACGCCGCTGCGATCGCAGCCAAGGGACCGGTGAAGGCCGGTTCCTCACGAACGGAATGCACGGAATCCGTCTCCGTGGCCGACAGCCCGTCGCTCGGCCCGGCCACCCACACCTCGGCGTCGGGATCGAGCCTCCGAACGGTGCCGAGGATGCGCGAGATCACCGTGACGCCGTCCAACTCGACGGCGGGTTTGTGGATGCCGCCGAAACGGCTCGACCGGCCTCCGCTGAGAATGATCGCCCTGATCGTCATGGCCCGATCCTACGCTCGAGGCGCTGTTCGCCGAGGCTGCGCCGTTCGCCGACGGAATCCGCACGACATCTGCGAGCTCGGTGAGCAATACTGTCAGTCATGGCACCCACCCGAAACTGCACGGAGGATCCGAAAATGACGAAGTTCGATGTCGTCGAAGCATCCATCGCTGAACTGCGGGAGGCTCTCGAGGACCAGGCGACCACCTCGGCGGGGCTCGTCGAGGCCTACCAGGAGCGCATCGCCGCATTCGACGGACCGGACACCGAGACGAAGCTCAACTCCGTGATCGTGGCCAACCCGGATGCCCTCGCCGAGGCGGCCGCCTCCGACGACAGACGTGCCCGTGGTCAGACGCTGGGCCCCCTCGACGGGATTCCGTACACCGCGAAGGACAGCTACATGGTCACCGGGCTGTCCGTGGCTGCGGGCTCCCCCGCCTTCGCCGAACTCGTCGCGCAGAAGGACGCTTTCACGATCGAGCGCCTCCGCGCGGGCGGAGCCATCTGCCTGGGACTGACGAACATGCCGCCGATGGCCAATGGCGGCATGCAGCGCGGACTCTACGGCCGAGCCGAGAGCCCCTATAACGCTCAGTGGCTGACCAGCGCCTTCGCCTCGGGGTCCTCGAACGGCTCCGGCACAGCGACGACCGCGAGCTTCGCCGCCTTCGGCCTCGGCGAGGAGACCTGGTCCTCGGGCCGAGCCCCGGCCTCACACAATGGACTCATCGCCTACACACCCTCCCGCGGTGTCATCTCCGTTCGCGGCAACTGGCCGCTCGTGCCCACGATGGACGTCGTCGTCCCCCACACCCGGTCGATGGCCGACCTCGCCGAGGTCCTCGACGTCATCGTCGCCGACGACTCCGAGACCCGCGGGGACTTCTGGCGGGTCCAACCCTGGGTCGAGATCCCCGACTCGTCCGCGGTCCGACCCGACTCATACTTCTCGCTCCTGCCGGCCGGTGCCGACGCTGCTCGCTCCGTCCTGGCAGGCAAACGCCTGGCCATACCCAGGATGTACATCAATGCCGACGCCGAGGCCGGGACGAACCCCGAGGGCGGGATCGGCGGCCCCACCGGGCAGCGCGTCGAGACCCGCGCCTCGGTGATCGCGGCCTGGGAGGCCGCCCGGCGTGATCTCGAAGCCGCCGGCGCCGAGGTGGTCGAGACCGATTTCCCGGTTGTGAGCAACTACGAGGGCGACCGCCCCGGTGCCCCGACGATCAGTTCACGCGGCATCGTGAGCACCGATTACCTCGACCGGGAGATCAACGACCTCTCCGCCTGGGCCTGGGACGATTTCCTCGCCGCCAACGGCGACCCGAAGCTGGACGCCCTCACCGAGGTGGACGGAACGAGGATCTTCCCCCAGCCGGACGGTGCCCTCCCGGACCGCTACACCGGATTCGACGACGACATCGCCACATACCCGCAGCTGGCCAAGGACCGCCCCTACAGCTCGGTGACGGACATCCCCGAACTCGAGGACGGCGTCCGGGGTCTCGAGGTGACACGTCGGATCGACCACGAGAAGTGGATGGACGCCAACGGCCTCGACGCCGTCGTATACCCTGCCATGGCCGATGTGGGTCCGGCGGACATGGACGTCAACGAGGCTTCGGCGGACCTCGGCTGGCGCAACGGAACCTGGGTGGCCAACGGCAACCTGGTCCCGCGGCATCTGGGCATCCCCTCGGTGACGGTGCCGATGGGCACCATGGCCGACACCGGCATACCCATCGGACTGACGATCTCCGGACGCGGCTGGGACGACACCGCCCTCATCGAACTCGCCGCGGCATTCGAAGCCACCGGTGACCGGCGTGAGGAGCCGCCGCGCACGCCGAGGGTATGAATAGAACGGGTGTGAATAAAACTGAAACCTTCGGGTGAACTTGCCAGATTACTGGATCGTAGCGGTCGATCGGTGCGACAGTGTTGGACATGACCGATTTCTCTGTTCTCGCCGAACGTGCCTTCTCCCTGCTCGAGGCTCACCATCAGGACCGTCCGATCGTTCTGCCGACGGTGTGGGACGCCTGGTCGGCCCGCGCCATGGTCGAGTCCGGATTCGAGGCGCTGAGCATCGGCTCCCATCCGCTCGCCGACTCCGTGGGCTCGGCCGACGGTGAAGCCATGAGCCTCAGCCAAGCGCTGGCGGGCATCGCACGCGCCTGCGGGTCCGTGGACGTGCCCGTCACCGCCGATCTGGAGTCCGGTTATGACACCTCGGCGCCGGACCTCATCGCCGGCCTCCTCGAAGCCGGTGCAGTGGGTCTCAACATCGAGGACACGGTCCACAGCGAGGGACGGCTGCGCAGCCCGGAGGAGCATGCGGAGTACATCGGCGATCTGCGGCGAGCGGCCGAGGCGCAGCGGGTGCATGTGGTCATCAATGCTCGCACCGATGTGTTCAAGAGTCCCGGAGACTTCGCCGATCCCACCGCCGAGGCGGTCCGTCGGCTCAATCTGTGTGCCGAGGCGGGTGCCGATTCCGTCTATCCCGTCAGGCTGCCCGACGTCGCGACTCTCAAGACTCTGCTGTCCCAGGTCACGCTGCCGCTCAATGTCACGGCTCACCCCATCAAGGGTGCCGTCCCCGGCGAGCTCGACCTCTCCCAGCTGCAGGATCTCGGGGTGAAGCGGGTGACGTTCGGCCCCCTCCTGCAGGCGACGATGCATGACTACTTCGCCGAGTTCACCCGGAACTGGCACTGATCCGCCAACCGCAATGATGAGGAGCCGCAATGCCTGAGAATCTCCGTGAAGGACAACCCGTCTGGATCGATTACACCTGCCACGAGTTCGAGTCCACGACCAAGTTCTACTCAGAGATCTTCGGCTGGGAGTTCGAGGATCAGGGGCCCGACTTCGGCCATTACCACATGATCACGAAGGACGGAGCCGCCGTCGGCGGTGCCATGCGCGCCGTGAACATGGACGGCTCACCGAATCCGATGATCCCGGCGATGTGGACGACCTACCTGCACACGACCGACATCGCCGACACCTATGCGGCGGCACTCACCGCCGGTGCCGCGCCCGTCGCCGAGCCGATGGCAGTCGGGGCACTCGGCCAGATGGCGGTCATCACCGATCCCACGGGCGCAAGTGTGGGCATGTGGCAGCCCGGTGACTTCACCGGTTTCGACACCCCGCTCACTCCCGGGACCCCGGTGTGGTTCGAACTCATGACCGTCGACTACCCCGTCGCCACCGAGTTCTACCGGAACGTCTTCTCCTTCGACATCGTTGCCATGGAGAGCTTCCCGTATGCGACCCATGGCACCGAGGAGAACGCCGTCGCCGGAATCTGCGACGCCGCCGAATGGTCCCAGGTCTCCTTCTGGCGTGACTACATCAACGTCTCGGACACGGATGCCACTGCGACGCGGGTGGCCGAGCTCGGCGGCAAGGTGCTCGCCGGCCCCGAGGACTCACCGTACGGGCGCATCGCCACCGTCACCGATCCCGAAGGAGCGACGTTCCAGCTCCAGCAGAATCCGTGAGCGAACGCGTCACCCCCGCAGAGCCAGCGCGAACGGCAGCACCGCGGTGGCACCCGCCTGCCTGAGCAGTCGTGCACCGATCGCCATCGTCCAGCGGGAGACCACTTCGTCGTCGACGAGAAGCACCGATTTCCCGGCCACGGCCTCCTCGACCTCGGGCGGGACGACGAAGGCATCGTGGAGGTCCTTGACGCGGAAGGCACTGTTGACCTCCGGGCTGCCGTGGTCATGGACCTGCAGCAGTTCGCCGCCGTCGATGAGCCTGCCCGCAGCGGCCAGGTTCGCTGCCAGTGACCTCACGGTCGTCGGCCTACGCACGCTCGGCACCGACACGACGACCTCGGGGCGGATGTCCCAATCCCACTGGCCGAGGACTTCGAGGCACCACCTGCCAATCTGAGCGGGCACCTCGGCGTCGGGGGCGTCCGGAGCAAGGAATGAGCGCAGGGTCTGCCCCTGCCCCAGGTCGCTCAGTCGAGCGATCGCCCGGCCTTCGGCGGCGAGCTCGTCGGCGGGAATCCGGCCCTTGAGGGGGACGCCGATGTTGGCCAGTCCGCTGGGCCAGGTGCTGCGGGGGTCGATGGGCAGGCCGATGCGATGCAGAGTCCCTGCCGTCGCCTGCCTGTTCTCGTCCGAGATCTCCGCCGACCACCATGCTCCCGCGCAGTTGTCACAGCGCCCACAGGGGCGTGGATCGGGGTCGTCGAGCTGGCGGATGAGGAACTCCATCCGGCATTCGCCGGTCGATTCGTAGTCGAGCATGGCCTGCGCCTCGGCGGCGCGCACCGCCGCGACCTTTTCGTACCGTTCCTGGTCGTAGGTCCAACCCTGGCCGGTCGAGATGTAGCCGCCCTTGATCTTGGTGACGGCGTCCTCGACCTCGAGGGTCTTGAGCAGCAGCTGGAGGCGGGTGCGTTTGGTGCCGACCAGCGTCTCCAAGCGGGCGACGGACAATGGGCCGTCCGCCTCGGCGAGGGCGTGGAGAACCGCGTTCGCATCGGTCTGGCTGGGCATCGACGCGGTGGCGAAGTAGTTCCAGATCTCCTGATCCTCGGCGCCGGGCAGGAGCAGGACGTCGGCCGAGTCCGTTGCGCGCCCGGCGCGTCCGACCTGCTGGTAGTAGGCGACGGCCGACGACGGGGCGCCGACGTGGATGACGAAACCGAGGTCGGGTTTGTCGAAGCCCATGCCCAGCGCCGAGGTGGCCACGAGCGCCTTGAGTCGGTTGTCCTTGAGCTGCTGCTCGAGGTCTGCTCGTTCCTCGGCATCGCTGCGGCCGGTGTAGGCGCGGACTTCGTGGCCCTGGTCGCGCAGGATACGCGTGATGTCCTCGGCGGCGCTGACCGTGAGCGTGTAGATGATGCCCGAGCCCGTGAAGTCGCCGAGGTGGGAACTCAACCAGGCGATGCGTGCACTCGCATCGAGTCCGGGCAGGACGCCCAGCCGGAGGGAGTTGCGGGCCAGCTCGCCGCGGACGACGGTGGTGTCCTGCCCGAGCTGTTCGGCGACGTCGGCGACGACACGGGAGTTGGCAGTGGCGGTCGTGGCCAGGACCGGGGTGCTTCCCGGCAGCTCGGTCAGGATATGTCCGATGCGTCGGTAGTCGGGGCGGAAGTCATGACCCCAGTCCGAGATGCAGTGCGCTTCGTCGACGACGATGAGGCCGAGGAACGCCAGCAGCTGCGGCAGGACCTCGTCCCGGAACTGGGGGTTGTTCAGCCGTTCGGGCGAGACGAGGAGGACGTCGAGGCTGCCCGCCCTGAGGTCGTCGAGGACAGCGCCCCATTCGGTGACGTTGGAGGAGTTGAGGCTGGCTGCTCGCACCCCGGCACGCTCGGCTGCGGCGATCTGGTCGCGCATGAGTGCCAGCAGCGGGGAGATGATGAGGCTCGGTCCGGTGCCTGCCGCTCGAAGCATGCGGGTGGCCACGAAGTACACGGCCGATTTGCCCCAACCGGTGCGCTGGACCACGAGGACGCGCTTCTTCCCGACGACGAGATCGCGGATCGATTCGAGCTGACCGTCCCGGAACTGCGCGTCGGGGTTCGCGGTGAGCTCGGCCAGGATGTGCTGTGCCTCAGCGGTGAATTCTTCGGCGTCGATGGTCGCTGCGTTCGGGATGGATTCGGTCATGGCGCCAGTCTAGATGTCGGCACTGACGCGACCCTCAGCGCAGCGCGAGTTCGACGCCGAGGGTCGCGAGGACTCCGGCGAGCACACCCCACAGAATGATCGAGATGATCTGCCAGAATGTCACGGCGTTGCGGTCGGCGCCGAATCCGACCATGGCCATCGAGGTGATCTGCGAGGGCAGAAGCGTCTGTCCCAGCAGTGAGACTCCGGGGACTCCGAATCTGTCGAACATGCGCTTGAGCCGCTGTCGTTTCTGCGAGGGCTCGGTGTCCTTGTCCTTCCTCGCCTTGTCGCGGATCGCTCCGGCACCGTAGACGAAGGCGAGCATCGAGATCACATTGCCGATGATCGCCATGAGGATGGCGATGACAGGATGGAGTCCGATCGCGACGCCGATGACGGAGCCGAGGTAGGACTCGATGAAGGGGATCGCGGAGACGAGGATGATGCCCGCCCACTGCAGCCAATCAGGGATCGAACCGGCGAAGTTTTGGATGCTCTCGATCATTGTGCGGCTCCATTCTCATCGGGGTGGAGTCTCGGTCGAGGTTCGACGCGAACGTCCGACGCTCTTAGTACGATGTACTGGTACGTTGTACTATACAGAAGGCGGGGTCGAAGCGCGAGACCGATTCGGGAACGCGGGAGGGAACGGAGTACGAATGTCCAAACGCGATGACATCATCTCGGCAGCGATCCGGCTGGCCGAAGCGTCCCCACCCGGGCAGGCCAGCCTCAGCGTGCGAGCGGTCGCCAAGGAGGCCGGGATCGGCGCCTCGACGCTGCGCCATTACTTTCCCACCCAGTCCGACCTGCATGAAGCGATCGCTCGCGGTTCCATGGACATCGCGGTCAAGGACTTCTCCATCGCCGATTCCAGCCTGGATCCCGCCGAGCGCCTCTTCGCGTGCTGCGCGCAGTTCCTCCCCACACACGCACACCGCGATGCGCAGCTCGAGCTGTGGTTCACGATGCACTTGAGTGCGCTCGGCCCCGATCGGCGTGACGTGTCCCGGCGCCTCCTCGAGTACGGGCACGACGTCACCTACGACTGTCTGCATCGCTGGCTCGGGATACTGGCAGAAGAGGGCCATATCGATCCCGCCGAGGCGGGCCCGTCGGCGATCGCTCTTTTCACGATGCTCGACGGGCTGGCTCTGCACTCGATCGTCACCCCCGACAGGGTGACCGTCGATGCCGCGCTTCAGCAGCTGAGATGGCTGATCGCGAAGGTGCTCGAGCCGAGAAGCTGAGCACCTTCATCGCATCTGCGCGGCGGCACGATCGAGCGCCTCGGTGAGGCGGCCGAGCTTCTGCGAGGCCAGATTCCAGTGATGCCAGTAGAGGTCCACGTCGATGTTCGGCTCGTCCGAAATCGGCACGAGGTCATCGCTGAGGTCCCCCAGCTGCATGATGGGGATGAGCCCCCAGCCGACACCGGCCTCGACTGCGACCGCGAACTCCGAGGAGCTGGGCACCACGGACATCGGCGGGACCGTGGTGGCCCCTGCCCGCCGGAGAAAGGCGAACTGCAGGTCATCGTCCTTGCCGAAGTTCACCATCGGCAGGGATCCGAGATCCACCTCGGCGAGGGAGCCGTGATCATCGGGGTGGGCACCGTGCTTCTCCAGCAGACCTTTCGTCGCGACGGCGACGTAGCGCATCGACCCGAGTCTCTTGACCTGGGTACCGTAGCCGCCGGACTCCGCCGAGGTGATCGTGCCCAGCACCTCCCCCGAGGTCAGGAGGGGCAGGGCCACATTCTGGTCGGCGACCTCGATGCGGATGACGATGTCGTCCCATTCGGCAACCTCGGCGAAGATCGGCCGGAACCAGGTCGCCAGCGAATCGGCGTTGACCCCGATCCGCAGCACCGTCGGCTCTCTCCCTCTCCTGGCTCCGCTCGCCTCGCCTTCGCCGGGAGCATCGACGTCGATGCCGTGGAGACGATCCATGGTTTCGGACTCGAGGAGCTCGATCTCCCGCGCATATTTGAGCACCGCTTCCCCCGCCTCGGTGACGGTGATGGGGTTCGTGCGACGGATGAGCACTTGTCCCAGTCGGGATTCGAGGGTGCGGATGCGCTGGCTCGTCGCCGATGGGGTGACGCCGAGGACGAACGCTCCGTCCTCCACCGTGCCCTCGTCGACGACGGCAGCAAGGGCCTTGACGTGATCGATGTTCATGAAACAATTGTGCATCAAGTAAAGATTATGTTGTTTTTCTTATCAGCGAGAGCGTCATAGTCTTTTCGGGTGCTCACTCATCTCATCAGCGGGACCCTGGCCGGTTGGTCGCTCATCATCGCCGTCGGACCCCAGAACGCCCTCGTCCTGCGTCAGGGCATTCGGCGCGAACACCTCGGCGTGGTGCTCGGCATCTGCATCCTCGCCGACACCCTGCTCATCACGGCCGGCACGGTGGGTATCGGTGCGATCGTGTTGGTGGCGCCGTGGGCGCTGGAGATCCTGCGGTGGCTGGGTGTGGCCTATCTGCTCTGGTACGCGTGGGACAGTCTGAAATCTGCACGCAGGGCCTCGGGTCTCGAAGCTGATACGCACCAGCGCAGCCTGAAGTCCGTCGTCGTCACGACCCTGGCCCTGACATTCCTCAATCCGGGCGTCTACCTCGACACGGTGGTCATGCTCGGCAACCTCGCGAATCAGCAGGGGTCCGGCGGTGTCTGGCCGTTCACGATCGGGGCGATCCTGGGATCGATCACGTGGTTCCTCGGCATCGGCTACGGCGCCCGCGGGCTGTCGGGGTATCTGGCTCGGCCGCGAGTGTGGCAGATCCTCGACATCCTCATCGCGATCGTGCTGGTGGTCCTGGCCCTGCGGCTTGCGTTCGGGTAGCACCCAGCTGCAGCGAGGGGACATCAGCACCACGTCGGCTGTCTACCATCGTCGTCGTGCAGAAGGGTGTTGCCCAGATCGCTATGTCCGCGCCGATGGATACTGTGGCAGGCATGGACTCCCGAGTCGATCTCCCATTGCGGTCAGTGTCCCGACACGCGCACTCCCCGCCTGAGCTCAGCCCCTGGTTGCGCGATCTTCCCGCTGTCCGGGACTTTCTCGACGGTGTCGAGTTCGAGCGCACCACCGTCGTCGTCGGAGAGAACGGTTCGGGCAAATCAACGCTCATCGAAGCGCTGGCCACCGCACTCGATCTCCCGCACGGGGGCGGTACGGGCTGGGAAGTGCGCGACCACGCCGAGGCTGTTCCCGAACTGCGCGACCACGTGCAGATCGTGCGCGGGGCGGCGTCGAAACGCGGTGCGTTCTTCCTCCGCGCCGAGACCATGCACGAGAACATGGCCCATCTGATTGGGATCGGCGCCGGTCGCGGCCATGTGTATTCCCAACAGTCACACGGTGAGATGTTCATCGAGATGCTGACAGGCAAGTTCATGGACCTGGGGCTCTGGATCCTCGACGAACCGGAGAGCGCGCTGTCCTTCACCGCCTCCCTGACGCTGCTGCAGCTCATCCGCGAGCGAGATCGCGCGGGGCTGCAGACCATCATGGCCACGCACTCCCCCGTCCTCGCACGGGCAGAGGGAGCCAAACTCGTCGAGGTCGGCGAATGGGGACTGCGCGAATCCACATGGGATCACCTCGACATGGTCGACCATTGGAGGCGCTTCCTCCACGAACCCCGGCTCTACCTGCGGCATTTCGATGGGGAATGAACTCCGCCTCGGCGGGGGATCAGCGCTACAACGACAGGCTCGGATGCAGCTGGGTGAGTGTGACCGTCCGCTTCCGACCGCAGACGAGCACCGTCGCCACCAGGCAGATCGCGGTCATCAGCAGCAGAACGACCGCCGATTGGGCGGCGATGAACATGTCACCGCCGGCGATGAGGGCCCGCAGACCCTCGACCGCGTGCGTCATCGGCAGGAACGGCGAGATGATCTGGAATATGCCGGGCGCCGTCTCAACCGGGTAGGTCCCGCCCGCCGAGGCGATCTGGACCATGAGCAGAACGAGCGCGATCAGTCTGCCGACACCGCCCAGGGCCGCGACACAGAGCTGGTGGACCGAATGGAAGCTGGCCGCGACGAGGATCGAGAACAACAGGGTCCACACCCAGCTCCCGACGGAGAAGTCGAGGGCGAAGCTGAGCACTCCGTAGAGCACCGCCACCTGCGCGACTCCGAACAGGATGCCGGGCACGTAGCCGGCCCAGGCGATGCGAGTCGATTTCGCCGATGACATCAGCGCGCGATAGGGAATGGCGTTGATGACCATGTAGGTGATCATGCCGCCGATCCACAGCGCCAGGGAGACGAAGAAGGCGGCAAGGCCCTCACCGTAGGCGTCGACGGCGTTGTCCTTGACCTTCTCGGCGTCGACGGGCATGGCGACGACGTCGGAGCGGTTCTCTCGATCGGACTTGTCGTAGGTCGGGATCTGCTTGAGCCCCTCGGCGAGTTTGTCGGCGAGCTCGCCGGAACCGTCGACGAGCTTCTTCGCCCCCTTGTCGAGTTCGTCCGAACCGTCGGCGAGCTGTGAGGATCCGTCCTTGAGATCGGCGACACCGGTCTTGGCCTGTTCGGTTCCGTCCTTGAGCTTGATGGTGCCGTCATGGAGGTCACCGGCGCCATCGGCGAGGTCGCCTGCGCCCGTGTCGAGCTCGATGAGACCGGAATGCAGGTCATCGGCCCCGGTGGAGACCTTCTGCGCCCCATCGTCGAGTGTGCCGATCTTCTGATCGGCCTGCTTGATCTTGCCCATGACGTCGTCGACGGCGTCCTTGACCGGATCCTCCAGATCCTTCGCCTCATCGGCCGCATTCGAGGCGCGGCCGTGGGCCTCGTCGAGATCCCCGCCGAGGTTGTCCATGTCCTCGGCGAGCTTCGCCACATTCGGATCGTCCGGGTAGTCTTCGCGCAGCTGAGCGACTCGCTCGTCCATGTCACCGGTGACCGTCTCATGTGCGGAGTCGAAGTCCTCCTCCGCGCGGTCGAGTTTGGGCCGAGCTCCCTCGACGAGGTCGTCGGCGCGATCGCGCAGGTCCTCGGCCTTGTCGGTGGCCTCGTCCGCAGTGTCGCGCAGCTGCGAGGTTCCGTCGGCGACCTGACCCGCTCCGGTGGAGAGCTTCTTCGCGCCGTTCTTCGCCTCGGTGGTGCCTGTGGCCAGGGTGTCGGCGCCCGTCTTGAGATCACCGCTGCCCGTGACCAGCTCGCCCGCTCCGTCGTCGAGGTCGCCGATGCCGGTCTGGAGCGTGCCGACTCCCTCGTCGAGGGTGTGGGCGCCGTCGGAGAGTTCGCCCGTACCGTCGTGCAGATCGACCGCGCCGTCATTGAGCTGGGAGGCGCCGTCGACGGCCTGCTCGGTCGAGGAGTGGATGTCGTTGAAGCCGAGATAGACCTCGGAGACGTATTCGGCGGTGGTGGTCGCGTTGAGGCTCGATTTGATCTCGTTGAGAATCGTGCCGGCCACCTGGCCGACGATGAAGTTGTGCGCGTCGTCCGTGCGCAGATTCAGCCCGGCCTGGTCGGGATCGTTCCCGCCGGTCGAGACGAGCCGCTCGGAGAAGTTCGAGGGGATCTCGAGGACTGCGAAGTACTCGCCTTCGGCCAGGCCGTCTTCGGCCTCCTTCGCCGATGTCTCCTGCCAGTCGAAACCGCCTTCGCCCTCGGGAGTGATCTGATCGACGAGCTCGTCTCCGGCATGGAGCTCTTCGCCGTCCGATTTCGGCCTCTCGGCACCCTCGTCCGTGTTGACCACGGCCGCTTTGAGCTGGTCGAGGTTGTCGGTCGGGGCCCAGTTCGAGGCCAGGTACAGGCCTCCGTAGATCGCGGGGATGACGGCCACGACGATGATCGCCAAACGGGTGATCGTGTGCCGTTTGAAACGACTGAGTTCGAGCCAGGGCAGTGAGAACATCGAAGAAACACCTTATTGTCGGATCAGGTTCGCAACGGGTGGGGCACTCGCCTCAGTGCCGTGGGTGCTGTGTCAGGGGCAGTTCGCTCACCGAGGTGGGCGAGACTTCCGTATGCAGGGCTTCGAGGACGAGGTCGACCTCGGAGGAATCCTCGCAGGAGGCGATCACCGTGAGCGGGCGCTCAGGCTCGCGTTGACGGCGCAGCTCCTGATAGATGAGGATCGCCGCCCACGCACGTGCCCGGTCTCCGCGATCGCGCAGGAAGTCGATATTGTCGAGCACGACGACCGGGGCCTGGGCGAGGCTGGCGAGACCGAGCTCGAGGAGGAACTTCTGCAGCTCGCTGAGCTCTGAGACGAAGGCCCTGCCCTCCTCGTCGATGAGGAAGTCGGCATGCCTGGCGTCCGTGGCGGAGAACTGCCCCTCGGGGAGGCGGTCGATCACCTCGGTGGCGGAGTCGAAAGTGTCGCGGATGACGTCGATGACCTCGCGCAGAGAGGACTTCGAGACCCACGGTTTGTACCAGGGCTGAAGCATGATGAGCCGTTCGGCGATGTGCTGGGCGAGGGTGAAGTCGTCCTCCAGGTCGGTCAGCCCGTCGATATGGCCGACGCTGACCTCCTCGCGGGCACGGCGGGCCTGCTTGCGGATGTCGAATTCGCCCACTTGGCCCTCACCGGTGTCCACGCGCATGCGTCCGGCGATCGAGAGCAACAGGGAGGTTTTGCCCGTCCCGGCCGGCCCTTTGATGATGGCGACGGCTCCGGCGGGCACGTCGAGGTCGATCCCGGAGAAGACGTTTCCCTGTTTCCCCGACATCCCCCACTCGCGGAGGCTGACCTGGACCGCTGCCTGCTCTGTCTCCTCGGCGAGTTTCTGCGAGGTGCTCTGCATTTCTACTGCTCCCAGTGTCTGCGACTGTGTCGACCGATCGTGCCGGCCGATGACGCCGGGAACGCGGTCTGGCGCGTTCCACTGCCGAGCACATTACGCCACATGGGCGCTGACGGGCGTTCCGTTTGGCACAAATAATGTTACCGATAGGTAACTATAGTGGTCGACGACGAGAATCCCCGCAGACTCCCCCGTGAATGTCCGCAATCCCACAAAAAGTCGATAATGGAAGAATGAGCACTGGACAGACGGGCCTGACGCACCTGCAGAGCAAGTGGGGGCTGAGCCCCGGCACCCTCACCCCTGGATGCTTCGCGTCCGTGATGGCGACGGGCATCATGTCGGTCGGTGCACACCTCAAGGGCCTGATGATTCTCTCGACCGCCCTGTTCTGGGTGGCCGTGGTTCTCTACATCTTCTTTCTCACGCTCATCATCTGGCGAGCCTGTTCCCACAACGACGAGCTGCGCGCCGATCTCCACAACCCTTCGAAGGCCTTCGGATTCTTCACCTTCGTTGCAGCGACGAATGTCCTGGCCACAGCATTGGAGGGCCAGGCCCACTTCCGCGTCGCGCTCGCGGTCTTCTGCCTCGGCCTCCTCGCCTGGCTGCTCCTGGGCTATCTCATCCCCTTCTCCGCCGTGCTCGGCTCCTCGACGTCGCCCATCCTCACGCAAGTCAACGGCACGTGGTTCGTCTGCGTGGTCGCCGCCCAGTCGGTTGCGGTCGCCGCGTCGGGACTCATGGCGAATCTCCCGACCCCGGGAGCCGAGCCGAATTTCAGCGCCGGGCTCGCAGTCATCGCGGTCATCGCCTGGAGCGTCGGCGTCGGCCTGTATCTCGCCTGCGCCGTCTTCGTGGGCATGAGGGCCCTGATCCACCGGATCGGCCCCGAGGATCTCGATGCCCCGTATTGGGTGATGATGGGGGCGCTGGCCATCTCCGTGGTGGCGGGATCGAAGATCCTCGAGGGCGGGGCAGCACCGATCTTCGCGGCCACGACGCTCATCGTGGCCGGCACCTCGGCGATCCTATGGGCGATCTCGACCTGGCTCATCCCCGCACTCGTCCTTGCCGGGCTGTGGCGGCACTTCCGTCACCGCATCCCACTGGGGTATTCGGCCGGATTGTGGAGCATGGTCTTCCCACTCGGCATGTACTCCGTGGCGAGCACCAACGTCGGACGGGTCGACGAGGTGCCCGTCATCTCGTGGATCGGCGCCCAGTGGTACTGGATCGGCCTCTCCGTCTGGGCGATCGTCTTCTGCGGAATGGTGTGGTCGTTCGTGCGGTCGACGAAGGCGCGGACCTCGGCGAACTCAGCGACCTCAGCCCCATCGAACTCTGTCGGTTGAGCGTCGCGACAGGCTGAATGCGGCCGGTTGATTGCGGCAAGCTGATCGCGACTTCGCGGAAGCGGCGCCGCTGGAGCATCACGCCCAACTACCCCCACGCCCTACATCTGCAACGGTGCGTTTTGTGACTGCCGGTGCGTTTTGTGGCTGCCGGTGCGATTCGCAACCGGCGCGACAGGGACTCGACTCAGCAGATCAGCGATTCGGTGATGCGAGCGCCGGCCTCGACGAGCAGACGGCCCACCCGCTCGTGGTCATGCTCGAGAAAGCTCGTCAGCGGCATCGAAATGGAGATCGCGGCGAGGGGGACGCCCTGCTGAGTCACGACGGGGACGCCGACCGCCGCGATGTTCGTCCGCCACTCCGCATGATTGAGCGCATATCCGCGCTCACGTGTGAGGCGAACCTCGTCGAGGACCTCGGCGCGGTCGAAGTCCTGCTCGCGCGCCTCCCGGTCGAGGATCTCGGCCACGTCGGCCTCGGCCATGACCGACAGCAGTGAACGGCCGCTCGAGGTGGAGTGGAACATCGGGCGGGTGCCGAGTTCGAGGAACGTCCGGATCGGATTGGTCCCGTCGACCCGGGCGACGACCACGTGGTCGAGGCCGTCGAGCATGAGCAGGTGCATCGTCTCACCGATGACGTCGCGCACCCCGTTCATCTCCCGAACCGCCAACTGAGTGAGATTGCCCGCCGAGGCGGTGCTGAGCCCGATGATGAGCGCCCGATTCGTCAGCGACCACCGGGCCCGGTCCTCTCCGGAGGGGGTGACCCATCCCGCGTGAGCCAGCGTCTCGAGGCTCCTGTACGTCGAGGTCTTGGGCATCTCGAGCCTGCGGGCGAGCTCCGAGACCCCGATCTCCTTGTGTTCGGCCAATGCCTCGATGACCCGAAGTGCGTTGACAACGCTGCGGATCGGTCCTGCCGAGTTCGAACCGGTCACGAGTAGTGCTCCTTCGCGTGCTCCTCCGCCGTCTTGCCATTCAGGCGGGCCTTGACTTCGAACGATACCTCGTCAATGATAAACACGGATTGGAACGCCGTTCCAACTATTGGAACGCACGAAGGTCCCGCACCACACCCGCACCCGCACCACATCGGCAAAGGAGCCGCATCAGATGCCCCGAGAATCGCCCCCGTCCGCACCCGTCGGCGAGGACCGCACCAGCGCACCGCTCAGCGCCACCGCGGCGGGACTGACCGAACGACTGACCCATCTGGCAACGCAGTGGCAGGACCCGCACCCGGTCGAGACGAGCCAGGCGGGCGAACGCGCTTTCGTCGACACCCTGGCCTGTGCCATTGCGGCACAGGAGGAACCGGCGGTGAGGATCGCAGGCGGCGCATTCGCCTCGGGCGCGTCACACTCTCGAGTCCTCGGACTCCCCTACGCCGCCGGTACAGATCCGCAGACCATCGCCATCCTCGGCGGTCTGGCCGCACATGCGCTCGATTTCGATGACGTCGACGACGCCACGATCAGCCACCCCAGTGCTGTCCTCGTGCCCGCTCTGCTGGCACTGAGCGCAGCGCGTGATCTGTCGGGACAGACCGTCGTCGACGCCTACACCCGCGGCACCGTCGCCGGCCGCATCATCGCAGCGGACATCGGCATCGAGCGCCATTACGAGCTGGGCTGGCATTCGACCTCGACGATCGGCACCGTGGCGGCGGCGGTGGCCACGAGCTGTCTCCTCGGACTCGATGCCGCCGCCACCCGTCACGCCCTCGGCGTCGCGGGATCGCTTGCCGCCGGCAGCCGCCAGAATTTCGGCACGATGACCAAACCGCTCCACGCCGGGATAGCGGCCAGCAACGCCGTCCTCGCCGCGCTCCTGGCCGAAGGCGGTTTCACCGCCGACGCCTCGCAGCTCGAGAGCCCGCTGGGCTTCCTCGCCCTGCATTCGCCCGGCACCGTCAGCAACGGCACCGCGGCGACGGTCACCACCGCAGACTCAGTGGCCGAGCCGATCGGTCTCAACATCAAGGCGTACCCGTGCTGCTACTACATCCAGGCCGCGGCGGACGCCGTCTCGGATCTGACGGAGTCCGGTCTGCGTGCCGAGGACATCGCGACCATCGAGGTCTGCGTCCAACCGGGAGGCCTCGTCCCCCTCATCCACCATCGCCCGATCACCGGCCTGGAGGGAAAGTTCAGCATGGAGTACGCGATCGCCGCGATGCTCCTCGACCATGAACTGACGCCGCAGTCATTCACCGATGCCGCCGTCAATCGCGGCGCGGCGCAGGAGCTCATCCCCCGCGTCGTTCCGACGACGAGTCAGCTGCCGCCGATCGGCGCGGCCGAGTGGACCGACGGCTACGCGGTCGTCACGGCCACGTCGAAGGACGGGCACACTCGCACGCATCGGGTCGACCGCCCGCGCGGACATGTCACCCGACCACTCGACGAGGACCGTCTGCGGGCGAAGTTCGACGGCTGCCTCGCCTTCGCCGGACTCGCTGCCGATGACGAGACCTATTCCGCGCTGCGCCGGCTGTCCTCGCGGTCGTCCATGGCCGACTTCGCCCAGATGCTCGTGGCCTCGGTGACTCCCGCCGAGGTGGCCCTGCCGTGAGCCCCGAACCCACCCCGGACCTCCCCTTGGCCGGCATCACCGTCCTCGCCCTCGAACAGGCCGTCGCCGCACCCTTCGCCTCACGACAGCTGGCCGATCTCGGAGCCCGAGTGATCAAGGTCGAACGCCCCGACGGAGGCGATTTCGCACGCGGCTACGACCGCACTGTGACAGGCAACCGCACGGTCACAGCCGACCGCACGGTCACGGGCGATGCGACGCCCACACAGGCCACCGACTCCGACGCCGATGCCGACGCCACCCTGTCCTCGGCGTTCCTCTGGCTCAATCGGGGCAAGGAGTCCGTCACTCTCGACATCAAGTCCGAGGACGGGGCGGCGAGCCTCGAACGCCTCCTCGCCGGTGCCGATGTCTTCATCGAGAACCTCTCCCCCTCCGCGGCCCGCCGCGCCGGACTGGACCCGGCCTCCGTGCAGATCAGGCACCCGAACGTCATCGCGTGCTCCATCTCCGGATACGGGGAGACCGGGCCGATGGCCGACGCGAAGGCCTACGATCTGCTCATCCAGGGCGAGACCGGCATGATCGCCCTCACCGGTGACGGCGACATGATGGCCAAGGTCGGCATCTCGATCGCGGACATCGCCGCGGGCAGCTACGCCTATTCCTCGATCCTCGCCGCCCTGCTCCACCGGTTCCGCACCGGACGGGTCGAGCCCGTGCGGATCTCCCTCTTCGACGCCCTCTCCGAATGGCTGGGCTATCCCCTGCACTACGCGCTCCACAGCGGACGGGAACCGGCCCGCCGCGGCACCTCGCATGCCACGATCGCCCCCTACGGCGCCTTCGCGACCGGCGACGGAAACGTCATCCTCTTCGCCGTGCAGAGCGAACGGGAATGGGCGCGCTTCTGCGAAATCGTCATGTCCGATGCCGCACTTGCCATCGACGACCGCTTCGACTCGCAGCACTCACGCGTGGCCAACGCCGAACTGCTCGACGAGATCATCACAGCCCGGCTCTCCCAGCTCAGGCAGGACGAGGCCCTCGCCCTCCTCGCCGACGCCGACATTGCGGTGGCTCGGCTCAACGCAATCACCGATCTCGCCGAGCACGAACAGCTCCTGGCCCGCCGCCGGTGGACCGACACCCCGACCCCGGTGGGACCGATCCGCACCCTGCTCCCGCCCTGGGTCCCAGGCCCGCAGGGACGCGAGTACGGAAGCGTGCCCCGCCTCGGCGAACACACCCGATCCGTGCTGGCGGAATTCCCACCGGCCGATACAGAACCCGCGACCGATAGGACGGCACACACATGACCACGCACACCGGCTGGCACGGCAGATTCTTCGAGGACTTCGTCGTCGGCGATGTCTACGAGCATCCGCTGGGGCGAACCGTGACCACGACCGACAACATGTGGTTCACGCTGCTGACCCAGAACACGGCGCCCGTGCACTTCGACCACGAATACGCGAAGAGGACGGAGTTCGGTCAGCCCCTGGTGAACTCCGCGTTCACGCTCTCCCTCGTCACCGGACAGACCGTCGGCGACGTGTCGCAGAACGTCTTCGCCAACCTCGCCTGGGACAAGATCAAGCTGCCCAATCCCGTGTTCGAGGGCGACACCCTGCACTCACGCACCACGGTCCTCGACCGGCGCGAATCGAACTCGCGTCCCAGCGTGGGCATCGTCAGCGTGGCGACCGAAGGATTCAATCAACGCGGCGAAATCGTCGTCAGCTTCGAGCGGACCGTCATGGTCTACCGGAGAGGCTTCGGCCCCCGCGCCGAGGCGAGCACACCGACACCAGCAGAGGAGAACTGAACGATGAGCAACGAGGACTCCACCGATATCCGCATCGATCTGCGCGGACTGGTCGACAAGATCTGCGCCGAATTCCCGGACGAGTACTGGCGGCAGATGGATGAGGAGAAGGCCTACCCCGAAGCCTTCGTCGACACGCTGACCACGACGGGCTGCCTCGGCGCCCTGGTCCCGGAGGAATACGGCGGACTGGGGCTGGGACTCGGCGATGCCTCGGTGATCCTCGAGACGATCAACCGCAACGGGGGCAATGCCGGCCCCGTCCACGCTCAGCTCTACACGATGGGCGCCCTGCTGCGCCACGGCAGCGACGAGCAGCGCACGAAGTATCTGCCCGGCATCGCCTCCGGTCAGCTGCGACTGCAGGCGTTCGGCGTCACCGAGCCCACCGCAGGCACGGACACGACGAGCCTGCGCACGACCGCGGTCCGCGACGGCGACGAGTACGTCGTCAACGGCCAGAAGGTCTTCATCTCCCGCGTCCAGCATTCGGATCTCATGATCCTGCTCGCCCGCACCACCCCTTTGGACCGGGTCGAGAAGAAGTCCCACGGCCTCTCGCTGTTCATCATCGACATCCGCGAGCTCGACGGGCTCACGGTCAGCCCCCTGAAGACCATGGTCAACCATGAGACCAATGAACTGTTCTTCAACGACATGCGGATCCCCGCCTCAGCGCTCATCGGGGAGGAAGGACGCGGCTTCCGCTACGTCCTGGACGGGATGAACGCCGAACGCATCCTCATCGCCGCCGAATGCATCGGTGACGGACGCTGGTTCGTCGACCGCGCGGCGAAGTACGCCGGCGAGCGTGAGGTCTTCGGACGCCCGATCGGGGCGAACCAGGGCGTTCAGTTCCCGATCGCGAGAAATCACATCGACGTCGAAGCCGCCGATCTCATGCGCTGGAAGGCCGCCGATCTCTTCGACGCGGGCCAGCCCTGCGGTGCCGAGGCGAACATGGCCAAGCTCCTGGCCGCCGACGCCTCATGGAGGGCCGCGGACACCACGCTGCAGACCCACGGCGGCTACGGAATGACCACGGAGTACGACATCGAGAGGAAGTTCCGGGAGACCCGGCTCTACCAGGTGGCACCGATCTCGACGAACATGATCCTCTCCTTCGTCGGACAGCACGTCCTGGGCATGCCCCGTTCATTCTGAGCCCTGCGACACCGGCAACCATCATTGGTCCTGAGATTTCAAGGAGGAGATTCACATGGACCGCTCCACTCCGAAGGCGATGACCGACACTCCGGTCGGTCGGCGCAGCATGTTGGCCCTCGCCGGCCTCCCACTGCTGCTGGCCGGCTGCGGGACGGTCGGAACGACCTCCCTGACCAGAGGCGGACGCTCAGCATCCGACGTCAGGGTCGCCACCTACCTCACTCCGTCCTACAAGGACCTCTACCCGGGCATCGAGATGTTCGTCGACACCGCGGCCGAGGCCGAAGGCGTCAGCGTCGATCTCTACGATTCGGGCACACTGCTCAATGCCGAACAGACGATCCCCGGACTGCTCCAGGGCGTCGCCGACGTGGTGGTGCAGACGAGCTCCTACGTCTCGACGAGCTACCCCATCCTCGGCGTCTACGAGCTGCCCTTCGTCAACGAGGGGTTCGAACAGATCCGTCGAGCACTGGCCTTCGACGGGCCGCTGACCCAGCTCATCAATGAGACCCTGCGGCCGCGTGGACTCGTCAGCCTCGGATCGATGCCGACGACTCCCGAGTGGCTCTTCACCGTCGACCGTCCGGTCGAGAAGCCCGAAGACGTCCGTGGCCTGCGCATCCGCACGGCCGGTCACGTCGAAGGCGAAGTGATTCGCAAGCTCGGCGGTTCACCGGTGTCGATGTCGTCGGCCGAACTCTATGAGGCCCTCGAGCGGGGGACGATCGACGGCATGGTCAGCTACATGGGGACGGTCATCTCCCGCGACCTGCAGAACGTCCTCAGATTCGGGACCGAAGCCCACTTCGGCGACTACAGCGTCGACGCCTACGCGAATGTCGACTGGTACGACGCTCTGCCGAACGCCACCCGAGAGGCGCTGCGCAACGGCGGCAGAATGCTCAACGAACAGGGGACGGACCACCAGGTTGCGGTTCATGAGGACACATACCGCGGGATCATCGAGAGCTCCGGAGTCGAGGTCCTCACGCTCGATGAGCAGCAGACCACAAGGTTCCGGAAGGCAACGACTCCGGTCCTCGAATGGTGGAAGCAGAAGGTCGACGATCCCGACCTTGTCGAGAGGGCGCTCAAGTTGGTGAGGTCGGCATGAGCAAAGAACCGCAGCAGCGACAGATCTTCCATCAACCCTCCAAATCGCCGAGGCGGACCAACCGAGTCCTCGGGCCCCTCGCCGATGCCCTGGTGGCCGTGACCGCGGGCATGCGGGTCGTCTCCGGGATCGTCATCGTCATCATCATGCTCGTCACCGGCTATGACGTCATCATGCGCTACATCTTCGCGAAACCGCTCGAGTGGTCGCTGCCGGTGAGCATGCTCGGGCTCGTCGTCATCGTCATGTTCGCCGTCCCCAATATCGCCGCCCAGCGCTCACACATCGCGATGGATCTCTTCTACCGCAAGTTCAGCGCTCGGGGGAAACTCGTCGCCGACATCATCACGAACACCGCCACGCTGCTCTTCAGCATGGTCGTCGGACTGACGGCGGCCGGCGCCTCCGCGAACTTCCTCACCGGAGGCTTGCGGACTTCGGGCAACTTCAATCTCCCGGTGTGGATCGACTACGCGGTCGTGGCCGTGGGACTGCTCGTGCTCGCGCTGGTCGTCATCCTCATGCCCTGGCAGACGCGCACCGCGCAGAATGCTGAGGAGACCGACGAGGAACCCACCGATACTGCCCGAGGGGGCAACCATGACTGAAGCCCTTGTCGTCACCGCAGCAGTGATCCTCCTGCTGTTCCTCATCATCATCCGCACGCCGATCTTCATCGCCCTCGGCGTCTCCGGACTGCTCGGGCTCTTCGTCGTCGAGGGCTTCTCCGGCATCCAGCAGATGCCGATCGCCTTCGTCAGCCAATTGGAGAACTACTCACTCGTGGCCGCGCCCATGTACATCCTCCTCGGCGAGATCCTCGTCGTCGGAGGACTGGGGCAGGCGATCTTCCGGGCGGCGCATCAATGGCTGGCACGAATCCCCGGCGGTCTCGCGCTCGCATCGGTCGGTTCCTCGACCGTTTTCGGGGCAATGTCGGGAGTGTCCATCTCCTCGGTCGCCGTCGTCGGCCGGATGGCTGTGCCGGAGATGCTGCGCCGTGGCTACAACCCGGGTCTCGCCTCGGGTTCGGTCGTCGCCTCCGGAGCTCTGGCGATGCTCATTCCGCCGAGTCTCATGTTCATCCTCTTCTCGTCGATCAGCGGGGCAGGCGTCGGCGAGCTCTTCGCCGCCGGCCTGATCCCCGGTCTGCTCCTGGCCGTGCTGATGATGAGCTTCGTCGTCCTCGTCGCCACGATCAGGAAGGACCTGGCCCCGCGGACGACGGAGACGATCACATGGGCGTCGAGGTTCGCCTCTCTGGTGAAGATCGTTCCCGCCATGGCGCTCATCATCGTCGTCCTCGGATCGATCTACACCGGTCTGGCCACCGCCACCGAGGCGGCCGCGATCGGCACCATCGGGGCAGCGCTCATCGTCGGACTGATCGATCGGGCGCTGACCTGGGCCAACGTCAAGAAGATCCTCATCGAGACGACGAAGATCTCCGGCAGTCTGCTCATCATCGTCGGAGCGGCGTTCGCGTTCACACAGCTGCTCGTCGTCGTCCGGGCGCCGGAGGCCATCACGGGCGCGGTGAGTTCGCTGAGCCTGCCCCCGGTGCTCATCGCGATCGTCGTGCTGCTCATCATCGCAATGCTCGGATGTCTCGTCGACGCGGCATCGCTGCTCCTCGTGGTCACACCCATCGTGCTGCCGATCTTCACCACGCTCGGCTACGACCCGATCTGGGTGGGCGTCATCCTCGTCGTGACTCTCGAGACCGCAGTGATCACACCGCCGGTGGGTCTCAACCTCTACACGATGAAGTCGGTGGTGCCGGAGCTCGACATCGCCGACATCGTCAAGGGCGCGGTGCCGTACCTGTTCATCGAGTTCGCGCTCATCGTGCTCCTCGTCTGCGTGCCCGCGATCGTGACCTGGTTCCCGAGCATCTCCGCCGCCTGACGCTGCCCGGCGGAGCGGCCGCCTGGTGGAGCTGCCTGTCCGCGAAGCACAAGCGCCGCGGAACGCCCCGCGAGTCATACTTCCTACAGTTGCAGCGGTAGGGGTTGTCGGCTCCGGGGCGTCATGCAGAACGAACTGTATGAGTTGGCTGCAACGGTGCCCTGCGCCGCGGAGGGTATGAACTGGCTGCTACCGTGTTGCGCCAGAACCCGTGTTGCGCCAAAAACCTTGTCACAGCATAAAGCTGCCGCATGCAGGGTATGCATGCGGCAGCTTCACGTCTGCTCGGCCTGCACGTCTGCTCCAGACGCGGACCCTCCTGAGGTCCCGCTCAGGCAGTCACGCTGCGACGATCACACGTCGAAGCGCTGGCCCTCCGGCCTGGGAGGCAGGATGGTCAGCACGATCACAATGATCGAGCCGACGCTCGGAATGAGGCTGAGGAACCAGAACGGTCCGGCGAGGTTCGCGTCGTGCAGACGGCGCCATGCCACCGCAAGCGTGGGAACGATCAGTGCCAACCCGATGAGAAGGGACAGGATGCCTCCGATCAGGAGCAGCGCCAGGCCCGGCCCGGAAGGCTCAGGTGGTGCCGTTGCATACGGATCGGCGACAGCCGGACCGCTGACCATGACCGAACCGATGATGACGAGAATCATCGGAACGATCTGAACCAAAAAACTGAACAGATACACCCACCAGTATTCGCTGCGTGAGGCGCGCCCCGAGAAGGTGGCGTACTTCTTGAAGAAACGCTTGACGGCTTGGCCGAATGATGCGCCGTAGAGCGGAAGGGAGAGGTCTTCGGGGCTGGAAGCTCCGCGGATCTGACCGTCAGGACCCATCGCCGAAGGACCCATCGCCGAAGGGCCGGGACCCCCAGGGCCTGAAGGATAGGCATTGTTCGCGTTATAGGCGCTGTTCGCATCGTAGGACATGATGACCTTCGTGTTAGGAATAGATTCGCTGTGCAATGAAGTGCGCTACCAATTGTGCTACACAACGGCCGAGATTCCTGTATCGGCTCCGTTGCAGATCTGGAACCAGGAAGCCGTCCACACCAGGCAGCCGCATCAGCGAAGGACCATCCCAGGACCCGACCGACCGGATCCGACCGAAGAGATTCGGGCCCGACGGACACGCAGACACGAGCCGCGGACGCCGGCTCGGCCATCAGCGCGGACGGACTGGGCATGGCCACAGGCGATTTCACCCTGTTGCCACCGACACAGGGAACGGTGAACGTCTGCCGCCTGTGCGGCCCTGCTCCGACTCCGCGCGGGTGCCCTGCTGATGCGAAACGGCACCGCATACACGGCGCTCATGCTGATCCTCGCATGGCAATTCGACGCGGCGGTGTACGGGCCGCTCGCCGCTGAGCACGGGCGATTCCTGGGAGTCGGTGTTCCCGCGGAGTCGGTGAACTCGGCTCAGGCGTCTCCGCCGGTGAGCGCATAGGCCTCGTCGACCGGGGATTCGTCGATGTGACCGTCGACCCGGCGCAGGGCCCTCCACCCGATGGCGATGACGACGACGGATAGGAGTACCGCCGCGGAGCCGAAGAAGTACGGTGCACCGGTGCCGATCGATTCGGAGACGGACCCGGCGACGATCGGAGCCACGGCACCACCGATGAAGCGCACGCCCGAGTAGGTTCCCGACGCGACGGGACGGGGCAGGTCCGTGGCCTCCATCGCCGATTCGGTGAAGACCGTGTTGAGCACGCCCAGAATGAGTCCGGCGACGATCACGCAGATGATGATGCCCACGAACGAGTCGACGAGGAACGCCATGACGGCCAGCAGCACTGCGAGCGCGACCAGAGAGACGACGAGGCTGCGGCGACGGCCCATGCGCTTGGTCAGGATCGGTGCGCCGAAGACCGAGGTGATGGCCACGCATATTCCCCAGCCGAAGAACACGTAGCCGAGCCCCATCGCACCGAAGTCCTCGATGCCCATCTTCGCTGCGGCCGCTTCGACCGGGAAGGGACTGTAGGCCAGGAGGATGAAGAACCCGAAGTTGTACAGCAGGGCGGCGATGCCCAGGACGCAGATGCCGGGGCGGGCGAGAGCGCGGAAGGTGGCGCCGAGTCTGATCGGCTCGGGCGAGGTCTTGAGGGAGTTCTCGCCTCCCGACTTCCCTCCGGGCAGGAGGATGACGATGGCGATGAAGCCGATGGCCATGAGGACAGCGGTGCCGAAGAACGGGCCGCGCCAAGAGATTCCGCCGAGCAGTCCGCCCAGCAGCGGACCGGTCGCGATGCCGACGCCCAGAGCCGCCTCGTAGAGGATGATCGCCTTGTCCGCCCCTCCGGAGGCCGCACCGACGATGGTCGAGAGCGCCGTGGAGATGAAGAGTGCGTTGCCCAGGCCCCAACCGGCCCGGAAGCCGATGATCTGATCGACGCTGCCGGAGAACCCGGCCAGAGCGGAGAACGCGACGATGAGGACCAGGCCGATGAGCAGCGTGGTCTTCGCACCGATCCGCGAGGAGACGAAGCTCGTGAAGAACATCATGCCGCCGGTGATGAACAGATAGCTGGTGAATAGCAGCATCGACTCCGCCGGCGAGGCGTTGAGCTCGGCGGAGATCGCGGGCAGAATCGGGTCGACCAGCCCGATGCCCATGAAGGCGATGACCGCGGCGAACGCGACCGCCCATACTGCTCGTGGTTGACGCAGAATAGAGGCTTCCGCCCCCTCCTCGTCGTTCATCTGTGCTTCATTACCCGGTGACACGCTCATTGCTGTTCCTGCGCACCCTTTCGTCGATATGTCGTGTTTTCCGTCTGTGGTCTGATGTGATTGCTCAGCCCGATGCGATAGCCGCCGAGGCGGTTCGCCGTCAGCCGATCTGAACGCCGGCAGCTTGCCTGGACGTCGCCAGTCGGCCTGGACCCGATCTGGGCGCCGTCAGCCGCCCTGCGTCTCGTCCTGCTGGATTTCGTCGGCATCCACGGGATGCTGTTCCTGCAGATACTGCGAGACCAGGCCCAGGGCCCGGTGGACGCTGAGTCGGTCCTCGGGAGTCAGCGCCTCGAAGTAGGGCTCCATCCGCTCGGCCAGGACATTGCGATTCTCCGCCAGCCGCGCGCGGCCGGCATCGGTCAGTGAGAACTGCGATGCGCGTCTGTCGCTCGCGCTGGCTTCACGGAGGACGTAGCCCGCCTCCTCGAGACGGGCCAGAACCTTCGTCGCGGCCGGCTGAGAACAGAGGTATCCCTGCGCGAAATGACCGACCCGAACGGGCTGGTACTGCTCGACCACGCCGAGGCCGCGCAAGGTGACCAGGTCGCTTTCATCGCCGATCACTCGCCTCAGCGCCCTGGTCAGGCGCGAGGATACGACGACCAGGCCCGAGACGATCTCGTTCGAATCAACATCATCCATAACTCAGTTATATACCTGGGTTATGGAAGTGCGCAAGCACCTGCTCATCTCATGTGACGGACGTCATGGTCCCCTCGGCGATGGACATGCTAATCTGAGTGCACATGTTCCGGGGACGGTGAGATTCCGTACCGGCGGTGATAGTCCGCGACCTGACTGCATCCGTGCAGGCAGCTGACTCGGTGAAATTCCGAGACCGACAGTCAAAGTCTGGATGGGAGGAGCATGGCGGCCACGGTCGCTGTGATTCGGTGCAGCCCACGCACTGTCGCACACGATCGAACGCCCTGATAGTTGCACCCGCAATATTCTCCCTCCCGGCATTCGCTCGGGAGGTTTTTCATGCACGCGGGGTTCACCGATCTAGAATCGACCGCGATGACCGCTGCCCTAAAGGCCGCGCGACGCGGTCACAGAGGTGCGAATCCGCTGGTGGGAGCCGCGATCCTGACGAAGGACGCGCAGGTCGTCGTCGGCCACCACGCCGGTGCCGGCAGTCCCCACGCCGAGGTGGACGCCATCACCACGGCCATCGACCTCGACGTCGACCTCGCCGCCTCCACCCTGTTCGTGACCCTGGAACCCTGCGCGCACACCGGCCGGACCGGACCGTGCACCCAGGCGATCATCGACGCCGGCATCCCCGATGTCGTCTTCGCCCTGCACGATTCCAACGGCGTGGCAGCCGGAGGTGGAACCGTCCTCGCCGAGGCGGGTGTCCGGGTCCGCTCGGGACTGGGCCACGACGAAGCCTCGGCTCTCAACGTCCGGTGGCGGCGTTCCGTCGACGCCGAGCGGCCGTTCGTCACGGCGAAGATCGCGCAGAGTCTCGACGGCATGGTCGCAGCCTCCGACGGAACCAGCCAGTGGATCACCTCGGCGGCCTCACGTGACCATGCGCACGAGCTGCGGTCCCGGGTCGACGGAATCCTCGTCGGGACCGGCACCGCCCTCACCGACGACCCGCGCCTCAACGCCAGAGGCCCGGGCGGTGAACCGCTGGAGTCACAGCCGGTGCCCATCGTGCTCGGACTCACGTCGCTGCCGCCCGAGTCGTTCCTGGCGCTCAACCCCGACACCGTTCACCTGCGCACACATGACATCACGGCTGCCCTGGGAGAACTGCACGCCAGGGGTATGCGGCACATCCTCATCGAGGGAGGACCCGGTGTGCTCGGCGCGTTCTTCGCCGCGGGTGCGGTCGACGAGGTCTTCTGCTATCAGGCTCCCCTGCTCGTGGGACCGGGCCGCTCCAGCCTGTCGGGCCTGAGCACCTCGACGCTGAGCGAGGCCGTCAGCCTGGTTCCCGACGAGACCGCCGAGCCGGCGATGTCTCGGCATGGGCCCGACGTTCTGCTGCACTTCGTCGTCGGAGAGTCGTGCGCTGAGGCTGCTGCCTCCGGCGCTGAGACTGCCGCCGCTGAGACCGACGGTGTCAGCACGAACATCGAAACCACTGACGCATATTTCATCTGACCGGAACCCCACTCACACACAGGACACAATCGGAGGGCACATGTTCACCGGCATCATCGAAGAGCTCGGCGCCGTCGCAGCCATCGAGGACAAGGACGACTCGGCCGTCATCACCATCGACGCGAAGGGCCTCGTCGCCGACCTCGGGCTCGGCGGCTCATTGGCCGTCAACGGTGTGTGCCTGACCTCGGTCAGGGACGAAGCCTCCTCGCCGCCGGGGTCCTTCACCGCCGAGGTGCAGGGCCCCTTCACCGCCGAGGTGATGGGCGAGACGCTGCGCATGACCGGGCTCGGCGCGCTGCGCACCGGGGACCGAGTCAACTTGGAGAGGTGCACACCGACTTCGGGGCGCTTCGACGGGCACGTCGTGCAGGGACACGTCGACGGCTGCGGTGAGCTGCTCAGCCGGGACGACCACGCGGAATGGTCGACGCTGCGGATCGGGATCCCGAATCGCCTGGCGCCGTTTACCGCGCTCAAGGGATCCATCGCCCTCAACGGCGCCTCGCTGACGCTGATCGCCGTGTCCGAACCCACCGAGCCCGACGCGTGGGTCGAGGTCGGGCTCATTCCGGCCACCCTGAATCACACCACCTTCGGCGACATCTCCCCCGGCGACCCGGTCAACATCGAAGTGGACGTGCTCGCGAAGTACACGGCGCGCCTGCTCTCGTTCGGCACCGACCCCGCCGGACCGGCACAGTCCGGCCCGGCACAGCCCGCCGCCTCCGCCGAGACGACCACGCTCTTCAACTCAACAGAGCCCACCCGACAAGGAGCCGACCATGACTGAGACCACCCCGAGCGCCGCTCGGCTCGATCCGATCGACGAGGCGATCGCCGCCTTCGCCGCGGGCCGGCCCATCGTCGTCGTCGATGACGAGGACCGCGAGAACGAAGGCGATCTCATCATGGCCGCCGAATTCGCCGAGGCCGCGACCATGGGCTTCTTCGTCCGCTACACCTCCGGCGTCATCTGCGCGCCCATGGAGGCCGAACGTGCCGCCGCGCTCGAACTGCCTCCCATGGTCGCCGCCAATGAGGACCCGAAGGGCACCGCGTACACGATCAGCTGCGACGCGGTCGGAGTGACCACCGGGATCAGCGCCGCCGAACGCGCCATGACCGGCCGCCACCTCGCCGCAGCAGACCCCGACCCGGCCTCGATCACGCGCCCCGGGCATGTGTTCCCCCTCATCGCGAAGTCCGGCGGAGTCCGTGAACGCCCCGGCCACACAGAGGCCGGAGTCGAGTTCGCACGCCTGTCCGGAGCCAGTCCGGTGGCGATGATCGGCGAAGTGGTCCACGACGACGGCTCGATGATGCGCTTCGACTCCCTCCGCGAATTCGCCGACGCCCATCGGCTCGTGATGGTCTCGATCGAAGAGCTCATCGACTACCTGAACGAGGCGGAATCCGTCGTCGAAACGGAATCGGCCGCCAAGGCGGAATCGGGCACCGAAGCGGAATCGGGTGTCCAGGCGGAATCGGCCGTCGAAGCCTCGGCGGAGGTCTCACTGCCGACGAAGCACGGAAGCTTCACTTCCCGCGCATTCACGATCGACGGCCACGACCACCTCGGCGTGTTCTCCGGGGTGAGCTCTCCCGCAGTCGTCGATGACTCGGCGGGCTGGGAGTCGTCGCTGCGGGGACCGGCGCCTCTGGTTCGCGTGCATTCGGAGTGCCTGACCGGCGACGTCTTCGGGTCTCACCGGTGCGACTGCGGAGAGCAGCTGGATCTGGCGATGCACCGCATCTCCGAGGAAGGCGGCGCCGTGATCTACATGACCGGCCATGAGGGGCGCGGAATCGGTCTGGGCAACAAGCTTCGTGCCTACGCCTTGCAGGATCAGGGCCTGGACACGGTTGACGCGAACCGTGAGCTCGGCTTCCACGACGATGATCGTGACTACCGCGCCGCGGCAGAGATCCTGCGCTCGATCGGCCTGACTCGCATCCGACTGCTGACGAACAACCCGGAGAAGACACGGGCTCTCGAATCGCTGGGAATCACGATCGAGGCCGTCGTTGCGCTCGAGATCCCCGCCCGGCCGGAGAACTCGAACTACCTCAACACGAAGCGCCGGCGCATGCACCACACGCTGACCCTGCCCTCGGTGGTCGGCAGCGCCACCGCCTCGACGCCCACCGCTGAGAAGCATCACTGCTGACAACCTGTACTTCCAGGCACCCACCGACGCCTTGAAGAATCTTCGGCCGTTGCGGCCGCTACGAAAGGATCCACCCATGGCACATTCCGGAGCACCTGATCTCACCGCCTCTGCGACTGACACTCGCGTCGCCATCGTCGCCGCCTCCTGGCACACGCAGATCATGGACGGCCTCGTCGACGGCGCCCAGCGGGCAGCCAGCGAAGCCGGAGCCCAGACCACCCTGGTCCGGGTCCCGGGAAGTTTTGAGTTGCCCCTCGCCGCGGCACGGCTGGCACCGCACTTCGATGCGGTGATCGCCCTCGGAGTCGTCATCCGCGGCGGCACCCCGCACTTCGACTACGTCTGCCAAGCCGCCACGGACGGCCTCAACCGAGTCGCGATCGACTCCCGCAAACCGGTCGGGTTCGGGGTGCTGACCTGCGACACCGAACAGCAGGGACTCGACCGTGCAGGGCTCGAGGGATCCCAGGAGGACAAGGGCCACGAAGCCATGACCGCCGCGCTGGTCACCGCTCAGGCTCTGGCCGACTACCCGATCGTGTGAGCGGCGCCATGTTGCGGTGACGGAGCTTCGTCATCGCAACGACAACAGGGCGGAAATGCACCAACGATGGGCAAGTTCTCCTCGATTTCAGCGATGGATTCGAGGAGAACTTGCCCACCGATCCATTGCGAGCAGGATTGCGCTTCATCATTGTTCTCCGGCGAGTCATACACGCCCGCCGGTGTCCTCGACTTCTGCATTATTCCTTGTGGATCCGCTGGTGGAGTGCGCGGGAATTCGGCACTGTTGCCTCGCCAAAGCCGAGAAGCTCGACCGAGCACACACGATGGGAACACTGCTGATCTGCACGAACTTTCCTGCGACACTGCGCTCGTCCTGTCCACAGCTTGGTTTGACTCCGACGTAGATGCCCTGAGGACAGTCAGCAGCTGTTCACAGCCCAATATTCGTTGTAGAAGTTGCCGTGCCGATCGTCCAAAACTGATCGCCATGACTTATTGGCACTCGAAACCGATGAAGTTCCGTAATATGCCGGAGCCATTCACTCGGGATGATTTGGCATCGAGGAAGATCACTCCATACTCGCTGGAACATGACCCGCGCTACCTCCAGATACTCTACGGAGTCTGGATCGATAAGACCGAAGACCGCCAATCCCCGACGCCAATCTGGGCAGGACCAGAATGGGTGAGAACGGCCACCATGCTATGTGGGTTTCGACTGCGCCGCCCAGAGGTCATCGGCACGCTCTGGACGGCGGCACGTCTCTATGGTCTGCCTATGTCTCACCAGGTCAAGGACAAGCCGCTCCATGTCGCAGGCGGTAGGGATTGCTCGCGCATTGTCAGGCGAGATGTCGTACTGCATCGACATCAGCAGCTCGAACAGATCGACTTCTTTGGCTTGCCGCTGATCACGGTCCCTCATCTGCTGGTCGAGCTTGGACGCCATCTCAGTCTGACTGAACTCGTGCAGTTCGGGGACGCCGCGGTGTCGAAGCGGTTCGGCGGACCGAAGACCACCGTAGAATCGCTGAAGACCGAACTCGCCGCCCGAAGCCAGGTCCGCAATCGCAGACGGCTTCAGATGGCGTTCTCGCTCATCAGGCTGACGGTTGATTCGCCTCGCGAGACGTGGCTGAGACTGTGGATCATCAACAATGGCTTTCCCGAACCGGTGGTCCACCCGAAGGTCCACAGTCGAATCAAGAACGTGACTCTTCAGCCCGATCTGGGTTACCCCGAGCTGAAGCTGGCGATCGAGTACGAGGGAGACCACCACAGGACGTCACCGGGCCAGTTCAACTCCGACATCGAACGGCGACAACTGCTCGAAGCTGAAGGATGGACCGTCCTACGAGTCACGAAGAATACAAACATGATGACATTCAGAAAACTTCTCGCTGTACACGTGCACAACCTCTCCTGAGCAAGGAAACGGGCGGCAAGTTCACCTCGATCCTGATCTCGAAATCGAGGTGAACTTGCCGCCCGTTTGGACGCAGCGCGTGATCAGACTCGCCAGTCGGCGGCTACCAGCTTCTAGAGGTTCAGAACAGTTGGCGGATGTTCGTCCGGGCCAGATCGATGAGCTCGTCGCCCTTGCCCGACATCACCGTGCGGATGGCGTAGAGGGCGAAGCCCTTGGCCTGCTCGGCGGTGATGGTCGGCGGCATCGACATCTCCTGTCGCTCGGTGACCACGTCGAGGACCGCGGCCCCGTCGTAGGCCAGGAATGCCTTGACGACCTTCGGGAGGTCCTTCGACTTCTCGACGCGGAAGCCCTTGATGCCGACCGCCTCGGCGATGGTGGAGAAGTCCGGGTTGGCCAGTTCGGTGCCGAAGGTGACGAACCCGGCGGCCTTCATCTCCAACTCCACGAAGTTCAGTGAGGAGTTGTTGTAGACGACGGTCTTGACCGGCAGCTTGTTCTGCGTCAGGGTGAGCAGCTCGCCGAGGAGCATCGCCAACCCGCCGTCACCGGCCAGAGCGATGACCTGCCGATCGGGGTGGGACGCCTGCACACCGACGCTCTGGGGCAGGGCGTTGGCCATGGACCCGTGGCTGAAGGAACCGATGAGCCTGCGCCTGCCGTTCATGTGCAGATATCTGGCGGCCCAGGTCACCGGTGAACCGACGTCGGGGATGAACACGGCGTCGTCGTCCGCGGCCTCGTCGATCAGACGCGTCAGATACTGCGGGTGGATCGTCCGCTTCGACGGGGTCGCCAGCTCGTCGAGTTCCTTGCGGGTCTTCGAGTAGTGCTTGGTCATCGTCTTCAGGTGCGCACTGCTGCGATTGGGTTTGATCAGAGGCAGCAGAGCATCGACGGTGTCGGCCACCGTGCCCACCAGTCCGATGTCGACCGGGGTGCGCCGTCCGATCTGGGAGCCGCGGATGTCGGTCTGGATGACCGTCGCGTCATCGGGATAGAACTGCTGGTACGGCAGGTCGGTGCCCAGCATGAGCAGGGTGTCACAGCCTTTGAGCGCGTGATAGCCGGAGGAGAAGCCCAACAGACCCGTCATCCCCACGTCGTACGGATTGTCGTGTTCGACGAACTCCTTGCCGCGCAGAGCGTGGACGATCGGGGCCTGCAGCTTCTCGGCGACGGCGATGAGCTGATCGTGGGCACCCGCGGTCCCGGCACCGGCGAGGATCGTGACCTTCTTGCCCTTGTTCAGCGCCTTCGCGGCCGCATCGACCTGGGAATCGGCGGGGATCACGTGCGAGGGATAGGACTTGACCACCTCGGCGGGGGCATCGATCTCGGCCAGCCCGATGTCGCCGGGGATGACGAGAACTGCGACGCCGCGCTTCTCGACGGCTTCGCGCATGGCAACGCGCAGCAGGCGCGGCATCTGCTCCTTGGTGGCCACGTGCTCGAGGTAGACGCTGCATTCGCGGAAGACGTCGGTCGGGTGGGTTTCCTGGAAATAGTTCGAACCGATTTCATCGCTGGGGATGTGTGCGGCGATCGCGAGCACAGGCACGCGGGAGCGCTGAGCATCGTAGAGGCCGTTGATGAGGTGGAGGTTTCCCGGCCCACAGCTGCCGGCACAGACGGCGAGCTCACCGGTCAGTGCGGCTTCGCCACTGGCGGCGAATGATGCGGCCTCCTCGTGGCGGACGTGGACCCAGTCGAGCTGCGGATTGACACGCAGGGCATCGGTGAAGCCGTTGAGCGAATCTCCGGGGATGCCGTAGACGCGCTTGACTCCGCTGGCCACGAGCGTATCGACGATGTTTCTGGCGACGGTGGGCATAGGATTCCTTCCGTTGAACCATCTGGAGCCGTGACAGCTCCGGGGTGGGCCCGGCCGACGACCCGGTCAGAGTGCCGACGCAGGCTGGTACCGCAGTTTCAGTCTATCCCGGCAGCAGTGGCCTGAGGGTGTGAAGCCAGAGACATCACTGACCATTGTCTGAGGTCCCGCCGTGATCGCTCCCGGATCGGCAGACCGTCCATCATCGAATCTCAACCCGACCGTTCGTCGCAGGCGGTCTCGGCCATCGTCCGGTGCAGGTGGTGATGCCAGTGGGTCATGCGTCATGCGTTTCGCCTGGGAGTGCGTCTTCGCCTGGGAGTGCGTCTTCGCCTGTGAGTGCGTCTTCGGCTGTGGGCGCTCCTTCGCCTGGGAGTGCGTCCGTCGGTTCATCGGTCAGCCGCAGCAGGGTGTTGGCCAGCACGCTGATCCCAGCGGTGCAGTCCTCGGGAGTGGAATACTCCCGGGGGTTGTGGCTGATCCCATCGTGCTGTCCCCGAACGAACACCATCGCCGTCGGGGCGATCGCGGCCATCTCCTGTGCATCGTGGCCGGCGCCCGACATCAACGTGACGGGCTGGTGCCCCAGCTCAGCTGCGGCTTTGGCGATGACGTCCTGCACCCGTTGGTCGAAGGGGACATGGCTCGTCTTGGCCATTCTCTTGGTCTCCACCCGCAGACCTGAGCACGGCTGCAGTTCGGGCAGCGTGTCCAGAAAGGCTGCGAAGTCCCTCTCGGCCGCGGCCATCTGCTCATCGTCGGGATTGCGCAGGTCCACGGTCAGCTCGGCGCGGTCCGGGACCACGCTGGGCAGCCCTGGCGAGGTGGCGATGTGGCCGACGGTGGCCCTCAGTCGACCGTACGTTCCCGAGTCGACCATCTCGCGCACCTTCACCACGATCTGTGCTGCCGCCAATCCGGCGTCGACCCTCAGCTCGGTCGGAGTGGTGCCGGCGTGGGCGGCGCGTCCATGCAGAGTGACCTTCTGCCAGGAGATCGACTGCACCCCGGTCACAACGCCGATCGCTACTTCGTCACGCAGCAGCACCGGACCTTGCTCGATATGGCACTCCACATAGGCGTGAGGTGCCTCCATCACAACCGGCTGAGTTCCTTTGAATCCGATGCGGTCGAGTTCGTCGCCGAACCGCAGGCCCTCGGAGTCGACCAGGTCGTAGGCGTAGTCGAGGGTGAGCCTGCCCGCTGCCACTGCCGAGCCGAGCATATCGGTGCCGAACCGCACCCCTTCCTCCTCGGTCCATGCAGCGATCACCAATGGGCGCCGCGTCCTGATGCCCCGATCGTTGAGCGAACGTACGACCTCCAGGCCCCCAACACACCGAGACAGCCGTCGAAGGCTCCGGCGGTGCCGACCGAGTCGATGTGCGAGCCGGCCACCACCGGGCGCAGTCTCGGGTCGGCACCTTCCATGCGACCGAAGATCGTCCCCATCTCATCGATGCTCACGTCGAGGTCGGCTTCCTCCATCCATCGCACCAGAAGATTCCTGCCCTCGGCATCTGCATCGGTCAGTGATTGCCGGTTCACCCCTGCCAGTCCGGTCTCAGCGTCGTCGTAGGCACCGATCTGCGCCAACTCCATCAATGTGACCCACAGGCGTTCGCCGTTGATCTCGAGTCGATCCGGGGCAGTTCTGTTCGCCGACACAGTGGCCATGGCATCCTCCGTACGTTGGGCTCGCCGTCGTCAGCGAGCCGATGATCCGTTCAGTGACAACGGTACGAATTCGTCAGTCGCGTAGCGATAGCATGGTTTCGACTGATACCCGTGAAAAATATTCATGATTCGAAAGAAGACCGAGGGCGACGATGTATGACCTGCACCGGCTCCGACTGTTGCGTGAACTGTCACATCGCGAAACACTCGCCGCTGTCGCCGAGGCCCTCGGATACAGCCCTTCTGCCATTTCTCACCAGCTCGGCCTCCTCGAACGCGAAACCGGAACGCGTCTGCTGGAACCGTCCGGCCGCCGCGTTCGTCTCACGGCCGCTGCCGTACAACTGGTCGCTCACACCGAAACGATCCTGCGCGAGCTCGAGCGCGCCGAAGCGGACATCGCCGCCAGTCGCACCACGATCACCGGCACCGTCCATATCGCCACCTTCCAAACCGCAGCACAGACTCTCGTCCTCGACGTCATCCAGCGGCTCGCCCTCCACCACCCTCGGCTGACCGTGACATTCGCCCATGTCGACGCCGAGGCCGCGATACCCGCGCTCATCGCCCGAGACTATGACCTCGTCCTATCCGAGCAGTATCCCGGCAATCCGCAGGCACCGCACCCCGGCGTTAGTTCGGAGCGCGTCCTGGACGACCCGCTGCTCCTCGCCATCCCGGCCGGATGGTCGGCTCGCACCCTTGCCGACTTGGCCGAGAAGCCATGGGTCATGGAACGCCCCGGCACCGCCGCACGTGCTTGGTCCACTGCGACATGCCGCGCCGCCGGCTACGAACCTGAAGTCCCTTACGAGACCTCGGACCTCAACCTCCACTCGGAGATCGTCGACAGTGGCCTTGCCGCTGCCTTCCTGCCCCGACTCGCCTATGCACCGTCACGGTCCTTCCGGACAGTGTCGACCGATCAGCTGCGCATCATCACTGCATCGACTCGGTCGGGCGGTGACAGGAATCCCGCAGTCAATGCCTTCCGCCGTGCCCTCAAGCAGGCGACAGCAGCACCGCGCTGAACTCTGCTCTCATCCCACCGGCGACCGTCTGAGACTCCATCGTCCGAAGCCGGACTCCTCAGTGCCAGGACGTGCGCAGGACCGATGACATCCGCATCGGATTCGTCCCGCGATAGGCGGTGAGGAGCCCTGCCCCGCGTCGAGGTGCCCATCAGTCTGGAACGGGCCTGTGTTCGGCTGTGCATGACGCCGTGGTCCGCGGCATCTCGTTGCCACTGTGCTCACGTCCGCGCCGACAGCACCGTTGCCCCGGTCAGCAGGACCGCCATCACGATCGCCATCATCGGATACCCGCCGACGAGACCGGCCAGTGCCGGCCCTGCTACAGGAGCCAAGGCGGTGCCGACGGTGACGGGAGCGACGAAGACTCCGTTGATCGCTCCGAAGTTCGCTGTACCCCACCGGTCGGCGACGGCCGTTGCCTGCAGCAGGGTGATGCATCCGCGCACACCGCCGGCGAGCATGCCGATCCCGATGAGCAGCCAGACGGGGCCGGGGATGAAGGCCAGGAGCCACAGTCCGATCGCTCCGCACGCGAACAGCAGCACCGTCCTGGCCCGCGAGGTGGTGCGTCTTTCGAGCGCGGGGTAGAAGAACCGTCCGGCGACCTGACCGAAGCCGACGAGCCCGAGGGCGATCGCGGCAAGACCGTACCCCACTCCGCGCTCGATGAGGAGGGGGATGATGTTGATCGTGACGGCGAAGAGCGTGAAAGTCGACAGCGCCACCGCGACCTGGAGGACGATGAACCGGGTCGAGCGTGTGACCGTTCGGATCTCTGCCCGCGATGGGGCCCGAGACTCCTGCGCCGCCTCGTCGGTCCATGACCGGTTGAGGAAGAACAGGTGCATGGGCAGTGCCGTGACCGCGAGAATCCCGGCCAGGACGACGTAGGTCATCCGCCAGCCGCAGGAGTCGATGAGCCAGGCGATGATGGGAGCGAACACGGTCGACGCCAGCCCGCCGACAAGAGTGATCGTCGTCAGGGGCTTGACCCTGTCGGCCCCGTACCAGCGAGTGACGACTGCGAATGCCGGCGGATAGAGCGTGGCCGCCTGCGCAAATCCGGCCAGGACCCAGGCGAGGAAGAAGACGATGAGGTTCGGTGCCGCCGCCACGAGCAGCAGCGCCACGATGCCGGTGAGAGTGCCGAGGCTCATGAGCGTGCGGGGCCCGCGCGAGTCGAGCAGACGACCGACACGGACACCGGCCAGCGCCGAGACGATCAGTCCCACGGTCAGCGCCCCGGTCACCGTCGTATGGCTCCATCCCATGTCCGCGGAGATCGGCGTCACCGCCACCGGCAGCGAATAGTAGAGCAGGCCCCAGCTGGCCAGTTCGGCGATGCACAGGGCTGCCAGTCCACCGCGAGGCCGGTCGGTCACCCGAGCTCCCCCGACCTCGGCGCAGACTCCGTCGACGTCGTCGATGTCGATGTCGACTCCCCCACCGAGGCGGCCAAACGTTCCAACGCTGTGTCCCAGGGAATCCGCTCCTGTTCGAGGCGGACATCGCCCTCGGCACGAATGCGGGTGAGCGCCCGCGCCTCGGTCCCGGTCAGCGCAGGAAATTCGCCACGGTGAGGTTTCGGTTCCTGCACCCACAGGTCCCCGTGGTCGATGAGCGTGGCCTCGTCCATGAGCGTCGATTCCACTTCTGGGAGGTGGGCGCGCAGCCGTGAGAGGATCGCGAAACCGTGCGTGTCCAGGTCGCCCCAATAGATGACTCGTGCACCGTGCACCCAGGTCAGACAGGCAACGTTGTCGACGGCGTAGCCCGAACCATGCACGGCCACTGCATCGGACCAGTCGGGCATCGCGAGCACGGATTCGAGATTTTCGAACACGAAGACGAACCGCGGTGCGATCGCCAGCCGACTCAGCTGACCCACCGGCGCGGTGATGTCGCCCAGCCCGGCGGGCCGAAGTGCGGGGTCGAGGATGCGCAGTCTGATCCGGGCCTCCGCATCGACGACGTCGACCGCTTCGGGGCATCCGATCGCTGCCAGCAGCGCGGTGACCAGAGAACGGTGAGTCTCGAACCATTTCGAGTCGACCCCGCGGATCGGCAGCTGCCTGGGCCGCAGGGTCCCCACCGGGTGGTCTCGCAGCCAGGCGACGACATCGAGCAGCGTGTCGAACTCGGTCTGCTCGAGTCCGAGGATCCGTTTCGCATGCGCCTTGATCGCCGCGGCGATCGGATCGATGCTCGGATCAGCTGCAGCATCCTCCCGCGCCGCTGCCAGCGGTTCGATGCCCGCCGAGGTGACCGCGGCCCGATCGCCGAACCGTGACCTGATCGTCGTGGTCCTGTCCCGCAACCGACGCCACTGTCGGGCCTCGTCTCCGCCGACGAAATTCGCCACGGCGTCAGGCGTTCGCAGGCGCACTCGGAGTGGGATCTGTTGGCGTCCGACCCTCGCCCAGGAGCGTTCGGCCCAATCGATGACGAGGTTGTCCGGATTCTCGGGATTCGAATCACCGGTGTCAGGTGCGGCGATCTCCCGCCAGCTCGCGGCCCAGTCCATCGCGGCCTTCTGGTCCTCGAGCACCTGCTTCTCCGTCGGCGGATGCAGAGCGATCTCGATGACCGCCGGAGTGGAAGCGCCGGCTGCCGAGGCGGGAGCGCCGGCTGCCGAGGTGGAAGCGCCGGCTCCGTGGGTGGACTCGGATGTCTGGGACGCCCAGGTCGACATGGACGAACGCAGGCGGGTACGCGCCTTCACCCGCGCCTCGGCGACGGTGACCATCGTCATCGCGGCCTCATTCGGTCAGCTTCCATCGTCGATCCCGCCCTTGTCTGCGTCATCACCGGCAGCCGAGTCGGCCTCCCCGCTCGACTCTGCGCTGTTCTCCTCATCCCAGACCATCGTCGAGGCGAGGGTCTTCTGCCGGCTCGGGTTCTCGATCGCGGTCGCCGCCCCGACATAGGGTTCGATGGTCTGCAGAAGCTTCTGCGGGGTGGCGAGCACCATGTGGAACCCGAACTCGATGAAGATGTTCAGAGCCATGCGGGTGTACCTCGTGTCGGCCTTGTCGAAGGCCTCGTCGAGGATGATCGTGCCGTACCTCGAGATCGCCTCATCGGGGTCGGCGAGCTGGTAGCGCAGCGCGGCCGCGAGGCAGAAGATCACGAGCTTCTGCTGCTGGCCACCGGACATCGCGGCACCCGAATCGTAGGTGGCGTGGGCCCGACCGTGGTCGTCGATCTCCTCGGCGAGGAAGCTCACGTGCAGACGGGTGTCGAGGCACTGGTTCTTCCACACCTTGTCGACGTGCTCACTCGAGGAGAACCGGCGCATCACCTCGGCGAGGGTGTCGTACTTGTCCTCCGCGGTCTCCATGTCCTCCTCGCCCCAGGTGCCTCCGGCGACCTTGCGGAGGTCGGCGATGAAGGCGTTGACGGTCTCGCTGCGCCGGGTCTTGACCTTCAGCCGCAGGTACCGGCCCTCATCGAACTGGGAGCGCAGCAGGGAGGAATTGATCGGGGCCACCCGGTCCTCGATCTCACGCGGAGCGGCATGGATCTCGTTGAGGAGCTCGCCGATGAGGTCGCGGGAGCGCTGCCGCAGCAGGTCCCGGAACCTGTTCTCGTGATCGGGCAGCCCGTGGGCCAGGATCTCGTCGAGCATCTCGATGTAACCGTGCCGGTTGGCGACGTCGGCGGTGAGGTTCGCGGCGACCGATGTCCACTCGGCCTTGAACTCGGTGGCCAGTCGTGTCACCGCCAATCCGGCCTCATTCGCAGCGGCCTGAGCCTTGTCCTTCTCCGCCTGCAGAGCCTGGGAGACCTGTTGGCCGAGCTCCGGCAGCGACTCACGCCTGATGCTGCGTTGGATCCTCGTGAACCGGGCCTCGAGCTGCTCCGCGATCGTCGGGTCCACCTCCGGGATCCGCCCGGCGTCGACGTCGTCCTCGAGGCGGGTGATCCCTGCCCGCAGGCCGGTGATCTCCTCATTCGACCGGCGCAGAGCGTAGTCGGAGTCGCGGGTGGTGGCCTCGGCCGCCTCCTTCACGGCACGGGCTTCGCGCTCGGCACCGATTGCCTGCTGCAGGTCACCGCCGGAGTCCTCGAGCTCGCGCAGCGCCTTCTCCAGGTTCGCGATCGTCTCCTGGGCACCGGCGACGTCGACATCGCGCCAGGACTGTTCGCGGATACCGGCGAGGATGCCCTTCTTGCGGTTGGCCTGCGCGGTCTCCGCGTTCGCGGCGTCGACGATCGTCTGTGCCTCGCTCAGCTCTGTCTGTGCTTCCTTGAGGGCGGCGATGAGGGCTTCGAGTTTGCTCTCCCGGTCACCGAGCACCCATTGGCTGCGATCGTCGATTCGACGCCGGTCGTCCTTCTCATAGCGAGTCCGTGAGGTCTTGACCTGCCCCTTGACGGTCACCGCCCGCGGATGGTCGTCGAGTTCCTCGGGACGCTCGACGCAGGCGAAGTCGAAACGTTCGGACAGCGTCGAATGCGCCCATTCCCCGAACCCGGTCTGGGCCACCGTGACCCGGTTGACCAAGGACTTCGCAGAGTTGACCGGACGTGGTTTCCCCACCTGGGCAGGGATCTCCTCGAACACGAGTCGTCCCTTGATCCGGTGGGAGTCGACCCAGGACCGAACCTGTCCGAGGTTCTCGCTGCGGACGAGGACCGTCAGCGCCAATGGGCGCAGCACGCGTTCGATCGCCCCGGTCCAGGCGGCGTGTTCGGGGTCGACCTCGATGAGTTCGGCCGCGAAGGGCAGCGCCTTCTCACTCAGCCCCGTGCCCTCGGCCAGCTCGTGTCGGATCTGGAGCAGATTGTTCGGCACGGTCGAACCCGAGCGACGCAGCGAGTCGATCTCGGCCTCGAACTCCCGCACCCGTCTGCGGGCCGTGGAGAAACGGTCGTGATCGGCGTGGCTGGGGCCCGCGGCCTGAGTCTCGTCGTCGAGGGTGGCCGCGATCTGGGTCTGGAGCTCCGCGAATTCCGCCGCCGAGGTGGGCACCCGTTCGATCTCGGCCTGCTTGAGCTGTCGCTCCAGGCTCGCCCACCGATCGGCGATGGCCCGGCGTTCGGTCTCGGCCGTGTCGATGCGCTGCTGCAGGTGCTCGGCCTCGGAGCCGCCGAGTTCGAGGGTCGCGCGACGAGCGAGGTCGTATTCGTCGACCGCGGCGTCGTAGTCCTTCTTCGCCCGATCGGCGGCGACCTCGAGCTCGACGAGGTCGCGGCGCAGCGCCGAGAGGTCCGAACGCATGAGGTCGAGTTCGCGTCTCTTCTGGAACGGCAGCAGGGCATCGTTGAGCGAGATCGCCTTCGTCGCCGACTCATGGGCGAAGTCGTATCGGTTCGAGGCCTCGCGCAGCTGCAGGAGGTGATCGCGTTGCCGACGCAGTTCGACCACATGGTCGTGGGCGTCCTTGAGGTCCCCGAACTGGTTGACCGCGGTCTCGGCGAGGTCGAAGGTGACCGGCGGTTCGAGCATGTGGTCACGGAAGAGGCGGTCGAGACTGTCGAGGCTCTTGGCCGACTGCGTCTTGTGCAGCAGCTGCAGCGCCGATTCGCTGGCCATGCCGAAGACCTTGCGCATCCGGGCGTAGAACCTGCCGTGGGAACCGTTCGAGGTGATGATCGCCTCGGGGTGCTCGGTCTTGAGCTTCCTGGTCTCGAGGCCGGATCGCGCATACTGCTGCAGATCGGCGAGATCGAGTCCCGTCCGTTCGAGAATGCAGGCGTCGGACAGGTCGGTCGACTTCGTTCCCGAACCCTTGATGAAGAAGAGCCTGGCCAGCGACAGCGGCCGGTCGGTGCCGTTGTCGTAGCGGAGGATGATGCCGCTCCAGGTGGCCCGCGGTCGCAGGTACTTGCTGACGACACGGTCCTCATCGGAGTCCGCGGTGCGGGTCCATGCGCCGCGGACATAGCTGACGAGGCTGCGCTGGTCGATGCGACTGCCCGCGGTCTGGGCGGCGACGTTGAAGCGCAGCCACTTGTCGGGGGTGAGCACGGCGGCGATGCCGTCGAGCAGCGAGGACTTGCCCGAGCCCGAGGGCCCGGTGATGAGATGGCCCTTGTGGGAGATGGGGATGCGGTGGATATCCGCATCGAAGGTGCCCCAGTTCGCGATCTGGATCTCGGACAGGCGCCACTGACTGCCCACGTCGGGACGATCGGCTCCGCGAGCGCGGGCCTGGTCCGCGATGAGCGCGGCATCGATCGGGAACAGTGCCTCGGTCATGCTTCGTCCTCCTCGGCCTCGCCTGCACCGCGATCGGCAGCAGGCTCGGCTGTTCCGCGAGAGGAGTCGGCCTCGGCTGTGCCGCGATCGGGATCGGAGTCGTCGGACTCATCCGAACCAGGGCCATCGGTCTCGTCGCTCTCATGCGAACCGGGCCACGCCTCGGCGCTGGAGCCCTTGGCCTCTCCCGAGGCGATGCGCTTGTAGACGTCGATGAGCTCACGGACCCGGTCCTCGTCGATGAGGAACTTCACCATCGGCGAGATCTCGAAGCGCTCCTCACCGGCCTTGTGGAGGACGCGCAGACGGTTGCTCATCCGATTCCAGGAGCCGTTGAGGTTGCGCTGGAACGTCGATTCGTCGCCGGTGCGATAGATCGCGAGGCGCTCGTAGACCTCCTCACGGTCGATGATCACTCGCCGTTCGCCGGGCGCGGCGAGCAGCAGCTGCCGCAGGACGAGGAGCATGGCGGTGTCGAGGAAGGTCAGCCTTTCGCTGCGCACGGCCGCGGGGACATCGATCTGGTCGGTGACGACCTTGCGGGTGAAGGCGAATTCGTCGACCTTGTCGATGACGAGCTCGAGGAACAGATCGTGCAGCCGTGAGCGGACGAGTCCCTCATCGGCGACCAGGGCCGACCACAGCTGCGGGCTCTGCGCGCCGGAGACGTAGGGGCCCTTGAGCAGCTCGAGCAGAACCCGCCGGGTGCGCTCGCCCAGGGTGCCCGTGTCATCGCCCCAGAGCGCGCTCGGATTGTGGACGGTGTCCGGGGCCTCGGCGGGGGTGTCGGCGGAATCGGTCATAGTGTGATGCCCTCGGTGAAGTAGTGGCGGCGGATCGTGGCGCTGCGGCCGGTCCCGTCGACCCCGGCCCATTCGAGCCTGTCGCGCGATTCGGGGTCGACATGCCCGTAGGTGCTGGCCAGCGACAGCAGGCCGACCACGCTGGCCAGGCCCTGTGAAGCCGGGAAGCCGTCGAGCACCTCGGCGACGGAGACCTGCTCACAGCCGTGGATGGCCCGGTTGACGTTATCGGCCAGCTCCGCGAAGTCGATCTCGGATTCCCTGGCGACGGCGATGAGCTCGGCGAAGTCGACGTCGCTCTCGGCGGCCTCGCCCAGTTCGGCGCCGGCGTCGAATTCGGTGGGGTCGTGGAGGACGACCTCCCCGACGCTGGCGAGTGCGACGCTCGAGAGTTCGAGGTCCACGCCGAGGTCGTCGTAGGGTCTGCGGACCTGTGAGACCGGGGCCGCGGCAGCGAGGGCGTCTTGGATGAGGGTGCGCATGACGCGGTCGCGTTGGAATTCGTGGGAGTGGACGTAGCGGCGCAGCCCGCGGGCGAATTCGGAGAGGATGTCCGAGACCTCGCGGGAGCCGTCCTTCATCTGCCGCATGAGCGTGCGCAGCGATCGGCGGGTCTCGGGCGTGAGTGAGGCCGAGAAGTCACGGTCGAGGATGGAGGCGATGTCCTCGTCGAAGGCCGCCGCCTGTTCGGGGTCGCGGACGAGCTGGGAGAAGGCCGAGAATGTTCTGCCCTCGTCGGAGGATTCGATGAGATCGACGCCGCGGAAGACCTCGTCGAGGACCTGGGACTGCGAGTCCTCGGCGGCGAGTATCGAGATCCGCAGCTCCTGGTTGAGGTCTTCGAAACGGGCGCGGACGCGGGCGAAGTCGGCAGGCAGGCCCTCCGCTTGCTGGAGGATGTCGCCGACGCGTTCGTTCGCGCGGCGCCGGTCGAGGACGATCGAGCGGGGGTCGCCGCGGCGGACGCGAGCGATCTCCGCGTCGATGCGATCGCGTTCGGCCTGCAGGGACTCCAGGCGCCGTGAGCTGTCCGGGTCGGTGTCGATGGCCAGCTGCCGCACCGATTGGGCCAGGCTGACCAACCGTGATTCGGTCGCTGTCTGCGGCGGGGTGCGCAGCTGTTCGAGCATGCGGATGGCGTCGAATCCTGCGGCTGAGAGCTCGTAGGTCTCGCCCCTCACCGAGGTGGCCGGACGCCTCACGAGTATCTCCGCCCTTCGCCAGTCGTCGCAGTAGGCCTTCGCCGTCCGCGTGGACAGGTCGAAGTGATCGCGCAGCTCCTCGAGGTCGGAGTCGATGGACTCGTGCAGGTCCTCGGTGGACATCCGAGTACCGGGCTTGCCGAGGTGGGTGCCGAGCGCTGCTGCCATGACGGGGAGATGATCGGCCCGCAGCATGCGCAGAGTGGCATTGGAGTCGAGCAGTCGCCGGTAGGCGAGCGCGGAGCTGAGGGCGGACATGTCACCTATTGTCTGCGCCGGTGGGGCCCGTTGCCAATTTCGGACGCTGTGACTCGACCGTGAGCGACCTGTGAACTTACCTACCATCATCCCGTGACACGACCCACAGAAACTGCATAACGATGCCGAATTGTTATACAGTGTGCCGATGACTCGGATGCGACGATGGCCCTACTCCTTCACTCTGCTGCTCTCCCTCGCTGTGGCAGCGGTCGCCGTGAGCTCTTCGATCTACCTCGGCCGGCCGCTCAGGGATCCGGACGGCTTCCTCGGCCCCGCCTATGTCCGGCTGCCGCTGCTGGCGCTGCTGTTCTTCGGCGTGGGGATCGTTGTGGACGCTCTGCGGACGAGCGGCTGGAGGCAGCTTCCTTCGGGAATACGCAGCGTCGTGAGGAACGAGTGGAGCCTCAAGCGCGTGCTCTGCGTCACCGCGGGCATGCTCAGCTTCTACATCTGCTATGTCAGCTACCGCAACCTCAAGAGCGACCTTCCGATCTACCGTGAGGGCACTCTCTTCGACCAGCAGCTCTCACACTCCGACCTCTGGCTGGGCGGAGGAATCAATCCCGCAGTGTTCCTGCACGACCTGTTCGGCACCGATGTCATGGCCGAAGTGCTCTCCCTGGTCTACCTTGCCTATCTTCCGCTCATCCCCATCAGCCTCGGGGCCGTCCTCATCCTCAATCGCAACCTCGCCGTCGGTGCCTGGTATGCGACGACGCTCAGCCTCAACTGGGTACTCGGCACGGTCAGCTACTACATTCTGCCCGCCCTGGGACCGGTCTTCACCCGTCCGGAGCTCTACTCCGGCCTTCCCGAAACCGGAGTCAGCGACCTGCAGCAGTCACTGATCAGCACTCGCCTCGACTATCTTGCCGACCCGATCGGCAGCGGGGAGATCCAGGGGGTGGCGGCATTCGCGTCCCTGCACGTGTCCGTGACCTTTGCGGCGGCGCTATTCATGATGCGCACCCGTCAGAAGCCGCTGCTGCAGGCTCTGACCTGGATATTCTTCGCGTTCACGGTGGTGGCCACTCTCTACTTCGGTTGGCACTACATCGTCGATGACATCGCGGGGATGGCCATCGGCTGGGCTGCCGTGTCCCTGGGTGCCTGGGTCACCGGCAACCGGAGACGGCGTTCGCCGCGCGCCCGCTTCGGCAAGGTTGGGCGCAGTGAGGAATCGGCTCTCGTCGAAACCACGTAACGTCCTCGGCGGCGTCACGGGTCCACGGCGTCACGGGCCCGGGGAGACGTCTTCGGCGGCGTCTGCGGCGTGCCCGGTCACCACCAGGTGACCGGAACCGTGCCCTCTCGTCTGCCGTCGGCGCCGAGGATCTGCCCCATCCTCTTGTAGGGACGCAGCGCCGCTTTGCGTTCGACGACGGTCGCACGTGGCGAGACTTTGAGCACCTGCGCCTCGTGGTCCTGTACCTGCCCGTAGTCGTGTACCCACAGTGTGGCGGTGAAGTTCGCACCGGCCAGCACCTGCGAGGACACCCGGCACATCGGGTCGGCGGCCACCGCAGCCCCGACCTCGTCGATCGAGTCGATCGGGATCGACCAGCCGAGGATGACCTCCTGCAGACCTGAGCGCTCCATCAGCACCGGACACGCGGCTGAAAGTCGGGACCGGAATTCGTGCCGCCTCTCATCGCCGCTTCTGCGTCATCTGCTCCTCACCCCTTCCACCGAAGGTCTCCGGGTCGACGGGCCGATCCTTCTTGGGCAGTTTCGCGACGACGAGGCAATAGGATTCGAGGACGAGATCATGGAGCAGGTCGGCGTCGAGAATGTTGCCGGGACAGGAATCGTCACTGTCGACCGCAGCCTCGTCATCTGGGCCTGCACCTCCGACACCTGCCACGGTGATCCAGTGCTTCTTGTTCATGTGGTATCCGGCCGTGATCTCCTCATAGGCGTCGCGGAGGACCTCCCCGTCGAGCGGATCGATCTTGAGATTCAGGCTGGGCACACCGCGCAGATCGAAGAACATCATGAACATCTTCCCGCGCACCTTGTACACGGCGTATTCGGGGCCGAACGGGTACTCGATCTCCACCGACGGATACTGGACCGCCTGGTCATGGCCGAGGGTGAGGACAGCGTCGGGATCCATGACTGGATGCTAGCAAACGGTCATGACACCAGATCGGCTAATCAGCATCGATCGAATCAACATCGCACCGATCACCAGTGCCGATAGAATCGAGCCCATGTCGCAGAACGCTCCCCGCCTCCTCGTCGCCGCCCTCGGCGGAACCATCGCATCGACCTCGAATCAGTCGGGTGGTGTGTCCCCCGCCCTGAGCGGAGCGGAGATCGCCGCAGCCGCTGGCCTCGACCGGATCTGGCCGGACCTGCAGGCCGATTTCACCCAGGTGTCGCAGGTTTCGAGTGCCAATGTCACCCTCGACATGCTCTTCGACGTCCGCGAGCTCGCGCGCACGAGCGAGGCCGACGGCATCGTCCTCACCCAGGGCACGGACACCCTCGAGGAGAGCGCCTTCGCCCTCTGGCTGCTCAACGACTCGAGGATCCACATCGCGGCCACAGGGGCTATGCGCAATCCGACCCTCCCCGGCGCCGACGGGCCGGCGAACGTGCGTGCCGCCGCACTGACCGCCCTGTCGCCCCTGGTCGATGGACTGCCTTCAAGCCTGGTCTTCAACGACGAGATCCACGATCCGCGCTTCGTCCGCAAGTCACATGTGTCCTCGACTGCGGCGTTCTCATCGGGTCCTGTCCTCGGTGCGATCGGCTGGCTCAGCGAAGACGTCGTCCGGCTCCCCCATTCGCCGGTCGCCGCGGGTGTCTCGCCGTTCGCCGGTCTCGCCCGCCCGGAGTCCTTGGCCAAGGTCGCCCTCGCCGAGATGGGGATGGGCGAGCCCGAAGACACCCTGACTCGGATCATCGAATCTGAATTCGCCGGCGCCGTCATCTCGGGAGTCGGCGGCGGTCACGTCCCCGAACATCTGGTGCCGGCGGTGAACCGCCTCGGCGAGGCCATGCCCGTCGTCCTGGCCAGTCGGCCGGGCTCGGGTGCGAGCCTGACGAATACCTATGGCTATCCGGGTGGGGAGATCGGGCTGCTCGCCTCCGGGCTCATCCCCGCCGGGACCCTCGATGCGCGGAAGGCCCGAATCGTCCTGACCCTGGCCCTGAGCATGGGACTCGACCCCGCCGAGGTGTTCGCCGCGTTCGGGTGAGTGTCTGATGGACGGGCCGACGATGAGGTCGACCGGACGAGCGATGAACGAATCGACCGTCTGTGACGTCTGCTCTCAGCTCTCGGCGCCGACGGCCACGACCATCTTGCCGAAGTTCCCGCCGGTGAGCAGATCGTTGAAGTACTCGGGCGCCTTGTCCAGCCCCGGGCGGATGTCCTCGCGGTAGCGGACCTTGCCTTCCTTGACCCAGGCGCCCATGTCGGCCAGGAACGCCTCGTGGTGCTTCTCGACGAACTCGGTCTGGATGAAGCCGCGCACGTTCAGCGACCTCGTGAGGATGTTGCCCATGAGCGCACCCGAACGGTCCGGACCTTCGGGCAGTTCGGTGAGGTTGTAGTTGGCCACGAGTCCGCACACTGGCACTCGCGCATAGGTGTTCAAACGCGGCAGCACGGCCTTGAACACGTCACCGCCGACGTTCTCGAAGTAGACGTCGATGCCCTGCGGCACCGCCTCGGCGAGGTCGTTCTTGAGGTTGCCGGAGCGGTGGTCGAGCGCGACGTCGAAGCCCAACTCATTGAGATGCGCCACCTTGTCGGGGCCACCGGCGATGCCGACGGCCTTCGCACCCTTGATCTTCGCGATCTGACCGACGACCGAGCCGACGGGACCGGTGGCGGCGGCCACGGCCACGGTCTCCCCGGGCTGCGGGCGGCCGATCTCCAGCAGACCCGAGTATGCGGTGAAGCCGGGCATCCCGAGAACGCCGAGAGCGGTGCTGATCGGAGCGATCTCCGGGTCGACGCGGCGCAGGTGGGAGGCCTTCTCGACGGAATACTCCTGCCACCCGCCGTAGCCGAGGACGGTGTCGCCGGCGGAGAATTCGGAGGAATTCGACTCGACGACCTCGGAGACCGTGGCACCGACCATGACGTCGCCGACCTCGACCGGCTTCGCATAGGACTTGGCATCCGACATCCGGCCGCGCATGTACGGGTCGAGCGAGAGGTACAGGGTGCGCAGCAGCACCTCGCCCTCCCCCGGCGAACCGAGCTCAACCTCGTCGAACAGATAGTTCTCGGCCTTGGGCGCTCCGACCGGGCGCGAGTTCAGGCGAATCCTGTGGTTGGTCGTCATGGAGATGATTCCTTTCATCGACGCCGTGCGCCGTCTGCGCACGATCGCTTGTCAGATCCTGTCCTTGCTGTAGCAACCAGCACGGATCGGACGATGTTCCTGATTTCGCGAAGAATCCGAGGCAGCCGACTCCGCAACGAGCTCGCGCGCCCTGACCTCCCACCTCGGGTCGAATGCCCAGGTGAACTCGCCGAGGTTGTCGAGCAGTTGGGATCCGTTGCTCCGAATGATGTCCGACCACTCACGTGGCCAGGCACCGAAATTGGCAGCAGCGGCCAGCTCGTCGACGTCTTTGAACACCGCCCCGTTCGGATTGAGAGGCGCGTCCCCGCTCGTCGTGTACGCGGAAGTCGTGTGCCCGGAACTCGTGGGCTCGGAAACCACGTGCGCGGACGGCGCGTGAAGCGGTTCGGTGTCGACGGGGAACGTGATGTCGAGGATGTGATCGCTCGTGTACAGGACACCGTCCGTCCGCCGGTGCGTGGCTTCGAGATTGACGTACCAGTCGGCACGAACGGCATCGTCGGACATGCCACGAGCTGCGCCGGCGGCGCTGGAAACATTGCCGGAGACACCGGGCTTGAGGAGCACCCACACCGAGAAGGGCACACGTGCCGGGACGATCTTGAGCACTCCGAGCCCGCGCCAAGTGCCGGGAGCATTGATCCGGCGGGGCGCCTCGGCGAGGGGACGGAACCGTTCCTGCAATGGGACGTCGTGAGGATCGGAGCCCTCCCATCCGACGATTCTGGTGTCGGTGGTCGCAGTGCCACCGGCCATCCACAGCACGGCACCGGACGGAGAGTCCTCGATGACGCGCATCGGGCGACGCACCTCGGCGTGGTCACGGTCGAAGTCGAAGCGCCGAAACGACCAGATCACGGTTTCGCCCGGCGTCCAGAACGGCCCCTCGCCCACATGACGCGTACCGGCGGGGATGTCGATCTCGTACGGATCGGTGAACTCCATGAGGGCAGTTTAGGGTAGTGGCATGGATGACTTCACCCCTCCCGATCGCACGGACGCGACAGCCACGTCGATCCGGCCGCCGCGCACCGATGCCGACATTCCGGCCTACCTCGATGCGCTCGACATCCCCGGACTCGCCGACATCCACATCCATTTCCTGCCGCAGAACGTCCTGGACAAGGTGTGGGCCTACTTCGACGCCGCGGAGTCCAGCTACGGCTACCCCTGGCCCATCCACTACCGCTACGACACCGAAACCCGTCTGGACATCGTCCGCAAGCTGGGCGTTCGCGCGATCCCGGCCCTGACCTACCCGCACAAGCCCGGCATGGCGGCTTGGCTCAATGAGTGGAACCGCGAGTTCGCCGCCGTCCACGACGACGTCATCCACTGCGCGACGCTCTACGCCGAACCGGAATCCGCCGACTACGTCCCCGCCGCACTCGCGGCCGGTGCCCGACTGTTCAAGGTCCACATCCAGGTGGGCGGCTTCTCCCCCGACGACCGCGTGCTCGATCGCGCGTGGGCGGCACTCGCCGAGGCGCAGGTGCCCATCGTCATCCACGCCGGCTCCGAACCTCTGCCCGGAACCTACACCGGCCCACAGGCAGTGGCGAAGGTGCTCGAGCGCTTTCCGTCCCTGCAGTTCGTCATCGCCCACATGGGCATGCCCGAGTACGACGCCTTCGCCGACCTCGCCGAGGACTACAGCGGGGTCCACCTCGACACGACCATGTACGCCTCCGGGTTCTTCTCCTCCCCCGCCGAGGTGGACCCCGCTTATCGTCAGCGCTTGGCCGGCCTGCAGGAAAAGATCATCCTCGGCTCGGACTTCCCGAACATCCCCTACCCCTATGCGGACCAGATCTCAGGGCTGGCCGGACTCGAACTGGGCGACGAGTGGATGCGCTCGGTGCTGTGGCGCAACGGCGCGCGGGTACTCGGACTCGAAGGCTGAGCACTCAGCCCTCGCTTGGCGGCGGGGGCAGCCATTGCGTGGCCGAACGCTCAGCCCTCTCGTGGGATTCTCTCCGCCCCGATGACGCCGCGCAGCAGCTCGTCATCGATCGGCGCACCCCGCCTGGTCACGCTGATCAGACCGGTCGGCTCGAGGATCACGCAGGCCACCTCGGCGCGCTGCCGGATGCCGGCCATACGGAGCTTCGAATACACCTCGGCGGGGTCGACATGGGCCCGGGCGAGGTTGTCCGTCAACAGTTCGCTGCCGGCCATGAGCACGACGGCGGGACTGTTGACGATGCCGGCGATGCGGTGGAAGCGGCGGGCCTTTCCGGTCAGGGCCTGCAGGACCAGCAGGGTGGCCAGGGCCAGCAGACCGGCGATGAGAGTCGGGGTGTCGCCGAGGATCGCACGACCGATGATCGCACCGAGGGCGATGATGGCTGCGAGGTCGAAGCTCGAGAGATTGGCAAGGGTGCGCTGACCGGACACGCGCACGAGAAGGATGATGCCGAGGTAGAACGCAATGCAGGACACGACGATCCTCACCGCGTCGACGCCGTCGAGTCCGAATTCCACCCAGGTCCAGTCCATGCCTCTCCTCCCGACTGGATCTTACAACTTGACGGCCGCATCCCGGGAAGGGGGCGAGGAGGCGCCGGCGCATCGGCGCACGGGCAGGTCCGGTCTCAGCGGCGGCGCAGCCAATCGTCGACGGTGACGGTGGAGCGCCTCGGCGCATCGGGGATGAGCCCGTTGGCCGACACCGGGCCGGGGAGCGGAATGGGCACGATCGTGGGCACACGTGACACGCGCGCACCGGCACTCACGGCAGAATCGGCATTCACCGTCGCGGCAGCGATCCTGCCGGCGATCGTCGGGAAGTCACTGATTTCGGGGCCGGCGACTTCGACGGTGCCGCGTTCACCTGCGTCGACGGCTTCGGCCATCATCCGAGCAGCCTCGTCCGCCGCCAGCGCCTGGACCCGCATCCGCGGCACGAAGGCCACCGGACCGGCGGTGAACGTCATCGATTCGACGAGCTCGAACCACTGGGTCGACCGGAACATCAGCAGCTGGTCGGCGGGAACCAGCCTGCGATAGACCCGCTCCTGCAGGTCCTTGCCCTGATAGTAGCCGAGCAGTCTGGACTCGGCGACCTCTGGTCGGAACGCAATGGACAGGCAGGCCATGGCCGCACCCGGGTTCTCCGCCGCGGCCAGGGCGATCGAGCGTGAACTGCGTGAGAAGAAGTCGAGTGCCTTGTGCCTATTGTTCGTCATGTGGTTGACGCAGTCGACGAGGACATCGCTGCCAACGGCGGCCTCGGTGACTCCCTCTCCGGCATAGGTGTCGACCCCGATGCCGCGGTGGGCGGCGATCACCGAGTGGCCGCGTTGACGCAGGTGGGTCACGAGCCGACGGCCGAAGGTTCCGGTGGCTCCATAGACGGTGATCTGCATGGCACTTCCCTTGAGTTCGGTGGACCGGCGAATGCTGTGTCGCCGGACCGGACACGGTGGGCCCCAGTCTAAGTCTGTTGCCTCGGGCTTCGCTGAGCCTAGTTCTGCTCGATGGTGATCGCGCCCATATCGGCGCTCGCTGACACCGGAATGACCGTTTTGCCCTCGGCGTCGCTCGAATCCTTCGATGCGTCGTACTTCTTGAGGTCCTTGGCCAGATCCACGCTGCCCTGATTCGAGTTCGCACTGATGCGGTAGAACAGATCCTCGGCGTCACCGGCACTGTCACCCGTGGAGGCGGCAGACTCGGCGGCCATCCTCTCCTGGGCCAGGTCCAGACGCGGCAGACGGATGTCGATCGAACCTTCGTCGGCCTTGGCCACGATGCCGGACATCGGCACCATGTCGTTGGAGAAGTCGAGATCGATCGTTCCCGTCGAGGTCACCGCGTCAACGTGGTCGCGGACGTTGAGGTTGGAACCGTTGAGCGTACCCACACCGGTCTTGGACTCGATGATGTCGAAGGTTCCGCTCAGGTCGGTCATTCCGTAGTCGGTCGAGGTCTGCACGCGCTCGGCCGAGCCGCTGACATCGACCGCGCCGCCGTCAGTCTTGGCGACGATCTCCCGGTAGTCACCCGCGACGTCGATGGCACCGTAGCCGCCGTTGAAATCGAGCTTCATCTCCTCCGAGGTCTCCACAGGAAGGGTCACCTCGATCCGCGCGTTCTCGAGGTTTCGCTGATCGTCGACGGACACGGTCGATGAGTCACCGGATCCTCTCACCCGCAGCGTCGGTGCTTCGTCACGAGGCCCCGTGGCGGTGAGCCGGACGGTCGGCTCATCGGTCTCGGCGGTCTTGACGGTCACTGATGCGGTGGTGTCGAGGAGGAAGTTCAGGTCTGTGGTCGCAGTCGAGAGCGGCTTCGCGACTTCGAGATTCGTGTAGTTCAGACGAGAGGCTCCGTGGGCGACGCTGAAGGCGATGGGAACGAGGAGGACGACGAGCGCGACGATCGTGATGATGATGCGCATGCTCGTGCGGGTGGATTCGCTGACGTGGACAGTGGCAGGCATTCTATGCTCCGAGGAATGTGAGGACGGCAAGGATTCGTCGATTGTCAGAGGTGTCGGCGGTGAGGCCGAACTTGGTGAAGACCGAGCTGATGTGCTTCTCAACCGCTCCCGCGCTGAGGTAGAGGATGCGGGCGATCGCGGCATTCGATTTACCCTCGGCCATGAGCTGGAGGACTTCGAGTTCGCGGGGGCTCAGGGTTGAGAGCCCGTCCTTCTTGCGTGTGCGCACGAGGATCTGCGAGACGACCTCGGGGTCGAGGACCGTGCCACCGGCGGCGACCTCGTCGACGGCGGCGAGGAAGTCCTCGACATCGGCGACTCGGTCCTTGAGCAGATATCCGAAGCCACCGGTGTTCTCCGCGATGAGTTCGGACGCGTACTGCTCCTCCACATACTGGCTGAACACGAGCACCTTGACATCCGGGTTCTGTTTGCGGATGAGCACGGCGGCGCGGACGCCTTCATCGGTGAACGTCGGCGGCATGCGCACGTCGATGACGGCGAGGTCGGGCGGGGTGCTGTGGACTGTTGCGAGGAGCTCATTGGCATCGGGGACCGCGGCGATCACCTCGTGGCCGGCATCGACCAGAAGCCTCTCGAGTCCAGCTCGCAAGATCGCAGAGTCTTCGGCAATTACGATGCGCATGGCACCTCCACAACGACAGTAGTTGGCCCACCTGCGGGGCTGGTCAGGTTCAGTGTCCCACGAGCGGCTTCGACGCGATCGACCAATCCGGCGATCCCGGTGTGACGACCCGAACGATCGATGCGTGCACCGCCGTGGCCGTTGTCGGTGACGACGATCTGGATCCCCGTCTCGATCGGGGCGACGAAGACGCGGGCATGTGTCGCACCCGAGTGTTTGGCGATGTTCGCCAGGCACTCGGCGACGACGAAGTAAGCCACGGCTTCGGCCTCTCGATCGATGCGTCCGGCCAGGCGGACGTCGACCTCGACGGGGATCGTTGAGCGTCCTGCCAGGGCGGACACGGCCGCATCGAGGCCGCGGTCGGTGAGCACGGCAGGGTGGATCCCGCGTGCCAGTTGGCGGAGTTCGTTGACGATGCCCTTCGCCTCGGCGTGGGCCTCGGAGACGAGCTCTTTGGCGCGTTCGGGATCCTTGTCGATCTTCGACTTCGCCATGCCCAGGGTCATGCTCAGGGCGACGAGGCGTGGCTGGGCTCCGTCGTGGAGGTCGCGTTCGATGCGCAGTCGCTCCGCACCCGCCGCTTCGATCCCGGCCATGCGGGCACGGTCGAGATCGGTGACCTCGGCCTGCAGGGCAGCCGTGCGTGCCGGTGCCAGCAGGCTGCGGTCCAGTGCCCTGTCGAGGTACGGGGCGAACCACAGGATCGCCACCGAGCTGGCGAAGACGATGAGAGAGCCGATGGCGACGCCGGTGCGCCCCAGCCCGCCGGTGGTCCCACGGAAGAAGAAGTTGGTGATGCCCTCAGGGTTGATGGCGCTGAAGACGCCGATGATGGCACCGCAGATGCCGGCGATGGTGCCGGCGACGATGACCGCGCCGAGCAGCATCTTCACGTAATGGTGGGCCGTCGAGCGCCAGAAGGAACCGGACTTCACGTGCAGCCAGCGGTTGTGGAAGAACCGGCCGAAGCCCGATTCGCGGGTGCTGCGTTCGATCTTCGGGACCGGTATCCGGTCGCCGTAGATGAGTTCGGCTCGGTAGCGTTCGAAGACGTTCGCGCCCTGTTGGATGATGACCCAGACGACGAGAGCGAGCACGCCGAGGCCGAGGGCGAAGATACCGCCGAAGCCGGTGAACAGCAGTCCGAGGGGAATCCAGGCCCAGATCACCGCCATCACGGCAGAGAGCACGAGGTTCGCGACTCCGACGATCCCGACTCGCTTCTGCGGCCATTCGATCGGGCCGTCGGCGGGGACCTCCGTGACCTCCTCGCGCGTCAGCGGCATCGCGCCCGTCACGGGTGCGGAGGTGACGTGTTCCGGACTCGGCTTCTTCCGCCGAGGTGGCCGCATCGGCTGCATCGGCATCTGAGCGTTGACAGCGTGGTTCGGGTGGGTGCGGGGAGCGCTGCCGGGCTGCTGGGGGTAGGCGGGTTGAGGGCCGCCGGCGGGCTGTGGAGGGCCGGCGGGCTGGGGGTGGCCGCCGCCTTGCGGAGGAACAGGCTGGCCCGGGTGACCGGCGGGCTGGGAGTGACCGGCGGCTTGCGGCGGACCGGGCTGGCCCGGGTGGCCGTGCTGCTGGTGGCCGGGCGGGAATGCTTGGGTGGGCTGGGGTCCGGGTACTTGCTGTGGGGGTGCCGACTGATGGGGCACCTGCTCCGGGTGCCCCTGAGGGGAGTTCGCATTCACCGCAGAGGTCTGGGGATATGCCTGGGTGTACTGCTGCGTCGGGTAGTCGCTTGCCGGCGGCTGCTGATGTCCACCCGATCCGAATCGCTGATCGGTGCCGGGACTGAAGTCGGCGCCGTGGCCGATCTCGGCACCAGGGCGGAAGGGGAGGTCCATGTCCATCGGCGCGGTCCGGAACTGTCCGGCCTCCGTCGCCATCGGCGCGCTGTCGAAGGCGCCGTTCGCCTGCTCGCTCGAATCGTCATCGGTCGAGTCATGCGAAGTCTCGGCCACTTCCGAGGTCGGCGGCGCATTGACGATTGACTCGGCACTGAACGACTTCTGTTCGTCCGGTGTCTCGAAGTCCGGGGAATCGGCGCCCTGCGGCTCCGATCCTTGTGGGTTCTCGGGGGTGTTCTCACTCATAGCAAATACGCTACGGGAGTCGACGAGCCGCCGACAGCACGTTGACCGCCTACCCTGCGTCGGGTTTTCCCCCACACCGTTGGCGGCAACTTCTACCCGAGCCACCATTCACTACCGTTGGCACAGCGCTGGGCACCGCCAGCCTCTTTTCATACCGCTGCAAAGGGGTGATTCGGGAGTGACGGTGAGGGGTTCACATCCGGAGCGTTCGCATCCGGAGCCCGCGTCGTCGTGGCAAGCGCGGAGTCGAGGTCGGCAAGGATGTCGGCGATGTCTTCGATGCCCAGGGACAGGCGGATGAATGTCGGTGAGACGCTGAGTTCGCAGTCGGCAATGGCCAGGTGGGTCATGGTCGCCGGGTGGTCGATGAGGGACTCGACGCCGCCGAGCGATTCGGCCAGGGTGATGAGTTCCGTGCTCTGAACCAGCGACAGAGCGCGCTCCTCGGTGTCGGTGCGAAATGACACGACTCCCCCGAAGCCGCTCATCTGCTTCTTCGCGACCTCGTGACCGGGGTGCGAGGGCAGCCCGGGGTAGTACACCTCGGCGATCTCGGGACGGTTCTCCAGCCACTGCGCCACGGCCTGCGCGTTCTCGCAGTGCTTGGCCATGCGCACCGGCAGGGTCTTGATGCCGCGGCGCGTCAGCCAGGCGTCGAACGGGGCGATGCCCAACCCCACGGATGCCAGGTGGGACTCGAGACGAGGAACAGCCTCGGCGGCACGGGGACAGGTCGAGCCGTCACCGGCGAGGACGGCACCGCCGATGACATCGGAGTGGCCGTTGATGAACTTCGTCGTCGAGTGGATGACGACATCGGCCCCGAGCTCGATCGGGCGCTGGAGGATGGGGGTGGCGAAGGTGGAGTCGACGGCGAGGACCGCATCGTTGGCGTGCGCCAGCCTGGCCGTCTCCTCGATGTCGACGATGTCGAGCCCGGGGTTGCTCGGGGTCTCGACCCACACGATTGCGGTCCGCTCCGAGATCGCGGCCGCCAGCGCCTCGGTGTCGGTGAGGTCGACGGTGCGGATGCTGACACCCCAGCGCTCGTATTCGTTGACCAGCAGCCGGTAGGTGCCGCCGTAGATGTCGCGGGGGATGATGATCTCGTCGCCGGGACCCAGCAGTGCGGAGAAGATGGCGACCTCCGCCGAGGTGCCCGAATTCACCGCTGCTGCGAAGCTCGCGTTCTCGAGTTCGCACAGCACCTGCTCGAGGTCGCTGCGGTTCGGGGTCCCGGTGCGCGCATAGTCGAAGCCGGCGCGTGTCCGGCCCGGGGTGTCCATCATGAAGGTCGAGGTCTGGAAGATCGGGGCGACGACCGAACCGGTGTGAGATTCGGGGTCGGCGCCCGAATGCACAGAGCGGGTCGAGATTCCGTTCTGGGTGATGCTCATGGCGGGTCCTTCCTTCACTGATGACCCCCGATCGGTTCCGCGGCTCTCGCCACCGGGATCGAGGTATCACCAGTCTGACCCGCGCGCAGGCCGGCCGGGCCCGTGCGTGTCCCGAGAAGTCACCGCCTGTCATGTTCGAGTCTTCGGGAGTCATCTTTCGTCATGCGAGCGGCTGGGGCATGCAAGCGGCTGGGGCGCAGCCGCAACCCGCTCGACCTCGCCCGGACCTGGGACCGGCGTCTTCAGGCATGCGACCAGCACCAGGGAGGCCACGAGCGTGCTCACCGAGACCAGTGTCCAGATCAGCGGCGCGATTCCGACGAGGAGGGCGATGGCAATCCCGGCCATCGCGAGCCCGACCGCGAGGATTCCGCGGGTGCGCTGACTCCACTGGAGCCTGCCCCCGCGGGCCGATCTCACCGGATCCTCCGTGCCCACCGTGCTCGCCGAGTCGCCCGCCGGGGCGCCCAACGCGGTGCCCGCCGAGTCGCCCGCCGGGGCGCCCAACGCGGTGCCCGCCGAGTCGCCCGCCGGGGCGCCCGAAGAGTCAACGCCGGCGGAGGTGAGTTCGCGCGCTACTCCCGTAATCGCCCGTCCCGCACGTTCCAGGGTCGCTTCACTGAAGAAGCGCACCTTCGACATGGCGATCGCCAACGCAGAAGCGAGGACCATCACCGCCAGCAGCCAGAGCAGACGGCTTGCCCACCACCAGGCTGATTCGATCTCCGGGAGGACGAACCCTGCCAGCGACAGATTTGGGCCGAGCCAGACGCCCGAGACGAGATTCGCCAGGTATCCGAGCCCGCCGATGAGCGTGGTGACGATCGGCATGTGCCACAGGTAGACGTGCATTCCGTAGTCGTTGCCCCAGGCGATGATCCGATCCCAGAGACGTCCCTGATATTCGTGCCCCACGGCTGTGGGATCCGAGCCGCCCGCGACCAGGGTGCTCAACCACGAGTGCCCCAGACGCAGAACGCACATCTGCGCCACTCCGAGCAGCACCAGAGCACCCGTGGGCGGATTGAGGTTGACGAGCATGTTCGGGCTGTACACCCCAAGCGCGACAAGAGCGCCGAGGGCCACCAAGGCCAAGCTCATGACGGTCCAATTCAGCCACACTCGCACCGGCGACCGGAGGACATCGGCGAAGACGAACCCGCACTGCTGGATCAGCGGCCAGACGAAGAGGAAGTTGAGATACCCGAGTGCGCTCACCCCTGTGATGCCGACCAGACCGTCCACCGCGACGACAACGCCGGCGAGCGCAAGGATCGTCCGTTTCGGCGCCCGTTCGTGGAAGTGTGCGGCCACAGGGACCAAGGATGTCAGTCCGACGTAAACGGCGAGGAACCACAATGGCTGACCGATCCGAGCGCTGGCCTCGGCGAGGAGTTCTGCGGGCACGCCCAGTTCCGAGGCGACAGACAGTCCCACACCGGCGATGCCGATGAGCACGGCCACCGGAATGACGAGCCGACGCAGGCGTGAACGCAGATAGTCGACCCACGTCCCGCCCTTGGCTTGGGTGCGACGCCAACCGCTCAGGGAGGCATAGCCGCCGATGAAGTAGAACAGCGGCATGATCTGGAAGAACCAGGACGCGATGGTGAATCCTGTGGTCGTGGACAGAGCCACCGTGGGGATGACGGTGCCGTCGGGGCCGAGAACGGCGGCACTCATCATCGAGTGCAGGATGACCACAACGAAGAGGCAGCCGAAGCGGATGAGGTCGATCGCCCGGTCACGATGAGGAGCCCGACGGCTGCCGGACGCTGTGCTGGTGGGCGCGGTGGTTGTGACCTCAGGCGGGCCACTGAGGGTGAGGGACATTTCGGCTCCTGGAACGGTTCGGCGATGTTCGACTGACCCGAAGCTATGAGCCGGGGTCTCCTCTCCACATCACCTCAGAGTTCCGATCTGGGCGCTCCCACACGCTACTTCCGGGTGAAGCCGGTCCCAACAGGTGCAAGAATGGCGGCAGAGGCCTCACTACACAGGTGCAGAACCGGCGACAGGAGTCCCCGCGGGCTCAACGACCCGAGCAAGGAGCATGCAGATGACGACGATCGCCTTCGAGACCACAGACCTGCCCATCATCGGCGCCCCGATGGCCGGCGGAACGACGACTCCCGAGCTCACCGCCGCCGTCGCCCGAGCCGGCGGATTCCCCTTCGTGGCCGGTGGCTACCTCACGGCCGATGCCCTCGCCCCGCTGATCGAGCGCATGCGAGAGACGACCGAGAACTTCGGAGTCAATCTCTTCGTCCCGGCCCCGGTGCCCATCGATCGTGGCGCCTTCGACGCGTTCGTCTCGGCGCTCGAGCCCGTCGCGGCCGATCACGGCGTTGCCATCGATCCGGAGCCCGTCGAAGACGACGATCACTACGACGAAAAGGTCGACCACCTCGTCGACGATCCCGTGCCCCTGGTGTCGATGACGTTCAACATCCCCGCCGCCGAGGTGGTCGATCGTCTCCATTCCGTCGGCACCCAGGTGGTGGCCACCGTGACGACGACTGCCGAGGCGCGCACCGCCGCCGATCGCGGGGTCGACGCCCTCATCGTGCAGGGCCCTCGAGCCGGCGGGCACTCGGGCACGGCCGATCCGACTCGGGACATCGATGACCGAGCCACGTCCGACCTCGTTCGTGATGTCCTCGCCGAGGTGAGCCTGCCCGTGGCCGCGGGAGGCGGAGTCGACAGCGCGGATGCCGTGGACGAGCTGCTGCAGGCAGGGGCGAGCGCTGTCGTCGTCGGCACCCTCCTGCTGCGCAGCGACGAAGCCGGCACTTCAGAGGCGCACCGGGCCGCACTGCAGTCCGAGAAGTTCGATGAGACACGACTGACCAGGGCGTTCACCGGTCGGCCCGCTCGGGCGCTGGTCAATGACTTCGTGAGGAAGTTCGATCCGATCGCGGTCGACGCCTACCCGGCCGTCCATCATCTGACGAAGTCGTTCCGTGCCCAGGCGAAGAAGGACGACGACCCCCAGGGCCTGCACCTCTGGGCCGGAACCGGCTTTCGCGGCGCCCGGACAGGATCGGCCGAGACCATCGTCAAGGAACTCGGCGCTCCCTTCGCCCGGGGCTGACGTCGTCAGCGGACGCTCGCACCTCCCCGCCAAACCGCAGACGTACCTTAGCTGGACGTTTTGGACCGAGAATAGGCACATTCTTCGGCCCAAAACGTCCAGCTAAGAATGCTTCGCACTGGGTAGCGACTCTGCCCGTCCGCATTCAGCTGCCGGCGACGACCAGCCCGGATTCGTAGGCGGCGACGACGATCTGCGTGCGATCGCGCAGACCCAGCTTCGACAGGATCCTGGACACGTGGGTCTTGACGGTCTGTTCGGCCAGGAACAGCCGCTCGGCCACCTCGGCGTTGGCATGACCCTTGGCCACCAGCCTCATGACGTCGATCTCACGGTCGGTCAGCTGCCCGAGGACGGCCGTGTCCTTGGAGATCTTCGGACCGCTGACGTACTCGGAGATGAGGCGACGGGTCACGGACGGCGCCAGCAGCGACTGCCCCTCGGCGACCACGCGGACGGCGGTGATCATGTCCTCGGCGGTGGCATCCTTGAGCAGGAAGCCGCTGGCTCCGGCACGCAGGGCGGAGAACACGTACTCGTCGGCGTCGAAGGTGGTGAGCATGATGACCTTCGGGTGTTCGCCGGGCATGGAGAAGACGGCTCGGGTGGCGTCCAGACCGTTGAGCTTCGGCATCCGGATGTCCATGAGGATGACGTCCGGCGCGGTCCGGCGCACGAGGTCGACGACCTGCGAACCGTCCTCGGCGCTGCCGACGACGCTCATGTCCGGCTGCGCGTCGAGGAGGGCGCCGAATCCCTGCCGCACCATGGCCTGGTCGTCGACGATGGCGACTCGGGTCGTCTCGGTCGCCGGCGGCGGCATCCCGTCGCTCGCGATCGACCCCGGTGTCGGACTCGGCGTTGGGCGCGGTGTCGGACTCGGACCTGACGCTCCTGCTTCTGGCATGCTCTCACGCTACCCGACCGGCACCGCCTGAGACCCCTGAAAACCGTGACAACTCGGCGATCGCATCGGGCTCAGCGATGATTTCATCCGGAAGTACCACACGGCGATCCGCACAATCACTCCTTCGTATGATGCGCACCGCGACACTCTGTCCTTAGCGTGCACATCATGTTCATCACCGCGATAGTCCTCGCCACGACAGCAGCCTTCTGTCTGGCGCTCGGCACGCACTTACAGCAGCACGCCGTCGCCACAATGACACCCGGTCCCAAACGCCGAGCCACCTGGGTCACCGGACTGGGACTGATGGGCCTCGTGACCGTCCTCAACGTCATCGCCCTGGGCCTGGGCCCCGTCGCCATCGTCCAACCCATAGGCGCGATCTCCCTCGTCTTCGCCGCGCTCATCAGCCGCCGGTACTTCGGCCTGCGGCTCGGTGCCCCGCTGCTCATCAGCATCGGGGTGACGATGTTTTCGATCTTCACCTTCGTGACCACCTCGGCGCAGTTCTCCCACGAACTCGTCGCCACCGAGGAATCGATCACCTGGCTGCTGTCGATCCTCATCGCCCTCAGCGTCTTCGGCGCGCTCTTCGCCTTCAGCCGGGCCGGACACATCCCCCGAGTCGTCATGACCGGCATCATCTTCGGCACCGTCGCCGCCGCGACACATGTGCTCGCCCGCACCGTCGTAGCCGGGGGACTTCCCGGATTCGACCTCATGGGCTCCCGGTGGTGGATGGTGCTCGCCGCGGTGGGTATCGCCTCGGCGGTGGGATTCTGGCTGGTCCAGACCGCCTACGCCTGCGGACCTGCCGAGACGGTACTCGCGGGCCTGACCGTCATCGACCCGATCGTGGCCGTGGTCATCGGCGCCGCCTTCTTCGGCGAATACACAGGTCTGACACCCATGGCGATCGGCCTCCTGCTGCTCGCAGGCGCCGGCGGCGTCGGCGGAGTCTGCATGCTCTCACGCTTCCATCCCCGCGCACTCAAGGCGAAGGCATCGCTCAGGCATGAGTCGCGCCTTCGACCATCGCCGACGGCGAACACTCCCGCCGACGGAGCCGATGAACCACCTGCCGGCCGTCCGAACGAATCGTCGACCACCCACACACTGGTGCAGAGAGAACAAGGAGTCCGGTCATGAACCCGATCTTCGAACCTTCCATCACCGATGCGCGCACGGACCCGGGCACGTACTCTGAGAACGTGCCCCGTCCCTCAACCCCGCCGCAGACCGGCCCCGATGATGCTCACACTCCCGCATCCGACCGGTCGTGGTGGTCGCGGATGTGGCACAACATGGGCCGCGACAGCATCCTCGTCCTCCCAGGCTTCTTCATCTCACTCATCGGGTTCAGCGTCCTCATCGCGCTGTTCTCCATCTCGATCGCCACCTTCGTCATCTGGCTCGGTGCCCTGCTGCTGCCGCTGACGCTCTTCGTGGCGACCGGATTCGCGAACCTGTCCCGGGCCCGAGCCCGGCAGTGGGGCGCCCCCATCGCCGAGGTTGCCCATCGTTCTCGCGACCGCGGACTCCGCGGGTGGATCGGTGCCATGGCCGACGGTCGCCGGTGGCTGGACCTGCTGTTCGAAGCCGTCTTCGCCCTGCCGATCCGGATCCTCACGTTCTCCGTGACTGTGACGTGGTTCTTCGGCGCCCTGGGCGGGCTGACCTACTTCTTCTGGGGGCGCTTCCTGCCCGAAGGCAACACCGAGCTCATCGAATTCATCGTCGCCGCCACGAACGACACCTCGGTGATGGATCTGGGCTTCGGCACTGTGGCAACCGTCCAGTTCGTCACGGGCCTCATCCTCCTCATCACCTTCCCCTTCGTCCTCCACGCCATGGCCCGCTTGGAGATCGCGGCCAGCACGGCAGGACTGGCGCCAGGTCACGATGGGAGAGCCTCGGTGGGAGATGCACGAGCCGGTGACGGACCAGGTCACGACCCGGACGGGTTCGGTTCTGTGGACCACTCGTCCTCATCCGGCACCGGCTACGTCATGACACGCGTGAACACCGAAGGGTGGTTCTGGCTGCTGTCCGTCTTCACCGGGGTCGTCCTCGTCGCCGTCGGATGGCCCGTGACGGCAGCACTGTACGAGACGTCGACGGTCATCGCGATGATCGTCGTCCTCGCCCAGAGCGTCGCCCTGGTCCTGGCCGTCAGGCAGCCGATCGCCGCGATCGTTGTGGGAGTGGCCTCGTCTGCGGCCGGAATCATCCTCACCGCGGATTCTCTCGGCCTGGTGTGGCCGTGGACGGTGACGTCGATCCTGGCTCTGGTCTTCCTCCACCTCATCGTCGGACTGCGCCACAGCTGGCTCCACCTCGTCATCCTGTGGTCGCTGTCGGCTGTGCTCGGAGCACTTAGCCTGGCCATGCCCCATGCAGGGGGCCTGTCCGGAGCCATGGCCAATGTCATCACGACCGTCTCACTCACCGCAGGAGTCTCGATCATCGCGGTGATCGGCAATCTGTGGATCCGCGGCCGCAGCCAGCTGGCGGAGGAACGCCGGCTGAGTGCCGAAGAGCTGAGCAGACGCCAGGAACTCGAGGAGCGCAACCGCATCGCCCAGGAACTCCACGACGTCGTCGCCCACAGTATGTCCGTCATCAGCGTGCAGGCCACCACGGCCCGCTACCGGCTGCCGGAACTCGAACAGCGCAGCGTCGAGGAGTTCGACTCGATCGCCGGCTCCGCGCGGCAGGCGCTGAATGAGATGCGCGGACTGCTGGCGATCCTGCGTGGCGGCGCCGATGCCGATCTGGCCCCGCAGCCGGTGATCGACGACATTCCCGATCTCGTCGAGGCCACTCGCGGTTCGGGCGCCGAGGTGGAGCTCGAATTCCCTGTCGGCCCGATCCTCCTCAACCCGACGACCGGTCTGACCGCGTTCCGCCTCGTCCAGGAGGCGCTGTCGAATGCGCTTCGCCACGCGCCCGGTGCGCCGGTGTATGTGTCCGTGGACACCGCTGATTCGCAGCTGAGGATCACGGTCGTCAACGGGATCCCGACGTCAACCGGCGAGGGGCACCCGACGTCGACCGGCGAGGGGCACCCGACGTCGACCGGCGCGGGCCACCCGACGCACCCGACATCCGGCCGCCTCGGCGGAGGGTTCGGTCTCAAGGGCATGCGCGAAAGGGTCGAGGCCCTCGACGGAACACTGCAGGTGGGACCGAGCGCCGAAGGCGGATTCGGGGTACGCGCGAGGCTGCCCGTGTCCTGACCGTCCGCGGCTGGGTTGTCCGCGGCTGGGCCGTCCGCGGCTGGGCTGTCCGCGGCTGGGCCGTCCGCGGCTGGGCTGTCCGCGGCTGGGCCGATCGTTCAAGATTCTGCAGAAGATCCTCATACACACTCTTGAGGCTCAACCGCCGGGATTCGGGCGGTGACTGCCTAGGATCGAAGTGGTTCGGGGCACGCCCGAAACCGTCCGAGCACGAACAGTCGGACGCACACCTCACCACGACGAAGGAGTCGCCCGTGTTCCAGACACCGCAGACCTGGGTCCCAGCCGGCAGCCGCGAACGCATCGAGACCATCTCCCGCACCCACCTCGGCGAGGGCGACCCCTCCGGAAGTCGCAGCGGGACCACCGCACCGACCGTACCCATGGGCGAGGTCGTCGCGGGCATCGAGGACCTCATCGCCGCCTCCGACCGGCTCCACGACGAGGAGGCGTTCAACCTCAATCCCGCCTCGAACGTCCTCAACCCACGCGCGGCCGCGCTCCTGTCCAGCGGTTCGGGACCGCGGACCTCGCTGGGTTACGCGGGCGAGAAGTACGAGATGGGTCTCAAACACATCGAACAGGTCGAGGTCGTCACCGCGGAGCTCGCGGCCCGGCTGTTCAACGCCTCCTTCGCCGAGGTGCGCGTGCCCAGCGGAGCGATGGCGAACCTCTACGCGTTCATGGCAACCTGCTCCCCCGGTGACGACATCATCGCCTCACCCACGACCATCGGCGGGCACGTCACCCACCATGCCGAGGGCGCGGCCGGGCTCTACGGACTGCACACCACCGGCTCACCGGTCAGCATCGACGCCTACAGCTGTGACCTCGACGCCCTGGCGAACATGGCTCGCGAAGTGAAGCCGCGCCTGATCACGATGGGCGGCTCGCTCAACCTCTTCGAGCATCCCGTCGCGAAGGTCCGCGAGATCGCCGATGAGGTCGGCGCCCACCTGCTCTTCGACGCCGCCCACGTCTGCGGGATGATCGCCGGCAGACAGTGGGCCAACCCGCTCGACGAGGGCGCCCATCTCATGTCGATGAGCACCTACAAGAGTCTCGGCGGCCCGTCCCACGGTCTGCTGCTCAGCAACGACGCGGAACTCTCGCAGCGCATCGACGCCATCGCCTTCCCCGGGCTGACCGCGAACTTCGACGCCGGTGCGGTCGCCGCTCTCGGAGTGACCCTGGCCGACTGGATCGAGTGCGGTGAGGACTATGCCTCCGAGATGCGGGCGAGCGCCTCAACCCTGGCCGACGAGCTCTCGGCACGTGGTGTCGAGCCGTTCCGGTGCGCGGAGGGCTTCACCGACTCCCACCAGTTCGGACTGCTGGCCGCGCCATTCGGCGGTGGCATGACCGCCGCCCGCACCCTGGAGCGCGCCGGCTTCCTCACCTCGGGCATCGGCCTGCCCGCGCCCGAGTTCCCCGGGGGCCAGAACGGTCTGCGCGTGGGCACGCCTGAGATCGTGCGTCGAGGAATGACCACAGCCGACATGCCGCGGATGGCCGAACTCATGACCAGGGCGCTAGAGGCCGGCCAAGCGCTGTGTGCGGCCGACCAAGAGGGCCCCTCCACTGCTCGGGTACGCCACGGGAGCACACGCCACGGGAGCGCGACCGAGGCGATCCTCAGCGACATCGCAGCCGAAGTCTCGACGTGGCGCAAGGACTTCACCGAGGTGAGGCACACCGCCTGACCTCTCACCCCTCCCGACCCCCCCCCCCCCCGACGACGGCTGCTGCGAAGACGGGTGATCTCATCCTTTCGGACGACAGCGGCGAACCGCTGCCACCGGTAGCCTCGAATTGTGACTCCTCGCTCCGGCCGCCGTGCGCTCATGCATGCCCTCCTGTGGACGGGCATCTCTCTGGCAATCGGCGTGCTCCTGCTGGTCGTCGTCGTCGGAACCGAATGGCCCGACCCGGAGGACGCGGGCGACCGGGCCGCAGCGCTCGGCACCGAGCTCTCCATCCACATCGTCTTCGGCGTCATCTCCCTGGCCTGCCTGCCGATCGCTCTGCGGTTCGACGGGCGGACGATCCCACCCGAGACTCTGCGGCCGAAGGTTCTCGCCGCGGAGAAGCTCCGCGACTTCCTGAATTCGAGCGGACTCGGGGGCGAGGAGTTCCTCTCCGCGGACGGATCCGTCGAGTCACTGCAGCGTCGGCCCGGCGGCTGGCTCCCCGTGACCGTCGGACTCCTCGGCATCCTCATCGGCACGATCAGCCTCCTCGGCGCAGTCGCCTCATCCCTCATCCTCGTGACACTGTCCGCCAGACGCAGCTGGTCACTCGACTTCGCCTGCCTCGCCGCCGCTGTGGCCTCCCAGATCATGGGCTACACGCTGACCCCGCACGCGGTCGGACAGTTCGAGCTGCCGCTCTTCCTCGTCAACGGCACCGTCTTCGCCGCACTCGTCGTCACCGGCGTCATCCGCGGGTCGCGGGAACAGGGCCTCATCGACACCGCGGCACAGACCCTGCTGCGCGAACGCTCACGTCAGGATCGAGCCGTCGCCGAGGTTCGCCGCGGCATCGCCCGCGACATGCACGACTCGCTGTCGCACCACCTCAGCGTCATCGCCATGTACTCGGGTGCGCTCTCGGTCCGCCGCGACCTCGACGCGGAATCCGTGCACGAGAGCGCGCGCCTCATCGCCGCCAGCGCCCGCCGTTCGGGCATGGAACTGCGTGAGGTGCTGACGATGCTGCGCGGCGACGACCAGGGGACCGTCATCGATCCCGATCTGGAACGGCTCGTCGCCGATCGTGCCGACACCGTGGAGCTGGCCTGCACACAGCCGCTCACCCCGGAACTCCTGCGATCGGTCGGTGCCCTCGAACGCACGACGATCTACCGCTTCGCCCAGGAGGCGATCACGAACGTGGTCAAGCACGCCCCCGGACGGAAACTGCTGATCACCCTGTCCTTGGCCGACGATCACCGCAGCATCGAAATGGTCGCGAGAAACCGCCACCTCAACGACGCCGCTGCCGATGGACATGAGCAGACGACGGCTGGATCCGGGTTGGGTCTGCTCGGCCTCAAGGAGAGGATGGAGGCCATGGGCGGTGACCTCAGCGTGACCCGAGCCCCGGATTTCGAGCTGAGGGCCAGGATCCCTGTGCCGAACTCGACAGAGGAGATCACGTGAGCATCAGAGCCATCATCGCCGACGACGAGTCCCTCATGCGCTCGGGCCTGCGCCTCCTCCTCGGCGCGGCCGATGACATCGAGATCATCGCCGAGGCGGCTCACGGTGCCGAGGCGATCGACTTGGCTCGGAAGCTGAGTCCCGACCTCATCCTCATGGATATCCGCATGCCCGTCATGGATGGGCTCGAAGCGACCCGGGCCCTCATGGCGCAGGCCTCTCACCCGGAAGTCCTCATCCTCACCGCTTTCGGCACCGATGAGTTCGTGCTCCGGGCGCTGCGTTCGGGTGCGGCCGGCTACATCCTCAAGGACACCCCACCCGACGAACTCATCCACGCGGTCCGGGCAGCCGCGAACGGCACCCGGACCCTGTCACCGAGCGCCGTCGAGTCCCTGCTGGCACGGTCCACCGCCTCGGCGACGGGTACAGCAGGTGGGCCGGGCGCTCCGGGTGGCTCGACCACGGCGGGCCCAACCGGCGCTGCAGGCTCGGCGGGTGGGCCCGATCCCTTGGAGTCGCTGACTTCACGCGAGCGGGAGATCGCCGAGGCGGTCGCCCAGGGAATGACGAATGCGCAGGTGGCGCGGGCCCTGTTCGTCTCGACGGCCACGGTGAAGACCCACCTGGCGCGCATCTTCGACAAACTCGACGTCAGCACCCGCGTCCAACTGGCCCTGCTCGTCAACGAGCGACGCTGAACTCAGATCACTTCGGGGCCATGCGGATCGCACCGTCGAGGCGGATGGTTTCGCCGTTGAGCATCGGGTTGGCGATGATCGAGTCGACGAGCTGCGCGTACTCCGTGGCCTTGCCCAGTCGGGAGGGGTGGGGGATGGACTTCGCCAGCGATGCCTGCGCCTCTTCGGGCAGCCCCGCCATCATCGGAGTCTCGAAGATCCCCGGCGCGATCGTGACCACGCGGATCTGCGAGGAGGCGAGTTCGCGGGCCATCGGCAGGGTCACCGAGGCGATGGCCCCCTTCGAGGCCGAGTAGGCGATCTGCCCGATCTGGCCGTCGAAGGCCGCAACCGAGGCGGTGTTGACGATGACGCCGCGCTCTTCGCCTATCGCCTCCTGCTCCTGCATCGCGGCAGCAGCCAGGCGGCAGACGTTGACGGTGCCGACGACGTTGATGCCCAGCACCTTAGAGAATCCGTCCAGGGGCAGAGGCCCCTTGCGGGAGACGAGCTTGCCGGGAGTCGCGACCCCCGCGCAGTTGACGACGACCCGCAGCCGGCCGAGACCGGTGGCGGTGTCGACGGCCGCTTGGACCTGGTCCTCGTTCGTGACGTCTGCGGTGACGAAGTGGGTGCTGGAGCCCAATTCGGCCGCCACCTGCTGGCCCGCCTCGGCGTTGAGATCGACCATGACGACTTGGGCCCCGGCGGCCAGGAGCCGCTCCGTGGTGGCGCGGCCGAGTCCGGAGGCGCCGCCGGTGACGAGGGCGACTGTGCTGTTGAGATCCATGGGTGTCCTTCGCATCACTGAGTGAACTTTTGAGTCGGTTCGACCTTAGCTCAGGGCTGTGGGAGGGGTCACCTCGGGGATGGGGGCGGGGCCACCTCGGGGATGGGGGCGGGGCCACCTCGGGGATGGGTCGGCTCCGGGTATGACGCAGCCCGCCGATCATTCGGATCGGCGGGCTGCGACGGTGTCGGGCGCGGGTGAAGGGCCGCGTCATCCGCGGGTGGTGCAGCGGCGGCGAATCAGGCGGCCTGGTCCTCGGAATCCGCATCTTCACGCACGGACTTCAGTGCTTCGCCCCAGCTGACGAGGTCCTCGGTCATCGATGCGAACGGAGTCGCGGAAACCTCGGTCGGCGTGAAGACACCGTCGGCGAAATCGGTGAAGAGGCTGAAGGAGGCCTGGTCGCGGACGACGGCCAGTTTGTAGTTGGCGAGGATGTGGCGCAGGTGCTCAGCGGCACGCACACCCTTGTCGGCGCCGTAGTTCACGATGCCCGCAACCTTGTGGTTGAACTCTGACGCGACGAAGTCCAGAGCGTTCTTCAGCGAACCGGAGATCGAGTGGTTGTATTCGGGGGTGACGAAGATGAATGCGTCGAACTCGGCGAGCTTGGCGCCCCAGGCCTTGGTGTGATCGTTCTCGTACATGTTCGCGCCGGCCGGGATCACCTCGTCGAGCAGGGGCAGATCGAAGTCGCCGAAGTCGACGATCTCGGCGCGCACATCCTCGCGGCCTGCCAGCTGCCCCTCAGCCCAGGAGACGACCTGCGGGTTGAGCGCCTGCGGGCGCGACGTTCCGGGAATGATGGCGATGTTGAGCATATCCGTCCTCTGTTCGATGTTGTCCGGTGAAGCTGGCTTCAGGTGATCTGCGGCAAGCCTCTGCCGCACGGTCCATCCTGCGCAACCTGATTGAAATGTTAATCATTCCCAGTTCGCAGAGTGATCCGCACCACATTCGGCTGCACGCATGTCTCGACGATGCACGCTGACTGCGAGGTCCGATAACCGCCAGTTCCCAACAATGAAGTCTGATGCAATGAACCGACCACCAACACGAAGGGATCCGAGGGATGGATGAAACGATGCGGACCACCGACCTCGACCATCTGCTTGGCCTGACAGCATCTCTGGCCAACGATTTTCTCGCTCACAATGACGATGCAGAAGTGTCACCAGCTCTTTCACTTCCCGAGTTGCGCGACCGCTTCTCCACATCGCTGCCGGAGTCTGGATGCAACAGCCAAGAGGTGATCGAGACCATCGCACGCGAGGCAGAACCAGGAGTGTTGCGCACAACCAGTGGACGATTCTTCGGTTGGGTGATCGGCGGCAGCCACCTGGCTGCTCTCGCAGCAGATTGGATGGTGACGGCGTGGGATCAGAACGCTGCACTCTATTCCTGCGGCCCCGCCGTCTCGGTCATCGAGGAGGTAGCCGGGGAATGGGTCAAACAATTGCTCGGTCTGCCTCGGGAAGCGTCGGTCGCGTTCACCAGCGGTGCGCAGATGGCCCACGCCACCGCTTTGGCAGCCGCTCGAAACAATCTCCTGCACAATCGCGGATGGGACGCGGAATACGACCGCTTGGCCGGATCGCCTCAGATACGCGTTCTGTGCTCGGGAGAACAGCATGCCTCCATTGAACGGGCCTGCCGCCTGCTCGGCTTCGGAACCGCAAGCATCAGCGCTCTCGGCACCGATGATCACGGCCTCCTTGATACAGCAGCTCTGGAGTCGCGACTGAGCGCCGATCCCAGTCGCCCATCAATTGTCATCTTGCAGGCAGGCGAGATCAACACAGGCAGCTTCGCCCCGTTTCGAGAGGCCTGTCGCATCGCACATGACTACGGAGCATGGGTACATATCGATGGTGCCTTCGGTCTATGGGCCGGAGTGAGCCCGCACTTTCGCCATCTGCTCGACGGGGCCACCAATGCTGACTCATGGACGACCGATGCCCACAAATGGCTCAACGTTCCCTTCGATAATGGCGTCGTGGTGATCCGCGACAGACGAGCGCACCGTGCGGCCATGTCAATCCGGGCCAGCTACCTCGTCCACTCGGAAGACCCGGCCGACGCCGCCCCGGACGCGGCACGGGACCAGATCGACTGGAATCCAGAATGGTCGCGTCGAGCTCGAGGTGTACCGGTCTACGCAACCATCCGTGCACTTGGTCGGGTCGGCATCACAGAGATCGTCGAGCGCACGTGTCGGCTTGCACGACGACTTGCAGGCGAGATCGGAGATCTGCCTTCGGCCGAACTGCTTGTCGACCCTGTCATCAACCAAGGCCTCGTCCGGTTCCGCAGTCAAGATGGTCACCACGATGCTCGCACAGAACCGGTTATCGATCGACTGCAGAGTGACGGAACCGCCTGGTTCGGCGGTACTGATTGGCAGGGCAAACGCGTCATGAGAATCTCCGTCGTCAACTGGCAAAGCACTGACGATGACATCTCGCAGGCTGTTGGGGCCGTCGCTGACGCCCTCGAACACGCGTGATCGTCGGGGACCCGTCCCCCATCGAGTCCAAGCAGGCCCGTTGCTGCCAGCACTGCACTTCACGCTCTGCGCAACGGCGACATCACAGAGAAACCACCGGTACAGCTCATTTGCCGACCGAAACGACGCTTCGCGCGCCAACGTCATGTATTGTCGATTGGCAAGTGAAAGATTGTTCGATATCCGACCGCCAAGGAGTGCAAGCACCGTGCGATCAACCAACGGCCGCAACAACATCCTCCGCTCGGCTCGAGACACCTTCGCCTCCAAGGGGTTCGACGGTGCCTCCATCCGCGATATCGCGCAGACCGCCGGACTGAGCCTGTCCGCACTCTACTACTACTTCCCGTCCAAGCAGGAAGCCCTGTACGAACTCGTGCACACGGCATATTCCTGGTACATCGAGCACAGTCGCGCCGTCATCGCCGAGGTGGGCGATGATCCCACCGACCAGCTGGCCGCTGCCGTGCGCTACCTCTCGCGCTACCGCATGGAAAATGTCTCGGTGTCGACCGTGCTCCTGCGTGACACCGAACGACTGACCGGTGACAACGACGACCGGGTCAAGGACCTGCAGCGCGAAGCACGAGACATCATGGGCGAGATCGTCCAATCCGGCATCGACTCGGGAGCGTTCAGGGTCGACAGCGCACAGCTTGCCACACGTGCGATCCACTCGATCTGCAATTCGCTCTCGCTCTGGTACCGCCCCAGCGGCGACCTCACGCCGGACGACATCGAACGCGATTTCACACAGTATTCTCTGCGCATCCTCGGCATCGACCCCAGCGCCGAACAGCTCGACCGTCTGCTGGCACTGCCGGTCAACCAGGCAGGCATGCTCGACTTCATCTCCGACGGAAAGTGACCCAGCACTGGGTGTACTCGGGTCGGCGCGGCGAAAATAGCGCTCGTCGAGGAAGCTCGAAAGGACGACCATGACGAAGCTGACGTGGGTTAGCGGGCTCATCATCACCGCGATCGGTGTTGTCTCGTGGATTCTAGGCTGGTATCTCAACACCTTTACCGGTGAGCCCGGCAACGCCGACATCGGAGCCGGAATTCTTCTCCTCGTGGGTATGCCCATCGCCGCGCTGGGGATCCTCCTGGTCGTTGCTGGCGCAATTTCGGCGGGAGTCAAACGATTTCGCGATCGCCGAGCGAGGGCATGACCGCTGTCGGTTCTGTTCCATCGTGGTGGCCCTGATTCGAATTTCTTTCGGCACAGAGCCACCACGATGGGACAGGAAGCGTGACAGCAATTCTGCGCACACAGCCTCAGCCGGCCGTTGTCCGCAGGCCGCGGGCGAGTTCGCGGCGCTTGGCCTGCTCGGCGGGGTCGGGCACCGGCAGGGAGGCGATGAGCCGCTTCGTGTAGTCGCTGTTCGGCGCACCGAGGACCTTCTCCCCCGTACCCTCCTCCAGCAGCTCGCCCTGGAAGAGGACGCCGATGCGATCGGAGAGCATGTCGACGACGGCCAGGTCGTGACTGATGAACAGGGCTGCGAAGTCGAACCTGTTCTGCAGATCGACGAACAGCTCGAGCACCTTGGCCTGCACCGATACGTCGAGCGCCGAGGTCGGCTCATCGGCGATCAGCAGCTCCGGATCGAGCGCCAGACCGCGGGCCAGCGAGGCCCTCTGCCGCTGTCCGCCCGAGAGTTCGTGCGGGTACCTGGCGGCATAGGCGCTGGGCAGCTGCACGGAGTCGAGCAGTTCGAGCACCCGCTTCTCGCGGTCCTTCGGACCCATCTCACGCCGGTGGATGGCGAACGGCTCCGCGACACACTCGCCGATCGTCAGGTGCGGGTTGAATGAGGCCGCCGGGTCCTGGAACACGAATCCGATCCGCCGCCGGATCCGGGAGAACGCGCGCTCTTTGAAACCGACCATCTCGTGCCCGAGCACCTCGAGACTGCCGCCACTGGCCCTGGTCAGGCCCGCGATGGCCCGCCCGATCGTGGTCTTGCCCGAGCCGGATTCGCCGACCAGACCGTAGACCTCGCCGGCTCTGATGTCGAAGCTCACGGAATTCACCGCCTGGAAGTCCGGCCTCCTGAGCCCTCCCGGGTAGACGATGTCGAGGCCACGCGCGACGACGACGGACTCCCGTTCGCTGCGCGGCTGACCGGAATCGGGGCTCCGCGGCTGGCCGGAGTCGGGTTCGGCGGCCTCGGACTCGGCCCGCTGCTTCGCGGCGGCCTTACGACTGCCGGCGACGGTCGACCCGAGTCGTGGAACGGCGCCGAGGAGGTCGCGGGTGTACTGCTCCTTCGGATCGCTGAAGAGCTGCTCAACCGGCGAGACCTCGATGAGGTCGCCGCGGTACATCACTGCGACCCGATCGGCGAGGTCGGCCACGACGCCCATGTTGTGGGTGATGAGCACGATCGCGGTTCCCGTCTCATCACGCAGCTCCCGCAGCAGATCGAGGATCTCGGCCTGAACGGTGACGTCGAGTGCCGTCGTCGGCTCGTCGGCGACGATCAGCTTAGCACCGAGCGCCAGGGCCATGGCGATGACGATGCGCTGCTTCTGGCCGCCGGAGAACTGGTGCGGGAAGTGGTCGAAGCGGTTCTTCGCATCGGGGATCCCGACCTGCTCCATCGCCGCGATGACCTTGGCCTTGAGTTCGGCCCTGCCCGCTCGCCTGTGATGGGCGCGCAGCCCCTCGGCGATCTGCCACCCCACCGTGTAGACGGGATTGAGCGCGGTCGAGGGCTCCTGAAAGACCATCGACACATCGCTTCCGCGCATTTGGCGCAGCTGATCGCCGGAGACGCTGAGGACGTCCTTGCCCGAGACGATCACCGCGCCCGAACGCTGCGCAGTATCGGGAAGGAGCCCGAGGATGCTGCGCGCAGTCACCGTCTTGCCGGAGCCGGATTCGCCGACGATCGCGAGCACCTCGCCGGGGGTGACCGACAGGGTCACGTCCTTGACCGCGTGGACGTCGCCGCCGTCGGTGGAGAAGGTGACGTCGAGCCCGTCGACGTCGAGGATGCTCTTCGCAGAGCTGTCTGGATTCATGTTCTCACTCATCACTTGGCCTCCGCGGTCTCGTTGCCGCTCGACGTGGTGCCGACCTTCGATGCTTTCGCGCCCTTCGCCTTCGCCTTGCGGCGCACTCGCAGCCGGGGGTCGTTGAGGTCGTTCATCGACTCACCGACGAGGGTGATGCCCAGGACCGTGAGCACGATCGCCAAACCCGGATACACCGAGGTCCACCACACACCGCTGGTCACATCGGGCAGCGCCTTGTTGAGGTCGTAGCCCCATTCCGACGCCGAGGTGGGTTCGATTCCGAAGCCCAGGAACCCGAGTCCGGCCAGAGTCAGAATCGCCTCGGACGAGTTGAGGGTGAAGATGAGCGGCAGCGTGCGTGTGGCATTGCGGAAGATGTGCTTCGAGATGATCCGTGTCTTCGAGGCACCGAGCACGATCGCGGACTCGACGAAGGGCTCCGCCTTGAGTCGCAGGGTCTCCGCGCGGACGACGCGGAAGTACTGCGGAATGAAGACCACGGTGATCGAGAACGCGGCAGCGGCGATGCCGCCCCATGCACTCGACTGGCCGCCGGAGATCGCGATCGACATGACGAGCGCGAGCAGCAGGGTCGGGAACGCGTAGACCGCATCGGCGATGACGACGAGGATACGATCGAGCCAGCCGCCGAGGTAGCCCGAGATGAGACCGAGGATGACACCGGCGAAGATCGACAGGATCACGGCAACGATGATCACGGACACAGCGGTCTGAGCACCCCACACCACGCGGGAGAAGACATCGTATCCGCCGACCGTGGTGCCCCAGATGTGCTGACCGTTGGGCGCCACTTTCGAGCCGAAATTGCCCTCGGCGGTGCCCAACTGGTTGAAGCCGTAGGGGGCGATGAGCGGCGCGAAGATCGCGCAGATGAGGACGACGCCGCACAGGATGAGTCCCGTGATGAGCATTCCCCGCTGCAGTCCCACCGACTGCCGCAGGTGGGACACGACCGGGAGACGGCTGAACCAGGACTGCTTGGCCTTGTCGTCGCGAGCCGACGACGTGTTGTCTGGAGTGGACATCAGTACCTCACTCGGGGGTCGATGAAGGCGGCGATGACGTCGACGAGGAAGTTGGTCAGCGCCACGATGACGGCGAGGAACACGACGATTCCCTGGACGGCGACGAAGTCACGGGCGGTGAGGTATTCGGCGAGTTTGAAGCCGAGCCCCTGCCAGCCGAAGGTCGTCTCCGTGAGCACTGCGCCGGCGAGCATGAGTGCGATCTGCATGCCCATGACCGTGACGATCGGGATCAGCGCCGGACGGTAGGCGTGCTTGGTGACCAGGCGGTATTCGGAGATGCCGCGCGAGCGGCCCGAGTCGATGTACTGCTGGCCCAGCGTGCCGATGAGATTCGTGCGCACGAGTCGGAGGAAGACTCCCGCCGTGAGCACGCCGAGGGCGATGGCGGGCAGGACCGCGTGGGCGAGTACATCGCCGAGGACTTCGAAGTTGCCGATGCGGATCGCATCGATGAAGTAGATCTGGGTGGGCGAGACCACCCCCGACATGATGAATTCGGTCTGCGTGGTTCCACGCCCCGCGATGGGCAGGATGGGCAGGAAGACGCCGAAGATCAACTTGAGGATCATGCCGGCGAAGAACACCGGGGTGGCGTAGCCGAGGATCGCGAGGATGCGCAGCGCGGCATCCGGGGCCTTGTCCCGGTGGTAGGCGGCGAGCATTCCCAGAGGGATGCCGAGGATGAAGGCGACGATGAGGGCGTAGAAGACGAGCTCGACGGTCGCGGCTCCATAGTTGAGGAGGATGTTCGATACGGGCTGCCCGTCGGAGACTGCGGTGCCGAAATCACCCTTGAGCAGATTGCCCATGTATTCGAAGTACTGGACGAGGAGCGGACGGTCGTAGCCGGCGGCGTGGATGCGATCGGCCAGCTGAGTCTGCGTCAGGCGCCCGCCCATGGAGGCGGTGATCGGGTCGCCGGTGATCCGCATGAGGAAGAAGACGAGTGTGGTGAGGATGAAGATGGTGGGAATGATGAGGAGGAATCGGACGAGGACGTAGCGTCCCAATCCGCCCCCCGAAGGCTTCTTCACCGCGACCGAAGTATCGGCGGCTTCTGCCTCTGGTTCGCTGATGGCTGCAGACATGTGTTCCTTTGGATTTCGTCAGTCGACGCATTCGTCAGATGACGCTTTCGTCGCCCGACGATCCTGTCGTCGGTCGACGTTGATTTTCGTCGGGCGTCGATCGTGTCAGCGCCCGTGTGCCCGTACCACGAGGCGCAGGCGGGCCGTGCGGCTCACCTGCACCTCGTGTCGGCGGTCAGTTCGGCGACCATCCGATTTCGACCGCGCGCCCGGCCTCGACCGTGCGCACTCCGGCTTCGGTCGTGCGACCGGCCCCGCCTGTGCGCGCTCCGGGCTCGAGTGTGCGCATTCCGGCGTCGGCTGAGACGCGTGTGGTTCGCGGTCTCATCTGCTCTGCGGGGCTCACTTGCTCAGCAGCGCCAACCGGAACTGGAACGCGGGGTCGAGGGTGTCGTCGACTCCCTTGACGTCCTTGCCGGACACCGCGATCTGGCTGCCCTGGAGCAGCGGCAGGGTCGGCAGCTGCTCGGCGAGCTGGCCTTGGATCTTCTTCAGCGCCTCCGAACGCTTTCCCTTGTCGTCGATGGAGGACTGAGCGTTCAGTTCCTTGTTCATCGTCTTGTCACGGTAGTGATTGCCCAGGAAGCTCGGGGTCTTGTCAGTGTCATAGAAGAAGGGAACCAGGTAGTTGTCCGCGTCCGAGTAGTCCGGGAACCAGCCCAGCTGGTACATCGGGTAGGCATCGGCGGTGCGGTCCTTGTTGTACTGCACCCACTCGGTTGACTGAAGGTTCACCTTGAACAGGCCGGTCTTGTCCAGCTGATCCTTGACCAGGGCGTACTCGTCACCCGAGGACGGCCCGTAGTGGTCGGGGTTGTACTGCAGGTTGAGCTCGACCGGGGTCTCGACGCCGGCGTCCTCGAGGGCCTTCTTGGCCTTGTCGACGTCGGGCCCGCCCTGACCGTCACCGTATTCCGACTTCAGCGGATCCGCGGCGCCCGGCAGACCCTCGGGCACATGCGAGTACAGCGGAGTGAAGGTGTCCTTGTAGACCTGCGAGGCGATCGCCTGTCGGTCGACCGAATCGGCCATGGCCTGGCGCACGGCCAGGGCCTTGTCCTCATCGGCCTCGTCCGTCTTCGCGCCGAAGGGCATCGTGTCCATGTTGTAGACGATGTAGCGGATCTCGCCGCCAGGACCCTTGTGGACCGTGAGGTCCTCCTTCTCGCCGAGGCTCTCGATGTCAGTGGCCGAGAGCGAACGCCAGGCCACGTCGATCTTGCCCTCTTGGACATCGAGCTTCATGTTGTTGGCATCGGAGAAGTACTTCATCTGCACGGTGTCGGTCTTCGCCGGCTCCAGGTAGCCCTCGTAGCCGTCGTAGGACTTGTACGTGATCAGTTTATTGAAATCGAATCCGGCGATCGTGTAGGGACCGGCGAAGGCCTCGCCGTCGACGATCGTCTGATTCTCCGTGATCTTGTCGGGTTCGAACACGTCCTCATCGACGATCGGTCCCGCAGCGCTGGCCAGGACTCCCGGCCAGGTCTGGTCGTTCTTGCGCTTGAGGTTGAAGATGACCGTGGACTCATCGGGAGTCTCCACCGATTCCAGCCCGCCGAGGAGGGACGACGGTCCGTTCGGATCCTGGATCTTCAGCTGTCGTTCGAACGAGAACTTCACATCTGAGGAGGTCAGGTCGTTTCCGTTGGCGAACTTCATTCCCTCCTTGAGCTTGACCTCGTACTTGTTCGGTTCGCTGAAGTCCGCCGACTCCGCGATGGAGGGGTTGAGTTCGGCGGTGCCCGGCTTGTAGGCGAGGAGGAAGGGGTAGACCTGCTGTTCGACGAGAGAGCTTCCATTGTCATAGGCACCGGCCGGGTCGAGCGCGACCACCTTGTCCGTGGTACCCACTGTGAGGGATTCGCCGCCACCGTCGCCGTCTTCACCTGTGGTCGAGGTCGAGCATGCCGAGAGTAGCAGAGCGCCGGCAGCGGCGATGGCCACTGCCTTTGCACCAGTTCGACGTTTCATTGTGTTCCTTGTCATCAAAAGTGCTCTCCGTGTCGTCTTTGCTCGGAGAGATCCGCACCACATCTTACGGTTTCTGTCCCAAATAGTGAACTGGCAGCTATGATCCTACCCACACTGTCACCATTTCGAAATGCATCGGTGACCGCTTGACAAGCACTCTTCGGGCCGAGTTCTCGGGGCGCACGGTCCGGATTTGCGTCAGGAGTCACAATCCGTTTGACTTATGAGGTCAGTCACAGCGAAAACACAAGCTCTGCCCCGTGATTGCCCACGAAAATTGCTCGGTTCCATCCTCTTGCCTCCCCGATAGGAGAAGCGTGTCTGCAGTCCTCGAATGGCTCAACGACATCATCTGGTCCTCGGCCCTCGTCTACTTGTGCCTCGGCGCCGGCGTCTATTTCACGATCCGCTCCCGCGCAGTCCAGATCCGACAGATCAAGGCGATCTTCGTCCAGATGTTCCGCGGCAAGAGCTCCAATGAGGGCGTCTCGTCCTTCCAGGCACTGGCGATCTCGCTGGCCGGTCGTGTGGGCGTCGGCAACATCGCCGGCGTCGCCACAGCCATCGGCTTCGGCGGGCCGGGCGCCGTGGTGTGGATGTGGATCTCGGCCCTCCTCGGTGCCTCGACCTCCTATGTCGAGTCCACTCTCGGCCAGATCTTCAAGGAGCAGGATCCCCGCACCGGTGAGTACCGCGGCGGTCCGGCCTTCTACATCGAGAAGGCCTACCGTCACACCAAGGCCAAGGGCCTGTTCAAGGTCTACGGCATGGTCTTCGCGGCTGTGACCGTCGTGGCCATGTCGTTCATGCTGCCGGGCATCCAATCCAATGCGATCTCCGGCGCCGTCGAGAACGCCTGGAACGTGCCGACCTGGGCGACCGCGATCGCCCTGGTCATCATCATGGGCTTCATCGTCATCGGCGGAATCAAGCGCATCGCGCACTTCGCCTCATTGGCAGTGCCTTTCATGGCCGTCATCTACATCATCGCGGCCATCGCCGTGACATTCATCAACGCCGAGCAGATCATCCCGGTCTTCGAACTCATGTTCAAGTCGGCCTTCGGCATCGATGCCGGTCAGGAAGCTGCCTTCGGCGGCGTCATCGGCATGGCCGTCCAGTGGGGCGTCCAGCGCGGCATCTACTCGAACGAGGCCGGGCAGGGAACCGGACCGCACGCGGCCTCGGCCGCCGAGGTCTCCCACCCGTCAAAGCAAGGACTCGTGCAGGCCGGTTCGGTCTACATCGACACCCTCTTCGTGTGCTCGGCGACCGCGTTCATGATCCTCTCGACCGGCATGTACAGGGTCTTCGACGCCGACGGTGAGACCATCATCGGCACCGGGCGCGGTCAGATGGTCGAAGCCATCGCCACGACTCCGGGCGAGAAGTGGCCGCAGGCCGGACTCGACACGATGCTTTCCGGCTTCGGCGCCGGTTTCATCGCGATCTCGATCTTCCTCTTCGCACTGACGACGATGGTCGCCTACTACTACATGGCGGAGACGAACCTCGTCTACCTGCTCGGCAAGGCCAGGAACACCATGGTCCTCGCGGTGGGCAAACGCATCCTGCAGCTGCTCATCCTCGTCGCCGTCGCCGTCGGAGCGATGTCGGCCTCGGGCAGCGCCTGGGCCCTCGGCGACATCGGTGTGGGCCTCATGGCCTGGCTGAACATCATCGGCATCCTCATCCTGCAACAGCCGGCGTTCAAGCTCCTCCGCGACTTCGAACGCCAGAAGAAGCAGGGATTGGATCCGGTGTTCGATCCGAACAGCCTGAATGTCCGCAACGCCGAGTTCTGGGAGAAGCGTCTTGCCGGGGACAAGGCCGGTGCCGAGGTCCCGCAGGGCTGAAGCCCGAAGGCGCCGAACAGTCCGCCCGCCGGTAGCGACAGCCTCAGCACGGCGAGCGTCTCACCGTTGCGGCCTCGGGGGGAGACGGAACACAATTGAATAGTCAGCGAGGCCCGGGACAATGGTGTCCCGGGCCTCGCGCCGTGTCACTCGGTCAGACGTGTGTCACTCGGTCAGAGCAGCCGTGTCACTCGGTCACAGCAGCCGTGCCCCTCGACCAGAGGACCAAGAAACAAGTGTCGCCTATTTCAGGCTGGTGCCCGCGGAACCGAGGTTCTGGCAGGCCTCGACCACGCGGTCGGCCATGCCGGCTTCGGCGGCCTTTCCGAAGGCGCGCGGATCGTAGAGCTTCTTGTTGCCGACCTCTCCGTCGATCTTGAGCACTCCGTCGTAGTTGCGGAACATGTGCTCGACGACGGGACGGGTGAACGCGTACTGGGTGTCGGTGTCGACGTTCATCTTCACGACACCGTGGCGCACCGCCTCGGCGATCTCCTCGGCACTCGAGCCCGAGCCGCCGTGGAAGACGAGGTCGAAGGGCCTGTCCTTGCCAACCTCGGCGCCGACATCGGTCTGGATCTCCCCGAGCAGCTCGGGGCGCAGCTTCACATTGCCGGGTTTGTAGACGCCGTGGACGTTGCCGAAGGTCAGTGCCGTGAGGTACCGGCCCTTCTCGCCGGTGCCCAGGGCCTTGACCGTGGCCAGGCCGTCGGCGGCGGTCGTGTAGAGCTTGTCGTTGATCTCGTTCTCCACACCGTCCTCTTCGCCGCCGACGACGCCGACCTCGATTTCAAGGATCGAGCGCGCGGCGTTCGAGAGCTCCAGCAGCTCCTCGGCGAGGACGAGATTCTCCGTCAGCGGAACCGCTGAACCGTCCCACATGTGCGACTGGAAGTAGGGCTCACCGCCGTTCTTCACACGTTCGGTCGAGGCTGCCAGAAGCGGCTTCACCCATTCCTCGACCTCCTGCTTCGGGGCATGGTCGGTGTGCAGGGCGATGTTGACGTCGTAGCTCTTGGCCACCTCGGCGGCGAAGACCGAGAACGCGATCGCACCGCGCACGCGGTCCTTGATCGTCGGGCCGGAGATGTACTCGGCGCCGCCGGTCGAGATCTGGACGATGCCGTCGGATCCGGCCTCTGCGAAGCCGCGGATGGCCGCGTTGATCGTCTGCGAGGAGGTGCAGTTGATCGCGGGGTAGGCGAAGCCCTCGGACTTCGCGCGGTCGATCATCTCGGAATAGACTTCGGGACTTGCAATGGGCATGTGGACTCCTTGGTCGGTGGAAGCGGTCCGCTGTCGGTTGGTCCCAGACTACTCGGTCGTGGGCGGACGACAGAAGCGGTCAGGGCCGCTTACACAAATCTCTCAAGGGATGGGGAACAGGACGGGCCCCGTGGAGATCTCCACGGGGCCCGTTCTCTACGGAGTCTTGGGATGCTATTCGTCTTTTCGAGCTGACTTGGCCTTCTGCCTCTCCAGCCAGCCCTTGCTCCGCGAGAGCCGGTAGTCGATGCGCTCGTCGACCTTCTCACCGAGGAAGACGTCGAAGTCGTCGGCGAGATTCTCGCCCACCTCCTGGTAGGAGGCTTTGGCCTCGAGCACCTCGTTCCGCTTGGACTCCTTGCTGAATGCCTTGAGAGTCGAGACGCAGATGAGGATCAGGATCACGCTGAATGGAAGAGCCGTCATCAGCGACCCCGCCTGCAGGGCTTCGAGACCACCTGCGATCAGCAACCCGATCGCCAGCGCACCCTCCATCAGTGCCCACAGAACCCGGGACCACATCGGGGGATTCGGGTGCCCGCCCGAGGCCAGCATGTCCACGACGAGCGACCCGGAGTCCGAGGAGGTGATGAAGAAGATCGCCACCAAGATGATCGCAATGATCGACAGGACCGGTCCCAACGGCAGGTCGCTGAGGACGTCGAAGAGCACGCGTTCGGCCACGACGCCTTCCTCGGGGTCGACGAGGTCGCCGGCACCGAAGAGCTGACGGTAGATGCCCGCTCCGCCCATGACGGAGAACCAGAAGAAGCCGACGATCGATGGGACGAGGAGGACACCGGCGATGAATTCCCGCACGGTCCGCCCCTTCGAGATTCGGGCGATGAAGACGCCGACGAACGGCGCCCAGGAGATCCACCAGCCCCAGTAGAACAGCGTCCATGTGGAGTTCCACTCCGCGCCCTCATCACCGGAGTACGCACCGATGTCGAAGGTCATGTTGAGCACATTGGCGAGGTAGACGCCGAGGGACTCGACGAAATTCTGGAACAGGAACAGCGTCGGACCGAGGACGAGCACCGTGACGAGGAGAACGCCGGCCATCGTGAGGTTGATGTTCGAGAGCCATTTGATGCCCGCACCCACTCCGGAAACCACGGAGGCGGTCGCCAGGAACGTGATGATGACGATGAGGATGACGAGGAAGGTGTTGTCGTATTCGCCGACCACACCGATGTGTTTGAGTCCGGCCGAGATCTGCTGGACGCCCAGGCCCAGAGAGGTAGCGATGCCGAAGACGGTGCCGAAGATCGCGATGACGTCGATCGTGTCGCCGGCCCAGCCTTTGACCCGGTTGCCGAGCAGCGGCTCGAGGGCCCACCGGATGGACAGAGGACGTCCCCGACGGTGGATGGCATAGGCCAGCGCCATGCCGAGCACAGCGTAGAGCGCCCACGGATGAAGACCCCAGTGGACGAAGGTCTGAGCCATGCCCATCTGTGCGTTCTCGACTTCTCCGCCTGCCCACCCGGGCTTCGGGCCTGTCGTGGCATAGGTGAGCGGCTCGGCCACTCCGTAGAAGACGAGACCGATCCCCATCCCGGCTGCGAAGAGCATGGCGAACCAGGACATGACTCCGAACTCGGGCTTGTCATCGTCCTTGCCGAGTCGGATCTTGCCGTACTTCGAGAAACCGACAAAGATCGCAAACGCAACGAACAGGCCGACGATGAGCATGTAGTACCAGCCGAGGTCGCCCACGATCCAGCTCTGAATGCCCGAGATCGCCTTCCCTGTGCCATTGGGCAAAGCTATTGCGAGAACTGCGACAGCGACGATGACGATGAGCGCCGGCCAGAAAACCCTGGGGGCGACCATTCCCTTGCCGATTCGCACGCCCTGACGACGGAGCTTCTCGGCGATCTCCTCGTCGGAATCGCCCTCGCCGATGTGCAATTTCTGCGGTAGGTGCAGTCGCACGGGGTCCGGGTGACCGAACAGGTAGTTCGGGTTGTCCGTGGCGCTGCTGTCGGGATTCGCTCCCGACTCCTCGACCGCAGACTGCTCCGCGCCGGAGTCGTTGTCGTCTGCAGAGTTGGTCATGGCGTCCTTAGGTTCGAGTACTGATGGCCGTCGATCCACTTTGCCGTAAGCGCGGCGAAACTTCAAGCGAATTCTCAGTTCTATCCCATTCCGAACCCAGAGAATCAGTACAGTGACGGTATGCAGACGAATCCGAGACCGACGGTGGGCTCACGATCCGGAATCCTGAGCTGGGCCCTGTGGGACTGGGGATCGGCATCGTTCAACGCCGTCATCATCACCTTCGTCTTCGCCCCCTATCTGACGAAGAGCGTGGCGGCGACCGAGGAGGCCGGTTCCTCGGCGCTGGGCTGGTCGACGGCCGCGGCAGGACTCATCATCGCCCTGGTGGCACCTGCGGCCGGCACTCGGGCCGACTCGGGTGGCCGGCACAAGCTGTGGCTGGGTGTCCACACCGGAATCGTCATCCTCACGATGTTCGGCCTCTTCTTCGTCCGCGACTCCCCCGAGTACCTGTGGCTGGGTCTCCTGCTCATCGCCATGGGCAGCGTGTTCTTCGAATTCGCCGAGGTGTCCTACAACGGCATCATGGTCCGCATCACCCAAGCTGACAACGTCGGCAAGGTCTCCGGCTTCGGCTGGGGCATGGGCTACGCCGGCGGTCTCGTCCTCCTCGTCATTCTGCTCGTGCTCGTCATCCAGCCCGAGGTGGGCCTCTTCGGCGCCGGCGACGAGGGCGGCATGAGATTCCGGGTCGTCGCCGCCCTGTCCGCGGTGTGGTTCGCGCTCTTCGCGCTGCCGGTGCTGTTCACCGCCCCGAGCGCCAAGGCTGAGAACCCATCCGGCGGGCATCCGATCAGGGCGTTCATCGCCGACTACGCGGCACTCGTCCGCAGACTCGTGCGGATGTGGAAGGAGGAGCACCAGACGCTGCGCTTCTTCATCGCCTCGGCGGTCTTCCGCGACGGGCTGGCAGCGATCTTCGCCTTCGCCGGAGTCCTCGCGGCGGGCAGCTACAGCTTCTCCCCCTCGGAGATCATCGTCTTGGGCGTGGCGGCCAATGTCGCTGCCGGCGCGGGAGCGATGATCGCCGGGTACTTCGATGACCGACTGGGCCCGAAGCCCGTCATCATCGCCGGAATCGTCGTCATCCTCGTCGGCGGTCTGCCGATCCTGATCAGCGACGCCCCGGCCGTGTTCTGGGTCTGCGCGCTCGTCCTCAGCTTCTGCGTCGGACCTGTGCAGGCCTCAAGTCGGTCGTTTCTGGCCCGGATCACCCCGCCCGAGCGTGCCGGAGAGAACTTCGGACTCTATGCCACGACCGGTCGCGCCGTGAGCTTCCTGGGACCGGCCATGTTCGCGGTCTTCATCTCGCTCCTGGGCTTCCAAAGGGCCGGCACCCTGGGCATCCTCCTCGTGCTCTTCGTCGGCCTGCTCCTCATCATCCCGGTCAAGCCCGAGGCCCCGGCTCAGTCGATGCAGTCTCGCGCGGAAGGCTGAGGCGGGACCGTGGACGCTGAGGTCTCCCGCGGGCGCGGCGGCGACTGAGTGCGTGGCCGCGGGCGGGCGCTGGAGCTTTCACCGCCGCAACGCCGACAGTTGGCAAGTTCTCTTCGATGAATTTGCCTATGATCGAAGAGAATTTGCCAATCGTTTTCACATCGGTGGCCGACGAGCTCCGGGGCGGAGCGGGTTTCACCCGCGGGCCAGCAGGTCGTCGATCTGGTTGATCGCTCCGGTCGACCCTTCGACGACGCCCATATCGAGCACTGTCTTCAGCCCCTCAAGGGAGTCGAAAGTCGATTCGTAGGTGACACGAGTTCCGCCCTCGACCGCTTCGAAAGTATAGGTGTTGGTGCTTCCCGGCATCGCTTCGACGGCGTTGAAGTCCTCGTCCGCGAAGTAGTCGCGGAACACGATTCGTGAGGGCTCTTTGACCGAGGAGACTTCCCAGAAACCACGGTACTTCTCACCTTCCGGGCTGGTCATGTAATAGGTGACTCTGCCGCCAGGGGTCAGCGAGTGGTCGACGACCGTGGCCGGATAGGTGGGTGGTCCCCAGACCCTCTCCAACTGGCGAGGGTCGGCATAGACTTCCCACACCCGTTCGGGAGAGGCCGCGAATTCGGCGACCATCGTCAGGGTCAGGGAATGTTCGTCGTGGGTGGTTTCGATGACAGGCATGACTGCTCCTTGTTCTCATCGACCTCCGGCCCGTCCTGGGCCAGCAGGCCGTCGATGCGTTCGACTCGTGCACTCCATACGCCCTCGAGCTCGCTGAGCATTGAGGACACAGTGCGGATCGCGCTGATCTCAACATGCGCGATCTGGGCTCGTCCGACCCGCTGTTTTGACACGAGTCCCGCGCGTTCGAGTACAGCAACGTGCTTCTGCACTCCCGCGAAGCTCATCTCATAGGAGTCAGCCAGTTCGGACACTGAAAGCTCTTCGACCATGACCCGCCGCACGATGTCGCGACGAGTCCGATCGGCCAATGCCTGGAACATCGCATCCACGTGATCGTCGAGAAGTGCCTCCATACGAAGCATCATACAACCAAACAGTTGTACGTCAATAGATGAAACCACTCCCCGCAACCACGACAACACCTCGCGGCCCGCGCGTTTCAAATGAATTCATTCGGCGTCCATTGACCCTCCTCTTAAACACGTGTTTAATATTAAACATGCGTTCAACCTATGATGAGTCGAAGCCGAAGAAGCAGACAGCGGAGCAGACTCCGGGGGCTGCAGGAACGAAAGCCACCCGCTCCCCCAATGCTTCACCGGAGACAGCGACTGCCATCCGCACCGCCGCCATTGAACAGTTCTCCGCGCACGGGTTCGCGAAATCGACGATCCGCAGCATCGCCTCGGCGGCTGGGGTGTCCCCCGGACTCGTCATCCACCATTTCGGGTCGAAAGAGGGCCTGCGCACGGCCTGCGACAATCATGTCTTCGACGCCATCGCCGAGGCCAAAGCCGCGAATGCCGCATACGCGGCCCACGCCATGCAGATGATCTTCGAAGACCCGAGCATGGCCCTGAATATCAACTACCTCATGAAGTCCCTGCTTGATCCCAGCGAACACGGACAGCGCTATTTCGAGCATTACGTCGACCTCGTCGAGGGCTACATAGCCCATGGGTTCGCCGGATACACATTCCGGCAGAGCGAGGACCCTCGAGGCCAGGCGGCGACCATCGCGACGCTGGCGCTGGCCCCGGCGATGCTTGAACACCGACTGCAGTCATCTCTGGGCACGAATGACACAGCAGAGACGATGACTCGGCTCGCTCCTCACCTGCTCGACCTCTACCTCAACGGCGCCCTCGACGCGATCCCCGACGACGCATACACCGACCCCACCGATCCCTCTGGAGGCGATCAGCCATGACCACAGCGACGAACACCCCGGCGTCCACCTCGGCGAGCGCCGACCACAGCACCACAGCCATCTCCATGCGGGACGTGGTCAAGAGCTACGGTCGGGTGCGAGCACTCGACGGACTCAACCTCGACGTCGCCCGCGGCGAGGTCCACGGCTTCTTAGGACCCAACGGCGCCGGGAAGTCGACGACCATCAGAATCCTGCTCGGAATCCTCAAGCATGATGCGGGCCGCATCAGTCTCCTGGGCGAGGACCCGTGGGCGAAGGCGGTATCACTTCACCGCAGACTCGCCTACGTCCCCGGCGACGTCGAACTCTGGCCGGGCCTGAGCGGCGGGGAGGCCATCGATCTGTTCGCGCGGCTGCGCGGAGGGGTCGACACCCGCAAGAGGGACGAACTCATCGAGCGCTTCGATCTCGACCCACGCAAGAAGGGCAGGACCTACTCGAAGGGCAATCGACAGAAGGTCGCTCTGATATCGGCGCTGGCCTCGCACGTCGATCTGCTCCTGCTCGATGAGCCGACCGCCGGCCTCGACCCGCTCATGGAGGCCGTATTCCAACAGTGCATCCGAGAGGCGAAGGAGGAGGGTCGCACCGTTCTGCTCTCGAGCCACATCCTCGCTCAGGTGGAGGCGCTGGCGGACCGGGTGGCGATCATCAGGTCCGGCCGGATCGTCGAATCCGGTGCGCTGGCGGATCTGCGTCACCTGTCGCGGACGACGGTCACCGTGCAGGTGGAGACCGACATTCCGCAGCTGATGGACATGCGCGGCGTCCACGACCTCGTCCGCGAGGGCGCGCAGCTGCATTTCAGCGCCGACACCGCCGAACTGCCCGCCATCATGCGCACCCTCGGCGATCATGACATCCGGTCGCTGACAGCGACCCCGCCCACCCTCGAACAGCTGCTGCTGCGCCACTACGGCGACCCGACCGGCACCACCCCCGACGACGCAGACCCTGCCGATCGCAGCGAACCTGCGGGTGCCGACACCACGTCCGGCACAGGAATACTCATCCGGGAGGAATCATGACTCTGCTGACGAGCTCCGACGGCACTCACCGCCACAACGAGTCACGACCCCACGATTCCCGCCACGGGCGTCATGCAGAAGACCGCGTGGGCTCCGAGGCAACCGGTTTGTGGATCCTGCTGCGGCTCATGGTCAGACGAGACCGGTGGCGAGCGCCGATCTGGATCCTCGGTCTGGCCGCTCTCACCGCCTACTTCGCGAATGCCATCGCCGTGGTCATGGACGACGGCACGCTGGCGTCGATGGTCGTCTTCGCGAAGAATCCCGTCATGGGCCTGATCACCGGGCCCGGCTACGGACTCGACGAGATCACGATTCCGCGATTCGTCGTGGGCATGTACGGAGTCTTCCTCATGCTCGGTATCGCAATGATGTCGATCACGACGATGACCCGGCACACCCGCGCCGAGGAGCAGACCGGTCGGGCGGAGCTGATCCGGGCAAACGTCACCGGTCGCCATACGCAGCTCCTCGCAGCGCTCATCGGCACCCTGGTCATGAGTCTCGCGGCTGGATTCCTCATGTCCCTCGCGTTCTTCTTCTCCGAGGCCCATCCCGATCCTCTCTCCTCCGCGCTCCTCTTCGGCGCGGGCATCGCCGCGGTCGGATGCGTGTTCGCCGCGGTCACAGCTGTCACTGTGCAGCTGACGTCATTCGCCCGCGCGGCATCGGGCATCGCCGGTGCGGTGCTGGCGGCGACGTTCGTCGTCCGCGGCCTCGGCGACATGTCGGCCGTGGCCGGCGGCGACCTGGCGTGGTTGTCCTGGCTCTCGCCTCTGGGGTGGTCGCAGCGAACGGCCCCGTACACCCTCGACCGGTGGGCGCCACTGCTGCTCTCGCTGGCAGCCGTCGTCGTGCTCGTCGGCCTGAGCATGTTCCTCCAGTCGCGCCGTGACCTGTCGGCCGGAATCTTCGCCGACCGTCTCGGCCGCGCCCGTGCCTCGTCGTCCCTGTCGACGAGCACAGGCTTGGTGTTCCGCCTGCAGCGGGCGAACCTGGTCTGGTGGTCGATCGGGATCTTCACGATGGCCGTGGTCTTCGGATCCTTCACCGGGGCCATGGAAGAGGGCGCGGACGGCATGCCGCCGGAGATCCTCGACCTCATGGGCGGCTCGGGTGGGATCGTCGACGGCTACCTCGGCTACATGTCCCTCTACTTCGCCATGATCGTGGCCGCCTACGCGATCATCGCCGCTTCGAGCCTGCGGGCGGAGGAGTCGGGCCTGCGCACCGAGCCCGTGCTCGCCACCGCCGTCGGCCGCGGTTCGTGGGTGCTGTCGTGGACGCTCGTGACGCTGCTCGGCTCGCTCTGGCTGATGATCCTCGCCGGAGTGGGCGAGGGACTGGGCGCGAGCGCGTCGACCGGGGATTGGTCGCTCATGGGTCCTGCGGTCCTCGGTCATACCGCGCAGACGGCATCCGTGTGGATCCTGCTCGGACTCGCCGTCGCAATCTACGGGTTCGCGCCGAGGCTGCAGGGCCTGGTCTGGATCGTCTTCGTCTGCGCCGCTGCTTTGGCCCTGTTCGGGCAGATGATGCGCCTCGACCAGGCTGTCCTCGACACCTCCGTGTTCGTCCACATCGGACAGTACCCGGCCCAGGATCTGTCCGCCGAGGCGGTCGTGGTCCTGACCGCGGCGACCGTGGTCCTCGTGGCCCTCGGTGTGCTCGGGTTCCGGCGGAGGAACCTCACGACAGCGTGAGGAACCCCATCGCGCGGGCACGGGTGAGCACTTCGCTCCTGCCTGAGACCTCGAATTTGCGGTAGAGGGCCGAGAGCCGGTTCTTCACGGTGCCCGTCACCTGGTGCAGCTCGGTCGAGATCTGGGGGATGGACAGCCCCTGGGCCAGCAGATCGAGAAGCTGCGCCTCTCCGGAGCTCAGCTGGGGAAGGGTTGCGCTGCTGACGGCGATCGGCCCGACCGTGCGCAGGTTCGCGATGAGTTCATCGCGATCGCGGTACTGCCCGGAGAATGCCGCGAATGCATCGTTGAAGACCACGTGGTCTGCCGTGAGGTCGAGCAGACGGTTCCGGTCAGGCTGCGGCAGCAGCACCACAGGCAGAAGGGTGCTCACCCAAGTCGCCAGGCCGATAGCGGTGACGAATTCGGCCACGGCTTCGGCCTCCCGGCCGGTCCGCAGCAGCGCGGCGGACTTGATGACGGCCAGTTCGGCTCGTTTGGTCGGCGTCAGGCTGCGATTGTAGAACCAGGTGTCGGCCAGGGCGATCGCATTGTCGAATCGTCCGGCGACGAATTCGACACGGACCTTGAGCACGATCCGTGCATCCGAAGTCTGTGACATCCGTTCGAGTTCGACCTCGGCCCATTTGAGCTGTCCCAAGCTGATGAAGACCATGCTCCTGCTGGCCGCCAGCAGATCCCGACCGGTCACGGACATTCCTGACGGGTCCCGATGCTTCTCGACATCGTCGTTGACGAACAGGAGATTCGACTCGGTGGTCGCCGTCAACAGGGCGATGGTGCGACCGATGACGGGCAGATATGCCCACAGGGACCGGTTCTCGGGGTAGGCGGAGAGCTCGGCCATCTCCGTTTTCGCCCGACCGAGGTCGAGCCTGTCGAGTGCTCTCAGAGCCAGGGCGACGTGAGCTGCCGGATGCACCAGTTCCTCGACGATGATCGGATCGTTCAGGTCCTCGTCGATTCGGGTCAGGAACTGGTCCGCACGTTCGTGATCTCCGCTGGCCACCGAGGCCAGAGCCGTCCACGCGATCACGGCCGGGAGGAGGAAGTCCCCTTCGACATGACTGCTGGTGGCATCGGATTCGAGTTCGGACAGAATCGACACCGAACGTCGGAACTGGGAGCTGTGGAACAGGCTGATCGCGGTCAGGAGCCTCACCACCATCTGTGCCCATCGACCATGTGGTTCCGCCGACCAGGCCAGACCGAGTGATGCGGCCTCGTCGTGGCGTTCGTCCCTCGTCAGCGCGACCAGGCGGGCCAATGTGGAGATGAACCCCTCCTCGGCGGACTCTCCGAGCAAGTGTCCAGCCGCTTGAGGAACGTGTCCGGCACCGGCCTGAGGGAGGTGTCCGGCACCGGTCTGATGGAGGTCGACCGGCTCACCGTCGAGTTCGGAGGGCTGCGATGGGCCCGGACCCGTCCTCGGCGAGGTGGTTCCTCGGTCACCGGGGCCGGGGAAGAACGCTCGCATGCGTCCGGCCCTCGTCTCCTCCACCACGACGTCCCGAATATCGGCTCCGGAGCTGCCGTTGGCCAGACGGTCGAGCACATCGTCGGTCAGAGCGGCCAGGAAACGGAGATCTGGTGCCGCGACGAGAGCCTGCGTCGGCAGGTGCCCGAAGGCTCTGCACGTCGCGCGTGGAGCGATGAGGAACATCGGCAGTCCGACGGACTCTTGGACCCGCGCCAACTGCGACCACTGCTCGAACTTCCGAGCGAGCGTGAGAACGTCGTCGAGAATGTGCGCGTCGACGATCTGCGCGTTTTCGACGTGATCGGCCAATCCGCTCACGAGCGCGGCAATGAGCGACGGGGCCGCCGGACGCTTCGACAGCTCCCGACGCAGGGCACCGGCGATGAGATTGGGAATCCGATAGAGCTTGCGCTCGTCGTCGGTGTCCACGGACACGAGGATTCCCTCCAAGCGCAGGCGCATGAGCAGGCCCTCCGGATCGCGGAGACTCATCTCACCGGCCATTCGCGATCCGACCATGGCCACGACCAGCAGCGCTGTCTGCCGAGTGAAGACCCCGAGATGGGAGAGCACAGCCGCTTGGCAGGTATCCGCCTGGGCCAGACCGAGATCGAGCCTCGGTGCCAAGCCGGCGACATGATCGGCGAAGCTCGACGAAGCGACATCATGGGACACGGACAGTTCGGATGCGTCCTCACCGGCGAACACGCCGCCGATGACCCCGACTGCCGCACGACCGAGGCTCAGACGTCCACCGCTGGCAGCGAAGAGTTCCGTTGCCATGATCCCCTCTTCGAGCCCGAGCTCCCGAGCGAACTCCGAGGGGTTCGCGCAGACTTCCGGTGTCTGACTCGGCCCGGACATTGACGTCATCACTCCCTGCTCTCCATATCGGTGGTCCCACTCGTCATCGCCGAATCGATCCCTGATTCGGGCACCTGGCTGCGTCGACGGCGAGTCAGTCGACAGCGACTCAGCAGTGAGGAGATCCATGGCCCGGGTCCTTTCTCCGGTGATTCGGCTGCGGACCGCCCACGCTGACGAGTCAGCGGAATCGACCGGTCCCACGCTGGCGCCTCCTAATCGACCGGGCCAACGCTGGCTTTCATTGTCGACCGAAAATCACCGGGCAGGTGGAAAGAATCACAGAAGTGGCGGAGAGACAGGAGAAGCTGACGGTTCACCGCAATGACCGCAAGCGCCCGAGGGGAAGCAGGCGAGTTCGGCCGGAACGGGCCCGAGAATCACAGCGCTCGGTGCGGTTTGCCGTCAACATCACGCAGTTCGTCCCGATCCCATGGATTGCCTGACCCGACCGGCATACGCTGGGCCGATGTACACGCTTCGAACGGTCACGCCCGAGACCTACTGGCGATTCCTCGATCGCGCCTCGACTCGGGCCCGCCACACAGTCGGCTATCAGCAGACACCGGAGTGGGCGGAGGCACGGGGCGCCGCCTGGGACCCTGAGCTGCTGGGGTGGTTCGATGCCCACGGTGTCATGAGCGCAGGTGCCGTCGTCCGATACCGGAAGCTGCCGGGCTCGGACCGACGCTTCGCCTTCATCCCTCAGGGCCCCGTGCTCGAGTGGAGCGCAGCCGACCTCGACAGTCTCCTCACACCGCTGCGGGCCTACCTGATGACGCGCAGGGTCTTCGCGGTGCGCATCACTCCCCCGCTGAGTCTGAGGCGGTGGGATGCTGCGACCGTGAGAGCCGGTTTGTCGAATCCCGCCATCACCCGTTTCAGCCAACTCTCACCCGACGGACTCGACGATGCAGGCCTCGACCTCGTCGACGTCCTGAGTCGTCTCGGGTGGCGTCGGGCGCCGGGCGATGCGGCCACGGATGCGAGCCAGCCCAGGCTCAATTTCTGGCTCGACCTGCACTGCGGAAGCGAGGAGGCGGTTCTGGCGGCTATGACGAAGGCGTGGCGGAAGAACATCCGCAAATCGGAGCGAGCCGGAGTGACAGTCGGCCTGGGCACCGATGACGACTTGCCTCAAGCACATCGGCTCTATGCTCAGACAGCGCATCGCAACGGCTTCTCTCCGCAGCCGATCGACTACTTCACGACGCTGTGGACCTGCCTGGGCCAAGGCTTCCCAGGTCGTTTCTCGATGCACTTCGCGCGGCATGAAGGCGACGTGCTCGCGGCGAGCGCGACGGCCCAGGTCGGCCCGCGCGCACAGGGCATCTTCGCCGCAACCGGCACCGCTCGGCCGCAGGCGAAGCCCTCGAACGCCCTCTATTGGGCGATCATCCGGCAGGCGATCGTCGACTCCGCCGAAGTCTTCGACATCGGAGGAGTCGATGACACCCTCGACGAGGCGGATCCGGCTTCCGGCCTGGTGCGCTTCAAGGCCGATATGGGTGCCGATGCGCACGAGTACATCGGTGCCTGGGACCTGCCTCTCGAGCCCTGGTTCTACGCGGCATTCACGCGACTGCTGCCGGCGTACACCGGCACCTCGAATCTGCTTCGTGACGGTGCCGACGCACTGCGCAGGCTTCCCGCCCGGTTGCGCCGGCTTTCCGTCCGGCCGCGCCGGCTTTCCGTCCGGATGCGCAGCCGGGCGGGTCGACAGATGCAGGATCCGGCACATGCCTAAGGGACCCTTCATGCTCGTGACTGTCGGCAACATCGTCTCTGCCGCGGCACAGTGGTACATCGTCTGGCTCTTTGCCCGGCAGGACGGGGCACATGCGGTCGGACAGTACTCCGGTCTGCTCGCCATTCTCACTCCGATCTTCATCACGACGCAGCTGGGTCTGCGAAATCTCTACATCTCCCTCCAACGGCACGTGCGATGGCCCGTCTACCTCGGTCTCAGGCTGACGACCGTCCTGCTCTCGGTGGTGGCGGGGCTGGCAGTCATCTGGCACCTCGGCGGGATCTTCGACTGGCAGCTGGCCATGGCGATCCTGCTGATCAAAGTCAGCGATTCCGTAGCCGATCTGTTCTTCGCCCGCTTGCAGAAGGCCGAACGACTCAGTGCCTTCGGCATCCTCCTCATCGCCGACGCCTTCGTCACCACCGCGGTCGTGACGTTCGCAATGCTCGCCACCTCGTCGGTGATCGTCGCGCTCTGGGGTGCGGCAGCCGTCTCGATCCTGGCCGCGTTCTCGACCGGGGCCCTGGGCTTGCGTTCCCCCGATCCGATGGCGCCGGGCCCCGCCGCGTCGCAGCAGGTGCTCTCACGGTTTCGGACTGTGCCTGGGGACGTGGGTGCGCTTCTGCGGGCCGGTGTCCCCCTGTCCCTCATGCAGGGCATCTATTCGCTTCTGTCCTACGTTCCGCTCGGCGTCGTCGGCCTGTTCGGAGCGCCCGATGATGTGGGACGCTATGCCTCGGCGGCCTATCTCGTGGTGTTCGCCAATCTCGTGGGCGCCTCGGCTGAAACGGTGCTCCTGCCGGGGTATCGTCGCCGTTATCAGGCCCGAGGCAGAATCGTGCTCTTGAGAAGCGTCACGGCAACGAGCGTGGTCACGTTCATCGCTCTGACTCCGCTGGTCGTCCTCGCCGTCCTCACCGGCCCCAGACTTCTGGTCAGCGTCTACGGAGCAGACTTCTCGATTTCGCGGACCGCTGTGCTGTTCCTGGCTCTGGCCGCCTGCATCACGATGCCCACATACATGATCTCGGCGATGCTGTTGATCCTCAACCGGTACTGGGCGACAACGGTGATCGGGGCTGCCTCGGTTCTCTGCGTCCTCGTCTCCGGGGTGATCGCAGGGTTCTCGGGCATGGAGGCGGTCGAAGCAGGATGCCTTGCCGTATTCGTCGGTTCCTCCGTCCGTTACGTGGGAGAGCTCGTCCTCTGCCGTCTCTCACGGTGGCCCGGGCAGGGCTCGGCGACGCGTTCAGCGAATGCTGAAGTTCTCGAACGTTCCGAAGTACGCGGCCCAGATCAGGAGTCCGATGACAAGGCCCGGCTTCAGTAGCATCTGGCCTCTGCCCTCATAGCCGAGGAACGGCACCGCCATGACCAGAGGCGTCAATGACCACGAGTAGACCGCCAGGCGGTCACCGAAGTAGAGGAAGCCCAGTGCAATGTAGTAGCAGTTGAGAAGCACATAGGCCTTGACCAACGTCGAATACCAGTCGGGGAGGAAGGTGAGCTTCTTGACGGCCACGTAGCCGAAGATCACCGGCACCGCACTCATCACCCAGAAGTCGAGTCGATTCGTCCCGCCGGTGTACTCCACGATCACTTCGGGGTCGGAGTAGGTCTCGATGTCGCTGAATACGTTCCCCAGCGGGCCCGCCAGCGTTTCGTTCGACCCGGTCAGATAGGTCACCGTCAACAGGCACCAGACGGCCAGGAGGATGCTCAGTCGCAGGCGGAACAGGCGGAGCGCGAGGATGAGGATTGCCGCCACGGCCGCCGACCAGTGGAAGAGGAGGCCGATGAGCAGGAGAAGGACCACCCACCGGACCTTGGCCCGTCTGAAGACCAGCGCCGCTGCAAGCAACAGGAACGAGATCGACAGCCCCTGTCGAAGCAGGAAGCTCGAATAGTTCGTGAAGAACCCGAAGCAGAAGGTCAGGTAGAACACGACGGTCGTCTGCCACCCGGTCCCGAGCATCACCCACAGGGTGATGGCGAGCATCAGGCTGCACGCTGCTGCCGCGATCATGAAGAATACGCGAGCGTCGTGGGTGAATAGCCCGATCGTCCAGTTGAACAGCAGAAACGCGGGTTCACGTCCCTCGGTGACGAAGCTGTCGAACACTTCGCCGAAGGGCGCGAAGCTCAGCGACTCGAACTCCAAGGCGTACCGAGACTTGTCGATGATGTCGAAATTGCCCTGAGCGGCAACATAGGTGTTGATGCAGATCAAGGAGGCGAGGGGGAACACCGCGTTGCTCCAATGCCTGACATAGCGCAACTGCCCCAGAGCCGTGAATGCCAGGACCCAGACGGTGACGAGCACGAACCATGCGGTGATCATGAGCTCACGTCGCATCCGCGCTGAATCGGCGTTCCCAGCTGATCAGCGAATCGAGCGCCGGCACCATCTGGTCGAACATCTCCGTGTACACGGCATCCGAACGGCCATAGGGATCGATGACGTCGTCGGCCGTCTGCGAGTCCGGTGCCGGGCGACGATAGCGTTGGGTCAGGGCCGCGAGCGAATGCCATCGCTGCGCAGGCTGGGTCCTGGACTCGGGGGGAACCAGCGGCAGGATCCGAGCGAACTCTCGAAGGGTGAAGGTTCGCCTCAGGGCCGCAGGAGCCAACTGCACGACCGCGCTCCGGTGCGAGCGTTCCATCGTCAGCACGAGATCAGCGTCCTCGATGTGCTCGGGCCCCAGCCTTGTGGAAGCGAAGTCCGAGAGGGACACGTCTCGCTGTTCGGCGAAACGTCGGACCTGCACGGCGGCAGGACCTCCGTCCCAGGCCCCGGTTCCCGCGCTCGTGACCCGAAACTGCCCTGGAGCGACTTCGTCGAGGCCGTCCCGCAGGAGATATTCGGCAAGAGGAGATCGACAGATATTGCCGGTGCAGACCAGAAGGATTCGAAATTCGGGGTCGGTGACATCCCACCGGCCGCTCATCTCAGCGCCCCTGTCAGCCTTGCCAGGTGGAACATCGGGAGGACGCCGATGGCGTTGTACGCCAGGCAGAGCATTCGCCTGCGACCGCCCAGTCCGCTGGCGTCCACAGCGGGAACCCTCGTTCTGTAACGCCGAGCCGTGCGGAGCCGGTCACGACGCGGAAGGTCACAGTCGTGGTGATGAAGATCCTGCATGCACGAGAGCACATTCTTTGCTCTGATGTACTCGGCAGCGGCCACAAGCTCAGGGGCTCCGCTCGTCGCAGCCCATTTCCTGAGCTCATCGTTGACATACATGAGATCTGCGAACTTGTCCGGCAGATACCGTCTGGTCGCGGAGTCTGCGTTGTCACAGCGGTAGAGATAGCCGTCGATCGGCAGGATCCGGACACGGTCCGCGCCGCTCAGGCACGCCACATTGAACAGCAGGTCCTCGCCCATCCTGATTCCTTCGGGGAAGGAGCACCCCTCGTTCGTGATCAGCGAACGACGGTAGGCCTTGTCCCACACCGCGTTCGCGCTTTCGTCGAGGACCATGCCGGCGATCGATTCCGTGTCCAGCACTGTGTCCTGAGCTTCTCGTATCATCGCTTCCACGGAACGGGGCTCCTCCGAGGTGCGCAGTCCTGCAGCGCCCGCCCCTGCCCGCCTGCGGACACCGTAGCCGACGAGATCCACTCGTTTTCCGACGAGATCCGCTCCTTCGCCGGTGGGGCCCGCTCCTTCGCCGTCGAGGTCCGTTCCTTCCCAGTCGAGGCCCGCTCCGTCCCCGCCGAGGCCCGTTCCGCCCCCGTCGAGATCCGTTCCGTCCCCGGCGCGCACGACTGCTTCGACGAGCACCGGATCTGCGAATGCGTCGTCGGCGTCGACGAACATCACCCACTCCCCTGAAGCGGCGGCGAGACCGCGGTTCCTCGCCGCCGAGACCCCCTGATTGTCCTGAACGATGAGATCGATGCGCCCGTCCTCGGCGGCGAGGCGGCGAACGATGTCTGCTGTCGCATCGTGTGACCCGTCGTCGACGACAATGATCTCGAGGGGGAGGTGCGTCTGCGAGGTCACCGAACGCAGACAATCCGAGATCGTGTCCTCACCGTCGAAGACCGGGATGATGACCGATACGAGCACGGGACTCATGGTGTCCCATTCTGTGATTCCGAGGTGAGCCCAGGAGGGGACTGCCGGGCTCGATCTCCTCGAGCCGTGATGAATTGCGGTCCCACGACCACGTCTTCGAGAAACCGACGGATGCGCTCTGCCGAGTGAGAGACGTCGAGCGTCTCCCGGTCGAATCCCGGAGGCTGGAGCAGTGCTCCGGATACCCAGTCCGCCGCGATGCGGTCCGCCAAGGCTGTGGTGTCTGCGTCAGGGCTCAGGACTGCATGGGGAATGTCCCGCACACCTTTGACGTCGAAGGCGTATGCCCGCCGACCGACGGCAAGCGACTCGAGCATGACTCGTGGCAGGCCCTCCCAGGTCGCAGTGTGGATGAGCGAATGCGATGAGGCCAACTCTGCGGCGGCATCTCCTCGCCCCGGGGCCTCAACCTGTGATTCGAGGCTGAGGTCACGGATGCGTGCTCTCGTGCTCGTGAGCAAGTCGCCCTGACCGAGCATTCGGAGCGTGAACGGGATCCCCGCGTCCCTCAGTCTGAGTGCGAGGTCGAGTGCCAGCCCAGGTCGCTTCCGCGGACTGAACTCTCCGACCCACAGGAGACGGAGCTCCTGCACTGAGAGCGCCCGTCGGGAAGGCACCGGCGACGGCGGATAGGCTGCAAGATCGAGCCCGACACCCGCCGGCAGGTTCAGGACGCGGCGGTCGTCCAGTCGTGCTGCGAACCAGGCAAGATCGTCGGCATTGATCGTGATCACCCCTGCTGTGCGGGACAGCAGGGCGGCCTCCACGAACTGCCACAGTCGTTCGTCCGCGTGCCGTCCGGAATTCCAATGCAGCCCATGGCAGAAATAGACGACAGGGGCGCTGACCCGACTCATCCGCACGATGCTCGAGGCCGTCGCCGAATTGGTCACGACGACGTCCAGACGCTGCTCGTCCACCCAGCGTCTCAGTCCCTGACCGGCGCGGAGGATCCCGGGTCCGGGACGACGAGTCAGACCGTCGATTTCGACACTGCGCCCGTCATCGACGGGAGTCCCCGCAGCGACGGAGACCGTATGCCCAGCCGATTCCCACGAGGTGATGAAACCGGTGAAGAACGAGTCGATCATGTGTCCCATGCTGGCCAGCAGCCCGATTCTCATGATTGCCTCCGACCGTGGACCAGGGCTTCGGCCTCGGGCACCGATTCCTCGCTGCCGTCCTGGAGTGTGCCGCCCGCGGCTGCGCCGCCCTCATCCGCGGACGAACGGCCGAGCAGTCCTTCGCCGAATCGCCCGGGCCAAATGTGTGCCCGCGGCCCACCGGTGGACCTCCAGATTTCCCCGGCGAAGGCGTCGCGCGCCTTTGGGGCAGGAGTGTTCGGCGACGACCCTCGGGCGCTTCGATTGCGGTGCGTCCGCCTCACGGCCTTGTTCCCTGACCTTCCGGTTCGCGTCTGCGGGGACCGTCCTCCCTCATCCGGCTCGGTTCCGGATCCAGGATGTTGATCATCGTCGTACTCGGCGCCGACATCCTTTGCCCTCGACGCGTAGGGCAGATAGTAGCCACTCATCTCGATGCCCGATCGCGGCACCCTGTTGAGGATGAGGCTGATCGGAGCGCTGAGGACTTCCAGGCATCTCAGCGACTCCTGGAGGTCTGTGAGCCGAACGCGCCCGACTCCGGCGATGAGAAGGACACGTCCGACGATCTTCGCCAAGGCGAGACCGTCCGAGACCGGCAACAGCGGTGGTCCGTCGAGGATGACGACGTCGAATTCGCCGGTCAGCCGAGCAACCAATGCGCTCATCGCACGCGAATCGAGGAGTTCTGCCGGATTCGGCGGCATCACTCCAGCAGTGAGGATGTAGAGCTCGTCCTGCCCCCATGGCTGCAGCAGATCGTCCACATCGACGGCTCCGAGCAGTGCTGTCGTCAGTCCCGCCGAATTCTCCAGCCCTGTCTTCTTGGCGACCGTCGGCTGTCTGAGATCGACATCGACGAGTGCGACCCGTTTGCCCGCCTGTGCGAGAGCGATTGCGAGATTGATGCTCGTCGAGGACTTTCCCTCCTGAGCTTGGGCGGAGGTGACGAGAATCGCCGAATTCGTATCGTCGACCTGCGCGAATCCCAGGTTCGTCCTCAGGCGTCGAAATGCCTCACCACGTGGGTCATCAAGTGACAGGTCGGAGATGAGAGGGTGATCGCCGATGTTCGGATCATCAGGGATCGAGGCCAGTACAGATGCGGAGGTCAGTCCTTCGAGATCCTCGCGGCTGCGCAGTTTGTTGTCCAGAGCCGCCCTGAGCAGCGCGAGCCCGAGTCCGATGGCAAGACCGACGAACACACCGATGGCAACGTAGATCCACGCGGCGGGTCCGTCCGGTTCGAGGGGTGGAGTCGGCGGGTTGGACACTGTCATGCGTATTCTGCTGGTTTCATCCCCTGTCGGATCCTCCACGGCCTCAATGGCATCGACCAGGCTGTCGGCGACCCCGCGTGAGACGCTCGCCGCCTGGACCGGTGTCGCCTCGGTGGCTTCCACCGAGATGAGGACGGTCCGAGGGTCGCTGTACGCCGCAACGTGTCCGGCAAGCTCTCCGGGAGTCGTGTCGAGATCGAGATCGTCGATGACGGGACGCAGCACCGGCCCAGTCTGGGCCATATCGACATAGGTCTGTATCCGTTCCTGGATGAAGCTCGACCCCATCTGCAGTTCGTAGGGATCGCCCGAGGTCGCCACCGAGACGAACAGCTCGGTGCGTGCCGTATACGTCGTCGGCACGAGCGTATGCGCCGCAAAGCCGCCGAGCCCGCCGAGCACCGCGGCTATGACGAGCAGAGCCGCGTGGCGCCGCAGCAAGAGCAGAAATTCCTTAAGCTTCATTCTTCGTTCAGCTCCGATCGTGGACCGTGGGCGAATGTCGAAGGCATCGTCACAGCAGTCAGATGTGTCCCCGGGCCGGCGGCCGAAGGTGCGATCAGACTATCCGCGGGCCCCCGTCCTTCGGCAGTGCAGGCGAGACCGGGTACGGTCGCCCGCATCATGCCTGCGGACCTCCGCAGAGGAAATCATCGATCGCGTCGAAGACACGAACGATCTGAGCCGTGCTGAGAGCCGAACCGCTGGGAAGGGTCAGTCCCGTGGCGAAGAGTTCCTCGGCCACCGCACCGCCGACCGTCTCGGCATCTTCGAAGACCGGCTGGAGATGCATGGGCTTCCACAGCGACCGCGTCTCGATATCGCGATTTGCCAGCCAGTCCCCCAATTGCGCCGCAGTGAAACCCGACCGGTCCTCATCGATGAGGACCGCGGTCAGCCAGGCGTTGTCCCGATGGACGTTGTCGGATCCGAAGAGACTGACCCCATCGTGCGACGCGAGTCGGTCGACATACTGAGACCGGATCGCCCGACGTCGCTCGATCATGTCATCGAGACGCCGCAGCTGGGCTCTGCCGAGAGCGGCGAGAAGATTGCTCAGCCGATAGTTGAATCCGATCTCCGTGTGTTCGTAGTGTGCCACCGGCTCCCTCGCCTGACTGGACAGATACGCAGCGTATTCGGCCAGTCGCGGATCATCGGTCAGCAGTGCTCCGCCGCCCGAGGTGGTCATGATCTTATTGCCGTTGAAGGACACGGCGGCACCGTGGCCGAGGCTGGGCACCGGTCTGCCTGCATGGGAGGATCCGAGTGATTCGGCGGCGTCGATGAACACCGGCACTTCGAACTCCGCTGCGATCGGCAGGATCCGGTCGTAGTCGGCTGGTCGTCCGAGGAGGTCGACGGGGACGATCGCCGCTGGCAGCCGGCCTCTGCGACCGGATTCCCTGAGGTGCTCATGCAGAAGTCCCGGATCGAGGTTTCCGTCACGCCGGCAGTCGATGAAGACGGGCTCAGCTCCGCAGTAGGTGATCGCATTCGCCGTTGCTGCGAAGGTCATGGTCGATGTCAGCACCCGGTCTCCGGGTTCGACGCCGAGTCCCTGCAGCCCCAGATGCAGGGCTGCGGTACCCGAGGCGAGTCCGACAGCGTGCTTGACTCCTGCTGTGGCAGCCAGCTCCGTTTCGAAGGCTCTGAGGTCTGGTCCCGTCGGCGCGATCCAACCGCTGCGAAAGGCCCTGAGCAGGAATTCCTCCTCAAGAGGGCCCACGTCCGGAGTCGACAGCGGAACGCGCTCCCGTGAAGGCGCTGATGCGTCTTTCGAGATCGTCATGATGCGCCCCTGGCCTCTGCGCTCGTCGGATACAGATCGCAGCAGAGATACCCGTCTTCGGCGAGTTTCAGTCCGGGTCGCTTCGAGACTGCTGCGGTCACCGAGGGTTCGTCGTCGGTCGGCACCTCTCGGAATCCCGCCTCGGCGTATATCGCGCCGAGGTCGCCGACCGAAGGCAGTCGGCAGAGCGCGAAATCGGCGTTCGCTCCTCGAGCGCGGTTGACGAGGAGCCTCAGCACCTCAACACTCCGTCGATCCGACGAGTGTCCGCTGCCGACCGTCCCTGCCACCGGTTCAGCCGCCGGTCCGCCTACCGTCCCTGCCACCGGTTTGAATCGGATCAGCTGATGGAGGTCGTCGACCCTGACCATCTCGCAGGCGCCGATGTCATCTCCGTCGAGGGTTCTGGCCTGCCAGACGCTGATCTCCCGAGACCTCGACACGGTGTCGAACACGACCGACGTCGAACGCAGACTGCCGCCGAAGGTCTCGGTCGTCGTGCCTTCATCGACTTCGACCCCGTGCCGGCTGAGCACCGCCCGAGCCGTGAGCACCAGGATCCGCAGATCTGTCAGCAGGGACAGCGAATCGACGTAGTCGACATCGAGGTCGAACTTGTCGTCCCACGACAGAGCATTGCGCCCACTGACCTGGGCCAGACCGCTCAGTCCGCCGCGAACCTCATGACGGCGCGCCTGTTGGGGCGTGTAGAGCTGCAGATAGTCGGTCGTCAGGGGGCGGGGGCCGATGATGCTCATGTCACCGACGAGCACGTTCCACAGCTCCGGCAGCTCATCGAGGCTGGAGCCCCTGAGCACGCGACCGAATCCAGTCAGCCGGGAGTCGTCGTTCGTCCATCCCCGCCCAGGGGCGAAGACTCGCATGCTGCGGAACTTGCGCAGGAGGAAGACCTTCCCGCCTTCGGTCACCCTCTCCTGGGTGAATATCACAGGAGCACCGTGGAAGACGAGGACCAGGAGTGCGATCACCGCGATCGGCACCGCGAGCAGACACAGCCCGAGCGCCGCCGCGACACAATCGAGTACGCGTTTGACCCGCCGATAGTCAGCCATGTCATATCCTCACGAATTCGAGTTCGGAATCGGTTGGGAGGTCGCCGCCCTGCCGGTAGGCGGGGAAGAACCCCTCATCCGCGTCCACGCCGTTGTCTGCCAGCTTCTGTGAACGGGCCGCAGTCAGCCTCTCGTACACGGGTGCGGCGAATACCCTCTCGCCGGTGAGGAATGTGACTCCTCCGTTCGGCGCGAAACCGCGCTTGTACCGCTCGAGGCCGTCACCGGCACTGACCCCGCCGCCGAGCACGTAGTGTCGGTAGCCGGCCCGTCTCAGCCAGCTCATGACCTCCCATTTGACGAAATCGTTGGGCCGGACCGAATAGGCGGCATCATCGGTGCCGCCAAGGAAGTAGTACGAGGTGTCCCCACCGTTGAGAATCAGATCGGCAGAGATCAGCCGTCCTTCGTGTTGGGCGAAGACATAGACGAAGCGTCCGGGCAGCGCCGCGTGCAGAGAGTCGAAGAAGGACCGATCGAACCGGTACCAATCCGCGCTCGACCGACGATCCATCGTCGCCAGGTAGATGCGCAGGAATTCGTCGATCAACCTGCCCTCGGTGTCGACGACCACTTCCACGCCCTCGCTCACGGCCCGCCTCACGTTGCGCCGGACCTTTGACGAAACACCGGACCAGAGCTCTTCGACGGGCATGTCCAGGCTGCGGATGAAGTTGGTCTGCCTCTCCCGCAGCCTCCCCGGGTACGGGAGCAGCTGCTCGGTGAACAGGGAGCACCTGACGAATTCGCTGACCACCCGATGCTCGTGTGCCCACGTGTCGAACTCGTCCCAGAATGCCGCGCCCGAGCGTGCGGGATCAGCAAGACCCCACTGCAGTGGTCCGCCGTAGCCGTAGGGGGTGACGATGTCATTGAGATCGTAGTCTCCCCCGGGCTCATCGCGACGACGGTCGCCGCCGATGGTCCCGGTGCCGCGGGTCCCGGTGCCGCGGGACCCGGTGCCGCGGGCTCCCTCTATTCTGCGCAGGAAGAACGGGTAGAGGATCCGACCGCGTCCTTCGGTCCAGACCGCGGCCATGAGCTTGGCCTCGGCAGGACCGAGGAGTCGGCACACCTCAGGATGGGCGAAAGGCGACTGCATGGGAGAAGCCGCCCACAGGTCGATCCACGTGTGTCTGTCGGCTTCGCGACCTCCGTCGAGGAGCTGAAGGCGAGCGCTCACGATTCCACCTCCGTCGTTCTGATCCCGGCCCGGTCCTGTTCGCAGCGCGGGCATCGATACCCCGGGAAGAACCCGCATTCGGTGTCATGGCCGCGGTTGAGCTGCTCGTATCTGTTCTCGTCGGTCACCTGTGACGCAGTGAAATAGCGTCGCAGCCCCGACTTCGCCATGGACAGCTTGTAACGCAGCAGGCTGTCCTCGTCGGAGTTCGTCACACCTCCGGTGAGCACATAGTGCCTGATTCCCCGGGATCGGGCGTAGAGGAACGCCCGGAAGGACAGGAGGCTGTTCGCTCCGCTCAGCAGGCCGGCCTCGGCGGTGGCACCGAGCAGCGAATAGCCGATGTCCGAACATTGCAGAAGCAGCTCCGCCGAGGTGGGCCGACCGGCCTCGAGCGCGTAGAGGTAGGTTATTCTGCCCGCAAAGCTCGTGTTGAGCATGTCGAAGTGCTCACGTGGGAAATAGAAGCTCGCGGCCGCGCTGTTGCGATCCATCGTGGCGTAGTAGAGGTCGAGGAAATCATCGATGCGGGCACCGGTCTCGTCGATGAGGATGTCGGTGCCGGCTGCTTCGGCTCTGCGCACGGTACGACGGAAGCTCTTCGACGTGTCGCCGAAGATCTCGGCTTCGCTCCTTCCCTCGAGTCCTTTGACGACGTGCCCGGCGTGCTCGGTGCGCTGCCCCGGATAGCCGGGTGAGGGGCCCGCGACGGGGTTCTCCCGATGGAATTCGCTGACGACGCGGTTGTCTTGCGCCCACTGTCGGAAGTGTTCCCAGAACGACGTCAGCAATGTCTCCTCGTGTGTGCCCGCGGCGATGAAGCGCTGCGGACCGCCGTAGAGCAGCGGCGTCGTGATGTCATAGCACTCCTCGGCAACCGCACGGCCCAGGGCGTCGGAGACGATCGGGCGCAGCAGGAAGCCGAAGAGCACCCTCGACCCATGACCATCGTCGAAGTCCGCGGCCAGCGGCTTCTCACCCGGCTGCGCCCGATCGACGAGGTAGGACGGATGGGAGAACGCATCTGCCCGTGCACAGCGGACCCATGCCTCCGACCAGGCCTGCCACCCTGCCCGGTCCCGGGGATCGTGGATTCGCAGAGTCGCTTGTCTCGACGATGTCCGCGGCCGGGACGACGAGTCCTGCAGGGATTCCATGAGCAGCTCAGACGACATGAGGCTCACCTGCCGGCAGGGTCGCGCGGTGGCCGGCGACGGTGGCGACGGTGGCGACGTCGGTGACGCCGGTGACGTCGGTGACGTCGGTGACGTCGCGTGCATCGGCACTCACGGCAACCTCGGCGATGGTGGGGGTCGTCGCGCAGGAGCGGGAGCAGAATTCGTCGATCTCCTCTCTCGGTGCGATGTCCGAGGGCAGCGACGCGGAATCGAGCTCGGGGGCCTCGACCCGACTGATCTTCTCGTGGATCCTGACCACGGTGCCCTCGTAGTCGCCGAACAGCTCCTCATCGAGCTTCTCGCCTTCGCGCAGGCCGGTGAATACGATCTCCGTATCCCGATTCGACATCGCGACCAGGCTGCGAGCGATATCGACGATGCGCACCGGTTCACCCATATCGAGGACCATGACGTAACCGTCCTCACCGGTGGCCGCCGCCTGCAGTACGAGTTGGCAGGCCTCGGGGATCGTCATGAAGAATCTGCGTACCTCGGGGTCGGTCACGGTGACCGGACCACCTCGGCGGATCTGCTCTTGGAAGGACAGCAGCACCGACCCTCGCGAGCCGAGGACATTGCCGAACCGCACCGACAGGTAGGTGCCGTTCGACTGAGCGGCGAATCTGCTCACCAGCCGTTCGGCGATGCGCTTGCTGCGTCCCAGTTCACTCGTCGGGGCAGCGGCCTTGTCGGTCGAGATGTTCACAAAATGTTCGACCCCGACCTTCTGCGCGGCTCTGAGGACGTTCAAGGTCCCGTGGACATTCGTCTTCCAGGCTTCCTCGGGGAATCTCTGCAGCATCGGCAGATGTTTGAGCGCTGCGGCGTGGAAGACGATGTCGGGCCGGGTCTCGGAGAAGATCCGATCGAGAGCCAGCGGATCCCGGATGTCGGCGAGCACCGTGTGGGGCGAGGTCAGCAGCGCCGAACCGAAGAGAACGAGTTCGACGCCGTGCAGTGCGGTCTCGTCGCGATCGAGCATGATGAGTGCTTCAGGGCCGAGCGCGAACAGCTGCCTGCACAGTTCGCTGCCGATCGAGCCTCCCGCGCCCGTGACGAGAACGCGCTTGCCCGCGATGGTCTCGGCGATCTCGGTCATGTCGGTGTGGACGGGGCTGCGGCCGATCAGGTCCTCGACCTTGAGGTCACGGATGTCGGCGACCTCCACCACGCGGTTCACGAGTTCGGCGAGCGGCGGAATCGTTCGCAGCCAGGCACCGGTCGGCTTGAGCCTGTCGCGGCAGACCTGGAGGAACTCCGCGTCGGAATCGGCGATGGCCACAATCGCTCCGCTCACCCCCAGCCACTGCACGACGTCGCCGATGTTCTCACTGGTGCCCCGTACGCGCACTCCGTGGATGCGCAGGTACCGCTTGTGGGGGTCGTCGTCGATGAGCCCGACGGGCAGGTAGGGCCCCTGGGGGTCGGAGAGCATCTGGCCGATCAGTGATTCGGCGGCCGAGCCCGCGCCGATGACGAGTACGCGCTCTCCGTGCACGGGCCGTGTGACGATCTGATTGGCATAGCGGATCAGGTAGCGGCCCGCCGACATGGTGATCAGACCGGTGAAGACCATGAGCAGCACGAACGCGGTGTCGGCCATGGTCACCACCATCAGACCTCCGGCGATCAGCATCGTGATCAGGATGAGGGTGCCGTATTCGGAGAAGCTGCCGTAACGGTAGCGACTGCTGTAGAGACGCAGCGTGGCACCGAAGATCAGCTGAGCGCCCACCGCTGCCGCGATCGCCATGCCGAGCTCGGCTCCGATCGTCCAGCTCAGGCCCAGCACCAGCCATGCCAGCACGCCTCCGAACACCCAGGCGCCGGCATCGAAGACGATCTGCAACCATGTTCGTCGCTGCCATATTCTCGAGGTGAGCCTCGGCAGCGCCCCATCCGTCGTCGCTGAGGCCCTCAGGCCCGGTTCGGTCATTGCGGTCATATCGCTCTCCACTGTCACTTGCAGCCGACCTCGGGCCCGCCGCTTGCGTATGCTGTATATCGCGACGGCTCGTGCCGACCGCGAACAGTGTCCAAGCTAGGCCGGTTTCCGTTGAGATAGACCGCCTGCGGTGGTGCTTGTGCGGGCCTCCGCGCGCACCATGCGGCAAGCCGCCACCGCCGTCTTCAGACAGCGGTCAGGCGGGGGCTTCCGGCCAGACGTGCCACGAGTTCGGTGCGCGAGGCGACATCGAGTTTTCGATAGACTGCGGTCAGCCGCAGTTCGACCGTTCGCAGCGACACGAACACTCGGCGGGCGATGTCCCGGTTCTTCAATCCGGCTCTGACCAGCTCGACGACTTTGAGTTCCTCATCCGTGAGGTCGAAGAGCTCCGGCGGCTCGGGGGCCGAGGTCTGCCCCTGTGACGGGGCCTCGGTCTCCCGGTTCGGGGCCGCGATCAGGTGTTCGCCACCGATCTCGATGTACAGAGTCGCCGCGGCGATCGCATGTTCTCGTGAGCTCGTCTGTGATCCCAATTCGATCAGGCGCCGGGCCAGGGCTTCGTGAGTCAGCGCCTTCTCCAGCTGTGAGTCCTGCGGTTTCCAGGAACGCAGAGTTCGGCGGAAGAGTTCGACCGATCTGTCTCCGGCGGTCAGAATCGCCTCACATCTGCCCAACGCCAATTCGGCCCACCGGGAATTGATGCGGGCGACCTTCTTCCTCAGCTGTTGGAACACCAGGCTCGCGTGTTCCCGACGACCGATCCGGACCAGGGCTTCGATGAGCTCGGGCTCATAGCGGAGGATATTCGCATTCGTCTCATTGCCCGTCAGTTCGTCACAGCGCAGAAGATGCCTGACTGCGTCCGCGGGATACCCGGCCCTCAGCAGATACGACCCCTGAACGGCGTTGAGCGATGCGACCAGGTTCCGGTTGTGCGTTGCCGCCGCATACGCGGCGAGCTGCATTTCGGTGGGCTCTGCATCACTGGCCAGGCCTCTCATCAGGAGGCTCCAACTCCTCAGGACGAGCAGACGGTCGAGCCGGATCGCCGGTGTCCCTGTCCGCGCCTCTGCGGATTCGACGGCGTCGAGGGCTTGCCCGATATTGCCGGAGCGGATGGCGATCTCGGCCCGGTGGTACGCGGCCAGGGTCCACCAGATGGTTTCCCTGCCTTGCCCGTCGCACAGCACGTCGAGAACGGCCAGAGCCGATTCGTAATGTTCGGTGAGCATCAGACCGGAAGCGATCGACAGCAGATAGGCCGGTTCGACCGACTCGAAGTCCAAATCACCGAGCTCGGCGAACTTCTCCACAGCGAGGCCGTCATCTCCCCGGTGGCATTCGAGACGCAGACGTATGCCGTCGCAGATCTGCCGCTCTCGCGGGCCGAAGTGCTCACGGATGGACAGTGCAGCGTCGAGGAGCTCCTGCGCCTCCGCATATTCTCCACGCTCGAGATGGCAGCGGCCGAGCACCAGTTGGAGGCGGGCGACTGCTGCAGGAGCTTGCTCGAGTTCGGTTCTGGTCCAGCTGTTGAGCAGACGTGACGGCAGATTCTGGTGCTGCGCGAATTCGATCTCGATCTTCAGTGCTCGCGCACAGACCGTGAGTCCGGGGTCGCCGATCGTCGCGGCGATTCGCATGTACCGCGCGGCGAAGACCAGGTCGCCACGGCCGAAGAGCGCCTCTGCGATATCGAGCAGGCACTGTCCCAAAGTCGCGGTGTCCGCGGTCATCCGAATGGCACGCTCGATGAATTCGATTCCCGCCTCCGGAAATCCCTGAGCGATGAGCCCCACTGCGTCATCGGCCAATCGGCAGGCGGCTTCGTCGCTGGGGTTCGAGAACGACGCATGCCAGTGCTGGAGGGAAGGTTCCGAATCCGTGCACAGCCGCTCGAGGCTTTCGTGCAGTGCGATGCGCTCGCGCGAGCCCATGTCGGTGTGGACGAATGCCCTGACCAGGCCCCGGGAGATGAAGAGGAATGGTCCTCGTCTCTCGAGCACGCCGCGGGCTTCGAGTTCGTCGGCGTGCTCCCACAGTTCGGGGAACCGTCGCTGCACTGCTCGGAAGGGCGTCAGCGGTGCCGCTGCCAACAGTCGCAGGACCGAGTCGATCTCCGCACTGCCGTCTCCCACGAGGTCGCGGACCATCGGCTCTGCGGCCCGCCCGACTCTGCCCGGGATCGGCAGTGCGATCCGGCCCGACTTCTGGCTGCGGGTCATGTCGGCGAGGATGAGACGCAGTGCATGGGGGCGTCCCGACGCAGCCTGCGTCGCGATCCTCACAGCTTCGCTGCTGATGGCCCCCGATGTCAGGTGCTCCGCGAGTTCCGCCATCTGCGTTTCGCCGAGTGTCTGAAGCTCCACGCTGGGGATTCCCGACAGGGGGCTGTCGGCGGACACGGATCGCGCGGAGATCACGATCCGCACACGACCGGCGCGCAGTCTGCGGACGATCTGGCCGAGCACCACCTGCGAGGATTCGTCCATTCCATCAGCATCGGTGATGATGATGAGGGTGTTGTCCGGGATCCGGGCCCCACGAAGCAGACCCATGACCGTCTCAGCGGCTTCCGCCTCGGAGACTCCCGTCGTCGGGCCGTCGTCACCGGAGGAGAAGGCTTCCGCATCCAGAACGCTCAGAGATGCGAGCAGGATGTCGAGACCGGACAGTCTCGTGGCGGCTTCGGATCGGTTGTACGGCACGCGAACCGTGGGCCCGTCCCAGTCACGCTGGAGGGCTGTCAGGAGTGAGGACTTTCCGAATCCGGCCGGTCCGATGACGGCTGCGACCGAATGCCGTTCCAACATCGATCTGATGCCCTCCAACTCGGACCGTCGGATCATACCCTCCATTGTGGGACCTCGGCGGCTTGGTGCACGCCCACTGCTGTGTGCTGCGACGGTGAGATGCTCATGACCCGATCATCGCCGCGAAACGGCTCGGGGAATAGGTGGCCGATCCTGGACATGAGCGCATCACTACTCAGTCATCGGGCAGTCATTACGGGTGCACGACTACTCAAGGGCCTGTATCCCGCCGAGGCGGGGCTCGGGTACTCGATGTCTCGTCAGTCAGGGACTGCCCGCGCTCACCCGGGCGCCGTCAGTCAGGCGTTGCCCGCGTTCACCCGGGCGCCGTCCGATCGGTGCCGCCCGGAGGACGGCCCCCGCCGTCGAGCGTCTCGAGCGCCGCTGCGACCTGCTCGCGGCGAGCGATTCCGAGCTTCTGGAACAGTCTGTAGATGTGGCCCTCGACGGTTCTCACTCTGACTCCGAGCTCCCGGGCGATCTCTGCGTTCGTTCTGCCGACGGTGACCAGTCCGCTGATCTCGCGCTCACGGACGGTCAGACCCGATCTGTCGTCGATTCGCCTGTCCGAGCGAAGGGTGCCGGAGACGAGGAAGCGATCGGCCACAGCTCGACACTGCGCGACCAGGAGCGGAGCGGAAGTCTCACATTGAGCAGCGATCTCGAGAAGCGCAGCCCCGTCACTGTCTACCAGCGCCTTCCCCAGAACTCGGAGCAGATCGAACTCACCGCCGTTTCCCTGCTCCGCGATGAAGCACATCGCCTCGGGGTCGGCCTCAGCGAAGTGGTGGAACAGCAGGAGCCTGAGCTGTGCTTCGAGCCCGAACGACCCTTCGACCCGCATCCGTGCCAGCATCTCGTGGATCTCGTCGGTGACGGTGCCTTCGCGCAGAGCTCGGACGATGGCGCGGAGCATGAGGGCCCGCCGATACTCCAGATAGGGGCCATCATCGGGCAGAGCTGTGAAGCGTGATTCATAGCTGACGACGGCATCGATGTTGCCGCCGAGCATAGACATATAGGACGCGTGCGCGATCGCGATCGCGAGGAAGGGCACCTGGTTCCAGTATTCGAGGGCCTCGACAGCCGAATGGCTGCACCGTGTGGCCTCGGACAGCTGCCCTTCGAGCAGATGGATATAGGACCACATGAGATCGGTCGGACCGCTGCGGGACGCGAGGAAGGCCAGATCCGAGCTGGGCTGCGCACTCATCAGCTGTTTGGCACCGGAGATGTCGCCCGACTTCACCAGAGAGTTGGCCCTCAACGTCGTGAGCATGACAGAACCCGTGCCGAGTTCCGTCATATCGGGAGCGACTCTGTCGAGTGCATCGAGAGCTTCGCGGTTGTCGCCCGTTTCCGAGCTCCGGCTTGCACGGGAGATCGCGTGCAGACTCTTGAGCGTGGTCCGCATACGATCTTCGGGCACCGGTCCGATCCCCTCCGGCTCATAGATCGCCGTTTCGACGAGAGGACGGGCCGCGAGCATCATCATCAGCTCCCTGACGATGTCAGCGTCGAGGCCTTCGCAGATCGACCTCTCGGATCGCGAGTCCAGACGGTCGAGGCCCCGGTGAAAGTCGTCGAGGCACAGCGCCGGCGAATTCCGGTCGAAGTCGCGGTAGACCCAGAGCTGGAAGGCGTCGAAGACGAGCTGCGCACAGCAGGCCTTCTCCACTGCTTGGGCGAGGACGTCGAAACCGATCGGGACCTGATTGACCTCGCAGTAGAGTCGCCCGAGGTCGAACAGTTCATGCGCGGCCATGCGATCGGTGGGCACCTCGTTGAGCATCCGCAGCGCCCTCTGCCATTCACCCAGGCGAGTTGCCAGTCGCGCTCCGTCGATGATGTCGTGGACCGGAACATCGGCCCCGCATCGGATCCCCCAATCGGTGCGCAGCATGATCGCCCGCGTCGAAGGGCTGTCGGCGAATCCGGAGACCAGTTCGAACATCTGCCGACTGCGGCCGTCGGGCACAGTGAACCTGATCGTCTCCGAAGCGTGGTTCTCGATCGCGACGTAGACGCGTGCTGGTCTCTGCTCGAGCCGCAGCTCTCCGCTTGTGACCAGGGAGTCGGCAGCGTCGCCGAGATCTGCGTCCAGCATCAGTTCGACATCGACCTCCCCAGCCAGAATGACCAGTTCGAGGGCGTGGCGTTCGGCGGTCGAATATCGGTTCAGATCGATGCGTGTGACGTCCCTGGCGCGTTCGTCGTAATCGATGTCCAGCCCGTCGAGGACCCACACACCCTGACGGTCGAGGAACCTCTTCGCCCGCCCCGAATATCTGAGCAGCTCGATGACCTTCCCGGGGACGCGTCCGGTATGGAACCCGACGATGTCGAGCACACCTCGCGACACTATTCCACCGAGATAGTGCTCGACCATCTCGGCATACCCATCGGGTTCGAGCGCCTCGAGCACCACCTGATCGAGCACACGGTCGGCGACGAGTTCGACGAACGGATGACCCACCTCGGCGGTGTTCGGACGCATGGCGGCAATGAGCTTGATCCTTCCGTCATCGGCCAGCTGCGAAAGGACGCTGAGGCTGCGCTCATCGAGTTCGTGGGCATCATCGACGAACACCACAGGGGTCTGCCGACCGACGGTCAATGCCTCGACGACCCGATGCAGCAGATTTGCGCGGTCCTCGTCCAGATCGACGATCATGCCGAAGGCACCGAACGGCACCGAACGCAGCACCCGATCGCCTTTCAGTCGCAAGTCGCGCCCGCCTCGGCGGCGGTGGATCTCAGTCAGCAGGCGGGTCTTCCCCATCCCTGTCTCACCCTCGATGGAGACACCGTTCGAGGACGAGTCGAGAATCGAATTCTCGATCACCGTGAGCTCCCGATTCCTGCCGAACACCATTGCATCGAGGAATTCGCTCATCGACCTTCGCCCCAATGCGAAATGACTTCGCGCAGCTCCCGCCTGTCGACCACATGCAGCCTGCGATAGATGCGACCCAGATGCCACTCGATCGTGCGCACGGACAGGTGGTGCGCATGGGCGAGCTCCTGGCTGCTGCGTCCCGCCATGATTCCGTCCACGAGCTGTCGTTCGAGGTCCGAGAGCACCGATTGGAGCTGTGTGCCCGTGGAGCTGAACCTGATCGCGCGCATACTCTCACCGATCAGCTTCCGGGCTTCCTTGGCCGCCTGCGAATCCCGCGATTCGACCGCACGATCCTGCGCGATCTTCGCGAGATCGGAGCAGAGCACCATCGCACCGAAGTTCGCCGCCTGTTTCGCGGCCGCCGTGAGACCTGACGGGCGTCCATCGGTCATCGCGGAGGATACGATTCCAGCCAGACGGCCGGGCGCACCGTCGAGCTGGGCGGCGGCTCCGGCCAGTTCCGCCCTCGCACCGCTGTGTCCGAGCCGAGCCGCCTGCAGCCACGCGGATGATGCGAGAGTGATGGCCCCCTGCGCACGGCGCGACTCCCCGAGTGCGTAGAGTTCTTCGGCGGCCCTTTCCGGCTGCGAGAGGGCCATCGTCTCCAATTCGAAGAGCTGAGCTTCGAAGTCCGCCCAATCCGAATAGTCGTCCTGACCGCCCGATCCCGCATCGCTCGCGCACTCGCCCGTCGAGGAGGAAGGAGCACCGAGCAGGGTCTGGGCATACAGTCTGGCCGAACGGCCGACTCGGGCGATGTCGATGCAGCTCGCGGGCCACGCCTGCGGCAGCACTGCGTCCAATGTCAGCAGCGCTCGCGCAGGGTGTCCTGTGCGTATGTCCACGAGTGCTCCGACGAGCTGCGACAGTTGCTGGGAGTGGTCGGCCGATTCCACCGATCTTCTGGCACCGGCCCAATCACCGGCGATGTACCGGGCGAGGAAGAACTGCGGTATCGCATCTTCTCGTTCGAGGCTCGTCATCCCCGGCAATGTGAACATCAGCTCGGCCTGATCAATGTATTTCAGCCCCTTGACGACTCGACCGGTGATCACTTCCGATGCGCCCAGAGCAGCACCGGCCCGCAGTCTGTGCCGGGTCAGGCACGAGTGATCCTGATAGACCCTGCTCGCCAGCCGGCGACCGCTTTCATAGCGACCGCCCTTCACCTCGAACCTTGCCTTCGTCACGTCGAGGCGGCCGACGTCGTCGGGGACGAGCAAGTGATCGCTGACCCACTGCGTCCGCAATCGCTCCGGTTGACGCGGATCGGTCAGTCTCAGGTCCATGCTCGCGACCCGGGACATGAGCTGAGGACTCACATCGCCGGACCTCGCCGTCACGCTCTTGAGAACCTTGTCGAACACCTCCCGCGCTGTTGCGACATCGCCGAGGCCCCTGACTGCGCGCGCGTATTCGAGGCGCAGTTCATCGGTGTCGTGCCCGCTGGCTTCGGCGAGCGCGGCTGCCTCCGAATACCGGCCACGGGCATTTGCCCAACCGACCGCTGAGAATACCCGCTCGAATGGCTGACTGTGGCCAAGGCTCAGTCCCCAGCGGGTATAGCCGAACAGCGGCTGACCATCCAGGTGGTCGTGGATGACGGCCTGGTTGAGTCTCTTCCACAGCTGCAGGCTGTGGGAGGGACGGACCCTTGACCGAAGGAAGTCGGCGACGACCGGTTCGACGAGTTCGACAGCGGCATACCGTCCTTGTGACATCGTGATCGTACCGGCATCGACCATCGCATCCAGATCCTCGGGTGCGCACAGTCGCACCATCGTCTCGTATCGGATAGCCCCGGTCATCGCGATCATCTCGAGAATCGGTTTCAGCTGAGGCTCGATCTTCCACAGGATGCGATCCGTGGTCAGCATCTGCTGCCGCCCGAACAGCACGTGACCCAGCAGCAGCGGATTCCCGTTGGTCTCGGCATGCAGCTCTGCCACCGAGTCGAACCTCGAGGCTGTTTGGCCGGAGGATTGCACCAGCGCGGCCACCGCTGTCTCATCGAGTCCTCCGAGATCGACTCGCGACATCCTTCCGGACAGCCACAGGTTCGTCACCAGGTCCAACGGAGGCCGGATCTGTTCGGCCCCGACGAGCAGTCGAATGCGAGCGTGCTCGGCCAGCTGGCAGAGCACGGACATCGATGCGGAGTCGACGAGATCGGCATTGTCGACGAGCACGATGGTCTGCGTCCTCTGCGACCGGCCCGCAATCGCTCTGGCGACGATTGAGAATGCGGCGCCGACGCCCCCAGGCACATCGCCTGCCTGGGACAGGAGAATCTCAAGAATGCCGAACTGACGCTCACGCATGTGCTCGGATCCGCGGAACCGCAGAATCCGAACGTCTCTGCCCACCTGTTTGAGTGCGGCGTTCATCACCGTGGTCTTGCCGATCCCGGCGGCGCCGATCACCAGGCATCCGCATCGGTCGGGCGCTGTCAGCGACTGCAGAACGGAAGCGATCTCCTCCAAGTACCCAAGGCACCGGCGCTGGACCGGTCGAACAGCAACGGACATGTTCTCAGCCTTCTTCGGACCCTGCGACATCCGCCTCGCAGCCAGCGACGGGAAGGACTCGACATCGAGTCTCGCTTGTACGTCGACCGGCGTCTTCGCCGCCGTTCGGCCTGCATACCGTATGAACGGATGTCGGTCGGTGCCGAATCTGTCAGCTTCGGACACCGATTGAATGACTACTCCTACTATAACCGTCATACCTTACCGCATTCTTGGACATTGAGCACGGGAAAATCTCCACCCGTACGCCCGGTCCGCCCCGTCCGCCCGCCTCGCCCGATCCGCCGAGGAATCGGAGCACCGTCCCCACTTGTGAGCCCGAACACCGAAACGTACTATTGAGTAAAGTTACCGAACGATCAATCAGGAGATTTCATGGACACCTTGCTGAATGCAGAGGAGCGCGAGTTCGCGCAGCAGATGCGTCAGTTCTATCGCACTCAGATCCCCGAAGAACTGCGCTTCAAGGTTGCGACCGGCCAGGAGCTGACCAAGGATGACGTGGTCACTTCACAGCGGATCCTCAATCAGCACGGATACGCCGTCCCGAACTGGCCCGTCGAATGGGGCGGCCAGGACTGGACTCCCGTCCAGCATCACCTGTGGCTCGAAGAGATGCAGCTGGCGTGCGTTCCCCAGCCGCTGCCCTTCAACGTCTCGATGGTCGGCCCCGTCATCGCCACCTTCGGCAGCCAGGAGATCAAGGAGCGCTTCCTCCCGGCCACCGCCAACATCGACATCTGGTGGTCGCAGGGCTTCTCCGAACCGGACGCCGGTTCCGACCTCGCATCGCTGAAGACCTCCGCGGTCCGCGACGGGGACAAGTACATCGTCAACGGACAGAAGACCTGGACGACCCTGGGTCAGTACGGCGACTGGATGTTCAACCTGGTCCGCACCGACCCGAACGTGAAGAAGCAGGCGGGCATCTCGTTCCTGCTCATCGACATGAAGACCCCCGGCGTCACGGTTCGCCCGATCCAGCTCATCGACGGCGGCCACGAGGTCAACGAAGTGTTCTTCGACAATGTCGAGGTGCCGGTCGAGAACCTGGTCGGTGAAGAGAACAAGGGCTGGACCTACGCGAAGTTCCTGCTCGGCAATGAGCGCACCGGCATCGCCCGCATCGGCACCTCGAAGGTCAACCTCGCCCGGGCCAAGGCATACGCCGCGGTGACGAAGACCGCGCGCGGCAGCCTGCTCGACGACCCGCTGTTCTCCGCGCGCCTGACCAAGATCGAAGCCGAGCTCACCGCGCTGGAGATGACTCAGCTGCGGATCCTCTCCACACAGGCCGCCGGATCCGACAAGCCGGACCCACGCTCCTCGGTGCTCAAGCTCAAGGGCTCGCAGCTGCAGGAGGACATCAGCGAACTGCTCGTCGACGTCCTCGGGCCGCAGGGCCTCGACTTCGTCACCGACCGTGTCCAGGGCGAGGGCCTGTCGGACCTTCCGCATGGAGCGGTCGACGCCCTCCCCTCGTATTTCAACACCCGCAAGGTCACCATCTACGGCGGTTCGTCCGAGGTGCAGCGGGGCATCATCTCGAAGGCACTGCTTGGTCTCTGAGGTTCCCACGAACCCAGGACACTGAAGAAGAGGACAACAATGGATCTTGAACTCAACGACATACAGCAAGAACTCGCCAGCACCTTGAACAAGTACCTGCGCAGCGAGTACGACGCGGCTTCGCGTGAGGCCATTCTCCACAGCGAGGAGGGCATCTCCCGCGAGAAGTGGCAGCAGTTCGCCGAAATGGGCCTGCTCGGTCTGGCCATCGACGAGAACTACGGCGGCGCCGGAATGACCTTCGCCGAGGTGGCCGTGGTCGCCGAAGCCTTCGGCCGTTCGCTCGTGCTCGAGCCGTTCCTGGCCACAGCCGTGCTCGGCGCCAACGCGATCGCCGCCGCAGGCACCGAGGAGCAGAAGCAGGAGATCCTGCCCTCGGTCTGCGAAGGCCAGACCTTCCTCGCGTTCGCCGCCTTCGAACCCGGTCTGCGCTACTCGGTCGAGACACCGGCCACCACCGCCTCGGCGGGTGCAGAGGGCTCCTTCACCATCACCGGTGAGAAGAACGGTGTGCTCGGCGGCGACGTCGCCGACCAGTTCATCGTCACCGCGTCCGAGAACGGTGACCTTGGACTGTTCCTCGTCTCCGCCTCGGCGACCGGGGTCAGCCGTGTGGCTCACCGTCAGGCCGATGGACAGGGCAGCGCCAGCGTGAAGTTCGACGATGCGCCGGCACAGCGCCTCGGTGCCGCCGACGCGCATGCCATCGTCGCCGAACTCTTCGACACGGCCAATGCCGCGATCATGGCCGAAGCGGTCGGCGTGATGGAGGCCTCGCTGACGATGACGGCGGAGTACCTCAAGACGCGTGAGCAGTTCGGTGCTCCCATCGGCGCGAACCAGGCGCTGCAGCACCGTGCGGCGGACCTCTACGCGGATCTCGAATACGCCCGCAGCATGGCGCTGTACTCCCGTCTCGCGGTCACAAACGAGGAGGTCGGCTCCGAGAAGGACCGTCACCGGGATGTCATCGCGGCCAAGGTCGTCATCGATCAGTCGGCGCGGGCCATCAGCCAGGAGTCGATCCAGATGCACGGCGGAATCGGCATGACCATGGAGTACCCGATCGGGCACTACGCGAAGCGGCTGACCGTCATCTCCCGCACCTTCGACGATGCCGACTCGCTGACGGCCGAGCTGGCAGAGATCGGCGGGCTCATCGAACCCCACGCAGCCGACCTCAGCTGAGGCAGTTGCAAAGGCTGAGCTGAGCTAGGCGGCCGTCACACCGTCGGCCTGAACCGAGGCCGAGAAGCCGCATCCTGGCTGACGGGCCACCTCGGGGCCGAGGGTTCGAAGTCGGTGGCGACAGAAGGGCGATCCGTACCGTTCCCACAACAGGGTTCGTCGCGGGTCGCCCATTTGTCTGTGCTCTTGTTGCAGCGGGCCGGATGAATACCCCAACGGTCGGCATGTTCTGCTCGAATCCGTCGCTGAGATCGAGAAGAACCTACCAACTGTTGGGAGGCAGTGTGGACTGCGGCCACCACAGGTGCTTCTGCGCCGACTCCTTCAGGCCACCGGCTGGTCGTAGACGTGGCGGCGGATCCAGGAGTGCATGGTGATCGCTGCGGCCGCTGCCGCGTTCATCGACCGGGTCGACCCGTACTGAGCGATCGAGAGCACCGCCGTGCTCGCCTGATGCGCTTCTTCGCTGAGCCCCGGGCCTTCCTGCCCGAACAGCAGCAGACTGCGCCGAGGCAGGTCGTAGGTCTCCAACGGAACGGAGTCCGGGAAGTTGTCGATGCCGATCAGCGGCACTGCGTTCTCACTGCACCACTGCAGGAGGTCGTCGATGCTCGGGTGATGGATGATGTGCTGGTATCTGTCCGTGACCATCGCCCCACGCCGGTTCCATCGCCGTCTGCCCACGATGTGCACCGCGGCGGCGTTGAATGCGTTCGCCGTCCTGACCACGGAGCCGATGTTGAGGTCGTGCTGCCAGTTCTCCACTCCGACATGGAAATCATGGCGTGAGGCGTCGAGGTCGGCCACGATGGCCGAGTGCTTCCAGTAGCGGTACCGATCGACGACGTTGCGTCGGTCCCCGTCGCGCAGCAGCTCGGGATCGAAGTGCTCGGACACAGGCCAGGGGCCGGTCCACGGACCGACCCCCACCTGCGGCGCGTCCGGTTGAGACGCGTTGTCCTCAGTCACTTCTTGTCATCGGTTTCATCCGCCGAGGCGTCACCGGAACCGACATCCGAGGCGTCCGAATTATTCGCATCCTCCCCACCGTCGTCCTTCGCCGAGGCGTCCGAGCCCTTCGAGTCGGCGCTCTTGCCGCCTTCGCTCGACTTCTTGCCTGAGGCCGAGCCGGCGGTGACCTTCTGTGCGCGCTTCGTCATCTTCACGGTCTTGCCGCCGCGGCCGCCACCGGTGAGCACGGCGCGGACATAGGCGCCGCCGGCCAGCGAGTGCACGATGAGCGCGACGAGCAGTGCGATGGCTGCGGCGACGAGTCCTTCCCACCACTCGGGTGAGCTGCCCAAGAACCGTCCCGCGATGCCCACCGGTGAGGTGAACGGCGTCCATGAGAGGACTTTCGCTGCGGTGCCCGAGGCACCCACGATCACCGGAGCCATGAAGCCCGCTACGGTGATGACCCCGATGATCGACACGAAGGTTTTGCGTGCCTTGTCGCCGGTCACGGTCGATGCCCACACGAGGAGCCCGTAGACGATCCAGGCGGTGAACAGCAGGGTGAGGGCGAACCAGCCCAGTCCCGGCAACATGGCGAATGCCAATGACGTCTTGCCGGAGATGGAGAGCCCGAGTTCGGCCACGACCACGGCGACGACGAGGTGGACAGCCGTCAGCGAGAGCATTCCCGTGATCCGCCCCGACGCCGAGGACCGGGGCGGGATCGTGGCCGCGATGATCTCCGTGATGCGGTTGCGCTTCTCCAGACGCAGGTTCTGGTAGAGCGCGGTCCCGAGTGTTCCGACGACGAGAAGTGAGAACACGACCATGCCCCACAGCAACGGTGTGGCGATCTCATCGCCCACCGCCGGCTCATTCAACAGTGTCGCCTCTGTCTCGGGTGCGAGCTTCTCCAACAGGGCCTCGGGCTGTTCGTCCAAGGCGATGATCGTCGGCTGCGCCTGACCACTGGGGTCCTGGATGAGGGCCGCGTCGACCTTGCCGTCGCGCACCAGCTTCTCTGCGGCCTGTGCGTCGTCGACGTTCGTGATCTTGACGCCCAGCTGCTGTTCGTACATGGCTGCCTGTTCACCCACGCCGACCATGGCCATGCTCGGCGTGCCCGACTCCGCATCGGAGGATCCGACGGCTCCGCCGATGATCGCGGCGAGGACCCCGAGCACGATGACGGCACCGGTGACCAGGAAGAGGGGACTGCGCAACGCGGTCGAACTCTCCCGGTTCGACACCAGCCAAGCAGCCTGACGCTTGTTCACATCGACGAATTCGGAGACCAGCCCGGTCTCGGGCAGCTCGTCGGATGAGGGATTGTCCTCGGCCAGCTCGAACGGAACCTCGTCGAGGCCCTCGTCGGCGGCACCGGTGTGAGCATCGGCCGGAGCGTCGGAACTCTTCGAGGCGGCTGTGCCCTCGGCCTCTGTGTCGCCCTCGGACACGGTGACTGTGTCGTCTTCGGATGCGGTGACATCGTCACCGACCGAAACGCCGAGATCGTCGATGCCTTCGCCTGCGGTGCCCTTCGACACCGACGGTTCCGGGGAGTCCCCGTCCTGGCCTTCGTCCTTGCCTGCCATCACAAAGCCTCCTTGTACTGCTCGGCCAATGTCGGTCGAACACTGTCGAAACTCTTCACACCATCGAGCTCGGCCACGGTCTTCGCCGCGGTGCCTGCATCGGAGGCCCGGAAGCTGATGACATCGTCGTCGGAATCGTCGACGGCGACGTCGCTGATGCCCGCGCGCTTGCCCAGTGACCGCGCGGCCGCCTCGGCGTCGGTGAGTTCCACACGGTACTTCACATCGTCGCGCAACTGAGCCACGCTGCCGGACACACTGGTCCGGCCCTGGTTGAGGACGATGACGTCATCGGCGTGGGCCTGCGCCGCCTCCCAGTCGTCGGTGGCGAGGATGACGGGAACTCCGGATGCGGCGTGGGCACGCAGCAGTGAGGTCACGAGCTCGGTCGACTGCGCGTCGAGGCCAGCGAAGGCATCATCGATGACGACGACATCGGGGTCTGCGGCCAGCGTCGCTGCGATGTCGACGCGGGCGATCTCCGAACCGCTGAGATTCTTCAGGGGCGCGTATCCACGGTCGGCGAGCTCGAGGCGTGAGAGCAGAGTCAGCGCATTGCGCTCGGCCGCACCGAGCGTGATGCCGTGCAGACGTGCCAGGTAGACGATCTGATCGATCACGCGCATGTTCGGGTAGCCGCCGCGCTCGGCGGGCAGGTAGCCGAAGTTCTGACGATCACCGAAGTCGAGTTCGAAGTCCTCGAGCTTCACGCTGCCCTCATCGGGCGAGATCAGCCCCATGATGACGCGGACCAGTTCGGTCCGGCCGGCCGAACGGGTGCCGACGATTGCGGTGATCCGCCCTGCCTGCGCGGTGAAACTCACCTCGTCGAGATAAGTTCGCTTTCCCTTGCGCAGGGAAATCTCTTTCAGTGTGAGCACGCGTCATCCTTACTTTTCCTGAAGCGGTCCTGTGGGAGTGTCTCATCCATCGTGTTGAATCGACCATGATGTTTCAAACCAGGACCTCGGTTTCGACAGAATTGCCAGTCGAGTCCCAGCTGGTGATCGACGGAACGGGCCATCGCCCGGGGGGGGGTCCGGGCGAACGCCTCATTCGAGTCCGAGGTCGCTCGTCGTCAGCGCCGTGAGATAGGGGGTCCCGGTCGCCTCGACCCGCTCTCTGGCCCCCGTGTCACGGTCCATGACCACGGCCACGGCCACCACCTCGGCGCCGGCCTCCCTGAGGGCTTCGACCGCGGTGAGCACGGAACCGCCCGTCGTCGAGGTGTCCTCGACCGCGATGACCCGCTTGCCCTCGACGTCGGGGCCCTCGACACGGCGGGACATGCCGTGTTTCTTCGCCTCCTTGCGGACGACGAAGGAATCGACCGGAGTGCCGCGGACGACGGAACGGTGCATGACGGCCGTGCCGACCGGGTCGGCACCCATCGTCAGTCCGCCCACCGCGTCGATCGTCTCGAGCACCCCTTCGGCGGCGAGGAGGTCGAGGACCACATCGCCGATCAGCGGTGCTGAGCGGTGGTCGAGGGTGACCCTGCGCAGATCCAGATAGTAGTCGGCTTCCCTGCCTGATGAGAGGGTCACCTTGCCGCGAACCACGGCGAGTTCGTCGATGAGGTCGAGCAGCTGTCGACGGGTGTCTGCGCTATCGGTCATGGCCCCAGTCTAAACGGCCCACACGGGCCTTCCCTCACCGAGGTCATCGTGACGGGGATCATCGCGTTCACGTCGAATGTGACCGTGAGGTTTCATCCATGTCCGGGTCCGTACCAATGTCATAAAGAATCAGGGAGGGCTGTCGTTTCCGCGTGACGTGCATCTAGTATTGAAGACAGGACCACCCGACAAGCCCGATCAGCAGTCTCTATGGAAGGGATGTGAGCCCCATGGGTTTCATCGCGTATTTGGTTCTCGGACTCATCGCCGGCGCTATCGCGAAGGCGATTCTGCCTGGCAAGCAAGGCGGCGGTCTGATTGCCACACTTGTCATCGGCGTCATCGGAGCCCTATTGGGAGGCTGGATCGGCGGTGCCGTCTTCGGTGCCGACATGAACGAGTTCTTCTCGATCTCGACATGGCTGTGTGCGATCGGCGGCTCGCTGATCGTGCTGGTCGTCTGGGGCTTCATCTCACGAAAGATGTCGAAGTCCAAGACCAAAACCGACTGATCTTCATCTGGCCTGATCACAGGTCCACGACTGCGGGCTCGGTCATTGCCGAGGCCTGAACGCGGTGCCGGAGTCCGGTGCAGGGCTCCGGCACCGCGCACATTCGATGACCGCACATGTCCGTTAGCCGCGGCTGACGATTCGCAAGTCGATGTCCAACGGCCCGGTCGCCTCCACGAGTCCTGCACCCTTGTCGGCCTCGACGACGGCGAAGATCTCATCGATGACTTCGGCGACCGGACGGGTCTCGTCGAGGTGGGCATCGATCCTCACCTTCACCTCATCGCCTCCATGGGTCACATCGACGCCGGTCGGCTCACCTCCGGACCGCCGCAGCACTTTGGCCGTGGCGGTCGCGACGAGATCACGCAGCCCCGGTGCCAGCGCCCTGACGCCGGCGACCGAGGTCACGGACTCTGCCAAACGAGCCGATTCGGTCGCTTCGCCGTTCCCACCATCTGCGGGGTCGGAGATGCCCGCGGAGGATCGACCACGTGCGGGGGTCGGCCCGCTCACCTCTGCATGTTCAGTCAACGTACACATCCTCTGCATTGATATCGATCCTGACGGCGGGAATTCCCAGTTCCGACAGGAGGACAGCGGACACGGATCGTCGGATCACCTCGGCGGTGGCGGCGAAGGCGATGCCGGCTCGCATCGCGACGGTCACGACCACGATCGCCGCACTGCCCTCCGGGTCTCCGGCGGGCTCGACGTCGACGCTGCGAGCCCTGATCCCGTCCACGGAATCGACGCCGACGCGAATGATCGACCGCACCGATGCTGTGGAGATCGAGAACGGGTGACCGCGTCCGGTCTGCAGATGCGTCGATGGCCCCCGATACAGGTCCTCTCTGACCAGCTGGAGAATGCGCTCCCTCACCCCGGCGGTGTCCTCGGGCTCGGGCGCGAACGTGCTCATGTATTCGTCGATGACCCCGCGCAGCTGAGCATCGGACTCATCGTGCATATCGGATTGGTCGGGCACTTCTGCCGCAGTCTGCATATTGGCGTCCAGGTGGTGATCGGCGTCGTCCGTCCGGGAATCGGCATTCTTCGGGCCTGGTTCAGCGCCGGAGCCTACGACATGTTCGTTCATGTCCATCCTTCCATCCCCTCGATGATGGCAGTTCGCGCTCTGCGGATGCGGCCGCGCACGCTGCCTTCGCTGATTCCCAGAGTCTCCGCCACCTCGGCATAACTGAGGCCCTCCATCTGGTGGAGCACCCAGGTTACTCGCTGTTCCGATGAAAGCGTCTGGAGAACGGCTGAGAAATGCTCAAGTGCGGTGCGCGCCTCGACCGACTTCTCGACTGAGACCCTTCCATCCGCGTGAACCGCCATATCATCGGGGTCCTGGGCGTCCGAGGGCCTGGCCGTCCTCCTGCGCAGCGTGTCGGTGCACTTGTTCGATGCCAATCGATAGATCCAGGTGCCGAAGGCGGCAGGCTCGGCCAAGGCTTTCATCGACTTCCACGCCTGGACCAGGGTGTCCTGCACGACATCCTCCGCGTCCTGCCGATCGCCGAGCGTGCGCAGGCAGAACCGCAGGAGCTTGGTCTCGTATCGGTCCACCAGGGACTCGAACGCATCGATGTCACCCTCTCGCGTACGCACGACGAGGGTGACGATATCGAAACGATCATCGTGTCTCGTCATGACGTCATCGTATGCGACCACAATCGTCGTCAGCACATATTCGTCCACCGACAACGACATAATCCCGTGTCCTGAGGAGCCCGGGAACGGCGCCCTGAGTACACGCCTTGGAGCCTGGCCCCGGATTGGTGTGAAAATTCTTCCGCACAACCGCGTGAGGATCGTCGATCCCCTGCGTCTGTACCTATAGCACCACCGTTGACAGCACCGATGAAGCGAAAAGGAACTGAAAATGCCAGAAGACAAGCAGTCCACCGTAGTTTCCCAGCAGCCGAAGAGCGATGATTCGGTGCGCAGCCCGCTCGTCACCGAGATGGGCACCACCACGATCGCGGAGAACGTGGTCGCCAAGCTCTCCGGCATCGCCGCCCGCGAAGTCCCCGGCGTCTTCAGCATGGGCAATGCCGCACGCCGAGCCTTCGACACCCTCGCCGACCGCATCCCCGGCTCGCAGACCAATGTCTCCGGCGGAGTCTCCGTCGAGAAGGGCGAGAAGCAGACCGCGATCGACCTCACCATCGTCGTCGAGTACGGGACCTCGATCGTCGACGTCGCCGAGGCGATCCGTCGCAACGTCATCCGCGCCGTCGAACAGGGCACCGGGCTCCAGGTCGTCGAGGTCAACATCGAGGTCACCGACGTTCACCTCCCCGGTGACGACGATGACGATCAGGACTTCGGCGACACCGTCGAACTCAACTGAACGAGGCACTGACATGTCGAAAACATTCATCGGACTGCTCGTCGGACTGACGCTGGGCATCGTCGCGTACTTCGGAGGATTCCTCGCATTCCTCGTCGTCGCCATCTGCGGCGGACTCGGCCTGGTCATCGGGCTCGTCCTCGACGGCCGTCTCGATCTCAGCGCGCTCAGTTCGCGTTCGACGACTCGGAGGTAGCAGCGTGGCTTCATCGCGTGGTGGTCTCACGATCGCGGATCGGGTCATCGAGAAGACGGCGTCCCAGATCCTCAAAGGTCTGCCCGGCGTCGGCGGCACCCGCTCGGGGCTGTTCGGTTTCGGCTCGAGCGCCGACCTCGACAGCCGTCCCAGCGTGGACGTGACGCTCTCCGGTCGCAGCTGCACCCTCGAGGTCCAGCTGGGGCTGGAGTATCCCTCCCCCATCACCGAGGCGACCGAATCGATCCGCCGGCACCTGAGCACCGATCTCGAAGCACTCACCGGGGTCAGTGTTCGCCAGGTCGACGTCGACGTGAAGTGGCTCAAGCCCCAAGGCACTGGGGCCGGAAGCTCAGCGAGGAACCTGCAATGAGCACACGAACACGACTGTTCCGCGCACGGCCGGCACGCGTCGTTCCCGCCGTCATCGTCGCCAGCATCATCCTGGCCATTGCCGTGGCACTGGGCTGGGTGGCCATTGCGGCGATCGCGACCACCGGCACCGCGGATTCGGCACTGGCGGACGGGCTGCCCGGCTTGAGTGACCTCGGCGCGATCCGCTGGGGTGCTGCCGCGATCATCACGGTGGGCCTCGTCCTCACCGTGGTGGGCCTGTTCCTCGCCATCGTCGGCATCGCCCCCGGCGCCAAGCGCATCGTCGGCTACTGCACCGAAGCCCCTGAGCACATCGATCGCTTCGAGGTGGTCCTGCCGACATCGGCGCTGTCGAACCTGGCCGCAGCTGTCGCGGACTCCGTCGACGGGGTCTCGAGTGTTCGCGCCGCATCCAATGCATCATCGACCAACGTCACCTTCTCCACACCTGTGCGAGACAACGACGAGATCCGCAGCGAGGTCGATGCCGCTGTCACACGGCGCTTTGCTTCGATCGGGTTCGACCGCACTCCTACCGTCAAGGTGCGTGCGCTGAGGAGGCAGGCATGAGAAGAATGGCAGCAGGCGCCAATCGGACCGGCCTCATCATCGTCGGCCTGCTCTGCCTCGTGTTCGGTCTTGCCGTGCTCTCGATCAGCTTCGAGCTGGCCGCAGCCCTCGTCCCCGGGCTGACCCCCGATGGGCGGCTGCAGTCCGTGGCTGCCGTATTCGCGTTGCCGTTCTCTGCGATCATCGCACTGATCGTGGCGGTCATCCTCGTGGTCATCGGCATCCGCTGGCTCGCAGCGCAGATTCCGCGGAAGGACTCGGCCAAGCCGCTGCGCATGCAGGAGGACGCCCGATCGGGTCTGACCACGGTCACGGCAAACGTCATCGCCGCCGCCGTGGTAGACGACCTCGAACTCACTCCTGAGATCGTCGACGCGCAGGCCATCCTGCGAGGAACCGCCAAACAGCCGGAACTCGCCATCCATGTCGATGTCGACGAGCGGGCGGATATCGACTCCGTCGTCGCCGACATCGAGAACCGGGTGACCCGCAACTGCAGCCAGGCTCTCGGCGTCCGGCTCAGCGCGGTGGGTGTGCAGATCGCCATCGCCCGGTCACGTCAGAGGAGGCAGCGCAGTGTTCAGCTGTGATGTCGGGGCAGACGCAACAGGTGGCATCCGGATGTGAATGACAAAGACCCCGGGGCGCGTAATCGCGACATCCCGGGGTCCTCGCAGCACTCCCCTCGAGTACCCGGACGCATCCCCATACGTCCGTTGTGTCCACCCGATCCCCACCGGGCGAACACATTTATTGGATCACACTTCGAACCTACTTGTAAAGATTCTTCTGGCGCTTCGGCACTCGGTCAGCGAGGCCAATTCACCCAACATTTCCAATATAACTCCAGGTCAGACGGCATGCACAAAGTGGTTCAAGGCTCAACTTCATTCGGCGCGTCGATACCCCCTCCGCAGTGATCTCAGTGTTCGTCTCGCCTACTGAGAGAGAATCCGGTCGATCCCCAACGCACGAGGGACCTCGGCACGAAACGCGCCAGCTGTGCCACCGCCGCATAGTTGGCGCCAGGAATGGAGACCGCCTTTCCACGGCGGGCATCACGCAGGGAAGCGGTGACGACCTGCCGTACGCTCAGCCAGATCCAACCGGGTCCGGGCCGTTCGACGCCGAGGCGCTCATGGAACTTCGTGCGGACGAATCCTGGCAGCACAGCGGTCACCGTGACCGGACTGCCGCGCAGCTCACCGGCAAGTGCCTCGGTGAACACCAGGGTCGACATCTTCGAGGCGGCGTACTGCCCCATCGTCGTCAGGGCCGCCATGGATGAGACGTTGATCAGCCCACCGCGCCCTCGAGCCCGCATCCGCTTCACCGCCGCCAGGGACAGTTCGCGCACCGCCCCGGCCAGCACCATGTCCTGGTCGTCGAGCTCCGAAGGTGCGGACTCGAGCAGGCCCCGTTTGAGTCCGTATCCGGCGTTGTTGACCAGCAGATCGATCCGGGAGGTCTCGATGACGGCACGGACGACGTCGATCCCGGATCGGGTCGACAGATCGGCCACAACAACCTCAGCGCGGGTTCCCCGATCGGCCTCGATGCGCCGCGCCAGCTCCCGTAGGCGGGCCTCGTCACGGGCCACGAGCACGAGGTCGTAGTCATCGGCGGCGAGGCTGAGACTGTAGCCGCGCCCCAGCCCGGAGCCGGCGCCGGTGACGAGCGCGCGCGGCCTCATCGGGCCCCCGCCATGTCGCACGCCGGCATCACCTCGGGCTGAGGGATCATTTCGCCCCCTGACCGACGCGCACCGTCAATGACTGCGCCGCGGTGCCGATCGGTCCATTCACATCGCTGAGCACGCTCGCGGTCTCGCCGATCCCAGTGGGACCGAAGGCCACTTTCGTGTCGAAGCCGACCCAGCCGGACTCGGGCGCCCGGGTGAGGTGGATCGTGAGGTCGACATTGGGGAAGAACGTCGTCTTCGGATCCTCTCGCACGGCCAAACCGTTGGCGGTGTCGACGAGCTTGACGAACGCCGCGGTCGTGGGGTCGTCCTCACCGTCGACGAGGACGTAGGGGGTCCGGATCCAGGACCGAGCGGAACCGGGCCGCGCGTCGGTGAACTGCCCTCCTTCCAGGGAGGCGATGTATCCGCCGCCCCACCGGCCGGAGAACGGCACGGCCGGGACGTCTTCGGGCTCCGGCAGAGACTGCCATTCGTCGCCGACGACGCTCGCGGTGTCGCCGGGAAGCAGGCGCCAGACCCGCGCGTGAACGCTCGTGCGCTCACCGTGACGCATGTTCGCCTCGATGAGTTCGATGGTCCGACCGGGCCGGATGACGTTGACGTCGATCGTGAATTCCCCCGAGTGGATGACGCCGAGGATGTCGAAGCTGACCCGCGAGACGATCTTGTCCGAGGGCAGTCGACGTTCGATCTCTGCCAGCACCAGGCCGGCCGCCGGGGCCAGGTGCTGCTCCCCCGGCTGCCAGGCGCCCTGGCTGTGCAACGTCGAGACGAAGGCCTCCGGCCCCGTGCGCACATAGTAGGAATCGGGACAGGCGGTGCCGTCGTGGCCGAGGTGTTCATTGAGTGCTTCAGGCATGGTCTCAGATTATCGGCTTTGGGCTTCGGCACCGACCGCTTAGGGTGGGAGGGTGAGAATCGCGAGCTGGAATGTGAACTCGATCCGCGCCCGACACGACAGAATCGGTGCTTGGCTGGATCGCTCCGACGTCGACGTCCTGGCCATCCAGGAGCTCAAATGCAAGGACGCGCAGTTCCCGGAGGACCTGTTCACCTCGCGCGGCTATGAGGTGAGCTTCCACGGCCTCAACCAGTGGAACGGTGTGGCGATCGCCTCTCGGGTGGGTCTTGAGGACCCCGAAATCGGGTTTGCCGGCATTCCGCCGTTCGGCGAGGAGCCCGTCGTCGAAGCCCGCGCCCTGTCGGCCACCTGCGCCGGGGTCAGAGTGTATTCGCTCTATGTCCCCAACGGCCGCGAACTCGACCACCCGCACTACGCCTATAAGCTCGAATGGTACCGAGCACTGACCGCCGACATCTCCGCGCAGCTTGGCTCCGCACCGGATGGGAAACTCGTCCTGTGTGGCGACTTCAATGTCGCACCACTGGACGAGGACGTCTGGGACATGGAGGAATTCGACGGCGCCACTCACGTCTCCGACGCCGAACGTCGGGCCTTCAACGGCCTCCTCGAGGCGGGCCTCACCGAGGTGACCCGGCAGTTCACACCGGGCCCCGGCGTCTATACGTTCTGGGACTATCAGAAGCTGCGCTTCCCGAAGAAGCAGGGCATGCGCATCGACTTCGAACTCGCCTCGCCCTCCCTGGCTGAGACGGCCACCGGTGCCGAGATCGACCGCGAGGAGCGCAAGGGCAAGGGCGCATCCGACCACGCGCCCGTCATCGTCGACTACGACGTGTGATCTGAGCCTGCGCGGTGCCTGCGAGGGCGCCCTGCTGACCATAACCACCTCGGCGATCCGCCCTTCGCGCACCGCTGCCCTGCACGGCCTCCCTTCGCGCACCGCTGCCCTGCACGGCTTCCTGAGCGTCGCCACGACGACCTGAGCTCATCCCGCGGGTCGCCGCGCAGGAGCGGAACGGGTCGCCACGCAGAAGCAGATACCATATTGACGAAACGTCACTTCATCGGTGATTCTGTAATGGCATCATCCCCCTGCCGATCCCCGGCAGACTACAACCGCATTGCCGACCGACGGCAATTGCGAAAATCACATTCCAATCGCACCGTATAACCAGTCTTCAGCCGACGAGATCAGATATATTACTCGGTGGTAGACAATCCCCGGATCCCCACTGCCAGAGGTCCCCACCATGCATGACTCCCCTGACCCGGATGCCCCACCGCCCTCGAAGGGCCCACTCCCCTCGCCGGACCTTTTCCCCTCGGCCACCCCTTCCTCGGCCGACCAGACTGCGCTGAGGCCGGACACGCGCTCCCCCGGTGACTGCGCAGACGACCTCGCCACCGAGGTCTCGGATGTCGGCGTGCTCCCCGGCGAACGCGCGACCACGGCGCGCTCATTCACCGCATGCCTCTCCGACATCGCGCCCGACCTGCCCACCTCCTCGTGGAAGTCCCTGTTCCTGCAGACTTCGGGTCACCTCCTTGCCGGCCGAGCCGTCCTCACCGGCGCCGATGCGATGGGACACGACCTCTCAACTGTGAAGACCGGCCGTTACTCGGATCTCATCGCCTCCGAAGTTCTCTCCCGAATCAGGAGACAGGCACCGGACAGTCCGGAGCTGCGGCTCGCTCACCTGCTCACATTCATGCGCACCATCAACTCCGACACCATCGGAATCGCCGCGACCGCAATGAGCCGTCTGGGACCCTTGGCCGCCCCGCCCGAGGGCCCCGTTGCCGCGGCATCCGACGACGAGGGCCCCGCCGCCGGGGATTCCGATGCCGGAGCCTCCCAATTCGAGGTCTCCGGCCCGCTCGACACCGCAGACCTCACCACGCACCTGGTCGAAGACGGACTGCCGCTGCCGGAACTGGACCGGGCAGGACATCACACGATCCCGCCGGTGCTGAGGACGATCCTCAGGCGGCTCTACGATGCCGCGGACCGCCACAGCGAATCACGGTCACGGCGAGCACTGGGCGCGACCTCCGCCGAATGGCTGCGCGCCCCCGCCGCCTACCACCTCGACGGCTTCGACGAGGCACTCCGGCAGGTCGCGGACGCCGGCGACTGGAGCACGCTCACGGAACTCTGGTCGCACCGGGGCCATGCGCTCATGTTCGACCACTTCGACTCGACGATCGAGGCCTACTCGAAGGTCCCCGAGGTGCAGGCACACAGATCGGCTGTCCTGGCAGAGGCCCTGGGCGACTGCCTGCAGGCGGCCGATATCGGACGTCGACTCGGTCTCAGCGATCCCGTGACCGTGCTCAACAAGGTCAACTTCGAGCACTCAGGGGTTCCGACGCTGAGCTCGCAGATGGATCGGATCGATGACGGCGAGGTCACCGTCGATGACATCCTGATCATGGCGATCGCATCGATGCGCCGCCACCGGGTGCTCGGTCAGCCGGAGCAGGGGCGAGAGGCCGCCCAGTCGGCGCAGGAGCTCTTCCACGGCAGACACAACTTCCACACCGCGCCCAGCAGACTCTGCGAAGCGCGGTTCCACCTCGAACTCGGAATCAACACCATGTTCATCGGCGACATCGCCGGCAGTCTGCAGCTGCTGCGCCGTTCGATCATCATCACCGAACTCGCCACGGCATCGTCACCGTATCTCCTGCAGCCGGCAAATGCCTACAGCGCCGTGGCGCATGCGATGCTCGGCAACGGCCCCTCGAGCGACGTGCATCTGAGGCATTTCGACGAACTCATGGACCGCACACGGTTCAGCAGCCCCCATGCGCTCTCGGCCTACACGCTGGCACGCATGATCCGAGCCATGGATGCCCTGGACCTCGATTCGGCGAACGACTTCTCGATGCGCCTGGCCGATCCCGCCCTCGGCCACCATTCATGGATCGGCGTTGCGCTGCACAGGTCGCTGCTGGGGATTCTGCGCGGCGATGTCGGGATCGAAGACAAGCGCCTGCAGCAGATCATCGACACCAATCGCTCAACGCTTCCCGAGGCCGGAATCCTGCGCGACTGCCTCCGGTTCAGCCTGGTCTGCCTGCATCTGGCGCAGGGGCAGACCCACCTCGCCCAGAACGTTCTCTTCGATGCCGACTCCGATTCCGTCTACATCATCCTGTCGCGAGCCAATCTGCATCTGACCATCGGCGAGTACGGAACAGCCGCTCACCTCGCGAACCGGGCCCTGTCGCAGAAGACGCTCGACCTGCACGCCAAGGCCTCTGCGCGAGCGATTCAGGCGGCCAGTCTGTTGGGCAGCGGAGTCGACGACGAAGCGGACTCCGCCTTCGTCGACGCTCTCGAATACTGCCGCATCACCGCCAGCCTCGTCCCTGTGGCCATGGTGCCCAAGTCCCTGCGCGATCGGCTGATCCGGCGCAGTTCTGCCGTCGCCCACTGGGACCTGCTCGCACCGATCTTCGCGGATTCGACACGCAGTCACGACGGCCCCGAGGGTTCGCACCACACCAGCGTCCCGCCGGAGCCCAGCGCCTCGCACGACCCCGACGACTCACACGACACCAGTGGCCCGTCGGACCCCAGCGGTACGCACGCTCAGCGTTCCGGCGAGCGTCTTCGCCACCGTCTGCACTCCGTCGGCGAGACTCTCAGAACCCGTGCGGACCACACCTTACTCAGCCCTTCGCAGCGGCAGCTGCTGGCCCTCCTGGACACGCAGTCGTCGGTGTCCGCGATCGCGGCCGAACTCAGCCTCGTCGAAGGAACGGTCAAGAACAAGCTGTCGAACCTCTACGCCCGCCTCGGCGTCCGCAATCGCAGAGACGCACTTGCCCGCGGCTACGAGTACGGCTATCTCCCACTCGACCGCTGGCCCAGCCTCACATCATTCGCGGACAGGGCATGGACATCCACCTCGTCTTCTGGTGAAGTTGAAACAGAAGCGAGGAAGGTGACGAGGATGTCAGCAACAGTCCGCGAATTGGTCGATGAAGCCTATGAGAGGCGCGAATCGACGTGGAGGGCCGCCCTGGAGACGGTCAACGATTGGGTCGAGGCCGCATGCTCGGGCTCCGCACTGTTGTCCGGCGACCGCGTGAACATCGGCAGGGGACGGATCAAGGATCGCATGCGCACCGGGGAGAAGCTGCGCCGCAAACTCGCCGACGCCAATGATGAGATCCATGAGGCCGTCGAGGTCGAGAACCAAGTCATCGATGTCGCCGGTGCCCGTGCCGTCTGCAGGACCGAGCGCGAACAGTCCGCACTGTGGGAGATCCTCACCGACGGCAACGACGAGTCGAACCTCTCCGTCGCCGAGGTGCGGGATTATTCCGCCCATCCCAAGCCGTCCGGTTACCGCGGACGTCATCTCATAGTCGAGGTGCCCTTCGATGCGGAGCCTTCGGTTCTCGTCGAACTCCAGCTGCGCACCATCATGCAGGACGCCTGGTGCGTGCTCGCCGAAGAGCACATGTTCAAACCCGGACAGGCGCTGAAATCGGATGCCCAGCAGGAGCGCCTCTCGGTCATCCTCTCCGGCCTGCTGGACCAGGCCGATGTGGTGGCCGGCTACATCGCGGACGATGTCGGCGCTTACCTGGGAATGGGCAACGCCTCACCCCCGCGGACCATCTCACCCATCGACGCCGCGGACGATGTCCCCTCGATCGAGGTCACGATCCGCGAACTCAACCACTCCTATGTCCTCGCCGCCGACGAGGTCGGCCGCCATGGGATCATCCGTCTCGAGAACCTGGGGCTGACGCCTGAGAACCCGGAGAAGTCGGCCTTTCCCCACCCCGGCGACAAACTGCAGGTGAGGATGGACGAATCGAATACCACCCGGTACTTCATCCCGGTCTCCGAACAGCACTGAGCCTCGGCGCCGAACGGGATGCGTACTGAGTCGTCAGAGAGACTAGACTTGCTTTCCATGGGTAAGAAGTCGAAGCGTTCCAAGGAAGATCTCATTGCCAAGCGTCTGGCACGTGCTCAGGCCACGGCTTTCGTCGCACGTCCGTTCGAGGGTCTGCCGTTCGAGGCGGACCTCATCTGCCTGCGGGAGCTCGTGCCGGCGGCGACCGCCTCGGCGAAGCTGAAGGAGGAGTTCGGTGGTCAGGAGATCACCATCGCCTCGCTGCTGCCCGCCGCGTGGCAGGCCTGGCACCGTGAGGACGGGGCCATTATGGCCGGCATGCAGGTTCCGGTGTCCTCGACCGATGCCTCCCGCGATGTCGCACACGGGATCCTGGCCGCCGCCGAGGCGCAGCCGGGCACCTCGATCGACGCCACCACCGAGCCCGGCCAGGGTCCGCGGCTGCAGGACATCCTCGACACCGACCACCCGTTCGACATCCGCGTGCTCGAGTCCTTCGAGCACTGGCAGCTGCCCGAGGCCGAGACGGACTCCGATGTCGCCGCAGCCCTCGAACAGGCCAACGATTCGATCTCCCCGACGGAGAAGATCGTGTCGGTCGACTCCGCGTACTGGACCGAGATGTCGGGTCGCACCTATGTCCGTTGGGCCCGCCCCGAAGGTGAGGATGCGATCGTCGACGCCCTCGCGCGGCTGCAGTCCGAAGGGCGCAACGACCTCGGCGGTCCGGGGACGTTCCTGGGGTACTTCCGCGCGCACGGAATCATCGTGCCCGTCTGGGAACTCGAATTCGGCACCCAGGTCGACGACGTCGAGGAGCCCATCGCAGAATTCGGCACGCGCCTCACTGCGGCCCTGGACTCGTCCGAGCCCCTGAGCGCCGAGGCTCGCCGCGCCCGCTCGGGCATCGTCGCCCGCCAGCTGACCATCCACTGATGTCCGGTTCCGACAGCTCGAGCCCCGACCGCTCGGCGCCCACGGCGATCGCTGCCATCATCCCTGCGATGAACGAGGCCGACCGGATCGCTGCGACCGTGCGAAGCGCCAAGCAGATCCCCGGAGTCGACATCATCATGGCCGTCGATGACGGGTCCGACGATGACACCGGTGTGCTGGCTCGCAGGGCCGGCGCCGAGGTGGTCACCCACCGGAAGAACAAGGGCAAGGCCGCCGCCATGATGACCGGTGCCTTCGCGATCCGCAACCGTGAGATCTCCGATTCGGATCCCGGGGAGGAACCGCAGCATCGCGCGCTGCTCTTCATCGACGGAGACCTCGAGGACTCGGCCCTGGCAACGGCTCCGCTCACCGCCCCCGTCCTCGCGGGTGAGGCCGATATGACGATCGCGATCCTGCCCGCGCAGAAGCGCAAGGGCGGCGGGTTCGGCTTCGTCGTCGGACTGGCGAAGAAGGGCATCGCCGATCTCAGCGGCTTCGAGGCGACCCAGCCGCTGTCCGGCATGCGCTGCCTCAGCCGTGAGGCTTTCGACGCGGCGCTGCCCTTCGCTGCCGGCTGGGGCGTCGAGACGGCCATGACCATCGACGTCGTCAATGCCGGGCTGCGCGTCGAAGAGGTCGAGTGCGATCTGCACCATCGGGTCACCGGCAAGGACCTCAAGGCGCAGCTGCACCGTGCGGCCCAGTACCGCGACGTCGCGCGGGCCATCGTCACCCGCCGGCTGCGCGCCAGACGACGCGACGACAAGGAGACGGCGAAGTGAGCGCCGAGCGATTCGCCTACCTGGGGCCGGAAGCCACCTTCACCGAAGCCGCGCTGCTGAAGTACCTCGACTCACAGGGGCTGGACTCAACGGCGGCGTCCGAGCCCATGCGCAATGCTGTCGCGGCGCTCGACTCCGTCCTCGACGGAGACTGCACCGCCGCCGTCGTTCCGATCGAGAACTCCGTCGAAGGCGGTGTGCCGGCCACGATCGACGCCCTAACCGATCATGGTCGACTGCAGATCGTCGCCGAGGTGGTCGTGCCCGTGCGCTTCGTCCTGGCGGTGAAGCCGGGGACCGACCCCAGCACGCTGACTTCCTTCGGCTCCCACCCGCACGGCGAGGCGCAGGTGCGGACCTTCATGGCGACGAACTTCCCCGATGCCGTCTACCTCCCGACCTCCTCGACGGCAGCGGCGGCACGCGACCTGGCCAATGATGCCGCCGACCACGTAGCTGCCGTGTGTCCTGCCATCGCCGCCGAACGCTATGGCCTCGAAGTCCTCGCCGATGACATCGGAGAACGACAGGACGCCGAGACCAGATTCGTCGTCGTCACCCGGCCCGGCACCATCCCGGCGCCGACGGGCTCCGACAAGACCACGGTCGTGGCCTCACTGCGCTCCGACCGCGCCGGCGCGCTGCTGGAGATGCTCGAACAGTTCTCCAGTCGCGGCGTCAACATGTCGCGCATCGAATCCCGGCCCACCGGTAACGGCCTCGGCCTCTATCAGTTCTCCATCGACCTGCTCGGTCACGTGCATGAGGCTCGGATGGCCGACGCGCTGAAGGGAATCCACCGGGTGACGCGGAGCCTGAGCTTCCTCGGCAGCTATCCCAGCGCCGTGCAGAACACGGTGCTCCTCGACCCGACGACCACCGACGAGTCCTTCTCCGCCGCCACGGACTGGCTGGAATCCACCCTCCGGCGCTGAGGCGGTCCGGCGGTCCGGCTCCCCGGCGGCCTGGCGGCCCGACTCCCCGGGTGCCCGACTCCCCGGCTGCCCGGCTGCCCGGCTGCCCGGCTGCCCGGCTGCCCGGCTGCCCGGCTGCCCGGCTGCCCGGCTGCCCGCGTCATTGTGGGCAAACGGTCGAAACTTCCGTGGAACTCGACCGTTTGCCCACAATGACGGCGGGTGAGGGGGAGTTCAGGCACACCTGCGGACGCGAAAGACAGTAGTCTGTGTGGGCAGGCCGTCCTGCCCACATCTCAGCCGATCCACACCCCGACCAGCGCACACAGCAGCCGGTGCACACCCAAGCCGGTGCACACATCGACGAAGGAGTCGCCCATGGGAACCACGTCACCGACCGATGCTCACGGCAGGACTCCTGCCCCTGACGAGGCCGATGCCGGTTTCGAGGACGAATCCCCTGTCACCGACACGACCCTCGATGCGATCGTCGTCGGGGCCGGACTCGCCGGACTGGTCGCCGCCCATGAACTCAGCCTCGCCGGCAAGAAGGTCCTCATCCTCGATCAGGAGAACCGGGCCAACCTCGGCGGACAGGCCTTCTGGTCCCTCGGCGGCCTCTTCCTCGTCGACTCCCCCGAGCAGCGCCGACTCGGCGTCCATGATTCGCTCGATCTGGCACGGCAGGACTGGGCCACCTCGGCGGGATTCGACCGGGACGAAGACCACTGGCCCCGGCAGTGGGCCCGGGCCTACCTGGAGTTCGCCGCCGGGGACAAACGCCGCTACCTGCGTGACCTGGGTCTGCGTCTGACGCCGATCATCGGTTGGGCCGAGCGCGGCGGTTCCGGGGCGTCCGAACATGGGAACTCCGTGCCGAGGTTCCACCTCGCATGGGGCACCGGCCCCGAGGTGGTCCGAGTCTTCCGCGAACCCGTGGAGCGGGCCGAAGCGAAGGGCCTGGTGACGATGGCCTTCCGTCACCGTGTCGACGAACTCGTCCTCGAAAGCGAAGCCGACAGCGATCGCGACGGCGAGGACGATCGGGTCGTCGGAGTCCGCGGACGGGTGCTCGCCCCCAGCCACACCGGCAGGGGCATCGAATCCAACCGGGACGAGGTCGACGACTTCGAGCTCCGTGCCCCGGCGGTCATCGTCACCAGCGGTGGAGTCGGGCACAATTTCGAACTCATGCGCAAGTTCTGGCCGATCGAGCGCCTCGGCGAGTTCCCGCAGACGATGCTTGCCGGAGTCCCCGCCCACGTCGACGGTCGGATGCTCTCCATTGCCGAGGACGCGGGTGCGAGCCTGATCAATCGGGACCGAATCTGGGCCTATACGGAGGGCATCGAGAACTGGAATCCGGTGTGGCCGAACCACGGGATCCGCATCATCCCAGGACCGTCCTCGCTGTGGTTCGACGCAGAGGGCAATCGGTTCCCAGCACCGAACTATCCCGGGTTCGACACGAACCGGACCATGCGCACGATCCTCGACACCGGGCATGACTACTCATGGTTCGTGCTCAATGAGTCGATCATCCGCAAGGAGTTCGCGCTCTCCGGCTCCGAGCAGAATCCCGACATCACGAAGAAGGACTGGCGGCTGACCCTGGACCGAGTCAGGTCCAGTGACGCACCCGGCCCGGTCGAAGCGTTCAAGAGGTACGGTCCCGATTTCGTCGTCGCCGACACCACGGACGATCTGGTGCAGGGGATGAACGAACGCTCACGTGGCCCCGTCATCGACCATGACCACCTCGTGGCACAGATCGTCGAACGAGATCGGCAGATGGACCACTCGTTCTCCAAAGACGCCCAGGTGCAGGCGATCCACAACGCCAGGAACTACCTCGGCGATAAAATCGTGCGGGTGCAGAAGCCGCACAAGATCCTCGACCCGGCCCACGGACCGCTCATCGCGGTGCGACTGAGCCTGCTCTCACGCAAGACGCTCGGCGGTCTGGAGACGAACCTCGACGCTCAGGTCATCGGGGAAGGCGGCACACCGATACCCGGCCTGTTCGCCGCAGGCGAGGTCACCGGTTTCGGCGGTGGCGGCATGCACGGGTACAACGCCCTGGAAGGAACCTTCCTGGGCGGGTGCATCTTCTCCGGAATGCGCGCCGGCCGTGCCGTCGCGGGACGTTCGGAAGCCGTTGGAGACGAGGGGACCGACATGGATCGAGCGGAGCACTGAGGATGGCGAACACGAATCTCACGGTGCTCGTCACCGGCGGGACCTCCGGCATCGGCGCCGCACTGGTCACGATGCTGACCGACAGAGGCTGCACCGTCCTGACCACGAGTCGCGATCCCGAGCGGATCCCGATGTCCGAGCGGATCCCCGGCGTGCGTTATCTCCGCCTCGACCTCGCAGACCCCGACAGCGTCGAGGCGCTGGGCGACGAGGTGGCCGAGATCGACGTCCTCGTCAACAACGCCGGTGAGAGCCAGTCCGGTCCCTTCGAGGAGCTGCCCTCCGAGGCCCTCGACCGTCTGTTCCGGACGAACGTCCTCGGGCCGGTGCGGCTGAGTCAGCTCGCCCTGCCCGGTATGCGCGAGCGGCGTCACGGCCGGATCATCATGATCGGGTCCATGCTCGCAAGCTTCCCCCTGGCGCATCGCAGCTCCTATGTCGCGTCGAAGGCAGCCCTGTGCGGATTCGCCACCGCCGCACGCCAGGAGCTCTCGCCGTTCGGGGTGTGGATCAGCGTCGTCGAACCCGGGTCCATCGCCACCGGAATCGGCGAGCGACGGACGAAGTACCTCGATGCAGGTTCCGACTATGCCGAGGATGTGGCCACGATGATCGAACACCTCGATGACAATGAGCGTCGGGGAATCTCGCCGGAGACCGTCGCGGCGACGGTCGTCAGGGCCATCGAAGCAGGCAGACCCCGCGAATTCTATGCTGTGGGCAGCCGATCGCCGCTGCCGTTCCTGCTCAAACGGGTACTTCCGCGGGGCGTGATGTCACGAATCGTCGCCCGCCAACACGGGCTCAGGCGGTGACCACCGGAAGGGCAGCCGACCATGCTGAGACGGACGGCAGGGGCCCAAGCTGAGTCGGCCGGCGGGGACTCACGCAGTGGACCGGCGGCTATTGGAAGCGTGAGGGCAGGAGGTGCTGGGTCGTCGAGATGCCCAGCACCCGCTGCTGGCGGGTGAGATTGTAGGTGCGATCGTGTTGGAGGTACTCGACGAGGAACAGCTCGGCCCGGTCGCCCCGCTTGAAGAAGGTCTTGATCTTGAGCCCCAGCTTCGCGGTGAACAGCGCCTTGTCCTTCGCGATCGCCTCGATGACGACCGGCTCGTACTCCATGCGGGCGAAGTGGGTGGAGACCGCGTCCTTGAGCTTGTACGGGGTCGGGTCGCCGATGTTGAACGGACCCGAAGCCGAGGGCACGTCGACGCAGGCGATCGCCGCGCGCACCAGATTGTCGATATGGGTGAGGGTGATCTTCTGTCTGCCGCCTCCGGGAAGCCGCAGGACTCCCTTCTTCGCCACTCGGCTCAGATACGGCATGAGCATCGTCTCCCCGGCTCCGTAGACCGCGGCCGGGCGAAGGATGGCCGCATCGGGTCGGATGCGAGTCACGAGCTGCTCGGCCAGAGCATGCGTCCTCGAGTAGGCGTCGTGGAAGTCGTTGGGATCCCTGTGCCCGGCCTCTTCCCACAGGTCGGAATGGGGCTCGTTCGAGGAGTAGACGGTCGTCGAGGAGATGTGCACGACCCGAGCCTTGGGGAATGCGTCGAGCACGTTCCTCGTGCCGGTGACCTTGACGCTGTACAGCTCATCCTCGTCGGCGCTGACCCGCGAGATGCCTGCGCAGTGGAAGACCGCCGTGGTCTTCTTCGCCAGCGATGTCACCGCTTCGGAGGCAGGCTGCGTAATGTCCCAGGCCTGGAAGTTCACACCGGGGATCTCGGGATCGCGTCGGCCCAGCGCGTAGACCGTCTCGTCCCTGGTCGCCAGGGCACGGGCGACGGCGCCGCCGATGAAGCCACTGGCTCCGGTCACGATTACCGCCACGTCGGGTCCTCCTCATCGTCTGAAGCATCTCATCCGGTCCCTCCGGACGAGCACACCTGCATAGGAAACCACACAGTCATAGGAAACCACACTGTCAGCCTCGATGCTGCCACTGAGGCTCTCTTCGGCTCAGAAATGCGTCGATGCCCTCCTGTGCATCGGCCGCAACCGCATTCTGGGCCATCACCTCCGACATGTGCACATAGGCATCCGCCAGAGGCAGATCACGCTGCTCGTAGAACGCCGACTTGCCTACCGCCACTGTAGCCGACGAGGCGGACGCGACCTTCCGCGCCAACTCGCCGGTCGCCGCCTCCAACTCGTCGTCGGCGACCACATCGGAGACCAGCCCGTACGTCAGAGCATCGTCCGCACCGATAAAGTCTCCCGTCAGCAGCATCCGCATCGCGGTCTTCGCCGGCACAGCCCGGGTCAGGGCCACCATCGGCGTGGAGCAGAACAGTCCGATCTTCACCCCCGGGGTGGCGAAGCGAGCCGCTCGAGCCGCCACCGCCAGGTCGCAGCTGGCCACGAGCTGGCAGCCGGCCGCGGTCGCCACGCCCTGGACCTGTGCGATGACCGGCTGCGGGATCGACTGGATGAGCTGCATGAGCCGGGAGCAGACTGCGAACGTCTCCTGCTGCACATCCAGCTCCGCGCCGCTGATCTCCTTGAGGTCGTGGCCGGAGCTGAAGACGTGACCTGCCGTCTTCAGGATCACCGCGCGGACATCGGTACGCCGGCCCACCTCGGCGAAGGTGTCGATGAGGTCATTCATCACCGAACGCGACAGAGCGTTCCGCGTCTCCGGTTCGTTGATCGTCACGGTCGCGACGGCATCGTCGGCGAGGGAGAATACAATTGAGTCGGACATAACAGCATTCTGCCAAAATATCGATGGTTCGGCGCGGAAACCTGACGCAGAGTTCACCGACAATCCTGCCCGGCGCCCCTCGCGCAGACGATGCCTCCGGTATCGATGCGATTGTTATCATGCCGGCGACGACGAGGAGACGACCATGACGACCCTGCTGATGATCATCGGATTCGGTGCCGCAACCAGCGTGGTCGTCGGCCTGGGCCAGAAGCTGCGCCTCCCCTGGCCCGCGCTGATGGTCGTCATCGGCATCGCCGGCGCATTCATTCCCAGCTTCGCCGAGATCACCATCGAACCCGAGCTGATCCTGCCCCTGTTCCTTCCGCCGCTCCTGTTCGCCGCGGCTCAGAAGACCTCCTGGGCGCTGTTCTCCATCCGCTGGCGCACGATACTGGGCATGGCCGTCGCGCTCGTCGGGGTGACGGTGGCGGCCGTGGCCGGAACGGCGATCGTGCTCATTCCCGGGATCACGATCGCCGCCGCGGTGGCGCTGGGCGCCATGCTCGCCCCACCCGACCCCGTGGCCGTCGACGCGGTCGCCGGAACCGTGTCGATACCTCGGCGGATCATGTCGACGCTGCAGAGCGAAGGACTGTTCAACGACGCCGCCTCCCTCGTGATCTTTCAGACCGCGATGGCCGCGGCGATGGCCGGCACCGAGGTGGACTTCGGTCAGCTCGCCCTGTCCTTCCTCCTCTCCGCGGTCGTCGCAATCACGATCGGCCTCGTCGTCTCCTTCGTCGTGTGGTGGGTGATGGAGAAGATCGACCATACGATCGCGCGCTCCTCACTGATGCTGATGCTGCCCTTCGGCGTCTACCTCATCGCTGAGCATTTCCACGCCAGCGGAGTCATCGCCGTCGTCGTCGCCGCCCTCGAGGTGCGCAGACGCGACGTCGAGGGCAATTCCGCCGAACGTGTGACACAGAATTCGACGTGGCAGGTCCTCGAGATGCTCATCACCGGCATCGCCTTCGGCCTCATCGGCCTCGACCTGCGCCAGGTCGTCGAGACGGAGCATGGCCACCTGCTCAGGGCCGTGGGCATCGGGCTGGTCATCGCACTGGTCATCATCGTGGTGCGGTTCGGCTGGCTGCTGCTCGGAACCGTGCTGGAGAACAAGAGCAGGGACGACGACCCGGATGCGGCGCCGCTGAATGTCAGGGACACCGCCCTGATGACCTGGGGCGGGATGCGCGGACTAGCCACGATCGCGTTGGCGCTGTCGATCCCGGCGACCACCGCCACAGGACAACCGTTCCCCGGCCGCTCCTACATCCTCGTCGCGGCCGCCGTCATCCTCCTCGTCACCCTGGTCGGCGCGGGGCTGACGTTCCCCACCGTCGTCAACGTCCTCGGCATCGATGACGAAGCCGAGAAGGAGCGTCGCGACACCGCCGACATCGCCAAGCGGGCCTACAAGGCCGCCCTCGAACAGATCAGGGACGACGAGAGCCTGCCCGATGAGGTCGCCGAACCGCTGCGGGCCCGGTTCAAGGTCCTCTACTCGCAGCTGCTGGGCACCTCGGACGACCAGGCCAGTTCGGAGCAGGCGACGACGCTGAGGGAGAACCGCGCGGTCATGGCGCAGGTGCAGACGAAGGCTCTCCAGTCCGCCCGCGCCGAGGTGCTCAGAGCCCGACGCGAGCGCGGCACCGACCCGGAGATCGCCGACAGAGTGCTGCGTCGCTTCGACCTCCAATCCGTGCTGTTGAAGTGAGTCGCTCGCCGACGTCCAGCTGCTCACTGACGTGACCCGCTCGCCGAGATGACGTGGATCCTCCGGACTTTCCAAGGTTGAGTGGAATAGACTCAACTTTGAGGATGTTGAACTCGTCAAGAGCAATTCCTGTTCTTGGAACAGGTGCGAAGCACACTTGTGAAGGAGATGCGCATGGACGCACAGATGACAACCAAATCACGCGAGACGCTGCAGTCCGCGATCAACGATGTCGTGGCCCGGAAGAACAACCAGGTCGAGCCCGCACACCTCGTCGCGGCACTGCTCGACCAGCCGGATTCGCTCGCATCGAACCTGGTGACCAAGGTCGGCGCCGACCCTCGCACCGTGTTGAACTCGGTGCGGACGACCATCGACGCCTTCCCCACCGTCAGCGGAGCGACCGTATCCCAGCCGGGACTGTCCCGGGCCGGTCTCGAGATGATGAATCTTGCGCAGGAGGAGATGACGAGCCTCGGCGATCAGTTCGTCTCGACGGAGCACTTGCTGCTCGCGGCCGCGGCCGGGCAGGACGGAGCGGGCGAAGCCCTGCGCCACAACGGCGCCGGTCGTGATGCGCTGCTGGCGGCATTGCCCGAATTGCGCGGAGGCAAGAAGGTCACTTCGGAGAACCCCGAGGACACGATGCAGTCGCTGGAGAAGTACGGCCTCGACCTCACCGCCACCGCCCGTGAGGCCGAACTCGATCCCGTCATCGGCCGCGACAAGGAGATCCGACGGGTCATTCAGGTCCTCTCTCGGAGGACGAAGAACAACCCCGTCCTCATCGGCGATCCCGGCGTCGGCAAGACCGCAGTCGTCGAAGGTCTGGCCCAGCGGATCGTGGCCGGAGACGTGCCCGAATCCCTGCGCGACAAGACCCTGATCAGCCTCGACCTGTCCGCGATGGTCGCCGGCGCGAAGTACCGGGGCGAATTCGAGGAGCGGTTCAAGGCCGTTCTCGAAGAGATCAAGAACGCCGACGGTCAGATCATCACGTTCATCGATGAGCTGCACACCGTCGTCGGCGCCGGTGCCACCGGGGACTCGGCGATGGATGCGGGCAACATGCTCAAACCGATGCTCGCCCGCGGTGAACTCCGCCTCGTCGGTGCCACCACACTCGACGAGTACCGCGAGAACATCGAGAAGGATCCCGCGCTCGAACGCCGGTTCCAGCAGGTCTACGTCGGTGAGCCCAGTGTCGAGGACACGGTTGCGATCCTCCGCGGACTCAAGGAACGCTACGAGGCCCACCACAAGGTCTCGATCAACGACGGTGCCCTCATCGCCGCCGCCACCATGTCCAACCAATACATCACCGGCCGCCAGCTGCCGGACAAGGCCATCGACCTCGTCGACGAGGCCGCGTCCCGCCTGCGCATGGAGATCGACTCGGCTCCCGTCGAGATCGACGAGCTCCGTCGCGCCGTGGATCGACTGAAGATGGAGGACATGGCGCTGTCCAGGGAAACGGACACGGCCTCGATCGAGCGCCTCGGCGCCCTGCGTGCCGATCTCGCCGACCGGGAGGAGGAGCTGCACGGACTCGAGGCCACCTGGGAATCCCAGCGGGCCGGACTCAACCGGGTCGGCGAGCTCAAGACGAAGCTCGACGAGCTGCGGTCCCAGGCGGACAGGGCTCAGCGCGACACGGACCTTGAGACGGCGTCCCGTCTGCTCTACGGGGAGATCCCTGCCGTGCAGAAGGAGATCGACCTCGCCGAGGCGGAGGAGGCGAGTGCCGAAACCGAAACCGATCCGATGGTCAGCGACCGGGTCTCGAGCAACGACATCGCCGAGGTGGTCTCGTCCTGGACCGGCATCCCGGCAGGTCGTCTGCTCCAAGGTGAGGTCGAGAAGCTGCTGGGCGCCGAGGGTGTCCTCGGCGAGCGTCTCATCGGTCAGAAGAACGCGGTGGGTGCGGTCTCGGATGCGATCCGACGCTCACGCGCCGGCATCGCCGATCCGGATCGGCCGACGGGTTCGTTCCTGTTCCTCGGTCCCACGGGTGTGGGCAAGACGGAACTGGCGAAGTCCCTCGCGGACTTCCTCTTCGACGACGAGAAGGCCCTGATCCGCATCGACATGAGCGAGTACGGGGAGAAGCACACCGTGTCCCGGCTCGTGGGTGCCCCTCCGGGCTATGTCGGCTATGACGAGGGCGGTCAGCTCACCGAGGCGGTGCGCCGTCGACCGTACTCCGTCGTCCTCCTCGACGAGGTGGAGAAGGCACACCCGAGTGTCTTCGACATCCTGCTCCAGGTCCTCGACGACGGTCGCCTCACCGACGGTCAGGGTCGCACGGTCGACTTCCGGAACACGATCCTCATCCTCACCTCGAACCTGGGTTCGCAGTTCCTCGTCGACAAGTCGCTGAGCGTCCAGGAGCAGAAGGATGCGGTGCTCGGCGTCGTGAATTCGACGTTCAAGCCGGAGTTCCTCAACCGCCTCGACGACATCGTGCTCTTCGACGCCCTGAGCACCGCTGAACTGTCCTCCATCGTCGACCTGCAGATCCAGCGCCTGGCAGCACGCCTCAGCGATCGTCGGATCACGCTCGAGGTCACCGATGCCGCCGAGGACTGGCTCGCACTCGAAGGCTACGATCCGGCATTCGGCGCCAGACCGCTGCGCAGGCTCGTCCAGCGTGAGATCGGCGACAAGCTGGCCCGTGCACTGTTGGCCGGCGACGTGGCCGACGGCGAGGACGTCGTCATCGGCCTGCCCGAGGACCCGGAAGCCAGCGGCCTGGAGCTGCGCCCGAAGCGGTGAGGGGCGTCGGCTGAGGGGTGATCAGCTTAGGGAACAGTACACGGGTTGCAACCTGTGTACTGTTCCCTAACCTGAGTCGCCTGCGCCACTGCCTGAGCTGAGTCGCCTGCGCCACGCGACGCAGGTTCAGCGCGAGGCCTTCGCCCTCTCCACGCCTTCGGAGGTCGAGGTCCACCAGCGGCTCACGAGTCGGTTGACCTTCTCGAAGCTGCGGTCGCGGATGAAGATGGCGTCGACGGCGATCATCGTCAGCGAGAACCACGGCAGCCCCATGAGCAGCGCGATTCCCAGATGGAACGACAGGATGCCCAGCAGCCCCACGATCCGCGTGTACCGATTGAAGAGCATGAACGGGAATGCACACTGGAACAGGATCGATCCCCAAGAGACGGCCACGACCATCGGCCCCCACGCGGTCAGCAGGTCTGAGAGCACCGGCCAGGTTCCGAACTGCGCGGTGTGCAGGGGGTTGTAGACGGCGAAGCCGTGCTGCCAGGCGCTGCCGCCGGCCTTGTACAAACCGCCCGACATGTAGATCGCACAGACCTGGAATGCGAGCACCACGATCGCGAGGTTATTGGCCATGATGAAGATCCACCGGAGACTTCCGCCGTCGGTGGCGGGGAAGTCCGGGTTCTTCCTCCGTCGGCGGGCGTCCAACGACCAGCGGCGTGTGGTGTCGGCGAACAGCAGCGCGATCATGAAGATGCGATAGGCGTTGTCACCCTGATCACCGGCGCCGTCGTTGAGCTCGATGAAGCTCACCCACGCCACGAGGTAGAACGGCAGGACGATGCGGGTGCGCCAGCCCAGGATGATGAGGACTGCGAGGACGGCCAGTCCGAGGATCATAGCGGTGAACAGCGGCGGGTTGGTCACCGCCCGGTGGAAGAGGGAGAACAGCCAGATGTTGGGGAAGTCGCTCTGAGGTTCGGCGATCTCACCGTTCCAGGCGCTGCCCACACCGAAGGCGTAGTGCCTGGCACTGAAGTTCGTCAGCAGCAGCCCGAGCCCGGTCAGACCGATGAGGATGCGGGTCACCGCAAGGCCGTAGGTGGCGTGATAGCGACCGGTGAGCATCTCCTCGAGCCAGTTCCAGCCTCGTGAGATGCTCGCCAGCACTCGAGAGGCGACGGGGATCTGCTTACCGGGTTCGGCACCCGAGCGGTCCGGCTCCGTATGCTCCGCAGAGCGGTCCGACTCCGAGTGCTCGGCAGCCGCATCCGTGGTCGGACCGGTTTCGGACGTCATATTCTGCGCGGACTCCGTCTTCTCACTGCTCATCTGCGCACCTCACTTTGTCCGAGGCACAGAAGTATTCGGCGAACTCTTCGTCGGACTGGTGCGGTTCGGTCACGAGTGCCCTCCATCCGACGGGGACCGGTTGGATGTTCGGCCGTTCGGCACCGGCATCGTTGCGCTGTGCGAACGGCACCACGTTCTGGCGGGCTGCCTGGTATTGGACGCGTTGGACGTCCTCACCCCAGATCGCCTTGGCCACCTGAGTCGCATAGGCCGTGGCCAGGTGTTCGCTGTCCAGGTAGTCGTCCACGGTGCCATCGGGATCGTCGTACTCCTCCAGTTTGTTCGTGAGTCGGTCGACCGAGTCGTCGCCCTTGAAGTAGTCGAGCTTGACGATCGCCTTCTGATCGTTGGGCAGGTCCTCCCATGACCCCTTGATGTCGGAGGCGACTCCGACGCCCAGTCCGGCAGACCGGGGTGGGAAGAGCTTGTAGGACGAATGGCCGAGCTCGACGTCGGTTGCTCGCACCCAGTCGGTGACCTCTTCGCCACCGTCGGCGGTCTTCACGACCGCTCGCACGTCGAAGTAGTAGTCGCCGTTGATCGGCTCTGGAGCGAACACGCTCCACGACTGTCCCCACAGCGGAATCATGTACTCGGAGAGCAGGTTGCCCGGAAACACCTGCCGCATCGTCGATGACGGTGCGATCCACAAGAAGCTTGCGAACAGGTGCAGCGCTGTGATCAGCATGGCCACGACCATCAGCGTGCGTTTGACGACCGGGCGTCGGGCGGCGGTCGTCTCAGTCTTGTCTGCGTCCATCTCAGTCCTGGAATCGGATATGCCACCTTGCGAAATCCGCCTTGACCAGAAGTGGACTGCTCAGGATCTCCCCAGTGACTAGGGTGCTTTCATACAGACTCTAGGGTACTTCAGTGAATCCGTAACTTCAGCCCGGGGCATCGCCCGTGTTGTGCGAACCCACTCTGCCGGAACGCCCGCAGGTGAAGCCGGCACAGCAGCTCAGCGCCCACTCCTCAGCCAGTCCTTGACGGCGTCGGTGCCCTCGCCCAGCGTCGGCGGCGCAAGGTCGTAGCTGGCCGGGGTCTCGGACAGGCGGATCGGGTTGGCCACGGTCGGGACGATACGATCCCCGACTCCTGCCTCGGCGACGGGCTCGAGACCCAGCGAGGTCGCCAGGTCCACGCCCTGGGCGATCGAGTTGATCGGAGCGCACGGCAGACCGGCCGCGGAGAGGATGTCGAACCATTCCTGGTTCGTCTTCTCACTCAGGGCGGCGATGAGTTCGGGTTCGAGTTCGGCCCGGTTCTCGTTGCGATCGGAGAAGTTCGCGAATCGTTCGTCCTCGGCCCACTCGGGATGGCCCAGCACCGCCGCCAGGGACCGGAACTGGCTGTCGTTGCCGACGGCGACGATGATCTGCCCCTCGGCCGTGGGCATCGGCTGGTAGGGGTACAGGCTCGGATGGGCGTTGCCCATGGCCTGTGGGACGACGCCGCCGGCCACATACGCCGAGGTCTGGTTCGCCAGTCCCGACAGCGCCGAGGACAGGAGGTTCGTCTCCACCAGCTGCCCCTGACCGGTGTCCTTGCGGTGGGCCAGTGCCGCGAGGATTCCCACTGTGGTGTGCAGCCCGGTGAATACGTCGACGACCGCGACGCCGGCCTTGACCGGGCCGGATTCCTGAGAGCCGGTCACGCTCATGAAACCCGAGAGTCCCTGGATGAGCAGGTCGTATCCCGGCTGCGGGTTGTCGCGGCCGAATCCCGTCACCGAGGCGTAGATGATGCCCGGATTCTCAATCTTGACGGTGTCGTAGTCGAGGCCGTACTTCGCCAGTCCACCGGCCTTGAAGTTCTCCACCAGAACGTCGGCCCGTCCGGCCAGCTCCTGTGCGAGGCCCAGGTCCTCATCGTCCTTGAAGTCGAAGACCACGGAATGCTTGTTCCGGTTCGCGGTGAGGAAATACGTCGCATCGTCCCCTCGCCGAGGCGGCGCCCAGTGCCGTGTGTCGTCACCGGTCCTGCCCTCGACCTTGATCACCGTGGCGCCGAGGTCGGCAAGCATCATCGTCGCGTACGGTCCCGCGAGCACGCGGGAGAAATCGGCGACGACCACTCCCGCCAACGGCCCGGTCCCACTCCGACCGAACAGTTCCTGCAGATCCTGCTGTTCCACTTGCCGCCTCCCTTGGCACGATCGAGGCCCGTTCTCCGGGCTTCCGGGCTCCGGGCTGCCTGCCCCTCCGGATTCCCGGCCCAGCTATTACCCTGCCCAACTATACGGACTCAACCGGTACGCTCGGCCGGCCCTCTCGACCCACCTCCTCGCCACAGCGGCAGGTACGGATTCCGTTGCCCGTCGCACGGAGATCCTCGTTAGACTCGGAGCAATCCGACCGCCTCTCGAAGGGATGAACGATGACGTTCCACATGCCCGCGGAAACTGCCGCCCACGATCGCATCTGGATGGCATTCCCCTCCTCCGGCTACGCCCTGGGCGACACCGAAGCCGAGGCCGAGGCAGCCCGTCGCACGTGGGCCGCGGTGGCACGCGCCACCAGCGAGTTCACCCCGGTGACTGTGGTGGTGTCGACGGAACAGACGGACCATGCCCGCCGCCACCTCGGCGAGGGGATCCGGCATCCGATCTCGGTGATCAATGCAGAACTCGACGATGCGTGGATGCGCGACATCGGGCCGAGCTTCGTCGTCGACGACAAGGGCGCCCTGCACGCGGTGGACTGGGTGTTCAACGGCTGGGGCGCGCAGGCATGGGCGAAATGGGATCACGATCAGCACATCGGGCGCTTCGTCGCGAACGAAGCCGGCGTGCCGATCATCGACTCCCAGCTGCGCAACGAAGGCGGAGGGATCCACGTCGACGGGCAGGGAACGGTGCTGGCCACACGCAGCGTGCAGCTGGACCCCGGCCGCAACCCGGAGCTGACCGAGGCCGATGTCGAGGCGGAGTTCGCAGCCACGATCGGGGCGAAGAAGGTCATCTGGCTCGATCATGGCCTCTACCGCGACAATCAGACCTTCGGCACCCGCGGCCACGTCGACATCGTCGCGGCCATGCCCGCACCGGGGGTCGTCCTCATCCACGATCAGCGCAATCCCGAGCATCCGGACTTCGAATTCAGCCAGCGGCTCAAGACCCGGTTCACCGCTGAGACGACGGCGGACGGGTTGCCCTTCGAGGTCGTGGCGATCCCCGCCCCCGAGGTGCTGCAAGACGGCGAGGACTGGGTCGACTACTCCTATGTCAATCACCTCGTCACCAACGACGGGGTCATCGCCTGCACCTTCGACGATCCGATGGACGCCGAGGCGGTGGCCGTGCTCGAGAAGGTGTACCCGGGGCGCAAGGTCGTCGGCGTCGACGCCCGTGAGCTCTATGCCCGCGGCGGCGGCATCCACTGCATCACCCAACAGCAGCCCACGGTGAGCTGACCGAGCGACTCTGGCCCCGCCTCGGCGCTTGCGCAGTGTTTTTTCGACGATTCCGCCCAGGACATTCTTTCCCTCGGGAACCGTGGGCAGTATAAAGTGGTGAACCACGGCACAATGCCGATGCGGATGATCGACGGCCATCGTCGGTCGGTGCACCCACACGTGTCGAATGCAGTCACGTCGAATGCAGTCACGGCAAGCTGAGAAGGAGAGCAGGAAGATGAAGAAGCGTTTGATTCTCCTGGCTGGTCTGGGAGTCGGTTACGTACTCGGATCACGCACCGGACGTCAGAGCTACGAGAAGCTCAAGGCACAGGCACAGGACCTCTGGACCGACCCGCGTGTGCAGGACACGGTGGAGAAGGCGAACCAGTCGATTCGCGACAAGTCACCGGCAGTCGCCGATGCCGTCCAGACTGCAGCCGACAAGGTCAACGCCGCCACCGGAACCGGTGCGGCCGGAACCGGTGCCGCAGGTGCGGGCGCAGCCGGCGCGAATGCGGCAGGCAACAAAGCCACCGATGCTCCAGAGGTCGAAGACGATGTCATCGCCGACCCCGAGCGCGACATCGACGACGAAGGCCCGGCCGGACTCTCCCAAGACACCTGAACCGCCCGGTCGCCCGAGTCACCTGGTCAACTGAGTCACCGAGCCACCGGGTCGCCCGAGTCGCTCAGGCATGTCGCCTTTGACCGGCCTGCGGTCGCATGCATCGAACCGTACGCTCCCGCACACTGATCCAGTGTGCGGGAGCATTGTCTGTGCGGGAGGACTGCCTGTGCAGAGCGTTGTCTGTGCGGGAGCGCTGCCGTCGGCACCCCTAGAGCAGTGAGCTCGTGAGCCGGGCGACGTTCTCCACGTACTTGTTCAGCAGGGACCGATCGTTCCACCGTTCGGCGTCGAGCTCGACGGAATTCGGTGTGTACCTCTCCGCTTCGAGGTCGTACATCCGCTGCGTGAATTCCTGGTCGACGATGAACATGGTGACCTCCATATTCATCGCGAAGGACCGTTCGTCCATATTCGAGGATCCGATGATCGAGACCTCGTCATCGATCATGAGGAACTTCGAATGCAGCACGGTCGGGGCGTGGTACAGAAAGATCCGGACCCCGGCTCGCACCAGGTCGGCGTAATAGGACTGCTGGGCTCGCTGCGTGATCCAATGGTCGCTGGTCTCTCCCACATACAGGCGAACATCGACGCCGGAGCGTGCCTCGGTCGTGAGGGCGTGCATGAGCGACTCATCGGGCACGAAGTACGGTGAGCAGACGACGACGCTGCGGTTCGCGTTGTAGATCAGGTGGTTGAACAGGCGCAGATTGTTCTCGTCCTCGAACCCCGGACCCGAGGGCACCACCTGCGCCTGGATCCCTCCGTTCTGCGGTGCGGGCAGATCGCCCTGCGCGGGTTCGTCGAAGAACTCTCCGGTCTCCGAGTACCAATCAGTGACGAACACGGCGTCGAGCTCATCGACGACCGGACCGGTGCACTTCAGCGACAGATCCATCCATTGGAAGCCCTTCCGCCGGTTGCGTCGCTTGTTGTAGGACCGGTCGATGATGTTCTGCGACCCGGTGAACGCGACGTCACCATCGACGATGAGGATCTTCCGATGGTTGCGCAGGTCGGGCCGCTGGTACTCGCCCTTCCACGGTCGGATCGGCAGGGCCCTGCGCCATTCCACACCGGAGGCGTCGAGCCGCTTGACCAGCTCCGAGTACCCGGGATAGCCCAAAGACCCGAGATGATCGATGAGGATCCGCACATGCACCCCGCGCTCGTGTGCGCTCAGCAGCGATTCGAAGAGCCGCCTCGTCGTGTCATCGATGGCGACGATGTAGAACTCGAAGTGGACGAACGTCGTCGCCGCGTCGACATGGTCGGCCATCGCGTCCATGCAGGCATGATTGTCCGTCTGCAGCTCGAAGGAGTTGCCGTGCGTCATCGGCAGTGCGCCCAGATCGAAGTTCAGATGCGCGGCCGTGCTCAGCGGTTCGGGCATGTGGGCGGAGTCGCCGATGATCGCCTGATCGTTCGTCTGGCCACGAAAGATGTCGTTGACGAGCATCTGCTTGTCCCGCCGACTCTTGGGCAGCTTCGAGGAGCCGAGCAGCAGGAACGCGAGGATCCCGACATAGGGGATGAGGAAGATCGCGAGCAGCCACCCGAGAGCGACCGATGGCCTGCGGTTGTGCGGAATCCAGCCCAGAGCGACGATGCGGATGATCAGGTCGACGGCCAGGAGCGTGAAGATCAGCCAATTGGGCCACGCCTGGTCGATCGTGAAGAAGGGGTAGATCTCCAGTCCGCTCACTTCCATGCTCTTTCGGTCTGCGGGCCTCCGTGCGCCCGATGCCGTGTGCCGAGCCACAACGTGTGCCGAGCCACAAGACGCATCGTGCAAGAGGCCTTGGGCAGTTCACCGTCGTTCTCCTCTGAGCACCCATCGTATCCCGCCGCATGAATCCTCTGGTGGTCGCCCCGACCGTCGCCTCTGCCCCGATTCCGGGCCCGCGTCCCCAGCTCCGATGACGACAGCGGGCCACCCCGCCTCCGGCTGGCTGGGCGGTGCGAGTCATAATGGGAGGCAGCGCCCGGACACAGAAGGGGCCCAGAGACAGAAGCGAAGGTGCTGACAGTGATTCGAGATATCTCACCCGAGGGGTCCGACCGTTCGGACCTCGCCGACTCCTCCAGCCGCGGTCCCGATGTGCCCGATGCGGCGGCCGTGCCGGTCAAGCCCGCCGTCAGCGTGCTCATGATCCGCGACGGCGGCACCGGTCTCGAGGTCTTCGTCCAGCATCGGGTGTCGACGATGGACTTCGCCGCCGGCGTCGTCGTCTTCCCCGGCGGTCGCGTCGATCCCGTCGACGAGCAGACCGCGTCGTCCCTCCACGTCCCCGACCCGCATCTCCATCGGCAGGCGTGGAAGGACTCCACCATCGCCGAGGTGGCCGATGGTTGGCGCGTCCTGCTCGCCACCGCTGTGCGTGAGGTCGAGGAGGAGACGGGCGCAGTCCTCGATCCCGCCGGGCTCAAGCCCTGGGCGAACTGGGTGACCCCGGTGGGCCGACCGAAGCGCTTCGACACCTATTTCTACGTGCTCTCGGTCGGCGAGCTGGCCTCGGCCCACCACCAGACCACGGAAGCTCACACGAGCGAGTGGATGTCGGTGAGCGAGATCCTGACCGCCGAGACCGAGGAGCGGCTCAAGCTCATGCGACCGACGCTGACGCTGCTGCGTGAGCTCGCCGCGTTCCGGACCGTCGCCGAGGTGATCGGGTTCGACCGGATCATCGACCCGGTCCGCCCGGAATTTCCAGGCCAACACGGCTGATCGGGGCCCACCGTCGGCCTGAGGCGATCTCAGCCCTTCGACCGTGCGGCCATGGTCGCCAGGCGCTCTTCGACGACCTGGCGCTGTTCGGGTGTTCCGATGAGTGAGGCCAGGGCCTCCTGCTCCGCGTCGAGCCCCGTGGCCAAGCCGGCCTCGTAGGACAGATCCACGAGCTTCTTGGCCCAGGCGAGTGCCGAGCGTGACTTCCCGGCGATCTCGGTCGCGAGTTCGAGCGCCCGCTCGACAGGCTCCTCGGCGATCTCTTCGACCAGCCCGATCCGCAGCGCTTCCCGGGCATCGACGGCCGCGCCCGTGGCGATGAGCTTCTTCGCTGTTCCGGGCCCGACCAGTCGCGGCAGAAGCTGGGTGCCGCACATATCGGGGATGATGCCCCATTTGATCTCCATCAGCGAGAGCTTGGCATCGGGTCCGGCGATGCGGATGTCGGTGCCCAGAGCGATCTGCATTCCCCCGCCGAGGGCCGGCCCGCGGACACCGGCGATGACCGGCACCTCGATCAGCGACCACACGTGCACGGCCTTCTGCGCCAAAGCCCGGGCAGCGCCGAGGCGCTCACCGTCGTCGACGTCGTCGACAGCGTCGTCGGCCGATGATGGGGCCTTCGCGTCCACCTCGGCGGTCGACGTCGACCCGGTCCCCGCCTCGGCGGTGGTGGGAGTGCCCTGACCGGCGAGCCTCGACATCTCGGTGAAGTCCAATCCGGCGCTGAAGGCCCGTCCGCGGCCGGAGAGCACGACCGCTCTCACCTCGTGCGAGCCCTTGAGCGCGAGCCCGACTTCGACGAGGTCCTCGAACACCTCTCGGGTGAGGGAGTTGAGCTTCTCGGCGCGATCGATCTCCACATGGGCGACGCCCTGGTCGATCGAATAGGTGAGACTCGCGTGTGCGGCGTGGGGCATGGGAGGGCCTCCGGTTCCAAAGCTGAACAGTTGATCAGTTGCGTTTCCTGAAGCCTATCGGAGCTCCGGTCAGGGTCAAGATCAGCACCGCGGCCAACGAGGTCATGCACATGACGACCACGCCCGACCAGGCGAAATCGGTGAACAGGACCGCCGACAGCCAGGCGCCGAGGCTCGTGCCCAGGTAGTAGACGGTGAGGTAGATGGCCGCCGAGCGGGTCGAGTCGACACCGGTTCGTTTGGCGCTGGCGGCCGCGGATGCCCCCGTGTGGCCGAGGAAGAATCCGCCGGTGAGCAGCGACATGCCGATGATGATCCAGGTCAGGGAGTCGATGAGGGTGAGTCCGGCCCCGGCGAGCGCCGTGACCATTCCGATCAGCGTCAGCGAAGTGCGCGAGAGCTTCGTCGCCAGCCGCCCGTAGTACGTGGTCACGACGGTGCCGACGAGGTAGATGAGGAAGAACAGGGCGACCGCGCCTTCGCTCAGTCGCCAGGGATCCTGCTGCAGCCGGGTGCCGAGCATCGTGAAGGAGCCGCCGAATACGATCATGCACAGGAATCCGGTGAGGTAGATCCGCCACAGTCCCGATCGCAGCGGGATCATCGCCCTCCGAGGTGGCTGCACAGGTTCAGCATTCGCCGGGTCCCGGTGCTTGGCCGCAACCTGCTGTGTCGCCGGTGCTTCGTCGGTCGGTGTCACTGAGTCCCGCGCGGCCACGGACTTCGAAGTGGTGAACAGGTCGTGCCTGAGCAGCCAGACGACGATGAGTCCGCAGACGAGCGAGATGACGGCGGTGAAGGCCAGGCCGCCGTGCCAGCCGAGGATCTCTGCCGCCAGACCGGTGAGGAGCCGGGAGGAGAGCCCGCCGATCGTGTTGCCGGCGATGTAGACGCCGATCGCTCCGGGCAGCGCGCCAGGCGGCAGTCGCAGCGAGAGGTAGGCCATCGCGGTGGCCGGGACCGAGGCGATCGTCACACCCTGGAGGAACCTCACGGCGATGAGCAGCTCGGGGCTCGGCATGAACGGCATGATGAGCGCGAGGAGAGCAGCGAGCACCACTCCGCCGGCGATCTGTCGGGCGTGTCCGATGCGCGGGGCGAGCGCGGAGAAGGGGATGAGGAAGACGGCCATGGCCACGTTCGTGGCGGAGACGGTCAGACTCGCGGTGGGAGTGTCGATGCCGTAGGCCTCACGGATGGCGGGGAGGAGGCCCTGCGTCTCGTAGAGCACGAGGAAGACCGAGACTCCCGCCAGGAACACCGCGATCACGGTTCGCCGAGTACTCGTCGCGCTCGGCTCGCCGGTACTCATGGGTCCACGCTATGCCGACATTGGGGAAAACCCCAATGCGCAGACGTTGATGACTTTCCTAGGCTGTACTCAGGTCCCCACCTGATACCCACCCACAGCTCTCCGCGACTGATCACTCGGATCACCGGAGGCAGCCCGAAGGAGATCACCACGATGTCCGTGTCCTCCCTGTCCCCCGACACCTCGTCCTTCGACCTGCCGCCCATCCCGTCCCTGCCGACGGAGACCGCGGACTCGGCCGGCTCCTCGGCCGGCTCCTCGGAGGGGGCCCGAAATCGCTCGTTCTTCGTCACCTGGATCCTGTCACTGGCTCTGGGATTTCTCGGCGCCGACCGCTTCTACACCGGGCGCTACGCCACCGGCGCGCTCAAACTCGTGACCCTCGGCGGTCTGGGCCTGTGGTGGATCGTCGACCTCGTCATCGTCATGGCCGGCGGCCTGCGCAGCGACCGGCGCCGACTGCGCGGTTACGACGCGTGGAAGGAGGTCGCCTGGATCGCCACGGGCTTCCTCCTCATCGTCGGCTATTCACTGCAGCTCGACGAGCTGGTCTCGGCACTGCTGACACAGCTGTTGTGAAATTTAGTCCACCCTTTCCTGAAATCCCCGCATTCTCGGTTTAGGCTCGCATCAAGCACAGACCGAGGAAGCTCAAGGAAAGGTCAGGTCCCCATGGTTGGTCAGCTCGGAGGAGATTCGACAGGAAAGCGGGTGGCCCAGGCCGCCGCAGCCGTCTCAGCGCTCGGGCTCGGCGCCCTCGCCGCCTGGGACGTGACTCAGAAGAAGCATTCGATTCTGCGCAACTATCCGGTCGCCGGCCACGCACGGTATCTGCTCGAGTCGATTCGTCCCGAGATCCAGCAGTACTTCATCGAACGGAACTGGGACGGCCGTCCGTTCAACCGCAACACTCGCGCGACGATCTACGAACGTGCCAAGGGCAAGCACTCCGAACGCGCCTTCGGCACTGAGCGCGATGTCAATCGCACGGGCTACGAAGCCCTCATGCACTCCACGGTTCCGATCACGAATTCGCCGACTCCCCCGCGGGTCCGTGTCGGCGGTGCGGAATGCACGCAGCCCTACGACATCTCCCTGCTCAACGTATCGGCCATGAGCTTCGGTTCGCTCAGTGACAACGCGGTGCGCTCGCTCAACAAGGGTGCCGCCATGGGCGGCTTCGCCCAGGACACCGGTGAAGGCTCGATCTCGCCCTACCATCGTGAATCCGGCGGCGACCTGATCTGGGAGCTGGGCACAGGATACTTCGGTGCCAGAACCCCCGAGGGTGAATTCGATCCGGAGGTCTTCGCGAAGAAGGCACAGGACCCGCAGGTCAAGATGGTCTCGCTCAAGCTCTCTCAGGGTGCCAAGCCCGGCATCGGCGGCGTCCTGCCCGGGCCGAAGGTCACCGAGGAGATCGCAGAGATCCGCGGCATCCCCGTCGGCAAGACCTGCGTCAGTCCCCCGAACCACCGTGTGTTTTCGACGCCGGTCGAGCTCCTCCACTTCATCGAGCAGATGCGCGAGCTCTCCGGCGGCAAGCCTGCCGGTTTCAAGCTCTGCGTCGGTTCCCGCACCGAATTCCTCTCCATCTGCAAGGCGATGGTCGAAACGGGAATCACCCCCGACTTCATCATCGTCGACGGCTCCGAGGGCGGCACCGGCGCTGCGCCGCTCGAATTCGAGAACCATGTCGGCCTCCCGCTGACCCAGGGCCTGATGATCGTGCACAATGCACTCACGGGCGCGGGCCTGCGCGATCGCATCAGGGTCGGCGCGGCAGGGAAGATCGCTGCCGGCTCCGACATCGTCAAGCGGCTCATCCAGGGTGCCGACTTCACGCTGGCGGCTCGCGCGATGATGATGGCCGTCGGCTGCATTCAGGCTCAGGTCTGCCACACAGGCAAATGCCCGGTCGGCGTGGCCACGCAGGATCCTCGCCGGGCTCGCGCCGTCGACGTCCCCGACAAGTCGGCCCGAGTGAAGAACTACCATGACGGCACCGTCGCCGAGGCGGTGCGTCTGATGGCGTCGATGGGCGTGACGAATCCGGATGAGTTGGAACCGACGATGCTGCGCCGCAACGTCTCGGAGTCTGAATCGTGGTCCTACGCCCGACTCTACGACTGGCTCGAACCCGGCGAGCTGCTCGCCGGCGCCCCGGACGACTGGGCCGCGGACTGGGAGACGGCGCAGGCCGATTCTTTCGCCATCCCGCAGGGCCACAGCCGCTGAGGCGGTTCCGGCTCCACGGTCTCGGCCCCTGGGCCAATTCCGGCCACTGCCCCAGCAGCAGAGGCGCCCCGGCCGAGCGGTACGCCCGGGCCAGGCGCCGATACGCACGCAGCACCAGTCCCGACAGGAGACAGCCATGGCAAACCTCGTTCTGCTCCATTCCGCACTGGGCAAGACACCCGGCATCGATGCGATAGCAGATCGCTACACCGCTGCTGGGCATACGGTGTTCGCCCTCGACTTCTACGAAGGGCAGACATTCACGACCGCCGAGACCGGGGTCGGCCACTCGCAGGAGGTCGGATTCTCACAACTCGTCGACCGCGTGAGCGCGGCCTGCGCCGACCTGCCGGATGAGATCGTGTTCGCCGGTCTGTCGCTGGGTGCCGGCATCGCCCAGCAGATGGGGAAGAACGATCCGCGTGCACGCGGTGCGCTCCTCCTCCATGGCGGTGGCTTCCCCAAACCGACGCGGTGGCAGGAGAATGTTCCCGTCCAGATCCACTTCTCCGTCGACGACGTCTGGCGTGACGCCGGCGCCCCGGAGACCCTGATCGAGTCGGCCGCACGCGCAGGGGCTCAGGCAGAGTATTTCCTCTACCCGGGCGCGACCCATCTGTTCAGCGACCAGCTGGTCGACGACTACCGGGAGGACAGCGCCGAACTGCTCTTCGACCGCACCCTGGCGTTCCTCGAACGAGTCTGAAACTCCCCTCACGCCCAGGGCGCCGAGGGCGCCCAGGGCGCCGAGGGCGCCGAGGGCGCCGAGGGCGCCCCCACCGCCGAGAGCGGATCGCACCGCCGGGGGCGGACTCCCTGAAGTCGCCCTCCGCAGCCGCGGTCCGCTCTCGGCGGTTTGTTGATCGCGGATCGTTTGGGACCTGACGACGTTTTAGATATATTTTCTGCTTGTTTCATTGTGTTTGACACTTATTGATGTCATTATCGTTAAATGGTTCAGGTTTACATGAAGCAGGACCTGCTCAGGTTCGGCTTGACCGATAGCGACATCCACCAAGCTCAACAATGTTGCCTGCAGAAGGTACGGCGTGGGCACTACGCCGTGGCCCACCCTTGCAGCTCACCCGAACATGCGATCCTGCACTCCGCCGACGCCGCCGAGCCGATCACCTATTCCCAGACCTTCGGCGACATCCGAGATCAGATCGAGAACCTCAAGCCGCTCATCCGCTCGAGACTGCACGAACTCCGTACCGGCGACGTCTACTCCCACATCTCTGCCGCCTTGATCCACGGCGTTCAGCCACCGTTCCCAGCGACTGATCAGGCCGAGATCATCCGCACCGGCTACCACGAGAATTTTCCAACGTTGCGTATCTATGACCGCACTGTTCCCCCGAAAGACAGGACGATCGTCGGCGACTTCGCCGTCACCGATCTGTCTCGCACACTTTCCGACATCGCCCACGACTACCCGCTGGAGATATCGGTTCCGATGATCTCCGAAGCCCGCCGACGCGGGCGCATCGACACGTTTGAGCTTCTCGACCAGGTGGGCGACCGTCGCCGAGGCTGCAGAAATGCGCGGCGGGCCATCGACCTCTCGAGTCCGCTTCACGAATCGCAGGGCGAGTCGCTCTGTGCAGTGAAGTTTCACCGGTTCTCGATCGGCGGGATGCTCCCACAGGTGACGGTGCACGATCGCACCGGAAAATTTCTCGGCCGATGCGATTTCAAGCACGAGTCGCTTCCCCTGATCGTCGAATTCCACGGCTTGGGAAAGTACTACCTCAATGAGAATGGGCCGGATCGAGCAAGCAAGGACAACCACGCTCGACACATGCGATTGACCAACGCCGGATTCACGGTGTTCAACGTGGTTTGGGCAGACCTGTTTCGCAACGACATGTTCGTCACCATCAAGAACCACATTGGCGGAAGACGACCGCGCCGTCGAGCGCAGACTCCCTGAAGTCGCCGCCCAGCGGGAAGGTCGCCTCTCGGGGTGAGGAGATCGCCGCCCGGCGGGGAGGTCGCTCCTCGGGCCTCCGGCGCGGCACTCGCGCCGTCAGTCCATCACCAGACCGTTGTCGACGACGAGGTTCTGGCCCGTCACTGCGCGTGAGGCCGGTGATGCGAAGAACACCACCGCCGAGGCGAATTCCTCCGGTGTGGCCACATGCCCCAACGGGGTCTGCGCAGCGATCTGGTCGAAGACCTCCTCGGGGGTCGCCGAGGAGGCGTCGGTGGTGCGCAGCAGGCCGCCGGAGACCATGTTCACCCTCACCCCGGAGGGCCCGAGGTCCTTTGCGAAGGTCCTCGTCAGCGACAGCAGAGCCGACTTCGCCGCGGTGTAGTCGTGATACGGCACGACCGGGTTCTGCACCAGGTTGGACCCGATGTTGATGACCCGACCGGATCCGATCTCGCGGAACCCGCTCATCGCGGCCTGGACCGTATTGAGCGCGGCACCGACGGAGCCCCGGAACTGATCCGTGAAGTCGGAGAAGTCGATCTCGTCTGCCGGCTGCCGCTCCTCGCCGTTGAAGGAGAAATCCACGAGGGCGCTGTTGACCACCGTCGACACGGGGGCACCGAATTCGGCGTGGGCGGCCGCGAACATTGCGTCGACGGCTCGTGAGTCGGTGACATCGGCTTCGATCGCAACCGCGCGCCCTCCACGAGCACGGACCGCCTCGGCGAGCTCTTCGGCGGATTCCGCGGAATAGCGGTAGTTGATGACGAGCGCGGCTTCCTCGTGGGCGAAGGCCTTCGCGATGGATGATCCCACGCCGCGTCCGGCCCCGGTCACGAGGACGATCTGCTGGTCAAGGGGCATGGCCGCCGTTGTGAATGCCTGGGCGTTGCTCATCGCGATTCTCCTTCGAATGCTGGGCGGACCTCACTGCACGGGAGGTCGCGGAAGGTCGTGTTCTCACCCTACAGTCGAGACACCTCCCCCTGTGCGGGACACCTCCCTTGTGCGAGACACCTCACCCATAGGGATGCCTCCCTTGTGCGAGACACCTCACCCATAGGGACACCTCCCCCTATGCGGGACACCTCCCTTGTGCGGGCAACGGCAACGTGTACCGGCAGCGGCAAGGGGACTCGCCCAACCGGCCTGTGACGGTCCGCAAACGTGATTACCGCCTCAAACCTCTTAGACTGAGCACACGACCACCGTTGTCCATTCCCAGGAAGTCCACTTATGAGCGAGATCGGCGCCAGCATCTCAATCGGAGTCCTCGCAGCCCTCGTCGTCCTCATCATCTATCTCATCGCTTCTCGGATCGGCAGATGGCAGCCGGCACCGCAGCCTCGAGCACAGAGCGGACCGGCACCCGGGCAGAATGGCTATGGCCACAACGGGTACGGCTACCCCCAGCAGGGATACGGCCAGCACGGCTACGGCGGGGCCGAACAGCCGGGAGCGGGCTATTACGAGCAGCCCACGCGCGCCTATGAGCAGCCGACTCGGGCTCACGGCCGGCCCGAACGCGTCTACGGCATGAGCGAGGACGAGACCCGGGTGATGTCGGCAGCCGGGTCCGATGCCGATCAGCGGGCCACGAAGGCAGAGTTGCGGAACAACATCGGCCAGTCGGGGCAGATGATCGAGGCGAATCGGCGCGCGGCCACGTCTTCGAACGGTGACACGCTGGCGGTATTCACCTATATCTTCGGGGCCGTCCTCATCGCCGTCGTCGCGTTCGTGTTCTTCAACAACCTCCTCCTCCCGGCGACTGTCGGCGCCCTCGCGGGTGCGATCATCTGCGTGGCACTGGCCTCGACGTACACGTTGAAGTCCCTGGACTTCTGGCCGGACAATTCGACGATCTCGATCATCAACCTCCTCGTCGCTCTGGCCGCCGCACTCACCATGTTCATCGGCGCGGAACGCACCGAACGCGACGGCTACAGTCTGGGCCACATCACGAGCTCCTTCGATGCGCTGCCCTTCAGCGAGGGATTCACAGGCTTCGCCACCGCCATCGCCGATCGTGTCGTCGACTTCTTCCGCGAATTCGGCTTCATGGGCTTCGTCTTCTTCCTCTTCATGGCGATCGGCTGCATCATCGTCTTCACCCTCGCGGCGAAGTCGCTCATCGACGTCATGGACTGGCGCATCTTCGTCCAGTTCGGGCGCTTCATCACCGACCGCCCTATGTCCCATTCGCGGGCCGTTCGGTTCCAATCCTCGAAGGTCTCGCATACGGTGACTTCGATCATTCTGGCCGCAATCGCGGTCCTGTGCGCGACCGGAATGCTCTACGACGGATTCACCTGGTTCACACGCTGAGGAACATCTCAGCCTCAGGGATATAAGATAGTCTCCGGACTTCCCCGGCGTGCCGCGCCTCACGGCGCGCCGCATCGGCCTCAGCAGACGACGACGAACGACCCGCAAAGGGATGAGAACCTCAATTGGCGAATGGCAACGCAACTTTCCGGCACTCGAACGTGGCGCTTCTCGGCCTGACCGAGACCGTCGCCCCGCACGAAGTGACCTCACAAGAATTCGACGAGCGTCTCGCCGATACCCTGTCCACCCTGAACCTGCCGACCGGGCTCCTGCAGCGCGTCGCCGGTGTCGACGCACGCCGCAACTGGGACAACCCGAGCCATTTCGCCGACGGGGCGATCACCGCAGGCAAGAAGGTCCTCGCCGAGTCGGGTGTCTCTCCCGACTCGATCGGCCTGATGATCAACACCTCGGTCACCCGTGAGCATCTCGAACCCTCGGTGGCCGTCGGTGTTCACGCAGGCATCGGACTGGGGCCGCAGGCGATGAACTTCGACATCGCCAACGCCTGCCTGGGGTTCGTCAACGGCATGACCCTGGCCGCGAACATGATCGACGCCGGCCAGATCGAGTACGCTCTCATCGTCGCCGGCGAGGACGCCTCCCGAGTCCAAGAGGCCACACTGCGCCGACTGACCCGCCCGGGCATCAGCCGCGAGGAGTACCTCAACGAATTCGCCTCCCTGACGCTGGGATCCGGCGCCTCCGCCGCCGTCCTGGGCCCGGCCGACAAGCATCCGGCCGGTCACCGCGTCCTCGGCGGCATCACCCGCGCCGCAACCCAGCACCACGAATTGTGCGTCGGTGATCACAACGGCATGTTCACCGACACCAAGGGCCTGCTCGCCGGTGGCATGGAACTCGTCGTCGCAGCGTGGGAGGAGGCCCACGAGGACGGGTGGAACTGGCGCGAGATGGATCGCTATGTCATGCACCAGGTCTCCGACGTGCACGTGAATTCGATCACGAAGGCCGCGAACCTCGATCCCGATCGGATTCCGGTCACCTACCCTGAGCTGGGCAATGTGGGACCGGCTTCCCTGCCGATCACGCTCGCCCGCGAGGCGTCGAGCCTCAACCCCGGCGACCGCATCCTGTGCATGGGAGTCGGGTCGGGACTCAACACCGCAATGACCGAAATCGAGTGGTAGAGGTTCAATGAGATTTCCTGCACGGCCGGCTCAAGCTCCCCCGAAGCTGCCCGAGTGGGACCCCGCTTGGTCCCGAATCGTCGAGGCCACGACACCCGAAGGACCACGCTCCTTCCACGTCCTCGACACCCTCGAGGTGCTGCGCGCCGAAGGGCTCGAGCCCAGCGGCACGATCCTCGCCCTGCACGGCAACCCCACCTGGTCCTACCTGTGGCGGCACCTGGCCCGAGCGACCGTGGACGCCGCCCGATCCGGGGGGCGCGTGTGGCGCCTCATCGCCCCCGACCACCTCGACATGGGCTTCTCCGAGCGGCTTGACCATGAGTCGCTGCCGACTCCCCACGGCGCCGAGGTGCGCCGCATGTCCCAGCGCATCGACGACTTCGACGCCGTCGTCACGCCTCTTCTCGCCGAGGTGGCAGGCAGTGCCGCCGCCCGCGACGCTGCCGTCGGCGCTGAGACCACCGGGCACGACGGGCCGGCGAACGTCGAGCACCCGGTCGTGACGATCGGTCACGACTGGGGCGGAGTCCTGTCCCTGGGCTGGGCGGCACGCAACACCGATTTCGTCTCGGCCGCGATCAGCCTCAACACGGCCGTCCACCAGCCCGAGGATGCGCCGATCCCGGCACCTCTGCGGGCCACGCTGGCAGGACCGATTCTGCCCACGGCGACCGTCGCCACAGACGGGTTCCTGCGGGTGACGATGAGCCTCGGCGATCTCGATCCCGCGATCAAGGACGCCTTCCGCTCCCCCTATGAGAATGCTTCCCGACGCCATGGGATCGGCGGATTCGTCGCCGACATCCCCGTCGATGAGAACCATCCGTCCTTCTCGGAGCTGCAGCGCATCGGCGCCGACATCGCGGCCTTCGACGCCCCTGCCCTCCTCGTGTGGGGGCCCAAGGACCCGGTCTTCCTCGAACGCTATCTGCGGGATCTGCGCCAGCGCCTGCCCCAAGCCGATGTGCACCGCTTCGAACTGGGTTCGCACCTGGTCAGCGAGGACTATGATGTCGCCGGCGTCGTCACCGACTGGCTCGAGGCCCGGTTCCCCACCGACGGAGCGTTCCCCACCGACGGAGCTGGAGCGAACCCTGCGGACACATCCGGCGAGAACGCAGCCGCTGCGGACACATCCGGCGAGAACGCAGCCGCTGAGAACGCAGCCGCTGAGGACGCGACAGCCGCACCTCCTGCGCGAGGGGTGACTGCGATCCTCGACGCTCGCCGCGATGACGAGACCGTCGCCTCGGTGGATTTCTCGCAGAACCCGGCCCAGCAGATCACCTGGCGTCATCTCTGGCACGTATCGACGAGCATCGCGGGCGGCCTGCTCGAACTCGGTGTGCGTCCCGGCGATCGGGTCTCCATGCTCGTTCCGCCGGGCAATAACCTCACCGCCGCCCTCTACGCCTGCCTGAAGATCGGCGCGGTCGCGGTCGTCGCCGACGCCGGACTCGGGCCGAAGGGCATGACGCGGGCGACCACCTCGGCGGATCCGGCCTGGATCATCGGGGAACTGCCCGGACTCGGTCTGGCCCGAGCCTTCAACTGGCCGGGCCGACGCATCTCCGTGTCCCCGCTGGGTTCGGTGCAGGCCAAACTGCTCAAGGTCGACACCAGCCTGACGGCGCTGTCGCGCACCACGCACCACGCACAGCTGCCCACCCCGGCGGCCACCGACGATGCGGCGATCCTCTTCACCTCCGGGTCGACGGGACCGGCCAAGGGCGTGCGCTACACCCACGGCAACATCTCCGCCTTGGCTGCGGTGCTGACCAGGGTCTTCGATGTCAAAGAGGGCACCGGCCTCGTCGCCGGGTTCCCGCCGTTCGCCCTCCTGGGACCGGCCATCGGGGCCACCTCGGTGACTCCGGACATGTCCGTGACGAAGCCGAAGACGCTCACGGCCGGCGCGATCTCCGATGCGATCATCGCCGGCCACGCCACGATGGTCTTCGCCTCGCCCGCCGCGTACAAGAATGTCGCGGCCACCGCCTCTGACCTGAACAAGGAGCAGAAGGCCGCGTGCGCCCGGGTCGAACTCGTGCTCTCCGCAGGTGCACCCGTGCCGCTGGAGCTGATGGATGCCATCGCCGAGGTGTTCCCGAATGCGAGCATCCATTCGCCCTACGGCATGACCGAGGGGCTGCTGCTCACCGACATCGACCGTGCCGGAGTGACCGCGGCCGAGGCCACGCCCAACCTCGGCGTGTGCGTGGGGCGGCCCATCGACGGCGTCGAACTGGCCCTGGCCCCCGTCGACGCCTCGGGCTCGTCCGCGGCTACCTTGGAACAGGGGGCCGAGGCACAGGGCCGCTTGAGCGAATTCGTCGTCAGCGCCGCCCACATCAAGTCCGGTTATGACAACCTCTGGGCCACCACCGCAGCCTCGGCCCATGATCATCTCGACGGTCGAGCCTGGCACCGGACGAACGACGTCGGCCACATCGACGCCGAGGGCCGGGTGTGGCTCGAAGGCCGCCTGCAGCATGTGGTCACGACGCCGCGCGGACCGGTGGGCCCCGGCGGCCTCGAGGCGATCGTCGATTCCGACGCGCAGGTCAGCCGCAGCTCGATCGTCGGCATCGGTCCGGCCGGCACCCAATCGCTGGTGGCCGTCCTCGATGCCGAGGGGGCCGATCTCTCCCCCGGTCTGGCACCGCTGGATCTGACGGCGAGGCTGCGGGACCGGGTCGCCGAGGTCGTCGGTCATGATCTCACCGCGGTCCTCGTCGCGCCCACGTTCCCGACCGACATCCGCCACAATTCGAAGATCGACCGATCCCGTCTGGCGGCTTGGGCCGATCATGTCCTGGCCGGCGGCTCGGTGCGCACCAAGGTCTGAATCTCGTCTGTCTGAGGAGTCCCAATGAAGATCACCGTCACCGGCGCCTCCGGGCTCCTGGGATCGTCCGTCGGCCGCGCGCTTGTGGCAGACGGCCACGAGGTCACGACGCTGCAGCGCCGCCCCTCGCAGGTGGCCGGTGCCCGCGACGTCATCGGCACCGTCACCGATCCGAGGAGTGTCAGCGAGGCTCTCACCGGCGCCGAGGCGCTCGTGCACTTGGCAGCGAAGGTGTCCATGATGGGCGACCCCAGTGAGTTCGAGGCCGTGAACATCGGCGGCACGCGCACCCTCGTCGATGCGGCTCTGGCCGCCGGTGTGCAGCGGATGGTGCACATCTCCTCGCCCTCGGTGGCGCACACCGGTGATTCGATCATCGGCGAGGGTGCCGGCCCGGCCTCACCCGAACTGGCCCGCGGAGAGTATGCACGCACGAAGGCGGCCGGCGAGCTCATCGCATTGGGTGCGGATTCCGTCGACTTCAAGGTCCTCGTCCTGCGCCCGCACCTCATGTGGGGGCCGGGCGACACGCAGCTGACCGAACGCGTCATCGACCGTGCCCGAGCGGGTCGGATGCCGATTCTCGGGTCGGGCGCCCCGCTCGTCGATGCCCTGTTCGTCGACAACGCGGTCGAGGCCATCGCCGCCGCCGTCGACGCCGTCGATGTCACGCACGGCGAGTCGCTGGTGGTGACGAATGGTCAGCCGCGCCCCATCGGCGAACTCATGTCGCGGATCGCGATCGCCGGCGGCGCCGAGGTGCCGAGGCTGAGGGTTCCCGTGGGTCCGGCGCTGGCCGCCGGGTCGGTGGTCGAGAAGGTGTGGGACCTGGGCGAGCACGATGATGAGCCTCCGCTGACGAGGTTCCTGGCCGAACAGCTCTCCACGGCCCACTGGTTCGACCAGCGCCGCACCCACGAGGTCCTCGGGTGGAAGCCGCGGGTCGGCATCGAAGAGGGGCTCGAGATCCTCGCCGCTCACTACATGGGATCAGACTCAGACACGGAGTGAAGCCGCGCGAGTTCAGCTCTTGGGGGCCGGTCCCCCGGGGACGGTTTCGTCTCCGGAATCGTCGCCATCCGACGACTCGTCAACATCTGTCGATTCGCGGTCGTCCCTCGCCTTGTCTGCTTCGGCGGATTCGCCGTCGTGCCTCGACCCGTCACCATCGGCGGATTTCCCGTCGGACTCGAAGCCAGGGGCGGACTCGAAGTCAGGGTCGGGCTCGGGCGGCGCGTCTTCCGTCGAGCCCACGGACGCTCCGGGCTCTCCTGTCGGAGGGCTCTCCAGGGATGATCCCGTCGCCTCTTCGTCGACCTCATCCGGTGCCGATGTCTCCGACTCTCCCGGGCCGGCGCCGACACCGGTGTCCCCGTCCTCGTCCTGTGCAGCCTCGTCAACACGTCGCTCGTCCTGTGCCGTCTCGGCCTCGTCTCGCTCGTCCTGCCCGCTTTCGACCTCGGTCGGTTCCGCCTCGATCGAGGACTCATCGGACTCCTGAGAGGCTGCGTCCGGCTCGGATCGGTCGCTGTCATCGAGACTCACACCCGCCTCGGCGGCCAATCGGGCACGACGCTCGGCGCGCGCGTTCGCCCGCTCCTCCTCGCTCATCGCCGGCTTCGCCGGTGCTGCGTCCTTGTTGCTGGGCTTGACGACTTCCCAGATGAGGAGGACGACGACCATTGTGATGCCGACGGTGGCACCCATCAGCAGCGAATTCCACGGGCGCGGCATCGAGAAGAGGTCGGCGAAGGCGTTGACGCAGAACAGGGCGCCGATGCCGATGATCAGAGCGACGAGGTATCTCATGGTCCCATTGTGCCCTGTGTTGGTCCGCGAGCGTCGAAAGTCGGCACAATGCCTGTCGTGACACTCCCGCGCCGGCACATGAATCGGCACGCCACGGAGGCGAACCCGACCATGCTCATACGCCAGAACCGGTTCGCGCACAACCATCACGAACCATGAATTCGCTGCCGTCCACCTCGGCGAGGGCATGTGCAATGAGTCACAATGGGATCATGAACACGATTGCACAGGACCAACCCAGCTACGACGACGTCATCGCTCGGATCGACGCCGATCCTGAGGGATTCTGGCTCGAACAGGCCAGGGAGCACATCGATTGGGTCTCGGAGCCGACTCGGGCCGTCGACGATTCGGAGGCCCCGATCTACCGCTGGTTTTCCGACGGAGAGCTCAACGTGTGCTTCAATGCCGTCGATCGTCACGTCGCGGCCGGTCGCGGGGACCAGGCGGCCATCATCTACGACTCCCCCGTCACCGACACGATCCGCACGATCACCTACTCCCAGCTCCTCGACGAGGTCTCCCGCTTCGCGAGGGCACTGTCCGACAAGGGAGTGGTCAAGGGCGATCGGGTCATCATCTACATGCCGATGGTCCCGGAGGCCGCCATCGCCATGCTCGCCTGCGCCCGCATCGGCGCCATCCACTCGGTCGTCTTCGGCGGGTTCGCCCCGAACGAGCTGGCCGTGCGCATCGACGACACCGCCCCGAAGGCCGTCATCTCGACCTCGTGCGGGGTCGAGAAGAGCCGCACCCTCGAATACAAGCCCATGGTCGACGAAGCGATCGACATCGCCGAGAGCAAACCCGAGTTCACCGTCATCGTCCAGCGCGACGAGCACCGCTGCGAGATGGGCGAGAAGGACCTCGACTACGCCGAAATGCTGGCGAACACCCCGGAGGGCATCGATCCCGTCACCGTCAGGGCCACCGATGAGCTCTACGTCCTCTACACCTCGGGCACCACGGGCAAGCCCAAGGGCATTGTGCGCGATTCGGGCGGCTACGCGGTCGCCCTGGCCTACTCGATGCCGTCGATCTTCGGACTCGACCCCGGCGACACGATGTTCACCGCCTCCGACGTCGGCTGGGTCGTCGGCCACTCCTACATCGTCTACGCACCGCTGTTGGCCGGTGTCACGACGGTCCTGTTCGAGGGCAAGCCGATCGGCACCCCCGATGCCGGCACCTTCTTCCGCATCATCGAAGACCACGGGGTCAACGTCCATTTCACCGCACCGACGGCGATGCGCGTCGTGCGCAAGGAGGACCCGAACGGCGAGCTGATCAAGAGGTACGATCTCTCCAGCCTGCGGGCGGAGTTCCTCGCCGGCGAGCGCCTCGACCCCGACACCTATGAGTGGACGACGAACATCCTCGCCGAGGCGACAGGACGTGACATTCCGGTCGTCGACAACTGGTGGCAGACGGAGACGGGCTGGCCGATCGTCGCCAACCCGCTCGGTCTCACACAATTCCCCCTCAGGGCGGGCTCACCGACGAAGCCGGTCCCCGGCTACCATGTGGAGGTACTCGACCCCTCGGGCAAGCCCGTGCCGGCCGGCGAGGAGGGCCTCATCGTCATGAAGTTGCCCCTGCCGCCGGGAACGATGGCCACCGTCTGGGGCGATGACTCGAGGTTCGTGTCCTCATACCTCGCGGCCTTCGACGGCTACTACCTCACCGGCGATTCGGGGTACCTCGACGAGGACGGATACGTCTACGTCATGGGCCGCACCGACGATGTCATCAATGTCGCCGGCCACCGTCTGTCGACGGGTGTGATCGAGGCTGCCATCGCTTCGCATCCGGCGGTCACGGAGACCGCGGTGATCGGTGTTCACGATGATACGAAGGGCCAGAGCCCGCGTGCACTCGTCGTCCTCGGTGATTCCGCCGAGGCGGGCGATCCGGATACGGTCGTCGCCGAGCTCGTCGAGCTGGTGCGCAAGGAGATCGGCCCCGTCGCCGCGTTCAGACAGGTCGACATCGTCTCCGCACTGCCGAAGACCCGGTCCGGGAAGATCCTGCGCAAGACGATGCGCGAGATCGCCGACGGAGTCGACTCTCCGGCGGTGCCGTCGACGATCGAGGACACAGCAGTCCTCGACGCCCTGGAGCCTGTGCTCGGACGCCGGTGACCTCCGAGCGCACGGCTGAGCATGGGAAGCGGCTGGGTTCTCTTCTGCACAAGGCTGCCGCGACCCTGAGTCCTCAGGACCGGGCGCCGTGTTCGTAGCCCGCTGCGAATCCGTGTTCGAACGCAGCGCCGGCCATCCTGCCCATGCCTCGACGCCGACTGCCGAGGCGATGACCACGATGGTCGGCGCCGTGGACCTCCGGCCCCCAGGCTTCATGGCTGCGGCGGTGGTCGAAGCGTCCTTCGTCCGCGAGGCCTTCACCCCAGTCCTCGCGTGAGCCCCAGCCACCACGCGGACCCCACCCGTGAGGTCGGTTCCGGTCCTGCCGTGGGCTCCATTCCCGCCTCGGCTTCCGGTCGCCGGAGGGACCGAACCCACGTCCGAGACCATACTCTCGGTATGTGGCGGCCCCGCCAGCACGAGCGAAGCGGCGCGCGAATTCGCGACGAGCCGCGTAGCCGCGTCGGCCGGCGAACTCTCGACGGTCATTGCACTCATCGTCGGCACCTTCCGCGTTCCTGCCGAGCGTGTCAACGATTCTACTCAGAGAGTCTGTCAGGGTTTCGAGTTCTTCGTCCGACAGCGCCTCGTCGATCACGGCATCGACCTCTTCACGGATCGCCCGGCCGCGGTTTCCGAACTCCCCGGCTGCAGCTGCGGCAGCGAGTTTTCGGCGCAGCAGGCGGCTCGCCTGCTTGAGAAGGTCCGTCAGGTCCGGGCCCTCGTCGCGGAGCTCGGAACGGTCAGCTTCGACAGAGCCTGCCCCGTCGAATTCGTTTTCGTCGTTCATCTTCGCACTCTCCTCATTCAGATCCTCACTGCGTTCATCAGCACGTTCGTCACGACCTGATTGGCCGCTGAAGCTGCTGTCATTCTCTCTGTCGCTGTTATGCGAGTTCATGCCATCTCCTTTACTTGTTATTCGACATGTATATGTAGCATGACATGCACTCGCAAAGCATGTCAATAGACATGTAAAATCGAAGTATGAGCAGCCAGGGGAAGAACGATCAGGGTATGGGCGCGGACGATGCCAGCCAGAGGATCGCCGAGGCGCTGACGCGCCTGCAGTGGAGGCGCGGGCCCGGTGGCGGCCCGCGCGGATTCGGGCCGCCTTCAGGCGCACCTGGTTTCGGTGGCCGTCCCGGATTCGGCGGTCCAGGACGGGGAGATTTTCCGTTCGGGCGCGGTCGGCGCCGACACGGCAGCGAAGATGAACGTTCCTCTCACGACCCGCGCGGTCCACTCGGAGAGGACGCACCCCGCGGCGATCGCCGTCATGACAGCGATCGTGGTCGACATGACGACGAACACGATTGGCGAGGCAACTTCGGAGGCGGTCACCTCGGCGGACGGGCGCAGCTGCGACTGCTCATCGCCCTCGCTCAGGCCGGGAGGCCTCTGGGCGTCAGTGCGATCGGTGAGGCGATCGGCGTCGACCAACCTCGGGCCTCTCGCCTCGTGTCACAGGGCGTTGAGCTGGGGCTGCTGCAGCGCGAAGTCGATCCCGAGGACGCCCGTCGCACACTCATCGCACTCACGGACAAGGGCCGTGCGATCACCAGCAGGTTCCGAGGAGCTCAGCGGGAGAGCGTCGATCAGGCCCTCGACGGATTCAGCGATGAGGAACGTGCTCTTCTCGCGCAGCTGCTCTCACGACTGGCCGACGCCTGGCCCCACTGAGGGACCGCTCCCCTCCGAGGGGCCGTTCCGCTCCGAGGGGCCGTTCCGCTCCGAGGGGCCGCTCGATTCACTTCTCGGCGAGGGCTTTCAACCTCTCCAGCGACTCCAGCAGGTTCGCTGCCTTCGTCGACTGCGCACGCGGCAGCCGCTGAGGATCTCTCAGTTCGGTCCAGTCGTATGTCTGTCGAACCAGACTTGAGCGGTCTCCGGTCGCTTCGATCTCCCATATCCACTTGTGCCCGAAGGGGTCGCCGCCGACCTCGGAGGGCTTCCAGGCGATGAGTCGGGCCTCCTCGAATTCGACGATGTGGTTCTCACGGTCCACGCCTTTGGTCAGAGTGGTGACGAAGGAGCTGCCGACGCTGGTCACCCGCTGCCCCTGAGCGGCGTAGCCCAGGTTGTCGTTGCCGTCCCACTCGGGCTGACGGACGGGGTCGGCGATGAGCTCGAACACCTCGGCCGCGGGAGCGGCGATCTCGAGCTCGACGCTGACCACCTTGAGCTTCGAGTCGATCGTGTCGAAGATCGAGGCGTCGATCGTCTCCGTGCTCTCGGCAACGGTGGTGGATTCTGGTGTCTGTTCGGTCATGGGGTTCCGCCTCTTCGCGTGGCTCCGGATCAAATGGCGGGCAGTCCGCCGCCAAAGTGCAGTCGAGAACAGGATACACAGGGTGTGTGCGGACCGAGGTCTGACGACGGTCGGTGCTCGATGGGCAGTCCCCGATGGTCAGTCCTCGAGTGCCCGATCCTGTCGCTCGGCGCGCAGCGCGGCCGTGCTGAACCGTGTGAACAGCCTCGAGGAATCGCTCGACAACGACAGGAGCACCGCGACCTGCATCGCGATCGTCGTCAGCGCGTACATATTCGTCGCGAGGTCACGGTCGCCGGTGAAGTAGTTCGTCATCGACACGACCACCGACACCGTCGACAGAGTGAGAATCCACAGTCTGGCGCGGTTGCTGCCGCGGAAGACAGAGATGCTGGCGAGGACCTGCAGGCAGCCGGTCAGCAGACTGAGACCGATGAGGACTCCGGCGGCGATTCGGGTCGCCACTTCGTCGCCGAGGGGCTCGATGTCTGCACTGAAGTCGACGACCTCGGTGCGGAATCCGTTCCAGTCCAGCAGCGTGCCCAGCACGTCCCAGGCCTGGAAGACGAGGAGGACCACCACGAGCGCGGCACCGACGACCGTCTGCAGCGGGCGCCTGCTCCACAGGGTCTTCGTCACCTCCCTGACCGAACGGGCGTCGGCATAGATCTGGGTCGCATCAAGGGCCAGCTCAAGACGCTCCGGGGTGTCGGAATCATCAGCGGCGACCTCGCCGACCTCGATGATCGGCAGGTCACCGTCGGTGATGATCGCGTCGCCACCGCCGTTGCGGGAATGGTAGCCGGTAGAGAAGTCGCGGACGCGCTGGACGACGACGGAATCGTCGGCCTGCGCCACCGTATCGACGATGTAGTCGCGTTCGACGTCGGTGTTCTCTTCGATCTTGTGGGTGAACTGCAAGGTGAACAGCGAGATGCCCACGCTCTTGTCATAGGTGCCCGCGGCCAGCCAATCCGCCTGGTGACCACCGGGGAGCATCCACCCGGAGGGGCATTTCCAGAACCGGACATGGTGACGCTGCCCGGGGTCACCGTCGACCTCCTGTTGGTACGCGAAATCCTGCCTCCTGCCGAAGAGCAGCAACGGCGACACCGGGGCCCGTGGATAGCTGCGCCGCGTCAGAGTGGACCTGATGATCTCCCAGGTCGAGGCCGGAGTGATCCCGTCGGCGAGGATCCAGCCCGCCGACTTCATCGCATGATGGATCTGCGCCTCATCGCCTCGCCACGCGAGGTTGACCGGATCGCCGAGCAGACCGTCCGAGGTTCGCGCGCGCCCGATGAAGTAGTTGGGGACGTAGATCTGGGACAGGATGCGATGCAGACGCGGGAGCGCCAGATAGGACACGACCACCCAGAACGCGAGCAGGGTCAGCACCTGCCACCACCCCAGAGCGAACCCCTTGAACAGGATCAGCATCGCCAACCACGTCGACGAGGCCCCACCGAAGAGGAAGAAGAGGTAGTCGAGGACCCCGGTGAGAGTGAATCGGTGGCGTCGGAAAGCGAACGGCTGTCTGTGCCGCCGCTTGTCGGAATCGCTCGGTCGATCCTGCCCCGAGTCGGGTGTCGTGGTTCCGGAGGTCATGGGACAAGCTTAATGATCGCTGCGGGCTGCGGACTGGGAACCCGTTCAGTCGGTCAGTCGATGCGCCCGACGGCGGTTCAGAGTCGCTGTCGCAGTTGCCGCGACCTCGAGATTCTCATCGGAGCTGAGTTCTGCGATGAAATCATCGGCTTCGTCGCCCGGGATCTCGATGAGGACCTGGAGCACTCGGAAACGCACTTTCGCTTCCGGCGACCGTGCATGTCGGCGCAGATCGGACATGATCCGGCTCGCAACCTCGGCGTGCACCCCCGCATCCTGGTCCACCTCCGCACCCTGGGGACTCTCGCCAAGGGCTCCCACGGCTCCCACGTCCGGGGTTTCTTCGACTGCGGTCCTCGTCTCGCCTGCGGCCTTCTTGATGAAGGCGGCGAGCGCCTCGGCGGCTTCGATGTCCTTGGGACCATCCATGGCGAGGTCGAGCAGATCGGGCACCGCCGCCTGGTCCCCCATCCGCCCGAGGATGAGAGCGGCGTTGCTGCGCACCTCGAGGTCCGTGTCGCTGAGGCCGGAATGCAGTGCATCGGTAATGCTTGCCTCGGCGACGGGCCCCAGTTCGCTTCTGGGGGTGTTGCGGCGGATCTCGTCGAGCGCCTGCAGCGCATTGCGACGCACGTCGACGGACAGGTCGTCCATTCCTTTCTCCAGGTATCGGACCGCCTCGGGCCCCGACTGCGCCAGAGCCCAACGCATGGCTCCGGCCGCGTTGAGCACGGACTCATTGAGGACGGCCGCGGACAGGGATTCGACGGGCACAGCGCCGTCGACGCCACTGCCCAGCGCCGCCTTGTGGCGTTGGATGACGTCGCGTGATTCGAGGGAGCGCATGAGATCGATGGTCAGCAGCAGGGCCTCACCGTCGGCATGGTGGAGCCGGTCGATCTGTTCGAGGTGCGCGAGCAGCTCCTGTTCGACCGCGATCCGTCGCTTGGAAGCCTCGATGAGATCGTACATCAGATGGCTGGGATCGAATGCGGGATCGGAGAGGACGGGTCCGATGTCTGCCAGCGACATTCCGAGCTTACGCAACCCTTCGATGTGGAAGATGCGTCCGATGTCGGCGGCCGAATATTCCCGATACCCGTTCGAGGTGCGCTCGCTGGGGTCGACCAGCCCCAAGGATTCGTAGTGGCGCAGCATTCGAGCACTCACACCGGAACGCCTGGCCACTTCGCCGATCAGCATTCGCACCTCACTCTCGCCTCCACTATAGACAGGTGACGCTGTCGTGGCTCGGCGATCGACACACCCGGTTCAGGAGGAACACACCCAGTTCATGAGGAAGGAGCCCGAGGTCTCGCACGCAGCGCTGCACGAGCTTGCCCCGCCCGGCAGTGCCGTCCCGCTCGACCCTTCCCAAAATCGACCTATGCTGAGGCCTCGGACCCCAGTGCGACCACGCGCTTGGCCTCGCTCAAGGCATGAGCGAAGCCGGCGTCCGGATCGGTGAACATGTCCCGGGTCGCCATGGCGTGTGTCCGCACCGTCTCTTCCTCTGCCTGCAGTCTTCCATCGAGCACTGACACGAGGTCCTCGCCCAAGGTGACGATGGCTCGACTGAGGCTCTTCTGCGTCTCCATGTCACCCCGTCCGAGCTGTGTGACCAGGGACGATGCCAACCGCTCTCGGTCATCTTCGGGGACAAGCGCAACGGCGGCCCTCCACGCGCTGCGAGCCACCTCGATGTCGGAATGAGCGATCAGTTCGTCTCCGATGGCTCCCGGGTCCATGGCCTCCCAGCCGCGGGGATCTCCGATCTTCGACAGCGTGTGCAGAGCCTGCCCCTGGGCCTGCGGCACATCTGATCTCAGCTCGGCGATGAGCACCTCGACAGCCACCTCGGCAGACATCCGAGTGATTGCCCAGGTGAGCATGTCACGGACGAAGAAGTCCGGCTCGGTCCTGCAGCGCTGGATGAGCGCGCCGAGGTGGCGGTCCTCGGCCGTGATCCCGACGGACAGGGCCGCCTGCAGTCGCTGCTGCGAGGCCGGCGACGACAATGCTGCGACGATGGGATCCTGTTGCGGCTGCGGCTGCGAGACATGCTGCGTGGCCTTATCGGTGATGTGTGGATTTGTCATTGTCTCCACCTCCTTGAAACCAGTGAAGACCTTGACATCGTGTCAAGGTCAAGCCCGGATTGAGATCAGCGCCCGGTGGAGCCTCTGAACGCTCAGCCGCCGATCGACCAGTGTCCGCTGGAGGCGGGCGATGCACCGTCACCGCTCGAACCGTTCCCCGAGCCACCGCCGCCGGCCCCCACGATTGCCAGCGTGGCCACAACGGCGACGACAACGATCATCATGACGACCATCCCGATCACGCCCACAAGGCACCCGAACAGCCGAGATCTTGGATAGCGTCGTCTTGCAAAAGCCATAGCCCGATCGTAGCCCGCTCCCTCATTGCCCCGCCTGCACACGATGACGCAGAGTTGGAACATCGGCGCGCCATCGACGGAACACCGGAGAAATCCACTTCCGTGATTGTTTCGTGACAAAAGGCACGGCGTGGACACATGCATCCTTCAGTTTGTTGCATTATCGTTATATTCATGCCTGGACAGACCCGACACCGCAAGGACCACCGGTCCGTGCTTCGTGGTGCCCTGATCGGCCTCGGAGCAGCAGTGATGGCATTGGCACTGGCTGCCGTCATCATCATCAAAGCGCCAGTCTCCTTCGGCTCCACCACAATCAGGCAGATGCAGATGGCTTCAGTGAACCAACTGACCGAACAGCAGATCGACAATGCCCGACTCATCATCGGCATCGGTCGCGGCGGCGACTTCGACGACCGGGCGATCAGAATCGCCCTCATGACGGCCCTGCAGGAATCCTCCCTGCGCAACCTCGACTCGGGTGACCGCGATTCGGTCGGCCTGTTCCAGCAGCGCCCCTCACAGGGCTGGGGCGACCCGGAACGGCTCAATGACCCCTCCTACGCCACGAAGTCCTTCTACGGAATCAATCCGGAGATCGAGAACCCCGGCCTCGACCAGATCGAAGACTGGCACACGATGAGACCCACCGAAGCGGCACAGGCCGTGCAGCGATCGGCTCTGCCCGATGCCTATGGGCAGTGGAAGTCGCTGGCCGACGACCTCATCGGCAGTCAGGACGACGTCGAAGCCCTGAGCTGAGCAGGGAGTCCTCTGACTTCATGGGTCGAGCCGCACATCGACCGTCAACGGCACAGCACGAACGACAGCGGATTCGCAGACGTGAGTTCGCTGCGGAATTTCCGGTAATCTCTACCCATGGCCTCCTCTTCAGATTCCACCCCGGTCAATCCAGAAGTCGAACAGCTCCTGCGCAATCCCGAGGACAATCTCGAGGCCATTTCGGAGACGGCCGACCTGTTCAAGGCGCTGGCCACTCCCTCCCGGCTGAAGATGCTGCTGGTCCTCGCCCACGGTGAAGCGACGGTGACTCATATCGTCGAATCGACCGAACTCTCACAGCCCTTGGTCTCCCAGCACCTGAAGTTCCTGCGCGGCCTCCACCTCGTCGGAGTCAACCGAATCGGCCGCGAGGCCTATTACTCGCTCAAGGACGATCACGTCGCCCACATCATCCTCGACGCGCTGGCTCACACCATCGAGGCTCACGAACACTGAGTGCCTCTGGACCATCCCCGCATGCCGGGTTCACCGTCTTCTGCGCAGGGCTTGAGGTCCACCGCCGACGACCCAGACGATGACGACGACCAGCACGGCTCCGATCCACTGCGGCGGCGTCGGCCGCTCGCCGACGACGACCGCACCCGACACCACCGCCGACAGCGGCTGGAGCAGCATGAGAGCGGCCGTCCGCGGCACAGGAACCTGCGGACTCGAAATGCTCAGCAGCACCCAGGACAGTGCTTGGCCGAAGACCGCGAGTGCGACCATCCAGCCCCATCCGCTCCAGCCCAGGTCGAAGTCGAGGCCGCCGAGTGCGAACCCGGCGATCGCCGTCATCACCCCGGCTGCGACGGTGCCGACGGCCACGGGCGCGACCACGAAGTCCCGCGCTGCCTTCCGACAGTGGTGGATGCCGAAGATGTAGACGCCGTAGAGGATTCCGGACAGCACTCCGAAGATCGCTCCACGTCCCGGGTTCGCCGCTCCTGCATCGGCACCGAAGACTCCCCCGGTCAGCAGCATGCCGATGATCATGACCGGGATGCAGGCAATGAACAGCCACCCCGGCCGCGATCCTCCGAAGGCCCAGACCAGCGCGGGGAACACGATGACCTGGACGCTGATGAGGACCGTGGAAACGCCGGCACCCGCGTCGAGGACGCTCTGAGCCCACAGCACGTAGTCGATGCCCAAGGCCATGCCGGAGACCACCGCGACGATGACCGCCTTCGACGGCAGCAGGCCGTGTCGGCGGAGTTCGACGACCGCCAGGGGTGCGAGGACGATGACGGCGATCCAGCAGCGCAGGAATGCCGCGGTCGGAGCACTCGCCTCGGCGAGGATGACGAACAGGCCTGCCGAGCCCAGAAGCATCGCCGAGACGATGATGCCCAGAGTCGGCAGACCAGAGGACGCAGCGCCGTGGCTCGCAGCCGGTTTCGAGGTCATCTCATGAAGTCGAGGATCTTCTCGAGCGCCTCGGCGGTCTTGTCCGCGCCGACGGCCAGCGACAGCCGCACCGAGCGGGAGCCGTTGACGGAGTCGAAGTCGTCACCCGGCGCCAGAGCGACTCCGGTGGCGTCGAGGAGCGCCTCGCACCAATCGGTCGCGGTGACGATGTCAGGGTGCGACCGTTGCAGGATCTCGTCGATGCGCGCATACATGTAGAAGGCCCCATCGGGCGGTGCCATATCGGTGAACCCCAGGTCGGCCGTCGCGTCGAGAACGTGTTTGCGGGCCCGAGCGAAGGAGTCGACCGCCGCCTCACACTCCGCGTAGGACTCCTCGGTGAAGGCCGCGACGGCCGCATGCTGGGCGGGGACCGGGGCGCACAGCGACAGGTTCCCGGTCACGTTCTGGGCCGGGTTCGTCAGCTCCCCGGGCAGGATCGCCCAGCCGAGTCGCCACCCGGTCATCGCCCAGTACTTCGAGAACGAGGAGATGACGATGGCATTGTCATCGTGGGCGAGCGCGGTCTCACCGCGGGTCCCGATGTAGCTGATGCCGTGGTAGATCTCATCGGAGATCACCTGCACGTCGTGCTCGACGCACCAGGCGACGAGCTCGCCGAGGTGGTCGCCGGTGATCATCGTCCCCGTCGGATTCGCCGGCGAGGCGAGCATCAGCCCTTTGAGCGGGGCCTTCGCGTGTGCCTGTTCGAGGAGTTCGACGGTGGGTTGGAAGCCGTGGTCTCCGCCGCAGTCGAGCTCGACGACCTCGCAGTTCAGGGCGGCGAGGATATTCTTGTAGGCACCGTAGCCGGGACGTGCGAGCGCGACACGGTCGCCGGCGTCGAAGCAGGTGAGGAAGGCTGTCTGGAAGGCACCGGAGGATCCGGTGGTGATGGCGATCCGTTCGGTATCCACGTCGAGGCCGTACCAGGCGCGGTAGTGCCCGGCGATGGATTCGCGCAGTTCGGGGATGCCGAAGACCGGGGAGTAGCCGAGGTTCGTCCCGTCGGTGACCACCTCGGCGGCTCTCCTGCGCACCGGGCCCGATGCACCCTGGCTCGGTTCGCCGAGGCACATGGCGATGGTGTCACGGCCGCTGCGTGACATCTCCTGGACCTTGGCGACGATGTTCATGGCGGCGAAGGGCTGGACCAGGCCGGCCCGGTCGGAGACGCGGGGCGCGCTCGTGTGGGTGCTCATGGTCATCGCTCACTTCCTCTCGCGGGGGACGCGTCCCATGAGGTAGAACTCGGGGTTGGGCATCATCGACCCGACGTGCGCCATCCGATTCGACAAGCCGAAGAATCCGGTGATCGCGCCGATGTCCCAGGCGTCTTCGTCGTCGAATCCGTGCTCGGCCAGGGCCGCGAAGTCGGCATCGCCGAGCGTCCAGGGCTCCTCACAGACCGTCATCGCGAAGTCGAGCATCGCCATCTGTCGGTCGGTGATGTCGGCCTGCCGATAGTTGACGGCCACCTGGTCGGCCACGTGGGGCTTCTTCTCCATGATCCGCAGCACGGCTCCGTGGGCGACGACGCAGTACAGGCAGTTATTCACCGCCGAGGTGGCCGTGACGATCATCTCCCGGTCTCCCTTGCTCAGGTTCCCGGTCTCCTTCTCCATGAGGGCGTCGTAGTAGGCGAAGAATGCGCGGAACTCCGCCGGACGGCGGGCGAGGGAGAGGAAGACGTTGGGCACGAAGCCCGACTTCTCCGACACCGCCAGAATCTGTTCGCGGATATCGTCTTCGACATCGTCGATGTCAGCATATGGGTATCGCATACTGCTCATGCTAACCGCCGAGGCGGGTCGTCTGTGCCACCGGTCACGCACCACTGTCGCAGTCGACGAGGCGAGCGAGAAGACGGTCGCGTGGGGCTGGGATGCGACGGCACAGACGGCTAGGGTGAAGAGCAGATCATCGATGACGATCAGGAGGAGTGGAATCATGAGTGAGACGAACACCGGTTCGACAGGTGAGATCCAGCTCGACAACGGAGTCTTCCGTGTGACCAGGTGGACCATCCAGCCCAATGGGATCATTCCCATGCACAAGCATGATTACGAGTACGTCGTCGTGCCGATGGTCACCGACGCGATGCACGTGCGGAACTCGGATGGGACGTCGATCGTCGCCGACCTCGAGGCCGGCGTCAGCTACACACGCGCCGCGGGCTCCGAGCATGAGGTCTCGAATCCCGACGGCACCGATGACATCGTCTTCGTCGAGATCGAACGCCTCTGACGGGTCCAACCCAGCAATCGGTCCCTTGGCTGGACGTTTTGGACCGCTCCGACAGCGAAACTTCGGTCCAAATCGTCCACCTACGAGGCTGAGGCAGCTGCGACAGCTGCGACGACGGTGCTCAGCTGGGCAGGGACCAGGTGTGGACGGGGTCGCCCGAGACCTGATTCGCCACGTAGGCGTCCATCATCTGCTTCAGGCCCTCACGGCGCTCGGATGAGTCCGGGGCGCTGTTCGGGGCCAGATGGTCGAGCATCCTCAGCTGCCAGGTCGCGCCGTTGGCACGCCGCTCGGCCCGGCCCTCGATGATCGACATGTATTCGTCGATGACGTCCTTGTCGATGCCCAGACGACTCAGCCCCCTCCGCGCCTGTGGAATGAGAACGTCGAGCACAAGGTCCGCGACGTCGATGTGGCCGATCTTCGGCCAGGTCACCCGTGCGTGCATGCCGTCCTTGGCGCAGGCGAAGAAGTTCTCCTGAGCTTCACGGAACGACATCCTCGACCACACGGGACGGTTCTCTCCGACGAGGAACTCGGCGAGACCGTAGTAGAAGGCGGCGTCGGCGACCATGTCGATGGGAGTGGGCCCGGCCGGGAGCAGTCGGTTCTCCACACGGATGTGGGCGCCGGAGTCCGAGGAATCGTAGATCGGTCTGTTCCAGCGCCACACGGTGCCGTTGTGCAGATTGAGTTCATAGAGCTTCGGCGCATCGGCCTGGCTGAACTCGACGAAGTCCTTGATCTCCGGCAGCAGGGGCGGGAAATAGCGGACGTTCTCCTCGAAGAGGTCGAAGACGCTGGTGATCCACCGCTCTCCGAACCACACTCGGGGCCGAACCCCCTGGTTGACGAGCTCGGGAGTGCGGGTGTCGATGGCCTGGCTGAACACGGGGATCCGGGATTCGTGCCAGAGCTTGCGGCCGACGAACAGCGGTGAGTTCGCGCTCATCGCGACCTGCGCCGCCGCGATCGCCTGGGAGGCATTCCACGCCTCGGCGAACTTGTTGGGCGCAACCTGCAGGTGCAGCTGCATCGAGGTGCAGGAGGCTTCCGGAGCGATGTCGGAGAACTCGTGCTTGTACTTCTCCTCACCGTCGAGTTCGATGCGCACGTACTCGCCGCGGGCGTCGACGATCGAATTGCTCAGCGCCTCGTAGCGGTTCTCCTGGGTCATCCACTTCGCTGCGGAGAGGAACTGGGTGCTCAGGGTCGGCAGCGTTCCGATCGATGTGACCGTCAGCCCCTCCGCCTCGGCGGCCTTCCGTGCCTTGTCCAGCCGATGCGCGACTCCGGCTTCGAGGGTCTTCAGTCCGCGCCCGGCGACCTGCAGGACCGGATGGTTGAGTTCGAGGTTGAACCCGCCTATCTCGGACTGGTAGTCATCGTCGAGGCGCTGCAGGACCTGCGTGTTGTGCAGGCTCGGCTGATTGTCGGAGTCGATGAGATTGAGTTCGAGCTCCAGACCGATCGTGCCCGCGGACTTGAACTCTGCGTGGCGCAGATACGTGTCGAAGAGTTCGAGGTTCTCCGCGAGCTTCTCCCGATACAGCGTGCGCTCTTCCGGCGTATATCGCTTGGAACTGACTTCCTCACCCATAGGTCAAGCAAACCACAGACGGCCGGGTCCGCGCTTGCCGAATGTCGTCGCATGATGCGGACGCCGGAACCTGCCCCGCAGACCCCGTCGTAGAATCTGGTCATGACCACCTCTCAGTCCTCAGCTCTCCAGTCCGCAGATCTCGTCTCGAAGGCCACCGAGCGTCTTCCTCTCATCCTCGATGACATCGAACGCGTCATCACGAAGGAGACTCCCTCGCACGACAAGGAAGCCGTGGCCGCCGGCGCCCAGGACTTCGTCGAGCTTCTGAACGAACGCCTCGGTGCCGCGGCCGAGGTCGTCACCATCGACGGCACCGCGCATGTGCGGCTGCGCTTCGGCTCGGGACCGGCCCGCGTCGTCCTCCTCAACCATCAGGACACCGTGTGGCCGCACGGGACCCTCGACCGCAAACCCTTCTCCACCGACGACGGCCTCCTGCGCGGGCCGGGCAGCTTCGACATGCTCACCGGGGCGATCATGAGTGTGCATGCGACCGCGATCGTCGCTGAGCACCTCGGCGCCGGCGGGCTCGATGGTCTGTCGATCCTCGTCACCGGCGATGAGGAGATCGGGTCGGTTTCGTCCTCCGATCTCATCCGCGCCGAGGCGGCCGAGGCGAAGGCCGTGTATGTGATGGAGGCGAGCGCCGGCGGTGCGCTCAAACTCGAACGCAAGGGCACGAGCGACTACACCCTCGTGTTCACGGGCAGGGCCTCCCATGCCGGTCTCGAACCCGAGAAGGGGATCAACGCGGGCATGGCTCTGGCCCTGCACCTGCCCCTGGTCGCGGATCTCGCCGACGCGTCAGCGGGCACCTCCGTGGTCCCGACCGTGATCAGTGCGGGCACCACGACGAACACCGTCCCCGCCGAGGCGCGCGTCGATGTCGACGTCCGTGCCCGCACCGCCGCCGAACTCGACCGTGTGGACGCCGCCATCCGTGAGCTCGCCACCCGCCCGCAGCTCGAGGGATCGACGGTCGAGGTCATCGGCGGAATCAACCGGCCGCCGTTCGAGCGTGAGCGGTCGGCCGCGCTGTTCGAGCGCGCCACCGCCCTGTCTGCCGATCTCGGCCTGCCCGTACCTGAGGGCGTGTCCGTGGGCGGCGCCTCGGACGGCAACTTCACCGCCGGGGACGGCATCGCGACGCTTGACGGGCTCGGCGCTGTGGGCGACGGCGCCCACGCCGAACACGAACACGCCGTCATCGATGAGATCGCCCCGCGCACGGCGCTGCTCGCTGCCCTCATCGCCGATCAGCTGCAGGGCTGAGGTGAGCCTTCACCTGCAGGCCTGAGGCGAGCCTTCACCTGCAGGGCTGACTCAGGTCACCTGATCGGATAGCCCGCGACCCGCATGTCCTCCGGGTTCTTCGTCGTGAAGAGCCAATCGCGCAGATGCGGGTCGGGCACGATCTCGTCACGGGCGACGAGATGGTCACCGCCGACGAGGTAGTAGTGGTAGTCGAAGCGGTCGAGCACGTGCATCAGCTGCTCGGGCCGTGCCCGGTCGTCGAGGACCTCACACAGGATATCGGGCCGGAGCGTGTCCAACAGCTCCCGACCGTCGTCGAGGACGTCGTTCTCCGCCCCCTCGACATCGATCTTCACGGTCACCGTCGGACGGCCAGGCGGCAGGTCCGGAAGGAGTTCGTCGAGTGAGGTGAAGCGCACCTCGGCGCCGGAGTCGAAGTCCATTCCCGTCGAGTAGAACGACGGCAGCGCCGATCCCCCGTCACCGGTGGGCACCTGCATCGTGGTGCCGGGCCTGCCGACACCCGTCGGATGGACGGTGACCCGATCGCCGAGGCGGTTGCGGGCGATGTTGCGCTCCAGCCCGGTGACGACGGCGGGGATGATTTCGAAGGAATGCGCGATCGCGTCCGGATTCGCGGCCAGCACCGCCATCGTGAAGACCCCGGTATAGGCGCCGATGTCGACGAACACGTCGGCGTCGCGGCTGAGTTCGACCATGAGGTCGAGCGCGAAGGCGTCCTCTTCCTCCGTCCGACGCCCCTTGCCCCAGTAGAATTCCTTGGCGATCTCGCAGCGGAACGGATCGACGAGGTAGAAGTTTCCGCCTCCGGCACGACCGCGCACCTCGGTGAGGCCGATCGGGGCGGGCAGCCTGCCGATCCTGATGCCGCTGATGTGCGGGGCGAGCGTCCTCAGCATCGGATGGAGGAACGGCTGAGCGAGTGCAGTCTTGACGGGCAGCTTGAGTCCGAACCACTTCTGCTTCCGGCCTTTGAGGGACTGCAGGTAGTCGTTCACGTGGCTCTCCCTTGGTTGCGCGAACCCTTTGCCTCACAATACCAATGTCGCCAGCCGAAGCTCCAGCGGAAGCGCCGCTGTGAGACACAAGTTCTCCTGCTTCAACTCACACATTTCTCACCCTGACCGTCCCATTCCGCAATGCGCGCCCTCCCGTCCCATTCCGCAATGCACCCCGTGGCGGTCGCGCGGGTGGCTATAGGCTGAGTGCAAGGACCATCAGCCCCAAAACACGAAGAAGGTGCATGGCGCATGAAGCTCAAGTCGGTCACACTCCACCAGGTATCGATCCCACTGGTCACTCCGTTCGAGACCTCGTTCATGCGGGAGACCGAGAAGGACTGCTACCTCGTCGAGGCAGTCTTCGACACCCCCAAGGGTGAGATCACCGGTTGGGGAGAGTCCGTGGCGATGATCGCTCCGCTCTACTCGTCGGAGTACGTCGCCTCCGGAATCGACGTCACGAAGCGCTGGCTGGCGCCGATCCTCTTCGACGTCGACGACCTCACTGCGGAGACCGTGTCCTGGCATCTGCGCCATGTGATCGGCCACCCGATGGCGAAGTCTGCATTGGAGATGGCGGTCATCGAGGCCCAACTCAAACTCAACGACCAGTCCTTCAAAGGCTATCTGGGCGGCGTCGTCGACTCCGTGCCCTCGGGCGTATCCGTGGGCATCCAGCACTCCGTCGAAGAGACCGTCCGGGTCATCGGCGGCTACCTGGAGGACGGCTACGCCCGCATCAAGCTCAAGATCAAACCGGGCAAGGACGTCGCTGAGATCGCTGCCGTGCGCAAGGCCTTCGGCGATGACTTCGGGTTCCAGGTCGATGCCAATGCCGCCTACACCCTTGTCGACGCCTCCCACCTGCGCAGGCTCGACGACTACGGCCTGCTGCTCATCGAACAGCCCCTGGGCGAGGCCGACATCCGCCAGCACGGGGAGTTGGCGAAGCTGATGGAGACGCCGATGTGCCTGGACGAGTCGATCGACTCCGCCGAGGCGGCCGCTGATGCGATCTCCATGGGCGCGGCGGCGGTCATCAACATCAAGCCCGGACGGGTGGGCGGCTTCATCGAGGCGAAGAAGATCCATGATCTGTGCGCCGCCCACGGTGTGGCCGTCTGGCACGGCGGCATGGTCGAGACCGGCCTCGGCCGAGCCGCCAATGCCGCCCTCGCATCGCTTCCCGGTTTCAGCCTGCCCGGAGACATCTCGGGATCCAACCGCTTCTTCCACGAAGACATCACCGAAGAGATCGTCATGCACGACGGCAAGGTCGACGTGCCCACGGGCGTCGGCTTCGGCGTCTCGATCGATCCCGCGAAGCTCGAGATGTTCCGCACCGACTCGCTCACGATCCTGCCCCACAGCTGAGGGGCGCCCGAAGCGCCCGAAGCGCCGCTTGCCGCTGGGTCGTTGAGCGGCTGCTGACGCGCAGGCGCACGGCGTTCCCGTACAGCCACCAACGGTCGGCATGTTCTGCTCGAAATTTCGGCGGATTTCGAGCAGAACATGCCGACTGTTGGGCTTTCAAGCGACTGTCGGCTGCCGACGACCCGCACCGACTCAGCTGTGGGTGTGCGTCTCCTGGGCCGCGTCCTTCGCCCGGTCGAACTGGAAGGTCGAGTGTTCGATGGCGATCTCGAAGTGCTCGGCCAGACATTCCTGGAGGTCCGTGAGTATCCGCGGGGCGTGACCGTCGTAGAAGCATTCGTCGGCGAGGACCACGTGTGCGGTGAGTACGGGCAGGTTCGAGTCGATGCGCGTCACGTGGAGGTCGTGGACGTCCTGGACGTGTTCGACCCCTTCGATATGCATCTTGACCTTGTCGAGGTCGAGCTCCTTCGGAGCGAGTTCGAGCAGGATCGAGCCGGTCTCCCGCAGGATGGAAAACGCTCGGGGCACGATCAGAGCCGCGATGAACAGCGCCGCCACCGCGTCGGCACGGGTCCAGTCGAAGAGCCAGATCGACACCGCAGCGAGGATGACGGCGACCGACCCCAGTGCATCGGCGATGACTTCGAGGAATGCGGCTCTGAGGTTGAGCGACTCCTCTTTGGACGAGCTGAGGATGATGATCGATACGATGTTGCCGACAAGCCCGACGACGCCGAAGAGCATCAGCTCCGGGCCCGGGACTTCGGGCGGGACGAAGAAGCGGCGGACCCCTTCGATCAGGCTGTAGACGCCCAGGCCCAGCAGCAGAGTCGCCTGCGCCCCGGCGGCGAGAACCTCGGCTCGGCGGAACCCCCAGGTCTTCTGCCCCCGTGGAGGCGTCCGGACCAGAGTGGCGGCGAAGAGTGCGATGCCGATGCCGATGAGGTCGACGGAATTGTGGCCGGTGTCGATCAGCAGCGCCAGGCTGCCTGTCACGATCGAACCGATGACCTGGAAGATGAAGATCACCAGCACGATGCCGAAGACGATCGCCAAGCGGCGACGCGAGCCTGATGCGTGCGAGTGGTCGTGTGCCATGGAAACCTCCTACACAATCACATTAACATATGCGTATGTCTTTATGCATTAATAGGTTTTCGTTTCCCTCAACCGCATTCGGGCACAGACATCGCCGAGGCGTCTCCGGGCTCAGGTGCCCGGAACCGCCTCGGCGCGTGGGTCTTACTTCTTGTCGGAGCCGCCGTTCTTCGGGCCGTCGGTGCCGTCCGAACCGGTGCCACCCGAACCGGGGCTGTCCGGGCCATCGGCCCCACCGTCGCCTCCGTCGCGACGGCGCAGCGCGTCCGCGATATAGGACTGCACGTCGATCCCGGTGGCCTTCTTCACATCGTCACCGATATGGGTCAGGTCGAGGTCGCCGTTCTCATCGAAGTAGGTCGTCGGATCGAAGTTCTCGGGCGACCAGGCGTTGGGATCCTTCAGATCGGACGACGCCGCCCCGCGCCCGGAGCGGCTTCCGCGCCTCGGGTGTCCGTCGTGGTCCGCGGAACCCGATCGCTCGGAGATCTGGCCTTCGACGACCTGATCGTCGTCGACGTCGGCCGATTCCGACGCTGTCTCGGAGCCGGCACCTGTGCCGTCATCGGAGCCTGCGAAGTCCCCCGGCCCGCCGAAGTTCTTCGCTCCGCCCTGGGCCTGGGCCTTGTCGACCAGGTTGCCGAGATCGATGCCGGTGGTGCCGCGCACAACCTCGAGAACCTGAGCGAGGTTGTTCGACATCGAGTTCGCGAGCTTGGACTCTCCGTCCGTCGACACGATCGAGAGGTCCTTGATGTTCGCGTACGGAGCGACGAGTTCGCCGGCGATGTTCGGCAGGGCCTCGAGGACCTTCGACAGCACCGCCGCATCGTTGAACTTCTTGTAGGCCTCGGCCTGAGCCTGAAGCGCCTCTGCCTCCGCCTCGCCGCGGGCCCTGATCGAATCGGCCTGGGCCTCGCCCTCGAGCCGAACCGCCTCGGCGTCCTTCGATCGACGATGCAGCTCGGCCGCGGCCTCGGCGCGCCCCTGGGCTTCGATCTCGTAGGCGTGAGCATCGGCGGCCGCCTGCTGGCGGTACCTCTCCGCGTCTGCGGGGCGCCGGACCTCGGCATCGAGCTGTTCGGCACGCAGCTCTGCCGCTTCCTTCGCCACCACCCGGTCGCGTTCGAGCAGTTTCTGCTTCTCCGCCGCCGTCGCCAGCGGACCGGCGTTGTCGGCTGTCGCCTGACGCTGGTCGGCTTCTTCCTTCAGTCCCGCACGGCGCAGCGCAAGCTGCTGCTGCTGTTCGGCGATGGCCTGATCGGTCAGAGCCTGCTGTTTCTGGGTCGACTCGTTCTGCTGCGCCTCCTCGACGGACGAGGCACGGCTGGCGTTCGCCTCGGCGATGGCGGCGTTCTTCGCGACCTCGGCGGCCTGCGGGCGCCCCCAGTCCTTCAGGTAGCTGCCGTCGTCCTCGACGGCGGAGATCTGGAAGGTGTCGATGACCAGACCCTGGTTGTTCATCGAGTGCGCGGACTCCTCCTGCACCTGGGCCGCGAAGGATGCTCGATCCTGGATGATCTGCTCGACGGTCAGCGTGCCGACGACGGCACGCAGCGTGCCGGAGAGGATCTCCGTGCTGTAGGGCTCGATCTGGTCCTGCTGGTCGAGGAAGCGCTGGGCGGCCTTGCGCACGTCCTCCTCGGTGCCGCCGACCTTGACCTGTGCCACGCCGTGCAGGCGCAGCGCGATGCCGTTCATCGAGATGCCGTCGATGGCCACGGCGATCTGCCGCGATGACAGCGAGAGGATGAAGGCCTTCTGGACGATCGGATAGACGACCGAGCGCCCCCCGATGATGATACGACCGGTGCCACCCGAGCTGCTGGCGTTCCTGCCGGTGATGATGAGTGCCTCGGACGGGGAGGCGATCTTGATCGAGCGCATGATCACGAAGAACGCGATCAGGGCGATGATGACTATGACGCCGACGACTACGGCGCCCACGATGAAATCCACTTGAGCCTTTCCGGAATTCGGGGATGAATGGGACAGGTCGAACTGAGGCGACAGCGCCCGTTGCGCTCATCCTATGCGAGTCTGCATCTCCTGCACAGGCCCGCGGGCGTCTTCGCCATCACTGAGGCGGCTCAGAGGTTCACTTGCCCCAGTCGCCGGGAGGGCCGGCGAGCAGCAGTCCGCTGAAGATGGCGATGACCACGACGATTCCCACGGCAATGGCCAACCAAGGCGAGCGGATCGCCCAGGAGGTCAGCTTCTCGAACCAGTTCCTCGGGGTCCGCCCGTTCGCACCCAGGCCCCAGTCGCCCTCAAGCACCCCGGCCTTGACCACGGAGACCTCGAAGGGGATCGTGGCGTAGGGAATGATCGCAGAGGCCAGTCCCGTGGCGATGCGTTTCTTGCTCCACATCTGCGAGGTTCCGACGCCGATGACGGCGATGACGAAGCAGATGAAGATGAACCCGTGGATGCCGCCGCCGATGCGCACGCCGATCTCGGTCGTCTGGGTGACGTACTTCAAGATCATGCCGATGATGAGCAGGGTCCACGTGATGGTCTCCGCAAATGCGAAGATCTGGAAAAAGCGTTTGGGGGTCACAGGAGTCCATTGTGCCTGAACGAGATGGGCGGGCGCTGAAGACCTTCACCAGCTGAGCGGGAGAATCTCACCGTTGACCTGGAGAATGGGAGTCGTGATGAAGACGGCGGTGCAGTGGTGGGACAGGTTCCAGGTGCTTCTCTACCTGGTCGCCATCGCAGTCGGCGCAGTGATCGGATCGGCATTCCCGAACATCGCTCCCGGTCTCGAGGCTTCGATCGAACCGGTGCTCGTGCTTCTGCTGTTCGCGACATTCCTCGGCGTGCCCCTGATCGAAGTCGGTCGGGCCGTTCGCGATGTGCGCTTCCTGGGCACCGTCCTGATCGTGAACTTCATCGGCGTGCCCCTGGTGGTGTGGGGTCTGTCGCGATTCGTCGCCGATGACCGGGGGCTGCTCGTCGGCGTCCTGCTCGTGCTGCTCACCCCGTGCATCGACTACGTCATCGTCTTCACCGGCCTGGCCGGCGGGGCGAGCGGCAAGCTGCTGGCCGCCACTCCCCTGCTGATGCTGGCCCAGATCCTGTTGCTGCCCGTCTACCTGTTCCTCTTCGCCGGCGAGGACGCGCTCTCGGTCATCGACATCGCCCCGTTCGCCGAGGCGTTCCTGACGTTGATCGTCGTCCCCCTCATCGCGGCCGCAGTCGTTCAGGCCCTCGCCCGACGACACACGTTCGGCCACGCCGTCGAGGAGGTGATGGACGCCGCGATGGTCCCACTGATGATGGCGACCTTGGCCGTCGTCGTCGGTTCGCAGATCGCCGCGGTCGGTTCGCAGGTCGGCACGCTCGTGCGGGTGCTGCCTGTCTATGTCGTGTTCGCGGCGATCATGGTCGCTGTGGGACGGTTCGCAGGTGTGCTTGCCCATCTGGATGCGGCTTCCACGCGTGCCGTGATGTTCTCGGTCGCGACGCGGAACTCTCTGGTCGTGCTTCCGCTGGCTCTGGCTTTGCCGAACTCATTGTCGATCGCACCGCTGGCCGTGGTCGCCCAGACTCTCGTCGAGCTGATCGTCATGGTGATCCTCGTGCGACTGGCCCCTCTCATCGCCCGAGGTCCGAGTCCGGCGAACACCGACAGCATCGAGTCCTGAACCGAAGGCGCACGTCGAGCCCTGAGCCGAGGACGCACGTCGAGCCCTGAGCCGAGGACGCACAGGCTCACGGAGACGCGGGGAATGGGCACGCGGGGCAACCGAGACAAGGGGAATGGGCACGCGGGGAATGGGCACGGGGGACGGCGACCTGTGTCGGTCACCGACCCCCGTGGCACTGCCGGGAAGCTCAGTCCCTGCGGCGGCGAGCCCCCATGGTCATGGCCACGCCGAGCACGATGAGCGCTCCGGCCGAGATCACCAGAGGCATGGCCTCGTTGCCTGTGCGCGGCAGGTCTCCCCCGCCGCCACCTGCGCCCGGACCGTCGCTGTCGGCCGCCAGGACCTCGAACGAACCGGACAGCGGGTCACCTCCGTCACAGTCGACCGTGACCTCGTACGTGCCCACATAGGTTGCGGCTTTGGACTCGTCGAGTCCGCGCACGCCGAATGTGGCCACAGAACCGGCATCAGCCGTCGCGGTCTGCTCGAATCTCTCGATCTTTCCATTCTGCGGATCCACCGTCATCGTGGCGGCGGTGTCCGGGGTGCAGCCGGCGGCAGTCACCTGTACGCCCCGCTCACCGACGAAGTCGCTCTGATCGATCGTGGTCGGATCGATGCTCAGGCTCCGCTCGTCCGGCGCCTCGGTCGGATCATCCGTGGGCGTCTCGGTGGGCGTTTCCGTGGGAGGCTCCGTCGGTGGCGTGGTCGGCGGATCGGTCGGGGCGGGTGCCTCGCTCAGATCGTAGGCGAGCGTGTGCACCGCATAGCCGATGGCCGGGGCGAAGATGTCGACGGACTCCTTGTTGACGTTGTCGATCGTGTCCGTGGCCTGATGGTAGTTCGTGTCGTGCTTCTCCCCGACGGTCCCGCCGAACAGATCCGCTTCCTCCTGCGTCTTCGTGCCGTCTGCACCGGAGAACAGCCCGCTGGAGGGAATGCCGTTGTCAATGAAGGCCTGGTAGTCCGAGCGGCCCGAGAAACTCGTTCCGACGTTGGGCTGATCGATATCGGCGAAGTAGTCGGTGAAGACCTCCTCGAGCTCCGCCGAGCCCTCGGGCACGTTGACCCCATCGGGGATCGGCACATCGGAGCCGTCGGAGTCGAGCGTGCCGACGATGTAGTTGTCGGATCCGATCATGTCGAAGTTCATGTACGACTTGACCTTCGAGAGCTCTGACTCACCGAGGGACTCCACGTAGCGGGTCGACCCGACGAGGCCGACCTCTTCAGCACCCCACCAGCCGAAGCGGATGGCGTTGTCGGCCTCCGTCGGCTGCTTCGCCAGGGCCTCTGCGCTGGCCAGCAGTGCGGCTGAGCCGGAACCGTTGTCGTTGACTCCCGGCCCTTCGGGGACACCGTCGAGGTGGGCGCCGAACATCTGAACGTTGTCGTGGTCGCCCGCCTTCGTCTCGGCGATGACGTTCCAGGTCGTCGAGGTGGTGTATTCGGTCTCGAGGGTGAAGTCCGCCAGCAGCGGCTCGTCCTCGGCGGCCCCTTCGACCTTGGTCAGCAGCTCGTTGCCGGCGTTGTAGCTGACGCCGACGGTGGGTGCGCCATCGGCGATGCGCTCGCCGAGGGTGGCGCTGAGCGCCTCATCGGGTGCGGAGGTGTCGTTGTTGTAGAGAATGACCGCTGCGGCGCCGGCGTCCGTGGCCGCCTGCGTCTTCTCGCCGAAGGCGCAGGACCCGCGGGCGACGAGGACGACGGCACCCTCGGCGCTGTCGTCGAAGTCGCCGGCCGCGCAGCCGAGCTGCCCTCCGGCCAAGTCGCTGTAGTCGTCATCGACCGGCAGCGCCAAGGGCAGCTCCGTGAGCGGTTCGTCGGTGCCTTCGGTGTAGCTGGCGGGAGTGACCTCGAGATCCTGTCCGTCAACGCTGACGGCGACGTCGCCGAACGTCTGGTCGTCGACCTCGAAGGCCTGCCGTTCGACGTCGAAGGCACCAGTGTCCTCGAGGGTCGCTTCGACGTATTCGACGGCTTCTTCGTAGCCTGGAGTGCCCAACGCCCGGAATCCCTCGTCGGCGTGAGACGTCGATATGTCCGAGATCGACTGCAGATGCTCCATCACGGCGTCTCCTGTGACGCCCATATCGGTGTGTTCGCTCGGTCCTGCGTTCCCGGCCGCCACCGCCGGGCTGATCCCGCCGAGGACCATGCCGGTGGCGGCGGTGATCGCCAGCCATGTTCTGGTGCTTGATTTCATAGAGTTCCTTTCGCTCCTCAGGTGCCAGACGAACCTTCATGACTCCTCACACACGTCGACGAGCGGACATCTCCAACCGCTCGGGTCGAACGTCGCCTGCCCGGTGATCGCAGCGCGCGAAAAGCTGAACGCGAAGTGACGGCACCGGCACCGTCGACATTCACAACAGCAGCGGTGCCGACCCGTCGAGCTCAAGGGGAAGCTTGATTCTCGCGTTTCGCCATGAGTAACGAAATACATACTTCTATAACGAAACGGTGACACAACTCACATTGAGCTTTAATCTAGTGCATCCTCAGCGCCTATGAGGTAACGAAACGATAACAACCGATACTTAGTCGATTGCGCAAGTGTTGAATTCAATGGGCGTCTCCGACTAGAATCCGAGCAGTGATGAACAATGAATCGACGGTCCCCGACGCACCCCATGAGCCCGATCGCAGGACCATCCGACGCTGGCAGAGGTACCTCGCAAACGAGCGGCTCGAGGAGCGCGTCTACCGCGATCTGGCCGAGCGCCGCTCCGGTGAGGATCGGGAGATCCTCCTGGGACTGGCCACGGCCGAATCCCGGCATCAGGAGCATTGGATCGACCTCCTCGGCGAGCGGGCCGGGAAGAAGCGCGCCCCCGATCTGATCACGCTGGGCCTCGCCTTTCTGGGGCGGCTCTTCGGGTCGGTCTTCGTCCTCGCGCTCGCGCAGCAGTCGGAGACGAGTTCGCCCTATGACGACGATGACGCCGCATCGGCGGAGATGGCCGCGGATGAGCGGATCCACGCCGAGGTGGTCCGTGCTCTCGCGGCCCGTTCCCGAGCCCGCCTGTCGGGCAACTTCCGTGCCGCGGTCTTCGGCGCCAATGACGGGCTCGTCTCCAACCTCGCCCTCGTCCTCGGCGTCGGGGCCGCGGGAGTGAGCAACCACGTCATTCTGCTCACCGGCGTCTCCGGGCTGCTTGCCGGGGCTCTGTCGATGGGGGCCGGGGAGTACATCTCGGTGCGCTCCCAGCGCGAGCTGCTCGACGCCTCGACCCCGGATCCCGAATCCCGCCACGCCCTGGCCGATCTCAACATCGACGCCAATGAGCTTTCGCTGGTCTTCCGCGCCCGGGGCATGGAATCTCCCGCAGCCGACGCCCGCGCCCACAAGACCATCGCCGCGGCCAAGAACCAGAGGGCCCCGCGGCTGCCCAGCCTCGACTCCGGCGTCGACCGCGACGAGTTGGGCACAGGCCTGGGGGCGGCGCTGTCGAGCTTCGGCTTCTTCTCCTCGGGCGCACTCATCCCGATTCTCCCCTATGCCTTCGGCATGACGGGACTGTCCGCGGTGATCCTCTCGGCCGGACTCGTCGGCATCGCGCTCCTCTTCACCGGCGGCACCGTCGGCCTGCTCTCGGGCACCGCCCCGGGACCGCGGGCCCTGCGTCAGCTCGCCGTGGGATTCGGCGCGGCGGCCGTGACCTACGTGCTCGGCCTCCTCTTCGGCGTCAGCGGCGGCTGATCCACCTGCCACACAGCCTGAGGCCCGCTCGAGAACCTAGACTGTCGGTATGACCGATGCCCTTGTCCTCATCGACCCTGCTGCTTCCACCGTCGAGGCCGCCGACCTCGACGCGCCGCAGCTTCCCGTCACGGATCTGTCCGCCCACCGCGGCGACGGCATCTTCGAGACCGTGCTCGTGCGCCTCGACGATGCGGACGTGACCGTCGTGTCTCGGGAACGCCACTTCGCACGGTTCGGCGCATCCGCCTCGGCGCTGGGCCTGCCCGACCCGGACCCGGAGCTGTGGAACCGTGCCCTCGAGGCCGTGATCGCGAAGGTGCGGGCGGCCGATCCGCTGAACACCGAGTTCGGGGTCCGCTACGCGTGCTCACGCGGGAGCCAGAATCCGGACGGGAGCCAGAGCCCGCGCGGCTGGGCATTCAACGTCCCCGTCGATGGCAAGATCACGCGGGCCCGGACGCAGGGCATCTCCGCCGTCAGCCTCGATCGCGGCTACGACGCCTACCTCGGCAGCAAGGCGCCATGGCTGCTCATCGGCGCCAAGACCCTCTCCTACGCGGTCAACCAGGCCGCGGGCAGGTACGCCGCGGAGCAGGGAGCCGACGAGGCTCTGTTCGTCTCCCACGACGGCGTCGTCCTCGAGGGACCGACATCCAATCTCATCATCCGCCGAGGCGAGCGCCTCCTCACACCGAATCCGGAGGCCGGGCTGCTCTCCGGCACTACCCAGCGTCTGGTCTTCGACCATGCAGGAGAGCTCGGGCTCACGGCCGAATACGCGGACTTCGGCCTCGGCGATGTCATCGCCGCCGACGGAGCCTGGTATGTGTCATCGATGCGCACGGCCGTGACTCTCAATCAGCTGGACGGCAACCCCATCGCGCGCGACGAGGAGCTGACGTCGAAGCTGCAGCGGGTGATCATGGCCGGCTGACGCCGTCGGCCGACCCGGTCGCGGAGTCCGCCGCCGGGCCGCCGGTCACCGGCGGATCGGTCACGGAACGACGCACCGCAGAACGACTCGCCACTGGACGGCTTACCGCGGGACGATGCGTCGGGACGAGGACCGTCAGGACCAAGGCGAGGATGCAGGCTCCGCATCCGGTGAACCACAGGATCCAGAAGATCCCGGCGAAGGTCGGGAAGAGCCCCAGGAGGAAACTCAGCGCGCCCACGACGAACAGCCCGGTCACGATCGCGATCTTCCATCTCGTGAGCATTGCCCCTCCTCTCATACTGAAGTCCAATCTATCGGCTGCGCGGGCACCGCACATCCGTCGAAAGTATGAAGTTCGGCCGTCGGATCTCCTGCGCTAGTGTGGACTCGTACGGATTCGCACCCCAGCGATATCGTCGCGGCGCATCGTCGTCGCAGACACAACGTCTCAGGAAAGGACAGAGCATGGGAAAGCTCGCTTGGCAGATCATCGGCGTCGGAGCGCCCATTGCGGCGACATTCGTGGCTCGCAAGGCGTTGACCTTCGCCTGGGAGAAGTCGACCAAACGCCCCGCACCGAACAACCCCGTCGATGATGAGATCTCGATGTCCGAGGCCCTCGCCTGGACCATCGTCTCCGGTGTCGGCGTCGCTGTGGCACGGCTCGTCGCTCAGCGCATTGCCGCCACCACCGTTCGCAACAGCTTCGGCGATGAGGCTCTGCCCAAGAAGTTCCAGAAGCCGATCGACGAGACGAGCGACTGAGCGATCAGCCGTAGAGCCGGTCGAACATCCCGGCCAGGTCCGCAACTGCGATCTGGCCGGGAGCCGAGGGCTCACCCAGCTGCGCAAAGGATGCACGGCTGCCGAAGTCCGCGCCCATGATCCGACTGGTTCTGCCCAGCCGGCCCATGGAGATCCCGATCACGGGAGTTTCGAGGGTCTGATCCGCCTCGGCGGTGGCACGCAGCAGTCTCGCGACATCGGCCCGCGATCGCGGCATCATCGCGATCTTCGCCACATCTGCATCGGCTCCGGCCATCGCGGTGAACTTAGCCAGCAGGGTTTCGGCCGAGGCGGTGTCCGCAAAGTCGTGGTGTGAGGCCACAACCGGAAGACCGTACTCGTGAGCCAGGGCAATGAGTTCACTCGCTCCCCGGCGATCGATCTCGACGTCGAGGGCCAATCGCGCTTCCGTCCCCTGTCCTTGCCCCGACCCTCCGGTGGCGGTCTGCCCGGAATCTCCGGTGGCGGTCTGGGTCGCGCCCCGGTTCCGCAGCCCGGTGATGAACACAGAGAGGAACTGCGCGTAGTCGTCCTCGCCGACCTCGGCGGCTCCTCCTTCGAATCCCGTGCGCAGCGTGATGAGCACCGGCAGTCCTGCTGCGGCGACGTCCGGGACCACGCCCAAGACGGCCTCGGCGAGCTCGCGGGCTTCGCTCCCGCCGGCACCCGCGGCACTGCCATTGCCCGAGATCCGGGTGATGAACGGATCGATGCGCCATTCGACGACGTCGACGAGGCCGGTGCCGGCAATGTCCCAGCAGTGCCGCACGATCTCATCCGGCTCGCTCGCCTGGACGGGAACGATGATGGCCGGGCGGCCGGCACCGTTGAGGAACGACAATTGCTTCATGACCCAATCGTATTCGTTCGGGCTCCGCACCGGTGAAGGGGAACAGCACGTGAGCGCCAGGGACCAGCACACCATCACCACCCGCGACCGATTTCGGCTCGCAGTCCAGGTCAGCGGCCCGCCACAGGCACCCGCCCTGCTCCTCCTCCCAGGTCAGGCGAACTCCCACGCATGGTGGGACGGACTGCGCTCGGACTTCGAACCGCAGTTTCGCACCGTGACCTTCGACTACCGCGGCACCGGAGGCAGCCGCGGCGAGTTGGGTGTGCTGTCGACCGCGAGCTTCGCCGCCGACGCCGCCGAAGTCCTCGACCAGCTGGGCATCGCGCGGGCCGCCGTGTACGGAACGTCGATGGGTGGGCGCATCGCCCAGATGCTGGCGCTGAATTTCCCCGATCGGGTCAGCGCCCTGGTCCTGGGATGTACGACACCGGGCGGGCCGCACTCGATCAAACGCCCACGGGAGGTCGGCCGGTCCTTGGCCCGGCTGCGCGGACGCGAGCACACGCAGTACCTCTTCTCGCTGTTCTATACTCCCGACTGGACGGGCGCTGCCCGCTGCAGCAAGCTCCTCGGCGATGACACGATGACACCCCAGGAGTCGGCGGCGCATCTGCGCATCAGCGCCAGCCACAACGCCTTCGACCGTCTGCCGGAGATCACAGCGGCCACCCTCATCGTCCACGGTGACGAAGACCTGATGAATCCCGTCGACAACGCGCACCTGCTGCACGAGCGCATAGCGAATTCCCGGATCCTCATCTGCCGCGGCGGCCGGCACGGCTTCTTCGAGGAGTTCGCCGAGGTGGTCAACCCCGAGATCAACGGTTTCCTGCACGACGTTTCCTGAGTGCCACCTTCTGGACGCCGCCGCATCTGCTGGACGAGCGGACCGGAGCGATCAGCATCAAAAATCCACACAATCTAACAAACCGGATAAGGACATACCCATGGGCCTCAACCCGAGTTTGTAACAATCAAGTAACGCATAGTTCAGTATCGCTCCAGGTCAGAGAGCCGAACAAGCTCAAAACCCCGGTATGTCTCGACATGACTCATGGCGTAATCGCTGAACAAATCTACAATGAGCAGTGAGATATCCGTGTGCGGTGAGGCGAGTGTGCGATCGACCCGGTTCGGATCGACCACCACCGCCGGCTCGCAGAATCGGGGGTGAAGCCTCTCGTTCTTGCGGACAGCCAAGAATGTAAGGAGGAAGCACGTGAGCGTTGTCAAAGCATCAAACGTTTACAAGGTCTTCGGCAAGCGCCAGAATGAGGTCGTCAAACGACTCGAAGAAGGCGCAGATCGCGATGATCTCACCAAACTCGGCACTGCCGCAGTCATCGATGCGAGCTTTGAGGTCGAACCAGGCGAGATCTTCGTCGTCATGGGCCTGTCAGGCTCGGGCAAGTCCACCCTGATCCGCACGCTCAACGGGCTGTGGGCTCCGACTGCGGGCTCGGTCGAGGTGCTGGGCACCGATATAGCCAAGGTCGATGCGCCCACTCTGCGCAAGACTCGCAGCGAGCACGTCTCAATGGTGTTCCAGCACTTCGCCTTGCTCCCCCACCGCACGGTTCGCGACAACGCGGCCTACGCACTTGAGATCCGTGGGACGGACAAGGCCGAGCGAGACAAAGCCGCGGATCGTTGGCTCAAGGCAGTCGGCCTCGATGGCTGGGCCGACAAGTACCCCGAACAGCTCTCCGGCGGCATGCAGCAACGTGTGGGCCTCGCGCGTGCTCTTGCTGCCGAGACAGACATCCTGCTCATGGACGAGGCTTTCTCCGCTCTGGACCCTCTCATCCGACGTGAGATGCAGGAGCAGCTCGTCGACCTGCAGTCCGAGCTCAAGAAGACCATCATCTTCATCACTCACGACCTCAACGAAGCGATGTTCCTCGGTGACCGGATCGCGGTCATGCGCAATGGACGCATCGTCCAGGTCGGCACCCCGGAAGAGATACTCACCGATCCGGCCAATGACTATGTGGCCCAATTCGTCCACGACGTCGATCGTGCCAGAGTCCTCACTGCCAGCAACGTCATGGAGAAGGCCCGTCAGGTCGTTACAAACCAGAACGGCCCCCGCGTCGCCTTGCGCAGTATGCGCGAGAGCAACGCCTCGGCCATCTATGTCACCGATCGTCACCGGAAGTTCCTCGGCGGCGTCAGCGATCGCGATTGCATCGACCACCTTCGCGCGGGCGCGACCACCCTGGATGAGATCATCAAACCGATCGTGACACCGGCATCGCCGGACGATCTGCTCATCGACCTGTTCCTTCCGTCATCGGAGACCCCTCTGCCCGTTCCGGTGACGAACGACGAAGAACATCTCGTCGGAGTCGTTCCCCGCGCCACTCTGTTGGCCGCGCTGGGCAATCAGACCGGAAACGACGAACAGTCGAACGAGGAGACGTCCTTGGAATGGGCTGCGCCGGTGAATACCGGCGTCATCGATCAAGTTCTCGCCGAGACGGATGATGCCGCAGGGGCCGAAACTGCAGACAGGAAGGGCGCCTTCTAATGGAGAACATCAGAATCCCGATCGGGGCCTGGGTCGACGTCGCCTTCGACTGGCTCAAAGAGAACATCTCCTGGTTCTTCGACTTCGTCACCTTCCTCTTCACCTTCCTCATCGAGGGACTCACCGAGGTACTCGTCGACCTTCACCCACTGGTCATCATCATCTTGCTCGCGCTCATCGGTTGGATCCTGCGGTCCTGGCAGATGGCGCTGGGCACACTGGTCACCCTGTTCTTCATCATGACCATGGATCAGTGGGTGCCCGCGATGCAGACATTGGCGCTGATCATCATCGCTGCGGTCATCGCGATCATCATCGCGATCCCGGTCGGCATCCTGGCCGCCAGGAACGATACTGCGTCTGCCTTCATCCGGCCCGTACTCGACTTCATGCAGACCATGCCGGCATTCGTCTACCTGATCCCAGCAGTGACCTTCTTCAGCATCGGCGTGGTCCCCGGCCTCGTCTCAACCGTCATCTTCGCCCTGCCACCAGGAGTGCGGTTCACCGAACTCGGAATTCGAGGAGTCGACTCGGAGACAGTTGAGGCCGGCCAATCCTTCGGAGCCACGCCGGGACAGATCCTCAGAGGCGTTCAGCTGCCTCTCGCCACACCGACCATCATGGCCGGCATCAACCAGGTCATCATGCTCGCGCTGGCAATGGCCGTCATCGCCGGCTTCGTCGGTGCCGACGGCTTGGGAAAGAACGTCGTCGAGGCCGTCGCCACCCAGAATCTGCCCCTCGGCGTCGAAGCCGGACTCGGTGTGGTGATTGTCGCGGTCTACCTCGATCGCGTAACCGCTGCCTTGGGCAATGCGAAAGACTATCCGCGCTCGCTCGTCGCTGCATTCCGCAAACGCAGCGCGAAGAAGAAGGCCACGGCCGCACAAGCGTGAGCGTCCCGAGCCGTCACAAACAGAAGATGTCGAATACAAGAGAAAAGGAACATGCCATGAAAAATAGATTCCTCACAACATTCGTCGCCGGAGTGGCAGCTCTCGGCCTGGCCCTGACCGGTTGTTCGCAGGAGGCCTCGAATGACGAAGGAGGCGGCGGAGACAAGGGCACCATCAAGCTCGGCTATGTCACCGGCTGGACCGACGGTCAGAGCATCTCTCTGCTGCTCGAAGACCAGCTCGGAAAGATGGGATACGACGTCGAGACAGAAACCTTCGCCGATGCTGCTGTCCTCTATGCCGGTGTCGCCAACGGCGATGTCGACATGTACCCCTCGTCGTGGCCCGAGGTCACGCACAAGCAATACATGGACGAGTACGGCGACAAGCTCGAAGACGTCGGCGCCTACTACGACAACGCAGTGCTCACCATCGCGGTGCCGAAATACATGGACGACGTCAACTCGATCGAGGATCTCAAGGGACAGGCAGACCGCTTCAACGGAGAGATCATCGGCATCGAGCCCGGTGCGGGCCTGACCAAGACCACCAAAGATTCGATGCTCCCCGAATACGGCTTGGACAAGGAGTACGAACTCGTCACCTCCTCGACTGCGGCCATGCTCACCGAGCTCGGCAACGCCACCGACGCCGAAGAAGACATCGTCGTCACACTGTGGCGTCCGTTCTGGGCGAACAACGCCTACCCGGTCAAGGACCTCAAGGATCCGAAGGGTGCCATGGGTGATCCCGAGAAGCTTCACTTCACAGCCACCAAGGGCTTCAGTGATGAATTCTCCGACGCCGCCGACTACGTCAGCAAGATCAAGCTCGATGATGCTCAGTACGGTGACCTCGAGGACCTGGTCGTCAACGAATACGAGGACGAGGGCGAGAAGGCCATCACCGAGTGGCTGAAGAAGAACCCCGACGCCTACGAGAGTGAGATCACCGACGAAGACGAGTGATCCGAAATCTGGGAACTCGGCTATGACTCCCGGAAACTGAGAGAGGCCCTCCAGGGCTCGTGCAGACGAGTCGGAGGGCCTCTCGTCGGCTATGGTGGTCGGAATTCGAAGGAGATGCATGGTGAAGGGCGCCGATGGGCCGCAGCAGGATCGAGCCGGGGCCCCTCGGGAATCGACGACTGTGAGCACCCCTGTCGGCTCGATCACCGTGTCGGCCAGTGACCGGGCTGTCCTTCGCGTCGAATGGGCCGGCAGAAGCTCCGAGACCGCCACCGCCATTGCCGCCTCCTGTGAGACTGCAGGCGCATCACCGGCCGCGACGTCAGAACGACTGCTGGCAGAGGCCGCTGACCAGCTCCACAGGTATTTCGACGGCAGTCTCACTGTTTTCGATCTGACGATCGAACTCCAGGGGGTCTCCGATATCGCCAGGACGGTGCTGACCACACTCGCCGAAACGGTCGAGCGCGGCACTACCATCACCTATGGTGAGCTCGCCGGGCGCAGCGGAACCGGCATTCCCGCCCGCGCCGTCGGCGGGATCATGGGGCTCAATCCGATCCCGATCATCGTGCCCTGCCACAGAGTGGTGCGCAGTGACGGACTGGGCGGATACTCCGGTGGTCTGCCGGGGACGAGCCTCGAGACGAAACGCTGGCTGCTCGAGTTCGAGGACGCCCTTCCCCCGATGCTGTTCTGAACGGCCCGGGGCTGAGGGCTCACATCCTCAGCCAGGTGTCGGCGGTCGCCTTGACCATGGCGCCGGCCTCTTCGGCCGCGCCCATCCAGGTCACCGGTCGGCCGTCGGGGTCGATGACCGCGTCGGAGAGGATGATGATGTCGAAGTTGCAGACGAGGCCTGCCATCGCCGAGGCCCAGACGGAGCCCGGTTCCGCGTCGCCGCCGGCGATGACGATCCGGTCGACCGCCATGTCGTGCAGTCCCGGGGCCAGATCGCCGATGCCGTCGAAGACGTCGGGGCTCTCCGAACGCAGCACGAGGTCCTCCTCGTCGGGACCGAAGACGGACAGGTCCTCATCGTCGACCTCGGCGAGTTCGTCCTTGGTCGAGGCGAAGATGAGCACGCCGCCGACCGCGCGAGTGCGGCCGACGATGTCGCCCAAGGTCTCGGCGGTGTCGTCGGAGGTGAAGCTGGCGTCGTCGGTGTCGATGAGGAGCAGTGCATCCATGCCCCCTATCGTGCCATGTTCTTCCGGACCGTGCTCAGTCACGGTCGCGGATGCTCATGTCCTCACCCAGCAGCAGGTAGTCGGCGGGCGCTCCGGCCCGCAGCAGCCTGTGTTCCTCGGCTGCGACGAGACCCAGTGCCCGCAGCGGCACGAGGCTCGCTGCCCGGACCGCTTCGAGGGGGCTCATGCCCACCTCGGTCACGGCCCTCATCACAGCATCGTCCATGGTCAGGGTCGAACCGGCGATGGACCCGGTCGAGCCGTCCTCGTTCAGCAGTCGTGCCACGGTCTCCTCCACCTGCACAGGCAGGGACCCGAGCATGTAGCGCCCGTCGGCCATCCCCGTGGCGGCCATGGCATCGGTGATCAGTGCGATCCTGTCCGGCACCAGTGTCGCCAGCATCCGTGCGGCCGGGGCCGCCACGTGCACCCCGTCGTCGATGAGTTCGAGCGTGACATGTCCGGCGTCGACGGCGGCGAGGATCGGTCCGGGAGCCCGGTGGTGGATTCCGGGCATCGCGTTGAACGTGTGGGTGAGGATGCTCGCCCCCGCGTCGAAGGCCCGGACAGCCTCCTCGTAGCCGGCCGCCGTGTGTCCGACTGCCACGCTCACCCCCGCCGAGGTGAATCGTTCGATGGCGTCGAGCGCGCCGGGCAGTTCCGGGGCGATCGTGATCTGGGCCAGGCGTCCGTCGGCGGCTGCGAGGATCGAGTCGACCGCTTCGGGCGTGGGGGCGGTGAGCACCTCGGGTGCGTGTGCGCCCTTGAAGTCCGGGGACAGGAAGGGGCCCTCGGCGTGCAGCCCGAGCACGGCCGAGTGGTCACGGGTCAGCCGGGCTCCCGTGGTCAGGGAGGTGCACAGGCCGTCGATGGTGTCCGAGACGTAAGACAGGGCGAGCGCTCGGGTTCCGTGACTGCGGTGGACCGCGAGCGCCTCGGCGAGTCCGGCCTCCCCGTCCTCGGCGCTGGATCCGCCGGCCCCGTGACAGTGGATGTCGACGTAGGCCGGGGCCAGGTACGCTCCCCCTGCGTCGATGATCCGCGCCTTCGCCGAGGTGGTCAGGCCCTGCCAGCCCGCACCGCGGCCGCGTGCGATGACGACTCCCCCCGCTTCGGCGAGCCAGTCGTCGGCGAGCTCCGCGGTGAAGCGGCGCGGGTCGTCATCGAGGATGACGGCGTTGTGGATGATCGAATCCGCTCGGGCCGTGTCCGCGGACATCGTGTCGCTGTTCCCATTCACCGTATTCAGACCCTCTCCTGCATCTGCGCCAGTTCGACGTCGTAGCCGGCCTGCCTCAGCTCGGCGTGGGCGTCCGACCCGAGGTGGGAGTCGGTGATGATCGCCTGGAACACCTCGGTGCCGCCGACGCCGGCGAAGGAGCGTCTGCCGTACTTCGAGGAGTCGGCGACGACGACGGCCTGCTCGGCGCGTTCGGCCATGAGGCGGTTGACGTAGGCTTCGTCCTCATTGGCCGTCAGTCCCCCGTTCGCAGCGGTGAATGCGTGGACGCCGACGAATGCCAGGTCCAGCCAGATGCTGCGCAGCACCGAATCGACGAAGGTTCCGACGAGTTCGAAGCTCGAGGTGTTGATGACGCCACCGCACACGATCACCTTGATGTCGGGGTGGACGGCGAGCTTGTTGGCGATGTCGACGGCGTTGGTGACGACGGTGAGGTCGTGGAGCAGGTCGTCTCGTTGGCTCAGTGCGTCGGCGACCATGAAGGTGGTCGTTCCCCCGGAGAGCCCGACGACCGATCCGGGGATGATCCGGTCGACCGCCGCCCGGGCGATCGCCGCCTTCGCCTCGGTCGCCGCCGCTTCCTTGTAGCGCAGCGACAGGTCGTAGTCGACGGCCCGTCGTGTGGCCCCGCCGTGGGTGCGTTCGACGAGGCGTCGCCGCTCGAGCAGATCGAGGTCGCGGCGGATCGTGGCCACGGAGACCTCCAGCTCCTGGCTCAGCGCCTCGACGCCGACGGTGCCCGTCCGGTCGAGTTTCGACAGGATCGAGTCGAGACGGTCCTCACGGGTGCTCATAGGGTCAGTCTCGGTCCTCACCGGGGCAATGGCAAGAATCGGCGGCGGCCAGAGTCCGGATCAGGCGTGCCGACTCGCTCGCGAATTCCTCCCGGGCGCTTGCGATGTACTTCCGTGAGTCGACCAGTTCGGGATGGTCCCTCAGGACTGCGCGCACGGAGGCGGTGAAGACCTTGTTGAGGTGGGTGGAGATGTTGATCTTGGCCATGCCCGCCGCCACCGCTCGGCGGATCTCGTCGTCGGCGAGACCGGAGGACCCGTGCAGCACCAGCGGCACCGGCAGCGTCGCGGCGAGCTCGGCGATGAGGTCGAGGTCGAGCCTGCTGGTCCGCTCGACCATCGCGTGCGAGCTGCCGACCGCCACGGCCAGAGCGTCGACCCCCGTGGCGGCGACGAAGTCCGCGGCTTCCCGCGGGTCGGTGCGCACCCCGGGGGCGTGCGCCCCGTCCTTGCCGCCGATCTCGCCCAGCTCCGCCTCGACGCCGACTCCGCGGGCATGGGCACGGCGGACGACCTCGGCGGTGGTGGCGCGGTTCTCGTCGACGCTCAGGTGCGCGCCGTCGTACATCACGGAGTCGAAGCCGAGACCGATGGCCTCGTGGACGAGCTCGGTGTCTCTCGCGTGGTCGAGGTGGACGGCGATCGGCACGCGCGCGGATTCCGCGATGGCCATCGTGGCGTGAGCGATCGGAGCCAGGCTGCCGTGATAGCGCACGCAGTTCTCGGAGATCTGCATGATCACCGGCTCTCCCGCCCGTTCCGCCCCGGTGGCGATCGCCTCGGCCGACTCGAGGTGGATGACGTTGAAGGCTCCGAGAGCCGCGTCGGCTGTTCTCAGAAGGTCGATCGTGGTGGCTCTGGTCATGCTCGCTCCAAGCTGACGTCTGTTCTCAGGTTCTTCCAGTCGGGGTGGATCCGGCCGGCTTGGGGCATGAGGACCGCGGAGGCCGAGAGCGCGACCATGTCGCGGACGGAACCCTCGCTCATCCACCCCGAGTCGGGTGATTCGACCAGGTGATGAGCCAGGGCCGCCACCGCTGCGTCGCCCGCCCCGGTGGGATTGCCCCGCAGGACCCGCCGCAGTCGCGCACTCCATCGAGTGCCGTTCCCGTCGACGAGGACCATGCCGGCCTCACCGCGGGAGACGAGGACGCGGTGGGCGCCCAGTCCGACGAGTTCCCTCGCCGAGGTGGTCGCATCCTCGTGTGCGAACAGCTCCTTCAGCTCCTCGTCGTTGGGTTTGACCCAGTCGGCGCCCGCTCGTGCGGCGGTGAGCAGTGCGGGGCCGGAGGTGTCGACGATGACGCTGACTCCGGCCGCGTGTGCGGCCCCCACGAGCCCCGCGTGGAAGTCGTCCGGGCAGTCTGCGGGGGTGGAGCCCGAGATCACGAGAACGGACACAGACGTCTCGCGCAGGCGCCGCATGATGGTCTCGGTCAGTGCCGTCCAGACCGTGGGCGTCTGTGCCGGGGCTCGTTCGTTGAGCACGGTGGCGCGTCCCGATTCCTCGACGACGGCATAGCTGCAGCGCAGTCGCGTCGAGCTCGGGGTCAGGTCCCACACCGGTTCGATGTCGGTCGAGCTGTCCGCGCACCGTCTGCCGTCGGATTCGGGCCAGTGTTCGCGGGAGACGGGACCCTGTACGTAGGCGGCGGTGCCGATGCTTGCGAGCACCCTGGCCACGTTGATCCCCTTGCCCCCGAGCCTGCCCGCTGCGGGGTCGATCCGGTGCGAGCGGCCCGGGTCCAGGTGCTGCGTGGAGATGGTGATGTCCCGGGCGGGGCTGAGCGTCACGGTGATCACGTCGGGTGCAGGCCGCTCATGCGGATCGTCGGCCGTGTCGCGGACGGTGTCGACGCGCGCCGTGTCAACGACAGCACCGACGCGCGACGTGTCGCCGCCGGTCATGCCACATCCCTGGTCAGCAGACCGGCACCGATGAGCCCGGCCACGGGACCCAGTCCTGCGCGGCGGACGCTCGGCATCCGGTGGACGTCCAAACGGGACTCCAGTCCCGCCGCGACTCCGTCGAGCAGCTCGTCGGCCCCGCTCAGACCGCCGCCGAGCACGATCGTCGCCGGTGCCACGACCGCGGCGATCTGTGCACACATCGCCGCCAGTGCCTCGACCGCCTCGGCGAACACCTGATGGGCGATCGGGTCGCCGGCATGCACTGCGTCGAGGACGTCGAGTGAACCGGCGACCTCGGTCCCGCTGCGCTGCGAATATCGTTTGGCGATCGACGACGCCGAGGCGATGTGCTCGATCGGTCCGCGGAACAGGCCCTCGGCGGTGTCGACGGCGACCTCGGTGAAGCCCACCTCTCCCGCGTAGCCGCCGGATGAGATCAGCCGACCGCCGACGCGGATGGCCGCAGCGATGCCGGTGCCGATGGTGATCATCACCGCATCGGCGGGAGTGTCCTCGACCAGGTCGAATTCGGCCCTCCCGGCCGCCCGCACGTCATGGGAGAGGGTCACGTCCAGGTTCAGCCTCTCGTTCAGCAGCTCTCGGAAGGCGACGTTGCGCCACCCGAGGTTGGCTGACAGGATTCCGATGCCGCTGGCCTCGTCGACGATCCCGGGGATGACCACGGCCGCCTCGGTGACGGGATGGTCCCGATGTTCGTCGGCGAAGGCGGAGTGGAAGCCGGCGATGACGTCCATGACCTCCGTCGCAGCGCTGTGTGTGCACTCCGGGGTCGGAGCCGTCCGGGCGTCGACGATGCGCCCTCCCGCGTCGAACAGTGCGGCCTTCATGCCGGTGCCGCCGACGTCGACGGCGAGCGCCGCGGGCCCGGCCCCGAGGCTCAGCCCTTCGGCGACGGCGAGGATCTCTGCGCGCGAGGTCATCCGTCCAGGACCACGGAGCGGCTCAGGGAGCGCGGACGGTCGGGGTCGACGCCCAGCCGACGGGCCCTGACGAGTGCGAGTGCGTGGACACGCACGAGCTCGGCCAGCGGATCGCGGTCGGATGCGAGGAATCGTGCGCCGGTGGCCTCGACCTGTTCCCGCAATCCCGCCGGGACGTCACCGATCTGCCAGGTCACCCGGCCGGGGGCGGCGATGGCGATGGGGCCGTGGCGGTATTCCATCGACGAGTACGACTCTGTCCAGGCCTGCGCGGATTCACGCAGCTTCAGCGCGGCCTCGTTCGCCAGGCCCCATGTCCACCCGAGGCCCAGGAAGCTGAACTGCTCGGCGGCGATGAGCTCCTCGTCGATGACGTTCGCCTCGGCTGCGGAGAAGTCCGGTGAGACGCCGGCCAAGACGGACTCCGCGTCCCGGATCGCGGTCTCCATCTGATCTGTCTGACCCAGCCAGGAGCGCATGGCGGCGATCACCGAGGTGGCGAACCTGGTTTGGACGACGGAGCGCTCATCGGCGAAGTCGAGTGCGACGGCGTCAGTGGCGCGCGTGGCGATCGGCGAGTCGACGGCGCCGACGAGGGCGGTGACCGGGGTGCTTGCACCGAGGCGTTCGAGTGCGTCGACGACCTCGGTGGTGGTGCCGGACCGGGAGATGGCGATGATGCGGTCGTAGTCGCGATGGGCGGGGAACTCGCTGGCGGTGAAGGCATCGGTTTCGCCTCTGCCCAGCGTCTCCCTCAGTGAGGCGAACACCTGACCGCCGAACCAGGAGGATCCGCAGCCGATGACCGCGATCCGCTCTCCGTCCTGTGGCAGCGCCGAGGCGGGGAAGTCGACGTTCAGGGTCCTCTCCCACGTCTCCGGCTGGCTTCGCAGCTCCTGTGCCATGAACTCACCAAGGACCGACATCGATCACACTCCTGATTGCATTGCGGATTATTCAATCATCATCATGGCATATTTTTCGCTTGACAGATAGTATTCAAGTGCGTTTGCGTGTAATGTGCACCACATATTCGCACCGCAACCCGGTGCGTCACAATCTCGAGCCACTCTGACGAAGGAGCAGCTGCATGGCTTTTCTCACCGACCTCAGACGAGCACCCAGGCTTGTCATCATCGTCGCCTTCGCCGCGATCGCCCTCGGCATCACCTACGGCTACGACATCTCCAACATCGCCGGCGCACTGCTCTTCCTCGAGACCGACCTCGGACTGGGCAATGCCGAGCTCGGCGGGCTCGCGACCGCCGTCGTCATCGGTCAGATCATCGGTGCCCTCTTCGGCGGTTCCCTGTCGAATCGCATTGGCCGCAAGAAGACGATGTTCGTCATCGCGGCCGGCTACATCCTCTTCTCCGTGATCTCCGGACTGGCCCCCGGCTATCTGACCCTGCTGCTGGCGCGTCTGCTCCTGGGAGTCTCGATCGGCATCGCCCTGGCCGTCGTGCCGGTCTTCATCGCCGAATCGTCACCGACGAACGTGCGCGGCGGACTGCTCGTGGCCTACCAGGTCACCACGGTGATCGGCATCGTCGCCGGCTACCTCGTGTGCTGGGGCCTGGCCCTCATCGAGTCCTGGAGACTGATGCTGGGACTGGCGGCCTTGCCCGCGCTCATCGTCCTCATCCTGCTGCTGCGGACCCGCGAGACTCCGCACTGGCTCATGCTCAAGGGCCGGGAGGACGAGGCCGCGACCGCTCTCGTCGCCCTCGAACCCGATCGCGACATCGACCATGAGATCACACTGATCAGGAGCGAGCTCCAGCAGGACAGCGGCCGCCTCGTCGACATGTTCCGGGGGCATCTGCTCAAGGCCACGATGTTCGTCATCGGCCTGGGCTTCTTCATCCAGATCACCGGCATCAACGCCACCATCTACTACGCCCCGTCGATCTTCGAGTCGATGGGATTCGAAGGCTACGGTTCGCTCCTGGGCATACCCGCCATCGTGCAGACCTTCGCCCTCGTCGCCGTCATCGTGTCGATGTTCATCGTCGACCGCCTCGGCCGCCGTCCGGTGCTGCTGACGGGAATCGGCATCATGATCGTCTCGACACTCGTGCTCGTGCTCGTCTTCACCCTCGGCGGGGAGGCCGGCAGCACCCAGTGGGGCACGATCGTCGGAGTCATCGGCATCATCGCCTTCACCATGGGCTACACCTTCGGATTCGGCTCTCTCGTGTGGGTCTACGCGGGTGAGACCTTCCCCTCGAAGTATCGGGCGCTGGGCGCCTCACTGATGCTGACCTCCGACCTCGTGGCCAATGCGATCGTGGCGCAGTTCTTCCCCAACCTGCTCGACCTCATCGGTGGCGCCGGCGTCTTCGGCGTCTTCGGCGTGCTGACCGTGCTGGCGTTCCTCTTCGTCTTCCGCTTCGCGCCCGAGACCAAGGACCGGGATCTGACCGAGATCTCAGCGTACTGGGCCAACGGCGCGAAGTGGCCGACCGACGTCAGGCAGTCGTGACCGACGCCCTCATCCGAGGGTGCGGGCACGCTCGGCGTCGATGCCGAGGACGTGCTTGTCGAGGAAGGCCAGCACTGTGCGGTACCAGACCTCTGCGTTGCCGCGACCGGCCACCCAGTGGCCCTCGTCGGGGAAGTAGAGGAAGCGGTGCTGGGTGAGTCCGTTCTCGTCCAATGGCGTCTTCGACCGGCTCAGCAGGTCGTACCAGAGTTCCTGACCCTGTCCGATCGGCACACGGTAGTCCTTGTCGCCGTGGATGACGAGCATCGGAACCTCGATCCGGTCGGCGAACAGGTGCGGCGAGTATGTCCCCGACTGCTTCCGCATGGCCACGTCCCAGGAGGCGTTGTCCGTGGTCCGACCCATCGACGTGGTGTTCCACAGGGAGGCGTGGGTGACGATGCAGTTGAACCGTTCGCTCGTGTGCCCGGCCACCCAGTTGGCCATGTACCCGCCGTAGGACCCGCCGGCCAGAGCGGTGGCCTCGGCATCGATGTCGGGCCGTGCGACCGCCGCGTCCGCCAACGCGAGGATGTCTGTGAACGGCGCGCCGCCCAACTCCTGCTGGCCGCGGTCGATCATCGACTGGCCGTAGCCGGTCGAGATCGCCGGATCCGGCAGCAGCACCGCGTATCCGGCGGCGGTGAACGGTCCCGGATTCCACCGGTACGTCCAGGAGTTCCACGATCCCCAGGGGCCGCCGTGGGCGAAGACGACGAGCGGGAACGGTCCCTCCCCGTCGGGCAGGGCCAACCAGGCGCGCACCGCGGTGCCGTCGTCACCCTCGGCGGCCACCTCGGCGAGGGGACCGTATTCGTCGATGACGGTCGCGGGGTTCGCGAGCTCACTGATCTGGCCCGAGACCAGGTCGATGGCGATGGGCAGCGGTGCGACGTCGATCGCCGAGGCGGTCGCCACGACCGACAGACCCTGCAGCTGCAGTCCCGAGAACGCATATTTCTGCCCGGCACCGCCCACCAGTCGCCGAGGCTGATCGTCGTTGACGTCGCCGATGAAGACGCTGCCGCGACCGTGGTCGTCCGCGGCGGCCACGATCGTCGAGTCGTCGGCCCAGATGGGGTCGAACCAGTGGTCGGCATCGGGCCACACAGGGCTCAGCGATCCCGATTCGAGGTCGAGGACCTCGAGCGTCGCGGACAGGTTCTGCGTCGATGTCCAGAACTGCTCGCGCGTGAGTAGGGCCCGGGTGCCGTCGGGGCTGATGGCGTCGATGCCGTAGGCGTGATCGGCGGCGGCGTCGATCAGTCGACGGGCTGCGATGTGTCCGTGCAGGTCGATCTGCCAGATCTCGCTGGCCTCGAGCTGTCCGGGGATCGGCTTCTCGACCTGGACGAGGACGAAATGCGCCGCCTCATCGACGGCCCAGTCGACGAGGCGGCCGGGCGGCAGCCAGAGATGGCGGAAGTTCAGCGCCGCGGGTTCAGCGGTGGGCGATCCCTCGCCGCTGGAAGACGAGTTCGGGACGAGTTCCTCGTCGAAGTCATCGGGGATCGTTCTCAGGTCGGCGACCGCGAGGGTCTCGCGGCCCGGGCCGAGGTCATGGTCCCAGCGGCGGATGGGGAACCCGGAGTGCAGGATGCCGCTGACCTTGGCCTCTCGGCGTTCTCGGCTGAGGGTCTGATGTTCGTCTTCGTTCTCGGCCCAGGTGTGGACGGGGACCTGGACGACGAGGGTCTCGGCCTCGAGTTCGATTCGGGAGAATCCGCCTTCGTGGTCTGCGAGCTTGCGGGCTTCCCCCGTCCGAGGCAGCGCCCACAGGCTCGGACTCTCGGAGTCTTTGCCGTCGGTTCCGGTGCGTTTGGCCGCAAAGAGGATCGTTCCGCTGTCGCTGAGCGCGGCAGGGCCGATGGACTGATGGCCGCGGGTGATGCGTCGCGGGCTCTCGCCGCTGATGTCGGCGAGGTGGGTGATGTAGGAACTGCCCTCGGCGTCGAGGGAGGAGTATCGGGCGATCACACGATCGCTCCGGTCGGTCAGGAGGCCCTGCAGCCGTCGGGCATCGAGGAGGGTGTTCACAGCGTCATCGGTTGTCATGTCCCCATCCTAGGATCTTCACGGATGCTCGGGGGCGGAGTTGCCGCGAAGGATTCGGCCGAAGCCGTGCGGAGGGCAGTGGCCTATTTGAACCTCGGGGCGGGGATCGTCTCACCGTCGACGCTGACCGTCGGCAGCATCTTCTCGAACTCCTCCGCCGCTTCCTTCTCCGATTCGAGGGCGCGCATCTCGATGCCGATCTCGACGAGGCGCCCGTTGGCCCTGTAGCCGATCCGAGTGCCGTACATGAGAGTCGGCTGCTTGTCGATCGCCATGATCTCCGAGGGGCCGAGTAGGCCTTGGAACGACCAGAAGTATCCCGCGCCGAGAGTGCCGGTGCGCTGCGAGGCGACCGTCGAACCCTGTTCCGAGAACGCAAACTTCTTCTTCGCCTCAACCACCGATCGCGGCGAATCCTCGTAGCTCTGGGTGCAGCTGATGACGACCACGTCGCGGTCGGCGACCGAGGTGCCTCGAGTGAAGCTGTGGAAGCCATCGGTGCCCGTTCCCTCCGACCAGCCGTCCGCCATGGCGAGGCCGACCTCGACGGGGCACTCCGTGCCGAGGCTGACCGATTCCGGGGTCATTCCCTCCGGAGCCCCGTCATCGGCAGGTGCGGTCGTGGGATCCTCCCCTGCCTCCTCCTGGACGGCCACACGGACAGGACCCGAGTCGCGCTCCGCGGTCCGAATCTGCAGAACCGAGCAGCCGCTGAGGAGGAGGCTGAGCAGGGCGGTTCCCGCCACGACCGTTCGGACCTTCGCCGCGTTGATCACGGTTCGTTCCCCGTGCGCGGATCCTCACGGATCTGTCGCCGCTGCTCCGAGTCGGGCCACCCGGGCGCGAATTGCGCGGAGCCGGGCTGCCCGGAATCGGGCTGCCGAGGTGGCTGCATCGGCGCCTGCTGAGGTTGCGGAGGATGCGGCGGCCAGGCGTGCTGCTGTCCGGGTTGGCCGCCGTACTGCTGGGGCCCGGGGTGACCGCCGAACTGCTGTGACCCGGGTTGGCTGCCGTACTGCTGTCCGGGCACCGGACCTGACTGCGGGCCGGCAGGTCCGCGAACCGTGCCCGGGCCGGGTTTGAATTGGGATTGCTGACCGGAGTCCGGTGGGAATCCGCCGCTGACCGATTCGCCGGTCGTGCGGTTGACGAGGTTTCCGTCGACGCGTTCGAGGCGCCGTTTCGAGGTGCGCCGCGGGGTGCCGAGGATGCGCCCCTGCAGCTCGGCCTCATTGGGCGCTCGGGGCGGAACGAAGCCGGGACTCTGACCGGAGTCGGGTAGCTGCACCGGCTGGACGGGATGCGATCCGGCAGCGGCGTGAGCACCCTGTTCGTCCATCGGCGGCACCGTCACCTGCGCGGCATCGCCGAGGACGGGAAGCACCATGCGGACCGAGGTGCCCACTCCCTCCTGGCTGAACAGCTGCACCGAGCCGCCGTGGCGGGTCACGATCGCGCGGACCAGGGACAGGCCCATGCCCGAGCCCGCTACGGCGCGAACGCGGGAGCCGCGGGAGAGTTCGTCCCACACCTGCTCCTGCTCGGTCAGCGGAATGCCGCTGCCGGTGTCGGCGACCTCGACGACGACCCACCGGTGGCTGTCGATGATCTGCTCATTGGCACGCAGTTCGACGACCTCGGCCTGGGAAGAGTATTTGAGAGCGTTCCCCAGCAGGTTGAGGATGGCGGTGAGCAGCAGATCCTCCTCACCGGCGACGTCGGGCAGACGCCAAGGGGCGCGGGCGACCGTGGCCACGATCATGCGGTCCTCGGCGCCCGGTGCCGTCGATGCGTCCTCGACGGCCTGGTGGATGAGCCCGTCGAGGTCGACCCGGGAGTAGTCGATGATGCGGGTCTCGACGTCGGCGAGTCTGCGCAGATCGGCCAAGAGGCGTGCCACCCTGCGCGAGGAGACGTCGACCTGTTTGGCCGAGGATTCGACCTCGGAGATCGTGCCGCCCTCGGCGACGACGTCGCGGATGCTCGCGGCCGAGGTCCGCAGTGCGGTGAGCGGATTCTTCAGCTCATGGTCGAGGCGGATGAGCATCCGGTTGCGTTTGGCCAGCGAGTCCTCGCTCGCGGCCGTCTCGATCGACTCACGCAGCGCGGCCTCACGCCTGCGCAGGTGTCTCCACGCGAAGTATGCGCCGATGGCCAGGCCTGCCAGCACGAGGAACAGCAGAAGCAGGAACAGCCAGATCTGGACTTCGACGACCAGAAAGTTCGTCATAGGGCCCTCTGGCCCTCTTCGCCTCGAACCTCGCCGACGAAACGGTATCCGCGGCCCTGCACGGTGGCGATCCACCGCGGTTCGGCGGCGTCCTCGCCGAGGACTCGGCGCAGCTCGGCGACACGGGAATCGACGGCCCGGGTGCCCACGGCCTCTTCGAATCCCCACAGGATCTCGAGCAGACGGGAACGTTCGATGAGTTCGTCCTGGTGGACCATGAGGTACTCCAGCAGGGTGAAGCCCTTCGGGGTGATGACGAGTTCGCGCTGGCCCAGCCAGGCGCGGCGGCCGACACGATCGAGTCGCAGACCGAAGCTCGAGGCCAGCACGGGCGCGGTGGCCAAGGGCGGCCCGTCGGTGTGGGTCCGGCGCAGCACGGCGCGGATGCGGGCCACGAGCTCGTGCGGGTCGAAGGGCTTGTTGAGGTAGTCGTCGGCGCCCTCTTCGAGCGCCATGGCCCGTTCGACGGCCTCGCCGACCTGGGTCAGCAGCAGCACCGGGACCCAGTTCTCCTCCTGGCGCAGCCGACGCAGGACCTGCCGGCCGTCGGCTCCGGGCATGAGCACGTCGAGGACGCAGACGTCGGGGTCGTGTCGGTGGATTTCGTCGAGGGCCAGCAGCCCGTCGCCGGCGGCGAGGACCCGGAACCCGGAGCGTTCGAGGAAGGGGACGACGGCGCCGAGCACATCGGGTTCGTCGTCGGCGACAAGCACCAAGGGCTGGGGTTCGTGCTGATTGTCAACCGTCATTGTGGTCCGTTCCGATCCCTTTCCTGCGTTCCCACGCGAGCTCTCTGGCCTCCGCCCGATCGACCGCCTCGGCGAGTTCGTCTCGGTACAGCATAGAACGACGCAGGTGCTTGGTGCGATAACCGGCGCGCCCCACCATGTGGGTGGCCACGGGAATGGTCACGAGCTGGAACGAGATGATGATCGCCAGAGTCGTCACCGTCGACCAGGTCGGGTACTGGATCGCGATGGCGACAGCCACCATCAGCAGCCCCAGCACCTGCGGCTTCGCACTCGCGTGCATGCGTGAGAGGAGGTCGCCGAAGCGCAGCATACCGAGTGCCGCGGCCAGAGACAGCACACCGCCGAGGAGGATGAGCACTGCCGAGATGATGTCGAGGATCATCGTGGCCCCCCTTCCTCGTCGTGTCCGCGGGAATCGTCCGAGTCGTGTGACTCGTCGGATTCGGATCCGGTGCGTTCTCCGTCGTCGGAGTCCTCCGGTCCCGGGTCCGGCCCGGTGCCCTCACCTTCGCCGCCGGCAGGCTCGGCGCCGGGGTCTGCACCCTGGTCGAGACCGACCGTCACGGGCACCTCCCCCTCTTGGACCGTGACGGCATCCGGACCGTCCGGGACGTCCCAGATCCCGCGGGCGACGTCTTCCGGCCACTTGCCGTCGGCTCTGGCTCCGGTGCCGGAGGCGTTCCCGGCTCCGGGAGCCGCCCCGGTGCCGGCCCCGCTCTCGGGCTCGCCGGTCGAGTCCTTGGGCATATGCCAATCGGAGGAGGAGAAGTCGCTCAGTGCCCCCGCCTCGGCGCCGGGGGTCATGGAATCGGATTTGGACACGTACCGGGAGACGCTGACGGAGCCGACGAATCCGAGCATCGCCAGGACGATGAGCACCGGCAGAAGATCCGTGCGCCCGGACAGCGCCATGAATCCGCCGAGACCGCACATGATGGCGGCCAGCACGACGTCGGTGGCGATCATGCGGTCGAGGATCGAGGGTCCGCGGACGATGCGGTACAGAGCGATGATCGCCGAGGCGGCCAGCAGCACCGCTGCCACGACCACAATGGTGTCGAGCACGATCTGACTCATCGGTCACCTCCGTCTTCCTCGGCCATCGGGTCGGGCGTCACCCTCAGCGCGGCGAGGTCGCGATGGGAGCCGAGGGCGCGGATGAGCAGCTCTTCGATGTGATAGACCTGCTGCTTGGCGGAGACGGTCTTCTCCTCGGAATCACAGTCGAGCACGTGCAGGTACAGGATGCCCATGGCTCGGTCGCTGTCGATGATGATCGACCCGGGGATGAGGCTCGCGGTGTCGGCGACGAGGGTCATCAGCAGATCCGAGCTGGTGCGCAGATCGCAGGCGATGACCGAACCGGCGCCCACCGCGCGGCGACGGAAGGCGTACCAGGCCACCTCGACGGAGGCGTGGATGAGCGAGTACAGGAACCACAGGCCGTAGCGGAGGGCGTGGATGATGTTGAACCGTCCGGAGAGGACCACCGGCGGCAGGTAGAACACGCGGGTCACCAAGAACGCGATGACGACGCCGGTGATGATGTGCATGAGCGACACCGAGTCCCAGAGCATCACCCACAGGAGGACGAGGAAGAACACCAGCACGAGCTGCTGGACGAAGCTTCTGCGCCGCGTCATCCGGGGCGGGCGGCTCGACGGACGGTCCGATGGTCGTTTGGACGGTCGATCGGCGCTCATGAGTCATCACCTCCCAGCACGTTCGTCACATAGCTGATCGGGGACTGCAGGTTCTCCGCAGCGCGGTTCGACAGATCCCACAGCGGACCGGCGAAGACGGTGAGCACGATCGAGGCGACGACCACGATCGTCGTGGCGGCGATCATGGGCCCGGGCACACCGATCTGCGCCTTCCAGGTCCTGCCCGCCAGCTTGGCCTTCTTGCGTTCGGCGAACTCTGCGACGAGCTCCTCGTTCGGCTCCTCAGCATCGGCCGGGTCGCGCCAGAAGGCCAGATTGAAGGTACGTCCGATGACGTAGAGAGTGAGCAGACTGGTCACGGTGCCGGCGACGATCAGCACCGTCGCGAGCCAGCCCTGGTCGGAGAAGCCGGCGGCGAAGAGCGCGACCTTGCCGATGAAGCCGGAGAACGGTGGGATGCCCGAGAGGTTGAGGGCGGGGATGAAGAAGATGATCGACAGTGCCGGCGAAAGCACCATGAGCCCGCCCAGCGACCTCGTCGAGGTGGATCCACCCCGCATTTCCACCATGCCTATGGCCAGGAACAGTGCGGTTTGGACGATGATGTGGTGGACCGTGTAGTAGATGGCGGCCGAGAGCCCGACAGTCGTGCCCAAAGCCACGCCGAAGAGCATGTAGCCGATGTGGGAGACCAGGGTGAAGGACACGATCCTCTTGATCTCCGACTGTGCGATCGCGCCCAAGATTCCGATCACCATCGTCAGGGCGGCCGCGATCAGCAGCGGCACTCGCAGGGAGGATTCGGCGAAGAGCACGGTCTCGGTGCGGATGATCGCATAGATGCCGACCTTCGTCAGCAGGCCCGCGAAGACCGCTGTCACCGGGGCCGGAGCGGTCGGGTAGGAGTCGGGCAGCCAGAAGGACAGCGGGAAGATCGCGGCCTTGATCCCGAAGCCGATGAGCAGAAGGACATGCAGGATCATCTGCACATCCGGCGGCAGATCGCTCAGCCGCTCGGACAGCTGCGCGATATTCACCGTTCCGGTCGCCGCGTAGATGACGCCGATTGCCGCCAGGAAGATGATCGAGGACACGAGGGAGATGACGACGTAGGTCACGCCGGCCCGGATGCGCTCGGCCGTGGCTCCCAGGGTCAGCAGGACATAGGAGGCGACGAGGAACATCTCGAAGCCGACGTAGAGGTTGAACAGGTCACCGGCGAGGAAGGCGTTGGCCACGCCCGCGCACAGCACCAGATAGCTGGGGTTGAACACCGAGATCGGGGTCTCGTTGGAGTCGTCGTTGGCGTCCTGGCTGAGTGCGTAGATGAGCACGCACAGGGTGACCAGGGAGGAGACGACGAGCATGAGTGAGGAGAGCCGGTCGGCGACGAGCACGATTCCCGACGGCGGCTGCCATCCGCCGATCGCTACGACCTGTGGGCCGTGGGCGTCGATGCTGAAGAGCAGGATGAGCGCGATGACCATGACCGCGCTGAGGATCAGGACCGACACGACGTTCTGCGCACGCGAGTGCTTCGACAGCACCAGTGCCAACCCGGCCCCGATGAGGGGCAGGAGAACGGGCAGCGGCACGAGCACGGAGAGGAGATCGGTCATTTCTTCTCCTCCGTCTCGGTTCCCGCGGAACCTCTGTCGTCCTCGCCCGTGGAGCTGGGTCCGGGATCATCCGCCGAGGCGGGTCCGTCCTTGTCCGCCGAGGTGGCACCGTCCTCGCCCGTGGAGCTGGGTCCGGGGTCGTCCGCCGAGGCGGATCCGGGGTCGTCTTCGGTGTCGCGCTCGCGGGGTGTGCCGTCGTCGTCGAGGTCGACGGCGCCGGTGATCGGGTTCTCGGCCTCGTCACCGAACTCGGTGTCGTCGTAGTCCGTGCTGGCCTCAGCCTCGGAGTCGATCATCTTCGTGATCGCCACCTGCAGGTCGGCGGTGTCGTCCTGCAGCGAATCCGCCCTGACCAGACGCCAGGAGCGGTAGATCATCGCGAGGAGGAACGCGGTGACCGCGAACGTGATGACGATGGCGGTGAGGATGAGCGCCTGCGGAAGCGGATCGGACATGCCCACCGTCGACAGGTCCTTCCCATCGGTCAGCGGAGGTGTGCCTCTGCCCGCGGTGAGGATGATGAGCAGGTTGACGCCGTTGCCGAGGAGGATGAATCCCAGCAGCACGCGGGTCAGGGATCGTTCGAGCATGAGGTAGATGCCGCAGGCGAAGAGGAAGCCCATCGCGAGCACCATGATGAAGGGCATGGTCATAGTCGTCCCCCTTCGGCACCGTTGTCCACATCGAGGTGGTTGACGCGGTCGAGGATCTCGGAGACGGCATCGTGCTCGGCTTCGGCGCTGAAGTTCTCCGACAGGTTGTAGGACTGGTTGAGCCGAGAGGTCAGCACCATCTCATCGCGCTCCTGGTGCAGGTCCACCTCGGCGCCCAGGGATCGGAGGATGTCGAGCATGAGGCCGACGACGATGAGGTATACGCCGATGTCGAAGAGGGTCGAGGTTCCGAACGACAGATGCCCGAGCACGGGAACGTCGCCCTCGAGGTAGACGGACTTGAACACCGCGTCGCCCCAGATCCAACCGCCGATGCCGGTGAGCACGGCCATGATCATTCCGGTTCCCAGCATGCCCGATGGAGTGAAACGGGCCGCTTCGGCGAGTTCGAACTTGCCCCCTGCGAGATAGCGAACGACCAGTGCCAGGCCGGCCACGAGCCCTCCGGCGAAGCCGCCGCCCGGTTCGTTGTGGCCGGCGAACAGCAGGTAGACGGAGAAGATGAGGACCGCGTGGAAGACCAGGCGAGCGGTGACCTCGAGGATGATCGACCGGTTGCGCGGGGCCAGTGTGCGACCGGCGATGAGCCAGGACACCCGGCGCTGCGCCACGTCCTCGCGTTCGGGGTCGTGGTAGGTTCCGATCTCTTCGGGGACCGGCTGGAAGCGCACGCGCCCCTGGACTTCGGTGCCGTCGCGGCGGGAGATGAAGCGGTGGAGGTGACCCTCGCGTCCGCGGACGAAGATCAGTCCGGCGATTCCTGTGCCGGCCGCGACGAGGACCGAGATCTCACCGAGGGTGTCCCAGACGCGGATGTCGACGAGGGTCACGTTGACGATGTTCTTGCCGTGGCCGAGTTCGTAGGCGAGCTGGCCGAAGTCGACGGAGACCGGTTCGCTGATGCGCACGCCCGCGGCGATGAGGACGACGAGCATCATCGTCACACCGACGGCGCCGCCGATGATGGCCCGCCAGGCCGGAGTGAATCGTCCCGTGCTCTGACCGATGCGCGCCGGCAGACGACGCAGGACGAGGACGAAGACGACGATCGTGATCGTCTCGACCAGGACCTGTGTCAGGGCCAGGTCGGGGGCTCCGACGAAGGCGAAGTAGGCGACCATCGCGTAGCCCGAGATGCCTGTGACGACCACAGCCGTGAAGCGCTTCTTCGCGCGGGTGGCTGCCACGGCGACGACGATGAGGACGGCGGCGACGATGAAGTCGAGCGGGGTGTCGAACAGTTCGAAATCGATGTTCCAGGTGTCGTTCGCGATCACAGCCAGACCGACACCGGCGACGAGGACGAGGTAGACCACACTCTGGTAGAACGGCAGCGAACCTCGCTGAGTGCGCGAAGTGACCCACAGGGCCAGCTTCTCCATCCAGTTGATCAGCTTGCGGTAGAGGTCGTGGAAGTCCAGACCCGAGGGCAGGGTCGATTGGATCTTCGCAAAGGAATCGCGAACGAAGAAGAGTCCGACGCCGACGGCGATCGTGACCGCCGACAGTGCCAGGGCAGGTTCGAGTCCGTGCCAGAGGGCAAGATGGTAGTCGCCGTCGCCCGGGTCGACGGCCGGCAGCTGGGACGTCCAGGCGCTGAAGTAGCCGTCGAGGAGTCCGGACGCGGGCCCCAGCACCACGGTGAGCACGGTGAGCACGATCGGGGAGATGACCAGTGTGATCTTCTCGTCGCGGCGGGCGATGTCGTCGACGCCGTCTTTGCTCGAGAACGCGCCCCAGACGAAGCGCGCCGAATACGCCACAGTGAGCATCGAGCCGATCATCACCCCGACCAACGCGATGATCGATGCCTTGTCGCCCGAAGCGAGCAGGGTCGAATAGACCGCCTCCTTGGACACAAAGCCCAGCAACGGCGGCAGACCCGACATCGAGGCCGCCGCGATCGTGGCGCACACGGCCACGACGGGAAAGGCCCTCCAGCCTCCGGAGAGCTTCGTCAGGTCGCGTGTGCCCGCACGGTGGTCGATGATGCCCACACATAGGAACAGGCAGGCCTTGAACAGGGCGTGGGCGATGAGCATGGCCAATGCGGCCTTGGTGATGTCGGGCGTGCCGAACGACGCCAGGGTCGTGAGGAATCCGAGCTGGGAGACCGTGCCGAAGGCGAGCAGAAGCTTGAGGTCGGTCTGCTTGAGGGACTGCCAACCGCCGATGAACATCGTCAGCAGACCCAGGGTGAGCAGGGTCTCCGACCATCCGGGCAGTGTGTGGTATCCGGGGGCGAGGCGCAGGACGAGGTAGATTCCGGCTTTGACCATCGCCGCTGCGTGCAGGTATGCGCTGACCGGTGTCGGTGCGGCCATGGCCCCGGGGAGCCAGAAGTGGAAGGGAATCAGCGCGGACTTCGAGACCGCACCGACGAGGATGAGGATCACTGCGGTGACGATGATGGGTCCGGTGTCCATGCCCAGGCTCGCCCGCTCCATGAGAGTCGAGATCTGACCGGTTCCGGTCGCGGACATCAGCAGGATCATGCCCACGAGCATCGCCAGCCCGCCGGCCGTGGTGACGATGAGCGCCTGCAGGGCGGCCTGGCGGGAGCGGCGGCGGGACTGGCTGTGGCCGATGAGGAGATAGGAGAAGACCGTGGTGCCTTCCCAGAACAGGTAGAGCATGAGCAGCTCGTCGGCGATGACGAGTCCGTACATCATTCCTGCGAAGGACATGAAGACGGCGGCGAATCGGGCCAGGCCCGGCTCATCGGGCGGGAAGTAGCGGGCGCAGTAGACGAAGACGAGGGTGCCGACCCCTGTCACCAGGAGGCTCATGACCCAGGAGAGTTCGTCGAGCCGGAAGATGCCCTCGAGGCCCAGCGCCGGCAGCCAGTCCAGGCTCTCGACCCGGGGCGATCCGGCCGGTCCGAAGACGTCGGGGACTGCGGCCAGGCTGAGGATCAGCCCGGCCAGCGGCACCAGCGCGAGGAGGCAGAACCCGTCGCGACCGAGGCGCCTGACCAGTGGGTACGCAATGACAGCAGCCCCGAAAAAGGCTCCTGTCATGACTATCACCGGCGGACACCTCCGTCATTTATAAGATTTGCCAGAATGTAGTTCTCCACAGTATTTTCTCACGATGCACCACCTATCTCCCAATCAACGACGCCTTCGACGGCAGTCATCAATCCCACATTTCGGCGGGAATAAGGCCACCGGGGACGGGGAACCAGGACCACCGGGGACGGTGCGCTTCAGCTGCGCAGCTGACTGCTGGTGACGAGGAAGCCGTTCTCATCCAACCCGGTTCCGTCGCAGCCGATGAGCAGCTCTGCCCCGATGCCGTCGACGAGTCGGGCGACCTGGTTGCGCATTCGACGGAAGCCTCGGCTCTGGCGGGGCTGGTATCGCTGGGATTCGGCGTCCATCCAGTGCACGTGGTATTCGACCAGGGGCTTGGGTCGATGGGCCGCGATGATCGGCGGCACCCATTCGGCCTCCATCACGCGGATCTCGAGCTGCCCTGCCGCCTCGTCGATCTCTCCGAGAGGAACGAGGAGGGAGTACCCGTCGAGGATGACCGGCGCAGAGGGATCGAAGAGCGGGTCGTCGATCGAGGCCTGGGCCAGGACCGCCTCGTCGGGGGTCGGCAGTGCCTGCTGAAATGCGTGCGGGGCGTGCCTGCGGACCAGGGAGAGGGCGACCTCGGGTTCGAGCCAGTACGAGGAGTAGAGGTACAGGTCGATCTTCGCCTCCGGGTCGGGCACGATGACCCGGGTCGCCAGCCCCGCTTCGTCCGCGAGGCGAACGCCGGTGTGCAGGCGCGAGGCGATGGACAGGATGAGGCTGAGCGTGCGCTCCTCCTCCCGGTCGGGCAGGCCGGCCGGAAATGCTTCGTGGAGTCCGTCGGCGTCGGCGAACCAAGCCGGTGGAGGCACGGGCTCCCGATCGCGTGGACAGTCGATGACGATCGCGTGACTCGCCCATTCGGGGACTTCGAGCGCGGCGATCGTGGCCGCGTCGAGGCCGGCGCCCTCACTCAGGCGGGAGTGCCGACTGAGTTTGAGCTGGCCGTTGCCGTCCAGTCGCGGGGCGATGTCGGGAAGCCGGTTGTGCACGAGCGCGAGCACGTCGGAGACCTCGATGCCCTCGTCCAGGAGAAGCAGATGGAATCCGCGCAGGTCCGCCGAGGTGTTCGTGTCACCGACACGCTCGGCAGCCTCACGCTGCATCCGCAGCTCTCGGCGAGTGGTCACATGCCCCTCCGGTAGAAGTTGAGGTGCGATCGGGACGCGGTGGGGCCCTGCTGACCCTGATAGCGGTTGCCGGTGGCGTCCGAGCCGTACGGGTGCATGGCGGCGGAGCTGAGGCGGAAGAAGCAGAGCTGGCCGATCTTCATACCCGGCCACAGTGTGATCGGCAGAGTCGCGACGTTCGACAGTTCGAGGGTCACGTGACCGTTGAATCCGGGATCGATGAATCCGGCGGTGGAGTGGGTGAGCAGGCCGAGGCGACCCAGTGAGGACTTTCCCTCGAGACGGGCGGCGACGTCATCGGGCAGGGTGACGAGCTCATGGGTGGAGGCGAGGACGAATTCGCCGGGGTGGAGCACGAACGGCTCTCCGGGAGCCGACTCGACGAAACGAGTGAGTTCGGGCTGATCGAGGCTGGGATCGATGACCGGATACTTGTGGTTGTCGAACAGCCGGAAATAGCGATCCAGGCACACATCGACGCTGGCGGGCTGGATCAGAGAGGGATCGTAGGGGTCGAGGGCGATGCGTCCGGAGTCGAGCTCGGCGCGGATGTCGCGATCGGAAAGGAGAGTCACGCTTCCGATGGTAGTCGCCCTGGGGCCCCAGTGCAGTCCGCGCGATTGATACCGGAGCGACCAAACCCACAATCACGCCGACACGCCGACCGTAGATAACGAACGAATAACAATACGCTCGAATTTTGCTGGTTTCTCCCCGTGTGTCTCCCCAAAGTCACCGGTGAATGCTTTAGAGTGAGGAACTGTACGAACCCGCGCACGATGGTGCCTTCCCCTTCTCAAGCCAAGGAATGCCGGGAGTTCCATCGCCTTTCGTGGGTTGACAACAATCGAAAGGCATTACTGTGAAGACCACGCGTCTTGTGCTTGCCCCCGCAGTAGCCGTTGCATTGACAGGTCTTGCTGGCGCCCCGGCGTTCGCAGCAACGGAGTCCGCTACGGCGTCGCGAGCAGACGAGCTCTGTGCATATGACGACGCACAGCAGTCAAACGACCCCGAAACCGATTCGAAGGTTCCCGATAGCTCGGACCCCCAGGCGACGCTCTCTGCCGCACAGGTGACCCGGGCCGACATCGCGGAGCGCAAGAAGGGCATCGGATTCTCCGGCACCGGATTCACCCCCGATGAGAAGGCGACGGTCACGGTCGTCGGCACCGATGGGTCCAAGTACTCGCCGGAGAAGAAGCTGACCGTCGATGAGAAGGGCAAGGTGTCGGGCACCTACTTCTTCTCCGTCACGGACGACGCCAAGGTGCCCTCGGGCAAATATTCGCTCTACCTCACCGACGAGAAGACCGAGAAGGACTCCTCGAAGGTCACGTTCGAGGTCGTGCCGACGGCCGACGACGTCGAGGACGACGCCAAGGGCTCTGATTGCTCTTCCGCAACAGGCCCGGCCCCGGAATCGAATGCGCCCTCAACCGAGGATCCGAGCGAAACCGCCGCGTCGACTCCCTCCGAGACCAAGTCGGACGAGCCGAGCGAGGATGCGACCGAGACCAAGGAAGCTTCGAAGCCGACCGAGACCGAGTCGAAGACTCCGGAGCCGACCGAGTCCGAGGATCAGACTCCGAAGTCCACCGAGACCCAGACCCCCGAGCCGTCGGATTCCGAGTCTTCGGAGGACGCGACCGAGGACGGCTCCGAGTCCGAGGAGACCGCTGAGGACGACAAGGCTGCGAAGTCGACGACCGCTCCGGCCAGCCCGGGCACCGATGAGGATGAGAAGGAGGCCGCGTCCACCGCGACCCAGGCGCTCATCATCGAGCCGACCGAGATCAGCTCCGAGGACTTCCTCAACGAGGGCATCAAGCTCGGCATCACCGGTGCCCAGCCGGGCGAGAAGATCTCGATCACCGTCGAGCACGCCCAGGGCAAGGTCGACCGCTACACCATGACCAAGGAAGCCGATTCCGAGGGCAAGGCGACCTTCGGCGTGCAGGCGAAGGTCAAGGCGGTTCTGGGCACGTACAACGTCACGGCCCAGACAGACAGCTTCGACAAGCCGCAGGGCGGCAGCTTCACCGTCGTCACCAACGGCACCGCGGTCGACGAGGATGGAGGAAACGGCAGCGACAGCGGCAGTGACCTGCCCCGCACCGGTGCCGAAATGACCGGATTGGCTCTCGGCGTCGGACTTCTCGTCGTCGGTGCCGCAGCCGTCGTCATCACTCGTCGACGGATGACCGCCTCCGACGATCCTGCGGAGTTCTAAGATCCGTTGAACGACGAATTGTCCCTGGCGGGGCTGCACCTCGGCAGACACCAGATCGATCTGGGCTGTCTCCGAGCAGGGACAATGCTCGGTCTCATGGGCAGCACGGACAGCACCACTGAGGTGGTGCTGTCCGTCGCTGCGCGCGCCGACGTCGCACCTCCGCCGCAGTTCCCGACCGGAATCCGGTCGGGACTGAAGCGTGTGCGCAGATGGGTGAGAACGCATCTTCGTGAGGTCGATGCCGGATCCGGGGAGGCGGCATTGGCTCAGGCGTGTTCGGAGTTCGGGGTCAGACCGGATGTGCTGAAACGCCGAATCGGCGAACTCGACGCGAGTGAGCGCGCGAAGCTCGGTCTGGCTGTGGCGTGGGCGAGCGGATCGACCTGGCTGACCTTCATCGATCCGTTCGCCGGGGTCCCCGGCCATGCGCGCGCGGGGCTGCGCGGCCGATTGGCCGATCTGGCAGCCGCACACGGTCGAGGGATCGTCTTCAGTTCGAACACACTGACCGACTTCACCGTCGCCGAGGCGGGTGTGGCCGATATCGAGAACGGCGAACTCGTCGCGTTCGGCACTGTGGAACAGGTCGTCTCGGAACCCAGAGGGTCGCTGCCGGCAGAGCTCAGCGGGGTCAACGTCTACTCGGGACTGGCGCGCAAGGGTTGGCTGTCGATCGGACACTCAGCGGTCAAGGCACGAACCGAGCTCGACGGGAAGGTCTTCGTCACCCTCGGGTGGCGCAGTGCGCTTCTGTCGCTGGACGAGCACGACGAGGCGTTCACCTCGGCAGCGGTGTTCGAAGCCATCGTCATCGGACTGCGCGATCGCGGATCCTGCCTGCAGGCGAAGCTGTCTCCGGTCGACACGGAGATGGGGCTGGCCCTCGACGTGGACCTGGCGGACCTGGCCGGCGTCTCCGGGACCCGGAGCGTCTTGGAGGCTCAGAGCGGCTCCGTGGCTCTGGGCGTCTCCGGGGCTCGGGGCGGGTTCGGGATACTCCACCCCAGCCTCGGCGGATCGCTTCCCGAGCTGCGTGCCAACGTCAAGGTCGGCACCCACGTCTTCGTCGAAGTCGACACTTCGGCGCTGCACGCATACTCCGTGGAATGATCCCTTCCCACGCATCCGGCTCCCCGCCCCGCGTGTCTTCGCTGCTTCGCGAACCGAGCCGACTTTGGCATTAAACTGAAGTTTCTTCATCCCCCACCGAATCAGGAGAGGCAATGCGCACCTCACGCAAGCTTCTGATTTCGGCGCTTCTGGTCATCGTCCTCACAGTGGCTGCGGTTCCGCTCCTCAACCTCAGCGTCTACACCCCCGCGCGCGCCGCCGAAGCCTACATCTCGGCGATCGAGGACGCGGATGCCGAGCGCGCCTTCTCCTACCTCACCTCCCCCACCCCGTCCTCGACTCTCGCGCTCAACCACGATGTGCTCAACGCCGCTCCCGACCTGCCGCGCGACGCCGAGGCGACGACGGTCTCGACGGACGGCGACCGCGCGAAGGTCGAGCTCAGCTATGTGCTGGCCTCGCAGACACAGACCGTGGAGCTGTCCCTGGTCAAGCTGCCCGCTACCGCCGGCCTGTTCGACCGGTGGGCGATCGAGCAGGAGGAGTGGCCGACGCTGGATCTGCAGGTCTCCGGTTCGTCGACGGCCACGGTCAACGGCTACGGCGTCGCCGCCGGTGAGGTCCCCGTGCTGTTTCCCGCCACCTACCTCGTCGGCTTCGATGCCACTTACCTCAAATCGAAGTCAGAACGCGCCGAGGTGAGGGCCCCGACCGACACCGCCACGATCAAGCTCTCGCCCGAGCCGACGCCGAAGCTGGAGCAGGCCGTGGACGATCAGGTCACCGAGCATCTGCACAAGTGCGTGAAGTCCGAGACCCTGTACCCGGCGGGCTGTGTGTTCGGCTACGACACGGACAACGAGATCCTCGGCGATGTGAAATGGTCGCTGACGCGCGAGCCACAGGTCAGCCTGACCGCCTCGGGCAATGACCTCGAACTCACCCCTTCGACCGTCGAGGTCCGCGTCCAAGGGCGCTACCGCGATATCGTCACCGCGGCCGAGCACGACTTCGACGAGACGCTGTCCTTCGTCATGGGAGGCTCCGTCGTCGTCAAGTCCTCGCAGGTCAGCTTCGACCCGCGCCGCCTCGGCAACGTCACGGTGATGTAGACGGCGGCGCGTGCCGGGGTGGGGCGCGTGCCGGGGCGGGGCGCCTCTCGTGAGTGTGGGCATATGGTCGAAAAGCGGGAGTTCTTCGACCATATGAGCACTATGACGCGCGGGGCGCCGGGCCGACAGCGGCAGGCGGGCACGGCCGCTTTCAGTGCCGTGGACACAACCGCAGGTACGCCGCCTTCAGGGACCTGGACCGCCCCGTCGTCAGGCGCCGCGGAGGTCGAGGGTGAGCTCGGCGGGAGCTGAGGCGACGAGGTCGACGGGGATGCCCCAGTCCTGCTGGTAGAGGTGGCACGCGGCGTGCAGGGGAATCTCTCCGCCGGGTTCACCGTCGCAGGCGGCGGCCCGTGCGGTGACGTGCAGGACACCGGATTCGAGCTCGGGGTTGAGGACGATGTCCCGGTTGAGCCCTTCTGCGTCTCCGCTTCCGGAGATGATGAGCTCCGGCGGCGTCGAGGAGACCTGCAGGTAGGTGGGGTCTCCCCACCTGTCGTCGAGCTTCTGACCTGCCGGAACGGTGAAGCTCACGCTCACCGACACCGGCCCCGAGGCGATCTCGGTCGAGGGGCGTCTGCTGGTGAGTGCGCCTTCGTCGACCCGCTGGGCGTCCTTGGGCAGCTTCACTCGGGTCAGAGCGTGCGAGGCGGATTCGACGATGAGGAGTTCGGCTTCGGCGGCTTCGGCGGCTCCGGCGGATTCAGTGGCTTCGACGACGAAGATGTCGGAGGGTTCGCGCAGGCCGCGGGCCAGGGTCGAGACATCGTTCGTGGTGAAGTCATAGCGTCGGATCGCACCGTTGTAGGTGTCGGCGATCGCAACCGAGCCGTCCGGCAGGCTCCGCACACCCAAGGGATGCTGCAGTCTGGCCTCGGCGGCGGGACCGTCACGGAAGCCGAAGTCGAAGAGTCCTTCACCGATCAGGGTCGTCACCGCTCCGGTCTTCGGATCGAGGCGACGGACCGCGGAGGTCTCGGAGTCGGCGATGAAGACGTCACCGTCCGGGCTGAGGTCGAGGCCCGAACTCTGGGCGAACCACGCAGTCTCCGCGTCGCCGTCCGCCAATCCTTCGTTCATGGTGCCCGAGAGCAGGCGGATCGCCTGGGTCTCGGGGTCGAACGACCACATGGTGTGGTTGCCCGCCATCGCCACGACCACCTCGGCGGTGGAGGGGACGAAGATTACATCCCACGGCGATGAGAGCTTCACGTCGAGGGCGGGACCGTCATAGCGGCCGAGTTCGCCGTGGGTGCCGACCACGTTGTCGATCGCGCCGACCATGTGCTGCTCACCGGTGCCGGCGATCGTCGTCACGGTCTCGGTCTCGAGGTTGATGCCTCGCAGACTGTGATTGACGGTGTCGGCGACGACGAGGTGGTACCCGGCCTTCGCTGCCACGGTCGCCGGCAGCACGGCGATGCCGCCGGGTTCGCTGAAGGATGCCCGGGCGAAGTCACCGTCGGCTGCGCCGCGTTCACCTGTCCCGATGCGACGGATGACGGTCTGCCCTGATGCGTCGTATTCGACGAGGCTGTGGTGGCCGGAGTCGGCGACGAGGAGGTTGCCCGAGGGCAGTGCGGTGACCTTCCCCGGGTAGAACAGCTCGGTCTCCGGGGCCGGTGGTGGCACGTAGGGGCCGTCTCCCGAGTGCAGTGTGCCCTTGGCCGAGTGCTCGTCGATGAGGCCTTCGATGATCTCGCCGAGCCCAGCGCCGTGACCTTCACCGGACAGTGTCGCGACGAGGTAGCCCTCCGGGTCGATGACGGCCAGTGTGGGCCAGGCGCGTGCGGTGTAGGCCTGCCAGGTGACGAGGTCCGGGTCGTCGAGGACGAGGTGTTCGACCTGGTAGCGTTCGACCGCCTGATCGACTGCCTCGACGGTGCGTTCGAACTCGAATTTCGGCGAGTGCACGCCGATGATGACGAGCTCCTTGCTGTACTTCTCCTCGAGCGGTCGCAGCTCGTCGAGGACGTGGAGGCAGTTGATGCAGCAGAAGGTCCAGAAGTCGAGCAGGATCACCTTGCCGCGCAGGTCGGCCAGGCTCAGCTCCTTGCCCCCGGAGTTCATCCAGCGCCGGCCGATGAGTTCGGGTGCGCGCACCTTGATCTGGTGTGGGGATGTCGGGGATTCCTGCGGGCTGGCGTTCATGGTCCCATTTTCACATTTTCCCCGCCGAGGCGGCAGGACGGATGTCATCATGTGACCAATGACCCAGGTGGGCTCCGGTGGGTGACGCCCTCGCGGGCACGTTTCACGCGCACGCGGTTGCGCGGCTCTGGGTCATGCCGTCGCGCGGCACGGGCTCATGTGGTCGCCCGGCACGGGCGCTTGCGGCTGCGCGGGCTCGGGCTCACGTGATCGCCCGACTCGGGTTCACCCGGTCACGCGCTCAGCTGTAGTCGCGGGCTCCGAACACGCTGGATCCGACGCGGACCATGGTCGCGCCTTCGGCGATGGCGAGCTCGAAGTCGCTGCTCATCCCCATCGACAGCTCGTTCGCCTCGGCCGGCATGATCCCCGAACCGATGAGCTTCTGACTCAGCTCCCTCAGGTCGGTATAGCTGGGACGGATCTCCTCGGCCGTGCGCCCGGGCAGGCCGATCGTCATGAGCCCGCGCAGTCTCATCCGAGTCAGGTCTCGCAGCTCGACGATGAGCGCCTCGGCGTCCTCCGGCGCGATGCCGGACTTCGAATCCTCGCGGGAGGTGTTGACCTGCACGAAGCAGTCCACGGTCTCGTCGAGCACGCCGAGGCGGTTGTTGATCTTCCTCGCCAGTTCCAGGTTGTCGATCGACTGGATGCAGTGCGCGTGACGCAGCGTGTGGTTGACCTTGTTCTTCTGCAGCGGACCGATGAGGTGCGCCTCGTGCGTGAGATCGTCGAGCTCCTCGGCCTTGCCGACGAGTTCCTGCACCTTGTTCTCGCCGATGAGTGTGAATCCGTGCTCGATCGCGACGCGGATCTTTTCGGCCGGTTGGGTCTTGGTCGCAAGCAGAACCTTCACGTCGGCAATCGTCCGTCCGCTCGCCTCGGCGGCGGCAGACGTGCGTGCGGCCACCTCGTCGAGGTGGTCCCTGATGGGAGCAGCGGCGTCCGGGTTCAGCGGTTCGGATGGATCTGAGGAGCTCATGCTTCCAGTCTTGCACGGACCCGCCGAAGTTGCAGATCGTAGGTGGCGTGCGACGTGGGAATCCCCTCCGCGAGCGTGAATGGGGAAACGGGTGGCAGGTTCTCTTCGATTATCGAACGGATTTCGAAGAGAACCTGCCACCCGTTGCGTTGCTGGGTTCTCGCGTTTGGTTGCTGGGTTGTCGCGTTTGGTTGCTGGGTTGTCGCGTTTGGTTGCTGGGTTGTCGTTGCGGGACTGCCCGGCAGTCCCTATTCCGGCAGTCCCGGTGCTCTCGCGTCGATGTTCTTGATCAGCGCCGAAGTGTCGAGTCCTTCGAGGCCCTCGTCGACGAGCTTCTGCAGCTGCGCGTGGACGAGCTTCGCTGCCGGCAGGTCGAGCCCCTGAGTCTGGGCACCGGCAAGTGCGAGCCCGACGTCCTTGTGCATGAGCGCCGTGGCGAACCCGGGCTTGAACGAGTTGTTCGAGGCCGCGGTCTCGGTCACCCCCGGCACGGGGTACCAGGTGCGCAGCGGCCAGGAGTCGCCGGAGGACACGGTCGCGATGTCGTAGAAGGCCTTCGGGTCGAGCCCGAAGCGATCGGCGAGCACGGCACCTTCGACGACGCCCTGCAGACTGATCGAGAGCATCATGTTGTTGACGATCTTCGCGGCCTGACCGGCGGCCGAGCCGCCGGCGTGGAACATGTTGCCGGCCATCGGCTCGATGAAGGTCTTGGCCTCGGCGACGTCCTCATCGCTGCCGCCGAGCATGAAGGTCAGCGTGCCGGCCTCAGCACCGGTGACGCCGCCGGAGACCGGACCGTCGACGAAGCGGAATCCGGCGTCGGCCGCCTCGGCGTGCAGGGCGCGGGCGGAGTCGAAGTCGATCGTCGAGGAGTCGACGAGGAGAGTCTTCGTGTCGGCATGCGCCAGGACTCCGTCGGCTTCGAGGTAGACCGCACGGGCGTGCTCACCCTTGGGCAGCATCGTGAACACGATATCGGCACCGGCGACCGCCTCGGCGGCGGACTTCACTGGATTCACCCCGTGCTTGGCCGCCTCCTCGACGGCGATCGCCACGAGATCGAAGCCGTTGACGGTGTGCCCGGCCTTGACCAGATTCGCAGTCATCGGACGGCCCATGTTCCCCAGGCCGATCCATCCAATCGTCGACATACTATGCCTCCTCGCATCATGTTCGCAGTATGTTGCAGTGTTCCCACTCACATTACGCCAGTCATCGGGGCGGCACAGGCGCGGCAGAATCACATATTCCGCACCGGATATGTGCGCGTACGCAGATAGGATGGAGTCACTATGGCTTCATATGCACCAGGTGGCTCGGGTTCGCAGATCTCTCCGGAGGATCTGCTCACGCTGCTCGCCGTGGCCCGTCTGGGCAAGTTCACGGCCGCCGCGCACAGCCTGGGCCTCAACCACACCACCGTGTCCCGACGCGTCGCCGCCTTGGAGAAGGCCTACGGCGAGCGGATGCTCGTGGCCACGCCCGACGGTTGGGAGCTCAGCTCCGCCGGTCGGCATCTGCTGCCCGTGGCCGAGGACATCGAGTCCGCCTTGGGCCGCATCGACGCTCACGCCGACTCGGCCCTGTCCGGGACGATCCGGCTGGCGTGCCCGCAGGCCTTCGCACTCGAATACGCGGTCCCGGCGTTGGCTCACCTGCAACGCAGTCATCCGGGTCTGCAGTTCGAACTCATCACCGCGACCCAGCGGGCCCGACAGTACCGTTCGGGCGTGGACATCGAAGTCGTCGTCGGCAGGCCGGATGCTCCGCGCAGCGTCGCGAAGCTCATCCGCGACTACCGGCTGCAGCTCTACGCTTCGCGCGATTACCTGCGTTCGCACACGATGCCGATGACGATGGACGAGCTCGCCGATCACCGGCTCATCTACTACATCGAGAATTCGCTGCAGGTCGATGACCTCGACGAGGCGGGCAATGCGCTGCCGCGGGGCAAGGGGTTCTTCCGCTCCACCTCGGTGCATGCTCACGTCCTCGCGACATCCAACGGGGTCGGGATCGGCATCCTGCCCGACTTCCTCGCCGCGAACAACAGCCGACTGGTGCAGGTGCTGCCCGAGGAGTTCTCGAAACCGGTCTCCTACTGGGCTTCGGTCCGCCACGAGTCCCTGCGCAATGCCGGGGTCCGCAGCGTCCTCGAAGTCCTCTGAACCGTCCTCACCCGGCCCGCGCGAGCTCAGACCGCGCGAGCTCAGCCGGCGCAACCTCAGACTGCGCAACCTCAGACTGCGCGAGCTCAGACAGCGCGCCCTCAGGCGGCGGACCAGCCACCGTCGACGCTGTGGGCGCTGCCGTTGATCACGGCGGCGGAGTCGCTGGCCAGGAAGAGTGCCAGCTGGGCGATGTCGGCGGGCTCGGCGAGCTTCGACACCGCGGAGTGGCCGAGGAAGACCTCGTCGAGGACCTCGTCCTCACTGATGCCGTTCGTCTTCGCCTGATCGGCGATCTGGCCCTTGACCAGCGGTGTGAGCACATAGCCGGGATTGATCGCATTGCAGGTCACACCGTGTGGGCCCGCCTCGAGCGCGGTGGTCTTCGTCAGGCCCATGAGCCCGTGCTTGGCTGCCACGTACGCGGATTTGTTCGCCGAGGCGCGCAGACCGTGGACCGAGGAGAGGTTGATGACCCGACCCCATCCGCGCTCGTACATGCCCGGCAGAGCGGCCTTCGTGAGCACGAACGGCGCTTCGAGCATGAGGGTGCTGATGAGTCGCCATTCCTCGAGCGGGAATTCCGTGATCGGGTGGATCCGCTGAATGCCTGCGTTGTTGATGAGGATGTCGACATCGAGATCGACCCCATCCAGCGCCGAGGTGTCCGCGAGGTTGACGGTCCAGGCCCGGCCCCCGACGTCGTCGGCCACGGCTTCCGCGGTATCCGCGTCGACGTCGGCGACGATGACGTGGGCCCCCGCCGAGGCGAGAGCTTCGCTCATCGCCTTGCCGAGGCCGGAGGCTCCCCCGGTGACGAGTGCCCGTTTGCTGCTGAGATCGACCATTGCTGTTCCTTCGCCTTCCGTTCATGTCTTCAGCTGTGCGCCTCGGTGTCCGAGTCTCTCGGGCCTGCAGCGTCTTACGTGACGCATCCGGGCGGTGTCGACGCACGCCGACACCGCCCGAACAGGTGTCACTGCCGACCGGTCATCGCCGGGCGGCGTGGCGACGATCCTTGTCCACCTGATCGAGTGAACGCAGATCGATGCCCTTCGTCTCCCGGGTGAACAGGAGCGCGACCATCGAGATCGCAGCGGCGATCAGAAGGTAGACCGCGATCGGCACCGAGGAGTCGAACTGCTGCAGCAGCGCACTGGCGATGATCGGCGCGAACGATCCCGCCACGATGGCCGTGACCTGGTAGCCGGTCGAGACTCCGGAGTTGCGCATGCGCGTCGGGAACATCTCCGACATGATGGCCGGCTGACCGGCGTACATCAGGGCGTGGAAGATGAGGCCGAGCAGCAGGGCGAGGAAGATCAGCCACGCCCTGCCCGTGTCGTACATCGGGAAGGCGAAGAAACCCCACGAGGCGGTGAGCACGATGCCGATGCCGTAGGGCATCTTGCGTCCTACCTTGTCCGCCAGGGCACCGACGAGCGGGACGAGAACCGCATGGATCGCGTGGGCTCCGAGGAGGAGGCCCAGAATCTCGTTCGATTCGATCCCGACCGCAACGGCCAGATAGGTGATCGAGAAGGTCACGACTATGTAGTAGTGGATGTTCTCCACGAACCGCAGACCCATCGCGGACAAGACCTCACGCGGGTAGCGCTTGAAGACGGCCTTGACTCCGTAGTCCACGCCCTCTTCGATCTCCTCGGCCTGGACCTGCTCGAAGATCGGTGCGTCGGAGACGCGGGTGCGGATGTAGTAGCCGATGAGGACGATGATCGCCGAGAGCCAGAAGGACACGCGCCAGCCCCATGAGAGGAAGTGCTCTTCGGTCAGCGTTGCGGTGAGCACGAAGAGAACACCGGTGGCCAGCAGGTTGCCCAGCGGCACACCCGACTGCGGCCACGAGGACCAGAAGCCGCGTTCCTTGTCGGGTGCGTGTTCGGCGACGAGGAGGACGGCTCCGCCCCATTCGCCGCCGACGGCGAATCCCTGGACGACGCGCAGAAGCACGAGAAGGATCGGTGCGAAGGGGCCGATCTGCTCGAAGGTCGGCAGACAGCCCATGAGGAATGTGGCCGCGCCGACGAGGACGATCGACAGCTGCAACAGCTTCTTGCGACCGTATTTGTCGCCGAAGTGGCCGAACACGATGCCGCCGATGGGGCGGGCGACGAAGCCGACCGCGTAAGTCGCGAAACCGGCCAGAATCGGTGTCAGGGGGTCATCGGACGGTGGGAACAGAATGTGGTTGAACACCAGTGTGGCTGCCGAACCGTAGAGGAAGAACTCGTACCACTCGACGACGGTTCCGGCCATCGAGGCGGCGACGACCTTGCGCAGCTGTGCACGGATCGTCTTCCTCTCTGCATTGCTCGAAGAACTCATGACTCTCCTTGATTTCCACGATCCGCGTCACCGTTGAATGTGCGGATCGACTCGCTGTGACGCCCCAGTCCGGCGGCATGCGTGCCTGCAAACCCCTGCTATGCGGTTTCAGGTCCACGCCATGGGCACGGATTATGCAACGTCGGATTCGATATCATCCATGCAACAGTCTGACTCATATCGCCGCCGAACGGGCGCACTCAGGGCTCGAATCCGGGAATTGTTCCTGCACATTCCCGCACACGAGGTGTGCAGTCATCTGCCCTGTCGGGCCATCGAGGCGAGCATGTCGTTGTAGGCACGAAGCTCCGCGTCATCGGTGCGTGCCTCACGGCGATCGATGCGTCTGGCCTCACGGTCAGAGGACTTCGACCACTGCACGGCCACCATGATCGCGATGAACAGGGTGGGGAACTCGCCGATTCCCCAGGCGATTCCGCCTCCCAACTGCTGGTCCTCGATGGCCGAATACCCCCAGTCAGCACCGATGTTGCCGAACCAGTCGCCCTCGATGAGGACCTCGGAGCTCATGATCGAGATGCCGAAGAACGCGTGGAAGGCCATGGTGATCAGCAGCATGAGCAGTCGCAGCGGATATGCGGGCCGCTTCACGCCGGGGTCGATGCCGATGAGCGCCTGCGCGAAGAGATAGCCGGCGCCCAGGAAGTGGATGATCATCAGCTCGTGGCCGAGGTGCCATTCGAGCGCGTACTTCATCACGCCCGAGTAGTAGAAGACGACGAGGGAACCCGCGAAATTCACGCTCGCGAAGATCGGGTGGGCGAAGAACCGCATGTACGGAGTGTGGACGAGCCACAGCACCCATTCGCGGACGCCGCGCGACCCGTCCGTGCGCGCCTTCGTCCCGCGCATGAGCATCGTGATCGGAGCGCCGAGCACCATCGGCAGCGGCACCACCATGACGAGCAGCATGTGCTGGATCATGTGGGCGGAGAACTGGATCTCACCGTAGACACGCACACCCCCCGAGGTGACGTAGACGAGCAGGACCATGCCCAGCAGCCAGCTGACGAGGCGATGGATCGGCCAGGTGTCGCCTCGGCGGCGGAGGTTGACGAATCCGGCGATGTAGGCCGCGGACAGGCCCACCGCGACGACGACCCACAGCGGGTCGAGGGACCATTCCGTGAAGTACCGGGCGAATGACGGCGGCGGCGGCAGCGGCTCCCCGGTCAGGATCTCGGCCGGGGACGGATCGCCCACGGGTTCCTGCGGCACCGGCGGCTGGGACCGCGACAGCGCGACCGCCAGTCCCATGGTGGCACCGAAGATGACGAATTCGACGACGATGAGTCGCCAGAATTCCCGTGCCGCCGAGGCGGCTGCCCCCAACCGTCGGATGACGAACTGCCGATGCCAGAAGCCGATCAAGCCGAGCAGGATCGTGCCGAGCGCCTTCGCCACGATGACCTGACCGTAGGGGGTCATGAGATCGTCGAAGCTGTGGACGCGCAGCAGCGAATTCACGACGCCGGAGTAGGCGACGACCGCGAAGGCGATGAGCGCGAACGACGAATACCGTTCGATCGTCGTCCGCAGCTGAGCTGACTTGGCCAAGTCGGAGCCGAGTATGGCGATGACGAAGAGACCACCCAGCCAGATCGTCACGCCCACCAGGTGCAGTCCGATGCTGTTGACGGCCTGGCTGTGGCCGGAGGCCTCGGCGGAGTGGCCCATGAGGGCCAAGGGGATCATCGCACCGACGCCGAGCACGCCGGCGATGGCGATGCCGAGGTAGGAGCGGGTGCCGAAGCACAGGGTCGAAGCTACCGCGATGAGGACGACGATGAGCGTCCACAGCTGGCCGAAGGCGATCTGGGTCAGAAAGACGCCGAGCTGATTGGAGAAGTCGACGTAGGCCTGGGCGCCGACGGTGTCGGCCATGGTGAGGACGAGGACTCCCACGGCGGAGATCGTCCAGACGACCGAGGCCACCTCGGCGATCTTCAGCGTCTTCTCCCACAGGCCATTGAGAGGTTCGTCCTCAGCAGCCCCTGTCTTCGCGGCGGCCTGTTTTCGGCTGCGGCCACGGCCTCGGGCACGAGGGAGGATGAGGAGGGCGAACATCAGTGCGCCCAAGGTCAGGGCCATGGAGATGTTGAAGACGAATTTCGCCGCCGGCAGCCCGAATCGGACGTAGGGGCCGGGGTCGTTGAGGAGCGTCGCCTCGGCCGCTCCCGTGAAGAGCATCGCGGCCAGGCCCGCGGCGAGTCCGAGGATGACGACGATGGGAACGGCGGCGCGAGTGGCGAATCGGGTGACCGATTCGAAGACGTGAGTGCTCACTGGTGGCTGACCGCCGCTTCATTCATGGTTCAAGGATATCGCCGGAGTCTGAAACCCGGCTAACCGCACGGCCCCGACGTGGCGAGATCTCGCCGGGCAACGTCGGATCGAGTCTCGTCGGCCGAGGTCGGGTCGAGGACCGAGCGAGAGTCGGATCGGGTCGAGGGCCGGATCGGTCACGCCGGATAGACGAATGGCCCGGACCACACGGTCCGGGCCATTCGATGCTGGTGCGCGCAGCTCAGTTAGGGCTGCCGGCAGCGGCTTTCAGCTTCGAACCAGCGGACAGCTTCACGGAATAGCCGGCCTTGATCTGGATCTCTTCACCGGTCTGCGGGTTACGTCCCTTGCGAGCGGCACGTTCCGTGCGCTCGACTGACAGCCATCCGGGGATGGTGAGCTTTTCGCCCTTGTCGACGACGTCGGAGAAGACATCGAAGACACCATCAAGAACGTCCGAGACCTGCTTCTGGGTCAGTCCGGAATTCTCTGCAACTTCTGCAACGAGCTCACTACGGTTCTTAGCCATAAAAGTGTCCTCCTTAGGACAAGTCGGTCGGTTACCGGTCCGTTTTTCCGATAACGAACTTCCTCGAGATTACCAGCTCGACTTCGTCACGCCGGGCAACTCGCCGTTGTGCGCCATATTGCGGAAGCGAACACGGGAAAGACCGAACTTCCTGAGGTAACCGCGAGGGCGGCCATCGACCTGGTCACGGTTGCGCACGCGCACTGGCGAAGCATCACGCGGAAGCTTCTGCAGTCCGAGGCGTGCTTCCTCACGCTGCTCGTCGGTGCTGTCTGGGTGGGTCAGCTGGCGCTTGAGCGTCGCACGACGCTCCGCATAGCGCTCAACAATGACGCGACGCTGCTTGTCGCGTGCGATCTTTGACTTCTTAGCCATATGCGCTCAGCGCTCCTCTCGGAAATCGACGTGCTTGCGGACGATCGGATCGTACTTCTTCAGCACGATGCGGTCCGGGTTGTTGCGGCGGTTCTTGCGGGTCACGTAGGTGTACCCGCTGCCAGCCGTCGACTTGAGCTTGATGATGGGACGAATGTCCTGTGTCTTAGCCATCAGAGCTTCACTCCCTTGGCGATGAGCTCGCCGACGACAGCGTCAATTCCGCGCGCGTCGATGACCTTGATGCCCTTGGCGGACACGGTCAGAGTGACATTGCGGCGCAGAGACGGAACGAAGTAGCGCTTTTTCTGAATATTCGGGTTGAAACGACGCTTGGTGCGCCGGTTCGAGTGGGACACATTGTGTCCGAAACCAGGGACGGCCCCGGTTACTTGGCAGGTTGCTGCCATGACTCTCCTCCAGTTCACAAGTTACCGACCCTCGAAACAAGCAGGACAGCGTGGACTCCACGCTCGCTTGCGCCGATGTCGGAAGACATCAACAAATTTTCACGAGCTGCCCGGCCGGACGGGGTCCGGCCACTCACCGGGCTGAGGCCCGGCATGCGGCGTTCGCAATGAAAATTGTGTACGCCAAAACAGGTTTGCCCGTTCGGGCGAGATGTCTCACCAGCGCTGAAGCCGTAGCCTGTGAGAGATGGCCGAAGCTGGAGTGCAGCGGTGGGTGAGCACCATGTTGGCCACAACGAAGCGATCCGGGATCGCCCTGTTACGACACAACAGATACCAAGCTTAGAGAGAAACGGGCCTTCAGAGCAAATTCACTGGTTCGCCTCCGTCCTGCGCGGCTCTCGCATCTGCGGCCCTCGGACACAGTCCGCCCGTGTCCCGCAAACGCGGGCGAGAGACCGCCCGGCACGGACCGGGTGTCCGTTCCCATCCGATTCCCATGTTCGCCTCGGCCATCGAGCAGACAAGACGTCCTGCTGTGCTCCGTGTTGAACACATATCCATGTCGTGCCAAGGTAAGAAGATGATTGCCACCACATCTGGCACTCAGGAGGACCGATGAGCGACGTTCCACCGAGGCCGCGAATCCGTCCAGCAACCAGCGCTGACTGGCACCAGCATCACTCCGATCGTGCCGGTCAGACCCCATCACGGGGGCAGGGAGCGAACCAGAGTGCAGCCGACTTCGACGACTCGACCTACTACGAGTACATCGAACGGCACACAGGTGATCTGCCTCTGTCCAAGAACCGGTCACGCAACGTCTTCGCCCCCGCCGGGGGCTCACCGTTCCAGCGCCGGTCTCAGGCACACCCAGGTGGAGAAGCACCGAACGGCGGCCGTTCCCAGCCGGACGTCCGCGAGCAGCGAACGGGTGCTCAGACACCGCGCTCGGCCCCAGTCGGCTCCGGCTCCGACGGTCCGACCTCCGGGCAGATACCTCTGTCGCCCACGCCCGCCCCGAAGAAGGGCAACGGGGCCAAAATCACCCTCGTCATCATCGCCATCATCATGGTGCTTGCGCTCCTGGCATTCTTCGGGGTCCGATGGCTGGCCCCGTCGACCGGCACCGTCCCCGTGGACTTCAACGGTGACGAGACCGAATCGGCGCCACCATCACCGACAGACACCTTGGTGCAGCCGACGGCGACCCCCGAAGAGGCATTGGCGACCTACACGAAGGAGGGCACGGCGGAGGCCGCCGACCTCGAGGGCGACTGGGTGACGCAGGTCAGCGCGAAGAACGTCGGACTCGAAGCCGAAGGCAAGACATGGACAGAGCAGGACATCGTCGATGAGTTCGAGACCAACCGGGTCAAGTACCCGGGAGCGATCCTCATCCACAGCAGCGACTGGGGCGCGTACGAGGGTGACGACTACTGGGTCACCATCATCGACACTCCCTACAACGACCCCGAGCCCGCTCTCGATCAGTGCCGCTCCTGGGGGCTCGGCCGGGACGACTGCATCGCGAAACGGCTGGTCGAGGACGGCAGTCCGAAGGGCAACAGCGCCTACCTCGACAAGTAGTCGCCCGCTCAGGGGGTGACAGCGATTCGCCGACTCAGGGCGTGAGGACGACTCGGCCGCGGATTTCGCCGGTCTCCATCATTCGGTGAGCCCGCGCAGCTTCGGACAGGGGCAGCACCTCGGCGATGGCGGTCGTCAGCGCTCCGGCGCTCGAGACCGTCCCGGTGGCCGACGTCTTGTCGGTCCTCGTCAGCGGTCCGGCCGCTCTCGGTCGGAGGAAGGGCGTCAGGCCCTTCGCGGCCCGGGCCAGCTGGTCTGCCGTCGTCCGAGACATCACGAACCCGATGAGTGACACGTCCTTCGTGTAGAGACGTCCCAGTGGCACCTCGGTGTTCGGTGCAGCGGAAGCAGTGATGAGGACCCGGGCACCGGGAGCGGTCGCCTCGGCGAGGAATTCGCCGTCATGGTGGCCGGAGGTGTCCCAGACGAGGTCGAAGCCCTCCGGTGCCGCCCTGGCGCACGCGGCCGGGAGGTCAGGGTCACGATAGTCGAGGACCACCTCGGCGCCGGCCGCCCGCACCGTGTCGAAGTCACGGGAATGGCTGCTGGCGACGATCCGGGCTCCGGCGGCCGCGGCCAGCCGGATCGCGGCGTTGCCGACGTTGCCCGCTCCCCCGCCGACGAAGACGGTGTCCCCGGGCACGAGCCTCCCATGCTCGAACCAGCCCAACCATGCCGTCGTCGCCGGATGGGCCAGCGCGACGAGCCGATGCGCGTCGGTGCTGTGGGCTTCGATGCCGCTGGGCGCCGGATAGAGACGGTCGGCCGGGACGACGGCGAGCTCGGCATAGGAGCCCTGCCGTCCCTCGTATCCCAGGCTGTCACACCACACGGTCTGGCCTCGGGCCAGCGATGTTCCCGGAGGTGCGCTCACGACGGTACCCACGAGGTCCCGGCCCAGGATGAAGGGCAGCGGGACAGCGGTGGAAAATCGCCCCGAGCGAACGAAGGTGTCCACCGGGTTGAGGCTGACCGCGGCCACCTCGACGAGGCAGTCGGTGGGCCCCGGAACGGGTTCCGGCAGGTCCCCGTACCGAATCTCTTCGACCCCGCCGAGGCGATTGACGAAAGCGGCTTTCATGCCTGTCCCTGTCGGCTGCGGTCCGGCTCAGGCCAGCAGCAGCGTCGGATCCTCGAGTCCGCGACCGACGTCGGCGAGGAACTTCGAGATGATCTCACCGTCGACGATTCGATGGTCCGCACTCACCGACAGCGTCGTGATGTCACGTGGGACGATCTCGTCACCGACGACCCAGGGCTTCTTCCGGATCTGACCGAAGGCCAGGATCGCTGCTTCGCCCGGGTTGATGATCGGAGTGCCCGCATCGACGCCGAAGACACCGACGTTCGTGATGGTGATCGTCCCGCCCGCCTGATCGGCCGGTGGAGTCCTACCGGACCTCGCCAGGGCGGTCAGATCCTGAATGCCCTGGGCAAGATCGGTCAGGCCCATCGTGTGTGCGTCCTTGATGTTCGGCACGATGAGGCCACGCGGAGTGGCCGCGGCGACACCGAGGTTGAGGTACTTCTTGACGACGATCTCATCGCCCTCGAGGCTCGCGTTGATCCTCGGGTTGCGGGACGCCGCCCAGGCGACGGCCTTGGCCACGATGAGCAGCGGTGAGACCTTGATGTCCTCGCCGAGGAACTTCGTGGACTTGAGTCTGCGCACGAAGGCCATCGTCTCGGTCACGTCGACGTCGAGGAACTCGGTGACGTGGGGCATCGTGAATGCGGAGTCGACCATGGCCTTGGCCATCATCTTCGTCACGCCCTTGAACGGGATCCGCTCCTCGAGCTCACCTGCCGGGCCGGTGGTCGCCGAGGCGGTCGTCGTCCCTGTGCTCGCGACTGCCGTGGCGTCGGTCGACGCTGCTCCGGTGCCTTCGGCCGCTGCATTGACGTCGTCACGAGTGACTTCGCCGCGTGAGCCGGTCGGAACGATGGAGGCCAGGTCGATGCCGAGGTCCTTCGCAAGCTTGCGCACGGGGGGCTTCGCCAGGGGTTTGCCCGCCGAGGCGGCCGCCGGTCCCGCGGCATCGGCAGTTCCCGTCTGTGCCGGCGCAGGAGCCGCAGGTGCGGGCGCAGCGGCTGCCGGCGCAGGGGCCGTAGGAGCCGGCGCAGCGGGCGCTGCCGGAGCAGGAGCCGTAGGTGCGGCGGACGAGCCGGTCGGTGCCGGAACGCCTGCGCCCTTGCGGGGACGTCGTTTCGACGAGGCGGCCTTCGCTCCGTAGCCGACGAGAGTGGCACCGCCATCGGCGTCGCCTTCGCTCTCGGCCGGGGGCTGTGCCTCCGAAGTGCTCGGGCCGGCTGCGGATGCACCCGAGGAGCCCTCCTCGCCAGAGCCGGAGCCGGAGCCGAAGCGGATGATCGGCGTGCCGACCTCGATGGTCTGACCCTCGTCGACCAGCAGTGCGTCCACGAGCCCTGCCTCCGGGCTCGGCAGCTCGACCAGGGACTTCGCCGTTTCGATCTCGACGAGGATCTGGTTGACGGTGACGGTCTCGCCCGGGGCGACCTTCCATGACACGACGTCGGCCTCGGTCAGGCCCTCACCGACGTCAGGAAGCGGAAATTCGAAAGACATATCAGCTCTCCTCGAGTCAGTAGGCCAGGGCCCGGTCGACACCGTCGAAGATGCGATCCAGGTCGGGCAGGTAGTGTTCTTCCATCCGAGAGCCGGGGTAAGGCGTGTGGTAGCCGCCGACGCGGATGACCGGCGCCTCGAGGTTGAAGAAGCAGCGTTCGGACAGGCGTGCCGCGATCTCGGACCCCAGCCCCAGGAACGTCGGTGCCTCGTGGGTGACCACCAGACGGCCGGTCTTCTGCACCGATTTCTCGATCGTCGTGAAGTCGATCGGGCTGAGGCTGCGCAGGTCGATGAGTTCGACGCTCTTGCCCTCCTCGGCAGCGGCCGTGACGACGTCCTTGGCCGTCGGCATCAGTGGACCGTAGGCCACCAGGGTCACGTCGGCGCCTTCGGAGACCACCTGGGCATCGTGCATCGCCAAGCCGCCCCGGTCGGCCGTGTCGACGTCGCCGCGCAGCCAGTAGCGGCGCTTGGGCTCGAAGAACATCACCGGGTCGTCGCTCTTGATCGCGTCCTGCATCATCCAGTACGCGTCGTGGGCGTTCGATGGAGAGATCAGGCGCAGGCCCGCGTGGTGGGCGAAGACCGTCTCCGGGCTCTCCGAGTGGTGCTCGGGTGAACCGATTCCGCCGCCGTAGGGCACGCGGATGACGATCGGCATCCTCTCCTTGCCGTGGGTGCGGTTGTAGAGCTTGGCCAGCTGCGTCACGATCTGGTCGTAGGCGGGGAAGATGAAGGCGTCGAATTGGATCTCGATGACCGGGCGGTATCCGCGGATGGCCATGCCGATCGAGGTTCCGACCATGCCGGATTCGGCCAGCGGGGAGTCGATGACCCGCTGCGGACCGAAGTCCTTCTGCAGACCCTCGGTGACGCGGAAGACGCCGCCGAGCTTTCCGATGTCCTCACCGATGAGGACGACCTTCGGGTCGTCCTCCATGGCTTTGCGCATTCCGGCCGTGATGGCCTTTGACAGGGGAAGTTTCTCCATCAGGCCTCACCTGCATCGACGAATGAGGCTTGGTATGCGAGGAATTCCGCACGTTCCTCATCGACGAGTGAGTGAGGTTCGGAGGTGACATGGGCGAACATCTCGACAGGGTCGGGATCTTCCATGGTCATGCAGTTGTGGCGGATGCGGGCGGCGAGGGTGTCGGCTTCGGCATCCACCTCGGCGAAGAACTCCTCACCGGTCTCGGTGTGGTTGTCGAGGTAGGCGCGAAGACGCTTGAGCGGATCGCGGTCTTCCCAGATCTCCTCTTCGGCCTTGTCACGGTACTTCGTCGGGTCATCGGCCGTGGTGTGGGCACCGCGACGATAGGTGAAGGCTTCGATGAGCATCGGACCGTTGCCGGCGCGGACCGAGTCCAGGCTGGCCCGGGCCACGGCGTACATCGCGATGATGTCGTTGCCGTCGACGCGGAGGCCGGGCACGCCGAATCCTTCGCCGCGCTTGCACAGTGGCGCTGCGGACTGGACGTGGGTGGGTTCGGAGATGGCCCACTGGTTGTTCTGGCAGAAGAACAGCACGGGTGCGTGGAACGCTCCGGCGAAGGTCAGCGCCTCGGACACGTCACCCTGCGAGGTGGCGCCGTCGCCGAAGCAGGCGATGGATACGGTGTCGCGTTCGATGTCGCCGGTTCCGACGTCGCCGTCCATGGAGACTCCCATGGCGTAGCCGGTCGCATGCAGCGCCTGCGATCCGATGACGATGGTGTAGGTGTGGAAGTGGTGCTCCTGGGGGTCCCAAGCGCCGTGGTTCTGGCCGCGGAACATGCCGAGGAGGGTTTCCGGTTCGACGCCGCGGGTGTAAGCGAGACCGTGTTCACGGTAGGTGGGGAAGACGAAGTCCTGAGGGCGGGTCGCCCGTCCCATGCCGATCTGGGCTGCTTCCTGACCGAACATCGGCGCCCAGAGGCCGAGTTGTCCTTGTCGCTGCAGGGCCGCGCCCTCAGCATCGATGCGACGCACCAGGACCATGTCCCGGTAGAAGCCGCGCAGATCCTCATCGGTGAGCTCTGCCGCGAAGGCATCGTATTCACCTGATTCGACGCGATTGCCGTCTTCGGTGAGCATCTGGATCATCCGAGGTTCCGAGGACTGACTGTGGGCAGCGCCGGTTCCCACTGAAATGTTGGAGGTCATTTCAGTTCTCCTTTGTTCAAGGTCCAACAGCACCGGAGGTGACCAGTGGTGGACTGTGTACTTCGGGCGGGGCCTCTGGTGTGAGATCTCGCCCTCGAGTGATGTGATTCACAGGTAGTACTACGATACCGAATCCACTCACTGCATGCCACATCGGCAGAGTGCGTCGAGTGCCTTTCGTTCTGGTCGAGATCAGCCTAAGAGACGGATTCTGCGCGTGTGCCTCACGTCCAAAGGCCTCGACAGCGATTTGTCGATGGTCGCTCAGTTGTTCCAACATCCGACAAACGCATGTCCGAGGAGTTCATGGTCGTTTGCGTTTGCCCTGGTAGTCCCGCGTCTCTTTGAGATCGCCGGTGAAGAACTGCGAGTTCTTCGCAGTGAACCGATTGAGTCCGGCGTGCCCGGCTCCGAGCATGAGTCCTATCGAGGCGGCGTAGGCGGCCGAGGAGTGTGCGGCTCCGGCGGAGGAGAACAGCTCGTCGAGTTCGGCATCGGTCTTGTCCTGCAGGTTCGGGGCTCGGCGCAGCTGCTCGGGCTCGTAGTCGACGGTGACCGTCGACCAATGGTCTTCGGCCGGATTCTCATTGCCGTCGAGGTCGGGCACCAGGTCCTGTTCGTGTTCGATCGAGAGGACGTCGATGTCCTCGTGGACGGGAAAGTCTGAGATCGGGGCTCCCACGGTCACCAGCGCGGTCACATTCACATCGGCCAAGAATGCCGGATCGGCGGCCAGCGAACCTGCGGTGATCCCGCCTTGGGAATATCCGACCAGCATCACCTCGGCGTCGGAGGCGATCTTCGCATCGGCGATGGCCTGTCGGACCATCTCGGCCATGACGGTGTCGTTGCCGGCCATGGCCTGCACGTTGGTGGTCATATCGGTGGTGTTCTCACCGGGTTCGGCCGACCAGTCGGTCGTCGCGGGGACATAGACGATGTAGCGGGCGGTGCCGTCCGCGGCGGTGATCTCTTCGATTCTGACCTGTCCGGAGTCCGCGCCGCGATGGCGATTGGCCTCCCGGATGTAGAGGTCCTCGAGGTCGCGTGGCGGTTCGTCACGGGCCGGAGTGATGCCTTCGGCCTGCCAGACCTCCACGTCCGAGGGCAGGAGCAGTCCGAACATGTTCGCACCACCGAGCATCCAGGCCGTCATCGAGCTGGAGTCGTGCGGCCACACCGCATGGTCTCCGTCGGTGGCCAGGACCGTCGGCGGCAGCCCCATGAAGCCGACGACGATCCCCGGCAGCACGTGTTCGATGATGGCCCCGGAGACATCGGAGTTCTCGAACACGAGAGCGACGAATGCCTCTTTCACCTCCGCCTTGGTCTGGGCCAGGTCGATGCCGACGTGCTTGGCCACGACATCGTCGAGACCGGTGGCGTCGAGGAGCTTCAGCCCCAGATAGATCGGGGCACCGACCGCGATGCCGATCGGCACGAGCACGGGCAGGCTGATGGCGATGACACGACCGGTGAGATAGCCGAAGTAGTCGAGAAGCCCGCCGAAGGTCTCGCTGATGCCCTTCTCCGCCTGTCGGTAGGCGATGGCCGCGGCTCTGATCGCGAGCACGGTGACTTCGAGCTCGATGAGCACGAGCGCCGACTTCTGGTGGTAGACGGCGCGGCAGGCGTCGACATTGATCGCCGTCAGCGGGGAGGGGACCTGAGTCAGGAGTGTGGCCAGATCGAAGTCGCCGAGCGTGCCCTCTGCCGCAAGATCGCCGATCCGGCCGCAGATCCCCTGGAGTTCGTCGCCGCTGGCATCCGCCCGGTCGTCGAACGTGATCTGTGACCCGCCGGTGGTTCGGGTCGCGATCATGGCTGTCCGCCGTTCGTCGCACTTCGCCGGGTCGGCTGGGTCGCGGTCGTCCAGAGTCGTGTGAGGGTCGCCGCCAGCAAGGTGGCCACCGCGCCGCTTCCGAGGTCCTGTCCGGCGCCGACCGTGATCGTGTCTCCGTCGCGTTCCAGCGTCGGGCGGACCCAGGTGCCGTCGACACGATGCAGGAACTCCAATCCGGCGGCCCCGACCTCGTTCAGGCAGCTCAGGGTGAGCACGCAGTCGTTCTCGATCAGTGAGCACAGCTCCTCGACCGCCTCGGCGAGGTCCTGTGGTCGAAGGCGCCTGAGCAGTTCGTAGCCCTCGAACTCCTCGAAGCCGACACCGCGCAGAACCAGGATGGCCGAGGCGATGTCGTCGCCCAGGCACACTTCGAGGTGGGCGGTCTCCTCCCCGGAGCTGACGACGATGGTCATTCGCGAGCGGGTGAGATCGAGTTCGGCCGCGAAGCCCGTCAGCCAGGCGGTGAGCACATCGAGTCCGCGCGTCGATTCCGTGCCGGTCGACTCCTCCAGCATCAGCGTCTCACCGATCGCCGTCCCGGCACCCGGTCCTTCGCCCGCGGCCGTGTCCCCCGCCGAGGCTTTCGGACCCGCGCTTGCACCGTCGGCACTCTCGTCGACGGTCGGTGCGGGGCCCACGTCGTCGGCGTGCGGCATCAGCTCGTGCGGCCAGAGAGGCTTGAGACGGTCGGGCAGCCGCATGATCCGGCGGACGTCGACGGCGAACCATCTGCCCTGCGGTCTCGGTTCCGGTCTCGTCGCATCGCTCATATCTGGAGCCTGCCTCCCACTGAGACGACCTGCAGATGCAGGTCGTAGGCCTCGGCGAGCTTGTCCGCGCGCTGCGCAAGCGCGATGATCGAATCCGAACACGCCACCAGCCGATCGCCGAGCTTGCGCCCTGCGGGCGAGTCCCACCCCTCGAGCTGCCGACAGCTCTGCGCCAGGCTGCGCAGTTCGTTCGCTCGATGCCGCCACCCGTCCCGGTTGGCCGCCAGCTCATCGGTGATCACCGTCAACCTCCTGTCCGATTTCCTGCTCGCCCCGAGTGCCCTGGTCCGACTTCACCGTAGGGTTGGGCGCTTCCCCGCCGGAAGCTCCTTCGAGACCCCTGTGGACGCCCGTCGAGGCTCCACAGGGTTTCGACGTCGAAGTCACCGCCGATTCCACAGGCGAGTGAGCGCGAGTCACCGCTCTCGGCCGGCAGCGGGGTCGTCGCCGGGCGGTCGGTTCCGCGCCCGCGCCGGGCTCATGAGAAACTGTCAGCATGCCGACCGTTTCGCTTGCTGACATCTCGCCCGCCATTGCTCTCGGACCACTCGATGGCCGTTACCGCAAGGACACCGCTGACCTCGTCGATCACCTGTCCGAGGCGGCCCTGAACCGCAATCGGATCATCGTGGAGGTCGAGTGGTTCATCCACCTGGCCCAGAACTCGGTGGTCGAGGGCGTTCGGCGCCTCACCGAGGACGAGGTCGCCGGGCTTCGCGAGTTCGCCGAGAACTTCGGTGCCGAGACGATCGCCACGCTCGCGACCCATGAGGCGGTCACCGTCCACGACGTCAAGGCTGTCGAGTACACAATCAAAGAAGCGCTAGTCGAGCTCGGTGCCGACGATCTCAGCGAACTCGTCCACTTCTGCTGTACCTCTGAGGACATCAACAACCTGTCCTGGGCGCTGGGCGTCAAGGGTGCGACGGTCGATGTGTGGCTTCCCCGCGCGAAGGCCCTCATCGACTCCCTGGCCGACACCGCCTCGGCGCTCGCCGAGGTCCCCCTGCTCTCGCACACGCATGGCCAGCCGGCGACGCCGACGACGATGGGCAAGGAGCTGGCCGTGTTCGTCCACCGCCTGCGCCGTCAGTACGAACGCATCGAAGCCGGCGAATTCCTCGGCAAGATCAACGGTGCGACGGGCACGTACTCCGCTCATCTGGCCGCCGTGCCCGGTGCCGATTGGCCCCGGCTGGCCAAGACCTTCGTCGAAGGCAGCCTGGGGCTGACGTTCAATCCGCTGACCACTCAGATCGAGTCCCACGACTGGGACGCAGAGCTCTTCGCCGATATCGCACGGTTCAACCGCATCGCCCACAACTTGGCGACGGACATGTGGACCTACATCTCGATGAACTACTTCAAGCAGATCCCCGTCGCCGGCGCGACGGGTTCCTCGACGATGCCGCACAAGGTCAACCCGATCCGCTTCGAGAACGCCGAGGCCAACCTCGAGCTCTCCTGCGCACTGCTCGACTCGCTCGCCTCGACCCTGGTGACCTCACGGATGCAGCGCGACCTCACGGACTCGACCTCCCAGCGCAACATCGGCGTCGCCTTCGGCCACTCGGTGCTGGCGATGAACAACCTGGTCAAAGGACTGGCCGCCCTGTCGATCAACGAAGAGGCACTGGCCGCCGACCTCGATTCCAACTGGGAGGTCCTCGGCGAGGCGATCCAGTCGGTCATGCGCGCCGCCGGACTGCAGGGAGTGCCCGGCATGGACAATCCCTACGAGAAGCTCAAGGAGCTCACCCGCGGCAAGCGCATCGATCAGGCCGATCTGCAGTCCTTCGTCGCGGGCCTCGGACTGCCCGAGGCCGAGACTGAGCTGCTGACCGCTCTGACTCCGGCGAGCTACATCGGCGTCGCCGCTCAGCTGGCCGAATCAGAGGTCGCGGACTGGAAGGCTCGCACGCAGGGCTGATCTCTCCTCCCCGGCCGCCACGGGCACCCACCGCACAGAATCATTACTGATCAGTAGATTGTTGGCTGGATCATCGCTAGCCTGGGTCCATGACGAGCACAATGATGAGTTCCGTGCACATTCCGGTCACCGGTGCCACACGCACCATCGCCCCCGGTCTCGGAAGCATCGACACAAGCGCCCCCGACGGGCAGGACCACATCGTCGGCACGCTCCTGATGCCGCAGGGGACTCCGGTCGGATTCCTCACCATCCATCCCGCCACGGCGACGCCGGCCCGCTTCTACACGAACTTCGCCGACTACGCGGTCGACCGCGGGCTGGCCGTGCTCACCTACGATGTGCGAGGCGTGGCTGCCTCGGGTCCGGCGCACGAGCACACACGGCTGCGGATGCGCGATTGGATGCACCAAGACGCGAATGCGGTCGCGGCCTGGGCACGAAGCGAATTTCCCGAACTGCCGAAGCTCGCGCTCGGGCACAGCCTCGGCGGTCATGCTCTGCTGCTGGGCAACGGCACCGACGACCTGCACGGAATCGTCACAGTGGGCACCGCGCGAGCGGCGCTGCGCGACATCAATCCGCTGGCCGAACGACTGCGAGTCGGCCTCATCCTCAGAGCCCTCGGCCCCCTGATCAGTCCGCTCGTCGGCTACGCGCCCGGCAAACGCCTCGGTCTGGGCGAGGACATCCCCACTGCGGCCATGCTCGAATGGGGCCGGTGGGTGTCCATGTCCGAGTACTTCTTCGACGATCCGAGCCTCGGTGCCACCGCTCGGATGGCTCGCTTGCGCACGCCGGTGCTCGCGACCGGAGCCGGCGACGACAAGTGGGCGTCACCGGCTCAGATCGACGCCCTCGTCGACCATGTCCGCCTCGCCGAGGTGGAACGACGCACCTTCACGCCCCAGGAGCTCGAGGTCTCCCGCATCGGCCATCACGGTCTGCTGCGACGCTCGGTCGCCGAACGCGCCTGGCCGGAGATCGTCTCCTGGCTCCTGGAGCGACTCCCCCGGAACTGACCCGACACCGACTCGCTCATTCAGACGTCTGGCGCCTTTCCGCTGACTCCCTCACACCGACACGAGGTCCTTGTCATGGTCGACCTCTGCCAAGGGCCTGCCCGCCATATTGCGGGCCAGGATCAGGGTCGGGATGCCCGCGACGACGACGATGACGGTCGCATAGATGGCCGGGGCGAGCGTGAGACCCGTGGAGCTCATCAGCGCGGTCGCAATCAGCGGGGAGAGCCCGCCGAAGAGGACGGTGGCCACGTTGTAGCCGATCGCCATTCCGGAGAAGCGACTCGTCCCGGTGAACTGCTCGGGGACCATGGCCGCCGCGACCGCACTCCAGCCCGCGGCAGGCACGGCGAGGAACGCCGCCCCGAAGACGGCGACGCCGGAGTTCCCGTCGCCCAGCAGGGCATATGCGGGGATCGTGGTGAGGATGAAGACGGCCATGAGCACGGCCAGGGTCTTCTTCCGTCCGAAGCGGTCCGAGGCGATGCCGAAGAACGGGGTGATGACGATCGCGACGACGGCGGCGATCGTGCCCAGTGCGAGGGACCCGGAGTTCTTCACGTCCGAGACCTCTTCGATGTAGGTCGGCACGTAGGTGATGTTGAGGAAGTAGCTGACCGAGCCGATCGACGAAATGAGGAAGGCGACGAGGATCGCACGGGGCTGCTGGAGGAAGGCGATGAGCAGGGGCGAACGACTGTGCTTGAGGGCAGGTTTGCTCTTCTCCGCCTGCTGCAGACGTTTGAAGGTGTCCGTCTCCTCCATCATCCGACGCAGCGGGATCATCAGCGCGGCCAACAGGGCACCGAGGACGAACAGGACCCGCCATCCCCAGGAGCTCATCGCTTCAGGAGACAGCGTGGCGGCCAGGAATGCCCCGGATCCGACCGCGAGAAGAGCTCCGACCTCACTGTTGGCAGCGGCCCAGCTGGCCGCGAGTCCGCGCCGATTGCTGCCGGCCGATTCCATGAGGAAGACCATGATCCCGGTGTACTCGGCGCCGACGGAGAAGCCCGACAGACAGCGGAAGAAGACCATGCCGACGCCGGCCCAGATGCCGATCGCGTCGTAGGTGGGCATGATGGCGATGCCGAGCATCGCGATGGCCATGAGCACGGCGGAGACGACCAGCGCTGATTTGCGACCCACCCTGTCGCCGAGGTGGCCGAAGACCATGGCGCCCAACGGTCGGAACAGGAAGCCGGCGGCTCCGACGCCCAGGGTGAGCAGCAGGGAGTCGGTCCGATCGCCGAAGAACTCGGTGGTCAGGATGGTCGCGACGTAGAAGAAGATCGAGAAGTCGTACCACTCGACGACGGTGCCGAAGGCCGCGACCAGCATGGATCGGCGGCGCCCCTTCTCTCGCTGCGGGTTGGAGCTTGCTGCTGGGTCCGATTGGGCCTGCGGGTCGAACTCTGACATCGACGATTCCATTTCGTAGGAAATGCTGCGGTCGTATCCCTCGGCGACAGCGACCGAGGCTGATCGTCGAGTTTCTCCCGCCCAGCCTACTGCCGGTAGACCCATTTGGGCAGGTCGGCTGCGTATCCGACGCCAGATCAGACGTGCGCATCAGGAGTCCGATCCGGCCTGCGTATCCGACGTCCGATCCGATGAGCCGGTATCAGGCTCCCGGGACGAACAGCGAGTCGGTGTATCGGCTGCCGAACATCGCCTGCGGGTCGAGCCGGTGTCGCAGCTCGCAGAATTCGTCGAAGCGCGGGTACAGTCGGCGCAGTTCGCCCGCACCCAGGGTGTGGATCTTGCCCCAGTGGGGGCGGCCGTTATGGTGGGCGAAGATCTGTTCGACGACGCGGAAGTACTCGGCGAAGTCCTCCTTGAAGAAGCGGTGCACCGCGATGTACATGGTCTCGCGTCCACAGGCCGTCGACAGCGGAACATCGTCGGCGGCTGCCGATCTGACCTCGATCGGGAAGGAGATCCTCCATCCCCGCGACTCGATGGCGTCTCGGATCTCCCGGATCACCTCGGCGCCGGATTCGAGGGGAACGGCATACTCCATCTCATTGAACCGCACCCGCCGAGGTGTCACGAAGACGTCGTGGCCCGGCGCCCGGTACGTCCTGTCGGAAACGGCGGCTTGGGCAACCCGATTGATGCGCGGCACGAGACCGGGCACGGCCGCACCGAGTTCGACGGCGAGGCGCAGGCCGCCGTTCTCGACGACCTCCTTGTCGAAGAGATCGACGAACCGGTTGCGGACCCCGGCCTCGGCGAGGTGGCCCGGACCGATCTCGCCGAGGCCGACGCGGGTGTTCGTCTTCGTCAGCGCGGTGTCGGTGTGGGGGAACCAGTAGAACTCGAAGTGGTCGGCCCCTCGCATCCGCGCCTCCAGGTCGGCCAGCAGCTCATCGAGGCCGGCCACGACCTCCTCGGCGATGAGGTCGAAGGCGGGTACGCATTGCAGCTCGATCTCGGTGACGATGCCCAGCACGCCGAGGCCGACGCGGGCCAGATCGAAGACCTCGGGATCGTTCGTCGCCGACAGCCTGCGCACGCTGCCGTCCGCAGCCATGAGGCTGAGTCCGGTGACGGTTCCGGCGAAACCGGTGAAGGACAGCCCGGTCCCATGGGTGCTCGTCGAGATCGCTCCGGCGAGCGCCTGCGGATTGACGTCGCCCTGGTTGGCCAGGGCCAGCCCGAAGGGCGCGAGCAGGGCCGGGATGTCGCGCAGCCGGGTGCCGGCGTGGAAACGCACGCGCTGACTCGGCTCGTCGACGGCGATGATTCCGCTGAAATGGTCGAGGTTGATCATGACCTCGTCACCTGCGGCGACGGGCGTGAACGAGTGACCGGCGCCGACGGCACGGACCCGTTGACCCGATTTCGCGGCCGTGCGCAGGACATCGCGCAGATCCCCCGCCGAGGTGGGCCTGACGAAGGTGTGCGGATGGGCGTGGACGTGCCCGGACCAGTTCCGGAACAGCCGCCTCACAGCACCCACCCTTCCCCGCGGTAGGTCGACCAGGTGTCGATGATCTCCGAGCCCGAGACGACGAGGAACTCGTTGAAGTGTTCGGCCAGCTCTCCGGCCTTCGCGTGCCGGAACCAGACGAGATCGCCGATGCGCAGGTCCTCGGTCCCGGGACCGGTGAGCGGTGTCTGGACCTCGCCGGCACCTTCGAGACCCGAGTAGTCGAGGCCGGGCGGCCAGGCGATCGTCGGGACGCGGTCGGGCCCGGGCACACCCGAAGCGATGAATCCGCCCTTGAACACGGTGACCCAGCCGGGCCCGGGTCGGCGGACCACGGGGCCGACGAAGTAGGCGGCGGCCTCGTGCCGGAACCGGGTGTAGCCGTCGAAGAGTCCCGGAGAGAACAGCCCGGAGCCGGCGGCGAGTTCCGTCAGGGTGCCTTCGACGGCGCTGGATTCGAAGGAGCCGGTGCCGCCGCCGTTGACGAATTCGAGATCGGCCAGCTCACGCACGGCGTCGATGATGTGCCTGCGTCGGACCTTGAGCTCCGCGGCGGAACGCTTCTGCATGGCCCTGACCACGGTCTGCCTCGCGGAGGCGCCGGCATCGGCGGTTCCGGCGATCTGGCCCTCGTAGGACATGAGCCCGACAAGGTCGACCTCGGGTCGGGCGATGACGTGGCGGGCGAGTTCGACCGCGGATGCCTCATCGCGGATCGGCGAACGTCGTGCCCCGATCTGGACGCGGCTGCCCAGGGTCCCCTCGCCGAGGCGGTAGGAGGCGTCGATGTCGAGGCAGACGCGCACCCGCCGGGACTGTCCCCCGTTGGGTCGGGACTGTTCCTCAGCCTGGATCTGCCCCTCAGACTGGGTCTGCTGCTCGGTTCGGGCCCTGTCGATGATGTCGAGATGGGTGGGGGAGTCGATCATCAGGGTGATGTTCTCGGCGGCCCCCACCTCGGCGAACATCAGCTTGAGGCTGAGCGTGTCCACCGTGGGATAGCCGACGACGATGTCGCGGACGCCGCGGGCGTGCAGGGCCAGGGCCTCGGGCAGGGAGAAGGCGAGGACGCCGGAGTACCCCGGGTGGGCCAGCGCCCGGTCGATGGCGGACGGGGTGCGCAGCGACTTCGAGGCGACCCTGATCGGCAGACCCCGGGCGCGCTCGGCCAAGGCTGTGACATTGGCGTCGAACGCGTCCAGATCCAGCACTGCCTGGGGTGCTTCGACCCCGCGCAGAGCGTGACGCAGTTCACGTGAAACCATGAGAGGTACTCTAGCGTAAGTCAGCGGCGCCCCTGACGACGCCCCAACCGCCCACCGACCACATGGAGGCACGATGACTACCGCCGTCACCAGCAGTGACACTCCTTCTGACCGGCTCGCGCAGGGCACGGACCGCCTGCGTGAGTTCCTCGACACCCACCCCTACGAGGAGGCCTCGGGCAGCGGTGACCGTGTGGTCGGCCCGGACCCGTTCACCGGCGTCGACCAGCCCCGCTTCACCAACAACACGGCCGGCGACGTCGACCGGGCCTACGCCTCCGCACGCATCGCCGGGCGCAGATGGGCGTCTCGGTCCCCCGACCATCGTTCCCGGGTGCTGCTGCGCCTGCACTCGGCGCTGCGTCGACACGAGGATCTGCTCCTCGACATCATCCAGCACGAGACCGGCAAGGCCCGCATCCACGCCTATGACGAGATCCTCGACACCTACAATGTGTGCCGTCACTACGGTGTCACCACCCCCGCTCGTCTGCGCCCGCAGCGTCGTCGCGGCGCCGTACCGTCTCTGACGCGGACCGAGGTCACCCGCACTCCCCTGGGCGTCGTCGCCTTCATCACGCCTTGGAACTATCCGCTGACCCTGGGCGCGACCGACCTGTTCGCCGCCCTGGCCGCGGGCAACGCGGTGGTGCACAAACCCGACAGTCAGACGACGCTGACGGCGGTCATCATGCGCCGCCTGGCCATCGCCTGCGGGCTGCCCGCCGAGGTCTGGCAGCTGGTTCCGGGCACCGTCGACGAGGTCGGGCCCGCCCTCATGTCCGGTGCCGATGGGCTCTCCTTCACCGGGTCCACGGCCGCCGGGCGCTCGATCGCCGCCGAGGCGGGGCGGCGCCTGCTTCCCACCGCCCTTGAGCTGGGCGGGAAGAATCCGATGCTCGTCCTCTCCGATGCCGACCTGCCGTCGGCCGTCGACGGGGCGATCCGCGGCTGCTTCTCCTCGGCAGGGCAGCTGTGCCTGTCGATCGAACGCATCTACGTCCACGAGGATCTGTACTCGGAGTTCTGTGCCCACTTCGCCGAGGCGGCCCGGAACCTCGAGTTGAGCGCGAAGTTCTCGTATGGCCCCGGAATGGGATCGTTGGCCGGCCCCATGCAGTTCGCTCGGGTCAGCGAACATGTCGAGCAGGCCCGGGCCAGCGGGGCCGAAGTCATCGCGGGAGGTCGGTCGGTGCCGGAGTTGGGCCCGTACTTCTATCTGCCGACCGTGCTCACCGATGTCACCGAGGATGCCGAACTGTTCGCGGATGAGACCTTCGGCCCCGTCGTCGCCGTCTACCCGGTGGCCACCGACGCCGAAGCGATCGCGGCGGCCAATGACAGCGAATACGGCCTCAACGCCAGCGTCTACTCACGCTCTCAGGGCCTCGAGACCGCCCGGCAGGTCGAGGCCGGCATGGTCAACGTCAACGAAGCCTACGTGGCGACGTGGGGGTCGATCGACGCCCCGGCCGGCGGGGTCAAGGCCTCGGGGCTGGGCCACCGACACGGTGCCGAAGGGCTCTTCCAGTTCATGCACACGCACACGATCGCCGAGCAGAACCTGGTGCCGATCGCCCCGTTCGGTCCACTGGATCAGTCGCGCTTCGCCAAGACCCTGACCACGGCCTTCGACGTCATGCGCGCCCTGCGGATGAAGTGAGCGCCCTGCGTTTGCTATGAGCGCCCTGCGCTCGAAGTGAGCGTGCCGCGCTCGAAGCTAGCACTCTGTGGATGAAGTGAGCGTGCGCGCGAAGAAATGGGGATCGTCTCTGACCCCTGGGTGACGGGGTCCGGGTATCGAGGGGTGGTTCAGGCGTCCTCGGTGACGACTGTGTATTCGAGGACCGGTCGGCCGGCCGATCCATAACGCGGTCGCCGGGCGAGCATGCCCGCGTCGGCCATGGCCTCCAGGTACCGACGTGCGGTCACTCGGGAGACACCGAGACCAACGGCGACCTCGGCGGCGGACTGTCCGGGATTGTCTCCGAGGACGGACTTCACCTCCGCCTCCACGGCATCGGGGACGCCCTTGGCGGTCGCGGCCACCGTGTGGGTGCGCAGAGCGGCGATCGCGGTGTCGACGTCGGTCTGGGTGACCTCGCCGCCCTCGGAGCTGTCCCCACCGAGGCTGTTGCGGAAGGAGGAGTAGGCCTCGAGCTTGGACTTGAAGACGGGGAAGGTGAACGGCTTGATGATGTACTGGGCGACGCCGTAGGACAGCGCCTCCTGCACGATCTGCATGTCGCGGGCGGCGGTGACGGCGATGATGTCGACGTCGACGCGGTGGCCGCGGATGGCTCGGCAGACCTGGAGCCCGTGGCCGTCGGGCAGGTTCATATCGAGGAGGACGAGATCGATGCCGTCGGCGTCGAGCCCGTAGATCTTCCCGGTCAGAGCGGCCATCGCCTGAGTGGCGTTCTTCGCCACCCCGGCGGTGTGGTACCCGTCGATGCGATCGATGTACTTCGCGTGGGCACGGGCGGCGACTGCCTCGTCCTCGACCACGAGCACACCGATGCTCGACTCAGGCGTGGTGGTATCTGACATGCCGCCAGTCTAACCAACGCCATTGCGGCCCGGATGCGGTTCGTGTTACAGCCTGGGCACATCCGTGACACAGGACCGCAACGCCGATGACTGCGCATGCGGGTTTGCAGGGAACAGACTGTCGATATTCGGCCGGAGAATCGACAGTCTGTTCCCTGCAAACCGCCCGGAGCGCTCGGACTCAGGCGCGTTCGAAGATCGCGGCGATGCCCTGCCCGCCGCCGATGCACATGGTCTCGAGGCCGTAGCGGGCGTCGCGGCGATCCATCTCGCGCAGCAAGGTCGCCAGGATCCGCCCGCCGGTCGCGCCGACGGGGTGGCCCAGCGAGATTCCGGAGCCGTTGACGTTGAGGCGGTCGAAGTCGTCCTTGCCGAAGCCCCATTCGCGGGTCACCGAAAGTGCCTGGGCAGCGAAGGCCTCGTTGAGTTCGATGAGGTCGATGTCGCCGAGTTCCAGTCCGGCCTTCTCGAGTGCCTTCGCGGTGGCCGGGACCGGACCGATGCCCATGGTCTTCGGCGGCACACCGGCCACGGCCCAGCTGACCAGGCGGCCGAGCGGCTTGAGCCCCTGCGCCTCGGCGGCGGCCCGGGTGGTGACGACGGAAGCGGCTGCGCCGTCATTCTGTCCCGAGGCGTTTCCTGCGGTGACCGTTGCCTGGTCATCGCCCTTGCCGAGGATGGGGCGCAGCTTGGCGAGCTTCTCGAGGTCGGTGTCGGGGCGGATGTGCTCGTCGGCGTCGATCTGGTGCTCTGCGACCTTGCGAGTGGCAGGGATCGTCACCGGCACGATCTCCTCGGCGAAGCGTCCGTCCTGCGCGGCTGCGGCCGCCCGCTGGTGGGAGTTGAAGGCGAGTTCGTCCTGCTCGTCGCGGCCGATCGAGTACTCGCGGCGCAGATTCTCCGCGGTCTCGAGCATGCCGCCGGGCACGGGGTGGTTCTTTCCTCCCGGGGTGATGCGTCCGCGGCCCAGGGAGTCGGTGAATTCGGCGCTGCCGCCGCGGACGCCCCAGCGGATGGTGTCGTTGTAGAAGGGCGCGTGGGACATCGATTCGACACCGCCGGCGATGACGAAGTCTCCGTTGCCGGAGCCGACGACCATCGAGGCGTCGATGACGGCCTGCAGTCCCGAACCGCAGCGACGGTCGACCTGCTTGCCCGGCACGGTGACGGGAAGTCCCGCGTCGAGTGCGGTGACGCGGCCGATGGCCGGCGCCTCGGAGGTGGCATAGCCCTGCCCCAGAATGACGTCGGCGACGTGTTCCGGGTCGAGTCCGGTCCTGACCATGAGCTCACGGACGACCGTGGCGGAGAGTTCGTGGGCGGGGATGTCGCGGAACTGGCCTCCGAATCCTCCGATCGGGGTCCGCAGCGGTTCGCACACGACGATGTCCTGGTCCATACTTCCTCCACTCGGTTCAGCTCAGCCGATCAATCGGCGGCCCACAGGCGACGGCCGACCAGCCGACCAGCCGACCAGCCGATGGTTCGGCACTCCACAGGAAGCCTATGCCGGATCCGCGCGCTGGAGCGGATACGTTTCATTCATTGGGATGAGGAACTCGAGACCCCGCCCGAGGACGGGCCGTCGGCGCCGGGGTCGTGATGGTCGCTGTCGGGCAGCCACACGGTGAGCACAGCCCCCTTGAACTCGTCGCAGACCTCACCGCGGCCCTGCACGTCGACGGCCCCGCCGAGGCGACGGATCGCCTGGACGACCAGGGACAGTCCGACCCCGCGGGTGCCGGTCTCCTGCCGCCCGAGCCCTCTGTCGGTCTCGACACCGTCGTGCTTGGTCGACCATCCCCGTTCGAAGATCGCGTCGATGCCTTCCTCGTCGATGCCCGGGCCGTCGTCGCTGACCTCGACCGTGAATCCGCCGGCCCCACCGGCACCGCTCAGGTGGACGTGGACCCTCTTGTCCTCGGCCAGCACATCCTGCCTGCTCAGTGCGTCGAATGCGTTGTCGATGAGGTTGCCGAGGATGGTCGCCAGGTCACGGTCATCCCCGCCGAGGCGGCCCGAGAGTCCCGCGGTGTCGACCGTCATGTCGATGCCCACCTCCGCGGCTTGGGCGATCTTCGACAGCAGCAGCGCCGAGAGCACGGGATGATCGAAGCTCATCTGCTCGTCTCCGGCGACCCGGGTGAGGTCGTTGAGGTCCTTGGCGGCGAAGTCGATCGCCTCGTCGGTGTTCCCGGTCTCGAGGAGGGAGACGACCATGTGGAGGCGGTTGGCGTACTCGTGGGTCTGCGCGCGCAGGGAGTCGGAGAAGGAGCGCACGGACACGAGCTCGCCGGAGAGTTCGGCGAGTTCGGTGTGGTCGCGCATCGTCACGACCCAGGTGTCGCTGGCGGCATCGGTGGGCTGCTGGTTGACGACGAGGACTCGCTCATCGGTGTAGTGGATCTCATCGCGTGCCCACCGACCCGAGCCGAGGAGGTCGATGAGGGCTTCTGGCAGGTCGAGGTCGCGCAGCGCGATGCCTCCGATCGGCGAGGTCGCCCGGACGGGAGCGTCCGTCGCCGCCATCTGGGCGGCCGCCGAATCCTCGTCGACCGCAGGCAGGCCCAGGAGTTCGCGAGCCTCGGCGTTGATGAGCACGATCCCCGTCGACCGGTCGACGAGCAGGAGCCCTTCGGAGACGGCCTTGAGGACTGAGGAATAGAACTCGAGCATGCTGCGCAGCTCCGTGGCACCGTAGTCGCCGGTGACGCGGCGCAGACCGCGGGAGGTCACCCATGAGGACGCGATGCCGAGGATCAGCGTGGTGATGGCGATGCCGATGAGCCACTTGCTCTGGGCCAGGAAGCCCTCCCGCACCGAATCCGCGGAGTTGCCGATCACGACGGCTCCCACGACGGTGTCGGGTCCGATGTCATCGGCGCCGAGCTGCTTCGCGAAGACCGGGCTGACGACGTACAGGGTGCCTCCGCCGGTGCCCCCGTCGTCGAGGAAGCGGGCGACCGGATCCCCGTCGGCCACCTGTGATCCGTCGATCTTCGCGGCGAGCTGATCGACGGAGTCATCGGGCACATCGCCGGAGTTCGAGGCCACGATCTTCGACTCGTTGCGCTGCTGTCGGCTCGAGGAGCCCAGCGTCGGCGGTGTGGCCAGGTAGTCGATCGGCACGACCGCAGCCACATCGAAGTCGTATTCGCGCACGACGTTGTCGAGCATCGTCTCGACGTCGTCCTGCGAGGTCTCGTCGATGAAGTTCGACGTGTCGGTCTCCCCCGATCCGACGAGGCTCAGCGACATCGACATGCTGTCGGCGGCGGAGCGCAGCAGGTCCTGTTCGCGCTTCTGGTTCAGCTGAGAGAGCTGGGTGTAGAGGAGGCTGGTCGTCAGCACCATGATGCCCACGAGCATGATCGAGTTCGCGAACATGATCCGCCCGGCGACGCCGAATCTCACTCGCCGACTCAGACGTGCCGCCGCGCCCGTCACTCCTCCTGACGTCGCGGCACGCTGATCCTTGGGCATGGGTCCATTCTGCCATCCGGCTCGCAGATGCCCAGGGGACTCAGAGTCCGATGCTGATGGGCCCGGACGGCACCGCGGAGCACGCGAGCACCTCGTCGGCGGCGATCCGTGCGGCCGGTTCGACCGGGTAGATGACCGATCCGGCGGACAGGGACACGGCGCAGGCGCCGCAGGAGCCGCCTCGGCAGGAGCTGTCGGCCCTGATCCCGCGTGCTTCGAGTGCCTCGAGCAGGGTGCCCTGCTGCGGTTCCCAGAGGAAGCTGGCGCCGGATTCCTCCAGCGTCACCTCGGCGGGCTTGCACTGCGCGATGACCTCGCCCAAGCCGGTGTTCGGGGAGGCGAACGTCTCCTGGTGCACGGTCGGAACGCCGGCCTCAGCGCCGGCCTCGAGCACGGCGCGGGTGAATTCTGCCGGCCCGCAGACCATGACGTTGTCGCATCCGGCCAACCAATCGACGAGCTCGGCATGAGCGGGTCGCCCCTGGCTCGCGGTGTCACGGTGGTGGGTCTCGACCGGGATGGGCCGGCCGTGGGCGCGCTGCTGCAGGCGGTCCCACAGGCAGGCGGTCCGGTGGTCGCGGTCGACGTGGAAGAGCTTGATCATCTCCGTTCCCGGCAGCTGGGCCCCGCGCAGCAGTCCGAGGCTCGGTGTGATGCCGATGCCGGCCGTGACCAGGGCGGTGGTTCCGCCGAACACGCGCTGAGCGGTCATGGTTCCGTGCGGCCCGGACGCGAGGATGCGCCCACCGGCCTCGAGTTCGGCGACCGCGCGGGAGCCCTTGCCTTGCGTGCGCACCGCGATGGAGACGATGTCCTCGGACACGTCGGTGATCGTGTAGGTCCGCCAGAACGGGTCGCCGAGCTCGAGATGGACGCGCAGATTGGTGCCGGGTTCGTCGAATTCGCGGATCCAGCCCTGATCGTCGCGCAGGGAGACCTCGACGATGTCATTGCAGATCTGCCGGCTGCCGAGCACTGTCATGAACCGCGGTGTCCGGGCGGTCCTGACGAGTTCACGCGGAGCATCGCCGTCGATCTCGATCCGATCCCCGGTGCCGACGGGCCCGGATTCGAGGATCATGCCGTAGATTCCGCAGTGGAGGTGCCCGCAGGCCGAGGCGAGGATCCGGGGGACGTTGACGTCGACCTCGGTCGTCGACGGGTTGACCGTGGTCGCCGGGCAGCGCTGGATGGCCTGGGTGATGGCCAGGCGCACCCCGCCGAGGCGGATGGTCTTTCCGATCAGCGCGAACTCCTCGAAGGGCTCGAGTCCGTCGACGAGGACATTGCCGCGGAAGCGCAGCGGGTCGAGCTCGGTCTCGTCCGGGCCCAGGGCGGCCCGACCCTCCGCAGTCTGGGCGATGGCGGAGATCGTGGCCGGGTTGATGATCGAGATCCCCGAGGTCCGGGAGTCGAACATGCCCTGGTCGGCGACGCTGAGCACGCGAGGGAAGTCACCCTGAGGGGGTATGCGCGCGGAGAGGAACTCCGCCGAGGCGGCCCTGGATTCCCGGTCATCGGTGCGGAATGTCGTCGACTCCCGAGTCGGCGATGTCAGCGTCACTGTCGCGGACGGGGCGGGTGCGCTTGCCGACGCACAGGACTCGGTCGTCGACGCACCAGTTGCGGTCGCGGACGGGTCGGACTCGGTCGCCGACGCACCGGGCGCGGTCGCCGGAGGGGCATCGCCCACCTCGGCGAGGTCGAGGTCGACTTGCCATTTCTGCAGGTCGGTGTCGTTCTTCAGCACCGTGAAGGCGGAGTACTTGTGCCAGGCGTCGGCGGGGACGTCGAGACTGCCGTTGGTGAATGCGGCGATTCGGTCGCCGAGAATGCCGCGGTCCCTGCAGACGCTGGCTTCGGTGATCTCTTCGGCGGGGAACCCCTTGACGGGGAATCGGAACAGTCTGGCAACGTGCATGATTCGATTGTAGGAGTCGGAGGGAAACGGCGGCCCACCGTGAGACCAATTGCACAATCGATGGGGGCTCTCCCGCCTGCTTGATTTATACCCTACAGGGGTATACGGTATCGTCATGACTGAGCAACATGGATACACCCCGCAGAAGGACGCCCTTGCGAAGCGGATGAAACGGATCGAAGGACAGGTCCGTGGGGTCGGAAAGATGATCGATGACGACAAGTACTGCATCGACATCCTGACCCAGGTCTCCGCAGCAACGGCCGCGCTGCACGCGGTCTCCATCAACCTCTTGGAAGAGCACATCGCTCACTGTGTGGTCGACGCCTCCTCCTCCGGGGACGACGACGCCGCACGCGAGAAGATCGAAGAGGCTTCAGCCGCCATTGCCCGACTCATCAAGAGCTGATTCATCACGAATCGCCTCTTCGGCGAGCCGAGGCAGAGACATCGGCACACCCGTCGATGCCCACATGCGAAGGCGTAAGGAGACACATCATGACGACCACGACCATCAACGTCACCGGAATGACCTGCGGGCACTGCGTGAGCGCGGTGCAGGAGGAGCTCGGCACAGTGCCCGGAGTCACCGATGTCGCCGTCGAGCTCAATGCCGGCGGGGATTCGCCCGTGACCATCACCTCCGAAAAGGACCTCGACGAGGCCGCGATCAGCGCTGCCGTCGATGAAGCCGGCTATGAGGTGAAGTGATGTCGCGCGAGGTCGATCTCGACATCACGGGGATGACCTGCGCATCCTGCTCGGCGCGCATCGAGAAGAAACTCACCCGCTTGGACGGAGTCAGCGCGGAGGTCAATCTTCCGCTCAACTCGGCCCATGTCATCGTCGACTCCGAACTGAGCGACGCCGATCTCACGACCGCCGTCGAGAAGGCCGGTTACGGTGCCGCCGTCAAGACCGCCTCGGCGAGCGGACCCGAGATCGTCGACTACGATCCGAAGCATCTGCGGCCCCGCTTCATCGGGTCGCTGATCCTGGCCGTGCCGATCGTGGCCGTCTCGATGGTCATGGGGTGGCACTTCGCCGGCTGGCAGTGGATCGTCGCGATCCTCGCCCTGCCGGTCGTGACCTGGGGCGCGTGGCCGTTCCACTCGGCGGCGTTCAAGGCCGCCCGGGGACGTTCGACGACCATGGACACCCTCGTCAGCGTCGGAATCATCGTCGCGAGCACCTATTCCTACATCACCCTGGGCCGGGCCGTCGTCGACGGCTACGGCTGGCAGATCCCCGCCGACTACCACGTGTGGTTTGAGGCCGCGGCAGCGATCACGGTGTTCCTGCTCATCGGCAGGCTCACCGAGGACCGTGCGAAGAATCGGGCGACCGCGGCGCTCAAGGAGCTGCTGGGCCTGGGAGCGAAGTCCGCGAACGTGCTGCGCGAGGGCAGTGAGGTCCAGGTCCCCATCGATGACCTCGCCGTCGACGATGTCTTCATCGTGCGTCCGGGCGAGAAGGTCGCCACCGACGGCGAGGTGCTCGCCGGCCACTCCGCCATCGACGAGTCGATGCTCACCGGCGAATCGGTGCCCGTCGAGGTCGGTCTCGGCGATGCAGTCACCGGAGCCACGATCAACACCTCCGGCGTGCTCGAGGTCCGAGCCACCCGGGTCGGGTCCGACACGACCTTGGCTGCCATGGCCGACCTGGTCAGCCGTGCACAGACGGGCAAGCCCGCCGTGCAGCGCCTCGCCGACAGGATCGCGGCGGTGTTTGTGCCCATCGTCTTCGCCATCAGCATTCTCACGCTCCTGGTCTGGGGGCTGCTCACCGGAGACTGGGCGATGGGCCTGCATGCCGCGCTCACGGTCCTCATCATCGCCTGCCCGTGTGCCCTGGGGTTGGCCACACCGACGGCACTGGCGGTCTCGTCCGGACGCGGTTCGCAGCTGGGCATCCTCGTCTCCGGGCCCGAGGCCCTCGAGTCGACGCGCTCGATCGACACCGTCGTCCTCGACAAGACCGGAACCCTGACCACGGGTGTCACGGCCCTGCAGGAGACGCAGCTGAGCGATGAGGACTTCGCGGTCCTGGCTCGCCTGGAGTCGGCGAGCGAGCACCCCGTGGCACGCGCGATCGTCGAGGCCGGCGTGACGGAGATGAGCGGTGCGACCGGGGCGCCGGGCGACACCGTCGGCATCGACCGCTCGCGCCTCGACAGCTCGGTCGAGGCCTTCGACAACATCCCCGGGGGCGGTCTGCAGGCCACGATCGACGGCGCCGAGGTGCTCGCCGGCCGCCCCGACCTGCTCCGGGAACGCGGGATCGACGTCTCGTTCCCCGCTGAGGCCGTGCCCACAGGTGCCACGATCGTCGCCCTGGCCATCGACTCGCAGTTCCGCGGCCTGACCTTCGTCGCCGACGAGATCAAGACCGGTGCCGCCGAGGCGATCGAGGCGCTGCACGCGCTGGGCGTCGGCACCGTCCTGCTGACCGGGGACAATGCCCAAGCCGCCGAGGTGGTCGCGGGCAAGCTCTCCATCACCGAGATCCGTGCCGATGTCCGCCCCGAGGGCAAGATCGCCGTCGTCGATGAGCTGCAGGCTCGGGGGCAGGCGGTGGCCATGGTCGGCGACGGCGTCAATGATGCCGCGGCCCTGGCGGGAGCCGATCTGGGCATCGCGATGGGTTCGGGCACCGACGCCGCGATGGCGGCCTCCGACATCACCATGGTGCGCTCGGATCCGCGTCAGATTCCGCAGGCGATCCGCTTGTCCCGGAAGACGCTGAGTCTGATCAAGGGCAACCTGTTCTGGGCCTTCGCCTACAACACGGCGGCCATCCCGATCGCCGCGTTCGGCCTGCTCAGCCCGATGATCGCCGGAGCGGCGATGGCGTTCTCCTCGGTGTTCGTCGTCCTCAACAGTCTGCGGCTGCTGCGGTTCAGGTAGAGCCGATCGCACGCAAGTCCCACACCGCGGCACTGCCCGGTGTGGGCCTGGCGTGTCATCCCTGGATGCGGGACTCGCCCTCGCCCCATTCCCGGTTGCGCAGCTCGAACTTCTGGATCTTGCCGGTCGAGGTCTTCGGCAGGGCTTCGACGAACTCGACCTCACGCGGGGACTTGTACTTCGCGATCTGGGAGCGCACGTGTTCGACGATCTCGGCCTCGGTGGCCGGCTGTCCCCGGCGCACCGTGATGAACGCCTTCGGCCGCTCGCCCCATTCGGCGTCCGGCACACCGATGACGGCGACCTCGAGGACCGCTTCGTGGGAGGCGACGGCCTGCTCGATCTCGACGGTGGAGATGTTCTCGCCGCCGGAGACGATGATGTCCTTCGACCGGTCACGCAGTTCGATGTAGCCGTCCTCGTGCATCACACCGAGGTCGCCGGAGTGGAACCAGCCGCCCTGGAATGCCTTCTCGGTGGCCTCGGGGTCACGGAAGTAGCCCTTCATCACGTTGTTGCCGCGCATGACGATCTCTCCGATCGTCTGCCCGTCGGCGGGGACGTCGACGAGATCGTCACCGGAGTCGAGTGTGACGATGCGTGCCGAATCGGTCTGGACCATGCCGACGCCCTGCCGGGACAGGAGCCGTGCCCGCGACCTGTGATCGAGGCCTTCCCAGGAGTCCTGCCATTCGCACACCGTATAGGGCCCGTAGGTCTCCGTGAGCCCGTAGACGTGCACGATGCGGAAGTTCAGCTCCTCCATCTGCCAGATCAGCGTCGGGCTCGGCGGTGCTCCTGCCATGGTCGCGGTGATCCCGGCCTCGAGCGAATGTGCCTGCTCGGCGTTGATGATCGTCGACATCACCGTCGGAGCGCCGTTGAGATGCGTGACCGAGTGACGGTCGATGAGGTCCCAGATCACCTCGCCGCAGACCTCGCGCAGGCATACCTGCGTGCCCCCGGCGGCGGCCAGCGCCCACCCGGTGCACCAGCCGTTGCAGTGGAACATGGGCAGGGTCCACAGATACACGCTGCCGCCGTCGTGATCCGAGTGGACGACTTCGCCGAGTGCGTTGAGGTAGGCGCCGCGGTGCGTGTACATCACGCCCTTCGGTCGCCCGGTGGTGCCCGAGGTGTAGTTGATCGACAGCGTCGACCTCTCGTCCTCGACGCTCCAGGCGAGGTCGGAGGCGTCCCCGTCGGCTCCGGTCAGGAATTCGGCGAGGGTCGAGACCGTCGGTGAGACGGATTCGGGCCGGACCACCTCGGCGGGGGTGGTGATCGTCGCGTCCTCGACGTCGACGATGCGCTCGATCGTGTCGAATCCGTCGACGACCGGTGTGACGCTCGGCCACAGGGCAGTGTCGACGACCAGCAGCTTCGCCTGGCTGTGGTTGCAGATGTAGCGGACCTCTTCGGGCGCCAGCCGGGTGTTGATCGGCACGAGCACGGCCCCGGCCAGCGGCACCGCGTAGGCGGCCATGAGCATCTCGGGAATGTTGGGCACCAGGTAGGCGACCCGATCGCCGGACTCGATCCCGGCCGCCCGCAGAGCATGGGCTCTGCGCTCGACTGCGGCGAAGAGCTCCCGGTACGTCATGGTCTCGTCGTAGTAGACCACTGCTCGCTTGTCGGGGAACGCCTCCGCGGATCGGCGCAGAAAGGACAGCGGCGTGAATTCTGTGTTCCATGTCTCCATGGAAAGAGCCTACGGCACCGCCTCAGGCCCTCGCCGAGGTGGTGCCCGGTCGACCGCGGATACTCACCCTCGCCTGCTCGCCTGAGGACCGGTCACTCGCCTGGGGACTGGTTACTCACCTGGGGACCGGATGCTCATCTGAGGACCGGGTAGGTCTGATCATCGTTCTGCGTGTCATTGCGCATGACCCAATTGAGGATGCACGCGACACCGCTGACCGCGACGAATGCCACGCCCGCATAGAGGAAGGCGAAACCGAAGGCGGTCCCGTCCTGCCACGCACGAGTGACGATGATCGCGAGGATCAGTACGACGACGCCGCAGACGAGTCCGGCCTTGAGGGCGTCCTTGTACGACACGGTGCTGGTGGACTTCTTCCCTGACTTCGATGGTGCCATGCCCCCAGGATACCGGCCACAGCTGAGAATCGACGCACCAAGGTGCAGAATCCCGCGCACCGAGCACAACAATCACCGCAGTCCAGGGGCGCACACGGGGGCTCCTGACTCGCCTGATGACGGCGGCGGGTGGACTACCCGGACAGAACACGCAAAAATGTCTACGTGCCCACCCCCATTCGGCGCCCCTCCCATGAGGAGTCGCGCTCGCTCAGTTCGAACCAGGTCTCCCCTGGTCAGAAGTCGTACCTGCGCATATCGGCCAGGACCGTGATCGCAATGGTCCTTGCGGTCTTCACGCTGGCCGGCATGTCAGCATGCGGCCCCGACCGGGGTCTGCGCGTCGAACCGGAGAGCGAGGCATCACCCACACTGTTCGAATCGGCGAGCTCGGATGCCGGGGAACCGGACGCGCCGTTCTCACTCAGCCAGATCCGCAAAGCCATCGTGGACTCGTCCGGAGTCGCCGTGACGGGCAAGGCGGCGGAATCCGCGAAAGTCGTCGCCGATTGCGAGGAATGTCTCAAATTCTCAACCCCCTTCATGAGCGACGACAAGAAGTTCCAACTCGTCACCGTGGCCAATCCGAGGCAGAAGAGCGAGGTCGTCGCGGGAGCCGTCATCAGCAACAAGAACGGCGAACCCCGGCTCGAACTGATCGCCACAGGCAACCAACTCAAGCTCAGCCCAGGCAAGAATGGGACACTGGTCGTGCAGGAGGCGATGTATGCCGACGGCGACGATGCCTGCTGCCCCTCGGGGTGGTCGGTGCAGGTCTTCCGCCTGCATGACGGTAGGTTTGAACCGGGTCAACGCTTCACGCGGCTTAATGGAGAAACGTAATGCATATAGTTCTGGTTGAGGATGACGAGGTCATCCGCGAGACAACCCAGATCGGTCTTGAACGGTTCGATTACACGGTCTCGGCGTTCGCCGACGGCCGTGAAGGATACGAGTTCGTCGCAGCACACGGTGCCGACGTTCTGCTTCTCGACCTCATGCTGCCCACGATGAATGGTGCATCGATCTGCCGTGCGGTGCGCGAGCGCTCCACCATTCCCATCATCATCATCTCCGCCCGCTCGGATGCCATCGACATCGTCCAGGCGCTCGAAGCCGGCGCCGACGACTACCTCACCAAACCCTTCGACATGCAGGTCCTCAACGCCCGCATCCGCGCCGTCGTCCGCCGCTTCATCACCACCGGCACCGACAAGCTCGGCTACTCCCCGGGCACGGAGATGGACGAGGAACACGAAACCGTCCTCGGCCCCGGCGGCATGATCACCGGCGACGGCATCCCCGAAGTGCTCGGCGCCAGCCCCGGCATGGACACGCGCGACCGACTCAAAGCCCAGCTCGAGTCCGATGATACGTTCCTGGGCGCGGGTGGGAAATTCACCTCGGCGGATTCCGACGAGGAGCAGGTGATCGGAGTCGATGTCAGCGTTCCGCCCCGACCGAACACATCGCCGGGGACACAGTCCGGCGTGAGCCAGAACGCCTATTCGGGCGAGACGAACGCGCAGACCGGCTCCGACGGCGAGCTCGGCCCGTTCAGGACGCGGCTGGGCTCGCTGGTCCTCGACACCGGTCGGCTGACCGTGGAGATCGACGGGGAGGAGGTCCACCTCACCCCCACCGAGCTGCGCGTCCTCCTGCTGCTGACCGAGCAGCCCGAACACGTCTACTCGCGTGAGAAGATCGCCTTCACCGTGTGGGGCTACGAATGGGCCGGCGACTCCCGCGTCGTCGACGTCCACATCCAGCGTCTGCGGAAGAAGATCGGCGCGAACATGATCGAGACCGTGCGCGGATTCGGATACCGCTTCGCGGGCTGATCGCATGTCACTGCGTTGGAAGATCTCCCTTCTGATCGTTGCCTCGGTGATCATCGCCGTGCTCTCCTGCTCGATCGTGCTGCGTCAGTCCGCGGCCCGCGCGGAGGACGACCGCATGCGATCGACCGTGACCGAGCAGCTCGCGAACTCCGTGGCCATCTTCTCCGAGACCGGGGTGCTCACGCTCAACGCGCGCATCGACGACCCGGCGCTGCCCGAGGAAGCACGGGACAAAGCGCTCAAGGGACAGAGCGTGACGATGCGCTCCGAGATCGACGGTGAGGAGATCGTGTGGGCGGCGGCCCCGATGGAGGTCGGCGACCACACCGTGGTGATCTCCGTGCGCGCCTCGACCAAGGACAGCCAGGAGCTCATCAGCCGCATCGACCAGGCGCTGCTGGTGGGCATGATCGGCTCGGCGCTGGTCGTCGGCGGCGTCGGCTCCATCGTGGCCGGGCGCATCTCGCGCCGACTGACCCTGGGCGCGCAGGCCGCCCGAAAGATCGCGGGCGGGGACACGAGCACGCGGATCGCCGACGTCATCGACGAATCGGACCAGGAAGTGTGGGCCTTCGCCACCGCGGTGGACACCGCCGTGACCCGACTGACCGAGCGCATCGACTCGGAGCAGCGCTTCACGGCCGACCTGGCGCACGAGATGCGGACCCCCCTGACCGGCCTCGTCAACGCGGCCAATCTGCTCGAGGAGGATTCGCGGCCCGCCGAGCTGGTCAAGGACCGGGTGCGGCGGATGCAGGTCCTCGTCGAAGACCTGCTCGAAGTCTCCCGCCTCGACGCCGGTCGCGCGAACCCCGAGTTCACACGTGTCAACATCGACCAGGCGGTCCGATCGCTGCTGGGCACGATGACCGCCTCCGGTGCCCTGTCCGGGCATGAGATCGATACGCAGCTGGCCGCACTCAACTCGACTTTGGTCACCGACGTCCGCCGGTTCGAACGCATCGTCTCGAACCTGCTGGTCAATGCGATCAAGCACGGCGAGGACCCGATCCGTCTGGAGACGAGCACCCGCAGCATCACGATCACCGACTCCGGTTCCGGCTACCCGCCCGACATCGTCAACACCGGCCCGACCCGGTTCGTCTCCGCAGGCGGCGGCGGTATGGGGCTGGGGCTCGTGATCGCGCAGGGGCAGGCACGCCTGCTGGGCATCCGCCTGATCTTCAGCAATGATCCCGTCACCGGCGGCGCCCGCACCGAGGCGATCTTCCCGGACCCCGAGGCTCAGGACCAGGCGCTCAAGCAGTATCTCGAGTCCGCCTGAGCGAATCTTTCACCCCCGACCGCCGTCAGAGTGCCTCCCGACCGCCGTCAACGTCTCTCCCGACTTCCGTCAAAGTGCGGTTACGGTCGATTTCGCCTGGATTCCCGACCATATGCCCACAATGACACCGCATGCACGGCAACGGTCGGCGGTCAGTCGCGCAGGGCACGGGCGTACCGTCGCCGGTAGACGATCTGGGCGAGACGCACGAAGGGTTCGCCGAGGCGCCATATCCCGAAACCCGCACGCGAAACCGACCGCAGCACGAGGAACACCCTGTCGTCGGGGGTGTGGATGAGGATGAATGACTCCTCGCCGGTGATCGGGTGCCCGGGCTTCGTCGCGTAGGTGAAGCCGCGACGTCTCTCGGACTCGACAACGTCGATGACGCGGGCGGGTTCGGGCAGGCGGAACGGTCCCAGACGCACGAAGATCGTCGGCTCCTGGCCGATGCGGACCCGCGTGGGGTCAGCGGTGCTGTCGCCTTGGGACACGGGGGCGACCCCCGGGGGCCCGGCGTCGATGCACGTGGGCCCGGCGGCGACGCCCGGGGGCTCTACAGCAATGTCGAAGCCGCTGCGGATCTTGACCTTCCAATACAGAAGCTCCTCCGCACAGCGTTCGAAGGTCGCGCGCCCATGACCGACGAAGAAGGCCGATTCGAAGTCCCGGTAACCGGCGGGGCGGTCGATCCACCGAGGTGAGAGCGGCTGGGTGAGAGGTTCTGTCCGGAGTTCCGTCTGGGATAGCTGGGATAGCGCCATGCCCCCAACCTAGTCGAACCGCGAATGTGCTGCCCTGTGCCGCCGGCCTGTCGGTCCCGCCTGCCCCGCCGGCCGCGTCTGCGCGTCGGCCGCGTCGTCCGTCGTCCGCCTCTGCTCCGCCGGCCTGCCGGTCGCGTCTGCCCGTCGGCCGCGTCACCCCGCCAGCCCGCCGGCCGCGTCACCCCGCCAGCCCGTCGGCCGCGTCACCCCGCCAGCCCGCCGGTCGCGTCGGCCCGCCGGCCACCTGCCCCGTCAGTCCTGCCCGCCCCACGTGCTGCGTTACCGAATCCCGGACACTCCGGCACCACGTGCGCCATGACCAAGTAGGGTCCGATGTACCGATAGTGCTTCAATCGAATGTCCGCTCAGCAGACAGTTAAACCTCACGGATCAAAGGAGAACCAGAATGCGCACACTCAATGGCATCGACGAGATCACCTCCCTCGTCGGCACCGAGCTGGGTTCGTCCGAGTGGACGACGATCGACCAGGACGCCATCAACACCTTCGCCGACGTCACCGACGATCACCAGTGGATCCACATCGACGAGCAGCGTGCGGCAGAGGGCCCATACGGGTCGACGATCGTCCACGGCTTCTTCACCCTGTCCCTGATCCCGAAGTTCTCGGCAGAGATCTTCACCATCGAAGGCGTGTCCATCCGCGTCAACTACGGCCTCAACAAGGTCCGATTCGCCCAGCCCGTTCCCGTCGGCTCACGTCTGCGCGGCACGGTCAGTGTCAACGAGGTCATCCCCGGGGACAAGGGCACTCAGGTCATCCTCAAGCACGTCATCGAGATCGAAGGCGAAGAGCGCCCCGCCTGCATCGCCGAGGTGGTCACCCTCCTCGTCGAGTGACCTGAGCGCCGGCCGGCCTGAGCGCCCTGTGGCTGAGCCCGAGTTGAGTGTGGGCATATGGTCGATCTCCTCGCAGAAATCGACCATATGCCCACACTCAACTTCATGATGAGGCGTGCCTCCTCATGGCCAGATGCGTCCCGGACGCAGGCAGGCTTCGGCCCGCGCGGCCCGGTTGAGCCGACGTCGCCGCGCCGGATACCGCCCGCGCCGGATACCGCTCGCGCCGGCCTACGCGCCCGGGCAGCAGGCGACGAGCACCCCCTTCAGCTGGGGCGGAACTCGTCGAGCAGCTGGGCGACGCGGATGTAGCCCAGGTGCGAGTAGGCCTGGGGATGGTTGCCCAGATGCATCTCCGCCACGGGATCGTACTCTTCGGTCAGCAGGCCCGTGGGCCCGAGCAGATTGTCCAACTGCCGGAACAGGTCCCAGGCATCGTCGATCCGCCCGACCTTGATGAAGGCCTCGATGAGCCAGGTCGTGCAGATGTGGAAGCCACCCTCCAGGCCCGGCAGTCCGTCCTCGTAGCGGTAGCGGAAGACCGTCGGACCGACTCGAAGCTCGCGCTCGATCGCGTCCACCGTCGAGACGAAGCGCGGATCGTCGGCCGACAGCAGGCCGGACAGGCCCACGAACAGGCAGGCCGAGTCGAGTTCGGTGTCACCGTAGGCGACGGTGAAGGCCCCGACCTCCTCGTTGTACCCCTTCTCGAGCACATCGTGGGCGATCTCCTCGCGCAGCTGACGCCAGGCGCCGGGGAGTTCGCGGTCGAAGCGATCGGCGATCCGCAGCGCCCGATCGACCGTCACCCAGCACATCACCCGAGTGTAGACATTGTGCTTCGGCGGCCGCCTGGCCTCCCAGATTCCGTGATCGGCCTCGGACCATCTCTTGCTCACGGCCTCGACCATCTGGCAGGTCAGCCTCCAGTACGAATCCGGAAGATCGCCGAGGCTCTCGCTGAGGTCGTCGAGGAGCTCGGTGACCGGCCCGAAGACGTCGAGCTGGACCTGGTGTTCGGCGGCATTGCCGACCCTGACCGGACGGGACCCGGCGTATCCGGGCAGGTGCGCGAGCACCGCCTCGGTGGTCAGTGCAGAGCCGTCGACGGCGTAGAGGGGGTGGAGCTGTTCGGGGGACACGGTGCGATCGAGGATGCCCGTCAGCCAGGACAGGAACCCCTCGGCCTCACCGGTGGAGCCGAGCGCGAGCAGTGCGCGCACGGTCATCGACCCATCCCGCAGCCACGTGTAGCGGTAGTCCCAGTTGCGCACGCCGCCGATGCCCTCGGGCAGGGAGGTCGTCGGTGCGGCGAGCACTCCGCCGGTGGGCTCGTGGCACAGGGCGCGCAGGGTGATGGCCGAACGGATGACCTCTTCGCGGTGGTGGCTGGGGATGTGGAGGGTGTCGACCCAGTTGGTCCAGAAGTTCAGGGCGCGCTCGCGCACATGATGCTCGCCCCCGGTGGCCATGTAGCGGGCGTCGCCGGTGCCGGAGCCACATGCCAGGACGAGCACGACGACCCCTCCGGGCTGCTGCGAGGGCACGACGACCGCCTCGGCGGTATGGGACTGTCCGGTCTCACTGATCTCGAAGTCGATGCCCGGGGCGATCAGGGAGATGGGTTCCGAGGTGCCGAGCACCTGCACGCCGTCGGAGGTCCTGACCATCCTGGTCGGCACGGTCGCGTAATCGAGCCGGGGGGCGAAGCGGATCCGGGCGGCGGTGTCACCGGTGAGTACCCGCACGACGATCGAGTCGTCGCTGTTCGCGTCGACAGGGGCGAGATAGTCCAAGCAGTTCAGGCCCGGCCATCGGGTCTCGAGCAACGTCGAATGGGTGACGTAGCGCTGCGTCAGCGGGACGCTGCCGCCTGCGGAATCGACGGAGAAGTAGCCGGCCCCTTCGGCACCGAGAATCGCGGAGAACATGGACGCCGAATGGGGCAGTGGATGCGGCATCCAGCAGATGCTGCCGAAGGGATCGACCAGAGCCGTCGTCTGACCGTTGCCGATGAGGCTGTGGCGCTGGATCGGGGTCGCTCGCTGCCCGAAGAGCCAGGATTTGCGCAGCTCGTAGATTGCGGCCAGGACGACGGAGACCTCGGCGGGCGTGCTGATCCGGAAGTCCGCGTGCGTTTCGGCCGGCTCTCGGCCGACCTTGAGCCCCAGATCCTGATCCCCCAATGTCTCGAGGGCGAACTCGTCTGCGGTGTCGTCGCCGATGAACACGACCACCTCGGCGCCGACCTGTTGTCGCAGGCGAGTCAGGGCGTCGGCCTTCGAGGCGGGAACGACCGCGAGATCGATGACCTGCTTGCCCCGCGTCGGGAAGATCGTGTGGGCGTCGACGAGTTCACTCACGACGCCTTCGACTCGGCGACGTTCCGCTTCGTCGAGTCCGCGCAGGTGGACCGCGGCACCGGTGGTCTTGTGCTCGATGATCCCGTCCGGAAGTTCGCGGAAGATGTCGCGGCGCAGGTCGACCAGGGCGCTGCGCTGCTCCTCGTCGAGGGTGTCGATGGCCACCGTGTCCGTCTCTCCGCCGTGCGAGCCGAAGAGGTGGACCTCCCGAGGCAGGCGTGACATCGCCGCGAGGTCACGGAGGCTGCGACCCGAGATCACCCCCGCCGAGGTGGACGGGAGCAGGGCGAGTGCGCGCAATGAGTCGACCGAGGAATCCAATGGGAATGCCTGGCCGGGGAGGTCGACGATCGGTGCGATCGTGCCGTCGTAGTCGGTGGCGATGAGCAGTGAGGGTGAACGCGAGACCTCGAAGAGCCGACGGAAGAGCTCCGGCGAGAGTTCACGGCTGGCCTCGGCCAGGTCTCCCAGGAGCCCCGAGGAGCTGACGGTGGCGGCGATCGGAGTCAGCGGAGAGACGTGCTCGTAGTCATGCTCGACAGTACTCATCTCACCTCGAGTGGTGGTCGGGAGCGTCGGGTTCGTCATCATCGGCCTCCGAGGCCCCGACAGTGGCCGAATCAGAGTCTGCCTCGGCCGAGATCTCCTCCCTGCCGGCGGCGATCAGCTTGGCCTTGCTGATGCGCGAGTAGCCGCCGATGATGAAGATGACTCCGGCGATGAGCGTGGCCACGCCGGTGAAGCCGAGGATCCACAGCGCCCCGAAGCCGTCGCCGAACATGAGGATCACGCCGAGCAGCACGTGGCAGGCTGCTGCGATGAGGAAGTCTGAGGCCATGGGGTGGGACTTGAGCCGGCGGTAGTTCCACAGCTCGATGAGGCCGTGCAGCAGCGCCCAGATGCTCAGTGCCGCGCGCAGTTCCGCCGGCTGTTCGGCGAGGAACAGAACCACGATCGCGGGGATCGTGATGACCGCCTGCCCGAACACCGCGGTGCGCACATTCAGCGGCGAGCGCAGGCCCTGGTAGACCAGGGCGAGCGCGAAGAGCACGAGATAGCTGATGGAGAGGATGTCGACGATGTCGACGCCTATGGACAGGTGCTTGGGACTGGCGGCATCGCGCGGCCAGAAGACCGTTGCGAAGCCGAAGGCGACGCCGAGGATTCCGCGGACGATCATCGGAGAGCCGAGTGTCTTCGCCTCGGCGACGGCCCGAGGCAGGGCCTCCGCTCGCGGTTGCGTGGGTTCGGTGCGCGGTTCGTCGGTACTCATCACGACACCAGTTTAGATCTCCTGGCTGAGTCTGTCCGGTGCTGGGGCGGACACACGTCATTCATGCATGTACGTAATTACGTAATTTATGTATCATGGGGCCATGAACACGTCACCGCAAGATGAATCCACGAGCGCCGTCGAGGCACGTCTGGCAGAGCTCGAGCGCAAGGTCGCCGACCTGGAGGAGGCTTCGACGGATCGGGGCTCTGTCGACCGCACCATGTCCCGTCCGACGGAGGGCGACGACACCTTCTGGGCGCTCAACGGACTCATCGACCACGCAGGAGACGAGGGTGGCGTCGTCTACACGGGCCACACGACTCCCCCGGGCGCCGAGTCTCCTGTCTCGTGGCAGATGGGCCTGGACTCGGCGGCGATCGAGGACCTCACCTTCGCCGAGGCGGCTCCCGCCCTGGCAGCGCTCGGCCACCCGGTCCGCCTCGAACTTCTGCAGGCCATCTACGAGGGCACGACCACCGTCGCGCAGCTCGGCGACGACGACCGCTTCGGCACGACCGGCCAGATCTACCATCACATCCACGCGCTGGCCGGGGCCGGCTGGCTCGAGAACTCGAGACGCGGACACTGGCGAGTCCCCGGGCAGAAGATCGTCCCGCTGCTCACCCTCATCCTCATCGGCACCCACTGAGTGCGCCCGAACCCCACCGAGCGCACACCCCACCCACCGGCCACGCGCTGCTGCCACCGGCCGCTCGCTGCTCCCACCGCCCACGCACCGACGGAGAACCCATGGACACCGACACCGCGAGAACAGGCCAGTCGACGACCGGCAAGCCGCCACCTCGGCGAGGGATGCTCGCAGCCATTGCCACGGTCGTCGCGGCCGCCCTGCTCCTGCTCATCACCCCGTTCCCCCGCGGATTCCAGGGCGAGGCCACCGGTGACGCCGCGTTCGTCGAGGAACTCGAGGACACCCTCGGCAGCAAACACTGGCACCATGTCGCCGCGGCGAAGATCGACGGTGACGCGCTCAGGTGGGGCGGGGTCGGCGCCGACGAGGACACCGAGTTCGAGATCGGGTCGATCACGAAGACCTTCACGGCCGCCCTCTTCGCCGACGCGATCGAGCGCGGTGAGGTCGAGACGAACACCCGCCTCGGCGATGTCTGGCCCGATCTCGACGGGAATGTCGCCGAGGTGACGCTGGCCTCGATCGCGATGCAGCGTTCGGGACTGCCCGAGCAGCAACCGCCGGTCAGCATCGGTGACGGGATCACGGGTCTCCTCGCCCGCTATGTCCACACCGACCCGTATCGAGGGACGGCAGCCGAGCTCATCGACTCGCTCAGGGACGTCGAGGTGGGCGACAAGGACCCGGAGTACTCGAACTTCGCATTCGCGATCCTCGGCCAGGCGCTCGCGACGGTCACGGACACCGCCTACGCCGATCTCATCGAGCAGCGGATCACCGAGCCGCTGGGGATGACCAGCACCTATGTTCCCGATTCGGCCGATGGCCTCAGTCATGGCTTCACGGCCTCGGGGCTCCCGGCCGCACCGTGGACCATGTCTGGATCGGCACCGGCGGGTGCCATCAGATCGACGGCCCACGACCTGAGCATCTGGCTGCGGGCGACGATGGACGGATCGGCTCCCGGCGCCGAGGCGGCCGAGGCTCGCGAGGACTTCGACGAGTCCGATCGCATCGGCTGGGCCTGGTTCACGACGAGGCACCGCACACCGAACGTCACCTGGCACAACGGCGGCACCGGCGGTTATCGCTCGTTCCTCGGCTTCGATTCCGAGTCGCAGCGCGGGATCATCGTCCTCACCGACTCGGCCAATTCGGTCGACGCCGCAACCGAGCTGATCTCGGCCGAGGACAGCGCGTCTTCACGTGCTCAGGCGCACAGCCCTCAGACGGGAGCGCGCTCATGAATCCCGAACTCGTCTCCCAGGTCGCCTGCGCCATCGTCATCGCGTGGGGCGCCCTCACCGCCGTTCAGGCCTCTCGTTCGGCGACCCGCACCGGCCTCCTGGGCAGTTTTATCACAGCGGCCGCCATGTTGCTGCTCGTCCGCCTCATCGCGGACTTCGGAGGCTGGTCAGGGTGGTTCGTCTACGTCTGGCTGCTGGCCATGATCGTCTACGTCATCGGCGTGTATCGCAGCGCTTCAGCCTGGCCCGGCCTCCAATGGCGCGCGGAGGACGTGAAGGCCCGTCGGTCCGAGACGACCAATCTCAGTGTCTCCAGTGTCCTGGCCCTCACCATCACTGGCGCCCTCGTGGTCCCCGGCCTCCTGCTGGGCTGAGTACGCCTACTTTCCGGAGATCGTCAGTGTGCCATCCGAATCAGACACCGAGTATTCCGGAAGCGGCTCGGTCGCGGGACCAGTGAGTACCTCACCGGTCGTCGTCGAGAACTGCGAGGAGTGACACGGGCAGGTGATCTTGTCCTCGGTGACGGTGCGCACCTGGCAGCCCTGATGCGTGCACACGGAGGAGAAGGCGTAGAACTCACCCTCCTTCGGTTGGGTGACGACGTATGTCTCGTCGACGACAGTGCCGGACCCGACGGGGACGTCGGCAGCCGGAACGTCGGCGTCGGCGCCTGCCGCCCCACTGGACTCCGACGACTCGTCCGACGAGCACGCCGAGGTCAGTGCCACCGAGGAACCGACGACCGCGACGGTTCCTGCCACGCTCGCTGACTTGATGATCGTGCGTCTGTTCGTCTCCACTGTGCCCCTCGGTCTTCCCACCATTGCCCTGGTGCTCATCAGTAGCACATCGGCTTCTCGTCGATGCGCTGCCTGTTCGGCTATCAGGGTTCCAGGGTAACGCGAAGTGCTGACACCGCTTTTGTGCACCGTGCGATTTCCTCCACCACGCAGCGTCTGCCGTCGGGGACGGACCTTCCCGACTTCGGCCGAGTCAGCACCGTCCACTAGGCTTATGCGTATGACCTCGGCACCCACAACATCGTCGCTCGACGTCCTCCATGATGTCTTCGGCTACGACGAGTTCCGCGGTCAGCAGCAGGCGGTCGTCGATCAGGTCGTGGGCGGTGGGGACGCCGTCGTCCTGATGCCCACCGGCGGCGGCAAATCCCTCTGCTATCAGATTCCGAGCCTGGTCAGGCCGGGTACAGGCGTGGTCATCTCGCCGCTGATCGCGCTCATGGCGGACCAGGTCGCGGCCCTGGAGAACCTCGGCGTGCGCGCCGCCTACCTCAACTCCTCACTCGACTTCGAGGAGGCGCAGAACGTCGAACGTGAGCTACTGGCCGGTGAGATCGATCTGCTCTACCTCGCGCCCGAACGTCTCGTCCTGCCGCGCACCATGTCGCTGCTCGAACGAGCCCACATCGCGCTGTTCGCGATCGACGAAGCCCACTGCGTATCGCAGTGGGGCCATGACTTCCGCAGCGACTACTTGGGGCTGGGAGTGCTGGCCGAACGGTTCCCCGACGTTCCGCGCATCGCACTGACCGCCACAGCCACACCCGCCACTCACGCCGAACTCACCGAGCGTCTTCACCTAGACGAGGCCGAGCATTTCGTCGCCAGCTTCGACCGTCCGAACATCACCTATCGCATCGAGCCGAAGCAGTCCGGTCGCTCCCAGCTCATCAACTTCGTCACCACCGAACATCCCGGCGATTCCGGAATCGTCTACTGTCTCTCCCGGCGTGGTGTCGAACAGCTCGCCGATGCGCTCGCAGCCAGGGGAATCAACGCCCTGCCCTATCACGCAGGACTGCCGGCCGAGGTGCGAGCCGAGCACCAGGCACGATTCCTCCGCGAGGACGGACTCGTCATGGTCGCGACGATCGCCTTCGGCATGGGCATCGACAAACCCGACGTCCGCTTCGTCGCCCACCTCGACCTGCCGCGATCCGTCGAGGGCTATTACCAGGAGACCGGCCGTGCCGGACGCGACGGACTGCCCGCCGATGCGTGGATGGTCTACGGCCTCGGCGATGTCGTCTCCCAGCGTCGCCTCATCGAATCGGGTGACGGCGATCGGGCCTACCAGCGACGCGCGATGAGCCACCTCGACTCGATGCTGGCCCTGTGCGAGACCGTCGACTGCCGCCGCGTGCAGCTGCTGCGCTACTTCGATGAGGACTCCGAGCCCTGCGGCAACTGTGACACCTGCATCACACCACCGGTGACCTGGGACGCGACCGTGGCCGTGCAGAAGCTCCTGTCGGCTGTCATCCGCCTCGACCGGGAACGCGGACAGCGCTTCGGCTCGGGGCAGGTCATCGATGTGCTGCGCGGCAACGACAATGAGCGTTCCCGCACGGCCGACCATGAGAGCCTGAGCGTCTGGGGCGTCGGCGAGGACCTCAGCGAAACCCAGTGGAAGACCGTGGTCCGCCAGGTCCTCGCCCGCGGGCTGCTGGAGTCCCACGGCGATTACGGCGTCCTCATCGTCGGTGAGGCCGCCGGACCGGTCCTGCGCAGTGAGGTCGAGGTGTCTCTGCGCGTGGATCCCAAAAGATCTGGATCGAAGAAGGCAGCGGCCAAGCGCCGAGGCGGCCCCGAGGTCGAACTCGACCCCGCGGATGCCGAGCTGTTCGAGGCTCTGCGTTCCTGGCGTGCCGATCAGGCGAAGGAGCAGGGCGTGCCCGCCTATGTCATCTTCCCCGATGCCACACTGTACGGAATCATCGAGGCGAAACCGGGCACGGTCAGCGAACTCGGCCAGGTCAGCGGGGTGGGCCTGAAGAAGCTCGACCGCTACGGGTCCAGCGTCCTCGAGGTCCTCGAGTCCGCCGGAGCCTGACCTCGAGTCCGGCGCGGCCTGGCCTCGAGTCCGGCGCGTCCTCGAGGTCTTCGAGCCCGGCTCCGGCCGACCTGCCGAACTCTCGGAGTCAGTTCGTCTTCGTCACGGTGACGTCGATGGGCGTGGGGTTCGTGAAGATGTCGAAGACGGGGCAGTGTGCGTCGACGGTCGTCTGCAGCTCCTGGTAGGCCTCATCGCTGTCGGGCCCCGTGATCTCGACGTTGACGCGAACCGCGGAGAATCCGGGGCGCACGGTGTCATCGGCGCCGAAGAGCCCCTGGACGTCGAGATCGCCCTCGGCGCTGACGTCGAGGTTCTCGATCGTCAGTCCCAGGTTGTGCGCGTAGAGGCGGTAGACGACGATCTGACAGGAGATGAGCGCACCGAGTGCGTACTCGACAGGGTTCGGTGCTGCGTCGTCGCCGGCCAGCGGCTTCGGCTCGTCGACGGTGAAGGTGTGCTGACCGGCCGTGATGACCGAGGACACCGACCCCTGGGCGCTTCCCTTGGCGGAGAAGCTCAGCGCAGCGTTCTTCGCCGATGCGGCGATCCGCTCATTCCACGCCTGCCCCGCCGAGGTGAGGCGTTCGGCCCGATCCTCGGCGCTGATGGCAACGGTCGAGTCCGTGTTGATCGTGGTGGTGGAATTCTTGGTGGCTGTGGAGTCTGTGGTGCTCTCGGCTGTGACGGTCATGGGGACGTCTCCTTCGTGTCAGTGATGGTCGGATGCGTGTGGCTGGTCCCCAGGCTAGGAAGCCCAGTCGATCTCCAAGTGCACACTCGTCTGATTCCGACACAGACCGTCATACGCACGCAATACGAGGACGCATTTCGACATTCTCTGGGATCCCCCATTCAACGTCCTCATCACCCCTCCCCGATCGGATCCACGAATCTCAATCTTCTGGACGACGGCATCACTGATCAGCGACTTATAGGGTCAAGGTATGGACGAATCCCCACAGCAGGCGCGGCTCTCGACGAAAACTCTGCTCACCTCGGCGGGAATCACTCTTGGAATCGCTGCACTCGTCTTCGGCGTGGCAATCGCCATCGGTCTCACCGTTCCCGGGATTCGGGCACATGTCGATATCCTCATCATCACTGTGCTGGCGGTCCAGAGCTCCGGGACCCTGATTATGCTGTCGCTGTTTCTGCGCCGCCGCGGACACCGCATGTCAGCCATCGGCTTCTCCCGCCCCTCCCCGCGTCTGCTCCATCTGCTGTGGCAGATTCCCGCTGCTTTTCTCGCAGTGATCGGGGCACAGCTCCTCGTCTTCGCCGTCACCGGCTCGGGACCCGTGAGTGGGTCATCGACGGACGCGGTCGCCGGCAATGCCGGCCCCGTCTCCGCGATCGTGATGTTCGCTGCCATCGCGATCGTCACGCCCTTGTGGGAGGAGCTGTTCTTCCGCGGAGTGATCTACGGCTATATACGTGATCGCCTCGGCGCGGTTGGGGCTGTGACTGTCAGCGCCGCCATCTTCGCTCTGTGCCACGGGGTGCCGATCCTCCTGCCGTATATGGTCACCCTGGGGCTGTGTCTTGCGCTGCTGCGGACCTTCCACCGCAACCTATGGGGGCCGCTGGCTCTGCATGTGACGCTCAATTCGACGGCATCGTTCGTTCTCCTGGAAGCCGTATTCGCCTGAAGTGACGCCGACCGACCGTCCCACCTCCCGTCACACGGCCCTCCGAGCGCTTCGAAGTCGATGTTCGCGTGAATCCCCTGATGATTCCCCGCGATCTCAGAGCGCCGACTCTCCCCGAGCACGTGGAGGGAGCAAGCCCCACCCGGCCGGCGAGCTCCTTGTTGGAGTTCCGGGCATCGGAACTGAGCTCCCGCAGAATCGTCAGGTCCACCTCGGCGAGGTGGATTTCGTTCGATTCCGAGCGATGATCGACGATCAACTCCGAATTCACCACAAAGATCACTCCTCGTTTCCGCTGCCTGGTCGGATACAGCCGATAATGTCCGCCAGGTGGGTAACCTTTGAGGTGATCAGCCGCCGACAGCTCCGTCCCGATGAAGGTGACCCATGACGAATCCCGAACTCAGCACCACACTCGATCGACCCGCTTGCGAGCGCATCGATGCCGAGGATCCGCTGCGCGATTTCAGAGACGAATTCATCTTGCCCCCGGACACGATCTACCTCGACGGGAACTCGCTCGGGCCACGGACCAAGGGCGCGGCCGAACGCGCCCAGGAAGTCATCGAAGACGAGTGGGGCACCGGGCTCATCCGCTCCTGGAACAGCGCCGGCTGGTTCGACCTGCCGGCGACTCTGGGCGAGAAGGTCGCCGGTATCGTCGGCGGCGGGGCCGGCAGCACCGTCGTCACCGACACCACCTCGATCAACCTGTTCAAGGCGGCCTCGGCGGCGCTGAAGATGCAGGCCGCCGACTCACCGGACCGCCGCGTCATCCTCACCCAGCGGGAGAACTTCCCCTCCGACATCTACATGCTCCAGGGCTTGGCCAAGCAGCTCGGCAACGGCTACGAGGTGCGTCTTGTCGATGACGCCGAGGTGACCGCCGGCTTCCCGAACACCATGACCGCCGAGGTGGCCCTGGTCGTCCTCACCCACGTGAACTACCGCACGGGTCGGCTCTTCGACATGGACAGCACCACCTCGGCGATCCATGCGGGTGGCGCACTCGTGATCTGGGACCTGTGCCATTCGGCCGGTGCACTGGAGATCGACCTGGCCGGATCGGGCGCGGACATGGCGATCGGCTGCACCTACAAGTTCCTCAACGGGGGACCCGGCTCACCGGCGTTCATCTGGGTCTCCGAAGCGCTGCAGAACCGTTTCACGCAGCCGCTCTCCGGGTGGTGGGGCCACGCGAAGCCCTTCGAGATGTCACCGGACTATGCTCCGGCCGAGGGCATCCGCCGCTACCTCACCGGCACGCAGGGCATCATCTCGATGTCGGTGGCCGAGCTGGGGCTCGACATCTTCAATCGCGTCGACATGTCAGCGGTGCGGACGAAGTCCCTGCAGCTGTCCGATCTGTTCATCGACCTCGTCGAGTCTCGCCTGGCCGATCATCCCGTCGAGATAGTCACCCCGCGAGAGCATTCCCATCGCGGCTCCCAGGTGTCGATCACGCACCCCGAGGGGTTTGCCATCATGAGCGCCCTGATCGAGCGCGGAATCATCGGCGACTATCGGGAGCCTGAAGTGCTGCGCTTCGGCCTGACGCCGCTCTACATCGGCTTCACCGAGGTGTGGGACACAGTCGAGGCTCTGCGCGACATCCTCGACGATCGCACCTGGGACGCCCCGCAGCACAAGGTTCGCGGCGCCGTGACCTGAGCTCCGTCGACCCCGCTGCACGCGACTGCTCTGCGCGCCGCTCGCCGTTGCCGATCTCCAGACACCGGTGTCGGTCACTCAGCAACCCGTCGTGGGGTTGCTCAGAGACCGCCAGGTTGCTGAACGCGCCAAGTCACGCCTGACGGCGCCCGCCAACCGCATATGCCCCGATGGCGATCGCGCCGATGGCCAGGACTGCCCCGCCGATCGTCACGGCCTGCGGGATCGTCGCGATCGTGCCGAGCACACCGACGGTGACCCCGGAGAATGTCTGCATCCCGGGACCGAAGGTCGCATAGGACCCGATGACCCGACCGCGGATCTCCTGCGGGGCTTCGAGCTGGATGATCGCCATCTCGGTCGATTCGGCGGTGATCTTCGAGACTCCCGCGATGACGAGCACGACGATCGCCAGCCACAGGTGCGAGGTGAATGCGAACACGATCGACGAAGCTCCGAGCCCGGCTGCGGCCACCGCCGCGGCTGCAGGGGTGGGACGCACCCATCCGGTGGCCTCGAGGAGGAAGCCGCCGAGGACGCCGCCTGCGCCCATCGCGAAGAGCAGCATTCCGTACGCGGAATCGCTGTCCCCGCCGGGCCCGGCGAGAATGCCGGAGAAGACGGGCATGGACGTCTGGAGGACCGCACCGATCGTGATCGAGGCGAGCGCCGCGAGCAGCAGCATACCGACGATCGACCTGTTGTGGCGGACATCGATGAGGACACGCAGCGACTGCAACAGCGTGGTCCTCGTCGTGCGGATCCCGCCGCTGCGAATGTGCCCCGTGTACGGGGTGCGCATGAGGAAGAGCGTGAGGGGCAGGTAGAAGACGATGTTGATGAAGATGCCCCAGGTCGGGCCGAAGAAGAGCAGCAGTGCGGATCCGACGACGGGCCCGAACAGGATGCCCAGGCTGCGGAAGGTGGCGTTCAGGCGCACCGCACTCGGCAGCTCGGAGCGGTCGACGAAGTCGTGGAGCATCATCTGCTCGGCCGGTCCCCACAGACAACCCGCGAGACCGTGGATGACGAGGAGGACGCAGGCCTGCCACAGCTGCAGGGAGTCGGTGAGGAACAGGATGCCCCAGCACAGGGACACGACCATGAACATGACCTGCCCGATCTGGATGAGCCGTCGGCAGTCGAAGCGTTCGGCCAGAGATCCGGCATAGACGGACAGGAGCAGGAACGGCAGCCAATGGCTGATGAGTTGGAATCCGACGAGGGCCGGCGACTCGAACTTCTGCCACAGCACCCAGTAGGTGATGACGTGTTCGATGTTGTCGCCCATCATCCCCATGCCGGATCCGACAAGGTACGGTGCCGTCTTCCAGCTGCGCAGCACGCTGAATCGGCGCGGATGTTCGGCAGAATCGTCTCGGGTCTCGCTCACCCGCCCCATTCTGGCATCACTGCTCGGTCAGCAGGGGCGAAGTTCCGAACCGTGGAACCGGATATCGCCGAGGTGGCTCTGCCTCGGCCCGATCAGGTTCGCTGGCAATTGGCTCGGGAAGGCGACCGGCTATTGCTTCGACGAGCGCAGCGGAGCAGGATGGAGATGATCGAGGAGGATCAGATGTCGACCGGCACATCCGCTGCACCGAGCACCACCACAGCACAATCGCCCGCCGCCGAAGCGCTGCCGCCGGCTTCTGCACGTGAGAACACCGCCCTCCTCGTCATCGACGTCCAGACCGGAGTGATGGCCGCATCCTGGAACTCCGACGAGGTGGTCGAAAGGATCTCCGATCTGGTTGAGAAGGCCCGTGCCGAGGGCACCGAGGTCATCTGGGTCAGACACTCCGCACGGGAAATGCCCTCGGGGTCACCGCAGTGGCAGATCGTCGATTCGCTCTCCCCGGCCGTCGGTGAGGCGATCATCGAGAAGACCCACGGCAGTGCCTTCGAGGACACGAACTTCGAGGACGTTCTCGCGTCCGAAGACGTCGGCCATCTCGTCGTCACCGGCGCCCAGTCCGATGCATGCGTGAGGTCGACGATCCACGGCGGATTCGCCCGCGGCTACGATGTCACGCTGGTTTCGGACGCCCACACGACCGAGGATCTCAGCGATTGGGGTGCCCCGCCGCCGGAGCAGGTCATCTCGCACACGAACCTCTACTGGACCTTCGAGTCGGGTCCGGGTCGGACCGCTCGGGTCTTGGAAGCCGCCGAGGTCGATTTCGCAGCACCCGACCAAGACGACTGAGCCGTTGCCATTGCCCAGTCGACACTCATCGTTTCCTGACATGATGAGGCCATGAGTGAAGACACACGCAGCATCGAACTGACCAGGCTCGCCGAGAACCACTACCGTGCCACTGCGCCGAGCGGGGCGAGCATCGAATTCGGCCGCGGCGAGGGCCTGATGACACCGGTGGAGCTGCTGCTGGCAGCCGTCGCCGGATGCTCCTCGATCGACGTCGACACCGTGACCAGCCGGCACACCGAGCCGACGCGCTTCGATGTCTCGGCCCGGGCCGACAAGATCGACGAGGACGGCGCGTCTCGGGTGGACAACGTCCACCTCGACTTCGACCTCGCATTCCCCGACGACGAGGACGGTCGCAAGGCCGATGCGCGCATCGAGAAGCTCGTCGGCCTCTCCCACGACAAGTACTGCACGGTCTCCCGTACGGTCGAACACCCGACGAACGTGGACTTCAGCATCCGCCGCGACTGAGCCTCAGCGCATCGGCCAACACCGATCGACGGTCACTGCACGTGTGTCGTCAAGCATCAGTCCTGTGACACGATCGTCGATGCGATCGCCTCACCCAGTGATGAAGTCGTGCCCCGACCTCCCAGATCTGGGGTGAGAACGCTCGCGTCCCCGCTGCTCAACACCGATTCGATTGCCTCGAGCACATCCGTGCTCGCCCCGGTTTCGCCGAGGTGGTCAAGCATCATCGCGCCCGACCAGATCTGGCCGATCGGGTTGGCGATGCCTTGGCCGGCAATATCAGGAGCCGAACCGTGCACCGGTTCGAACAGGCTCGGGAAGGATCCCTCCGGGTTGATGTTCGCACTCGGTGCCACCCCGATGGTTCCTGTGCAGGCCGGTCCCAGATCGGAGAGGATGTCGCCGAAGAGATTGCTCGCGACGACGACGTCGAAATTGTTCGGTTTGAGAACGAAGTTGGCTGTGAGGATGTCAATGTGGAACTGGTCCCAGACCACGTCCGGGTAGCCCTCGGACATGACCTTCACGCGTTCGTCCCAGTAGGGCATCGTGATCGAGATTCCGTTACTCTTCGTCGCCGAGGTGAGGTGCTGATTCGGCCGGGAACGGGCCAGATCGAAGGCGAACTTGAGCACCCTGTCGACACCTGTCCGAGTCATCACGGTCTCCTGGACGACAATCTCCCGGTCGGTGCCCTCGAACATCTTTCCGCCGATCGACGAGTACTCGCCCTCGGTGTTCTCCCGCACCACGTAGAAGTCGACGTCACCTGGCCCGTAACCGGACAACGGGCTCTTCACACCGGGCAGCAGACGGCACGGCCTGAGGTTGATGTACTGGTCGAAAGACCTCCTGAATTGCAGCAGGCTGCCCCATAGAGAGACGTGGTCGGGTACGACGTCCGGCCAGCCGACGGCCCCGAAGAAGATCGCGTCGAAGCCGCGCAGACTGTCGAACCAGTCCTCGGGCAGCATGGTTCCATGAGCCTGGTAGTAGTCGGCACTCGCGAAGTCGAAATCGGCGAATTCGAGATCGATCCCGTGTTTCTGTGAGACTGCCTGCAGCACCCGACGCCCCTCTGGAACCACTTCCTGCCCGATTCCGTCGCCGGGGATGGCTGCGATCGACTTCTGTGAGCTCATTGAGCACCTGCTTCCGTTCTCTGACCGTCGGTGGGGTCGGTTGGGCTCTGAGTTTCCGATTCGGGATGATGACAGGCCGCTCGGGTCCCGTCTGCCATCGTACGCAGAAGCGGAACCTCGGTGGCACAGCGTTCGGTGGCCTTCCAGCACCGGGTTCGGAACCGGCATCCGCTCGGAGGGTTCAGAGAGCTCGGCACTTCACCGCTGAGGGTGATCCGCTCTCTGCTCCGCTCGACGATCGGATCGGGGATCGGGACTGCGGACAGCAGCGCCTGAGTATACGGATGCTCGGGTGCTGCGAACAGCCGGCCCGTCGGCGCGGACTCGACGATCGTGCCGAAGTACATCACGGCCACCTCGTCGCTGAGATATCTCACGACGGAGAGATCATGGGCGATGAATACGTAGGTGAGTCCGAGCAGGTCCTGGAGCTCCTTGAGTTGGTTGAGGACGCCGGCCTGCACACTGACGTCGAGAGCACTGACCGGTTCGTCGAGCACGATCACCTCGGGTTCGACGGCGAGTGCGCGGGCGATGCCGATGCGCTGCCTCTGACCACCGGAGAATTCGTGCGGGTAGCGCTGGACGAACTCGGGACGTAGGCCCACCATCTCCATAAGTTCCTGCGCCCGTTCTGAACGGTGGCCGGCCGCCAACCCGTGGATCTCGAGGGCTTCGATGATGGCGCTGCCGATCGTCAGCCGCGGGTTGAGGGAGGCATAGGGATCCTGGAACACCATCTGCACTCGTCGCCGCAGCGAGCGCAGGTCCTGGCCGGTGGTCGATTCGACGGACTGGCCGTCCAAGCGGATGCTGCCGCTGTCGATGTCGTGGAGCCGGACGATCGAGCGCCCCAGCGTGGACTTTCCGCAGCCGGACTCACCGACGATGCCGAGCGTCTTTCCCTTCGGCACCTCGAGGCTGACCCCCGAGAGCGCGTGAACCGTGCCGTTGCGTCTGCGGAAGAGACCCGAGCGAACCGGGTACTCCTTGACGACATCGATGGCTTCGAGTGTGCTCCTCATGAGGACGCCTCCTGTCGAACGGCGGCGACCTCGTCGATCCTCAGGCAGGCCGCCACATGGCGATCGGTGATGAAACGTTCGGGAATGGGAGTCTGATCGCACGTGCCGAGCATCGCGTACCGACACCTGGGCGCGAACCGGCAGCCCGGCGGAAGTTCGGTCGGATCCGGAGGAGCCCCGGGGATCGAGTACAGGCGCGAATCGCCCGGATTGCCGTCGAGTCGGGGCATCGCGGCCAGCAGATCCAGTGTGTACGGGTGGGAAGGACGGTAGAACACATCCTCGACGTCGGCCTCCTCAACCTTCCTCCCCGAGTACATCACGAGGACCCTGTCGGCGAGCCCTGCGACCACGCCCAGATCGTGGGTGATGAGCAGGAGGGCCGAGTTGGTCCGTTCCTGAACCCGACGCAGCACGTCGAGCACTTGCGCTTGGACAGTGACGTCGAGGGCTGTGGTCGGCTCGTCGGCGATGAGCACATCCGGATCGTTGGCGATGCTCATGGCGATCATGATGCGCTGGCGCATTCCCCCGGAGAATTCGTGGGGGAACTGGTCGACACGCTGCTCCGGAGTCGGAATCCCGACGATGTCGAGGAGTTCGATCGCCCTGGCCCGCATCTCCTGGCGGCTTCGGCCCGACGAGTGGACGCGCACTGCCTCCATGAGCTGACTGCCCACTGACTTCACCGGATTGAGTGCGGCGAGCGCGTCCTGGAAGACCATGGAGATCCGTCGTCCGCGCAGCTCCCGCAGCTGATCGTCGGTCTTGGTCAGCAGCTCCTCTCCGCGGAACCTGATCGATCCCGTCACGGTGGCGGTGCGCGGAAGCAGTCCCATGATCGCCATTGAGGTGATGGACTTTCCTGAGCCGGATTCGCCGACCACGCCGAGGGTCTCGTTCGCATTCAGTTCGAAGCTCAGTCCCTCGACCGAGGTGACTGGACCGTTGTCCGTCGAGAAGACGACGCCGAGGTTGTCGACCGTGAGCAGTGGCTGTTGATTGAGTGTCATCGTGGGCCTCATCGTTTCGTCTGTGGGTCGAGGGCGTCACGGAGTCCGTCGCCGATGAAGTTCACCGACAGAACCGTGATCAGTATGAGCAGGCCGGGGTAGAGCAGCAGATGCACCTGCGGGGTGCCGAGCAGACCGGCGGCCTGGCTGAGCATGTTGCCCCAGCTGGAGTCCGGGGGTTGGACACCGAATCCGAGGAAGCTCAGGGTCGATTCCGTGATGATCGCCGCGGCTACTGCGAGGGAGACGTTCACGGCGATGACTCCGGCGAGGTTGGGGATCATGTGTCTCAGGATCACTCGTATGGGAGAGGCTCCGAGCACGATCGCCGCGTCGACGAACTCCTTCTCCCGCAAAGACAGCACCTGAGACCTCGCAACACGTGCGATGACGGTCCAGCCCAGCGCGCTCAGAGCCAGCACGATCGTCACCGACGAGCTGCCGAACCCCTGGAGTAGGAGAGCGAGGATCGCGATCGGCGGGACGACGAGGAAGAGGTCGACGAGGCGCATGATGAGTTCATCCGCCCAGCCGCCGAAGTATCCGGCCAGGGAACCGAGGAGCACTCCCACAATGGTCGAGAGCAGACCCACACCGAGGCCGACCGACATCGAGATCCGCCCGGCGTAGAGCAGTTGACTGAGGAAGTCTCGGCCGAGTTGGTCCGTTCCCAGCCAGTGCACCGCACTAGGGCCGGTGGATCCGGTGATGAGGTCCTGGTGATTCTCCTGGAATGGGGCGATCCACGGAGCCCCGAAACAGGCGACGACGAGGACCGCCAGCACCACGAGGCCGCTGACGGCAAGCTTGTGTCGGAGGAACCGACGTCGGAAGAGGGCCCATTGGCCGACGAACGACCTGGTGGTATTGCCGGATGCGGCCGCTGACTGTGCTCTCATGACAATTTCACTCTCGGGTCGAGGTAGGCATAGCAGAGATCCGCCAGAAGATTGAAGACGACGATGATGACGGCGACGAGCATCATCCACGGCAACAGCAGCTGGGCGTCGCCGGCGAGCAGGGAATCGAGCAGGAGCTTTCCCATTCCTGGGATCGAGAAGATCTGTTCGGTGACGACGAGTCCACCGAGAAGGATGCCCGCGTCGAGAAACACCACGGTGACGAAGGGGGCCAGGGAGTTACGGAGGGCGTGGTTGATGACGACCTGCCGCTTCGGCACCCCTTTTGCCCTCGCCGTGCGCACATAGTCGCTGGTGAGGGAGTCAAGCATCGAGGCTCGCCCGTACCTGCTCCAACTGGCGACGAGAGTGATCGTCATCGTCACCACGGGAAGGGCGAGGTGGCGCAGGTAGTCCCCGAAATCGGAATGGCCCACCGAGTGAAGTCCCACGAAGTACAGCGGCGGCTCGGCCAAGTTCCATATCTGCACCGGCCACACCCCGAATATCTGGATGAGCAGAAGCCCGAACCAGAATGCGGGCAGGGCGATCCCGATGTAGGACACGCCGGTGAACACGTAGTCGGCTGCACTGTACTGTTTGACCGCCGAATACGTCCCGACCGCTATCGCAACGATCGCACCGAGGAGGACTCCCCAGAAGATGAGCTGGATGGTCGGCCCGGCAGCACCGGCGATCATGTCGACAACGTCGCGGCCGGTGCGCGTGCTGGTCCCCCAGTCCCCTGCCACGAAGCCCTTGAACCAGAGGAGATACTGCTCCGGGATGGGTTTGTCGAGACCCAGCCGTTCGGTCTCTCGGGCGATCGCAGTGGGGTCCTGGTTCAACCGGAGCTTGCTCAGCGGGTCGAAGGCCCGACGGACAGCCCAGAAGAGCAGGAACGAGGCGATGAGGATGACAGGGATCGAGTAGGCCAGTCGGCGCAGCGCATAGGTAATCATGGTGATATCCCGTCGTCTGCGGTTCCCGGACAGTCGAGCTCGATGCCGGCAACGATCGTCGTGGCGTCGAAGGCGAAGGTCTCAATCAAGGGTCCACTCCTCCAGGTTCCAGAAGGGGCCTTCTGCGGGGTTGATCTCGACCGGCCCCTCGACCCTGTCGCTGGTCATGACGATATTCGGCACCGTGTCGATCGGGATTCCGGGAACAGCCTCGGCGATCAGCTTCTCCGCTGCATGGGACTTCTTGATCCGTTCCTTATCGTTCGTCGTGCGGGCAACGGTGTTGAGGAGTCCGTCGGCTCCTGAGATCTTCGCTCGGGTGAAATTGATGCCCGAGAACCCGTTGTCTTCACCGGGGATGGCGTCCGACCTGAATGAGGAGCCGAGATCGGGCTCTGGGACGGTGTCGATGATCGTCCACATTCCGACTTCGAAGTCCCCTTCGGGAGCGACGCTCGAGAACAGATCGGCGCCTGCAACATTGGCGATCTTCATGGAGAAACCGGCCTCGCCTGCCTGCTTCTGGAGGATCTGTTCGGCCAGTTCTCGCCGTTGGTTACCTGACTGTGTGGTGATGCGGAACTCGGCTGGCTTCCCGTTCTTCTCCCAGATTCCCTCCCCATTCCTGCGCCACCCGTCGTCCGTCATGAGTTCGTCGACCTTCTCGAGGTCTTTGGTGTATCGGGAGAAATCCTCTCGGGCGTAGATGCCGTTGAGTGGGGTGAGGAAGCTCTGTTGCACCTGCTCGACCCCGATCTGTCCGTAGAGTCGTTCAACGATCGCAGGCCTGTCGATCGAATAGGCGAAGGCCTGTCGCACCGCCTTGCTGTCGAAGGGAAAGGCCGCATTGTTGATCCACAGGGCCTCCAGGTTTCCGGAATCTGTATCGACGTCGATGTTCGTGTTCGGAACCCCGGCCTTGATCTGGCTCATCGCGTCGAGCTGGGGTGTCGGATACAGCGCTTGGACCTGACCGCTCTTGAGTGCGAGGAAGGCGGCCGCGGTATCGGTGATGAACTGAAAGGTGACCTTCTTGAGCTTCGGCTTCTCGCCCCAGTAGTTGTCATTGGGCACCAGTGTCACCGAGACGCCTTTGACCCAGGACTCGATCTTCCAGGGGCCACCGGAGAAGTCGTAGCCGTCCTTCATCACCTCGGCGCGGTCCTCGCCCTTGAGGATGTGACTGGGGAGAACAGAGTAGTCGCCGCTGAAGAGCTTCTTCCATGAGCCGGTCGAGGTCTTGAGCGTGACGACTGCGGTCCTCTCATTCGGAGCGTCGATCGATTCGATGAGCGAGTACCCGCTCTTGTCGAAGATGTCATCGCCGTCCCGGATCTGAAGGCCGGTGTACACGAAGTCCTCGCCGGTGATGGGTTCTCCATCGGACCATTGAGCTTCGGGATTGATCCGATACGTGATCGTCTGCTTCCCGTCGTCGGTGATGGCCACGCTCGGTTCACCGGTCAGGAGATCGGAGGGGACGAGCTCCCAGGATCCATCGTTCTTCCGGGACTCGAAAGCGCGCGGGAGAGTGGGGATCCGCATCGTGTAGGAACCCCAGATGTTTGCGGCACACGTGGCGATCCAGTCCGCGCAGTCGGGTTCCTGTTCGGCCCCGATGACGATCTGCTCGTCGTCCGAGATGTTCTGGTCGAGACCGCCGTCGCCGTTCGAGCACGCAGTGAGGCCGAGTGCGAGCGCGAGACCGGCGGCCGCTGCGCGAAGGCGTGTCCTACGTCGCGGTCGGGTGAAACTCGTCATTGAAGTTCCTTTCCACCATGGCCTTGGCCCTTGCGGCGCCATGTCGTAGCAACAGATTAATCCCGGAACAAGGAGATAGCAATAGTCTTAGTCAATAGAAATGACTATCTATTGGGCAAGTGATCTTCGCGTTCATGCCGACTGCCGTTATCCTTGAGGACACACACGACGATGGGAGTACCTTGACGAACCCCGGCACATCCGAGGACGGCGCACGTCGTTCGGCGCCCGACGCACCGGCCCGCACGAGGCGTAAGCGGGATTCCCTCAACCGCACTGTCATCCTCGACGCCGCTGAGATGATTGCCGAGCGCGACGGCCTCGACGGGCTGACATTCCAATCCCTGGGAGCTGAACTCGGCGCTCACCCGACGTCGATGTACCGACACTTCAAGGACAAGGACGAACTCGTCCTCGCGCTCATCGACTCCCTGCGCGACCGTTCCTACCTCGGGGCCCTCGTACCCACTGGAGACTGGAGGGAGAATCTGCGGATTGCCGCCCGGGTCGTCCACGAACACTACCTGCGCTATCCTCAGCTCGCCCAGCAGATGGCCTCCAGGACCACGCGAATGCCTCGCGAGTTCAGCAATATGGAGTACACCCTCGCGGCATTCCTCGATGCCGGATTCAACCACACAGACGCACTCAGGTACCAACGCGTATTCGGCAACTATGTTCGCGCACTCTCAAGCATCGAGGCTGCCTCCCACTGCCTTCCGGAGCAGGTGCAGCGGGAGGACGAATTGGCCTGGAGGATGCAGTTCGAACGCCTCGACCCCGAGGACTATCCGGCCATCGCTGCGGCGGGCCAACCTCCTCTGGGCATCGGGGACGCCAGCACGTTCGACACCGGTCTCGAAGTCCTCATCAGGGGCCTTGAGGCACTTGCGGAGAGCAAACCCGATGGCGAAGATGACTCGCAGCCGCAGCCCAGGGACGCAGCGGAGACGAACGGCAGCTGAGTTCCGGTCACCCCCCGGGCTTGTCGGACCACCTCGTTGATGACTCGGTGAGCGCGACGAACCCCAGCTCACGCTCCAGCCATTCGTGTTCGATGGCCAGACCCGCAGGTGAATGGCCGGCATCGAACCATTCGATCGAGACGTCGCCTCCGCTGGCTCGCAGCTTCTCGATGTAGTTCCTCGCCTGAGCGGGCGGGGTGCGAGAGTCACGCGCCCCCTGAAACAGCACGACGGACCCCTGCACCTGATCGACGTAGCTCGTGGACGAAAGCTTCGCACATGCTTCCTCGAAGCTCAGCTCACCGTTGGCCAGCACCTTCTCCCACACTGGTCTGAGTGCGGCGTTCATCTCCTCGAATGCAGTGGCCCAGTCGGCCATCGCAACCACGGCGAAGCCTCCGGCGAAGTATTCGGGCAATCTGCCCATCGACAGCAGAGTGAGGTGACCACCGTAGGAGGCGCCGGTGACGAACGACGATCCCGGAGCGGCCACACCGAGTTCCCGCAGTCGGTCCATCACCGCTCGTATATCGGCGATTTCGCGGTCGCCGTACCCGGTCCAGAAGCCTTCTCTGAATTCCCTGCCGAACGTCACTGAGCCCCGATAGTTCAGCGAAGCGAAGGCGAAGCCCTCCGCCAGCCACGCCTGCGCCTCTGGAGCATAGTGGTCGGTGGTGACCAGATTGGGCCCGCCGTGGATCGATAGGATCGTGCCCCGTACCTCACCTGCTGGGATCGCCCACCACAATTGGACTGGTGTGCCATCGGCACTGGTGACGAGTTCAGAGTTGAGCGGCACACCTGCGGGCAGCTCGGGGGCAGCGATGACGACGCTCGATTCGCCGTCGTGGTCGATGCCGATGAGCGCCGGAGGAGTGTTCCACGACTGTTCGAAGATGAATACTCCGCCGGTCTGGTCAAGGTAGGACTGCGCGCTGTATGCGAACTCTGCGGCCACATCGGGGGCGGCGTAGCTGCCGGTGCCCTGGCGCACGACGGACAGCTCCCCGGTGTCGGTGTCGAGGAGCAGAAGGCGATGAATGCCTGCGTCCACGTGCAGCGAGAGGATCTGGGAATGGCCTGGGTCCCAATCGAGCGGGAGCACCTCGCCGGCAAGGGCGGGGAGGGGGTAGTCTGTTCGCTCCCCAGCGGACGGTGACCACAGCGCGGGCCTGGCGAAGCCGCTCTTCTCTGTGCTCAGCAGCAGCCGGTCGTCGCCCGCCAGCGGGGAGAAGCGAACGGCACGGACGGGTCCGCCGTCGACCATGTCGTTGCACACGGCGATCTCCTCGCCAGAGAGCGCGTCGACGACGGTGACTGCGGTCCGACGCCAACCGGGGTTGTGATTCGTCGAGTCGACGCAGAACAGGCTCGCATCGGCAGAGACGTGTCCGTACCAGGCCTCGTTCCGTGAGGACCAGATCACCGCCGCCTCGCCCCAGGGATGCGCGGGCACCGACAGCAGGTGAAACCCCTCATCGTCGACGATGGTGGCGAGAAGCGTCGACCCATCGGTGGAGAATTCCATCCCCCTGATGACGTAGGGCTCACGGTCCGGGGTCAGATGAACGCTTTCGGCACCGTCGACCGATCGGGCCAGGAGTCCGCCGACCTCGGAACCTCCGCCGTCATCGAGGGAGACGACCCAGCGAGCGTCGGGTGACAGGAACGATTCGAAGTTCACGTCGACCGGGAGGATGTCGGAGAGCACAGATCTGCTGCTGCCTGCCTCGGGTGCGAGGAGTCGCCCCCTGACCCCATGGCGATGGTTTTCGATGACGAGAGCTGTGTGCGGGTTCCCCATCGCTGGTCTCACCGTGTGCAGGTATGGGGTGTTGAATCGCGCCTCCCAGTTCGATGTCTCACGCCCGTTGCTCGATGCTGTGGCGTCGTGTTGTGTGGTCATTGCTTCTCACCTTCGGCTTTCATGGTGTGGTCTGAGTCGTGCCTGCGAATGCGTCGGATGAGCTCTGCGACGAGATCGGCCCGTTCGATGATCGATTCGAGATCCGCCCATTCGTGTTCGGCATGCGCTCCGTCTCCCAGCGGCCCGAGCCCGTCGAGGGTCGGGGTGCCGAGCGACGCTGTGAAGTTGCCATCGGATGCGCCTCCGACCTCGACACCGTCGAGCGGTGTCTGACCGAGGTCCTCTGCGACCTGTCGGGCAAGGAGGTGGAGTGCCTCCGCGTGCTCACGTTCAAGGGGCGGCCGGTTGATGCCCCCGCCCAAGGTCAGAGCGATCTCGGGATTCCTCGGGAGAGTCGACCGGAAGGCGGCGTCGACGCGTTCGAGTTCGTCGAGGGACCAGGCACGAACGTCGAAGGCCACCTCGGCGAGTTCCGGAATGGTGTTCACGGCGGTGCCGGCTGTGGCGAATGTCGGCGACACCGTCGTGCCGAGCGACTCATCCGAGTGGAGTGCGAGTCGCTGAAGGACCGACGCCATCTCCGCGAGAGCGTTAGCGCCCTTTTCGGGTTCGAGACCCGCGTGCGCCGCCCGCCCCTTGAGCCCGATTCGGTAGATTCCGGCGCCTCGTCGAGCGATCTTCACTGCCCCGTCGAGACTCGGCTCGAGGATGAGCACGGCGCTTGAGTGCGCTGCCGCTTCTTCGATGAGTCTGCGGGAGGTGATCGATCCGGTTTCCTCATCACCCGTGATCAGGAGCGAGATGTCGTCACATCCTCGCCGCCCCTGGGCAACCAGCCTTTCGAGGGCGCCGATGGTCGCCACGAGTCCCGATTTCATGTCGAAGACGCCGGGGCCGCGAGCGCGCCCGTCATCGACGGCGAAGGGCAGCCGGCCCAGAGTACCCACCGGCCATACGGTATCGGCGTGTCCGAGCAGGAGTATCCCACCGGGATCTGCGGCCTCGAAGTACAAGTGGTCGACGCCGTCGATCTCTCGGATCTCGCCGTGCCGACCAAGGGCCTCACCGGCCCAATGCCTGATGAGGGAGAGGCATTCGGCGATCCCCTCCCGGTGCCCGGAGGGAGATTCCATTTCGACCAAGGTCCGCAGGCGTGCGCGGACGAGCTCGGATTCGGCGTTCTCCTCGTCTTCGCAGCGGTTTTGAGTGCAGTTCATGAGCCCTGCCCTCCGCCATCGGCCGTGGACGGGTCGAAGAATCTCGTGAGCTCGGTGACGACGAACTCGGGAGCTTCTTCGGCCAGGTAGTGATCGGACTGGGCCGCTGCACCTTCGACCTCGTCCGCATAGTCCTTCCACACCTCGACGACATCGAAGGTCCTACCGACGTATCCCTTGTCTCCCCACAGAGTGAGCAGCGGCATCATCAGGCGCCGGCCGCGATCACGGTCGGCGCGATCGTGATCGAGATCGATGGTTGCCGCGGACTGATAGTCGGCCGTCGAAGCCTCAACCCCTCCGGGACTCGTGAAGCACCGTGCGTATTCGTCATACGTCTCGGGGTCAACCTGCCTGCCCCCGGCGTTGCGACCTTCGAAACGACTGCGCAGCCAGGTGAGGGGGTCCGCCCGGATGAGAGCCTCGGGCATCCCGTTCTCCAGCGCGAGGAAGAACCAGTGGAAATAGGAGCTCGCCATAGCGCGGTTCACATTGTCGAACATGTGCAGAGTCGGCACGATATCAAGCAGTGCAACACGGTCGACTGCCTCAGGGTGGTCGAGCCCCAAGCGGTGGGCGACTCGTCCGCCCCGATCGTGACCGGCAATGGAGTACTTCTCGAATCCGAGCGACATCATCAGGGCATGTTGGTCGGCAGCCATCTCACGCTTGGAGTAGGTGCTGCGATCGTTCTCCTGCTCCGGTTTGTCGGAGTCACCGTACCCGCGCAGATCTCCGAGGACGACAGTGTGGTCCTTTGCCAGCGCCGGTGCCACCAGATGCCACATGTGCTTCGTCTGCGGATAGCCGTGCAGGAGCAGCACCGGCGGGCCGGAGCCCGCGATCAATCCGCTGATGCGCACCCCTGAGTGCGAGTTGCCGATCGGCTTGAACCCTTCGAGCATGGTGCAAGCGCCTCCCCTCATTGGAAAAAACTTTAGTCAATTACATAGACTATCCCAGTTGCAAATGGGTAGAGAAGGGCTGAGACGATAGAAATCGGGAGGAACTCTACAGCGCCCACCGTCCCCGCGGCGGAGCACATGTCGCGTCGGCGAAGTCCCGAACGTCTCAGATCTCGGCCAACCGCTCGTGCTCCACGTCGATATCGGAATCGGCGGCGAGCCAGGAGCCCACCTGCAGGAAAGGTGCCGGAGCTTCGGTCCATTTCTGGTCCGCCTCTGCGCTCATAGGTTCATCTATGCAAGCAGGAAGGTGGCCGAGAAGACTTCGCCCTCAGTCGGGCTTGCGGAACACCGAGGGCAGCTTCTTCATCTTCCGCTCGGTGGCTCGATACGACCACTGTCGCATGGGCTGCGGGACCCGCCACTGCAGCTTCCAGGCCAACATCCTGAAGCCGAAGGCCAGGGCCGCGATGGTCAGCGAGACCACACCGCCCAGAATTCCCGTCGCGTGCGCGAGGAGCGTGACGCCGGCTCCGAAGAGCGCAGGAATGAGATAGAGGTCGGTGCCGGTGAAGATCGCCGGGTCCTCACTGGCCACCGCATCGCGCATGAGGCCGCCGCCGCAGGCGGTGAGGGCACCCATGAGCAGTGCGGCCGGGTAGTTGGCTCCGGCGCCGAGAGCGATCGTCGAGCCGGTGACGCTGAAGATGGCAAGTCCGATCGCATCGAACGTCACGATCCAGATGCGGGCACGCGAGACGTGCTTGCCGATGAGGTAGATGAGCAGCGTGGCGATGAGCGGCGGAACCAAATAGATCGGTTGGGACAGTGCATTCGGCACACGGTCGAGGAGGACATCGCGGATCGTCCCCCCGCCGATGCCGGTCATCGTCCCGAGAACCAGCCCTCCGGTGATGTCGAAGCCCCGCCGGGCGGCCAGGAGCACGCCCGAGACGGCGAAGACGAATGTGCCGGTGAGGTCGAGCGCGAGAAAGATCGCTTCCTGAACGTCCACGGCTGCTCCCCCTTCCGACACATCTGCGGTTCACCCCATGCCGTGCGGCATCCGGTCGGCATGGACGACGCCGGATCTGGAGTCTCGGCGCCTGGTGACCACTGTAGTATCAGTTCGCCGAGGTGGTGGCGAGCGCCGTGATCATGAGCTGGAGGCAGGCTCAGCTGAGCTGGAAATCATCCGGATTCTTGTAGGCCTCGATCTCGACGCTCGGGCTGCCCTGTCCCTTGAGCAGTTTCGAGATCGGGCACCTGGCATGTGCCCGCCCCGCGTACTTCTCCGCGTCTTCGACAGAAACGCCTTCGATGGAGATGTAGGCCCGGGGCACGAAGCGGTATCCCGCAGCGGACTCACCGTGCAGGTCGACTTCGACCCGGACTCGTGACAGAGCCTCGACCTCATTGACCGCCAGCACCACCTTGAGGGTCTCACCCAGACAGGTGCTCCATGCCATGGCGAGGAACTGCTCCGGGTTGCTGCCCTGATCGACGTGCGAGGTGGGAGCGGTCGAAAGCGTCAGTCCGTCTTCGACACGCACTTCGCCCGAGGTGCCGCCGAGGTTCTCGACCTTGGCCGTATAGATGGGGGCACTTGCGCTTCTGGGTTCGTCCGAGTCTCCGCTTGGCGCCTGCGGCTCGGCGTATCCTGGGTTCTCAGTCATTGCACTATGCTACGTCAGCCTGAAGGCACGTTCACTGACAATTCTGTGAACGGAGCGAGGCCCAGGGACGAAGCTTCACGCCCCGATCGCCCATCCGAATCGGTGTCTGCTCCGAATATCGAGCATGAGAAGACCACTTCGCACCGCCCTTGCCGGGGTCGTCGCCACCCTCGTCCTGTTCGGTGCCGCCGAGCTCATCGCCCGAGCCTTCGGGCCACCGGCCGCCCCTCTGCTGGCCGTAGGCCAAACGATCATTCCGCTGGCTCCCGCGGGCCTCATCAAACCGGTCATCGACCTTCTCGGGCACAATGACAAGCTCGTCCTCGTCCTCACCACGGGCCTCGGGGCTCTGGTGCTCGGGGGACTCATCGGATGGCTCGCATCTCGTCGCCTCCGGCTGGCCACAGCGCTCCTGCTCCTGGCCGGGATCGTCCCCGTCATCGTCATCCCCCTCCGCCCCGAGTCCGAGGTCCTCGACGTGCTTCCGACTCTGATCGGCCTCGCTCTCGGCATGGCGACCTTCCGCGTCCTCATCAGCCTCGATTCGTCGACTTCGACGTCTGCGCCCGGAACGGATACCGGCGGAACGGATACCGCTGCTGCCTCAACTTTTCCTGCCGTCGCTCGACCCGGCGCCTCGGCGACAGCCGATTCCCCGGCGACGACTGATTCACCGTCGACAATCGATTCCCCGTCGCTGCCCGATTCTTCCTCGCCACCCGATTCCCCGTCGCCGGTTGGAGCGTCATCGAGCGCGAAACCTGCCGCAGATCCGTCACGGCGCCGCTTCTTCGCGATCACAGGGATCATCGGCGCCGCAGGGGCAGCAGCAGTGGCCGCCGGACAGACCGTGGCTTCACTGACCTTGGACGCCGGTGCTGCGGTTGCGAAGCTCGTGCTGCCGAAGCCCGCGAAAACAGCACCCCCGATTCCCGCCTCGGCGCATCCTCAGGTGAAGGGCCTTGCGCCCTTCGTCACCGACCGAAAGGACTTCTACCGCATCGATACGGTCCTCGCTCCCCCGGTCATCGATGCGCAGCAATGGTCACTGCGGATCCACGGCATGGTCGACTCAGAGGTGACCCTGTCGATGGACGATCTTCTCGACCTCCCCCTCGAGGAGCACCACATCACGCTCACCTGCGTCTCCAATCCCGTCGGTGGTGACCTCGTCGGCAATGCCACGTGGCTGGGCTTCCCCGTCAGCGAGCTGCTGCAACGGGCGAAACCGCACAGGGACGCGGACATGGTGCTCTCCCATTCCTTCGACGGCTTCACGGCCTCGACGCCGATCGAAGCACTCTCAGACGATCGGAACGCGCTGCTTGCCGTCGGCATGAACGGCAGTCCCCTGCCGCCCGAGCACGGGTACCCCGCCCGCCTTGTCGTCCCCGGACTCTACGGCTTCGTCTCGGCCACCAAATGGGTCACGGAACTCGAGGTCACCCGCTTCGATGAGAAGACGGCCTATTGGACCGACCGCGGGTGGGATGCCAAGGCCCCCATCCTGGTCGCGTCCAGAATCGAAGTTCCGAAACCGCTGGGGAAGGTGCCGGCGGGTGATCTGGTCGTCGCCGGCACCGCCTGGGCGCAGCGAAGCGGGATCGAACGAGTCGATGTGAAGCTCGACGACGGGCAGTGGACGGAGGCAGAGCTGGCCGACGAGGTGAACATCGACACCTGGCGGCAGTGGAGAGCAGACTTCAGCACGGTCGATGCCGGGTCGCACACCCTCACCGTCCGTGCGATCGATCGCGACGGGAACGTGCAGACCCCGGAGCGCAGGGAAGCCATTCCCAATTCGGCGACCGGGCACCACCACATCCAGTTCCGCGTCGAATAGCTTCCCCGGTCGAAAACAGCGCCTGCGCCGAGATGTCCGAGCCGAGCAGACCGCCTGCGCCCAAGGCGGCTTGGTCGAACAGTTTCCAAGAAATTCTCGCGATCACCCATCCAGAACCACGGCGGCTGCGAATACCAGGTACACAGCGAGCAATGAAGACGCCTTCACGGCTGAGCGCTGTTGAGCACCACTGTTGATGCACCACCACTCACAAGGAGAAGAACGATGAAAACTCTCATTCGCAATCGCGCGACCACGATTCTGGCTGCCGGCGCAATCGGGCTGATGGCGTTGAGCGGCTGCTCCGGCACCGGATCCGATTCCGAATCCGGAGGCGGAGAGACCCAGGCCGAGGATTCCGGTGGCAGCTCAGAGGCTCCCGAAGAGTCGGAAGACGGTTCCATGGCGGACTCGAACCTCGTCGGCCCGGGCTGCGCCGCCTATGCCGAGGCCAATCCCGATGGCGGCGGATCCGTCGAGGGCATGGCACAGGACCCCGTCGCAACAGCGGCGTCGAACAACCCGATGCTCAAGACCCTGACCAAGGCCGTCTCGGGTGAGCTCAATCCGGACGTCGACCTCGTCGACACCCTCAACGGGGACGAGTTCACCGTCATCGCTCCGGTCGACGATGCCTTCGCGGACGTCCCCAAGGACGACCTGGACGCACTGGCCAAGGACTCGGACATGCTGACGAAGGTTCTCACCTACCACGTCATCCCCGGACAGATGTCTCCCGATGAGATCGCCGGAGAGCACGAGACCGTCGAGGGCTCGAAGGTCGAGATCACAGGCGAAGGCGAGGACATGAAGTTTGACGATGCCGGACTGGTCTGCGGCGGTGTGAAGACCGCCAACGCAACCGTGTACATGGTCGACAGCGTGATGATGCCTTCGAAGTGACATCGAAGCTCCACAGTGAGGTGGCCGGGGAACGATCCGCTGCGTCGAGATCGGGCTCCGGCCGCCGCCGCTTTCCTCGAAGATATGGAGGATCGATGAACAAGTTCCGATCAGATGACATGATTGGTCAATGAGCTCAAATGATCCGACTGCGTTTCGACACGGCCCCCCGGGCAGCGACCGGCGCATACACGAGGACCCGCGCGCTGACGGCGACCAACGTGCGAGCGACGACCCGCAGCCCGCCTCGGCGGATCCCAGCGGATCTCTGCTCGTCCGGATCGCCCGCGGTGACGCGGCCGCTTTCGAGGAGCTGTTCGTGTCCCAGTCCCGGATCCTCATGGCTGTGATCCTGAGAATCGTCAAGAGCCGATCGCTCGCCGAGGAGGTCCTCCAGGAATGCTTCACGGAGGTGTGGACTCACTGCAAAGGCTACGACCCCGATCGTGGAACCGGTCGAGCATGGCTGGTCACCCTGTGTCGCAGGAGAGCCATCGACTGCGTTCGCAGCGTTGCGGCCCAGCAGAACCGCGACTTCGCCGATGGTCTGCGCAGCACCGCCGAGTCGGGTGAGCAGGTCGAGCAGACGGTCATCGAAAGAACTGAATCGGATCGCACGGTGACAGCGTTGAAGATCCTGCCGGAAGAACAGGCCAGACCCATCGTCATGGCCTTCTATCAGGGCCTGACCCACGCCCAGATATCGGAGGGACTCGAAGTTCCCCTCGGTACGATCAAGTCGCGGATACGCGATGGAATGAAGAAGCTGCGAGAAGAGTTGGAGGCAAGTCGATGAGCACCGATCGTGACTATCTGGCTGCCGGCCTGGCCCTGGGCGGTCTCAGCGACGCCGAACTCGCCGAGGCACAGGCACTCGCAGACTCAGACCCAGACTTCCGTTCCGAGGTCGCAGCGTACGAGGACACCATGGCGCTCATGGCCGAATCCGATGCGGAGCTGTTCACTGCAGCAGACGCCCCCGATTCTGCGCCGGACGACGCGGTGGAGCCTGTCTCCGCGGCCACCCGGGACGCGATCCTCTCCATCCCGGAGACCCACTCACAGGCCGAGCCCGAGCAGAGCGAGCCCGAGCAGAGCGAGTCCGGACAGGTCGAGCCCGAGCAGAGCGAGTCCGGACAGGCGTCTCCCGGACCCGGTGCTGATCGGCAGAGCTCACCCGAACATGACTCAGCCGGCCGGGAGACAACAGGGTCCGCGTCTCCGCCCCCTCCTGCCGACCTGGCCGAACACCGTCGGCAACGTCAGCCCTGGGTGGCGTGGGTCGCTGCCGCGGCCGCGGTCATCGTCGTTGGAGTCATCGGCGTGAATTCCTGGCAGCTGCAGCAGAACCAGAGTGAGATGGAGGAGAAACTCGCCTCGACTCAGCAGCAGCTCGAGGACTCCACTCGCCTGATGGAGGCCGGGGACCTGCGAACGAGCACCGCCGATCTGCCCGAGGGCGGCGAAGTCACAGTGTTCTCATCCGAGAACGAGCAGCTCATCCGCCTGAATTCGAGTGACGTGGACACAGCTCCAGCCGGGAAGTCCCTGCAGATGTGGGTGATCGGTGACGAAGGCCCCGAGAGCGTCGGACTGATGACGGAACAGCCGGTGACCATCGCCGACGAACCCTTCGGCTCGGGGAGTCTGTTCGGCATCACCGTGGAGCCCGAGGGCGGTTCGGAGCAGCCGACCACCGATCCGATCGTCGCCATCGACCTGTAGCACCGTCGTCCATGGACCTCCGCCCTGAGCCGGAGGCCCATGGACCACAGATCCCCACCCCGGCGGATACCCCGAAGCGGATCGCCTGTCTAAGCTGGGAGGATGGCGGAGAACTCGACATCGCAGACCCCCACACGCACAGACGTGTATCTGGTGCTCGCGCTGGCCGCAGCCTCGATCGTCTTCGCGGTGCTGTACAACACGACGAGCTATTGGCCGTTCAAGGGACCCCTGTGGCTGATCTGCCTGATGTCCGTCCTCGTCACCCTGCCACTCATCTGGCGTCGACGCTATCCCAGCCAGACGGCGTGGATCCAGGCCGCCGTCTTCGTCACGGCGCAGGCCCTCGAGATCATGGAGCCCGGAGTCACGCAGATCATCGTGTTCATGGGCGTGTACGCGGTCGGTGCCTGGCAGCGCAATCGCCGAGCGGCGTTCATCTCCCGGCTCCTCCTGTGCGTGGGAATCTTCGTCTATCTGTTCGTCTCGATGATCCTTCAGTTCGAGTCGTTCACCGATATGACGGTCCTCCAGTTCGCGGCGGGGTCGGCAGTCACCTTCCTCGTCAACGTCGCGTTCTTCGGCGGTGCCTGGCTCTTCGGCAACCGTGCCTGGAGCCAGCGGAGGATCCTCAACGAGCTGCGCTCGGCCAACGCAGAGATCCGGTCCCAGGAACAGCAGCTGACGAATCAGGCACTCGACCTCGAGCGGGTGCGCATCGCCCGCGAACTCCATGACGGCATCGCCCACCACATCACCGGCGTCGGCATCCATGCCGCGGCGGCCCGACGCAGTCTCGAGAAGAACCCCGACAAGGCACGGGAGTCGCTGAAGACCATCGAATCCTCCACGCGGGAAACCGTCGACGAGCTGCGCGCGCTCGTCTACACGCTGCGGGATACGGACGATGCGAGCATCGGCGAACACAATGCGCAGGGCAACCCCGGCCTCGGCGACGTTCCAGAGCTCGTCGACGCCTCACGTCGATCGGGCCAGCGGATCACGGTCCACACGATCGGCCAGTCACGCCCGCTGACACCGATCACTGAGATGTCGCTCTACCGCGTGATCCAGGAGTCCCTGACCAACTGCCGCCGCTACGCGGGTCTGCACGCCGAGGTTCAGGTGCGTCTGCGCTACGGCTCGACCGAACTCGAGGTCGAGATCAGCGACTCCCGATCCCCCGGTGCGCTCAGAGACGAACCCCGCCCTCACCTTGAACCCGCACCGGAGCACGACCTCGCCCCCGCGCCGGAGCGGAGCCACGAGCCTGCACCCGAGCCTGCACCGGAGCGAGACCCCGAGTCGGATGACGACGATTCCGCAGGCACCCGAGTTGCCAGGCATGCGGGCTCGGGTCTCGGAATCATCGGGATGCGCGAACGGATGAGCGCCCTGGGCGGGACCCTCGAAGCCGGCCCGAAATCACGCGGCGGCTGGCTTGTGCGTGCACGGATTCCGTACCCACGCAACGTCGCCGAACCCGAGGCCGAAGCCCCCTCACCCGCTGCTTCGGAGACCGCCGCCTCGTCCACCGGACCCGACGCCCCTGCCTCATCCGCCGCCGACTCCACAGCAAAGGCCTGAACCGTGATCCGAGTCCTCCTCGTCGACGACCAGTCGATGGTCCGAACCGGCTTCCGCACCATCCTCGAGAGCGAGGACACCATCACCGTCGTCGGTGAAGCCGAGAACGGGCAGGTTGCCATCGACCGGGCACTCGACCTGTCACCGGACGTCATCTGCATGGACGTCCAGATGCCCGTCATGGACGGACTCGAATCCACCGCGGAGATCGTCCGTCGAGGCGCGGCCGGCGCGGTCCTCATGCTCACCACCTTCGACCGTGACGACTTCCTGTTCCAAGCGCTGGCCGCCGGTGCCAGCGGATTCCTGCTCAAGACCGCCGAGGCGGAGCAGCTCATCGACGCCGTCACAGCCCTGGCGAACGGCGACGGGCTTCTGTCCCCCGAGGTGACCCGACGCGTCATCGAACGCTCCGTGCGCAGCCCCGAGACGACCGCCTCGGCGGCCCCTGAACTGGAGCTGCTCACCGACCGCGAACTCGAGGTCCTCCACCTCGTGGCCACAGGACTGAGCAATGGGGAGATCGCGGGCAAGCTCTTCGTCGGCGAGGCCACCGTCAAGACGCATGTGTCCAATCTGCTGACGAAGCTCGACATCCGCGACCGGATCCACGCCGTCATCTTCGCCTACGAGAACGGAATCGTCGGCGGCTGACTCAGTCGCTGACACACTCTGCGCGCAGTCGGCACGGAGCCGCCACGTGCATTCGGCCGTACGGCGCTCTCCCCCTCCCCGCTGAACCGAAAATCCTCCCCACGGCGGATCCGCGTCGACCACTCACCGCATAGCGTTGAATCATGATCACTGTGGACGCGATTTCGCGCAGCTTCGGCGACAAACAGGTCCTGCACGACCTGAGCTTCTCCATCGGCGCCGGTCGGATGACCGGATTCGTCGGCTCCAACGGCTCCGGCAAGACAACGACCATGCGCATCATCCTCGGCGTGCTCGCCGCGGACTCCGGTCGCATCACCGTCGACGACGAGGACATCACTGCCGCGCACCGCAGCGCGATCGGCTACATGCCCGAGGAGCGCGGCCTCTACCCGAAGATGCCGATCATCGATCAGCTCATCTACCTCGCCCGCTTCCACGGACTCAGCCGTCACTCCGCCCGCCGTCGCGGACTCGAACTCCTCGAGCAGCTCGACTTGGGCGGCGAACCCGGCGACAACCTCGAAGCCGTCAGCCTCGGCAACCAGCAGAAGGTCCAGATCGCCGCGGCCCTCATCCACCGTCCGCGCGCCCTCGTGCTCGATGAGCCCTTCTCCGGACTCGACCCGGTCGCCGTCGAACGCACCCTCGAGGTACTCAAGGATTTCGCCGACACCGGCGCGCCCGTCCTCTTCTCCAGCCACCAGCTCGACCTGGTCGAACGCCTCGTCGACGATCTGGTCATCATCGACCGCGGCCGCCTCGTCGCCAACGGCACCGCCGATGAGCTGCGCCGCGAGCGCAGCAGCCCCGAGTGGATCCTGCAGACCGATGCGGACATGGGGTGGGTCCGCGAGGTCCCCGACATCACCGTCGTCGAGTTCGACGGGAACTGGGTGCGCTTCGCGGCCCCGAATCCGGACACCGCCGAGGCGGTCCTGCGCAGAGCCATGTCCGTGTCCTCGGTGAGGTCCTTCGCCCCGCACACCGTCGCCCTCAACCGACTCTTCCAGGAGGTCACGCAGGCATGAGCACCCACCAGGATGCGAACACCCCCACCACGACCACCTCCAGGAAGTCGGGGCTGGCGACGACCGCACAGACGAAGCGAGCAAGCTTCACAACCGCCATCGGCCTCGTCATCGAACGTGAGATCATGGTCCGGCTGAAGTCGAAGGCGTTCATGATCTCGACGCTGCTGAGCATCGTCCTCTTCGGAGCACTCGTCGCGGTCTCCGGATCGCTGCCCTCACTGTTCTCGTCCACGGACAAGGTGGCGATCACCTCGGCGGGGGCGACGGCGGTGGAGGGAATCGACGGCATCGAACCTGTCTCCGTCGACAGCGAAGACGAGGCGAAGGACCTCGTGACCTCCGAGGAGGTGGAGGCCGCCGTCGTCGCGGACGGGCAGTCCCCGGTCGGTGTCACGGTCATCGCCGAACGCTCCGCGCCCGAATCGCTGACCGGCGAACTCAGCCAGGTCCCGACGGTCGAACTCCTCGACCCCGACGCCCCGGACCCGGGCCTGACGTACCTGATCGGCTTGGGCCTCGGGCTCGTGTTCTTCATGTCGGCGGTGACCTTCGGCACGACCATCGCCTCGTCCGTGGTGGAGGAGAAGCAGTCACGGATCGTCGAAATCCTGCTCGCGTCCACCTCGGCGAAGGTGCTGATGTTCGGGAAGGTCCTGGCGTGTTCGATCCTCGCCTTCGCACAGATCGGCCTGACGGCACTGTCCGTCCTCATCGGTGCCGCCATCAGCGGAAACGACCTGGTGCTCGGCAAGGTCACCGAGCCGATCGCGTGGTTCATCCCACTCTTCGTCGTCGGCTTCGTCATGATCGCAGCTCTCTACGCCGCGGCCGCCTCGATGGTCTCCCGCACGGAGGACCTGGGTTCGACGTCCAGCCCGATCATGATGCTCATCTTCCTGCCCTACATGGGAGTCATCATCTTCTCGTCCAACGAAGCGGTGATGGCCGTACTGTCCTACATTCCGTTCTCCGCGGCGGTCGCGGTCCCGATGCGAGTCTTCCTCGGCACGATCGAATGGTGGGAGCCGTTGGTCTCCCTGCTCATCCTCGCGGTCACCACCGTCCTGGCGCTGCTGTTGGCGACGAGGATCTTCGAACGCTCCATCCTGCGCTCGGGCCCGAAGGTGTCGTGGAAGCAGGCGCTGAGCCGGCCGGACTGAGTCGCGTCCGGCTTCGGCTACCCGAACCGGCAAAAGCACCGTGCAGGTGGAGTGGTCTTGCAGGTTCGGGTAGCTGAAGGGCCAATTGTCGCGGGCGATGCGCACGGCGTCGGCACGATTGCGGCCGTCGGTCTTTCCGATCGCCGCCGACAGACGGTTGCGCACGGTGCCCGAGGAGACGAACAGCGCCGAGGCGAGTTCCTCGACAGGCTGGGTCGATGATGCCATTTGTCACGATGTTCCCGTGTGCGCCCCGGGTGTTCACTCTCTCCAGCTACCTCAACCTGCATTGGCAACCCGCCTGCACGGTGCTTTTGTCGGTTCGGGTAGCTGAAGCGGCTGGTGTTCCAATCGTCGGCTTCGCGTGATTGAGTTGGACCATGGATCCGATCGAGCTGCCCCTGACCACCGACCGCCTGCAGTTGCGGACGTATCGCGAGTCCGACGCCGAGGCGCTGCTGCCCGTCATGTCGCGCGAGGACGTCTCGCGGTACCTCCTCCAAGACCCCTGGACCGCTGAGGATGCAAAGGCCGAGGTCGCGAAGCGCATTCCGCGAACCGGACTCGAGACCGAATCCCGTGCCCTGGCACTCGTCCTCGAGACAGCAGAGGGCCTCGACGACATCGAAGGCTCGATCGTCATCGGCGCCATCGCCCTCTGGCACGACGGGGAATCAACGGAGAAGGCCGAGATCGGCTGGATCCTCGACCCCGCGGCCGGCGGGCACGGCTTCGCGACCGAAGCGGCCATCGCCGTACTCAATCTCGCCTTCGACCACTACGGGCTGCACCGGGTATTCGCAGGGATGGATGCCCGGAACACCACCTCGGCGAAGCTGGCCGAGAGGATCGGCATGCGGCAGGAAGCACACCTGCGTCAGGACTGGTGGTCGAAGGGCGAATGGACCGACACCCTCATCTACGCGATGCTCGCCAGCGACCGTCAGAGGGCCTGACCCGGGCCTTCCATCTGCGCCTTCGCCGCCATGACGCGGGCACTGCCGCCACGTCCGATGGCGCACTCACGGCGTCCTCCGCCGCAAGGTCAGCGAGCCGACGACGATCGCACCGACGATCCAGCAGGCGATGAAGGCCACGCGCAGCCAGATGTAGCCGGAGTCCTCATCGCCCGTCGCGACCGCCGTCAGCGCGTCGATGGCGTGCGACAGCGGCAGCCAATCACCGACGACTTCGAGCACCTCGGGCAGCTGGTCACGCGGCAGGAAGATCCCGCCCAGAAGGATCTGCGGGAACACGAGCACAGGCATGAACTGCACGACCTGGAACTCGGTGCGCGCGAAAGCGCTGGCGAGCAGCCCCAGGGCGGTGCCGAGCAGGGCATCGGCAACGGCGACGACGAACAGCAGCCATACGGAGCCCTCGATCTCGAGGCCGCAGACCAGCGTGGCATAGGTGACGGCCACGGCCGTCTGCACCACTGCAAGCAGGCCGAAGGCCAGCGTGTAGCCGAGGATGAAGTCGCCGCGTCCCAGCGGCATCGAGAGCAGACGTTCCAGGGTTCCGCTGCGACGTTCGCGCAGGGTCGAGATGCTCGTGACGAGGAACATGACGATGAACGGGAACAGTGCGAGCATCGCCGGCCCGATGGTCGCGAAGGCATCGGTCTCGTCGAAGATCCAGGCGACGAGGCCGATGAGCAGGCTGGGCACGACGAGCAGCAGGACGATCGTGCGGGGATCGTTCCGGATCTGGCCCAGCACGCGGCCCGCTGTGACCAGAGTTCGCATCGGAGTCATCGCCTGCCTCCTGTCCGACGACTCGACCTCTTCCGCCTCTGCCTCACAGGTGCAGCCTCATCGCGTGAGAGCAGGTGTGTCACGTGCTCGGGTCGAGATGGCAAGTCCTCGGGGCGAGACGGGGAGCCGCTCTGCGCGGAATCGGCGGTGATCATGGCGAGGAATGCGTCCTCGGCGCTGCCGGCACCGGTCGACTTAAGCATCTCCGACGGCGTGGTGTCGGCGATGACCGCTCCGTCGCGCATGAGCAGCAGGCGGTCGCAGCGCGTGGCCTCGTCCATGACATGACTCGAGACCAGCAGGGTCGTTCCGTCGTCGGACAGCCGCCGGAAGATGTCCCACAGCGCGGCCCGCAGCACGGGATCGAGTCCGACGGTCGGTTCATCGAGAACGAGAAGATCCGGGGAACCGAGCATCGCCGCGGCCAGGGATACCCGATTGGTCTGTCCCCCGGAGAGCGTGCGGGCAAGCTGCTCAGCCTGTCCGAGGAGATCGGTGCGCTCGAGAACGCGGTCCACGTCTGCGACGGACGCGCCCTGCACACGGGCGAAGTAGCGCAGATTCGCGCGCACCGTGAGGTCGTCATAGATGCTGGCCCTCTGGGTCATATAGCCCACCCGGTGACGCAGCACTGCGGCACCGGCGGGCTCCCCGAGCACGGTGACCCTGCCGTCCGCGACGATCTGCACGCCGACGATCGCCCGCATGAGGGTGGTCTTCCCACTGCCGCTGGGCCCGAGCAAGCCGACGATCGCGCCGCGGGGCACGTTCAGATCCAGTCGGTCGATCACGGTGGTGCGACCACGGCGAACGGTGAGTCCTCGCGTCTCGACCCCATTATTCATCATATGATGAATAATGCACCCACGAGTCGATGCCGTCAAGGGTGCTGTCATCCTCAGGCGGCGTCGCCCCTACCCGGAGGCACTCCCGCCGGACTCTCCATCTCTGCCGCCTTCTCCGACCCCGTCGAGATGACCCTGCACCGACGGCGAGAGCCGCGCGGTGAGTTCACCGACCGACAGCGAGGCAAGGGGCTCGAGTTCGAGGACGTGGCGGATGATGAGTGCCCCTGCCATCTGGGTGAGCACGAGCGTGGCCCGCAGGTCCGCCTCGGCGGGAGCGACGCCGCTCTTCTCAACCCTGCCCGCGATGGACCCCTTGAGCTCGCGCATCAGGAACTGCCTGATGAGACGGCCGGCGTCCGAATCGCTGACCGCCGAGCGCAGCACGGTGACCCCGATCGACCTCACCGCTGTCCGCTCCCACGCCGTGAGCACGGTGCGCACGAGCGACTCGCCGAGGCGATCGTCCGGGGCGTCGAAGGCCGACCGGACGATCCGATCGGGGCGGACGGGAAGCCTGACCACCTCGGCGAAGAGGCCCGCCTTGGACTCGAAGTAGTGGTGGACGAGGGCGGAATCGACCTCGGCCCGCCGGGCGATGCCGCGGATCGAAGCCGCGTCGTAGCCCTTCTGCGCGAACTCTGCGGACGCGGCATCGGCGATCGCCTTGCGCGCATCGCCGCTGCTCACCTTGCGCGGACGCCCCCGACGACGGGGATGAGACTCAGAATCCACCACGTCACTCACACTAGCGCCGGTCGATCATGTTGCGCAGGTCACGAAAGGTCTGCACAACGAGCCGTTCATCCGGCCAAAGGTTCACGAAACGGGCCTCTGTGAGGTCGGAACCACCTCGGCGAGGGTCATAGCGTGGATATAGCAATCGTCGTATGAAAGGTTCCCACGGTTCACATGTACAGGCAGTCGTCGAAATTGGCCAACGTCCTCTATGACATCCGGGGACCGGTCCTCGAAGAGGCCGAGGCGATGGAGACCGCAGGTCACACCATCCTCAAGCTCAATATCGGCAATCCCGCACCCTTCGGATTCGAAGCCCCCGAGGCGATCGTCCACGACATGGTCAACCATCTCCCCGTTGCACAGGGCTACTCCGACTCCCGTGGCATCCTGTCCGGACGCCGAGCCGTCGTCCAATATTACGAGACCCAAGGCATCCACAATCTGGACACCTCCGAGGTGTTCCTGGGCAATGGCGTCAGCGAGCTCATCACCCTGTCCCTGCAGGCACTGTGCAATCCCGGCGACGAGATCCTCGTCCCGAGCCCGGACTACCCGCTGTGGACCGCATCGGTCGCGCTGGCCGGCGGCACACCGAAGCACTACGTCTGCGACGAAGCCACCGCCTGGCAGCCCGACCTCGAGGATCTCGAAGCCAAGATCACCGAGAACACCCGCGGCATCGTCGTCATCAACCCGAACAACCCGACCGGTGCCGTCTACTCGCGCGAGACCCTGAAGAAGATCGTCGACATCGCACGTCGGCACGGCCTCATCATCTTCGCCGACGAGATCTACGAGAAGATCACCTACGACGGCGTCGAGATGGTCAACATGGCGACTCTCACCGGCGACGACGTGCTGTGCCTGACGTATTCCGGCTTGTCGAAGGCCTACCGGATCGCCGGATACCGCGCCGGCTGGCTGGCCATCACCGGCCCGCTTTCAGAGGCGAAGAGCTACCTCGAGGGAATCAAGCTCCTGGCCAATATGCGCATGTGTGCGAACGTTCCGGCCCAGCATGCGATCCAGGCGGCTCTGGGCGGAAAGCAGTCGATCGAGGACCTCGTCCTCCCGCAGGGTCGGCTCGGCGCTCAGATGGACGTCGCCCACGAGGGACTGAACGCCATCGACGGGGTGTCAGCCCACCGGGCCAGCGGCGCGCTGTACATGTTCGCAAAGCTCGACGTCGACACGTTCGACATCACAGATGACGAACAGTTCGCCCTCGATCTGCTGCGTGAGCAGAAGATCCTCGTCTCCCACGGCACGGCCTTCAACTGGTCGAGGCCGGACCACTTCCGACTCGTCACCCTGCCCTCGGTCGAAGTCCTCGACGAATCGATCAACCGCCTCGGCGAGTTCCTCTCCGGCTACAAGCAGAAGGCCAGCACCACCTGCGAACTGCCGACCGTCAAGGATCTGTCACCGGCAGCGGGGTGAGCCAGCGGCGCGACGGCCGGCTTGAGCCCTGAGCAGGGCGACTGAGGCAGGCGAGAGCCGGCTGAGGTATGCGACGGGCGGCTGAGACAATGGGTCCATGACGGAGCGCGCAGCGGAATCAGACACGGTATCAGTGGAGTCCGTCGCGCAGGCAGTCAATCTGGTGGCGCGTGGAACGCATGTCGACCGCAGCCGGCTGGAAGCAGAACTCGGACGCCGACCCGTGTTGGTCGATTCACTGCTCGATCTGTCCACCACCATGGTGCGCTGGCGACAGAAGGATCATGAACGCGCCGCCCTGCTCGAAAGCGCCTCGGAACTCATCCAGGTCAGGGACACGAAGCGTCTTCTGCAGAAGCTCGTCGACAGGGCCAAGTCGCTGATCGGCTGCGACATCGCCTACCTCTCGGAATACAGCCCGGACACCGACGAGCTCAACGTCAGAGCCAGCCGCGGAGCCATATCGCTCCAGCTCCCAGCACTGCGCGTACCACCCGGAGTCGGACTCGCAGGCCGCGTCGTCCGCGACCGAGCCGCCCACTGGACCTCCGACTACGACCTGACTCAGCTGCCTCATGAGCGACGCGTCGACTCAGCTGTCAAGGCGGAAGGCATGGAATCGCTCCTCGGCGTGCCCATGGTCGTCGACGGCGAGGTCCTCGGTGCCCTGTTCGCGGCGAATCGCTACCCGCATGACTTCGGTGCCGATGAGATCACCCTGCTCTCCGCACTGGCCGACCACGCCTCGGTGATCCTCAAGACCGCACGGCTCATGGGCGAACTCGCCGAGGCGGCCGCGCTGTCAGCTGCCTCGGAAGAACTGGCCGCGGCCAAGGCGAATACCTTACAGCGCCTCGTTGAGGTCGAAGAGCAGCTGACCCAGTTGGTGCTGCAGGGCCACGGTGCAGCAGCCGTCACGGACGTCATCGCCGAAACCCTCCGTGCCGAGGTCCTCATCGTGGACAGCCGGTTGCTCGAATCCCCCGAGTTCCCATCGAACGAATCCTCATCGCCGGGGTTCTCATCCGACGACGGGCTCCTCGGAGACTCCGATGCGAGCAGAGGGGAGATTCTGGCCGCGCTGGACACCAGCCACCGCACCGGGCGCAGTGCTCAGGTCGCCGACGATGAGCGACTCATCGTCGCTTCGGTGGCATCGAACAGTCGTCGGCACAGCGGACTGTTCGTGCGCTTCCGCAACGCCTTGAAAGACGGCGACCACAGCATCGTCGCTCAAGCCGCACAGTCCCTGGCCCTCATCCACATGAACGAGCAGTCTCGTGCCGATGCCGAGAACCGTGTGCGCGGCGAGCTGGCCCTCGACCTCATCGCCGACACCAGAAGTCTGGACGAGCTGCGAGCGCGAGCGCGCTCCGGCAACTTCACCCTACTCGGCCCCTGGCAGCTGATCGTGGTCCAAGCCGGCCCCGCTGACTTCGACCGCATCGGCTCATATCTGGCTCGGATCGAGCCGCGGATCCTCATGACCCAGCGCTCCCCCGGCCTGACCGTGCTGCTGCCCCGCTCGGCTCATCGGACCCGGACACAGCTGGAGGAACTCCTCGCGGCATCAGACGTCCTGCGCGAGAGCCTGATCGTCGTCTCCGACACCGGATTCCAGCGTTCTCAGCTGCGTACCGCAGAGGACGAGCTGTGGTCGTGCGTGCGAGTCCTCAATGCGCTCTCGATCGCCAGAGGCGTCTGTCCCGCCGAGGACTTCGCACCCTACACAGCCATGTTCGGCACAGCCCCCGAGCACGTCGGACAGTTCATGGAGCGCATGCTCGAACCCCTCCGACAATGGGACCGGAGGCAGTCGGCCGATCTGGTCACCACTCTGCGCGCATACTTCGAACACGGCAGCAGCATCAGCCGCACCGCCGCCGCTCTCTCGGTTCACATCAACACCGTCAAACTCCGACTGGAGCGCATCGATACGGTACTCGACAACGACTGGCGAGCCCCCGAATACGCGTTCCGCCTCCACGTCGCACTCCGTCTGGATCAGCTTCAGCGCAAGGTCTGAACGCAGCCGACTCGACTCCCGAACCCCGACTCACAGATCCGAGTACGCACACCATGACCAAGAATCCCTGGCCGAGAACGCCAGGAACCTCAATCATCACTGTCCGAAACGGCCATAGACGATCGAGTCGCGAAGTGCTTGACTGAACTCTGCGCGGAATCACTCTGCGCAGAAGATCCGACCGGCTCTACTCAGACACTTCCGGCAGCAGCGGTCGGCCGACACAGACTCGATGAAGACTCGACAGGAGACACGCAATGGCAGAGAACAGTCGCATCGCCGGCTTCCGCAATATGTCGGTCAACGATCGACGCTCGGCGGTGGCCGAGGCGACCGGCCTCGACGATGGCGCCTTCGCCCAGATCGATGCGACCGCGTTCGGGCCCGAGCAGGCGGCGAATCTCAGTGAGAACGTATTCGGCGTCTTCTCCCTGCCGTTGGGAACGGCCACCAACTTCACGATCAACGGCACCGATGTCCTCGTGCCCATGGCCACCGAAGAGGCTTCGGTCATCGCCGCAGCAAGCAATGCTGCCCGAATGGCGCGCCCCCAGGGCGGCTTCTCCACGAGCTCGACCCAGCCGATCATGCAGGCGCAGATCCAGCTCATCAATGTCGCCGACCCCCATGCCGCCCGCTCCCGCATCCTCGAGCATCAGGACGAAGTCATCGACCTGGCCAATGCTCAGGATCCGAAGCTCGTCGAGGTCGGCGGGGGCGTCAAGGGCCTCGACGTCCGACTCGTCGAAGCGAAATCGGCGACCTACGTCGTCGTCCACCTCCACGTCGACGTCCGCGACGCCATGGGAGCCAACGCGGTGAACACCATGGCTGAGGCCGTCTCCGGCAGTCTGGCCGCGATCGCCCAGGGCGACGCTCTCCTGCGCATCCTCACGAACAAGGCAGATCTGCGCCTGAGCCGCGCACGTGCTGTCTTCGACAAGGAGATGCTCGGCGGCAGCGAGGTCGTCGACAACATCCTCCACGCCTATGAGCTGGCGGCGGCCGACCCCTACCGTGCGGCCACCCACAACAAGGGCATCATGAACGGGATCTCCGCCGTCGTCCTCGCCACCGGCAACGACACGCGCGCCGTGGAGGCCGGCGCCCATTCGCATGCTCAGGCCGACGGTCGCTACACCTCGCTGTCGACCTTCGAGAAGGACGCCGAGGGCAACCTCGTCGGCAATCTCGAGATGCCGATGCCCGTCGGCCTCGTCGGCGGAGCCACGAAGGTCCACCCTGCCGCCCGCACTGCACTTCGGATCGCCGAGGTGAGCACAGCGAAGGATCTCGCCGAGATCATCGTCGCCACCGGTCTGGCACAGAATCTCGCGGCCCTGCGGGTCCTGGCCACAGAAGGCGTCCAGCGCGGCCACATGTCGCTGCATGCGAAGAACCTCGCCGTCTCCGCCGGTGCCACCGCCGAGGAGGCCACGGCCATCGTGGAGAGGCTCATCGCGGAAAAGTCCTTCCGCTTCGATCGGGTCCAGGCCCTCCTCGCCGAGCTGCGTTCCGGGGCACGGACGCCCGATGCACAAGGCACAGGTGCACAGAGTTCGGGTGGCCAGAAATGATGGGCTCGCTCCCCCAGGTCTTCGGCCAGGCCGATCTCCCGGCCCAGGTCAGCGTCTATGAGGTCAGCGCTCGGGACGGGCTGCAGGCCGAGCCTGTCACACTGCCTGCCGCGATCCGGGTCGAGCTCATCTCCCGCCTCGCCGCCACCGGCCTGTCGACCATCGAGGCCGGAAGCTTCGTCTCTCCCAAGGCCGTCCCGCAGATGGCCGACACCCGCTCCGTCCTCGACGAACTCGACCTCGACTCGGGCATCACCTATCCGGTCCTCGCCCCCAACCGACGCGGGCTCGAGGACGCGATGGCGGCGCGAGCCCAGGACATCGCCGTCTTCGTCAGCGTCACGGAATCGTTCTCGCGGGCCAACCTCGGCGATTCCCTGGAGGTGACCACGGCACGCAATCGTGATGTGGCCGCAGCAGCCACCTCGGCGGGGATGCGGGTCAGGGGCTATCTGTCCATGGTCTTCGGCGATCCGTGGGAAGGGCCGGTCGAACCGTCGCAGGTGGTCGGCGCCGCGGGGCAGCTGCTGGATGCCGGGTGCACGACGATCTCCCTCGGAGACACGATCGGCACCGCCACACCGGGCCACGTGACCGCCGTTCTGCAGGCCCTGATCGAAGCCGACATCCCCGTCGAGGCGATCGCACTGCACACGCACAACACCTACGGTCAGGCATTGGCGAACGTCTACGCGGCACTCCAGTCGGGCGTCAGCGAATTCGACGCCTCTGCCGGTGGCGTCGGCGGCTGCCCGTTCGCCGGTTCGGCGACCGGAAATCTGGCGACCGAGGACCTGCTGTGGATGCTCGACGGCCTGGGGATCTCGACCGGTGTCGACATCCGCGCGGTCGCTGAAACCAGCCAATGGCTGAGCCGGCAGCTCGGCAAGCCGCTGTCCTCTGCCACCTCGGCGGCTATCGTCGATCAGTAGCACCACCGTCGATCAGCAGCACCACCATCACGGACCGGCGCCGGGGGACCGCCCCGTCCCCGGCCCACCAGCAGGAACACGACCCAACAACAGAAGGCAGGCGAAGATGCCACAGCTGCTCGAAGTCTGGAATGACACCGTCGATTCGAAACACCTCGTCGGCGGCATTGCGATCGGAATCGGGGTGGCGGTTCCCGCCTATCTCATCGCCGACCACCTCTTCACGACAGGCGCAGGCGATGCGGAGCTGGGGCACTCCTATGCTCTGCTGATCGGAATCGTCGGCTGCATCGTCGGTGCCGTGATCGCCGGGCTCCTCTTCAAACCCAAACGAGTGGTCACCCAGTCCGCGGCCGACACCCGCAACCGGCAGGAGGTCATCGACGAAGTCGTCGAGGAGTACGGCGATCTCGGCGATCCCCGCGACCTGAAACCGGCGGTGCAGGAGGAGATCCGAGCCCTCGGACTCTTCGACGCCCTCGTCGAGAACCACGAGAACCGCGCGAAAGGTGCGCAGCTGTGAGCGCGGAGCTGTTCGAACCGATCCTGTGGGCGATCGGCATGGCCCTCCTGGCCGCGGTGCTCTTCACCGGAATCGGCCTCATCTCGGGCACCGATGAGACCGCGATCGTCGCGCCCCTGGCGCTCCTCGTCATCCTCATCGGAGTCCCGCCCGCCGGCGTCATCGCCTTCTTCCTCGCAGCAATCATCGCCAAGCACATCTCACACGCGGTCCCGACGACGCTGCTGGGGATACCCGGCGACACCACTGCGGTGCCGATGCTGCGAGAGGCACAGCTGCTGCGATCTCTCGGCGTGCCCCACATCGCCCTGCAGAAGGCCATCTCCGGCGGCGTGATCTCGGTGATCATCGCGATTCCGCTGTCGATCCTCTTCGCCCTGATCCTGACTCCCTTCGCCGAGGCGATCGGTGCGGCCGCGCCGTGGATCTTCATCGCTGCCGCGATCCTGGTCGCCTATACCTCGAAGGGGAAGCTCGCGGCCGTCGTCGCTCTGGTGCCCTTCGTCCTCATCATCGTCGGCCTGCAGGCGTTCATCCTCGAACAGGAGGAGGCGACGTTCACCACCTCCTTCTTCCTGGGCATCGCCACCGGGCCGCTCATCTTCGACCTGTTCTCCGCCCTGTCGCCCGCCGGGCGTCGATCGATGGTCCAACCGGGCAAACGGGAGTTCGACCTGGCCCCCGATGTTCGACCCGAGGGCGGCGGCAGGCTGCCGAACCCGTTCAAGGTTCTGGACCGTGAGCAGTTGGCGTACACCGGCGGTTCGGCGACCATCACCAGCGCCACCTTCGTCTTCTCTCCCGTCGCCATGGCGGTGCTCATGGGCGAGATCGCCGGCAGTCGGATCAAGAACGGCTTCCACCGTCTGACGACGGTCGTGTCCGTGAGGAACGGCACCACGGAGTCGACCTATATCGCCGAGACCCTGATCCCGCTGATCGCGATCGGTCTGCCGCTCTCACCCATGGCCGCGGGACCGGCGGCACCCTTGTTCAATGCCCCGCCCGTGTACACCCTCGATGCGGAGACCGGGGAGACGAACAACCTGCACGACCTGCTCTCGACCGGTGAGTTCGCGCTCTTCGCGGTCATCGCCGCGGTCATCGCGATCGTCATCGCCTACCCGTTCGTGATGCGAAACGCCCATCGGGCGGCGACGTGGGTGATGAAATCGGTCTCCCACGAAGCGATCATCGCCGGCTTCGTCGCACTCATCTGCGTCATCTGCCTCTACGAGGGCGGGCTGCTCGCCCTCGGCGTGACCGTCACGGTGGGACTCGTCGGCGGCCTGTTCAATCGCATGATCGGCATGCACGCCGGTGTCCAGTTCATGGGCTACTATGTCGCCGTCCTCACGGTTCCGGCGATCCTGGCGCTGTGACGCAGGAACTGGCGCTGTGACGAGCCTGCCAGACGCCGCCCGAGCACGATCCTGGCGCTGTGACGCACAGCGTCAGGAACCGTCACAGAAATTCATAGTCTAGTAAATCACTCAACTTACTGGTTATGGTGTGGACAATCACCCTCGGTTGAAAGGTCACCACCATGCGCCAGCTCATCGTCCTCGGGCTCGTCGGGCTCCTCGCCCAACTCATCGACGGCTCCCTCGGCATGGCCTATGGGGTGACCTCGACGACCCTGCTGCTCGCGGCCGGAGTCGGACCGGCAGCAGCCTCGGCAGCAGTGCACTTCTCCGAGATCGGCACCTCGCTGGCCTCCGGCATCTCCCACCACAAGTTCGGCAACGTCGACTGGAAGACGGTCTCGATCCTCGCAGCCCCGGGCTTCGTCGGAGCCTTCGCCGGTGCCACGTTCCTCGCCGGCCTCAGCGGGCACGCGGCCACGCCATGGGTCTCGGGCATCCTGCTGCTCCTCGGGGCCTATGTGATCTGGAGGTTCCTCGCCCTCGGTGGCCGTCGCCCCGTGTTCAAGGGCCGTCCGGGAGCGCCGCTGCTCGTGCCCGTCGGCCTCGTCGGAGGCGCGCTCGATTCCATCGGCGGGGGCGGCTGGGGCCCTGTCGGAACCACCACGCTCCTGTCCTCGGGGCGGTTGGAGCCCCGCAAGGTCGTCGGCTCGATCGACACCAGCGAATTCGTCGTCGCCGTCGGCGGCTCTCTCGGGTTCCTGTTCGCCCTGGGATCCTCGGGCATCGAATGGCCCATCGCCGCCGCCCTCCTCGTCGGCGGGACCATCGCCGCCCCCTTCGCCGCCTGGCTGGTCAAGATCCTGCCGGCTCGGGTCCTCGGGGTCGCGGCCGGTGGCATCATCATCCTCACGAACGTCCGCACGATCGCCCTGGCACTCGGCGCATCAGTGACGACGGTCGCGGTCATCCTCGCGGTGCTCGCTCTCGTGTGGGCCGGGCTCATCGCCCAGGTCGTTCGGCTCCAACGCAGGTCCCGCCGCGCCGAGGCCTCCCGCGAAGCCGAGGTCGAAGTCGCCGCCGGAAGCTGAGGGGTGTCCGGCGCGCGCCTGTGACGGCGGGCTTGTCGGGGCTCGCGACTGAGCGCGCTGTTACCATGACGGCATGCGGGTCACCACGAAATCCGACTATGCCCTGCGGGCGCTGATCGAAATCGCCAACGTCAGCGACGGCGGCCCCATCAGCGCCGATGAGCTCGGGAGGCGACAGGAGATTCCGAAGGGCTTTCTCCAATCGATCCTCGCCGATCTGCGCAGAGTCGAGATCGCGGCCTCCGTGCGCGGGAAGTCCGGCGGCTGGAGACTGACGAAGCCGGCCAGCGAAACGACGGTCGCCGATGTCATCCGCGCCGTCGACGGACCCTTGGTATCGATCTACGGCCAGCGCCCCGAAACCGTCGAGTACGACGATGCCGCCGCCTCCCTCCAGCAGGTGTGGATCGCGGCCCGCTTCGCCCTCCGGGACGTCCTCGAGCAGGTGACCATCGAAGCGCTGGCCTCGAAGTCGCTGCCCGCCGAAGTGACCGAGAGGGTCGCGATCGAAGACGCCTGGCAGCCGCACTGACCAATCACAACCGCAAAACGATCGTCACCGCCACTGCGCGGTGACGATCCCGACGTCGGCGACCACCTCGGCGATGGCGGCATTGTGGGCGGCGACGATCGGGTCATGCCGACCTCCCTTCGCGCTCGACGCCGCAGTCTGCGAACGCGACACGAGGAGCACGTCGCGGCGGCAGGCGTCCATCGGCATCGGGATGATCTCGACCGTCGGGTCCTCCGGCACCGAGGAGTCGGGGATCACCGCGACTGCCAGCCCAGCCGCGATCATCCGGATGATCGCCGCGTAGTCGTCCATCCGCATACCCACCCGCGGCTCGAAGCCGGCCGCGACACAGAACGATCTGACCACCTCGTCGATGGCATCACCCGGGTCGATGCTGAATGCCCAGGTCTGCGACACCAGCGCCGCGAGGTCGGGCATGCCGTGCTCATCGAGGGCGATCGGTCCGACGGATCTCGGCACGCAGAGGGAGAGCCGCTCCGAATACAGGTGCTTGGCCGTCAGGGTCGCCGGGATCCACGACTTGTCGATGTCGGTCGAGACGAGCAGGGCCAGGTCGAGGTCGCCGGCCTCCAGCCTGGCGACGAGCTTCGCGTGCTCATCCATGGTCACGTCGAGTGCGGCGGTCGTCATCTCCGCGGGTGCGGGGTTCGGCGCGGCCATCTCGTCGTAGGTCCGCCACCGGGGGCGCTTCTGCAGTTGGTTGTGCAGCTTGGGGATCACGCGGGCACCGACCGTCGGAACAGCTCCGATCTTGACCGGGACCGCCTGGGCCTCGCGCCACAGGGCCACCTCGGCGCCGAGGCGGTCGCACAGTCCCAGGATCTCGATCGCCCGGGAGACGACCAGGTCGCCCACGACCGTCGGGTGCGAGCCGCGGGGACTTCGTTCGAGCAGGGTCGAGCCGAGGACCCTCTCGAGGTTGCGCAGGTGATGATTGACCGTGGGCTGGCTCCATTCCAGACCCGTCGCCGCGGCCGCGACCGAGCCGGATTCGGCGATCGCACGCAGAGCGATCAGCCCGCGAGTATCCAGGGGTTCCATCATCCTCCGATCTTAAGCTCAATAGTGTGTATTCATCAGTTTAGGAAAGTTGGTATTCTCCCGGCAAGGCTTCGTTTTCTAATCTGAAGCTATGACTGTGCACCAGGATTCCCACATGCCCTCCGTCTCGGACCGATCGGCCCTCCGGGGGAGCGCGACGACCCACGCACCCTATGCCGATGCTCTGGCAGCGGCGGCCGAGCGTGATTCGCTGTTCCTGTCCACCCCCGGACACGGCGGCACCACCTCGGGAATCTCTGCAGGTCAGGCCGAATTCTTCTGCGAGCACATCCTCTCCCTGGACATCCCCCCACTCTTCGACGGCATCGACCTCGGCGTCGACACCCCGAAGGACGAAGCCCTGCAGCTGGCAGCCGAGGCCTGGGGCGCTCGGCGCACCTGGTTCCTCACCAACGGCTCCTCGCAGGGCAATCGGATGGCCGCGCTGGCGGTCGGCACCCTGGGCACGGGCGTCGTGACCCAGCGCAGCGCCCACTCGAGCTTCATCGACGGACTGGTACTCGCCGGACTCAACCCCGGCTTCGTCTACCCCAACGTCGACGAGGTCAACGGCATCGCCCACGGAGTCACTCCGGACTCGCTGCGCCATGCCATCGCATCACACCCCGAGAAGGTCTCCGCCGTCTACCTCGTGACCCCCAGCTACTTCGGCGCCGTCGCCGACGTCAGTGCACTCGCCGATGCGGCCCACGAAGCCGGCGCTGCCCTCATCGTCGACGCCGCCTGGGGTGCCCACTTCGGCTTCCATCCGGACCTGCCCGAATCCCCGGTCACCCTGGGCGCCGACATCGTCATCATGAGCACCCACAAGCTCGCCGGCTCATTCACCCAGTCCGCGATGCTCCACCTCGGCGACACCGATTTCGCGAACCGTCTCGAACCGGCACTGGCCCGTGCCTTCATGATGACGTCATCGACGAGCGAGAACGCCCACCTCATGGCCTCGATCGACATCGCCCGCCGGGACCTCGTGAACTCTCAGGACGCGATCTCCGATTCGTTGGACAACATTCGTCAGATCCGCGCCCGGATCGAAGGCTCCGAGCACTATCACCTGCTGTCCGGGGACTTCATGAACCATCCCGATGTCGTCGACATCGACCCCTTCCGCCTGCCCATCGACATCACCTCGACCGGACTCGACGGACATGCGGTGCGCAAGCGCCTGACCGAGGACTTCGACATCTTCGCCGAGATGGCGACGGCGACCACCATCGTCGCCCTCATCGGCATCGGCAAGTCCCCCGATCTCAGCCGCCTGTTCGACGCGCTCGACCAGATGCGCCTCGAGGGCTCCGGGGCCGGCCCCGCCGAGGCGGTCGCGGCGTCGGCCGGCATCCCCGCCCTGCCGAGTGCGGGAAAGTTGGTCGCCCTGCCGCGCGATGCGTATTTCGCGGACTCCGAGCTCGTTCCCGCCGCCGAGGCGGTCGGTCGCACCAGCGTCAGCTCCCTGGCGGCGTATCCGCCCGGAATTCCGAATGTCCTCCCGGGTGAGGAGATCACAGCGGAGACCGTGGAGTTCCTGCAGACGGTCGCCGCGAGCCCGACGGGCCATGTCCGCGGTGCCCTCGATCCCGAACTGGCCACATTCCGCGTCCTCAAGGACTGACGCACTCGCGACCGCCGCAGTCCGGGACGACCATACCCCGGGTCAGCTTGAGTCCGGGACGCCCTGAGTCGACGGTCTCTGCCCGGGTCGGTACGGTCATTCCAGGCAGTCGGCCGGGTCGGCTCCGGCAGTTCACATTGCGGTACTGACTGCAAACGAGACTTGTCTCCGCTAGAGTCTCCTCCGAGAGTATCTCCCACCATGGGAGCAGGCTTCCCGTATTCTCACCGCTGTAGCCGAAGCAGACTGCAACGTCGAGTGGCAGCCTGCATGACGAAACCGATTGATTCAGGACCGGATGGACGCGCAAGGACATCAACCAGGGGAAGAACTCGCCGACTTCACCGAGGGAGAACTCCTCTCCCTCATCGACGCCGGTACCGCCGGCGCCTACTCGGAGATCTACCGCCGCTACGTCGACGATGCTGTGGCCAGAGCGGCCTCTTCCCGCACTGGGACCGGGTCTTCCGGCCCCAGCGCCGAAGCCCGCTATATTGCCGACGACGCCTTCCTCAGCGTCCTCAGATCCCTGCTGGATGGGACAGCTGACACCGCCGAGGGCCTCAGATCGCTGGTGGACGACGCGATCGACGCGCGTCTGGACGAACTGGATTCCTCCGGTGTCCCCTCGATCGGGAACGGCGCGTCCGTCGACGCTTCTGCTGTCGAGGCGGATCGCATCCTGGCTGCGCAGGCACTCTCGACTCTGCCCGACAACTGGCAGCGGATCCTCTGGCTGCGGGGGGTCGAGCACCTCTCGCTGAAGGCCGCGGCCGACCGGCTCCACATCACCACCGCAACCGTCGAACGGCTGTCGACCCGTGCCCACCAGAACCTGCAGAAGGAATGGGAGCGCACCCGGAGCGACAAAAGTGCCCTCACCGCCGATCACCGCTCCACCCTGATTCCGGCACTCCTGACCTCTCCGATCGTCATCGAGCGCCTCTCGGGCACGATTGCGCACACGACCCCCGAGGCAGCTCACCCTCCGACCATCGGTGCAGTCCCGGACACAACGACGCCGGCCGAGGCGGTCCCCGACGAAGACGCATCCGCCGAGGCGGCCCCCCGCGATGCCGCATCCGCCGAACCGGTCTCCGACGATGCCGCCGAAGAGTCGCCATCGGAGGGCACCGCGAGCACAGCAGCAGCCGTTTCGGCCGGGACCGGCGAAACCGGCGCCCCCGCCGCGGCTTCTGCGGCTTCGAATGCGGCGCCGGCTGCGGCCGCGACTGCAGCCATCGGAACGGTCGAAGCCCCCGAGCGTTCGGCTTTCACCATGCCCAAGCCTGTGCTGATCCCTGTGATCGCAGCCTGCATCGGCCTCCTCGGGACCCTCGTCGGCCTCGCCATCGTGCCGCAGCAGACCGAACCCACGAACTTTCAGCCCCGGAGCTCGACCTCCAACGTCTCGACCACGGACAAGGGCACGGACACCGAGAGCCGCGACCCGCAATCGCCGGACGATGAGAGTTCGGACGGGCGCCGAGGAGAGCCCCGATCAGAGGACTCGAAGGCAGCCGACCCGGACAGCCCGAACGAGACGGGCGAGTCGGCCCGCGGCTCCGAGGATCGAACAGACGATTCGCCGACGGGGGACAAGGACGGCGACGACGGCGACAGCACAGACGACTCCGGGGCGAAGAACCCCGGAGACCCGAGCCCTCCGGATTCCGATCGACCGGACCCCGAGGCCCCGTCCGACACCCCGCCGCCCGAGACGCCATCCGATCCATCGCCATCGGAGCCTGACGACCCTGAGCCGACCCCGAGCGAGCCTCCGGAGACAGAAGACCCGAGCGAGCCTCCGGAGACGGAGGACCCACCCGAACCGACCGAGCCGGACGAACCGCCCCCGTCGGACACGGAGACACCCGAGGACCCCTCGACCCCTCCGGCCGATTCGGATGCGTCCACGTCGGACCAGTCCGATTCGGATTCGGAGACCGACGCGGACACTCAGACAGCCTCGGACACAGGGGCCGATTCGGATTCGGAAACCGCGAATTGAAGCACTGCCCGGCGTCCGCCCTCGCGACGTCGGCGTCCTTCACCGTCTGCCGTGTCTATGACCTGAGACCACTGGCTTCTGTCGGCCGAACCCCGGAACTCATGCCATTTTCGGAAATTTGTCGTGATCTGGCTCACCATTTTTCTTGACACGGGTGTTTAATCGAGTAACGATGTTCTGCATTGTCGAAAACCGATCGCCCCAGGCTCGACGAGCCCTGCAGGCGATGGATACCCGAATTGCATCGGAAACGAGGAACCGCTGATGTCAGAAGGACTCGAAACACCTGCCGCCAAGGAGAACAGACCCTCTCGCCGGGGACGGAAGGCCCTCAAGAAGAAGCGTCTGGAAGCCGACCACTGCATCGTTGTCGAGCCCCGGTCCATCCGCACCGCAATCGGAGGAACAACTGTCGGCAACTTCATGGAATGGTTCGACTTCGGCGTCTACGGCTATCTCGCTGTGACCATGACGTCCGTCTTCACGGAGGGCATGGACAGGCAGATGGGTCTCCTCGTGACTCTGCTCGGGTTCGCGGTCTCCTTCCTCGTGCGTCCGCTCGGCGGCATGGTGCTCGGACCGCTCGGTGACAAGGTCGGACGCCAGAAGGTCCTCTTCTTCACGATGGCCACGATGGCCACGGCCACCGCCCTCATCGGCGTTCTGCCTACGGCGGCACAGGTCGGCCTGTGGGTGATCGTCCCCCTCTACCTGCTCAAGATGATCCAGGGCTTCTCCACTGGGGGCGAATACGCTGGAGCGACCACCTACGTCTCAGAATTCTCTCCCGACAAGTCGCGCGGCTTCTGGTCCTCCTGGCTCGACGTCGGGTCATATATCGGCTTCGCGGCTGGTGCGGGCACGGTCGCGATCACCACCGTCATCTCGACCAGTGTCGCCGGCGAGAACGCCATGGCCGACGGTGCCTGGAGGATTCCGTTCCTCATCGCGATTCCCCTCGGTGCCGTCGCCATCTGGTTCCGGATGAAGATCCCCGAGACCCCGAGCTTCGAAGCTAACGAGGCCGGAGGTCTCATCATCAAGGACAAGGACGATCAGTACGCCCGTCACGGCCTCATCGGAGTAGTCCGCCATTTCTGGAAGGAGATCCTCATCGGCATCGCCATCGTCGCCGGTTCGCAGACGGTCGGCTATGCTCTCACCAGCTTCATGCCGACCTACCTCGAGGAGACGGTCAAGGTCTCGAACGTCCAGGCCGCCGTGGTCACCATTCCGGTGCTCGTCATCATGTCCGTCTGTCTGCCGCTGATCGGTCGGCTCTCGGACAAGCTGGGCCGCAGGTTCGTCTTCCTCGTCGCATCGGGAACCACGATCGTCCTCATGGTCCCCGCCTTCGCGGTCATGCAGATCGGTGAGATGTGGGCGGTCACCATCGCCCTGTTCATGGTCGCCCTGCCCGCGGGCTTCTACATCGCCTGCCTGGCATCGGCTCTTCCGGCTCTGTTCCCGACGGCCTCACGCTACGGAGCCATGGGACTGACCTTCAACCTCGGCGTCTCACTGTTCGGCGGCACCACTCCGCTGTTCAGCCAGGCACTGATCGATCTCACCGGAAACTCGTACATGCCGGCGTTCTACATCATGTTCTTCTCCGTCATCGCCTTCGTGGCGGTGCTGTTCATGAGGGAGTCCGCCCACCGACCCCTGCTCGGCTCGTTCCCGACGGTCGCCACGCACGAGGAGGCGATCGAATTGGCACGGACCCAAGACGACAATCCCGACATCGATCCGGACACCATGCCGATCCCAGTCGTGAACAAGGCGTAACCGCCAACCACGCCCGGGCACGGTCGCCTCGGCGCTCAGCTCTCGTCCGGCACTGGGGCTGTGCGCTTGAAGAAGTAGAGATTGCGAGTGACGAGCTCCGTCACCTCATCGGCCCGGCCCTGCTCGATGAGATCGACGATGGCCGAGAGTTCGCGCGCCGAGGTCGTGTTCACCTCGTCGACTGCGCCCTGGGGCCGGAAGACTCGCGACTGGTCACGGAGCCGAAGACTGATGTCGGCGGCGCGTCGGCCCAGCCCGTATTCGAGCAGCGCCTCGTGGAAGCGACGATCGTGTGTGAAGAATCCTGTCGCATCACCCGCTTCGGCCGCAATCGCCGTCGCCGCGGCGTGCTCCCGCAGCTGCTCCAGTTGAATCCTGAGCGGCTCATCGGCAGCCTCCGCACCGTCGGGAGCGCCGGACGCCCCCTCGGAAGCGCCGGACGAACCGTCGGCGACGGGATCGGCTGGCTCCGCGCTCTCGGAACCGACGTGGCCGGCCGCTCGGTCGCAGAGCTGCCTGACCGCGGGGACCGCGAGCAGCACCCTGACCCGAGTGATCTCCTCGAGGTCGGACCAGGTGACGGGAACCAGACGAAACCCCCGGTTGGGCACGGCCTCGACGGTGCCCTCGGTGACCAGGGACATCATCGCCTCCCGCACCGGGGACAGGGACATGCCCAGCTGCTTGGCGAGTCCCGCTGCGGAGTAGATGCGCTCCTCATCGAGTTCACCGGCGGTGATGGCGTCTCGGATGATCCCCAAGGCCTGCTCGCGCAGCGAGGTGACCGGCCGCCTGTCTGTTTCCACGTTCTCTTCACCTCCGCAATCGTCGACCGTCTCGAAATCGCCACTGTCGGCGACTTCTTGCTCTTCGGCTATTGACAGCATAACCGCGGCACTCCACGATTGAGACAGGTAATCGGTAACCGATTACTCAGAGAAACCGACCGAGCCGCCCGTCGACCACGACTCGCCGCGGCGGCACCGCGTTCCTGCGACGAAGGAGGAACCAATGTCAGCAGACCCGCTGCTCCAGCCGTTCGAGTTGGGCCCGCTCACCCTGCGCAACCGCATCGTCTCCACCTCCCACGAACCCGCGTACACGGAGTCCGGGATGCCCAAGGACCGCTACCGCCTCTACCACCGGGAGAAGGCCCGCGGCGGGGTGGGGATGACGATGATCGGCGGCTCCGCAATCGTGTCGAAGGACTCCCCCGCGGCCTTCGGCAACATCGACCTGTCCACCGACGAGGTGGTTCCATGGCTCGCGGCACTGGCGCAGGACTGCCACGACGAGGGAGCCGCGGTGATGATCCAGACCACCCACCTGGGCCATCGTTCCTCGAACTTCGCCGGTTACTGGCTGCCGCTGGTCTCGGCCTCACGGACCAGGGAGGCCGCGCACCGTTCGTTCACGAAAGAACTCGAGGACTTCGACATGGATCGGATCGTCGATGACTTCGCGACCGCCGCCGCGCGCGTCGCCGAAGCGGGTCTCGACGGCCTCGAGATCATGCACGCGGGACACCTGCTCGACTCCTTCCTCGCGCCGTGGCTCAACTCCCGCACCGACGACTACAGCGGCGAGCTGGAGAACCTCATACGCTTCCCGCTGCGGATCATCGACGCAGTGAAGGCCGCCGTGCCCGAGGACTTCGTCGTCGGAATCCGCATGGCCGCCGACGAGCTGCGCGAGAACGGCATGCGCGAGGATCGGGCCACAGACATCCTCACCACCTACACCGAGCACGGCATCGACTTCCTCAACCTCAACGTCGGCATGATCAACTCCGACCGTGAACTCGCCGAGGCGATCCCCGGAATGGGCACCCCCTCGGCTCCGTGGCTCGAGACCTGCCGACGCATCCGCAAGGCCATCGACATCCCGGTCCTCCATGCCGCCCGCATCGCCGATGTGCCCACTGCCAGATACGCGGTCGAGGACGGCTGTCTCGATCTCGTGGGCATGACCCGCGCCCAGTTGGCGGATCCGTACCTGGTGAAGAAGATCGAGGAGGATCGCGAGGACGACATCCGCCCCTGCGTGGGAGCGAACATGTGCCTCGACAGCATCTACACCTCCGGTTCGGCGACCTGCATCCACAATCCCGCGGCCGGCCGAGAGGCCGATCTGCCCCAGGAGATCCGCCGCGACGCGAAGGGCGCCCCCAAGCACGTCGTCATCGTCGGTGCCGGCCCCGGAGGGCTCGAGGCCGCCCGCGTCGCGGCCGTCCGCGGACACCGAGTCACCCTGCTCGAAGCCGATTCCTGCCACGGCGGGCAAGTGCGCATCGCTTCCCGCTCGGAACGCCGCCATGACCTCATCGGCATCGTCGACTGGCGGCTCCAGCAATGTCGGAAGCACGGCGTCGACATCCGGTTCGACACATTCGCCGAGGCGGACGACATCCTCGCGCTGTCACCCGATGTCGTCATCATCGCCACCGGAGGCATCCCGGATTCCAGTTATCCCTTCCGTGAGGAGGGCCCGTCCTTCGACGTCTGGGATGTGATGAACGACAGCCTCCGACAGAAGCGGCGAGTCCTCGTCTATGACGATCACGGCTTCCATCCGGCCCTCGACGCAGTCGAACGCCTGGCCCGCAACGGCCAGCAGGTCACCTATGTCAGCCCCGAGCGCACCATCGGCATCGACGTCGGCTCGATGAATTCACCCGCCTATCTGCAGGTGTTCTCCGAATTCGGGGTCTCCGTCCACCTCGGGGAGAGACTGGCGGCGAAGCCCGTGGCCGCCGACAGGAGCGTGCACGCGATCCTGCGCAACGACTACTCCGACCTCGAGACCGAGGTCGAGACCGACGCCGTGGTCGTCGACTTCGGGACGACACCCAACGACGAGGTCTACTTCGCGCTCAAACCGGCCTCGAGCAACCTCGGCGAGATCGAGCTCGATGCCTGGGTGCACGGTCGTACCCAACCGGAGGCAGACGCCGCCGGAATCACCAGGAGCACCGGCGCCGAGGCGAGCGCCCCCTTCGCCCTCTACCGAATCGGTGATGCCGTCGCCTCCCGCAATGTCCACGCTGCGGTCCTCGAGGGACTGCGCGTGGGGATGGGGCTCTAGACCGATGCCGCTGGAGGCTCGTGAGGTCACCACGGTCGACTACCACACCGCGGGGGAGCCGTTTCGGATCGTGGCCGATCCACCGGTCCCGATCCCCGGCGCCACGGTGGCGGAGAAGCGGATGAACGCGATCGGCAGCGAGGAGATCGACGGGCTGCGTCAGCTGCTGGTCTTCGAACCGCGGGGCCATGCCGATATGTACGGCGGGTTCATCACCGCACCCGATGACTCGGGCGCTCATTTCGGGGTGCTGTTCTGGCACAGGGACGGGTTCTCGACCGCCTGCGGCCATGGCACGATCGCATTGGGCGCCTGGGCGATCGAATCCGGACTGGTCGTCCCCGATGACTCCGGCGTCACCGACGTGGTCATCGACGTGCCATCGGGCAGGGTGAGGGCCACCGTGCACACCGAGGCAGCGGGCCGGGTCACCTCGGTGGATTTCGTCAACGTTCCCTGTCGCCTCATTGCGGCGGGGATCGAGGTCGCCATCGACCGGGGTCCGGTCGCCGTCGATCTCGTCTGGGGCGGTGCGATCTATGCCTGCGTCGACGCAGACCTGATGGATCTCACCGTCGCGCCGGAGAACGTCAGCGAAATCATCGCCCTGGGCCGCCGGGTGAAGGCGGCACTGACACAGAATCCGCTGACCGCGCATGCAGGCGATGACCGCCTGAGCGGCGTCTACGGAACCATCTTCGTCACCCGCCCCGGCACTCTTCCCAGCGGTGAGCTCCACCAGAGGAACATCACGGTCTTCGCAGACGGTCAGGTCGACCGCTCCCCCTGCGGATCAGGCACCGCCGGGCGAATCGGCGCTCTCAGCGTCAGCGGTGAACTGGCCCCCGGGCAGACCCTGGTGCACGAGTCCGTCATCGGCACCCGATTTCGCGCCCGTGTCCTCGCCGAGGCTGATGAGGGCGTCATCCCGATCATCGAATCGACGTCGCACAAGGTCGCCACCTGCACGTTCACAGTCGACCCGCGCGATGATCTGGTGCCGGGCTTCATCCTGCGGTGAGCGCGCCGTCGATATCTGACACCGCATCACCACGGCAAGCCCGTCTGCCAGGAGACTTTTCCTATCAGAGCATTGTGTGCTGGTTCACATAAAGGTAGATTGAGCATACCTTTACTCATCGATGGAGAGAGTGGCCGTGGGCAAATACATCGCCAGACGCGTACTTCTCATGGTCCCCATCGTCCTCGGCGTTGCCACACTCTCGTTCGTGCTCATGCAGCTCGCTCCCGGCGATCCTGCTGCGGCCTACCTCGGCGACAAGGCCACTCCGGAGGCCGTTGCCCAGCTGCGACACGCATGGGGTCTCGACCAGCCGTTCCTCATTCAGTATGTCCAGTTCCTCGGGGGCCTCGTCATCGGCGACTTCGGTCCCTCGTTCATCTTCCAGACCTCCGTACTCGAGCTGCTCAAGCTGCGCATGCCCGCGACACTCATGCTTATGCTCGTCTCAGTCATCTTCGCTGTCGCCATCTCGGTTCCGATCGCGCTGTGGGTGGCAGCGACGAAGAGTCCGACCGCGGCCGTCGTCTCCCGGCTCTTCACCGCCACGGTCCAGGGCATGCCCGCATTCTTCGTCGGCACGCTGCTGATCCTCGTCCTCGGAGTGAATACGGGACTGTTCCCTGTCGGCGGATACGGGCGCAACCTCGGGGAACATCTGTATTCTCTCGTGCTGCCGGGGATCGCTGTCGCACTCACCATCTGTCCCGTGCTCATCCGCAGCCTGACCGCGGCGCTCAACGACTCCCTGTCGGCCGAGTACACGAACTTCGCGATGTCCAAGGGGTTGAGCCGGTCCAAGACTGTAGCCAACTATGCGTTCCGCAATGCCGGGATCACGGGAGTCTCGATCCTCGGCATCCAGGTCGGGCACCTCGTCGGAGGCGCCCTGATCGTCGAGAACGTGTTTGCGATCCCGGGTGCCGGTTCCCTGCTGATGCAGTCGGTGCTCGCCCGCGACTACAACGTGGTCCAGGCCCTGACCGTCGTCTTCGGCATCCTCGTCGTCCTCGTCTATCTGCTCACCGACATCGTCTACAGCCTCGTCGATCCACGCGTACGGCTGGGAGGGTGAGCATGTCCGCCGAACCTCTCGCACCCCAGGCCAGATTCACGATGCCGCTGCCGGCATTCCTCCGGCGCCACAATCTGCAGCTGTGGATCGGCCTGGTCATCTTAGGCGTCATTGTCGCGATTCTGGCGATCGGGCCCCTGTTCGTCACTGCCGATCCGAATCGTCAGGACCTTCTCAACGCCTTCGGTCCGTCCTCGCTCGCCCACCCCCTGGGCACCGATCAGCTGGGCCGCGACATCCTCTCCCGGTTCCTCAACGGCGGGCGCATCGATCTCATGGTCGCCGTCATCGCGGTCATCGTTCCGTTCATCGTCGGCACGATCTTGGGGTCTCTGGCGGGGTATTTCGGGAGGTGGGTCGATGTCGTCATCATGCGTCTGGCCGACATCGTCTCTGCGTTCCCCTTCTATGTGCTCGTCATTGTGCTGGTGTTCGTCATGGGAAATGGCATGGCCAGCATCTTCGTTGCGATCAGTCTCGTCTCCTGGGTCGCATACGCCCGCATCGTCCGCGGTGAAGTCCTCGTGCTGCGGGAAGAGGAGTTCATCTCCGCCTGCCGGACCAGCGGACTGTCGACGCCACGCATCCTCACCCGCCACGTCATCCCGAACACAGTCAGTCAGGGAATCATCTACGGCATGTCCGACATCGTGCTCAACATCGGCGTCGTCGTCACCCTCAGCTTCTTCGGCATGGGCATCGTGCCGCCGACAGCAGACTGGGGACAGATGATGAATGACGGACAGCAGTACATGGGCACCGGCCACTATGGACTCATCCTGTGGCCGGGATTCGCCGTCGTCCTCGTGTCTCTGGCCCTGGCGCTCATCGGTGACGGCCTGACCAACATCCTGAAGCCGAAGAAGTGAGCCTCATGAGTCCTGAACCCGTGACGACACAGCCCACGCAGTCCCGACCCACGGCGTCCCAGCCCTTGCTCGAGGTCGACTCGCTGACCGTCGACATCGACGGGGAGGTCGGCAGGCGTCGGATCCTCGACGATGTTTCGATCACACTCGAACCCGGGGAGCCGATGGGCCTCGTCGGCGAATCGGGGTCCGGGAAGTCGATGACCCTGCGCACCATTCTCGGGCTGCTGCCGCCTGCGGCCACTGTGGTCGAGGGCGAGGTCCGTTTCCGCGGGAAGAACATCCTCACCTCGGGCAGCGGTCGACGCTACGACCAGAACGTCCGCGGCACCGGAATCTCGATGGTGTTCCAGGAACCGGCGATCGCGCTCAATCCCGTGATGAAGGTCGGCCGACAGATCACCGACGCCATCGCCGAGCACAAGGGTCTGTCCCGACGCGCCGCGCACGACCTCGCGGTCGACCTCATGGACCGAGTCGGAATCGCAGACCCCGAACGCCGCGTCTCCGACTACCCGTTTCAACTCTCCGGCGGCATGCGGCAGCGCGTGATGATCGCGGCCGCCCTAGCCCAGGAACCCGAAATCCTCCTCTGCGACGAGCCCACCACGGCCTTGGACGTGACGATCCAGGCCCAGGTGCTCGACCTCTTCCGCACCATGCAGCAGAAGAATGGGCTGGGACTGCTCTACGTCACCCATGATCTCGCCGTCGTCGCCCAACTGTGCACGAGCATCAGTGTGATGAAGAACGGGCAGATCATCGAACGCGGGACCCTGCAGAGCGTCTTCGACGAGCCGCAGGAGGACTACACACGCACACTCCTGTCGGCGACTCCGCGGATCGACGACGGTGTACAGATCGCGAGAGTGAGATGAGCACACGACTGCTGTCACAGGACGACGCCTCCGGTCGAGGATCAGCCGCCGGCCCGAGCCCCTCGCCCGGGTCCGGGCTCAGTGCCGAGAACATCACCGTCATCTTCGGGCGGGGCGAGCGAGCCTTCACAGCGGTCGATGACGTCAGCCTCGAAGTCGCCCCGGGTGAGATCGTCGGCCTGGTCGGGGAATCGGGCTCCGGAAAATCCACGGTCTCCCGAGTCATCTGCGGCCTGCAGCGCGACTATTCGGGCGGAGTCTCCTTCGACGGCCGCGAGCTTGGACCGAAGCGCAGCGCCGAACAGTGGCGGGTCGTCCAGATGGTCTTCCAGGATCCCTTCGCCTCACTTGATCCCCGGTACACCGTGCGCAACACCCTCACCGAGGTGATCAGGCACCACAAGCTCGCCTCGGGCGCTGCGCTGAAGCGCCGATGCGTCGAACTCATGGACATGGTGCGCCTGCCGGTCGAATTCCTCGACCGCACACCCACGGCCATGTCCGGCGGCCAACGCCAGCGAGTGGCCATCGCCCGAGCACTCGCGGTCCAGCCCGAAGCGATCGTGGCCGACGAGGCCGTGTCTGCCCTTGATGTCAGCGTGCAGGCGGAGATCATCGCACTCTTCGCCCGACTGCGCGAACAGCTGGACCTGTCCATCCTCTTCATCTCCCATGACCTGGCCGTGGTGAGGAGTCTGTGCGAACGCGTCTGCGTCATCCACAACGGAGTCCTCGTCGAAAGCAGTTCGACGGCAGAGATCTTCGACAATCCCCGCGAGGAGTACACGAAGTCACTGCTGAGGGCCATACCGCGTTTCGACAGCGCCTTCCTCGATCGCGGCGCCGGCGACCCCACGAATGATCCCGCCAGAACCCCGACCGATACGACACGAGATTCCACCGCGCCACGACGGACCATCTCGGCGAGGGAAGGAGGCCGCTAATGATCGCCAGACACACGTCCAGATTCCTCGGAATCATGGCCGCCGCCCTGCTGATCCTCACCGGCTGCGGACCGGGCGACGACGGTCCTCCAGCCAACGGCGGCGACCTCATCTTCGCTCGCAGCACTGACGCCACCACCCTGCTGCCGCCGACCACGACCCTGAACTCCGACATCTGGACGCTGCAGCAGGTGTACGAGACGCTGACGCTGAACAAACCCGATGGGACAGGCGTCGTGCCGGGCCTCGCGACGGACTGGACGGAGTCGGAGGACAAGCTCTCGTGGACGTTCAATCTGCGTGAGAATGTGAAGTTCCACAGCGGCAAGGAGCTCACGGCCGACGATGTCGTCTTCTCCCTCAACTACGCGCGGGACGAAAGTGACGATGCCAATCTCTGGGCCGGCGAATTCACCCTCATCGACGACGTCAAGAAGGTCGACGACTCGACGGTGAAGATCGAGCTGTCCAAACCGTGGGGTCCGCTGCCCAGCTACATGGCCCTGTTCGCCGCCGCGATCTACCCGGACGACTTCGGCGGCCACGACGCCGAGTACATGGCAACACATGCCGATGGCACCGGACCCTTCAAGGTCCACTCCTGGACGAAGGGTCAAAGCCTCAAACTCGTCCGCAACGATGCCTACTGGCAGGAGGGCGTACCGAACCTGCACTCGGTGACATTCAATGTGGTCTCCGAGGACAACACCCGCCGATTGCAGCTCCAGGGCGGACAGGCCCACATCAACGAGGAACCTGCTCCCTTGAGCATGAGCACCATGGACCGGTCACAGGATGTCTCGGCCACGGCCTTCGAATCGACGAAGATCCTCTACTTCAACCTCAACAACAAGGTGGACGGCCTCGATGACCCGAAGGTGCGCCGGGCTATGTCCTATGCGGTCGACCGGAAGTCCGTCGTCGATGTCGTCTATGCCGGTTACGCGGATCCGGCGAGCTCCTTCATCTCCCCCGGCCTGACCGGCCATGCCGAGGGCATCGACGGCGGCGAGTACAACATGGACAAGGCCAAGAAGCTCATGGCCGAGTCCGACCACGCGGAAGGACTGGAGATCACGATCCAGATCCCATCCGGCGTGGCCGACCGTGAGCTGCTGGCGCAGATCGCCCAGCAGTCATGGCAGGACCTCGGTATCACGGTCCATGTGCAGAAACTCGACGATGCGACACTGACGACGAACCGCACCAACGGCGACTTCGAGGTCCAAGTCGGCTATGCCACCTCTGACGTCTCCGACACCTCGCAGATGATCAACTTCCTCGCGGTCACCGACGATTCGGGCATCCGCTCCGGCTACGGCGACCCGCAGGTCAAGAAGTGGTCATCGCAGGCCCTGGCCGAACCCGATCCCGAGAAGCAGAACGCGCTCTACGCGAAGATCCAGCAGAAGGTCGCCGACGAAGCGCCGATCATCCCGGTCGCCTATCAGAAGGCGCTGTACGGAATCAGCAGCGATGTCGTCGATTTCGAACCCTATGTACTGGGGACCTATGGTCTGCGGGAGGCCCAGCTCAAGAACTGACGTTCAGTGGGCAGCAACGCTTGGCCACAGAGGAATCAGACCACCCGGTGTTCGGCATCTCAGTGTTCGAGCACGATCTTTCCGGTCGTCGCACGGGATTCGAGCGCTGTGAAGGCGGCGCCCACCTCGGCGATGGGATACCGGGCGCCGATGGTGACCGAGAGGTCACCGTCTCTGATCCATGTGAAGATCTCATCCGTTCTGCCGCGGATCTCCTCCGGGGTGCGGACGTGGTCGGCGACGGTCGGGCGAGTGAGGAACAGTGAGCCCGAGGTGTTGAGGGTGTTGACGTCGACCGGTGGGACCGGACCGCCGGCATTGCCGACGACCACGATGGTCCCGCGGGTCCGCACTGCGGTGAGGTCGTTGTCGAAGGTCGTCGCGCCGACACCGTCGTAGATCACAGAAGCGCCGACGCCGTCCGTGACCTCAAGAGTCTTCTCCGCGAAGTCCTCGTAGCCGAAGACGTGGGCGGCTCCGTTCCTCCGGGCGGTCTCGGCCCTCTCCTCGGACGAGGTCGTGCCGATCACGGTGGCCCCCTTGAGCACGGCGACCTGGGTGAGCAGCTGGCCGAGTCCACCGGCCGCGGCGTGGACGAGGACGACGTCCCCGGTCGAGACCGAATAGGTGTCGCTCGTCAGATAATGAGCCGTGATGCCCTGCATGAGGGCGGCCACGGCGGTCTCGTCATCGATGTCGTCGGGCAGCACGACCGCCTTATCGGCCTGGACGAGTGCGAACTGGGAGAAGCTGCCCTGACCGCCGGTCATCCATCCGACCCGTGCACCGACCGCAAGGTCCGTGACGCCGTCGCCCACAGCGGAGATCCGGCCGACGCCCTCGACTCCGGCCCGGAATGGCGTGGGCAGTGCCGCACGACGCTGTACGACGTCGAGGAAGTTCACTCCCGACACGCTCAGTTCGACGAGGACCTGGCCCCGACCGAGCGTCAGGTCCTCGTTCTCCACCTGCACGTATGCCTCCGGGCCTCCGTGCTGCTCGACCTTGACGAATGTCATCGCTGCCTCCTTGGAATCGCTGCCGGAACTTCACAATGAAGCCCCTGTCCGGTGCACCCCGCAGGACTGCCCCGCGAGACTTCCCTCCGGAATCGGATCCGGACTATAGTCCGAATATGAGCGAGCATACCGGACCACAGTCCGCTTTTGGAAGGGCACTCCTCCCCTTGGCATCGACCGAGCCGCCGCTGCGCGCAGACGCCCAGCGGAATCGGCGTCGAATCCTGGATGCCGCCGGACAGCTCCTGACTGAACGGGGCGTCGCGGGACTGACCATGGACGAGCTGGCCAAGCGGGCTCGTGTGGGCAAGGGCACGCTCTACAGGAACTTCACCGACAAAGCGGGAATCGCCTCGGCGCTGCTCGACGATCGAGTCCGCGATATGCACGCGCGCATGCTCCAGGGCCCGCCTCCCCTGGGGCCGGGAGCACCCGGTGTCGAACGTCTGGCGGCCTTCGCCGAAGCGTACATGAAGCACATCACCGGCAATCTCGATCTCGTCCTCCTCACCGAGGCGTCGAGCCCCCGCGGCCGTTTCGACCGAGTGGTCTACCCCTTCTGGCGTCGCCATGTCGAGATTCTCGTCGAGGAGATCGACACCGAGGCCCCACGGCTGCGTGCCGAGGCGATCATGTCCGTTCTCTCGGCGGCTCAGCTGGAGCAGTGGCTGCGCGTCGAACACCACGAACTCGCCGAACTCATCCCCCGGGTGCAGACGATCGTCCTCGGCATCGCTGGTCACTGAACCGCGCACATCACGACACTGGAACCGCGCACATCGCAGGTCACTGAACTGCGCACGTCGCGTCACGGTGCGTGTCACCTCTCGACGACGAGATCACTCAGCGGGGTCGAGCAACAGGGCAGGAACTTGCCTGCCGCGATCTCCTTGGGCCGGATGCCACCGGCATGGTTCATCTCGACCTCACCACTGACCAGCACGGATTTGCAGGTCCCACACATGCCCTCCTCACAGGAGGAGGGAAAGACCATGCCTGCCTCCACGGCTGCGTCGAGGACGGTGGTCTCCCGGTCACAGTCGATGTGCTTGCCGCTGGAGGTGAACTCGATGCCGAAGCTCGACAGCGGTGACCCTCCTGCTGCGGTCCCTGCTGTGCCCGACGCAGACTCACCGGGTTCTGACGTGGCCGGCGCCTCCGCCTCGCGGCCCTTCCGCGCGAGCCGTTCGGCCGGGGATGTGGCGAAGACGAATGACTCCTCGTGCACCCGAGAGCCGAGGACGCCGAGCTCGTCGAGCATGATCCGAACTGCGGACATGTAGTCGGCGGGACCACAGACGAAGGTCTCGCGATCTGCCGGCTCGGGGACCACCTCGGCGAGGGTCCGACGGGTGATCCGACCACGTCGTCCGGCCCACACCTCCGCGGACGAGTCGCGCGAGCACATCGTCACGACACTGACCCCGGGAACCTCCGCGAGCTGCTCGAGCTCGGCGCGGAAGATGATGTCCTCGGGGGTGGCGGCGTTGTGGATGAGGACGATGTCGGTCGGGGTCCCGGCCGGTCGCGCCAAGAGGGATCGGACCATCGACATGATCGGGGAGATGCCCGAACCGCCGGAGACGAACAGATGCCTGTTCCCAGCGTGGAAGCTGGTGCTGAACAGCCCGTAGGGCCCGTCGACGTGAATGCGGTCGCCGACCTTGAGCACATCGTGCAGATGGGTCGAGACCGCACCGCCGTCGACGCGTTTGATCGTCAGCGTGAACGTGTTGGTGCCGAACGGCGCCGAGGAGATGGAGTAGCAGCGTTCGAGGCCGAGCTCGGGGACGCGCACGGTGACGTACTGGCCGGGCTCGAAGTCGATCCGGTTCAGCCATGGAGCGAAGAAGTCGAAGCTCGTGACATCGTGGGTCAGCGAGGTCCTCCCGGTGCACTCCACCATGCCCGTCAGGCCGTCGTCGGCAAATGTCTCACCGGCGTTCGCGGAGTCGGCAAACCTCGCGCGGTCGTTGGCGGCGGGCGAGCCGGTGTCGACTGCGGGGCCGGCGTTCTGTGACACGGTCATGGCATGCTCCTCTCTCCTGGCTCACCGTCACCGCGGTGGGCCTTGAGCCGTTCGATGTACCAGGTGCAGAATTCCTCGAGGTCGGCCTCCGTCGGGGCGTAGGGTCCGGGCAGGTAGGCCGGTGAGGAGATGCCCCGATGGGCCTTCGCGCACAGGGCCGCGTCCTGCTCGTTCGTCTTCTTCCACACGGTTGTGAGGTTCTCGACGTCGTAGTCGACGCCCTCGACGGCGTCCTCGTGCACCAGCCAGGTCGAGCGGACCAGTGTCTTATCGGGGCCCAGCGGCACGAGGGAGAAGGTGACCGCGTGGTCGCCCATGAAGTGGAACCAGGCGTTGGGCTGGGTGTGCATCGACAGCCGCCCCAGCTCTGCGGTGTCGAATTCGCCGAGGAGCCTCGCCGAGGCGGCCGCACCGTCCATCGTGTACGACTCACCCTTGCCGTCGAGCGCGGCCCGTTCGATCCGGAACCCGGTGGGGCGACCGCTGAGCTCCTCGATGAGTTCGGTCGGCAGGTTGTTGCGTTCGCTGTTGACGCGCAGTCGCTCCTCGGCGTCGAGGTAGCGCTGGTAGGCGGGCTTGAGGCGTTTGGGGATCTCCTCGGGCCTGTACCCGTAGGTCGGGAAGAAGGTGCAGGTCAGCTCGGGGTGACCGGCTTCGCAGTGGTAGCACTCGCGGTTGTTCTCCATGACGAGCTTCCAATTGGCGTGCTCGACGAGGTCGACCTGGGCGGCGACCTTGGTCCTGTCCAGGGCGTGCGGTTCGATGTAGGGAGAGATCCGAGCGGCCGCCTCGGCGAAATCCTCCGGAGGATCCTGCGCGAGGCAGATGAAGACGAGTCCCGAGACGACACGGACGTTGACCGAGCGCAGTGAGAAGCAGGTCCTGTCGAAGCCGGGAGCTTGGACGCCTGCGGACATGAGGTCGCCCTCGGGAGAATAGGTCCACTGATGGTAGCTGCAGACGATGTTGCCCACGGACCCGTTGGCCTCGGACAGGAGGCGAGCGCCGCGGTGGCGGCAGACGTTGTGGTGGGCGCGGATCTCCTCGTCGTCATCGCGGATGATGATGACCGAGTAGTCGCCGATGTCGATGGTGACGAAATCGCCGGGCTCGGGCACCTCGGCGGCGGCCGCCGCGAAGATCCAGGTCGAGGCGAACACCGCGTCGACGTCCCGGCGGAAGAACTCCTCGGACAGATAGAAGGGAGCGTCGAGACAGTACCCGGGTCGACGCTCATCGATGAGACGATCCGGGTCGAAGGTGCTGGTCGTGGTTCGGGGATCGACTTCGTATGCCAAAGTCATCGGTGTCACCGCCTCGCTGCGATTGCTGTTGCTTTCTGCCAGTGTCCGCCGGGAATCCTGCAAAGAAAAGCGAATCTTTTTCACCTGGACCGTGTAACAATATTGCATGATCGATCAGCGCCTCCACGTCCTCCGCGTCCTCGCCGAAGTCGGCACCCTCACCGAGGCCGCACACCGCCTCGGCTACACCCCGTCGGCCGTGTCCCACCAGCTGAGGTCCCTGTCCAAGGACCTCGGTCTGCCCATCCTCGAACAGCGCGGGAGGGGCCTCGTCCTCACCCGCGTGGGGCAGCTTCTGCTCGAGCGCACGCAGGAGCTGTTCACCCGGTGGGAGGAGATCCGGGGCGAACTCGCCGAGGCGGATGCGGGCAGTGCCCTGCGACAGCGGCGGCTGCGCCTGTGCGGCTTCTCCACGGCCGCGGCGACCCTGCTGCCGCCGACCGCGGAGAGGGTGGACGAGCTCTTCGGCGATTCGCAGGTCACCATCATCGAGGCCGAACCCGAGGAGTGCTTCGAACTCCTCGTCACCGAGCAGGCCGACATCGCCGTCGTCGTGGCCACGGATCCGCTGCCGCCACGCAGCGATATCCGGTTCGAACAGAATGCCCTGGTCAGCGACCGTCTCGATCTCCTCGTCCGCAGCGATCATCGGCTGGCGACCCGTTCCGCGGTGTCGCTGAGCGAGGCCGCCGAGGAGAGCTGGATCCTCGATCGCCCGGGCTCGCCGTATCACCGACTCGTGCGCACCGCGTGTGCGGCCGCGGGCTTCTTTCCGGAGAACGCACACCAGTCGCGGGAGTGGGAGACGGGCGCGGCTCTGGTCTCGGCCGGGCTGGGTGTCGCACTCATCCCCCGCCTGGCCCGCCTGCCCGATGGCTACGATGTGGCCCGCGTGCCGCTACGCGGCGACCCGGTCCCCTCGCGCAAGATCCTCACCGGAGTGCGCAGCGGATCGGCCGGCCAGCCGATCATCGCCGCAGCGCTCGAGATCCTCCACGAGGTCGCCGCCTCGGTGGCTCAGCGCGATGTGTGAAAATGCGACTCACAGTGACGGATGAAGCCGCGGCTCAGGGTGATGTGTGAGGCACGCATCCTCGCTGCCCAGCACACGGACTGAACCGCATTCACATCCCGACCGGGGGTGGCATAGGGTCGGTTCCACGACCGAATCACGAAGGATGTGCACACCGATGGACGCAGTGAGGTACCTCGACACCGAGGCAGTCTTCGCCACGCTGACCCCCGCCGAGGCGGTCGCTTCCCTGCGGGAGGCGCTCGCGGGCGATTTCGATCCCAGCGATGACATTCCACGCACGATCAGCGACATCTCGGCCGGGAACATGATCTTCATGCCCTCGGAGATCGGTGATTGGGTCGGGGTCAAGCTCGTCGGCGTCTCCGTGGGAAACAGCGAACGCGGGCTGCCGCGGATCATGGCCCAGTACCTCATGTACGACAGCACGACGCTCGAGCTGCGCACCGTCATCGATGGTGCCGCACTGACGACGCTGCGCACCCCGGCGGTCTCCTTGGCCGCGGTCGAACCGGCCCTGGACAGGTTCACCCAGGCGGTCAACGTCGTGATCTTCGGAGCCGGGCCGCAGGGGGTCGGGCATGCGGACACGATCGCCGACGTCCTCGACGTCGAACTGGGCGATGTCACCTTCGTCGTCCGTTCCCCCGATCAGGTCACCGCCGATGCCCGTGACCGCGGAAAGGTGCTCGAGGCCCACACCGCCGAGGTGGACGCAGCACTGCGTGCCGCCGACGTCATCGTCACCGCCACCACCGCCGGCGAACCCCTGTTCTCGGCGGATCTCGTCAGACCCGGGGCCGTGGTCATGGCCTGCGGCTCCCACGATCCTCACTCCCGTGAGCTGCCCGCCGAGCTATTCACCTCGGCGATGGTGATCGTTGAGGAGTTCAGCACCGTTCTGCGGGAGGGCGGGGACGTCGTCCTCGCGATCTCCGAAGGAACTCTCGACGCGGACGAACTCGTGACGATGAAGCGGTTCAGCAACGGCGAGGTCAGCGCCGAAGCGGACCGGACGCTCATCTTCAAGGGTTCGGGGATGTCCTGGGAAGACCTGGCCGTGGCCGCGAAGCTGGTCGAAAGAGCTTGAGCTCCTCGACCCCTGAGCCGGCGGGCGGAGCCGCAGGGAAGCCCGGCCGTACCACGGGGAAGACGGACGGCGCCACAGGGAAGTCCGGCGAGCTTCGCCGCAGCATCGGCCTGACCGAACTCATCTTCATCGGACTCGTCTTCATCGGTCCCGCGGCCGCGGTCGGGGTCTTCGGCACGCTCGACGCGAATTCGGGCGGGGCGGTCGCTCTCGTCTACATTGTGGCCACGATCGTCATGTCGTTCACGGCGGTCAGCTATATGCGCATGTCGCGGGAGATTCCGCGGGCGGGAACGGTCTTCGCCTACGCCTCGGCGGGCATCGGAAAGCGGGCCGGATTCGTCGCCGGTTGGATGATCCTCCTCGACTATCTCTTCATCCCGTCGGTGGCATACCTGTTCACGGGCATCGCCCTGAATTCGATCTTCCCGAGCGTGCCCGTGTGGCTGTTCACCGGCGTCGCCGTCGTCCTCACCACCGGACTCAACCTCGCCGGAGTGAAGATCGCCTCTCGGGTCATCACCATCGTCGTGCTCGTCGAAGTCGCCGTGCTCGGATTGGTCCTCGTCCTCGGCGTCATCTATCTGGCCGCCAATGGGCCCAGCCGCGACTGGCTGTCCCCGCTGACCGGTGTGGGCACGTTCTCGATCGCTGCGGTCTTCGCCGCGGTGTCCGTCGCCGTGCTGTCCTATCTGGGCTTCGACTCTCTGGCGACATTCGCCGAGGAGGCCAAGGGCGGCCCGAAGATCGTCGGTCGCGCCACCCTGTTCTGCCTCATTCTCGCGGGGGTCTTCTTCGTCGCCCAGACCTGGGTCGGCAGCCTGCTCTCCTCGACCTCGCCCGCCGATCTGCAGGCCGACCCGGAACTGGAGGGAGCGGCCTACTACAGTGCCGTCGACGCCACGCTCGGGGCGTGGGTGCACTGGCTGCTGGCGCTGGCCAAGGCCGTCGGTGCTGCCTTCTCTGCGATGATCGGGCAGGCCGCGGGCTCGCGCATCCTCATGGACATGGGCCGCAGCGGTCAGGTGCCGAAGTTCCTCGGCGAGGTCTCGACACGGACCGGTGTTCCGTGGAAGGGCATCCTCGTCGCTGCGATCGGCAATGTCGTCGTCGCCGGGTGGGCCACGACTCGGGCGGATGGTCTCGACCAGCTGACGTCGATAGTCAATGTCGGTGCGTTGAGCGCGTTCATCTTCGTCCAGGCCGCCGTCATCGGCTACTTCCTCGTCAAACGTCGCGGTGAGGAGGCACCCAGCTGGTTCAAGCACGGTCTGATCCCTGTGGTCGGCGCCGGCCTGCTCGTCATCGTCCTCGTCAGCGCGAACCCCTTGGCGCTGATCATCGGCGCGGTCTGGTTGGCCATCGGCATCCTCGTGCACTTGGTGCGAAACCGACGCCGGGTCTGAGTCGGAATGCGGTTCAGTCCTGGAGTCGGGTCGTGCCTTCGGTGCCGCCCGAGGTGTTGAGCTGCTTCGCGTAGCAGTAATCGGCGCCGAGACCGTGCGCGGAGCACCAGGACAGTGCCTCCTCGGGGTCGTCGTATCCGATTCCCACGATCGTGACCCAGAAGTCGTTTTCCTTGAAACTGGAGAAGTCGCCCGACCACACCAGCTGCACCCGGGGAAACTCTTCCCGCAGCTCCTGGTGCTCGGCGAGGATGTCCTTCTCCTCCCAGGTCTTTCCCTCGGCTTCCAGCCCCAGCTTCTTCGAGCTCAGCTGAGGCACCCATTTCCCGTTGAGGTCGGACTTGACGCTGGGCCGATCGGTGTCGACCAATTGGTCGAGGGCTTCGGCCGGGTCCCCCGGCAGAGTCGGTGACTCGGAGGCTTCGGGGCTCTCGGACGGGCCCTGACTCGAGGAGGCCTCGTCGCTCGGACTCTTCGCCTCGGAGGAGGCGGGTGCCGCAACCGTATCTTCATCGGAGCTGTTGCCGAACAGGGTGGCCGCGCCCCATCCGATCCCGAGACCGACGAAGATGATGAGGACCGCGCCCAGGGCGATGAGCCCCTTCCGACTGCGCGGTTTCGTCGCCGGAGCTGCGGCATATGGGCCCTGCGCATACTGCGCGTATGCAGCCTGCCCCTGTGCGCCCTGTCCCTGCGCAGCCTGAGCCTGGAGGGCATCACTCTGGGGACGCTTCGGCCGAGGATACTGTGGAGGAGGGGGACCCGCTGCGGAACCACCACCCCACCCGTTGTTCGACTGCGGAGGACCCCAACCAGACTGGCCCCAACCAGTATCGGACTGCTGATCCCATCCTGATTCCGGCTGCTGGTTCCATCCATTGCCGGACGGGTGCCCCGAGGGGTTCGGCCAGTGACTTTGCTGATTGTCGCCGTTCCGCTCGTTGTCGCGGCCACTCCCGGGCGGAGGAGGATTCACACTCATCGGCGGCTCCCGATCCTTCTTTGCGAATTCAGTCCGTTCGGACAACATCGATGGTGACACAATCCTAATATAGGATTGCCACTACAAAATGAATCTGAAGTCGCAATTCACATGGACGACCTCGCCTGCATCGATGCAGACACATGGATGAAGGACCACACATGAGCAATTCATCTCACGACGCCACCCGTGACGGAGCCGGGGACGAGTCGAGCAGCACTGCCGCTGAAGACCACGAGGACACCGAGGCGTCCGCCGACCCGGACGAGTCCGAGGCCTCTTCAGATGCTTCGGCGTCGGGGTCGGATGGCTCGGCCTCGCGTTCCGCGCCTGCGTCGGATGGCTCGGCGGTCGGCGACACAGAATCCACTGCTCGATTCGCGCCGGGATGGAATCTCGATGGACCACAGCCCGATCCCTACGGTTCGGGACCACAGGCGGAAGCCCCCTATCCGCATCAGGCCTCGCACTACCCGATTCAGGGCTCTGCATACCCCGGGCAAGGCTCTCCGTATCCTGCTCACGGGTCGCCGTATGCGCAGCATCGCCCAGCATCGGACTCCTACTATGGACATTCCGGTCGCCAGCAGCACGAGTACCCGGACGGTCAGCCCGGAGCCCATCTCGGCAGTCAGCCACAGGGGATTCCCTATCCTCAACCTCCCCAGTCGCCTCTAACTCCCCACCCACAGATGTCACCGACCGCTTCGAGGCACCTTTCGGCCCTCACCAAGGGAGCCACCTGGCGCTCTGCGCTGATCCCGCCGGGGTTGGCACTTCTGGCGGGCATCGTCGTTTCGATCATCGTCTCGACCATGCTCACGTCGATCGGCGAGGACGGCCTCGCATCGCTTGCCGAGGAGACCGGGTTCAACACCGACGGCATCGCCTATGCGCTGCCGTTCGTCCTGCTGGCGCTGTCCCTGTTCGGCTCGGCCGTGTTCCGATTCGACGTGCTCGCCGGCGACATGGGCCAGGTCTCCGGGAGCTTCTTCGCCTCCGGCGCTCCGCTGCTCATCACGGCCGTCGTCGTCGGTGTGCTGTGGTGGTTCACGAAGCGCAGCGAACTGCGATCGCCGTCCCCGAACCGCGGGACCACCTGGATCCGAATCGGCATCACGACTCTGACGATGGCCCTCGTCCTCCTGTTCCTCGAACTCATCTTCGCATCACGATTCTCCCTCGCGGAGAGCGGAGGCGTGATCAATCTCGAGTTCTCCGCTGTGACCGTCCGTTCGTTCTTCCTGCCGTTGCTGGTCATCCTCATCACCAGCATCTGCGCACGGTCTGCCGGGCACTTCAAAGGCACCGAAGCCATCGGCGCACCATTCCTTCGCCGGATCGTCCCACCCGTGCTCGTGACATGGACTCATCTCCTCGTCAGCACCCTGGCACTGTCGGTTGTCGCGATCTTCGTGATCCCGCTGTCCTTCGACATGCCCTGGCAGACGATTCCCGCGCTGTTCATCAATGTGGGCCTGATCCTCACGATGCTCGTCCACCTCGGCGGCGTGTCCGCCTCGGCGCAGGGGGACATCTTAGGGTACGACTCGGGCGGATTCTCGGAATCACTGACCATCTTCAGCCAGGACGCACCGGGACAGCTGTGGATCGGCCTGCTTGCCGTCGTCGCCGCCGTCCTCGCCGCGACGCTGGTCGCCACCGTGACTCGACGCCCCTATTGGACGGCAGTCGGCGAGGACAAGCATCAGTGGACCACAGCGTGGAGGATTCCACTGGCATTCTGCGCCGTCTGGGGCCTGCTCTCGGTGCTGGCCGTTCCGCTTCGCGTCCACCTGGAGGGAGGGGCTGCGGCAATGACGATGTTCGATGCGACCGGTACCGCTCGCGCCGGTCTCGGCCCTCTGGCCTGGTCGTTCCTCGTCTTCGCACTCTGGGGCGTCGTCATCGAGGTGCTCTCGAGGACCCTCGGCCCGAGGCTCGTGCTGACCGTCCCCGGCGTCGCGAAGCTCCTCGCCGGACGTGCCGTCCATCCGCACTGGGGCCAGGCGCTGGGGATGAGCGAGCCGCGCTTTCCGCTCATCCATCCGGACGCAGTCGCACCGACCGCAGGCATACAGACCCCAGCAACTCCGCCAGCTCCGGGGGCTCCGAGGGCCCCATCAGCTCCGGGGGCTTCGGGTGCTCCGACTGTTCCGGGGGCTCCGGGCACCATGGGTTCCACGCCTCATCCTGCCGGTCGAGGACCCGGCGGGTACCCGCCCGCGAGCGCACCGGCTTCCGGTCCCACGCCAGGCTACTCAGAGTCCTCATACTCGGCTGCCGACCGCGCCCGCCCCATGCCCGGAGCATCGAACGGCGTCTACTCCAGCACCGTTTCGGCCCCTCCTCCCGGCTCGCCCCTGCCTCCCGGTGCGGTGCCTGTCAGACCCTTCGATAAGAAGAAGGCCACACTGGTCGGTGCGGTCAGCGGGTCTGCAGTGATCGTCATCGTCGCCGCTCTCATCGTCGTCACTCAGGTCAACGGCCACATGTTCGGCCCCGAAGCTGCTGTTGAGAAGTACTTCTCGGAGCTCTCCGACGGGGACGCCGAGGGTGCGCTGAAGATGGCCGATGTCGACGTGCCCTCCGAACAGCGACAGCTGCTGACGAACGACATCCTCGGCGCCGCGAATGCCCTGCCCGACGACGTCACCGTCGAAGACGCCCAGGTGGACGGGAGCTCGGCAACCGTGTCTGCGAGCTATGACGTCGGCGGAAGCAAGAGCACCACGAGCTTCTCACTCCACAAGGTGGGCAAGAAGGCGCTCCTCTTCGACGAGTGGAAGCTGCAGGCGCCCGAACTGTTCTACCTCTCGGTTGAGACGCCCGGCCTGAGCACGGTGAAGGTCAACGGCATCGATGTCGACACCGATGGAGGGGGCCTTGCGCTTCCCGCCTTTCCCGGCATGTATTCGATCGGTCTGTCGGAAGAGACGGATCTGGTCTCCGCCGATGCGGTGGAGGCCCGGGCGTTCTTCGCCGACGATGCGGACATGGAAGGAGCTGAGCCCGCATTGCTCGCGGCCCAGCCCACCGACGCGTTCCGCACCGAGGTGGACAAGCAGGTCAAGACCCTCATCGACAGCTGCGCGAAGAAGACCGTCGCGCAGGCCGACGGCTGTCCGTTCGGTTCCTACAGTGCCGAGAGCTACGACGCGACGAACATCAAATGGTCGATCTCCTCGTATCCGACGGTGAGCGTGGGCACCGATTCGTCCGGCGGAGGGTACTACGACCCCGAGGAGTCCACCGGGCCGAACGGCGGACCCGCCTGGCCGATCACGACCGAGACGACAGGAGAGGCCTTCGTGACCGGAAAGTACGACTCCTTCTTCGACGACTCGGACACGTTCGACGACACGGTCACCTTCTCGGTCGACGGCACCGCTGAGATCGTCGACGGCAAGGTTGTGATCAACGTCGACGGTGACGACTACGGGTATTGATCAGTCGACGTGGGGCTGGCTCCGTTCTCGGATCGTCGGCAGCAGCTCCAGCCCCTCGGTCACGTAATTCCCGCGATCCTCGGCGGGCACCATGGCTCCACCGGTCACCCACACCAGATGCGTGGAATCGCGGGACCATATCCCCTCGCCGAGGTGGCCCGAACTTCGCCAGGGAACGGTCAGTCCCGCGGTGGCCGAGGGTTCGACATCGATTCCCTCGGTCTGGTGCAGGACACCGACCCCTGCTTTGATGACGTCGTCCGAGACGGTGGCGAAACCGGAGATCAGAGGGCTGATGACCGGTCCGATGAAGCGCGAGGGGCGGCCCACGGCCAGACCGTCGGCGGCAGTGGACCCGCTGAGTCCGAGGTCGCCGACCGAGATCGTGCTGTGGAGTCCGGTTCTCACGCCGAGGACCATGGCCGGGGCTTGGCTCGGTTCGACGAAGACGCAGTGCACAGCGTCGCCGAAGACTCGCTTGAGTCCGTAGGTCACACCACCGGGGCCGCCGCCGATTCCGCATGGCAGGCAGACCACGAGCGGATGCTCGGCATCGACGCTCACATCAGCGGACTCGAACTGCTCCTTCAGCCGCAGCGCTGCGACAGAGTAGCCGGCGAAGAGGCTTCGCGAGTCCTCATCGTCGACGAAATGAGTCCGCGGTGCGCCTTCCGCCGACGCTCGCCCCGCCGATACCGCTGCCACGAAGTCTCCCGCATGTTCGACGACATCGACACCGTGGCTGCGCAACAGGTCCTTCTTCCACTCTCGAGCGTCGGAGGACATATGCACCGAGGCGGCGAAGCCGAGAGCCGCACTGAGGATCCCGATCGACAGTCCCAGGTTTCCGGTGGAGCCGACGACGATCCGGTGGGTTGCGGCGAGCGTATGGAATTCCTCGGAACTGCAGGTCGCAGGATCGTGCGGATCAAGGCCGTTGTCGACGGCGACCGACTCGGCGTATTCGAGAACCTCGTGGAAACCTCCACGTGCCTTGATCGAGCCGCTGATCGGAAGGGCATCATCGCGTTTGAGCCACAGTCGGCCGGGCAGTTCGGTGCCGAGGCGTTCGTCGAGGTCTGCCTGGGCCGCATCGGCGGGGACGAGCGGGGATTCGACGATCCCCTGTGCCGCTGCAGTCTCAGGGAAGACCTCGGCGAACCACGGGGCGAATCGCTCGAAGCGCTCGGCCGCCCGGTCCATGATTTCGGGATCGACCTCCATGTCTCGCAGAACCGCCTCGGCGGAGGGCAGATCCTTGCGGATCCAGGTCGTCGGCGCTCCTGCTGCCAATTCCCGGATGACCGGGTCATCGGGATCGAACTCGGTTCCCGGCTGTGGTCTTGCGGTCATGTGGGCAGGCTCCGATACGCATTGGACTGGTCGTCTCAGGATTCTGATCATAGGGTCCCGTTCGGACGAGTTCAACGGTCCCTCGACCCTGGGAGACGAGAAGCCGATGCCCGAGTTCCACCGGAGATGACTGTTCGCCCCTTACCCGCCGTTGGACTGACGTATCCCCTCACCGATGGCTTCGAAATGGTAGATGTAGCCGCCGTCGGGCCCGCTGACGGTCGCGTAGGCGTCGTTCGTTCCCGGTTTGATCGCGATGTTCGTCGCGGACTCGAGTCCATCGTGGTCCGGGGGAACACCGATTGTGGCCACCTGCTGCCCATCTGGCCCGTGGACTCGGATCTCGGGTCGACCGTGCATTGCCTGATAGATGTTTCCCTCTGCATCGACTGCGTTCGAATCCGTCTGGGCTCCTCCGCCGTCGATGTGGACCGCAGTATGGCCGACCGAGACTTTCGTGCGCTCCTCGTTGAGACGGAGTCGATCGATTCGGTCGGCATCCAGCTGGCTGATCCACAGCGCATCCTTCTCGAGGTTGAAGGAGATCCCGTTCGGGTTGGGCTGATTGTCAGCCAGGACCGTGGCATCGCGGGTCTCGGCGTCGATTCGCACGACCCGGCCCGAGGGCTCTGCGTCCGGATAGGTCGTCGGCGAGGAATCAGTGACGAAGAGATTGCCCGCGTCGTCGAACGTGAGGTCGTCGGGATGCATCACTCGACCGTCGACCTTGCCTTCGAACACCGTCTGCGGGTCGCCTCCGTCTGCCGTGACGCTCAGAATCCGCCCTCCGGCGTAGTCGGTGAGATACAGTCGGTCATCGCGCGGACTCCACTGAGCTGAGGTATATGCACCGGTGTCATCGGTGTAGACCTGCTCCACCTCGCCGGCATCGAGGTCGATTCGCATCACCTTCCCATCACCGGGAGGAGCAGTCACATCGACGACATGCAATCGGCCCTCCCCATCGAAGGTCGGTCCTTCCAGCAGCGTCATACCAGTCTCTTCGTGAACATCGCTGACCTTGAGGACACGATCGGCGATGATCCGAGATGGTGTCGACGTCGACGAGGCCGCTGCGCCTCCGCCGGAGCCCGCTTCGGTGCCACAAGCGGCCAGGGGCAGCAGGAGGGCAGCGATCGCGGCCGCGCAGAGCCCCCGCCGATTCCGAGCAGCGCCCCGAAGAGACCTCGGCCCCCGGGCCGCCCATGTTGAACCATCCGACTGCCATGATTCGACGTTACGACTCATCAGGCCACCTCACTCCCCTGCATATCCGCTTCGGCGCTGTTCTGCTTCTCGGCGGAGAGCACCAAGACCTCGTCAAGACGCTCCCTCCGCCACTGGGCGAGCAGACGGTGAAAGGCAACGGGACCCGGGTGATACGACCCCGCGGTCGAGGTCCGCTTCCCCTCGCCGTTGTAGTAGCCGGGGGTGCACTCGGCGAGGAAGCCCGAGTTGTCGACTGAGACTGCGACAAGCGTGTCCTGCCAAGCCTGCTCGGCTTCGACGGAGGGTTCAACATATGCGGCTCCCGCATCCTCCGCCGCGGAGACCACGGCAGCGATGTGTTCCGCCTGCTCGGTGAGAATGTGGGCGAAATTCACCGAGTTCGCATTCTGCATCGACCCGAGGTGAAACAGGTTCGGAAAGCCATGCGAGTAGAAACCGTGCAGAGTTCGGGCGCCCTGGGACCAGGATTCGAGCAGCTGCGTGCCTCCACGCCCGTATACCGGCAGCGCACCGGAGACCACGCCCGACACACCGGTCTCGAATCCGGTCGCGAAGATGACGCAGTCGACGGCGTACTCCACCTCGCCGACGACGACGCCCGTCTCGGTCATCCGCGTGACTCCACCTTGGTCTGCGGTGTCGACGAGCGTGACATTCGCTCTGTTGAAGGACTGCAGGTACTGGTCACTGAATCCTGGCCGTTTGCACATGTACCGGTACCAGGGTTTGAGAGCCTCGGCCGTCTGCGTGTCATCGACGATCGAATCGACCCGAGCACGAATCTGCTCCATTTTGGCGAAGTCGGCGAGCTCGTCCGCTCGTTCTCGTTCGGCTGGGTCGAGAGTGGAGTCCACAGTTCCGGTGATCATCTTCCGCTGAAGTCGAGCGGTGGATGTCCATCCGTCCTGCGTGAGGTCTTCGTCAACTTCGTCACCGGAGAGGGTGGAAAGAAAGTTGTCCATGCGCTCACGCTGCCAACCGGGTTCGAGCGTCGAAGCCCAATCGGGATCGGTCGGGCGGTTGTCTCGCACGTCCACCGAGGAGGGCGTGCGCTGGAAGACGAACAGCTGCTGTGCGTCGCGTGCGAGATGGGGAATGGCCTGCAGGCCCGTTGCGCCGGTGCCCACGATTCCCACTCGCTTGTCGGCAAGCCCGGCGAGGCCACCGCCGGCGTCACCATCGGTGTAGTCGTAGTCCCAACGGCTCGTATGGAACGTGTGCCCCTGGAACCCCTCGATCCCAGGAATCCCGGGCAGCTTGGGCTGCGTGAGCGTCCCCGATGAGACGATGACATAGCGCGCACGCATGACATCGTCTCGATCGGTGCGCACCAGCCATTCGGCAGCCTCATCATCCCAGCTCAGCTCGGTCGCACGAGTATGGAATGCGGTGTCCCGATAGAGATCGAAGTGCTCGGCGATCGCGACGGCATGCTGTCGGATCTCTTCCCCGGGGGCGTATCGCCACTTCGGCATATACCCCACTTCTTCCAGAAGCGGCATGTAGACATATGACTCGATGTCGCAGTGGATTCCCGGATAGCGATTCCAGTACCAGGTGCCTCCGAAATCACCGGCTTCGTCCATCATCCGCATCGATTCGACGCCCGCTTCTCTCAGCCGCGCACCGGTGACCAGCCCGCCGAATCTACCGCCGATGACAAGGACCTCGACACGATCGCGCATCGGCATTCGCTCGACTCGAGTGGTGTAGGGATCGTGGGCGTAGTACCCGAATTCGCCGGTGGCTGCGCGATACTGAGCGTTGCCCTCCGGTCGAATGCGCCGATCACGCTCCTGGCGGTATTTGTCGCGCAGTGCGTCGGGGTCGAAGGCGAGGTCTTCGGGTGCGGCTGAAATCGTCAAAACAAGAGGCCTTTCATCGGTGCGTATTCAAACCGTACATTGGTGTACGTTTAAGGGGCAAACCGGGCCCCGCCGGCTGATACGATGCCGCAATGGCAGACCTTTCTCGCAGGCGCGATGCGGCACGCAATCGAACACTTCTCCTCGACGCAGCTCGTCGGATCGTCGCCGAACAGGGCCCCGATGCCCCTCTCGACGAAATTGCACGCGCGGCGGGTGTCAGTCGGACCACCCTGCATCGACACTTCGCCGACCGTGAGGAGCTTGCCTTCGAAGTCCTTCGCGACAACGTGACGGAGATCGAATCCCGCGCCTCAGCCTTGGCCGGGGTGGCCAGCGGTGCCGAGGATCTTTACCACCATCTGCTCGATGTGCAGCGCGATGTCCCGTGGCTGGCACACATGGTCGCGAAACGGGATTCGCGCGAGACCGGGGAGCTCGCCGAGCGCACACTCGCAGCAATGGAACCTCTCATCGGACGAGCGCGGGAGCTCGGGCGCATCTACCCGTCGGTGACGGCTCAGGACATTCTGCTCACACTCCCCATGGTCATGACCGTCCTGTTCGCGAACCCCCAGGGCAATCGCGAGCCGTCTGTCGATCGCGCTCGCGCAATCCTGCACCGGGGCCTGTTCACCACAGAACCGCCGTCATGAAACGAGAAGCGGGCCCGCGCCCGTAGTCACCTCACACGTTCCTCGATGGCTCACGCGTTTTTCGCCGGCTCGCGTGTTGCTTCGCCGGCCCCCGCGTTGTTTCGCTGGCTCACGCGTTTTTCGCCGGTCCCCGCGTTGCTTCGCCGGCTCGCGTGTTGTTGCTGGCTCGCGTGCTTCTCGACGGACTCGAGAAGCAACCGTTTCACTACTGCACAGACCAACCGCCGTCGGACGGCAAGACCACTCCATTGACATTGCTCGAATCGTCGCTGAGCAGCCAGGCGATGGAGGCGGCGATAGCCGCAGGGTCCGCGACCGGCGGGATCATCCGCATGAATGGGCCGATTCGCCTTTCTGAGAACTCGGAGGCGAATGCCCCCTCGATTCCGGTTGCGACCGGTCCCGGCGCCACCGCGTTGATCCGGATATTGTCCGGGGCGTAGAGAAACGCGGCGCTGCGCGTGAGCCCGACTATCGCATGCTTGGACACGGTGTACGCGGTTCCAGCGGCATTGCCGCGCATCGAGGCTTCGGAAGCCACGTTCACGACAGCTCCACCCTTGCGACCGCGCATCAGAGGAATGAGAGCGCGGGTCAGACGGAAGGGCCCGTCGACGTTGACCGCCATCACCTTCTGCCAGATCTCATCCGAGGTCTCATGCAGTGGACGATGCCCATCGGTGATGCCCGCGACGTTTGCCAGACCATCGATGGGTGCCTCACCGGCAGCTGTGACAATCTCCTGCACACTCTGCGGATCCGTCACGTCTGCTCTGACCGTGACGATCGAGCCCTCCGGGTGAGCCGCTGAAAGCTCCGAGAGACGTTCCGCGAAGAGGTCGACGGCAATCACACGCCCGCCTTCGGCGATGATGCGCTGCGTCGTGGCGCGGCCGATCCCGGAGGCTGCCCCTGTGACGATGACCGTCTTGTTCACAAAGCGAGCAGCAGAGCCGGTGGCGCCGTCTTCATCGACGACCAGTTCACCGTCATTCGCAGCACGCACGAGCTCGTCGACCTCGTCCTGAGTGATCTGCCCGCGACTGATCTCGACGAAGCTCGCCAAGGACAGTCGGAGGGCCGGAGCCAGGCTCGACTCGTCGATGCCCTTCCTTGCGAGGAGGGCGCTGAGGAGCGGAGCACCGACGGGACTCGACTGCCAGTCTTCGAGGCTCGTCCTGCCGGTCAGTGGTCGTGCGGCTTCCGTCAATTCCATCATCCTTTCGCCTGCGTGGATTCTCACCCGCACGGGCATTTCGATTGAGGCCCTGCCGAACACGGGGCCGATTCACATTGCGGTGGCTGTCCAGACTGTGGTGCACGCATCCTGCTCCGATCATCGGGCAGCAGGTACCGATGCTCCTGCGCGTCGACTGGCGACGACTCCGCCGTCGACGCGAAGGTCGGAGCCGGTGATGAAGGTGGACCCAGGTCCCAGCAGGAACGCCACCGCCTCGGCGATGTCCGTCGTCGTCCCGATCCGTCCTGTCCCTGACGCTGCGATCATCTCCCGCATACTCGCGCCGGACTCCCCTGACATCTCATCCTGCCCCATTGGGGTCGAGACAACGCCGGGGCTCACACTGTTCACACGACCTCCACGACGCCCCCATTCCACACTGGCAGCCTCGACGCGCACCTGATTGCCACGCTTGGCAAGACCGTACGCGGCTTGTGGGCTTTGGAGTGTGCTGACCGCCGGAACGGAGAGCAGCTTATCCGACGGGGCCGTGGCAAGGGCGGACTCAACTTCAGGGGTGATCTGGTCAGCGGCGAACCAGCCCGCCATACTGCTGATGACGACGCCGGAACCTCCCGATTCGATCACCTTTCCGAACTGCTCGAGGCTGTGGGCCACTCCGAGCAGATCGACCCGCAGGACCGACGCGGCGTCGGCTTGGACCGGTGAGAGCCCTGCAGTGTGCACAACCTGGGTGACCGAACCCAGGGATGTCGCACATTCAGCCAGGTCCGCTACGGAACCGCACGATGCAACATCGGTTTGCCTGACGGTCACCGAGTATCCCTCGCCCCGGAGCGTTGCGGCCGCCCGGTCCAAGGTGGAAGTGCTGAAGTCGGCAAGGAGTACGTCCTTTCCTGCACCAGAGCGTCGCGCGATCGCTTCGCCCATCCCACCGGCTCCGATGACGACAAGAACTTCCCGCATGCCCGCTCCCCTCGATTTACAAGACTCAGCGTCTCGTTATTCTGTGATGCTAACACCTACACTGATCCCATGACCGGATCTTCGAGAGGCCGACCCCGTTCAGAGACCGCGCGATCGGCGATTCTGGAAGCGACGAGGGCGCTGCTCATCGAGGACGGCTACGAGGACATGACCGTGAGCCGAATCGCAGTTCGGGCCGAAGTCGGCAAGCAGACTGTCTATCGGTGGTGGAAGTCGAAGGCCGAAATCGTGGCCGAGGCCGCCCTGAACGGCGTGATCCCCATGGAAGCGGAGCAACCAGTCGCCACCGACGATCTCGTCACCGATGTCTACACGCTGATCAGAAATTTCACTGAACCGGCCAACGAACGCGGCGGCTCAGCACTGATTCGCGCCCTGGCTTCGGCCTCGGCCGCGAGCGAGACATCCGGTGCCCAACTGTGGGAGAGATTCGCCGAACCGACGAGAGCCGCGATCACGCAACGGCTCGCTGCGGCGGTCGACATCGGCGATGTTCGTGACGACGTCGAGCTCGGTTCTGTCGCCGATGCCCTCATCGGGTCACTTCTGCTTCGCGTACTGTCTCGACAACCGATCACTTCAGCGGATTTCGAAGCTCTTGCCGACGTAATCCTCTGCGGTATCAGCACAGGTTCACTCGGGCAACGATCCACCGAGCGTTCCGAGGATTCATAGCTCGCCACTCCCACCTCGGCGATCTCAGCCCCTCCGAAGATCCCGCGCGCTTTCCAGAACGTCCGCGAGCTCGCCGAGCCACTGCGTGTACCCATCATAGGTGTAGGCACGTTTGTCGTCCCAGGTGCCGAGCTGATCGTGTTTGACCGGAAGCAGGCTCTTGAAGACGGGGTTGTCCTCGAAGTCGGCCGAGGCATCGTGGATGAGCATGACGTCAGCCGGATAATCGCTGATCTTCTCCCAGGAGACCTCTGCCCAGCTGGTGTCAGCGCCCGAATCGGGCCCGACGAGGTGGAGCCCGTCCTCGGTGAGCATCTGCGCAACACCGAGTTCCTTGGCGGTATAGATGATCTCGCGACTGAAGTTCGCGAGGAGCACCGTCAGCCCATCCTTTTCATCTGCAATGTCACGGATTCTCTGGCGAGCGGCGTCGAAGTCGTTGCGCTGTTCTGAGATCTTGCCCGTCTCCGTGTCCTTGCCAAGGGCCTGCGCGATCGCGGCGTACTGGGCGAACATGTCGTCCGGCGTTCCTCCGTCGAGCTTGACCGGCACAAATGGAACGAGCGTGGCCACTTGGTCGCTGAGCTTGTCCTCCCACCATGTCCATCCGTCGCCCCGCTCGTTGCCGTAGGCGACGATGATGTCGGGATCCGTTGCCGCGAGCTCCTCGAGATTCAGTTCCATATCGGTGCCGACAACCTCGACGCCGGTCTGATCGAACGACTTCCCTGGGGACTCATTCTGCCCGAAGCCGTAGACGGCCACCGGCTTGATTCCGTAGGGGGCGAGCGCTGCAGCTGAGTAGAAGTCCATCGCAATCCGCTCGGCCGGGTGATCGAGTTCGATGGTGACGCCGTCGTAACCGTCCGGGGTGTAGGAGAACCCCTTCGTACCGGTCGTCGAGGTGGCTTCGGTCTCCGGGTTTCCGCATGCGGCAAGGGCGAATGGGGCAAGGACGGACAATGCGAGAAGTTGACGACGATGCATGGAGGACCTTTCGGTTTTCGGCAGAGCTGAGACGGCTGGCCTGGACTACGGTTCGGATCGGGGGTCGTGCGGGCGGCTCCAGGATGCAGCGCATCGTCGCTGTTCGGCACTGGCCGCCAGCGGGAGATGCGCATTCCGAGCCGGTCGAGAACACCGTAGCACCATTTGGCCAGGCTATCCTTACCTAAGTGGCGTAGACTGTCGGTGAACGTTGCACCCACAGCGCTTGCAGAGGTCCTCACCCTGCCTGCACACGTACCGTGTTCCTCGTACCGACGGGGAACGAAGGAGCATCAGTGCCACAAGCACCCATCACCGCCTTCGAGGCCACCGTCATCGACATCGAAGACCTCAGCCCCGTTTTCCGCCGCGTCACCTTCGGCGGCGAGGGCCTCAGGGACTTCGGATGCAGCGGCCACCCACGTGACCTGCGGTTCAAGCTCATCATCCCTTCGGCCGGCGCGACGAAACCGGAGTTCGATCTCCTTCGGTTCCTCGACGAGCAGGATCCCGAATCCGGACTGTCCTGGTACCAGGCCTGGTTGCAGATCGATCCGAGGGTCCGCGGCGAGATGCGCACCTATACCGTGCGCGAGTGGCGTGCCGAAGCGTGCGAACTCGTCGTCGACATGGTCCTCCACACCGACGAGCAGGGTCGTTCTGGCCCCGCAGCAGCGTGGGCACTGTCCGCTCAGGTCGGCCACAGTCTGCACATCATCGGACCATCTCGTCACGCAGAGGGGCCCACCGCCGGCATCGAATTCGCTCCCGCGGATGCCGACACGATCCTTCTCGCCGGCGACGAGACCGCCGTACCCGCCATCGCCTCGATCCTCGAGTCGATCACGAACGGCGAGTCGATCAAGGGCGCCAAGGTACAGGGCAAGGCGATTCTCGAAGTTCCGAGCGCCGAGGATGTACTTGAGCTGGACGCTCCCGCTGGGATCGAGATCCAATGGCTTCCTCGCGGTGACGCCGACCATGGACAGCTGCTCGAACCCGCCGTGCGCGACGCCGTCCGCGCCGAGAATCAAGTCCATACCGACAACCGTGTCTTCGTCGAGAGCAGCGCCTCCGTCGAGAACCGGGCCGTCACCGAGAACACCGCCGTCGCCGAGAACCGAGTCCTCGCCGGGGTAGGCGCGGGTGCGGCCAGCGCCGGCGCAAGTACGTCAGATGCACTCTCCGCCGAACTCGACCACGTCAACATCGACGAAGAGATCCTCTGGGACGTACCCGCTGCGCTGACTCAGGCCGCTCAGGGCAGCTCGAGCAAGACCGAAAAGAATGCCCGTCCGTTCTATGCCTGGATCGCCGGTGAGGCCGGGCCCGTCAAGCGACTGCGCCGTTACCTCGTACAGGAAGTCGGAGTCGATCGCCATCAGATCGCATTCATGGGCTACTGGCGTCAGGGCAAGGCCGAGGGGTGATCGGGGTCGCCTCGAGGGGCATCATTTCGCAGCAGTTCGCTTGGCTGAAGAACCGAGCATCTGCGGGATGATGGTGAAGCCCGCGCCGACGAGGCAGAGGACTCCACCCAACGCTGCCAGTGGTGGCGGAACTTCACCAAGGAGGAGCCAGGCGAGAACGACGACGATCGCTGGGACGAGCAGGCCCGAGGAGCTGAGCACTCCAGCGGGCAGGAACCGAATCGCGTATCCCCACAAATTGAACGCAAGCGCTGTGGGCACCATCCCAAGGTAGATGACCTGGACGGTGATTTCGACGGGGGCATGGGACACCTCGGCGATCAATCCGGGAGCGAAAGCGAGGCAGGCCAGAGTTCCGGCGAGGATACCTCCCCAGGTCACGGTCACAGAGTCATCGCGGGACAAGAAGCGCTTCTGCAACACCACACACGCTACGTAGAGAATCGCCGCAGTGAGGCTGAGAAGCATGCCGCCGATGGTGAATACCCCGGTGAAGCTTGCGATCGTGATCATCCCGATCCCGACCATCGAAACCACTATGCCGACGAGAAGCCTGCCCGGCAGGCCCTCGCCGAGAAGAAGCCCTGCGAAGACGGCGACGAGGAGCGGGCCGATGTTGACGATCATTGCGGCTGTTCCCGCATCAATGGACCGCTCGGCCGCGTTGAGGACGACCGTATAGCCGGCGAACCAGGCGATTCCCCAGATGAGCATGATCAGCCACGTCATTCTCGAAGTCGGGAACTTCGGCCTGCGAAAGAGCATCCAAGCAGACAGGACGGCCGCCGCAGCGCCCATGCGCAGCAGCGACATCGGCCCAGGGGTGTAGTAGCCGCCCGCATCGCGGATGACTGCGCGGCGCTACCGTGAAGCCGTCGCCCAATGATCCGCTGCTGCGATGACGTGCTCGCGCACTGGCACCGTCACTCGCCGAAGAGATCGTCGATGGCGTCTTGGGCTACGAATCTCGCATGCAGTATCGGTCGCCGGGCCGGGTCGATCGACGCAGGAGGCACCCAAACGGGCCTTCCGTCCTTGAGCATCACAGTCTCCCAGTCAGATCTGTCCAATAGGTGGTGATGGGCGGAGCAGCTGAGCATCATATTGTTGATATCGGTTTTGCCTCCCTGCGCCCATTCGACAATATGATGGGCATCGCACCACCCCGGCGGAGCATCACATCCCGGGAAGGTACATCCCTTGTCTCGAGCGGTGAGAACCGCGATCTGCTTTGCGTTCGCGTAGCGATTCTCGGTGGCCACCTGCATCGTCTTGGCCTTTTCAGAGATGAGTTCGAAGAACACGGCCCCATTCAGTCCGTTGCGCGCGAGCTCCTCGATGGGTACCGGATTCTCACTTCCAGTTGTGCCGAATCCGGTCCCATTCGCAAGGTCTTCGGCCTTCGCGGTGACAACCAACGCATATTGGGCACCTTGGCCGGTGCGCGTCATGTCGATTCGGCCGATCAAGGTGGCGAATCGCTCGTAGATCCATTCCTGAGCTGTCAGCTTCTGCCCCGACATGTCGACGAGAGTTCCGTCTTCGAGAACTCCGGAATCGGCCTCCGCATCCACATCAGCGTTGACGTTGGCGTCGGCGTTGGCGTTGGCGTTGGCGTTGGAGCCATTGTTCTTTGCGATCTTGGTTCTCGCCGTCAGCAGTCCGTTGAGCTGACCGCCGGTGATCGGGTCGAGCAGGCCCGCGATCTCCCAATCGCCGTTCTCGCGAGCATGCATACCGATTTTGTACGAGGAGCGGTCCGTGGGGTCGATCGGCTGTTTGCCGTCGGGATCGATATGAGCCAGGATGCGAGCGAAGATGGCGCGCAGATCGAAGACTCTCACGCTCGGCGCCTTCTCAACGAGAGTCGATTCGGCGTAATCACGGTCTGCCTGGCTGACCCATATGGGCAGCTTCTTCAGGCAGTCTTTGATGACGGTGGCTTGGTCGGCCGAGAGCCCACCTCTGTTGAACGCATCCGCGACCTTCGGGTACATGGGTGGCTGCGCCTCGCCGGTGAGAGTGACTCTTCCACCAAGGTTCTTGGCCATATCGGTGCGGCGGTTCGCTTCACGGCTGCTGAGATTGAGCCGGTCCTGGATGAGGGCCTTCGTCGTCTTGGCACCGTAATCGGTCGGCGTACCGACCCGTTCACACACCGCCAATGCCAAGGTGGACAGAGCCTCATTGACTCGACCGAGGGCTTCGAGCCCATCGATGAGCTTGATAGCGTCCTCGGGACCCATCGGGCGGTCGAATGTGCGCAACCCGTCCCGAAGATCGCCGAGGGCAGTGAGACTGTTCGTGACTTCAGGAGCGAATCGTGAGATGTCGGTCCATTCTTCGTTCGACAGCAACGGGTGAGGGCCGGGAGCGGCGGAAGCGGCAACAGGACGATCGGAACCGACCGGTGAAGCAGCAGCCCCTGCTCCCGAGAAGGCTTCTGCTTCCGAGAAGGGGTCTGTTCCCGATAAGGGCCCTGCGTCCGAGGCGCGATCTCCATCGGCCTCGGGGCCGGCGTCCACAGGCTCACCGCTGCCGTTCGGCTCATCAGGATCACCAGCGGGCACGGCCGCGAGGGATTCGAACTTCTCGGCGAGGGGATGACCGGTGAGGTCGAGGCTGGCACCTTTGAGCTGATCGAACAACGTGGGGCCCTCAGAGCCATCGAAGCCATCGGCTGCGTCCGCACCCGAGCCTGACGCGGCACGACGAGAACCGGAGCGCGAGTCGTGCTCTTCCGGGTTCTCGGGTGCGCGGTCGGGGGTGAGAGTCATGGTACTGAGATCCATTCGCCAACATCGTTGTTGCTCTTGCCTCCATTATACACGCTATTGGACTTTTTACACCTTCAGTTTCGATTTATGTTCGTTCTTTCTTTGATTCCCATATCATTTGCTCGCAGATTTTGCGAAGTTATTCGCAACACTGCAGGTCAGAGGCAACCCTGCAGGTCCGAGGCGGACTATGATTCGATCTCCATACAGAGACGAGCCGCGGCATTGTGGCGTCACAATGCCGCGGCTCGTCTCTGCAGTTCCGTTATCGATGTCTGTCAGGTCGTGGAAATTCCAGACCACGGGCAAGTTCCAGACCGCGGGCACCCCAGACCGCGGGGCACCCCAGACCGCGAGGAACCCCAGAACGCGGGGCAGTCCCAGACCACGCTTGCCCCACGAGCTCTCCTTCAGAGCGCGCTGAGCATCTTCCCCGGGTTGAGGAGCCCCTGGGGATCCAACGCATTCTTCACAGCGGTCTGGATCCGCTTCGACCCCTCGTCGAGTTCGTTGTTCAGCCAATCGCGCTTCAGGAGGCCGACCCCGTGCTCACCGGTGATGGTGCCGCCCAGCTCGAGGCCGATGCGCATGATCTCGCCGAAGACCTCCTGCGCCTTCGCCGTCTCTGCGGAATCACCGGCGTCGAAGAACACCGAAGGATGAGTATTCCCGTCACCGGCGTGTGCCACCAGCGCAATCATCAGACCCGACGATTCCTGCAGCTCCTTGAGACGGTCGCAGAACTCGGGCATCGCCACCCGCGGCAGGCACACATCGTCGAGCAGCTGACCACCGCCGTGCGAGTTGGCGAACTTCTCGTACGCGGGCTGGATCATCCGCCGCGCGGCGACGAGCGCAGCCGAGTCGGCGGGATCGTCGGAGTACGCGACGTCGAGGGCACCGCAGGCCTTCGCCACCTCGGCAAATCGGGCCATGACCTTCTCGGACTCCGCAGGAATCTGATCGACCTGCATGATGAGCATCGATCCGGCATCTCCGTCGAGGCCGAAGTCGCCGAACTCATTGAGCATCTTCAGACTCGACGAATCGAGGAACTCGAGCAGGCTGGGCACACCGCCGGCGGCCATGAAGTCCGCGACAGTCTGCAGCCCCGAACGCTCGTCGGGGAACGTCGCGACGGCCGTGAAAGGGTCCGGCAGCTTCGGGACCAGACGCAGGGTCGCCTCGACGACGATGCCCAAGGTGCCCTCGGAGCCGATGAACAGGTGGCGCATATCCAGTCCCGCGACGCCCTTCGCGGTCTCCGGACCCAGCTTCGTCAGCGTGCCATCTGCCAGAACCACCGTGAGGCTGCGAACGTAATCCCTGGTCACACCGTATTTCACACAGCACAGGCCGCCCGCGTTGGTGGCAATGTTGCCGCCGATCGACGACAGCGCGACGGATCCGGGGTCGGGCGGATAGGACAGTCCGAATGGCGCAAGATGGTCCTTGAGGTCCTGATTGATGATCCCGGGCTGAACCGTCACGAGGCGCTCGGCCTCATTGACGCCGACGACGTCCTTCATCCGCGAGACATTGAGCAGAATCGCTCCGGGCGAACCGTTCGCCCCACCCGAGATCCCCGAGCGCGCACCCTGAGGAACCACGGGAACACCGTGTTCGGCGGCGAAGCGCACGACCGCCTGGACGTCTGTCGCCGAGGTGGCTCTGACCAGGGCGATCGCCCCTTCGTGAGGGCAGAACAGGGCTTCGTCGCGAGCGTGGGCGCCGATGACGTCGGGATCCGTCGTCAGTGCGCCGTCCCCCAATCGCGAGGCGAGCGCATCGAGTTCGGCCGGTCCCACCGTGGTCTGGTTCTGTGCTGTCATGACATCCTTCCGAACGGAAATGTTGGGACGGTCGCGACCGCCTCGGCGACTCTCATCTGGGACTATCTCGTCAGATTCGGGTCCACCCTATCGGGCGCGGGGGCGGCCTTGAGGACGAGGGTGACGATTCCGGCCCCGACCATTGCCGCGCCCACGACCCACATGCCTGCGTTCTGGGTTCCGGTGAGCTGGGCCAAGCCACCGGTGATGTAGGGGGCGAAGAACCCGGCGGAGTTACCCAGCGAGTTGATCAGGGCGAGACCCGCGGCGGCTCCGGCACCGGCCAGGAAGGTCTGCGGCAGCGGCCAGAAGGTCGGCAGGGCCGCGCAGATGGCCATGCAGGTGATGGTCACGGCGACCATCGTGGTGAAGGGCGAGCTCAGATACAGGGCGATCGGGATCGTGACACCGCCGACGAAGAGCGGAATCGCGACGTGCCAGACCCGCTCGCCGGACTTGTCGCCGTGGCGGGACCAGAAGTACATGGCCAGCGCACCGAAGATGTAGGGGATCGCGGTGATGAAGCCGATCTCGACGATCGAGTACTCGACGCCGAAGGTCTCCTGGAAGCCGGAGATGATCGTCGGCAGGAAGAAGCTCATCGCGTAGAGGCCGTAGACCATACCGAAGTAGACGAAGGACAGCGCCCACACGCGCGGCTGGAGGAGGGACCGGCGGACCGGGTAATGGAAGGTCTCGGCCTTGCCCTCCTCCTCGGCATCCATCCTCGACTGCAGCCAGTTCCGCTCGTCGGGAGTCAGCCATTTGGCATCACGAGGACGGTCGGTGAGGTAGAAGATGCACATGATTCCGAGCAGGATTGCGGGCACGCCTTCGATGACGAACATGAAGCGCCAGCCGGCGAAATTCTCGAAGATCGAATTTCCGCTCGAGATCAGCCACGAGGACAGCGGCGAGCCGATGACGCTGGACATCGGGATCGCGAGCATGAACAGCGCGGTGGCACGGGCGCGCATGGATGAGGGGAACCAGTACGTGAGGTAGAGGATGATGCCGGGGAAGAATCCCGCCTCGGCGACGCCCAGGAGGAAGCGCAGCACATAGAGCCACCCGTGACTGGGCACGAACGCCATCGCTGCGGCCACAATGCCCCAGCTGATGAGGATCCTGGCCAGCCAGATCCGTGCGCCGTACCTGTGCAGGGCGAGGTTCGACGGCACCTCGAAGATGAGGTAGCCGAAGAAGAAGATGCCGGCCGCGAACCCGAACTGGGTGGCGTTCATCGCGAGGTCTTCGTTCATGCCGCCCGGGCCCGCAATGCCGAGGTTGGTGCGGTCGAGGTAGTTGGTGAAGTACATCGCGATGATGAATGGGATCAGGCGGAGAGTGACTTTCCTCAGGGCCCGCTTCTCCAGCGCTGAATCGGTCGGCATTCGTCCACTCACAGGCGGGTTCACCTCGGATGACATGTGATCTCCCTTGATCAGGCTTGAGCCTTGAGCCAGGGTGATGGCCCTCGGCACGCTACGTCGAACACATTACGTCACACCTGGTTCCGGTTCCCAGGTTCTGCCGCCAGAGTTTTGAATATCGGGACGAAACCTATGGCCGGCGCCGAGGTGGGGCGCCGGCCACAGGCTCGATCGGATCGGTTCGCGAAAGTTCGGCCCGGAGGTCGCCGGTTGAACCCCGTCGCTGTCCCGGAGGTTCGATCACTGCCCCTGGGGCTGGGTCACTTCACTGGGGTCCGGTGCGGCGATGTTCACGTCGGTGTCGAAGTCGTCGATGACCACGGTCGCGTCGACCCCGTCGGCGCGGCTGACGAGCGTCGCGGTGTCCATCGTCCCTTCTGCTGGGATGTCGATGAGCGTCGACTCGTCCTTCTTCCCGAGTGTGTAGCGGATGAAGTCGGTGCCGTCTTTGTCGACTTCACCCTCGACGGTCACCTCACCGGCACTCATCGTTTCAACCGTCGAGACCAAGCGGTCATAGTCGTAGGTCTTCGCGACTTGGTCTCCCTGGGCCGCCTGGAACACCACGTATTTGCCGATCGCCGGACTGGCATCGTATCCGAACGATTCCCAATACTCCTGCGGGCCCTTGATCCACAGCAGACTTGACGCCCTCACCAATTCGATGGTCATGTCCACCGATCCGGACTCGATAGAGGCTTCTCCCTCGAACGCACTGCTCTTTCGGTCGAAGATGAAATCCGTGCTCTGGGTTCCGTCGTCTGCCTTCACAGAGCCTTGTGCGTGGTAGCTCGTGATGCCTCCGAGCTCGTCTTTGAACGTTGAGAATCTATCCATTGCCGACGATTCGGCATCCTTGCTGAGCGAATCGACGTGGGCGTCCACCGCGCCGTCAGAACCGGAACAGGCTGAGAGGCTGAGCAGGAGGCTCGCTGCAACTGCGGATACTGTCAGTCGTCTCATTTCGCCTCCGCCACGAGCTTCGTGATGTCGATTCCGCACTCTTCGTCCACCGTCTCGGCCTGGTGCTCGTAGGTTGTGTTCGCAGTCTTCGTCGCCGTCGAGAGCAGCGTGAGGAAGTCGGTGTTGGAGACCTGACCACCACTGGACTTGAAGAGATCGGCGGCCTCTTTGTAGTCATCACCCGTGGCTTCCCAGTCTTGAGACGCATCACCAGGCGCGAGCTTTCCGATATGCGCGGTCCCCGCCGCCAACAGGTCCAAGCGTGTCCCCATATGGTTGACGATGGTCTGTTCGTTCTGATCGCTTGCCTCGTTGCTGAGGCTGACCAAGTCTTCGATGGCGCCGCAGTAAGTGTCGGCTTCGGACGGGTCCGTATACGACGGTGCTGCTTCTGTAGCCGTCGCTTCCGGTTTCGGGCTCGCCGTTGCAGCCTCGGATGACGGATTCGGTGTGGCTGTTTCCGTGGAAGGAACGGGTTGGTCTGCCGTTGTCTCGGCGGGACTCTGACAACCGGTCAGGAGCAGTGCCGGTATGGCGACTGCGAGGGTGGCGAGGCGGATTGAGGTTGAAGACTTCACTGGGAAGGTCCTCTCTGACGAGAGACTGAATTGACGGTGGAGGTCTACCCATTCGCATACTTGGAAGATCTGCGATTGAATAGAAGCGTGGTGGGAGCCAGCCCCTTGCCTGACTGGCTCCCATCACCTGGTTCCTGCTGGCCCGCAGCTGAGCGACGAGTGGAGAGTCACCGCTTCAGCTGTGGACAGCAGGGTTCTCACATCCTGTTACTTCGCTGCTCGGCGGCGAGCGAAGTAAACTGCGCCTGCACCGGCTGCCAGCAGGATTGCGCCGGCTCCGAGCATCGGGGATGTTGCGTCTGAACCGGTACGGGGCAGGTTTTCTGCACCGTTGTCGGGTCCATTGGCTGCACTGCCTGCTGCGGCGTTCGCAGCTCCGTTGTCGTCAGCCGAAGCGGAGTCGTCGGCCGAGGCCGAGTCGTCCGAGGAAGCGTCGTCAGCTCCGTTGTCATCAGCCGAAGCCGAGTCATCCGAGGAAGCGTCGTCAGCTCCGTTGTCATCAGCCGAAGCCGAGTCATCGGACGAAGCGTCGTCGGCTCCGTTGTCGTCGGACGAAGCCGAGTCATCGGACGAAGCGTTGTCGGCTCCGTTGTCGTCGGACGAAGCCGAGTCATCGGACGAAGCGTTGTCGGCTCCGTTGTCGTCGGACGAAGCCGAGTCGTCTGAGGAAGCGTCGTCACCGTCGTCGGCGCAGTTGATGCCGCCTTCGGAGATGTCAGCGAATACATCGGCGCGCTCGAAACCGAGTTCCATGCTGCCGAGGCCGTCGGGTGCGACTACGGGGACAGAGGCCAGCTGCAGATCAGCCTGCAGTCCACCCATGGTCGCCGAGGCGTGGGTGCCGTCAGCGGCTTCTTCGACGTTGGTAATGCCGCCATAGGTGATTTCACCCGACACGAGGTCTGACAGGTCGCCCATGCCACCCTCTTCGAGGATCTGGTCGAGCTCGAGCTTTCCACCGGGCTCGACGACGAGGTCGGCTTCGCCGACCTTGACCGACATGTTCGGCAGCGACGTGACGTCGACCTCTGCCCCGTCAGCAGCGCCGTTTGCACGGGCAATCATCTCGCCCTGCGGTGCGGCGTCGGTTTCTCCGCCCCAGGAGACTCCGATCTCCCCATTGAAGAGATTGACGTCTGCGAATCTCCACGTCGCGGTGCTTTCGACACCGAGACCGGAATCGCAGGCAGCTCCATCGCTGTTGAGGCTCACGTCGCTGGTGCTCAGGCCCAGGTTCGCTTCGCCGACAGGGAAGAGCGTATCAAGATCGCTGGGCAGACCCGGAACATCGCCGAGGCCGGTGATGAGATCGAGGTCACCGGTGGTGGATTCGGCGTTTGCCACCGTTCCGCCGCTGGTCAGAGTTCCATCGGACCAGTCTGTCTGGGCTTTTCCGGTGAGGGCTTCGAGCGTGCCCAGTGTCGGAATATCGAGGTTTCCGAAGTCCTGGTCGGCTTCATCCGACGGGGATTCGGTGGTCGAGTTGGCCTCGGCGTTGGTGGGGTTGAGGTTCAGTCCGACTGCTCCCGCTCCGACCGGGGCGGCGCGGGAGTATGCCCGAGCAGTATCGTCATCGGCGATCGTGGCGGGAACGGCGTACTCTCCGGTGCCCGTTCCCGTGTAGTCAGCGAGTCCTTCGGAGTCTGCGACAACTGTTGACTCTGCGATGTTCGCGCGGACATTGACCATGTTGTCTGCCAGCCCGACGCCGGCAAATGCGCCGTAGTTACGCACACCGCCGGAGAAGGAACCTTCCTCCACATCGGCCGCGTTTGCCGGCGCAACGGGACCGAGCAGGGCGATGCCGAGGGCACCGACTCCTGCTGCACCGAGGATACGGCGCAGCCCCTTGTTCTTGTTTGGCTTCATATTGCTCTACCTCTACACGTAGGGACTTTACAATTTGAGCTTTTCGCAAGTCTCCACACTCACCCGCCCGAAGGCTCAACCGCCACGAACTTTGTGTTCAGGAGACTCACGAGGAACTCCAAGATGAGCGTACCAACTTAGGAATCATTTTGGTCACGTAATGGCAACATAATTGCAAGTGAATAATTATGATCTGCGACTCTGGCCGACAATCCCTGTGTAAAAGGTCACTATTGCATTTTTATACGTTGGTATACATTTTTATTTGTTCAGCTTTTGAGACGGCACTTCACACTGTTAAATCAGTCAGTCTTCAGCGAACTCCGAAGCTGTGCGGTAGGCATCGACCTCTACCGACAAACCCGCTTGTCGATTGTTCGCTTATCCATGCTTGTCGATTGATCATTTATCAACAGACAGCTCGGCAGACGAACGCCCAGTGGGGTGAACAACCCGGTGAGGAACAGCGCGGCGGGACGAACAGCTCGAATCGACATCCGGCGCGGGCGCGAACATGAGCCCCGTGGTCGAAGTCGCGAAGTGGCTAAGAGGTTCCGCAGATAGGTCACGGTCGGCGGGTGGGCCGTGTATCCCAACGGTGGGTGGTCCAGGCGGATGACGTGATCGCTGAGCGCGCGCAAGTCGAACAGCGTCACCGGACGGTGCCGGCCCGGCTGATGATCTACTTCGCGATGACGCAGCCGGATGCTTCCCTTTGAGTGCCCCCACCCGCCCGGATGGAGCGGATTCGTCGGCCAGAGTGCTCCAGCGACTGAACCCACCTCGGCGCCCGCGTCCGACCCCACGAGTTGTCCAACGGAGGGTGTCTGGATGGCAGGTCAATCGCCGATCCCACGGCTCTCCACCGCAACCCAGCCACCTACCTATAGACGCCGTCTTGCGTTTCTGACTCAACGGTATTGAGGCTAGACCCCTGTTCAGGGGGGCCTCCGGTAGCAACGCCACCCGCGCCGAGCGCGACGATTGGGGTTTCGAACTCGAGTCCGACCCCTTGGGCGCCTTGCCCATGGTGCCAGCTGATCCTGCCCTACCCTCATCCCGCCGTCTGACCCGCTGAGTATAGAATGCTTACCTATAAGGCTTACCTATAAGGGTCACCGCAGATCGCGGCAGGCTCGTCACCTGAAGGAGGGGCATTTGAACACCACGAAGAAAGTCATCGCAGTGGCAGGTGCGACGGGCTCACAGGGCGGTGGTGCCGCCGCCGCGATCCTCGATGACCCCGACAGCCCGTTCACTGTTCGAGCACTGACCCGCAATCCTGACTCGGCTGCGGCCCAGGAGCTGTCGTCCCGCGGCGCCGAGGTCGTCCGAGCAGACTTCGGCGACGAGGCGAGCCTCGTCGCCGCGTTCGATGGGGCGTACGGCGCGTTCCTCGTCACGAACTTCTGGGCGCACGGGTCCGCGGATCAGGAGTCCCTCGAGATCGCGCACCTGGCCTCCGCAGCGAGCACCGCTGGGCTACATCATGTGGTCTGGTCGACCCTGGAGGACACGCGCGAGCTGCTGCCGATCGAAGACGAGCGCATGCCCGTACTCCAGGACCGCTACAACGTCCCCCACTTCGATGCGAAGGGTGAAGGCAACGAACGGTTCACCCAAGCGGGCGTTCCCACCACATTCCTTAACACGACGTTCTTCTACCAGGGCTTCCTGGACGGAGTGGAGCCCCGGCGCGGCGAAGACGGTGAGCTCACACTGTCCATCCCCTTTGAAGACGGCAAGCTGCTCGCCGGCATCGACGTCCGCGACATCGGGCGGACCGCCTACGAGATTCTCCGCCGCGGCGAGGAGTTCATCGATCAGACTGTCAGCATCGCAGGGGACTGCCTCACCGGTCAGGAGTACGCCGACATCATTGGCGATGCGTTGGGCGAACCCGTTCGGTTCCAACCCGTCCCCTACGACGTGTTCCGGAAGTTTGACATCCCAGCGGCCGAAGAGTTCGGGAACATGTTCCAATACTACGGCGACTTCGACGCCCAGTTCACCGGCGCGAGGGATCTCGCGAAGGTGCGTGCGATCAACCCGGCGCTGAAGGACTTCCGGACCTGGGCACAGGAGAACGTGCAGGCGCTGCGCAACGCCGTATGATCACACCCGGAGACGAGTCAGCCTCCACTGCCCAAGGGATGGCTTAGCCTAGGCGGTTCTGCAAGTAGGGGCGCGTCGCTGAGGTGGGGCAGGCACAAGCACCGGGAGGGAAGGAGGTGTCAAAATCTCGTTTCTTCTCCTGCGAGGTGCTTGTGCCTGCTCTGCCATCTTCCATCATTAAATCGATCTGGGACCAGTTCTGCGCGTTGCTGCCGGAGCATCACGTTGCTCATCCGTTGGGTTGTTATCGACCGCGGATCGCCGACCGGATTGTGTTCGACAACCCGTTCAGGTCCTCGTCCTGGGGGCCGCCTACGAGCGGATCGCTGATGCGAGCTGTTTAGCCGCCACCGTGCGCAATCGGCGCGATGAATGGATCGCCACCGGGATCTTCGAGGACCTGGAGCAGGTCTGTCTGGAGACCTACGACAAGATCGTGGGCCTGCAGCTGGAGGATCTGAGCGTAGATGGCTGCGTAGTCAAGGCCCCGTGCGGAGGCGCGGCTGCCGGAAAATCACCGGTTGACCGGGGCAAACAAGGCACCAAACGCTCCGTGCTCACCGACCGGGCCGGGATTCCGCTGGGGTGCGTGCTCGCAGCCGCCAACCGGCACGACCCACCCCTTCTGCGCCCGACTCTGGCGTGCCTGGGCCGGTTCGAACTGCGCTACGGCGTGGGCCTGCCCGAGGACATCACCGTGCATCTCGACGCTGGCTACGACAGTGCCAAGACCCGTGATCTGCTCGACGAACGGGGCTGCCGCTCGAAGATCAGCCAGAAAGGATTCCCACTACAAGCCGGAGACCGCTGGGTGGTCGACCGCGTCAGCTCCTGGCACAACCGCGGTTTCAAGAAACTGCTCGTGTGCACAGAGAAGCGTTCCGAGTCATCGCCGCGTTCATCGCGCTGGCCAACGCCGTGAACATCGTGCGCAGGCTGATCCGAACCGCCTGGATTACCCACCGTTGGGAGACACGGCCCACCCGCCGACCGTGACCTATCTGCGGAACCTCTAAGAGGCGTCCCGCATGTCGAGGGCTCGCCTGAGTTTGCGAACGGAACCGAAACCCGACGATGCGGCCGCTTCGGCCAGGGAGGAACCTCCGTCAATGTGGCGCTTCGCCATATCCATTCGGGCCTGCCTGAGCTCGTTCGACGGCGTTGAACCGTGGTTCTTGAAAGCCTTGAACAGGTATGAGCGCGACACGTGCAGGTCCTGCGCAATGGACTCGACGGTGGTGTCAGCATCGGATGCCACGGATCCGATCAGGGCCACCGCCCGGACGTAGACCGTTCTCAGCGATGCTTCCCGGGACTCCGGGTACAGACGCGATCCGATCGCCGTCGCCTTGGCGAGTTCCTCAAGCCCCCGTTGAACTTGAACGAACCCCGGCTCAAGGTCCTCAGCAGAACCTTGGAACAACGACGATGTCGCGGCATTCAGTATCCGCAGATGGGCCTCACTCGAGTGTCCCGCGAGCAGCTGATAATGCTCATGCGCCTCTGCGCCCCTGAAGCTGATGATCATGCACGTCGCCGAGGACTCGCATTCGGCCCCCGTGAAGTCTCCGGCCTGGACGACACCGACGTCGAAGGGCTTCAGATGCGCAGCCCCCGTTCTGGAGTGCAGTGTCAGCTCCCCACGGAGACAGGCGTGCAGCATGACCCCGTCATCATGCAACGGCCCCTCAGGTGCGGAGTACTCGACAACGGCGGGGCCATGGCTGTAACGCGCAACGACGAAATCATCGGTGACCACGATGTCGCCATTGAGTCGCAGCGAATCGGGGTCCGACTTCAGGTGCCACCCCTTCGACGCCAGGAAGGCGACCTGCTCGGCCTGAGTGGCCCCCACGCTCGTATAGCCCGTGGGCCGGGAGCGATCACCGTCCTCTGCGGATGATTCCATGATGCCCCCAATCGATTACCCGCGCGTGCTCGCTTCCCACACATGCGACAGACTACACACGTAAGTCTCAATATTTGACACTACTATACCGGGTCGGCGTCCACGTTTGAGCGCCACACCGCCCCTCAGAACCTCCTAAAGTCCGCATCAACTCCGCATCATCGGCTCCGTGCCCGCGGCCCCGCTCAGACACAAGGACAAGGCTCCTTTTGCTCCCAAAGCCAAGCGTTCTTGTTTCCTCGTTCTCCGGGCAGTCTCTTGCATTTATCCGGGCTTCATCTTTGGCCGGGCCATGACCAGCTGAAACGAGATCTCGCGGCTCACCCATGGCACCGGGCAGCACCCACAAGGCGCTTCGCCCCGCGTGTGATCGATGCGACCCCGGGTCGCTTGCACCCACCCGCCTCCGACGACGAGGGGGCTCGCACAGGGAGGCACCTGGCGCGATGCGTATGTGACGGATCTCTCCTCAGGGAAGACGCACCATCCGTTCGCTCACGACTCCACGCGATATGCTCGCGAGCACACGGTTCGACCCAGTCTGATGAGGGAGAGGCCATGCAACCGATGTCCGAACTCGACGCGCAGTCCCTGCGCGACTACTACCGAAGGTTCGCCCGGTTCGAGGCGACCGACACCTCACCGACCTACACCGCATGGGCGCAGGGAGTGGCCGAGGACGACGAAATCATCCACCTGCTCCTCGAACTGCCAAAGCAGAAGCGCCAGGCCAACCTTCTCTTCGCAGCTGCTCGCCACCTCGGCGCCGGAGATGACAGCAACACCCACCCCGGTGACGAAGGCAACGCCGGTGCGGGTGACTACGCGAGTCTGCGGAGGTGGCTGCTCGAGCACTGGGAGGTGACCCGGGAAATCATGCTCGCGCGCTCGACCCAGACCAACGAGGCAGGTCGGTGCGCCGTGCTCTTGCCGGCCCTTGCGCAGATCGACCGGTCGATCTCACTCATCGAAGTCGGCGCCTCGGCGGGGCTGTGCCTCTACCCGGACCGATACAGCTACGTCTACGGCACCCCATCGGGGCCAGTGACCCTCCACCCCGATGATGGACCCAGCCCGGTCGTGCTCGACTGCGAACTGAGGAACGCACAGGTACCGGACCGCCTTCCCGAGGTCGCCTGGCGAGCCGGGATCGACCTCAATCCGCTCGACATCAACGATGCCGACCAGCGGAATTGGCTCCGATCTCTCATCTGGCCCGAGCATGACATCCGACGCAGAAGACTGTCCGCCGCGGCATCATTGATGGGCCCCGATCCGCCGAGGTTGGTCGCCGGTGATCTGCTCGAGTCCATCGGACCGCTCATGACAGAGGCTCCCGCAGACAGTCAGGTCGTGGTCTTCCACAGTGCCGTCCTCGCCTACGTCTCCCCCGCTGAGCGGGCGCAGTTCGTCGAACTCATGCGTTCACATGAGGACGTCGTGTGGATCAGCAACGAGGGCGCTCGAGTCCTGCCGGACATCGGAAACCAGGTGCCCAACGATCCGGACGGACGCTTCGTCCTCGCCGTGAATGGTGAGGCGAGCGCGCTGACCGGACCGCATGGCCAGAGCTATGAAGGACTGTGACCGACGAGGCGAGCGCGCATTCTGCGGCTGGCGTCATTGAGTCCGACGATCTCAACTTCCTTGCCGTAGTGTTCGTACTTGTCGGTCACGGAGTCCAGGGCTGCGATCGTGGAGGCATCCCAAAGGTGGGAGCGGTGCATGTCGATGATGACGTGCTCGGGATCCTCGGCATAGTCGAACATCGTGTACAGGTCGTTGGATGAGGCGAAGAACAGTTCACCGTCGACGGTGTAGCGAGCGTTCGTCCGGCCGTCGGTCTCCACGATCGTCCGGTCGACGCTGACGAAGTGAGCCACTCGATTGGCGAAGGCGATCATCGCGACCAGCACTCCGAGAATCACGCCGACGGCGAGGTTGTTCGTCCAGACTGTGGCGATGACGGTGACCAGCATGACCGTGGTCTCCGACTTCGGCATCCGCAGCAGGGTGCTGGGACGGATGGAGTGCCAGTCGAAGGTCGCCCAGGAGACGAAGATCATGACGGCCACCAGGGCGGCCATGGGGATGAGTGCGACGATGTCGCCGAGGGCGACGACGAGGATCAGCAGGAAGACTCCGGCGAAGAACGTCGAGATCCGCGTCCGAGCGCCCGAAGCACGCACATTGATCATGGTCTGCCCGATCATGGCGCAGCCGCCCATACCGCCGAAGAACCCGGTGACGATGTTGGCCACGCCCTGCGCCCACGACTCGCGCGTCTTGTTCGAGTGGGTGTCGGTGACATCGTCGACGAGCTTCGCCGTCATCAGGGATTCGAGCAGGCCGACGAGGGCCATCGCCAGCGCGTAGGGGGCGATGACCTTCAGCGTTTCGAGTGTCAGCGGCACCTGTGGGAGGAGCAGGCTCGGCAGGGACTCGGGCAGCTGTCCCTTGTCTCCCACGTTGGGCACGTCCCAGGCGAAGACCACGACGAGGGCCGTCAGGACGATGATCGCCACCAGCGGCGCAGGGACGATGGAGGTGAAGCGCGGGAGGACGAAGACGATGATCAGCCCGAGCAGGCACAGCGGGTAGACCAGCCATGGGACATTCAGGAGTTCGGGCACCTGGGCCATGAAGATGAGGATGGCCAGCGCATTGACGAAGCCGACCATGACCTGGCGCGGAATGAATCGCATGAGGCGTGCGACTCCGACCAGAGCCAGAATCACCTGGAAGATACCCGCGAGAATGACGGTGGCGATGAAGTAGTCGGTGCCGTGCGAGGCCACCAAGGGAGCGATGACGAGAGCGACAGCTCCTGTCGCCGCGGAGATCATCGCGGGTCGCCCGCCGAGGATCGCCACGGTCACAGCCATCGTGAATGAAGCGAAGAGTCCGACGCGCGGGTCCACTCCGGCGATGACGGAGAAGGCGATCGCCTCAGGGATGAGTGCCAACCCGACGACGAGTCCACCCAGGATCTCGGTCTTGAGCCACCCGGGCCGCTTCAGGGCCCGGAGCACGCTCTGACGTTCCTCCGGAGTCGGAGAGTGCTGCGTGCTGTCTGGGGGCAGGGTGGTCGACACAGGGCCCTCCTACAAGCAGAAAGGAAACAGGAAAATGAAGTGGTGCCGTGAGTCGTCGTGAACCTTCACGGCATGTCAGAGTTCGGACTCAACATTAACGTTACGTTAGAGTTGGTGCAAACCAGTTCGACCTCTTCGAGCGCGGTCTGCACGCAGGCGGCGCGCAGTCGACTCCGCCGGGGGGCAGCGGGCAGTCGGCAAAGTCGACGGGAGACTGGAGCGAAACCACAGGCGACGAAAGGGTGCGCGGCATGCACATCGGCGAGATGACGGAGAAGTCGGGACTGTCTTCACGGACCCTGCGCCATTACGAGGACATCGGCCTCATCCCCGCCACCGGCAGAACCGAGGGCGGCTTCCGGGTCTACACCGACGAGGACTTCCGACGCCTGATGACGATCCGACGCATGAAGGCGCTCAGCTATTCCACCGCAGAGATGGGCGAACTGCTGGCCCAATTGGACATCCTGGAAGGCGACCTCCCCGACGGAGAACGGGAGAAGGCTCGGCGCAATCTGATGGCGCTGCTCGACGATGCCGATGCCAGACGAGAGAAGCTCGCGCGCCAGGTCGAGCGCGCCGACGAATTCCTCGGCATCCTCCGCGATCGCCTCGGCTGAGGGCACTCTCCTCGATTGAGAACGCCGAGGTCGCTTGACGCATCTGAGGGCTCCGCCCGACGACCAGCCGGGCACATCGGCACTCGCTAGCAGGACATGCAGAAGCTGCGCACAAATGCGCAACGCAGGCACTTTCGGCCAGCGGGTACGACTCAGCCAGCGGGTGCGACTCGGCCAGCGGGTGCGACTCGGCCAGCCAAGCTCACGCCCAGCCGACGACCAGGCGGGCCGCCTCAGCGGGGATCATCGGGTCCACACCGGTCAGCTCGGCGAACCGGCGCAGACGGTTGGCCACTGTATTGCGGTGACAGAACAATTCGGCGGCACTCGCCCGGATGCTGCCCGAATTCAGATACGTGCGCACGGCCTCGACGAGGCGCTCACGCTCGGCCGTCCCGCAGACGGCGAGCGCCCGCTCGACGTCGGTGATGATGGAGTTCCCCGCCGCATTCAGCGACTGCGCCGCGAGCCTGGCCCATCCGCGCTCCCAGGTCATCACCCCCACTTCGTCGGCGGCAAGGACTCGAGCCAAGTCGCGGGCGGTCAGGGCAGACCGGCGCAGGGACCCGATCCCGCCGGCGTAGACCAAGCCGACTCGTGCCTCGTCGAGGCGACGTTCGATCGTCTCCAGGCGTGAGCCGGACAGCTCGGACGACCGCGCGAAAGCGATGAGCGCATCGCCGAGGTGGTGGGTGAACATGGTCCCGCCCGCGCGTTCGTGCTCCGACACGAGAACCCGCAGCGCCTGGGTGTCCTCGCCTTGCGCGGCGACGACGAGAAGCGGCTCCCCGGGATCGAGGCCCAGCGCCGAGGCGATCGTGGCCAGACGTTCGTCCGTCGGGCTGAGGTCGTCGAACAGTCCCGCGATGAGCCCCTGCCGAACCGAGGACTCCTCCTCCCGCATCCGCTGCTCCTCGGCAGTGTAGGCCTGCTGAACCTGGGAGACGTACTCATCGACGGTCGACAGCACGATCCCCGTGTGCCGGATGACGAGTTCCGCGTCGTCCTGCGTCGCGACCCCGGTCAGGGCCTCCCACAGCACATTGAAATCGTGTCTGATCGCCGTCATCAGCGCCTCCAGCGGGATCCCCGCGCGGGCCCGCGAGACACCGACCTCCGTGGACACCGCGACCGGCGAGTCGAAGCCGCCGGCGCGCAGACCCTCGACGAGCGTGTGGAACGACAGGTGACCGGTCCGCTTCAGCTCCGAAACCGGTATCGGGGCAGGATCATAGCCGGGTACCCTGACGACGAGGGAGATGAACCGGTCCGTGAGCTGGTCGAGGTCCAGGGCGCTGAGCAGCTCGAGCCAGCGCCGACGGTCGCCCGGCAGCGGCTGATCCCTGAGCTGTCTCTCATGATTCGGCGACATGGTCCTAGACTATGTTCAGAACACTGTGCAGATGCACAATTCGAGTCGCATAATCGAGGGCAGAAAGCTCTCGGAATCGTGCGATGTCACTCTGTAGTGTTCTGAATTGCCGGTTGCATGACCGACCGATCCGAATGCCCCACCGACCCAGTACTGCACTCGACGGAGAGAGACATGAGCGTGAACGACCCCACGGCGGCGACGGAATACACCGCCACCCACGAACTCAGCGTCAAGGACGCCAACAAGGTCGCGCTCGGAGCCCTGTTGGGCACCGCGCTCGAATGGTACGACTTCTTCCTCTTCAGCGCCGCTGCCGCGCTCATCTTCAACGTCCAGTACTTCACCAACGAGAACGCCACCGCCGCCGCCCTGGCATCGTTCGCCACCTTCGGCGTCGGGCTCGCCGCCCGCCCCATCGGCGGACTCATCTTCGGCCGCATCGGCGACAAGGTCGGACGACGTCGCGTCCTCATGGTCACGATCGTCGGCATCGGCATCGTCACCGGCCTCATCGGCGCCCTGCCGACCTACGCCGCGATCGGATTCGCAGCCCCGGCGCTGCTCGTGCTGCTGCGCATCCTGCAGGGACTGTTCGTCGGCGGAGAATGGTCGGGAGCCATGACGCTGGTCGTCGAGAACGCCCCGCTGCACCTGCGTGCCCGCTACGCCGCAATCCCCCAGATCGGCTCGCCCATCGGCACGATTCTGTCCTCAGGCGGCTTCTTCGTCTTCACACTGATCCTCACTCAGGACAGCTTCAACGCCTGGGGCTGGCGCATCCCGTTCCTCATCGCGATCCCGCTGCTGCTCGTCGCCGTCTACATCCGCAGCCGCCTCGAGGAATCACCGGTCTTCCGCCAGCTCGAGGAGTCCGGTGAGGTCGAGAAGAGCCCGATCCGCGCCACGTTCCGCGACAGCTGGAAGCAGATCATCGTCGGCATGGCCGCGGCCCTCCTCGGCGTCGGCGGCTTCTACCTCGTCACCGCCTTCTGCGTCTGGTACGGCGTCAACATCCTCGGCTACGACGACTCGCTTCTGCTGTTGGGCAGCATGGTCGCCGCCGCCGTTGAGATCTTCTGCCTCATCTGGGGCGGGGTTCTCGGAACGAAGTTCGGGGCCAGCAAGGTCATCCTCTGGGGCGGAGTCGCCTCGGCGGTGGTGTCCGTTCCCGCCTTCCTCATGTTCGAATCCGGCATCCCCGTGCTCGTCGTCGTCGCGATGACGATCGCCGTGGGCACGCTGTCCCTGCCCTATGCCGCATCGGGCACGGTGATGACCGGTCTGTTCCCGGCCAGCACCCGCTACACCGGTGTGGGCATGTCGCAGAACGCGGCCGGAATGCTCTCCGGATTCATCCCGCTGCTCGCTACCGGATTCGTCGCCTCGGCCGGCGATCACTGGTGGCCGGCCGCTGCGATGCTCGCCTTCCTGTCCCTGTTCACGGCCTTCGCCGGCTACGTCGCGCCGCGCCTGAGCGTCGACCTGCCCGGTTTCAAGCACTGAGAACAGTCGGCACCGCAGCCGCTTCGATCAGCACGACCTCCCACGCTCACCATCTCTCGCTTTCGCTTCTGTTGAAGGGTCCACGTTCTGTGGAAGGACCCACCAGCATTCTCCGCTCGGTCGGCAACCGCATCGTCACCACACCCGAGGGTGCCGCAAGCGAGGCGATCCGCGCCGTCCCGCACTCCCCAGCATCACCGAAAGGATCCATCATGACCACAGCGCCCGCCACACGCTCGGATCGCGACGACGAATTCCTCGCCGACTGGTCCGTGCATTCGGGCTTCGGCGCCGTCGAGGGCACGAACGGCGTCGACCGGCAGGCGGCGAGCGCGGCCGATGGCCAGCAGCGCAGATGGTTCGCCGAGCTGCTCGAGGAGCACGGCTTCACGGTTCACCGGGATGCGATCGGCAACCAGTTCGGCATGCTCGAACTCGTCCCCGGCGCCCCGTATGTGCTCACCGGTTCGCACATGGACTCACAGCCCACCGCAGGGCGCTTCGACGGCGCCTACGGTGTCATGTCCTCGGCCCACGCCTGCTTCGCCGTCGCCGACGAGCTGCGCGCCGACCCGTCGAAGGCGAAGTACAACCTCGCCGTCGTCAACTGGTTCAACGAAGAGGGCTCACGCTTCAAACCCTCGATGATGGGCAGCAACGTCTTCACCGGCAAGACCGAACTCGAGACCGCACTGGCCACGAGCGACCCGCACGGCGTCACCGTCGCCGAGGCGCTCGACGCGATCGGCGAACGCGGAGACTTCACCGCTCCCGAGATCGCCGCCTATGCCGAGATCCACGTCCAGCAGGGCCGCAGCATGGAAGAGGACGGGGTCACGATCGGCCTCGTCAATGCCACCTGGGCCGCGCACAAGTACGAGTTCCGCGTCACCGGGAAGCAGGCCCACAGCGGCTCGACCCTGATGAGCGATCGCCGCGATGCGCTTCTCGGCGCCGCCCGGCTCGTGGTCGCCGCCCGTGACCTCGTCGAAGAGTTCGATGCGGGAGCGCTGCACACCGCCTGCGGTGAGCTCAACGTCTATCCGAACTCTCCCGTCGTCGTGGCCAGCGAGGTCGGTCTGCTCCTCGACCTGCGTTCGGCCAGCGCCGAGGTGATCGCCGCCGCCCATGATTCCCTCATGACCACTGTCGCGAAGGTGCGCGAGGAGGTCGGCGTCGAGATCGATATCGTCGCCGAACACAGTTGGGAGCAGAACCCGTACTCCGAGGACGGGGTCGAGCTGGCACGGTCAGCGGCCGAGGACCTGGGACTCGCCTCGGCGCGGGTGATGACCGTGGCCGGGCACGACTCGACGAACATGAAGGACTCCGTGCCCACGGTGATGCTGTTCGTTCCCAGCGTCGGCGGGGTCTCCCACAGCCTCCAGGAGTTCACGAAGGACGAGGACCTCGTCTCGGGCCTGCATCACCTCACCGAGGTGGTTCGTCGACTGGCCGGTGGCGCGCTGGGCTGACCGCGCGGCGTGACGGTGAACAGCTCCGCAACCGCTGTGCGTAGGAGCTCACGGTGAACAGCTCCGTAACCGCTAGGCGTAGATGCCCACGTAGAGCTTTTGTACTCTACCTGAGCACGTACGCCCAGCGGGTGCCGAGACTGCAGCGGGCGCCGAGACGGCTGCGGGTGCCGAAACGGCAGCGGATGCCGTGACGGCAGGGTCGAATCAATGTCGGCTCGTCAGCCGATGGGGTCGACGTCCTGATTCTCGTCGACAAGCTCCGCAGCAAGGGTTTCCCATTTGTCATAGGCGTCGGGGTGTCCCGAGCCCTGCACCGCCTGAGCTGCCTCACCAGGATCCATCGTCTTCCAGCCCTCGATCTGGAGCAGGCCCGGATTCGGGCAGGACGGGTTGACTCCATAGAAGGACTTCGACGCGTACACCGGGTCTGTGACCTGCTCCGAGGTGCCCCAATCAAAGGACGGGCGCTGCTGGAACAAGCCGGCCGAGTCCTTGTCGCCGTCGTCGAGATTACGCAGGCTCGACTCCTGCAGAGCTGTCATGACGGCGATCTTCTGCGCCTGGGTCGACAGTTCAGAACCTTTGCCGACAGCAATGATGGTGCGTGCGTTGTCGACCTGGGCTTGCGTGAGCTGGCCGGTGTCCTGGGTGTCGGTGACTTGGCCGCCGTTCAGTGCCGTGCTGCTGGAGGGGGTCTCCTGCGACGTCGCGTTCGCCGCAGAGGAACCGCCGGCGACGAGGACAGCTGAAAGGGTGGTCACTGCTATTGCCCGTGCGAGTTTCATCGGTTCTGATTCTCCTGGTGTCTGGCGTAAAGAGCAATGTTAGTTGTCTCGAGCGAACGGCGTGACCGGATTCCTTTCAGCAGAGGAACACACGACCGACTTCTTGCGCTCTCATGGTCCAGCCTCTCGAAGAGACAAAGTCACCTGCAACGAATACGACATCAACGGGAGTTGAATTACGGGGTATCTGCGGCGTGTCGAGCTCGCATCGCAGTCCCCGGCGAGGCAATGAGGACCGATGTTCGAGGAAGTAGTCTTGCTCCATGGACTCACTGCTGCCCAAGGACGCAGCACGCGCTGTCGGATCGTATCTGCGCAGCGCCGATCGACTGATGCCGGGTGCACTCACCGCGTGCGCAGTCAGCGGTTCAACCGCCCTCGGCGCCTACCGTCCGGGTCGCAGCGATATCGACCTCGTCTCCGTACTCAGCGATGAGTGGAGGCAGCACCGCAGCCTCATGGCACGCCTGAGGGTCCTGCACCTCTCCCAACTGCCCCGCCTGACCATGCGTGCAGCACGTGGGATGGGCTTCAGCGCATGCTGCAACACCGTGTTCGTATGGGAGTCCGAGCTCGCACGACCGGTGACCGAGATCCGAGCGATCGCCTCACACGTCGGTGAGATCTTCGAGCCTCGCGGCGCCTTCGACGTCAATCCGGTGATCTGGAAGGAGCTCGTCGACGGCGGCATCTCTGTCCTCGGCAAGGACGTCTCCGAGTGGGGTCTCGACCCGGAGCCCGGTGCGCTTCGGAACTGGGTGGCGGACAATCTTCGCGAATACTGGGCTCCGCTTGCCGAGAGTGTGAGCAGTGGCAGACGGAGGCTTACCGCCAGTGGTGTGGAATGGTGCCTACTCGGACCGGCCCGCATGCATCACACGCTTCTGACCGGGGAGATCCTCAGCAAGGAGGCCGCCGCGCTCCATGCACTCGAGGAATTCCCCGCGCACTCCCGCATCGTCGCGGTCGCCCTCGCCCATCTACATGGCGACGCGATACCGACAGTCCCGCCTCGTGGGCAGTGGCGCGGCCGGACGGCACGGGCGATGCAGGCGATCATCGCCGACTCCCTGACGAACCACCTCCCGTGAGGTGCTGTCGGAGCGACGGGCGACGAGTCCACTTCTCGTTCGCAGGCCGCTGGACAGCCCGTCCTCCGCCCAGCTGACGGACTCCGGCCCGACCCCGAAGTGGTCGGGAGCCGGGCCGGAGGTGGTCAGCAGCCGGCCCCGAGGTGGTCGGGCCGGGCCGGAGGTGGTCAGCAGCCGACCCCGAAGTGGTCCGGAGGCGGGTCGGATCCGAAACTCATTCGATGTCGTCGACGTCCTGGTTGTCGTCGACGAGCTGCTCGGCCAACGGTTCCCACTTCGCATACTCGTCGGGGTAGGCCGATGCCTGCACGTCCTGGGCGGCTTCACCCGGGTCGATGCCCTCCCAGTTGTCGATCTGGGTGAGGCCCGGGTTGGGGCTGTCGGGATTGACACCATAGAACGACTTCGAGGCGAAGACGGGATCCGTCACCTGTGCGATCGATCCCCATCTCATCGAGGGACGCTGTTGGAACGCGCCGGCTGAGTCGCGATCCCCACCGTCGAGGTTCTGCAGGCTCGACTCCTGCAGTGCGGTCATCACGGCGATCTTCTGCGCCTTCTCAGACAGCTCCGCGCCCTTGCCGACGCCGATGATGGTGCGTGCATTGTCGATCTGCTCGGAGCTGAGCTCCTCCGGATCGTCGATGCCCGCGGCCGCGGTGTCACCCTGGTGCTGACCGGGGCCCGAGGCATTGTCGCTCGGCTGGTCGACGGCCCCTGTGATCGGATCGGCCGAGGCCGAGGTCGCCGCCGCCAGGGAAAGGCCCCCCGCGATGACGGCAGCGGACAGTGCAGTCACCGCAAATGTGCGCACGCTTCTCATCAATTCTCACTTTCGTGTTGGATCGGGCGAGCGGCCCGGAAGGCGAATGTCTGGTTCCCGAATTCGGCACATGTCAGTCTCCTGCTTTCGGCACAGGGAGGTGCTCCGGTAATCGCCACACACCACACTGTCGGACACAGGAAGTCGGTTCAATGCAGAGAGGCTCATAGGTGGCTTACTCTCGCCGCCACGAATCGGTGAGGATTCGTGAGAATATGTTCAGAATTCCTTGGGTGCTCCGCGGCCCTATGCGCCGCTCTCACGAGTCCGTGACCTGGGTCTCGGTCCGCCCATCGGATCACTCGCAGGAGTGGGTCAGGCTCCGCTCAGGCAGCCGATGCCGCCGGAGCCGTCCAGTCCTTCATTCCGACCGCCGACCTCATTCCGGCCCTACCGCACGACCTCGCGTGTTGTGTTGTCGATGCGGCGGGTCCAGCCGCGACCGTCGAGGTGCTCGAGCAGCGGAATGACGACGCGACGTGTGGTGCCCAGGGCCTTCCTCGCCGCGCTGGTCGTGAACGGCTGATCCAGTCCCGCGAGCAGTCTCATCGCCTGTGCCGGTGTCCGCGGTGAGACAACCACACCGTCGCCGAGGCGCAGGAGCCGTCCCGCGGATTCGGCGACCGCGAGCTCCCGCACTCCCAGTCGGAGTTCTCGCAGGTCGTCGGCCTCAGGTGCGGCGAAGGGGTTGACGCTCAGGCGGCGTTCGAGTTCGGCGACGCCGGGCTCGGCGGGGCCGAGATCAGCAGTGTGTCCGGGCGGGCGAACCATACCCCTGACCGTTTCGAGGCCGGCGCGGGAGGCGATCGCGGCCACGAGCTCCTGGCTGTAGCCGGCTCCCCCGCCACGCGTGCCACCCCGGCTTCCGCGCGACAGTGCGGCGTCAGGCAGAGCAGGGTCGAAGCGTCGCAGCTCCTCGGCCAGTGCCTTCTCCGCAACACCGGCCGCCAGAGGTTCCGCTGCCAGCCGCGTCCTCACAGCCTTCTGTGCGGCTGTGACCCACGTATTCAGCGTCGGGCGGTGGACGAGCCACCCGCCGGCCACCTCCTCAATGTCATCGGGCAAGCCGCCGGATTCGCCGGCGGTGGCGAATCCGGCGGTCGTCTCGCCATCGGCCACAGGATCGGACACCGTCTCAGACACCACCTCGGGCACGCACAGACCGAAGCGCTCCAATTGTGTCCGTTCGACGGCGCCGCGACGGGCCACCTCGGCGAGGATGTCTCCGGTCTCAGGTCGACCGGTCAGTTCACGGGCACGCCGGGTGCCTGCACCTCTGCGGCCGAGCTCCGGCGGCTCGACGTCGAGGATGACGACTCCGGCGAAGACAATGCGGCTGCCGGGGCTGCGCAGCACGATCCGGTCGGTGACCTGCAGCGGCAGCGGACGATCCAAGGTCAGTCGGGCGTGGTCGGCGTCGAAGGGCCGCATGTGCACGGGCACGGCCGCGGTTCCGATGTGGAGCATGAGTCCGTGGACTCCCTCGTCGAGTGGCTGACCCATGGTGCGGCGCACGTCGATGACCTCGACGATCGGCCACGAATCAGCGGCGATGAGGGCGTCGCCGCGGTGGATGTCGTCGGCCGCGACGTCGCGCAGGTTGACGGCGACACGAGCGCTGGGGACGACCACCTCGGCGGAGGAATTCCGACTCTGCAGCCCCCGGACTGCGGTCGAGTCCGAGGTGGTCTCACCGACGAAGCGCAGGCGGTCGCCCGTGCGCAGAGTTCCGGCGGTGAGCGTGCCGGTGACGACGGTGCCGGCGCCCGTGATCGTGAAGGCGCGGTCGACCCACAACCGCAGGCGGGCCTCGGAATCGGGTGCCGGCGCCTCGGCGGTGACTGCGTCGAGCGTTGCGACGAGATTCTCGAGACCATCCCGAGTCGTTGCGGAGACGGTGAGCACAGGGGCATCGGCCAGCGGTGTGCCCTGCAGTTGGACTCGGACTTCGGCTTCGGTCGCGGCGACCGATTCGGGGGCGATGTCCGCACGGGTGATGACGACGAGCCCACGGGTGATCCCGAGAGCGGCGATCGCGTCCCGGTGGTCGCTCGACTGGGCCTGCCAGCCCTTGTCGGCGGCGACGACGAGGCACACGATCGGGGCCGGGCCGACACCGGCGAGCATGTTCGCGAGGAACTTCTCATGCCCGGGCACGTCGACGAACGCGAGTTCCCGTCCGGATGGCAGGGTCGTCCAGGCGAAGCCGAGGTCGATCGTCAGGCCTCGCTTCCTCTCCTCGGCCCAGCGGTCGGGTTCCATGCCGGTCAGGGCGTTGACCAGGGTGGACTTCCCGTGATCGACGTGGCCGGCGGTCGCGACGACGTACATCTCAGGCATGGTCGCCAAGACCCGCATCGTCCTGACGGTCCGCACCGTCCTCGTCATGGTCCGCACCATGACCGCCGAGGTGGTCGGTGCGAGCATCGCCCGGTTCGATTCCGCCGAGGTGCCTCCGTGTCGTCTCGCGGGCACGGTTCACCGCTTCGGCGATTCGGTCGTCATCATGTTCAGGGACACAGCGCAGGTCGATGAGGCATCGCCCCTGATGAACCCTGGCGACGACTGCAGGGTCGCCGAGGCGGAGCACCCGGGCGAGCGCCTCGGGCAGTTCGACGGCCCAGCCGGGCAAGGGAACGCCGGGGGCTCCCCCACCGCCGACCCGTCCGTCGTGGCCGACGACCGTGCCGGAGACGAGTCCGGCGAGGCGCTCGGTGCGATCCCTGAGACGGTCGACGTCGATGTGCAGAGCCTCATGGACCGGGTTCCGAGTGTTCGCGACCGTGGCTTCGATCGCGGCGAGGGTGAGCTTGTCGGTGCGCATCGCTCTGGCCAGGGGATGCTTCGCGATCGCCTGCACGGCATCACTGCGGCCGAGGATGAGGCCGGCCTGTGGACCGCCGAGGAGTTTGTCACCGCTGACGATGACGACGTCGGCTCCGGCGGCGAGCGCACCGGCGATGTCGGGCTCCTCGGGCAGGGACGGGTCGGGTTCGAACAGTCCGCTGCCCAGGTCGGCGATGAGCGGAAGGTCGTGTTCGTCGGCGAGTCCGCGCAATTGCGCGATCTCGACTGCGGCGGTGAAACCTTCGACGCGGAAGTTGCTCGTGTGGACCTTGAGCAGGCTCGCGGTGTCGGCAGTGATCGCCTGTGCGTAGTCGTCGAGATGGGTGCGATTCGTCATCCCCACCTCCCGGATCCGGGATCCGGTCGTCGCCATGAGATCGGGCAGGCGGAACCCCGCGCCGATCTCGATGAGTTCCCCGCGGCTGACGATGACTTCGCCGCCACCGATTGGGCTGCCGGCTCCGGCCTCACCGCCGCGACCCGCAGCCTTCGTCCCACGCAGCGCGGTCACCGCAAGCAGCAGCGCAGCGGCACCATTGTTGACGACCAGTGCGTCTTCGGCCCCCGGGCAGGCGCGCAGAAGCGCCTGCTTTGCACCGGTCCCCCGCTTGCTGCGGCGTCCCGTCTCCAGATCCATCTCCACGTCGACATATCCGGCAGCGTCGATCACAGCCTGTTGTGCAGACTCGGACAGAGGCGCCCGGCCGAGGTTGGTGTGGACGATGATTCCCGTGGCGTTGAGTACCGGGGTCAGGGAGGAAGCCGAACGAGAACTCAGGCGAGAGATGATGGTGGGGACCACCTCGGCGACGGGGATCTCACGGGTCCGGGCAGCGGACTGAACTTCGGAGATGACTGCCTTGATCGTCGACTGGCTCAGGATTTCACCTGCGGTGATGACCTCAGGCAGTGCGAGGAGGCGATCGGTGCGCGGAATGCTGCGTCGCGGATCCGTATCGTCCAAAGATGGTCTCTCCTTCACTGCGATCGGGCCCTGTTGCGGACGTTTCAGGTGCGGCGACGTCGACGATGCTGGTGGCGGAGGCGGACGGGAATCGAACCCGCCAAACCGAGATACTCGGTTTCACCGGTTTTGAAGACCGGGGAGCCCACCAGGACTCGGACGCCTCCGCCTGAAATCCTACCCCGTAGCCCGGGTCTCGATCACCGTCCCCTTGTGTGCTTGTGTCGCATCGTCGCGGACACCTTCGGGCCCCGCAGGTGCTAGTCTGAAACCGGAGGCATCATGGCTGATTTCACCTGGGATCCGGACACCTATCTCGACGTCATGGCCGATGAGATTCCCGACTATCCGCGCCTGCAGACGGAACTTGTCGCGGCGGTCGCTGAAGTCAGTCCGCGTACGATCCTCGACCTCGGCGTGGGCAGCGGGCTGACGGCCAAATGGGTCGCCGAGGCGCTGCCCGAAGGCCATATCCATGGCATCGACGCGAGTCAGGAGATGCTGGACGAAGCCGCCGAGGTTCTCGGTCCTGAACGCACAACGCTGGGACACGGGCGACTCGAAGCTCCGCTGCCGGACGGCCCCTTCGACCTCGTGATGTCGACTCTGGCCGTGCATCACCTCGACGGTGAGGGCAAGGCCGATCTGTTCAAGCGAATCGGCACGGTTCTCGTCGACGGAGGCAGGTTCGTGCTCGCCGATCTCGTCGTCCCGCCCGACCCTGCCGACGTCGTCACTCCGATCGATGGGGTCGTCGACACCCCGAGTTCCTTGGCTGAGCAGCTCGACTGGATGAATACGGCAGGACTGGCTCCGAGGGTGACGTGGCAGCATCGCGACCTCGCGGTGGTCGCCGCCGACAGGGTGGGCTAGCGAGCCGATCAGAGGTACCGAACCGATCGGATGAGCACTCACAGCAAGGTCCATGGATACGCCTCGCACCGGCCTCACCTGGGTGTTAGTCTCGCGGTATGACTGCCACCCCGGAACGCCTGACTTCATTCGCCCACGGCGGAGGCTGCGCCTGCAAGATCCCGCCGGGCGAGCTCGAGGACGCGGTCAAGGGACTGACCGGACAGTCCGGGCAGTCGGGCCCCGACGTCCTCGTCGGCCTCGACGACGGCGATGATGCCTCTGCCGTCCGCGTGCGCGAGGATCTCGCGGTGCTCTCAACGGCCGACTTCTTCACTCCGGTCGTCGACGATGCCTACGATTGGGGTCGGATTGCGGCAGCGAACGCACTGTCCGACATCTACGCGATGGGCGGGACGCCGGTGACCGCGATCAACCTCGTCGGCTGGCCACGTGAGAAGCTCCCGATGGAGCTGCTGACAGAGGTGCTGCGCGGCGGACTCGATGTCGCAGCTCAGGCCAACTGTCCCGTCGCCGGTGGGCACTCGATCGACGATCCCGAACCGAAGTACGGCATGGCCGTGACCGGCATTGCCCATCCGGATGCGATCATGCGCAACGATGCCGCCGAGGCGGGTCTGCCCCTGACATTGACCAAACCCATCGGCGTCGGCATCCTCAACAACCGTCACAAGGCCACAGGCGACAGCATCGAGGAGGCGGTGGCGACGATGACCGCCCTCAACGCCGATGCCGCTCAGGCTGCCGTCACGGCCGGAGTCAAGGCGGCCACAGACGTCACCGGTTTCGGACTCCTCGGCCATCTGTTCAAGATGTGCCGTGCCTCGGGAGTCGGTGCCGTCATCGACGCGGCCGCGGTGCCCCGCCTCGGCGGAGTCGATGAGTCGATCGCGGCCGGTTACGTCTCCGGCGGAACCCGTCGCAACCTCGACTGGGTGCGGCCCAGTCTCAGCGCCGAAGACTCGGTCAGCGAAGATGATCTGCTCCTCCTCGCCGATGCACAGACCTCGGGCGGGCTGCTCGTCGTCGGTGAGCTGCCGGGTCACCCGGTCATCGGGGAGATCGTCGTGGGGTCCGGCGTTCACGTGCGGTGACGTGCTTCGCACCTCACACCGTCAGTGCCATGAACAACCTATGCGGTGAGTGGTTTCGGCGCTGACGGTACGGGATACGAACGCCCAGCCGGGCGATGGAGACCGGCGACCTACGGCGTCCGCGATTCGATTCCCGCGATGATGATGTCGAGCCCCCGCTTGTAAAGCAGCTCGTTGCGCTCACTGCCTGTTGGGTGGGCCATCATAAGCTCAGCAATCGGAGAACCTGGATCCTCCGGCGCGAAGATCGTCGTCGGCGATAGGGCGTCGAGAGCGACTCCGAATGCGAACGCATCGACAACCTCCAGTGTGGTGAGGATTTCGTCGTCGGGCAGTCCGGATCGTCGGAGGATCTCGACCAGCGATTCGTACAGCTGCAATGTCTCGGGTTCGCGGATCGTGACACCAAGAAGATGGATCATCACGCGCGGATGGTCAGAGTACAGCCGATACAGCGCGCTCACCCCATTCTTCAGGGCCGCTTTCCATGACCGACCTCGTGGAGGAGTGAATTCGTATTCGCTGCTGAGAACCTCACGCATGGCGTGGATGATCCCCTCGCGGCCGTCCACATGATGGTAGAGCGAAGAGAGACTGACCCCGAGCTTCTTGGCCAGGGGCTGGATCTTCAGTTCGTCTCCTGCGTCAACCATCTCGATCGCGGCATGCGCGATCTTCTCCCGGCTGAGAAGCGGTGATACCGGTCGAGCCATGCAGCGGTCTCCCTATCGGACGGCGGTGTGATCTGATTGACAATCTATCGCGACGCAGGCACCACTCTAGTTAACCGAAACATTTTCGTTTAATTGACGACCATCATCCACTGGCAGAGAGGCCATCAGATGACTTCCGCACCCACGTCCGATATGCCGACGACCGACGATCCGCGAGTCCCCCTGAGAATTCGAAACGGCAGCGCGGTCTTCCTCGTTTCGCTCGCCGGCCTCATGATGGCCAACCTTGCACCGCTGATCATGTCCGTATTCGAGAAGGTCGGCTTCGACGTCGTCGCTTCAGGCAACATCCTCACCTGGGGACTCTTCGCATCGGCACTTGTCGGCCTCAGTACCTCACGAGCCGCGGCGGGAGCGCATCGTCGCGCCCTCGCCGCCGTCGGCCTCGTCATCGCCGTCATCGGGTTCCTCTTTGCGGCCATGGTTGCACAGCCGGTCCTGGTCGTCACCGGATTCATCGTCGGATCGGTGGGTGTCGGCGCTGCGATCTCAACCTCGGGTGCGGCCATCGCCGCTCTGAGGAACCCCAATCGAGTCAGTGCCACAAGCGGCGTGGTCAATCGTCTGCTCGTCATGGTGGTGCTTGCCGTGATTCCGCTGCTCGGCCTCGCACAGATCACCGTGTTCGGAGCACTCGCCCTGCTGTCCCTACTCAGCCTCGCTGTCACCGTCTGGCTTCCCAACACACCTGAGTTCTCAGCCGTCGACATCGCCGCGACCGCTGCAGAACCGAAGAAGTCACCTCGGAGAGTGCTTCTCGCAGGCATCGGGGTGCTCATCGTCTTTCCGCTCTGGGGCACGAGCGAGGATGCCGTAAGGACCCTTGCTCCCGTGCTCGGGGATGCCGTGGGCTTGGGCGAGCAGAGCCTGGGATTCGCTCTCAGCGCTGCGGCGGGCGTCGGAGCCGGCGCGATGGTCATCGTCACCCTCAGCGGCCGACGGATCGGCCGGGCTATCCCCTTGGCCATCGCACTTCTCGTCGGCGGTGCTGCGAAGATCTGGATCGGCCTGACCGACGATCCGCAGACGCTCGCGATACTCATCGTCGCCGTCAACACCATCTATGCTTTCGCGTTCGTCCTCTTCCTGGCCACCGCCGCCGGACTCGACGCCCGCGGGTACTGGTCGGGCCCGCTGATCGGTGCATATATCGTCGGCTCGAGCTTCGCCCCGATCATCGGCGCCTGGATCATCGACCGTGTGGGGGTACCGACCTTCGGAGTGGCCATGGGCGTCATCAGCTTCCTCCTCATCGTTCCGACCATACTCATCGCTCAAGTCTCGACCAGCGTCGAACGCACTCTCGGCCACCTCGGCGCTGAGAAGGCCCCGCACTGATGCGCTGAGAAGGCCTCGCACTGATCATCACTCCTCGACCACATCTCGCCGACCGGCCCGACGCAAGCCGACCGGCCCGACGCAAGCCGACCATCCCGACACAGGCCGACCACCCCGACACAGAAGGACATCATGACCACTGTCTTCACGAACGCAGCAGTATTCACCGGCGACGAACATGCGCCGATCCATGAAGCAGTGGCCATCGATTCCGAGCGCATCCTTGCTGTCGGCGAACGCTCGACGGTGCTCAACATCGCGGGAGACAGCGCCGAGGAGATCGACCTCGGTGGAAGCCTCCTCGCACCCGGGTTCGTCGAAGCGCACACCCACATGATGATGCTGGGACAGACGCTCGACAAGGTGCAGCTGCGTGATTGCACGAGCCTCGAAGAGATCCAGGCACGCCTGATCCGCAGGCGCCGGGAACAGCCCGACGCCTGCTGGATCCTCGGCTCGGGGTGGATGTTCGAAGCCCTCCCCAGCGATCGACCCACAGCTGCCATGATCGACGAAGTGATCGACGACATCCCCGTCCTCCTCGATTCCAACGATGTGCACTCGTCCTGGGTGAATACGGCTGCGCTGCGTGCGATGGGCATCGGCCGGCAGACACCGGATCCGCCCGGCGGTGAGATCGTTCGCGACGCGCAGGCCAATGCCACCGGCTTCCTGCTCGAGAATGCAGCGATCGAACACGCATGGACCTATCTAGAAAACAAGACGACCGATGACGATCGGGATCGATTCCTCGACAGCGCCTTCCGCACCTACCTCGAACACGGAGTCACCGCAGCTACCGATATGGCAGTGGGCGAAGCAGAGGCCGCCGCCTTCCGTCGTCGCCTCGACCGTGACGGACGCCTGCCCTTTCCTGTCACCGGCTACTGGCTGCTCCGACCCACGGGGGATCCGGCACAAGACCTCGACAACGTCAGACGCGCTGCCCAGATGCGCGAGCAGTTCGCCACTGCGCCGGGATCCCGATGGTTTCGAATCGTCGGCGTCAAGTTCATCCTCGACGGAGTCATCGACGCCTGCACTGCGGCCATGCGCGAGCCATATGCCGACGGAACACATGCAGAGCCGATCTGGTCGTACGAATCTGCGGCTCCAGTCGCCGTGTCGGCTGATGCGCACGGCCTCGACCTCGCCATGCATGCCATCGGCGACCATGCGAGCGAGATCGCATTCGATCTCGTCGATGAATGCGCACGCGTCAACGGCCAGAAGCCGCGCAGTCCTCGTATCGAGCACCTCGAATCGGTAACAAATGGGACGATTGCTCGCATGGCAGAACTGGACGTCGTCGCTTCAATGCAACCTGTTCACTGCGACCCCGCGATCATGGCGAACTGGATGGCGATGCTGGGCGATAGGCGAGCAGAGACCGGCTTTCCGTGGCAGACATTGCGTGAGGCAGGCGTGAGGATCGCGCTCGGAACCGACGCCCCCACCGCCCCCCATCAAACGACACACAACCTCTTCATCGCCCTGACCACTCGGTCCACGCTTGAGCCGGGGCCGCGAACCTATCACGCGGAGCGAGCCTTCACGCCACGCGAAGCACTCGCTTCGCTCACCCGTCACGGCGCAGCAGCCGGTGGCTTCGACGCCGGGATCGGAACTATAGCTCCCGGAGGGCCTGCGAACCTGATCGTGCTCGATGTCAATCCGTTCGAAGACGACACCGACAAGCTTCTGACGTCTCACGTCCTGCGCGCACTGATCGACGGCGAACACGTGAGAGCAGCCACCTGACACAGGAGTCTTCCGGCTGTGAAGCGCGACGGAAAGCGGCTGCGGTCGGTCGTTGGAAACCTACATACCGACCGAGAGGGCTGATCCCGTGACCGAGAGGCACGACACAGCCCGGTTCACTGCGCAGCTGTGTGGCGGTGGGAGGCGGTGCCCTGGAGGCCTTCTTGTTCGAGGGCTTCGCTGTGGGCCAGCAGGGCGGGGTAATCGACGGCGGCCCCTCGCAGCAGAACCTCGAGAGCGTGTCCGGCTTCGGCATCGCCGAGGTGCTCGGGACTGAACATCGCCCGGTAGTGAACCAAGGAGGCGACGACGTCGAGCAGCAGATTGCGGTCGATGGTGTCTCGCAGATCGCCGCGAGCGATGGCGCGATCCAGGGTCTGTCCGACTGCAGAACGCGCGGGTTCGATGATCGTGGTCAGGTACTGGTCTCGGAGTTCGGGTACCGGAGCGCAGTCAGCATACAGAGCGCTGAGGGTTTCGGGGCGAATGGTCCGGTAGGAGGTGAGGAACACGTTGAAGCTCTCATCGATGTCGCACAAGGTGCACCCGGTGTCAGGAGGCGTGGGAACGTCCAGCCGAGAAGCGATCGCGGCCAAAACCAGAGGAGCGCGCCCGGACCAGCGGCGGTAGATCGCCGGTCGAGACGTCCCGGCACGTCGGGCGACGGATTCCAGGGAGACGCCCGGGTACCCCTCCTCGTCGAGTGTGCCCAATGTGGCGGTGATCAGGGCATCGTCGATCTCCCTGCTCCGAGGCCGCCCTCCGGTCCCCTGCCTCGCCGGGGCTTCCGCCGAGTCGCCTGATTCCGTCATAACCACATTCTAAGACGTGGATCCATTGCGATATGTGATGCATCTGGTCGCAGCCCTCTTCCAGGGGTTGTGCGACGCGTCTTCATTACATTACGATCTGTAACGTAACGGAATGAGCGAAGGAGCCCGCCATGAAGCCGACTGATACCGAACGCCCGACGTGGCGCCAGTGGACCGCACTGCTGCTGTTGGGACTGCCCATGTTCATGATGGCCACCGACTTCACCGCGATCTTCTTAGCAGTGCCCCCGGTGGCCGCCGATCTCGAACCGACGGCGACCCAACTGCTGTGGATTGTGCACATCGGGGAACTCGTCGCCGCCGGCACGCTGATCACCATGGGCTGGCTGACCGGACGGATCGGACCGCGCAGGTTGCTGCTGCTGGCAGTGACCCTCTACGGAATCGGTTCAGCACTGGCGGCGTTCGCGCCCGATTCCGAGTCCTTTCTGGCCGCCCGCATCCTGATCGGCACGGCAACAGCTGCGGCAAGCCCCGCCGCCTTCGCAATGCTGCGGTGGCTGTTCACCAACGCCCGTCATCACAGTGTCGGCTTCGCAGTCGTGATGGGCGCATTCCCAGTCGGGTCGGCACTGGGCCCGCCGCTGACCGGTCTGCTTCTGGACCACTTCTGGTGGGGGTCGGTGTTCCTCATCAATGTCCCGGTCGCAGCCATAGCGGTGTTGGGCGGCCTCTGGCTCTTCCCCGATGCGACTGAGAGGACTGCCGACAGGATCGACATCATCAGCGTCGTGGTCTCGATGGCGGCGGTGATGCTCATCGTCTTCGGCCTCCAGGAGATCGCCGATCGAGGCATCTCTGTGACCTACATGCTCTCGATCACCGGCGGCGGTGTGCTGGGCTGGTGGTTCATCCGCCGGCAGCGACGCATCTCCAACCCCCTGGTGGATCTGAGTCTGTTCGCCTCTCGTGTGCTGCGCATCCTGATGATCTTCTTCCTGCTGTCGCCGCTGGCCTTCATGGCCGCGGACTTCATCCTCATCCAACACCTGCAGATCGTGGTCGGCATATCGACCAGCAGACTCGGGTTGGTCCTGGCGGTCCCCGGGGCCGCCTCGATCGCCGCCACCGCGCTGACTCCCGCCCTGACTGTCAGATTCACCCCGGCAACGGTGATGACCGTGGGGACAAGCACCGGCATCTTGGGACTCCTTGTGGTCCTGGCCGCGGTGATTGCCCACCCGGCAACCTGGCTGTTCGCCGTCGGCATGACGATCGCCGCACTGGGAGCGAGTCCGCCGATGGTTCTCGGTGCACAGCTGGTGATCACCTCCGTGTCGAGGGTGCAGACCGGCCCCGTCTCAGCGCTTCAGGACATCAGTGCGAGCCTGGGCAGCGTGTTGGGCATCATGGTTCTCGGCAGCCTGTCGACTGCCGTGTACCGCCTCAACCTCAGTTCTGCCGCACCTGACGGGCTCTCAGACGCCGAGGCGGCTGCCGCCGCCGACAGTCCCGGTGCCGCAGCGGCGATCGCCGCTGAGAGAGGCGGAGGCTCAGGAGAACAGCTGCTCACCAGCGTCCATGACGCCTGGACGTGGGCAACAGTGACCGTCTATGCCGCAGCAGTACTCATCGGGGTGCTCATCGTATTCATCGTGGGTCGTGGACTGCGCGGTGTCAGGCTCCCCTCCGATCACGGAACTGACGGTTCGGAACCTGACAGAGTGGCGCCCCCGGCGACGCGAGCACAGGCGCCCACCGAATGCCTTCCCGAACCGTGACGGGGAGGACCATGAGCGAGAGGCAATCGGTGCTGCGAATCGCACGACTCAGCTGACGACAGCGTCAGCGCGGAGTGACGTCCTCAGCGGCGAAACGCCTGAATCCGCTGAGGAACATCCAGTAGAAGAATCCCACGACGGGCCCAGCGATCAGTGCCTGCCACCATGAGAACGCGTCGCTGCCCCGGCCGAGCAAGTGCATTCCGAAATGCACGCACGGAAACATGATGGCGACGATGGCAGCCTCTTTCATGCTGCCCCGGTCTTTGAGCAACGATTCCTTCATAGCCCTTCCAGACTACTACGGCAGACGTAATGCACAAGCCACCTACCTCAACTCGCTATGCACCCCGCACCGTCCGTGCGATAACACCGCGTTGCAAAGGGGTGTTTCAAGGCTAACGGTGAATGGCGGCGAACTGTCGGTAGGCCGTGATGCGTGCTGTAGGAGATGGCGTCGACTGTAGGCGGTGGCGCCAACGGTAGGTAGCACTGACGGTGAGGATGCCGGAAGCGGAGCAAAGCAGCACACCGGCGCGCGGCCCAACGGCCAACAGCCGGCAGCCAGCCCAACGGACAACACCCGAGTAGCAGCCGGCAGCCGGCAGCCAGCCCAAGCGCCAGCCGCCGGGCAGCAGTGCAGCCAGCAGCTGGCCCCTACACCCCGGTTGTGATCGAGTCGTCGACGATGCCGCGGGCGCGGCGCTCCTCGAGGCGATCGCGCTGAGGTTCGACGACGTGGCGGGGGTCCTTCGTGGATTCGATGCCGGCTTCGAGGACCCCGAAGCGGGTATACGCCGAGGCGGCCGCGAGTGCCGCACCGCTGACGACGGAGAGTGCCCGCAATGCAGCCCGAGTCTTCCAACTGCCGCCCAGCTTCTTCGCGAACAGCCTGGCCCCGATCTCGACAGCGGCAGTGCCCGCCGCACCCGCGATGAGCAGCTTCTCCGCCCGGTGGAGCTTGCGGCCGGGTTCGCCGTCTTCGAGGGGGTCGACCTCGGCGGGGTGCATGCCCTGCTTCATCTGGTTCATGCCGATGACGTCACCGGCGGCGCCGGCGAGTCCGAGCAGACGAGCCGGGCCGGTCTCGCGCACTGGCGCGAGAACCATGCCCGCTCCCCCGGCGGCCATGGACGCCGAGGCGACGAACACGTACGACAGGCCATTGCGGCCGGCAGCGTTCCAGGTCGGGACCGCAGTATCGCCGAGCAGCGCTCCGGTGTACGCGGCCAAGGGAGTGGCGAAGAGGGCCGACTCGAGCGCGGCGGGAGTCTCCATCGCGTGCAGGACACGGCGCAAAGAGCCGAGCGGAAGACGCAGCCCGGTCAGACGGTCGACCTCGATGGCGGTCAGGACACCAGAGCCGACGCCGAATCCGGACAGGATCCAGGTGCCCAGGCTCATCGGCGAACTGACCTTGAACACGCGCATCATGTTGAGGAAGCGCTCGGGCCGGCCGAGGTCGGCGACAAGCGCCGCTCCGCCGGCCACAGTCGCGGTGATCGCGGTCAGCCGGGTCGCGATCCGCAGCTGCGGACGGTCACTGAACTGTGCGCCGAGCCCCAGCAGGCTCGAGCCCCCGGCCAGACCGCCGAGGAACAGGTAGATGGCGATCTCGTCGCCCCATGGCGGCGCCTTGACGATCGGCCTGCCGTAGTAGGAGGAGAACTCGACGTCCTCGACCATCGGCATCTCACGATTGCCCTCGGCGCCGCGGTTCTTCCACCCCTGGCCGCCAGAACCACCCTGACCACCACGACCGCCGTCACGACCACCGGGTCCACCGCGACCGCCGCCCGGTCGCCCGCCTCGGCGGCGTTTCTTCCGTCCGCCTTCCGGCTCGGGTGGGCGGTAGGAGTCGTATTCGGATGTGCTCATGGACGGCGGCTCCCGAGGAACGCGAGGCCGGCCGCGGCGGCCATGCCGAGTGCCGCAACACCGGCTGAGGCGAACATCTGGGGCAGGTCCTTCGTCGGCACACGTGGATCCGGCGGCAGCCCGTAGACCTCGGGTTCGTCGAGGATGAGGAAGACCGATCCGGTTCCGCCCACCCCGTCGTTCGGGTTCGCGCCGTACAGGCGGGCCTCCGTCAGACCCTTCTCGTGGAGCTCGGCCACGCGGGTGTGGGCCTTGTCGACCATGTCGTCATGGCCGCCGAACTTGATCGACTCGGTCGGACAGGTCTGCGCGCAGGCCGGTTCCTGGCCCTCGACGAGGCGGTCGTAGCAGAGCGTGCATTTGTTGGCCGTGTTCTTGTCCGGCACGTCCATGTCCGAGGCGCTGCGATCACGATCGGTGGGTGTGTTGATCGTGCCGTCGTCGCGGCGTTCGATGACGCCGAAGGGGCATCCGGCCACGCAGGTTCCGCAGCCGTTGCAGACGTCGTTCTGCACGACGACGGTGTCGAATTCCGTGCGGAAGAGTGCTCCCGTGGGGCACACGTCGAGGCAGCCGGCATGGGTGCAGTGCTTGCACACGTCCGAGGACATCAGCCAGCGGAAGTCGTCCGTGTCCGGAGGCGTCTTGTCGAGCTTGGCGATGTCCTCCGGGTCGCTGGGCTCCATGGCACCCGGTGCCAGGAGGTCGATGCCCATCGGTGGTGTCGAGGGCAGACCGCTTCCGTCGCCGGCCGTTCCCGCAGCCCCGGATTCCGCCGCGCCCAGGGCACCGCCGAGCGGCTGCGCACCCGCGGACTCGTCCGTGCGCGGGCGGATCGTGGGCATGCCGAGGTTGACGAGCTTCCGTCCCGATTCCCGGGCGGCTTCGATCCGCTCGCCGTCCTGTTCGATGAAGGCGACGTGGCGCCAAGTGTTCGCGCCGAGTCCGCCCGTGTTGTCGTACGAGGATTCGAGGAGCTCGTAGGTCCCGTCCTGAGGATTGTTGTTCCACTCCTTGCAGGCGACCTCGCAGGCCTTGCAGCCGATGCAGATCGACGTATCGGTGAAGAACCCCTTGCGTTGCTGTGCGGAGCCGTGCCAGTGCCCGTCGGCAACCACATCGGTCGGGGCAGTCGAAGTCGACATCAGTCCTCCTCCTCGTCTTCTCTGTCGTCCACCGTATCCTGGACCGCACCCTCGCCGAGGTTGCCGTGCTGAACCTTGTCGGCATCCGTGCCGACGTAACCGCGGTCGGGATCCCCATCGGTCGGGTCTCCGTCGTCCGCGCGGTTCGCGTCGATGGTCTCGGTCGAGTTCTGGTCCACGGCATCGGTGGACTGCAGATCGACCCGACCCGTGCGGTCGTCGGCACTGTCCGTGACTTCGCCTCCGAGAGTGCGTCCTGGGGTGACACCGACGGCGGAGTCGCCGCCGCGATGTGGATGCCCGCCCTTGCTGGCAGCAGAGTCCGCGGCGAGAGAATCGGCGACGACGTCATCGGAGACCGTGACCAGCTGGTTGCCCGATTCGGGACTCAGCCCGGCTTCGCGCTGGTACTTCTCGACGAAGTCGACGAGCTCGGGCCCGCGTGGTCGCCTGCCGGGCATGATCGTTCCGGCCACATATTTGCTGTTCTGGATGAACACATTGGGATCCATCGTGACACCCAGCAGGTCATTGGCGGAGTCGCCCTCGACCGCGGCATCACCGCCCACGCCCCAGTGGTAGGGCAGACCGATCTGGTGGATGGTCCTCCCGCCGATCCTCAGCGGCGTCATCCTCTTCGTCACGAGCACGCGGGCCTCGATGGCTGCCCGCGGGGAGATCAAGGTCGCCCAACCGTAGGGCTCAAGGCCCACCTCGGCGGCGAGTTCCGGCGAGATCTCAGCGAACATCTCCGGCTGCAGCTCGGACAGGTACGGCAACCACCTCGACATGCCGCCCGCGGTGTGGTGTTCGGTCAGGCGGTAGGTCGTGAACACGTACGGGTAGACCTCGGACCCGGGAGTGCCGGCACCGGGTGCGGAGAGGTTGTCCTCACGTCTCATGACCAGGCGTGTCGGCGAGCTCTGCTGATCGTAGAGCGGGTTGGCCACCGTCGATTCCTGCGGCTCGTAGTGCGTGGGCATCGGCCCGTCGACCATGCCACTGGGGGCGAACAGCCAACCCTTGCCATCGGCCTGCATGACGAAAGGGTCGTCTCCGTCAAGGTTGGCGGGGCCGCCGTAGGGCCGATCAGTGCGTGCCGAGGGCGCTCGGTCGATCGGGAAGTCAGGAACGTCCTTGCCGGTCCAGCGACCGCTCTCCTCGTCCCACCAGACGAACTTCTTCCGCTCCGACCAGGGGGAGCCGTCCGGCGCCGCCGAGGCGCGGTTGTAGAGGAGTCGGCGGTTCGCCGGCCAGGCCCAGGCCCATTCGGCGGCGGTCTCGTCCTGTTCGTCACGGGGTTTGCGGCGGGCGGCCATGTTCTGACCACCTGAGTAGATGCCCGCGTAGATCCAGCAGCCGCCGGCGGTGGTGCCGTCATCGGTCATCTGGTTGAAGTTGTCGAGCGGCTGCCCGTCCTTCTCGCCGCCGATGTAGTAGCCGTTGATCTCGGACAGCACCGATTCGGGGTCGACCTCTCCCTCCTCGTCGATCGGGTAGTCCCAGGTCATGTCGAGCAGCGGTCGGTCGCGCGGATCGGTCGAGTCCTTGAGCTTCTCCCGCACGCGCCTGCCGAGTTCGAAGAAGAAGTCGAGTTCGCTCTGGGCGTCCCCGGGCGGATTGACGGCCTTGTGCCGCCACTGCACGAGGCGCTGCGTCTGGGTGAAGGTGCCGGCCTTCTCCGTGTGGTTGGCGGCGGGCATGAAGAACATCTCGGTATCGATGTCCTCGGTCTTGAGTTCACCGCTGGCGATCTCGGGACCGTCCTTCCACCAGGTGGCGGATTCGATGAGGCGGAAGTCGCGGACGACCATCCACTTCAGGTGGCTCATCGCCATGCGCTGCATCCGGCCGTTGGCCGATCCCACGGCCGGGTTCTGGCCGAGCAGGAAGTAGCCGTCGACACCGTCGTTGAGCATCCTCACCTGTGTCTGATACGTGCCGTGGGCACCGTTGATGCGCGGCAGATAGTCGTAGGCGAAGTCGTTCTCCGGCCTCGCCGCATCGCCCCACCAGGCCTTGAGCAGGTTGGTGGCGTAGGCGCGACCGTTGGCCCAGAAGCCCTTGTGGGTCTCCGGGGTGCCGACGGCCCCGACGTAGTCCTCGAAGGTCTCGTGGACTCCGGCGCTGGGCATCGGCAGGTAGCCGGGCAGCAGGTTGAACAGGGTCGGGATGTCGGTCGATCCCTGGATCGTGGCGTGCCCGCGCAGCGCCATGATGCCGCCGCCGGGACGTCCCATGTTGCCCAGCAGCAGTTGCAGGATCGAGGCGGTGCGGATGAACTGGGCGCCGAGGCTGTGCTGCGTCCAGCCGACTGCATAGGCGAAGCACGTGGTGCGTTCACGCCCGGAGTTCTGTGTCACCGACTCGACCAGGTATTCGAAGTCGGCGGGCTTGATGCCGCAGTTCTCGGCCACCATCTCCGGCGTGTAGCGGGCGTAGTGGCGTTTGAGGATCTGGAACACCGTGCGTGGGTCCTGCAGGGACTCATCGGTCAGAGGCGCCCCCGACTCGTCGGTCTGGTAGGACCAGGTCGAATTGTCGTAGGAGTTCGTGTCCGGGTCGAAGCCGGAGAACAGTCCGTCCAGGTCCTCCGTGTCCTGATAGTTCTCACTGATGAGGTTCGTCGCGTTGGTGTACGCGCGGACGTACTCGTCGAAGTGAGCACCGTCGGTCAGGACACGGTTGATGAGCGCACCGAGGAGCACGATGTCGGAGCCGGCCCGGATCGGGACGTGCTTATCGGCGACCGCCGTGGTGCGCGTGAAACGAGGATCGACGTGGATGACGCGGGCACCTCGGGCCTTGGCTTCGGTCACCCACTGGAAGCCCACCGGGTGGCATTCGGCCATATTGGATCCCTGGATGATGATGCAGTCCGCATTCGCCATATCCTGGACGGGTTGTGTGGCGCCGCCTCGCCCGAACGAGGTTCCCAGACTGGGAACCGTGGCGGAGTGTCAAATACGGGCCTGGTTCTCGATCTGGATCGCCCCGGCCGCCGTGTAGAGCTTTTTCGCGAGGTAGTTCTCCTCGTTGTCGATGGTCGCCCCGCCGAGGCTGGCGATCCCCATCGTGCGACGCAGCGGGTGGCCCTTGTCGTCGACGTCCTCCCAATGGTTGCGGCGGGCTTCGATGAAGCGATCGGCGACCATGTCGATCGCCGTGTGCAGATCGATCTTCTGCCAGTCCTTGGCTTTGGGGGCTCGGTAGAGCACGTCGGTGACGCGTCCGTTGGCATTGACCAGCTGTTCGCTGGCCGCGCCCTTGGGGCAGAGGCGTCCTCGTGAGATCGGGGAGTCCGGATCACCTTCGATCTGGACGACCTTGTCGTCCTTGACGAAGATCTTCTGACCGCAGCCGACTGCGCAGTACGGGCAGACGGATTGGACGACCTTGTCGGCGGTCGCGGTGCGCGGTGTGGTGTCGCGGGTCTTCTGGGACACCACAGATTCGCCGCGTCCCGACCCATCGGAGGAACGCAGCTGCCGGATCACCGGCCACTCGAGAGGACTGAACCGAGCCATGGCTCAACCATAGCCCTTCCGAGTGGCCGTGGTGGTCATTCCGGTCTGGTAATTTCGGAGCGTTTCACGAGGTGAGATGTGGTGATCTCATTCGCCGAGGTGGCCCTCGGGTCACGCTCGAACGTCGGCTGTCTCAGTCGGTGATCCGGCGTGCCAGGAGCACACTGTCGTCGAGTTCGGCGAGTTCGCCGTCAGGCCCTTCGGCCTCGCGGGTGCGCAGTTCCGCCAGTTCGATCTCCCACCGCTTCGGACTGCCGCCGATGAGCAGGGCGAAGTCCCCGTTCGGGCTCACCGGCTCATGGTGGTGACCGAGGCCCTCGCCCAGCTCCTCATCAAGATTCTCTGCCCAGGGCGGCATCTCCGCATGGGAGACCAGGAGCAGCCCGCCGCCGGGGGCGACGTGCTCGGCGACTTTCCCGACGAGCTCTTCCCGGGTGTCGGGCAACCGGGTGTGAAGGAAACAGCCGACGACGAGATCGAAGCCGCCTCGGTGTGGTTCGGGATCATTCCAGGTGGAGATGTCGCCGACCTCGAAGTTCGCGGTGACGCCCCTCGCCGAGGCCGCTTCAGCGGCCCGGTCGACCGCCGTCTGCGACAGATCGATGCCGGTCGCCTCCCACCCGTGTTCGACGAGCCAGATGACGTCGGCACCCTCACCGCAGCCGACGTCGAGGACTCGGCCGGGGGCAAGATCGCTGACCGTGGCGACCAGCGACTCGTTGGGGTTGCCCGACCAGATCGATTCCTCGGTTCCGGAGTAGCGCTCCTCCCAGGCCGCGACGGAGCCGGGGACTGCCTGGTTCGCGGTCTGTTCGGATTCGGTCACTGCTGATTTCCCGCTTCGGGGGAGGCCTCGGTGACCTCCGACTCCACGGTGGCGTCTGAGCCCTCGGCTTCGGCCTCCTGCTTGGCCAGCTCTGCGCGAACCTCGTCCATGTCGAGTTCCTTGACCGCGGTGATGACCTGCTCGAGCTGGGGCGCCGCGAGTGCACCCGGCTGGGCGAAGACGACGATGCCCTCACGGAAGGCGACGAGGGTCGGGATCGACGAGATCGAGAAGAGTCCCGCGATCTCCTGCTGTGCCTCGGTGTCGACCTTGCCGAAGGCTACGTCCGGGTACTGTTCCGAGGCCTCTTCGTACACGGGTGCGAACTGCTTGCAGGGGCCGCACCAGTCGGCCCAGAAGTCGAGAAGAAGGATCGAGTTGTCGGTGATGGATGACTCGAAGTTGTCTTTGGTGATTTCAATCGTAGACATCAGGGCAGTCTAAACGGAGATCATGAATACTGTCTGGACAGTGGGCTGATTCTCTTCGCTGATTCTCTTCGCGAACACCCGGCGGATCCCCGAGTTCGACCGTCACGAGGAAATCTTCGAGGCTGACGGGTCAGTCGACGAGGTGGTCGATCGGCTGGTCCGAGGCGATGGCGGTGAAGACGGTGTCGGCAGACGGAGATTTGACGACTCGGTTCGCGTTGTCCGGAGCCGCCTGCCACGGCATGATCGCGAAGGTGATCTCGCTCTCCGGCACCGAGGACACGGTCGAAGCCAGAGAGCCGAGGGACGAGACCGAATCGAGGTCCTCATCGACGCGCAGCGACGAGGTCACGGCGTCGAGGAAGCCGTAGAGGCGGTCGGGGCGCGAGAGCACCTCGGAGCTCTTCGCCCGGTCGATGATGGATTCCATGACCATCTGCTGGTTGTCCATGCGGGAGATGTCGCTGCCATCGCCGACGGCGTGCCTGGTCCGCGCCAGGGCCAGGGCCTCGGTGCCGTCCAAGGTCTGCTCGCCAGCCGGCAGATCGAGATTCGCCTTGGGGTCGACCAGGGCATCGTCGAGGTCGACGGAGATTCCGTCCAGGGCGTCGACGATGGTGGCGAAGCCGTCGAAGTTGACCTCGATGAAGTGGTCCACGCGGACTCCGGTGAGCTCCTCGGCCGCGGAGACCGAGCAGGCCGGGCCCTGATTGAGTGCCGAATTGATCATCGTCCGCTGGGCCGCCGAAGCGCCGGAGCCGGTGTCCTGGCAGGCGGGCATGTCCATCATCGTGTCGCGGGGGATCTGGACGGCGTCGATGCGGGAGGAGTCGTCGGAGATGTGGGCGAGGATCATCGCGTCGCTGCGCGCACCATCGCCGCTGCCGTAGTCCTCGGTGCCCAAGGCCCGGGTATCGGAGCCGAGGATGAGGACGTTGAGTTCGTCCGTGATCTTCTCGGGCGCTTCACCGTCACCGGCACGCAGCGGAGAGGACGCGATGTTCGACGACAGGCTCTGCATGACGGAGACGACCGTGACCGGCACGGCGATGATGAGGATCGCGGCCGCGGCTGCCACTGTGCGGCGCCGACGGTACTTCATCGCCAGCCGCCGCTGCCGTCGTGGACCGAGCTGCTGATGGTCAGGACCGGCTTCGGGGTACTGCATAGAGTGTCACTTCTGCGTCGGGGGCGGATTGCATACAATCCTAAACATGATTTCTCCGAACTTTCTGGCACCGATGGCCCAGACACTCTGTTAGAGTTGAATTGTTCTCGTACGAGACCGTGCGGAGCGTATGGTGCCGCAGGCGTAGGTAGATTCGCTTGGCGTCGTGCTGTTGCCTGTTGGCGCGTGTCTACCGTCCGCGCCTCTCATATACTTCTGACTTTTCCATCCAGTCGTTCTTCGACTTCCATCCAGCACCTTCGGGTGCATTATCGATACCGATCGTCCCCGCTTTCGCCTGAGACAAGGACTCTTCACATCAGCACGAATTCCGGAATGTCGGTTTCTCCCCAGTTTTTCGTTGGATCTGCGTTCAATGCGCAGTCCCTCCAGCGAGAAGTCACACAGTCAGACGATCAACCGGTCGGCACCGTCGACCAACCCTGATCTCGGTCGGTGTGAACAGCCGGGCCTGCACAAGGGTCCGACCATCAAGACCGCTCCGGTGGTCACCAGTTAAAAATAAGGATACAAAGATTATGGCTACAGGTACCGTGAAATGGTTCAACTCGGAAAAGGGTTTCGGATTCATCCAGCCTGACGATGGTTCGGCGGACGTCTTCACTCACTTCTCTGCGATTGAAGCAACCGGCTACCGCGAGCTCACCGAGGGTCAGAACGTCGAGTTCGACTCGGAGATGGGCTCCAAGGGTCTTCAGGCCACCAGCGTTCGTGCCCTCTGAGAAACGCGTGACTCTTCGGAGTTGACTTCAGTTTCACCAAAAGCGTGTGTTCGCGCTTGGAGCTTGTGTTCGTCACCTGCTCCGAGTTCGATCGCACGCTTTTCGGCGTTCCGGGGGCGATGCTCCCGTGAGTCGGCGACCTCCTGCCGAACAGCAGTGATGGCCGGCCCCCGCGGCCGCAGATGACTGTCGCGCTCAATTGCTAAGGTGAGACCGCCGACCCTCATAGAACAGGTGATTCCGCCATGCCAGAACCGACCGACCCCCGCCCCACCACCGTCGTCTTCGACCTCGGCAACGTCCTCGTCGGATGGGACCCGTCAGGGCCGCTGTCCGATCGCATGACCCGTGATCAGTGGAATGACTTCGCCGCCGAGGCGGGCTTCCCCGAGTTGAATGCGCTGGCCGACAGCGGAGTGCCGATCACAGAGATCGTCGCTCGAGCCGCCGGGTCCGATCCCCGCCACGGTGAGATCGTCGAGCTCTACTACGACCGGTTCCCCCGGTCGCTGACAGGTCCGATCGACGGCATGGCCGAGGTCGTCGACGATCTCAGGGACTCAGGCATCCGCCTCCTCGGGCTCTCCAACTGGTCGTCCGAGACCTTCCACCATGCACCCCAGGTCGCACCGGCGATCGGGGAGCTCGAGGACGTCGTCGTCTCGGGACGCGAGGGTCTGACCAAACCCGACCCGCAGATATTCGAGCTCCTGAGACGACGATTCGATCTCGACCCCGCGCGCACGGTCTTCGTCGACGACCTGCAGAAGAACGTCGATGCCGCCGAGCGCCTCGGCTACATCGGTCTGCTCTTCACGGATGCGACTCAGCTGCGCAACGACCTCGGCAGCCTCGGTCTCCTCACGGGCCCTGCGAACGTTGACGGCTGAGGACGAGCACACTCGAGGACGAGGAGACGTGATGACGAGCACCGACTTCCTGGACGGCATCGGCTCTCAGCTGGACTGGCAGCGCGATCTCTACAAAGACTTCCACCGCGAACCCGAACTCGGGCTCGCCGAGCACACCACCTCGGCGCGCATCACCTCCGAGCTCACGGCCATGGGGCTGGAGGTCGAGCACATCTCTGCAACGGGCCTCGTCGCCGTCCTCGACAACGGTGACGGGCCCACGGTTCTGGCCAGAGCCGACATCGATGCTCTCCCGGTAACCGAGGACACCGGCCTCGACTACGCATCCACGGTCAACGGCGTCATGCACGCCTGCGGACACGATATGCACATCACCGCCCTCCTCGGCGCCGTCCGACTGCTCCATGAGAACCGTGATGCCTGGTCAGGCACGTACATCGCACTGTTCCAGCCGTCGGAGGAGGATGCCGCCGGCGCCAGGGCCATGCGCGATGACGGGCTGACTGCGAAGATCCCCACACCGGACATCGCCTATGCCCAGCACGTGATGCCCATGCCCACCGGCACCGTCAATACGAAGGCCGGACCCGTGCTCTCGGCCGGGGACTCCGTGAAGATCACCGTGTTCGGTCGCGGAGCGCACGGATCCATGCCGCACCTGTCCGTCGACCCGGTGGTGCTGGCCGCCACGATCGTTCTGCGTCTGCAGACCATCGTCTCGCGGGAGACCGATCCGGGCGAGTTCGCCGTCGTCACCGTCGGGGCATCGAACTCGGGGTCGAAGTCCAACATCATCCCCGACCGGGCCGAGCTCCTGCTCAACCTGCGCACCTACGACATGGACGTCCGCGATCGGATCATCGCCTCCATCGAACGCATCGTCGAAGGCGAGTGCCGGGCCGCGGGGTCCCCGAAGGAGCCGACCTTCGAGTACTACGACCAGTTCCCGCTGACGGACAACGATGAAGATGCCAACGACACGGTCACCAAGGCCTTCGAGGACTACTTCGACGAGGGGGTCGTCCTGCCGGCGACTCCCGCCACCGCCTCGGAGGACTTCAGCGAGATCCCCGACGCCTTCGGCATTCCCTACGCCTATTGGATGATCGGATCGACCGATGCGCAGAAGTACGAGCAGGCCGCCGAGGCGGGAACCGTGAACACGGACATCCCGGCCAATCACTCACCCCAGTTCGCTCCGGTCATCGACCCGACCCTCGAAATCGCCACCAAGGCGCAGGTCATCGCGGCCCTGTCGCAGCTGGGAACCTGAGCGACCCCCACAGGACCGGAAGCCGAGAGGTCAGCGACCGGTGACGAAGTGGAACTTGAAGTCAGTGGGACGATGGATCGCCGAACGCCATCCCAGGGCGTTCCCGCCTCGGTCGTAGAACACCGAATCGATGAGCAGCACGGGCTCGCCGAGTCCGATTTCGAGCGTGTCCGCCGGCCCCTGGACGGCCTGGGTCGCCGAGGCCTCGTTCTCCGCCCGTGCGACGGTGATGCCGTACCGGCTCTCGAGGATGTTGAAGACCGAGCGCTCCTGCTCGAGCTCTTCGACGGTGGTGACGAAGTCGGCTGGGACCTGGATGTAGACCTCATTGCCGGACAGCGGTTTGCCGTCGACGAAGATCCGTCGGTGGAAGTGCAGCAGTGATTCACTCTCTGCCGAACCCAGCAGACGCTGCACCTCTTCGGGAGGAACCGCGCGTTCGAGCCCGGTGACCTCGGAGGTCGGGTGCAGACCGCGGTCGATGAGGTAGTCCTGGAAGGCTCCCGGTCTGATGTCCGCAGGCCGGTGCACAACCTCTCCTGGGATGGGGAACGTTCCCTTTCCCTGCATGCGGTAGACATATCCCTCGTCGGCAAGCTCCTGCAGCGCCTGCCGAATCGGAGCGCGACTGACGTCGAAGCGTTCGAGCAGGAGCGCCTCGGTGATGGGAGTCTTCTCGTCGACGACGCCGTCTGAGATCTCCGTGCGCAAGATGTCTTTGATCTGACGATAGAAGGGGACCCCCGAAGAGGGATCGATTTCGCGAACAGACACGAGTTCCCTCACCCCTCTCCATGGTTCCTCATCGACGGACAACTCTCCATACTGCCACATCGGCGAGTCCTCGCTCGAGGGGACCGGTTCGTCGGACGACCAAGGGAACGACATGGACACGCAGAAGGGCGGCGCGACCTCGAGTTCAGGCTCGGTCGTTGACCGATCGCACCATGCGTGCTGGTGAGCCGACCACGACGGTTCCTCCACGCACATCCTTGGTCACGACAGAGCCCGCTGCGACCACCGAGTCATCGCCGATGCTCACACCGGGCAGGACGGTCACGTTCGACCCGATCCACACGTTGCGCCCGATGATGATCGGCGCCGGATGCATGTCGGCCCGACGCTCCGGGTTGATGTCGTGGTTGAGGGTCGCCAGAACCGTGTTGTGGCCGATGAGACTGTCGTCGCCGATCCTGATCCCGCCCTGGTCCTGGAAGCTGCATCCCGAATTGATGAAGACTCGTCTGCCCAGCGTGGTGTTCTTCCCGAAGTCGGTGTGGAACGGCGGGAACATCGTGACGGTCGAGTCCACCGACTTGCCGGTCAGCGAGGCCAGCAGCTGCCGGACCTCGTCGGGCTCCCGATACGAATTGTTGAGCTCGGCGGTGATGTGAAGCGCCTCCTGGCTGGTGCGGTGCATGACCGCGTGCAGGGGTGAGTCGCTGAGAATGGTTTCACCGTTGTTGAGTGCCTTGAGCAGATCCTTGAGTTCCATACCGCCCATCCTTTCGTGTTTCCGGCCATCCTGCATTCTCGGCTGGAAACACGCTCACGGTGTGAGAAGGACCGTGATCACCTCGCGCTTGTCCTCATCGGGCGGGCGAGGACCCCGTCCCGTCCGAGTCCGCGAATTCGTCCTTCATCGTGGTCAGCGTCCTGTGGATGTTCAGCTTCTGAAAGTCGGCGAAGCTTCTGCCTCGGGTGAGCACACGGTCGACGATCGCCGCCGCCCAATCCGGCCAGCTGGTGCGGTCGTCGTTCCAGGTCTCGGTGACTCGGGTGCGTCCGTCGATATTCTCGAACTCGTAGACCCAGGTGGCGATGCTTCCACCGAGCTTCGGCGAGCCGGCACCGATCTTGCGCACGTGGAAAGCGAACCGTTCTCCCGGTTCCGAGGCGGTGACGACGCATTCGGTGACCCACGCCGCTCGGCCGCGACGGTTGCTGCCCTCGAAGACTTCGCCCACCTGCAGAGGTCGTGCTTCTGCGGGGGTGTGCGCACCCGTGTTCTCCGGGCTCCAGCGCGACATCTGCGTCGGATCGGCCACCTGTTCCCACAGAGTGTCGGCGTCGACGTTGACCATCATGCTGTCGCTGACCTGCATCGTGCGCTTCATCGGAATCCCTTCCTCGGTTTCGTCCAGCCTAGGCGGTCGGGCGGGAGTAGGCTGAATCGCATGCCACCGAATGAGACGTCCCGCTTGAGATTCCGAGCGATGTCAACGAACGATCTCGACGAAATGGCGAACCTCCTCGGCGACTGCGGTCTCACCTGGCAGATGCTGAATGCGACGGCCGAACTGGAGGTCGGGTTCCATGTGAAGACATCGGCTCAGTACTTCGGATTTGCCACCGAGGCGGCCATTGCCTGCCGTGAATACGCCCGTTCACATGCACTGGCATCCCGGTTGGTCTCGATCATCCATCGGGACAACCGGCCCTCACAGCGTGTGGCGCAGAAGACCGGCATGAGCCTGGATCGCTCGCTCACGCATTCGTCGCCGGTCCATGACGTCTATTCGATGGACTTGTGAGTACTCGATGGACCTGGAAGTTCGGCGAAGTGCCGCCGAGCTTGCCACGTTAGCCTGGACATATGAGCGTGGAGGTCACGCGGGACGAGGTCATTGCGTTCCGTCTCGAGGCACAGAACCTGAACCGGCGTATGGCCCGGCAGTCTCTGGTCGATGCCACCGGGATCTGCGGTGTTCAGAACAGCCCATCCGGTTCAGCTCTGCTCGCTCTCAATGCTCGGGTCTCCGGTGTCACCCGGGAAGCGCTGGACAATGCGATTTCCGAGGACAGAAGCCTGGTCCAAAGCTGGTGCATGCGCGGTGCGCCGTTCTACTTTCCGACAACCGACCTTCCGGTTTTCACGACCGGTGTCCTCCCGCCCGACGACAGTTCTCGGCGCCACTTCATCCTCGGTGTGGAGCAGTCGCTCGACGAACTGGGGATGCCCCTCGCCGAGGTTGTCGACCGGATCCGGGACAAGATCGGATCCGTGTTGTCCGGTCGCAGACTGACCGTCAATGACCTGGGAACGGAGCTCGCTGAGCAGATCGCTCACGATCTGCCGAAGAGCCAACGCAACAGCTGGGAGCAGGAGGGGCCATATGCCAAGGGCCAACCTCGCGGAGAAGGTGTCGTCCATTTCTGTCTGCGCATCCTCACCTTGCAGAAGGTTATCTGCTTCGCGCCGCGAGAAGGGAACAAGGCACCGTTCGTACTGCTCGATGAGTGGCTGGAGATCCAGAGGCACGAGATGGGCCCAGAGGACGCTCGGGCCGAGCTCCTCCGTCGCTACCTGCACGCATATGGGCCGTCCACTCGTGGGGACTTCGCCTCATGGCTAGGTGTGCGGTCACGCGAAGCCGAGTCATGGTGGAACCTGCTCGAAGATGAGATGACCGAAGTCGACTTCGGTCGCCGAACCTGGATTCTCACGGACGACCGAGATGCGCTTCGGTCGCCGCGGACTCCAGCTGGTGTCCGACTGCTTCCGCCACGCGATCCTTATATCCAAGGGCGTGATCGGGAGACGATCATCGACAAGGAGTTGCATCGCGATGTATTCACGACCGTCGGTGACCCGGGGACCGTGCTTGTCGACGGCAGAATCGTCGGCATATGGCGAGCGCGCAAGAAGGGGAAGAAGTTGAGCATGTCCGTCACAGCGTTCGAGACGGTATCTGCTCGAGCCAAGAAGGCAGTGGAATCTGAGGCCGACGAGGTGGCGAGCCTGCGGGGTGCCGCGTCCGTTGAGGTCGACTTCGGTTCCTACTGATCGGAGCTGAATTGACGTCCCGTCAGCGTACGCCGCGACCCATCAGTGCCTCACCATGGGCGACGGTCTGATCCCGCAGGGCCTGGACGACGGCGGCGACGGCCGGTCGGCGCATCGAATCGGTGACCGGAGTTCCGTTCTCGGCCAGGTAGTCCCGTGAGGCGTACATGTCCAGCCCTGATCTCTGCTGCAGGGCCTGTCGCGTCACGGTCACGATCTCCACGCTGAGACCGGGGTGCCGCCGTCGCAGTTTCCCCACTGCCGGAGCCGCCACGTAGGCGCTGAACCCATCCGTGGCTGTCATTCGAACCACTCCGGTGATCGGGTCGGGGCCGCGCCTGGGATCGCCGAGGCTGTTCATCAATGCGCACGCTGTGGTCAGAAGCGGTCGAATGGACTCGCGTACTGGAACGGCCCACCCTGATCCTCATAGTCCGAAAGCGTGCGGACCTGAAAATAGTCGCCCCAGGCCGGGTCCGGGGAAGTCACTGCGGTCGTCGATGCTGGGACGAAACCGAAACGTCCGTAATAGGCGGGATCTCCGAGCAGGCCGACTACTGTCTCACCTCTGGCATCGGCTGCCCCGAGCACCGCATGCATCAGGGCCGAGCCGACACCGGCTCCCTGCCGCTCAGGAAGAACACTGATCGGACCGAGGCCGAGAGCCGGACATGAACCTACGTGCGCCCGTGTCGCCACGACGTGCCCGATGATCTCGTCGCTGTCGAGAGCGACAAGCGAGAGCTCGGGGATCCACCCAGGATCGGACCGCAGCCAGGAGATCAGGGTCGCCTCGCCGGGATCTCCGCCCGGCTCCGCCGGCGGAGCGCTGTGCTCCGCTGCGCGAAATGCGGCTGCCGTGACTGCGCGGATCGCTTCAGTGTCGCCTGAACGTTCTCGTCTGATCAGCATACGTAGTGAGCCTACCGTGTGCCGGTGCGCATACTCACGTTCTGCTGGTGTGACCCCGGGCTTCCGGTCCAGCCGTCGGCCGGTGAGAACTCATCGCCGCCCACAGCCGTCGCCCACACCACGCCCGCGTACTTTGCACAAAACCGACACTGCGGTGATCACCGTGCAAATTCCGGGGGCCGGGCCTGCGCGGATTGGAACCACCAGGAGTTGGCGTCAGCGACGTGGAGAAGCTTCAAGTGCGAACAACAAGAACCCACGAGAGGATGAAAAATGGTCAAAACCATCCGGATAATGCTCACAAGCTTCTGGTAACGGCTGTGGTTCGGTGATGCTTGTGACGCGGAAGCCGGACGAAGAAATCGCAGCCGCATCCGATGTCAAGGACCTGACGATCCGTAACGTTCCCGAGGAGGTCGAGCATGGCTGGCGGCTCACAATACGCGTTTGTGAGACTGCCGTCATTCTCTGCCGAGCAGGTTGCGGCGAAGGAGTCGTAATTGTTCACCCGCCGTGTATCTGCCTCTCTTGGTGTTGAGTGATCGGGTCGATTCGTCACAGGTTCGATCCATTTCGCCTGCACGGCTGTGGCAGATCGGTTGTCCACCTTGTACCGCCGAATTCCCGTAGCCCAGAAGGAGAACTTCGGCTACGACAGGGAGCGGGGTCGACTGAACAAGCGACGCTATATGACCGCAGTCTCGACCGGTACGTCAAATCGATAGATGAGCGGTTCGCCGTTGTTCAGACCGACGAACACGGGGCGACCGACAGGTGTGTACCCGGCCCTCCACGTTTCCTCCATAGCTTCGTCATCAAGCTTCACGATTCTCTCTCCACGCTGGTAGACAGACTGAATTCGCTTGGCCTCGATCTGATCGGTTGCGGCAATTTCAATTCTGAGCATCGGCATACGACGACCGTAAGTCACTACTCCCTGACAATTCCCGTGGGATGAACCTGAGCAATCTCTGAGACGTCCTTCGTATCGAGAGCCCTGCGGCCGGGATCATAGTTCCATAGACGCTCGTTCCGTTTGCTCGACCTCCTCCCTCGTTGAGAGGCAACATATCGTGAGCGAGCAGTTGCGAGCGCGTATCGCCCGTCTTTGCAACGCTGGCATCCCTATTGAAGCCGCCATAGCCTTGTCGGCTCTCTCTTATCGTTGAAATATGAGCATTAATCAGGATCAGATCAACAACTATCTCGACCGCTATGCAGCTTCCCTGAGCAGTTTCGACGCCGAGACCGCGGCGGGCTTGTGGGCGACTCCTGGCGTAATCGTCGACGACCGGCTCTCGGGGGTTGCCGAATCGAGAGACCAAATGGTGCAGACATTGGAGCAGTCCTATCCCCTGTACCGGAAACTCGGACTCGCCTCTATAGGGAACGAAGTGCTAGACGAGAACCATCTCACGAACAATCTCGTTCTCGTTCAAGTCCAGTGGAAGTTTTTCGACGATAAGGGCGAACTGCTCACCGACAGCAATACCTATTATCTGCTCCGTGCCGAAGATGAGGGCCTCCGTGCGACCGTCTGCATCCAAACCGACGACCTTGAAAAGCTCCAAGCCCTCGCAACTTCACGGGGAATAGATCTCTCCCTCCCGCAGAATAGACTCCGGTCCCACCGCTGGAACTGCAGAGTCACCGCTGGGCCCTTGAAGCAAACCCAACCCAAAATAACTTGTCAGCTTCGCAAGTATTCAAGAACCGCGGCTACTCGACGGTGTTCGTCGCCGGTTGTGGAGAGCTCGAGCTTGGCGAAGATGTTGCCGATGTGTTTATTGATGGCTGCATCGGTAACCACGAGCTCACGTGCGATTGCTGCGTTGGAGCGTCCCTGAGCCATTTGGTAGAGCACCTCACTCTCCCGCGCAGTCAGACGGGCCAGAAGGCTACCACGCTGAACGAGTAGTTGCCGGATAACATCGGGATCGAAAACTGTTCCGCCGGAGGCAACTTGCTCGGCGGCGTCGACGAAGTCGGTGACCGCTCCGACACGGTCCTTGAGTAGGTAGCCGACTGCCCTGCCGTCTCCGGAGTCGAGAAGCCGCATCGCATACGACTTTTCCACGTATTGACTGAGGACGAGCACCGGCGAGCCCGGGGTTTGTTGGCGTAGGTCGAGGGCAGCCCGGAGCCCATCGTCGTTATGGTCTGGAGGCATACGTACGTCGGTGATGACCAGCTGGGGTTCTTCACGTTTGGCCGCTTTTGCGAGGTCGCCGGCGTTGTCGACGGAGGCGCACACATCGTGACCGAATCGCTCGAGCAATGTGATGAGCCCATCGCGCATCAACGCCGAATCTTCGGCAACCACAATCCTCACCGGCACGGCACCTCCGCACGCAGGAGAGTGGGTCCTCCGGCGGGACTGGAGATTTTCAACCGCCCTCCTTGGACTGCGAGGCGTTCGGCAATGCCGATGAGTCCTGTACCTGCGGAAGGGTCGGCTCCGCCGCGACCGTCGTCTCGGATTTCGACGACGAGGCGACCGTCGTGCTGTCGTCCGATCACCGTGGCGTTGTTGGCGTTGCTGTAGCGGTCGACATTCGTCAGTGCCTCGCTGATGACGAAGTACATTGCCACCTCAATCGATACAGCCACACGGTCGAACAGGTTGAATTCGACGCCGACCGGTGTCGCGCAGCGGGACGCGATATCCTCAACTGCCGCCGCTAGTCCGTTGTCAGTAAGCACCTGGGGCTGGACGCCCCGAGTCAGGTCGCGAAGCTCGCCCAGCGCCAGGCTGACCTGCTGGTGCAGCAGCTCGAGTTGCTGACCTACTGGGGAGCCCGGGGTAGCATCGAGACGCAACAATCCTATCGATACGCCCATCGAGGACAGACGTTGTTGAACTCCGTCATGCAAGTCGCGTTCAATGCGCGTTCGTTCGTTGTCGAATGCCTGCACCAGCCGTGCCCGTGACCGGGTGACCTCGGTCAGGGCTGCCCCGACTTCTTCGTCACGAGCAGAAAGCATTGACCGTGACAATGCTGCTCTCGCTGCTGCCCAGGCCGTGATGATGTAGGGAGCAGTGCAGAGAAGCGCCAGACCGATCAAAACCCACGGCCAAGCATCCGGATCGTTGGTCGGCGCGCCAAAGCAAAACACCGGCAACACTAAGGCGAAGGCAAGTACTGCCGCATCGACGAACCACAACGAGGTGGCCGAGACTATCGCGAAGGCGAGCTCCCGCCACGTCGCCTGCTCTCGCAGCCGCGCGAGAATCCACGCTCGAGCCCCTGGCTCGCAAAGCGTGCGGTGTGGGTCTTCGATGCCGTTCGTGTCGACCCACTGGGTGCGGCGTCGCTCGAGGCGAGCAACGACGACTCCGGACAGGGCGAAGCCGATCAGGAACACGATGCCGATGACTGCTACCGCAGAGACCAGTCCTGCGGCGAGTAAAGCCGCAAGGGATGGCAACGTGATGACTCCGATCACGACTCCCGAGGCGAGGTACACCAGCGACTTCAAGGGCCAGGGCGAGCTCACGAAGTGCAGTGGCCGCAGGGCAAGGGCCTGCCAAGCGGTAGTGGGCGACATGAACCCTATTGTAGGCGTTGCCAAACGGATTATCGGTAGTGCTGGCACTACCAAGAAGTCTCCTTCTCGTACCCGTGACCGCGCTCGATTCTCGCGGTGGACTGAACACTATGACGAAAAGACCTCACATCGACACAGTTGAGTCCATCGATACGCCGGGATCTCACATGCCGTCCAATCACGCTGCCGATCTGATTGACGTCACGAAAAATTATGGCATCGGTGAGGGCGCGGTCACGGCTCTCGACCACGTTTCAATCCGGTTCGCAGCGGGAACGTTCACCGCGATCATGGGTCCTTCCGGCTCCGGCAAGTCGTCCTTGCTGCAGTGCGCCGCAGGTCTCGACAATCCCACGAGCGGGCAAGTTCTCCTGGCGGGTGTGGACGTCGGGCAGCTCAACGAGCAGGACCGGACTGTCCTTCGACGTGATCACGTAGGCTTCGTGTTCCAGTCATTCAATCTCGTCGGTTCGCTGACGGCGGCTCAGAATGTCGAGCTGCCCCTGCGCATCGGCCGTCGCCGCCTCAGCAAATCCGTGCTTGAGGACGCCCTGCGCATTGTCGGCCTCGAGGACCGGTCGACCCACAAGCCCAGCGAACTATCCGGTGGCCAGCAGCAACGCGTTGCCCTTGCCAGAGCTATGGTCACCCGCCCGGAAGTCCTCTTCGCCGACGAGCCCACTGGTGCCTTGGACTCTGCCACATCTCATGACGTACTCGCCCTGCTCCGCGACCTCGTCGACCAGCAGGGCCAAACTGTAGTGATGGTCACCCACGACGCCGACGCCGCATCATATGCGGATCGTGTGATCTTCCTAGTCGACGGCGTCGTCTCGGAGATTTTGGACCTCGATTCGCAACCGCGGCAACATCAACAGCGTGCCGACTCGGCGACGCGGATCGCTGCCCAGATGACCCAGGTGGGGGCATGATGCTCGCATTCGCCCAATTGCGTTCCCGCTGGTCGGGCTTCGTCGGCAGCTTCGTCGTCATCGTGCTCGGCGTGGCTCTGGTCACCACCACGTTGCTCGTCATCATCGCCTCCGAGGCAAAAGTGCCAGACCGCCTCGCCGACACCCCAATTGTCGTCACCCAGCGTCCGACTGCCACACTTACAGGTTCCACCGGGGCCCGCCAACCGTGGGAAAACTCCGTAGGAGAACGACTTGCCAGCGACCTTCAGGGCGTTGACGGCGTGGACTCCGCCATTGTCGACCGCTCCTTTTATGCCCAAGTCGTCAAAGACGGTAAGCCGATTGGCGACGACGAAGACACTACTGCTGGGCACGGCTGGTCCAGCACGAAACTTGCCCCTTACCGGCTGACCACGGGGACTGCTCCAGATGGGCCACACGATGTCGTCGTCGACGACTCTCTCGGCATCGGTGTCGACGACACAGTGGGACTCCTGACGGCTTCCGGTGAGCGAGCCGTGACGGTCACAGGAACTGTGGACGGTCCTGGCGTCTATGTCAGTGAGTCGATGGCCGAGCGATTGAGCCCAGGGGCGGCCGCCATTGGTCTTACCCTTGACCGCGGCACCTCGTCAGAAGCTGTAGCATCGGACGTTGACGATATCGCCGGCAGTGCGGATGTACTTACCGGCCAGCAACGTTCGGCCCTCGAATCGCCCTCATTGGCAAAGATCCGAGCCCAAGGAGGACAGCTCCTCAGCGCCATGGCTCTGCTGGGAGCTTTCGTCAGTGTTTTCGTCGTCGCTTCTACCTTCGCATTCGACGTCGCCCGGCGTCGCCGCGAACTCGCCCTACTGCGCGTCATCGGCGCCACGCCTCGCCAGATCAGAGGCATGATACTCGGTGAAGCAGCAGTGACTGGAGTGATCGGCTCGATCGTCGGCGCTGTCGTCGGCGTCATCGGTGGGCCACCGGTAGGTGCTCTGCTTAAACACCTGGAACTCACAGATCCGGCTCTGCACGTGCAACCCGCGTTCGTTCCGATAGGCGTCGCGGTCATCATGGGCGTAGTGGTCGCCCTCGCAGGAGCGGCCTCCGCCGGTCAGCGGGCGTCTCGTGTCGTTCCGATGAAGGCGCTGCGTTCGGCCCAGGTCGAGAGTCGTGGAACAACTCGTGCTATGGCAGTCCTTGGATCGATCGCACTGGCTGTCGGGGTCGTCTTCGCTGTCATCACGGTGATGACAGAGGCCAATCGTCAGTTGGTTCTGGGCCTGGTCACCGCCATGATCTTAACTGTCGCAGCGGCGCTCCTGGCACCGTTCCTGATCGTGCCCGCGGTGAAATTCCTGTCGTGGCCGGTACGACGCTGCCGCGGTGCAGCAACGATGCTAGTACGGTCCGAAATCCTCAACGCACCACGCCGGGCAGGTTCCATCGCAGCTCCGATCATCTTGACGATTGGATTTGCCACACTCATCAGCGCCCTCGCGCCCACCATCAGCACCGCCTACCCAGCCGGAGTCACGGCAGCTCTCTCAGGTCAAAAGATCGTTCAGCCCGTCGGCACCCCTGGGCTGTCCGAGCCGCTAGTGCAGGACATCACTCGCGGTACCGACCAGCACGTGGCAGCGCTATACACCCAACTGTTCGTTGACGACCCGTCAATGCCCGGCGAGGCCAACACTATTGTCGACGCCCAGGGCAGACTTGCTCCTTCTGACCACACAAGTGACGGTCTCGTGGTCCAACAGCAGTTGGCCGATCAGTTCGGCTGGGCGACCGGAGACAGTGTACGAGTCGGTTTTGTCGACGGCACCAGCGAACACCTTCCGATCACGAAGATCATCGAGACCAGTACGGCCCAACCACCGGTCAGCCTCTCCCGGAGCATCGTCAGAAGCCACGACCGATCGACGATGACCGATGATCTGTTCATCGCCGCCCAAGATGCCCCAGACGACGCAGGCCCGCGCGCCGAATCCCAGGATGCGAAGACTTTCGCAGACCGCGAGTACGCTGACGACGCCCGCCTGTTTGAGCAGTTCTCCACAATCTTGCTCATTCTCGCCGTCGGATACAGTGCCCTCTCGGTCGCGAACACGATAGGTATGGCCGCCCACGCTCGTCGTGGCGACCTCGCAGTCCTACGCGGCGCCGGGGGGACCATTAAACAAATAGTCGGTCTTATCTCGGCTGAAACATTCCTGATCGGACTCATAGGCGCATTGCTGGGGTTGACAGCTACCATGCCTCCGCTCGCGGCCATCGCGGCCGGCCTCGAGCAAACGACCGGTGTGCCGGTATCCATTCAACTCGACTGGGCAACTTTTGTACCCGTCACCGTCGGCACCCTGGCCCTTGCCACCGCGGCAGCAGCAACCATCACCCACCGATCACTGCGAAACGCATGACAGCTAGATCAGATGCCATCTAACTCTCCATCAGTCCCTCCGCAGTTTGGTTGCGACAGCACGACGTGCACAGTTGCGGCGGAGTACACATGTGTGATGACCTTGATGCTCGAGCCGGAAGCCATCTGCGCGATCCTGCCCATATCAGTGATGCCGCCGACATTGCGCCGAAGTCGAGTACGCTTCACAAAATGCTCAACGACTCCCTGAAGGGACAGTCAACCGTGCCCATCGAACACGTACTAGACACAGTGTCTCAATCACTTCAAGATATACCGGGTGTGCATGCCATCGTTCTCGGCGGGTCTCGGGCCCGCGGAACACATTCAGCCCAGTCCGATATCGACATTGGGATCTACTACGATGCTGCTGAGCTTGACCTCGCGCAGCTCAAGAAATGTGCCCGCGAACTCGACGATGACAGTCGCGATGAGCTGGTCGCGGCACCGGGCGAATGGGGAGAATGGATCAACGGCGGCGGATGGCTCGTCATCGACGGACACCATGTCGACCTGATCCTTCGCGAGACCGGTCGCGTCGCAACTGAGCTCGACAACTGCCGTGTCGGCAGAGTCACCGCCCACTACCAGCCCGGACACCCCCACGCCTATATCAATGCAATGTACGTCGGCGAGTTGGCCATCAGTCGCGTTCTGTGGGACGGTGCAGGCGAAGTGACGAGGCTGAAATCTGGCGCGGAAACCTACCCGGCAGAACTCAAAGCGTCGCTGGTCAACTTCTTCAAGTTCGAGGCAGGATTCTCAGCGATGTTCGCCTCAGCCAACGCGGACAAGGCCGACCCGTACTACGTCCACGCTCACGTCACACGGGCAGTCTCCTGCCTCAATCAGGTGCTCTTCGCCCTCAATGAGCAATATTGCATCAATGAGAAGAAGGCAGTCCAGATGATCGACTCCTTCCCGATCAGTCCCGCGCACTATCAAGATCGCATCGCTGAACTCTTCACCGCCTCAGTCCAGGATCTGATGGCCACATGCGGGCTACTCGATACCCTGATCGACGAAACCCAGGCACTTATCGACAACCAATAGTATTACGCAGTCTAGATAGCGTGAGTCGACGTCGCGCTTACCGAGCGCCACCCCAGCCCGGGATTAGGAAAGTCGAAATGAGCACACCGGAGGGGTCAGAACACATACAACCTGGCCGACTGAACAAAACTGCGATTGCAGCCATCGTCTTGGCACTGGTCACCGTTTCGGGGGTCTGGCTATTTGGGGCGGCGGTTCTTGCCGTTTTCGCAGTGGGCGCCGGACACGTCGCTCTGGACCAGATCAAACGAAAGGGTGAAGGGGGCCGCTGGCTGGCAATCGGTGCTCTGTGCATCACGTATTCCCTGGCAGTATGGGCGCTCCTCTCCACTCTGGGATACGTTCCTGTGCTCGTCCAGCAAATGACCCAGTAAAAGCGGAATCACGAAGGCAGCCGCTCAGCTCACCGACCGCCCTCGACGCCCGCACGCTGCAGGGCAGTGAGTTTGGCGACCAGAGTGCGCACGAGTGCGCCCAGGCGGAATCTGTCCGGGATCACGGGCTTGATGCCGTGGCTCCACAGCGGTGCCGCCGTGACATCGCCGACCGCAGCTGCCAGTACACCGCGTTCCTCGTTGAAGGCGTCGATGACCTGCGGCAGCACACCCTGATCGCGGGCGACCTCGAGGAAGGCAGTGGCACCAGGCGCAGACGTGAAGGCCACAGCTTCGCACTGGCGACGCGCGATGAGGTGAACGGCCGCCATCACGGCGTCCGGGTCGGGTGCGGGCCCCCACCGGTAGATCACCAGTGAGCAGACATCGGCCCCCGCGGCGGCGAACGCTTCGTCCAGGCCGTCGGCGCCGGCCCCGTGGTGTTGAATCGCTATCCGTACGTCCCGTACGCCTTCGTCGAGCAGTGCCTGCTGGATCTCGGCGCTCGTTTCGGACTCTGCGACCCAGTCGGGGACCAGTCCGGCTGCTTGGATCGCACCACGGGCCTTGGGACCACGGGCAATGATTCGGGCGTTCGCGAGCATCGCGTGCCATTGCTCAGTGAGGCCGGCGGCCTCGGCAACCTCACCCCAGCCGGTGAAACCGACGCCGGTCGTGACCACGACAATGTCAGGCTGCTGGTCGAGGAGCGTGCGAGTGCGCGCAACGAGTTCGGGATCGTCGATGTGCGGCACAACTGACAGCGCGGGCGCATGAACGATCGCCGCACCGTGGCGCTCGAGAGCAGCTGCGAACTGTGCGGCGCGCCGCTGAGCCGTCAGCACCACACGGCACCCGGACAGCTCGCCGGCGAGGTCGGTACGAGGCTCTTCCATACACACATCCTGGCCCCGCAGACTCACCAGAGCAACTGCCGCTGCGCAATCAGGTGCTTCATTCATGCCTCTATTGGCGGACGCATTGACGAACCTCAGGTTGCCCCCTACGAGGCGAGCTCCGGGTCCGCGAGTTGACAGTGGTGCTCAGTATCGTAACCAGATGAGACTATCTCCCGGTAGCTTTGGCAGCGACCGAGCAGTCCCACTCATCGCTGCTGACGCGTGCGCTGGGCGTGGGCTCGTACCTTCATCCGGTTGCCGCAGGTGAACATGGAACACCACTTCGCCGTGCCTGGCCGGCTGTGGTCGATGAGGAAGAGATTGCATTCGGTGTTGGCACAGGCACGCAGGCGGCCGGGATGCGGTCCCGTCTCGGTAGATCTCTTCTTCGGTGATTCCTTGAGACTGATCAAAAACAGCGACCAAACGAGGAGACTCAGAAGACATTCGTGTGTCCAAGTCTTGAACATTTCGACCGCACCTACGCTATCGATACTACGACGAAAGCGTTGAGGTCCCTCGCCAACCACGAGCGCACGCCTGTGTCACGCAGACTGCAACGTCCGCTGGGTGTGCACCCTCAAATTCGCACCAGCCACTCCCATATCCGAAATCGCCTTTCAGAATCCCGTCCGCCCTTCTGGCTTCGGCCAACTCGGTTCCAAACCGACGGTTCTCACCTTAAAGTTCAACTGACTCCTCTGGATTTGACTGACAAGATTTCTTGTCCTGCTTACCCAGATCCGCAGTGCTTCTTTGCTCAACCCGAGCTCGTTCGCGACGAGGGTGATGGCCCCGGTCGCAGTCTCGGGATCATACTGGGCATAAATGACGAGCTCAACGGCAGAAGCCTTGAGCTCGTCGATATATTTCACTGCCACGACAGAATCTCCCTCTTTCAATCTCCGTGCCTCGATCCTCCCTGGGCGACTCCCTCAGGTGTTCCGGACGACGTTTGCCTAGCTTCCTTCCAGTCGTGAGCACCGTGAGCAAAGTGTCACGAATGTCGTTGACGTGCTCACGTTTGGCCCGAGGTTGCCGATCGCAGCCACCTGACCACGTCGTCACCACAGCGCCGCGTCAGCCAGTCGGCGAACGCCCTTGGTGAGGTGGCGGAGGCGGGAGACAAGGTCTTGGTTCTTAGCAGATTCCTGCAAGCTGCGGGAAACTCCGCCGAGGCTGGGAAGAGCCACGAATGGCCACAGCCCACCCCTTGGGCCCACTGTCGCAAGGAATGGGCTGTGCGTCTGCAGTGCAGGTGGATCAGTGGCGAATCACTTCTTTCGCCACCCGCCATCGGTGTAGGTCTTGCGAACGACATCGGAGTACGGGACTGTGCTGACGTCGACGTCGACCTCGTACTGACGGTGGGGCTCGACGGAGGACTTGCTCGTGCCGCCGTCGGGTTCGCCCCATACGACCTTGAGCTGAGAACCGATCTCGACGTCCGGGTCGACAATCGCCAGCGACAGCGGTCGCTTCTCGTTCCAGCTGTAGCCGGTGAACATCGATTTGCCGACGACCTTGCCCGAGTGGTCCAGCACGGAGTCGAAATTCGAGGCACCGTAGTTGGCATTCGGCAGATCGAAGAACTTATAGGGCAGTTCTTCCTTCTGATACATCGAAGCATGGATGGTCGCAACGTCGTCGCCGTCCCATGCGAGAGTGACCTTCTTACGCTGAGCCTCGGGATCCATAGCTTTGAGGGCATCGGCACCGATGAAGTCGTGGTCATGTTTGATGAATGACCCGTAACCGAGCTCCCACGGGGTCGTGTAGTAGCCCTCAATCGTCTCGGGAACGTACGACCCTGCGACTGCGGAGTTCGCCTCATAGCTGTCGGCGCCCAACCACTTGCGGTAGTCGGCAAGCTTGTCGCCGGAGTAGATTCCCGGCAAGGGAGAGGGGATCCAACCGGACTCCAGTGTGTTGCAGGAATAGGCTCGTGCACCTGCGGGTTCCAACCCGAACTCGGCACCGGCCTCGATGATGGTTTCGCGAATGAAATCGTAGTCCTCGTAGGGACCCCACAGCTCCAAACCGGGGGCGCCGGCCATGCCGTGACGCAGAGTGCGGACTTGTTTGCCGCCGACATTCATCGTCGACATGTTGAAGAACTTGAGCTGCTCCAGAGGACCGCCGTGAACCTTCTCGATGACTTCCCAAGCCCTGGGGCCCTGGATCTGGAGGCGCCATTCCTCGCGATTGACAGCTTTGCCCATGGGGCGGGAGGGAGAGCGGCGGTCGACGGTGAGTTCGACGTTGTAGTTGCCGGTCTCGGCGTGGAAGGTCAGCCAGTTCGCCGCCGGGCTACGTCCGACATAGACGAACTCCTCTTCAGCCAAGCGGAACAAGATGCCGTCGCCGATGACGTGACCGTACGGCGTCACCGGTACATACTGCTTGGCCTTATTCACCGGGAACTTCGCCACCGAGTTGATTGCGGTATCCGAAATCAGCTTGAGGGCATCGGGACCCTTGATGTACAGGTTGTCCATATGGTGCGACTGGTCGAAGAGCACTGCGGCGTCACGCCATGCCTGGACCTCGTTACGCCAGTTGCTGAATTCGGCGGCGACAACAGGATAGACATAGGCGCCGACCTTGACATTGCGCAGGTGCTCGACGACGTCACCTGACGAATCAAGTACATCTTGCAGAGATTTCTCACTCATTTTCTTGTTCCTCTCTTTCCAGCGAAATGGAAGAGCCCATCTGGTCTCTTCAAGCCGATGTGGTGCAGTTGATTGTGGATCTGGGTGTAGATTGCAATTTCGGGAGCAGACGACCTCAGTCCAGCCCGTGGCGTCGTCGGTGGGATTCCACGGTTTGCTCGAGGAGACAGGCGATGGTCATTGGACCAACACCGCCTGGCACTGGAGTGATCCAAGCGGCTCGGTCTGCAGCCACGTCGAACTCGACGTCACCCGCGTTATCGGCATAGCCTGCGTCTGCAACGACCGCACCCGTTTTGATCCAGTCCCCGGCGATGAGTCCGGGCTGTCCTGCAGCCGCGACCACGATGTCCGCCTGAGACACGTGATCTTTGAGATCCACGGTCTTTGAATGGCAGTAGGTGACGGTGGCGTTCTCTGCCAACAACAGAAGCCCCATAGGGATTCCGAGAATTCGGCTGCGACCGACGACTATCGTGTGCCGCCCTGCGAGTTCAATCCCATATTCTTCGAACAGGCGCATGATCCCGCCAGGAGTAGCGGACCGAAACCCCTGTTCCTTGAAAGCCATAGCCGCCAGCGAGCCAGCGGTCACACCGTCCACGTCCTTGTCGGGATCGATCGCTTCGAACACCTGTTTCTCGTCGACCTGGGCAGGCGCAGGATGTTGCACGAGGATTCCGTCGACAGAATCATCTTCGGACAGTTTGCGCACTTCGCTCACGACTTGTTCGGTGCTCGACTCCGCAGGCAAGGTGATCTGACGCGGTTCGATGCCGACCTTTCTGCACCGGTTGACCTTCATTTTCACGTAGGTGTGCGAAGCTGGGTCATCGCCGACGATGACCGTTGCCAGTACCGGGCGCTTCCCTGTCTGCTCAGACAGTCGGCTCACCTCAGCGATGAGATCGTTGAGGATGGCTTTCGCGGTGGCATTTCCATCGAGGATCTGTGCACTCACGTGACACCGTTCCTTTCAATAGTCATGATGACTGTGGTCTGCATTGCGGCGATCTGACAGATTGTCAGAAGACGATGGTGGCGTTGCCGTCGCGCAGCACGCGATCCTGGCAGTGAGCCTCGACCGCGAATGAGAGCACCCTACGCTCGACATCAGCGCCCCTGCGCTGCAGATCGGATGCAGACTCCTTGTGCGTGACAGGGACGACATCCTGAGCGATGATCGGACCCTCATCGAGATCCTTCGTCACATAGTGTGCGGTCGCGCCGATCAGCTTGACGCCTCGCTCCTTCGCCTTGCGGTAGGGCGCCGCACCGATGAAGGCCGGAAGGAAGGAATGATGGATATTGATGATCGGGACTCGGACCTCATCAATGAATTCCTCGGTCAGGATCTGCATATAGCGGGCAAGCACGACCAAGTCAACGTTGTTGCGCAGCAGTTCAAGGTGACGTTGCGTAGCTTCGTCGCGCTTCTCCTTGTCCACCGGGACATAGAAGTAGGGGATGCCGAAGGCGCGAACATCTTCACTGAGATCGGGATGGTTCGAAATCACCATCGAAATGGTCACTGGGAGTTCGCCCCGGCGCTGCCTCCACAGGAGATCGAGCAGGCAGTGGTCGGACTTCGATGCGAAGACTGCCACTCGCTTGAGATTCTTCGCCTCAATGAGCTCCCATTGCAGGCCGGTGCCTTCCAAGGCACCACCGAGCGCTGCTCGAAGGCGCTCGACCTCCACGCTCAGGTTCTCGAGTGAGAACACCGTGCGCTGAAAGTAGCGCCCTCCAACGGGATCTGAGGTGTACTGGTCGAAAGCGATGATGTTTGCCCCGAAGTCCGAAAGGACGCTGGTGATCTCTGAGACGATGCCCGGGCGGTCAGTGCCGTGGACAATGAGGCGGGCGATGTTCGCCTCATCGGGATCTGCGACCGGAGACTTCCTCGGTATCGGGGCGGCTGTCTTCTCAGCTACTGCTGTGTTAGTTGTCACCGCTGGTGCTCCTCACACTAGAGTCGGATGGTGCTGACGGCTTAGTCGCTGGTCATTGGGTCTGCTCGATGAGATCTCGCCGCCAAGCTTCGGTTCGCGCGAGATCGTTGAACGTGAAGATGTGTAACCCGGTGATCATGGTGTCGGATTTCGATAGGTCCTGAACCAGACCTCGGATCAGTTTTGTCGGGGTGTACCCAGACGGGCTGAAAAATCGCCAGAACATGTTCTGCTGCTTCTTGAGGAAGTTCGCTGACTGGCCCAGTCCCAGCCCCGCGGAGATCCGCATGAGCTTCTGTCGACGGACCGGACCGGGCATACCGACGAAGGTGGGGAGTCCGATGCCTTCAGCTTTCAGTCGCGCACCCCATGCGAGGAGTGTGTCTGAGCTGAAGCAGATCTGAGTCAGGATCCGGTCAGCGAACGGTGCCTTGTCATGGACAGCTCTATTGACCTTCTCGTCGGGGAGCAGGGCGTGCCCTTCGGGGTAGCCGCCGATGCCGATATTCGAGAACGAGTGCCCGCGTACCTTGAGAGCTTTGAGCAGGTCGAGTGCATCGTTGAAGAGGCCAGCTGGCTGTTCAGCGTCACCGGCGACAATGAAGATTCGGTTCACTCCGGCCGTTTCGAGACGTGTGGCGATCTGGTCGAGTTCTTCTGGCCCGGCAACCAGGCGGGCCGGAATGTGAGGGGCAACTGTGTAGCCCTTCTCAGTGAGCTCGATCGTCGCATTCAGCGTGGGTTCCAGTCCCTTCCCGCCTGTCGCTGTAATCGTGAGAGGCACCTCGGTGGGGACATCTGAGATGACCTTGGACACCGCGCTCTTGAAAGGCATCACTTCATAGCCGATGTTGTCCAGGAGCCCGGCAAGCGCCCTCTTCTCCTGTGGGGTCTTGGCGATCAGTTTGGCCATGGCGATTCATCTTTCTGCTCTCGAGTCGTCAGATCCGACTCGTTCTCGGCTCATAGAGCGGTGTCTGACCGGTGAGAACGGGAAGTCTGCAGCGACTGCGATTCCGTTCCGGCTGACGATCCGCGACGATCATGAGACCGTGACGACGGGTGTTACGTGATTCGGTTCACATTGAACTCTAGGAAGGAGGGGGCCTCAGGAAGTATGGAAATCGGCGCGATCGACCCGAGACGTTTGACGTATCTTTCCGTGCCGAATCGTGAATGGTGGCAAGCTTCGGTCGTACGGGGCGTCACACCGGATCACCCAGGTCACACCGGATCACCCAGGGGGAGCAATGAGGCCGGCATTGACGGCCAGGAGCGCGGCTTGTGTGCGCGAGGTGAGATTGAGCTTGCCCAGCATGTTGGACACGTGGGTGCGTGCCGTGCGTTCGGAGATGAACAGTTCGGTGGCGATCTCGCGGTTGGATCTGCCTTCTCCGACCAGCATCAGCACGGTTCTCTCACGCTCGGTCAGCGATGAGATTCCTCCGGCTGGCGAGCTCATCATCTGCGTGAGTTTCTTCGCCATGGCCGTATCGATGAAGACCTCGTCTCTCGCAGCAGCTCGGATGGCTGCGGACACCTCGATTGGGCCGGCGTCCTTGAGCAGGTACCCGACCGCACCCAGCCGCATGGCAGTGTTCAGTCTCTCCGTTTCTCCATAGCTCGTGAGAACGACGACCTTGATCTCAGGATGGAGCCGGCGAATTTCCTTCAACGCGCTCAGCCCGTCGAGTCGCGGCATGAGCAGGTCCATGATGACGACCTCAGGCAATCCACCGAAGACCTTGAGCTCAGCAAGCTTGTCAAGAGCGTCCTGCCCGTCGACGGCCTCCCCCACAGACTCGATGTCCTCGAGCACATTGAGATAAGCCGAAATCCCCATCCGTGCGACAGCATGGTCATCGACGATGAGAACTTTGAGCGCGTCCTGTTTCGCTGCCGAGTCCCTGGGCAGGCCCGGATCGTCAGAGGCATCTTCGCTTCCGTCTCTCCTCTGAACATTCATAAGTTGTCCCAACCCTTTGCGGTGATCATCCGTTGTCGAGTTCCCATTCGCGGTGCGGGATCCGAGCGCGAATTGTTGTTCCACCTGAGCTGCCACCAATGGAAACTTCGAACTGGCCATCCCAGCGCTCCACGCGCTGTCGCATAAAGGTCAGTCCGTTGCCGGCGATGAGCCCGTGGTCATCACGCAGGAGATTCGTGGTCAGGTCCCCGTTGTCGTTGATGTGCAGGTCGATCATGCCCTCTTCGTCGCGTTGGATCCCGATGGAGATGAGATCTGCTGATGAGTGTTTGACGGCGTTGTGGACCGCCTCAGCGAAGACGAAGTAGACATCCTCCGCGATTTCACCGCCGATGTCATCTACCGCCTCGGCGATATCGGTCTCGAATTTCACTCCGGTCTGCCGGTGTGTGGCCGATTCCAGCTTAGACACGGCTTCGCGCAGTCCGACCCCGGACACAGCAGAGGGACGGAGTTGGGCGATGAGTCCGCGCAGGTCCTTCAGCGCAGAACCGGTGATGTCCACGAGGTCGGTCGTGATCTCCTGGATGCGGTCAGAACTCTCGGTCCGATCATTGTCAGCGAGCACCTTGAGCGTCTGCGCGAGCATGCCCATGGAGAAGACCTGTTGAACAACGGAATCGTGCAGGTCGCGAGCCAGCTGCTGACGTTCCTCACGTTGGGCGGCATTGCGCTCCTGTTCGAGCAGGGAGGCGTAGTCGATGGCCAGTCCGGCTTGTTCGGCCATCGAGACGAGGAAGTCGAATCCTTCGCTGTCGATCTCCTTGCCGGGGGACACGAAGACATTGAGTACGCCGATCGTCGTCTGGCGTATGGTGATCGGCACTGAGGCGAAAGCGTCCCATTCCGGTTCGCGGTGATATTCGTGCAGCGGTTCCCAGGCCGGACTATTCATCACGACCGCGTATCGGTGAGGAAGGATGATCGGCTTTCCCGTCCTGAAGACATCCAACATGCGCAGGTCGGCTCCGCGACGCCGGCATTCCATCAGCAGAGAGAAGAACGAGCTGTTCCTTGACGCGGGAAACCCTGCGGTGCCGAGCATGTGCAGTTTGTCACCGGAGTGTTCGTTGGTCAGCACCTGAACTCCTGCCAGACCGTCGGCCTGCAGAATCTCCTCCGCCAGAGCGTGCAGTGTCGCAGGCAGTGAACGCTTCGATGCCACCTGTGCTGCGGTGCGTGCCACTGCCGCCGCGTGCCGGCCCCGCCTTCGCAGAGCCTCGATCTCTGCGGGCGCCAGAGGCTCGGACGAGGTGACCATCAGCATTGTCCGCTTCTGACCAACGGTCCGTGCCCGGGCTGAGAGTGTGCTCCGCTCGCTAGACCACGGTGCCGACGGCGTCTCGCGCTAGTCCTGGTCGACATACTCAATGCCCAGCTCTTCCAGTTTGGGTCGCAGATCATAGATGTCGAGCCCGAGGGCACCCTCGGCGAATTGATCGCGCTTCCGCTTCTCCTTGTCCTCCCTGGACTGGGCCTTCTGCGCAACCGCGGCGGCCTCAGCGCGGGGAACCACGACCACTCCGTCATCGTCGGCGATGATGGCATCGCCCGGGTTCACTGCGACTCCCGGCAAATGAACGGGCACATTGATCGACCCGGGGTTGAGTTTGTTCGTTCCCTGCGCATGAACAGCTCTGGACCAGACGGGAAAACCCATGGCGGTGAGATCGGCCACGTCACGCACCCCGGCGTTGATGATCAGGCCCGCTGTTCCGCGTGCCTGCAGTGCAGTGGCGAAGAGGTCTCCGAACATTCCATCGGTCGACGGAGAGGTTGTCGTGACGACGAGGACGTCTTCGGGGCCGCACTGCTCGACTGCCGCGTGGATCATCAGGTTATCTCCGGGGTGGCTGAGCACGGTGATCGCCCGGCCGGCGATGCGCGCCCCTGCGTAGATGGGACGCAGCACCGGTTCGACGAGGCCCCGTTTTCCCATTGCCTCGTGGACGGTGGCCACTCCAAGACGGGAAAAGGTCTCAAGCGCCGAGGCGGGGGGACCTGAGATGGATCGAGAGCGAACGATTCGCTGGGCACTCATACGAGATCACTTCCGACGACTGGGAACAGGCGAGCATGCGCCTCGGCGTGTGAGATTGAGCTGTTCCCGCTGTTGCGAACAGCCTGGACACCGCGACGTACCGCCAGTTCCGTGTAGTACTCGATGAGGTGGCTCTGTGCGCCCATGCACTGCATGGCCTTGAGCTTGACGTCGAAGACCTCGGTGATGTCGAGGATGAGGTCGACGGAAAAATTGCACATCTCCGGCTGGTGGGGTTCGAACATGAGCACTTGCGGAGCACCGAGCGGCGGGTCTTCGGTCTTATGACCCATGGCCTGAGCGACCATGCGGGACCGCAGCAGAACTTCATGAGCCATATTGTGGTCGCGGTTGTACGGGTCGTTGGCGACATGCGTGATTATCGTGTCCGGCCGGTAGCGGCGCAGAAGGTCGACCACATGGTTGAACGCTTCGTCATCGACGTTGAGCGGGTAGTCGCCGAGGTCGAGGAAGTCAGCGCTTGCACCGAGGATCTCTGCAGCTGCGGTGGCTTCAGCGAGTCGCTTCTCTCGCACATTTTCGATGGTCATGCCGTCCTGCTTCCACAGGCCTTGGGATTCACCCCGTTCTCCGAAGCTCAGGCAGATGACGTGGACATCGTCGCCGCGAGCTGCTGATACGGCGATCGCTCCACCTGCTCGCCAGACGAAGTCCCCGGAGTGAGCGCTGAAGACTACGATTGATTTCTTGTCTGTTGTCATAACTGGACTACCACTTTCGTTGGATTCGGCTGACTCATCTGCCGTGAGGATCTCATCTCATCAGTCCGCCGCCATCACAGATCAAGGACTGTCCGGTGATGAGGGCACCGTCGGGCGAGGCCAGAAAGGCCACGAGACCCGCAAAATGCGAGGGGGTGACAAACTCTTCGATCGCCTGCTTGTGCATGGTCGTGCTGAACACTTCTTCACCGGAATGCTTTCGGGTTCCCGGCGTTGCCACTTGTGCGGGCATGACAGCATTGACTGTGACCCAGTCCGGACCGAATTCTTTGGCCAGGACCCGGGTCATGCCTGTGAGGGCACCTTTGGAGGCGATATATGCCAACTGGCCAGGGTTGCCCATAAAGAAGGTTCGAGATGCCACGTTGATCACGCGACCACGCCACCGGCTGGCTTTCAGCTGCGGATAGCAAGACTGCACCATATGCATCGGGCCGACAGCGTTGACGTCGAAGTACCGATGCATCTCCTCAGCGCTGGTGCGCAGGGAGCTTTCCCGCCCGGACAGAATCCCGGCGCTGTTGATCAGGATATCGATCCCACCAAAGAGTTCGGTAATGTCGTCGACCACCGACTCCACCGCGGCCGCATCGGTGATATCGCACTTGAAGAAATGATCCCGATTGTTTGCCCCGTCGGCGTCTGCGGGCTCTTTTACATCCAGGCATGCCACAGTGCTGCCCTCTGCGGTCAGACGATCAGCGATGGCACACCCCAATCCGCCGGAGGCTCCGGTGACGATGGAGACCGTTCCCTCAAGCCTATTCGGTGGAATGGGGAGGACCGTCTGATCTTCGGGTTGAAACATCGTCACTTCTCCTGAGGATGAGTCGCAAGAGGTTCGACAGTGGCATCCATCCAGGCGAATTGCGGTAGGGAAGCCAGAGCAGCATGCAGTTCGGTTGCATCGACTGCAGCCCAGAGTCCGACGGTCGCTTTGCGGCCGGGGACGCGCCAGAGCTTCTTCAGGATGCCGGACTGCCGCAGCTCTTGAGCTCTCTCGCGTTCAGCTGACTTCAGTCCGGCGATTTCTTCTGCGCTCATCGTCTCGGGAAGATTTGTCTCGAAGCGAACCAGGAATTCCATAATTTGTCCTCAGCAGTAGTGATGGGAATGGGCCCGCAGCTGTGTACCGTGCGGATCTGGTCTCAGGCGGCGACTTCGTCGAGCAGGGCGGCCAACTCCGATGGGGCGGTCACCATCGCTTCGTGCCCGGTTGCGATCTCGTGGACCGCCCACCCCAGCTCATCGGCCCTCTCGCGCGATTGCCGGAAGACTCGCATCCAGTCGACACATTCGATGAACACTCCCTTCACCCGCTCGTGTGCGCCGGTGAGCGGGAGTTCATCGGTGTAGGTCTTCCACGGATGAGGAGTCAGTCGGGGCGCCAGCCAGTCGAAATCGCTTTGGTTGCTCACGCCCAGCTTTTCAAGCGGACGGGTGGGTATCAGCCAACCGAACCCAGAGCCCTCGACGGATTCGCGGTAGTGATGGGCCACCTCGGCGGGCTGCATGTCGACGGCAGCGCGACCATCGCCGATGAAAGCGTCGAGATGTACTCGGACGGAGATACGCTCAGGCACAGCATCCGCGACCCCGGTGATGACCTGACCGGCATAGCTGTGGCCGACCAGAATAACGTCGTTGAGATCGTAGGTTTCGAGATAGCTCACGACATCGGCGATATGCGTGTCGAGGCCGACGGCGGGACTGATCAGGTGGGCTCGATCGGATACTCCTGTCAAGGTGGGTGTGTGAACCTCGTGTTCAGCTTGTTGGAGGAGAGGTACGACCCTCTGCCAGCACCAGCCGCCATGCCAGGCTCCCGAAACCAGTACGAATATGCTCATAGGACTCTGCCTCCGTATCGTTGTGTGTTTGCTGTCGTTGTGGGGTGAGCGCCGGGCTCCGACGAAACGGCCCGCCGATTCATATGCTGTCGGCCGACGCTCGGTGCACCCCGACCTTGAGCGCAGCCATCGCGATGAAGCTGATCAGCCCCATCGCCAAGAGGTAGAGGGCGATTGGCGTCGAGCTGTGGAATGCGGCGTAGAGGCCAGTGCCGATGAGCGGCATGAACCCACCTCCGAAGATCGATCCGATCTGATAGGCCACCGACGCCCCGGAGTAGCGGACTTCGGCGGGGAAGAGTTCGGCGATGAGGGTAGCCTGAGGGCCGGCCATCAAGGATTGAACGAACAGCAGCACTGCGAAGGCAACGGCGATGGAGAGCCAGTTGCCGGTGTCGATGAGCCAGAAGAAGGGGAAGGCCCAAACCACCAGTAGGCCTGCTCCCCAGAGGAACACCGACTTCTGCGTGAATTTGTCCGCGAGAACTGCTCCGAGCGCCACCGTGACGAGGTGACAGACCGCACCCCAGAGGATCAGCGCCAACATGACATTCTGGGAGACGCCGTCCGTACCGAGATTCTCACGATGGGACAGCATCCACACCGAATACATGTAGCCGAGGGCGGGAGATGCGATCGAGATGGCTCCGGCCAACAGCACGGTCCCCGTGTGCTTGCGGAACAGGTCGATCATGGGTGCCTTGGAAACAGTCTTCTTCTGCTTGACGCTCTTGAACGCTGGAGAGTCCTCGACATGAAGGCGAATCCACATTGCGATGATCACCAACAGTGCACTGATGAGGAACGGCACGCGCCAACCCCAGCTCTGGAAGGCCTCGGGCGACATGATGTTCGACACCACGATGAAGACGAGGTTGGCTCCGATGATGCCCAACGGCAGACCCATCTGTGGGAATGCTCCGTAGAGAGCCCGACGATTGCTCGGCGAGTACTCAACCGCCATGAGCACAGCGCCGCCCCATTCGCCTCCGACGCCGATTCCCTGGAGGAGACGGAGGACGACGAGCAGGATGGGTGCCCAGATTCCGATCGACTCGTAGTTCGGCAGCAGGCCGATGAGTACGGTCGCAGATCCCATCAGCAACATGGACACCAGGAGCATGGCCTTGCGTCCGATCCGGTCGCCGTAGTGACCCATAATGAGTCCGCCCATAGGGCGGGCGAGGAAGCCGACGGCGAATGTTCCGAATGCTGCGAGGGTGCCGAGGATCGGATTGTCGCCGGCGGGGAAGAACTGGGGCCCGAAGATCATTGCGGCGGCCGACCCGTAGATGAAGAAGTCGTACCATTCGATGGCGGTGCCCGCGAGAGAGGCACCCAGCACCTTGCGCCGTTCCTGCGCTGTGGGTACCTGCCCGCTTACTGAAGCTGCGGTCGAGCTGCAGTGACTCGCCGCATTGACACTGTCAGCATTGACAGCGTCGGAAGCTTGGTGCTCGTTCATGTCTTAGTCCTTGGTCCCTATGCACAGCCACAGTGGGTACCGGCACGCCCTCGCACGGAGTCATTGCTTGGTGCCCACTGCTCTGTTGCCATGGTTGTCGGATCGATCACTGCGCAATCGCAGCATCCGTATTCTCTTCGGCCGATTTCTCGGCGGCGAACAGTGCCAATGCTGCCGCGGTGTTAGAAGCCGGCACATGGTACGTGTCGTGGACTCGGCGAATGTTGTCGCCCAGTGCACCCCTCATGATCAGCCACATGATCATCTCGATTCCTTCCGAACCTGCCTGCTCGACATATTCGGCGCGGGTGATCTGGGAGAGCGATTCGGGGTCGGTTTCAATCTTCTCGAGGAAGTTGCGGTCGAACTCCTGGTTGATCAGTCCCGCTCGCTCGCCGGAGAGTTGGTGGGACATTCCTCCGGTGCCGAAGACGGCGACCTTGATGTCCTGTGGGAACGAGCGAATGGCACGCCCGAGGGCTTCGCCGAGGGCCAGGCAGCGGTCTGCCGTCGGCTGTGGGTACTGCAAGACGTTGACGAGCATCGGCACGACCCTGCAGGGCCAGGCATCGCCGGGATTCGGAGTATAGACAGAGAGGGGAACTGTCAGCCCATGATCGACGTCGAGTTCCTGCAGCACAGTCATGTCGAATCCTTCGTCCACGAGGTTGACGAGGATGTGCTCGGAGAGTTCAGCGTCGCCGACGATATTCGGCACCTGACGCGGTCCGTAGCCTTCATCGGCCACATCATAGTGTTCAGCTGTTCCGATCGAGAACGTCGGGATCATCTCCAGGCCGAGGGCGTTGGCATGGTCGTTGTAGATCACGATCGCCACATCCGGCTTCTGCTCGGCCATCCATTCGCGGGCCGGTTGGTAGCCGTCGAAGAGCGGCTTCCACAGTTCGTCCTCCGTCTTCTCATTGTCCATTGCGGCACCGATCGAGGGTACGTGGGACGTTGCGAGTCCCCAGGTGATCTCAGCCAAAATTCCGTCCTCCTGCTTTCAGCTCAGCCTTGAACTGTTCTGTGCTCATCCCGGTGAAGACTCCGCCGAGGTCCTGCATCGACTTCTTATCAATGGCAGCGAGCTTGATGACGTAGAAGATCGAACCGCCGATCTCGGTCATCTTCTTCCAATCGCGGTCGAGGACCGCCAGCTTCTGTTCGGCACTGAGGCCGTGTTTGTCGCAGTACGCGGACTCATCGGCGATGAAGAGTTCGCGATTCTCTGGATTCTTGAGTGAGTACAGCATTTTATTGAGGGCTCGTCCCTGACGACTCATCTGAGTGTCGTAGACGTGGGTCCCTTCAACCTTCGGGGTGTAGGACGACACGATGCTTCCCTTATCTGTCGTGGTGACGACTGTCTTTTACAGTGATTCATCTCACTTATCGAGCCTAGGGGGCCGGGATGCGGAGAACATCGGCTCATCGACCCGCCCGATTCGCGACATTTGTCTCGGTTGACTCAGCTCCGTCGCTGTACCCCTGTCTGAACTCTTCCTTCGTGGCGGCGGCTTCGCCCTCCCCTGGGCCTGGCTCCATGAGGTCCGAAGCAAGTTCCTTCGCACGGGCATGATTGAGCTGTCCCGCTGGCGTCCGGCCCAGAGACTCGCGGATTCTGATGACTCGAGGCTTGTTGTATCCGGCGAGTTCTGCACCCACCCGGGCCTGCAGATCCTGGACCGTGACACTCGCCTCGCTCTGTACTGCCACGACTGGCGAAACTTTCTCACCCAGACTTTCGTCTGGCAGGCCGAACACTGCGACGTCATATACTCCGGGGTAGTCAAGCAGTCCTTCTTCGACTTCGGAGGGGTAGACCTTTTCCCTGCCTGTATTGATCGCTGCCGAACCGCGTCCAAGGAATTCGACCTATCCACCTTCGAGCACCTTCACGTAGTCACGGGTACGAACGTGGCGAATGCCGTTGATCACCGGATGCGATTCGGCTGATTTCTTTCACCCCTGTGCGAAATGGTATGAGGCTATGGAGTCGGCCGTGGGGGCGAGCGGCGTTAGGCGATCAGTTCTTGCGGTAGTTTTCGCGAGCGAAGGCCGAATATGGGGCGGGTTCCACTGTCGCGCGGATGCTCACCTGCCGATGTTCTTCCACCGCCGCCTTCGCAGAGACCGGGTCTTCGCCCCACACGATCGTCACTTCGGTTCCGGGCTTCGCGTATTCGTTGTCGACGCTTGCCAACGAAACGAACGCCTGTTCATTGGTGATGTAGCCAGGGTCATGTGAGATTCCGATTTCTCTGCCATCGACGAGCACCCGATCGACTTGGTATTGCCCGTAGCGAGACTTCGGAAAATCGATGTACTTCGCGGGAACGCCCGACTCGAACTGAGTCTGGATGGCGGCCGCGACATCGGAAGGGTCCCACAGCAGGGTGACTTTCTGCCGAGGCGGATTCTCAGCGAGGCGCTGAAGTGCCTTCTTGCCGATGAATTCGTGATCGAATTTCACGCTTCGACCGTATCCCAGATCGTATGGCGTGAGGTAGAAGTCCTCAACCCGGTCGGAGTCGAAGCTTCCGGCGAGGGAGCCTGCACGATCGGCCGGCAGCCAGTTTCGGTATTCTTCGGTGCCTTCTCCGCTGAAGATCGCAGGGAAGGGTGAGGGGACCCACGCCGACTCCAGGTTCGATGACGAGTATGCCTTCGAGCCGACGAGCACGAGGTCGAGACCTTCGCCGGCCTTGATCAGTGCCGACCGGACGCGCTCGCCCTCGACCCAAGGACCGAAAAGCTCGAAGCCTGGCTGCCCGGCCATGCCATGACGCAACGAGCGGACCTGCAGTCCGTCGATGACGAAGTCAGTCATTCCGAAGAAGCGAGTCTGCGGCACCTCGCCGCCGGTCACTCTTTCCATGAGTTCGAGTGCCCGTGGCCCCTGCACCTCGTAGCGGTACTGGATCGGGTCACCCTTGCGCACGGCCGAGCTGGCGTCACGCTCGAAAGTGACATCGTAGTCGCCCGTTTCGCCGTGGTATTGGAGCCAGTCCAGAACCATGTGCCAGCCGACGAGATCGAATGACTGCTCTTCAAGGTAGAAGAGAATGGCATCCCCGATGAGGTAGCCCTCGTGATTGACCGCAATGAACTGTTTAGCTTTGTTGGGAGTGAATTTCTCAAAGCTGTTCACGGCGACATCGGAGAGCAGCTTCAGCGCGTCAGGACCTTTGATAAAGAGATCGGACATATGGTGCGACTGGTCGAGCAGCGCAACGGACTTCCGCCACGACCTCTGCTCGGTTCGCCAGTTACTGAACTCGGGCTGCACAGGGAAGATGGTGGGTTTTGCCTGTGCATTGCGCAGCAGCGAAATTGCTCCGCCTGCGCGCTGGATTGCTTCTGCAAGTGATTCGGTCACGGGCACTCCTTCGTGGGACTGTGTTGCGTGCTTGTATAGACGATACATATGATGATCACTATGAAATATTAGACTTACTTATACGAGCTATTGGGTTGTGTTTATCGGTTAGCACCTGACGCAAAGGCGGGCAACGCTGTGGATCTAAATCTGCTGCGCATCTTCATCGCAGTGTATGAAACTCGGAGCCTCACAGAGGCGGCCAACCGACTGTTCCTCACCCAACCGGCAGTCAGTCAGGCATTGGGCAGGCTGAGACGCAGTCTGGATGATTCGCTGTTCGAGCGAAGCGGCAGAGGTATGGCTCCGACTCCCTTGGCACACAGCGTCTACCCTGAGCTCCACGAATCGTTGTTGGCCATCGATCGCACCTTGGACGCCGTGCACGGGTTCGATCCCGAGTCTTCGGGTCACCATTTCCGCATCGCGATGTCTGAGTTGGGTGAGGTTGGATACTTTCCCGCCCTCTACTCCGCAGTCTGCGACACCGCGCCGAACGTCACTGTGGAGGTCGTTCCCATAGACATGTCGCAACTGTCGGCTTGGCTCTCGCACGGCACCATCGATCTGGCCATCTCTCCGATGCTTCCGAAGGGTAACTTCGATCAGAGGCTCCTCAAGACCGAGAACTACGTCGCATTGATGAATCAGAACAACGGTTTGGCGACCGGTGAACTGACGGTGGCGCAGCTCTTGGACGCCGAGCGTGCGATCGTTGCCGGAGATTCGGGGGCACCGAACCTCCGAGCAGCATTCACTCGGGTGGGCGGCGGCTGGGAGGGAGCAGTGACCGTTCATCGATTCTCCTCGCTTCCGCCTCTGCTCAGTGTCTGTGAGAGTTTGTTGGCAATAGTTCCCGAGTCGATTGCCGATGGTTGGTCGACGACATGGCCGCTGAAATGGCGGCCACTGCCTTTCGACCTTCCACCTGCCGAGATTTCGTTGCTCAGGCGCACGACTCTGCAGCACACATCTGCATTGGATTGGTTACATCGAACCGTGTTGCGGGCTTTGAGCGGAGATCCCGGCGAGTTCTCCGCCATCGGCGCCTCGCCTCAGCCTGAACCGTGAACTCAGCGGGTGCAAGTTGAGGCAGAGACTGAATCACCACGTGGTCATAGAGGCAGGGAGATTGGAAGAAGGAGATTCTCTCATGCCGGTGAAATACACCGACGAGCTCTAGGCTTGAGCCGTCGAGCTCGTCATCCATGCCCAAGCCGATGCTGAGACCGCGAATGGGGCAATCACCCGCGTCGCGAACGAGCTCAGAATGAGCAAGGAAACTTTGCGCGTGTGGGTGCGCAAGCACAAGGACTCGGGCAAAGCCACGCCGACCGAATCGGTTGATCTTAAGGTCGAGAACAGCCGACTGCGCGCCGAGGTGGCCGAGTCCAAGCGGGCGAGCGAGATGGGCTACTTGCGTTGCTTGGGCAAGACAGGGAAGTCCTTTGCGCGGCTTCATTGTCTCCATTATTACCGGTGCGAATCAGAGATTCGTACTGCTTGGAGACAAGTAATGCCAGGGGCACGATTAAACCACTGCCACTTGCGGATGGCACCGTCGACTTTAAACGTCCACCAAGCGTTCCTCGTTATGAGAATGAACGATCTCGCAAAAACACTGAGCACCCCACTCGCTAACAATGGTCTAGCACATTCTGTGGAGAAGAGTGACCTTGCTCACCAACCGTCCACATTTACCTGAGCTCAATCGATACATGGCACAGCGCATTCAGTCAAGCAAAAAACGCAGTTCTGGCGTAACCAATGTATCGAAGCATTTGTACAAAGTAGGACGCATCTCTACAAGAGATGTCTTACTGCGGCATGTTGACGAACCGGGACTTCGCACCCTGGAAGGCCACAGAGATGTCCGCGGTCGGACCGGCACGGTGCTTGGCGACGATGATGTCGGCCTCTCCGGCGCGTTCGTGTTCCTTGTCGTACATGTCATCACGATGGATCAGCAGCACCATATCGGCGTCCTGCTCGATCGAACCGGACTCACGCAAGTCCGAGATCATCGGCCGCTTATCGGTTCTCTGCTCACTGCCGCGGTTGAGCTGCGAGAGCGCAATGACTGGGATCTCAAGTTCCTTCGCCAGCAGTTTGAGCGAACGGGAGAATTCCGAGACCTCCTGCTGACGCGATTCGACTCGTTTGCCCGAGCTCATCAGCTGCAGGTAGTCGACGCAGACCATCTTGAGATCGTGCTGCTGCTTGAGACGACGGCACTTCGCGCGGATCTCGGTCAGCGCCATGTTCGGCGAATCGTCGACGAACAGCGGCGCATCGTTGATGCGGGACTCCGTCGCGGCCAACGTCGTCCAATCATGCGGAGACAGCTCACCTCGGCGCAGATTCTGGAGGGGGATCTCCGACTCCGCCGACAGCAGACGCATGACGAGTTCGTTCTTGCCCATCTCCAAGGAGAAGAACACGGCAGCCTGGCCGTTGTGGATCGCCGCCGAGCGCATGAAGTCCAGCGCCAGAGTCGACTTGCCGACACCTGGGCGAGCAGCGATGACGATCATCGTGCCCGGATGGAAGCCGTTGGTGAGCAGGTCGAATTCGGTGAATCCGGACGGCACACCGGCAGTCATACCGTCGGTGTCGCCATTGCGTTCGATCTCCTGAGCGACATCTCCGAGGATCTCGGACAGGATGACGTAGTCCTCGGTGGTATGGCGCTCGGTGACCTGGTAGATCTCCGCCTGAGCCGAGTTGACGACCTCATCGGTGTCGCCTTCGGCGTCGTAGCCCATCTGCACGATGCGGGTGCCGGCCTCGACCAGGCGACGCAGCACCGCCTGTTCGCGCACGATCGCGGCATAGTAACCGGCGTTCGCCGCTGTCGGCACGGAGGAGATGAGCGTGTGCAGGTAGGCGGCGCCGCCGACGCGGGAGAGATCACCTGTCTTCGTGAGGTAGTTGGCCACCGTCACCGAGTCCGCGGGTTCGCCTCGCGAGTAGAGATCGAGGACGGCTTCGTAGATGGTCTCGTGAGCCGGCTTGTAGAAGTCATCGCCGGCCATGGCCTCGACGCAGTCGGCGATCGCGTCCTTGGACAGGAGCATTGCACCGAGGACGCTCTGCTCGGCCTCGACGTCCTGCGGCGGGGTTCTCAGCCCGTCATACCCCTGATTGCTGCTCAATCGTCATCCTCTTTCTCGAACCTCGTCGGCGGACACCCGCTTTCAACGCCCTCCAACTGTACCTGGATCGCCGACCCCAGGACCCACCTCGGCGGGGGCATCCGGGTGTGAGCGCAAGCTCACTCCGGCGCACTCGGTTCGCCGCCCTCACTCCCGTGAACGACCTGCCGTCGCCACCGCCACCAGGATCGGCTTCGCCAGCTGCAGTCCCGATCTGATGATGAGAATACCGACGGCCACTGACGCGAGAATCGTCAGGAACGTGCTCGGTCTGAGCACCAGGGCCGCACCGGCGAACGGCAGGACCAGAACCAGCCCGAGCCCACCGGCCAGCAGAGACACCCAGATGACCGGACCCATCACTGCACGCACCATGGCGGCTTGCATCGTGCCCGGGTCCATACCGGCGGCATAGAGGTCCTGGAAGGTGTCGGCTCGGTCATAGATGTCGGCGACCTGGTTGATCAGGGCGGATACAGCGATGAGCAGTATCGAGATGCCCATCACCAGCATCACGCCGGTGAAGATGTCCTGGAAGAGGAACCGATCCGCGTCCCGCATCTCTGAACCAGGTCCGTCGGCGGCGTCGAGACCGAGCTGCATGAGGGAGATGCCGGACCCACCCACGGCCGCAACGAACGCGGTCATGGCCAGGCCGGAGACTCGGCGCCAGAAGCGTTTGGGTTCGTCGGAGACCAGACGTGCGGCGATGAGCCGTTCCGGAGTCTGAGCGCGATTCCCACTCAGATAGGCGAACCACCTGATCAGCAGCCCACCGACCAGGTCGACGACGAGCAGACCGATGACAAAGACCGCAATGAAGCCTGAGAGCAGTACGGCCACCCCGAAACCGCCGCTCCTCGTCAATCCGACGACGACTGGCAGGAGCAGGATCGCAATGGCTGCCATCACCACTTGGACCACCGGGAACTTCCGTTCCAGGGCCTTCGTCCGCACGCCCAGGGGCGAGATCGCAACCTTGCGCAGCCCCACCAGGGCAGCGACGATGCACACAAGGATGAGGAACACGACGACGGCGCCCACCAACCACGCCGGCATGAGCATGTTCTCGTAGCCGATGGGCCGGCCCATGAAGTGGATGAGGCTCACCGGCCAGGCCAGTCCCAGGTAGCCGACCACCCCGAGGACGATCCCGCAGATCGCGGGCACCAGCGGCTCGGCCACAGCCAGGGTGACGATGGACGAGCGCCTCGCCCCGAGCAGCGACATCGTGGACAGGCGCTCATCCTGTCGACGGGCGGACAGGGTCGCCGAGGCCGACGCCAGGGTGCTCGCCGGGATGACGAGCAGAATGGTCGCGAAGCTCGCGAGGAACCTGTACATGCCGTCCATGCCCGGGTCCGGACCGGCCGGGGCCTGGAAGAACATCCATGCCCCGGCGGCCACGGTGAGGAACAGGGTGGCACAGGCGAAGAAGGCGCTCATCACCAGGATCGAACTCGATGAGGACAGCGTCCTGCGGCCCAGGACGAGGGGGACGACTCGGGTTGCTGTTGACACGTCGGACTCCTTTCTCAGCTTCTCGCGCTCATGCCGCGGCGGTCACTGCGGTGACGCTGCGGACCAGCGGACGGGTGAACTGCAGTCCCACCCACACCATGGCAACCCCGCCGACAAGCACCGAGGCGACGACCGCGATGGTCACAGGATCGCCGAGGTCGCTCGCCGAAGCCATGAGGGCCGCGAGCATTCCGCCCAGCACCAGAGACACGAGGGTGACGAGCAGGATGGGCGACATGACGGCATTGACGGTGACGCGGTGCATCATCTTCTGCGTCATTCCGGCCGAATGCAGTTCCCGGTACGTCGCTGCTCGATCGAGGATGTCGGCGGCTTGGTTGATGGTCGCGGAGACGACGATGAAGACGAATGCGATCGCCAGGGTGAGGATGAGTCCGGTGAAGATGTCATCGGACATGTACTGGTACGGGCCCATGATGGCCTTCTCTTCGGCGGTGAGATCTCCCTGGCCTGTGCGCATCATCGCCGTGCCGGCTCCGCCGACGACAGCGATGAAGGTGATCATCGCCAGCCCCGCCACTCGCCGCCAGTACTGCGCGGGAGCATCGGCGATCATCGCGGATGCGATCATCCCTGTGGGCCTGCGGGCGAGCTGGTTGCTGAACCATCCGTGGATGCGCATGACGAGAACGCCGACGACGTTGATGAGCAGCAGCGCGATGCCGATGGTGACGATGCTGGCGACGACATAGGTCATCGTCGGCAGGTTCCGGTTGAGGGAGAAGACAAGCGCCCCGATCATTCCTGCCGCGAGCACGACCACCGTGATGATGCGGGCGATCGGGAACTTCCTGGCCAGTGACCTCGTGCGCACGCCCAGGGGTGAGATCGTGATCCTGCGCAGGCCGATCAGAGCCGAGAAGAGGCAGACGAAGAGCAGCCCGACGACGACTGCGGCGAGCAGCCACACCGGCATCATCAGCGCGGAGTAACCGAGTGACTCACCAGTGAAGGAGAGAAAGCTGAGCGGGTAGGCGAGCAGAAAGTATCCGAGAATTCCTGCGAGGATGCCGACGGCCGCAGGAATGAAGGGCTCGGCGACCGCCAGGAGCCGAACGGTGCCCGGCTTCGCTCCCAGCAGGGAGAGTGTGGACAGACGTTCGTCCTGTCGACGCGCGCTCAGCTTCGCCGAGGCGACCCCCAAGCTGATTGCGGGAACGACGAGGAAGACGGTGGCCAAGGTCGCGAGCATGCGATAGAGGTCGGCCACCTCGGCGTATCCGGAGACCTCGGGACGGTCGTTGAACGCCCAGGCACCGCCGGCGACGGTGAGGAAAAGGGTCGAGCAGGCGAAGAAGGCGATGGCGACGAGCTTCGAGGTCGTCGAAGTGAGTGATTTCCTGGACAGTACGACGGGAAGGATATTCATGGTTCGAATCACCGGTTGCTCTGCATGTACGGAGCGTTCTGGACGTACTGCTCGGGTGCTTCGTAGCGGGTCGGTGCCGGCTGCTGGTTGGGCATCTGCTGATTCGGCCCCTGCTGGTTGGGAGCCTGCGGGTTGGGCATCTGCGGGTTGGGCACCTGCTGGGGCTGATTCGGCGAGTCGGAGACGATCCGGCCGTCGGCCAGGCGAACGATGCGGGAGCAGCGGGCGGCGACGGTCTCATCGTGGGTGACGACGACGAGGGTGGATCCTCGTCCGGACGTCGACGCCAGGAGTTCGGAGAGCACCTCGGTGGAGGTGGCGGAATCCAGGGCGCCCGTGGGCTCATCGGCGAAGGTGACCACGGGCTGGGTGACCTGGGCGCGGGCGATGGCCACGCGCTGTGCCTGTCCGCCGGAGAGCTGACCGATTCGTTTGCTCAGATGCTCGGCGAGACCGAGGCGCTGCAGCCAGGCGCGAGCATGCTTAGTCGCATCGGGGCGCTTCATGCCGGAGAGCATCGCGGCGAGCGCGACATTGTCCTCGGCGGTGAGTTCGGGCAGGAGCAGGCCCTGCTGGAAGACGAAGCCGAACACCTCGCGGCGCAGTGCGGTGCGGCCCTTCTCCTTCAGTGATGTGACCTCTGCGGCGGCGCTGCGGTCGGTGGGCAGGAGGCGAATGTTGCCCTCATCAGGGCGGATGATGCCGGCCAGGCAGTGCAGGAGGGTTGTCTTGCCGGAGCCGGAGGGACCCATGATGGCCAACGATTCGCCGAGGCCGATGCTCAGGTCGACTCCGGCGAGCGCGTAGGTCTGGTTGTAGTGCTTGGTGACGTTCGCCGATGTGATGATCGCGGGAAGCTGTGTGTTTGTCATGTCTCCATGTTTTCGCAAACAGCCTTGCACGACCATGAAGTCCTCCCACTATCCGGGAGGGGAAAACCCGACATTCGGTGCGGGGGCTGAGATTCGAGCGGGCCTCCTGGTGATTGCCTCAAAAGTCGGTCCTGCAATGGACCGAGGGACGATCATCCGCCTATTGTGATTGCGTAGCGGATGTCGCGACGGCTCCGATTCGAATGAGCACACGACATGACTTTCGAACACACGACGACTGAGGAGTCATCTTGAAGGCACAGTGGATCAGCATTCCGGTCGACGACCAGGCTCGCGCCCTGAAGTTCTACACAGACAGGCTCGGCTTCATCCCGAAGGTCGACGTACCCGTCGGGGAGGACTTCCGATGGCTGACAGTGGTCTCGCCAGAAGACACCAACGGCGTCGAGGTCGTCCTCGAGCCGAAGGGCCATCCTGCCGCGGACACCTACACCAAGGCTCTGCGTGGCGACGGAATACCCATCAACCAGTTCGCCGTCGAGGACGTCCAGGCCGAGTACGAACGGCTGACCCGCCTCGGCGTGACCTTCACCCAGGAACCGACGACGATGGGCCCCGCGACCACCGCGGTCCTCGACGACACCGTCGGCAATCTCATCCAGCTCATCCACCAGGAAGAGGGCAAAGAAGCCGACCTGCCCTGAGGGAAGGGTTCGCCGTCCTCGTCGGTTCCGGCGGGCCCTTGTCAGCTGCGATCGTGGGCTTCGAACTGTGACTCGAGCAGGGTTTCGAGGGGAATGTGCACGATAGCCTGCTCGAGACGGTTGCTGATGCCCTGCAGCGCAGGCAGGTGACGGGTCAACGTCGAAGCCTTGTCGGAGGCGACGACGAGTCCGAGCGCGGCACCGATGCGCCCGGTGTGGAAGACCGGCACGGCGATCGAACATGTCCCCAGACGCTGTTCCTCGACGGTGACGGCATAGCCGTCGTCTGCAACGGCATCGAGCTGTCTCGACAGGACACCAGGATTGATGACCGTGCGCGATGCAACGTGCTCCATCGGTCCCTGGAGGTAGGCTTCACGGACCCATGCCTCTTCGAAAGCGAGAAGCACCTTGCCCACCGCCGTCGAATGCATCGGCACTCGACCGCCTACACGAGAAGCGCGCGGAACACGTTTCGTGCCGTAGACACGATCGATGAAAAGGATCTCGCGACCATCGCGAATCGCCAGCTGAGTGATCTCGCCGGTCAGGGAATAGAGATCCTGGGTAAAGGGTCGTGCAGTTTCGCGCAGCTGCTGGCCGACGTTCTGGCCCATCTCCCAGATGCGCAGACCCAACTGGTATTTTCCCTGTGCCGTTCGCGTCAGGAATCCCCAGTCCACGAGTTCGTTCGTCAGCCTGTGGGCCGTGCTCAGCGGAACCTCGGCCGAGTCGGCCATCTGAGTGAGAGTGAAACTGCGCCTGGGGTCCTCGAAAGTCGTGAGCAGACTGAGCACCTTGTGGGTGACCGTACGACCACCGGGTGAGCTCGGCTCAGGACGTGTCGGGTGCCTCGCTCCCGACGCATCAGCGGAAACCACCGGGCGGGAGATCATTGTCGGCTCTCATTCTGTCTGCTTCTTTGCATAAACGAAATATCGGTCACCGAAGGCGGCACTGTCAATCCGGCGAGCCTGCAATTCACTTCCGTTGAGTGGAAGGCTCAAGTGGCTTTCCGCGTGGAGCGCGCGCAACATGTCCATTGGACATCAAGTGCCACAGATCACTATGCAGTGAGTGAAAAGGATCGAGCGAGGGCTTGACCCCTTCAATGTGAACCGCCCCCGAGCCTGGGGACCGATTCACACAGCAAAGGAGCTAAGAATGCAGTATCACCACAACGGATATGTCGGCCGCGACCCTCGAATCAGAGAAGCGGCGGGCACTGGCGTCGATCGAGTCGAAGAGCTTCCCGACACGATGGACGTGCTCATTGTCGGTGCGGGCCCCTCAGGCATAGTTCAGGCCGCGCAGCTGACAGAGTATCCCGATGTTCACACTCGAATCATCGAACGGCGTCCGGGTCGCCTCGCGGCCGGCCGGGCAGATGGGCTGTTCCCCCGCAGCTGTGAGACGTTTCAGGCATTCGAGTTCTATGAGGCCATTGCTCAAGAGGCAAGCCACATGAGGGAGATGAGCTTCTGGGGACCGAAGCCGGACTGCCCCACCGAGGTGGCTCGCGGAGCTCGGGCACCCGATCCTCCGTCATATGTCAGCGAGTTCCCCATCCTGACGGTGAACCAGGCACGTGTCATCGACTACTTCGCCGAGCGCGCAGCCAACGGGCCTGCCAAGATCAACATCAACTACGGTTTTGAGTTTCTCGACCTGACCGTCCATGACAGCGGAGAGTATCCGGTTGAGGTTCATCTCGAGGATGAACACGGCAGGAAACGCACGGTCTGGGCGAAGTACGTGACAGGCTGCGACGGTGCACGCAGCAAGGTACGCGACTGCATTGACGTAGAGGTCGTCTCCGACCCGTCCGCTCAGGCCTGGGCTGTCATCGACATACTCGCCAATACCGATTTCCCGGATTTCCGCACCAGGAGTGGGATCCAATCGGACAAAGACGGGTCCATCCTGCTCATTCCGCGTGAGGGCGGATTCCTGACCCGCTTCTACGTCTCCCTCGAAAGCCCGACCCCAGAGACCAGAGACAGAATTCTGGCCACCACAGCAGAAGAAGCGATCGAGCGGGCCAACCGCATCCTCAACCCCTACTCGGTCGACGTCCGCGAAGTGACCTGGTTCAGCATCTACGAGGTCCGTCACACCGTCGCTCAGAGTTTCGACGATGTCGCCGCTCAGAACAATCCGGATCTGAACCCGCGGGTCTTCATCGCCGGTGACGCTTGCCATACCCATAGCGCCAAGGCGGGCCAGGGCATGAACGTCTCCATCCAGGACGGCTGGAACCTTGCCTGGAAGCTGGGACAAGTGCTCGAAGGTCGCAGCGACGAGTCCCTGCTGCAGACCTATAACGACGAGCGCCAGGATGTGGCCCAGAAGCTCATCGACTACGACAAAGAGTGGTCGGCCATGATGTCCAGGAGTCCCGAAGAGATGGAGAGCCCCCAGGAGATCGTCGACTTCTTCGTCGACACCGCCAACTTTCCCGGCGGATTCGACACGAAGTACCTCCCGTCCCGGCTCGTCGGCGGCGACGCACAGCAGGATCTGGCGCAGGGCTTCCCCCTCGGCATGCGCTTCAAATCCGCGCCGGCGTCTCGAGTCGCCGATACGAACACGGTCCACGTCGGCCACCACTTCCGGGCCGACGGACGCTGGCGGCTCTATGCATTCGCCGACGCCGATGGAACCGCGGTGGCCGACCTTGCCTCCTGGCTGGAGGATTCGGAAGACTCGCCGGTCAATCTCTTCACACCGGCGAACACCGATGTCGACAGCGTTTTCGATGCCAAGGTGATCTATCAGCAGAGCTATCACGACGTCGATCTGGCCAAGGTGCCCCGTCTCTTCATGCCGAAGGTCGGTCGCCTCCAGGTGATGGATTAAGAGAAGGTCTACTCCACGATCGAGGACAATGACATCTTCGAAAACCGCGGCATCGACCGCTCGGGTGCCCTGGTCATCGTCCGTCCGGACATGTACGTTGCCCATATTCTGCCCTTGAGCGCTCGAACCGAGCTCACCGAGTTCTTTGCCCAGAGCATGGTGCGGGAGAAGGCTCTCAGTTTGGCCTGACCTGATGGAGCAGCGCTGATGGAGCTGTGCTGAAAGGAAGAGACCATGCCAGGGTGGAGGGTCATTCGTCCCCCACCCTGGCATGGAGGTCCTCACCCACACCGTCGGCAACCTCAGCCAGCTCATCCACGAGAAAGGGATTGGGACCCTCAGCTCTGACCTGACCGGCAGATTCCGTCGAGAACAAACCCAGTTCGCCGATCGTAATCGGCCCTGGAGGGGCGAATTCCAAATTTGAGGGCAAGTGAGTTGTCGACGGCCATCGCCTGGAAGTCGTCCGAAGTGACCCCTTCGGAAAGAGCACCCGTCGCCCGTCCCTCCTCGACCAGTTGATCGTGGAAACCTCCCCCAGTGCGACAGAGTTCCATGAGCGGCTCCGAGTCGGGGAACGCCTGCAGGAGGACGTCATTGACCGCCGGCAGTCGGTACTGAAGATCTCGGATGGCACCGACGTAGAATCGGATCCGCTCTCCGACGCCGCACACGGAACGAGCGTCATCGATGATGTCCGTCAGCTGGGTCGCGACGACTTCGTCGATGACGGCATCGATCAACCCGATTCGCCCGCCGAACCTGTTGAAGATCGTCGCCTTGCTCACCTCGGCGGCATCGGCGATGTTCTCCAGCGGTGCAGCAAGTCCCTCGACGCGAAACACATCGATCGCGGCGGCGCGGATGCGCTCGACATTCCGGCGGGCATCCATGCGCAGCGTCGATCCGGATTTCCTACCGCCCATCCTCCGCCTCTCTCAGTTCGATCATAACTTGACTTACCTGGTCAGTTTACCGCAGGCTGGATATCGGGACTAAATTGACCAAATGAGTCAACTTAAAGGACGTGTCCTCGATCACCGCCGGTCATCTGACCGGACTTCAGCGAAAGGCCATCACCATGATCATCGTGACCGGAGCGACGGGAGCCCTCAACGGGGCCACTGTGGAACATCTCCTCGACCAGCTTCCCCCGGGCGACATCGGCGTCAGCGTCCGTAACCCCGAACACGCACAGCAACTGGCTGACCGAGGAGTTCGCGTCAGACAGGGAAGCTACGACGATCCTGCCGCACTGAGACACTCGTTCGCCGATGCTGAGCAGGTGCTTCTCGTCTCCTCGAGCGACGTCACCGCCGATGTCAACTCTCAGCACAGGACAGCCATCGACGCTGCAGTCGAGGCCGGGGCCCAACGGATCTTGTACACGAGCTCTCACGGGACAGGGTTCAACACGCCCTATCCGCCTCTGGCGATCAACGCTGCTGCAGAGCAGTACCTGGCGGAATCGGGCGTGGCATGGACGGCACTGCGCAACGGATTCTATGGGGACCTCGGTCAGCTGCTCGGGCCCTGGCAGGCAACGGGCACGATCGCCATGCCAGCGGATGGCCCGTTCGCATGGGTCGATCGGCGCGATGCCGGCGAAGCGGCTGCGACGATACTCACAGGTGATGAGTCGTTCGACGGTCCAGTCGATCTCACGCCGCCTACATCGGTGACTCTCGCCGACTTCGCCGAACAGGCTTCCGAACTGTCGGGCCGCTGCGTCGAACGCATCGTAGTCGACGATGAGAAATGGGTCGCCGGAGAGATGGCTACCGGGGTCCCGGAGACCGCAGCGCGCTTCACTCTGGCGATGTTCCAAGCAACGCGAAGCGGTCACTTCGCACAGCCCGACCTCACACTGTCCCGCCTTCTCGGACGAGAACCTCGCAGCATCGCTGATCAGCTTGCGGAGCAGTTCGTGCGAACGGGGTGAGCGTACCCGGGACCGCTGTGTGCCGACCGCTTCAAGAACTCGAGCCGGCAGTTCCGCCATCGACCAGTTCATGGCGGATATCACCTTTGAGAACCTTGCCGACCTTGGACCTGGGAAGATCACTCCAGGCGTCGATCCGCTTCGGAGTCTTGATGCCGCCGACTCGTGCTTTCACATGAGCACGCAGATCCTCCATCGTCACCTCACCGCCTCGGCGAAGCTGGACCACAGCGGTGACCATCTCACCCCAGTGCTCGTCGGGCAGCCCGATGACCGCGCAGTCCTGCACATCGGGATGGGACAGCAATGCCTGTTCCACCTCGGTGGAGTAGACGTTGAACCCTCCGGTGATGATCATGTCCTTGGCCCGATCGACGACGAAGAGGTAGTTGTCCTCGTCGAGGTATCCGATGTCACCGGTGTGATGCCAACCGAATCGCGTCGCCTCATCGCTCGCTCCTGGATCCTTGTAGTAGCCCTCCATGACGAGGGATCCACGAACAACGATCTCGCCGCGTTCGCCTCTGGGCAGGATCTCTCCGTCCGGAGACATCACCTCCACCGTGCACAGCGGGGAGGGTCGCCCAGCCGAACTCAGACGCCCCTTGGCCAAGGATCCGTCGGGCAGGAAGTGATCCTGAGGTGCCATCGTCGAAATCATCATGGGTGCCTCTGTCTGTCCGAACAGCTGGGCCATGACCGGTCCGATCCTCTCGATCGCCTCCTCCAACCGCACCGGCGACATGGGCGCCGCCCCGTACCATAGGCATTCGAGGGAGCTGAGATCCGTGGAGTCGAGGCCCGGCTCGGCGAGGATCATATACACGATCGTCGGTGGCAGGAACGAGTGTGTCACCCCGTGCTCTTCGACGTTGGCCAGGAACGCTCCGACGTCGGCACCGCGCATGATGACGATCTCCCCACCGAGGGACAGGATCGGAAAGCACAGGACCCCCGCGGCGTGCGTCAGCGGTGCCATCGCGAGATACACCGGCCTCTTCGCGAACGGATAGGACATCAAGGTCAACGCAGTCATCGTCTCGAGATTCCGATTCGACAGCATCACCCCTTTGGGCCGCCCGGTCGTGCCACCGGTGCCGACGACCATCGCCAGATCACCCACCGGCATATCCGAGGCTGGCCGATACTCACCAGCGCCGAGGAACTCGTCCCAGCCGAAGGAGCCCTCGGGCTCGGCATCAAGACATACCCAGGTGTGGACCATCGGCAGATCGGCTCGGATTCGGTCGACCAGCTCCGTGTAGGCATTCGCGAAGATCACGACTTTGCAGTCTGAGAGCTCCAGCAGCTCACGGTTCTCCGAGGCCTCGTTGCGAGGATTGATCGGACACCACACGGCACCGATCCGGCTGATTCCGAAGACGCAGGTGAAAGCCGTCGGATCATTGCCGGAGATGATGGCGACCTTGTCCCCCGGCTGCACCCGCCGGGCGGCGAGCGCCGCTGCTATCTCGGCAGACAGCGACTGCACCTGTTCGTAGCTCAGGGTCGCCCCATCGGTGGTCAGGCATGGAGCCTTCGGGTCGATGGAAGCGCCCTTGTCAAGGAAGTCGGAGAGTCTCATCATCGTTCCTTCTCGTCAGTTCTCGGCAATCAGATCTTCATCCTCAGTTCTGGACCGTGAGCACCGGTTCGGCAACCAGCCCGAATTCCTTCAGCACACCGAGAAGTGCTTCGTGTCCGAGTGCCTGACAGCCTGAGGCGAATCCAACCCGCCGAGGTGCCTGCTGGATCAGGTGATAAGCGAAGTAGGCCTGCAGCAGTCCGGTCTGCTGATAGTTGCTGTTGCCGTGGATGACGCAATGTGCCCGCCCCAGGGGTCCACTGGCGTGGACCGAGTCGAGTGACTTGTTCACCAGCGGGTTCTCCCTGGGCGGCATCTCACTCATGACCTGAGCCGCAGTCTCGGTGAGTACCTTGTCGCGTTCTTCATCGGACATGTCCTTGGTCTGTTCGAGCGCATTGGCCACGATGACCGGAACTCCGCGCATCAGAGCCGTGTTGAACACGCCGCCCTGAGCCTTGACGTTGGCAACGCGCGGGTCGTTCTTGAACCAGACCGGGTGGCTGGTTCCGCCCCAGGGAAGGGACTGTGCCAATTCATGCTGGCCGGGAACGACGAGTGGGACCAGCCCCTCGTTCGGATCGAATTCGCTGTAGGCATTGCGGTCGAGGTAGTAGGCCTTCGAGGTCGCGGCGTTGACGAGGATCGTCTGCGTCGACGCGATCGTCGGGCTTCCGCCCCAGAACACGGCGATGTCCAGGGTGTCGAGCCCCGGCTTCTCGAGGCACAGATTGGCCGCGATCTCTCCGATCGTATACATCTGTGCCAAACCCGGTGAGAGCAGACGATTCTTGTCGGCGAACCGCTGACCGTACTGCTCCTGGCAGGTGATCAGCCAGTCCTGTTCGCCCGCGGTATCGGAATAGTGGGCGCCCGCGGCCAGGGCGGCTTCGACGACCGTGGGACCGTACTTGCTGAACGGACCGACGGTATTGATGACGACCTCGGCGCCGGAGAAGAGCTCCGTGAGTGCTCCGATCTCGTTGTCGACGGCCTTGACCTCATAGTCCGCAGTCTCGATTCCGGGAACATTGGTGTCCATCGACTCCTGCAGGCGCTGCTCATTTCGTCCGGCGGCGATGAATGGGACGCCGTACTGGCGCAGATACTCACAGACGATTCGTCCTGTGTAACCACTCGCCCCGTATACGACGACGGGCTTCTTCTGCTCGGGCATCATTGTCTCCTTTGAGTAAATGGTGGTCAGATATGTGGATCGTGTGCTGACGTGTGCTCTTGTTGGGATGTGGATGAGGGATCGAAGCGGTGGGACTGTCGTCTCGGGCGGACGTCACATACCCATGCCGCCATCGACCTGCAGGGCGGCTCCGTTGACGAATCGCGACTCATCGGAGGCCAGGAACATGAGTGCGTCTGTGATGTCCTTCTCTTCTCCCAGACGCCCCGAAGGGGTCAGATCGACGACCGCGGCAACGGCGGCTTCCGGGCTTTCGAACAATCCGAGTTCCGATACGTCGTTGGCCAGGCCCGCACCCATCGCGTTGGGCACCAGACCGGGGAAGATGCAATTGACCCGAACCCCGTATCCGAGCTTTCCGCTCTCCATAGCGGCGACTCGGGTCAATCGGTCGATCGCTGATTTCGTCGCGGAGTAGACCGAGATCCCGGGGAAGGCGATCGTGGCCGCGACCGATGCCACGTTGATGATCGTTCCTCCGCCTTCAGCGGCTCCGCCGGGCCGCATCGCCCGCAGACCGTGTTTGAGACCGAGGACCGTTCCGAGCACATTGACGTCGAGCATCTTCTTGGCATCAGCAGGGTCGATATCGGCGATCAGACTGGTGATCTCCAGACCGGCGTTGTTGATGACGATGTCCAACCCGCCCAGTGCACCGACCGTCGAGTCGATCGCCGCCTGCCACGAAGCATCGTCGGTCACATCCAGCTCGACGAAATGGTGGCCCTCGCCCAGCTCCGAAGCGACCTCGGCGCCGCGCTCCTGCAGATCAGCGATGGCGACCTTGGCTCCTGCAGCGGCGAGTGCATGGGCGTACGACTCGCCCAGACCCTGAGCTCCACCTGTGACCAACGCTCGACGCCCGGTCAGATCGTGTGTTGACATGTTCGGCTCCTTTGCCAGCGATTCATGGGTGAGATAAGCGTCACATTCATTCTTGACAAGTGTCAAGACCAACTGTCCAGACCATTGAACAAACAAAGCCCTGCGGATACCATCAAGTTGTGGCAACCACTCAGGCACAGCGCAATCCTGCCCGGAGCAGACGGGGAACGGGCAGTTACGACGAGCGTCGGATCAAGCTCGCAGAGTCCGCGTTGAAGACCCTCGGCGAGCTGGGTTATGCCCGAACGAGCCTGCGCGACATCGCCGCGAACTCCGAGTTCAGCCACGGCGTGGTCCATTACTACTTCCGCGACAAGACCGAACTCATCGTCTACTGCGTCCGGCACTACAAGACGCAGTGCATGCACCGTTACGATTCGGTGGTGGAGGCCTCCACCACGGCAGATGAGCTGCTCACCGGATTCGCGGACAAACTGGTGGAGACACTGATGGGAGAGCCGTCGATGCATCGCCTCTGGTACGACCTGCGCTCCCAGAGCATGTTCCAGGAGGAGCTGCGCGAGGATGTGTACGACATCGATCGTGGTCTCGAGGACATGATCTGGCGCGTCGTCTCCCGCTATGCGGACCTCAGTGACAGCCGCCCGATAGTCGAATCGCGTGCCGCCTATTCAATGTTCGACGGCATCTTCGAGGGCACTCTGCGCGATTTCCTCGCCGACCGCTCAGGTGCCGTCGACTGGATCAGAGCACAGGTGACGAATCTGCTCCCGGCGCTGTGCGCCCCCGTGGACTCGACCTCGAATTGATAGCCTGATACTTATGGCCGGGCCCGTCACCCGGGCAGCAGCACGATGATCGTGTGGATGACGAGGCCGACCAGAGCACCGATGACTGTTCCGTTGATGCGGATGTACTGCAGATCCCGGCCGACGTAGAGTTCGATCCTCTCGGCGGCTTCCTTCGCATCCCAGCGTTCGATCGTGTCGGAGATGACGCTGGCGATCTCGGGGCCGAAGCTCTCCGCAAGGTCTCCTGCGGTCCTCGCGATGCGATCATCGATCTTGGCGGCGAACTCCGAGTCGGTCTGGAGACGCTCGGCGAATTCCCCGATGAGTTCGGAGATGCGTCCGCGCACCTCGCCCTCGGGGTCGACGATCGCCTGGCGCAGGAGCTGCTTGAGGCTGCTCCAGATCTCGAGCACGGAGTCGACGACTCCCGGCTGGCTGAGCAGGTCGTTGAGGATGACCTCTGCCTTCTCCGACAACGGTGTGTCCGCGTTGAGGTCGTCGGAGAGGTCGACGAGCCAGGCGTCGAGGGCCTGACGCGCCTTGTGGTATTCGTTGTCGCGCACATCCGCGACCCAGCCGAGGACTTCTCGCTGCAGTCGGTTGGCCAGCTGTTCGTTGACGAAGTCGGGGACCCAGGAGGGTGACCGGTTGTGGACGATCTCATCGATGACCTGAGGATTGTCGCTCAACCATGAGTACGCCTCGGCGACGATGAGGTCGACGAGTTTGTGGTGGGCGCCGTCGAGGACGATCTGGCGCAGCAGCTGTGCCAGCACGGGTGTCTTCCGTGTCGCGACGAGACGCGGAATGATGACGTTCCGGGTCAGCGCGACCACGGAATCGTCATCGATGCGGGCGAGCACGTATTCGAGTCCACCTGCGGCACGGTCGACGACGAGGTCACGACTGGCCGACTTACCCAGCCACCGCCCGGCACGGTGGGACACCTCGGCGGATCGGATCTTCGTCGACACCGCCTCGGCGTGGAGGAAATTCGCGGCGACGAACGCGGACAGGCTCGCGCCCAGGGTGTCCTTTTTGCGCGGGATGATCGCGGTGTGCGGGATCGGCAGGCCCAGCGGGTGGCGGAAGAGCGCGGTGACGGCGAACCAGTCGGCGATCGCACCGATCATCGCGGCCTCCGAGGCGCGGGAGACGAAGCCCCAGATCCCGGTGTTGTCCGTGAAGATGTGCGTCGAGAGGAAGATGAGGGTGGCGAGGATGAGCAGCGACAGTGCCAGCGTCCGCATCTTGCGCAGACCCCGCGCCCGCTCCTGATCCTCCGGCGTCAGTTCGCTCGGACCGCCGAAGCGCGGCACGGATGGTGCTTTCTCGATCGACATCGTTCCCCCTTCGTCACCTGTCACCGACTTTAGCGAAGTCTTCGGTCCGGACAGGCATCGGCAGGCTGTGGTGAGGCTGCGAACCCGTATCGAGCGCAGATTCGTGGAGGGGTTCGGCCGTTGAGCCCTCCGTTGCTCGAAGGACTGCCCTGTCGCCGGAGTCTGCAACGTGCTTGTATGGGAAGGAGGAACATTCGACGATGCGAGGAGGATGACATGGCGGACAATTTCCGCGTCGGCGACCACGTCGGCTGGAATTCGGAGGCCGGCGAGGTCTCGGGCACGATCACGAAGGTCCACACCTCTGACTTCGAATACAAGGGCCACAATCGTCGCGCCTCGAAGGATGAGCCGCAGTACGAGATCAAGAGTGACAAGACCGATCACATCGCCGCACACAAGGGATCTGCGCTCCACCGGATCAGCACCCAGTGAGCGCTTCGCAGTTTTTCACCATCGGACATTCGAACCATTCCCTCGAGGAGTTCATGCACCTCCTGACCGACAATGCCGCCGAGGTGGTCGTGGACGTCCGCAAGCTTCCCGGATCCGATCGGAATCCCCAGTTCAATGCGGATGCTCTCGTCGACGACCTGGCCGAGTCGGGCATCGAGCTCCAGCGTCTCGAAGGGCTGACCGGCCGGCGCCCTGTGAACCATGACATCGACTTCGCGGTCAACGGGTGGTGGAAGAACCGCAGCTTCCACAACTATGCCGATCACACCCTGACCGGGGAGTTCCGCCAGGACTTCGGTCGATTGCTCGAGTGGGGAGCGAAGAAGCGCTGTGTCCTCATGTGCTCCGAGGCCGTGTGGTGGCGCTGCCACCGGCGCATCATCGCCGACAACCTGCTCGCCCGCGAGTTCCCGGTCACGCACATCATGGGCAGGAACCAGACCACTGCCGTCATGCTGAGCGCCGGTGCCGATGTCGCTCAGGACGGGAGCGTCACGTATCCGGCGGTTGTCTCGGACGGATCGACGGGTGCTTCGGAGGATCCGTAGGGGTTCATAGGGATTCGCAGGTAACAGAACGTCGATTTCGCGCGCTCAAACCGACATTCTGCTCCCTGCAACTCGGTGTGGTTCACGGATGCGCCGACCACTGGCCTCGCCCCTGCGGCTGAGAGCCCCTGCTGCTGGCCTCGCCCCTGCGGCTGAGAGTCCCTGCGGCTGAGAGCCCCTGCGGCTGGGAGCCCACAGTGTCGGGCACCGCCGGTCTCGAATGGCGAGAGCAGCTGATCGCACTGACATTTCGGGCGTAGTGTTTCGGGGTCTGGTCACCGCTGTCCCGCACGGAGGGGACCCGACCAGGTTTCCGCCGCAGGCTGACCGGACGGTTCATCCCCGTACAGTCAGGAGCAGCCGTGCCAGCACAACCGGCCGAGGCCACCATCGCCGAGATCAACGATCTCATCACCTTCGACACCACGAGCCGGGGCACGAATCTCCCGCTCATCGACCACGTCGAGGAACGCTTCACCGCTGTCGGCATTCGGCCCCGGCGCATACCCAACGCCGATGGCACCAAGGCGAACCTGCTGGCCACACTGCCTGCCGCCGACGGTTCGACCACAGGAGGAATCGTCCTTTCCGGGCACACCGACGTGGTGCCCGTCGACGGTCAGGACTGGTCGAGCGATCCCTTCGCCCCTCAGATCCGTGACGGCAAGCTCTACGCGCGCGGCAGCGCGGACATGAAGTCCTTCATCGGCGTCATCCTCGCCAAGCTGCCCGAACTCACAGCCGCAAATCTCACAGAGCCCATCCACCTGGCCTTCTCCTATGACGAGGAGATCGGCTGCGTCGGTGCCATCGACCTCGTCGACACCATCACCGAGGCGGGCCTGGCTCCCCGCGGGTGCATCGTCGGTGAGCCCTCGAGCATGCGCGCGATCCGCGGCCACAAGTCGATGAACGTCTTCCGCGTCGATTTCCACGGCATCGCAGCGCACTCCTCGCTGACCCCCGAGGGCGTGAACTCGATCGCCTACGCCGCCGAGTTCGTTGCCTTCGTCCATGCCGTCGCCGCCGAGTTCAGGGAGGAAGGCCCCTTCGACGAGAACTATGTCGTGCCCTTCACGACCGTCACGGCCAACACCATCTCCGGCGGCATCGCCGTCAACACGATTCCCGCCGAGGCGAGCGTGCAGTTCGAGTTCCGGTCCCTGGGCTCCGTCGACCAGAAGGCTCTCATCGCACGGTTCCGCGCCGAGGCCGACCGTCTTGGGATGCAGATGCGTTCCTTCAACGCCTCCGCGGGCGTCGACTTCACCGTCGAGGCCGCTGCTCCCGGATGCGAGACTCCGGCCGATGCCGACATCGTCTCCCTCGCCGCAGGGTGGGGCGCAGTCGCGACCGACGACAAGGTCACCTACGGCACCGAGGCGGGCCTGTTCACCAATGCGGGCATCCCCACCGTCGTCTGCGGGCCCGGAGACATCGCCCAGGCACACGCCCCCGATGAGTTCATCGAGCTCGAACAGATCGCGGCCTGCGAATCGTTCATCGACAACCTCATCACCGACCTCAGCGGGACAGCCGGAACACCCGCTGCACCGTCGGCGTCCACCACGACCTCCACCGCAGAAGACGGCATCTGACATGAGCTCCTCCACACCGAATTCGCCCCCACCACCCGTGATCGAGGCAACTCCGGAACGCCTGATCGCCGCGCGGAAGGCGGTCGTCTCCAGCTCGATCGGTGCAGCACTCGAGTGGTTCGACATCATCGTCTTCGCCTCGTTCGCGGTCGTGATCTCCGAGATCTTCTACCCCGAAGGCGACCCGGTCTTCTCGCTCATCCTCACCTTCGCCACCTTCGCGATCTCCTACCTGGTCCGACCCATCGGCGGCCTCGTCCTCGGCCGGTTCGCCGACCGGCACGGACGGAAGCCCGCACTGACGCTGACCCTGTTCCTCATGATGCTGGGCACCCTGCTCATGGCGACCGCACCCACCTATTCCCAGATCGGGATCTGGGGCTCGCTGATCATCCTCGCCTCCCGACTCCTGCAGGGATTCTCAGCGGGTGGAGAGTTCGGCACCGCTACCACCTTCCTCGTCGAGACGGCCCCGCACCGGAAGATGTACTACGCTTCCTGGCAGATCGCGAGCCAGGGAGCCTCGATGGCTCTCGCCTCGGCGTTCGGCTTCGCGCTCAACACCTACCTGACAGATGAGGCGCTCCACTCCTGGGGTTGGAGAGTCCCCTTCCTCATCGGGCTGCTCGTCGGGCCCGTGGGCCTCTACATCCGCTCGAAGCTCGACGAGACCGAGGAGTTCACTTCCCGTCCGCCCGCGAAGTCGCCTCTGCTCACGCTCTTCGCCCACCATTGGGGCCGCATCCTCGCAGCCTCGGCGTCGGTCGGCGTCGCCACGATCTCCGTGTACATGATCCTGTTCATGCCGACCTTCGCCACGTCCAATCTGGGCATCTCCCCGACGGCGGCCTACCTCGGCGGTGTTCTCGCAGGCCTCATCTGTCTCATCGGTTCCCCGCTGGTCGGCAGACTGGCAGACCGCTTCGGTCCGGTGCGGGTCATGACCTTTGCCGCGGTCGCCGCCCTGGTGCTCGCATGGCCGCTGTTCCAGCTCATCGTCACCCAGCGCAGCGTTGCCGCGTTCATCTTCGTCATCGCCGTCCTCGGCGTGATCATGGCGTTCTACTTCGCCCCGCTGCCGGGCATGCTCTCGACGCTGTTCCCCGCCGAGATCAGGGGCACGGGACTGTCGACAGCCTACAACCTCGGCGTCACGCTGCTCGGCGGCATCGCCCCGCTGGTGCTCACCTGGCTCCTCGACATCACCGGCTCACTCAACTCGCCGAGCGTCTACTACATGGCGATCGCCGTGCTCTCGCTCATCGGCCTCTTCTTCGTGCGTCGGCACTACGGGCAGCGCTGAGCAGCTCCGGACCGCGCCGTTATTGGTATCCTGAGGCCATGTACTGGCCGCTGACTCCACGGGAGAAGGAGGTCGCGCTGGCGCTGATCCGCCACGCTGGAACCTCGCCTGATGAGGAAGACCGTGCCAGGTTCACCGACCGGCAGGAGGAAGCCTGGGAGCCGCGGGCCCCGATCACGCCCCAACAGCGTCTGACGTGGGAGGCACACCTCGCCGAGGCGGTCGTGACCAATCCCTGCGACTGCGGACGCTGCCCGTCGATCGGGATGAAGCCGATGACTCGCGTCGATGATGTCGACAGAGACGACACCGGGGGAGTCGGCGACTACTCGAGCCGAATCATTCTCGACGCGACGGTCGAGGAGTGCATGCTGCTGCTCTTCATCGACGACGACAGCCCCAGCTACCTCGAATTGGCCCCGACGGATGTGGAACACGTGTACTCGGAGTTCCCGCCCCCGGAACGAATCCTGTTCTGAGGAAATCGCTCGGCACCGATCACGTTGCGGAACAGTAGACAGATTGCAACCCGTGTACTGTTCCGCAATCTGATGTGGTTCCCGGTTGCACAGCCCCCGCGCCACAAAACAGAAGCGCCGAGGTGACACTTCGAAAAGTGTCACCTCGGCGCTGTGTCACACAGAGCCGATCGAGTGGATCAGGCCTTGCCGACGACCTCGAACTTGGCGTTCGCGGTGATCTCGTCGTTGAGGCGCACAGTAGCGGTGTAGCTGCCGGGCGTCTTGACGTGAGCGGCCAGTGCAATCTGACGACGATCGAAGTCGTGTCCGGTTGCGGTGTGCAGCGCTTCGGCGACGAGTGTCGGGGTCACGGCGCCGAAGAGGCGACCGTTCTTACCAGCCTTGAGCTCGATGCGAGCACTGGTCGACTCCAGCTGAGTCTTCACCTGGACTGCCTCGTCGTGATCGGCGATCTGCTTGGCCTGACGAGCCTTGCGGAGAGCAAGGACGTGCTTCTCAGCACCGGCGGACCATGCGGATGCCCAGCCACGGGGCACGAGCAGGTTGCGTGCGTATCCGGCGCGAACCTCGACGATGTCGCCGGCGGCTCCCAGACCATCAACTTCCTGGTTCAGAATAACTTTGCGGTTAGGCATGTTCTCTCCCTCCGATCAGCGAGCGGTGCTCGAGTAGGGCAGAAGTGCCATCTCGCGGGCGTTCTTGACGGCCTTTGCGATGACGCGCTGTTCCTGCACGGTCACGCCGGTGACGCGACGGGCACGGATCTTGCCGCGGTCGGAAATGAACTTGCGGAGCGTAGCGGTGTCCTTGTAGTGGATCTTCGCCGCTTCGCCCTTCTTGAGCGGATTAGCCTTCTTCTTGATCGGCTTCCGGATCTCTGGCTTGGCCATGAGTATCTCCTGATTTACGAAATGTCTTGAACGTGTTTAGAACGGTGGTTCATCGGCGCCCGGGTTGCCCCAGCCGCCGTTGCCGCCCTGTGGACTCGATGATGCCCACGGGTCGTTCGCCGGTGCGTTGTTGCCCTGGCCGTAACCTCCCTGGCGCTGACCGCCCTGTGGGGGACCGCCCTGCTGCGGGTTGTTGCCCCAGCCGGAGGACTGCTGCTGGCCGAAACCACCCTGTTGGGGGCCTCCGCCCTGCTGTCCGCCGAAGTTACCGCCGCCGGAGAATCCGCCTCCGCTGCGTTCGTTCTTCGTCACCTGAGCGGTGGCGCGTCGCAGGCTGGGGCCGACTTCGTCGACGTCCAGTTCCATGACGGTGCGCTTCTCGCCCTCTTTGGTTTCGAAGGTCCGCGACTTGAGGCGGCCCTGTACGACGACCCGAGTACCGCGCTGCAAGGATTCGGCTACGTTCTCGCCCATGTCACGCCACACCGAGCAGCGAAGGAACAGGGTTTCCCCGTCCTTGAACTCATTGGTCTGACGGTCGAACATACGCGGCGTCGAAGCCACCGTGAAGTTCGCGACCGCAGCACCGTTGGGTGTGAAACGCAGTTCGGGATCGCTTGTCAGGTTCCCGACTACCGTGATGACTGTTTCGCCTGCCATAGAATGCTCCTTGAAACGAGGTGCTTGACGCTTACTTGGCGTCTGGGCGGAGGATCTTTGTGCGCAGGACGGACTCGTTGAGTCCGAGCTGGCGATCGAGTTCCTTGGTCGTTGCAGGCTCGGCGTGGAAATTAATCACGACGTAGTAGCCTTCGGACTTCTTCTGGATGTCGTAGGCGAAGCGCCTGCGTCCCCAGATGTCCACGTTGTCGACGGTTCCGTTCTCAGCCGGGACAACCTTGATCAGCTTGTCCACGGTGTCAGCCAACGTCCGCTCTTCGAGTTCGTTGTCAAGAATGAGCATGAGCTCGTAATGACGCATGTGTCACCCACCTCCTCTGGTCTTCGCGGCCATGGTCGTTCCATGGCAGGAGGGTATATGCATGTCGGTTCCGTCTCCCACGATTGTCGTGAAATGGGAACAGACCTACACAGTCTAGTTCAAGCGCACGTGCGGTGTCATGTCGAATTCCGGTGCCCTCGGCCACTGACCGTCGAGTCGGCAACGTCCGCATCGTCGCCCGAGCCGCCGTCGCCCTCGTCCGAACCGCCATCGCCCGAACCGCCGTCGTCCGAACCGCCGTCGTCCGTGGCGTCAACGTCGTGCCCTCGCCGAGGTGGTTCCACCGTGATCAGCCGCCCGCGGACCCGTCGTCGGTACAGATTCTCACCGGCGCAGATGACGACGGCGATCAGGGTGAGCAGTCGCAGGAGGGTCAGAAGCGCGACGAACACCGGGTCGAGGCCCTTGTCCGGCTCGATTCCGGCCACGTCGCCGAGTTGGATCGCGATGGCGAACGCGGTTTCGGCCAGGGCCCAGATGGCGAGCACCCACCAACGGCGCACGGCGAGGACGAGGAACGGCGGGACCCACAGGCTGTCCCAGGGCATCAGTCCCGGTGCCAGCAGCAGACAGCCGCCGATCAGCAGGCAGGACGCCACGGCGGGGTCGAGGCCGCTCCTGCGCACCATGTGCAGCGAGATCGTGACCGCAGCGATGACCCCGGCGCCGGCGATGATCCACACCGGAGCCCACACCTCGGCGGTTCCGAGGCGGGCCATGACGAGAATCGAGGCGAAGGAGCCGCCGTCGACGGCGTCGGAGAGCCAGTGCACGACCCGGTCGACGGCGCTGGTGTCGATGACGAGGATGATCGCCGAGGTGATTGTGGCGGCCGCGAGCATCATCCGCGGATCCGTGGGGCGCAGCCTCTGTGCCGGGTGCCGTCCGGCCAGACTGAGTGCGAGAAGGACCAGCAGGGCGAGCGGGTTGACGAAAATGGCGATGCCGAGGAGGACTCCGGCCAACCACGGGCGCGAGGCGATGGGCGGTGAACCGACGAAGAGCGCCATGGCCCAGACGCTCAGTGCCAGGGCCACCGGGTCGAGGGTCGAGCCCAAGGTGAAGAGGATGACGGGGGAGGCGAAGGCCGCGATCAGCCACGCGCGCTCCCTGGCGAGGACGAGCAGTGCGACGCCGAGAGCTGCGAAGGCGAGGACGTTGAGAACGAGGACGATCGCCATGAAGACCGACACCTCGTCGGTCATGAGCTTCAGCAGTTGGACGAAACGAGCGTCGATCGCGGACAGTCCCGCCACCCCGCCCTGCGAGCGTCCCAGTGCCTCTTCGGGGTTGGTATGACCGAGGAATGCCGTGGACAGCGGTCCTGCGCACATCCTCGCCGAGGCGGACGGCTGTTCATAGTCCGAGCTCAGGCAGGGGCCCTGCAGAGCGAGGGCGAGGAACGTCGTCAGGCCGAGGACTGCGGCGAAGATATAGGCCTGGCCGCGACGGAACTGTGCCCCCGCCGATGCGAGATGAATGCCCTCCGGACCGCCGAGCAGAGGCTCGGCGATCCGGGTGCTGGGCTTCGAAGGCATGACTAGAGGCTACCGGTTGACGGCCACTGAGCCGACTTATTCAGTGGGAAAGCTATTACCTTCGGAGTCTGATATTCCAATGCCGCCGTCATTGTCACTCCCGTCGGAGTCACTTCCCCTTTCACCGCCTCCAGTGTCGGAACCGTTGCCAGTGTCGGAGCCACCCGTTGATGAACCGGAGCCGCCACCGTCGCCGGAGTCTCCTCCGCCGCCGTCGCCGCCGTCATTCGAGCCGCTCTCATCGTCGTTCGAAGAACCATTGTCCTCTCGACCGTCGTTGGAACCATCGGAGTCCTTGGAATCCTTCGAGCCGTCGGCGTCCTTCTCGCTGTCCTTGTCCTTGCCGTTGTCTTCGTCGTCCGTCGGCTCTTCGGTCGGCTCGTCGTCCGGGGCCTCTTCCTCGGAGTCGTCGCCATCGCCGCCGTTGCTGCCGTTCTCGCCGTTGTTATCGTCCGGCGCCTCCGGCTCAGGTGGTGGTGCCGGCTCATTCGTGTTCTCGGGCTTCGGCTTGTCGGGAAGCTCACCGCGTTCGGGGAACTCTTCGACGTCGACGCCTTCCAGAGCGTCCTGCATGTATTCCGTCCACACTTGGATCGGGAAGGATCCACCGGTGACTTCACCACGTCCGCCATAGGAGCCGATGGACACCGACTTGCCATCGACCTCACGGTAGAGGACAACCGAGGTCGACAGGTTCGGAGTGTATCCGGAGAACCACGCCGCCTTGTTGCTGCTGGTGGTACCGGTCTTGCCGGCGGCAGGTCGGCCCAGCTGCTGCGCGTAGCTGCCGGAACCTCCGTCGATGACCTGGCTCAGAGCGTAAGAGGTCTCAGCGGCGACCGCTTTGTCGAACACGCGCGTACCCTTGGTGTCCGACTTGTAGATCTCCTTGTCGTCTTCGCCCTGCTTGACCGACTCGATGGCGTGGGCGTCGTGCTTGACGCCGTTGGAGGCGAAGGTCGAGTAGGCGTTCGCCATGTCAATGACCTTGACGCTGGGTGTGCCCAGCACATTCGACATGTTGGCGGTCAGCCCGATCGTGCAGTTGCGGGTGTCGCCCGTCTCCATCTGCTCGTCCGTGCAATTTCCGCTCAATCCGGCACGCTCCGCGACGTCGACAGTCTTATCGGGTCCGACCTGGATGTTGAGTGCAGCGTAGGCCGTGTTGATCGACGATTGGGTCGCCTTGAGCAAGGTCACCGGACCATAGCTGGAATTGCCGAAGTTGTGTGGAGTCCATGTGGTGCCATCGGCATTGAAGGTCGACGGGCTGCCCGGATACATGTCGGTCAGACGCACACCGTTCTCAAAGCCCGCCACGAGCGCGAAGGGCTTGAACGTCGAACCGGCCTGAGCGTGGCCCTGCGTCGAGACGTTGAATGCCTGGTCCAGGTAGTTCTCGCCGCCGTAGAAGGCCTCGATGCCACCTGACTTCGGATCCATCGACACCAAACCGGCCTGCAGACCCTCGGGCTGATCGGGCGGCAGATTCTCAATGGCCTTCTCGGCCTCCTTCATCCGATCCTCGTCGAAGGTGGTGACGATGTCGTAGCCTCCACGATCGAGCTGAGCCTCGTCGATGTCGAGTTTCCGCAGGGCCTCGCGGCGGACGTACTCCCACATGTAGCCCGTCTGGCCACTGAGGGACTCCTCCTTGTTCGGTTCCTTCACCTCGGGCATCTCGATCTTGTCGGCCTGCTCCTCGGTGATGAAGCCCTCATCTGCCATCGACTTCACGACATAGTTGAAACGGGACTCGTACGCCTCGGGGTTCTCTCCAGGGTCCGCTGAGCCCGGGCGCTGGATCATCGCGGCCAACAGTGCGGACTCGCTGACATTGAGATCCTTCGCCGACTTGTCGAAGTAGTTCTGGCTGGCGACCTCGACTCCGTACGACCTGCGACCGAGGTAGATCGTGTTGAGGTAGTCGGCGAGGATTTCGTCCTTGCTCTGCTGCTGGTCGATCTTGAGGGAGATGAACATCTCCTTGACCTTGCGATCCAGGGAGTGCTCATTGGTGAGGTAGAAGTTCTTCACATACTGCTGTGTGATCGTCGAACCGCCGCCGGCGTACTGGTTGGTGGCAACACCGACGACTGCGCGGGATAGTCCCTTGATCGAGATTCCGCGGTTCTCGTAGAACGAGGTGTCTTCGGCAGCGATCGCCGCCTTGCGCATCGGTTCGGAGATCTCTTCGATCGGCACAGACTCGCGATCTTGGACCTTGTACTGACCGATGGGAGTCTTGCCGTCGTTGTAGTAGATGGTCGACGTCTGACCCGTGGCCTCGATGTTGGGCTCAGGGATATCCGTGGCTGCATAACCGACAGTGAAAAGCACGCACATGGCGATGATGAGGCTGAGCCCACCAACGACCAACAACCGAATGCTGGGTAGAAAACGCGTCCATCCGCTCACACCTCTGCGGGGATAGTTGAGAATATTCTTCGTTTTCTTGCCTCTGGTTTTGGCTTGTCTTTGTCCGTTAGCCACCCAAGGTCCTCCAGGTCAGTTAGCCTGCCGCATTGCGTGGCGACGAGGTTCGATAAGGTCACACGTGGGTTTCAGTGTGGCACGCATTCTTTGGAACAGAGTGAAAATCCGCTGAATCCCGTAAGCTCCGACCCCGGACATTACTTATCAGGAAATCTGAGTAGCTTTACATATACGTGCTCACCAGGGATTTTACCTTCGGCCCGGCCGATTGGTCACATCCGGTGCCGAATTGCTCACATTCATTCAATTTTCACCTTCCGGACACCCGCCGGATCCGCTGCGGACACATGGCCGAGTCAGGGTCCCTCTGTGGCGTCGAGGCGACAGCGAGGCCCTGACTCGGCCATGAACGAGTGTGGTCATCCCTTGAGGTCGAAGTCCGTGTCCGCGTACTCCTTGCCTTCGACAGCCGGCTCGCCGCTGAAGGGGTGCAGCTGATCCTCGCGCGCACGGAGCTCGACGCGGCGGATCTTGCCGGAGATCGTCTTCGGCAGCTCGGAGAACTCGAGACGGCGGATGCGCTTGTAGGGCGCGAGGTGCTCACGGCAGTAGGCGAGGATGGCCCGCGCGGTGTCGGCGTCGGCCTCGAATCCGCTCGCGGGAACGACGTAGGCCTTGGGGACGGCGAGACGGACAGGGTCCGGCGAGGGGACCACAGCCGCCTCGGCGACGGCCTCATGCTCGATGAGGACGCTCTCGAGCTCGAACGGGGACAGGCGGTAGTCGCTGGCTTTGAACACGTCATCGGCGCGACCGACGTAGGTGATGTAGCCGTTCTCGTCCCGCTCGGCCACGTCACCGGTGTGATAGACGCCGTCCTTGAAGGCCTCGGCGGTCTTCTCCTCATTCGACCAGTAGCCGCTCGTCAGGCCCAGCGGTCGGGGATCGAGGCGGAGGCAGATCTCGCCCTCGCTGCCCTCTTCGCCGGTCGCCGGATCGATGAGGACCACGTCATAGCCGGGCAGCACCTTGCCCATGGACCCGTATTTGAGTTCCTGATCAGGGGAGTTGCCGACCTGCAGGGTGGTCTCGGTCTGGCCGTAGCCGTCGCGGATGAGGACGCCCCATTCCTGTTCGACCCGGTCGATGACCTCCGGATTGAGGGGCTCTCCGGCGCCGAGGGCGATCCTCGGCGGCGTTTTGAGGTGCTTCAGGTCTGCCTGGATGAGCATGCGCCACACGGTCGGCGGGGCGCAGAAGCTCGTCACACCCACCCGATCCATGGTCTCCATGAGCGCATTCGCGTCGAAGCGGGAGTAGTTGTAGAGGAAGACGCAGGATTCGGCGATCCAGGGGGTGAAGATGTTCGACCAGGCATGCTTGGCCCACCCGGGTGAGGCGACATTGAGGTGGACATCCCCCGGGGTCAGACCCATCCAATACATCGTGGACAGGTGACCGACGGGGTAGGACACGTGCGAGTGGGCGACCATCTTCGCCTTCGAGGTCGTGCCCGAGGTGAAGTAGAGGAGCAGCAGGTCATCGGCACGGGAGGAGCCCTGCGGGTCGAAGTCAATCTCCTCGTCGTCGGCATCGGCGTAGCCGTAGTCCTGCTGGCGGCCTGCCTCGGCACCGACGACGATGCGGATCACCTCGGCGTCGACCTCGTCGAACTTCGCGGCATCGTCGGGCCCGGCGATGACGAACTCGGCCTTTCCGCGCTCGACGCGATCGGTGAGGTCGATGGGGCCGAGCTGGGTGGTCGTGGGCAGGAGCACCGCACCGAGCTTGATGCCGGCCAGCATCGTCTCCCACAGCTCGACCTGGTTGTTGAGCATGACCATGACATGGTCCCCGCGCTTCACTCCGCAACGGCGGAGGAAGTTGGCCACCTGGTTGGACCGGCGGGAGAGTTCCGCATAGCTCCATTTGCCCTCGGTGCCGTCCTGCTCGACGATCCACAGTGCCGGGTTGTCGTTGCCCTCGGCGACCTTGTCGAACCAGTCGATGCCGAAGTTGAAGTGGTCGAAGCGCGGCCATTCGAAGCCCTCACTCGCCGCGGCAGCGTCGCTGCGCACCTCGATCAGCTTGTCTCTGGCTGCACGGAACTCGTCTGTCACAGTCATCATGGTCTCCTCACATCGTCGCCCGCGCCACACTGTGTGACGACAAGCACAAACCTACGCGAATAACGAAGCTATCAGTTGATGTGAGCAAGGCGACAGGCGGGGGCGCCTCAAGAGTCTTCGGCCGGCTCCGTCTCTGCAGAGCCTTTGTCCGCCGCCCCCGAATCAGACCCCGAATCGGCCGGACCGTTCTCCGCCCACCACTGACGCAGGACCTCTTCGGCACGCTCGGGACCCAGGGGACCTTTCTCCATCCGCTCGTCGAGCAGGTGCTTGTACGCCCTGCCCACCAGCGGTGAGGGCTCGATGCCGAGGATGGCCATGATCTGGCGACCGTCGAGATCGGGCCGGATCGCGTCCAGCTCCTCCTGTTCGCTGAGCTTCTCGATCCGCTGCTCCAGATCGTCATAGGCGAATGCGAGCCGATCGGCCTTCTTCCTGTTCCGCGTCGTCACATCTGCCCGAGTCAGGATGTGCAGGCGGGAGAGCAGCGGACCGGCATCGGTGACATAGCGGCGCACAGCCGAATCCGTCCACCCGGCATCGCCGTAGCCGTAGAAGCGCAGATGCAGCTCGACGAGGCGGCCGACGGCCTTGGTCGTGTCCTTGTCGAAGCGCAGCGCCTTCATCCGCTTCGCCGTCAGCTTCGCCCCGACGGCATCGTGGTGATAGAAGGTGACGGCACCACCGGGCAGGAACCGGCGGGTCGCCGGCTTGCCGACATCGTGCATGAGGGCCGCGAAGCGAACGGTGAAATCGGGCATGGTGAGACGGTTGGGGTCATCCGAGCTCATCTCGGCCTCCCGCGGCTTGGCCGCGTACCGCTCTTCGAGCGCAACGGCCTGACGCAGCACGGTCAGAGAATGCTGGTAGACGTCCTTGTGCCTGTGATGCTCATCGGTCTCCAACCGGAGCCCGGAAACCTCGGGCAGGACATGGTCGGCGACATCGGTGCGCACCAGCAGGTCGATGCCTGCGGCCGGATCGATGCCGGTCATGAGCTTGTACAGCTCGACCTGGATGCGTTCGGCGGAGATGATCGCGATGCGATCGGCCATGTCGCGCATCGCGGTCTCCACCTCGGCGACGGGATCGAGTCCCAGCTGAGACGTGAAACGAGCGGCCCGCATCATGCGCAGCGGATCGTCGGAGAACGAATCCGCGGGGCTGCCCGGGGTGCGGATGACACCCTCGACGAGGTCGGTGAAGCCGTGATGAGGATCGACGAAGGTCATCGACGGCAGACGGATCGCCATCGCCCCGATCGTGAAGTCACGTCGGATGAGATCAGCGTCGAGGTCCGTGCCGAAACTCACCGCAGGTTTGCGGGAATCGGGATCGTAGGCCTCGGCCCGGTAGGTGGTGATCTCGATCTGCACACCGGCCTTGATCGCGCCGATCGTACCGAACTCTCGTCCGATGTCCCAGTGTGTATCCACCCAATCCGAGATGAGGCCGAGGATGTCGTCGGGGTGCGCATCCGTGGTGAAGTCGAGATCGGGCATCGGCCGGCCCAGCAGCGCATCGCGGACGGACCCGCCGACGAGCGCGAGCTCGAATCCGGCCGCGGCGAAGCGCTGACCCAGCGGCCCGAGGATGTTCTCGAGCTCATCGAGCTTGTCGTACAGACGGGTGTGCGCAGTCTTCGGGTCCACCGAGCTCCTTCGTGTTCTACCGTGTGCGTTCCGTGCGGAGACGACTCATCTACAGCCGAGTCCAGCCTACCGGGAGCGCGTCCGACGACACTTCCAAGAATCGCCTACTAAGGTAGGAGAATGACCACACCGATGCCCAAGCCGGGACCCAGGGCGTCCCGTCGCACCACGGTTGAGGAGATTTCCGCCGGGGGCATCGTAGTCGACTTCACACGCCCGGAGCTGACCGTGGCCGTGATCGCCCGGATCAATCGTGCGGGACGCATCGAATGGTGCCTGCCCAAGGGTCATCTCGAAGGAATCGAGACCCCCGCCGAGGCGGCTCGACGTGAGGTGGAGGAGGAGACCGGGATCCGCGGACAGATCATCTGCCCGCTGGGCACCGTCGACTACTGGTTCACGGTGACCGGAATCCGAATCCACAAACTCGTCCATCACTTCCTGCTGCGTGCGCGCTCCGGCACCCTGACCGTGGATAATGATCCTGACCAGGAAGCGATCGACGCCGCGTGGATTCCCTTCGAGGATCTGCGCTCCCGCCTCTCCTTCGCCAATGAACGTCGCATCGTTGCCGCCGCCCGCCCGATGGTTGCCCGATTGGAGCAGTGAAACCCATCAGTCATATGCGTTTCCTCCTCGCCCTGCTGAGCACAGTCCTTCTGCTCGCAGGGTCAGTTTTCGCATTCCCGCTCCTGGACTCCACGCCCGCGGCCGCGTCGGACTCCGATGTATCGATCACCCTCGACGAGGTGACGCCCTGGGTCGACGGGGACGGCACGCTCAAGGTCCGAGGCGTGATCACGAATTCCTCGGATCAGTCGATCTCCGATCCGGATCTGCGGCTCGCGATGTCCTCACAGAAGCTCAACACCGAACCCCGCATCGACGACTGGAAGACGGACCAGTCCCAGAACCGCCGCATCGCGGACCTCGACGAGAACGGCCCCGAGGCCCGCAAGGAGGCGAAGGAGACAACGGAGGAGGAACCCGATCCGATGACGTCGGTGGACACCTCCTTCGACGATGAGATCGCGGCGGGTTCCTCCGCCGAATTCACGTTCTCCGTCCCCGCGGACCGACTCGGGCTGAAGAAGTCATCACCGGTGTCCAACTGGGGACCGCGCGGACTGAGCGTGCAATTGGCCGACTCAACGGGGCTGCGCGCCTCCGGGGTCGGATTCTCCACCTGGTATCCGAGCCCGAAGTTCGACAAGACGAAGATCAGCATGCTCGCGCCGGTGACGCTGCCGGGCCGCACCACCGACGGAATCATCGACCCGGACGAGCTCGAGAAGGCGATCGGCGAAGAAGGTGCGCTGTCCGCGATCATGAACGTCCTCGACACGCCCGGAGTCGGCATAGCCCTCGATCCGCGGATCATCGCCTCGTTCGAATCCGCTGTGGCCGGGCCTCCTTCCGAGGATGACGGCTCCGATTCCGAGGACAGTGCAGAACCCACCCCGACAGACACCGAGACCACGCCTTCGGGACCCGATGCTCAGGACACCGACCCGGGTGCGAATTCCGAGGAGGGCGGTGCCGACGACCAGAACACCACAGAGACCGACGCCGAAGAAGCCCAGCGCAAACGCCTCGACGCCTGGTATAACGACTTCCTCGACAAAGCGAGGTCGCACACCGTCATCGCTCTGCCCTTCGGCGACCCCGATCAGTCTTCCCTGATGAGCGGAGGGCTGAAGAGTCTGAACACCTTCGCACTGAAGCAGCGGAAGTTGGTCAAGGACGTCCTGCCGGAGGCCAGGACCGACGTCGCCTGGCCGATCTCCGGCACCGCCCAGCGCGATCAGCTCGACGACTTCGCCGATGCGGGCGACTCGACTGTGATCCTCAACGATGATCAGCAGCCTTCGCTGACCGGCATCCGCGATGACGCACACTCGAAGACGCGCATCACCTCCGATGCACAGTCATCGCTGGACACCCTGGTCACGGATACTTCGCTGACCAGTCAGAGCGCGAAGATCACCGAATCCGAACATCCGGCCTCGGGGATTTCGGAACTGGTGGCCACGACCGCCGCGATCCAAGCCGAGGCCCCCTACCGCACACGGCACCTGCTGCTGCCCATGCCGCGGTCGGCCGCCTCGGCGAACTGGGAGAAGACGGTCGGTGCCATCGCGGACTCGCCCTGGATCGATCCGTCCGGCGTCGATGAACTCCTCGACTCCGATGTCGTGCCTCGCGGCCTGCTGCGACAGGGAACGGACGCGCGCAACATCGGTGCGAAGGCCGTGCAGAGCCTTGCGGAGACCCGCAAGACGCAGAAGACATTCAACAGAGTGTTCTCCGACCCGGACGCGGCGAACGCGAGGATGGACCGAGAGCTGCTCAGCTGCACCTCGGCGGCCTGGACTCTGGGCGGCAATGCCAAGCGCTGCGCCGACGATGCCCGGGCTGCGAGTGAGAAGACGATGGACAGCCTCTACCTCGAGAAGGGATCCTCGGTGCTGCTGGTCACCGGGGAGGAGACGACGATCCCGGTCACGATCGTCAACGACACATCCGCCGATGCGACGATGAAGATCCGAATGAAGCCGAAGACTCCGCAGCTGCGGGCCGATCCCACGGAGACCGTCGTCGTCCCCTCCGAGGAGACGATGCGCGTCGACGTTCCCGTCGAGGGCCTGGCCAATGCCGATGTGCCGACGACGATCGAAATGGTCACAGCCGATGAGGTCGTCCTGTCCAAGGACGAATCCCTGCTGGTCAGGGTCCGGGCCGACTGGGAGAACATCGGAACGGCCGTCGTCGGATTGGCTCTGGCGTCCGTGTTCGTGATCGGCTTGATCAAGACGATCTCACGAGGACGCAGGAAGATCCCAGAACAGCAGCTGGCCGATGCGATGGCCCGCGCGAAGAATGACGATTCGGAAACGAGGTAGGACTTGTCCAGTCTCTCTTCATTGGCCAAATCCTCGGCCATCATGTCCGCGGGGACACTGACCTCGCGGATATTGGGCTTGGCCAAGGCCTCGCTGCTGGCGACGGCGCTCGGGGTCACCGCCGTTCAGGCCGATGCCTTCGACGTCGCCAACAAGGTGCCCAACACCCTGTACATGCTGCTGGCCGGCGGCGTCGTCAACGCCGTCCTCGTCCCGCAGCTCGTGCGTGCGACGAAACGCAGGGACGGGGGGCAGGACTACACCAACCGACTGCTCACCCTGTCGTTCATGATCTTGGCGGCGGTGAGCATCGTCGCCACCCTGGCAGCTCCTCTGCTCGTCTGGCTCTACTCATCGGGATGGGGCCCGGACCAGATGGCGCTGGCCACGGCCTTCGCCTTCTGGTGCCTGCCGCAGCTGTTCTTCTACGGCCTCTACACGCTCCTAGGCCAGGTGCTCAACGCCAATTCCTCCTTCGGTCCCTATATGTGGGCGCCGGTGCTCAACAACATCGTCGCCATCGCCGGTCTCCTCGCCTTCATCCTGGTCTTCGGCTCGAACGATGCCACTCCGCATGGGCTGAGCACCTGGACGCCGGATATGATCGCCCTCATAGCAGGATCGGCCACGCTGGGTGTCGTAGCCCAGGCGCTCATCCTGATCTGGCCGTTGAAGCGCATCGGCTTCAAATACCGGCCGACCTTCGGCTTCCGCGGCGTCGGGCTCGGCACCGCCGGCAAGGTGGCGTTCTGGACCTTCGCTGCCATGATCATCGGGCAGCTGGGGTTCCTCGTCATCTCCCGTGTCGCCGCCGGTGCCTCGGTCCCCGGCGGGGGCAATGCCGCGAACGCGGCCTATTCGTACGGCTATCTCGTCTTCATGCTCCCGCACTCGCTCATCGCGGTGTCCCTGGCCACGGCGCTCTTCACCTCGCTGAGCAAGAAGGCCGCCAACAACGACACCGAGGCGGTCGTCGGCGACTTCTCCATGGGCGTGCGCATGGTCGGACTCGTCAACTCCTTTGCCGTGGCGGCCCTCATCGTGCTCGCCTCCCCGGTGGCGATGATCATTGCCGGCGACGGTCGCGAACAGGCCATGGCCGTGGGACTCGTGATCATCACCATGGTGTTCGGCCTCATTCCCTTCAGCGCGAACTACCTGGCACAGAGGGTCTTCTACGCCTATGAGGATGCGAAGACTCCGTTCCTCATCCAGCTTCCCCAGGTGATCTTCCAGTCTCTGGCGGTGCTTTCGGCCTCGATCTTCCCGAGTTCCGTCACCGTGGCCATCATCGGTCTGGCGATGAGCTTGGGATATCTGTTCGCCATGATCCTGTCCTTCTCGCTCCTGTCGAAGCGCCTGGGCGGAATCGACGTGCGCGAGATCCTGGGCGCTCACGTGAAGTTCTTGGTAGCAGCTTTGCTTGCTGGTTTGGCGGGTTACGGGCTGCTCGTCTTCTTCCCCGACTTCGCACTGTCGGGGCGGTGGCAGGCGTTCGTCTCCACAGCGGGCGTCGGCACGCTCATGCTCATTGTCTTCCTGGGAGCATGTTATTTGCTGAAAGTCCGAGAGTTGCATTCGATTATTGGCATCGTTGCTGGAAAACTAAGAAAATAGCCTGTGCATTGAAGCCCTCTGGAGGTGGTCGCCCTGATCGATATCGAACCCGGCATGGTTGTTGCCGGTCGTTACGTCGTATCAACGGTCGACCGCCGGTGGCTCGAGGACAACCCCCAGGCGGGCGCCGTGTGCACGGCCCTCGACGCCATCCTCGACGAACCCGTCCTCATCCACGTCGCCGATGCCGATGGATCCACGGACGTGCTCGAGGCAGCGCGACGGGTCTCCATCCTCGGCGATCATCGTATTGCCCCCACTCTCGACGTCGGTCATTCGAACGGACTCGACTATGTCGTGTCCAAACGCATCGCCGTCACCGCGTTGGGCGAGATCCTGCCGAAGTCGCCCCTGCCCATCGATGCCGCCTGCGCCCTCATCGGCGAGATCGGGACGGTCCTCGTCACCGCTGCCCGACGCGGCCTGTTCCACATGTTCCTGCGCCCGAACACGGTGGGGATCACGACCAAGGGCACCGTGCTGGTCTCCGGCATCGGCATCGATGCCGCTCTCGCCCTCGGCACAGGAGTGATCCAGCCTGAGGACTACACGCCGACACAGGCATCTCGAGAGGATGCGCTCGGACTCATCCGGCTCTTCTATGCCGCCATCACCGGCTATTGGCCCGCTGAAGAGGCATCCAACGGAATACCCGCAGCGGGCCGTGAGAACTCCCGCATCGCGAGAGCGAAGTCCCTCAACCCCGAGATCTCCAATGAACTCGATGATTTCGTCAGCGGCATCCTCACCGGATCCGATCCGGGTCCGGGGTCTGTCGCCGAGGTGCTGGGCTTCCTGGACGAGTGGGATGCCGAACTGCTGCGTTACGTCAACCGGACCCCGGTGCCCGACAACGACAGTGTCTTCAACCATTCCCCGCACAGCTTCGACGAGGCGACGAGCCTGCCCACGCCTCGATCCACCTCGATCGGGGGAACTGGGTCAACCACTGCCAGCGATGACCAGGTCAAGGCCGCTCTGGTCCGCATCGGCATCACACGTCCGGGAACTCGCGGTCTTGCCGCCGGCGTCGGCGGCAAGATGACCGGACAGTACGCGGATCGCATGCAGATGCGCGAGGCGTCGAGCTTCCCGATCGGCAAGGAGCAGCTCGACAATGCCGCCCAGGACTGGGAGGAATGGGAGCCTGAGCAGACCTATTCGGAGTACTCCGCGTATGCCGAACACGAGTACGACGAGAATCTCACTTCACCGATCATGGACCGCGACGCCCAGGAATCGGATCCGGACACGCAGTCCCTCGACTTCGTCACCGACGACGGTGATGAGGAACCCGAGGATGAGAACGACACACGAGTCATCATGGACGACGAGGACGACGGGTCGTGGTTCCTCGGCGGAATGTTCGAGACCAGTGAGCAGCAGCGCGAACATCAGCTGCGCGAGTACGAGCGAGAGCGCCGCATCGCCCAGGCCAAGGAAGACGAAGCTCGGCGCCGCATCGCCGCCCTCGAGGAAGCCTCGTCGGCGAAACGGCAGGAGGCGAATGCCGCTGCGCCTCCCAAGCAGGTTCGCAGGCTCTCGCCACAGCCGGTCGATGAACCTGACTCGGATTCGACCCGTACCACCGCACCCGTTCCCGCTGTCTCTGCCGATCAGGGCTCCGACGATGCCGCGGGTGCGACGGCCGCCGCGGCGGGGGCCGCCGGCGTCGCGGGCGCGAGCGCAGCGGCCGGCACAGCTGCAGGCTCCGGGTCGAAGGGATCGTCGGGCAAGAAGCAGGCTGTCGCCGGAGGTAAGTCTGCAGGGGATGGTACAGGCCGTTCGACGGCAGGCTCATCCGCCGTTGCAGCCGGCGGCTCTGTCGGCAGCGGTTCCGGGGGCGGTTCCGGCAACGGTGGGGGCGGAGACGATGATGCCTCGAATTCGCGAAAGCCCTTCGCCTGGCTTGTGCTCGCCCTGGTCGTCATCGCCGCAATCGTGATCTCGATCGCCGTATTCAACTTCACTTCCGACGACACCGAGCCCGAAACCGCCCCCGAGACCCCGACTCCGACCGAGACAGAGGAACCGACGGAGACGAAGTCCGAGGAACCCACGCCGGATCCGCCGAAGATCGACACGGTCACGGCCTTGGATCCCGAAGGGGATGACGAGGAGAACAACGACACGGCCGAAGACGTCAAGCCCAAGACCGAGGGATCGTGGCGGACCGATCGCTACAACTCGGCCGAATTCGGCAACCTGAAGTCCGGTGTCGGACTGCTGTTCGAGTTCGAAGACAAGACCACGATCAAAGAGGTCAAGGTGAAATCGTCGAATTCGGGGGGCTCTTTCGAAATCCTGGAGGGCTCCGACCCCGAAGACGCCGAAAAGGTGGGCGAGGGGAAGTTCGACTCCGATGACGTCACCGTCAAACTCGACGATGATGTCGAAACCGACGAACTGATCCTGTGGGTGACCGAACTTCCCCAGGACGGGGGTGGCCACCGGGCCATCATCAACACCGTCGACTTCAAGTAGCGACACCGCCTCGCCGTGTCCGGACGCAAGTCGCTCAACGCCCGGAAGGGGTCGGTGTCATCACGGTCCACTCAGCCCGTTTCGTCCCGCGGCTCTTCCCAACACGTGCGGAATAGTCGCCACCGTCGTACGGTTACACGTACGATAGGCAATCCGCGCCGCCACCGTGCGGGCGTCAAGAACACAGCGAACAGAAGCAGGGAATTTTCACATGACTGATACACAATTGGTGATCATCGGGTCGGGACCGGCCGGGTACACCGCAGCCGTCTACGCGGCTCGCGCGAATCTGTCGCCCGTGGTCATTGCAGGTTCTGTCACCGCCGGTGGAGAGCTCATGAACACCACCGACGTGGAGAACTATCCCGGTTTCCCTGCCGGTGTCCAGGGCCCCGAGCTCATGGAGAGCATGCGTGAGCAGGCTGAGAGATTCGGCGCCGAGGTGATCTACGACGATGTCTCCACCCTCGAGCTCGAGCCCGGTGCGCATCAGATCGAAACGGCGCTCGGCGCGAGATACACAGCAAAGGCCGTCATCCTCGCGACCGGCTCGGCATACCGCGAGCTGGATCTTCCCAATGAGAAGAAACTGTCCGGACACGGGGTCAGCTGGTGCGCCACCTGTGACGGGTTCTTCTTCCGCAACCAGCACATCGCCGTCGTGGGGGGTGGCGACTCCGCACTCGAAGAGGCGACCTTCCTCACGCGGTTCGCGTCCAAGGTCACGCTGATCCATCGCCGTCAGGAACTGCGAGCCTCACAGGCCATGCAGGATCGGGCAGCCGCCGATGAAAAGCTCGAATACGTCCTCGACAGTGAGGTAACCGAAATCCACGGCGAAGATTCCCTCACTGGACTGACGGTGCGCAACACGGTCACCGGGGACACTTCCGAGCTTCCGGTCACAGGACTCTTCGTGGCTATCGGCTCCGACCCGCGCACCAGCCTGTTCAGCGATCAGCTCTCACTGCGCCCCGATGGTTATCTCGGCGTCGAGGGACGAACCTCCAAGACCGCCATCGAAGGCGTGTTCGCAGCCGGCGACGTCATCGACTCCGTCTATCGGCAGGCGATCACCGCGGCCGGTACCGGGTGCTCGGCCGCTCTCGACGCCGAGCACTACCTCGCCGATCTCGAGACCGCCCAGAAGCAGGCCGAGGCGGTTACGGCCGAACCTGCTCGGGCTGCGGCAGCTGTCGCTTCCTGAGCAGCTCACTCCTCAATCGTCTCCTGGGACGACGGGGCCGGTGTCGCTCGGCCGCGTCGCGTGCAGATCGGCGAAAGTCACCAGGGGAATGAATCCCTCACCGAGGCTGTTCCCATTGGAGAACATCACTGAAAGAAAGGTTGCTCATGTCGACAGAAGTCACTGATGCCACGTTCGAAGACACCGTATTGAAGTCAGACAAGCCAGTACTCGTCGATTTCTGGGCTCCCTGGTGTGGCCCGTGCCGAATGGTCAGCCCGATCGTCGACCAGATCGGCGAAGAGAACACCGACAAGCTCGACGTCGTCAAGCTCAATACCGACGACAACCTCGAAACAGCGAGCAAATACGGAATCACTTCGATTCCGGCGCTCTACGTCTTCAAGGACGGCGAAGTCGCCAAGACCATCATCGGAGCCCGGCCCAAGCCGGCCCTCGAGGATGAGCTCTCCGACTTCATCTGAGCAAGTTCCAAGGCGCCTGTTGTAGGATCAACAGGCGCCTTCGGTCTATCCTCATGGCAGACAGGAACATTTCTCAGGACTTCGCTCGGCAGATTGGCAACGCATTGACGAACAACCCACACCCGCAGTATTCACGCGGGGACAGCTCTGAGGTGTTGCCGAACATCAAATCTCAGATGGCTCGCCTGGGTTTGAACGTCGGACACTCCGAATCCGACGTGTTCGATCGTGATTTCGAACTAGCTGTCCGTCAGTTCCAACAGATCCGAGGGATCCTCTGCGATGGAGTAATGGGCTCAGAGACATTCTCAGAACTCGAACGCGCAAGATATCAGCTCGGCGATCGAGTGCTCCGCTACGACCCCGTAAGAGTCCTTACAGGCGATGACGTCCTCAGACTGCAGCGCACGCTCGCCGGGCTCGGCTTCTATCCGGGACGGATGGACGCCGAATACTCTGCGCTGACGGAAGGCGCCGTCAAAGAGCTTCAGATGAGCCTCGGCACGAAGGTTGACGGTGTAGCCGGGCCGCAAACGCTGCGCGGGCTCGATGCCATCGACCGAAAACAAGACACGGGGAACCTTTTCGCACTGGAGGAGAGGGCGCGGGTCGCCGCTTCAGGAACTTCCCTCGCTGGACGCACCTTCGTCATCGAGGCCGCAACTACAGTTGTAGATTTCGAAACGCTCCCCATGACGGCTGAACAGGCGGAGACCGAGCGACGCCTCACCACAGATATTGCAACCCGCCTTGCCGGGCGTCTCGAGGTAGTGGGTGCCGGTGCCATCATTCTGAGCGGTGACGCCGTTGAAGTGAATAAGGCGGATCAGCTCGGAGCGTCCGCGGTCATCACTGTCACTGCGGACATCAATAAGTCCAGAGACGCGAATGGCATCGCGACCTTCTACTTCGGACACGAGACCCACTCCGATATCAACTCACCCACGGGAGCACGCCTGGCCGAATTGATCCAGAGTGAGCTTGCCGCACGGACAGGCATGAAGGATTGCAGGAGCCATGCACGCACGTGGTCCTCGCTGAAGCGCCTGCGGACGCCGAAAGTGCATGTCGTTGCCGGGTATCTCACCAACGTTGTCGACCTCGACAACCTCGAGGACTCAAATGTTCGTGACGCAATCGCGGACGGAATCGCAGCCGGTCTGCAACGTCTGTATGTCCGCGAGGACTCAGATCCCGAGACGGGGACATTGAGTCTCGATGAGATCAAAGCGTATAACTGACATACGCTCAACGCTGTTTCACGTGGAACTCTCGCATTCTGATTGTTCTTTGGTGGGCGTTCCACGTGAATCGGTTCGGCAATTGCCTCTCTACTCCGGGTAGCTCGACCGACGGCGCACAACACCGCGAACGCTCTTGGCATTGGTTTGCGTGAATGAACAAAGTCAGTGCCCGTACCCGTCCCCGTAGCTACGAAAATATGCCCCATTGGACAGACGGTGAGACATTTGCAGCGTCCGGGATAATCGATTCCAATCCTCGAGGGGAAAGCCAACCGAACGAATTGAATTCGGCAACGTCGACTACCGGCTGGGCTCAAACGGGGACCGTTCAAACGGAGGAGCGACATTTTCACCCGGACGGCATTTCTACTGCCGATCTACTGTCGCGACAGATCCACTAGCTGCATTTCGCACACATTGACCATGCAATCCAGCGCCTTCAAGCTAGAGCGCTCCTTCTGTTTCACATGAAACCCATCCAGAGTTCCTTCCCCTGACTCTCGGTCCGCCGAGACCCGAACTCGACACCAGGGATGAACGGGAAGACTGCGCGGACACGGACACACAACCCAAGTGGCCCCCGACTCCAAAGACACACCGGGCTAACATGCGCTGTGATTTCGTCGAAGCCAAGGATCGAACAAACAAGGGACCGCAACCTGAATCGGTGTTCCACGTGAAACGGAGGTCCGTGGCCCCTGAGCATGAGAATCTCCACCGGCTCTTGTTCTCCCCACACAACAGAATAGTGTCGGTTCACTGGTGGATCGCCGATTTCCCAATCCACGACATGGTCATACAAGATCCAGTCCGCACACCTACATCGTTACCCACAACGAGCGTTTGCGTTGGCCTCCTGAAGTTCAATACTACCGACAGGTCGTCCTCCGCCGTTCGACGTGAAACCGAGTATCGTCGAAATCACCAAAAAGAACTGCAAATATCGGCGCCAACTTCACCGCGACTCGCCAGGCATGCGTCCCAGCAGACGATTCACTCCCCTCGGGAACGCCCAAGTTATCCACCAACGGTGGGAAAGGGAACGAGATACCGAGTGCAGAACCCGGCAAGCTTAGCTACACTGCTCATACTATAGCCATCGATCGAATCAGGAATCCCTGTTCGGCGGAACCCGACGGTCCTGCACATCCTGCACATCCTGCACATCCTGCACCGCCGCACACTCCAGCCCGCGCTTACCGAAGGAACCTTCCAGGTTTGAAACTGTGTAAACGCCGTTCCACATGAAACCCGAGCTGGTAAGCGACGCGAAATGCACCCTGGGTCAAAGGAAATGGGCAAATACACTAGGAGCCCTCCGCTGCGGATTCCAGGCCTCACCACGCTAACCAGCTGAACCTTCTTGTTCAACTCAGGCGACCAAGGAGTGATTCTTAAGAGACAAACTCCCCAAGTTGAAGGTAGCCAACCAGGACGAGCGAGTCATTCTCGCGGGTTGAAGATTCGTTCCGCGATCGAGGTGGTTTGGAACTTACATGAACGGCCATCTTTGGCGCTGGCCATGCGCCACTGATCTAACGGTTTCGGACACACCAACGCCAGCAATCGGTGGAAGGTGGAGTGGATATCAGCGGCTGTTTCATGTGAAACTTACAGGCATATCGGCGACCAACCCACACAACACAATCCGGAACCTTCCGCCACCGTATACAGCAGCGTGCAACTGTGACGTCCAGTTATCACTCTCCACCACACGATGATCACTCAAAGAGGCAGACCATGCATGGGGCGGCGGCACCGTGTAATGGGGATCGGTTAGGAGCGAATAGTTCTATTGCCGGCAATCGCTGGGTTCGATGGTACCCCGTTCCACGTGAAACGATTCCAACAAACGGACGTCATTGATCCGATGCTCATGGACCTGACGTACGTACAGGATTCAAAGAGACCCCAGCTTATAGATTCATCAACTCCGTGTCTCCATCATGATCAATCCCTTCATTCTCTCGTATGGAGTTTACCAACGGCATGCCTACTTCGAATTTCACGTGTAACCTGAGCAAACATCAGCATCGTCAAATACACCTGAGCTTCTTCATAACGGTGGCCGACGAAACTGCAAACTCAAATACTGAATAGGCGATCCAAACAGTGCAATACCAATGTTCCACGTGAAACCGGTCGGAGGACACCTCGCTGAACGCGCAATACATCCACACTCACAGCAAAGTATGACCATTGCCGGAAGGGTTTCTCCATGTACAAGCGATCGACCGAATTCTGAACCGCGGACGGCCACCTTTGCACTTCGACTACAACGACTCGTCGGTCATGTAGATCCAGCCCCGTAGCCTCGCCTGGATTCTTCAAGCAAACTGAATCCAGACAGACCGGGGGAAACGAGGACACCGTCCTGATGCTCTGCGTTTTCCGTCCCGTTGAATCCGATCAGACCAACTGTCGATTGCGCCACCGAGCCAGACAAGACTGTCTCATGTGAAACGTCACTGACGTACGACGGCCTATTGGAATGCAACGAGCTAGATCTCGGTGTCTGCTTAGGTAGAAATCAGTGGTCGAAATAACCGATTCCCGAAATAGGGTCGGTCCGCATTTGCCACGGGTTTCACGTAAAACACCCAATCTCCCGCGCGAAGAATCGGCAGTAGCGACAGGCGAACGGGGTGCCTAATAGGTCTCAACAGTGCAGCGAATCCTTAGCGAAGACCATTGACCAGACGCTAGATCGCACAGAACTTCGTCAAGAACAAAGCCAAAGTCCGCGTTGGGACCTTACCGCGCTCACCCTCTTCAGTCTGGCATACCTTCGACAGGGCAGGGTGACCAGAGCTTCGACAGGCGATGTCGGCCCACTCGAGGGTTCCGCCGTTCCACGTGAAACGATAGCGGTCCGTCCAATGGATGAGCCAACACAGACCTGACACGGTGCAATCCGCGTGAAGTGGAAGCCGACCTACGGGACCGACCTCGAACCAGAATCGCGACACACATGCAAAACAAAAGTGTGAGGCGACATAATCGCCGACATCACGCGGGCAGATGTCTACAGCGCCAATAGTCTGTACCCCAGCAAGAAATGTCTCGGCGCTCACGCCACAGTCCTAAAATGGGAAGAGAAGGGCATCTCCTGCAGCCCCACGGCAAAGGTCACGTGAGTGTTTCACGTGGAACGCTTATGCGACCGAGCACAACACGTGGCCACCTGGCTACGTGTCCAATACAGACCGTTACTACTGTTCCGACACCAGCAAGAATGCAGAAACACCATAGGTGAACCAAAAGAGGCGGTTTCGAAAGATCGGAACCTTCCAAAACCGCCTCGGCTTACCTGGCTGAAGTCCGAGACCTACTCGGCAGCTGCCTCCACTCCGAGAAGATCAAGAATACGATCCAGGTCATCCTGATTGGCGAATTCGACGCTCAGTTTTCCCTTCTTCTTACCGACCGTGATGTTGACCTTGGTATCCAACCGATCTCCAAGACGTTCGGCGACCGCGATGAATTGAGGGTCAACCTGAGGCGTTGCACGTGGAACATTCATCGAGTCGCCGCGGTTCAGCAGGACTACGGCCTCCTCCGACGCACGAACCGACAACCCCTCGGCAACGATCCTCTGAGCGAGGATTTCCATATGTTCCGGTTCCCTCAGTCCCAAGATTGCGCGAGCATGACCAGCGGAGATCACGCCTGCCGCAACGCGACGCTGTACCAAAGGCGGCAGACGCAGCAGGCGCAGCGTGTTCGAAATCTGGGGGCGCGAGCGGCCGATGCGGTCTGAGAGCTCTTCCTGCGTGCAGCCGAAGTCTTCGAGTAACTGCCCGTACGCGGCGGCTTCCTCCAGTGGGTTCAGTTCCGCACGATGCAGATTCTCAAGTAGGGCGTCACGCAGCAGATCCGTGTCATCGACATAACGGATGATGGCAGGAATGGTCTCCAGCCCGGCATCCTTCGTCGCCCGGAGTCGACGCTCACCCATGATGAGTTCAAAGCGTTCCGGTTGGCTCGGCTTCTGCCGCACGACGACAGGCTGAAGTACGCCGATCTCTCGGATACTGTGGACAAGTTCGCTCAGCTGATCTTCATCGAAGGATGTCCGGGGCTGGCGCGGGTTCGCATCAACCAGGTCCACCCTGATTTCGCCGAACTCAGTATCCGGAATCGAATCGACGCCGGGCTCTACCTGATCGTCGTCAGCGGCCGTGGACGAGTCGCGGGAGCCATCGCCTTCGCTCCAGGTTTCACTGACACTGGCCTGGTCGGACCGCCCGGAAACTTCAGTTGTAGTATCGTCGGTGGACGACTGCGTTGACTCGCGTGCTTCGTCGAACCTTTCGTGGCCTGACCTGTAGACGCCGGGATGAGTTTCAAAGACGTCATCACCGACTGTAGAGTCTCTACCGCCCGGTTCGGAACCTGGGGAACCACTTCCAGCCGGACGCTCAGAAGAACGAGGATGTGCTTCTGTGGAATCAGCCGATTCCGCATTCCGGTCACCCGATGTTGACGTCTGCGAAGCATTGACCCCGCCGTCATCGACCGCATCGTGTTGCGATTGCGTTGTGGATTCGGCCTTGGCTGTGGAAAACTCTCCAACCGTGCCCGACGCCTTCGCCGCCGGTGCAGCTTGGGTCTGGGTAACATCTTTCGACTTCGAGGAGCTCGTCTCCGAAACGGTGGATCTGGCCGGGGCGGTCTTCGAAGAGTTGGACTTCGCCGCGGTGGACTTCGTCGGCGCAGTCTCCGACTGAGTTGTCTGCTGAGACGTCGATTTGGGTGACGTCTCCGAGTCGGATGATTTGGATCCGGCAGCCTTGGCTGCCGAAGCGTTCGAGGTGCGTGTCTTGGAGGCCGAAGTCTTGGCGGATCCCGACGAGGTCTTTCCCGACGAGGTCTCTCCCGACGCGGAATTCGCCGATCCTGACTTCTTCGTCGACCCGCCCTTCGTCGCCTGGGTCTTCGTCGACCCGGCCTTCGTCCCCTGGTTCTTGGTCGCCTCCGACTTAGTTGACCCGGACTTCCCTGCCTGGGTCTTCGTTGACCCAGTCCTCGCAGCTGCGGCGGACTTCGTCGGCGCAGTCTCCGACGAGGTGTCTGTATCCTTCACTCTCTTGGTCGTCGACGAGCCGGAATCAGCGCTTTTCGGTTTACGACGTCGGGACGACTGCATAGAGGCTGCAGGATCGTTACGAGCCGCGCGCGGTGCCTTCGCCCCCTCGTCGGATTCCTTGCCCTCTTCTGCCTCGCCTCCTGAGAAGAACACGTCGACCGGTCGGTCGTCGGACGCCCCATCCGGGATCAAGGCACCCAGCCCCCTACCTAAACCACGCTTCCTGCTGCGTTCAGCCACGATTTACTCCTCGTATAGCGATTTCTTCGGCAGCTTCTCGATAGGACAAGGCGCCACTGGAATGGGGATCATAGGATATGACGGTCTGACCGTAGCTGGGAGCCTCCGAGATCCGCACGGAGCGCGGGATCGAACTCGACAGAACCTGTTCGGGGAAATGCGTCCGAACATCATCGGCAACTTGTGAGCTGAGATTCGTCCGCCCATCATACATCGTAAGCAGAATCGTCGAGATCGCCAGCTCAGGGTTGAGATGTTTCTGGATGAGCTGGATGTTCTTCAACAGCTGACTCAGCCCCTCGAGCGCATAGTATTCGCACTGAATGGGAATGAGGACCTCTCGAGCGGCGACGAAGGCGTTGACTGTCAGAAGTCCGAGGCTGGGCGGACAGTCGACGATGACATAATCCACCCGATTGCCCGCGGCAGCCTGCTCATCGAGGTAATGACCGAGGGAACGTTGGAGACGCTGCTCACGAGCAACGAGCGAGACCAGTTCGATCTCAGCGCCGGCGAGATCGATGGTTGCAGGTACGCATGTGAGGGTCTCGAAATCAGGGCATTGCGCCACAGACTCACGCATCGGAACATCATCGATGATCACGTCGTAGATGCTGGTGACGTCGGAGTAGTGGTCGATGCCCAAAGCAGTACTCGCATTGCCCTGAGGATCGATGTCGATGAGCAGCACGTTGAGATTCTGATTGGCCAATGCCGCGGCGATATTCACTGCCGTGGTCGTCTTGCCGACGCCGCCCTTCTGGTTGGCGATGGTGAAGACACGGGTGGAGTCCGGTTTCGGAAAACTCGCCTGGGACAGACGATCGGCGCGACGATTGTCGCGCGCGATTGCAGCACCTATGGGAGACGACTCGTCCATGATCGGCATTCGGCGCACTCCATCATCCATTGGTTTCACAAAGCTATTCTCAGCCTAGACCAAATCTACTTCGTACTATTTCTTGACCATCTCGACAACACGGCTCGGGACGTCAAGGATTCCACCGTCGACGATGTGGATCTTCGGCTGAGTGAGTCGATATCGTTTGAGAAGCTTCTTCGTCTTCGCCAGCTCGGCCTCAACCGAGGCACCCTTCAGCGCGAGGATCCTCCCCTCGGGGCCCATCACCTCGTGAGTCCATTCGATCAGCGTTGTCATTGCCTTGACCGCTCGGGCGGTGACGACGGTGAACATCTCCTCATCGACGAGTTCCTCGACCCGAGCCCGGACGATGCGCACATTGTCCAGCCCCAAGTCGTCGACGACCATACTCAGCCACTCGACACGGCGTTCCATCGGTTCGATGAGCACCACCTGTGTCTCGGGCCGGAGCAGGGCGATGGGGATTCCCGGTAGGCCGGCACCGCTGCCCACGTCGCCGACGACGTCGCTGTCTGAGATGAATTCGGCGACGACCGCGCAGTTGAGGATGTGTCTGGTCCACAGTCTGTCGACCTCACGTGGTCCGATCAGTCCCCATTCGATTCCGGTTGTGGCCAGATGCTCTGTATAACGGGCAGCCGCCGGATAAGCGGCACCGAAGTAGTCTTCGGTCCGGGCGGGAGGAATTTCGAGAGCAGTCAGGTCAGTCATCAACAGGACGGACGAGCACATGGCGCCCGTCACCCTCACCTTCGGACTCCGAAACCAGTCCGGCCCGAGCGACCTGATCGTGAATGATCTTGCGCTCAAAGCTGTTCATGGGATTGAAGGCGAACTCATCTCCGGACTCTTTGACGCCATCGATGGCCTTCTGTGCCTTTTTGATGAGTTCGTCACGCCGGTTGTTGCGGAAGCCGTCGATGTCGAGCATCAGCCATGACCGCTGTCCCGTGCTGGTCTGGACGGCCAGCCGGCTCAGCTCCTGCAGTGCTCCGAGAGTTTTGCCGTCTCTGCCCACGAGGGTGCGGAGGTTGGACTGCTCGCCGTCCTCGCAGACGATCGACAGTTGAGCACGACCGTCTCCGACATCGATGTCGATATCACCGTCGATGTCAGCGATGTCCATGAGTTCTTCGAGGTAGTCCGCCGCGATGTCGCCTTCCTCTTCGAGGAGTTCGGCGCGAGTCGGCTTCGCGGTCTTCTCTTCCACGTTCTCGTCAACGTTGTCTTCAGTCATGTTCTTCCTCAGCGCTTCTTGTTCTTCTTGCGGTTCTTACTCACCGGCTGCTGTCTCTGACCCTGACCGGTGGGCTTCGCATCCTGTTCGCCGGCGGCGTCGCTGCCGCCCTTGATCTCGGGCTGCTGCACGGTTTTGCCCTTGCGAGCCCTGCGCTCGAGCATCTCCTTCTCCGCCTTGGAGCCGGGAGCCGGCATGTTCCGGATGACCGTGTGCTGCTGCGCCATGGTCCAGGTGTTCGAGACCAACCAGTAGATGAGGACGCCGAGTGGGAAGTAGATGCCGCCGATGCCGAAGACGAGAGGCATGACGTAGAGCAGCATCTTCTGCGACTGCATCATCGGATTCGCTGCGGCGGTCTCCGTCATGTTCTTCGCCATCATCTGCTTCTGCGTGATGAACATGGTCGAGGCCATGATGATGATGAGAACACCGGTGAGCAGCTTCACACTTATACCGGGATCCTGGAACGTCGCCGACAGCGAGATCCCGAAGACACTGGAATTCTCAGCCTGGATCGCAAGATCCTGAGTGAATCCGCCGATCGCGTCAATGGAGCCGGATGCCACCTTGGGCATGTTGTGGATAACGCGGAAGAGAGAGAAGAAGATGGGCATCTGCACGAGGAGCGGCAGACACGAGGCCCAAGGGCTCGTCTTGTTGTCGCGGAACAGATTCATCTGCTCTTCGGCCATGGCCTGACGCGAGTACTGGTCCTTCTTGCCCTTGTATTTGGCCTGCAGTCGTTGGATCTGAGGCTGCAGCAGCTGCATCTTCCGCTGAGACTTGATCTGGTAGACGAACAGAGGGATCAGCAATGCACGAATGACGACAGTCAGTCCGGCAATCGACAGCGCCCAGGTCCAGCCGTTGTCCGCTGGAAGTCCGATTGCGGTAAAGATCTCGTGGAAGATCGCGAGGATCCAAGCAACTACCCACTGCAGCGGGTAGAGCAGCTTGTCCATCCAGTCCATTCAGTTCTCCTCGTTACAACGATTCTTCACGATCGTTCATTTTGCCATTGTTCGCAGGTCTTCGCGACACAGAACCCTCGGTCCTGCCTCAGTGCACGTGTGAGGCTCAAGCCGCCAGCTGTTCGCGACCTCAACCGGGCAGCGCAACCGCCGCACGGACGTCGTCAATTGTCAGTGGCCCTCATCGGTGTGCATCGATTCGGAGCGGGCCTGGCGCGCTGAACCGGGAACATGGTCCACCCCGCCGTGGGAGAAGGGATTGCATCGCAGTATCCGCCAACCAGTTAACACCATTCCCTTGAGAACTCCGTGAATCTCGAAGGCTTCCAGGCCGTACATCGAGCAGCTGGGATAATATCGGCAGACCTGTCCGTACATCGGGGACACCACCACTCGATAGGCTCTGATCAACCAGACGAATGGCATCCGCGGCCCGATGCGCATCACCCACCAGAGCGTGGGCCGGAATCCTGTCGGCCGGCGCGGCACCTCCGAAGGATGCTTCAGATCATGTTCGGCGTCCACGGCTCTCTAGCTTCTTCCGAGCTTTGTCCATCAGCAACGTGACCTCGGACTCGAGCTCCGTGAAGTCTGCCCCTGCCGCATGTGGCAGCGCTCGAACCACGAACAGGGTGCCGGGCTCCAAACTGTCCAACCTGACTCGCATGATCTCTCGGAGACGACGCTTCACCCGATTCCGTCGAACAGCATTTCCAACGGCTTTGGATACGATGAAACCCACGCGCGCGGCGTGGGAATCATCATTGTCTATGAGACTGTGCGCCATCAGATGGCCCGAGCGCACGCGGACACCAGCCTTGAAGACTCTTCTGAAATCTTCGCCGCTGCGGATCCGGTGAGCCGCGGTGATCACACTTATGCCGAAACTTCGGCACGTCCCTTACGACGACGTGCGGCCAGGATCGAACGGCCCGCACGGGTGCGCATGCGCAGACGGAAACCGTGCTTCTTGGCACGCTTGCGGTTGCTGGGCTGGAAAGTACGCTTACTCACTTCATGTCTCCGATTTCTAGGTTGCGGGCGAACACCGATGCGTTCTCACAAAAAACGGCGGTGAGAGTCTCGACCGCCGAGCACTCCTGTGCGTAAGAGCCAAAAGATAGTCAAGATAATCGGATGAAGCCCGGTACACAGGACACTCCATCTTAGCCAAGGTCGAAGAAGCCGGTCAAACCCGAGGCGAATGTTTCACGTCACCGTGGCGCCCTATTCGCCGAAGTTCATTCTCCCGACGTCTGCGGTCGTCCACAAGTAACAAGCGTGTAGTTATCCACATGGTTATCCACCAGTGTGGAGGAATACTGGGATGACTCGTCAGTTCTCCACAAACTGTGGAAAACTATGTGGAAGTCATACACAGGTGTGGACCATGCCAAGAAGCAACTACGAAAACGGAGGAAGAGTGACGGTGTCGAATTCCAAGAATGAGCTCATCAGCCAATGGCGGACGGTGGTCTCGACCCTGGATCAGGACCCCGGTCTGACCGCCCATCAGAAGGGCTTCCTCTCACTCGCCGTTCCCAAGGCCCTCGTCGACAACGCACTGGTCCTTCTCGCTGTCCGCGATGAGCACACGCGCAGAACCATCGAGACCCGGCTCCTCGGTCCGCTGACGAGAGAGTTCTCCCACGTCCTCGGCTTCGAGGTGACCTTCGGATTCGTGGTCGATCCCGAACTCGACGTACCGATCAGGTTCGAAGATCTCATCGGGGAACCCACACCGGGCTCACCGATCGAGATCGATCCGGAGACCTCCACCTCGGCGATGGGATCCACGGGGTCACCGGCCCATGCACCGTCACAGGCCGCGTCCGCTCAGCCTCGGATCCCCGCCCCCTACGACCGCGCACCTCATCCGCAGCCGCAGTCGCCCCGGTACGAGGATTCCGGGCCGGCACCCGGCAACGGGGCACCTGGGGAAAGAACGACGCGAGAGATGAAGATCGCCGAGGCGACCGCCGCCCAGTCCACTCCACCGGTCGAGGTTCCCGGCGTCGCCCAGCTCAACCCGAAGTACACCTTCGACACCTTCGTCATCGGTGCGTCCAACCGCTTCGCCCATGCTGCGGCGTTCGCCGTGGCCGAGGCCCCGGCCAAGGCCTACAACCCCCTGTTCATCTACGGCGATTCGGGACTGGGCAAGACGCACCTCCTGCACGCAATCGGCTACTACGCGACCCAGCTGTTCCCCGAGATCCGCGTGAAATACGTCTCGAGCGAAGAGTTCGTCAACGACTTCATCAACACGATCGGCTCGTCGAAGACCTCGAACTCCCTGCGACCGGCGTTCCAACGTCGCTACCGCGAGGTCGACATCCTGATGATCGACGACATCCAGTTCCTGCAGGGCAAGGACGCGACCGTCGAAGAGTTCTTCCACACCTTCAATGCCCTGCACAATGAGGTCAAACAGGTCGTCATCACCTCCGACCAGCCGCCGAAGATGCTCAAGGGCTTCGAGGAGCGGCTTCGCTCACGCTTCGAATGGGGCCTCCTGACAGACGTGCAGCCCCCGGACATGGAGACGCGCTTCGCGATTCTGCGCCGCAAGGCGGCCGGAGAACATCTCGATGTTCCCAATGACGTCCTCGAATACATCGCCTCGCGGATCTCCTCGAACATCCGCGAACTCGAGGGCGCTCTCATTCGTGTGACCGCCTTCGCCAACCTCAACGATCAGCAGGTCGACGTCAGTCTGGCCGAGACCGTCCTCAAGGACTTCATCACCCAGGACGACACCCCAGCCATCTCCGCCGCCGACATCATGGGTCAGACCGCTGCCTACTTCAGCCTCACCCTCGATGATCTGTGTGGGACCTCCCGTTCTCGGACCCTGACCACGGCACGGCAGATCGCCATGTATCTGTGCCGCGAACTCACGGAGCTGTCGCTGCCGAAGATCGGTCAGGCCTTCGGCGGCCGCGATCACACGACCGTGATGCATGCGAACAAGAAGATTCGAACTCAGATGGCTGAACGCCGCGCGGTCTACACTCAGGTCACCGAATTAACAAACCGCATTAAACAGCAACATCGCCTATAGAACACGGTATACACATATGTGGATAACCATGGGGACAAACCACGTATCCTGGGGATAGAATGGTGGATAACTCCACGGCCTGAGTGGACGGATGTGAACTACATGGATGTGCTTACCCAAGCGCCCACCGAAGCATGCGTGGAGGTACACAGGGCATCCACACCCATGTGGAGCGCACGAACCTTGACTACTCGGGCGTAGCCGCTGGTTATCCACAATCTCCACAGGTGCTGATACTTCTACTCATTGAATTCAAGTAATAAGAGGGTGACCGCCACCGACTGCATCGGCGGGGTGGGGAACTTCTCGAGCTCATGCTCGAGGCCCGCACACGGCACGATCTGAAATTCGAACACAGCGTCACGGTCGATTCTCGAATGCGAGATCATGGCGGTCTCGGTCTGCCCGGGTCCGCTGTGATGAGGTTGTCGGCTGCCCCATGCCGGGATGCTCAGATTTCCGATAGGCTGTGTAAAGTTTTCCCAGCAACGCCCAGCCAGTGACTTGAGTACGTCGGGTGGCCACCCCGAAGGAGTAAAGTGAACGCCGAAGCATCTCCCCTGAAGTTCAAAGTCAACCGCGACGTCCTCGCCGATGCGGTGACATGGGCTACCAAGACTCTCCCCAGTCGCCCCTCCGCACCGGTCCTGACTGGAATCCTCATCACCGCCGAAACCGGTGGGACCGTCCGCCTCGCTGTCTTCGACTACGAAGTCTCATCCCGAGTCGAGATCGACGCCGAGGTGGTCACGGCCGGTACCGTCCTCGTCTCCGGCCGTCTCCTCGCCGACATCTCGAAGGCTCTGCCCAACCAGGAAGTGACACTGGAGCAGGTCGATTCGAAGGTCGACGTCACCTGCGGCTCGTCCCGGTTCTCGCTGATGACGATGCCCGTGGGCGAATACCCGGCACTGCCTCAGATTCCCGATGCCTCCGGCACCGTCTCCGCCGGAGAGTTCCAGAACTCGGTGTCCCAGGTCACGATCGCAACGTCGAAGGATGACACACTGCCGATCCTGACCAGCGTGCGCGTCGAGATCGAAGGCGAGAAGGTCACACTCCTCGCCACTGACCGCTACCGCCTCGCCGTCCGTGAGTTCACGTGGAATCCCGGTCGTCCGGACGTCTCCGCCGTGGCACTGCTGCGGGGGCGCACACTCTCGGACGTGTCCAAGTCCCTCGGCGGTGACGTCACAATCGGGCTGAGCAACGACGCGGGCAAGGACCTCATCTCCTTCACCTCGGCGGGACGAGTCACGACATCGCTGCTCGTCGAAGGCGAATACCCCAAGGTCCGATCACTCTTCCCTGACTCGGTGCCGATCCACGCCATCGTCGAGACGGGTGTGCTCAGGGAAGCGGTTCGCCGCGTCTCCCTGGTCGCCGAGCGCAACACTCCGCTGCGATTCGAAGTCAGCGACGGAATGCTCACCCTCTATGCCGGAACCGGCGACGACGCTCAGGCCTCCGAAGCCGTCGAGGCGGTGCTGCAGGGCGAGCCGATCACCGTCGGGTTCAACCCCCACTACATCGCCGAGGGCCTCGCAGCTGTCGAGAGCCCCTACGTGAACTTCTCGTTCACCCAGCCGATGAAGCCCGTCATCATCTCAGGACAGAAGGATCTGGAATCATCGGCCGACGAGTCGTATCGATACCTGCTCATGCCCACCCGCATCTGAATGTGGATATCGAGACTCTCACTGCGTAACTACCGGTCCTATCCCGAACTCGACCTCGAGTTCGAGCCCGGAGTCACCACATTCGTGGCCGACAACGGCACAGGCAAGACCAATATCGTCGAAGCCATCGGGTATCTGGCGCACCAGCGGTCCCACCGAGTGGCCTTCGATGCACCGCTGGTGCACGAGGCCGCACAGTCGGCAACCGCCTCCGCTCTGGTCAATCGCGATCAGCGCCATGCCACGGTGGAAGTCACGATCCAAGCGAAGGGCGCCAACCGGGCACGGGTCAACCGATCGCCGGTGAAGTTGAAGGAGATCCTCGGACTCGTCTCCTGCGTGGTCTTCGCACCCGAGGACCTCAGTCTGGTCCGTGGCGAGCCGGCCGAGCGCCGCTCCTGGATCGACACCCTCGTCGTGTCCCGCAATCCCCGCTATTCCTCGGTGATCGCGGACTTCGAACGTGCTCTCAAACAGCGCAACGCACTGCTCAAGCGTCTGCGCGAAGACCGTGACCCCGGCTTGGAAGCAACCCTGGACATCTGGAACATGGCCTATGCCGACGCGGCCTCGGAGCTGGTCTTCGGTCGCCGGCGCATCCTCGCCGACATCGTCGAACCCCTGCAGGACAACTTCGCCTTCATCGCCGCCGACGCCCGGCTGGAGCGACAGGGAGTCAGGGCTCGCTATGATTCGCGCATCGACTATTCGCAGGCCGAATCCCCCGCCGAATGCCGGGAACTGCTGCTGGCCGCGCTCGAGCGCCGGCGCACGACGGAGATCGAGCGCGGGCTGACCCTGCACGGTCCCGGTCGCGACGATCTGGCGCTGACGATCGGCGACCACCCTGCGAAGGGCTATGCCTCCCACGGGGAGACCTGGTCCCTGGCTCTGGCGATGCAGCTGGCCGGCTGGGATCTGCTCAGCTCCGATGCCGGGTCGACCGCCGAACAGCCGATCCTCGTCCTCGACGATGTCTTCGCCGAACTCGACACCGGACGTCGCAGCCGACTGGCCTCACGGATCACCGAGGCCGAACAGGTCTTCATCACTGCCGCCGTCGACGGCGACCTGCCGGAGGGACTCGAAGGTCGCCGGATCGGTCAGGACCGGCTGGTGCCATGAGCGGCATCGAGAAGGACGTCTCGACTCCGGTGGCGGCACTCGAAGCCCTCGACCGGGTGCGACGGATGGAGGCGACCGAGGCGAAGTTCGTCCGGAGCCGCCGCCGGTCACGGCTGCGCGGTGAAGCCGTGTACTCCTCGGCGGGCAAGGACAAGCGCGATCCGGCAGCGATCTCGTCGGCACTGGGAAAGCTGATCTCTGCCCGAGGCTGGTCGTCGTCGATCGACATCGGCAAGGTCCTCGGCCGGTGGCCCGATCTGGTCGGCGAACAGGTGGCGTTGCACTGCAGACCCGTCGACTTCTCCCCGCCTCTGCTGATCATCGCCGCCGACTCGACGACCTGGGCGACTCAGCTGCGCGTCCTCAAGCCCACGATCCTCAGGGCCCTGGAAGCCGGCCTCGGCTCCCAGACGATCACGGAGATCGAGATCCGCGGGCCACAGGGCCGCAGTTTCAAGAGGGGCAGGCGCAGCGTGACCGGTCGCGGACCGCGCGATACCTTCGGCTGATATCGGGAGTCGTCTTCGAGACAGATCCGAAGAACGTTAGAGGGCCTTAAACGGCGATAGCCGGTCCCTTTCGTGCCCGGGGGTACATCTGAGGCTTAAAAATTCCGCAAATGCACCATAGTGTGCCGCTTACGGGCATTTCTGGTCGCAGCGCGGTAGAATGGGTAGCTGTTAGCGCCCACCCCCACAAGGAGTCATATGACGACCGAGGATCTACCCCATTACGATGCCGGGGACATTACGGTACTCGAGGGTCTCGAAGCAGTTCGCAAACGACCCGGCATGTACATCGGTTCGACCTCGGAACGTGGTCTCCACCACCTGGTTCAGGAGATCGTCGACAACTCCGTCGACGAGGCGATGGCCGGGTACTGCGACCACATCGAGGTGACGATCCTCGCCGACGGCGGTGTGAGAGTCGTCGACGACGGGCGCGGCATGCCTGTGGCGATGCACCCCACCGAAGGCAAGCCCACCGTCGAGGTGATCCTGACCATCCTGCACGCCGGCGGCAAGTTCGGCGGAGGCGGCTATGCCGTGGCCGGCGGCCTGCACGGTGTGGGTTCGACAGTGGTCAACGCGCTGTCCGAACGCCTGGAGGTCGAGGTCCGGCGTGACGGCTACGTCTGGAGCATGGACTTCGAGAAGGGCGTGCCCACCGGCGAGCTCCGCCGCGGCGAAGAGACCTCGGAGACCGGAACGATGGTCACCTTCTGGCCGGACTCCACGATCTTCGAGACCACCGACTTCTCCTATGAGTACCTGCGTGCTCGCTTCCAGCAGATGGCCTTCCTCAACAAGGGCATGAAGATCAGCCTGACCGACGAGCGCCACGCACAGGTCGACGACGACAACGTCCAGATCGACGAGGACGACGAAGCCGAGACCAAACCACGTGAGGCCACCTACCACTACGAGCACGGTCTCCTCGACTACGTGCAGTACCTGAACTCGACGAAGAAGGCCGACCTCGTCCATCCGGACGTCATCGTCTTCGAAGCCGAAGAGGGAGTGGAGACGCTCTCGCTCGAGATCGCCATGCAGTGGACGACCTCCTTCAGCGAATCGGTCCACACCTACGCCAACGTCATCAACACCCACGAGGGCGGTACACACGAAGAGGGATTCCGCACGGCGCTGACCTCGCTGATCAACAACTACGCCCGCGAACAGAAGCTGCTGCGGGAGAAGGACGCCAACCTCACCGGCGATGACGTCCGCGAGGGGCTGACAGCGGTCATCTCGGTCAAGCTCGGCGATCCGCAGTTCGAGGGACAGACGAAGACGAAGCTGGGCAACTCCGAGGTCAAGGGCTTCGTCCAGCGCGTCGTCCGCGATGAGCTCGGACACTGGTTGGAGTCGAATCCGGCTCAGGCCAAGGACGTCGTCCGCAAGGCACTGCAGGCCTCGCAGGCGAGGATGGCCGCACGCAAGGCCCGCGAAGCCACCCGCCGCAAGGGACTCCTCGAATCCTCGGGTATGCCCGGCAAGCTCAAGGACTGCCAGACCAAGGACCCGACGATCTCCGAAGTCTTCATCGTCGAGGGTGATTCCGCAGGCGGCTCCGCGACCCAGGGCCGCAACCCGCACACTCAGGCGATCCTGCCCCTGCGCGGCAAGATCCTCAATGTGGAGAAGGCGCGACTCGACCGGGCTCTCGGCAACAACGAGGTCCAGGCCATGATCACCGCCTTCGGCACCGGCATCGGCGAGGAGTTCGAACTCGAGAAGCTGCGCTACCACAAGATCGTGCTCATGGCCGACGCGGACGTCGATGGTCAGCACATCACGACTCTGCTGCTCACGCTGATCTTCCGGTACATGAAGCCTCTGATCGAACACGGGTACGTGTTCTTGGCGACTCCGCCCCTGTACCGGATCAAGTGGTCGAATTCGGCTCACCAGTTCGCCTACACCGACAACGAACGCGACGGACTGCTCGAAACCGGACGGGCCGCGGGCAAGCGTCTGCCCAAGGACCTGGCGATTCAGCGCTACAAGGGTCTGGGCGAGATGAACTATTCGGAGCTGTGGGAGACCACGATGGATCCCGACCACAGACTGCTCAAACAGGTCTCGCTCGACGACGCGATCATGGCCGACGAGATCTTCACGGTCCTCATGGGCGACGATGTGGATTCGCGTCGGCGCTTCATCCAGGAGAATGCGAAAGACGTTCGCTTCCTCGACATCTGATCCCCGCCGTCGGTTCCCGGTCGCTGCCGGGATCCGACGGGAACACAGACTCTCATGAACTCACTCACCGCCGTCCTGCGCGATTAAGACACAAGGGAAGAGCCCACATTGGCTGACGAAAACGATATCGGAACAGAACTCAACCGTGTCGAACAGGTTGATCTCAATCTCGAGATGCAGAGGTCGTACCTCGATTACGCGATGAGCGTGATCGTCGGCCGTGCCCTGCCCGACGTCCGTGACGGACTCAAGCCCGTGCATCGGCGCGTGCTGTACGCGATGTTCGACGGCGGCTACCGGCCGGACCGCAACTTCTCCAAGTGCTCACGCGTCGTCGGAGACGTCATGGGCCAGTACCACCCGCACGGCGACACGGCGATCTACGATGCGATGGTCCGCCTCGTGCAGCCGTGGACGATGCGCTACCCGTTGGTCGCAGGACAGGGCAATTTCGGCTCGCCCGGTGACGACGGCGCAGCCGCACCCCGTTACACCGAGTGCAAGATGGCGCCCCTGGCCATGGAGATGGTCAGGGACATCGAAGAGGGCACCGTCGACTTCCAGGACAACTACGACGGTCGCAACCAGGAACCCGTGGTTCTGCCCTCACGGATTCCGAACCTGCTGGTCAACGGCTCCTCCGGTATCGCCGTGGGTATGGCGACGAACATCCCGCCGCACAACCTCACTGAGGTTGCCGCCGGGGCACAGTGGCTGCTGTCCCACCCCGAAGCGAGCAAGGAGGAGGCCCTCGAAGCACTGCTCGGCATCATCAAGGGCCCGGACTTCCCGATGGGGGCGACGGTCCTGGGACGCAAGGGCATCGAGGACACCTACCGCACCGGGCGCGGTTCGATCACCCAGCGCGCCGTCGTCGAGGTCGAGGAGATCCAGGGACGCACCTGCCTGGTCGTCACCGAGCTGCCCTACATGGTCAACCCCGACACCCTGGCCGCGAAGATCGCCTCCTACGTCAAGGACGGAAAGGTCGCCGGCATCGCCGACCTCCGCGACGAGTCCTCGGGGCGCACCGGTCAGCGGCTGGTCATCGTGCTCAAGCGCGATGCTGTGGCCAAGGTCGTGCTCAACAACCTCTACAAGCACACCTCGCTGCAGGAGAACTTCTCCGCGAACATGCTCGCTCTGGTCGACAGCGTCCCGCGCACGCTGAGCATCGACTCCTTCCTGCGCCTGTGGGTCAAGCACCAGATCGAAGTCATCGTCCGCCGGACCGAGTTCCGTCTGCGCAAGGCCGAAGAGCGTGCTCACATCCTGCGAGGCTATCTCAAGGCTCTCGACGCCCTCGACGAGGTCATCGCTCTGATCCGCCGCTCACCGTCCTCCGACGAGGCGCGCACGGGCCTGATGGACCTCCTCGAGGTCGATGAGATCCAGGCCAATGCCATTCTGGACCTGCAGCTGCGACGTCTGGCCGCCCTCGAGCGTCTCAAGATCCAGGAAGAGGCCGAGAAGATCGAGGAGCAGATCGCCGAGTACAAATACATCCTTGCGACTCCCTCCCGTCAGCGCGAGATCGTCTCGGAGGAGCTCGACGAGGTCGTCGAACGCTACGGTGATGACCGGCGGACGAGGATCCTGGCCGGATTCGACGGAGACGTGTCGATGGAGGACCTGATCCCGGAGGAGGAGGTCGTCGTCACCATCACCCGCGGCGGGTATGCCAAGCGGACCCAGAACCACCTGTACCGGGCTCAGCACCGCGGCGGCAAGGGCATCAAGGGAGCAGCACTGCGCGGCGACGATGTCGTCGATCAGTTCTTCGTCACCTCCACCCACAACTGGCTGCTGTTCTTCACGAACACGGGCCGCGTCTACCGTGCCAAGGCCTACGAACTGCCTGAGGGCTCACGTGATGCCAAGGGTCAGCACGTCGCGAACCTCCTCGCGCTGCAGCCGGACGAGACGATCGCCAAGGTGCTTTCGATCCGCGACTACGAGGAAGCCGACTTCCTCATCCTGGCCACGAAGTCCGGTGTGGTGAAGAAGACCCGTCTGAGCGAGTACGACTCCAACCGCACCGGCGGCGTCATCGCGATCAACCTTCGTGAGTACAAGGGGCAACCGGACGAGCTGATGTCGGCGCGGATCGTCAGCGCCGATGACCATCTGCTCATGATCTCCCGCAAGGGGATGTCGATCCGCTTCGCGGCCGATGACGATTCGATCCGTCCCCTGGGCCGAGTCACCGGCGGTGTCACCGGCATGAAGTTCAAGGGCGATGACGAGCTGCTGACGATGGACGTCATCCAGCCGGACACGTTCGTCTTCGTCGTCACCGAAGCCGGCTATGCCAAGCGGACTCCGGTCGACGAGTACCGGCTCCAGGGCCGTGGCGGACTCGGAATCCGGGTTGCCAAGATCACCGAACAGCGCGGAGACTTGGTTGGCGGGCTCATCGTCGACGAAGGGGAAGAAGTCCTCGTCGTCATGGAGCGCGGTAAGATCGTGCGCTCGAACATCGATGAAGTTCCGGCGAAGGGACGCAACACGATGGGTGTGGTGTTCGCAAAACCGGGCAGGAATGACCGTATCATCGCAGTAACGCGTGGACCCGAGACCGTGGTCGAAGAGTTGGACGAAGAAGCTGAGGAACACGAGGGTGAGGACGCAGAGCCTCAGTCCGGCAGCGAGGATGTGGAAGAGTGAGCGACAACAAACAGCCAGGCTCAGGCAAGATCATACGCACGTCCAGTGGATCCACCCGCTTGACGGCAGGATCGGAGAAGAACGGGGACAAGTCCGATTCGTCCGAGTCCGGTGATTCGGCGGGTTCGGGCTCGACAGGCTCGACCGGTTCGGGCAGTTCGGGCAGTTCGAACAAGGCCCCGGACAAAACCCGGGTCGTCACTCCTCCGGCGCCCAAAGTCTCGCCGAAGCCGAATCGTGCTCCTTCGGCGGAACAGCCCGGGGGCGGTTCGGCAGCGGCCGGACAGTCCTCTTCGGGGTCTGCGTCCTCAGGCTCGGCGCCCTCGGCTCAGGCCGCCGGATCGCAGGGTTCGTCGTCCGGAAGCGGTCCGACCACCTCGGCGACGGGATCCGCCGGCAACACCGTTCGCGCCAGTTCCGGCAGCGTGAAAATGGGCGTCAAGAACATGGTCGACAGCGGCAAGGGCAATAAGAAGAAGAAAGGCCCGCGTACGGTCCGTCTGACCGTCTCAGCGGTCGACCCGTGGTCGGTCATGAAGATGTCGTTCCTCATGTCCGTGGCCATCGGCATTGCCACTATCGTGGCGTTCATCGTCCTCTGGCTCGTCCTTCAGGCCACGGGCGTCATGGGCGGCCTGGAAGCGACGATGACGGAACTCGCGGGAGCCGAGTCGGCTGAGAAGATCATCGGCATCTTCGGATTCGGTCGGGTCGTTGCGGCCGGCTTCATCATCGCGGTCATCAACATCGTCCTGATGACGGCATTGTCGACCTTGGCGGCGTTCATCTACAACATCGGATCCCTCATCGCCGGCGGCTTCCACCTGACGCTGACCGACGACTGACACCGACGGCTGCGGATCCCCGACGACTGCGGAACTTCGACGACTGAGAGCGGATTCGAGCTCGTTCCGGTGATGTGACGACGGCGGTTCCGAAGCCCTGCACAGTGGTTGCGAATCCCTACACATGGGCTCGGCACCGCCGTCGGAGGGTTGATAAACTGATCGCAGCCGATGGCGGAGCCGTGTGAGGCGAGTCACCGTCAGCGGATTTGTGTTGGCATGACCCGTTGGGTATCGTTTTACCTCGGGTTCACCCTGAAAAGGGCCTATAGCTCAGGCGGTTAGAGCGCTTCGCTGATAACGAAGAGGTCCCTGGTTCAAGTCCAGGTAGGCCCACATCCTTTCGAGGAGGATCATGAAGAAATGGATTCTCAGCGGTCTCACTCTGGTGGGGCTGGGAGTGTTCTTCCGGTGGCGGCACAACAATCAGAGTGCCCAGGCCGAGTGGTCCGAACACACCGACTCGGTGTGAGGGGATTCCCTTTGGGGGTATGGCGCAATTGGTAGCGCATCTGCTTTGCAAGCAGAGGGTTAGGGGTTCGAGTCCCCTTACCTCCACCAGATGACGAAAGGCTTCGGACCGGCTCGGTTCGGAGCCTTTATCCTGGGACATCGAGCTGTCCGCGGATGTGCTCTCGTTCGGTGGCCGAGAGTTTTCTGTCTCGTCCGCGGAATAAGTTTGCGCCTGTCATCGTTGTCGAGTGTGTCCGTGTGTCTCCCCCGACGATTCCGGACGCGCCCACGCCCCGCGGGGCGGGCGGCTGAAGCCGATTGTTCGGCCATTGATCACATCACCTGATCGGAGTTCTCCCTTGTCCAGCGACACCTCGCCCCCACGCCCGAACGATTCGCAGGCAGACACCATCGATCCCGCGGGCATGAAGGTGATCTGGCTGCTCCTGGTAGCCGCCTTCGTCGCCATCCTCAACGAAACGACGATGGCCATCGCCATCCCGGACCTCAACGCGACATTGGGGATCCCACCTGAGCTCGGTCAATGGCTGACCAGTGCGTTCATGCTGACCATGGCCGTTGTCATCCCCACGACCGGCTTCATCCTGCAGCGATTCACCACCCGTCAGGTCTTCCTGGCCGCGATGATCCTCTTCTCCTCGGGCACGCTGATCTGTCTCGTGGCGCCCGGATTCGCGCTGCTGCTCGTCGGTCGCGTGGTCCAGGCCGCAGGCACCGGCATCATGATGCCCCTGCTCATGACGACGATGATGAACGTCGTCCCCCCGCACTCCCGCGGCAGAATGATGGGCCGGATCGGTCTCGTCATCTCGCTCGCCCCTGCGATCGGACCGACGATGTCGGGCATCGTGCTCGACTCACTGGGCTGGCGCTGGCTCTTCGCCATCGTCCTGCCCATTGCGCTCATCGCCCTCGGTCTCGGCGCGAAGTGGATGACCAACCTCGGCGAGAGCACCCATGCTCCGATCGACATGGTCTCCATCGTCCTCTCCGTCTTCGCCTTCGGTGGAATCGTCTTCGGTCTCAGCCAGTTCGGCGGGGGCCACGGAGGCGACACGGGCGGAGGGTCGACGACCGGCCTGGCCTGGACCGCGATTGCTGTGGGAATGGTGTTCCTCGCCGTGTTCCTCTGGCGCCAGCTGATGCTGCAGAGGGAGGATCGCGCGCTGCTCGACCTCCGAGTCTTCTCGACGAAGAACTATGTCATCGCCGTCATCATCATGGCCATCGTGTCGCTGGCGATGTTCGGAACCTTGTCCCTGCTGCCTCTCTACCTGCAGAACGTCGCCGGGCTCAACGCTACCCAGTCGGGTCTCGTCCTCCTGCCCGGCTCCATTCTCATGGGCGTCTTGGCGCCCCTGATGGGCCGCATCTACGACTCCCGGGGCCCGCGGACACTGCTGATCCCGGGATCGATCATGATCGCAGGATCGCTGTTCGCCTACTCGCTGGTCTCCATCGGCACGACCACCTGGGTGCTCGTCGTCATCCAGACAGTGATGTCCCTGGGCCTGGCCGCATCGTTCACTCCCCTGTTCTCGGCTTCCCTGGGATCGCTCAGGGCGAAGCTGTACTCCCACGGGTCAGCGGCGCTGAACACCATGCAGCAGGTGGCGGGCGCGGCCGGAACCGCGCTGCTCATCTCCATCTACTCCTCCGCCCTGCACACCGGTCAGGCGGCAGGACGCTCCGCAGCGGAGGCCGGTTCGCCCGGAGCGCAGAGTGCCTTCCTGCTGGCCGCGGTCATCGCCTTGGTTCCCGTGGTGCTGTCCTTCCTGATCAAGAAGCCCGAGGATCAGGAAGAGGCCCCCGCCGAGGTGGTCGACCTGGTTCCGGAGTCACCCGCCGAGTGACCTGAGTGCCAGCGCAGCGGCTGCGATGGGGCAGAGGATTGCCGGCGAGCATGCAATTCGCGATCCCCCTGGAGAGCTGCTTTCGCACGACAAGTTCGTACTTTCGGGTGATGACTGTGCCCTCACCGAGGTGCGCACAATGAGGTCATCGAACCAAGGCGAACAGAGTGGGACAACGAGCGTGGAACAGAAGCTCAGTCGATCCGGCACGGGGCGATCCGGCGGTTTCTCGTCGACAGAGACGAATCGGTGTACTGGCACTGTTGGCTGCGCTGGTCGCTGGACTCGTCGAAATGTGGCTCAGTTGTGGCCGCTGGATGACCTCGGCGCCGACAGTGGGGCGATTGTCGTGCGACTGACCATCTACGGGGCCGTGGCCGTGCTGATCGTGAAGTTCGCTCGGGGATACGATTGGGCTCGAATAGTCCTGCTCGTCGGACTCGGGATCATCGGTATGGCCTCCTTGATCATCGAACCTGTGTTGTGGCTCTTCGACCAACCCGATTACGGCCCGTTCTTCGCCGCGATGGACGTCGCCGGAGGAGTGATTCTCGTCAGCAGACTCGCTCATATCGCTGCTGTGGTCGTCGGTGTGTCTGCAATGCTCAAGGTGCATGCCCGCTCGGACGGAAGTGGAGTTCGGCCGCAGATTGAAGAGGCAGGTGGGTGAGAAGTGACACGTCCGAACCTGATTGATCTGTGAATTATCCGGTCACTGTTTGACTGATTGGGAGATCCGTACGATCACGGGTAATATCGGTCTGTACTCTGGGGGTATGGCGCAATTGGTAGCGCATCTGCTTTGCAAGCAGAGGGTTAGGGGTTCGAGTCCCCTTACCTCCACTCGAGACGCTATTGAGACAGCACTCGTAGAGAAGGTCCCGCCGGCAGCGATATGGAGGCAGCCGGCGGGACCTTCGTCTATTCGGTTATTGGACGTCATCCACTTCGCGAGCCACCGGGACGCGGTCGACTCGGTGGGCGCGACGTTCCTCAGGCGTGGACGCGGATGAGGTGCTCGTTCGTGAACGCCTGGAATGCCCACTGTGCGTTCTCGCGGCCATAGCCCGAGCGGTTGATGCCGCCGAACGGGTATTCCGGTCCCGATTCCATGTGAGAGTTGATCAGGGTCATGCCGGCGTTGATCTCGGCGCCGAAGCGCTCACCCTTTTCGAGGTCATCGGTCCACACGGAGCTCATGAGCCCGTATTCGGTGTCATTGGCCAGGCGCAGCGCATCCTCTTCGTCCTTGGCCCGGTAGACCATGACGGCCGGACCGAAGAGCTCGTTGCAGCCGAGGTCGGACTTCGGGTCGATGTCGGAGATGACGGCAGGCGACATGAACCAGCCCGGACGATCGAGCTTCTTGCCACCGGTGTGCAGCGTGGCACCATCCGATACGGCCTTGTCGATCATCGCCACGATGTCATCGCGAGCACCCTCGGACGAGACCGGGCCCATGCCGACATCGGGGTCGTCGAAGGTCGAGACCTTCGTCGCCTCGGCGGCCTTGACGGCTTCGGCGAGGAACTCGTCGTAGAGATCATCGACGACGATCATGCGCTTCGGCGAGGTGCAGACCTGCCCGGCATTCGCCAGGCGCAGGCCGACGAGCTTCTTGGCCAGCGCCGGCACGTCCTTGGAGTCGAGGACCACGGCGGGATCGTTGCCGCCGAGTTCGAGGACGGCGCGCTTGTAGTACTTCGCGGCGATGGCCGCCACGGAGGCGCCCGCACCCTCGGAGCCGGTGAGCGAGAAGCCCTTGACACGGAAGTCTTTGAGGATCTCCTCGGCGTGCGAGCTGTCGAGGTAGATGTTCTGGTACACGCCACTCGGCAGACCCGCCTCGGTGAGGAGATCCGCGAAGTACTGTGAGGACTTCGGGCAGATCGAGGCCTGCTTCATGATGATCGCGTTGCCGACCATGAGGTTGGGCAGCACGAAACGGGCGATCTGGTTGTAGGGGAAGTTCCACGGCATGATGCCCAGCAGCACGCCCAGCGGCTGATGGCGGACATAGCTGCTGGCCGCACCTGCGGCGGCGAGATGCGTGGGGGCCAGATGGGTGGCGGCATTGTCGGCCATCCAGCGGGCCGTGCGAGCGACCTTGTCCACCTCGCCGAGGCCCTGCTTCTTGACCTTGCCCATCTCACGGCCGATGATGTCGGTCATCTCATCGGCATTGGCATCGACGAGGTCGGCGAACTTCCGCAGAATCGCGCCGCGCTCATGCAGCGGCGTCTGCTTCCACGCAAGGTGGCCGTCGTGGGCGCGATCAATGTAACCGGGGATCTCTTCCTTGGGAACGGAGGCGAACTCCTCTTCGACCTGGCCGGTGTTGGCATTGGTCACTGCGAACTTGCTCATAGCACGTCCTTTCGCGCATAAAATCGAGTTGCGGGGTTAACAAGAACAATGACGTGCGAATTCCGCCAGGGCAAGTCGGTCTCAAACTCGCGTAGGTCCGGCGGGTCCGCCGGGTCCAGCGGCGGTGGAGGTCCGGCGGGTCCGCCGGCGGCCGAAGACCGGCTCCGGCGCCTGTGAGGCTCAGGAACTCGCTGCTGCGGTGTGAACCGTCGAAGGACGGGTCGCAGCGTCGTAGGACGCCGTTGCTCCGGTGGCACCCATTCCGCTTGCGCGAGCCGGCTCATAGGTTGCCGCACCTCCGCCTCCCTGCCACTGGTTGACCCAGATGACCCCGGCGGGAATGGTCTTGGCCGCCTCGAGATGCTCGGTCGTGTGGGAGTAGACGGTGAGGGCCAGGCCGAACGCCGATCGGGATGCCCGCCGAACTCCTTCCGCGAATGAGGACACGACAGCCACCGGCGCGACCGGGCCGAAGGTCTCCTCGGTCATGAGCGGCATCGAATCCTCGACGCCGGTGATGACCGTCGCAGGGTAGAAGTATCCCGTGCCGTCGGGGATCCGACCGCCTGTGCGCACGGTGGCGCCCCGCGAAACCGCATCAGTCACCTGCGAATGGACGATGTCTCGCTGTCTGCCGTCGACCAGAGGACCCATCATGGCACCCGACTTGAGCCCGTCGTCGTAGGCGTAGGCTTCGCTTGCTCTGACCAGCTCCTCGACGAACTCTTCGGCGATGGCTTCGTGGACGTAGATGCGCTCCATCGAGGTGCAGATCTGACCGGTGTTGACGAACGATCCGAATGCCACCGCCTCGGCGGTCGACCGGACATCGACATCGTCATCGACGATGACGGGATCCTTGCCGCCGAGCTCCAGCACCGCACGGTGCAGCGACCTGCCCGCGGCGGCACCGACCTTCCGGCCGGCAGCCACCGATCCGGTGAAGTGGACCAGATCGATGTCGTCGTGGGCGACCAGGGGCTCACCGGCGTGGACGTCACCGAGGACGAGGTTGAGCACCCCGGCGGGAAGATCGAGCAGCTCGAACAGCCTCACCGTCGACAGCGGGGAGCGCTCGGAGGGTTTGACGACCACGGTGTTCCCGGACGCCAGCACGGGTCCCAGAGCCGCCAGAACCATGGTGACGGGGAAGTTCCACGGCGTGACGACGGCGGCCACTCCCACCGGGTGCCGGATGACCTGAGTCCGTCCACCGCCGGGGTCGTCGGTGGAGGTCTCGAAGGAATAGCTCAGGCCCTCCTGCGCCGAGGCTCTCAGGCCGGCGACTCCGGCTGCGATGAACCTGCGTCCGATGTCGACCGGCTTGCCCATCTCCCGGCATTCGAGCTCTGCCAGTTCGTCCGTGTGCTCTTCGATCCGATCGGCCCAGCGCAGAATCCGTGCCACGCGGTCCTCGACGCTCAGTGCGCTCCATTCGGCTTGGGCCCGCAGCGCGGCCGCGACGGCCCTGTCGACATCGGCACCGCTTCCCCGGGGGAATCGGGCGATGGTCTCCTGCGTCGCGGGGTTGACCACAGGCAGCAGGGTGTCGTCGAAAGAGCCGGTCCAGGCGCCGTCGATGAAGTTCTGCAGAGTTCTCGTATCGGTCTCATCGGTCATTGTGTTCGTGTCTCCAATGGGTGGCAGGGGTTGGTAGGTGTCGGGAACGGGCGTCAGGGGGTGGTGGGTGTCGGGATCTGTCAGTGGATGCGGTCGGCCAGGAGTTCACCGACCATGATGGATGCCAGGTTCGTGTTCGCACGAGGCGCCGAGGGGAAGATCGATGCGTCGACGACGTGGAGGCGCTCGAACCCGTGCACCCGGCAGTCGGAATCGACGACCGAGTGCGGATCGTCGGCGCTGCCCATGCGGCAGGTGCTGGTTCCGTGCTGCGCATCGGCGACGGTGGCGAGCAGGTGGGCATCCAATGCGTCATCGTCGTCGAGGGCCGAGAAGAGCTCCTCGTTGCAGTCCCTCACGGGCCCGCCGAGGATGGCCTGCGTGGCGTCCTGGTCGAGCAGCCCGACGAGGCTTCTGACGCCGTGACGCAGGCGGGCGCGATCACCGGGATCCGAGAGCATCCGCTCCGCCACGACGGGCTGCTCGCCCGGATCCGGCGAGGCCAGGGTGACCGTGCCGCGCGATTCCGACCGATTGAGCCAGACGCCGTAGGCACCGAATTCCGCTCCTGTGTTCGCCGTCGCCATGGAGATCACGCTCTGGTTCATCGACACGAACATCAGATCGTCGTCCCGTTCCCCCTCGTTCCCCTCCTCCGGCGCGCTCGACCAGCGCACGCACACATTCGTATGGCGATCGTCGGGTGAGGTGAGCCCGGCCGAGTCCTTGAGCGGAAGGGTGATCGTGACCATCGCATGATCCTGCAGGCCCTGTCCCACCGGGAGATCGGCGAGGACGTCGATGCCCAGGGACTCGAGTTGTTGCGCAGGGCCGATGCCGGATCGCAGGAGGATCGTCGGTGAGTGGATGACCCCGGCGCTGAGGACGGTCGTATCCGCATACCGCCTCTCCATGTCTCCTCCGCTGAGGAGGCTGACACCGACGGCACGTGTGCCCTCGAAGAGGACACGGTCGACGACCGCCTCGCCGAGGATGGTGAGGGTGGGCAGCTCACGTGCGCCTTCGAGATAGGCATCGTTGACGCTGACTCGGCGGGAGTCACGGGAATTGATGGGGTAGGGCGAGACACCCGTGGCTCGCGGGGCATTGACGTCGGGGGCCCAGGGGTGGCCTGAGGCCAGGGCGGACTCGGCCAGGGCCGAGTCGACCGCTCCCCACCGATCGCGCGGAGTGCGGAAGATGGGCGTGGGCCCGGTGTTGCCGTGATAGTCGGCGTCGCCGAATTCCTCGTCGTTCTCCAGCTTGGCGAAATAGGGAAGGACGTCCGCCGCCGACCAGCCCTCGCATCCGGCGCTCGACCAGTCAGCGAAATCGGCGAGCGGAGGGCGGATCGCGATCTGACCATTGATCGACGAGCTGCCTCCCACGCCCTTCCCCCGCCAGTACGGTGCTTCGGGCTGCACGTCTGTGCGGGTTGCATTGAGATCCGTCCACACCATGCCCTCTGTGGCATCGGGATCCATGAGAGGAACCGCTGGGTTCGGCGATCGCCATGCCTCGTGCATCTCCGCCGACCGATAGTCGCGACCGGCCTCGACGAGGAGAACGCGTTTGCCCTTCTGTGCCGAGCGGACGGCGAACGCGGCACCTGCTGAACCGGCACCGACAACGATGATGTCCCAGATTTCTTCTTTCACGTCACATCTTCCTTGAGAACGAGTAGTTTGGGAGGCAGTGGCGGTCGATTCCGCACTGCCACTACAATGACGCACATCACAACATTCAGTCAATAGTGAATGTTCAGTTCAGAGTGAATTGTCATGAAAGGGACCGACTTGGCAGCGATCGCGGACACGGGCAACACGGACGTCGAAGCGTCACTGGTCGAGAGCTTCGGGCGCCGGATCGGCGATGCCATGAACTGGCCTCCGATGGCCGGCCGCGCGGCAGGTGTTCTCATGCTCAGCGATGCTCCGCTGAGCATGGCGGCACTGCAGGAGGCGCTCGACGCCAGCAAGGGCTCGGTCTCCGAGACGACGCGGCTGCTCATCGACAACGGCGTGATCGAACGATTCAAGGAGCCGGGACAGCGACAGTTCGTCTATCGGTGGAGATCAGACGCATGGATCGGCTGCCTTGACCACCAATTCCGCGCCACGGTTCAGCTGCTGGACTTCGCGGAGTCGGTGCAGGACGAAGGGCGAACGCTGCCAGATGTCCAGCGCCGACGGATCGAGCAGATGGAAGAGTACTACCGGTTCATGACCGATCGGCTCCGGGGACTTCTCGACGAATACTCCGAATCCGTGCATTCGGGCGAGGGCTCGGACTCCTCTACTTCTGTCCCCGGGATCCGGCGTTCCTGATACCGAAGCGGTTCGGCATCGGGTGGACGCTCAACTTCGGCAGCCCGTGGTCGCTGCTGTTCCTCATCGTCGTCATCGCCGTTCTGGTGTGGGGCATCTTCTTCTGAGGCAGAGCTCAGGCACCCACGTCCTGCAGATGATGCTGAAGTTCATGCAGACCGTACCGGGTCAGTGAAGTGACGGTGAATTCGCGTCCGTCGGAGCGGTAACCGGTGCGCTCCCACTGTTCCTCGGTGACCTGGGCCAGATCGGCGGCGTAGGCCAACGATGCCGCTCGCAGGCCCACCGCCACCTCGGCGAGGTTCTGATTCCGGTAATCGGACTCGAGGGCCACGGCATCACCGTCGAAGTTCAGAAGCGTCGGTGCCGACTGGGAGACGATGAGCTGCGTGCGCTCGCGGAACAGGTCGAGGATATCGCGGACATGGGCCGCGTACTCGACGTCGGACCAGCGGTCCGGGCGGGAGCGAAGACCGGCGTTCGGTCTGGCCAGCACCTCATCCCACCTCTCCGCAGAGGCGGAGACGACTCCGGCCACCGCGGCGACGTCCTCGTCGCCGACGAACCCGCACTCGGCGCAGCCGGTCTCCAGCACGTCGGCCCAGTCGCGTGTGTCCGGTTCGATGCCCTGTGCACCTGATTCGGTCTCGCCCATGTCATGCACCTGTCCTGTCGTGGTCGTATCGCGGTCGTGTCCCGGGTGGTGGTCGTATCGCGGGAGTTACTATTTCCCGTCCAAGACCTTCTTCAACACCGTCGCATCGCTGATGTCGTCGCGCTTCGAGGCGGTCAGGAGGGTGAGTTTGCCCTTCTTCGCATAGTCCTTGAGCTGTTCGAGCGCCTCGGCGTGGTCATCGTCCTTGAGCTCTTCACGGTAGCGCTTGGAGAACTCATCGAACTTGTCGGGGTCGTGGGAATACCACTTGCGCAGATCGCTCGAGGGCGCGCGAGATCCTTCAGCCAGTCGTCGAGCTGGGCCTTGTCCTTGCTGAGCCCGCGCGGCCATATGCGGTCGACGAGGATTCGGGTTCCGTCGCTGTTGACCGGATCATCATAGGCTCGACGCACCTGCACCCGGTGCTGCTCTGACATGATCGTCCTCCCGTTCGCAAACTGATCGTTGGTGCCGATCTGTCGTGCTGCTGTCAGTCTAAGACGGAACAGGTCAGACGCAAGGTCTGATCGGCGACAACCCCGAGCCGTTCGAGCGTAGACTCGACGACCAGTGTGATGAAGCGAGGTGGCGATGACTGAGAATCCGAGGATCAACCGGCTCTTGCCCGACCAGGTGCGGGGTGTGGGTCTGTCAGATGCCCTGGCGTTTCCCACCGATGCCGGTCACTGGGTGCGGGCGGTGTTCGTGGCTTCGGTCGACGGGGCTGCGACCATTGCCGGTCACGTCGGGGGGCTGGGCAATGACGTCGACAAGCAGCTGTTCGCACTCAACCGGGCTCTGGCAGATGTCATCCTCGTCGGCGCCGGCACCGCCCGGACCGAAGTCTACGGACCCGCCGAGGACGATCCGCAGTGGCGGCATCTGCGCGAGGGCCGCAGTCCCACAGCACCCATAGCGCTGGTCTCACACAGCTTGGGCCTCGATCTCTCCGCGCCGCTGTTCACTGAGGCTCCCGACTCGGCCAGGACCATCCTCATCACCTGCGCAGACGCTCCCGCTCGGGCGCGAGCAGAGGCTGCCGAGGTCGCCGAGGTGATCGTGGCCGGGCAATCGTCCGTGGACCTGAAGGCGGCGATCGTCGAGCTTCGAGCTCGTGGATTCGCACGTATCGTGAGCGAGGGCGGTCCTCAGCTGTTCACGGATCTGCTGATTGCCGGAGTCGTCGACGAGCTGTGTCTGACCCGCAGCCCGACCCTGGTCGCCGGGACCGAGACGACCATCCTGCGTGGGGCTCAGTTCGAGCCGCCGGTCGACCTCGAGCTGGAATCCCTCTTCGGCACCGAAGACGGATATCTCTATCTGCTGTATCGACCCGCGGCATGATGGTATTCGACCCTAGTCCAGGCCCACCCGTCTGCGTGCACCATCGCTGAGGTTGCCGACGATCACGGTGCGAACCTGCCGGTCGATGTACCGATCGAGACCGACTCCCGTCTGCTGGAAGTACCAGTGTTTGAGTGCCCACATGTGCGCCAATGTCATGAGGTCGTGGCCGAGCGTGCCTGCGTCGACTTCCCGCAGGTCGCCCCTCGCCGCGGCCTCGTCGACGACGTCGATGAGCGGCTGCAGGGTCGCCAGCTCCTGGGATTGGATGGACTGCAGACCGCTGCGTGAGAGAGACCGGGAGGACTGATAGGTCAGAACGACCGCCAGCCGGTGCTCGTCGACGACCCGGCAGAACTCGGTGAACGCCGCGATGATCCGATCGACAGGATCGTCGGCGTTCTGGATGGCGGCAGGAACGCGCAGCCGGAAGTCGTCGAGAACCCGGGTGATCGCGGCCAGCACGATCTGCTCCCGGTCCGAGAAGTACTTGTACAGCAGTCCCACGCTGACGCCCGCGGATTTCGCGATCGCCTGCATCGACACCGCGTGCGAGCCCTTCGTCTGCATCAGGCTCACGGCCGCATCGACGATCTGCTTCTCGCGGAATTCCGCGCGGGCGCCGCGAACGATGGCGTTGAGATCGTCCGTCTCACTTGTCATGGGTGGTGACCACTTCCTCACGGAGCTTGAACTTCTGAATCTTACCGCTCGGCGTGCGTGGGAACTCATCGAGGCACTGCAGTGCCTCTGGCCAATAGTGTTTGGTCACACCCTTGGCGGCAAAGAATTCGCGCAGGTCGTCCATGGTGAAGGTGTGCCCCTCCCGCAGCGTGACCACGGCACAGGCGACGGGAATGTTCTCCCCTCCCCGGATGATGATGTCTTTGGAGCGGCCGCCGATCTTGATGAAGCCCTCTGCATCCATCTCCGCGATATCGCCGGTGTCCAGCCAGTCACCGTCGAAGGCCTGATCGGTGAGCTTCGGTTCCTTGAGGTATCCGACGAACAGGAACGGCCCTCTGACCTGGACCTTCCCCTCGGTTCCGGAAGGGACGGGCTCCCCGAGGGGGTCGACGACTCGGACCTGCATATCGCCGAGGGCGCGACCGTCCGTGCTCGTGACCTTGTCGTCCGAGTCGCCGGGTGCGGTCATGGTGACGAGGCCGCATTCGGTCTGGCCCCAACCGCCGAAGACGTTGAGGTTCGGGAGCAGCTCCTTGGCTTCATGGACCATGACGCGAGGGATCGGGGCACCCATGCAGCAGAAGTGCCTGAGACTCGACAGGTCACGTTCTGTCGTCTTGGCCGCCTCGATGAGGTCGTGCAGGAACGGGGTGGCACCCGAGGTGTGCTCGATGCCGAACTCCTCGACCAGCCGTGCGAACTCCTCGCCGTTCCAGGCATCTTGGAAGACACCGGAGCCGCCGACGAGCAGCGGCAGGCAGACTCCGTACATGTAGCCGGTGAGGTGTCCGAAGGTCGAGGCCATGTGGATGACGGAATCGGGTCCGAGGCCGAGACTGTCGGGCCATGGCAGGGAGGCCGAGAGCACCGAGTTGTGCGTGTGCATGACGCCCTTGGGATCACCGGTCGTCCCCGAGGTGAAGAGGATCAGACCGACATCATTGGGAGCGGGGCGCCGGGAGTCCCAGTCGACGTCCGTCGCTGAGGTGCTCGCACTCGGCGCGTCCACCGAGCCGTGGTCTCCCCGATCGAGGAAGTCGGCCCATCGCTCGAGTCCCTCGCGAGCGACGAACGGCTCCTCCCCCGGCGCGTCGACGACGACCGTGTGGCGCAGATCTGGCAGACCGTCCCGGAGACGGTCGACCATGTCCGGGTAGTCGAACTTGCGGAACCGGTTGGGGACGAAGAGGACTGTGACCGCCGCCTTCTTCGCCATATATCCGATCTCGCGATCCCGGTAGATCGGGATGAGGCCGTTGGTGACGGCGCCGGCCTTGAGCGCGCCGAGGTGGATGACCAGCCATTCGTACCAGTTCGGCAGATGGATGCCCACGACTTCACCGGGAGCCACACCCAGGTCGATCAGGCCACGGGCACACGCCTCGGCGTCGGCTGAGAGCTGACGATACGTGTGGCTTCCATAGGGATCCCTGGAGACGACCGAATCGGGGGTCTGACTCGTCCAGTGGTCGAGATGGTCGAGCAGCGTCGCGTTCTTCCACGCACCGGTCGAGGTGTATTCCTCGATGAGGGCGTCGGTGAGGATCGTGTCGAATCGGGTGGGCATGTCAGGGCTCCTTTGCTCTGGTCTCGTGCCGGTGATTGCGGGTCGGTGCGGTGACTCGGTGAGAGAGGTTCAGGCCATGGTGAGTCCGCCGGAGACGGACAGCGTCTGACCCGTGACGTAGGCGGATTCGGGACGGGCGAAGAAGGCGACGGCATTCGCCAGGTCGTGGGGATGAGCGAGGCGACGCATCGGGATCGCCTTTTCCAGTGCGGTCCGCAGCTTCGGGTTGTCTTCCGAGATCTCGGCGAACAGAGGGGTGTCGGCAGGTCCCGGGCAGACGCAGTTGGCCGTGATGTTGTGCCGTGCGACCTCACGGGCGAAGGTCTTGGAGAAGGAGATGATGCCGCCCTTGGCCGCCGAGTAGACGGCTTCACCGCTCGAGCCCACACGTCCGGCGTCGGAGCCGATGCTGATCACGGCCCCGGATTCGGCGGCGATCATGTGGGCCGCAGCCGACTGCGTGCAGTTGAGCGTGCCGATCAGGTTGATGGCGATGACGCGATCCCAGGTTTCGGCCGTTGACTCCATGAAGGGCTCGACCTTGTCCCAGCCGGCGTTGTTGACCAGGACATCGATGCGTCCGAAGGTCTCGATCACTTCAGCGGTCATGGCATCGACCTTGGCCCGATCGGTGACATCGACGGAGAGGCCGATGGATTCGTTGCCCAGCGCCGAGGCGGTCTCCTGGGATTTCGTCTCGTCGAGGTCGGCCACGACGACGGTGGCTCCGTCGGCGGCCAGACGGGTGGCGATGCCCTTGCCGATTCCGGAGGCGGCGCCGGTGACGATGATGATGCGGTTGTCCAGTGCGGACATGGTGTGGTCCTTTCGACGAAAGCGGTTGTCAGGGGGCGTAGGCGCGTCCGGCCGATTCCCTGGCGATGACGAGTTTCATGATCTGTGCGGTGCCGTCCCCGATCTGCATGCCGAGCACGTCACGGAGTCGTTTCTGAATGTCTCGGTCCTGTTTGTAGCCGTTCTGGCCGTGCAGGAGGAGGCACTGGTGGATGGCGTGATAGGCCTCGAGCGGGGCCCACCATTTGCACATGGCCGCCTGCGAGGTGTGGGGCAGACCCTCATCGCCGAGCCAGAGCGTGTTCAGGCACAGGAGTCGTGCGGCGGCCATCTTCGTCTCGGCCTCGGCCAGGGGAAAGGAGACCCCCTGGAACGTCGACAAGGGCTGGTCGAAGGCTTCCCGGCCCTTCACATATCCCCAGGTGTCCTCGATCGCTCGGCCGGCACTGCCCGTGCATTGCAGGCCGATGAGGGCCCGGGAGAAGTCGAATCCCTGCATGACCTGGGAGAACGCTGCTCCCTCCGCGCCGAGGAGGTGGTCGGCCGAGACCCTGACATCGGTGAAGTCGACAGAGCCGCGGGCGACCGCGGACTGTCCCATATCGACGATCGCCGTGCGGGTCACTCCCGGGGAGTCGAGGTCGACGAGGAAGGCGGAGATGCCCTTGCCTCTGGTTGCGTCCGGATCGGTTCTGGCGAAGATGACTGTGGCCGTCGATGTCAGCGCCAGTGACATGGACTTCGTGCCGTTGATGATCCAATCGTCGCCATCACGTGTGGCCGTGGTCCCAGGATTGCCTGCATCCGAACCCGCTTCGGGTTCGGAGAGGCCGATGGCCACTGTCCCGGCACCGGAAGTGATGAGACGGCAATAGTGCTCGGCCACCTCGGCGCTCGCGTTGCGGGCGATGACCTGACCCATCAGTGAGCCCACGACCTGCAGATACGCTACGTTGAGGTCGCCTCGAGCGACCGCCTCGGTGACCAAGCCGGCGGTCACCTTCGACTGATTCTGTCCGCCGAGGTGGGTCGAGAGTTCGGGTGCGATGAGTCCCGCGCTGCCCATTTCGCGGGCGATCTCGGTGCCGATCTGCCCGTTGGCCTCGCGAGAAGGTGCCTCGGAGATGAGGCGTTCCTCGAACGCTGCCGCCTTGTCGAGCAATGTTTCGGCCCCTGGGGTGATTGCGAAGTCCACGGTGATCCTCTGTTCTGATGGTCCGGTCTCTGATGATCCGGTTGACCTCGGATGCGGCTCAGTGAGCGCCGTCGAAGCCGCTGAAGTCGGGGTCGCGCTTCTCTGCGAAGGCTTCCGCTCCCTCGTGCGATTCCGGTGAGTGTGCGTAGAGGTCGAGGGCACTCATGGCCAGGTTGGTGACACCGGTCTGCATCTCGGAATCGGCGTTGAAGGACTGCTTGAGGAACCGCAGCGCAGTGGGTGCCTTGAGCCCGAGGGCACGTGCCCGGTCCCTGGCCCGCGGCATGAGCTCCTCGGCCTCGACGACCTCATTGGCCAGCCCCCAGCTTTCGGCTTTCGGAGCATCGATGAGTTCGCAGAAGTACCACATCTCGCGGGCACGCTTCTCACCGATGATCCTGGCCAAAAAGGCTGAACCGTACCCGGCGTCGAAGGATCCGACCTTCGGTCCGGCCTGTCCGAATCGGGCGTGTGTGGCGGCGATCGTGATGTCGCAGAGAGTGTTGAGGACGTTGCCGCCGCCGATGGCGACGCCGTTGACCGCGGCGATGATGGGCTTCGGCACGGAGCGCATGGTCTTGTGCAGTTCCGAGATGCGGAACATGCCGTATCGGCTGGGACCGTAGTCTCCGGTCTTCGCCTTCTGCTTGACGTCGCCGCCGGCACAGAACGACTTCTGCCCGGAGCCGGTGAGGATGATGGAGCGGACTCGGTTGTCGCCCCAGGCCAGGGTCAGTGCCTCGATGAGTTCATCGACGGTCTGTGAGCGGAAGGAATTGAACGAGTCGGGACGGTTGATGGTGATGACCGCGAACGACTCCTCCACCTCATAGAGGATGTCGTCGAACTCCTGTGTGGTGCCTGCGGATTCGTGTGTGTCCGGCATCGTTGCCTCCTCAAGTTGGACTCCTCCGATCGGATTCGATCGTGACGCGAAGGAGTATGAATCGTAGTTCACACTAAGTGAACCGCAATTCACCAATGAGGTCAAGACCCACTTCGGCGATGTTTCGAAGGTGCTTGGGCGGATTCGCGCCAATGGACGGCGAGGGGTGCGAGAATGTGAATGCAGAACCGAGCCTCGCGATCCGGCGGTTGCCTTCTCTGCCCGCTGATTGCTCGACCGGAGACCGTGGCGCCCGTGCTCTCTCGACAGGACAGTGATGACTCAATCGCGCGAGACCAGACCCCAGCCGGCCGCCGGTGCGGAGATCGGCTCCCTGATCGGCGGGGCGTTCGGCCTCGTGTTCCTCATCGTCAACAGTGCCCAGTTCTCGACTCTGGGCCGCATTCTCGTGCTGGTGTTGGGCGTCGCTGCCTTCGCCGTCATCGCGGTCTTCGCCATCCGAGGTCTGCGGCGAATGGGGCGCACCGAGACCGCTGAGATTCGAGCCTCAACCCAGCAGACGATGCCGGACGACGGCACTCGCGAGGCCGTAGGCTTGAGAGCAGGCCCCTTCGGGCGCAGCTACTGGATCATCGTCGCGGTCGAAGCGCTCGCGCTCTTCGGCGGCACTCGCCTGTTGAGCGGCTTGGGGCACCCCGAGCTCGGAGTGGCCTGGGTGGCGTTCGTCGTCGGCACTCACTTCTATGCGCTCGGCCACGTATTCAAACTCAACCGATTCCACGTTCTCGCCACAGTCGTCACCCTGTGCGGCATCGTCGGCTTCATCGCCTTCTTCGCCTCGCTCCCGGCGTTCATCCCGATCTTCGGCGGAATCATCCCCGGATTCGTGCTCCTGGCCTTCGGTCTCTGGTCGCTCGTGGCGATCGAAGGGCGCTGAGCTGTCGCGTCGTGCGCAGCTGGGCGATGTGATTGTGGGCAGATGGTCGAATCTGCGCGTGATATCGACCATCTGCCCACAATGACGCGGACCATCTGCCCACAATGACGCGGGGTGCCCGCTGCTTTGGTGTCTACTGGACCCGTGGGGCCGGGAAGTCCGGGGCTGTGGCTGCGGGTGTCTCGTCGAGGCCGGCGAGCACCTCGGCGATGGCACGGTCGAGCTGCAGATCGTCCTCGCTGAATAGCTGCGAGGGGTCGTGCTCGACCTCGATGTCGGGGTCGACACCGTAGTTCTCCACACCCCAGCCCTTGCCCTCGAGCCAGAAGGCGTAGCGCGGCTGCGTCACTCCGGTGCCGTCGACGAGGTCGTAGCGGCCGTCGATGCCGACGACTCCGCCCCAGGTGCGGACGCCGATGACGGGACCGAGACCCTTCGCCTGCACACGGGCGTTGATGATGTCACCGTCGGATCCCGAGAACTCGTTCGCGAGGAAGGCGACCGGACCGCGGCGGGTGTCCTCCGGGTCGGGAAGCATGGTGTCGTAGTTCCTGGAGGCGTTCCATGCGATGACTCTGTCGGCGAAGCGCTCGGCCACCAGGGCACTCGTGTGACCGCCCCGGTTGAATCGGACATCGGCGATGACGCCCTCGGCGGACATCGCCTGCCGCAGATCACGGTGCAGCTGAGCCCAGCCGCCGGCCATCATGTCGGGGACATGGACGTAGCCGAGGCGGCCACCGGACTTCTTCGCCACGTACTCCCGCCGTGAACGCACCCAGTCCTGGTAGCGCAGCTTCTCCTCATTGGCCAGCGGGATGATCGCCACCACACGATCCTTGCGTCCCCGTCGCAGGGTGAGTTCGACGATCGAGTCCGCCGCTCCCACCAGATGGGCTGCGGGACCGCGCACCTCGTCGACGGGCTGACCGCCCACGGCGACGATGAGATCCCCTTCGCGGGCACCGACACCGGCCTGGCGCAAGGGTGACCTGGCCGCCGGATCGCTGCTCTCACCGGGGAGGATGCGGGCAATCTTCCAGCCCTGCTCGGTCCGCTCGAGGTCAGCACCCAGGAAGCCCAGCTTCTTCGACTGGTCACCGGGCGGGCTGGGCGGAGAGACATAGGCATGCGAGGTGTTGAGCTCGCCCACGGTCTCCCACAGGATGTCGACGAGGTCGTCGTGGGTCAGCGCCTTCGCCGCGATCCGGCGCCAGCGCAGGGTCACACCTTCCCAATTCACCCCATTCATGTCCGCGCGCCAGTAGTGGTCGCGCATGATGCGGGAGTTCTCCTCGAACATCTGCAGCCATTCGGCCCGCTGGTCGAGCTCGAAGCGCAGACGAGTGAGATCCACGGAGACCGAATCGTCGTCATCGGCTTCGACCTTGCGGGTGGCCGGCCGCACCGTCACACCCCCATCGTCGGAGACGATGATGAGCTTGCCGTCACCGGTCACGGCATAGTCATCGGCCTTGTCGACCACGGTGGAGAGCTTGCGCTTGGCGAAGTCGAAGTATTGGACCACCTCGCTCGGCTTCTCGCCTGCATCGCCGGAGCGCTTGTCGCCGAGCTCACCCTCCTCGGCATCACCGGTGCGCATCCACAGAACACCGCCCTCGGCCGCCTTCAGATTGCGGAAGACGCCCGAGGAGACGGGGAACGCCACGATCCTCTCCTCCGCTCCTTCCAGGTCGGCCTCGGAGGTGACGACAGTCTTCGCCTTGTCCGACTTCGAGGACTCATCGGTGACCTCGCCGATCGCCCACCCGCCGGCACTCGGTCCGAAGGGTGCGGGCTCGGTCGAACTCAGCGGCAGCAGCCACGGCCTGGTCACACCGTTGAACGAGAGGTCGAAGGAATGCTGATTGTAGGAGGGGTCGAAGGTCCGATCGGAGAGGAACGCGACATACTTGCCATCGGCGGTGAATGCCGGAGAGAAGTCGTTGAACTTCCCACTCGTCAGCGCCTGACCTTCACGATCCGACCTGGTGTCGACGATCATGAGCCGCTCCAGCATCTCCTCGCCCTGGGTCGGCTGCGACCACACGAGATAGCGGCCGTCGGGAGAGAACCGCGGAGTTCTGGCTTCCCCGAAACCCGAATGACCGACGAGGCGGGTCCTGCCGTTGCCGACCTCGACGAGGCGGATGCTGCCATCGTGGGAGATCGTGGCCAGGGTCTTGCCCGCCGGATCGGATGCCATGTCGAGGACACGTCCCAGGGCACCCGCCCCGATGCGCCGAGGCGGCTTGTCACCGGAGATCGCACGCACCTCGATCGAATCCTCTCCTTCGACGTCGGTGATGTAGGCGGCGAGTCCGGTCTGTCCGAGCACCACCGGCTCACGGGTGCGGATCGACGAATCCGCGCACAGCGCCCGTGCCGGGCCCTCACGGTAGGCCAACCAGAAGGTCTTCCCACGCCATTCCACCACCGAGGCATTGCCGGCGTGATCAGGCACGATGCTCAGCGTGCTGGACGTGGAATCGATATTGAGCGGCTGCACCCCGGTCCCCGGAAGCTGCACGTTCAGGGTTCGGATCTGCGCGTCGAGGCTGTCGAGGATTCGGATCTCCCCGTGACTGTGCCACACGATGCGGGTTCCATCGGTCGTCGCGTCGCGAACATAGCCTTCCGCCTCGGTCTGGAACGTCAGCTGCCGAGGTTCACCGGCGGCGGCCTGCTCCGATCCCTCGCGCGCAGACCCGGTCCCGCCGGTCCCGCCGGTCCCGCCCGTCGCGCCGGTCCCGCCCGTCGCGCCGGACTGCGTCGCCAGGCCGTCCCAGATCCACAGATTGGCCTGCTCGTGTGCATGGTGTGGGAAGGTGGCGGCACGATCGGAGGTGAAGACCAGCGAGTCGCCGACCCAGATCGGATCGGTCAGCGACGCCTCTTCCTCACGGAGCAGGCGCTGCCACCTGGCACCCGTCCCCGAGGAGTCGCCGGCGCGATCGAGCCACAGTCTGGGCGCGGTGCCGCCGCGATAGCGCTTCCAGTGTGCGGGTGGACGGGAGAACGGGGTGGACAGTGCCGTGACACCGGTGTGGTGTCTGGCCAGCCCCGAGGCCCGACCCAGCGAGAGACGCTCGACGCCGCCATCGAGGCCGACGGACTTCACCACATGGTTGCGGACTTCGAACTCACCGGCATTGGATCCGACGAGAACATGGGACTCATCGGTCCATCCCAGCATCGTCGTCGTCGACCCGCCCAGCCAACTCAGCCGTCGCAGGGACCCGGAGGCCACCTCGGCGAGCATCAGCTCGGGGTGACCGTCACGGAATGACACATAGGCGATGTGTGCGCCGTCGGGGGAGATCCGCGGACTGCGGACGGGAACATGGTCCGAGGTCAGACGCCAGGCACGCCCGCCGGCTGAGGGGGCGATCCAGACGTCGTCGTCGGCGGTGAAGGTGATGAGGTCACCATGGATGTGCGGATACCGGAGGTAAGAATACTGAGTCACGTGACCTACATTACAAGCTCGCGAGCCGAGGTGACGCGGCCCATGCGGCGCAGTCGACCCCCGACCAATAGAATGGTCTCATGCCATCATTGACTTCGCTTCTCAACGATCGTTTCGCACTCGCCCTCGAACTCTCCTTCGGCGAGGACTTCAAGCGACGCGATCCCGTGATCAGGAGCAGTCAGTTCGCCGACTTCCAGGCCAACGTGGCGCTGCCCCTGGCCAAGGAGCTCAAGTCCAAGCCACGCGACATCGCGAGCACGATCGTGGACAATCTCGACCTCGCCGGCATCTGCGAGACTCCGGAGATCTCCGGCCCCGGTTTCATCAACCTCACGTTCACCGCGGACTTCCTGGCGTCGACCCTGAGCCGGGGCGGTGCGACCGAGGTCGGCGGTGCGGTCGAGGTCGGCGACGCGGTCGACGAGAGCGCAGAGGTCACTGCCGCGAAAGGTGCGGCCGGTTCTGGGCAGCGCATCGTCATCGACTACTCGGCACCGAACGTCGCCAAGGAGATGCACGTCGGCCACCTGCGGACCACGGTCGTCGGCGACGCGTTGGCACGGACCCACGAATACCTGGGCAACACGGTCGTGCGCCAGAACCACATCGGCGACTGGGGCACCCCGTTCGGCATGCTCATCGAGCATCTCCTCGACGTCGGCATCGAATCCGAGACGGCCCAGGACATCTCGGACAACCCGAACGCCTTCTATCAGGCTGCGCGCGCGAAGTTCGACGGTGACGAGGCCTTCGCCACCCGCTCCCGCTCCCGCGTCGTGTCACTGCAGGGCGGCGACGAGGCGACCCTCGAACTCTGGGAGCGCCTCGTCGGCTTCTCGAAGACCTACTTCAACCGCATCTACTCGCTGCTCGACGTGACCCTGCAGGATGACGATCTTGCAGGTGAGAGCAAGTACAACGATGATCTCGCCGCGGTCTGCGCCGAACTCGAGGACAAGGGCCTGGCCCGCATCAGCGACGGTGCCCTGTGCGTCTTCCCCGAGGGCTTCACCGGCCGTGAGGGCGAACCGCTGCCGCTGATCATCCGCAAATCCGACGGCGGCTACGGCTACGCCACGACCGACCTCGCGGCCGTGCGCCATCGGGTGACTGAACTCGGCGCCGACCGCGTCCTCTACGTCGTCGGCACCCCGCAGGCCATGCACTTCGAAATGGTCTTCTCCATCGCTCGGGCCGCCGGCTGGCTGCCCGAGGGCGTCGCCGTCGAACATGTGAAGATCGGCAATGTGCTCGGCGACGACGGGAAGATCCTGCGCACCCGCTCCGGCGCGCCGCTGCGCCTGGCCGAACTCCTCGAGGAGGCCATCGCACGGGCGAAGACCACCCTCCAGGAGTCGAACGCCGAATTCGGCCCCGAGGAGGAAGCCGTCGTGGCCAAGGCAGTCGGCATCGGCGCCGTTAAGTACGCCGACCTCTCCGTCGCCCACGACACGAGCTACACCTTCGACCTCGACCGCATGCTCGCTCCCATCGGCAACACGGCCCCCTACCTCCAGTACGCCGGCGCACGGATCCGCTCGATCCTGCGCAAGACGGATGACGATGCGTTCGCGGCTGCGCCGATCCATCTCGGCGAGGCGGCCGAACGTGATCTGGGCCTGTCCATCCTCGGGTTCTCCGATGTCCTCGCCGAGGTGGCCGCCGGGTCCGCGCCGCACCGACTGTGCACGTACCTGTTCGACCTCGCCCAGTCCTTCACCTCCTTCTACGAACAGTGCCCGGTCCTCATCGCCGACTCCCCCGAGGTCCGCGATTCCCGGCTGCGTCTGAGCCAGACGGTCCTCGAGGTCCTCGAAGCCGGCCTCGGAGTCCTCGGCATCCGCGTGCCCGAGCGCATGTGACACCATCGTCGCGCGCCGCCGGGCGGATGCTGCCGTGGATGATCGTCGGCATCGTCGTCCTGGCGATCAATCTGCGGGCACCGATCATCGCCCCGACGGCCATCCTCGGCGAGATCCGGGATGACACCGGGCTGAGTGCGGCCGGGGTGGGACTCCTCACCGGCCTGCCTGTCCTACTGTTTGCGCTGGCCACCCCTGTCGCCGGGAAGACCATCGGTCGTCTCGGCGCCGAGGCGACCGTGCTGTCCTGTCTCACCGGCGTCCTCGTCGGAACCGTTCTGCGTTCCGTCGGACCGCCGTGGCTGGTCCTCGTAGGGACCGGAATCATCGGATTCGCGATCACCCTGGGCAATATCGCGGTGCCGGTGATCATCCGGCGTGAGGTTCCGTGGAACCAGGTGTCGATGGTGACCGGTCTGTATTCGGCGACCATGAACGTCGGCTCCATGATCACCCTGCTCGGCACGGGACCGCTGGCGGCCGCCTTCGGGTGGCGTTGGGCCGTGGCCATCTGGGGCACCTTGGCTGTCATCGGACTCGCCTTCTGGCTGTTCCTCGTCCGAACCCGGATCCGTGGCAGCGAACCGTCCGAGGCCGCGATCGAATCGTCCGAGGCCGCGATCGAACCGTCCGAGGCCGCGACCGAATCGTCACGGACATCGGAGTCCGGTGGTCCGAATCGGCCGTGGCGAGAGGCCCCGGTGGAATTTCGGCGCATCATCGCGCTGCTCGTGGTCACCTTCAGCGGACAGTCGATCGCGTACTACACGACCACGACATGGCTGCCCTCGATCCTCGCGGACACCGGACGCCTGAGCTCGGCGGCTTCGGGCGGCACCGCCTCACTGTTTCAGGTCGCGGCCATCCTGGGCGCATTCGGAGTGCCCTTGCTGGCGGCCCGATCCAAACCCTGGGCCCCGGTGGCGATCATCGCCGTTCTGTGGATCTCGCTGCCGCTCGGGCTGCTGCTGGCACCGAACGCCTACGTGCTGTGGGCGATCACCGGGGGTGTGGCCCAAGGCGGCGGCTTCACCGCGATCTTCTCCATCATCGCCCGCACCGCCGGAAATGATCGGGAGACCGCATCCGCCTCGGCGCGGGTGCAGGGCGGAGGCTATCTCGCCGCGACGCTGGCTCCGCCGTTCGCCGGCTGGCTGGGCAATGTCACCGCGGGATGGGCCGCGCCGATCCTGCTCATCCTCGCGGCGACCCTCGCGTTCACGATCTGCGGTCTGCTGGCCGCTCGGATCTCCGGTCGGTTCGGCAGAGGTGGTCCATCGGGCAGGCGCGAGGTGCTCGACGAATGACGAACGGCTCCCGTCGCCGGCAGCTTGTCCACGTAGGCAGGTGGACGAACTGTCAGCGACGGGAGCCGTTCGATGTGCCCGGCCGGTGCGGCCGAGCCGATCAGTGCTTGGCGTTCTTGTCTTCGACCGACTCGGCAGTCGAATCCTCTGTGGTTGACGGGGAGTCGGCGGCCGCCTCGGCGGACTTCGTCTCGGGCACCGCGGTCTGCGAGACCTCGGGGGCCGTTGCCTGATGGGACGCCGGGGTCGAACCCACCGGACGGGCATCTGCCGGACGGTTGTTGGGCAGCGGGGTCGACCAGGGATCCTCGACCGGCTGCGCCTTCTTCCACACGTAGTAGCCGATTCCGGCCGCCGAACCGATGACCAGGGTCCACACGACTGCGGTCTTGCCGCCGCCGGACTTGCGTGCGGTGTCCTTCTGGATCCGCTTTCCGGCATTCGTCAGGGCCTTGCGGGCCTTCTTGACGGCCTTCTTGTCACCGGTCACGCGCACGGCCAGATCATCGATGAGCTGAGGGGTCTCAACGTTTGCAAGGGAGTTGGCGGCGTTGGACGCGACCCTGCCGGCGCGTTCGGTGGCTTCGGGGCGGTAGGCCTCGAGTTTGTCCGCCCAGGCATGGACCTGATCGTTCGCCTTGTCTGCGAATGCCTCGACCTGCGGACGAGCCCGCTCGGCCAGACCTTCGGCCCGATCGGCCAGTGCTTCGACCTGCGGGCGCGCCTTCTCAGCGAAGGCTTCGACCTGAGGGCGTGCCTTGTCAGCGGTATCACGGAGTTTTGGCGCTGCGGCTCCGCTGGCATCGGCCAGGACTCGGAGTGACGTCTGCTTCGCGGAATCGAGCTTCGAAGCTAACGGATCTCGAGCTGACTTCTTCGACATGAACATTCCCAATCCTCTTTGTCGCCGGTCAATTGATCAGTCTCAGTCTACGGCCTCGGTGCAAACCTCCGGACACCCGCCCGACATGAAATTGCCTGCGGATACGCTGACAGAGTCCGCAATCCCACCGGTGCGAATCTGCGGAACCCGCGCGGGCGTGGAAGAATGACCCCATGACTACAGCTTCTACGCACACAGCAGTCCTGCACACCAACCACGGTGACATCACCCTCAACCTCTTCGGCAACCACGCGCCGAAGACCGTTGCCAACTTCGTGGAGCTGGCCAGAGGCGAACGTGAGTTCACCGACCCCGCCACCGGCGAACCCGCCAAGCGTCCGTTCTTCGACGGACTCAACTTCCACCGCGTCATCTCGAACTTCATGATCCAGGGCGGCTGCCCGCTGGGCACCGGCACCGGCGGCCCCGGCTACACCTTCGACGACGAGATCCATCCGGAGCTGCAGTTCGATCGCAAGTACCTGCTGGCCATGGCCAACGCCGGCAAGCAGATGGGACGCGGGACCAACGGCTCGCAGTTCTTCATCACGACCGCCGAGACCCCATGGCTCAACGGCAAGCACACCATCTTCGGCGAGGTCGCCGATGAGGCCTCTCAGAAGGTCGTCGACGACATCGACGGCGTCCGGACCGCGGCCATGGACAAGCCGGTCGAGCCCGTGGTGCTCGAGTCGGTCGAGATCAGCGGCTGAGACCGTTCGCCGGTGAGCATCGGCACTCGCAGCGCTCGAGTACTGAGGCCACCGAACTGAGTACCATGGTGTGATGGACACACCTCAGGAGGGCTCGGCCCGGGAGACCGGCCGGGCCCTTTCTGCGTCCCCACCGCTGGTCACCCGGTCGATCATGATCCTCACGGGCGTGGTGTTCCTCGCCCAACTGCTGCCCGCTCTGGATCTCGTGCACAGGCTCAGCTTCGTGCCCGCACTCGTCCTGGAGCAGCCGTGGCGGGTGGTGACCGTGGCGCTGGTGCACGAACAGCCCTCCCCGTTCCATCTGCTGGCCAATATGATCGGCCTGTTCTTCTTCGGCTCCTTCGTCGAGCGCGCCCTCGGCCACTGGCGCTTCCTCGTCCTCTATGTGCTGGGGACGATAGGCGGATCCGCCATGGTCCTCGTCCTCGCGAAGCCCTTCTCCCAGGACTGGGTGACCAACAACATCGGCGCCTCCGGTGCGGTCTTCGCCATCATCGGAGTCCTCTTGGTCCCGACGCGGTCACTCGACCGGAACATCGCCGGAGTCGTGCTGTTCGTCGCTCTCAACTTCGGATACGGATTCCTCGTCGCGGGAGTGTCCTGGCAGGCCCACCTCGGCGGACTCATCGCAGGCTTCGTGCTCGGCTGCGGCGCGCTTCTGGTCCCGAAGAAGCGGTCGGGGCCGGTCTTCTCCCTCGCTGCCGCCGGACTGCTGCTGGTGATGCTTGCCGCGGGTGCGTGGCAGATGGTTGAGGCCTGGCGGGTCGCTGCTGTGTGAGGGCCGGCGAACCGGGGCCCAGTGAGGGCGCCGGTGGGGGTTTGTGAGCAGACCGTCGGGAAGAGACGCAGGCTTATAACAGACTCCGGGCCGAAATTGGACTCTGTGACAGCTCAAATTGTCTGTCCACAGATGTTATCCACATGGTGGATAACTTACATGCGAGTATTTCCGCAGGTCACAAGCTCAAAATAAGTTATACACAGGCGGCGCTCCCGGCTTGGGTATAACTTCGACCTTGTGGACAGCCGGCAGCCACACCCGGGTTCAGGGGACTGATCGTCGCCAGTGTCGGCTCACGGGCGCGTGAACCGGGCACTGCGCGGGGTTTGTCGTGGATGCTGCGCGTGATACTGCGTACTGCCCGTGAATCGCAGAATGGGGGCTGTACCGAAATTCGAGTGCGCACCCGTGTCTCAGTACAGCCCCCGCACGTCGAGTTCGAGGGACGATGGCCCGGCCGCTACCGCCAGCGTGTGGACATGATCAGGCCCGCGACGAAGAAGGCGAACCCGATGAGGATGTTCCAGTTGCCCCAAGCCTCGACGGGGAATGCTCCCTGGGAGACGTAGAAGGCCACGAGCCAGATCAGGCCGATGAGGAGGAGTCCGATGAGGACCGGCAGGAACCAGCGGGGGTTCGGCTTGATGGTCTGCTGGCCGGACTGCGAGGTGTACGAGGCGGTCTTGCGTCCCTGGGGCCGCTTGGCCGGGTTGCCCGAACGTGAGGTGCGTTTGGCCGAGGATCCCTTGGACGATGCCGCCTTCGCCGAGGAGCCCTTGGCGCTCCCGCCCTTCTTCGCGCCCTTGCCCGACTTGTCGGTCTTGGCCGCTTCTGCGGAGGCGGACTTCCCGGAGCCGACTGAGGTGGTCGAGTCGCCCTCGGAGTCTGCGTCGTCGGCAGCGGGCTCGTGGGAGCTTGTGTCGTCGGCAGCGGGTTCGTCCGAGTTCGTGTCGCCCACATCGGCCTCGGAGATCTCAGAGGATCCTGTCTCCGATTCCTCGGTCGCGGTCTTCCCCGAACCGGCCTTTTCCGAACCTGACTTCTCTGAAGCTGACTTCGCAGCCGTATCGGTCTCGGTATCCGTCCTCTGGGAGTCCTCGGACGTGTCACTGTTCACGTCGTCTGACGTGAGGTCCTCGACTGCCTCGACATCGTCGATCGACTGAGCCTCGGTTTCGACGTCGGCCTTCGACGAGTTGCGAGAAGTGCGCTGGGGGCGCTGGGTCCGTCCGTTGGACTTGGCCACGGGTACTCCTTATACGGCCGACCGTTGCTGAGGCCACCGATTGAATGGGTAGGGACAATCGCAGACCAGTCTACTCGTGACATCCGGCAGTTTTAAAAACTCCAACTACCCTGAGAACGACCGCTTTGGGCAGGTGAATGCGATAAAGTGCAATACGGTGTCCCCGCTTGTCCTTTGGCCAGGCCCCGGATTCGAAACAATAGGCACGGTGCAGCAGTGGTGAATAGGCCCCCCTCGGGTAACGAGTCAGACGCAGGTGCGTCGTCGCGACCCACTATTCGCCCTGCTCAGAGGCAGAACGCCTCGCACTACCCGGCCAATGAACACCACGCCCCACAGGGTGGACACGGCGACTACGAGGTCGGTCCGGCCACAGAACCGATGAGTTCGGCGCCCGAGGCCGGCGCAGGGTCGAACCCGAGCGCGAATTCAGGGACCGATCAACCACTTCCCAGCCGCCGTGAACTTCGCCGCCGAGAAGCCGAGGCCGCTGCCGCCAGCGGTGCCCCGACGGCCGTCTACTCCGATGCTCCGCCCGTGTACTCGGACTCCACACAAGAGCACCCGCAGGTCAACAGCGGTGCGGGCCCCAACCTCGGCGCGCATGCGTCGGCGGCAGCTGCCGGCGGGAGGGGGCACGGCGACGATCCCGGTCGACGGCGGGCGCAGAAGCCGGAACGTCAACCGCTGGGCCCGATCCGCGGCACCATCCGCACCTTCGGCGAACTCTGCATCACGGCCGGAATGATCCTCATCCTGTTCGTGGTCTGGCAGCTGTGGTGGACCGACATCCAGGCCAACCGCGACAACGAGGTGCTGGCCGACAAACTCACCGAGGACTGGTCGAACCAGGATCCCAATCAGCTGCCCGACGACCCCGAAGAACCGGTCGTGGCGGATCCCGTGGAGAAGGACAGTGCCTTCGGCATCTTCTACATTCCGCGCTTCGGCGACGACTACTACCGCACGGTCGCCGAGGGGGTCGATCTCGAACCCGTCCTCAACCGGATGGGCGTGGGCCGGTACCCGAACTCCGCGATGCCCGGCGAGGTCGGCAACTTCTCCGTCGCCGGCCACCGCGTGACCTACGGCAAACCATTCAACCAGATCGCGAAGCTGCGACCGGGTGATGAGATCATCGTCCAGACCAAGGACGGCTTCTACACCTACACGTTCCGCAACTTCGACATCATCCTGCCCGACGCCGTCGAGGTGCTCGCCCCGGTCCCCGACGAACCCGAGTTCAAGGGCAAGGACCGGATACTGACGATGACGGCCTGCAATCCGATGTTCTCGGCCAGAGAGCGCTACGTCGCCTACGCCGAACTCACGGACTGGACCCCGGCCGCGGACGGTGCGCCCGACAACATCAAGGACTCCAAGGCCTACGACAAGGTCAGCAAGAACGGTGGTGCCTGAGAATGTACGGTCTGATCTGGCGGCTGCTTCCGGGCAACTGGTTCGTCAAACTCATCTTCGCCCTCATCCTCATCGCGGCCGTGGTGCTGCTGCTCATGCAGTACGTCTTCCCGGTGGTCGCCCCCTACATGCCCTTCAACAACGCAACCGTGACCGATTCAGGCGGTGGCCAATGACCAAGATCCTCGTCGTCGACAACTACGACAGCTTCGTCTACACGCTCGTGTCCTATGTCCGCGAGCTCGGAGCGCAGACGCACGTCATCCGCAATGACGATATCTCCGCCGAGGCTGTCGTGGCCCTGGCAGCCGACTACGACGGTGTCCTCCTGTCCCCGGGACCGGGAACTCCGGGTGAGTCCGGAGCGTGCTCGAACCTCATCGCCTGGGCCGAGCAGTCCGGCACCCCGGTGTTCGGCGTCTGCCTGGGCCATCAGGCCCTGGGCGAGGTCTTCGGCGCCACCGTGACCCACTCGCCGGTGCTCATGCACGGCAAGACCTCTGTCATCACACACGACGGTCAGGGCATCTTCTTCGGCTGCAAGAACCCGCTGACGGTGACTCGCTACCACTCACTGGCCATCGTCGACGAGACCCTCGACCTCGAGAAGTTCACTGTCACCGCCCGCACCGAGGACGGCGTCGTCATGGCCATCGAACACCGTGAGCATCCGCTGTTCGGGGTCCAGTTCCACCCCGAGTCCGTGCTCACCGAATGCGGTTACCTGATGTTGGGCAACTGGCTCGAGGTCTGCGGAATCGACGGTGCCGCCGCAAAGGCCGCCGAGATGTCTCCGATGGCCTCGGCGATCGCCGGGACGTCCGTTTCCTCCGGTCACCCGGCCTGAACTCCGCTTGAGCCCGGCCTGAAATTCGCCTGGGGCCGGGCGGGGGCTCGTGGATCGGTCCTCCTTGCCTCTTCCGACGTCGGGGCCTGAGACATTAGGATCGTGCCACACAGGCGATCCAGGGCCCGGAGTCTCGCCGAGGTGGCTGCGGGCAGGCGGAAGCGAGAGGGCCACCGATGTCAGAGTCGAGTTTCAACCGCAGCGAACCATTCTCCGAGCTCACCGTGTTCGAGGCGGACGCGATCCCCACAGCCGTTGTGGAGGCGAGGAATGTGCCCGCGCAGGATCTTCCCTCCCTCTTCGACCGGACCTTCACGGGGCTGCTCCCCGCATTGCAGGAGGCGCAGAAGGAAGTCGTGGCTCCGGCATTCGCGCTCTACACGCGCCAGCCCAGCGACACGGTCGACCTGGAAGTCGGACTGCCGCTGACCTCGGGTCTGACTCGGGCCCTGCCCCTGGGCGGGGGCCTCATTGCGATCCCATCACAGCTGCCGGGCGGATCCATCGCCGCACTGACCTATACCGGCGGCTACGACGGCTTGGCTGAGGCGTGGGCGGCATTCCTGAATGCGATCGTCGGTTCCGGGCACCACCCGGGCCTGCCGTTCTTCGAAGTCTATGTGACCGAGCCGCGGCCGGATATGGATCCGGCGGAACTGCGCACGGACCTCTTCCTCACACTGTCCTGAGGATCGGGTCGGCTCCAGGGCGGGCAGCCCCAGGGCGGCCGAGCCACCCGAGACCGCGGCTCAGTCGCGTTCGGAGAAGCCGTCGAACCAGCTGTCTCCGCCGCCGATGGCGTTGTCGTCGTCCCCGCCGTTGTCGTCGCCGTTGTCGCCATTGTTGCCGTTGTCGTCGCTGTTCCCGTCATCACTCGGTGAGGTCGGGACGCCACCGGGGACGGACGGGATGGTGGGCGAGGGCTCCGACGGCTTCTTGGCCACCTTGATCGTGATCTCCGCGCCCTGTTTGATGTCGCTGCCGCCGTTGGTCGACTGTTCGAAGACCTTCTTCTCCTCTTCGTCTGCGGTCTCGACCTCTTCGGTCTTGCACCCGAGCTGGTAGTCGTCGCCCTCGAGGATCTTGCACGCCTCCTTCGCGGACTTGCCGGTCACGTCGGGAACCTCGACCATGCCCGAGGAGACGACGAGATCGACATTGGAGTCGACATCCACCTCGGAGCCGCTGCCCGGCTTGGTCTCGATGACGACGCCCTTCTCCACGTCCGGAGAGTTCTGGGAGATGTGCGTGCCCGCCTGGAGTTTGTCGTCGTTGAGGACCTTGCGGGCGTCCTCCTCGGTCTTGCCGGCGACGTCGGGAACCTTGACGTTCTCGGGTCCGGTGGAGATGACCAGCTTCACGACGCTGTCCTCCTCCACACGCTGCCCGCCGGGAGGATCCGTCTTGATGGCCTTGCCCTCGTCGACGTCCTCGCTGTACGCCTCGTCCCTGTCGACCCTCAGGCCCTGTTTGATGAGAGCGGACTCGGCGTCATCGGCGTCCATATCGGCCACATCCGTGACCTCGACCTGGATGATGTCCGGGGGTTTGTTGATCTCGTAGACCCACAGTGCGATCGCAGCCAGAGCCAGCAGCACGAAGATGCTGCCGATCCAGATCCAGGCGCGCGAACGCCTCGGCGGTGGTGGTTCGTCCTGCTTGGCCATGATCGTCGACACGGCACCCGTCTCGGGGTCCACCTCGGCGTCCTGAGCGTACTGTGGGGGACCCATCATGGCCCCGGCCATCGGGAACGCCTGCGTGCGGTCGACGTCCTCGTCGAAGCTCAGCGGACGGCCGTCGCGGGCCGCGAGCACGTCCTCCCGGAAGATGTAGGCGTCCTGATAGCGCTCATCGCGGTCCTTGAACAGCGCATGCAGCAGGAGCCGGTCGACCTCCGGGGGGATGTTCGGGTTGTAGAAGCTGGGGGCCTGCGGGGTCTCACCCACGTGCTGGTAGGCGACCGCGAGCTGCGAATCTCCGACGAACGGGGGCCTGCCGACGAGGAGTTCGTAGAGCAGGCAGGCCGTCGAGTAGAGGTCGGAGCGGGCATCGACGACCTCGCCTCGGGCCTGTTCGGGCGACAGGTACTGGGCGGTGCCCACCACCGACTGCGTCTGGGTCAGGCCGCTGTTGTCCTTGAGCGCGCGGGCGATGCCGAAGTCCATGACCTTGATGTCACCTTCGGGCGTGAGCATGACGTTGGCGGGCTTGATGTCACGGTGGACGATGCCGTTGCGGTGGGAGTACTCGAGCGGCGCGAGCACCCCGGCGACGACGTTGAGCGCCTCGTCGATGGTGAGGGTGCCGTGTTCGTTGAGGACCTCACGCAGCGTCTGGCCCTCGACGTACTCCATGACGATGAACGGAACGGAGACGGTGGACCCGCCGGTCTCGACGAAGTCCTCCTCGCCCGAGTCGTAGACGGCGACGATGCCCGGATGGTTGAGCCCGGCCGCGGACTGGGCCTCGCGCTTGAGACGAGTGTGGAACGAAGGGTCACGAGCGAGATCGGACCGCAGAAGCTTGATCGCGACGCGCCGACCCAGTCGATTGTCGACGCCCTCGTGCACTTCTGCCATGCCCCCACGGCCGAGGAGCGTACGAACTTCGTACCGCCCCGACAGCACCTTGGGCTCATTCATTCTGGTCCTCCGCTTGGTTCACCCACGTCGTGGGAAAGTACTTCGCATGTCAAGTAGATCTCTGTTCTTCTCAGCGCATGGTGTCACCCGACTACCGAGTCCTCAAAGTTGGACCCGGCGCTGGGATCTCCGCCGCCACCGGTCGGATCCGGTCCGTCGGCGTCCTGATCCGACGAGGCGTTCGAGCTGCTGTCCGTCTCCGAGCTGCTGTCCGAATTCGAGCCCTCGTTGTCAGCATTGCTACCGCTGCCGTCGGTGCTCGTCTCGCTGTCCGATCCGCCGTTCGGATCGTTCGACGAAGTGTCGCCGGAATCGCTGTTCGAACCGTTGTCGGCATCGGCTGTGCCGGTGTCGTTCGAGCCGCTGTTGTCATCACTTGACGAGCCCTGATCACCGTTGTCGGTGCCGGAGCCGTCGTCGGAGGACGACCCGTCGTCACCACCGGTCTCCGTCGGGCTCGGCGTGTTCGTCGGCTCCGGCTCCTCCGTCTCCTCGGCCGGACCGGAGGAGATGTAGAGCGTGACCGTATCGCCCTCTTCGAAGGTGTAGCCGTTCTCGCCCTCGCCCACATCGGCGACCGTGCCCGCAGCGCGGGAGGACTCGATGGACTGGGTGTCGGCAACGAGTCCCTGCTGCTCGAGGTTCTGGGTCGCCGAGGATTCGGTGAGCCCGATGTAGTCGTTCTTGTCGATCTCGACCGTCTTCACCGCCTCCGACGTCGTGGTCTGGCTGGTGCTCGGTGCCGGTTCGGGTTCGGTGTTGCCGCCGCCGAGGAAGAACCACAGCAGTGCGCCGACGGCGATGAGGGCGATGATCGCCAGGATCCAGATGAGGGTGCGGCCCTTCTTCGACTGCTTCTCGTCGAGTGACTTGTCCTCTGCGTTCTCGGCATCGAGTTCGCTGCCATCGCCGGCCCCCGCGGCGCCTGCAGCACCGGCGCCCGGCATGACACGGGTCTGATCGTTCGAAGCCGTGACCGGCATCGCCTTGGTCGTCGGCACGGGCTCAGGGTTGTTGAAGGCCTGCGTGAGCGCCTCGGAGGCGGCACTGCCCAGACGCATCTGAGGCAGGATCTCCTCGGCGCCGGCCACATCGCCGCTCGCCAGAGCATCGGCCGCCCGGGAGACGGCCACCGCATCCGAGGGCCTGCGTTCGGGTTTCTTCTCGAGCAGGCAGTCGACGAGGCGGCGCAGCGGTTCGGAGACCGTGTCCGGCAGCGGCGGATGCTGTTGGTTGACCTGGGCGATGGCGATCGCGACCTGCGAGTCACCGGTGAACGGACGCTGCCCGGCCAGTGCCTCATAGGCGATGATGCCCAGAGCGTAGAGGTCGGAGCCGGAGCCCGAGCCCTTGCCGGTGGCCTGCTCGGGGGCCAGGTACTGGGCGGTGCCCATCACCTGGCCGGTCTTCGTCAGCGGAGCCTGGTCCGTGACGCGGGCGATTCCGAAGTCCGTGATCTTGACCCGGAAGTCCGGGGTCATGAGGATGTTGCCGGGCTTGACGTCGCGGTGGATGACGCCGACCTTGTGAGCGGCACCCAGTGCCTGCGCGGCCTGGGAGACGATGCTCAACGTGTCCGTCTCGGACAGGGGGGCGCTGCGTTCGATGATCGCCGACAGGGCCTCACCGGGGACATACTCCATGACGAGATACGGAGAGCCCTGCTCGTCGCCGTAGTCGAAGACCCCGGCGATTCCCGGGTCGGAGACGCGGCCCATGTTCTGCGCCTCGGCGCGGAACCGGGCGAGGAAGGTGGCGTCGGAGAGGTATTCGTCCTTGAGGATCTTGGCTGCGACCTCGCGGCCGAGCACCGAGTCGACGCCCTTCCAGACCTCGCCCATGCCGCCGACGGCGATCCGGGAGGTGAGCTTGTATCGGTTTCCCAACAGGGTGCCTTCGACGGGTCTCATTCTTCGACCACCGCTTCCATCATGTTCTTGGCGATCGGTCCTGCGACCGTCGCACCATAAGCTTCGTTGCCCGCGTTTCCGCCGTTCTCCACCACGACCGCGACGGCGACCTTCGGGTCGTCGGCAGGGGCGAAGGAGATGAACCAGGCGTGCGGAGCCGCACCGGGCCCGTGCTGCGCGGTGCCGGTCTTCGCGGCGACCTTCGTTCCGTCCATCTTGGCCACCGAGGCGGTGCCGTCCTCGACCACGCCTTCCATCATCGTGGTCAGCTGATCGGCGGTGTCACCGGAGACGGGCCGGGACTTCTCCGTCGGGCGGTTCTCCTTGATGGGTTCGAGGGTGTTCGCGTTGAGCACCCGATCGACGAGCTGCGGTTTCATCATCTTGCCGCCGTTCGCGATGCCCGCCGTCATCATCGCCATCTGCATCGGCGTGGACCTGACCTCGTACTGTCCCAGTGCGGACTGCGCCAGCTGGGGCGGGTTGAGATCGTCGGGGAAGCTGGAGGAGCTGACGTTGAGCGGGATCTCCATCTCCTGTCCGAAGCCGAACTTCTCGGCCTGTTCGCGGATCGCGTCCTGCCCGAGGTCCATGCCGAGTGAGGCGAAGGAGGTGTTGCAGGATTCGGCGAGGGAATCTGCCAGCGAGGGCTGACCGCCGTTGCGGCAGGCGCCCGGATGGGAGTTGCCGATCGTGGAGGTGGTCTGCGGCAGGTCGAGTTCCGCCGGGCCGTTCAGGGTTGAGTCGGGTTTGTAGTCGCCCGATTCCAGTGCGGCCGCGGCCACGAGGACCTTGAAGGTCGACCCCGGTGGGTAGAGGTTGCCGCCGATGGCCCGATTGTAGGCCGGTTTGCCCTCTGCGTCGTTGAGCTTCTCGAAGGCGTTCTGCGCCTCCTGCGGGTCATGGCTGGCGATGGGGTTGGGGTCCCAGCCCGGTGTCGAGGCCATGGCGAGGACCTTGCCCGTCTCCGGGTCGAGGGCGACCGCGGCACCATTCTGGTTGCCCAACCCGTCCCAGGCCGCCTTCTGGACCTCGGGGTCGATGGTGAGCTCCACGGCGGCACCGCGCGGCTGTTCACCGGTGAAAAGGCTGCCGACCTTGTCGTAGAACAGGGCGTCGGAGTCCCCTGAGAGGTAGTCGCCGGAGGCCCGCTCCATGCCCGAGGCTCCGGAGACGATGGAGTAGTACCCGGTCATCGAGGCGTAGGCACGGGGGTTGAGGCCCTCCGAACCGTACTTGCGCTGATACTTGTACTTGTCATCGACGGGTTCGGAGTACGCGATCTTCTTGCCGTCGACGAGGATGGGGCCGCGGTCGCGGGCCAGCTGGTCGAGGATCCGACGGTTGTTGAGCGGATTGTTGTTGAGCGAATCCGCGGTGACGAACTGCACCCAGCTGGTGGAGCCGAACAGGAGCGCGAACATGACGAACCCGACGACGGTGATGTGTGTCAGTGACCTCTTCATCGTTCACCTCCGTTTGTGCCCAGATTGGTTGTGGGGGCCTCATCGGGCCCGGTCGACCCGAGATCGGCGCCGCCGAGGTTGGTCGTCGGTGCGTCGTCACCGGTGGCCCGGTCCGCGCCTGCGCCGTCACCGTTCGCGTAGTCGCGGGCACCCTCGACCCGCTTCGTGTCGTTGCGGCCGCCGGTTCGGGTCCGGTCGTCCGGGTCCTCCGTGATCTTGAGGACGCCGGTGTGGAAGTCCTCGACCGGTCGTCTGGCATTGTCGGAGATGCGCAGGAGCAGAGCGATGATCATCCAGTTCGCTATCAGCGAGGAACCGCCTTGGGCGAGGAACGGTGTGGTCAGGCCGGTCAGCGGGATGAGGCGGGTGACGCCGCCGACGACGACGAAGACCTGCAGGGCGATCGTGAAGCTCAGTCCCGTGGCCAGCAGCGTGCCGAAGCCGTCGCGCAGCTGCTGGGCGGTCTTGATGCCGCGCTGGAAGATGAACAGGTAGCAGAGAAGGATGACGAAGAGCCCGGCCATGCCCAGTTCCTCGCCGAGGCTGGCGTAGATGAAGTCGGATTCCGCATAGGGGACCATATTGGGTCGGCCCTCGCCGAGTCCGGTCCCGGTCAGTCCGCCGTTGGACATGCCGAACAGGCCCTGGACCAGCTGATAGGAACCGCCGGCGGACTTGTTGTACTCCTCGGGGCTGAGCGCATTGAGCCAGCCGGAGACGCGCTGCTGGACGTGGGAGAAGAGGAAGGACGCGGCGAGGGCGCCGGCGGCGAAGAAGCCGAGACCGAGGATGATCCACGAGATCTTGTTCGTCGCGACGTAGAGCATGGCCACGAACAGGCCGAAGAACAGCAGCGAGGTGCCCAGGTCCTTCTCGAAGACGAGGATGCCGACGCTGGCGACCCAGGCGATGACGATGGGTCCGAAGTCCCGCAGACGCGGGAACCGGATGCCGAGGATCTTCGGGCCGGCGAGGACCAGCTGGTCGCGGTAGGAGACGAGGTAGCCGGCGAAGAAGACCGCGAGCAGGATCTTCGCGATCTCACCGGGCTGGAAGGACATCGGACCGACGCCGATCCAGATGCGGGCTCCGTTGACCGTCTTGCCGAGGCCCGGAATGAGCGGGAGCAGGAGGAAGATCAGTGCGGCGAACCCGGAGACGAAGGTGTAGCGGCGCAGCAGCCTGTGGTCGGCGAGGAAGATGATGACGCCGACGGCCAGTGCCACGCCCAGGGTCATCCAGATCAGCTGCGACATTCCGCTGTTCTGGAACTCGTCGGAACCGAGGTCGACGCGGTAGATCATTGCGAGGCCCAGGCCGTTGAGCAGGACCGCGATCGGCACGAGGACGGGGTCGGCGTACTTCGCCTTCCACCACACGATGACGTGGATGATCAGTCCGAGCGCGGCCAGCCAGGCCGCGTACTGGTAGACGTTGGCCGGGATCGTGTCCTCCGCCCCGAGGCCGACGAGGGCATAGGCGCTGGTGGCCACGGCGATGGCGAGGATCAGGAGGCCGAGTTCAGCCAAGCGATAGGGCCGTGGCCGCGCGACTTGGTTGGGATTCTCGGGCGTCACTGTGACTCCTCAGTGATGGCGTCACTGGGATCGACCGCTTCGGAGCTCGGCGGTGACGGCGCGGGATCGCTGGGCTTCGTCGCGTCCTGGACATTGCCCGAGACATTGCCCGAACGCTCGGCCTCCTTGCGCAGGTTCTCGATGATGCGGTCGGCCTCACCCCGGGAGTCGGCCTGGATGGAGCCGCGCAGGCGGTCCTGCGAAAAGCTGTTGAGGGTCCCGACCTCGATGTCGGTGGTGTCCTCGAGACGACTGAGTTCGATGGGCCCCAGCGTCGTGTCGAGGCCGCGGTAGAGCGTGACCTTCCCATCGAGCTCGGTCAGATAGTAGTGGTTGTTCATGTAGTTGTAGGCGAAGAATCCGCCCACGGCGATGGCGATGATGACGATGCCGGCGATGATCCACCCCAGGTAGGATCGTTTTTCGACCTCGTCGTCGTCAGCGTCGAGGTCATCCTCCTTGGTGGCCTCGTCCGTGTCGGACGCTGCCCGGTCGGTGCGCTGGGACGGTGGGACCACCTCGGCGGTGGGCTCCTGCTTGTCGGCGTCGGACACCGCCTGCAGGGGCACGGTGTCGGTGGGGATGTCACCGTCGCCGTAGTGCGGTTCCGCGTCGGTGGGGGCCTCCTCGGCGTCGGTGTTCGCGCCGATCATCGCATATTGGGGGTTGACGTGGACGGAGCCGACGGCGCTGCCCTGAGCGGTCTCGACGGTGCCCTCGAGCACGTCGCCGATGACCACGGTGACGTTGTCCGCGCCGCCCCCGGCCAGGGCCAGGTCGATGAGCTGGCGGCAGCATTCGTCGGGATCGGAGACCTCGGCGAGGACGCGAGCGATGTCGGCGACGTCCGCGAAGCCGGTCAGACCGTCCGAGCACAGCATCCAACGGTCGCCGATGTGGGCTTCGCGCAGGGTGAGGTCGAGATCGGGGGAGGCTCCGACGTCGCCGAGGACCTTCATGACCACGGAACGCTGCGGATGGGTTTCGGCCTCATCGGGGGTGATGCGGCCCTCGTCGACGAGCATCTGGACGAAGGTGTGGTCGTGGGTGACGGTCTGCAACTCCCCGTCGCGCAGCACGTAGCCGCGGGAATCGCCTATGTGGGCCAGTCCGAAGCGGTTGCCCGGTGCCCGCAGGAGAGCGGTGACCGTGGTGCCCATGCCCGCGAGTTCGGGCTGTTCGGCGACGCCGCGGCAGATGCGGTCATTGGCTTCGAGGATCGAGGTGCGCAGGATCTCCAGGGCGTCCTCGCCGCTGGGTTCGCGATCGAGCTCGGCCAGTCGGGACACGGTGATCGCCGAGGCGACGTCGCCTCCTGCGTGACCGCCCATTCCGTCAGCGATGAGCAAGAAGTTCGGACCCGCGTAGCCGGAGTCCTGGTTGTTCTTACGCACCAGCCCGGTGTGAGACCGGGCTGCTGAACGGAGGGTGATCGTACCGTCGGTCGTCACGATTGTGTCTCCAGCGTCGTATGGCCGATGGTGATCTGGGTGCCGATGCGCAGGCTGATCGGCGAATGTATGGGCGAACCGTCGACGATCGTGCCGTTCGTCGAGCCGAGGTCTTCGAGGACCCAGGAGCCGTTGGCCGCCACGATCCGCGCATGGTGGCTGGAGGCGAAGTCGTCGCTGATGACGATCGTGTTGTCAGGCGCGCGTCCGAAGGTCACGGGTGCCCCGGAGAGCGTGACGAAGGTCCCGGCCAGTGGCCCGGCGGTGACGCGGACGGAGCCCGGATGCGCCTGTTGACGGGGCGCTGCCGGCGCGGGTGCGGGTCTGCTCGGTGCAGGCGTCGGCGCCGCCTTGCGGTCGGCCTTGCCGCCTCGGCGCGATTTCCGGGAGCCCTTCTTGGCACCGAAGATGTCCCGTTTGAGGACGCCGGCCACGCCGAAGACGAAGAGCCAGAGGATGATGAAGAAGGCGAACCGGAAGACGGTGACGGTGAACTCGCTCACTGGGCGTCCTGTTCGCTATAGCGGACCTCTGCGTCTCCGGCCAGAAGGACGTCACCGTCGGTCAGGTTCGCCGAGGTGAGCTTGCGTCCGCGCAGAAGGGTGCCGTTGGTCGATCCGAGGTCGGCTGCGACCGCGTGATCGCGTTCGACGGTGATCTCGAAGTGCCGGCGGGAGACGCCGGGGTCGTCGATGACGTAGTCGGAGCTGGAGGAGGAACGGCCGAAGACGTTCGTCCCCTGATGGAGGTCGTAGCTGTGTCCGTGGATGGTCACACTCGCAGTGATCGTGCGGGCTCTGGCCGACGCGGACTGTCGTACGGGCGCCGATGCGGGTCTGCTCGCGGCTGCCGGCTCGGGGGTGCGTCTGGGAGGGACCGGACGGGAACCGGAGTTCGCCTGCCCCTCACCGACGATGTTGTGTGAGCGCGAGACCGGATCGTAGCCGCCGCGGTTGGCGGGCTGTGCCGCAGGTGATCCGTCGGGTCGCTGGGTACTCGATACGACACGGTACATCCCGGTGTCGAGGTCGTCGGCTTCGGCGAATTCGACGGAGACGGGGCCGACGAAGCTGTAGGCCTGCTCGACCGCGTGATCGCCGATGACCTGGCGCAGGTCGGAGCGGAGTTCGTTCTCCAAGTCGGAGAGACGGTCGTAGTCCGTCGGTGACAGCTCGATCATGTAGTGGTTGGCGGTCAGCGTCCGACCGCGTGAGACCACCGCGGCCTTGTTGTCGGCCTCCCGTCGCAGTGAGCCGGCGAGTTCGACCGGTTCCACCTGCGAGCGGAACGCCTTGGCGAAGGCACCATTGACGACATTCTCCAACCCCTTCTCGAAACGATCGAGAATCCCCATGGCACCTCCTCATCCAGGTGTCGTACGTGTGACGAACCGTTCGCCACCAGCTCGGACCGAGTGTCCGAACGGGTCTGTCCCGGTGAATCCGATCCCGGAGAAGGACACCGAGGTGGAGACACCAACACCCAATCCTAACGCGGTGAAGCTCTCAACTCACGTCACCGCCCATTTCGGGACCGAGCTCTGCCCGGATTCCCGGTGGCCGTCCAGCTTGAGAGGCGGTGCTGAGTACTGCTTGAGCCTCTGACGAGCGCTGATGTCATGGCGATTGTGCGGCGCGTCACGAGCCGTGTGCGAAGTTCGATGGTGTGAATGTGAACGTCGACACGTTTCGGGCGTTTCCTCCGATCCGAGTTTCATGATTGCCCGCCTCGATGCTAGAGTTTTCTCTTGTTCGCGCGAGTGGCGGAATTGGTAGACGCGCTGGCTTCAGGTGCCAGTGATCGCAAGGTCGTGGGGGTTCAAGTCCCCCCTCGCGCACAGTGGACGACAGCCCTTCACCGGGGCCCTTCGGGGCCGAGGTGGAGGGCTGTTTCGTGTCCGATGCCGGAATGCGGTTCTCAGAGTGTCGGAAAGCGGAGCTCAGGGTGCCGGAAAACGGTTCTGCGAGCGGCGAGACAGCGCCTCGACATCGATTCCACGCAGACGGCAGAACTCCCCGAGACGGCCGCGTGTGAGCAGATCCGTGCGGGTCAGGTCGTCGGCGCGTTCGGCTCCGAGCAGAGCGAACAGTGCCCGCGTCTGAGCCTGCCACGTGTTCACGACCTCGACGAGCCCCTCGGCGCCGCCATCGATCACCGCCTGGAGGAACGTCCCGGCGACCCCGACGGCTCTGGCTCCGCAGGCGAGTGCCTTGACGACGTCGTAGGGGTGACGCACACCGCCCGAGGCGAGAAGCACAGGGGAGCGCGCAGGTGCGTCGAGCAGGCAGGCCAGTGCCGACTGCCCGAACCCCGAGAGCATCGAGAAGTCGCTGCCCGTGCTGCGGGCGTTCTCGATGCGCAGGAAATCGGTGCCACCGGCGCCGCTGACATCGGCCAGTCGCACGCCGATCGACTCCAGGAGCTCCAGGGTGGGCCTGCTCAGCCCGAACCCGACCTCCTTGACGACGACGGGCACGGGGCATGCCTCGACGATGCGTTCGAGTCCGTGCGCCCATTCGGAGAAATCGCGGGTGCCCTCGGGCATTGCGGTCTCCTGCACCGGGTTGAGGTGGATCTGGAGAGCGTCGGCGTTGAGGAGCCCGACCGCTCGCCTGGCATCCTCTGGGCCGCGTCCGGCGCCGAGGTTGGCCATGACGAATCCATTCGGATTCTCCTCGCGGATCACGGTGAATCCCTGTGCGGCGATCGGATCCTCGAGCGCCACGCTCATCGAGCCGCAGGCCATCGGCATCCCGGTTTCGGCGGCCGCGATCGCGAGGTCACGGTTGATCCGGGCCGTGGTCTCGGTGCCCCCGGTCATGCCATTGACGTAGAAGGGGGTCGGCCAGGTCCAATCGCCGACGGTCACCGACAGGTCGACCCGTTCGGGATTCGTCCCGGCCAGGGCATGGTGGACGAACTCGAGGTCGTCGTAGTCGGTGCGCGGCGGGGCGTCGCCGCGCTGCTCCGATGCCAGGCGCACATGGTCATCCTTGCGTCCTGGGCGGGAGGAGCCGTTGTCCGGTGTCTCAGAATTCATCGATGCCGCCTTCTGCTCGGTGTGGGGAGAGGCTGAGGCGCTGGATGCCGTGGCGCTCCCATTCGCGGAGGATGTCGATTGTCGGCAGGCTTGCGTCGGAGAGGGCGATGCCGCAGTCGCCGCCGCCGGCGCCCGAGGGCTTGGCCGCGGCACCGTAGGTCTCGGCGATATCGCACAGCAAGCGCAGCTGATCGGTTTCGATCCGACTGCCCGAGGACTCGCCGAGTCGCTGGAGCAGTCGGCGTGTCTGCCGGATGTTCTCGAGGGCGACGGCCGCGTCGTCCTGATCGAAGGCGTCGACGAGAGCATCGACGCAGGCGCGGCTCTCGGACGTGAACGATTCGAACGGGAGGGGCTTCTCATCGCCGGGGGTGTGCACGCGTTTGACGAGGTGCTCCGTCGAAGCCGGGGAACCGGTCCAGCCGACGAGCAGGCGCAGGGATTCGGGTGGGATGATGCGGGTGGCCCCGGACCCTGCCCATTCGCTGCAATGCAGCGCCGAGGCGACTCCGTGGACTTCGCGGTGAAGCTTCAGAGCCGCCCGGTCCGGTGAGGAATAGCGGATCCACCCGCCGAAGGTGCTCGCTGCGAGATCCCCGCCCGATGCGTTGGGGGCGATGGCGATCGTCGCGAGCAGGGCGAGCTTGTAGCGTTCTGTGCGGGTCAGTCCCAGGGCGTAGAACTCGTCGAGGGCTGCGATTGTGGCCACCGTCACCGCGCCCGAGGAGCCGAGACCGAACTTCCGGCCGCTGGCGTCATCGAGTTCGCTGGAGATGTCGAGGTCGAAGTAGCGCGGGGGCGCGCCGAAGCTGGAGCGCAGCTCTTCGACGATGGAGATCGCTGAGAGCACATAATCGGCCGGTCGGTGTTCGAGGACGATGTTCTCGCCGTTCTCGTCGCGGACCCAGACCAGCGGGGCCTGGCCGTATTCGCTCGAGTGAACGCGACCTGCATCCTGGCTTTCCGTGAGCCGCACCGTGATGCAGCGGTCGACTGCGACGAGCACGGCGGGTTGGCCGGGTTCGACGACGGCGTATTCTCCGGCGACGAAGAGTTTGCCGGGAGCACGTTTCTCGATCATTGCCTCCCCTCCTTCGATCCCGGGGCCTCTGTGCCCTCGGATATCTCTGCACCTTCGGGTCCCTCTGAACCCTCGGGTACCTCGGCGCCCGAGGGTACCTCTGAGCCTTCGGGCAGCAGCTGAGCTCCAGGGCCCGGACCGACGATGCGGATGTCGCCGAGTCCCTCGAGCGCCCGTGCGACGGCCTCGGTGTTCTCGGGCCTGACGAGGACCACGACATTGGGTCCTGCGTCCGCTGTGGAATAGGCCTCGAGTCCGTTCTCGCGCAGCTTCTCGACCGCGTCGAAGATGGCCACGCTCTGCGGACGGAGGAACCGGATCGGCGGGGTCGTCGACTGGATGAGGGCATGCATCCGCAGTGCGTGCGACTCCGTGATCTCACCGATCCTCGTGAAGTCGCCTTCGCTGCAGGCGTCGATCATTGCCGACAGGCTCGTTTCGGTCGAAGCCACCCAGGCATCGTAGAAGGGTGAGGTGGCGGCGGTGAGACGCATGGCGCTGCGGCTCGATATCGGCTTGCGTCCGCGATCGACGGTGAGAACCACCATCCGCATGTCGGGTGCGCTGACGGGCTCGGCGAACGAGGTCTCATCGTCGCCCGCATGCCAGACGGACACACCGGGCAGCACCGAACGGCAGGCCGAGCCCGAGCCGAGTCGGGCGAGGCGGCTGAGATCGCGGGTGTCGAGGTCGAGTTCGAAGGCGGCAGCGGCCGCGGTCGCGAGGGCGGCGAAGCCGGATGCGGACGAGGCCAGGCCCGCTCCGGTGGGCACCGAGTTGCGCGAGGCCACCATGACCTTCTGCTCGGAGCCGGCCAGTGCCCGGACGTGGTCGAGGAACGCGGCGATGCGTCGTGTCGCCTCCTCGTCGGCGGGTTGACCGTCGAGTTCAAGGGTGTCGGCAACACCGTCAGGTGTCGGTATGACCGTGGTCGTCGTCTCGAAGGCGTCGAGCGTCATGGACAGGCTGCCTGCCGCTGGGAGAATTCGAGCCTCGTCGCGTTTGCCCCAGTATTTGATGAGCGCGATGTTCGGGTACGCGCGAGCGGTTGTCGTTCTCATGTCGTGGAAATCTCCGTTGTCCAGGTGCGTGGGGCTCCGGCGATGCGCAGCGCAAGCGCCAAGTGTTCGGCCTGTTCATCCGAGTCGGCGAGGGCGAGGATACAGCCTCCCAGACCGCCGCCCGTGAGCTTGGCTCCGTACGCTCCGGAGGCGAGTGCCGCTTCGACGAGCGCATCGAGGGCCGGGGTGCTGACTGCGATGCTCGCCAGGACCCGGTGGGCATCGGACATCCGCGAACCGAGAGCGGCGAGGTCACCGGATCGTACATCGTCGACCGCGTGCTCTGTGAGCTCTGCGAGTCGGGAGATCGCAGCCCTGACGGTCGTCGGTTGGGCGGCGCGCAGTGCGTGGACGCCGGCGACCGCCTCGGCGGTGGAGCCATGATGGCCGGAGTCCGCGACCACGAAGATCAGCCGCCGGCCGACGTTGATCGCGGTGGCACGACCGTCCCGGAAGCGGATGGGCAGCTGTGCTGCAACGGCGCGGGCGTCGATGCCGCTGGGTCGGCCGTGTGCAACGGACTCCGCTTTCGTCACGATGGTGTGGAGCGTGTCGTCATCGAACACCACGTCGCGGAGATCAGCCGCGGCCCGTGCGACTGCGGTGGCGACCGCGGCGCTCGAACCGAGGCCACGACTGTGCGGAATCGAACTGCGGATGCGCAGCTGCACCTCGGCGTCGGCATCTCCCGTTGCCTCGAGGGCCGCGCGCAGTCCTGTGACCACGGGGCTCATCGGCTGTGGTGCCGCTTGGACGGTTCCGGCGAACAGCTGGCTTTCGATGCGCGTCTCGCGCCCTGGGGTGAGGCGGAGATCGGCCTGCGCCCCGAGCCCGTGCAGAGGCACGGCGAGGGCGGGGGCACCGTAGACCACGGCGTGTTCACCGAAGAGGATCGCCTTCGCATGAGCGTGGCCCTGCGCGGCAGTTCGCGGGACAGCGCCTCGAGCACTCAAGGCAGCTGCCGGGTCGGGTGGAGAGTCGTTGTGCATGCAGTGCGGCTCAGTGGGTGCCGTCGGGAACGTGCCTGATCGCTGCTGCGCAGCGGGCGCGGTTCTGTGGTGCAGTCATGATGACTCCATCATATGCCGTCCTCCGGTTCCACTCACCGGCGGCGAGTGAGTCAGGGCGTTCGTCGGCCGTCGATTCGATCCGCGAGGAACGCTCCCCTGGCCACGGTGCCGACGATCTCGGGCGGCGGTTCAGATGCACTTCGCAGTACTGTGGAGGCATGACCACCCCACCCGCCGGCTCCCATGAATGGTGTGTGATCGGTCGTACCCCCGACGACAGCCTCGGTGGTGTGCGCGGAATGGGTTCCATGCTCGCCGTCGTGGACCTCGACGGCGATCGAGTGCGGATCGGCAGCCACCGCCTCGGCGCGGACGAGCTGCCGGACTTCGTCCGTGAGCGCGAGTCACAAGGACGGCCGAGGTGGGTCTTCAGTGATGCCCCGAACTGGTGCCCCGCCCTGCTGAGCGCCGGTGTGCGGATCGAGCGCTGCCATGACCTGCGGCTGAGTCATGCGATCCTCATGCGCTCGGAGTCCGTGAGGGATGGTGGTGCCGTGGCCGCTGCCGAGGAGTGGGACGCGGACCCGGTCAGTGCGCCGGCCGCTCCCGAGGCCGAGGCACTCTTCGACGTCACCGAGCGCCGCAGCCGCATCAAGCAGGTCCCGCACGACATCGATTCCGCCCTCGCCGAGTTCGACCGGCAATCGGCTGCACTCGCGAGCGCAGCCGATCCGGGACGGCTGCGTCTGCTCCTGGCCGCGGAGTCCGCGGGCGGTCTCGTGGCCGCGGAGATGCAGGCGGCCGGGGTGCCCTGGGACGTCGAGGAGCACGACCGGATCCTCGCTGAGGAGCTCGGTCCTCGCCCGGCAGGGGACGCGAAGCCGGAGAAGATGCTCGCCGTGGCCGAACAGGTCCGCACCGCCCTCGATGATCCGCGGGCGAACCTCGACTCCCACGTCAAACTCCTCCACTCCCTCCACGCCGCTGGCATCAATGTCGCCTCGACCTCGAAATGGGAGCTGCAGGAGAGCGAGCATCCCGCCATCGCGCCCCTGCTGGAATACAAGAAGCAGGCTCGGCTGCTGTCCGCCAATGGCTGGGCCTGGCTCGACGAATGGGTCGACGAGGGTCGATACCGTCCCGTCTACGTTCCCGGGGGAGTCGTCACCGGGCGCTGGGCGGCCAGCGGCGGCGGTGCTCTCCAGATACCCCGACAGCTGCGCCCGGCCCTGCGCGCGGACCCCGGCTGGCGGCTGGTCTCGGCCGATGTCGCCCAGCTCGAGCCGCGGGCGCTGGCCGCCATGGCCGGGGACCGCGCCATGGCGGAGGCCGGACGGGGCCGCGACCTCTACTCGGGACTCGTCGACGAGGGCATCGTCGCGACCAGGCAGGAGGCGAAGATCGCCGTCCTCGGCGCGATGTATGGGTCCACGACCGGTGACAGCGGGCGGCTCGTGCCCCGTCTGCGCGCGAGTTTCCCCGCCGCGATGTCCTTGGTCGATTCCGCCGCCGAGGTGGGCTCGAACGGAGGTGTCGTGTCCACCTGGCTCGGTCGCACATCTCCGGTGCCCGGCGAGGGGTGGAGCCGGGTGCAGAGGGCGGCGAACCGGTTCGACGCCACCTCGGCCGACGAGAACCGTGCCCGTCGCGCAGCCGGTGACCAGGGGAGATTCACCCGCAACTTCGTCGTCCAGGGAACCGCGGCCGAATGGGCGCTCGCCTGGCTGGCCGATCTCAGACTGCGACTGGCACGGCTGCCGGCGGTCGATCTTCCGACGGTCGAGGGGGAACCGGGAACCACCTCGGCGACAGCCTCCGGGCCGGTGTTCTCGCGGCAGGCCCACCTCGTGTTCTTCCTGCATGACGAGGTCATCGTGCACTCCCCGGCACAGCACGCCGAGGCCGCGGCGGCCGCGATCAGGGAAGCGGCCGCCTCGGCGGGCAAGCTCCTGTTCGGCAACGCACCCGTGGACTTCCCACTCGAGCTCACGATCTCCGAGCGTGCCGAGAAGGACTAGCGCGGTGCGAAGGAACCGTGCGCGGCCAAGGACGATCACGTGGGGCGGAGATCACGGTTGACGTGGGAATATGCGATCCATCAGCGGTGCTGCATTTGAGGTGTCTCCGGTTCCGTTCGGAGCCGTCGAGGCACTCGGAGTCGCCACAGCGCCCGGAATCGCAAGACCACAGAGGAGATCTCATGACTTTCACCGTCAAGGCACTGCAGAAGACCGGCCCCGACCGGCCCTTCCGCGTCGCGAACATCGAGCGCCGCGACCCCAGGGCCGATGACGTCGTCATCGACATCAGGGCGGCCGGAATCTGCCACAGCGACATCCACACCATCCGCAACGAATGGGGCGAGGCGAACTTCCCCCTGACCGTCGGCCACGAGATCGCCGGCGTCGTCGAAGCCGTCGGCAGCGAGGTCACCGACTGGAAGGTCGGCGATCGCGTGGGCGTGGGCTGCATGGTCAACTCCTGCGGAGAGTGCGAGGAGTGCCGGGCCGGCCAGGAGCAGAACTGTCTGAACGGCAACGTCGGCACCTACAACGTCACCGACGTCGACGGCACCATCACCCAGGGCGGCTATTCCGAGAAGGTCGTCGTCAACGAGGGCTTCGTCTGCCGAATCCCCGATGCCCTCGACTTCGACGTCGCAGCCCCGCTGCTGTGCGCCGGAATCACCACCTACGCACCGCTCAATCGCTGGGGAGTCGGCGAGACCAAGGACGGCGCCCCGAAGAAGGTCGCCGTGCTGGGACTCGGCGGACTCGGCCACATGGGCGTCCAGATCGCCGTCGCCATGGGTGCGGACGTCACCGTCCTCTCCCGCACCCTGAATAAGGAGAAGGCGGCCCTCGAACTCGGTGCGAAGCAGATGCTCGCGACGACAGAGGAGGACTTCTTCCGCGAGCACCGCGGAGAGTTCGACCTCCTCCTCAACACGATCAGCGCCGACATTCCGGTCGACAAGTACCTGAGTCTGCTCAAGCCGCGTGGTGTCATGACCGTCGTCGGCATGCCCCCGGAGAAGCAGCAGCTGTCCTTCGCCTCCGTGATCGGCGGTTCCAAGGTGCTGGCCGGATCGATGATCGGCGGCATCGCCGAGACCCAGGAGATGCTCGACTTCTGCGCGAAGCACGACATCGCGGCAAAGATCGAGACCGTCGGCATCGACGAAGCGGACGCGACATACGACCGCGTCGTCGCCGGGGACGTGTACTTCCGTGCCGTCATCGACACCTCGACCTTCTCAGACGCCGAGGTGGCCGCGACCGTCTGAGACCCACCGTCTGCTGTGCTCAGGGCACCGTTTCCTGTGCTCAGAACATCGCCTGCCGTGTTCAGAGCATCGCTTCCTGTGCTCAGAGCACGGCGGTGGCGACCGCAATGAGCACGAACGCCGCGACGATGATCGCCACGCGGACGTAGTGCCATCTGTCCCAGCGCCGGTACTGTTCGCGCCAATCCTCCGGGTGGTCCTCCGCGGTCCACGACAGCGAGCGGTTGTTGATCGGGACCAGCAGCAGGATCGACATGATCACGCTGATGGCGAGCAGCCCCGCGGCGATGAGCGCCAGGGTGGTGGTCAAGCCCCACGTGAGCACGGCCAGGCCGACGGTGAGAACGAGCGAGCCGATGTACCAGAACGGCATCGTGCGTCCGAGCATGCGTCCGCCGTCGGTGCGGGCGGCCAGAGAGGCCGCGACCGGCAGGCGGTGCGTGATCGGGTTGATGACGAAGGCGACCGCGAATTCGACTCCGACCATGAGGCCGACGACTGTCGTGGTGATGACGGCGAGAACGGGTTCCATGGGAGATCCTCTCGATCTAGCAACGATAGGATTTCTAGCAGTGATAGAGTATGTCCGGGGACGGCGAAGCGCAAGGGGAGTCGCATGGCGGATCAGGCGGACCGGCGGGCACGGGCGAGTCGGCCCGTGCAGGCGGAGCAGTCGGTACACCCTGCGCGGACGAAGCGGCAGGAGCGCAATGACGAGCGGCGATTGAAGATCCTCGACGCTGCCCGTGAGCGCGCCGACAGCAATGGGTGGGCGTCGGTGACAACCCGGCATCTCGCCGATGCCATCGGATATTCGCAGCCGGTGCTCTACGGTCACTTTCCCGGGGGCAAGGCGGAGATCATGCTGGCGATCGCGCTTGCAGGCTTCACCGACCTCGCGCAGCGATGCCGATCCGCAGCCGGCGGCAAGACGGGCAAGCAGGCGATAGCGGCCGTGGCGAACTCGTATCTCGAATTCGCCAATGCCCATCCCGCGGTCTACGAGGCGATGTTCCGCCAGCCGTTCGATGCTCGCTTTGCGGAGGAGGGCAACGAGCCAGAGCTGCGCGCCGGCTTCGACGCGCTGGCCGACGTCATCGGCGATCCCGCGAGCACGGAGGTGTTCTGGGGCGCCCTGCACGGGATCGGACTGCTCGAGAGTGCAGGATGGATGCGTCGGGAGCACCGCGACCAGCGGGTCGAGGAGCTCAGCGCCCGATTCGCGACCAAGGTCGACTGAGCCGAGCCGACTGAGCCGGAAGCTGGGTTCATTGACGGAGGCCCGGTCGCCGGTCATTGACCGGGTCTCAAGGGTTCGGCGGTAAAGTCTGCCCCATGACGGGTCATCGGCAGCGCGTGGGCAACGTCCCCTTGGTGCTGCTGATCTTCTATACCCTGTTCATCGCGTTCATGACGCTCACGCCGCAGCAGCTCGACACCAGTCCCGAAGGTCCCATCGGCAGAGTGCTCGATTTCTTCGCCTCCCACCGGTTGACCGAGTGGCTGACCTACGGGCGGGTCGAGAAACTGGCCAATGTCGCCATGTTCGTTCCCTTCGGCTTCCTGCTCGCGTTCCACCTGGGGCGCAGGCGCTGGTGGATCGGATGGGCGGTCGGCGCCGCTTTCACCTGCGTGATCGAGGGAACTCAGGCCACTCTGCTCTCTCCGACGCGCTACGCCACCGTCAGCGACCTGATCACCAACACGCTCGGCGCGGGAATCGGTGCCGTCCTCGCCCTGGTCCTGATGGTTCTGCTTCCTCCGCGAGAGGGGCCCGAGTCCACCGACCGCGTCGTGAGATAGGCGTGGTTCGGGGCAGTTCTGTCGATGGGAAGCGTGTCGACGGGGGTCGGGCCGTCGCTGTCGACGGGCCGTTGTCGCCAACGGGGCTCGGGTCGGTTCTGCCAACGGGTCGGCCCGTTTCAGCCGGCCGTCGGGTCGAGCGCTCCGATGCAGAGATCGAGGGCCTCGCCGAGGTTGTTCTTCTGTTCGTCGTCGAGTGCCGAGACCATGAGCGCCGAGATCCTCTCCACGTGTGAGACCGCCTGATCGAGCGCGTCCTCACCGTCCGGGGTCAGTGTCGTCGGCAGCGCCCTGCCGGTCGACGCCTTCGTCGGCCGGGTCACGAGGCCTCGCTCCTGCAGCCCGCGCAGCAGCGTGTTCATCGTCTGCCGAGTGACGAAGGCTCCCCGCGCGAGCTCCGAGTTCGATGCGCCCGGGGTTCGGCGCAGCAGTTCGAGGCAGGCGTACTGCGGGGTCGACAGCCCGATCGACCGCAGCGCATCGTCCATGCGCGAGCGCAGCGCCGACTGCAGATGTTTGAGCTGATATCCGATCATCGCCTCGAGTGGCGGGGGTGTCTCTGACTCGGGGGACGTCTTTGGCTCTTGACTCATGTAAGTATTCTGACATACATTCATTATGTCAGGAACCTGACAAACAAGAATCGAAACGCCGCGGCCCTCGGCACAGGCTAATTGCGGGGCGGGGCCGCCGCTCAGCGAAGGGAACCATCATGACCGTGACAGGACCGGATTTCGTCGCACTGCAGGTGCGAGATCTCGAGAAGGCGGCTGAATTCTACGAAACGCGAATCGGACTCAAGCGGGCTCCCGCGGCCCCTCCCGGTGCAGTCCTCTTCGCCACCTCACCGATACCGTTCGCTGTCCGTGAGCCGTTGCCTGACATCGATCTCGACTCGGTCGAGCGACCGGGAACCGGAGTGGCGCTGTGGTTCAGCTGTGATGACTCACAGGCGCTGCACGACAGTCTCGTCGAATCCGGCGTCGAGATTCTGCGAGCTCCGGCACCGAGCCCTTTCGGCCTGACATTCACCTTCGTCGATCTCGACGGCTATTCGGTGACGATGCACGACGCGAGCTGAGGCCGAGGTGGCCATGGCCGGGTACTACTCTTCCCGTCTGAGGGCACCGCTGTCTTCAGGGCCGGTGTTCTCCCCGTCGGCCTCTTCCTCGTCCGGGGGCTGGGAGAACGTCGGCACCCAGCAGGAGACGCGGCGGCAGTACTCATCGAACTCGGCGCCGAAGCGCTGTCTGAGATCGGCCTCCTCATGAGGGCGGATCAGCCAGTTCCACAGCAGCGATCCGACGATGGCATAGACGATGACCAACCACGAGCCGATGAACAGCCCGATCGCCACACCCTGAGCGATGCCGGCGATCGCCATCGGGTTGCGGACGAATTCATAAGGGCCCCGAACGACGAGGTGGTTCGCCATTGCTGACGGCAGCGGGGTGCCGGAACCGAAGTTCGCAATCGTCCGGGCCGACCACACCCCGAGCACGCTCGCGAAGGCGAGGAGGGCGAAGCCGGCCACTGCGACGAGGATGGGGAACTTCACGGCCAGGTTCCAGCGGACTTCGAATGAGTTGATGATCGCCGGCACGACGATGAGGAAGACGCCCCAGAGGACCATGATCTGGATGATGGTGCTGACCAGGACCTGGGACCGGACGCGGGTGCGAGAGCTGCGGAAGGCGAACGGTCCTATGAGGAGCCGCTCGGACGGTATCCTGCCGACGAACACGAGGATCCCGGCGATGACGCTGCCCACCGTCGCCGAGATCATGAGCACGGCACCCAGTCCCGCCTCGGTGGTGATGGTGGCATAGATGGCCATGAAGACCGCGACGAGCGCAGTCCAGCCGAGGGTGATCCACACCGCCCATCGCAGGTGGAGTGCGGCCAATCCTGAGGCGATGACGAAGAGCGGGATGCCGACGACGGCGACGAGCATCGGGTCGAGGCCGCCCAGAGTCGCCTCGCGCAGTCTGGGAAGCATGGTCACGCCGAGCCACCAGGCGGCGCCGGCGAGGGCCTGGAGGGCGAAGTACATGCGGCCGTGGAAGATCCTCAGCGGCCTGTTGCGCTTGTTGTGTCTGCTCCCTGCCTTCTGTTTGTCGGCTGCTCGACTCATGCGAATGCCGTTCCTCTCAAGCACACCGTCGTCGGACCGCCGACCCATACCTCGTCGTCCTCATGAGAGATGGCGATGACGCCGGCCCGTCCCAGGGCGGTGCCCTGCGTGACCGTGTATCTCTCCGGTGCGATCCCGGACCCGATGAGCCATTGGGCGACCGAAGCGTTGAGGCTGCCGGTGACGGGGTCCTCGGCGACTCCGACTCCGGGGACGAAGGCGCGGATCTCATACTCGTGTTCGGCGTCCTCGGGGTGGGGCCCCAGGACGCCGAGTTTGATGTCGGGGATCTGCGAGAAGTCCGGTTCCAGGTCGAGGACTTGCTGTGCGCTCGCGAGTCTCACCGCGGCCCACCCGGGGCCGTTGTCGACCCATTGATGGCCGAGGATCTCACTGCGATCGACATGCAGGGCGGCTGCGACCCGGGCGACGAGGCCCTCGTCGAGATCGCCGGACCGAATCGGATCGGGAGCGGCGAAGGCCAGGTTCCGGCCGCCTCGGCGGAGATTGACGAGTCCGGCACCGCACTCCTGGACGATGGTCCCTTCATTGTGGGGAATGCCGCCGGCTTCCAGCCAGGCTGCCGCCGAGCCCAAGGTGGGGTGACCGGCGAAGGGGAGCTCACGGACCGGGGTGAAGATGCGCAGACGGTAATCGGCGTTCGGAGTGGACGGCGGGAGCACGAAGGTGGTCTCCGACAGGTTCGTCCAGTTCGCGATCCGAGCCATCTCCTCATTGCTGAGTCCCTCGGCATCGAGGATCACTGCGACCGGATTGCCGCGATAGGGTTCGTCGGAGAAGACATCGACCTGGGCAAATGCTCGATTGTGGGGCAAGAGGGGCTCCTTCGTTGCGGGAACGCAGCTGCGTTGTGGGGCACGCACCTTCCATGATAATGGGGTCGGGCGCAGACTTGGGGATCAGGGACACGACGCACCGCGGGTTCTGAGGAAGCGAACAACGCTGCGGCGAGCGCGTCATGGTGGGGATCCGGTCGAGATCTCAGCGGTTTTCGACCGCCAGCCCACAGTTACCGAGTGGTAAAGGGCGGCCGCGATCGCAAGGAGGCTGCCGCATCCGAGGCGGCTGACCGGGCGAGGGTGGAGTCCGGTGCGAGGAAGCGGAGTCGGACGCAGACTCAGCGGCTGAAGGCGGCGGCGATCCGGTCGGGGGAGAGGGCCGCATCGATGGCCAGGTGCGCCGCCCCCAGGATGGCGGCGTCTCCGGCCGCTCTGGAGGGGGCGATCGTCAGGTGTTCGGTCGACAGGGGGACCGAGCGCGCATAGACGACCTCGCGGACCCCGGCCACAAGATGCTCGGCCGCCTGCGCCATGGTCCCGCCGATGAGAATGAGGGAGGGATTCATCAGGCTCACGCAGGTGGTGAGGACCTCGCCGAGGTCGCGGCCGGCTCGGCGCACGGCCTGAATCGCCTGCAGGTCGCCGGTCTTGACGAGTCCCATGACGTCGGCCGGAGTCGCCGTCGCCGCCCCCGATCGCGCGAGTTCGCCGGCGATCGCGCGTCCCGAAGCGACGGCCTCCAGGCAACCGCGATTGCCGCAGGCACAGGGAACTTCGGCAGCGCGAGGCAGGGCGACGTGGCCGATGTCTCCCGCGGCGCCGTGCGAGCCGCGGCGCAGTGAGCCGCCGGAGATGATGCCTGCGCCGATGCCGGTGGCCACCTTGACGAAGATGAGATCCGTGGTCTCCGGCCAGGCCGAGCTGCGCTCGCCGAGGGCCATGATGTTGACGTCATTGTCGACGAGGACCGGGGCGGAGAACGTCTGCTTGAGGGCGCCGGGCAGATCGAAGCGGTCCCAGCCGGGCATGATGGGCGGATTGATCGGGCGTCCGGTCGAGAATTCGACGGGCCCGGGCAGGCCGATGCCCACCCCGACCACGTCCGCGGGACTGCGTTCGGCCTCGCCGAGCAGGCCCAGCGCCGAGGCGGTCAGCCATTCGATGGCGCTGTCGGGTCCCTCTGAGATCTCACGTTCCTCGCCGAGTTCTGCCAGCACGGTGCCGGTCAGGTCCGTGACGGCCAGGCGAGCGTGTGAGGCGCCGAAGTCCGCGGCGACGACCACTCTGGCCTGCGGATTGAAGGCGAACTGCGAGCTCGGCCGACCGCCTGTCGAGACGGCGGCGCTGACGGGGGTGATGAGTCCGAGGCCGAGCAGCTGGTCGATCCTCTGCGCGACGGTGGGACGCGAGAGGCCGGTCGACTTCGCCAGATCGGCCCGAGTCCGCGGCCGCCCGTCACGCAGCAACTGGAAGAGCCCACCGGCATGCGACAGATCGGGGGCTTGCGAAACGGTCACCTGGCTCATGCCTTCAGTAAAACACATTCGGTAAAGCATCTTTGCCGAAGATGACGATCGAGACACAGCTTGTAAAAATATCTTGACAAAAGCGGGCAAGTTGGAATCAGAATGGTCAATGGACACTGTTGCCCAGACTTCCGCCCCTCCACCTCGCATCGGGATGTTGGGAGGCGGCTTCATGGCCCGCACACACACTCGGGCCGCCCGCACAGCCGGAGCCCGGTTCACCGCGATCGCGACCTCGGGAGCCGCCGGCAGCCGCAGGGCCGCAGCGGAGTTCGGCTACGACATCGCCGTGACCGCGGAGGATCTCTTCGAGCAGGACCTCGACGTCGTCCATGTCTGCACCCCGAACAGCATCCACGCCGAACACTCGCTGAAGGCCCTCGACTCGGGCTTCGACATCATCTGTGAGAAGCCGCTGGCCACCGATCCCACCGCTGCCCGCTCCATCCTCGAGGGTGCGAGATCACACGGGCTGAACGGAACCGTACCGTTCGTCTACCGCTATCACCCGATGGTCCGCGAGGCCCGCGCCCGCATCCGGCGAGGCGAAGCGGGGGCGCTGCTGACCATCGATGCCAGCTATCTGCAGGATTGGCTGCTGAGCGCCGACGACGACAACTGGAGAGTCGACGCCGGCTCCGGAGGACCCTCCCGCGCCTTCGCGGACATCGGCTCCCACCTCGTCGACCTCATCGAATTCGTCACCGACGAGCGCATCGTGTCCGTGGTCGCAACGACGAGAACCGTTCACCCTCGCCGAGGCGGAGCGCAGGTGACCACGGAGGACACCGTGGCGATGACGGTCGAGATGAGTGGCGGGGGAATCGGCTCGGTGCTCATCTCCCAGCTGGCACCGGGACGCAAGAACGGACTTGTCGTCGAGATAGCCGGCACCGAAGAGAGCCTGCAGTTCGCACAGGAACAGCCCGAGCAGCTGTGGATAGGTCGCCGTGCCGGCAGCCGGCTCCTCCTGCGCGACCCCGACTCCCTGTCTCCCGACGCCGCTCGCCTGTGCACGGTTCCGGCGGGACACCCCCAGGGGTACCAGGACGCATTCAACGCCTTCGTCGCCGATTCCTACGCCGTCTTCGCCGGTGAGAAGCGTGAAGGTGTGCCGATGCTGGCCGACGGCGTCCGCGCGGCACTTGTGACGGATGCCGTACTCAGATCGGCGGCCGAGCGCACATGGGTCGAGGTCGAACAGCTGTGACCGAAGAGACCCGGCCCAGCGAAGACACACCGGTGCTCAGCTTCACGGGGATCCGCAAACAGTTCTTCGGAGTCGAAGTGCTGCACGACATCGCGATCGAGGTGCGCGCCGGCACGGTCCACGGACTCGTCGGAGAGAACAGTGCCGCCGAGGCGGTCGTCAGTATCCGTGGGCTGCTGTGGATGAGAGCGGGCGTTTCCTTCGACGCCGCTTTCTCGAACCAGTCGTCATAGTGGACTTTCGGTCGAGAATTCAACGATTCTCGACCGGAAGCCCACAACTACCGGCAGGTAAGGTCCCTGTCGGCGGGGAAGGTCCTTGTCGGCAGGGAAGGTTCCTGCCGGCAGATATGGCTCCTACTGGCTTGCGAACGCCAGCGTTCCGCCCAGGCCGACGAGCATGCCGCCGCCGATTCCACGGATGCGCGACATGCGCCTCGGCGAGCGAGCGAACCAGCTGCGTGCGGTCCCGGCGATGAAGGCCCAGGATCCGTCCGAGAACAAGGCGAGGGCTTGGAAGAGGAGGCCGAGGCAGATCATCTGGAGCGGCACATGACCTGCCTCGAGGGAGACGAACTGGGGAAGGGCCGCGACGAAGAAGATGATCGTCTTCGGGTTCGAGATGCCGACGATGAAGCCCTGCATGAACATCGATCGATAGGTGATCTCGTGACCAGCGGGGACGAACGAGGCTGCGGCGGCCCCGGGATCCGCCGCGGTCTCGGGATCAGCGGCGACTCCGGGTGCAAGTGGCGTCGACCCGTCGTCGGCGGGCGCGGTCGATGGGTCCACGGGAACGTCGTTGCCGACCTTGCGGTGTCGGATGCCCTGAACGCCCAGGTAGACGAGATAGGCGGCGCCGAGAATTTTGACGACGGTGAAGATGACGACCGATTGGGCGACGACGGTGCCCACGCCGAACGCCACGGCCACGATGATCGGGATGATTCCGACGCTGCCGCCGAGCACGCTCGTCAGGCCTGAGCGTCTGCCGTGCGACAGCGATTGACCGATGACGAAGAGCACCGTGGGCCCGGGGATCACGATGATGACGAGCGCGGCGGCGAGGAATGAGAGGAGGGCGTCAGTGGTCGGCACTAGAGGAACTCTAGAGTCGGGGCGCACTCGGGGGAAGACGCCGGCACGGAGAGTTCGATCACATGGTCGGCGACCCTGAGGGCTTCACTCAGACTCGGTTCCTAGACTGGGCCGCTATGGACGAGCAGCCGATGACGGAGGTGACGGCGTGGATCTGAAACAGGGCATAGCGACCTGGTGGGATGCGATCACGTCGGGCTTCGGACGCCAGGACGGACTGGAACCCGATGCCGTGCAGCTGCTGCTTGTCATCGGGATCCCCCTGGTGGTGACTCTGGCACCCGGGATCTGGCGCTTCTTCGGCATGTTCGTCACCTTCGTGCACGAACTCGGCCACGCCTTCGCCGCGCTGATGACCGGCCGCGTCGTCAAGGGGATCTCGCTGAATTTCGACCACTCCGGGCAGATGAACTCCTTCGGCAAGGTCGGTTTCTCCGCGACGTGGGCGGGTTTCTGGGGCTATCCGGCACCCGGCGTCCTCGGATTGGTCCTCATCACCTCTGCGACTCAAGGTTGGGCACCGTTGGCTCTGTCGCTCGGTGCGCTCATCCTGTTGGTCGCTCTCATCTTCATTCGCAACCTCGCAGGTGCCGCGATCGCCGTAGTCACGGCCGTCGCCGCGCAACTCGTCGTCGTGTTCCTGCCGGTCGAATGGATCTCCGTCTTCGTGGCCGGTCTGGGAACGGCGCTGGCCATCGGCTCACTCAAGGACCTCGTCAAGGTCATCCGCGTGCACACCCGCAGGCGTCGGATCCAGCAGTCCGACGCCTATATCCTCGCCCAGGGGTCGAGCCTGCCCGCGGGTGCCTGGCTGAGCCTGTTCGCGCTTGTCATCATCGTCTGCGCGCTCGCCTCGGCATCCATCCTGTACTCCGCATCGACGTTCTCGTTCGGGTGATCGGCAGGGCAACGTGGTATCGGCCGGTAGGTTCTATCGGCCGGTAGGGCTGGGGCGGTCAGGTCTATCGGGCTGCCGGGCAGGGTCGTGTCTGTTGACCGGCCGGGCTGGGTCTGGTCAGTGCCGGGTGACAGAATCGGGGTATGGATCTGAAACCGAAATATGCTGCTGTGCTGTTCGACTGCGACGGGGTACTCGTCGATTCGGAGCGTCTGACGAACACGGTTCTGTGGGAGATGCTCAATGAGATGGGATGGCAGATCTCGCGGGAGGAATGCGTTGCCCGGTTCGTCGGGAAGATGCTCCGCGACGAGGCGGACGTCATCGAGGAGCATTCAGGTGTCCGCATCGACGCCGAGTGGCTGAGCCGGTTCCGCAGCCGACGCAACGACGCCCTCGAGGCTTCGCTGGAAGCGATCCCAGGAGTCGCCGAGGCGGTGCGTGCCCTTGCCGCCGCCTACCCCGGTCGGCTCGCGTGCGCATCGAGCGCCGACCGACCCAAGATCAACCTGCAGCTGCATAAGATCGGGCTCTTCGACGTCTTCGACGGCCGGATCTTCTCCGGGATGGAGGTGCCGCGGTCCAAGCCGGCCCCGGATGTGTATTTGGCGGCGGCTGACGCTCTGGGCGTCGACCCCGCTGCGACCGCGGTTATCGAGGACTCACCGACAGGTGTCGCCGCGGGGGTCGCGGCCGACGCGCACGTGCTCGGATTCTGTCCCGATTCGCCGGTTCACCAGCGTCCCGAGGCGCTGCAGAACGTCGGCGCCCACGAGATCTTCACCTCGATGGATCAGCTGCCGGGACTGCTCCTGCAGGCTTCCAGCGAACCTTCGCGGGCACTCGGCTGACCGGCGGGTGCTCTCGATGAACCATTGGGCGCCCCAACGAGCATTCGCGGGCTCTGACGATCACTGGAAACGAGATTGCAGTCCTATAGTGATCGATTGTCGATCGAAACATATTATGGTTTGTTATCGTATCGTGATGTTAATTCCAAGCGTCAGCGACTAGAATTGAGGTAAGCACTCACACCGAAGTGAAGAGCAGGTGACCACCAGTGAAGCACCCCTCCGATTCCGACAGCACCGCTTCCGAACCTGCCCGTGACTCACAGGGAACCTCCTCCAGTGCCGGATCCGAGTCAGACCGATCGGCAGTCTCCGAGGAATCTCGTCGATCACATGCTGCCGGCGACGCGTCTGCCGAAGTCTCCGACGGAGGGCCCTCTGCCCCTGGTGATCGGTCCAAATCGGCCAGGCGTCTTCACATCGATGCAGACTCCCCTTTCGCCGAGGCTGCCGAGGTGTTCGCAGCCAGCGATCGCGCGCAGCTGTCGGCCTTGGATGTGTCTGCTGAGCTGTTCTTCAATGAGGTTGTTGAGAATCTCAATCTCTTCAATCCCACCCCCGGCCGTCCCTACGCCCACGTCGGCATCGCGGACACAGTCCGCAGATACCAGCAGTCCGCATGTACATCCGGTGCGAAGACAACAGAGACGACACCGGAGAAGGCAGCTGAAAGGGCACCGGAAGAACCGAAGGACGAGCGGAACCGTCTGTCGAACTTCCCACGATTCAGGCTGGACCAGACCTTCTACGGCTGGGTGCATGACCTTTCGCAAGCCGAAGACATCGCCGAGTTCACCACGATCCTCGGCACGACCACTGCGCGAGCGTATACCCAGATCACATCCGCGATGACGCTCATACACGGGCTCCCCAAATTCCACGCACGGTGTCTCGCGGGAGAATTCACAATCGAGCACGTCAACGCCGCCGCGCATGCCTGCCGCGACGTGAAATTCAAGAACCTACCCTCTGTCGACGACTATCTCGCGGATCGTCGCGCGGACATCACTCTCGAGACATTCAAGAAGTCTTTGGGAATGAAGATCGCTGTGCTCGAGCCGCTCGAGGAGCGCGTCGAAGAGGCGAGCAAGCGTCGTCGCGTCGACATCACCACCGGTGACGACGGAACTGCTTGCCTCACGCTGACGGGGCCGGCGCCCGAGCTGCAGGCCTGCTACATTCGGATCGCCGCATTCGCACGAGCGATTCGTTCGGGCAACGTCGCACCGTTCAGCGATCAGGTGAAGCCTGGAATCTCGATCGACGACAATCGAGGCATCGATGCGCTGATGTTCGACATCCTCACACGGACATGCCCCCAGCTCAACATCCGGGTCACCTCCAACAACACGACGACCGGAGAGACCGAGACACGGGAAATTCCCCTCGACGTGCCCACTGATGCGTCTTTGGCTCCCGCCGATGTCGTCAACGCAGTGAAAGAGGGAATCGCGAACGCCTCAGCGGATGCGGAAGAGGACGACGATGGGCTGGAGGCAGAAGTCGTTCTGCGGATGCCGACCCACGGACAATGGCTCGAATCTCAGGCGAAGATGATCACGACGGTCCCCTTTCTCACTCTGGCCGGCGAGTCGGATCTGCCAGGTGTGTTCTCCGACGGCTCCCCGATCCCAGCCGACACGGCGCGACGGATCGCTGGCCATTCGAAATCATGGTCCCGGATCCTCACCGATCCGGCCACCGGAACACCGGTCGATGCAAAGGCCACCACCTATCAGATACCGATAAGTGTCCGGCAGACTCTTATCGCGAAATGGCAGACATGCACGATTCCGGGTTGCACACGGCGGTCAGAGAACACGGAGATCGACCACCTCATCCCCTTTGACCATGATCGCCCCGGGAGCGGCGGACTCACTCAATTCAACAACCTGCATTGCTTATGCAAACTGCATCACCAAGCAAAAACCGATCGCAAGTACTCGGTCCGCATGTCCCACACTGGAGTGTTGGAATACGTGTTCCGACACGGAATCACCACCGAATCAGCTCCCGGCGACCATCCGATCAACGCAGCTCATGCGAAATTGTTCGACGCGATGAGACAGCGAGAAGCCGAGCCTTCCGATCCACCCGAATCGGATGACCGGTTCCGAGGCGACCCATCCCGAAACGCCCGATCACCGAACACATCAACACAGGGCACCCGATCACCTAACGCACCAAGACTGGATTCACCGCCACAGGACGGAGCATCGCACGGCGATATCCGAATTTCTGAGGAGCGCCCAGGTCCCGAGGCGGCCGCCGGTCGGCCAGGATGGGTGAAGAACGATCCGATGATCAGCGCCTTCGCGAGCAAGAACGAATGGATCTGGGACTCCGGCGGGCCGCCGCCATTCTGAGCACGATCGCTGACGGGACAGCCTCCAGACACAGCGATCTTCAGACGCAGCGAGAGGGGCAGTCTCCAGACGCAGCCAGGAAGTCAGTCCTCGTTCTCCTGGATCACTCGGCGTACGTCGTCTTGGGTCTGCGCCTCGCCGCTGTTGATGGCCTCGACGACCTTTTCATGCTGGTGCTCGGTGACGACGGGGACCTCCTCGCCGTTGCAGTCGACGATCTTGCCGTCCTTGACGGTGTCTCCTTCGGCGAGGAGCGCCTCATGGTTGATGAGTCGCTCGAGTTCGTGTCTGCGGATGACGCGACCGGTGCCCGCGACGAACACGGAGCGATCGCTGCGGTCCTTGCTCCTCACACCGATGTGGTTGAAGACCAGGTTGAGCAGCACGGCCATGATGGTCGCCGAGGAGATTCCCGAGTGGAGGATGATGCCGACCCACGATGGGAATGAGTTGTAGAAGTCAGGCTCGACGACCGGGATGATGCCGAACGCCAGTGACACCGCGACGAGGATCATGTTGAGATTGCCCTCGTACTCGACCTTGGACAGCGTGCGAATGCCCGAAGCTGCGACGGTGCCGAAGAGAACGATGCCCGCGCCGCCGAGAACGGGGGAGGGGATGGCCGCAACTACCCCGCCCATGACGGGCAGCAGACCGAGCACGACGAGGATCACACCGCCGGCGGTGACGACGAACCGGGACTTCACTCCGGTGATCGCGACGAGGCCCACGTTCTGAGCGAAGGCCGACTGGGTGAATGAGTTGAAGATCGGAGACACCGCTGATGACAGCATGTCCGCCCGCAGGCCGTTGGAGATCCGTTTGGAGTCGACCTTGGTCCTTACGACCTCGCCCACCGCGATGATGTCTGCGGTGGTCTCGGCGAAGGTGACGATGATGACGATGAACATCGATATGATCGCCGCCGCGGAGAAGGTCGGCATACCGAACGCGAAGGGCTCGGGGAACGCGAAGACTCCGCGGTCGAGCACATGGGAGAAGTCGGCCCAGCCGAAGACGAGGCAGACGAGGGTGCCGACGACGATTGCCAAGAGGATCGAAAGACGGGAGACCATTGCCACGGGGACCCTGCTCAGAATGAGAACGACGGCGAGGGTGCCGACGGCGATGAGGATATTCCGACTGCTGCCGTAATCGGCTGCCTCGGCGTCGCCGCCCATCGCCCAACCGGCGGCAACCGGCATGAGTGAGAGGCCGATCGTCGTGATGACGGTGCCTGTCACCACCGGTGGGAAGAATTTGACGATGAGTGCGAAGGCCGGGGCGACGATGAGACCGACCGCCGAGGCGACAAGGACTGCGCCGAAGACCTCCGGCAGTCCATCGCCACCTGCGAGGATCGACGTCATGGTCGCGACGCCGGCAAAGGACACACCCTGGACCAGAGGCAGCTGCGAGCCGAAGAACGGGACGCCGAACGACTGCAGGATGGTGGCCAGGCCGCCCATGAAGAGACATGATGCGATGAGCACGCTGATTCCGCCGCCATCGAGCCCGGCGGCCTTGCCGATGATGAGGGGGACGGCGATGATTCCGCCGTACATGGTCAGAACGTGCTGCAGGCCGTATGCGAACGACGTGCCGACCGGAAGTCTCTCATCTTCCGGGCGTGCCGTCTTCGTCCGCTTCGTCTGAGACGACTGCTTGGATACCGACATCTATCTCTCCATTGAGTTCTTCCCTGAGCGACAGCCTCGGATCCCGTGCCCGGAGGGCAGTGAGGGTGGTCGACTGCAAGTGAGGGACCGGTTGCGCCACTTTCAACATGTGAAAGTATATTTCCTTATCGCAAAATGCTATGGGAAAGCTTCGAGCTTGGCAACCTGAATTCGTGATCTCTCGCACATGCTAGAGTGCAGTCTTGTCGGTGTACGCCTCGGGGGACAAATCAGTGTCACCTGAGGAGCGTTCTCCTGGGGTGCAGACCCGAGATCACAGCTGGGGCGCATTCCCCCGACCACACCGGACGGCGGAGCAGCAGACGCCGTGAAACCTGAGCTGGTGGCGCTTCGCCCCAGTGATGTCGCCACAGAGTACGAGCAGAGACGCAGTTCTCTGGACCGTCAGTGAGAGGCGACGAATCCTATGTCAACTGCAAGCGGACCCACCGTAAGCCGAGCAGTCACGTCGACTGCGCCCACCGCGCCCACCACGAGGGCAACGCCCACCGCGCCCACCACGAGGGCAACGCCCACCGCGCCCACTGTGCCCACCACGCCCACCACGAGTGCGGCACCCGCCGCGAGTGCGTCGCCGACGACCGGCTCCACCATGTGGCTCCGCAATCCCATGGCCGTCCACCTCGGCCGTGACGTCGACCCATCCCGGGCCTCGGGCGGAATCGTCATCGACAAGGACTCCGGGACGATCGTCGAACTCGTCCCCGCCGGCGGCGAGCCGACAGGAGGAACGCAGACCATCGCCGAGGTGGTCGATGCCAGCCAGCACGTCATCACTGCCGGACTCGTCAACACCCACCACCACTTCTACCAAACCCTGACCCGGGCTTGGGCTCCGGTCGCGGATCTGCCGCTGTTCGGGTGGCTGACCAACCTCTATCCGGTCTGGGCGAGACTGACACCGAAGGCCCTCGAGCTGGCCACGACGGTTGCGATGGCCGAACTGCTCGAATCCGGCTGCACGACCACCGCCGATCACCACTATCTGTTCCCGTCCGGCATGGATGAAGCGATCGACATCCAGGTCGAGGTGACCAGGAAGCTCGGCATGCGTGCCATGCTCACCCGCGGATCCATGTCCCTGGGGGAGAAGGACGGTGGGCTGCCGCCGCAGCGGACCGTGCAGGATCCGGATGTGATCCTCGCCGACTCCCGCCGCCTCGTCGAGGCCCATCACGAACGAGGTGACGGCGCGCAGGTCCAGATCGGCTTCGCGCCCTGCTCGCCGTTCTCCGTGACCACCGAGCTCATGCGCGAGAGCGCGAGCCTCGCGCATGAGCTCGGTGTCCGCCTCCACACGCACCTTGCGGAGACCCTCGATGAGGAGGAGTTCTGCCGGGAGCGCTTCGGACTGCGCACCGTCGACTACCTCGAGTCGGTCGGGTGGCTGAATGATCGATCCTGGTTGACCCACGGTGTGCACTTCGACGCTGAGGAGATCGCCCGCCTCGGCGCGGCCGGTGTCTCCGTGGCACACTGCCCGACGTCGAACATGCGCCTGGCGTCGGGCATCGCTCGGGCCGTCGAGCTCGAGGACGCCGGGGTCAGTGTGGGCCTCGGGGTCGACGGATCGGCATCGAACGACTCCTCGAACCTCATCCGCGAGGTCCGGCAGGCCCTCTACGTCCAGCGTCTGCGCTACGGCTGTGACGACGTCACCTGCGCCCGTGTCCTCGACTGGGCTACCCGCGGATCCGCCGCTGCCCTGGGGCGTGAGGATATCGGGCGCATCGAGGTCGGCAAACAGGCGGACCTGGCGATGTTCCGTCTCGACGGACTTGCCTTCTCCGGCTCCCACGATCCGATTCCAGCACTCGTCCTCTGCGGTGCTGAGAAGGCAGATCGGGTCATGGTCGCAGGTCAATGGCGTGTGCTCGACGGCAATGCCATCGGTGCGGACAACCTGGCGCTCGACAAGGAAGCGCTCATCGCGGCCCACCAGGAGGAGGCCCGCAAGCTCGTCACCGGCTGACCTCAGCTCTCGGGCTTCCGGAACACCTCGCGCATGTGATCGCTGGTGAGGAAATCGCCGATTCCGATCATGATGAGGCTGAAGGCGATCTGTTCGGTGATCATCCAGACGGGGTAGAGGCCGGGGATCGCGGCCATGACGAGGGTGATCACCGGGAAGATCTGGGCGAACAGGCGCAGCCGCTGATAGCCCCAGTAGTAGCCCTTCGTCGAGCGCCAGAAGAAGTAGAACAGGGTGGCTGTCATGCCGAGGACGACGACGGTGCGCATCCACACAGCGAACGGCACGGGCTCGCCCGCCTGGGCGATGATGATGGCATAGACCACGGCACCGAAGCCGAGCACGAGTTCGACGATGAGCAGCCAGGTGATCCACGCGAACGCGCGCTTCGTCTTCGCATGGGCGAGCCCTTCGGCCGGGACGATGAGTCCTGCTTTGCTGCCACCTGCGATGCGGTCGATCTTTGCGAACAGATTCTCGAAGGCCATGACGTCAGGTTAACTTCCGAGCGTGCCTAGAACCCGAGAAATCGGGGGTATTCGACCATGTGAGGACGAACATCAATCAAAAGTTGGGAACAGAGTTCAATCCTGTGGGTCAGGATTCGGACGCTGAATCCTGATGAAGTATAAGCATGAAGAAAATATTCAACGCGGCATTCTCTTACATGATCATCGGCGTCCTCGCGGGTCTGTTCTACCGTGAGTTCACCAAGGCCAACGACTTCCCGGAAGGTGATTTCACCCAGCTCAGCGTCGTCCACACCCACCTGCTGACGCTCGGCTTCATCGTCCTGCTCATCGTCCTCGTCCTCGACAAGGTCTTCGGGCTCTCCGGTTCGAAGCTGTTCTCCTGGTTCTTCTGGATCTACAACGTCGGCATCATCCTCACCGTCGGCATGATGGTCTGGCACGGATCGCTGACCGTCCTCGGGCAGGAGTCCAATGCCATGATCGCCGGCATCGCCGGGCTCGGACACATCGCACTCTCCGTGAGCCTCGTCCTGTTCTTCCTGTCGCTGCGCAAGGCTATCGTCGCCGACAAAGCCGTGACCGAGACGACGGCTCGGTCGATCGCTGACTGACCACCGCACAGATCGCAGTTCTGAATACAACCAGGCCACCGTCGCCGAGGCGGTGCCGGGGCCGGTACCCAACGACGTCATCGTTGAGCACGGGCCCCGGTTCGTGCGGCAACCTGGCGGTGTTCGGATGTCCACCGTGCGACTATCCCTGATTGAGGCACCACTCGCTCAAATGCTGCCAGCTCGCACCGATTCTGCTCATCGGTCCCTTGTGGATGAGAGTGGCCGCTGAACATGAGGGCAGCTCGGTGCCGCCCGCGGAGTCGGAGTACAGTCCGACGCCGACATGGACATCGCCACCGGCGTCCCTGATCCGTCGAGCGACCTTGCCGAACAGAAGACCGATCTCCGAGGTGTCGAACGGGGGATCGCCGAGCAGAACAGTCGTGCCGATGATTGTCTCTGCCGGCAGCTTCTTGATGACACAGTCCGGGAACTTCATGGTCATCCTTTCGATGAGGGCCAATCGAAACTCGATTTCGGCCAGTGAGGCTGCAGCGACCGCCTGTTCGGTCTGCAGCTGCTGACGACGGAAGGTGAACATATCGACCGCGTATCAGCATCAAGACTATGTCGACGGCAGCGATCCGGATCGGTGACAATGGCGGCATGAGCGAAATGAGAATCCTGGCCATCGAGCATGAGGCCGGTGCCGGTCCCGAGCGGTTCGGGGCGTGGCTGACCGAAGCGGGGGCGACCGTGGACGTCCTCCGTCCCTACCGTGGCGAAGCGATTCCCGGCGCACTCGACGGCACTTCTGCTCACCACGGCTATGACGCGCTCCTCGTCCTCGGAGGATCCGCCGGGCCCCTCGAAGATGATGACAACCCGTGGCTGCCCCAGGTCAGAGACCTGCTCAAGCGATCGGCGGCAGGGGAATTTCCCAGCTTCAACATCTGCCTCGGTGGGGAGCTGTTGGCCGCTGCCACCTCGGCGGAGCTCTTCCGGCGGGAGCGCCCACAGGTCGGCATCTACGATCTGCACACCACCTCGGCGGGGGAGAGGGACCCCGTGTTCGCAGCCATCGCAGGCGAAGAACGGGAGACGATCCCGGCGGTGCTCTTCCATCAGGAGGAGATGGAGCTGCCCGAGGGGGCCGAGCTCCTCCTGACGGGATCCGACGCGCCGGTCCAGGGCTACCGAGTCGGCGAATTCGCGTGGGGCACACAGTTCCATCCCGAATCCGATGCCGCGCAGGTCGAACGATGGCTGAGCTCGGACCCGCTCCAACTGCCCGAGGGCAAGACCGGCGAGTCGATCACGGCTGAGGTCGCCGAGGCGGATGCCGAGTTGATCCGGATCAACCGAGCGCTCGCACACAGCTTCGTCGACTATCTGCGTGAGCTCTGACCTCGGTGATCATCCGAGAGGCCAGACCACCGCCGCGCAGTGTTGCACGCACAGAATTTTCCAATCTCTTGACCCACGCCTGATGATCGATATACTCGTCAGTAACACCTGTCAGTAACATACGTCACAACCACGGCTCGGACCCAGCGCTCGATGTCGCCAGGAGGACCAATGAAGTTCCCGAAGTTTCGCAATATCCGCAAGATCGGCTCTTCGCACGCCGGACGCATCGCACTAGTAGGAATCCCTGCGGGCATCGTCTCGGCAGCACTGATGGGCGGGGTTGCGCAGGGTGCCGTTCCGGTCTCATTCTCGGTGTCGGGAAGTCAGTTCCAAATCAGTTCCTCACAGCTCGAGGGAGAAGGATTCTCCCAGTACAGCGGAATCGCGAAGGGCACCGAGGGCAAAGATCACCAGGTCGTGATCGCCAATATCGAGAAAGCCACGCTTGCGGATCTCTGTCAGTCGGTGACCACGGAGACTCCGCTCGGCAAGGTCGGCCTGCTCATCAAGGCAGGCGGCGGCGAGGAGCCGGCATCCGCCACCGGTCTGCAGATCGGTATGACGGAGCTCATGGGCGATGCCAAGTTCAAGAATATCCGGATCGGCGTCGACGCTTCCGAGGTCAACACCGAGGCCAAGGGCACCAAGGGTGACTTCGCCCAGGATTCCGACACGATTTCGATCGATAAGCTGGAGCAGAGAGCCTGGAGCACCCAGGCTTCGGTATTCACGCTCAAGGACATGTCATTGGAGATGACCGACGGATCTGAGACGTGCTTCTGATGAAGGAAGCATCAACGAGCGAGCAGCCGACCGTCGAGCAGCAGCCTGTCGACCAGCAGATCGACGAGCAGCAGGCTGACGAACAGCGGACCAGCCTATTGGCATTGTCTCGCCGAAGTCGCCGTGCCGCTGAGCGGGAGACGGCTGAGCGAGAAACACCCGTCACGGACCACTCCGAACAGGAGACTGAGGGGTCGGGTCGGGACGGTTCTCAGCAGTCTGCCGGATTCGGGCATTGGTATCGGCAACGGCCCTTCATCGGCGGTGTGCTCGTCGTGCTCGGTGGAATCGAGCTCTTCTTCTCCGGTCAGCTCGACCTGGGGAACATGAAGATTCAGTTCGGCATCGAGGGGCTGCAGGCCACGATCATTCCGATCGCACTGGTGCTGCTGGGTGTCTTCGCGACTCTCAGGCCCACGCACCACATGTTCTATGGACTGATCGCGCTCGCTCTCGCGGTCTACTCGCTGATCGGGGTGAACCTCGGCGGGTTCATCATCGGCATGCTGCTGGCCAGTATCGGGTCAGTGCTCGTGGTCGCTTGGATGGGGCCGCGCGAGCCGAAGCCCAAAGTGAATAAGTCCCGGTCGAAGAAGTCTCGCGCCAAGAAGGCTGAGGCAGAGGCGTCGGGTGCCGAACGGAGGGAAGCCGGCGAAACTGCGGGCGAAGAGAGGAACTTATGAGGACACCGAGTCGCCGCACGGCGTCGCTCTTTGCGGTTCTCGCCCTCGCTGTCACCTCGACGTTGGGCGCGACAGCGTCCGCAGTGGCCCAGTCGGCCCCGCTGTGCACCCCTGAGACCGGGTGCGGTTCGGATTCGCCGGGTTCGAAGCCATCCGAACCGAGTTCGCCGGACGATCCGACCCAAGGCCCGACGGACCCAGCTGCTCCGGGACCGACCGAGTCCCCAGCTCCGAGTGAATCCCCCACGCCGAGCGAGTCGCCGACGGATGAGCCGACTGAGTCACCGACCGAGGAACCGAGCGATGAGCCGACCGAGGAACCCCCGGTCGAGGCACAGAAGGATGAGGACGCGCCGGTCTTCACCGACACTCCGGCATCGATGGGATCCGAGTCATTGTCGTTCAAGGGGCTCAGCGGAATCGCGATCGTCGATGTTCCCACGGCTGATGGGGGAACTACCCGCACCTTGAAGATCTCTGCGGAGGAGATCAAGATCGAGGGGTTCTCGCTCACTGTCAGCCCTCGCGAGCAGGCTGGAGAGGGCGGACTGGTGACCAAGGCGGACACCATGACGCTCAAGGGAGACGTCGATGTGTACCTCGGCTCGATCACGGCCACGACCAAGAACGGTGATTCGCTGACCTTGGGCACTGACACGCCGCCGCCTCTGGACGACGTCGAGCCGGGGCTGCTCCGAGTGACGATGGGTCTGGTCGGCACCATCGCCGATTCGATCGAGTACACGAACACCGACCAGGCGATCGTCGAGCCCTGACTCGCCTGACGCAGCGGTCGAGCACGTTGCCCATCGACAGGCCCCCTGTCTTCCAGTGCCTTGAGGCGCTGGAAGACAGGGGGCCTGATTCGTGCCGCGGCACAACGAAACCGTCGGATCGAGTGGGCGCACGGCCGGGCGCCCGAATCCCATCTGGCCGCCGGGGCGGAAGAATGCGATAGGTGCAGGGCGAATAGACGCGCTGGCAGACAGGGGCCCGCGATGACAAAGCTCTTGTTCATCGGCGGGACGGTGCTCGTGATTCTGGGCGGGCTGCTCGCCGGAGGTGGTTGGTTCTTCAACACGTTCACGGGAGAGCCCGCCGATGCCAACATCGGTGCCGGCATCATGGTGCCGGTCGGCTGCACGATTGTCGGGCCGGGGGTGCTGGTTCTGCTGGCTTGGGCGATTGCAGCAGGCTTTCGGTTCTGGAGGCGTCGCAGAACCACATGATCCGTCCAGCGCCCGGTCACCGCACCGGCGCATCCGGGCCGAGCGGGATGCCCAGGCCCCACCAGAGGAAGAACAGCAGGCTCCACATGATCGTCATGCACACCGCCAGCGGCAGCGTGTGGGAGGCCAGTGTGCCTATGCCGGCGGACTTCTGGTAGCGCTGCATGAATCCGAGCGCGAGGATGAAGTAGGGGCTCATCGGGGTGATCGAGGTCGAACCCGAGTCGGCGATGCGGAAGATCGCCTGCGAGGTTTCGGGCGGAACGTCGAGGAGCATGAGCATCGGCACGATGACCGGTGCCATGATCGCCCACATGGCCGACCCGGACGTGATGAGGACGTTGACGACGGAGAGGACGAGCAGTACGAGGATGAAGACCACCCAGGTGGGCAGTCCGAGCCCTGTGAACAGCTCCGAGGTCGAGACCGAGACCAGCATGCCGATGTTCGTCCACTCGAAGTATTCGAGGAACTGGGCGATCGCGAAGAACAGGACGAGGACGGGCGCCATGCTCGCCAGCCCCTGGCTCATGAGCTTCGGCACGTCGGCGAACGTTTCGATGGTGCCCTCGCGGAAGCCATAGACGATCCCGCCGACGCCGAAGAGTAGGGCTATGATGAACGCGATTCCGGTCAGGAACGGCGACTCACCGATCGGACCGTCCCCGCGCAGCGGTGCATTGTCCGGTACGACGAGAACGACGATGACGATGAGCATCCCGATGACGGCGAACATCGCGAACTTCAGGGCCGAGCGTTCCTTGTCGGTGATGACCATGTCTTCGTGTTCGGCATCCTCGTCGGCTTCGAGGTTCTGTCGCTTCGTGAGCACGAGTTCCGTGACGATGGTGATGACGATGGCCAGGAGGATGGAGCTTGCGATGTTGAAGTACCAGTTGCCGATCGGGGTGACGATGTAGTCGGGGTCGATGATGTTCGCCGCCGCCGAGCTGATGCCCGCGAAGATCGCGTCATTCGGCGTCGGGATGGGGCTGGCGTCGTAGCCCGAGGCGATGGACGTGTACGCGACGATGACGCCGAGGACGGGGGAGCGACCGACCGCCTTGAACACCATGCCGCCGAGTGGGACGAGGATGACGTAGGCCGCGGCCGAGGCGACGTGGGAGACCGTGCCCATGAAGGCGACGGTGAAGACGATGAGGGACGCGGGGACCCTGGCAATCGAGACCTTCATCGCCGTCGACAGCATCCCTGTGCGCTCGGCGAGGGCCACGCCCATGATGACGACCATGATCGTGATCAGCGGCGGGAAGGACTGGTAGGCGTCGAGCGAGGTGCTCACGGCCATCGCGATTCCCTCGCCGCTGAGCAGGTTGTTCACCGGTGTCCATTCGCCGCTGCCGGGATCGTTCACCCCGACTCCCATAGCGGAGAGGACGAGGCTGAGGACGGCGAGGATTCCCGCCAGGATCCAGAACAGCCAGAACGGATGCGGCAGTCTGTTGCCGACGTCCTCGATGACGTTGAGGAACCGGATGACTGCTGGGAGTCGTTCCTGGGTGGGCTTGTCGGTGGTGGTCGATTCCATGGCTGGCTCCTGGGTGTCCGGGTGATGTCGGAGCTTTTGGGCACGACTCGGCTGTACCCGTGAACTCCATCGGTCTCAGAGGTGGGGCTGAAGTGAAGAGGTGGGACGAATATGAAGAGGTGCGGATCCGGAATGTGGCAGAGATCCGGTGGTGGAAGGCGCTGGTGATCCTGTGTCGAACTACGCGGGAGCGGCAGTCATAGTCTCAGCACTTCCCGGGAGTAGGCGACGAGCTTCTCAATGACTTCGCCGAGGATGTCGACCCCGGCCGTGGCTGTGGCGGTGCGAGGGTCCCCGAGGGCCCCGTTCTCGGAGTACTGGTCGAAGGTGACGGCGCTCGCCGGCGACTTCGTCCGACTCAGCCGAGCGCGCGGTGAGAGATCGGCGAGGTCGGTGGCTCCCGCGGTGAGGCGCGGGGAATCGACGAGACGGTCGTCGATGGCCAGCATCTGTGAGGTCTCGGATTCTCCGGAATGCCCGCTGACCTCTGTGCGCGGCAGTGCAGCGTTGGCCTCGGCGGCCAGAGCGCTGACCGGCGAATAGGCGAAGACGAGGTCTGGATGAGTACTCAGCAGCACCTGTTGGGCGACGCCGAGGGCCGCCATATTGCCCCCGTGGCCGGTGATCACCAGGACGCGTGTGAAGCCGGAGTCGCAGATCTGGCCGGCGACCGTGGTGACGATGTCGACGAAGGTCCGCGGATCGAGTGTGATGGTGCCGGGCAGGTTTCCATGGTGAGGGGACACCCCGTAGTCGATGCTCGGAAGCACGAAGGCCCTGCCTGCGTCAGAAGTGTCGTCGCCTGCCGGCCCTTCCGCCGCACACGACTCTTCGCCGACACCCAGCTCTTCACCGACGGTTAACTCTCCAGCCGCAGCCAGCTCTTCAGCCACGGCCATGGCCACATGATCGGCCCGGATGCTGTCGGTGCTCAGGGGCAGCCCGTCGCCGTGCTGCTCGCAGGCGCCGACGGGCAGGATCAGGAGGGCCTCGTCCCGCTTCGCGGCTTCGACTTCGAGCGAGGTCAGCTCCCCGTACCTGCGGATATGCGGTCGGATCTCCGTCACCGACTGCCGGGTCACTGTTCGGTGCCTTCTGGTGAGGCGTCCGATTCGGACTGTGCGCTCGCCTCGGCGATATCGCTGTCGTCGGTGTGGGCAGACCAGTCGGCGAGGACGGCTGCCCTGATGCTCTCGAGGTGCTTGCGCGTCCGATGTGATGCTTCGAGGCCGTCGCCGCGTCTGATCGCGTCGAGGATGTCCGCGTGCTCGTCGTGGTCGCGAAGCCGATCGTAGGTGAAGCGGGCCGCCTGCTGAGTGCGTGAGTGGATGGCCAGCAGGGACACGAGCATCTCGTGCAGCGCGCGATTGCCCGACGCCTTTGCCAGCTCCACGTGGAAATGACCGGCTGGCACCTCGGTGTGCAGCTGCAGGGCATTGTCGACCGCCGTCTCCATGGTCTGCACGGCGCTTTCGCCCTGCACGCTCGCTGCGAGTTCCGCGATGCCGGGTTCGATGGCGATCCGAGCGTCGAGCAGTTCGATGGCGGCCGCGAGGTCGATGGGCACATAGTGCGGATTGTCGAGGATGCGACGGTTGATCGCCTCCCGCACGTAGGTCCCTGAGCCGTGCTTGAGCTCGACCGACCCCGTGGCTTCGAGGCGGCGCAGCGCCTCCCGGACAGTGGGGACGGTGACTTCGAAGCGTTCGGCCAGCGCCTTGGCCGAGGGCAGCGTCTGTCCGGGCTGCAGGTCCTGCGAGCGAATCGTGTCGACGATGTCTCGGGTGAGTCGTTCGACGAGTCCGATGGGTGGTGTCATGTCACTCTCCTTCAAGTGTTTAAGTCATCTAATCACTTAGTGAATAGCGTGTCAAGGGTCACTCCGAGCCGGCCGCTCCCGCAGGTCCGACGGCTCCCGCAGATTCGGTGGAGGTATTGCTTCTCGAGTGGTCGCTGAAGAAATCCCACAGCGTCTCGGTCGCGGAGAAGTCCTCGGTCACGTACCCGCCGCCGCTGTACATGGTCTCGCCCGGCCAGACGTGACCTCCCTCGGCGACGGTGTAGAGCTCGACATCCGCACCGTCGCGGCAGTCCTGCCATGTGGTGCGCACGACCTTCTCGCCCTTCCTGCCGACCTTCCTGTCCTTCGGCTCTCCACAGTCGGCGGTCTCGGCCCAGGGCTGCAGCCACTCGTGCACGGAGGGGTAGGTCTCTCCCTGGCGCTCGCCTCCCTCGTAGTGCATGGTGGAGTCGCCGGTGCCGTGGATGGCAAGCATCGGCGTCGGCTCTGAGTAGTCACAGCCGGCGAACGACTGCGGATAGTAGGCGCCGGCAACGGTCGCGAAGGCGGAGAACCTGTCTCGCAGCTGGCAGGCGAGGACCGAGACCATGCCTCCGCCGTTCGACTTGCCTGTCGCATAGACGCGATCCAGGTCGATGCAGAACTCGTCCTCGACCGAATCGAGGAGGTCGGCGACGAAGCGCACGTCATCGGCGCCGCCGGCATACGGTGCGCCCTGCCAGGAACGCTTCCCGTCCGTGCGGACTCCGTCGGGGAAGATCGTGATGGCGGGCAGATCGGGCAGCCCCGTGTAGTTCTGGAATTCGGCGCCGTCCGAGCCTCTGCCATGGAAGCCCAGGATGAGAGGAGTCGGGACGGTGGCGTCGTAGTCGCGCGGGATGTTGATCCGGTAGGTTCGTTCGTCCCCCGCCGAGGTGATCGTGCCCTGGTCGTTCCCGGACTTCTGTTCGACCCCGCACCCGCGTGAGAGGCGGGGTTCGGTCTGGGGCGATCCGTCTCTTGCGCCCGCGGTTGATGGTGTGGCTGAGGTTGGTGTTGACGTTGCGGTTGATGTTGCCGCTGTGGGTGTGGCTGAGGCCGCGGGCTGTGGGGCGAGGGGCAGCGTGGGGCCGAGCAGGAGCGTCAGAGCGAGAGCGATGGACAGTCTGCGTTTCGTCGTTGAAGGCAATTCTCTTCCTTTGATCGTCGGTGATCGTCGGCGCCACTATACACGAGTCATTTAATCACTTGATGACTTAAGTGGGCGCGCAGAGGCTCGCTCATCTCCTCGCTTGGGACTCCGCCGGATAGTGGGGCGGGCCGGGCCGTCAGTTCGTCACTCAGTGCGGTTGCTTGTGAGTGCGGACCAGTTCTCGCTGGTCAGAGCCACTGCGCGGTCACGGTCGCCGGCGCGGATGGCGGCGATGATCTGCGCGTGCTGCTCGGGTGAGTCCGAACCCTTGGCCGAGTCGAAGTGCAGGTATTCGGCACGCCGCAGGGTCGCCGTGACGACCTCGAGGTGGTCGGGGATGAGCGGATTGCCGCAGCGTGACAGGGCTGCCTCGTGGAACGCGTCATCGGCGCAGATGGCCGCATCGATGTCGGAGGCGCTCGAGGCTGCATCTCCCAGTGCCGACCTCAGGTCCTCGTTGGCGGCCTCCATGTCGTCGATGTCCTTTGCCACCAGTTTCGGGAAGGCGAGACTCATCGCGAGGGCGTGCAGTTGGGCCGCGATCTGTCGGGCGTTGACGACCGACTCGGGATTCTCCGGGGCCACACGTGTCATCCGTCCCGGCTCGGCCATGACGAGGCCCGCCTGGGTCAGCCGCTGAAGGGCCTCGCGAACCGGAGTGCGGGAGACCTGCAGCCAGGCACCGAGCTCTTGGTCGCGCAGCTGTTCCCCGGGAGCCAGTTGTCCGCGGACGATGGCGTCGCGGATCGAGCGATAGACGTCGTCACGCAGCAGCCTTCGCTGGGGGATCGGCATGTTCGTGGGAATCGGCACCGGCGACCTTTCTGTCCGTCAGGTGAGCAATCAGTCCGTCAGGGGCTCGGTCCTGGCATGTGGGACTTCACTTGCGACTCATTGTAGTCCTAACCAGAATGCAATATATTGCATATCACAAGCACTGTTTGACTCGGCACCACGAGTCGAACGGCACCACGAGTCGAAGAGGACACCATGGCGATCACCGATTTCGAGCGCTATCCACTGACCTTCGGGCCCAGCCCGGTCCACGAGCTCAAGCGACTGAGCGCCCACCTCGGCGGGGCCGGGGTCTGGGCCAAGCGCGAGGACGTCAACTCCGGACTCGCCTTCGGCGGAAACAAGACCCGAAAGCTCGAATACATCGTTCCCGACATCCTCGCCTCCGGTGCCGATACGCTCGTGTCGATCGGCGGCTATCAGTCGAACCACACTCGGCAGGTCGCGGCCGTCGCGGCGCACCTCGGACTGAAGTCGCGGCTCGTGCAGGAGCGCTGGGTCGACTGGGACGACCCGGTCAACGACAAGGTCGGCAACATCGAGCTCTCCCGCATCATGGGCGCCGATGTGCGTCTCGACTCGGCCGGATTCGACATCGGCATCCGGTCGAGCTGGGAGAACGCGATCGCCGAGGTCGAAGCCGCCGGCGGCAGGCCCTACCCCATCCCGGCAGGTGCCTCCGAGCACAAGTTCGGCGCACTCGGCTTCGTCAACTGGGCCCACGAGGTCGCGGAGCAGGAGAAGGAGCTCGGCGTCTTCTTCGACACCATCGTCGTGTGCACGGTCACCGGCTCGACCCATGCGGGGATGATCGCCGGGTTCGCCGCGCTCGAGGCGGCAGGAGGGCCGAGGCGACAGGTCATCGGCATCGACGCCTCGGCGACACTGGACAAGACCCGAGACCAGGTCAAGCGGATCGCGAACAACGCTGCAGAGCTCATCGGCCTCGGCCGCGGGATCACAGACGATGAGGTCGACATCCGACCCGGCTGGGAGGGACCGGCCTACGGCATTCCCGAGGAATCGACGGTGAATGCGATCCGCACCACCGCGCAGCTCGAGGGCGTCATCCTCGACCCCGTCTACGAGGGCAAGTCGATGGCCGGGCTGCTCGACCTCGTCGGCGAGGGCACGGTGGGGAAGGACTCGACGGTCCTCTACGCCCACCTCGGCGGCCAATTGGCGCTCAACGCCTACAGCTCGATCTTCTGAGCCGGTCGCTCTTTCAGGAGGGGGGACTTGTCGGCGGCCTCCCAGAGCCCGTTGAGGTAAGCGGCACCGAGGGCCCGGTCGAAGAGCCCGTATCCGGGCCGCCCCGTCTCGCCCCAGATCATGCGCCCATGATCCGGCCGGATGACACCGTCGAAGCCGGCACGATGGAAGGCGCGAACGATCTGGTGCAGATCCAGAGAACCTTCCGACGACAGATGTGCCGACTCATAGAAGCGTCCCTCGTCCTGCCACCGGATATTGCGGATATGCGCGAATGGCACACGACCTTCCGGGACCAACTCCTCGATGATGTCGACGACGTCATTGGCCCGGTTGGCACCGAGACTTCCGGTGCAGAGGGTGAGCCCATTGTGCGGGCTGTCCACAGCGTCAACGATCCAGCGCAGGTCGTCACGGTCGGAGACGATGCGGGGCAGGCCGAAAAGAGGATGGGGCGGATCGTCCGGATGGATCGCCATCGAGACACCGGCCTCCTGACACACGGGCATGATCGCTTCGAGGAAGTACTTGAGGTTCTCACGAAGCGTGTTCGCGTCCACTCCCTCGTACTGGGCGAACAGGCTCCGCAGATCGGACAGACGTTCCGGCTCCCAGCCCGGAAGACTCAGATCTGATGAGCCTGCCGTGTACTGTTCCAGGAGCGATTCCGGGGAGATCGACTCGGAGACCGACCGGTCGTACTGCATCGTCTGCGAGCCGTCGGGCAATTCGTACCATAGGTCAGTGCGCAGCCAGTCGAAGACCGGCATGAAGTTGTAGCAGATGACCGAGATGCCCGCCTTGCCGAGCCGGCGGATCGTCTCTCGGTAGTTGTCGATGTACCGGTCACGACTGGGCAGACCGATCTTGATGTCGTCATGGATGTTGACCGACTCGATGACCTGAAGATTCAGCCCGGCGTCCTCCACCTGCGCCTTGAGCTCGGCGATCCGGTGCTCGGGCCAGGCTTCTCCGGTCGGGATGTCATAGAGTGCACCGACCACATCCCCGACGCCCGGGATCTGCCGGATGTGCGTGAGCGAAATGGGGTCGTCCTGGGCTCCGAACCAGCGGAATGACATTCTCATGAGTGATTGCTCCTTGCTGCGGCTGAGGGTTTCGCTGTGTGTTCGGGGCGAGTGGAATCGGCGAGTCTGTGCAACGTTCTGCGTACTGCCCCGGCTCCGGCCAGCATCGCACCGAGGTGGCCTTCAACCGTCGGAGCGAGCCCGACGGAGACGAGATCGACTCCGAAGATCGCTTCATCCGCGAGCAGGTCTCGTGCGCTCGAAGCGGTCTCAGGATCACCGATGCGCATACCCTTCAGACGATTGTCTATCGCGGGCAGCAGGGGGTCTGGGCTGCGCTCGAAGGGCGCAAGATCATCGTCGACGCCGAGGAGATATCTGACCCAGGCCGCGATCGCGAAGGGGATCCAGGTCAGATGCTGCGCATCGCCGACATCCACGTGTCGCCTGATCGTTTCGCCGAAGCGGATGCCGAGCTTCTGCGAGGTGTCCGTGGCGATGCGCTGCGGCGAGTCGGGAAGACCGGGATTGGGAAGCCGAACATCGATGACCTCCGCCAGGAAGGCTGCAGGGTCGAGGCCCGACGGAGTGTCCGCAACCGGCAGCCCCTCGTGTCGCCCGACGCCCTCGACGAGCGCTCTGATGTCACAGTCGTCCATCATGTGCGCGATCCGGGTGAAGCCCAGCAGGCACCCGACCACCGCCATTGCGGTATGCAGCGGGTTGAGGCATGTGCACACCTTCATCCGGTCGGCTCTGCTGACCAGCTCTCTGTCGCCCACCAGCACGCCGGCCAGCTCGAACGGCGGTCGCCCGTTGGGAAAGTCATCCTCGACGACCAGGTAGCTGGTGCTCTCGGTGTTGGAGAACGACGCGAGCGGGCCGCCTCCGCTGCGCTCGCGGACATCTGCGCCGATGAGGCCGCGTTCGGCAAGCATTGCCGCGACCGCGGGCGAGGGGGACGGAGTGATCCGGTCGACCATGGTCGATGGATAGGCGACCCGCTGCCGATCGCTGACATAGTCTGCGAACTCGGCCGGTGCCTGCCCGGACGCGACCCAGAGATCAGCGATGCTGCGCACCGCTTGGGCCAACCGGTCGCCGTTGTCCGAGAAGTTGTCCGTGCTCATCAATGCGATGGGAGTGCCTCCTGCGTGGAACCGGGTGAGCAGAAGGGACGCCAAGGCAGGGATCGCGGTCCGATTCCGAGCAGGACCGCAGTCGACGTCGTCCGCGATCTCGGGAAGGGCTTCCCCGGACGCGTCGACCGTCTGGTATCCCTTCTCCGTGATCGTGAGCGTGACGAGCTGCAACGACGACTGCCTGAACACCGCGCTCATTCGGTCCCAACCTGTGGCGGCATCTGACGCGAGCTGCGCACTCTCGGCGACGGAGGCGATGAGGGCTGGGTCGATGGTTCCGTCGGCGTTCATCACGACGTTGACGAAGAGGTCATCGGTCCGACGCGAGTTCTCCACCACGGTGTGATCTCGGAGATTCGCAAGAACGATCCCGGTCTCATGACCGCCGTCGAGCATCGCCTGCGCCACAATCGCATGAACGCTGCGGAAGAAGTTGCCGGCACCGAGGTGGACCCAGGTCGGCGCCGCAGTCGTCGCCTTCCGCATCACGCGAGGGTCGAACTGCGGAACCCGGAAACCTGCGGCTGAGAATTCGTCGAATCGGTCGAAGGAATCGGAGTCGAGAGCGAGACTCATGATCTCCCGCCCTGCAGTGCCGCATCGAATCGGAAGAAGCGCACCGCATTGTCATGGAAGACGTCGCGCAGAATCTCGATGAGGGTGTCGTGATCGGCGGGGACCTGTCCCGAATCGACCCACTGCCCCACGAGGTCGACGACGATGCGTCGGAAGTACTCGTGCCGTGGGTAGGACAGGAACGAGCGCGAATCGGTGACCATGCCGACCGCTGCCGGCAGATATCCGACCTCGGCGAAGGTTCGGATCTGATCCGACATTCCTGCGATCGTGTCATTGAACCACCACGCATTGCCCAACTGCACCTTTCCGGCGGTTCCGGGACCGGGGAAACAGGTGGCGAGCACGGCGAGCTGCTTGTTCTGCTTCTCGTCGACCGTGAAGAGGAGAGTCCGCGGCAGCTCGTCCGCTTCGGCGAGTTCGCCGAGGAACCTCTGCAGCGCCTGCACCGGAGCGTCCTCGCCGATCCCGTCGAACCCGCTGTCCGAACCGATCTCGTGCAGTGCGCGCGGATTTGCGTCTCGCAGCGCGTTGAGGTGCAGCTCCATCACCCAGTCGTGCCGGTGGTAGATTCTCGCCAGGTGGTGGAGGACTGCCCACCGGAACGATGCGGCTTCGGATTCGGTGAGCCGCTCGCCGCTGAGGCGCCGCACGAGTATTGCCTCCGCCTCGGCGTCGGTGGAGGGCTGTTTCGGGAATACCTCCAGTGATTGGTCGGAGACCGTCCCTCCTCGCTCCGCGAAGTAGGCGACCCGCTGTTCCAGAGCAGAGACGAGCCCACTGAAGTCGGTGATCGGTCCTCCGGTCACAGCGCCGAGCTTTTCGAGATAGGGCGCGAACTCGTCCCTCTCGATGCGCAGCACCCCGTCGGGCCGGAACCCTGGGACGACGAGGGTGTCGAAGTCCTCGGCTGCGGCGAGGGCCTGATGGTGTTCGAGCGAGTCCAGGGGATCGTCCGTCGTGCAGATGACCTCGACCCGGCTGGTCCGAACCAGCCCTCGGGCGCTGAAGTCGTCTTCGCGCAACCTCGAGTTCGCCGCATCGTAGATGGCGCGAGCGCTTGATGCGTTGAGCACATCGTGGATTCCGAAGAAGCGCTGGAGCTCAAGGTGGGACCAGTGCTGAACGGGGTTGCCGATGGCTCGACCGACGACGTCGGCGAACGCCTCGAACTTCTCCCAGTCCGAGCCGTCACCTGTGATGAGGCGCTCGTCCACTCCCGCGCCCCGCATCAGGCGCCACTTGTAGTGATCGCCTTCCAGCCATACTTCGGTGATCGACGCGAACCGTCGGTCGTCGGCGAGTTCCTGGGCGGAGAGGTGGCAGTGGTAGTCGACGATGGGCAGGTCGCCGGTGGCATCGAACAGTCGCTGTGCAGTCTCGGTTTCCAGCAGAAAGTCTGCATCGAGGAAAGAGCGCTGGGTGCTTGCGCCTTCACGTGTTCTCCGGCCGCTCATAATCGATCGCCACCTCAGTGTGTCTCAGCTTTTTCGGTTCCACCTGACGGACCTCAGGTCTGTATACGTGACCACGATACTCGATTCGGCAGAGCAATTGGTGCGTGAGGGGGCTTGCATTCATGTTCTCTGAGCTTTAGTGTCAATCCGTACTACAGATCACAGTTCCGTAGTACAGAACAATGTCGGCAGTGTCGCTGACTTGTTCGAGGACCAACGAAGGGACCTGCTTGACATGCACACCGATGCAACTGCCTCGAAGCGAAGCGAGCGCGACTACTCCGGCGCACGGGTATACACCGCGAGGCCGATCACGATCGTGCGCAGCATGGGCTACGGTGTCGTCGACCTCATGGGCGGCGGATGGAACACCATCGTCGGTGGACTCATGCTGTTCTTCTTCACGAACTACGGCGGGGTCTCGGCGCTGCAGGGCGCATCGATCCTGTTCATTGCGAGGATCGTCGACGCCGTCGTCAGCGTGCTCGTGGGGCCGCTGACGGACAACTTCTTCCGCACTCGACTCGGTCGCAGATTCGGCCGCCGACACTTCTTCCTGATGATCGGCGCACCCCTGGTCCTCCTCGTCTTCCCGCTGCTGTGGATAGCGGGCCAGGGCTATTGGTACTACCTGGTCGTCTATCTCGCAGTGGAGGTGATCATGGCGATCATCCTCATCCCCTGGGAGACGCTGCCCAGCGAGATGACCGAGAACTACACCGACCGCACGAAGCTGTCCGCAACTCGAATGTTCTTCTCAGCATGCGGAACCTTCCTGGTGTTCGCGCTGCCTGCAGCGATCCAGGCAACGGGCGATCCGCACGCCTACCTCATTGCCGGGACGGCATTGTCGGTGCTGTTCGCCCTCGGCGTCGCGATCGCCTATTTCACCACCTGGGAACGAAAGATCACACCGGAATACCTTGCGCAGCTCGAGGCACAGCCCAGACAGAGTCTCTGGCTCACCCTCAAGACCACTGTCATCCAGGCCGGCAGCACCTTCCGCAATCGAGCCTTCGTCAAGCACTTGGTCATCTACCTGAGTTCGTTCACCGCCAAGGACGTCTTCTCCAGTGCTCTGACTTTCTTCGTGGTGTATTCGATCGCCAGCAGTGAGACCTTCGGTCTCACGTTGCAGGCTCTCGGCATCGTGGGTCTGCCGGTCACGATCATTGCCGGGTTCCTCATGGTCGCACGCGGCCCCCGCTTCCTCTATGCGACCTCATACACTTTGATCACGGCGACTCTGCTCTCACTGGGTGCGATATACGTGTTCCAGCCGCAGTCCACGATCGTCTTGCTCATCATCGTCGGCGTCGCGTATCAGATCGGCCGAGCTCTGCTTGAGTTCACGCCCTGGAATGTCTATCCGTTCATTCCCGACGTGGACTATCTGATGACGGGAGAACACCGGGCCGGAATCTATGCGGCGGTTATGACCTTCGGACGGAAGTCGACCGGTGCCATCGGCTCACTCATCGTCGGCGGGTTGATCGACGCGTCCGGCTTCATGAAACCGGGAACCAGCGGTGGAGTCCCTGTCGACGCCGGTTGCACCGGTGAGTGTGTGCTCGTTCAGCCCGCAGGAGTGTCCGGTGCCATTGCAGCGGTCACAATCTTCGCTCCGCTGATACTCATCATCATCGCGTTCGTGGTCTCGCGGCGCTTCCACCTCGACAAGCAGGCGCACTCGGTGCTTCTGGCCGAGATCGGCCGTCTCGAAGCGGGCGGGGCCAAGGCCGACGTCGACCTTCAGACTCGCACTCGCCTGGAGAAGCTCACCGGGCAGCCTTATGAGAAGCTGTGGCCGCTCGAGGAGGTCAAGCGCGAGGGCGCGAAGATCGAACCCTCGGAGTAGTCGAGCCCGGCATAGGCGAGTGCCGGAGCCGTGGCGAAGCCGGGCTCGAGACCCGGCCTGCGGCTCAGCGCGAGACCGGGTCGCCTCCCGTGGTGAGTTCCATGATGTCGCGGCGGGTCGGCATCATCTCCCAGTCGCCATCGCCACGACACGCGCATGCTCCTGCCGCTGCCGCCGTGCGCATTCGGCTCTTCAGGTCGAGACCGGCCAGACGCTCTGTCAGGTAGCCGCCGACGAAGGCATCTCCGGCGCCGACGGTGTCCGCGACCTCAACGAGGAACGGCGGCTGTTGCACTGTCTCGTCACCCACGAGGGCGTAGGCGCCACGATCACCGAGCTTGATCACAACCTCCTGCGGGCCGAGCGCTGTTATCCGCTGCGCCAATTCGCCGACAGAACCACTCCCGACAGCGATCGCGGCTTCATCATCTCCTGCGAACACGATGTCCGAGAGCCCGATGGCTTCACGAAATGCCGGCTCCGCCGACTCATGTGTCCACATCTTCGAGCGATAGTTGAGGTCGAATGAGACACAGCCTCCGGCCTCGCGGACGGTCCGCGCGGCGGTGAGGACTGTTCGGGCCACTTGGTCACCCAAGGCCAGGGAGATGCCCGTGAAGTGAAAGATCTCCGCAGACTCCAGTGCCGGCTGAGGGAGGTCCTCGACGCACAGACGGCTCCCGGCATTGCCGGTCCGGTAGTAGACGACACGTGTGCGGCCGAGCGACGGGCGGTCCTTGACCATCAGCGCGGTCGGTGCCGTGGAATCGAGAGCGCCATACACGTCGATCCCTTCGCCGCGGATGGTGCGTGTGATCCGGCGACCGAAGGCATCGTCTCCGATCCGGCCGACCCAGGACACGTCGGCGCCGAGGCGAGCTGCCGCAATTGCCACGTTGCTCTCCGCTCCGCCGAAACTGACGGCTGCCTCAGAGAGAACATCGAGACCGCCTGTGTTCCTCGTGTAGATGAGGGCGAGGCTCTCTCCGGCCGTGACGAGGCCGCTCATGCTCGAGCGCCGATGTCTGAGGTGGTCGCCAAGGCTGCACGTACGGTGCCCGCGACCTCGGCGGCGCCGCGATCCAGAGTCGTCGACGAGGTCATCCAGCTGCCGCTGACCATGGCCACAGCCGGGTGGGCCAGATGCTCGGCAAGGGTGTCGGGGGAGACTCCTCCCGAGGGCATGAAGGAGACGTCTCGGAAGGCTGATCCGAGTGCATCGATGTATCTGAGCCCACCGAGGATGTTGGCTGGAAACAGCTTCACCAGACGCAGGCCTGCCTGCCATGAGCGCATAACCTCGGTCGCGGTCGCGACACCGGGTACATAGGGCACGTTGTTATCGATTGCCACGCCGAGGATGTCGTCGGCGAAGCCCGGAGACACGAGGAACTGTGCCCCGGCGGACAGAGCCTCGTTCGCCTGCGAGCCGTTCATGACCGTGCCCGCCCCGACGATGAGATCACCGTCCGCGGCAAGTTCGGACAGCGCCGTCATCGCGTGAGGGGTGCGCAGGCCGATTTCGACGATGTTCAGGCCGCCGTCCAGAAGTCCTCGGTGCAGTGCGAGAGTCTGCGCAGGGTCAGCCGGGGCCGCCAACGGCACCAACTTCTGACCGTCGAACACGTCTATCCGTTGGGTCGTGTGCATCCTGCCCCTCCTCGATGAATGTCATCAGTTAGTTCTGTCCAGCAAAACTTAGTTCTATCAGTATTATAGACGTGCGGGACTTCGTAATCACGCGGGAGAGGCGAATGTGAACGACACAATAGGACAGAAGAGCGCCAGCGAGAAGACGATGAGTGTGCTCGCTGCCGCGCTCGAGCATTCACGATTCACCGACATCGTCGCCGCCTCGGGACTCGCCAAGGCGACTGTTCACCGGATCCTGGCCACACTTGTGGCCAGCGACTACATCATGGGCGACGGAGAGCACGGGTACCGTGCCGGCTCGGCCATGTTGTCGATTGCGGGCCGCGCGATCGCCTCCGTGGACATTGCCCAGTTGGCGAGCCCGACCGTCGATCGATTGGTGAAGGAGGTCGACTGCACGATCCATGTGGGCGTTGCCACCGGCGAGGAGATCCTCTATCTCATCCGCCGCGATGCATCCAAGCCGTACCAGATGAAGTCCCGCGTGGGACACGGCATGCCATTGCACTGCACCGGAATGGGCAAGGCCGTGATGGCGACGTGGTCGCCGAGTCGCGTCGCGGAATTCATCGAGCGCGTCGGCTTGCCTGCCCGCACGGCGCAGACCATCACGACCGCCGATGCGCTGTCAGCGGAGCTGGAGCGTGTGCGCGAGCGCGGATTCGCCACCGACATCGGGGAGAACGAGTCGGGGACCGTCTGTGTGTCTGCAGGGATCCGCAATCATACCGGCGAAGTCACCCACGGTCTGTCGATCTCGTCGATCGCACTGGAACATCCGGGTACGTCGATCGAGCAGTTCTCCGATTCCGCGATCGCGGCGGCCGATGAGATCTCCCGACTCCTCGGTGCCCGCTGAGTCCGTACGGCTTCACCGGTCAGGGACGGCCTGCGAGGTCTCCGGGATCAGTCGCGTGAAGTCGCGGTTGCCGAAACCGTGACCGCACTCACCTGTCTGTGCGAATTCAGTAGTAAGTCATGCGGATTCCGCAAAGGCCCTACGGGGCCGGCGGGTCGGATCAGAGACTGATGATTCCCCCAGGTTCCGCCACTTGTTGCGCCGGTCACGTGTTGATAGCGTGAGAGGCAAGCATACGCGATCCGTCGAATGCGACGGTGTTCAGCGATGCACAACGCCTTAACCGGCGCCATCGGGCGCCACTAGTCAAAGGAGTCTGGAATGAGCAATGTAGGCAGTGCTGCAGGCGGCTACCGTGTCGAGAACCCGGCCACGGGCGAAGTCGTCGAGAAGTTCGACACCGCCACCGACGCGCAGATCGAAAAGGTCCTCGATGCAGCTCACAAGGGCTTCCTGAGCTGGCGCGAGAAGACGACCGAGGAGCGCGGAAAGATCGTCAACGAGGTCGCCGCACTCTTCGGAGAGCACAAGGAAGAACTCGCGAAGATCATCGCCGAGGAGATGGGCAAGCCCGTCGCGGAAGGGATCGAAGAGGCCGAATTCTGCGAGGAGATCTTCAACTACTACGCGGACAACGGACCGGACTTCGCCGCCGACGAGCCCATCAAGTCGATGTCGGGCGGCAAGGCATTCATCCAGCGCCGTCCCGTCGGCGCGCTGCTGGGCATCATGCCGTGGAACTTCCCGTACTACCAGGTCGCCCGCTTCGCGGCACCCAACCTCGTGCTCGGCAACACGATCATCCTCAAGCACGCCGAGATCTGTCCGCGCTCCTCGGCGAAGATCGCCGAGATCATGAAGGAAGCCGGCATCCCCGACGGCGTGTACAACAACGTCTACGCCACCCATGAGCAGGTCGAGACCATCATCGCCGATGATCGGCTCGAAGGTGTGTCGCTGACCGGTTCCGAGCGCGCCGGTTCGGCCGTGGCGGCCACCGCCGGCAAGAACCTCAAGAAGGCCGTGCTCGAGCTCGGCGGCTCCGATCCCTACATCGTCCTCGATACGGACGACATGGACGAGGCAGTCGACACCGCCTGGGGCACCCGCCTCTACAACACCGGCCAGGTCTGCAATGCGAACAAGCGCATGATCGTCATGGATGACATCTACGAAGACTTCGTGTCCGGACTGACCAAGCGCGCTCAGGACTGGACGAAGGGCACCCCCGCCGAGGCGGGCGACGGCAAGTACTCGCCACTGTCCTCGCGTGGTGCGGCTGAGAACCTGCGCAAGCAGCTCGACCGCGCAGTCGAACAGGGTGCGACACTCGTCGGCGGCGAGCTGGCATCGGACGGTTCGGCCTACGTCTCGCCGGCCGTGCTGACCGGAGTCACCTCCGACATGGACGCCTACCGTGAGGAGCTCTTCGGCCCCGTGGCCACCGTGTACAAGGTGAGCAGCGACGACGAGGCCCTCAAGCTCGCCAACGACACCCGCTTCGGGCTCGGCGGCGCCGTGTTCGCCAAGGACGAAGAGCGCGCCGCGAAGCTCGCCCAGGGCCTCGAGGTGGGCATGTCGAACGTCAACACCCCCGCCGGTGAGGGTGCGGAGATCCCCTTCGGCGGCACCAAGCGCTCGGGCTTCGGCCGCGAGCTGGGACCCTACGGCATGGACGAGTTCGTCAACAAGCGGATGTACTACGTGGCTGAGTGACGCTGATGAGCTCAGCTCTCGCCGATAAACGGGTTGAGTGCCGAGACGCGCCTGCGCACGGGCGTGCCTCGGCACTCAACCCGTTTTTCGATGGTGGGAGCTGCGGGCACAGTGGGTGAGGTTCGTCGGGATCTCGACACGCACAGAGGCGCTCGATAGCGTCTGTGGCGTCCTTGACCGACGAGCGAACCCACGAATGAGGCGAGACGGATGCCCAGAATGCTCATCCTCGGCCTGTGCGCCGGGTACTTCCTCGTCCTCCTCGATGTGACAGTGGTGAATGTCGCACTGCCGCAGATCAACGTCGACCTCCGTGCGGGTCAGACGGGGATGGCCGGGGTCGTCAATGCCTATACCTTCGTCCTGGCCGCGCTGCTGTTGGCGATCGGGGCGATCGGGGACCGTTGGGGTCACCGCCGGATTGTGATATTCGGTTTCCTCTGTTTCTTCCTCGGCTCGCTGGCCTGTTCGCTGTCACCGACGATCGAGTTGCTCGTAAGTTCTCGCGCCCTCCAGGGCGTCGGTGCGGCCGCGACAATGACCGGAACACTGGCGATGCTCTCGGAATCGGCCGCGGACGAGAGAGAACGAAGCAGGCTCGTCGGTCTGTGGGCCGCGCTGGGCGGTATCGCCCTTCCCCTCGGGCCTCTGCTGGGAGGGCTGCTCGTCGATGTGGGCAACTGGAGAGCGGTGTTCTGGCTGAATCTGCCGATCATTCTCATCGCTGTCATCCCGATTCTTGCATCCTCTCCGAGGGGCGGGGCGTCGCGGTCCGGAAGCGGCGGGAGAGTTCGGGAATCTGAGCGCCCCGCCGCGCCCGACTCCGCACCGTCTGCCGAGTCCGCACCGTCTCCCGAGTCTGCTTCGGGCACAGGGCTGCCGCCAGTCGCTGCCCCGTCGGTGAGTTCATCGCGGGCGAGGCTGATGCTCGCCTGCGTCGTCGCTGCCATGATGAATTTCTGTGTTCTCGGCACTCTGTTCCTGCTCACCCAGTTCTTCCAGGACGGTCGAGGCCTGAGTCCGCTGCAGGCGGGATTGGCCACCCTGCCTGCTCTGCTTCCGATGCCGTTCTTCGGGGCCTTGTCATCGCGGGTCAGCAACCGCCTCGGCGTCTGGAGAACGAGCGCTCTGGGGCTCGTCGTGGGTGGCATAGGGCTCGGGCTGATGGGTCTGACGATCTCCGGTGCAGGGCTGTGGGGCCTGTGGTCCGCACTCTTCGTGTGGGCAGTCGGAGTCGGAACCCTCACCCCCGCGATCGTGGCAGCGGCCATGCATGCCCTGCCGCAGAGGTCGGGATTCGCCTCGGGTGCGGGAAGCACGGCGCGCAACCTCGGCGGAGCTCTGGGAGTCACAGTCTTCGCTGCCCTGCACGAGGTGGACACCGGCGTCCTGATGGCGGGGGCCGGTGTCGCCATGATCGCCGCCGCATTCATCTGCATTCAGGTGCAGCGCGGGAGGACTCAGGTTTCGACGGTAGATCTCACGGTGGACCGGAGTGAGGGAAGCGGCCAGATCCTACGGCCGAGATCACCTCTGTCGGATTGAGCCCGGTGTCGGTGAACCAGCGGTGTGCCGCCTTCTCGGCAAGACCTTCGGCCTGGTCGATGAGTGCTCGGCCGCTATCGGTGAGGGCGAACTCGCCGGACTCCGCACGCGAGAGCCAGCCGAGCTTGACCAGAGGCAGGCTGGAACGCACTGCATGCGATCGGGACTCGCCCATCGCCTCGGCGAGGTCCTCCCGGGTCAGACCCTGGGGCTGCGCGCCGATGCTGCGCAGCCGGCGGAGGTCATCCAGGGAGAGTCCCACACGGGAGAGCGCAGTGCCGATCGCGGTGTCCAGTGAGCTCTTCGCCCAGGCCAGAACAAGTGTGGCCTCGAGGCTGGGTGCTGCGTCCGCGGTCTCGTACTCCGGATGCTCAGAGTTCATCGGCGTGCCCCCGAACGCACTGTGACATCCTCGATGCACACCGATGAGACATCGACGATCCTGCCGCCGAGGCCACGCGCGGCGAGATCGGCATCGGAGAGCTCCTCGGCTCGGATGCCAGCGGACACCTCGGCGTCATCGGGGCTCGCCTCATCGATGGTGAGCAGAAATCGGTGCTGATAGTTCAGCAGTTGCGGTGTGTAGAGGAACGTTCCCTCCGGCGTGAAACTCGCGGCGAACATATCGTGGTCTTCCTGCGCAGCATGCAGGGACGCGCGCTGGATGTCGTCGAGGTCGGTGAATCGGCCGCGGACGGTGGTGCGGTAGTTGCGAATCATGAATGTGTTCCCTCTGGATCTGCGTTGTCAGTGCTGCGCGTGGCGTGGTCGAAGAGCGCGACGATCTCGTTCGCATCGATGCTGGTGTGGGCGGGCACTGCCGTGTCGAGGACCGAGCGCAGCGACAGGGCCATCGTGGTCACGTCGAAACTGCGCATCTCTCCTCTGCTTTGGCCCTCGTCGAAGAGTGCCACGAGCTCTGCGACAGAATCGGCCGAGCGCTGACCATAGGACGCCGAGCGCCGATCGTGGTGCTGCGTGCGGTCGACCTTCCTGCCGAGGTAGCCCACGGCCGCGATGATGGCCGCGGCCCGAGTCGGTTCGCGTCGGCAGTAGTCGATGTGCGTGGAGATATAGGTGGCGAGCCGTTCGTTGGTCGACGCCCGCGACCCCAGCGCCCGAGTGAGTTCGGGCCCGAGGTCTTCGATCACGAACTTCATGACCGCCGAGGCGAGCTCGTCCTTGTCGGAGAAGTTGCCGTGGATCGCTCCGCGGCTGAATCCGGCATTCTCGGCGACTGCGATGAGGGAGGTGCCGCGGACGCCGTGCTCCGCGAACAGCTGTGCCGCCGATTCGATGAGGCGTCGGCGGGTGGCCTGCTGGCTCTCTCTGCGCGTCAGGCGGGGATGGCGGGATGTGGTCATGAATTCAGTATACTTCATAGTATTCGAATACAGCAAAGTATTTGGAATTGAGGATCTGCTGAGAGTGATTTGACCACGTTGTACTGTGGGAGGGGCGGTCGGGGCACACCGATACGGACTGTGCTGATGCGGATCGCCCCGGCACCGGTGCACCGACCCGCTTGCTCCGACACGGTCTGCCACGAACATCAGGAGGTTCATACGTGCCGATCACTTCGATGATCCTCGACGTCGCCGGGAGAGACACCGAGCAGCTCGCCCTCGTCGGTGCCGAGGAATCCCTGACGTACTCCGAACTCGTTGAGGACTCCCGCCGGATGTTCGCCGTCGTCGACGAACTGCATCGCGCACAGGCCGACCCGCCGACCTCCGCGCCGGAGACCGACGGCATCCCCATCACTGCGATCAGCACCACCTCGGCGTTTCACACCTCCCGCATCATCGCCGGGCTCGCCGGGTTCCGCGCGGTGTCCGCGGCCATCGACCCGCGCTGGCCGCTGGCTCACCAGCTCGGCGTCATCCGCACGACCGGAATCGGCCTCGTCATCAGTGACTCGCCCGCCCTCGCCGAGGCGCTCGCCGCCTCCGACTGGACCGGCACGGTCATCAGCTTCGCCGACTTCCGCGCCCGCGAGGCGGCCGTCGTCGCGGACGCGTCTGCACACCCCGCATGTGCAAATTCTGCTCCCGCGCCCACCGTGCGCGACGCAGCCGAACCCTTCCTCATGCTCTTCTCCTCGGGCACGACGAGCAGTCCGAAGGCCTTCATCAAGACGCGCCAACAGTACCGGGACAATGTCGCGGTCTCCGCGGCCCACCTCGATCCGCTGCCCGGCGTCGCGACCCTGGCGCCCGGCCCGGTCTCCTACAGCCTCACGCTCTACGCCGTCATCGAGAGCCTCGCGACCGGAGGCAGCGTCCACGTCGCCGACGAGTTCGACCCGATCACGATGGGCAGACGCATCGCCGCGGAGGCCATCACCCGCGTCGTCGCCGTCCCCGCCGTCGTCCGCGCCCTCGCCGAGGCGGCCCGCCGTGACCCCGAGCGTTTCCTCGGACTCGACCTCGTCGTCACCGGGGGAGCCAACCTGCCGGCCAGCATCCGCGAGCGCCTCGGCGAGATCCTGCCGAGCACGCGCCTCATCAGCTACTACGGTGCTGCCGAGATCGGATTCATCGGAGACAGCCGGGACGGCGACGGCACGTGGATCACCATCTACCCGAGCATCGGGGCGCAGATCCGCAGTGAGTCCGGTAGGCAGGTCCCCGAGGGTGAGCTCGGCACACTGTGGATCCGGGCAGCGGCCTGCTCGTACGGCTACGTCACCGGCACCACCGACGCCGTGCTGCGCGGTGCTGACGGATGGGCCACCGTCGATGACCAGGGGCGGATCGAGAACGGAATGCTGCAGTTGGCGGGCCGGGCCGGAGACATCGCGATCACCGGAGGCCACAAGGTCTCGCTGCCCGAGGTGGAGCGGGCGTTCGAGACGTATGCGAACCTCGGCGAGGTGTGCGCGATCGCCATCGACGACACCTCGTTGGGCAGCATCATCGCACTCGTCATCGAAGGCGGCGCCTCTGCCCCGGAGTCCGGCCCCGGTGCCTCGGGGACAGGTTCCGGTACCTCGGAGTCCGGCCCCGGCAAGACCGCACTCATCGCTCACGCACGGGACCGCCTGGCGTCGCAGTTCGTTCCCCGTCGCATCTATCGGCTCGAGCGCCTGCCCAGGACGGTCGGCGGGAAGATTCGGCGGGCGGAAACCGTTGACCTCATCATGGACGGACAGGGACAGCGACTGTGAGCGCGCGGACAACCGAGAACCGCAAGGCACGGGATACGGCGAGCCGCCGGGTCGTCGTCACGGGAATGGGTGCGATCACTCCCAGCGGCAACGACGTCGACACACTTTGGGACTCCGTGGTCGCGGGCAGGAGCGGAATCGGCCGGCTCGAGGGGCAGCAGTTCGAGGATCTGGCCGTGCGCATCGGCGGACAGGTGAGAGACTTCGACGCCGAGGTCCTCCTGCCCCGAGCGCTCGCCCGTCGTCTCAGCCCGGTTCAGCACTGGGCAATCGCCGCAGCCGATCAGGCCCTGGCACAGGCCGGCATCATGACCCCGACCGCCGAGCCGAAGACCGGCGCTGCCCCGAAAGCCGACGATCTCCCCTGGGACCGCTCCAGGGTCGCCGTCATCGCCGCGACCGGCTCCGGGCCCGTCGATGCCATGCAGGCCGCGACGCGTTCACTGCTGGAGAGTGGGCCGCGCTCCGTGCCGCTGACCCTGGCGATCCATGGTGCCCCCGACTCGGCCGCGGCACTGCTGAGTCAGCGCTTCGACTTCCGCGGACCCGGACAGGGAGTCTCGGCGACCTGCGCCAGTGGGGCCGTCGGCCTGGGCGAGGGACTGCGCCGAATCCGCCACGGCTACGCCGATGCAGTGCTCGTCGTCGGCATGGAGGACTGTCTCAACGCGGTCAACCTCGCTTCGAATGCGAACATGCGGGCGCTCGCCGCCGGATTCGAGGACGATCCGACCTCGGCCAGCCGCCCCTTCGACAGATCACGCTCCGGGTTCGTCATGAGCCAAGGAGCTGCCGCGATCCTGCTGGAATCCGAGGCCGGGGCCGAAGCACGTGGAGCTACGGTCCTTGCCGAGCTCGTCGGATTCGGTGCCGCCAGCGACGCCCACCATCCGACGAACCCGCATCCCGAGGGGCGGGGTGCGGCCGCGGCGGTGATTGAGGCCCTGGTCGATGCCGGACTGGATGCTGCCGACATCGACCACATCAACGCCCACGCCACCGGAACACCCGCCGGCGATGCGGCGGAGCTCAGCGCCTTCGACGCCGCCCTCGGCGCCCCTGCGCACTCGATCCCGATCAGCGCCACGAAGTCGTCTACGGGCCACCTCCTCGGCGCCTCGGGCGTGGTCGAAGCCCTCATCGCCATCCGAACGATGGCCGAGCAGACGCTGCCGCCGACGCTCAACCTCGGCGATCTGGAATTCGAGGGTTGGGACATCGTCGCGGGTGACTCTCGTGCTGTTGGGCATGCCGGTGGTCGTGAAAGCGGGACCGGTGAACCGGTCGACACCGTCCTGTCGACCTCGTTCGGCTTCGGCGGGCACAACGGCGCGATCGTGCTGCGGCGGCCCTCACCTGGACGTGCCGCCTCGACTCGCTGGCCCCCGCCCGCAACTGCCCCACGAGCAAGGAGACATCATGACCGACCGTGAGACCCACCTCGGCGAGCTGGCCGAGAAATATCTCCCCGCCGAGGTGTGTGAGCGCTTCCGCGAACGCGCGGGCGTCTACGACCGGGAGAACCGGTTCTTCGACGAGGACCTCGAGGAGCTCAAGTCGCTCGGCTACCTCACCCTGTTCGTGCCCGATGCCTACGGTGGTCCGGGGCTGAGCCTGCACGAGGTCTCGCGTCTTCAGCAGCGGCTGGCCGCCGCGGCTCCGGCCACGGCCCTGGCGATCAACATGCATCTCATGTGCACCGGAGTCGTCAAGGCTCTCAACGACCGCGGCGACGCCTCCCTGAACTGGGTGTTCGAGGAGGTGATGGCCGGTGAGATCTTCGCCTTCGGCATCTCCGAACCCTCCAACGACTGGGTCATGCAGGGATCGAACACGGAAGCCGAACCCACCGCCGACGGCGGATACCTGCTCACCGGGGTCAAGATCTTCACCTCGCTCTCACCCGTGTGGACGCGGATGATCGTCCACGGTGCGATCAACCGCGATGACGAGTCCATCGCCGGCCCCGACGCCGGTGAACCCGCCGAAGGCTCGTTGGTCTACGGCTTCATCGAACGCTCGGCCGAGGGCATCACGGTCTCCGAACACTGGGACGTGATGGGCATGCGGGCCTCGCAGTCGCGGGCGACGATCCTCGACCAGGTGCCGATGCGTCCCGAGCGCGTCTCCCGCACCATCCCGGCCGGGAAGCATCCCGACCCGCTGACCTTCGCGATCACCAGCAACTTCCAGCTGCTCATCGCCTCCGTCTACGCAGGCGTGGCCGCCCGGGCGCTCGAACTCGGCGCCGCCGGGCTGAAGAAGCGCACGTCCGCGAAGGCCGGAAGCACCTTCGCCGAGGTGCCCGAGACCCGCGCCCGCCTTGCCGACGCACATCTCGACTATCTGACCGTTCCTGCCATGCTCGATGCCTATACGAGGGACTTCGACGCACTCGTCGACCACGGCGCCGGTTGGCCGCTGCGCCTGGTGGGAGCCCGGATCAAGGCCTCGGATGCGGCCCGGAGCGCGGCCGAGACCGCACTCATGTGCTCCGGCGGGTCGGCCTTCGACAACGGCCACGAACTCTCCCGCCTCTACCGGGATGCGACCGCCGGACTATTCCACCCGCCGAGCCCCGACGCTGCCCGCCCCATGTACGCGGCGGCCCTGCTCGACGACTGACAGGTGATCACGGGCCTCCCGTTCGATACATACTGCCCGTCGTTCAACGCTGAGCCAGGTTTTCGCTGTTGCCTCGAGGTGAAAACCTGACTCAGCGTTGAGCGAGCGTCTCAGGCTCCGAGTCATCCGGATGGGACGTGGTGGGACGTGGCACCATGGCCGCAACCATATGAGCTGCAAGGACGGAGTTTCCGATGGAGGAGAGAACACCGACGATCGTGCGCGCGAACTCGATCGTGTCGCAGGCGAAGACGCGGTCAGGCGCCCAGAGATCCCTAGCGGCCCGAGACTCGGCTGCCAGCCCGACGCGTGACTCGGCCCGAGAACCCGAAGCGCTGGCGGTCACCGGAGAGATCATCACCGCCTCCGGAACACTGGCCGAGCTGAGGGACCGATTCCCCGGCGCCGAGGTGCTCGACTTCGGTGACTCGACGATCATCCCCGGTCTCAACGACGCCCACATCCACCTCGCCCTGACGGCCGGTGATGCCCTCCACCTCGACCTGTCCCACGAGGCGGTCCGGACGGTCCCCGCACTCTTGGACACGATCGCCGCCGAGGTGGGAGCAACCTCGGCGGGCGAGTGGATCAAGGGCAGCCGCTACGACGACGAGAAGACCGGGATCGTCCTTCGCGACGAACTCGACCGGATCGCTCCCGAAGTCCCGGTCCTGGTCAACCATGTCGCCGGTCACTGGGGCGTGGTCAACTCCGCCGGACTGCGGTGGTTGGGCATCGACGAGGGTTCGCCCGATCCCGACGGCGGACGTTACGACCGCTACCCCGACGGGCGACTCAACGGGAAGCTCATCGAACGGGCGCTGATGAATGTCCTCATGCCGGCCACGGCCCGCGGTGATCGCTTCATTCCCGGCGACACGGCAGAAGACCTGCAGCTCGGTGCCGCGCGGACGATCGCGAAGTGGAATGCCGCGGGACTGACCTCGGTCTGCGATGCGCTCATCAGCCCCCAGGACATTGCGATAATCTCTGCCGTGCGCGGGCAGGATGCGCTGAACCTGCGGATCGGCATGCTCCTGTCCATCGATCACTACGACAGGGCCGTCGACCTCGGTGTGGGCAGTGGATTCGGCGACGACCGGCTTCGACTGATCGGCGTCAAGGCGTTCCTCGACGGAGCCATCGGCGGGCGGACGTGTCTGCTGTCCGAACCCTTCACTGATCCCGCCTATCAGGGCGTGCAGACGACCTCGACCGAAGAGCTGCGGGCCAACGTCGAACGCGTCCACGCAGACGGCAACCGGATCGGCGTCCACGCCAACGGCGACGCCGCGATCCGACTCGTCCTCGACGCCTTCGAGGATGTCTCCCGTCGGATCCCGCGACCGGGACTGCGGCACCGGATCGAACACTGCAGCCTCATCGACGACGACATCCTCGAGCGGATGCACCGCCTCGGCGCCATTGCGGTTCCCTTCGCCGGTTACCCGGGCTATCACGGTGGGGCACTGAACTCCTGGTACGGCGAGGAGCGGATGCAGCGGATGTTCGCCCACCGGTCATTCCTCGACAAGGACGTGACGGTGGCCGGTTCCTCGGACTATCCGTGTGGGCCGTACCAACCGCTGTTCGGACTGCAGTCCCTGGTCACCCGGACCGGAGTCGACGACGGGGTCACCGTCGGCGAATCCCAGAGGGTGTCGGCAGCGGAGGCGCTGTCGATCTTCACCCTCGGATCCGCCGAGGCATCGGGGGAGGAATCGTACAAGGGCCGACTGGCACCGGGATACCTCGCCGACTTCACCGTCCTCGGGGACAACCCGCTGACCATCGACCCGCACGGAATCTCCGACATCGACGTGCGCGCGACCTATGTCGGCGGGGAGCAGGTGTACTCGGGCTGAGGGGCGTTGTGCCTGGCACTGCCTCAGGCGTCCATCTTCGCCCGCTCCGGCGCCGGGACCCAGCGGGGGTCCGGCTTGGCCAGGGTGACGATGACGACGACGATGAGGTTGGCCGCGATGGCCCACAGGCCGCCGTTGATGCCCAGCAGGGGATCGTGGCCCGTGTAGTGGAGGGCCACCATGGTCACCGAGCCGACGATGAGTCCGGCGGCCGCGGCCTGTTTGCTCATCCGCGGCCAGTAGAGGGCGAGCAGTGCGGCGGGAACGACCTGAGCGAGCCCCTCGTAGCTGAGCACGGAGAGTTCGACGAGCGCATCGGGCATGAGCAGGCTCATCACCAGGGCGATCACGCCGACGAGGAGGCACACCCACTGCGACAGTCTCTTCTGCCGCAGACCGCGAGCGGCCAGCTGCTCGGACGTCATCGAGGCGGCGTTCTTCGGTCCTGCCAAGCCGCCGCCGAGCACCGTGCGTCCCCACATCGAGCCGATCGAGAGCATGTACACGCTCATCGGGACAATGGCAGAGAGGGCACCCGCGACGCCGATGACGGCCACGAGCGGTGCCGGCAGCGAGTCGATGACCACCGAGAACAGCGCCAGGTCCGCGTCCTTGAGTGCGGGGATGACGAAGAGTGCGGCGACACCGACCATCATCGGCACGAGCAGCAGCAGCTGGTACCAAGGCAGGATGATCGAGTTCCTGCGCAGGGCATTCGCGGAGGTGCCGGACAGGTAGCCGGCGATCGACGTCGGGAAGACGGTGATCGTGATGCCGTTGAGGATGATCGTCGAGATGAACCAGGCGCCACCGTAGATGCCCTCACCGGCACCGGGGAAGGTCAGCCACTGCGACTTCTCACTCACGAGGCGGTCGAGCAGTCCGTCCAGGCCGTCGAAGTAGTGCAGCGGCACGTAGATGGCGAGGAAGACCACGGCGAGGATGACGAGCCCGTCCTTGAGGGCGCTGACCCACGCGGAACCGCGCAGGCCGGAGAACAGGATGAACGCCTCGGCGACGATGAAGGAGATGATGGCGGCGACCTTGAGGTCGATCGCGCCGTAGCTCATGGCATTGACGACTGCGCCCATGCCCTGGATCTGCAGCTGGATGTAGGGAACGATGAACACGGTCGCGAGCACGGCGACGAGGATGGCCAGACCCCGTGAGCGGAAGCGGTGTTCGACGATGTCGGAGAGGCTGACGAGCTTGTGCCTGGCCGCATAGGTCCAGAACAGGGGACCGACGAGGTAGGCGACGACGAGCCCGACGCTGAGGTAGCCGATGAGGTAGAGGATCGGCACGCCGTAGGAGTACGACCAGCCGGCGGTGCCGAGGAACGAAAAGCTCGTATACGTCTCGCCCGCCATGAGCAGCAGGATGAAGACGAACCCGAGGCCACGACCGGACACCGACCATTCGTCGAGTGACTTCTCGCGACCGCGGCCCGACCAGACGCCGATGCCGATGGTCGCGAGCATACTGATGCCGAAGATGATGCAGGCGATGACGGCGGAAGTGTTCATTTATCGGCCTCCGATCCTGATCCTGCGCCGTCCGTTCCTGCGCCGTCGGAGGACCCGCCGCTCGCATTGCCGGTCGAGGTCTCGGCGATGGCGAAGTCCTCACCGAAGGCGATATCGGAGGGAACGTACTCGGGAGAGTCGTTCCGGTAGTAGTGGTCACCGCGGGCGGCCATCCACACGAAGAACCAGGTGAGGATTGTGACGATGATCGTGTAGGTGAGAACGAACGGCAGCCCGAAGATCCGCGGCTCGATCGTGTTGGCCACGACCGGGGTGAGGACGTAGAGCACGACGGGAATGATGAGCAGGAGGAGCGAGAACCGCCGCCGAGGCGGACTCGACGGTGGCGAATCGTGGATCCGTGACATGCTTGACCTCTTCTCCCTCGAATTCTCCGCGCGGTCAGCGCCGGTGAATGGACTGAGCCAGGCTAATGGGGCGAGTCATCGACGAAGAAGTTCGTTTCGAAGTGTGGAATCGGTCGGTCGGCGCAGCTCGGTGATCTGTCGCGGCAAGGTGTGATGTCTGGTACTTCGCAGTGACCTGCGATGACGTGCTTGGTAGAATGGTTGACATGTACCTCGGCATTGCTTCGATGAAGCTGTGGGACCGCCGCTGACGGCGGCGGGACCTTCCTGAACTCTCGTTCGCCGTCCTGGCCATTCGCCGGGCGGCCCATTCGTGCTGTCCGGCTCCACGACGAGCTGCGAGAACACAATGCCGATCACCTCATCACACAGAACCCGACAACTTCCTGCGGGTTCGGCCGCACACATCCGCGCCGAAGGCCTCAGCGTCGCACTCGGCGGGCGGACGATCCTCGACGGAGTCGACGTCACGATCTCGTCAGGGTCGCGCCTGGCCGTCGTCGGTGAGAACGGGCGGGGCAAGACCACCCTGCTCCACATTCTCGCGGGCACGCTCACCCCCGACAGCGGGACGGTCGTTCGCGCCGGTACTCACGCCCTCATCGAACAGGATCTTGCCGCCGGGCATGACAGGAGCGTCGGAGACCTCATCGACGACGCCGTCTGCGAAGAACGTGCAGCCCTCGACGCCCTCGAGACGGCGACCCAGAGGATCGCCCACGGCGAGGCGAGGGCCGACGACGCATACGCCGAGGCACTTGATCGCTCGATCCGTTTGGATGCCTGGGACGCCGAGAGGCGCATCGACATCGCCCTCGAGGGGCTGCGCGCCTGCACGGATCGTGCCCGCCGCCTGTCCGAGCTGTCCGTCGGCCAGCGGTACCGAATCCGTTTGGCGACGGTGCTCGGAGCGAGCACCGATCTGCTGCTGCTCGACGAGCCGACCAACCATCTCGACGCGGCGGCGCTTGAGTACCTGACCGGGCGGCTGCGCGACCATCCCGGGGGCATCGCCGTGGTCAGTCACGATCGAGCTCTGCTGCGCGATGTGGCCTCGACCTTCATCGATCTCGATCCCAGCCGTGACGGCCTGCCCCGGACATATGCCGGCGGTTACGACGGGTGGCTCGAGGGGCGGCGGAGAGACCGTGAGCACTGGGAGCAGGACTATGCCGCCGAGGTGGCTGAGCATGCGCGTCTGACGCAGGCGGCAGACGACGCCCGCGGTCGGCTGTCGACCGGATGGCGCCCGCCCAAGGGCACCGGCAAGCACCAGCGTGCGACTCGGGCAGCGGGGATCGTCCAGACCTTCAACCGTCGGGTCGAGGAGCTCGAGGCGCATCGGGTCACCGTGCCCCAGCCTCCGATGCGCCTGAGGTGGCCGGAATCCCGCACGCGGATCGGAGGCAGGATTCTCACCGCCGACGAGGTCATGGTCACGGGCCGTCTTCGCGCGCCGGTGTCGGTGAGCCTGACCGGGGGCGACCGCCTGGTCCTCAGCGGGCCGAATGGTGCAGGCAAGTCGACGCTGCTGGCGGTCCTGGCCGGCCGGGTCGAACCGATCCGTGGCACTGTGTCCCGTCACGCGGACTCCCGCATCGTCCTACTCTCACAGGAAGTGCCCGAATGGGATCCGGAAACGCCGGCCCATCGCGTGTTCAGCGAGCACGTCGCCAGAAACGGTCGAGTTCGCGAGGAGGCAGCAGCCCTGTCCGGTCTCGGTCTCCTCGATGCCTCGACCACGGCCGCACCGGTGGGCCGACTGTCCCAAGGTCAGCAGAGGCGTCTGCAGCTGGCGATGTGCCTGGCAGAGAGACCGGACCTCCTGCTGCTCGACGAACCGACGAACCATCTCTCATCACCCCTCGTCGACGAGCTCACCGAGGCGATGGGAGCCACCTCCTCGGCGATCGTCGTCGCTACTCACGACCGGCAGATGCTCAGCGACCTCGAGTCCTGGCCGCGGTTGGAGTTGAGTGGCTGACCATCCGTCATGCTGCCAGCGGTCGACGACCGGTGCGACCCATTGATCGGCCCCGCGCCGGTTCGTCACAGCTCCGGCAGCAGCGAGATCGGGTTCTCGATGCAGTCGGCGACGAAGGTGAGGAACCTGCTCGGCTCCTCGCCGTCGCAGGCGCGGTGGTCGAAGACGAATGACAGGTACATCACCTTGCGCACCGTGAGCTCCCCGTCGACGACCCAGGGGCGTTCCTTGATCCGGCCGAGTCCGAGCATCGCGACCTCGGGCAGGTTGATGATCGGGGCGGACCCGTCGACTCCGAACACGCCGTAGTTGTTGAGCGTGAACGTGCCGCCGGACAGCTCCTGGGAACTGAACTTCCCGGTCGGGGCCTTGTCGACGGTCTCGGACACGGAGTCGCGCAGCCGGCGCAGGCTCATCCGGTCGGCGCCGTGGACGACCGGCACCATGAGGCCACGCGGCGTCTGGGCGGCCAGACCGAGATTGATGTCACCGTGGGTGACGATCTCGTTGTTCTCGGTGTCGATCGAGGAGTTGATGATCGGGTACTTCTTCAGTCCCGCGACGACGAAGCGGGCGACGAGCGAGAGCAGGGAGTACTTCTCGCCTGTCCGCGACTCGAGCGCGCGTTTTGTCTCGAGCAGCTCGGTGGCGTCGACGTCGAGCCAGATCGTGGCCTCGGGGATCTCCTGCCGGGAGCGCGTGAGCCGGTCGGAGACGACCTTGCGCAGTCCCGTGATCGGAGTCCGGGTGTCGCGGTCGGAGTCGAGAGCGATTGCCCCCGCCGAGGCGGCGCCCGACAGGTCGTCGCTGCTTGCCTGCGTCGAATCCGACGTCCCCGCGGGGACACTCGCGGTGCGCTCAGGGGTGGCACCGGTCCCAGAGTCGATCGCCGAGAGCACATCGGCGCGGGTGACGACCCCGCTGGGTCCGGTGCCGGGCAGGTGTTTGGCGCTGATCCCGTGGTCTTTCGCCAGCTTGCGCACGATGGGTGAGGACACGGGAGAGACTCCGGTGCCCGAAGCCGTCGTCGACGTGGCCTCGGGCGCCGGGGGAGTGGCGGCCGACGGCTGGGTGGAGACCGGCTGGGTGGGGGTCGGCTGCGCAGCGACCGGCGCGACGGAAGTCTTCGCGCCGAAGGACCGCTTCTTCGTCGATCTGGCCTTGGGCTCCGAAGTTCCATAGCCGATGAGATTCGCACTGCCGCTGTCATCCGAACCCTTCGACTCAGGACCCTCGGCGCCCGAATGGGCAACTGACAACAGGGCCTGACCTGCGGTTACGGTGTCACCGGCGCTGGCGTGCAGCGCCTCGATCCGACCGGCGAAGGGACACGGCAGCTCGACGACTGACTTGGCGGACTCGACCTCGACGACCATCTGGTCGACGTGGACCTCGTCGCCGACCTCGACCAGCCAGCTGATGAGCTCGGCCTCGGTCAGGCCCTCGCCCAGGTCGGGGAGGATGAATTCGCGGGCTCTCGTCGCGGAACTGTTGGAGCCGGCAGCACCGGACACACTCGTCTCGGCACTCATCACAGCTCCCAATCCCATGATTCGAGGGCGTCGAGGATGCGTTCGGCGGTCGGCAAGAAGTACTCCTCGAGTTTCGGGGACGGATAGGGCACGTCGAACCCGGTGATCCGCAGGATCGGGGCCGACAGGTGGGTGAAGTTGGCCTCCGTGACCCGGGCGGCCACCTCGGCGCCGTAACCGCCGAACTGGGCCGCCTCATGGACGATCGCGGCACGCGAGGTCTTGCGCACCGAGGCGGACACGGTCTCATCGTCGAAGGGTGACAGGGAACGCAGGTCGACGACCTCGATCGACAGTCCGTGTTCGGCACCCTCCTCGGCCGCGGACAGGGCCGTGCGCACGGTGGGGCCGTAGGCCAGCAGCGTCGCATCCGACCCTTCGCGCACGACCTGCGCCCGATCCATCGGAGCGGTCTGCACGGGCAGGGACAGCTCGTCCTTCATCCAGTATCGGGACTTCGGCTCCATGAAGATCACCGGATCCTCGGAGGCGATGGATTCGCGCAGCAGGGAGTAGGCATCGGCCGGATTCGAGGGGGTGAGAACGGTCAGGCCCGGGGTCGACGTCCAGTAGGCCTCGGAGGAGTCCGAGTGGTGCTCGACGCCGCCGATGTCCCCCGCATAGGGGATCCGAATCGTCAGCGGCAGGCTGACATGGCCCTTCGTGCGATTGCGCATCTTCGCGACGTGGGACACGATCTGCTCGAACGCGGGATAGGCGTAGGCGTCGAACTGCATCTCGACGACGGGGCGCATCCCGGCCATCGCCATGCCGATCGCGGTGCCGACGATCCCCGACTCCGCGAGTGGGGAGTCCCAGACCCGGTCGGGACCGAATTCCTTCCGCAGGCCTTCGGTGACCCGGAACACCCCGCCGAGGCGGCCGACGTCCTCACCGAAGACGAGGACGTCCTCGTCTTCGCTCAGGCTGTCGCGCAGGGCCTGGTTGAGGGCCTTCGTCATCGTCACCGAGACCGGTGCCGGAACATCGTCTGCCGTGGTCAGGGCGGTGACGGTCATGACTGGACCGCCGCAGCCAGCTCTGCCTCGAGGGTGGCCCGCTGCTTGGCGAGGCTCGCTCGAGGGTTCGCATACACGTGGGCGAAGAGTTCGCTCGGGTCGACTTCGGCGTCGGTGTTCATGGCATCACGGACCGAGGTGGCGAGCTCTTCAGCGCTCGCTGTGATCTCCTCGGCCGTGTCATTGTCGAGGACTCCGGCTCGGCGCAGGTGCGTCTCGAGGCGGTCGATGGGATCGAACCGCTTCCAGTGCTCGACCTCCTCGGCGTCACGGTACTTCGTGGGATCGTCGGAGTTCGTGTGCGACTCCATCCGGTAGGTCAGGCACTCGATGAGAGTGGGCCCCTCCCCGTTGCGGGCGCGCTCGAGGGCCGCAGTGACGGCGGCGAACACCGCGGCGATGTCGTTGCCGTCGACGCGGAGTCCGGGCATTCCGTAGCCGGCGGCTCGGTCGGCGAGCATCGTGGCATTCGCCTGTTCGCGCAGCGGGGTCGAGATCGCATACTGGTTGTTCTGCAGCACGAAGACCGTCGGGGTCTGCCACACCGAGGCGAAGTTGAAGGCCTCATGGGTGTCGCCCTCGCTGCTGGCGCCGTCGCCGAGGAAGGTCAGCGTGCAGGCATCCTCGCCCTTGAGCTTGGCGGCCATCGCGAAGCCCGTCGCGTGCAGGGTCTGCGTCGCCAGCGGTGTCGCTGCAGGTGAGGTGTGATACTCGTGCGGGTCGAAGCCGCAGTGCCAGTCGCCGCGGAAGGCGGAGAGGATCTCGGTCACCGGCACGCCGCGGGTGAGCAGGGCGGCGGTGTCGCGGTAGGTGGGGAACAGCCAGTCATTCGGTGCCAGCGCCGTCGTCGCACCGACCTCGATTGCCTCCTGACCGGCGGCGGACGGGTAGGTCGCGAGACGCCCCTGTCTGGTCAGGTGGGTGACCTGAGCCTCGAAGCGACGGGCCTCGACCATCTTCTGGTACAGGCCCAGGAGGGTGCGATCGCTCGGGACCGTCAGCCCGTCGGTCGGAACGTCGGTGGTCTTTCCGTCTGCACCGATGAAGCTGACAGGCTGCAGCTGGGGCAGTGCGCGGCGAGTGGTGGGAACGTCGATGGTCATGACCCCATGGTGGCGTGACCCGCGTCACCGATCCAGGGTCTGTCGGCAGGTTCGGACGGCGCGTGCGATTGTGTCGACAAGAGTGGACGAAGAGCCCGGTCGCAGTGGTTGCGGGCGGACGTTTGGCTCGGGTGCTCAGATCTCACCCCATCGATAGCCACGCGAGGTGAATGCCTCGGCGACCTCGTCCTTCTTGCCCTCGACGTCGCCCTTGTACGCCTGATGTCCGCCCTCGGTGAGGATCGTCAGTTTGCCGCCGTCGAAATAGGCGGTCGAGAACGAGGCCCGAGAGATCCGCAGCGGATGATCACCGGTCCTGCCGACCAGGACCTCGTCCTCGCTGATGTGCAGCGGAGTGGTCGAAGCGGTGATGAAGGCGGCGGCGATGGCACCGAGGGCTCCGCCGATGATCGGGCGGGCGATGACCACCCACGCCTGATCGAACTGACTGAGCTTCTCGATGACTTCTCCGAAGGGAATCGGGAATGTCGCGGCGAAGGACCCGAGTGCCGGGAGGAAGAAGCCCAGGCCGACGCCGATGCCGACGCAGACGAGTCCGATGACGAAGACGTCGGTGCGACCGAGTGCGAACACGTCCTCGGGCGTCGCGGGCTCGTCGGTGCCAGCCGAACCCCCGCGCGCTGCGCTGCGGTTGGAGCTGCGGTCCTTGCCTGCCATGTGTCTCCTCCTGACCCTGCCTGCATCGCTCCTCGACGCATGATCCGATGCTCGGTGCCGAGTGACGGACGCCCCCATCGATAGCGATGTCTAGAACCCAAACTGGTATATGATTGTACCAAAGCGGAACACGTATGTACCACTAGGCGATCGGACTGCTCCGTCCGGGCCCAGTGAGCGAGAGGTGCAGATGGATTCGAAGAGCAGGGGGATGCGCCGCCTGGGGAGGGAGGCGCTGGTCGCGGAGTCGATGTCGGTCCTCGCCGACAGTGCCGGGGCATCGATGGCCGAGATCGCGAGCGAGATCGGCGTCGGGCGGACGACCCTGTACAGGCATTTCGGAGATCGCGAGACCCTGGTCGCCGAGGTGGCGCGGCAGGGGGCGCGCCTGTTCGTCGATGCCTTCCTGAGTGCTCGCCCGGACGTCGGGCCCGGTCTCGAATGTGTGGAGCGGGTGTGTGCGCAGCTGTTCACCGTTCCCGATGTGCTCACGCTCATGTTCGCCGACAGCCCGATCATCACCGACGACGTCTTCGCCGAGGTCGAAGGTGCGCGCCATGCCGACTCGGCGGCGAACCGTGAGCCGGCGGTGAGCCGAGTGAGCGGTGAGCCGCACGGAGGCGACAGGGCGGCACGTGAGGGCGACCCCTTGGAGGCGATCATTCGCAGAGGTCAGGACGACGGCTCCATCGCTCCTGAGGTGCCGGTCGAATGGGCCGCGATGTACGTCTTCCTCACGATCGGCTCGGGCCACCTCTTCGAGCTGAGCACCAGATCGCAGCCTCGAGAGGTCGGTGCCCGACCGGAAGCGCTCGACCTGACGACTCGCGCGATCAGGAAGACGCTGAGTGCATCGTAGGCTCGCCGCGGTCGCGGAATGGCGGCGGCGAGGGGTGCGGTGATGGCGACGGCAACGGTGGCAGTGACGGTCGTCGACCCCGATCGCTTGCGCGAGATCATTCTTGTGCGATGCCGAGAGATTAGGTTAGGCTGACCTCTGGGAAATAGAAAAGAGTCGTATGCCGTAATGCAGTTGACACACCTGCTTGAAGTTGCGAGTCCTGTTTCTCACTGTTTCATCCGTCAAGAGACCCTCGGAGCTGAACTCATGCCGCGCACTTCCCGGCCCATGCAGGTACATCCGATCATCCTGCGTGAGGTCGAAGTCACCGGCATCACGGACATCACTCCCAACATGCGGCGCCTGACAGTGGCGGGCGATCAATTGTCCGCGGGAGTGGTGGACGGGCTGCACCGGCCCGAGTTCCGCTCCGAGGGTTTCGACGACCACGTGAAACTCGTCATTCCCCCGCCCGGAAACGCACCCATCGACATCGGCGAGCAGGAGCAATTCCGCTTCAACTGGAACCGTGAGGCCCTCAAGCTCACTCGCGACTACACCGTGCGCAGCGTCGACGAGGACACCAACTCCTTCACCTTCGACGTCGTCCGACACGAATCGGGCCTCGCCTCAGATTGGGCGTTCGGCGTCGCCATCGGAGACTGTCTGAAGTTCGCCGGTCCGAAGACCTGCGCGGGACTCAGCGAAGGAATCGACTTCCATCTGCTCGTCGCCGATGAGACGGCGCTGCCCGCCGTGGGCCGATGGCTCGATGAGGCCCCTGCCGGCACGCGCGGACACATCATCGTCGAGGTCCCCACTGCCGATGACATCCAGGAGATCCCCACCGCCGCCGAGGTCGAGGTCGACTGGCTCATCCGCGGTGAGACTCTGCCCGGAGAATCCGGGCTCATGTACGAAGCGGTGAAGAACGTGAGTCTGCCCGCGGGGCGGACCTTCGCCTGGTGCGCGGGCGAGACGCTGACGATCGCCCCCATCCGGCGCTACCTGCGCCGTGATCTCGGGCTGCCCAAGGAGGACGTCGAGGTCGTCGGCTACTGGCGCAAGGTCGGCGCCAAGACGAATCCCCCAAGCGCAGCGACCACCGACCGGCCCGGCACCACGGGTGACTCCACGGTTGCCGTCGCGAACCCGACAGGGAATGCGGTCGGCACGCCCGGCACAGCGGATGATTCCGTTGGCGAGGAGTCGGTCCAGGCCCCCGAGGGCACGCTCGGAGTCCTCCACGAAGTCCACGAGATGTCCGAGCTCCTGCCTCCGATCATCACCCGCGTCGCCGTCACCTTCGGCATCAACGACCTGATCGCCGGGGGAGTGACCACCGCCGAGGCGCTCGCCGCCGAGATCGGCATCGAGATCGAGGGCGCACGCGTCGTCCTGACTGCCATGTGCGGACTCGGACTCCTCCAACGTGAAGGCGCCGACTACCGCAACACCCCCACCGGGGCTGTGCTCACCGGCGAGGGGTCGGCCGATGGCCTCGCTCTCGACGATCCCGCGCTGCTCGACCTGTTCTCGATCGTCGATCTCCTCGACGTCCTCAAGGGCGGATACGCCGCCAGGACGTCTCGAGCCTCGGCGATGGAAGCTCCGAGCTGGAGAACCCTGCGCGCCGCGGATGCGAACCTCGATGCTGCCCACCGCAGCCGCACCCTCGACCACCTCCAGTACGTACTCGACATCATCCTCGACCTCGAGCCCATCGCGAACGCCACGAGCGTGGCCCTGACCGGGGATGCCGACGCCGAGGTGGCCGCCGCCCTGACGCGAAAGGCGCCGGAATCGGGACGAACCATCCACACCCCGGGAGCCAGCTGCCTGTCGGGCGAGGAGGCATGGCCGGCAGTCGACTCCACCCTGGTCCTCGCCGGACTCACCGGACGCGGTCGCAGCGAGGCACGAGCCCTCCTCGCCCACATCTTTCAGTCCAGCCGCACCCTCGTGCTCGTCGAGCCCTTCACCGATGAGGCAGAAGACGACGATCATCAGTCGGAGGAGCTGGTCGCCACCTTCGCCGCGACCGGCCATGCGTCGTGGACGAGCGACGAGGTTCGCGGCTGCCTGACCGAGCTCGGCGCCGCCGTCGAGGTCGTCGAACTCGGCTGGGGCTTCGGGCGCTTCCGCCGCGCGGTCATCGCCCGAGGGGTCTGAGGGGCTGAACTCATGAAACTCAATCGCATCACCGCAGCTGTGATCGCTTCCGTGGCCGGCCTCGGTCTCCTGGCCGGGTGCTCGGGAGGAGAGGGCGGTGATAGGGAGGGCTCGGGCGAGGCCGAGACCCGCACGGTCACCGACTCCAGCGGTGCCGAGATCGAAGTCCCCGCGGAACCGGAGAATGTGGCCACTCTGCACTATGCCGCGACCGAGACCCTCATGGACCTCGATCTGCCTCCCGTCGGCCAGGGTGCGTTCCAGGAACCCTTCGTTCCCGAGGAGTGGGTCGAGCAGCTCGGTGACATCCCGGTCGTGGCCCAGAGGGAGCCCGACCTGGAGCAGCTGGCGGAGGTGGCACCCGACCTCATCCTCGCCCCCAACATCTACGAACCGGACACGATCGAACAGATGGAGGAGATCGCACCGGTCTACCAGTTCACTCTGCGCGGCGGCGACCGCGCCGATTGGCAGCAGCGCGTCGAGGAGGTCGCCGACGCCGTCAATCAGAGCGGCGAACTCGAAAAGCTCGACGCCGACTTCGAAGCCGAACAGAAGAAGATCGCCGCGGAGCACGGTGATGCCCTCGAGGGTGCGAAGCTGGGCGTCGTTTCGTCGTTCGAGGACAACTCCGCCTACCTGTGGGGCAGCGAGAACATGGTCGGGTCCCTGTTCAGGCCGCTCGGCTTCGACTGGTCCGACGACGAGGATGCCGCGATCGGGGAGTACGCCGACGCCGCGCAGGGCGGGAACACGTCCGGAATCAAGGAGCCGGAGGCACAGATCTCGATGGAAGTCCTCGACGAGAGCCTGTCCGACGCCGACATCATCTTCGTCACCTCGGACATGCGCGGAGAGTACGACGCGCTGACCGAGAAGCTGCTGGACTCGGCCGTGTTCGAGGAGCTGCCTGCGGTCAGGGCCGGACACGTCTATCCCCACGGCAAGGCCACGATCGCCGGATACTCCGATGCGAGGCACGGCGTCGAGATGGCCCGGAAGGCGATCGGGGAATACCAGAAGGGCTGAACAGGCGCCTCGGCCACGATGCCGCCTGATCACGAGGGTCGCTCAGTGGCCGGGACAGCTCAGTGGCCGGAGCCGGGCCGGTGTCCTTCCGCCTCATCGAGGATGAGCAGGGAACGGGAGGAGACCACACCCGGGACCTCGTGGATTCTGCGCAGAATCACCTGCGACAGGGCCGTATTGTCCGGAGCGTTCACAGTCACGAGGGCATCGATGTCTCCGCTGACGGCTTGGACCTTCTCGACGAACGGCAGTTCGGCGAGTTCATCTCTGACCTCGGGCCAGGGACGATCGCCGATCTTGACGACGACCACTGCGGTCACGGTCATGCCGAGGGCGCTGCGGTCCACCTCGGCGGTGAATTTCCTGATCGCACCCGATTCGATGAGGGCGGAGAAGCGCTTATGGGCGGCCGACCGGGAGATGTGCACCCGCTCGGCCAGCTGACGGACGCTCAGGCGCGAGTCGTCGACGAGGGCAGCGATGATGCTGCGGTCGATATCGTCGAGGTCGAATGCCACGAGGCGCTCCTTCAGCATTGATGCCGGCGTCGGACCCGTCGACTCGGAATCAGGGCCTGGTCACGGGCGGTGTCTCCATTCTAGGGCCCTGCCCATCACCGCGCTTCTCGCGCCGTCTGCAGGTGAGCCGCGCGGCCTCGCAGATGGATCTGCGTATTCACGACGTCTTCTCCGCCAGTGAAGGTGTCGTCTCCGCATGTGAATATGACATCGCTGGGATAGAATCTGTTCGAACGTTCGTACAATAGGCATGTTAGCTGTGGCACACAGGACGTAAGATGATTCATTGAGAACTTTTCCGGGTTTCGATCAGGACCCCGGGTGCCGAATGAAATTGCGCTGGCTGTAGATTATGAGACAGAAGTCTCATACCAGCTGGAACTGCCCCATGGAATAGGAGCCATCCTTGAAGATCGCGGTGTTGGTCAAAGAGGTCCCGGACACATACGGGGATCGGAAACTGAATTTGGAGACCGGTTTGGCGGATCGTGCCGCCTCGGAAGCGGTCCTCGACGAAATCGGTGAGCGTGCACTCGAAGTCGCACTCTCCCACAAGGACGGCAACGACGGAACCGAGGTGACCGTCGTTTCGATGGCACCCGACACCGCGACCGCCACGATTCGCAAGGGCCTGGCCATGGGCGCGGACAACGCCGTGCACGTGTCCGACGAGGAACTCCTCGGTGCCGACCTGGGCCTGACCGCCGAGGTTCTGGCAGCGGCCATCCGCCGTGGCGAGTTCGACCTCGTCGTGACCGGCAACGTCTCCACCGACGGCAACGGCGGGATGATGCCGGCCATGCTCGCCGAGCACCTGGACCTCCCGCATGTGACGGGCCTGAGTGCGCTGGAGATCGCTGATGGCAAGGTCACCGGCACCCGCGGAGTCGAGGGCGGCAAGCAGGAAGTCAGCGCCGAGCTCCCGGCCGTCATCTCCATCACCGAGGCGCTTCCCGAGGCCCGTTTCCCGAACTTCAAGGGGATCATGGCCGCGAAGAAGAAGCCGTTCGAGGTCATAGGCCTGTCCGACCTCGACATCGACGCGAACGACCAGTCCACTGCACGATCGATCATGGTCACGGTGGCGGAGAAGCCGCCACGTGAAGCCGGAGAGAAGATCGTCGACGAAGGAAACGGCGGAGCAGAACTCGCCGACTTCCTCATCAAGAACCGTTTGGCCTAAGGAGAATCGATATGTCCGAATTCCCACAAGACTCCATTCTCTCCGTCCTCACCGCCGACTCCGAGGGCCAGCTGGAGAAGCCGGCCGCCGAGCTGATCGGCGGCGCCGGTGAGATCGGCACCCCCGTCGCGCTGGTGCTGGCACCTGCGGGCCGCGGAGAGGCCGCCGCTCAGCAAGCCGCGTCCTTCGGTGCCGTGCAGGTCCTCATCGCCGAGGTGCCCGAGACCGACTCCGCCCTCGGCACCTTCGCCGTCGACGCCCTGAGCGCTGCCAGCGACCTCACCGCGCCCGATGCCATCCTCATCCCGCACTCGATCGACGGCAGGGACATCGCCGGACGCTTCGCCGTCCGCAGCGGATCGGCCGTGTCCGTCGACGCCCTCGGCGTCGAGCGCGACAGTGAAGGAATCGTGGCCCACCACTCGGTCTACGGCGGCGGCTACACCGCTTCCTCGGCCCCGACCTTCGGCGCTCCCGTCGTCACCGTCCGGCAGGGCTCCATCGAGACCCGCGGTCAGGCCCAGTCCGTGAACTCCCAGGTTCTCGAGGTTGCCGATTCCGGCAAGCGCTCGGCTCAGGTCGAGTCGTTCGAAGCCGTCGTCGAGACCTCCTCGCGTCCCGAACTGCGTGGTGCCTCGAAGGTCGTCTCCGGCGGCCGAGGTGTGGGTTCGGAGGAGTCCTTCGAACTCGTCGGTGAGTTCGCCGATGTGCTCGGTGCGGCTCTCGGTGCCTCGCGTGCCGCCGTCGATGCCGGCTACATCGCTCAGTCCCACCAGGTCGGACAGACCGGCGTGTCCGTGTCGCCGCAGCTCTATGTCGCGCTCGGCATCTCCGGTGCGATCCAGCACAAGGCCGGCATGCAGACCTCGAAGACCATCGTTGCGGTGAACAAGGACGGCGAAGCGCCGATCTTCGACATCGCCGATTACGGCGTCGTCGGCGACCTGTTCAAGATCGTTCCGCAGTCGATCGAGACCTTGAAAGAGAACAAATCCTGATATGGCCACCTACTCCAGTTCGCTGCGCTCGGGCCTGCCCAGAGTTCCGGGCGGTGAGCCGTGGCCCCCAGAGGGGGCTATCGGTGAGCCGGTCGAGCCGGGCATGTCTCCGGAGCCGGAAGACGCCGACGAGTCGGTAGATGCGGCCGAGGGGTATGACTCGGCTGAGCCGATCGAGCCGGCTGATACGGGAGAGTCGGTCGCCGGCGAGCAGTCCGTTGACGCTGAGTCGTCAGCCGAACCTGCCGATGCCGACACCGCCGAAGAGACCGAAGCGTCCGCTTCCGTCGGGACCGGTGCGGCAGTCGGCGCCGCCGGCGTCGCTGCCGGGGCAGCGGCTGGAACTGCCGCCGCATCCGATGCGGATGCGGGATCAACCAGTGAGGTTCCGTTGCGCAGGGGCCTGCCCCGCGTCGAAGGCGGCGAACCGTGGCCGCCTGAGGGTCTCGCGCCTGCAGGCGCGAAAGCACCCTCGAGTGCTTCGTCTGCTGCAGCCCCGGCCGCCGCTGCCACCGCGGGCGCCGGCGCGGCGGTCGGCACTGCCGCGGTCGCCGGTTCCGATGCTCCGGAGGAGCCGGCAGCCGCAGCTCCGGTGGACACCGAGCCTGCCGCTGAATCTGCCGCGTCCGAACCTGTTGTGGCTGAATCGGGTGCCGAGTCCGCGCCGGCCGGTGATGTTCCTCTGCGTCGCGGTCTGCCCCGCGTCGCCGGTGGAGATCCGTGGCCGCCGGAGGGTGTTGCTCCCGCCGGTGCGAAGGCCGCCTCCGCGACCTCGACGTCCTCGTCTGGTCACATGGCCGAGTCTGCTCCCGCGACCGAGACCTCTGCGGAATCGAGTCCATCCGCTGCCGATGCGGCTCCCGCAGCAGGTGAGACGTCCAGCGACGCAGAAGGGTCATCGGCTGCCCCAGCTGCGGCAACGGCCGGAGCCGTCGGTGCGGCTGCAGGCGCGGGCGCCGCGGTCGCCGCCACCGGGAAGAAGTCATCCGATGAGCTCAGCGATACGCCTCTGCGCCGTGGGCTGCCCCGTGTCGCGGGCGGAGATCCGTGGCCCCCAGAGGGCTTCGCGCCGGCATCCGCCGGTGCCGCACCGACCTCGACCGACACCTCCGCTTCCGCCGACACTGACACCGCCGCTTCGAGCGGCGCAGGCGCTGCCGCTTCGGCCGAGAAGCCTGCCGCATCGACCTCGGCCGAGAAGCCTGCCGCAGAAGAACCTGCTCAGGTCGACTCCGAGAAGTCGGCCGACTCCTCTTCGGCTGCTCCGGCAGCCGCCGCTGGAGCGGGCGCCGCAGCAGTCGGTGCCGGTGCAGCTGCGGCGGGTTCGAGTTCCGACCAGAAGCCAGCGGCCACCTCGGCGGAAAAGAAACCGGCCCGCTCCGGACTGCCGAAGTCGACTGGCCCCGCGCAGCGCAAGCCGATGAGCAAGCCTGCTGCGAAGGCCACGGACAAGCCGACCGCGAAGCCCGCGGCCAAGCCGACAGAGAAACCTGCGTCCGCACCGGCCAAGTCGACAGCGGCTTCGGGCTCGGCGGCGACCAAGACCGCAGCGGCGAAGAAGAAGGAACCGACGATGATCGGTTCGAAGTCCGTGGGGCAGTGGGCGAAGCTCGGTGGCCTCGGACTCGGCGGACTCATCGTCGTCGCCGGAATCCTGGTCCTCGCAGCCCGCGGGCTGACGACTCTGCCCGGTGTGCCCGAATTCCTCGAACGTTACCCGGGCGAATACCATCTGCCGGAGTTCGTCGACGACGGATTCCCCGGATGGGCACGGTGGACGCACTTCCTCAATGTGTTCTTCATGGTCCTCATCATCCGTTCGGGACTGCAGGTGCGTCACCAGCAGAAGCCACCGGCCTTCTACACCCCGAAGAAGGGTGGCAAGAAGGTCAGCATCAACCTGTGGTTCCACACAGGCATCGATCTGCTGTGGCTGGCCAACGGCGTCATCTTCGTCGTGCTGCTGTTCATCTCCGGACACTGGGCGCGGATCGTGCCGACGAGCTGGGAGGTCTTCCCGAACGCCGTCTCGGCGATGCTGCAGTATGCGATGTTGGATTGGCCCGCTGAAGACGGGTGGGTCAACTACAACTCGCTGCAGCAGCTGATGTACTTCATCGTCGTGTTCATCGCTGCCCCGCTGGCTGCGATCACCGGTGTGCGGATGAGCGAGTGGTGGCCGAAGGACGTTGCGAAGCTCAACAAGATCTATCCGGCTCCGCTGGCACGAGCGATCCACTTCCCGACGATGATCTTCTTCGTCGTGTTCATCCTCATCCACGTGTTCCTCGTGCTCGCCACGGGCATGCGTCAGAACCTCAACCACATGTACGGGGGTTCGGATGACCTGAACTGGGTCGGATTCATCTGGTTCGTGGTGTCACTGGCCGTCATCGCCGGCGGGTGGTTCGCTGCCAGGCCGATGCTGCTGGCACCGATCGCGAACATGTTCGGACGCGTCTCCAGCCGCTAGATTACAGCCGGTAGGTTTCCGGCTGGTGGGCGTCTAGCTGGTGGGCCTCCAGTCGCTGAGCGTCCAGTCGGAGGGCCTCCTCCCGTAGGGGTCCAGTAGCTGGGGCACCAAGCGGCAACGGGTGCCGGCGATGAGACACCGAAGCCCCTGCAGGATGATTCGATTCTGCGGGGGCTTCGTCGTATCCTGCGATGGCGCCAACTGGTGGCAAATCCTCATCGATCGAGAGCGAAAATTCGACCAGAACTTGCCGACCGTTGGGGGTCTGGGCAGACGCATGCGGTGTTTGGGGAGGTACGCGTGCCGAGGGCCGTTGCTTGGCGCGGCCGCTCGGTGTGGTGGCGTGTCACCTCGGGGGGGTGTCTGCCACCTCTGTGCGTGGCACCTCAGCGCAGGGCCGGCACAGGACTTAGCGCAGGGCGGCGCAGGCCTCAGCGCAGAGCGGAGCGCAGTGTCCTGTCGAATTCGCGGACGTGTTCGGCGGCGTGGGCCTCGACGGCCGCCTCCTTGCCTTCGAGGATCGCCTCGAGAAGGTCGATGTGCTCGCGGATGTGGCCGATGAGGTCCGGGATGCGAGGGATGACGAGACACCAGATCCGGGTGGCCAGATCGTCGAGGCGGACGAGGGTCTCCATCAGGTGCGGATTGTCGACTGAGTGATAGATGAGGCGGTGGACCTCGAGGTCGCGCTCCATGAGGGCACGCGGCTCATCAGCGGCACTCAGCGCGCGCAGGTCAGTGATTGTGGCTTCGAACTCGCGGCGACGCTCAGGGGTGAGGTTGTTGGCTGCCTTGCGTGCGGCGATGGGCTCAAGGACTTCCCGCATCTCGGAGATCGTCGACAGATCCTTGAGGTCGACATTGCTCGCGAACGTCCCGCGGCGCGGGTAGGAGACGACGAGGTGATCGCTCTCCAAGCGCTTGAGCGCCTCACGGATCGGGGTCCGTCCGACGTCGAGTTCGGTACTGAGCGCAGCCTCGTTGATGGGGTCGCCGGGGGCGATGTCGAGCATGATGAGGCGATGGCGGAGGATCTCATAGGCGTGATCGGCAAGGGATGACTTCTGGGACACCGCTTCGGCCGACGACTGCATGAAAAGAACTCCCCGATCACTCATTGCGTTCTGCTGCTTCCTCTGCATAGACTACAGGAACGCATCTGATATATTAGTTGATGATCAAATGGTCGAAGGAGATCACATGTCAGAACAACTCGTCGAGCCTCTCGCCTCGCCCGCGCAGCCGCCGGCACAGCCGCCCGCGCAGCCGCCGGCACAGCCGCCCACGCAGCAGGCGGCACAACCACCCGCACTGTCGCACTCACAGTCGACCGTGGAGTTCGACAGCAGAGAGCCGGTCGAACTGAGCGTGCCCATCGGCGAACTCGATCCCGAGATCGCCGGCTTCATCGATGCCGAGCTGCACCGTCAGCGCGAAGGCCTCGAGATGATCGCCTCGGAGAATCACACTCCGGCAGCGGTCATGGCCGCGCAGGGGTCCGTGCTGACGAACAAGTACGCCGAGGGCTACCCGGGCCGCCGCTACTACGGCGGCTGCGAGCACGTCGACGAGATCGAGCGCATCGCCATCGCCCGCGTCAAGGAGCTCTTCGGCGCCGATTACGCCAACGTCCAGCCCCATTCGGGAGCCCAGGCCAACGCCTCTGTCATGCACGCTCTCATCCGCCCCGGTGACACCGTGCTCGGCCTCAACCTCGCCCACGGCGGCCACCTCACCCACGGGATGAAGATCAACTTCTCCGGCCGCCTCTACTCGATCGTCCCCTACGGCGTCGACGAGGAGTCAGGCCGCGTGGACATGGCCGAGGTCGAACGTCTCGCCCATGAGCAGCAGCCGAAGCTCATCGTCGCCGGCTGGTCCGCCTATACCCGTCAGCTCGACTTCGCCGAGTTCCGCCGCATCGCCGATTCGGTGGGCGCCTACCTCATGGTCGACATGGCCCACTTCGCCGGACTCGTCGCGGCGGGTCTGCATCCCTCACCGGTGCCGCACGCCCATGTGGTGTCCTCGACGACGCACAAGACACTCGGCGGGCCCCGCGGCGGCATCATCCTCACCAACGACGCGGACATCGCGAAGAAGATCAACTCTGCAGTCTTCCCCGGCCAGCAGGGCGGCCCACTCGAGCATGTCATCGCCGGCAAAGCCGTGGCCTTCGGACTCGCGGCCACCGACACCTTCGTCGACAAGCAGAAGCGGACCCTGGCCGGCTCGTACGAACTGGCGCGCCGCCTCGGCGAAGATGACGTCGCCGAACGCGGCATCACGGTCCTCACCGGTGCCACGGACGTCCACCTCGTCCTCGTCGATCTCCGCGATTCCGTACTCGACGGAGCCCAGGCCGAAGACCTGCTCGCCCGTATCGGCATCACCGTCAACCGCAATGCCGTGCCGAACGATCCGCGCCCGCCGATGGTCACCTCGGGGCTGCGCATCGGTACCCCGGCGCTGGCCAGCCGCGGATTCGGCTCGCCCGCTTTCGCCGAGGTGGCCGACATCATCGCCGAGGTGCTCAAGGCCGGTGCGGCCGAAGGTGGCGCAAGCCCCGAGACCATCGCCGAACTGAGCGGCCGGGTCACCCGGCTCGCCGGCGACCACCCGCTCTACCCCGCAATCTCAGAGATCGGAGCACGCTGATGGCTGACCTCCCACCGGAACACCCAGACTTCCTGTGGCGCAACCCCGAGCCGAAGAAGTCCTACGAAGCCGTCATCATCGGCGGCGGCGGACACGGCCTGGCCACCGCCTACTACCTCGCGAAGAACCACGGCATGACCAACATCGCGATCCTCGAGCGCGGATGGCTGGCCGGCGGCAACATGGCGCGCAACACGACGATCATCCGCTCGAACTACCTCTGGGACGAGTCGGCTGCGATGTACGAGAAGTCCCTCAAGCTCTGGGAGCAGCTGCCCGAGGAACTCGACTACGACTTCCTGTTCTCCCAGCGCGGTGTGCTCAACCTCGCCCACACGCTGCAGGACGTGCGTGAGTCCCAGCGCCGGGTGAACGCGAACGCGCTCAACGGCGTCGACGCCGAATGGCTCGACCCCAAGCAGGTCAAGGAAGTCTGCCCGATCATCAACATCGGCGACGACCTGCGCTACCCGGTCATGGGCGCGACCTTCCAGCCGCGTGCCGGGATCGCCAAGCACGACCATGTGGCCTGGGCCTTCGCCCGCAAATGCGATGAGATGGGCGTCGACATCATCCAGAACTGCGAGGTCACCGGAATCGAGCGCATCGGCGACAAGGTCGTCGGGGTCCAGACCACCCGTGGTGATATCGCCACCGAGAAGGTCGCCATGTGCGTGGCCGGAGACTCCTCGGTGCTCGCCGACATGGCCGGCATCCGCCTGCCGATCCAGTCCCACCCCCTCCAGGCCCTGGTGTCCGAACTCTTCGAACCCGTGCACCCGACCGTCGTCATGTCCAACCACGTCCACGTCTACGTCTCCCAGGCGCACAAGGGCGAGCTGGTCATGGGCGCCGGCGTCGACTCCTACAACGGCTACGGCCAACGAGGCGGCTTCCACGTCATCGAGGAGCAGCTGGCGGCCGCGGTCGAGCTCTTCCCCATCTTCGCCCGCGCACATGTGCTGCGCACCTGGGGCGGCATCGTCGACGTCACCCTCGACGCCTCCCCGATCGTGTCGAAGACTGAGGTCGACGGGCTCTACGCCAACTGCGGCTGGGGCACCGGCGGTTTCAAGGGCACACCCGCGGCCGGGCTCACCTTCGCCCACACCATCGCGAACGATGAACCGCACCCGCTCAATGCCCCCTACGCCCTCGACCGGTTCGAGACCGGTCACCTCATCGACGAGCACGGCGCAGCGGCCGTGGCCCACTGAGCGGGTCAGAACAGGAAGGACACCCATGCTTCTCATCAGCTGCCCGAACTGCGGGCCCAGAGACGAAACCGAGTTCCACTACGGGGGACAGGCCCACGTCGAGTACCCGAAGGACCCCCACGCCCTGTCCGACAGGGAATGGGCTCAGTTCCTCTTCTACCGTGACAACGACCGCGGAGCCTACGCCGAACGCTGGAGCCACAGCCTCGGCTGCCGCAAATGGTTCAATGCCGTCCGCGACACCGTCACCTACGACTTCATCGCCGTCTATCCCATGGGCCAGGCGCGGCCCGACACCCACGCCGCGGCTGCTCCACAAACCTCCTCGACCACCGAATCCGAAGGAGCGGTCCGATGACGCACCCCACCCGTTCTCCCGAAACGGCCCGTCTGTCCGATACGACTCGTTCGCCGGCCGCGACAGGCATCGACCAGACGCGTCCCATCACCTTCACCGTCGACGGCCAGGAGTACACCGGTTTCGCCGGCGACACCATCGCCAGCGCGCTTATCGCGGCCGGTCGCATCGACTGCGGCGATTCCACCTACCTGAAACGCCCGCGCGGCATTCTCAGCGCCGGAATCGAGGAGTCGAACGCCCTCGTCCGCGTCAGGGGGCGCATCCCCGGCGATGTCTGCGAATCGATGCTGCCCGCGACCCGTGTGGCGATCACTGAAGGGCTCGAGGCCGACTACCTCGCGGGCCTCGGCATCCTCGATCCCGACCAGGATGAACTCGTCTACGAACACAAGCACGTCCACACCGATGTCCTCATCGTCGGAGCGGGCCCGGCCGGACTCGCCGCCGCGCGCGAAGCCGGCAAGTCCGGCGCCCGAACACTGCTGCTCGACGACCGGTCCGCTCCCGGGGGGTCGCTGCTGGCGAGTTCGGCAGACAGCATCGACGGTGTGCCCGCCACCACGTGGATCGAGTCCACCGTGGCTGACTTCGCCGAGGCGGAGGAACTCACCTACCGAGCGAACACAACCGTCTTCGGCAGCTATGATTCGAACTTCTTCGTCGCACTCGAGGACCGCACGCATGACCTCGTCGAAAACGGGGGAGCCGGTGCACCGGAGCGCGGCTCTTCTCGCCCGGGCACCCGCCAGCGGGTCTGGCACATCCGCGCGCAGCAGGTCGTGCTGGCCACCGGAGCACATGAACGGCCGATCGTCTTCGCCAACAACGACCGTCCGGGCATCATGCTCGCCTCAGCCGTGCGCACCTATCTCAATCGCTACGGCGTCGCTGCAGGACAGCGCGTCGCGATCGCTGCGACGAACGACTCGGCCTACGAGCTGCTCGCCGATCTTCACACGTCAGGCATCGAGGTGCCGGCGATCATCGACTCGCGGACAACAGCCTCGGCGATGGCCGAGTATGTTGCCCGGGAAACCGGAACCCGGCTCATCCTCGGTTCCGCGGTCAGCGACACTGCAGGTGAGGGCCCTGCCGGTCGCGTCAGCGCGATCACGGTCTCGGCCCTCGACGAGGACGGTGTGGCCACCGGTGATCCCGAGATCATCGACGTGGACGTGCTGGCCGTGGCGGGCGGATTCTCACCCGTCATCCACCTGCACGGACAGCGCAAGGGGCCCATCGAATGGCGTGAGGACATCGCGGGATTCGTCCCGAGAACCCCTGTGCGCGACCAGTTCACAGTCGGAGCCGTCAACGGCGACTACCCCCTCGAAGCGGCTCTCAGGCAGGGCGCCGAGGCCGGCAACGAGGCTGCTGACCGCACCGGATTCTCCGCGACGCTCAGCGTTCCGACGGCAGCGCCGGTTCCCTGTGCCCCGGCGCGCCCACTGTGGCTGGTCACTTCGGCCAGCGATGACCACACCGGACTGACCACGCACTTCATCGACCTCCAGCGCGACCAGACCGTCGCCGATGTGCAGCGGGCGATGAACGCCGGCATGCGCTCGGTCGAGCACATCAAGCGCTACACCTCGATCTCGACGGCCAACGACCAGGGGAAGACGAGCGCGGTCAATGCCATCGGCGCCATCGCCGGCATCCTCGGGGAGAACGACCTCGGAAGCGTCGGCCACACCACCTTCCGAGCCCCCTTCGCCCCGATTCCCTTCGCCGCACTGGCGGGTCGCCGCAAGGGTGAGCTCTTCGACCCCGCTCGCATCACCGCCATCCACCCTTGGCACGTGGAGCACGGCGCCGAATTCGAGGACGTCGGTCAGTGGAAGCGCCCCTGGTACTTCCCGCAGGCCGGAGAGGACATGGACACAGCGGTGCTGCGCGAGTGCCGGGCCGTGCGCGAGTCGGTCGGATTCCAGGACGCCTCGACGCTGGGCAAGATCGAGATCCGGGGCACCGATGCCGGTGAGTTCCTCGGCCAGATCTATACGAACGGCTTCAAGAAGCTGAAGGTCGGCAAGGGACGCTACGGACTCATGTGCAAGCCCGACGGCATGGTCTTCGACGACGGCGTCACCCTGCGCGTGGCCGAGGACCGCTACTACATGACCACGACCACCGGCGGTGCGGCCACCGTCCTCGAATGGCTCGAGGAATGGCACCAGACGGAATGGCCCCACCTCGACGTCGTCTTCACCTCGGTGACCGAGGAATGGAGCACGATCGCGGTCGCCGGACCCAAGTCCCGGGACGTCATCGCCAAGCTCGCCCCGAACCTCGATGTGTCGAACGAGGCCTTCGAGTTCATGGGCTTCCGGGAGACGACGTTGGAAGGCGGAATCCCGGCCCGCATCTGCCGCATCTCGTTCTCCGGCGAACTCGCCTTCGAGATCAACGTCGAGAACTTCTACGGGCTGAGAGTATGGGAAGCAGTCGCCGAGGCGGGGGCCGAGTTCGGCATCACCCCGTACGGCACGGAGACCATGCACGTCCTGCGCGCGGAGAAGGGCTTCATCATCGTCGGTCAGGACACCGACGGCACCGTCACCCCGGCCGATGCGGGCATGGACTGGATCGTGTCGAAGTTCAAGGACTTCATCGGCAAGCGCTCGTACTCACGAGTCGACACCGCTCGCGAGGACCGCAAGCACCTCGTCGGGGTCCTCCCCGTCGACGGCACGACCCGACTGGCCGAGGGTGCGCAGCTCATCACCTCGGGCACCCCGGTCACTCCCGAGGCGGGACCGGTCCCGATGATCGGCCACGTCACCTCCTCCTACCTCTCCTCGAGCCTGGAGAGGCCCTTCGGCCTCGCACTCGTCGAGAACGGCCGGAACCGGGCGGGCGAGATCGTCAAGTCCCCGATCGGCGACAGCTTGGTCGACGTCGAGATCACCTCTCCCGTCTTCTACGATCCAGAAGGGAACCGCCGCGATGGCTGAAACAACCCACAGCGCACAGACACTCGAGACCATTGACGAGATCAACGCCCTGCGCGTCTCACCCGCCGCGCATCTTACCGAGGAGATGGCCACCGCCACCGAGGCGGGAGGTCGGGTCGTGGGTCTGCGCGAACGAGCGTTCACCGTCCAGATCGGACTGAGATGCACCCCTGGGACCGACTCGGCCGACGCACTCGAATCCGCGCTCGGGATCAGCCTGCCCCGGGAGGTCGGGGAAGTCACCGGAGACTCGGCCGGCCTGCATGCGATCTGGCTCAGTCCCGATGAGTTCCTCGCCGTCGACGTCTCCCGACAACAGCGTCCGGGCGAGACCCTCGTCGCCGAGGCGGCACTCGAAGGGCTGCCGGGACAGGCCGTGGATCTGTCCGCGAATCGCACGATCATCGAGCTGTCCGGGTCGAAGGCCTGTGAAGTCCTCGAGAAGAGCGTGCGTGCCGACCTCCACCCCCGCGCCTTCGGTGTGGGCACGGCGATCGTCACCCAGCTGGGGCCGGTGCCGGTCATCCTGCACCATGCTGCGGACCTCGAATACCGTGTGTACCCGCGGGCGAGCTTCGCTGACTTCACCGTCCGCTGGCTGCTCGACGGAATGGCGGAGTTCGTCGCAGACGGCGGCGCGGCGAATGTCGACGACAGCGCCTCGGGTGTCGTCGGCAGCCCTGCGGCGGAGGAGGGGACCGGCTGATGGCACTCGGCGTCCTCGACCTCTTCTCCATCGGCATCGGCCCCTCCTCCTCGCACACCGTGGGGCCGATGCGAGCGGCAGTGCGTTTCGTCGATGAGCTGGGCGCCGAGGGAAAGCTCGAGCGAGTCGACAGGATCAGGGTCGGCCTGTTCGGGTCCCTCGGTGCGACCGGGATCGGCCATGGATCGGACTCCGCCGTCCTGGCCGGACTCAGCGGCATGGAACCGGAGACCCTCGACCCGGACAGCGTGGCACCGCTGGTCGCCGAGGTGCGCGATCAGGGCAGGCTCCACCTCGGCGGGCGACGGGTCGTTGCCTTCGATCGGCAGAACGACCTCACCCTTCATCCGCGCGAATCCCTTCCCGGCCACCCCAACGGGATGCGGATCAGCGCCGAGGTGGACGGGGAGGTCATCGACCGTGAGTACTACTCGATCGGAGGAGGGTTCGTCGTCACCGAGGACGAGATGGCCCTCGAAGCTGCGGACACACCCGATCGCCTCGAGTTCTCGGCGGCCGACGAACTGCTCGAACTGTGCCGTGAGCATGATCTGTCCATCGCCGAACTCATGGCCGTCAACGAAGGAGAACGTCAGGACGAGGAGCTCCTGCGCAAACAGCTGCTCGACATCTGGGCGGTGATGCGCGAATGCGTGCACAACGGATGCACCCGGAACGAGACGGAACTGCCCGGCGACCTCAAGGTCAGGCGACGGGCACCTGAGCTGCGTGCGAGGCTCGAGGCGGCCGAGTACCGGGCATCGGGGTCCCTCGACGCCCTCGAATGGGTCAACCTCTATGCGCTCGCCGTCAACGAGGAGAACGCCTCGGGCGGGCGGATCGTCACCGCGCCGACGAATGGGGCAGCAGGCATCATCCCCGCAGTGTTGCACTACATGGATCGGTTCGTCGTCGGCGATGTCGACGCGGTGAACGCAGAGGCATCGGGGAGTCTCGCCGAGGCCGGGCGGGCGAGCGACGACGCAGTCGTGACGTTCCTGCTCACGGCCGGTGCGATCGGGCTCCTGTTCAAGCGCAACGCCTCGATCTCCGGTGCCGAGGTCGGCTGCCAGGGCGAGGTCGGATCCGCGTGTGCGATGGCTGCCGCCGGGCTGTGCGCAGTCCTCGGCGGGACTCCCGAGCAGGTCGAGAACGCCGCCGAGATCGGTCTCGAACACAATCTGGGGTTGACCTGCGACCCGGTCGGCGGCCTCGTCCAGGTTCCCTGCATCGAACGCAACGCCATCGCCTCGGTGAAGGCGATCAACGCGGCTAGGCTGGCCATGCACGGCGACGGCAGTCACCGGGTGAGTCTCGATCAGGCGATCGAGACGATGCGCCAGACCGGTGCGGACATGAAATCGAAGTACAAGGAGACCTCACGCGGCGGGCTCGCCGTCAACGTCATCGAATGCTGAGCAGAACGATCTCTCGGGCTGTACAGGTGCACTGCCACTGCCGGACGGAATTCGGCACCATCACAGAACTCGTGCCACATCAGACTTCGCACGACCGAACAGGAAGACATGGACATGCAGGACTACATCTTCACCCTCGAATGCGACGAACGCCCGGGCATTCTCCATTCCGTCACCGGTGCCCTCCTCACGCACGGAGGCGACATCAAGGAGCTCAAGCAGTTCGACGATCAGTACGCCGAACGACTGTTCCTGCGCATCGACTTCAGCATCGAGGAAGGCTCGAACGGTGCGATCGATGACCTGCGCCGGGACTTCGAGGCCATCGGCACCGAGTTCGACGCGAACTGGCAGCTGTGGCCGCAGGGAGAGAAGCGGCGGGTGCTCGTCATGGTCTCGAAGTTCGAACACTGCCTCAACGACCTGCTGTTCCGCGCTCAGATCGGCGAGCTGCCCATCGAGATCGCGGCCGTGGTGTCGAACCATCCCGACCACCGCGAACTCGTCGAATGGCACCACATCCCGTTCTTCCGCATCCCGGTGACCAAGGAGACCAAGCCCGAGGCCGAGGCGAAGCTGCTCGAACTCGTCGACCGCTTCGAAGTCGACCTCGTCGTGCTCGCCCGCTACATGCAGGTGCTCTCCGACGACCTGGCGCGCGAGCTCACAGGGCGTGCGATCAACATCCACCACTCGTTCCTGCCCTCGTTCAAGGGAGCCAAGCCCTATCACCAGGCCTGGGAGCGGGGAGTCAAGATCGTGGGTGCGACCGCGCACTTCGTCAACAGCGAACTCGATGAGGGCCCGATCATCGCTCAGCAGCTCGTCGACGTCGATCACTCCTTCGGCCCGCAGGACCTCGTCGCCGCCGGACGCGACGCCGAGTGCAAAGCCCTGTCCAATGCCGTGAAGTGGCACGCCGACGGACGCGTGTTCCTCTCGGGGAAGCGGACCGTCGTCCTGCGGTGAGGAGCGGCGGGCGCGATCGAAACTTCACCGAAAGTATGACGGAGCGCCGAGAGCAGAGGTCGTGCGTCTGCTTTCGGAGCGCGGGTCGCCTCACGGTGCTCAACGGGCTGCACGGCGCTTACTGGGCCGCTCGTCGTATCATGCTCGGGAGCGTTCGACGAGGGCCGTGTGGATATCGCGAGGCAGCTCGATGAGCTCGTTGTTGCGTTTGCGTCCGAAGGCGATGCCGAAGTCGCGGTCGAGGCGCTCCAGGTGTTCTTCGACCCACTGGGTGTACCCCGGGTCGAAGGCATCCGGGGCGATCGCAATGACGAAGAGTCCGGTCTCCGGGTTCTCGTTCCCTTCGTCGATGACCGGGGCGTCGACGGAGAATCGGCTGCCACCCTGGACGGCGAGAAGTTCGATCATGAGGGCGAGGTTGCTTCCCTTGACACCGCCGAATGGCAACAGCGAGCCGGCGAGTGCGGTTTCGGCATCTAGCGTGGCTGCACCGCCCTGGCCCTGGGCCCAGCCTTCGGGGATCGATGCGCCGCGATCGGCTGCGTCGCGGATATTCACCCAGGCAGTCTCGCTGCTCGCCTGATCGAACATGCGCGGGCCGCCGACATGGGGGACGGCGAAGGAGAGGGGATTCGTTCCCGTCACGGGCTCCGATGAACCGAAGAGCGACATGAGCGCCGGGGAGTTGGCTCCGGCCAGGGTGACGAGCCCTCTCTGGGCGAGGCGGACCGTGTAGTACCCGAGCTCTCCAGCAGGGAAAGCATTCGCGATGTTGAGGATCGAGATCCCGAAAGTCTCGACAGCCTCGGTGAATTCCTCGAACGCCTCGTCGAAGGCGAGCTGGGTGATGCCGCGATCGGCGTCGACGTGATGCGCGGCCGGCAGGCGGCTGGTGTGTCGAGGTTCGGCGGAGCCGTTGATGCGTCCGGCTTCGAGTCCGTCGAGGTAGTCGAAGAGGTGTGCGGTTCCGACCTGTGTCTTGCCCCGCCGTTCGGCCGCCACGGTGGCGGCGGCGAGGGAATCGGCCAACGCCGGTGAACCACCCGCAGACACAATCGCTGACGAGCACAGCGTTTCGAGTTCGGTGATGGGCAGAGAGGCTGTCGGCGAGTCGGTCGTGGGCATGCCCTTCACGTTACCGGAGCCTACTTGGCATCTGTGCAGGTGGAGTGGACGCGCAGCGGCGATGCTTCAGCGTATCTCGGCCACGACGTTGAATGTGTCCATCCGCGAATCCTGGGCACCGCGGACGTAGCCCGAAGGGGCAACGGCGGTCGCGCGGAGGAACTCGACGACCTCGGCGCTGAGCACCTCACCGGGAAGAACATTGGGCACACCGGGCGGGTACGCGGCCAAGGCATCGGCGGAGATCCGACCGACCGCCTCGGCGAAAGGGACCGTCTGAGCCTCAGCGAAGTAGGCGTCGCTGATCTCGAGACGCTTCTCGCAGCTGCCGGGCAGGACGATGGGTCGCTCCGGCTCGGAGGCCGACGTCGGCAGCGCCTGCAGCGCCGTCCAGAATCGGTCGACGTCGACGGGTGAGGTGGCGCCGATGAGCAGCAGCAGCGCCGAGGGCGTGGCCAGTTCGCAGTAGATCCGGTGGTCACGGATGAGCCGGTATTGGGCATCCTCGCCGGTGATGCCTGCCCCGCGAGTGTCGATGACGACCTTGAACGGGTCGTTGTCGATCGCGTCATCACCGCCGAGGATGTCGGGAGTCGCGTCGCGGAACCTGGAGTCGTCGCGGATTCGGTTCCGGATCTCCTCGGCGGTGCCCAGTGCCGACTCGATCGCCTCGGGGTGGGTGACGAGGTGACGGCGCGCCTCGTCGAGCGAAGACAGCAGGATCGCACTGGACGAGGTCGACTGGTACGACTTCACGACCCGATCGACCAGCGTCTCGATGTGCTGGGCCAGCGGACCGTGACCGAGGTGGACCATCGCGGACTGCGCGAGCGAGCCGGCACCCTTGTGGGTGCTCGAGATGACGAGATCGGCGCCGAGGCGGACCGCATTGACGGGCAGAATCGAGTGCATTCCGAAGTGGGACGCCCAGGCCTCATCGACGATGAGGGGAACACCATGACGATGCGCCACCTCGGCGATGGCGGCGATGTCGGCCACGGCACCGAAGTAGCTGGGGGAGACGAGGTACACGGCGGCGGAGCCCGGGTGCTCGGTCAGGGCGGATTCGACCTGGGCCGGGGTGACGCCGTGGGAGGAGCCGAGGCCGGGATCGACGCGGCCGTGGACGAAGTGCGGGCGCAGTTCGGCGTGGGTGACGCCGTCGATGACGGAGGAGTGGACGCTGCGCTGGACGACGAATTCGCGCCCGAGTCCGCGCACGATGGTCGTGGCGATGTGGTTGCCACCCGAGGCGCCGTTGGTGAGGAACCAGGTGCGGGACGCTCCCCAGGCCTCGGCGGCCAGCCGCTGGGCGGCCAGGATCGGGGTGACGCGATCATGGTTGATCATGCGCCAGTTCTCCTGGTCGACGCCGCTGAAGAGCACGGGGAAGTCGATGCCCATGCCGGCTTCGCCGACGACTTCGGCCAGACCGGGAGCATGATCGCGGCTGCCCTGATGGGCGGGCACGTGCAGGCGCTGCCAGTCCTCGGCTGCCAGGGAGCGGACTGCCTCGGCGTAGGGGGCCGTGTGCTGGCGAGGGTCGATGGCTGCGGTTGTGTCGAAGTGAAGGTCGGTATCGGCTCGCATAGGACCCACATTAGGAATGACTGGATGACTACGATATAGCAAGAAATCGTCCACAGTGTCATAGTGTCTATCATGATGAATCTGCAGCAGTTCCGGGTGCTCCTGGCTATCAGGGCCGAGGGGAGCCTCAATCGCGCCGCCGAGGTGCTCGGCCACGGAGTCCCGACCGTGACCCATCACCTGCGCACCCTCGAATCCCACCTGCGGATAAAACTCGTCGACCGTACTCGCAGGGGCGTCCGACTCACCCCGCTGGGCGATTCCTTCGCCGCGGAGATCGAACCGGTCCTGGCCCGCATCGATCGGGCTGAGAGGATCGTGACTGCGCAGCGCGACGCCGGAGTCGTGACACTGCGCGTCGGCACCTTCTCCTCGATCGGGTCGCGGCTGCTGCCGGCGGCGATCGCCGAGTTGCAGCGGCGTCGGTCCGTGCACGTCGAGGTCGTCGAGGCCGAACCCACCGAGGTTGTCCGCATGTTGCACACCGGTGAGATCCACGCCGGCCTCATCTACGACGTTCCCGAGCTGCCCGAATTCGCCGGGCCCGAGCTGAAGCTGCGCACCCTGCTCGAGGAGCCCTATCGCGTGATGGTCGCCCGTGACGGGGAGTTGGCCGCCCACGATGTGCTGGACTTCTCGCAGATGGGCGAGACCGCCTGGATCTTCAGCCGCAATGAGTCAGAGGCCTCGACACGTGTGCTCAACCGGGTCTACCGATCGCTCAGCCTCGAGGTGCGTGAGCTCATGCGCAGCGACGATCTCTACATGATCCACGGTCTCGTCGCCGAGGGGCTCGGCTGCGCACTGACCACCGAGGCGGCGGTCGACACGGGTTTCGACGTCGCCGTCAGACCGGCCGAGCAGGACTTGGGACGGCGTCGCGTCTCGTTCGTCACCCGCGCAGGCCCGGTCCCGGCTGCTGTCGGGTGGATCCGGGATATTCTGGAGACGGTGGTCGCCGAACGCGGAGCCACCTCGGCGAGGTAGGAGATTCATCTGAGAGGCACGGCCCTCAGCGCACGGGGCGCCTGGGGATTGCAATGATGGCGACGCTGAGCACCACCAGCGGCAGGGCCCACAGTGCGCTGGCGCTGTAAGCGGACTGCGGTGGGAACACGCCGCTGCCATGGGTGGCGAAGGCCAGCAGCAGACCAGCCACAGCACTGCCGATGCTGAAACCGGTGGACCGAACGATCTGATTGATCGCAAGCACGCTCGAGGTCTCCGACTTCGGCACTCCGGTGAGTACGAGGCGCGGCATGATCGCCGAGATCCCACCGACTCCGAAACCGAGCAGGCTCATCGCCGCCAGGACGGCGGTCAGAGACTCTGCCGCGAGTGCGAAGACGATCATCGCCGACACGATTACGACGGAGTGGACGGTGAACGTCGTCCGTGGTGAGGTCGATTTCGACAGTCGGGGAGTGATCCGGCCGGCGACGAAGCCGAGCGCCGAGAACGGGATGAGTGCTGCCCCGGCGGCCAGGCCGGACAGGCCGAAGCCGTAACCGGAGTCGGCAGGAGTCTGGACATAGCGGGTGAGCAGCGAGAAGAGCAGATACATGGCGATTCCCGAGGCGAGCATTGCCGCATTCGAGCGGAGGACATTGCTATCGAGGAAGAGACGCAGGTCGACGAGAGGGGAGGGTGTCCGGCGCTCGACCACTGTCCAAGCGGCGAATGCCGCGGCGGCGATGCCGAGGATCGCTCCGCCGAGCCATACAGGCTCCCAGACCGCTGGCTGGGCGACGGCGATGAGCAGTCCGAGGACGCCGATGCCCAGCAATGCGGCACCCGTGAGATCGATCGGGACGCAGCGACGGAAGTCGCTGGCGGGAACTGTTCGCCACGCGATGAGTGTCGCGGTCAGCGACAGGAGGAAGCCGAGTCCGTAGGCGATGCGCAGACCGGCTGCCTCGTCGAGGAGTCCCATCAGGGGGTAGGCGACACCGATGCCGACGGTCGATGCGACCGAGACCGTGGAGATGGTGCGTTCGGCTCGGTCCGACTCGAGATTGTCGCGGGCGACAGCCATGAGCAGGGGCGTCACTCCGAGCCCCAGCCCCTGCAGTCCTCGTCCGATCAGCAGCACCGTCAGCGTTGCAGGCAGTGCGGTGAGAAGGCCGCCGAGGGTGACGAGTCCGAGCGCGATGAGGACGGTCTGGCGGCGGTACGGACCTGCGCCGAGGCGGCCGAGCACTGGCGCTGTGACGGCTCCGGAGGACAGCGTGAGAGTGAGAGTCCACTGGGCTGCTTCGAGCGGGACGTCGAGTTCGAGGGCTGCCGAGGTGATGAGCGGAGCACCGACTCCGCCGATCACGGCTCCGAGGAGCGCGATGACGATGATCGCGGCCGACAGCGTGCGTTCGTTCGTGACTCCGACGGACGAGGTCATCGGTTGGTGTCGTCGTCGATGTGATCGAAGAGTCCGGGCTTGATGCGGGTGCGGATGCCTTCTGCCCAGCTTTCGTCGAGATCGTCGACGTTGAGTGCCGCTCCGACGTTGAGCAGCATGCCGAAAGCGAGGAAAGTCTTGACGGTGACTGGATCGAGGTCGGTGGTGTCGGCGACGGTGTGCCACATCTTCGCGAATCTCTCCCGGACGACCGCCTTGACCTCGGCGTCGCCGCATGCGGCGAGTCCCTGAAGCTGAAGGAGCAGCGAATGTCGATCGGCGAGCAGGTCGTAGTACTGGGCGCCCATGTGCTCGAGCGAATCCCGTCCCGTGCTGCCTTCTCCAGCCGAGAGCATCCCGTCGCTGACTCGGTCGAAGGCTGAGGTGACGAGCTCGAGGAACAGTGCCTTCTTCGTGCCGAACATGCGGAAGACGTAAGCCTGGGTGATGCCCGCCTCGCGAGCGACCGCTTCGGTCGAGGCTCCGTGCAGACCGTGTTCGGCGAATTCTTTTGCGGCGATCCCGAGGACCTGTCTGCGGCGGTCTGCTCCGCTCATGCGCTGTGCCATGAGCAGCACAGTATCAGTTAGTAGTTAGTAACTGCTGATTTAAGAGGATTCGTCCGTCGAGACGGGTGCGGTGAGATGGTTCGGCAGACAGGACGGGACCTGAATCGCGAATCTCAGGGATTCGGGTGGTCGCTCAGCGCCTCGCTGATGGTTGTGGCCTCGCGGCGCAGCAGGGCGACGAGGCGTTCGACCCGGGGCCCGGTGACGCGGTCGGCGATGGAAGCGATCGACAGGGCCGCACGGGGGCGACTGCCGCGGATCCGCAGGGGCACGCCCACCGCCCAGGAGCCCTGGGCGAAGAGGCCCGGGTTGTGGACGAAGCCGTCGATGCGAGCTTGGTCGATGATGTCGCGCAGGGCCGCGACCGAGACCTTGGGGTAGCGTTCGGCGAATATCTGAGCGTTGGCCTCGAACTGGGCGTCCACCTCGGCGGGGGAGAGTTCGGAGAGGATCGCGAGACTGCCGGCGCCGATGCCCAGCGGGTGGCGGTCGCCCACGGACAGGGCGTTGTTGAGGATCTCGCCGAAGCCCTCCTCGCGGCGGGCGCAGATGGAATAGCTGCCGGTGCGCACGGTGAGGAAGGTTGTGTCCCGGCTGAGCTCGGCCAGGCGCAGCAGGCTCGACTCAGACTCCGTGACCAGAGGGTCGACGGACTTCTGGGCGAGCTGGCCGAGGATCTGCGACTGCACGCCGAGGCGGTAGCCGCCTTCGTCGAGGCGTTCGACGTAGCCCATGGCGATGAGCGCCTGCAGCATGCGGTGGACGCTGGCCTTGGGGCGGCCGCTGATCGAGGCGACCTCGGACAGGCTGGCACCGCTGCTGCGCTCGCCGGCGATGAGGCCGACGAGCCCCAGCAGAGACAGTGCGCGCTGGATGCTCTGAGCGCCGGTCCCCGGCTCTAGGTCGTCGACGGCATGGGCGACGTTGAAGGACGCCGAACGGCGCAGGATCTTTCCGCGCATCTTCATCCGGTGTTCGTCACGGGGGTCGGCGCCGTTGTGCATGCCTCAATTATGGACCGTGCGTGGCAGAGGTGCTCGACCAGCGCGTTCGACCGCGCCGCCGGCATCGGCCGTCACCTGGAATCCATGATGTGGAACAGAGCTCGACGCCGCGGGAGGCGGGCCCGATCCCCAGTCTCTTAGACTCGGGTCGGTACTGCACGACGACAAGCACGAAAGCAGGCGATGTGAGCACAACGGTCCTCGAGCTCAGTGACGTGACATTCCGACGCGGGCAGACGCAGATCCTCCACGGCATCGATCTGCGCATCGGGGCCGGCGAGCATTGGGTCCTCATCGGCCCCAACGGTGCGGGGAAGTCGACGATACTCAGCTTCGCCTCGGCGCAGGTGTTCCCCTCCTCCGGCACGGTCGACATCCTCGGCGAACGCATGGGTCGGGTCGAACTCCAGGCCCTGCGCCGCCATATCGGTCATGTCAATCCGCGGCATCCTCTGCGTTCGAACCTGTCCGTGCGCGAGGTCGTCCTCACCGGTCTGACCGGGACCATCGAGTGGCCGATGCGCTGGGAGGCCGACTCGGGCGACGTCGCGAAGGCCGATGACCTCATCGCCGAGGTGGGGCTGAGGTCTCGTGCCGATGCCGGCTGGAAGATCCTGTCCCAAGGGGAGCGTGGTCGGGCACTGGTCGCGCGTGCCCTCGTCGCCGATCCGCAGCTGCTCCTCTTCGACGAACCGACCACCGGCCTCGACGTGGCCGCCCGCGAACAGCTGCTCGAGACGATCGACTCCCTGTCGGTGACCTCGCCTCAGCTGACGACGCTGCTGGTGACCCACCATCTCGAGGAGATCCCGGAGTCGACCTCGCACGCCATGCTGATCTCCGACGGAAGACTCACCGCAGCAGGGGAGATCGCCGAGGTGCTCACCAGCGACAAGGTCAGCGCGGCCTTCGAACACCCGATCGACGTCGGGTTCGCCGACGGCCGCTGGTCGGCCCGAGCGATCCGGAACCGTCCCGTCGCCGTATAGGCACCGTAGAGACTCCGGGCGCGTGCTCGCGTGTGCTGCGAGCGCTACATCGCGTGTGATCTGGACCATTGCGCACGCATCTGCTTCAGGCCTAAGCTTGAAGTATGAAGATGAGTACCGTATGGAGCATCGTGGGCGCAATCATCGCCATCATCATCGCGTGGTGGGTGGTCAACGTCGCGTTCTCGATCGTATGGTTCCTCGTCAAGGCCGTCATCGTCGTCGTTGTCGCGGCGATCATCTTCGGCCTCATCAAGCAGGCCCTCAAGTCGAAGGACAAACAGCGCTAGATCCCCGTCGATCGCGCTGAGGGCGCTGCGGGCCGTGGCCCGGAGGTCGCGGAATCTCAGAGATCGCCGAGGCCGGTGTTCGCCCCGCACAGAACGACGCAGACCTTCTCATCGGGTGCCGGAACGTAGTTCGCGGAGGCAGCGGACGCCGCGGAGCCCCCGGAATTCGCGGAGGCCCCGTGTCCATCTGCGCCGTGGATTCCCGCCAACGCAGTCGCCGCCGCATGCTCGACGGCCAGACGATGCTCGCCCCAGAGATGACGTCGGGCCTCCACGATCTGTTCGTCATCGACGAGCACCGAGGTGATCAGATCGTTCTGCGCCGCCGCGACCGCCAACGACGTGGCCCGCCTGGCACCCAGCGAGTCCGCCGCCACCGAATCGACCGGAACATCGACGGGCCCGCCCGCCTCCAACGCCGCATTCAGTGCTCGACAGTTCGCGGGCTCGACCACGACGGTGCGCACCCCATGGAAGGTCGCGGCCGTGGCGACGCCTGCGAACAGACCCCCTCCACCGGCGGAGACGACGACGGTGTCGAGGTCGGGGATCTGCGAGAGGATCTCGGTCATCATTGTGCCCGCACCGGCTGCGATGAGCGGATTGTCGTAGGCGTGTGAGGCCAGGGCACCCGATGACTCGACGAACTCCTCGCAGGCTAGGGCCGCCTCGGCGTATTCGGACCCGGTCAGACGGACCTCGGCGCCGTAGCTGCGCAGACGCTCGACCTTGACGGCGGGCGCATCGGCGGGCAGGAACACGGTCGCCGGCACCCCGGCATCACGGGCCGCCCACGCGCAGGCCAGTCCCGCATTGCCTCCCGAGGCGATCGTCACCCCGGCCTCGGGGAAGGTGCCCTCGGCCAGGTGCGTGTGGATGAAGTTCTGTGCCCCGCGGGCCTTGAACGTACCGGTGTACTGCATGAATTCGAGGGCGAAGTGCACGCCTGCACCGGACGGGTCGCTGCTCGGCGGTGCCGACCACGTTGCTGCCGTCTGAGTCGGGGCCTCGTGGCGGTTGCCGGATTGAGCCGAGGCGACCGTCACCGGCCGCAGCCGACCTGCGATCCGCGCTGCGGCCGATTCGATATCGGGATAGGACAATGGGGCCGACTTCGAGTGTGTGGGGTGCGTCATGGGACCTCCTTGGTGTTGGTCTCAGGTTAGCAAGCGCGCCTCGGCGTCGGCTCGCGCACTGGCGAAAATGATAGACTAAGTCGAATGGACTAAGCTCATCTGATCTGTGGAAGGAGATGTCGATGACCTTCGTGAATATCCATGAGGCGAAGACTCAGTTCTCCCGTCTTCTCGAGGCAGTTGCTGCGGGAGAGTCGGTGACGATTGCCCGCGCGGGCACTCCGGTGGCGCGGCTCGTTCGCTATGAGGAAGAGGACCGGGAGCAGCGTTTGGGATTCCTCGCCGGTCATGGAGCGGTCCCTGAGGACTTCGACGAACTCGAAGCAGGTCCGATCGAAGCGCTGTTCGGAGCCGGTGATGCTGCTTCTGCTTGATACTCACCTGCTCCTCTGGGCAGCGTATGAGCCGGAGAGATTGAGCGCGGAGGCGCGCGGTCGGATCGGCGATGTGGCCAACGATCTGCTGTTCAGTTCAGCGAGTATATGGGAAGTCTCGATCAAGTCGTCGTTGGCGAGAGGTGACTTCTCCGTCAATCCTCGAATACTGCGGCGGGGGCTGATGGAGAATGGCTACCGGGAGCTGCCGATCACCTCGGCGCACGCGATTGCCGTCAGCGATCTGCCGCCCATCCACCAGGACCCCTTCGACAGGATCCTCGTCGCTCAGGCTCGAACCGAAGGGCTCGAACTTCTGACTGCCGACGCCAAAGTCCTCGCCTACGGGGAGCCGGTCATCGGGGTCGGCTGAGCAGGAGTCGCACCTCCACGGTCACTTCGGCACCGGTCGGCATCTCACTCGCCTCTCCGGCTCGCCTCGGCACCGGTGGGAAACCCGCTCGCCTCGGCGGAAGGACGTGGCCGACTGTTTCAGTGGTGCTTGACGACACCGAGCGGCACGCCCTTGGGTTCCTTGACCAGGCTGACGGCGACCAGCGAGATGATGCAGACGACGATCATGTACGCCGCGATCGACAGCGACGAACCGGTGCGAGCCAGCAGGCTCTCGGCGATCGTGGGGGCGAAGGCTCCGCCGAGGATCGCGCCCAGGGCGTAGCCGATCGAGACGCCGGAGTAGCGGACCTGCGGCGGGAACATCTCCGCATACATCGCCGACATCGGACCGTAGGACAGGCCCATGCCGACGGTGAAGACGAAGATGCCGATGCCGTACATCCAGATGTTGGCCATGTCGATCATGAGGAAGGTCGGGACCAGCCACAGGATGAGGAGGATGTAGCCGACCTGGAAGGTGCGCACGCGTCCCAGCTTGTCCGACAGCGCCCCGCCCCACATCGTGAAGACCAGCCAGCCGAAGCTCGCCAGGGTCGTGGCCAGGAGCACGGGCGCCCGATCGAGGCCGACGGTGCCGCCGTCCTCGATGGGCCGGGAGGCGTAGGCAGCGAAGAAGGCGATGATCATGTAGCCCACCGCGTTGTTGCCGATGAAGATCAGCGCCGAGAGGACGACTTCCTTCGTGTTCTTCCGAAACAGCGTCGACAGCGGCGCCGAGGACTCCGCTTTGCGCTCGGCCAGCTCGGCGAAGATCGGGGACTCCTCGACCTGGCGGCGAATGTAGTAGCCGATGATCACCAGCACCACGGAGAACAGGAACGGGATCCTCCACCCGAAGCTCGCGAACTGCTCAGGAGTGAGAAGCGTAGTCAGAATCCAGATCACCCCGGTGGCGAGGATCATGCCGACCGGCACGCCGATCTGCGGATAGGCGCCGAAGAGACCGCGCCTGTGCACCGGCGCATGTTCGACCGAGAGCAGCGCGGCGCCGCCCCATTCTCCGCCGGCGGAGAAGCCCTGCAGGATCCGCAGCAGCGTCAGCAGAATGGGGGCGCCCACGCCGATGGCCGCATAATTCGGCAGCAGCCCGATGAGCGAGGTGGCGGCGCCCATGACGATGAGCGTGAGGACGAGCATCTTCTTGCGCCCGATACGGTCGCCGAGGTGGCCGGCGATGATCGCGCCCAGCGGTCTGAACAGAAACGAGATCCCGAGCGAGGCCCAGGCCATGATCTGGCCGAGCGCCGGATTGTCCGTGGCGAGCGGACCGAAGTACTGGGTCGAGAGGATGAGGCCCGCGGCCTGCGCATAGATGAAGAAGTCATACCACTCGATGGTGGTGCCGACGAGGGTGCCGGCAAGGACCCGGCGTTCCTCACGAGGGTCTGATACGGGTGCTGCTGCGTCGGGTGAGGCTGTGGACATGGGTGAGATTTCCTTGGATGTTGTGCCGTGCCGGGCGAGGTGGTCCTCGACTCTGAGGGACCGCCGATGCGCTCGCACGAGTGACTGAATGGTCAGTAATCTTCGTCGATCATAATGCAGAAGGTGACCGGTGCTCAGAGGGTGTGCATGGAACAACCGGACCTGCGGCCCCAATGACAATAACCGACCAATTGGTTAGTATTGCAGTCAGGAATCGGCAGCGGTGCCGAAGTCGGCCGCCGTGCACCGGGAGACGCAGTTCGACCAGGGAGAGACGACATGACCGAAATTCTCAGTTCGTATGTGGCAGGCGACTGGCACACCCCCACACCGGACACCGAGGGTGCACGCCCCGTCCATGACGCGACGAACGGGCAGCTGACCCACCACGTCTCCTCGTCCGGCATCGACTTCAGCGCCGTCGACGACTACGCCCGGACGACGGGCATCCCCGAACTGCAGAAGCTGACCTTCCATCAGCGCGGCGTGATCCTGAAGAAGCTCGGCGCCCATCTCATGGAGCGGGCCAAGGACTACCACGAGATCTCGTTTTCCACCGGCACCACGAAACGTGACGGATTCGTCGACATCGAAGGCGGCATCGGCACCCTCTTCACCTATTCCGGCGTCGCCCGCCGCCAGATGCCCAACTCCACGGTCCACCTCGACGGGGGAATCGAGCGCCTGTCGAAGAACGGCACCTTCCTCGGCCGCCACATCCTCACCTCCCGGCAGGGTCTGGCGCTGCAGATCAACGCGTTCAACTTTCCCGTCTGGGGCATGCTCGAGAAGTTCGGCCCTATGTTCGTCGCCGGCGTCCCCGTCGTCGTCAAACCCGCCACCGACACCGCCCACCTGACCCGCGCCGTCGTGGCCGACATGATCGACTCCGGTCTCCTGCCGGCCGGTGCCATCCAGCTCATCAGCGGCGACGTCACCCCGCTCTTCGACCGCCTGGCCGAACAGGACACCATCGCCTTCACCGGTTCCGCGGGCACGGCGAAGCACCTCGGCGGCCTGGACTGCGTGCGCGACCGCGGCACCCGCTTCTTCGCCGAGGCGGACTCGCTGAACTTCTCCCTGCTCGGCCCCGATGCGGGACCGGGAACCGAGGAGTTCGACCTCTTCGTCTCCGGCGTCGTCGACGAGATGACGATCAAGGCCGGCCAGAAGTGCACCGCTATCCGCCGCACCTTCGTCCCCGAGGCCCACGCCGAGGCGGTCGGTGAGGCGATCGTCGCGAAGCTCCAGACGAATGCGGTCGGCGATCCGCGCGAGACGTCCACCCGGCTGGGGCCGGTCGTCTCGGACAGACAGCGTGACGACGTCCTCGATGCCATCGACGAGATCACCTCGGCGGGGGCCCATCTGCTCACCGGCGGACGCGAAGACTCCGACGAACTGGCGGAGCGCCTCGGCGGAGCCTATGTCGCTGCCACCGTCCTCCAGGCCGACGACCCCTGGGTCGACGCCGTCCACGACGTCGAGGCCTTCGGGCCGGTGACCTCGCTCATCACCTATTCCTCCACCGAGGAGGCGGTCCGTCTGGCCGCTCGCGGCCGCGGTTCCCTGGTCGGCTCGGTCGTCACCCACGATCGCGGGTTCGCCGCCGAATTCGTCAGGCAGGTCGCTCCTTGGCACGGACGCATCCTCGTCCTCGACCGCGATGACGCCGAGGAGTCGACCGGGCACGGTTCACCGCTGCCCACCCTCATCCACGGTGGCCCGGGTCGCGCCGGCGGCGGCGAGGAGATGGGCGGTCTGCGCGGTGTCGAGCACTTCATGCAGCGCACCGCGATCCAGGCCTCCCCGGACATGCTCACCGCCATCGGCGGCGAATGGGTGGCCGGCGCCGAACGCCGGACCGGTCGGCACCCGTTCACGAAGACCTTGGCCGATCTGCGCGTCGGCGATGCCCTGGAATCCGAGCGGCGCACCGTCACACTCGAGGACATCGCACACTTCGCGGAGTTCACCGGCGACACCTTCTACGCCCACACCGACGAAGAGGCGGCGGCAGCGAACCCGTTCTTCCCGGGACGCGTGGCGCACGGCTACCTCATCGTGTCCTTCGCCGCCGGACTTTTCGTCCAGCCTGATCCGGGCCCGGTGCTCGCGAACTACGGCCTTGAGGGCCTGACCTTCGTCACTCCGGTCTCACCAGGCGATTCGCTCAAGGTGACGTTGACGGCCAAGCGCATCACCCCACGTGAGACCGACGAGTACGGTGAGGTGCGGTGGGACGCCGAGGTGGTCAACCAGAACGACGAGCCCGTCGCCGGATACGACGTGCTCACCCTCGTCGCGAAGGAGTAGGACCGACGCGGACCCTCAGCGAGGCGGGACGAATGTTCAGCCTCGCCGGGGTCTGTGCGACGGCGTCACCGTCGGCGATGACCTCGACCGGCTCCGCCCCTTCGGATGCGGCGATGTGCACCTCACGGGCATGGCTGAAGCGGATGTGCGGGTGCGACTTGTGCTTGCCGAGGCTGAAGAGCACGAGCTCCACGGCCAGCCTCGGGAGGAAGACGTCCTTGAGCAGGACCACGTCGATCAGCCCGTCGTCGAGCTGCGCCTCGGGTGAGAGCTTGAGGCCGCCTCCATAGCGGCCGGAGTTGGCGAATCCCGCCGAGTAGCCATGGAACTCGACGTGTTCGCCATCGATGGTGAGCTCCAAGCCGATGCGTCTCGGTCGCATGATCGCACGGGCGACCCCGTACAGGTAGACCCAGTGTCCCTTGATGCGGCGGACCGAATCCGCGTATTCCTGGACCGCGGAGTCCAGGCCGAGGCAGACATTGCCGATGCAGACCTGCCCGTCGAGGTCGAGGACATCGATGGTGCGGTCGCGGCCCTCGGCGACGATGGCGGCGGCCGCGTGGATGTCCTTCGGGATGCCGAGCTTGCCGATGAAGTCGTTGCCGCGTCCGCCGGCGATGATGCCCAGAGAGGTGCTCGTGCCGACGAGCCCGGCGGCGATCGCGCGCACCATCCCGTCACCGCCGAGGGACACGACGATGGGTTCGCCCTGGGAGGCGAACTCCGCGGCGAGTTCACCGGCGTGCGCCTCGCTCGTGCTCTCGACCAGCACGGCCTCCAGGTTGTGGTCGGCGAAGGCCGCCTGCATCGGAGCGATCCGTTTGCGGACGGCACCGTTGCGTGCTGCGGGGTTGAGGATGACGGGGACCGGGGTCGGCGACGGTGCGGTGCTCACAGCGTCGTCGGCCCGTGCATGAGCTTGCCGGGGTTCATGATGCCCCCCGGGTCCACCTCGGCCTTGGCCGCGCGCAGCATCCGCAGCCACAGCTCGCCGGTCTCCTCGGCCAGCCAGGGAGCGTGGTCCGCCCCGGTGGCGTGGTGGTGGGTGATCGTGCCGCCGTTGTCGACCATGGCATCACCGGCCGCGGTCTTCAGCGCCGTCCACTGCTCCATCTCCTGACCCTCCTGCTGCTGGGCGAAGACGGTGTAGTAGAGGGAGCAGCCGGCGGTGTAGAGGTGCGAGACGTGACACAGCACCAGGGCGGGCGTGCCCCGGTCGGCCAGCGATTTCTCGATGTCCTGTCTGATCGTGTCGTGCAGGTCTTCGATCGTGCTCCACTGCGCGGCCGTCTCCATCGTCTCGACGACGATCCCCTCGGTCATCAGCTGATCGCGCAGATACGGCGTCGAGAAGCGGTGCTTCTCCCACATGGTCTCGGGCGCGCCGCCGATGCTGACGCCCGTCTGCTTCTTGGCGATCGCACGTCCGGCGGCCCGGCGCGACCTGGCATCCGAGGTGCGGCCGTCGTAGCGCAGCACCAGCAGGCAGGGCGTCGTGACACCGCGAGCGCGCAGAAAGGCGAGGAGACCCTTGCGCTGGAGGCCGCTGCCGAGCTGCGCCAGTCCGAAGGCCGTCTCGTTGACGTCGGAGAGTCGCGCGATGTCGGGGCGCAGACCGGTCTGCTCCATCTCACGCAGGGCCGTCGCGCCCGAGTGGAAGTCGGGGAAGAACCAGGCATCGGGCAGTGTGGTCTCGGGCAGGCGCTTGATGCGCAGAGTGGCCTGGGTGATGATGCCCAGCGTGCCCTCGGAGCCGATGAGCATCTGGCGCGGGTTGGGCCCGGCCGCCGAGGCGGGAGTCGGGTGCAGCCGGATCGGACCGCTCGGTGTCGAGCAGTGCAGACCGAACACGTTCTCGTCGATCCGCCCGTAGCCGGTCGACTGCTGACCGGCCGATCGTGTGGAGACCCAGCCGCCGACCGTGCTGAACTCGAACGACTGCGGGAAGTGGCCGAGCGTGAAGCCCTCGGCCTGCAGCCGCTCCTCGAGATCGGGGCCGAAGACTCCGGCCTGGGCGGTCACCGTCAGCGACTTCTCGTCGATGTCGAGGACCTGGTCGAGGCGGGCGAGGCTGATGCAGACACAGCTGCGGAAACCGGGGCGGAATGCGTCGATGCCGCCCACGACGCTGGTGCCGCCGCCGAACGGCACGACGGCGATGCGCTCCTGGCTGCAGATGGCGAGCAGCTCGTCGACCTCGGCCTCGGACGCCGGAAACAGCACGGCGTCCGGTGCGAACGGCATCTGCCCGCTGCGCAGTCGCAGCAGGTCGGGCACGCTGCGTCCGGCAGCGTGGGAGACGCGCGTCGCGCGATCGTCGCGGACGTAGGCGGCACCCAGCAGCTCGTCGAAGCGCGAGCGCGCGTCGTCGGGGAGCTCGGCCCCGGGCAGCTGGACGGCATCGAGGTCGATCGGCGGGCGATTGACGCCTTCGGGCCAGCCGCAGGACTTGGTCAGCATCTTCTTGGCGCCGGGCTTGACCGGGCCGTCGTGGCCGTCCTCGCCCCAGCCCCACCAGCGCATCCGCGGTTGAGTGTTGTCCATGGAGCTCACCCTTCTTCCTGCTTGTTCTGTCTGTTCTCGAGCAGCGTCTGCTCTCGATCGGTTCTCGGTGCGGATCGGTTCTCGGCTTCGATCAGCTCGGGGGCGTGTCTGCGCACGGCGGCGGCAAGGTCGTCACGATCGGCGTCGACGAGGCCCCACCGGGTTCTGCGGTCGATCACGTCCTCAACGGTGACGGCGAGTTCGTGTTCGACGGCGAATCGGATCTCCGCGCCGCTGAACGGAATTCCGGATCTCACAGGCTCGTTCAGGCCGGGGTCGTCGTCCCCGTAGGCGGTCACGGTGCCGGCATCGGTGCCGTAGCGCCGGACCAGGTGTTCGGGCAGGCCGGAGGCCGGTGTGCCCGAGCCGACGAGGCCGAGCGTCGTGGTGCGGCAGGCCCCAGCACTCAGCCCGCCGGCTTCGACCGCAGCGTCGACGGCGTCTTCGGCCATACGACGGTATGCCGTGAGCTTGCCGCCGACGATCGTGAGGAGGTCGGTCCTCGGGTCACGCAGCAGCGCGTGTTTGCGCGACAGGTCGGCCCCGGAGTCGGCCTTGCCCTTGAGCAGCGGCCGGAAACCGGCATAGCTGCCCACGACGTCCTCCGGTGTGAGCGGCTCCTGCAGAACGGCGTTGATGGTGTCGAGCAGGAATGCGCGCTCATCGGCGTCCGGGCGGGCACGTTCAGGGATCTGCCCGTCGTGAGGATCGTCGGTCAGGCCGATCATGACGAGGCCGTCGTCCCAGGGTACGGCGAAGACGAACCTGCCGAAGTGACCGGGCACCGGCGCCGTGACGGCGGCAGTCGGTTCGCCGATGCTCTCGGCCCGCACCAGCAGGTGGGAGCCCTTGCTCGGGGCGAGTTCGACGTCCTCGGACAGAGTGTCGGCCCAGACGCCGGCGGCGTTGATGATCTGCTTCGCGCGGATCGTGTGAGGTTCGCCCGTGAGCTGATCGGTGACGTGGACCCGTCCGGGTTCGACGTCGGTGGCGGCGGCATAGGTGAGGATGCGGGCGCCGTGGGAGGCAGCGGTGCGGGCCATGGTCACGACGAGTCGGGCATCGTCGACGATCTGGCCGTCCCAGCTGAGCAGACCGCCGCGCAGCCCGGTGGTGGCCGTGGCCGGAGCAAGTCGGCAGACGTCGGCGGGGGATACTCGGCTGGGGTGGGGGAGCAGCGTTTTCGGGGTGCGTGCCAGCATCCGCAGCACATCGCCCGCGAAGAATCCGGTGCCGGTCAGCGTGGCGTCGAAGTGGCTGACCTGGGTGTGCAGCGGGAAGAGCATCTGCAGCGGTCGGATCAGGTGCGGCGCGATCCGGCTCATCAGGTGGCCGCGTTCGACGGCGGACTCCCATGCGATCGGGACGTCGAGCTTCGCCAGGTAGCGCAGGCCGCCGTGGGCCAGCTTCGAACTCCAGCTGCTGGTGCCCGAGGCGAGGTCCCGGCGCTCGATGAGCACGACGCTCAGCCCGCGGGACGCCGCATCGAGTGCGACGCCGACACCGGTGATGCCGCCGCCGATCACCACGAGGTCGACAGGCTCTGCCCCCGACGCCTCTGCCTCTGAGAGTTCTGCGAGGTCCTGCCTGCGCCGTTCGGCGTTGAGTGCGGTGTTGCCTGAGGTGCTGGATGTCATTCCCGACCTTTCTGGTACGAAGTCGTACCAGTTTGCAATCGTCGGTCCTTGTTGTCAAGATCACAGTGTGAGTGATCAGGGACGTCCGTATGCAGGTGCCAGCCGTGAGGAGCGTGAGAGCGCTCGCCGTGAGGAGCTCATCGCCGCCGGGATCTCGCTGTTCGGCACTCAGGGCTATCGCGCTGCCACCGTCGGCTCGATCTGTGCGGAGGCCGGTCTCAACAAGCGCTACTTCTACGAGTCGTTCGCCACGCTGGAGGATCTCCTCTGCGAGGTCTACGGGCGGGTGGTCGCCGACCTGCGCGCCTCGGTGCTTGCCGGCGAGGGCGAGGATGCCGCGACGGTGCTGCGGGGATTCATGGCTGGTTTTCTGACCTGGGCGCAGGCCAATCCGGTGCAGGCGCGAGTCCACCTCTTCGAGGTCCTGGGAGTGAGCGCGCGCGTCGATGAACTGTATCGCCGGCAAGCGCGCACGATCGGTGACGAACTCGCGAACCGTCTGTCTGCGACTGTTGCCGGCCCCGAGCTCGCTGCAGGTCAGCAGCGCGTTCTCGGCGATGTGCTCGTCGGTGCGGGTGTGCAGATGGTCGTCGACTGGGTGATCAGCGAATACCAGCCGCCGCGTGATGAGCTGCTCGACGAGATGGACTCGACCTTGGGCTGGGTTCTTGCCGCCGGCATGGCAGCGCTGCGCTGACGAGCCCATCGGCGCGCCGCTGCCCAACGCATGCCGCAGTCCAGCCTCCCCCAACAGCCGCGCAGCAGACGCGCAACAGCCGGGCACTCGAGACCACGCCGGAGCCCCGAGACGACTGTGCGCGCACAGCCGTTTCGGCACGGCGTCGTCGTCTCGGCGCTCCGGCGTGGTCTCGGCGCCAGTGGAGTGGCTGCCGTAGCTCACACGCTCACACCCCGGATGGTGTCCTGGCAGTGGCCCACACCCCGGGTAGTGTCCTGGCAGTGGCCCACACCCCGGGTAGTGTCCTGGCAGTGGCCCACACCCCGGGCGAGGGCCTGGTGGTGCGCCTTCGAAGTGGCTGATTCCATAAGTGGTCTGAGACTTCCATAAGTGTTCCGAGGCCGACGGAGTAGCCTGGGCGACACGACTCGGCAACTCGTCTCGAGCGGAAGTCCGTCGACAGGGAGCACAGTGAACTCCACCCTCATCATCTTCGGTGCCACAGGTGACCTCGCAGGACGGTTCCTGCTGCCGGCACTGGCGGAGCTCGCCGCCGCCGAGACGCTCCCGCAGGACTTCTCACTCACGGCAGTGGCGACGGCCGAAATGACGCACGAGGCCTACCGAGACCATGCCGCGAAGAAGCTAAACGAGCACGGCGCCGAACATCCCGAAAGCGCCCGCAGCTGGATCCTCGACCGGACTCGGTACAGGTCCACGGATGTCACCGACGCTGCCGATATGGCCGATCTCATCGCCGAGTCGACCTCCGCGCCCGCGCCCAAAGCCGCTTCCGCGCCCGCGCCCGCGCCCAAGTCTGCGTCCGCTCCCAAATCCGCCCCCGAGTCCGGTGCAGGTTCCGCCCCCGTTCGGGACCCTCCGGTCACCGTCTACCTCGCCCTGCCCACCGGTCTCATGCCCGATGCCCTGCGAGCCTTGGCCGCCGCGGGTCTTCCCCAGGGCAGTCGGATTGCGATGGAGAAGCCCTTCGGCGATGACCTCAACGGTGCCGGCGAACTGGACGACCTCCTCGGCGAGCTCTTCGGTGACGATGCTGCCCAGATGGTCTTCAACGTCGACCATGCGCTCGGGATGGCTCCTCTGCAGGCGATGCTGCCGCTGCGGTTCGCCAATCCGCTGCCGGAGGCCGTGTGGAACGGTGAGCACATCGCCGAGTTCCGGCTGCTGTGGGAGGAATCCATCGCGCTCGAGGGGCGCGCCCGGTTCTACGACAGCACGGGCGCGCTCAAGGACGTCCTGCAGAACCACCTGATGCAGCTGCTGACCATGAGCGCCATGGAGCGGCCCGCAGGGATCGAATCGGGGTGGCCGAGCGCGGCGAAGCTGCGAGCCCGCAAGACCGAACTCCTCTCCGCCGTTCGTCCGCTGTCGGGCGATGACGTCCTGACGTCGACCCGCCGGGCCCGCTACACCGCGGGAACTCTCGCCGACGATGCGGAGGCCGAGGGAAAACAGGTCCCCGACTACGTCGACGAGGAGGGTGTCGACGGGAGCCAAAGTACGGAGACCTTCGCCGAGGTGGTTCTGCACATCGATTCGCCCCGCTGGCAGGGCACGCGGTTTCGTCTGCGCACGGGAAAGGCACTCGCCCGCATGCGCAAGGGCATCGAGGTCCTCTTTCGCCCGGTCGGTGCCGCACAGGAGGGCGCACGCCTGTGGATCGGCCTCGACGGCCCATTCGACGTCGAGCTCGATCTCAATTCGAGCAGCTCCCGTGACCGGTCGGCGAGGCTGAGTCTGATCGGTGACCAGCCCAGGCCCGACTTCACCCCGTACGGACACGTGCTCAAGGACGTCCTCGCAGGGGAGTCGGATCTGGCCGCCGGGCCGGAGGAATCGATGCTGTCCTGGCAGATCCTCACCCCGGTCATGGAAGCGTGGGCATCCGGTGACGTGTCGATGGAGGACTATCCCGCGGGCAGCGCCGGACCGGACTCGGAACCGCCGACCGGGCCGAGGCCGCAGCCGGCCTCGGGGCAGTTGTCCGACGCAAAGCAGCAGCCGGTCCCAGGTCGGCGGCCCGACGTGGAGCAGCAGCCGTTCCAAGGTCAGCGGCCCGACGTGGAGCAGCCCGCCTCAGAGCGGCAGCCATGAGGGCCGAGCAGGTCACCGACCCGATCGCCTGCCACGGCGAAGGGCCCGCATGGTCGCCGTCCTGGGGCGGCCTGCGCTGGGTCGACATGCTCGCTGGCGACATACTGACATTGCGCGAGGACCGGGTCGAACGCAGGCACGTCGCCCGGGTCGCCGCCGCAGTTCGCCCTCGCCGAGGCGGTGGCGCGGTGATCGGGATCGAGCGCGGGTTCGCTCTCGAAAGTCCCGATGGGCAGATCACCGCTCTGCCCGAAGTGTGGACGGCGAGTGACATCCGCATGAACGAGGGCGGCTGCGATCCCCGGGGAAACTTCTGGTGCGGCTCGATGGCCTACGATCAGCGACCCGGTGCGGCATCGCTCTATCGTCTCGGTCCCGAGGGCGGCGTCGACGTCATGCTCGAGGGCGTGACCGTATCCAACGGCCTCGAGTGGAGTCCCGACGGTTCGCTCGCCTATTACAACGACACCGCCACGGGCCAGGTCGCCGTCTTCGACTTCGATCCCGACAAGGGGCTGCGCAACCGTCGGGTCCTCGTCGAACTCCCCGACGGCGGTCGTCCCGACGGGCTCACCGTCGACGCTGAAGGCTGCGTGTGGACGGCCGTGGTCAACGCCGGAGCGATCCACCGCTACCGGCCCGATGGCATCCTGGACGGAGTCATCGACGTTCCCGCCGACAAGACGACGGCCTGCACATTCGGTGGGATGAACCTCGACCGGCTCTTCATCACCACGTCTCAGGTGGACGCGGACACATCGGCAGATTCGCTGGCAGGAGCGCTGTTCGTCGCCGAGGCGGGTGTGACCGGGCAGCCTCTGCGCGAGTTCGCGGGGTAGTCGACTGCGATCCCGCTCAGTATGCCAACAGTCGGCAAGTTCACCTTGACAGGTTGCAATTATTCGAGGTGAACTTGCCGACTGTTCAGACCTCCAGCCCGTTGAAGGCCATTGACGTGACTGCGTCGGCGATGGTTCCGGGGTCGACGGGGTAGCTGGGCCGATACCACTCGGTGATGGAATTGACCATGCCGAAGAGCAGGCGCGTGATCAGGCCGGGCGTGAAGTCCGAGCGCAGACCGCCCTCGTCGATCGCCTCGGCGACCAGGGCTCTGATCTTGTCGTCGATCTTTCGGCGCTGGTCGAGGGCCTCGATCTCGACGGCCGAGTTTCCGCGCACCCGCAGCAGCAGAGTCACGGAGTGGTGGTATTCGATGAGGATGACCACGCTGGCATGGACGGCCGCGCGCAGGCGCTCGAGCGCGTTGAGACCGCTGCGCTGACTTTCGTCCTCGATCGCGGAGTCGAGGGCGCTGATGCCGCGGTTGATCGCCAGATGCAGCAGCTCTTCCTTCGACTTCACGTGATGATAGATCGCGGACTTCGTGATGCCGAGTTCACGCGCCGCGGTGTCCATGGAGGTGCCGTCGTAGCCGCGGGAGACGAAGACCTCGGTGGCCTTGTTGATCAGGGTCTCCCGGTCGTAGCCAGGGCGTCCACGACGGGTGCGCTTGCGCTGTCGGGGCGCGCTCGCCTCGGCGGTGGTGGCTTCTGTCTGTGTCGACGCAGCCGTCCCGACGTCCGGGTCTGTGCTCACGTCCGGGTCGGCCCGCGCGTCTGTCCCGACGTCCGGGTCGGCCCTCGCGTCCGGGTCAACACCCGACTCGAGGTCTGGTGTCGGTGCAGGTGAGGTCGTTTTCGGCATGCGCACCAGTCTAATCAGCCCACGAGGCGAACGTCGCGATCCGAGTCACAGAAGTGCTCACCTGAGGCCCTCTCGGCGGTCGATGATGCGCTTGAGCTTACCCACCGAGCGCGGCAGTTCGCCCGGCTGGAGCACCGACACGGTCGAGGTCACGCCCAGGCGCTCCTTGACTCGCGCGGCGACGAGCCCATTCAGCCCTTCGAGCTCGACGGCTCCGACGCCTTCGCGGCACTCGACCTCGACGGTGACCTCGTCCATGCGGCCGGGGCGGGTGAGCACGAGCTGGAAGTGGGGGCTCAGGTGCTCGAACTCGAAGAGCACCGATTCGATGTTGGCGGGGTAGACGTTGACGCCGCGGATGATCATGAGATCGTCGGAGCGGCCGGTGATGCGTGAGATGCGGCGGAAGCTCGGATTCGCGGTGCCCGGGAGCAGGCGAGCCAGATCGTGCGTGCGGTAGCGGATGATCGGCAGCGCCTCCTTCGTCAGGGAGGTGAAGACGAGTTCGCCCTCCTCACCGTCGGGCAGGACGTCACCGGTGAAGGGGTCGACGATCTCCGGGTAGAAGTGGTCCTCCCAGATGGTGGGCCCGTCCTTGGTCACCGCGGATTCGCAGGCGACGCCGGGGCCCATGACCTCGGACAGGCCGTAGATGTCGACGGCGTCGATGTCGAAGGACCTCTCGATCTCCTTGCGCATCTCATCCGTCCACGGTTCGGCGCCGCAGATCCCGGTCTTCAGGCTCGTCGTCGTGGGGTCGATGCCCTGCTTGTGGAACTCGTCGAGGATCGTCAGCAGATAGGTGGGTGTGGCCGTGATGATCTCGGGTTTGAAGTCCTGGATCAGCTGCACCTGGCGCGGGGTCTGGCCGCCGGAGATCGGCACGACCGTGAAGCCGTGACGTTCGGCGCCGTGGACGCCGAGACCGCCGGTGAACAGGCCGTAGCCGTAGGCGTTGTGCATCATCTGTCCGCGCTTGCCGCCGGCGCCGAGGATGGACCGGGCGATGAGGCTGCCCCACCTATCGAGATCGCCCATCGTGTACCCGACGACCGTCGGCAGACCGGTCGTGCCCGAGGAGGCGTGGATGCGCGCGACCTGCTCCTGCGGAACGGCGAACAGCCCGAACGGGTAGTTGTCGCGCAGGTCCTGCTTGTTCGTGAACGGCAGCTTCGCGATGTCGTCGAGGCTGGTGATGTCCGCAGGAGTGACGCCGAGCTCGTCGAAGGCCTGCCGGTAGAACGGCACATTCTCGTAGACCTTCGTGACCGTGGACTTGAGGTTGGCGAGCTGATCGGCGCGCAGCTCGTCCAGGCTCATGCGCTGACCGGCGTCGAGATCGTTGGCAGTCATCATTGTCTCCTTGGTGGATCGTGTGGTGCTTCGCGGTTCGTGGGGCGCCGAGGTGGGGCGCCGGTATCGAGCGTCGCCGGGTGAGGCGTGGCCGGGTTCGGGCCAGGCGGGTCAGGGTTCGGCCCAGGTGGGTCAGGGTGAGGTCGGCTTCGGTGGCTCGGAGGCGTCTGCTGTTGTCGGCTTCGGGGCGGGCAGGGTGCGGGAACGTCCGCGGTAGACGGCGACGATCTCCTCACCGCGAGTGACCTCGATGTCGTAGACGCCGGAGCGGCCCTGCTTGACGACCTCTCTGCCGTGGGCGACGAGCTCGTCGCCGATGTAGGTGGGTTTGAGGAAGTCGATGTCCCCGCCCGAGGCGACTGTGATCGAGCCGGGATAGTTGCAGGCCATCGCAAAGGTGGTGTCGGCGAAGAGGAAGATATAGCCGCCGTGGGTGATCGAATGCCCATTGGCCATGATGTCGGTGATCGTCATCGAGCACCGCGCCCAGCCGGGACCGTGGTCGTCGACGGTGATGCCCAGATGCTGAGAGGCCCGATCGTTGGCGAACATCGCCGCGGCGCCGGTCAGCTCCTCAGTGTGGCCCCCGCGGGTGGCAGCGTCGCTGGGGGCGCCTTCGTCGCTGCGGGTGTCATCGTGGTTGCGGAGGTCAGCGTCGCTTCGGACGTCGTCGTTGGGGGCACCACCGTCAATGCGGGTGCCTTCATCGCTGGGGGCCGTGGTCGTGGCCTCGTGGCTGGTTTCTCCCATGTCAGGCTCCTCCTCGAGTCGCTGATTCCTGTGCTGGGGCGACGGCCGTGCCGGGTTTGCCATGCAGGTATTGCCGGGTCGGCACTGCCGAGGTGGCTCTATCGTCGGATCGGCAGGCGCATTCAACTGTGGTGGTGACACGCTCAGCCGCTGAGACTGCACGCGAATGATGGTTGCCGATTCCTCGCGGAACCCAGCAGGAGAGTGCCCCTGGAGCGTCGTCGGAGAATAAACGACCATCTGGTCAATAAATATCGTCTGTGATCGGCGTCTCTGTCAAGTCGGGCGAGAGTGAGTGGCAAGATGGCGATGCCGCGCCGAGCATGAACGCCGAGACAACGACGCCGCGCCGAGCATGAACGCCGAGACAACGGCGTCGCGCCGGGGCAACGGTGTGTGCACAGTGGTTTCGACGCGGCGTCGTTGTCTCGAGTGATGCCGTCGCGAGTGGGGAGCTCAGGCGCCCCGCTGGCTCCGCCGGCTGCGCTTGGCCCATCGCCCGCTGGGTCGCACCTGTCCGCGCCTGCCTCGGTCCTCGCGCATTGCACCTCGGCGTGGGGTGTGCCACACTGATAGTGAACAATACAGAACAAATGGTCAGTAAATGGTTGTCCCGGGCCATCGCTCGTACGATGGACGAACCGAACAGGTGGTGCAGAACGTACGGTCCAGCACGGTCCGGTACGGTGCGGCACAGTCCAGCGCGGTTCGGCACAGTACGGTGCGCAAGGCACAGTCCAGGAAGGGCACATCCAAGGGTGGAGTGGTCATGACGACGCAAGTCAACGAAACACAGCTCGAAGAACAGTTCAACGAGACGATCGCGGCCAAGGATCGAATCGAACCACGTGACTGGATGCCGGAGAAGTACAGAAAGACTCTTGTGCGGCAGGTTGCTCAGCACGCTCACTCGGAGATCATCGGCATGCAGCCCGAGGGCAACTGGATCTCCCGCGCGCCCTCGCTGCGTCGCAAGGCGATTCTGCTCGCGAAGGTCCAGGACGAGGCCGGTCACGGTCTCTATCTCTACTCGGCCGCCGAGACCCTGGGTGCGACCCGCGACGAACTCACCGAGAAGCTCATCGCCGGCAAGCAGAAGTACTCCTCGATCTTCAACTACCCGACACTGTCCTACACCGACGTGGGCACGATCGGCTGGCTCGTCGACGGTGCTGCGATCTGCAACCAGGTGCCCCTGTGCCGGACCTCATTCGGACCCTACGGCCGCGCCATGATCCGCATCTGCAAGGAGGAGTCCTTCCACCAGCGCCAGGGCTACGAACTGCTGATGACGATGATGCGAGGAACCGAGGAGCAGAGGGCGTCCGTGCAGGAATCGGTCAACCGCTTCTGGTGGCCCTCCCTCATGATGTTCGGCCCGCCCGACGACGACTCACCGAACACCGAGCAGTCGATGGAGTGGGGCATCAAGACCCACACCAATGACGAGCTGCGCCAGAAGTTCGTCGACATGTCCGTCCCGCAGGCCGACGCCCTGGGGGTGACCCTCCCCGACGAGGGCCTGAAGTGGAACGAGGAGCGCGGACACTACGACTTCTCGACACCGGACTGGAACGAATTCTGGGCCGTCGTCAAAGGCAACGGGCCCTGCAACGACCAGCGCGTCGCCCACCGCAAGCGCGCCTGGGACGACGGAGCCTGGGTGCGAGACGCCGCGCTCGCCTTCGCGGAGAACTCGGCGGCCGACGCCGACGGTGCCACCGCCCCCGCCGGCCCCGACGATGCCACCGCCCCCGCCGGCCCCGACGATGCCACCGTCCCGGCCGCGCCCACCGACTCACCCGAAACCCCCACCGCCGAGGAGGCCGCCAAATGAGCGCAGAGACCACCCCGAGCACTGGCGCCGCTCCCACCACGGGCACCGACGCCGGAGCCCAGAAGCAGGGCGTCCGCGGCGAATGGCCCCTCTATGAAGTCTTCGTGCGCGGCAAACGCGGACTCAACCACGTCCACGTCGGCTCGCTGCATGCACCCGATGAGCAGATGGCCCTGCGCCACGCCCGCGACGTCTACACCCGCCGCAACGAGGGCGTGAGCATCTGGGTCGTTCGCTCCTCGACGATCACGGCCTCGAGCCCCGCCGAGAAGGACCCCATGTTCGCCCCCGCCGGCGACAAGGTCTACCGCCACCCGACCTTCTACGACATCCCCGACGATGTCCCCCACATGTGAGGAGGCGACGATGACGAACGAACCTTCCATCCACGTCGATCACGACGAGGCCGGGGCCAACATCGAGCACGGCGAGTCGGAGAACGCCTATTCGGGCCTGCTCGTCAACGATGCCAATTGGGCGTTCGGCACGGACTTCGAAGACCCTCTGGCCGGAGTCGACACCACCGTCCCCGACGGCGTCGACCCACACGAGCTCGCCGCATACTGCCAGATGCTCGGCGATGACGCGCTGGTCTTCTCCCAGCGCATCTCCGAGTGGTGCTCACATGCGCCCGACCTCGAAGAGGACATCGCGTTGGCCAATATCGCCCTCGACCTGCTCGGCCAGTCCCGGCTTCTGCTCGCCCGCACCGCGGCCGCCGATCCCAGCCTCGTGCCGCAGCTGCCCGAAGGCTCCCCGGTCCCCGACGAGGATCGCCTCGCGTTCTTCCGCGAGGACCTGCAGTTCCGAAACGTCCGCCTCGCCGAGGTGCCCAACGGCGACTTCGCCGAGGCGGTCGCGAAGATCCTCATCTACTCCACCTGGCGCCTGGCGATCTTCGAACGCCTGCAGTCCAGCAGGGACTCCGTGCTCTCGGCGATCGCAGTCAAGGGTGTGAAGGAGATGTCCTACCATCGCGACTTCGCCGGCCGCTGGGTGCTGACCCTGGCCCGCGGCACCGAGGAGTCGAAGACTCGGCTGCTGGACGCACTCGACGGCCTCTGGCCCCTGTGGGACGAACTCTTCGAGACTCACCCGATCGAAGCCTCGGTCGCGGCGGCCGGAATCGGTGTCGACCCCGCCGAGGTGGCCGACGAGGCCGGGGTCATCCTCGACCAGGTCTTCGCCGCTGCCGGCATCGACCGTCCCGAACGGGGCGCGTTGGCCGGCGTGAGAGGTAAGAAGGGCCGCGACGGTCTGCACACCGAAGCACTGTCGAAGATGCTCGCCGATATGCAGGTCGTGGCCCGCCAATATCCGGAAGGACAATGGTGACCGCAGCACTCGAAACCCGCAAGCCCGCCGTCCGCAGCGACCGGGACGGCCGCAGCGACCGGGACGGCCGCGCCGATCGCACCGATCGCACCGATCGCACCGATCGCACCGATCGCACCGATCGCGACGCTCGGCCCACGGCCGCCCACACCGACGCTGCGGCGCTCGATCGAGCCCGCGCCGCGGCGGCCCGAGTGACCGATCCGGAGATGCCGATGCTCACGCTCGTCGACCTCGGCGTGCTCCGTGACGTGACGTTCGAGGACGGACACGTCGTCACCGTCATCACCCCCACCTACTCGGGGTGCCCGGCGATGGCGACGATGCGCGATGACCTGCAGCGCGAACTCCAGGACGCGGGATTCCCGGACGCCGAGGTGCGGGTGTCCCTGACACCGGCCTGGACGAGTGACTGGATCACCGAGGAAGGGCGGAAGGCACTCAAGGACGCCGGCATCTCCCCACCCGGGCAGGCGCCCGGGCGTCAGGGGCCCGTGGCTCTGACCCTCATGCCCACGAAACGAGCCCTGACCTGCACCCTGTGCGGATCGGCGAATGTCGAGCTGTCCTCGGAATTCGGACCGACGGCCTGCAAGGCGATGTACCAGTGCCTCGACTGCCTCGAACCGTTCGAACATGTGAAGGAGATCTGAGATGACCGAAACGATCGATCAGAGCGCCGAGGCGACCCCCGCGACCCAGCAGACCGACGTCGTCTCCCGGACCGCCTTCTATCCGCTGACCGTGAAGTCGGTCGACCACCTCACCGATGACTCGGCGGCGGTGACCTTCGACGTCCCGGACGAGTATGCCGAGGTCTTCGACTTCGCCGCGGGCCAGTCCCTGACCCTGCGCCGGATGATCGACGGCGGAGAACACCGCCGCTCGTACTCGATCTGCGCCCCGGCCGGAACGGATCCGCGCATCGGTGTGCGAGAGATCCCCGACGGACTCTTCTCTCAGTGGCTCGTCAACGACGTCCGACCGGGTGAGACGATCGAAGTTCAGCCGCCCAGCGGCAGTTTCCAGGCCGACCCCGACCTCGGCGGGCGACACCTGTGCATCGCGGCAGGATCGGGCATCACCCCGATGCTCTCGATCGCCACGACCGTCCTGTCCAACCCGGACGCCTCCCTCACCCTGCTCTACGGCAACCGCAACACGAACACGGTGATGTTCGCCGAGGAGCTCGCCGACCTCAAGAACTCTCGAAACCAGCAGCTCGACCTCATCCACATCCTCTCCCGCGAACCGCGGGAGGTCGACCTCTTCTCCGGCCGCCTCGACGAGGAGAAGCTGCGTCAACTGCTGACGAACCTGGTGCCCGTCGGCGACCTGGACCATGTGTGGCTGTGCGGACCCTTCGGCATGCTCAGTGATGCTCGCAAGGTCCTCGCCGAATTCGATGTTCCGAAGGAGAAGGTCCACTTCGAGCTCTTCTACGTCGACGAACCGCCACCGGAGGTCGTCCACGCGGACAAGGTCGTCGAGGGCGCCACCAGCGACGTCACGATCGTCCTCGGCGGGAGGCGCTCCACCTCGGCGATGTCACAGGGTCAGACGATCCTCGACTCCGCACAGGAATCGCGGTCGGACCTGCCCTTCGCCTGCAAGGGCGGGGTCTGCGGGACCTGCCGGGCGAAGATCTGCTCCGGCGAGGTCGACATGGTCCGCAACTACGCCCTCGAAGACGCCGAGGTGGCCGACAACTTCGTGCTCACCTGCCAGACCTTCCCCGTCAGCGACGAGGTCACGGTCGACTACGACTCGTAAGCAGAGTCGTCCGGGCGTCGCATTCGGCACACGCCACGCCGACAGCGTCCCGTACTCCCGAGTGCGGGACTTCCGAGTGCGGGTCTCCCGAGCGGGCCTCGCGAGCGTCTGAAGCGTTGAGTCGATACCCTTGAGAATTGCCGGCGCCACCCTGCACACCACTACTGAGGAGACCCATGCCCGAGGCATTCGTCCTGGACGGACTGCGCACACCCATCGGCCGCTACGGCGGAGTCCTGGCTGATCAGCGCCCCGATGACCTCGTCGCGAGGACGCTGAAGACCGTTGTCGGCCGGTCCGGGATCGACCCGACCGACATCGACGAGGTGATCCTCGGATCGGCGAACCAGGCCGGAGAGGACAACCGCAACGTCGCCCGCATGGCCGTGCTGCTGGCGGGTCTGCCCGAGTCCGTTCCGGCCTTCACCGTCAACCGCCTGTGCGCCTCGGGGATGACCGCGATCACGAACGCCCGGCAGATGATCGCGGCCGGAGACGCCGAGGTGGTCGTCGCCGGCGGTGTCGAATCGATGACCCGGGCCCCCTGGGTGACCGAGAAGCCCTCCCGCGCCTGGTCGAAGCCCGGCAGGTCCTGGGACACCTCCATCGGGTGGCGCTTCACCAACCCGGCCTTCGGTGAGGACACGACGCTGTCGATGCCGCAGACCGCTGAGCGAGTGGCCGAGCAGTGGAAGCTGGGGCGCGAGGAGCTCGACGACTTCGCCTATGCCTCCCACCAGAAGGCACTCGCCGCACAGGAGGCGGGCAAATTCGACCCCGAGATCCTGCCCATCGGGGATGTCGCGGCCGATGAGGGACCGCGGGCGGATACCACCCCGGAGAAGCTCGCGAAGCTGCGCGCGATCCACGGACCCGGTGGTGTGATCACCGCCGGCAATTCTTCGTCTCTCAACGACGGTGCCGCCGTAGTCGTCCTGGTCAGCGAACGCTACGCCCAGAAGCACGGTCTCGATCCGCGGGCCCGCGTCGTCAGCGGTGCCAGCGCCGGTATCTCTCCGGAGATCATGGGCATCGGGCCCGTCCCGGCCACCCGCAAGGTCCTCGACCGCGTCGGCTGGGGCGTCGGCGACCTTGAGGCCGTCGAGCTCAACGAGGCCTTCGCCTCCCAGTCCCTCGCCTGCATCGGCGACCTGGGCCTCGCCCCGGAGACCGTGAATTCCTTCGGCGGGGCGATCGCGTTGGGCCACCCCTTGGGCTGCTCGGGCGCACGCATCACCCTGACCCTGCTCAACCGCCTCGAACAGGCCGACGCGAAGCGCGGACTGGCGACGATGTGCGTCGGCGTCGGCCAGGGTTCGGCACTGCTGTTGGAGCGGGTATGAGCGCGGGCGGCGCCGAGGGCGCAGCGGACAGCACGTCCGGGGCAGCGGACAGCACGGCCGGCGGCCGGAACACCCCGCTCCTGATCGAGCGCTTCGACGACCGCGTGATCATCCGGCTCAACCGGCCCGAGGTGCGCAACGCCATCGACCAGTCCATGGCCGATGCCCTCCACGAAGTGTGCGCCGAGCTCGAGGCGGACACGAAGGTCGCGATCCTCACCGGCTCGAACGGCGTCTTCGCCGCAGGGGCCGATATCGGTCAGCTGCGCGATCGCGGCCGCGAAGAAGCCCTGGCCGGCATCAACTCCAAGGTCTTCACCCGCCTCCAGGAACTGCCGATGCCCACGATCGCCCTCGTCGAAGGCTTCGCCCTGGGCGGGGGAGCGGAGCTCGCCTTCGCATGCGACTTCCGCATCGGAACGCCGGCGACGAAGATCGGAAACCCGGAAGCGGGTCTCGGGATCCTCGCCGCCGCCGGCGCGGCCTGGCGTCTGCGCGAACTCGTCGGAGAGCCGAGAGCCAAGGAGATCCTGCTTGCCGGGCGCACCCTTCAGGCCGACGAGGCCAAATCGATCGGTCTGCTGAACGATGTCGTCGACCCCGAGGATCTCGAACTCGCAGGTCGGGCGCTTGCCGACCGGATCGCGAGCTATGCTCCCCTGGCCGTGAGGCTGTCGAAGTCGGCGTTCCACGCTCCGCGGGAAGCACATCCGCTCATCGACAACCTGGCCCAGGCCGTGCTGTTCGAGACCGAGGAGAAGTACGCCCGAATGGACGCGTTTCTCGCCAAACGGGAAGACAAGAAGCGGGCGAAGGCCGAGTCCGTGGCGACCGAGGCCATGGATCAGCAGGCCGATCCGCGATACCAGCAGGCCGATCCGCGACATGAGCAGGCCGATCCGCGGGCAGTCCAGGACGTTTCCCGGGACGAGGAGAGAGGCAGCGCCGAATGAGCGAGCAGAGGGCACACGAACCGGACGCCGTGCACACCGCCGATGAGGGAGGGGCCGCCGTGCAGGTCCCAGAGGCCGTCGGAGTCTACGGCGGCGGGCGGATGGGGGCAGGAATCGCCCACGCCTTCGCCAGCGCCGGAGCCCGCGTCATCATCATCGAGAACACCGATGAGACCGTGGCCGCCGCCAGGGAGCGCGTCGACGCCTCGATCGAGAAATCGAAGTCCAAGGGCCTCGAAGTCACCGGCACAGTTGAGGTCGTGCGCGACCCCACCTTGCTCGACCAGGCGCTTCTCGTCGTCGAAGCCGTTCCGGAGATCGTCGAACTCAAGCAGGAGATCCTCGCCGCCATTGCGAAGCACGCCCCGGCCGCGAGCATCGCCACGAACACCAGTGCACTCTCGATCGATGAGCTCGCCGCCGCACTGCCCAGGCCCCAGGCACTCATCGGGCTCCACTTCTTCAATCCCGTGCCCGTCAGCGAGCTCGTCGAGGTCGTCGTCGGCACCCACACCCGGCCCGAACTCGTCGACGTCGCGAAGTCATGGGTGACCGGGCTGGGCAAAACGGCGATCACGGTCAGGGACTCACCGGGATTCGCCTCCAGCCGCCTCGGCGTGGCACTGGCTCTCGAAGCGATGCGGATGGTCGAGGACGAGGTCGCGATCCCCGAGGACATCGACAAGGCGATGACGCTGGGCTACCGGCACCCAGCCGGACCGCTGCAGACCACGGACATCGTCGGCCTCGACGTCCGCCTCGGCATCGCCGAGCACCTCGAAGCGGAGCTGGGGCCGAGGTTCGCACCGCCGCAGCTGCTCAAGGACAAGGTCGCCGCGGGCCAGTTGGGTCGAAAATCCGGCCAGGGATTCTATACTTGGTGACCAGGCGGGCATCAAGCCCGCTTGCCTCATCGACACCTGCAGCACCGTCAGCTGCACCACCGTCATCTGCAAAGGAGCACACGTGACCGAGATCCGACTGTCCAACCGGGGGAACATCGCAGAGATAGTCCTCGACGGCCCCGATTCCCGCAACGCCCTGGACGCCGACAACCTCCGTGACCTCGCGGCAGCGGTGGCCAAGGTCGCCGAGGCGGTCCCGAACGTGCGGGCGCTCCTGATCAGGGGAGAGGGCAAGGTCTTCAGCTCCGGTCGCGACATCTCGGCCGTCGACGTCGAAACCGATGACGCGCACGCGTTCCTCGCCGAAGCCTTCACACCCGTCTTCCAGTCCATCCGCGCCCTGCCGATCCCCGTGATCTCACAGGTTCAGGGTGCCGCCCTGGGGCTGGGCTTCGGGGTCGCGGCGGCTGCCGACATCATCTTCGCAGCCGAGAACGCGAAGTTCGGCTCGCCCTTCGCCGCGATCGGCGCGATGCTCGACTCGGGCGCGCACCACGTGTTCCTCGACCGGGTGGGCTATCACCGGACGATGGACCTCATCATCACCGGTGACTTCATGACCGGCGCCGAGGCGGCCGATGCGGGCATCGTCTCCCGCTCGGTCCCGGCCGGGGAGCTGTCCGAGTTCGTCGAGTCGAAGCTCGCCACGATCGTGTCCGGTCCGGCCGAGGCCTTCGCGATGGAGAAGGGCTTCGTCCAGAAGCTCGCCGACGACCGGCCGACGCTCGCGCAGGTGCTCGCCGAGGAGGCCAACCTGCAGGAGACCGCGCGCCAGACCCCGGACTATGCCGAAGGGTTCACAGCTTTCCAGGAGCGGCGGGCACCGCAGTTCGACTGAGCTGAGAGCTCTTCGGCCGGACTGAGATCATTTCGCAGGCCGGACTGGGGTCATTTCGCCGGTTGGGCTTCGTCTTCGACGACCCACTTGTGGTTGGTCATCGTCATGTCACCCGTGTCGACGTCGACCATGTAGACGGTCTCATCGGTGGAGCCGTCGATCGTCGCCTTCGCGCCTTTCATTCCGGGCATGTGCTCGGCTTCGAGGGTCACCTTCGTGCCATCCTTGAGCGGGGCGCTGCCCGGGTCGTCGAGTTCTTCGTGGACGACCCACTTGTGGTTCTTCACCGGGTCACCGCCGTCGGTCGGGGTGTAGCTGACCGCATAGGCGGTGGTGTCGAACGCGCCCGTGATCGTCGCATCCGCCCCCTTCATCCCCGGCATGTGGTCGGCGGAGAGGACGACATCGTCGCCGACCGCGAACTTCGGGTCGGAGGCCTTCTCGATGCCCTCCGGCGGCTGGCCGCCGTCGGAGGCGTGCTCGTGGCCTCCGCCGGAGGACGACGCACTCTCACCGGAGGACGACCCACTCTCGCCGGAGGACGACGCGCTCTGCGTCTGATTCTGTGAAGGCTGGGCCGATTCGTCCTCGGCGGGGCCGGCGCAGCCGGTCAACGTCAGTGCTGCTGCGGCGATCACCGCTGCCGTCGCGAAGACTGTGGATGTCGTCAAAAGCTCTCCTTCGCTCTGCCCGCTCACAAGGCTCTGATGGCTGCCTACTGCGAATTGCAGCCGATGCCGACGATATACCCTTAGGGGGTAGTCCAGTCAACGGGACAAGATCACTGCGGGTCGTCCTCGTCGGCGGATTCCGCAGAGCCCTTCCGGGTGGACTTCCACCGGCGGAACGTGAGGATCGTCAATACGATGACGAGTGCCCACGAAATGGCGACGGCAGTGCCGTTGATGATTCCGGGATGTCCGATGAAGGCCCCGACAGCGACCAGGGAGAGCTGCCCTGGCAGGGCAGAGACGACGGTGGCGATGAGGAATGTGCGGCTCCTGATGCCCAGTGCCCCGCTGCCGTAGTTCACCGGCCAGTAGGGGAATCCGGGCATGAGACGCAGGGTGCAGACCGCGTAGAAGCCGCCATCGGTCAGTCGCGACTCGACCGCTTCCGCGTGAGAGCCCAGCAGTCTCATAACGGTTTCGCGCCCCAGGCCCCGGGAGATCCAGTAGCCGCCGAAGCAGCCCGCCACCACGCCGATCATCGACAGAACGGTGCCGAACACCAAGCCGAACGCGAGTCCGCCGGCGACTGCCATGATGGTGACCGGAATCGGGGTGGCCGCGACGACCGCGTAGAGAAGGATGAAGATGCCGAAGCCCCAGAAGCCCGCCTCGGCGATCTGATTCTGAATCCCGTCGAGCGAGGGCAGATGGACGTTGAATGCCAGCCACAGTCCGGCAAGCACGGCCAATGCCAGAGCCACATTGCGCAGGACAGCTCCCCAGGGCACACGGGATTCGCTGTGAGCCCTCCTGTGAGGCACGGCGCCCTCGGCATTCGTCATGGCTCGATCCTACGTGTCGGAGCGAAGTGACGTTGGACCGTGCCGCCGTCTCAGCGGGGCAGGGGCCCTCAGCTGGTGAAGATCGCGACGGCCTTGATCACGGTCAGGGTCAGGCCCCAGACGAGGCCGCCGACCACGACGACCGTCAGGGCCGAGCCGACCGTCTTGTAGGTGCCGCCGACGGGTGACTGCGGTGAGCCTTCGGGCGGGATGTGTGCTGTCGGAGTGGCGTTGCTCATGATGGTCTTCCGTGTCCTTCAGTCGTTGCCTTCGAGGGATGCTGCCTGTTCGGCCCTGACGGTCTCTTCGCGTTCGAAGAACTTCTCGTTGACCGGGCGGATGAGGGCGTTGGCGACGAAGCCGACGGCCAGTGCGCCGACCATGATGTACATGCCCGGGGTGTAGAGCTCGGGCCCGGTCTTGCCTGCCTTCTCGCCCGCCTCGACGACGGAGTTGACGATGAGCGGTCCGGCGACACCGGCAGCAGACCAGGCGGTCAGCAGCGCACCATGGATGGCTCCCACCTGGTAGACGCCGAAGAGGTCCTTGAGGTAGGCCGGGACGGTGGAGAAGCCGCCGCCGTAGAAGGAGATGATGACGAGTGTGGCGAGGATGAAGAGGATGAGGGAGCTTCCCCCGAAGAGCGCCACGACCAGATAGAGCAGCAGCCCGACGCCGAGGTAGAGCATGTAGTTGTTCTTGCGGCCGAGGTAGTCCGAGGTCGTCGACCAGACGAAGCGTCCGGCCATGTTGCCGATCGAGAGCAGTCCGACGAATCCGGCCGCGGCCGCGGCGGTGATGCCGAAGTAGGCCTGGATCATCGGCGCGGCGTTCTCCAGAATGCCGATTCCCGCGGTGACGTTGAGGAAGAGGACGACCCACAGGAACCAGAACTGCGGGGTGCGGATGGCGTTGCGGACGGAGACATTGCCCTTCGTCTGCAACGACTTGGTCGTCGACTTCGCCGGGTCGAAGCCCTTCGGCTTCCACTCGGGGTGAGGCACCCTGATGACGAAGGCGCCCGCGGCGATGACGACGGCGTAGACGATGCCGAGGGTGACGAATGTCGGTGTCAGGCCGGCGACGAGATTCTCCGGCTCCGTGCCGCCGCCGTAGAGGCTCATCAGCTGGTTCGACATCGGGCTGGCGATGAGTGCGCCGCCGCCGAAGCCCATGATGGCCAGACCGGTGGCCAGCCCAGGGCGGTCGGGGAACCACTTCATCAGCGTCGAGACGGGAGAGATGTAGCCGATGCCCAGACCGATGCCCCCGATGACGCCGTAGCCGAGGTAGACCAGCCAGAGCTGGCCGGTCATGATTCCCAGGGAGGCGATGAAGAAGCCGACCACCCAGCAGGTGCCCGCGGCGACCATCGATGCCCGTGGGCCGTTCTTCTCCACCCAGGGCCCGAAGACGGCGGAGGAGATGCCGAGCATGAGGATCGCGATCGAGAAGATCCAGCCGATCGAGACCTCGCCGGCGTCGAAGTGCGTCATGAACGGGATCTTGAACACGCTGAATGCGTAGACCTGCCCGATGCACAGATGGATTGCCAGGGCGGCCGGCGGGATCAGCCACCGGTTGAAGTTCTTCGGTGCGACGATCGCCGACCGAGTGAGGACGGAAGCCATTGAGGATCCTTAGATTGGTGTGCTCGACGTGTGACCGTCATCGGCCATACGTGCTGTGAGGACGAACGTGTCACGACACGCTTCTGTTCCCCTACACACTAGAGCGCACGCAAGGATTTCGCGAGGTATTCTCAGAATTTCCCCAAGTCTGAGACACAGGTCTGCTGCAGCAGGCCCGCACGGCTTCGCAGCGGACTGTGCGGGAGGCCCGGCCAGGTGGAAGGCCGAGCCATGTGAGAGCCGAGCCTTGTGTGAGGCGAGCCCCGCCGGTCAGAGGTTGATCGTGACGTCGGCCTTGTCGCGCAGTTTGCCGGCGTACTTCTGAGTCGCCTCGGTGGACTTCTGGCTCTTGACCTGCTTCTCGAGCTGCGGGCGCATCTCCTCGAGCGGCGGAACCTGGGACTGCTGACCGCCCTGCTGGCCACCCTGCTGTCCCATCTGCTCCTGCTGGGTCTTCGCCTGCTGGTAGGCCTGGCCGATCTCTTCATCGCTGGCCTTGAAGGGGCCGGAGACGTCTTCGATGAGGTCCTCGATCTTCAGCTGAGTCTTGAGCTCGGCGTGGACCTTCTTCTCGTCCATCCCCTGCTTCTTCATGGCCGCGAGGAAGTCCTTCTTGCTCATCTGGCTCGACTTGGCGGATTCCTCGAGAGCCTTGTCGATGTCCTTGTCGGAGACCTTGACACCGTGGTCGTCCGCCTTCTGGCTGAGCAGCTCGGTGCTCACGAGGTTCTCGGCCGTCTGGTCCTTGAGCTTCTTCTCGTCGACCTGCTGACCGGACTGCTGCGACTGCATCTGCATCTGCTGGTACTGGGTCTCGTAGAGCGGGACGAAGTCGTCCTTCGTGATCTTCTCACCATTGACCTCGGCGACGACGTCAGGAATGCCGTCCGTGTTCGGCTTTCCATCCTGACCTTGACCCTGGCCTTGGCCGGATGCGTCGCTTCCGGCCTCCTGCTGCGCCGAGGCGGATGTCTGTTCGGCTTGCGGCTCTTCCTCGGCAGAGCCGCAAGCTGCCAATGATCCCACTGCTGTCGCGACGACGAGGCCCAACAGCCATTTGCTCTTCTGCACACTCACTCCTGCTTTCGGCATCAGCCCGTCACGCTAACAGGCCGATGTCCTTGAAGTCTGAGCAGACCTTGACCGTCTCTTGGCAAGCCAGGGACACTGAGAAGACTCACGAGGCGAAGGAGTCCGATCATGACTGCACGGTTCAGAGGAGTCTTCCTGACATGTCAGGACAGCGCAAGGACCGCGGCCTTCTATCGGGATCTGGCGGGCTTGCCGCTCGACGAGGCCGGCAGCGAGGAATACAGCTACTACGTGCTCGATGTCGACGGAATCCAGATCGCCCTCCACGATGCGCAGGCCTTCGCCGATTACAGCTTCCCGCCGAATCCGGAGTCGAACCTCACTCACCTGTACTTCCGCATCGAAGATCAGCGAGCCTTCCTCGAGGATGTGAGAAGTGTCGGCGCACCGCTGATCGACGTCGATGACGTTGTCGTCACAGTCCAAGACCCCGACGGCCGCGAGGTCATGTTCGGCACCGCCTGATGGGTCGCTCGCTCCGGCGAGTGTCATGTGAGCGGCCGATAGGGAATGGCGGCGTCCACGCTCAAACCGTCGAGGCGGTCGAGGACCCCGCGTCGAGTACTCACTGACGGACTCAGGACGCAGCCTCGCCCCCATCGTCGAGGGGATGAACGAGTGGGGAAAGGGATTCGCACGGGTTCACCAAGCGATGGACGCTGGCCAGTCGGGAAGCACGGACCGCCACGCACAGGAGCGCCAGGTGGCGGCTGAGGTCTGAGTCGACTTCCTATCAGCTCTCAACTCTCAGCTCTCAGACGCATAGGCCGAGTAGACGACCCCGCTGGGGAAGGACTTCGAGTCAAGCAGCCGCAGTCGTGGGCGGGCGTCATCGGGGAAGAAATGCCGGCCGCGGCCCTGCCACACGGGATAGGTGAACATCCGGAACTCATCGATCACCTCGGCGGTGATGAGTGCATGTGCCAGGGTGATGCTGCCGGTGACGATGACGTCGCGCCCGGGCTCTTCGCGCACAGCGGCGACGGCTTCGACGGGATCGCCGCTGATGATGCTCGTGTTCTCCCACTCCGGCTCGGTCAAGGTTGCCGAGACGACGCGTTTGTCGATCTGATTGAGATGAGCGGCGACGCCGGTGGTGTCACCCGTCTGCAGCGGCCAGTAGCCGCGGAAGTCCTCAAATGTCTGCCGTCCGAGCAGCAGCACCTCCTCGTCGGCCGACTGCCGCATGAGTTCGGCACTGAGCTCCTCGTCCTGAGCCTGCGGATCGAACCAGTCGTCGAGCATCTCGACTCGACCGTCGAGGGTCATGTTCTGGGTGATGATGATGCGCACGGCGTTCTCCTCGTTGAGTTCCGGTGTCACCGACTACGGTACGCGCAGCGGAGTCCGGGGTCCATGGTCCGGTGTGAAACCTCGGGCAGGGCCGCAGCTTCTCGGGCACGGCCGCGGCTTTCTCAGTAGAGTCGGTCGCAGAGTCCGTTCGGCCCGAAGGAGAACCGTGTCCATGTCCACATCATCTGCCGCCGCTGTCCCCGATTTCCGCACCGAAGCTCAGCACCACCTCGGCGATCTCATCTCCCTGCGCCGAACCCTGCACGCCAACCCCGAGCTCGGCTGCCAGCTGCCCTTCACCCAGACGACCGTTCTGGCCGAACTCGAAGGTCTCGGACTCGAAATCACCACCGGGGAGTCGCTGACCTCGATCGTCGCCGTGCTCAAGGGCGGGCGACCCGGGCCCGCAGTTCTGCTGCGCGGGGACATGGATGCCCTGCCCGTGGTCGAGGACACCGGCCTCGACTTCGCCTCGACGAACGGAAACATGCACGCCTGCGGCCACGATATGCACACCGCCGGTCTTGTCGGAGCCGCCCGCCTGCTCGCCGCGCACCGGGAGGAAATGCCCGGTTCGGTCGTGTTCATGTTCCAACCCGCCGAGGAGGTCGAGGGCGGTGCCGAGCCGATGATCGCCGAGGGAGTCCTCGAGGCCGCGGGAGTGCCGCTCGTTGCGGCTTACGGAATCCATGTCGAAGCCGACGAGCGCGGGAGGTTCACCACCAAGGGCGGTCCGCTCATGGCCGGATTCGCCGACCTCAACCTGACCGTCCACGGCGCGGGCGGCCACAGCTCGCAGCCGCAGGCCACCCGCGACCCGGTGCCCGCAGTCGCGGAGATCGCGCTCGCCCTGAACACGATGACGACCCGGTCGTTCGACATCTTCGACCCCGTCGTCGTCTCCGTGACCCAGCTCGAAGGCTCACAGGCCAGCAACATCATCCCGGATACGGCGAAGCTGACCGCCTCGATCCGCTACCTCTCCGCCGACTCGATCGCACTGCTGCAGGAGCGCGTGCCCGAGATCGCGGAGAACATCGCCCGGGCACACCGGTGCACCGCCGAGGTGGACTTCCGGCTCGGGTTCCCCGTGACCGTGAACAACCCCGCCGAGACACGCATGGTCATCGACCGCCTCGGCGAGATCTTCGGCACCGAGCATGTCGAGGAGATGGCGGCGCCGCGCATGGGTTCGGAGGACTTCTCCTATGTGCTCGAGAAGGTGCCGGGCACCTTCGTGTTCCTTGGAGCCACGCCCGAGGGTGTCGACCCGGAGGCGGAGACCAACCATTCGCCCAGGGTGGTCTTCGACGACGGACTCCTCGGCGACCAGGCCGCCGCCCTGGCCCACCTGGCGTTCGCGCGCCTGGCAGACGAACAGATCTGAGACTGGGACGGCGCAGCTGGGGCGCACCCGCAGCCCAGGTGACATCGAGAGCCGGGCTGCTGACGCCCAGCTGACATCGAGAGCCGGGTTGAGCGTCGAGATGCGGGCTGTCGATGGCGCGCGAAATCGATTAACGGGCGGAATGCCGAGACACATATGCGCACATGCGTGTCTCGGCACTCCACCCGTTAATCAGTGAAAGGGAGCCTCTAGCCTGGCTTGGTTCAGCTCAGGCTTTCCTCAGGCCCTGATCATGCCGTGGGGGTCGAGGACGAACTTCTTCGCGACACCCGAATCGAAGTCGGCGTAGCCCTGAGGGGCATCCTCGAGCGCGATCGGGGTGGCGTTGACGTTTTTCGCGATCGAGACCTTGTCGTTGAGAATGGCGTGCATCAGGCCGCGGTTGTACTTCATGACCGGGCACTGGCCGGTGACGAAGACGTGGGACTTCGCGAAGCCGAGGCCGAAGCGCATCGACAGAGATCCCTGCTGGGCGGCCTCATCTGCTGCACCCGGGTCCCCGGTGACGTAGAGTCCCGGGATGCCCAGGCTGCCGCCGGCGCGGGTGATGTCCATGAGCGAGTTGAGCACGGTGGCCGGAGCCTCGGTGGCGGCCTCCTTGCCGTGGCCGCGAGCCTCGAAGCCGACGGCGTCGATGCCGCAGTCGACCTCGGGAGTGCCGAGGATCTGCTCGATCTGATCTTTCGGGTCGCCCTTGGACACGTCGACGGTCTCACACCCGAAGCCGCGTGCCTGCGCGAGCCGGTCCTCGTTGAGGTCGCCGACGATGACGACGGAAGCCCCGAGCAGCTGCGCCGAGGTGGCCGCTGCGATCCCGACCGGCCCCGCACCGGCGACGTAGACGGTCGAACCGATCGTGACCCCGGCGCCGACCGCACCGTGGAAGCCGGTGGGGAAGATGTCGGAGAGCATGGCCAGATCGAGGATCTTCTCCATCGCCTGGTCCTTGTCCGGGAACTTCAGCACATTCCAGTCGGCGTAGGGAACGAGGACGTACTCGGCCTGCCCGCCGACCCATCCACCCATGTCGACATAGCCGTAGGCCGAACCCGGGCGATCGGGGTTGACGTTGAGGCAGATGCCGGTCTGGCGTTCGATGCAGTTCCGGCAGCGACCGCAGGAGATGTTGAACGGCACGGAGACGAGGTCGCCGACCTTGACGAATTCGACGTCACGGCCGATTTCGACGACCTCACCGGTGATCTCGTGGCCGAGGACGAGGCCTTCCGGGGCGGTGGTGCGACCGCGGACCATGTGCTGATCCGAGCCGCAGATGTTGGTGGCCACGGTCTTGAGGATGACGCCGTGCTCGACCTTGCGGCCCACATTGGCCGGATGCACGCCGGGTCCGTCCTTGAGGACGAACTCGGGATATTCGGTGTCGACCACGCTGACTTCTCCCGGGCCTGCGTAGCTGATTGCCTTGTTGCTCATCGTTGAGTCTCCATTCTCATCGCACCGCTGTTGGTCTCCAGGAAGCGCCGTTGGGCTGTGATCGGTGGGCGAACAGTGATCAGAAAGCGCCGCCGGTTCCTGAAATATCAGTCTGTGATCAGACTTGAGAGCAGTCTCGCCGTCGGTGGAGAGTTCTGTCAAGAGCGCGAGTCCCGACCCCTGAGACCGTCCGTCGCTTCGCCCGTCACGTCGCCCGTCACGCCGCTCGTCATACCGCCGTCACGTCGCCCGCCACATCGCTCTGACGTCGCCCGTCATACCGCCGTCGCACCGCTCGTCACGCCGCCCTCGCGCCGCTCGCCACGTCGCCCATCACCCAGCCGTCGGAGCCTCTCCGAGGCGGGTCGACAGAATGTGCCGTGCCGTCGTATGCAGGTGCGCAAGGGATTCCCGGATGAGCGGCGATTCGCTGCTGCCGGCCCGGACCGCGGCGATGATCTTCCGGCTCAGACGCCCGGAGCCGCTCAGTCTGACCCGGGTGGCATTGGCCTCGCCCAGCGAGCTCGCCAGGCGGGGGATGAGGCTGACCCCGACACCGGCGCCGACAAGCGCCGCCGAGGTCTCCCACTCGATGGTCTCGTGCGAGACGGTCGGGGTGACGCCGGCGGCGGTGAAGGCCGCGACGAAGAGAGCGTGATAGGGCGAGCCCGGCCCGGCGCTGATCCATTCCTCACCGGCGAGCTCGGCGAGCGAGACCGAATCCCGTTCGGCCAGCTCGTGGTCGGAGGGAACCATGACGTCGAGCGGATCGTCGAGCAGATCGATCTTCTCGAAGCGCGGATCCTCCTCGACCTGGACCTCACCCTGCATCGCGACGACCACGGCCAGATCGATGCGTTCGGCGACGAGGAGCTCGAAGCAGCGAGAGGGACTCGCTTCGATGACGTGGACGCCGACGTCGGTGTGGGCGCCGCGCAGCTTCGCGGCCAGCGGTGCGAGGAGGTTCGACGAAGCCGTGGAGAATCCCCCGATGCCGAACTGGGACGGAGCCTGATCGCCCGCGGTCAGCGACGAGGCGCGAATGTCCTCCCACTCGGCCATGAGAGCGTCCGTGCGACGCACCAGATACCGTCCGCTCGAGGTCAGCCGCAGTCCCCTTCCGTCCTTGACGAGGAGGGTCATGCCCAATGAGTGCTGGAGTTCGCGCAGCTGCCCGGATACGGCCGAAGGGGAGTAGCCAGTGAGCTCGGCCGTGGCGGCGACGGTGCCGCAGGCGGCGAAGGTCCGAAGCGTGATGAGACGCGGATCGATCATGGCACTATTGTGCCCTTGATCATACGTAGATTCCGCACAGATCCCGCCGAAATCTCGCGCTTTTTCTGCAGTGTTGTTCTCGCTAATGTGGCTGTGACAGCACGGATCGAGGCGCTGAGCACCGGTTGAGAGCCGAGGGCGTCCGCACCGGCAGGCGACAACGCAGCAGACATCAAGGGAGATGGAATTGACCGCAGTGAATCTGGCGCCGACGAAGAGGGGCTTCCCCGCCGGCTTCAGCGAAGACAGGCTCGATGAGATCCGCCGACTGCTCGACACGCGACGCACCGGCTTCTCCCTCGAGGCTCCGTTCTACACCGATGACCATCTCTTCAACCTCGATATGCAGGCCATCTTCGGTCAGAACTGGGTCTTCGCCTGCAGCGTCGCGGAGATCCCGGAGCCCGGGGACTACGTCACCCTCGACTACGGCCCGTACTCCCTGCTCGTCCTGCGCACCGACGACGGAGGCGTCAACGTCCTCCACAACGTGTGCCGCCACCGCGGTGCCCGCGTCCTCACCGAGGCCAGCGGCACCACGGGCAACCTGGTCTGCGGATACCACTCGTGGACGTACTCGCCCGATGGGCAGCTCATCCACGCCTCGGCGCCGGGGGAGATGGAATTCGACAAGGCCTGTTACTCGCTCAAACAGGCGCACGGGAAGATCGTCGCCGGCCTCGTCTTCCTCTGCCTGGCGGACGAGCCCCCGACCGACTTCGACGATACGGCGGCGATCTTCGCTCCCTACGTCGCACCGCACGAACTCGCGAAGACCAAGGTCGCCTACCAGCAGAACATCATCGAGGAAGCCAACTGGAAACTCGTGATGGAGAACAACCGTGAGTGCTACCACTGCGACGGTCACCCGGAGCTGGCCTGCGCCCTGTTCCCGACGTGGGGCCTGAGCGATGAGACGATCCCACGCCATCTCGCGGACGTCTGGGACCGCAACCAGCAGGCCCAGGCTTCGCTGGAATACCGGTGCCGACGCTACGGGCTGCCCTACGAAGTCGTCGAGGAACTCGACACCCGCATCGCGGGGATCAGGATCTCACGCGAATCCCTCGACAGGCAGGGGGAGTCGTTCTCGGCCGATGGCAGGCGCCTGTCGAAGAAGCTCCTCGGCGATCTTCCCGATTTCCGCTTGGGTCGCTGTTCGATGCATCTGCAGCCCAACAGCTGGTTCCATCTCCTCGGCGACCATGTCGTGACCTTCACGGTGCTCCCGATCAACGCGCACCAGACTCAGGTCCGGACCACCTGGCTCGTCGCCGACGATGCCGTCGAAGGCGTCGACTACGACCTCGAGACGCTGACACACACGTGGAAGCAGACGAATCTGCAGGACAAGGACTTCGTCGAACTCTGCCAAAAGGGAGCGACGAGTCCCTTCTACGAGCAGGGGCCCTATATGAAGAGCGAATACCAGGTCGAGGCCTTCATCAACTGGTACGTCCAGCGGATGCGGGAGCACGTGGGATGAAGCGCGGCGATGACCCGAAGACTCCGCTGGCACAGCGGGTCCGGGGCCTCGAAATGCCATGGAACCGGGTGCTGAGCTCTGGTGTCGGACCCGCCGGTGCCGCCTCGGCGCTGGGACCCTGGCATCCGCAGGAATTCACTGCCGAATGCGTCGAGACCATCCCCGAGGCGGGTGACATGATGGTCTTCGTCTTCCGCAGGATGGACGGCGCCCCGCTCGCGTTCCGGTCGGGTCAGTACATCAACATCGACTTCCCCGTGCACGGGGAGAATGCCGAGCCGGTGTCGAGGAGCTACTCGATCTCGAGTGCGCCGACGGAGCCGTGGACGTTCTCCATCACGATCAAACGCGACCCGAAGGGACTCGTCTCGACCTGGGCGCATGATTCCATCAGGCCGGGCACGGTGCTCGAGATGCTGGGCCCGGTGGGGGCGTTCCACCTCGCCGACTACGACCGTCGAGCCCGCTACCTCCTGCTCGGTGCCGGGGCGGGCATCACCCCACTCATGTCGATGGTGCGCACGATCCACTCCCTGCCGGGGCAGGCCGACGTCGTCCTCCTCTATCACGGCTCCGCGCCGGACCGCTTCGCGTTCAGTGAGGAGCTGGACTTCCTGGCCCGAGCCGACTTCCGGATCGAGGTCGTCTACACGCTGGGAGACCGAGCGCAGGCGGACCGGGAACAGGCGGACGGGGAACCGGGTGACCGGGAATCGGGGGAGGCCTCGCCCCGCACCGCGCCTGCCTGGACCGGGAGAGCAGGCAGACTCTCCACCGCGCTCCTCGAGGAGATCGTCCCCGACGCCAACGGGCGCCAAGTCTTCGCGTGCGGCCCCGAGGGATACCTCAACACCGCGACCGACTGCCTGCGAGAGGTCGGCGTCGACGACACCTCGGTGTTCATGGAGTTCTTCTCCGGCGACCGTGCGACCCGCGCCGAATACGCCGAGGAGGTCGCGCTGGCCGGGGAGATCGCCGAGGAGATCGCCTCCTCGACCGAGGAGTACTACGAGCAGCAGCCGCCCGCCCTGGAGATGTACGAACCCGAGTACACCGCCGAGGGACCCGTCGAAGCCACGGGCGTCCCGGTCGAAGCAGTCGACGCCCTGGCCGAGGTTCCGGTCGAACCGGAAGTCGAAGTGATCGTCGAAGGTGTCGGCTCGGACGCCGAGGTGGGTGCCGGGAGCGAGATCGACTCAGCGGCCGCCTCGGCGGGGGAGACGGTCACCTCGGCGACGGAGTCGGATAACGAAACCGCGGTCGTCGACCCGGCCAACTTCGCTACTGTGGGCGAGGGCGAGCACACGATGGCGTTCGTGCGCACCGGACTCAACGTTCGGGTCGCCTCGGACGACTTCGTCCTCGACGCCGCCCGCCGTGCGGGAGTGAAGATCGGCGCGAACTGCCAGGAGGGCATGTGCGGGTCCTGCAAGGTCGTCAAGCTCGACGGCGACGTCGACATGAACCATCAGGGCGGCATCCGCGCACGGGAGATCGACGCCGGGAAGTTCCTGCCCTGCTGCTCGACCGCGTTGAGCGACCTGGTCATCGACGCCTGATCGCCCCGCGCCGGGTGCCCTGCCCGCGCCGCCCGCAACCGTCACATCGGTGACACCTTTCGCACCACCCCTGATTCTCACTGCAACACAAAGGAGTACCCAGTGCCGATTTCCTCACCATCCGCACCTTCCTCACCCCGAGTCGTCATCATCGGAGCCGGCATCGTCGGAGCCAACCTCGCCGACGAACTCGCCCAGCTGGGCTGGACCAACACCCTCGTCCTCGAGCAGGGGCCCTTGTCCATCCCAGGCGGATCGACCTCGCACGCACCCGGCCTCGTCTTCTCCTCCAACGGCTCGAAGTCGATGACCGAGTTCGCGCAGTACACGATCGAGAAGCTGACGTCACTGACCGGTCCCGACGGTCGCGGGTCGTTCGTGCCCGTCGGCGGCCTGGAGATCGCCACCCAGGAGGACCGGCTCCAGGACCTGCACCGTCGTGCCGGATGGAACCGGTCCTGGGGAGTCGACGCCGAGGTCGTCGATGCGCAGGAGTGCCTGCGACTGTTCCCGATGCTGGCGCCCGACAAGGTCCTCGGCGGACTGCTCACCCCGGGCGACGGGCTGGCGCTCGCCGCCCGAGGAACCCAGTTGGTCATGGACCGCGCCCGGGCCGCCGGCGTCGAGTTCCGCGACCGGACGACCGTGACCGGTATCGAACAGTCCGGTGGCAAGGTCACCGCAGTCCTGGCCGGAGACGACCGGTTCCCAGCCGACATCGTCGTCTCCTGCGCCGGGTTCTGGGGGCCGAATATCGGTGAGATGGTCGGCACCACGATCCCCCTGCTGCCGCTGGGCCACCAGTTCGCGTGGACGACCGAGGTGCCCAGCCTCGCCGGCAAGAACGAACAGCCGGCAGGCGCCTCGGCACCCATCCTGCGCTACCAGGACAAGGACCTGTACTACCGCGAATGGGGCGAGCGGATCGGCATCGGCTCCTACGCACACCGGCCGATGCCCGTCGACCTCGATACTCTGCGCACCTACTCGCCCGATGAGATCACCGACGAGATCATGCCCTCGAGCCTCGAGTTCACACCCGAGGACTTCGCCCGCGAGTGGGAGGCCTCGCAGGAGCTGCTGCCCGAACTGCGCCGGACACAGGTCCAGCGCGGGTTCAACGGCATCTTCTCCTTCACCCCCGACGGCGGATCGCTCGTGGGCCAGTCCCGAGGGGTCGACGGATTCTTCGTCGCAGAGGCGGTCTGGGTCACCCATGGTGCCGGAATCGCGAAGGCCGTGGCCGAGCTCATCGCCCTCGGTCGCTCGAACACCGACCTGTCCGGCATCGACCTCAATCGCTTCGAGGACGCGCTGACGACACCCGAGTACGTCAGTGAGACCTCGCAGCAGAACTTCGTCGAGATCTACGACGTCATCCACCCCCTGCAGCCACGCGTGTCACCCCGTGACCTGCGGCTCAGCCCATTCAACGAGCAGCAGAAGGCCCTCGGTGCCTTCTTCCTTGAGACCAATGGGTGGGAACGCCCCCACTGGTACGAAGCCAATGCCGCTCTGCTGGGTGAACTTCCGGAGGAATGGAAGGCACCCGCGCGGGACGAATGGGCGGACATGTTCCATTCCCCGATCGCGGCGGTCGAGGCGTGGAAGACACGGACGAACGTCGCCATGTACGACATGACCGCGCTCAAGCGTTTCGAGGTCAAGGGCCCGGGCGCCGGCGAGCTGCTCCACGGACTGACCACCTCGTCGATGCTGCGCAAGCCAGGAGCCGTCAGCTACACCCTGCTGCTCGACGATGCCGGAGGGATCACCAGCGATATCACGGTCGCGATCCTCGACGAGCAGACATATCAAGTGGGGGCGAACTCGAACATCGACTTCGCCACCATCACCCGAGCCGCCAAACACCAGAGTGAAGCGGATCCGAGCAAGTGGGCCACTGTGCGGGAGACGACCCCGGGGACCTGCTGCATCGGACTCTGGGGGCCATTGGCACGCGAGGTGATCGGCCAGGTCAGCGATGACGACCTCAGCAATGACGGCCTCAAATACTTCCGCACCAAGCCGATCACCATCGGCGGGATACCGGTCACCGCGATGCGCCTGTCCTATGTCGGTGAACTGGGCTGGGAGCTCTACACCTCGGCTGACCTGGGGCATCGCCTGTGGGATGTGTTGTGGGAAGCCGGTCGGGACTACGGGCTCATCGCGGCGGGGCGCGAGGCGTTCAACTCGCTGCGCCTGGAGAAGGGGTTCCGCTCGTTCGGCTCCGACATGACAAGCGAGCACGAGCCCGTGCAGGCGGGCCTCGGCTTCGCGGTCAAGGCCTCGAAGACCGACGACTTTCGCGGAAAGGCTGCTCTCGCGGACCGGGCCGCGGCGACCACGACGAAGCTGACATGCCTGACGCTCGATCGGCGCGATGACGTCGTGCTGGGCAGTGAGCCGGTGTATGTGACCGGCTCCGTCGGGGGAGTTCGCGCAGATGACGGCACAGGCAAGGCCGACGGCTACGTCACCTCGGCGGCCTATGGGTACTCGATCGGAGCGACCATCGCCTACGCGTGGCTACCGAACACCCTTGGCGTCGGCGACGGCGTCGAGATCGAATACCTGGGGCGCAGACTGCCGGCCACCGTCACCGCCGAACCGATCTTCGACCCGGAGATGACGCGACTGAAGGGGTAAGAGGCTGGAGGTTGCTTGCAAAACTCGGGTGTTCTGCCGATGGGGGATGTGCCCTCACGATCCTCGGCAGAACACCCGAGTTTCGTCGTGAACTCTTGTCGTGAACTCTAGGGACAGGACTCACCGCGATAGGGGCGGGGTTGGCTTATTCAGTCAACATTGGCTGCTATTTCCGGTGTGACCTGTTCACCCGGTTGCGGATCTTCTGGACTTCGGCGCTTCGCTCGACTGCCCGAGTTGGAGCAAGTCGGGCGAGCTCATAGGCGAGCACGTCGATCAGAGCGAAGGTGCAGATCATCCGATTCATCGATGCATCCTCTCCGCTGGGCAACGAGAGGTGCAGTAAGTCTTTCGCGAGGTCATGTGGTGGAGCTGCCGACGAGACCAGTACAGTCGCATGGCATCGCTTGAGAGATTCTTCCACATGCCAAAGAACATCGGGGGTCAGTAGTCGAGGAGCGACGACGACACTGACGTCGTCGTGGCGTAGGCGAGGAAACACATCAGCGAGCATGTGGCCACTTCCGGTCATTGCTTGAGAGCGTATACCGGTGCGTTCGAGGCTGAGGCTCATGTATTCGGCTGCATGAAAACCGGTGCCCAGGCCGAAGGTCGTTACGTTTCCGGCTGCTGAGATAGTTCTGACAACCTCGGCGAAGCTGTCCGTGTCGAGCTGGTCCCCGAGATCCACCAAGGATCGTGCGGTTGCCGAAAGGATCCGCTTGATCGCTATGGCCTGTCCGCCCTCTTCGTCTCGTTCGGGCAAACGCGAGAGCTGAGATCGTAGGTTGGAATCGAGACCGATCGCTCGATCGACGCTTTCGGCGCAGAGGCGTTTCCACTCTCGGATTCCGGCGTGTCCGAGCTTCCGAGCTGCCCTGGCGACGGTGGCGTCGCTTGTCATCGTCTGGTCAGCGATCTCGGCTGCCGTAATCGTGGCAAAACGCAGTGGGTCGCGTTGTGCGAAATCGGCAACTCTCTCCTCGCTCGGGCTCAACGGCTCATGGCGTGCATCGCCAGGCATCTCTTTAGAGGTCACGACCCCATTCTGTCATGTAGGAAAATCTTCTCGTTGACAATTAGTGAAGGAATTTCTACACTCAATGTGATCTGAACCTCATCTTTCAAAGGGAGCTGACCTCATGGTCTACGAGTTCGTCATTGTCGGAGCTGGTGCTTACGGATGCGCTGTGGCTTATCACTTAGCCAAAAACGGGCACAGTGTCCGCGTCTTGGAAGCTGGTGAGATCGCCACTGAAGCGTCAGGCGGAGGTGGCAAGCGCGGAGTTCGTGGGAATCGACGTGATATCCGTGAACTTCCCCTGATCAGTGAGGCGTATCAGCTGTGGCCGACCTTGGCCGAGGAGCTCGGCGCTCCAACAGGATATGTGCGGACCGGCGGTCTGAACTTGATCGAGAAGGAATCCGTCGGCATGCGCGGAGGCATGGTGGCAGCCGAGGCGATTCGAGCGACTCAGAATGAGCTGGGGGTGCCCACCGAATTCTGGACCGCAGAGGATGTGCGGGAGAAGCTTCCGCAGACGAGCACATCCATTCGGGGAGCGTTGTACGCGCCGTTGGACGGTGTCGCCGGACACCAGGACACCACCCTCGCCTATGCGGCCGCAGCCAGAAGAGAAGGGGCGGAGATCACCGAACATGATCCGGTGTTGCATATCTTCGATCGGGGCAATGGAGCCTGTCACGGTGTCGAAGCCGGCCGCTCGGGACTCATCAGGGCGAGTCAGGCGATACTGATTGCCAGCAATGCCTCGGCGGGATCTCTCGCGACCGAGAACTTCGGGTGCAGACTTCCGACCTGGACGGCATATCCGCAGGCGGTCTGGCTTCGTCCCGAGAACGAGTTTCAATGTCCGTATCTCATCGGACACGACAATCGAACGTTGTCGGTGAAGGTCGATTCCGAGGGTGTCATCCAGCTCAGCGGGGGGTGGCGGGGGCGGTTGGATCCGCTCACCGGTTCGGGCACACCAGTCGAAGACAACGTAGATGGAAGCATCCGCGAACTGGAAGCGACATTCCCTGGTCTCGGGTCGCTGACTCGGCTCGGAGTCGACACCTCCCGCGCGGAGTCCGGTTCAGTCGATCAACTTCCGATCATCGACACAATCCCCGGTACTCAGGGTGTCGTCGTCGCAACCGGATGGAGCGGACACGGTTGGGCATTGCTTCCTGCCGTGTCCGCCCTTATCGCCGAATTCCTGGCGACAGGGACGCGTCCGCGCCAGCTTGAGCACACAGCCATCAACCGTTTGAGGGGCTGAAGCAGATGGAACTCGTTGAATTCGACAGCGACGGTCTCACAATGCTGCTTGTGGCAGTGACGGGATTGGGCATGTTGCTGATCTTGGGTGTTCTCTTTCGAATGTGGGTGCCGTTGCTGCGCCGGATATTCCTCCCAGCCTCTCTCGTCGGTGGCGTGATCGGGCTCGTACTCGGTCCCAATATTGTGGGCGTGGTGCCAGATGAGGTCTCGGCGACATGGAGCGGGTTGGCCGGAGTTCTGATCTCGGTGGTTTTCGCGCCAATGCTCATCGGTCAGAGATTGCCCCGTCTCAGAGAAGTCGCTGAGGACGCTGGGCCGCACGTTTGGATGTCGTGGTTCAGCACTGCGGCCCAGGTGGGCATCCCGTGTCTTCTGCTGTATCTCGTCTTCGAGCAGGGGACTGGGACCGATCCGCTGTTCTCCACCATCTTCGAAGCCTCATGGTCAGGCGGCCATGGGACTGCGGCAGGGATGGAGCAGGCGTGGTCGGCATTGGGTTGGGAGGACGGTTCCTCGCTGGCGCTTGGGGCTGCCACAATCAGCCTCATCTTCGGCATTTCCATGGGGACCATATTGATCAACATTGGAGCTCGACGAGGGCATCTCAGGCACCTCGACGATAAGGCAGACGAGGTTGAGTCCGACGTGATCGGTGAGGAGGGGAGCGAGCCACGCATGGAGACGCGGCTGAGTCCGCAGTCGCTGAGCACGCTGGGCTTCCACTTCTCACTCATCCTCGTGGCGATCCTCATCGGATTCGGATTCAAGGTTCTGCTCGACCCGATCATCACGGGAATGCCGCTGTTCCCCCTGGCCATGATCGGCGGACTCATCGTTCATTTGGCCATCTCCCGCACCCGCCTCTACCGCCTCGTCGACAAGCCAACGCTTGACGCGATCGCCGCAGTGTTCCTCGACTTCCTCGTCGTATCTGCGGTTGCGAGTCTTTCGATTCCAGTGATTCTTGAGAATTGGATTGCATTGACGGTCATCTCGCTGACAATGGCGGTTCTGACTCTATGCATGTTCTTCTATCTCGCTCCTCGGATTTTCAAGCGGGACTGGTTCGAAAACGGCCTGGTGCAGTTCGGCACCCAGACAGGAGTCGTGGCGACCGCTCTCCTGCTGCTTCGGATGGCAGATCCGAATATGCGGTCCAATGGCTATCGGGGCCTTGCCCTCAGCCGCCCGTTCGTCAGTCCTTTCATCGGCGGTGGGCTGGTCACGGCCCTGTTTCCGATACTTGTCATGGAGTATGGCAATCTGTGGGTTGGCCTGGGCTGCTTGGTCTTCTGCGTTGCTCTCATACCCCTCGGCAGGATGTTCAGGCTATGGGTGCCGTCGAGTTCACGGAAGCGCCTGAAGGGGTGAGAGGCTGGCCACTCCGCTGCCACCGATACCACGCCGGAGTCCCGAGACGACTGTGCACGCCCAAGCGTTTCGGCACTCCGCCGTGGTTTCGACTGGGCGACTGACTGGGACCACTCCTCGTTCCATATGGTGGATTCGCATTGACCGATAACTGGGACTGACGAAAGTATGACAGCAGAAGTTGCTGTCGACTGTCCCACCTCGGTGGGGGACCCGAAGGAGTGTCCATGCCCAAGCCTGCGATCATCGGTTGGTCCCACGGAAGGTTCGGGCGCTCCGATTCGCCGCTTCCCGAGATGATGGCCGACGTCGCCAGGGACGCCATCGCCGAGGCGGGGCTCGACCCGGCAGACATCGACGTCGTCCACGTCGGCGTCTACAACAACGGTCTGTCGAAGCAGGGGTTCGAAGCGGCCCTTCCCGGAGTCGTGTTCCCCGAGCTCGCCCTCACGCCGGCCCATCGGCACGAGAACGCCTGCGCCACCGGCTCCACCGCGGTCTTCGCCGCGCACGACTCCATCGCCGCAGGCCGACACAGGACCGCCCTGGTCATCGGGGCCGAACGCATGACCCAGGCTTCGGGCCATGACGTCAACGAGACCCTCCTCAGCGCCAGCTACCGGGAAGAGGAAGAGCACTACAAGTCCTTCGCCGGCGTCTTCGGCGAGATCGCCCGCCAGTACTTCAACCGCTACGGCGACCACTCGGCAACCCTCGCGACAATCGCTGCGAAGAACCACGCCAACGGCTCCCACAATCCTCTCGCACACATGCAGAAGGACCTCGGCTACGAGTTCTGCAGCACGGTGTCGGAGAAGAATCCCTACGTGGCCGAACCGCTGCGGCGCACGGACTGTTCGCTGGTCTCCGACGGGGCCGTCGCCCTGGTCATGGCCGCCGAGGACATCGCGGCCTCGGCCCCACAGGCGGTGACCTGGCGCGGGATGGGCAACGCCAACGACGTCATGCCCCTGTCGAAGCGCGACCCACTGGAACTCGCCGGTGCCCGCCGCTCCATGGCCCAGGCCCTCGACGCCGCAGGCATCGGCATCTACGATCTCGACCTGCTCGAGACCCACGACTGCTTCACCATCGCCGAGCTCCTCGAATACGAAGCCTTCGGGCTCGCCGAACGCGGGCAGGGGCACCGCCTGCTCGAGGAGGGAACCACGGCCGTCGACGGCGCACTGCCGGTCAATCCCTCGGGCGGCCTCAAGGCCAAGGGACACCCCATCGGCGCCACCGGCGTGTCCATGCATGCGCTCGCCGGCGCCCAGCTCACGGGCCGCTCACCGGGCATCCAGATCCACGAGCCCGAACTGGCCGGAGTCTTCAACATGGGCGGAGCCGCCGTGTCCAACTTCGCCTCGATCCTCGAGCGCACACGCTGATGCGGGCCGTCTCCCAGACCTCACCGGCCAAGGACTTCACACCCACACCTCGCCGCGGCGTCAACGTCTCCCGCTTCCTCACCCAGACGGCCCGCCGGATCCCGGACCACACCGCGGTCATCGATGACGACCACTCGGTGCGGTGGACTTGGAAAGAACTGGACGACCGTGCCGAAGCACTCGCTCGGACCCTTCAAGCCAGTGGTGTGGGACGACGTGACACCGTCCTCCTCGTCTCGGCCAACCACGCCGAGGTGATCCAGTCCTTCTGGGGCATCATCCGTGCCGGAGCCGTCATCGCCCCACCGAACGCCGCACTGTCGATCGAAGAGCTGCTGAGCATTTCCGCCGACGTCACCCCCGCCGCGATCATCGTCGACCGGGCCCATACGGACTTCGTCGAGGCGCTCAAGCAGACGGGCTTCACGGCAGCCGTGCTGTGGATCGGGGAGCTGCCGAGTGAACCACACTCATCGAGCGCACCAGACGACGCCGAGGGCTCAGGCTATAAAGGGTCCTTTCGACGCGAAGTGCTCTCCGCGAGCGCGGTTGCGGAGAGTGACGCATCCGAGTGCGTGGAAGCGGCAGGCGGCGGTGGCGTCGGCGACTTCGCGATCGAGGAGGACGACCCCTGCTGGTACTTCTTCACCTCCGGGTCCACGGGCAAACCCAAGGCGGCGACGTTCACACACCGCCACCTCGGCGCCGTGCTGATGAATCATCGCTGCGATCTCTTCCCCACCGAGGACGAGAACGGAGCCTCACTGGTGCTCGCACCGCTCTCTCACGGGGCGGGCATCCACATGCTCGCGCAGGTCTTCGGCGGCACGCCGTCGATCATCCACCCTGGTGGTAAGGCCGATCCGAGCACACTCTGGGACTCGATCGATGGGTACACGATCACGAACGCCTTCACCGTCCCGACCATCCTCAACCGCATCGTCGCAGGCTTCCCCGCCGACAGGGGACCGGCCGACCACAGCCTCAACCGGGTCATCTACGCCGGCGCCCCGATGCTCGCGACCGACCAGACTCGGGCGGTGGAAAGGCTCGGCTACTGTCTCGTGCAGTACTTCGGCCTCGCCGAGGTGACCGGTGCGATCACGGTCCTGCGACCCGAGGAGCACGGGTCGATCCCCGTCGACTCCGCGGGCATCGGCACCTGCGGTCGCGCCCGCACAGGCGTCGACATCGTCATCCTCGACGAAACCGGCACCGAGCTGCCGGCCGGTGAGCAGGGCGAGGTCTGCGTGGCCGGGCCCACCGTGTGCGCCGGCTACCTCGGCCGCCCGGACGCCAATGCCGAATCCTTCGCCGACGGCGTCTTCCACACCGGTGACGTCGGCTACCTCGACGAGTCGGGCTTCCTGTTCCTCACCGGCCGCAAGTCCGATATGTACATCTCCGGCGGATCCAATGTGTACCCGCGAGAGATCGAAGAGCTGTTGCTGACCGACGCCGAGGTTGCCCAGGCCGTGGTCGTGGGTGTGCCCGATGCGCAGTGGGGAGAGATCGGTGTCGCGATCATCGAGTCGGCCAGTGGCCAGTCTGACTCGGTCGGGCAAGAGGAAGAAGTGCGCCGGCAGCGACTGCGCGCACTGTGCAAGTCCACGCTCGCACCGTACAAGGTGCCCAAGGAGGTCCACTTCGTCGAGGCGATGCCCGTCACCGCCTACGGGAAACTCGCCCGCAAAGAACTCAAGGCCGAATACTCACAAGGACGGGGGAGCGCACGATGAGCGATCTGACCGGAAAAGTCGTCATGGCGATCGGCTGCGGCACCCCGGACGGGCAGGTCAACAACGGCTTCGCCGCCGCCACGGCGTTCCTGGCCGCCGGGGCGAAGGTCTGCATCGTCGACCGGGATGCGAACGCGCTCGAGCATGCGCGATCGGCACTCGCCGCCGCCGACATCGACTCACGTATAACCACGGTCATCGCCGACGTCGGTGACGAGGACTCCCTGTCGGCGGCCTTCGACCACTGTGCGAGCAGCCTCGGCGAGCCCACGGTGCTCCACTACAACGTCGGCATCGTCATCAACGGCGGACTCGACTCACTGGAGACCTCAGCCTTCGCGAAGGCCCTCGACATCAACCTCACCGGAGCCTTCGCCGCGATGAAGCAGGCGCTGCCGTACATGCGCAGGGCCGGCGGCGGCTCGATCATCACCGTCTCCTCGGTGGGCGGCATGCGCTACATGGGCTACGACTACCCCGCCTATGCGGCCTCGAAGGCCGGACTCATCGAGCTGACGAAAGTCGTCGGCGCCCAGCACGCGGCCGAGGGCATCCGCGCGAACTCGATCGCTCCCGGACTCATCGAGACACCACTGATCCACAATTCGATCAGCGGCCACTACGACTCGGTCGAGGACATGCTCTCCGCCCGACATGCCCTGTCCCCGACGGGACGGATGGGCCGGCCGGAGGACGTCGCGGGTCTCGCCGTGTTCCTGGCCTCGGACGATTCGAGCTACATCAACTCCACGCTCATCCCGGTCGACGGCGGACTCGTCCACTGCGCCGGGACACCGACGACCTGAGAACCCCGACGACCTGAGACCCCCGACGACCTACGGAAACTTCCATGACGGAGTGGTCATGGCCAGTGCACGACAGACAGGAACAACTCAATGATGGAGGCAAGGGTGCCGACAACACCGACGAAGAGGACCATGCTCGGCTGGTGCGCCGTGCTGGTCACGCTCGTCCTGCTGGTCAGCGGCTGCGGAACGAACTTCGGCACGACCGACGACGGGAAGCAGAAGTACCGGTGGAAGATGACGGTCACGACCGGTTCGACGAGCACCTGGTATCTGGCGGCCGAGAGGTTCGCGAGGAGCCTCGAAGAGGAGACGGACGGCCGCATCACCCTGAAGGTCTTCGGCAACGAACGGCTCTCCGCCGGTGAGGCCACCGCGGGTGTCGAGCAGCTCATGGACGGGGCGAAGGACTTCTCCTACAACTCGCCGATCATCTACTCGGCCGTCGACCCCCGCTTCGGCGCGGTCACTGCCCCGTTCATCTTCGACACGGTCGAAGAGGGCCAGGACGCGCTCGCGGGCGAGGGCGGCGATGTCTATGCCGACTATCTGTCCGAACACGGTGTCCATCTCCTGGGGTTCGGCGAATCCGGGATGCGTCAGCTGACGAACACGCACCACCCGATCCACACCCCGGATGACCTGCACGGACTCAAGTTCCGCATCCCCGGCTTCGGCCTCTACACCGACCTCTACCGGGCGCTGGGCTCCAACCCGACGACGATGCCCTTCGGCGAGGTGTTCACCGCACTGCAGCAGGGCGCCATCGACGGGCAGGAGAACCCGATCGACGTCATCCACTCAGCCAATCTGCAGGAGGTCCAGCCCTACCTGACCCTGTGGAACTACTCCTACGATCCGCTGGTCTTCGGCGTCAACGAGAAGCTCTTCGACTCCCTCGACGCCGAGGACCAGGAGCTTGTCAGCCGCTTGGCCGAGGACACCAACGAGTTCCAGATCAAGGAGAACCGCGACCGGGAGAAGAAGCTGATCGCCGAGCTCGAGGACAGCGGCATGGAGGTCAACCGGCTCACCGACTCGGAGAAGACGGAGTTCCGTGAGGAGCTGAAGCCTCTGTACGCCCAGTACCGCGAGGTCTGGGGCAAGGACATGTCCGAAGCGTTCATACCGGAAGGACTCTGAGATGAAAATCGTCAAATGGTTCGAAGACTGGGTCGTCGTCGCCTCGTTCATGGTGATCGTGGTCGTCACCTTCGTCAACGTCGTCTCCCGCTACACCTTCCAAGCTTCCCTGGCCTTCAGCGAGGAGATCACGATCAACCTCCTCGTCGTGCTCACGATGATGGGCGCGGTCGTCGGCATCCGCCTCGGCGCACATCTGGGCTTCACCTACATCGTCGAGAACGCGAAGCCGAAGATGCGCAGAACACTCATCATCATCGGCTCGAGTCTGATCATCATCTTCCTCGCCGTCCTCCTCGTCTGGGGCACCGAGATGATGATCAACCAGGCCATCCGCGGTCGCGCGACCCCGTCACTGGGCATCCCGCAGTGGCTGTTCACCCTGTCCATTCCGCTGGCCGGGCTGCTCGGCATCGTCCGCAGCGTCCAGGCCGCCCGCGCATCGCTTCACGAGGACACCTCCGCCGAGGCGGTCGCTGAGCGCATGGCCCAGGAAGCCGCACCCGTCATCGACGATTCAGAGCTGAGCGGCGCCCCGCACAACTCCGGAGACGCGCACACCAGCGAGACTCGGGGAGGCCGCAAATGATCACGCTGCTGCTGTTCGGAACGTTCTTCCTGTTCCTGGCCCTGGGAATCCCGGTCGCGTTCTCACTCGGCCTGTCCGCCGTCACCGTCCTCATCACCACCGACGGTCTCCAGGTCCTGGACGTCGTGCCCTCTGTCATGTTCCCGTCGATGAGTTCGGGGACGCTGTTGGCGATCCCGTTCTTCATCCTCGCCGGAATCGTCATGCAGTACACGGGCATCTCCCAGCGCCTCGTCGACCTTGCCTTCCTGGTCTTCGGCCGCTTCAGCCACGGGTTGGCGGCGGTGACGATCATCTCCGCGTTCTTCTTCTCCGCGATCTCGGGCTCCGGACCGGCCACGGTGGCCGCCATCGGTGCGATCCTCATTCCCGCGCTGGTGCGCAACGGGTACCAGAGGAAGCACGCGGTCTCCCTCGTCGCGGCCTCGGGGTCGATGGGCATCGTCGTCCCGCCCTCGATCGCGTTCATCATCTTCGCCGTCGTCGCCTCGGAATTCGGGTCGATCTCGATCACCCGGCTCTTCATCGCCGGCATCGTGCCCGGCATCATCATGGCGCTCGCGTTCTTCATCGCCGCCCTCTTCGTCCCCCGTGTCCGCGAACTCGCGGGCCTGCCCGTGAAAACGGGCACGCGGCCGGTCACCGCAGGAGCCGAAACCTCGGCAGCGAAGTCAGGTCCGGCCGCACCGTCAGGCAGCGGCACGGTCGGCACGGCCGCCTCGGCGGGAGCAAACACCCCCTCGGCGGGAGTGGGGCCGGCGAACGGAACCGGAGCCGTGACCGGTACGGGCGAGGGCGGTTTCGGCGAATTCCTCACGGCACTGATCAAGGCCATTCCCGGGCTGCTCATTCCCGTCATCATCCTCGGCGGCATCTACGGCGGAATCTTCACCCCCACCGAGGCGGGCGCCGTGGCCTCGGTGTTCGCGCTCGCGGTCGGCGTCTTCGTCTACCGCGAACTCACGTGGACGACCCTGCCGAAGGTGTTCCTGGAAGCCGGAGTCTCGACGGCGGTCATCATGTTCATCGTCGGCGTGGCCAGCCTCTTCTCCTACGTCATCACCGTCGAAGGCATCGCCGAGACGGTGTCGTCAGCGGTCCTCGGAGTCACGGACAACAAATTCATCATCCTCGCGGCGATCACGGTCATCCTGCTCATCGTCGGCGCCTTCGTCGACGCGATCAGTGCGTTCTATCTGTTCATCCCGATCCTCGTGCCGATCCTGCTCGGAGTCGGCGTCGACATGACCACGATCGGCGTATTCATGACCGTCAACCTCGCGATCGGCCTGTTCACACCGCCCGTGGGGCTCAACCTCTACGTCGGTGCCGGCATCGGCAAGGTCAGGATCGAGGAAGTGGTACGCGGAGTCATGCCGTTCCTCATCGCCGCGATCATCGCACTGCTGCTCATCACCTACATCCCGGCGATCTCGAACTGGCTGCCCGACCTCCTCGGCGTCGGCTAGTTGCACTGATCGATGAGGACGCAGCGGCCCGGGCCGATCGTTCGGAGACCGCACCAACACATGTGCCTTTCACTGCACCACCCGAATTTGAGGAGAACCGAACCATGGAACCTTATCTGCTGACGAACAAGTCCGCCCTGGTCACAGGGGCAGCCCAAGGCATCGGCCTGGCCATTGCGACCTCGTTGGCCAGGCGCGGAGCCTCTGTCGGCATCGTCGATATCAAGGGCGCCGAGGCGGCCGCGCAGAGCCTGACCGGGCAGTTCCCCGAGCAGTCGTTCTCAGGCTTCGAACTCGATGTCCGCGACGCCGAGGCGGTCACCGCCGCCGTCGGAGCCTTCGTCGAGTCGGCCGGTGGGATCGACATCCTCGTCAACAATGCCGGCACCGCGGCCCGGATCGGGATCGAGGAGATCACGGCCGAGCAGTGGCAGCGCGACCTCGACACCAACCTCGGCGGGACGTTCAACTTCATCAAGGCCGCGGTGCACCCGCACATGATCACTGCAGGTGCCGGGTCGATCGTCAACATCTCCTCGATCTCGGGCATCAACGGCGGCGCCGTGTCCGAGGGGGAGGCGGGTGCTCGTTCCGGACCGGCATATGCTGCGAGCAAGGGCGGGATCATCGCGCTGACGAAATGGGTGGCCAAGGAGTACGGGCGGCAGGGGATCCGCTGCAACTCGGTGGCACCGGGCCCGGTCGAATCCGCACTCACTGCCGGTCAGGCCTACGACACCTCTGACCAGGCAATCGACCGCATGGGCACACCGGCTGAAATCGCCGAGGCGGTCGCCTACCTCGCCGGCGACGGCGCGGCATTCACCACCGGCCAGATCCTGCGCATCGACGGTGGGGCCGTGATGTCGTGACGCTGCCATCGCTTCGGCCCCAAGTGCGTGGGTAGCCTGGGCGCATGGAGATTCGAGCCTCGGCGGCAGGTGCGCACGCGGATTCGCCGACCGGTGAGGTCCGCGTCCGCTCTGTCGGCTTCACCCCCATCAAGGGGACCAGGCACCTGTTGCAGCCGGACGCCGAGTTCGACGAGCGCGGCCCCGTGGGTGACCGTCGATACTGCCTGGTCGACACCGACCGGCAGCAAGTGCTGCGCACCGTGCAGAATCCCTCACTGGTCGCGGTCTACGCCCGGTTGCAGGGTTCCGAGCTGGAGGTGAGACTGCCCGACGGACAATCCGTCTGCGCAGTTCCCGAGATCTCCGATGAGACGCTGACCTGCGACTACTGGGGGAGGCCGGTCGAGGCCGCGCTCACCCGGGGTTCGCACTCCGAGCTTCTGTCGTCCTGGCTCGGCAAGCCGGTACGTCTGGCGAAAGTCCCGCGCGGTGACGTCGTCTACGGTGAGCCGATCACCATCGTGGCCACCGCCTCGATCCGCGATCTCGGCACACGGATCTCACATCCCGATCTGCTCGCAGAGGCCGCACGGTTCCGGGCGACGCTCCTCATCGACACCGACACTCCCCATATCGAGGAGACCTGGCGCGGGCGTGAGCTGTCGCTGAGCAACGGGGTCCGTGTGCGGATCGGGGCGCCGATCCCCCGGTGCGCGGTTCTCGACCTCGACCCCGTCACTGGAGCGCGTGGTCCGCGACTGTTGAAGAGTCTCGCCGCGCACCGTGGCAAAAATTCCACAGGCGAGCCGTTCTTCGGTGTCTACGCGCAGATCACGAGCGCGCCGCAGGGCTGACGGCGTTCGGACGTCGGCTCCGTTTGATCGTCGGCTCCGTGCGGCAACGATCGTCTGAGCGGGTCGGGCCGCCTACACGCGCTGGACGAAGAGTTCGAAGGTCACCGCCACCGGATTGGCCCTGGAGGCGAGCACGCCTGAGTGAACCTCTCCGTCGACGTCGACGACCTCGCCCATGAGCCTCAATTGCGGACCCTCGCCCAGAGCACCGGTGACCGAACCGGTCAGGTGAGTGAATTCGACGGCCGGCCACGGGGCGGTTCCCTCGGTGAAAACGGCACCGGTGGTGCTGCCGAGACTGGCGCGCACCTCGGCGGCATCGAAGCCTGCACCGCGGCAGACGGCGAGAGCCGCTTCGTCGATGAGCTGCCCGGGTCGGATGCGGGAGACGACCGCGCTCACCCGAGGACTCGGTGCAGTGCGCGCCTCCCGGTCGACGGTCGGTTCACGGGCCTCGCCTGCCGGGGGAGCGCCGTCTGCCGGACCGGCACCGTCTGCGGGACCGGCACCGTCTGGCGGGACAACACCGTCAGTCGGACCGACTCTGTCTGTCGGACCGGCTTCGTCTGTCGGACCGGCTCCGGCCGCTTCCGGGGCGAATGCCGAGAACCCGGTTTCGGGATCGATGTCGCTGAGCAGTCGCGCATCGGCAAGAGCGAATGCCCGCAACCGCATGCCCTTCGGCCCGACGAGGGCCCCCGGCAGCAGATGCCCACCTCTGATCGTCCCGTCCTTCGTGACCCACGAGGCGTGGATATGACTGAATGGCGCACCGTCCTTCGTGCCCACCGTCGCCGACCCATGATGCACCGCTGCCGGTTCCTCGAAACGGAACTCGGTGGTGAACGACATGGGATGGTCGGCGTCGGGGCCATAAGCCGGGTAGACATACTCGATGCGGCCGAACTCGCCGTCGACGAACTCCACCATCAGCCCGGGAACCTCGAGCGAATCGAGGAGACCGGTGACCGAAACGAAGACGTCGTCGCCCTCGACGAGGTCGATGAGATGCTCGGCGTGGCGAGTCGGCACCGAGACGATTCTCGGACTCTGCCGAGGCCCGGCATGGACCACGACGTCACCGGGCTCACCGACCGGGTAGCCCGGGTCGCCTGCGGGGTTCTCGGGTTCGAGTGGTCTCGCGGATTCGGTCACAATCGGTCCTCCCGGGTGTTCAGATCATCGCCGGGTGTGGGCCGGTCGGTCACGGCCTCGGCGATCAGGCGTGCTTCCTGCTGAAGCAGCGTGGCGAGTTCGAACACGCGGGATCCGGTCATCCGCTCCTCGATGCTCGCGATCGACAGCGCCGCCCGAGGTGTTCGGCCCTTCACTCTGACCGGCACCCCGATCGCCCACGATCCTTGGGCAAACAATCCGGGGTTGTGGACGAAACCGTCGTGACGGCCACGTCGGATGATCTCTTTGAGCGCCGGAACCGATACTGCGGGGTAGCGTTCTGTGAAGATCCGGGCGTTGGCGTCGAAGGAGGCGTCCACCTCGGCGTCGGTGAATCGTGTCATGATCGCGAGGGAGCCCGCGCCGATGCCCAGGGGATGGCGATCGCCCACGGCAAGCGCATTGTTGAAGATCGGGCCGAAACCGTCCTCACGACGGGCACAGATCGAGTAGCTGCCGGTGCGCAGCGTGAGGAAGACGGTGTCCTGGGTGAGCTCGGCGAGCCTGAGCAGACTCGATTCCGATTCGACGACAGCGGGGTCGACCGACTTCTGGGCCAGCTGACCCAAGATCTGGGACTGAACACCGAGGCGGTATCCGCCGTCCTCGCCCCGGTCGACGTACCCCATGTCGATGAGGGCATTGAGCATGCGATGCACGCTGGCCTTGGGACGGCCGCTGATGGCCACGATCTCGCTGAGGACCGCTCCGTCCGGGTTCTCACTGCCGAGGACACCGACGAGGCCCAGCAGAGACAGCGCGCGCTGAATGCTCTGCGCACCGGTCCCCGGACCCAGGTCGTCGACGGCGTGAGCGACATTGAACGATGCGGACCGGCGCATGATCTTGCCGCGCATCTTCAGCCGATCGAGATCACGTATCTGCGCTTCATTGCCCATGCTTCGATTGTCCTTCGCCGCAGGCAGACGGCGGTAGGCAGATCCATGATGTGGACCAGCAGGTGCCCGGGAGTGGTGTGGTTCCACACATTTCACCGGGTGAAGCGGTCATAATTCACCGGTTCGAAGCGCCATATTTCACCAGTTGAAGGTTCCACATTTCATTGTTTTCGAACGCAGAGGCGCCTGTGGCTGTCTACTTGGTTGCGAGTTTCCTGCGCAGTGCCTGAACCATCAGGTCGAGACCCGCCGACTCCCGCTGTGGATCGGCTGCGAGGATCTGGATGTAGCGAGCGTCGAGACCCGGGTCGTCGATTTCCACGGCGGTGCACCCCGACTGGGCGAGATTGTCCGGGATCGTCCGCTCCGCCATCATCGCGATCATCGTCGTCCCTGACACAGCCCGCATCGTGAGCACGGGGCAGGTGGCTTCGATCGTCGGCGAGAACACCTGTCCCTGAGCGCGAACGGCCTGTTCGATCCTCATGCGAGCCGTGTTGCCGGCAGACAGCGTGGCGATCGGGTAGTCGACCAGATCACGGATGTGGAGGCTGGACCGGCGGGCAAGCGGATGCCTCCTGTCGAGGACCGCAAAATTCCGAGCCTGAACCTGATCGATGTGTCTGACGCCGGGAATCGAGTCGATATTCTGATCGGACACGGAGAAGTTCACACACAGATCCGCCTCTCGGTTCTTCAGCACCTGGAGAGCCTCGAGGGAGGCGCGGTCGATGACCGAGACCTGTACCTGATCGGTGGTGGTCATGACCCGGTTGATGGCATCGGCGACGACGGTCTGACCCAGCCCCGTGCTCGTCACGATGGTGATGGTCTCGACCGCTTCGGAATAGGTGCCGAACGAATCGGTGAGCAGCTCGGACTCGGCCGTCATCCGCCGTGCGAAGTCGGCGACGGCCAGGCCCGGGCCGGTGGGCACGACTCCGGTCGCCGAGCGTTCGAAGAGCGTCGTGCCGTAATGGTCTTCGAGTGCTTTGATCTGACGGCTGGCAGTCGAATGTGAGACGAACAGTGCTCGTGCAGCGAGATGAATCGAACCGTATTCGACAAGTGCCAGCAGAGTATTGAGGCTGCGCAGGTCGGGCATGCGATCACTTTACTCGGGGTGGTGCATAGCATGCACACTTGTCATGCGAGATTCGCACCGGTTTCTGGACGGATCCGTCTTTCCATCCGAGCCATTCTCGGCCAGTCTGCAGTCATGACCTCAGATCACAGTACCTCAGATCACAGTACCGACCGCGATGAGGCGACACCGACGGACAACGCACCATCCCACGCATCGACCGGCATCGCACCACCCGACGTCGCATCAACCGACGTCGCACCACCCGAGTCACCCACCGCAGAACGTGCCGCCGTCACCCGAAGCGCCGGAGAGTTCGTCCGCAGTGAGGCCTTCTTCGATCTGCTGGCAGCCCGAGTCGCTCGCCGCACCGAGAGCCAGGCATCAGGCAACGGCGACGCCGCACACGCCTACCTCGCCGAGGAGATCGTCCCGGAGCTCGCAGGACTGGGCTTCGCCACGACGATCCATGACAACCCCGAGTCCGCTGAGCACCCGCTGCTCATCGCCTCCCGCATTGAAGATCCCCGCCTGCCCACCGTCCTCCTCTACGGTCACGGTGACGTGCAGTTCGCCCACGACTCGCAATGGTCAGACGGCCTCGACCCCTGGGTGCTCACCCGCGACGGCGACCGACTCTACGGGCGGGGCAGCGCCGACAACAAAGGTCAGCACACCGTGAACTCGCTGGCTCTCAAGGCCGTACTCGAGTCACTCGGCACCACAGAGTCACTCGGCACCGGCACGGGTGTGAGTGCCGACGTCGGTGACGGAACGGAGGCGGGCGTCGACACCGGCACTGGCACGAGTGGCGGTGGACTGGGATATAACGTGAAGATCCTCATGGAGACTGCTGAGGAGGCAGGGTCCCTGGGCCTCAAATCCTTCGCCGTCGCCCACCAGGACGACCTCGCCGCCGACCTCTTCCTTGCCTCCGACGGCCCTCGGATCGCCGCCGAGCACCCGACGCTCTTCCTCGGCTCCCGTGGGGCGCTGAACTTCCGGCTCGTCGTCCATGACCGCGACGGCGACCACCACTCGGGCAACTGGGGCGGGAAGCTGCGCAACTCCGCCACCGTCCTCGCCGCCGCCGTCAACTCCCTCGTCGACGGCAACGGGATCATCCGGATCCCCGCGCTGCGGCCCGCGGGCCCACCCGCCTCGGTGCTCGAGGCCATCGCGAAACTGCCCGAGGTGGTCGAAGCGGGATCACCCGAGGCCGATCCCGACTGGGGAGAGCCCGGACTCACCTCGGCGGAGAAGGTCTTCGCCTTCAACGTCATCGAGGTCCTCGCCCTCAAGGCCGGAAACCCGGACCAGGTGGTCAACGCGATCCCGGGTGCGGCAGAGGCACATATGCAGCTGCGATTCGTCGTCGGCACCGACGTCGACGATTTCGAGACCACGGTGCTCACCCACCTGGCCGGTCAGGGGATCCACGGCGTCGACGTCATCGCCGAGCACTGCATGCCGGCCACCCGCCTCGATCCGAACGCCCGCGTCGTCGCCGCAGCTGCGGAGTCGATCAGGACAACGACCGGGTTCGAGGCAGCGATCGAACCGAACCTGGGCGGAACCATCCCCAATGACGTCTTCGCCGAGGTGCTGGGCCTGCCGACCGTGTGGGTTCCGCATTCCTACCCCGGCTGCAATCAGCATGCTCCCGACGAACATGCACTGACCTCGATCCTGCAGCAGGGAGCCGAGATCATGGCCGGCATATTCTGGGACATGCGGGCGAACCCGGATGATTGGTTCAGCTCGAAGGAGACCTCACCGGTTAGAAAGTGATCATCGCGGCCTTCAAGGAGTTCGGCGTGCGCTGATTCGCGCAGGCGGTGGAGTGCAATTCGCCGAAAAACGGGAGCCGTTTCGAGGTGCGGGTTTACACGTAAGTTTCTCGACCTTCCACCCGTTCTTCGGTGGCGGACCGAGGCAGGACCAGCTGGATCGTGATGAGCCTCATGTGGCAACGGGGCGCCTCAAAAGTACTTAGCTGGTAAAGTATATTCCTGTCGGCATGAGCGTTGGGGCAGTCGACTTCAGTCGGATCGAGATGGGATGAGTCGCGCGATGAGTACTGGTCACGAGGATCCTCGGGACGATCGCTGCACCCATGTCGAGCAGCCCGGCCGAGCTGACGTAGTCGAGCAGACCAGCCGAGCTGACGTGGTCGAGCGGTCAGGCGTCGACGAGCGCGCCGGCATGGACGGCCGGGCCGATTACATCGATGAGGTCCGTGGACAGTGGGAGTCGATCTTCCCCGGCCTCGACACCTCGATGGTGGCCGTCATGGGCCGGATCGCCCGCATTGCGCAGGTGGTCCAGGACCGAAGCGATTCGGTACTCGCGGCCCAAGGTGTGTCCCGCGCGGAGTTCGACGTCATCTCCCTGCTCGCCCGGCACGGTGGCACCCTGTCGCCGACGCGAGTGTCGACGGAGCTCATCATCTCCGGTGCCGGCGTGACCAAGCGACTCAAGCGCCTGAGCAGCGCCGGTCTGGTCTCGCGGATCCCCGATCCGGCCGACGGTCGAGGTTCGCTTGTGCAGCTGACCGGGCAGGCGTGGGATCTGCTGCGTCCGATCCTCGAGTCGGTGCTCGGCTTCGAGGGCCAAGTTCTGGCCGATCTAGAGCCTGTGGGCAAGGGCCGGCTGGCGACAGATCTGCGTGAGCTCCTGCTCAGCATCGAAGCGGACACCGCGGAGAGCTGACCGCCGAGTCCGTCAGCTCCCCACATCGTCCAGTTCCCCACATCGTCGCCATCGGCGAAGACACAGCACCACCCGACAGCCAGCACCATCACCACCCAACATCACGACCGACAGCCCAGGAGGCACCCGAAAACTGTGAAGACCTTTGCCCGCGACTTCTTCCGCATCCCCTCACCGCGTGGACATCGCACGCCCGCACTGAGGGTCGCGGCGGGCATCGGCATCCCGCTCGTCGTCCTCGTCCTCATGGGGCGAACCGACCTCACCATCTTCGCCGTCTTCGGGGCCCTGACCGGAGTCTTCGGCCGAGTCGAACCCCACTGGCTGCGCCTCAAGCACCAGACCTTCGCGGGCATACTCATGAGCCTGAGCATCGTGGGCGGCGTCATCTGCGGCGGCCTCGGGGCCGGCGGCTGGGCGCTGGTGGGTGTGGGCACACTGATCGCCGGTGGTCTGTCCATCGTCGCCGACGCCCTGCGCCTGCGGCCGTCGGGGCCGCTGTTCTATATCTTCGCGTTCATGGCCACGGCCAATGTGCCCTTCGACGGAATGCTGTGGGAGGCGGCTCTGGCCGGCGTGGCCAGTGTCGGCATCGCACTGGTGCTCGGATTCGTCGGGCGGCTGTGGGCTCGTCGGATAGAGCCGGATCGCCGGCTCGAGGAATCACCGCTGCCGCCCTGGTCGCGGATTTTCGCTCAATCCGGCCGTTACGCGGTGGGAGTCGGGCTCGCCGGTTCCATCGCGATCGCCTCGGGGCTGGGCCATCACTATTGGGCCATGGTCGCCGCCTGTGCACCGATCGCCGTCGCCGATGCCTCGGGGGGAATGGTCCGCGCCCTCCATCGCATCATCGGCACCTATGGGGGAGTCCTGCTCACCGCTGGACTCCTCACCGTCGACTGGCCGCCGCTGGGGCTGGCTATTCTGTTGGCCAGTCTGCAGTTCGTCGGCGAGGTCTTCGTCATCAGCCACTACAGCCTCGCCCTGGTCTTCATCACCCCGATGGCTCTCATGATGACCGAGTTCGTCGCTCCCGGACCTACGGGCGTTCTCGTTGCCGACAGGGCACTGGAGACGACCATCGGCGCCGTCGTCGCTTTCCTCGTCATCCTGGCCAGCACGCGACGTCAGCGTACCCGGGCTCGAGAACTGCGGGCACAGCCTGCGGCGTGATCAGTTCAACTGGCCCCGTGCATCTACGGGCCAGCGATCGATCAGTTCGCCGTGGGAATTCGCGATGATCAGCTCCTCGAAGCTGTTGACGATGGGGCACACGTGATTGGGCACGATCGCCACACGCTGTCCCACCCCTGGTCGGACACCGTGGTCGGGCAACCGCAGAAATCCGTGGTACTCGTTCAGCCGAGACAGCCGCCCCTCGCAGCTGGGCACTCGGCCGTAGCCTCGGTCGGGATCACCCTCGCGTGCGAGGGCCTTTGTTCCCGCGTCCAAGATGACGTGTTCGTGCCCCTGGTCGCTGACAACGGTGCTTGCGACGAACAGGCCGATGTCTGAGGCCTCGCAATCGCCGATGCGAAGATTGTCGCAGTCGTTGAAGACGTACTCGCCGGGCCGGATCTCGGTGATCACCGGGTCCGTGCTCAACTGCGCGGTCGGCGTCGACCCCGCGCTGACCTTGTGCGCTTCGACTCCGTGGTCGGCCAGCGACGCTACAGCGTGCCGCAGCGCGAGCGCCTGGTCCTCGGCTGCGCCCTCGGGCTTCCCGACGGCACCGCCGTGCCCCGGGTAGGTGAAGACCCCCAACGGCACGAGACCGCGGTCGCGGGCGTAGGCGGCGAGCCTGCCGGCTTCTTCAGGAGGCACACCGGAGCGTTCGGCTCCGCAGTCGATCTCCACGACGATGCCGAGTAAGCCGGTGAACTCACCTGCCGCTTCCGCCAGGCGGTCGATCGCAGCGGTGCTCTCGGCGCCCACGCTCAGCCGCGTATTCTGCAGCAATCGCTTCAAGCGGGTGGCTTTCGTCCCGACGGCCCACAGAGGATAGGCGAGGAAGATGTCCGCGCAGCCAGCGGCAGCGAAGATCTCGGCCTCGCTCAGATTGCCGGCGGTCAGCCCGCCCGCTCCTGCTTCGAGCTGCATCTTCCCGATGTGCACGTTCTTGTGCGTCTTCACATGTGGGGTCAGCTGTCTTCCGTGCTCGTGCGCAAACGCCTGCATGCGCGCAATATTGTCGGCGACCACATCGATCAGCACGATCGGTGCTGGAGTGCTCACCGCGTCTCCGAGGCCGGCCAGCACATGTTCGAACAGGCGCGCCCGGTCAGTCAGTTCTGACGATGACGACATCATGCACCCACAAGCCTCTCTGCATCCTCAGGTGACATCGCGTGACGGGCCGGTTCAGGACCTCGCACTCCAATCGTCCTCATGGTCAGCGGGCCACGTGATGAACTGCTCAGTCTTCACGTTAGTGCAATGATCACATGTATTGAATAGCTCTCGGTGGTGTGGAATCTGCTCAGGCGTGCACGGACGCCTCGGCCGCCTCGGCGAGGGCCCGCTTGCGTGCAGCCAGGTGGCCGATGACGGCCACGACAGCGATGGCCAGGGCGACGACAGCGATGCCGATCCACTGGTTGATCATCAATGTCGCGGCACCGGCGACGGCGCCGATGAGGATGAGGAAGACGGCGAGTGCGCGGCGGATCCAGCGGACGCTGTCGCCTCCGGCCAGTCGTGAGTCCGAGGCCAGGCCGACGATCGTCGAGGTGACCACGACGGTGGTGACATCGGCGATCTTCATCCTCCGTGCCGCGGCCGCCTGCGCACCCATGAGGGCGGAGAGCACCGAGGTGAAGAATGTTCCGGCCAGCCCCACCTCGGGCTCGGGCATGAGCGCGACGTAGACGGCCAGCCCTGCACAGCCGATGGCGACGCCGGCAAAGATCGTCGTGGTGCGTGTGTGCCATTCCTCGCCGATTCGACCCAGGATGCGTCCGCCCAGGGCAGCTCCCACCATGAAGAATACGAGTGCCAGCGCGGGACGCAGGACCGGAGTGTCCTCGGCTCCGGCCAGGCCCATGCCGAGGATGACGACGTTGCCCGTCATGTTCCCGGTGAAGACCTTGTCGAAGCCCAGGTAGCCGATCGCGTCGACCATTCCGGTCGAGAATGTCAGCACGAGCAGCATGGCCAGATCGAGTCGACGTGTCATTGGTCCCCTTTCCAGTCATGAAGGCACCTGCCCGGTGAGCGGAAGCGCATCAGCCGATGCGCCGCGCTCTCGTCGGCAGAAGGTGTGAGCGATCCCAGAATTCGGGAACTTCTCAACATTTGTATACAAAACGTTAGACACCGATTAGATTGTATGCAAACAATAGGGCTGGTGCGATGAGTCGATCAGCTTCTGAGATGGATGCTCACACAGGAGTGCGCGTGAAAAGACGGATAACAGCGGTGCTCGCCGGCATTGTGCTGCTGGCGGGGTGCGTCCCGGTCCAGCCGCTGGGAGAACCACCCGAACGACCCGACGTGAAGTCGGTCGATGCTGACAAGGGAGCATTCAGAGACGGCGGAGATCTCGTCATGGCGCTGTCGTCCGAGCCGGACCGTCTCGACCCGACGACGTCCTCCTCCCTCTACACCCGCTACGTGATGCAGACGATGTGCCAGAAGCTCTATGACATCGACGCCGACGGTGAGATCACACCGATGCTCGCGGCCTCGCTGCCCACCATCTCCGAGGACGGAAAGATCGTGCGGATCCCGGTTGAAGACGGAGTGAAATTCGCTGACGGTACCGACTTCGACGCCGAGGCGGTCAAGAGGACCATCGAACGCGGACTCAAGCTCGAAGAATCCTCCCGCTCCGCCGAACTCGGTCCGATCAACGACGTGACCGCGGTCGACGAACACACCGTCGAGGTCACTTTCGATGAACCCTTCGCGCCGTTCACCGCGGCCTTGGCCGACCGTGCCGGAATGATCATGTCGCCGAAGGCCCTTGACGAAGCCGGAGAGAACTTCGGTGACAACCCGGTGTGCGTGGGACCCTTCAAATTCGAGAAGCGCATCGCGCAGACATCGATCAAAGTCGTCAAGGACCCGAACTACTACGACGCGGACAAGGTCCACCTGGACTCGATCACCTATCAGATCATGACCGACGCGAATATCCGTGCCGCGAACATCCGCTCGGGTGACGTTCAGGTCGCGGACACCATATCGCCGCAGGACGTCGATGCCCTCAAGGAAGAGTCCGGCATCGGGCTTCTGCAGTCGAACTCGCTGGGCTATCAGGGGCTGACCGTGAACATGGGCTTCGGCGACGACCCGAAGAACTACGAGACACCGCTGGGTCAGGACCCCACGGTGCGCAAGGCGCTGTCGATGGCCATCAACCGCAAAGCGCTGGTCAACACCGTCTTCAACGGCTGGTTCTCGTCGGCGTGCTCAGGAATCTCCCCGGACAGTCCTTTCGCATCCGAGGCGAGCAATGAGTGCGTCGACTATGACCCTGAAGGTGCCAAAAAGCTTCTCGAAGATGCCGGAGTCGAACTTCCGCTCAAGGTGAATATGAAGGTCTCGAACACTCAGGACACGCTTCGCTTCGCACAGGCCGTGCAGGCCGCCACCAAGGAGGCAGGCTTCGAGATCTCGATCCAGCCGATGGAATACACCGCACTGCTTGATGCTCAGGACCGGGGCGACTACCAGTTGCTCCAGCTTGGTTGGTCCGGTCGCGTCGATCCGCACGGAAACCTCTACACCTTCCTCTATCCGGGGGCAGGCAACAACGTGACAGGAGTCGACGACGACAAGCTCAGCGATCTGCTCACCCGCGCCAGTGAAGCCACCGACAAGGAAGAGCGCAGGAAACTCTACGGCCAGGCCTCGCAGCGGACCGGAGAACTCAACTCGATCATCTATCTCTACCGGCAGAAGAACCTCACGGCCTATACCGACGACGTGTCCGGCATCGACGTGTTCTCCGACGGCGTCGTCCATCTATCCGAGGCCGGATTCCTGGGGAAGGAAGGTCAGTGATGACCAGGTTCGTGCTCACCAAGATCGTCCACGCAATCATCACGTTCGTCCTCTCCGGCATTGTCATCTTCTTCGGCGTGCGCATGCTTCCGGGAGATCCCGCACTGGCGATGGCAGGTGAGGAGGCAACTCCCGAGCGCCTCGATGCGATCCGCGCCGACCTCGGGCTCGACCAGCCCATGCTCGTCCAGTTTGCCAAGTTCATCGGTGACATCGTGACCGGCGACCTCGGCGAATCCACCAGGACTGGTCTGGTCGTGACCGAAATGATCGCCACCACCCTGCCTGTGACCCTCTGGCTCTCGCTCTACGCGATCGTCGTCGCCGTCATCGTCGGAATCGCCCTGGGGATGCTCGCGGAACGCTTCCGCGGGAAATGGCCGGAACTCGGCAGCAATTTCATCGCTCTCCTTGGACTCTCGGTTCCGAACTTCTGGCTCGGACTCCTGGCGATTACGGGACTGGCCGTCACCCTCGGTTGGTTTCCCGCCTCGGGGTACGTCGACGTTCTCTCCGACCCGCTCCGCGGCATTTACTACCTCACCCTTCCATCGGTGATCCTGGGCACCAGCCTCGCCGCAGTCATCACCCGTCAGACCAGGGCATCGATGATCGAGTCCATGGGCACAGACTATGTGCGTATGGCACGAGCCAAGGGCCTGTCCAGACCACGGGTGCTCTTCCGTTACGGACTGCGCAACTCGCTGATCGTCCTCGTCACGATCATCGGACTGCAGCTGGGCGGACTGATCTCCGGCGCTGTGGTGACAGAGAGGATCTTCGCGCTGCCGGGCCTGGGCAAGCTCACACTCGATGCCGTCTTCTCCCGCGACTATCCGGTCATTCAAGCCGTTGTCCTCGTGATTACGGCCTCCTACATTCTCATCAACCTGGCCGTCGACATCCTCTATTCGGTCATCAACCCACAGATTCGCATCAGCGAGGATGCCTCATGACCACACCCATCGTCACCAACACCGACAAGAACACCCACGGCCTCGACCCCGAGTTCCAAGCTTCGAACAACCGCACCTGGTGGCTGCTGCGCTCGATCCTGTCCAACCCGATGGGGCTCATCGGCACAGTCATGGTCGCCCTCGTCGTGCTCATCGGAATCTTCGCACCGCTCATCGCGCCCTACGGATTCGCGCAGACGAACTTCCACGCTCCGTTCCAAGTCCCGGGCACGATCGGCTATGTCTTCGGCACCGACGACCTGGGACGTGACATCCTTTCCCGGCTGGCCTTCGGCGTCCGCGCCTCCTTGCAGGTCGGGCTCCTGGCGGTTGCACTGGCCGTCATCGTCGGCACGCCGCTGGGCCTGCTGGCCGGATACTTCAGGGGCCTCGACGCGATCATCTCCCGCCTCACCGACGTCACTCTGGCGTTTCCGTTCCTCATCATCGCCGTCGGTTTGGCAGCGATCTCGGGCCCCAGCCTGGCCAATGCGGCGATCGCCTTGGGCATCTCCCAGGTGCCCACGATGATCCGTGTCGTCAGGGGTGAGACGATGCGACTGAAATCGGCTGATTTCGTCAAGGCGGCCATCGCCACCGACGCCTCGAAGACACGTATTCTGGGCATGCACGTCCTGCCCAACATCGCCTCGGCGATCATCGTGCAGGCCACCGTCATCATTCCCACCGCAGTGATCGGAGAATCGATTCTCTCCTTCCTGGGCTTGGGCATCCAGCCGCCCTCTCCCAGCTTGGGCATCATGCTCTCCGACGCGCAGCAGTACATCTTCCGTGCGCCGTCGACGGCGCTGTTCCCGGGACTTGCGATCCTGTTCATCTGCTTGGCCTTCAACCTCTTCGGGGACGCCTTGCGCGACGTCCTCGACCCCAATTCGAAGAAGGGACACTGATATGTCATTCACCTCGCCCGCTGCCTTCACCACCCGGCCCACCCTGGAGGGTCACTTCGGAATGGCCGCCTCCACCCACTGGCTGGCGACAGCGGCCTCGCAGGCCGTGCTCGAACGCGGCGGCAACGCCTTCGACGCCGCCACGGCCGGAGCCTTCCTCCTCCACGTCGTCGAACCCCACCTCAACGGCCCCGGCGGCGACATGACCGGAGTCTTCGCCACCGCCGAGGATCCGGCGAACCCCCAGATCATGATGGGCCAGGGGCCGGCACCGGCAGCGGCCACCATCGATCACTACCGCAGCGAGGGACTCGACATGGTCCCCGGCGCCGGGGCGCTCGCGGCCGCAGTTCCCGGTGCCGTCGATTCCTGGCTCAACCTGCTCGAGCACCACGGAACCTGGGAGCTCGCCGATGTTCTCGATTTCGCCATTGACTATGCTGAGCACGGCCACCCCGTCCTTGCCCGGGTCGTGGGCACCATCGAACGCGTCCGGGAGCTCTTCACCGAACACTGGCCGACGTCTGCGGCACAGTGGATGCCCGAAGGCCAGGTCCCGAAGTCGGGCGACCTCGTCTTCAACCGCCCCTACGCCGAGGTCTTGAAGAAGCTCATCGCCGCAGGTGAAGGCGTCTCGGGTGAGGGCGCGGAGGGACGTGCCGCCAGGATCGCCGCGGCACGGCAGGAGTGGAAGTCCGGTTTCGTCGCCGAGGCGGTCGCGAAGTTCATCTCGACCCCGCACCGGCACTCGACCGGCGGTGATCACGCCGGCGTGATGACAGCAGAGGACTTCGCCGGATTCGAGGCGCGCTTCGAGACGCCGGTGACGATCGACTTCCGCGGCTACTCGATCGCCAAGATCGGAGCCTGGGGCCAGGGGCCGGTGCTGCTTCAGACCTTGAAGATCCTCGACGGCCTCGACGACGAACGCCTTGATCCCTCGACCGAGCTCGGTGCTCACACGATCCTCGAAGCGCTCAAACTCGCCATGGCCGACCGAGACACCTACTACGGGGATGCCGATGTCGACCTCGACTGGCTGCTCAGCGAGGACTATGCCGTCAGCCGTCGATCCCTCATCACGGACGCTGCCTCGCTCGAATTCCGTCCGGGCGCGAACCCCACGGGGGCAGTCTCGACCTTCACCCCACCGCTCACGCCCGAAGGTGGCGACAAGGAGGCTCTGGCCAAGGCGGGCATCGGCGAGCCGACCGTGCAGAAGAACGGCGTCAACAACGGCGACACCTGCCACATCGACGTCGTCGACCGGTGGGGCAACGTCATCTCCGCCACGCCCTCGGGCGGATGGCTGCAGTCCTCGCCGGTCGTCCCGGAGCTCGGCTTCTGCCTGGGCACGCGGCTGCAGATGATGTGGCTCGACGAAAGTGCGCCCTCGGCGCTGACCCCGGGCAAACGCCCTCGCACCACCCTGACTCCGACCCTGATCTCGGAGGACGGCCAACCCGTCATCGCCCTCGGATCTCCGGGGGGTGACCAACAGGAGCAGTGGCAGCTGCTGATGATCCTGCGCATGCTGATCGGCGGATACGAACCGCAGCAGGCCATCGACGCACCCGCCCTGCACACCACCTCACTGGCGGGGTCCTTCTGGCCGCGCACCTGGGTTCCGGGTGGAGCGGTCGTCGAGGACCGCCTCGGCGATGACGTCATCAACGGACTCATCGAACGCGGTCACGTCGTGACCCGGGCGGGGGACTGGGAGCTCGGGCGCCTCTCCTGCGTGACCCGTGACCCGGCCACCGGACGCGTCAGTGCAGGGGCGAACCCACGCGGTGCCCAGGGATACGCGGCAGGCAGATGATGAGTGCTGCGATCAACGGCGGTGTGGAACCGTCCGACTTCGTCCTCGAGGTCTCCGGCCTCGGAGTCTCCTACGAGACCTCGGTTCTCCATGACGTGGCCTTCACACTGGCACCGGGGCAGCGTTTGGCCCTCGTCGGGCAGTCGGGATCCGGCAAATCCACGACCATCAGCGCGATCCTCGGTCTCCTTCCGGGAGCGGGACATGTCAGCTCCGGAACCGTGAAGTACCGCGGCGAGGACCTCGTGCACGCGGATCGGCAGCGCCTTCAGACTCTGCGCGGACGGTCGATCGCGTTGGTGCCACAGGATCCCATGGCCAGCCTCAACCCGAGCATGCGCGTCGGGGATCAGATCGCCGACGCCCTGCGCACATATGGACTGTCGAACTCTGCCGAGGTGACCCGCAACGTCGTGCGCCTGATGACGGAAGCGGGAATCCCGGATGCGGAGAACCGGCGACGGTCCTATCCGCACGAATTCTCGGGCGGCATGCGGCAGAGGATTCTCATCGCGATCGCACTGTCAGGCGACCCCGATCTCATCATCGCTGACGAACCGACCTCCGCCCTCGACGTGACCGTGCAGAAGCAGATCCTCGATCACCTGCAGAAGCTCGTCACCGAGCGAGGGACTTCACTGCTCTTCGTCACCCACGACCTGGGTGTGGCGGGGGAGCGGACCGACACCATCCTCGTCATGGATGAAGGCCGTGTCGTCGAACGCGGGACACCGCAGCAGGTGCTCGGAAACCCTCAGGACGAGTACACGAAGGCGCTTGTCAAGGCCGCCCCCAGCATCGTGGTCGAGCGAGAGCAGAGCCCTCCGAACGCTGCCGCGGCAGCCGACGCCGAGCTCCGGGCCGACGATGTCAGCGATGTCGATGCAGTCGCCTCGGCGAATGTGCTTGACATCAATGACCTGCACAAGGTCTACAAGCTGCGCGGACGCGGTAAGGAGGTCCACGCCCTCAACGGCGTGAGCTTCAGCGCCAAGCGCGGGAAGACGACCGCAGTGATCGGCGAATCCGGATCCGGGAAGTCGACGATCGCGAAGATCGTGCTCGGTTTGGAGAAGGCCACCAGCGGCGAAGTGCTCGCCGGGGGACGCAATGTCGACGCCACGTCACGAGCCGAGCGCAGCCTTCTGCGGCGCTTCAGCCAGCCGGTGTTCCAGGATCCGTTCTCCTCGCTCAACCCGATGTGGGGCATTGAGCGGATCATCCGTGAACCCCTCGACGTATTCAAGATCGGCACGCAGGCAGAGCGGAAGCGCAAGGTCGCCGAGGTGCTCGAACAGGTGGCGCTGCCGGCTTCGATGCTCGGGCGCCGTCCGGCGGATCTCTCCGGTGGGCAACGCCAGAGGATCGCGATTGCGCGGGCACTGATAAGCGAGCCCGAGCTGCTCATCTGCGACGAAGCTGTATCCGCACTCGACGTCCTGGTGCAGGAGCAGATCCTCGAACTCCTGCGTCAACTGCAGTCGGGACTCGGTGTCAGCTGCCTGTTCATCACACACGATCTTGCAGTTGTCGCGAACATGGCAGACGATGTGGTTGTGATGAAGAGCGGAGAAGTCGTCGAGGCGGGCACGACGAGAGACGTCATCGACCGACCGAGTGCGGAGTACACACAGAGTCTGCTGGCCGCCGTGCCCGGATCCGGCCTGCTCCATGTCTGAGACCGGCACCACCTCGGCCTCGAACGGGACGGCGAAACCCGGTGGCGCTTCGACCTCGAGCAGCGTGAGCGTCGGAGCACAGATCCGCCACGACATCATCACGGGCGTACATCTTCCGGGCGGCAAACTTCGCGAGGCGGCCCTGGCGAAGCAGTATGCGGTCTCGCGCATTCCGATTCGAGAAGCGCTTCGGTCTCTTGAAGCTGAGGGGCTCGTCGAATCCCGTCCCTACAGTGGCAGCATGGTCGCACCCTCACCGACCGAGGACGCCGAAGATCTGTTCGAGATCCGCATCGTCCTCGAATCCGCGACCGCCAAACGAGCAGCGAAGCGCGCTGCACAGCAGAGCAACGGTGAGGCACCGGACGATCGGTGGAGAACGATACGCAAGGAGATCAACGAGATCCTCGACGCCGGCGACATCGTCATCGGTCAGGAACGCTACGAAGACCTTGCGGTGCTCAACATGCGCTTCCATTTCGCCATCGCCGAGCTCAGCGGCAGCCTGTCCTTCGTCAGCCTCCTGCGTCAGATCTCGGGCAAGATCGAATGGCTGTACTCGCTCAACGTCACCCGCCGTGGACCCCAGGCCTGGCCCGAACACCGCGACATCATCGCCGCCATCGATGCCGGCCAGGATGCCAATGCCGCCGAGGTGATGGCCCGCCACGTTCGACGAAGCCGTGACTCGTACTTCGCCATGATGGCGGCACTTCCCGAACGAACCATCTGATGTTGGTCCGCCGGAGACCTCAGGCTTCGACGATCATCTCGACTTCGACTGGAACATCGAGCGGGAGGACTGCCACACCGACCGCTCGTCGGCCAGAGAACCGTCGATCAGTTCAGGACACCGCCGGCCATGAACTCCTCGAGGCGTTTTCGATAGGGGCCGGTATCGATTCCGGCTTCGGTCAGCCACTGGGAGGAATAGTATTTGTCGAGATAGCGATCGCCCGGGTCGCAGATCAACGACACCAGACTGCCCGTCTGTCCGGCCGCCTTCATCTGCGACACGATGCGGAAGGCGGCCCACAGGCCGGTGCCCGTCGAGGCTCCGGCTCTGCGTCCTATCAGCTTCTCGAGGAGCTGGATGGAGGCGATGGCTGCTGCATCGGGAGTATGCATCATCCGGTCGATGCTCGAGGGGATGAAGCTCGCCTCGACTCGCTGTCGTCCTATGCCCTCGATCCGGGACCCCTGATCGGTCGTCGCAGAGGGGTCGTGATCGCGCCACCCGGCGAAGAAGGCCGAATTGTCGGGGTCGGCGACGCAGATTCCTGTGGCCCGCCCGGTGTAGCGGACGTACCTGGCCAAGGTCGCCGAGGTGCCTCCCGTGCCCGCTGTGGCAACGATCCACGACGGTTCGGGATGCGTCTCGCTCGACATCTGATCGAAGATCGACTCGGCGATGTTGTTGTTGCCCCTCCAATCCGTGGCACGCTCGGCGTAGGTGAACTGGTCCATGTAGTGACCGCCGGATTCCGCGGCCAGATCAGCAGCCACCTCGTAGACCTCATTGGCGTTGTCGACGAAATGGCAGGTGCCGCCGTAGAACTCGATGAGCGAGATCTTCTGGGCGCTGGTGGAGCGAGCCATGACGGCGATGAACGGAACGCCGATGAGTTGGGCGAAATACGCCTCGGAGACTGCAGTCGATCCGCTCGACGCTTCGACGACGGGGCGACCGGCTCGGATCCAACCGTTGCACAGCGCGTGGAGGAACAGCGACCGGGCCAGACGGTGCTTGAGCGATCCCGTGGGATGGCTCGACTCGTCCTTGAGGTAGAGGTCGATTCCCCATTCGGCGGGCAGCGGCACGTGCAGAAGGTGTGTGTCCGAGGATCTGTTGGCATCCGATTGGACGGCCTTGATCGCACCTGTCAACCAGCGGCGCGCTTCCGGATCGTAGCGGTCGATGTCGTCTTCGGCAGGTGCGATCAGGCTGTCGTATGTCTCGGTCATGCCCTCGAGCTTATGGGACAAGTTCGCCGCTGACGATCACTGCGCTTCCCTCAGCAGCCGGTCGAGTTTCTCGTAGCCCTCGCGAATGCCGACTTCCATGCCTGAGGCGACCATGCCGTCGCGGGATTCGACGGAGTCGAAGATCGAGGTGGAGTTCAGTCGAGTTCGTCCATCGCCGAGGTCGCTGAGCGTGAGGATTTCGAGGCTCACGGCATCGGGGAAGCCCTCGAAGGTGAAGGTCTGAACGATTCGCTCGTTCTCGCGCACCTCGTGGAAGGAGCCGAAGAATCCGTATTCGCCGTCGTCGTCGCTGGCCAGGTAGCTCCAGTGCCCGCCCGTGGTCGCATCCCACTCGCGGATCGTGTTCGTGATCGTGTCGGGCCCACACCACCTGACGAAGAGCTCGGGGTCGGTGTGGGCGCGGAACACCTTGTCCGGCGATGCGGCGAAGTCGCGGGTGATCGACAGTGATTGAGAACCGTCGGGAACTTCGAGTTTGAGGTCCGAATAGTCGGTGTCTGCGGTGGTCATGTCATGCTCCTTTGCGTGATGTGTCTGTGTGATCCCTCGCCGAGGTGGCCGGGGAGTCTGTGGGTTCCTCGTCCGTGCCCATGGTCTCCAGGACCGCGTCGAGGCGTTGGTAGCGTTCTTCTGCCTGTTGTCTGTATCTTTCGATCCATTTGGTCATCAGATCGAACACATTGTCTTCGAGGTGGACCGGCCTGCGCTGCGCCTCCCGGGTGCGAGTGACCAGTCCCGAATCCTCGAGCACCTTGAGGTGCTTCGACACGGCCTGGAGGCTGACCTCGTAGGGGTCGGCGAGCTCGTTGACTGTGGCGTCGGCGACGGACAGCCTGGCCACCATGTCTCTGCGTGTGGGGTCGGCCAGGGCGGCGAACACCTTCGTCAACTGGTCGGTCACTGGACCTCCGATTCGTATTCAACTAAGTTGTTGAATACGAATCTAGGGCCGCTTCGACTGTTTGTCAACCTTTAGGTTGAATATAACTTCTGCCTCTGCCTCTGCCTCTGCCTCTGCCTCTGCCTCTGCCTCGTCGATCCTCGCCTTCATGCGTGGCATTGCCGCTGTCAGCCACCCGCAGATCCCGATCGACAGCCCGCTGCCGATCCAGAAGACTCCGGGCACCCCCAGCGTCTCGACGCCGAGGGCGGCGAGTGCGGCGCCGAGCGGAAGGGCTCCCCAGTTGACGACGCGGGAGGCGGAGTAGACCCTGCCGATGAGATGCCTCGGCGTCGTCTGCTGCCGGATGACGGCGACGATGATCCTCCAGATCGTTGAGCCTGCACCAGCCGTGACGAGCCCGACGACGATGATCGGCAGGGGCGCCCCGAGAGCGGCTGGGAGCACGAGGCCGAGTGTGCCGATCGCATCGACGAAGAGCAGTGCGGTCGTCGAGAATCTTGCCTGCAGGCGTTCGGTGAGGGCTGACGACATGATGCCGCCGATCGCCATCGCGGTGAGCAGCCAGCCGTAGGCGGCACTGCTGAGGTTGAGTGGGCCAGGAGCGACTGCGTAGAGGACGAACGTTGCGGTCCATGCGCCCCAGACCATGCTCATGGCCGCGGTCATGAGTGTGAGTTCGCGCTGCAGGCGATGGCTGAAGAGGAAGCGGATGCCTTCCCTGATCCCGCGCGAGCTGCTCGGGCTCGAGGTGCCTTGCGTCGTTTCTGAAGGGGAGCGTCCCGGTCCGTGGCTGTCGGCGGCGTCCTCGCCGGCGTTGCTGTCACCTCGTGTATGGCGGTGCATCGAGCGGATCAGGCCGATTCCGGCGATCGCTGCAAGTGAATACAGTCCGGTGCCCGAAGCCGCTGCGAGGAGCCCCGTGGCGCCGAGGAGCAAACCGGCAAGAGGCGGTCCCGCGAGTTGATTCGCGATATTGATGGTCGCTTCGATACGCGAGTTCGCGCCGGTGAGCTCGGCTCGCGCGACCGTGCGGGGGATGCCGGCGATGAGGGATGTGTCGACCAGGGTTTCCGCCAGGCCGTAGATGAAGGCCGCTGTGAAGACTGCGAGAGTCACGGCGGTGTCCAAGGCAATGGCGGCCGACAGTCCGAGAAGCGCGAGGGCCCGCAGTCCGTTGACCACGGCGAGCAGGCGTTGGGGCGGGAAGCGGTCGACGAGCCACCCTGCATGCAGCCCGAAGGCCGGCCACGCGATCGTTGCCAGCGTCGTGACGAGTGCGACTTCCCCCGGGCTCGCGCCCGCTGCGAGAGAGATCAGCGGGAGTGCAGTGAGAGTCACCCCGTCGCCGAGGTTCGACAGTCCGGCCCCGGTCCACAGCCAGCGGAATGGTGAGTTCACGATGATCAGCCCTTAACCAATGAATAATCTTTAGATAGTCAAGTGTTATGCACGAAACATAACCTGTCAATAGGGTTTGGGTGGTAAAGTGGCGTGATGGACTTCGAACATGTCGGCAACGCTCCCTGTCTGGAATTGGCCAACTCGGTCCCCGATCGGCGGGAGGAGGGCGACCGCGATTGGCTGGGGTCAGCGGAGATCGCAGACGGATGGGCCCGATCGCTCGACCTCGAGCTGGCATCGACGCCCTCGGGCCGAGACCTCGCCGACCTGCGTGCCTTCAGGGAAGACGTCTTCGAAACGTTCACGGCGATCGCCTCGGGCACGCAGGCCCCGCAACGGAGCCTGAACTCCATCACCGATGCACATTCGCGGGGCCTGAGGACCCGGGGGTACCGGCCGTCAGGACGAGGCATCGTCCGCGATTGGCCGAGGATGTGGGACGTGCCCTCGCTCATCGCCCTTTTCGCGGATTCAGCATTGAAGGAGCTGACCGGCGATCGCCTTGATCGGGTCAAGTCGTGCCCGAGCTGCGGGTGGCTCTTCGTCGACACGTCACGCAACCGCAGCCGCCGCTGGTGTTCGATGCAGACCTGCGGAGGTCGTGACAAGGCGCTAAGGCATTATCGGAAGACCCGCGACTGACAACGACTCGCGACCGACAAGGCCTGTTGGTCTCTGGGTGTGTTCGGTGCCATGTCCGAAAATCCTCCCTGCCGACTCCTCCAATCGCCCCTGACTGTCGTATGGTCTCAATAAAGAACGTGCCGCATCCGGGACGACATCACTTGTCGACCACCGACGGTTTCGGCGCTCATGCTCACGAAAGACGACGAAGTCTGAGGAATGACAATGGCAACTCTGCGACAGCAGCTCTTCCGAGTTAAACCGGTCCCGCAGCAGGGAGGGGAGGCCGAAGGCGATCTCAAGCGCACGATCGGTCTGTTCTCGCTGACCATGATCGGCGTCGGGTCGACCATCGGCACCGGCATCTTCTTCATCCTCTCCGAATCCGTGCCCGTGGCCGGACCCGCGGTGATCTGGTCGTTCGTCATCGCCGGCCTCGTCGCGGGCCTCGCAGTCATCTGCTATGCCGAACTCGCCGGCAGCGTGCCCGTATCCGGCTCCTCCTACTCCTACGCATACGCGACCCTCGGGGAGCTGCCGGCGATGGGGGTCGCTGCCTGTCTGCTCCTCGAATACGGGGTCGCCGGGGCCGCGGTCGCCGTCGGCTGGTCGCAGTACGTCAATCAACTGCTGTTCAACCTCGTCGGGTTCGAGATCCCCCATGCCCTGGCCTATGCGCCGGAGGAGGGCGGAGTCGTCAACCTGCCGGCCATCCTGCTCCTGGCCATGTGCTGCTTCCTGCTGGTCAGAGGTACAGGCGAGTCCGTCGTCATCAACACCATCATGGTGTGCACGAAGATCGGCGTCCTCCTCTTCTTCGTACTCGTCGGAGTCACCGGCTGGAACGTCGACAACTTCGCCGACTTCGCCCCCTTCGGCTTCTCCGGGGTCATCGCCGGCTCCGGCCTGATCTTCTTCAGCTACGTCGGCATGGACGCCGTCGCCACCGCCGGTGATGAGACCAAGAACCCGAAGAAGACCATGCCGCGGGCACTCATCGCCGCGCTCCTCATCGTCACCACCGTCTACGTGCTCGTGGCCATCGCGGCCCTGTCCGCCCAGCCGTGGCAGGAGTTCGAAGGCCAGAGCGCCGGGCTGTCTGCGATCCTCGAGAACATCGTCGGTGCCCAATGGCCGGGCACCGTCGTCGCCGCCGGTGCCGTGATCTCGATCTTCTCCGTCACGCTCGTCTCGATCTACGGCCAGACCCGCATCCTGTTCACGATGTCGCGCGACGGGATGATGCCCAAGCTCTTCGGCGACGTCAATCCGCGCACACTGACCCCGGTCAAGGGAACGATCGTCGTGACGATCGTCATCGCCGTTCTGGCCGGCTTCATCCCACTGAATTTCCTCGCCGAGATGACGAGCATCGGCACCCTCGTCGCCTTCGTCGTCGTGTCCTTGGCGGTGATCATCCTGCGTGTGCGCGAACCCGACCTCGAGCGCGGTTTCAAGGTGCCCTTCTACCCGGTCCTGCCGGTGCTCGCGATCATCGGGTGTCTGTGGATCATCAGCAACCTGCAGATCATCACGATCGTCGTCTTCCTCATCTGGACCGCGGTGATCCTCGGGCTGTACTTCATCTTCGGCCGCAGGTCTTCGGTCCTCGGCAAGCAGCGGGCAGGACTTGCCGGCAGTGACGGAATCGATACCCCTGGAGGAGAGAAATGAGCATCGTCGTCGGCATCGCGCCCGGTCAGGACAACAGGGCGGCAGTGGAACTCGGGATCGTGCTCGCGCGGTCCTACGGGCGCCGGCTCGTCGCAGCGGCCGTCGACTCCACCGCTTGGCCGATGAGCCCCGTGCACTTCGAGAGCGAATACCAGAAGAAGCTCCGCAGAGTCGCCGAGGAGGCGCTGGACGAGGTGCGGGCGCTCCTTCCCGATGACATCGAGTCCGAATGCGTGGTCCACAGTGCCCGTTCATCACGACGTGGACTGCTCGAGATGTGTCAGAAGGAGAATGCATTCCGCCTCGTCGTCGGTCCCGCAGAGGACGGGAAGCCGGGCCGAATCGCACTGGGCTCGGTCTCCACCGGACTGCTGCACAGCGCCAGTCTGCCGGTGGCGCTGGCGCCGGTCGGATACAGGGCCGCACCCGGTGCTCGCCTTCGCAGGATCACGGCCGCATACAGCGGTTCGTCCACCTCGGCGGATCTCATCCTCGGAGCCGCGATTGTCTCCGCCGAGTCCGGGGTGCCCTTCCGCATTGCGTCCTTCGCGCCCCGGTCGCGGGTGATCTCTGCCGCTGGCGTGGGACTCGACGTCGAGTCAAGCGTCATCGACGAATGGGCCAACGTGATCCGGCAGGACACCGACGAGATCCTGTGCTCGATCGATCAGCTTCAGATCAAGCCGGGCGAGACCGATGTGGCCATCGGGACCGGACCGGACTGGGAGAGCGCGCTGACCGCGGTGGAATGGGAGGAGCCCGAAGCCATGATGCTCGGCTCCTCCGGTCTCGGCGCGCTCAAGCGTGTGTCCCTGGGCAGCCACGCCATGCGAATCCTGCAGCACTCCCCGGTGCCCATCGTCGTGGTCCCCCGGCGGGCGAAGTCCGACTACACGGCATCGGCCGTCTGAACCGGCGGGGGAGCGGGAGAACAGGAGCGAGATCTGCGTGCCCGGCCACTGTGTCCCATCCACAAAAGACCGGTCTAAGACTTGAACGATTCCAACTTAGGCTGCGAGACGACGTTAGCGTGGGGCCACAGGCTCGCACCGCGCATTCGTCCAACGACGGCCGGATGCGGGAGCCTGGCGAACAAGAGAGGAACCCTATGGAATTGCTGCGTTTGGGCCCCATCGGCCACGAGATCCCGGTAGTCCGCGACGACGACGTCCACTACGATCTGCGCCCCCTGACTGCTGACATCGACGAACACTTCTTTGCCGAGAGCGGCATCGACCAGGTCCGCTCCGCACTGAGTAAGGGGGAGCTGGACGTCATCGCCGGAGCGGAGGATCTGCGCATCGGCGCGCCCATTTCGCGCCCTTCGGCTGTAGTGTGCGTGGGTATGAATTACGCGGCGCATGCTCGGGAGGCGGGGGCAGAGCCGCCCGAGGCACCGGTCGTCTTCTTCAAGATGCCCTCTACGATCGCCGGCCCCTATGATCAGTTGGAGCTTCCGCCCTATGCCACTAAGGCCGATTGGGAGGTCGAGCTGGGGGTGGTCATCGGCCGCAGGGCCTTCCGAGTTGCCTCAGCGGAGGACGCCTATTCGCACGTCGCAGGCTATGTGCTGGGCAATGATCTGTCCGAACGCAGGTTCCAAATCGAGGAATCCGGAGGTCAGTGGTCAAAGGGGAAGAACCTCCCCGGTTTCACACCCCTGGGACCGTGGATCAGGCCCGCCGCCGAGGTGGACCCCGGGGCCCTGCGACTGCGCAGTTGGGTCAACGGCCAGGTTCGTCAGGATTCGACGACGAGTGACCTGATCTTCGATGTCGGGCAGATCATCCATCAGCTCAGCCAGACGATGCCCTTCGAACCCGGAGACGTGATCCTGACAGGTACACCGCAGGGCGTGGCGATGTCGGGGAAGTTCCCGTACCTGGCCGACAGAGACGTCGTAGAGATGGAGATCGACGGGCTCGGCCGACACCGGCAGCTCGTGACCGTCACCCGGTGACCACTGCCCAGAGCCGGACGGAGGCACGACCAGGCGACTGCAGCTGAGTGACACAGATGTGGGCGGTGCCCCTACCGGGAGCACCGCCCACATCAATCAGCGCACAAGGCCGAGAGAATCAGCGCTGCTGGTCGAAGCCGCCCTGCTGATTCTGGTCGCCGCCGAAGCCGCCCTGGCCGCCCTGACCGCCTGGTCCGCCCTGGCCGCCGGGTCCGTCCTGGCCGCCACCCTGCTGGTCGCCGCCGAAGCCGCCCTGCTGGCCGCCGGGTCCGCCTTGGCCTCCGCCGCCGAAGCCGCCGGATTCCTGGCCGCCGCCCTGGCCGCGGTCATCGCCGGGCCCGTTCTGGCTGCCGGGTCCGCCTTCGCCTCGGTCGTTTCCGCTGCCGAAGCCGCCACCCTGGCCACGATCATCGCCGCCGGTCCCGTTCTGGCCGCCACCGAAGCCGCCGCCGGATTCCTGGCCGCCACCCTGCTGGCCTCCGGGGCCGCTCTGGCCGCGGTCATCGCCGCTGGGGCCGCCCTGCTGGCCGCCTTCATTGCGGTCGTTGTCGCCGCCGCCGAAGCCGCCGCCCTGGCCGCCCGGTCCGCTCTGGCCGCCACCCTGCTGGTCGCCGCCGAAGCCACCACCCTGCTGCTCCTGGTTTCCGCCGCCGAAGCCGCCCTGGTCAGCACCGGAGTTCTGGTCCTGACCGAAGTTTTCGTTGTCCTGTCCAAAGTTCTCTGACATATTTCACTCCTTGGTTGATGACGAACGGCCGCGTCCTGCGGCTTGGTTGCCAGTCTCAAACATCAACAGTCTTGATACAAGAGAAGGCAAGGAAAATTGCGTGAAATTGGCTCAAGTCTCAGAGGCTGTTCATCTCCTGCCGTTCTTCACAGGAACCTCAGAGAAAATGGTCGCTGTGAACGACGTTTCAGCACGATAGGGTCACCGCCCTGCAGGTCCCGACGTCCTGCAGCCACCTTTCACAGGACCACCGGCTTCCGTCGTATGACTCCCTGAGTGGTGAAATGTCGCCGCTGACCCCGCTGGCCTGGCACTATTGCAGAGACACAACCCGGCGCGGTCCGGCATCCAGGTCCGAAGCCGATCGACGAACAGGAGCATCGACATGACAGCACGTCGTCTTCCACTGAGCGGTGTGCGAGTCCTCGAACTCGGCAACTACATCGCGGCACCCACCACCGGACGCATGCTTGCCGACTTCGGAGCGGAGGTCATCAAGGTCGAGCGTCCGGAGACGGGCGACGAGCTCCGCAGCTGGCGGCTCAAAGAGGGCACCACCTCGATGCTCTACCGCACCATCAACCGCAACAAGAAGTCTGTCGTGCTCGACCTCCGTTCGGACGAGGGTAGGGCCTCTGCCCTCGAGCTCGTGCGTCGGTCCGACATCGTGCTCGAGAACTTCCGACCCGGGACCATCGAGAAATGGGGCCTGGGCCCCGATGTCCTCGAGGATGCCAACCCCGACATCGTCCTCGTGCGCATCTCTGCCTTCGGCCAGAGTGGCCCCATGTCCGAGCGTCCTGGCTTCGCCGCCGTCGCCGAAGGCTACTCCGGGTTCCGCGAGCTCGTCGGTGACCCCGACCGGCCCCCGGTGCGAGTGGGCGTCTCGATCGGTGATTCCATCGCCGGAATGCAGGCCGCATTCGGTGCGGTGATGATGCTCTTCGACCGTCAGCGTCAGAAGATCACCGGAGCTGCCGAGGCGGTCGTCGGCTCCGACCACAGCTTCGAGGGCGAAGGGCCCTTGGCCGATCGCACGGTCGACGTCGCCCTCAACGAAGCCATGTTCTCCGTCATGGAGTCCCTCGTCCCCGACTACTCCGCCTTCGGTGAGACGCGCACCCGCACCGGCGGTCGGATGGAGGGCATCGCCCCGTCGAACGGCTACCTCTGCGCCGGCGGCAAGTCCGTGGTCATCGCCGGCAACGGGGACGGAATCTTCAAACGCCTCATGACGGCCGTCGACCGCCCCGACCTCGGCGAGGACCCCGAACTGCAGACCAACGCCGCCCGCTGGGATCGGCGCGAGGAGCTCGACGAGGCGATCGGAGCCTGGTGTGCGAAGCGCGATGTCGCCGAGGTGGTCGAGACCTTGGAATCCGCGGGAGTTCCAGCGGGCCCGATCTACACCGCAGAGGACCTCGTCGTCGACGAGCAGCTCGCCGCTCGCGGCATGATCCAGCACCTCGACGTCTCGACCGGCGAAGAGACCCTGTCCGATGTCGCCTTCCCCGGCATCACCCCGGTCATCGGCGGAGCGTCGATTTCCATCGATCATCTGGGCCCGGATCTGGGAGAACACACCGCCGAGGTGCTCGAGCAGCTGGGCGGGCAGCCGCCCGAGCGGGACTGAGCACGAGCCTGCAGGCTTGACCACAAGCCCGCGCATCCGAGACGTGGCGTCCCACTGATCGGGGGTCAGGTCCCGTCATGCTGCCCGCCGGAGCCAGCGTCAACGACATGATGGTCGGAGTGTTCGGTGTGATCGAGTCGGCGTAGCGACGTGCCCACACCCGCTGAGCACAAAATCCGCTACCGGGACGGACCTCCGGCACCGCTGAGTAGGCTGAGTACATCGACGTCGGCGCCGAAGTCGGCTGAGTACATCGACCTCGGCGACGACGTCGGCTGAGTAGAGGCCTGCTGTCGAGCGCCTGAAACCCACTCATGTGCCGTGACTGTGGACCGCGGGGACCTCCTTTCCAACTACTTCCGGTTGACCCTGCCGTTTCGAGGGGCCAGAACGTTGATTTCTGTCGAAATTTTCTACGTTCTGCTCCCTCGAAAAGCTGACTGGTCTTGGCATGCGCGTGATGACGCTGGTGCGTTCACTGATGCGCTGTCGTCCTGTGGGGGAATTCGGACTCGCGAGCAATCCTCTTGTGGATGCCTGGCTTCTATCCACAGGGCGATTTTCGTCTGATGCCGATCCTGTGCTGTGTCGCCATGCTTGGTCACCATGGATATTCACATTGAGCACAGGAAGTATCCGTCGCTCTTCAGGACCAGCGAAGCTCAAGAGCGTGGGATCAGTCAGCATCATCTGAGATATGATCCACGCTTTCGCGCCATCACAGACGGCGTCCACCGTGATGAGCTGACACTCGTTGAGCATCCGACTCCGAACTGGGCAGGGGACGAGTGGATGGAGGAGAGTCTCAAACTCAGGGCGGTGGCAATGGTCGTTCCCGAGATTGCTGCTGGAGGTACCTCTGCGGCTCGCCTGTTCGGATTACCGCTGCCGAACAGAATGCAGAATGACCATCTGCATCTGGTGATCTTCGATCTGAACCGGAAGGTATCTCGAAAAGGGATGACAGTGCGTCGACATGGCATATTAGAGGCTGGGTACTGGTTCGAATTGCCGATGTGTTCCCCTGTCAGTGTATTCCTCGACCTCGCCGAGGTGATGACGCGCGACGAGCTCATTGCAGTGGGAGACGCCATTGTCGGAAACTGGCATGGACCCCCACTATGCAGTCTTGAGTTCCTGCAAACCAAGATCAGCGCACGACGATATTTGAGGAACCGAGGACGGGTCGAAGCTGCACTTTCAATGATTCGTGAAACCGTTGATTCGCCGCAAGAAACCGCTCTGCGACTGTGGGCAGTGAACTGTGGTCTGCCAGAGCCGATTGTCCATCCACAGGTGTTCTGTCCGTTGCTGAACCGTACTGTGGAACCCGATTTGGGATACCCTCAAGTTATGTTGGCGCTCGAGTACGAAGGCGACCATCACCGGACATCCAAATCGCAGTGGACCAGCGATATCACCAGAGACGAGGCTCTCCGCCAGCAGGGGTGGGTAATCATGAAGGTGACGAGTCGCACGAACTGGATTCTGCTCGAGCGCAAGATTCGGAACCATTTTGAGCAGAAGCTCAAGAGCGAGCACAAATGGCTGCTGGGCGGTGGAGCTCCACTCGAATAGTCGCCGCCGAGAAGCAGCGAATTCGAGGGAGAATAGTGTTGAATTTCGAGCCACAGACCTACAATCTGTTGCCTGAGAATCTCACGGTTGTGGCTGCCGCAATTCCCTGAGGCTGCGAAGCGGACCCCTCGACATGTTCGAAGGGTCCGCTTTCGGATGGAACGGGGTCACAGGTCGGACATCAGTCCACCTGGAGCTCCCCCATCTCATCCCAGCCCTCGCCGTCGATCTGACGAGAGATGATCTTCGGGGTCGAAGCCAGCGCGCTGTTCATGGGGCCGCCGTCGGCTGTCGCCTTCTGGAAATGATCGGACTTCACATGCGCTTCGGCGGCGTCGTCGTCGAATGCCTCGACAAGGACGTACTGGTTGGGATCGTCGAGGCTGCGTGACCAGTCGAACCATTTGTTGCCCGGTTCGGCACGGGTCGCCTCGGTGAATTCCTTGGTGATCTGCGGCCACGCCTCGGCCTGCTCGGGCTTGACCTGGAATTTGACGACGATGAATATCATAGCGATCCTTTCTTGTCTGTTGCGACGCTTGATTGCTTCTGCTGGTGGCTGTGTCGACCATCGGTGTCTTCCCCGACGGTTGTCTGCTTCAGGAGAACTGCATGCCGCCGTCGACGAGCATGGTCTGACCGGTGATGTAGTCCGAGTCTTCGCTGGACAGGAACGAGACGATGTTCGCCACGTCCTCGGGGACCGACACTCGTCCGAGGAGGATGTCTCCTGCGTACTTCTTGATCGCCTCTCCCTTGGCCAGTCCCTCCTGTTCTCCGAGCTTCTCATCGATGAGGTCCCACATCGAGGTTCCGACGATTCCCGGTCCATAGGCATTGACGGTGATGCCGTGTTTGGCCCATTCCATGGCAGCGCCCTGCGTGAGTCCGCGTACTGCCCATTTGGTGGCCGAATAGGGAGAGAGCAGCGCGAACGGGCGGAAGGCGACGATCGACGCCGCGCCGATGATCTTTCCGCCGTTGCCCTGTTCGATCATCTGCTTGGCAGCGGCCTGGTAGGACAGGAAGACGCCGGTGATGTTGACGTTGAGGATCTTCTCGAAATCCTCTTTGGAGTAGTCGATCAGGGGTTCGACCTGGGCGATGCCGGCATTGGCCACGAAGACGTCGAGCTTACCGCCGACCTCCACCGCGGTGGCCACGAGGGCTTCGATCGAGGCCTGATCGGTGACGTCGACCTCGGCACCCGTTGCCTTGCCGCCGGCAGCTTCGATGGTCGATACCGTCTCCTGTACTCCCTCCTGCATGGTCGGCAGATCGGCCACGATGACGTGGTGGCCGTCGGCTCCGAGGCGCTGCGCGATGCCCTGCCCGATTCCCCGTGCTGATCCAGTGACGACAGCGACGCTGGTGGTCGTGCTCATGGTTGTACTCCTTCGTGTCTCGTCCTTGAGTGAGCACGATCAGTCTGTGCGCGAATCAGCTCGGGAGAATACGGTCCTTCTCATGTGACGAGAAACTTGTTCGAGCGAAGCCCGCTTCGGGCATGAGTGATCAGCGGGCCCCGCTACGCAGGTATCTCGAGCACAAGCCGGCGTGTTCACGCAGCTTCGACTCGAGGACTTTCGTGCGCCCGGTCGCCTTGCTCGAAGGGGTGCTCACAGCAATCGCTCCGACCTGCATGCCGGTGCCATCGCGAACGGGAACCGCAGCACAGGTCTGCCGCGGCAGGAACTCGTCGTGCTCCCAGGCGATGCCCCGGGTGGCGACTTGTTCCAGGTGGTTGTCGAGTAGGTCTCGGCGCACGATGGTATGCGGAGTGAGCACCGGCATTCCCCGGGCGTCGAGGTATTCGGCCCGCTGCGGCTCGGGCATGGCCGAGAGCAGGATCTTACCGAAGGCAGTGGCATGAGCGGCCTCGTTGAAACCGAAGCGCAAGGGGCGGAGCCTGGGATGCTTCTCGCAGTCGGAAGAGTAGGTCAGCAGAATGTCAGAGCCACGATAGATCGCGAAGTAGGCAGCTGTGCCGAGAGTGCGATGAAGCTCATCGGTGATCTGGCGGATGGGTTGAGGAGCGACGAGGCGCTGCTGGAACGAAAGTCCGAGTTCGAAGCACTTGGGGCCGAGTTCGAAGCACTTGTCGTCCTGGAGATAGACGAGGTAGTTGCTGTCCTCGAGTTCGTGGAGCAGACGATAGACCGTGGGGAGAGGGATCTCCAGACGGTCGGCTACGGTCTTCGCCGAAGCGCTGCCTGAAGCCGACACCGCCTCGAGCACGGAGAAGACCCGGTTGATGACGGCACTGTTCGACAATCGCTCTCCCTTGTTTATCGTCTCGTGAGAATAAGGATAGTGGGCAGTGGTCCAGTTCACATAGTTTGTCTGTGACCGGTTCGGCAATGTTGCCCGGGACCACCGGGTGGACAGTAGAGGAGCAAAGGAGCACCACATGGCATTCCCTGCCAAATTTCCGTCGTTGAACGCGATGGAGATGACCGACGAAGCCAGGCGAACACTCGTCAGAGTCCTGCGAGTGGCATTCCCGCACGAGAATTTTCCCGACGCGCCCTACGAGCGCACCGCCGACAAGATCCTCGTCGAAGCCGACACCGAGACCTGGTTCCGGGTCGCACTCATCCAAGGACTGCAGTCACTCGACCAGCTCTCCGAGGGCAGCTTCTGCTCCCTCGATGATGACTCGGCTCTGCGAGTGCTGCGGAGGGTCGAAGGCACAGAATTCTTCGGATTCGTCCGTCGCACTGCGGTCCTCAATCTGTACGACGACGCCGAGGTATGGGAGATCTTGGGATATGAAGGTCCCTCGTTCGATCAGGGCGGCTACGTCGACCGAGGCTTCAACGATCTCGATTGGCTGCCGGAACCACGGATCCTCTATCCGGAAGGCGAAAGCCTGCCGGAACTCGGCGCGGGTGCGCAAGTGAGCCCGCAGCCGGTCAACGTGGCAGACGAATCGACGAATCAACCGACGGCTGAGCAGGCTGACATGGGCAAGGTGAAGAAATGATGGCAGACAAACCAGCATCCGGTGGCAGCGTCACCGACTACAGCATCGACGAGAACGAAGAAGCGGTCGTCATCATCGGATCGGGTGCCGGAGGCGGCACACTCGCCCACGAGCTGACCGCAAAGGGCATCCCGGTCGTCGTCCTCGAGGCAGGTCCCTACTTGGGCCATGACGACTACGTCAACAACGAGTGGGAAGCCTTCAACCAGATGGCCTGGCTCGATCCGCGGACGACGACCGGTTCATGGAGAATCTCGAGAGACTTCCCCAACCTGCCGGCGTGGATCGTCAAAGCGGTGGGCGGAACGACGACACACTGGTCGGGAGCCACCCCGCGATTCAAGAACCATGAGTTCCGGACACGCAGCGCCTATGGGCGCATCGAAGAGGCCAATCTCCTCGACTGGCCGATCACCCTCGACGAGCTGGCCCCGTACTACGACCGGGCGGAGAAGTCGATGGGTTCGACCCACGTCCACGGGCGTCCGCCACTGCCGGCGAACAACAATTACAAGGTCTTCGCCAATGGTGCCGAAGAAGTCGGATACCGCTACTACGCCACCGGACCGTACGCCACCAACGCCGAAGAGTACGACGGCCGACCGGCCTCCATCCAGGACGGATTCAACTTCCAAGGGGATAAGAACAAGTCCAAATGGTCGACCCTGGTCCGAGAGATTCCGCGAGCAGAAGAGACGGGGCTGCTCGACCTTCGGCCCGATTCTCAGGCCGTGCAGATCACCCACGACTCTCAGGGCAATGCCGATGCAGTCCTCTACCTCGACGGGGAGGGTAACCTGCAGCGTCAGGCCGCCAAGCTGGTCTGTGTGGCCGGCAACTCGATAGAAACACCTCGACTGCTGCTCCTGTCGGCGACACCGAGCTTCCCCGATGGTCTCGCCAATTCCTCGGGCCAGGTGGGTCGCAACTACATGCGTCACCTCACCGGGACCGTGTGGGGGCACTTCGACAAGCCCGTGCGCATGTATCGCGGTGAGACCATGGCCGGCGTCATCGCCGACGAGTCGATCCATGACCCCGATCGAGGATTCTCCGGCGGCTACTACATGGAGACCATTGCCTTGGGCCCGGCCTTCATGTCGGCGTTCGTCGATCCCGGGGCGTGGGGCCCTGACTTTGCCGCCCTCCTGGATCGCTACCTCAACACGGCCGGCATGTGGATCGTAGGCGAGGACCTGCCTCAGGAATCCAACCGGATCACGCTCAACACCACGGTCAAGGATCAGCACGGCCTGCCGGTGCCGAACGTCCACTACAACGATCACGTCAACGACCTCGCCATGCGCGAACACGCCTATTCAGCAGGGGAGAGCGTCTTCCGGGCGGTCGGAGCACAGACCTCACATCGGACACCGCCCTATCCGTCGACACACAATCTCGGCACTGCCAGAATGAGTGAGCGGCCCGAAGACGGTGTAGTCGACAAATGGGGTCGTGCACACGATATGAAGAACCTGTTCATCTCCGATGGATCGGTCTTCACATCCAGCGCAGCGGCGAACCCGACCCTGACCATCGTCGCCCTGGCCATCCGACAAGCTGACTACATCGCCGAGCAGCTGCGCACCCAGCAGCTCTAGGAGGTATCACGTGTCCCTGCTTTCCACTGTCGACACCGGGCTCATCGAGCATCTGCGATCCGCCGTCGACGAGGTCGGTGCCCGCGCGAGCGACCGTCTGGCAGCCGCGCATGATGCTTCCCACTACCTGCTGACTCCGCAGGCCGTGGTGAAGCCGAGGACCCGGGGCGAGATTGCGGCACTGTTCGCTGCATCACGAAAGTCCGGTGTGCCGCTGACTTTCCGATCCGGTGGGACCAGCCTGTCGGGGCAGTCCGTATCGGATGCGGTGCTCGTGGACACGAGAAGGCATTTCAGGGACATCGACGTGGTCGACGACGGTGCCCGGGTCCGTTGCGGGCCCGGGGCCGTGGTCAGGGCGGTGAATGCGCGACTGCTCAGACACGGACGGAAACTGGGCCCGGACCCGGCCAGTGAGGTTGCCTGCACCATCGGCGGGGTCGTGGCCAACAACTCTTCGGGAATGGCCTGTGGGATCGAAGTAAACACCTATCGGACTCTCGACTCGGCAGTCCTCGTCCTCCCCAGCGGAACCGTTCTCGACACCTCGGCGCCCGATGCCGATGAGCGCCTGCAGGCAGCGGAACCGGACCTCCACGCGGGACTGCGCGAGCTCAGAGAACAGATCCGTGCCGACGCCGAGGCGGTCGAGCGAATCATCCAGCTCCACGCCATCAAGAACACCATGGGCTACGGCCTCAACTCCTTCCTCGACCACGACGACCCGGTGCGCATCCTCGAGCACCTGGTCATCGGCAGCGAGGGGACTCTCGCCTTCGTCGCCGAGGCGACCTTCCGCACCGTGCCGCTGCTGGCCCACGCCTCGACGGGACTGCTCGTCTTCGACGATCTGCCCACGGCCACCTCGGTGCTCCCGGACATCATCGCCACCGGCGCCGCCACCGTCGAACTTCTCGACGCCACCAGCCTTCGGGTCGCCCAACGTGACGAGAAATGCCCGGAGGAGATCCGCAACCTCGATGTGGACTCGCACTGCGCACTGCTCGTCGAATTCCAGGAGGAGACGGAGGACGATCTGGAGACGGCGGTGACCCGGGCGCTTCCGGTCTTCAAGGAATTCCGATTGAGCCGGCCGGCTGAGCTGACGACTGATCCGCGAAGGAGAACGGCCCTGTGGCACACACGGAAGGGCCTGTTCACAGCGGTCGCGGGCAATCGTGCTTCGGGGACCGCCGCGCTGCTCGAGGACATCGCCGTCCCGGTCGACCGTCTCGGCGAGACCTGCACCGCCTTGAGCGAGCTGTTCGACGAATACGGCTACTCCGACGCCGTGATCTTCGGACATGCGAAGGACGGCAATATCCATTTCATGATCACCGAGGAATTCGGCAGCGGGACCGGGGGCGATGCGGACTTCGACCTCGGCAGATATGAGGCATTCACCGAGGCGATGGTCGACCTCGTGCTCTCCCGAGGAGGAACACTCAAGGCCGAACACGGCACGGGGAGGATCATGGCTCCATTCGTCCGGAGGCAGGTCGGTGACGAACTCTATTCCGTGATGAAGAGAGTCAAGGAACTCGTCGATCCGCAGTCCCTGCTCAATCCGGGTGTCCTGCTCAGCGACGATCCGAGAGCGCACCTGCGCGACCTCAAGACCACCCCGACGACGGAGGAGGAAGTCGACCGGTGCGTCGAATGCGGATACTGCGAACCGGTGTGCCCCAGTCGCGATCTCACCCTGACCCCGCGCGAACGCATCGTCCTGCGACGGGAGATGGCCCGCGCCGAGGCGGCGGGAGACGAGGAGCTGACCAGGACCCTCCGCGCTGAGTACGACTACGACGGGATCGACACATGCGCCGTCGACGGGATGTGCCAGACGGCATGCCCGGTCTTCATCAACACCGGCGACCTCGTGCGCAGGCTGCGCCGGGAGAACACGAACAGAGTCGAAGAGGCTGGTTGGAATGCTGCCGCCAAGAGCTGGGGTCTGGTCAGCTCCGCTGGAGCGGTGGCGCTGAGTTCGGCGAAGGCGATGCCCACAAAACTGTCCGCGGCAGCCACGGGCATCGGCCGCAGCCTTCTGGGTGAAGAGACCGTTCCGAGCTACACCGAGGATCTCCCGGCCGGGGGTGCCAAGCGAGTGGCGGTCTCGGCGCCGGATCCGGACGTCGTGTGGTTCTCCAGCTGCACGAACACGATGTTCGGGCCCGAAGAAGGCGGCAGCGGTGACGGCGTCGCCGGGGCCTTCCGGCGCCTGTGCGAACGAGCCGGAATCTCGCTGCGCACTCCACGGGGCATCCCGTCCCTGTGCTGCGGAACCCCGTGGAAGTCGAAGGGAATGGCCGAGGGGTCAGCCACGATGCAGAAGTACGTCCGCAGAGAGCTGTGGGAGGCCACCGACGGCGGCAGACTCGCCGTTGTCTGCGACGCCTCATCGTGCACAGAGGGACTGCGCGTTCTCCTCGGCGACGTGACCGGTGAGACTGAGGTGACCGGGGCGGCCGGTGAGACTGCAGCGTCCGACGCAAGCGAGGATTTCGAGATCATCGATGCCGTGGCCTTCGCCAAGCAGACGCTGCTCCCTGCGCTGCAGGATCGAGGCATGCTCCCGGCCGATGTCCGTCTGCCCTCGATCACCCTCCACCCGACATGTTCGTCGACCCAACTGGGCATCAATGAGGACCTGACCGCGCTCGCCGGATCCATCGCCGATGAGGTCAACGTGCCGGATTCGTGGGGCTGTTGCGCCTTCGCGGGGGACCGGGGCATGCTCCATCCCGAACTCACCGCCTCGGCGACGAAGGACGAGGCGGTCGAGGTCGAAACGATCGATGCTGCTCTTCACGCCTCGACGAACAGGACGTGTGAGATCGGGATGACGCGGACGACCGGGAAGCCGTATCGGCACATCCTCGAAGCACTCGATGACCTCGTCGGGCAGTCGAGGCAGTGACCCGCCGCGGACGCAGACTGTGTCGTCGAATGGGCTGTGGTCGTCACCGAGGCGGTTCAGATGCTGATCCGGATGCCGGCCACCTCGTCGAGGTGCTGCGGCTCTTCGTCGACGCCGGCGCACACGGCATCGAGGTGGCCGACACCATCGGCAATGCCAACCTCGTCCACCTCCTGCACTGCGAAGGCGTGGCCACCGGCGTCGATGTCGAAGCGCTCGCCGAGGTTCGCGAACCGCTCGTCGCGGCCGTCGGGCACGAGCTCACGTCGAGCCTGTCCCAGATCCCAGCGGTGCCGGCGGCCCACCAAGCGTGATCATGGCAGATCGTCCACCGTCGACGAGGCGGTGCTGCCGTTGGCCGGGATCCGCGTCATCGCGTTCTCCCATATGGCGATGGGACCGAGCTGCGGGATGATCTTCGCAGACCTCGACGCCGACGGTGATGACTTGGTGCTCGGAGGCTCGCCTACGTGACCGGCTCGCCAGGCCAACCGCTGCCCGCAGGAGCCAGCGTCGACTTCGCGCTTCGCCCGTTTCTCCCAGGTCAATCGTGTCTTCGACTCGATCAACCTGGCCCTTGCCCCTGTCCTCCCCGACCAGGCCCTGGTCGGGTGCCCGACCAGGGCCGGCCTCACGGTCGCACACACTTAGAGCTCGAGGCTCCGGTAGTACTCCGAGACGGTGTCGAGATGCTGACGCATCAGGGCCATCGCGGCCATGGAATTCCGCTGGGTGATGGCGTCGAAGAGCCCCGAGTGGTCATGGCTGACACTCGTGCCGATGTTGGTTGCGGCATTCGCTTCCCCGACAATGTTCTGGAGCGCATTGAACAGTGGAATGGTCACGACCTCTAGCAGCGGATTGTGCGCGGCCTCGACGATCTGCTGATGGAACGTCGAGTGGCTGGAGAACGACGACTCCTCGCTGTGCAGGCTCGGGTCCGAGCTGCGTAGCTTATCCAGGTCGTCATCGGAACGGCGGGAGGCGGCATAGCCTGCCGCTGGCACCTCGGTGATGTGACGGATCTCCATCAGGTTGTCGATGGAAATCGACTCCGTCGAAGCGAGCAGAGTGACGCCGAGTTCGAGCTGAGAGCCCAGATGTCCGACAGTGGGTGTGGTCACGAAGGTTCCGCCATTCACTCCGCGCACACTCTTGACCAGGTGCTCGCTCGCCAGAGTCCTCAAGGCCTCACGAATCGTCGACTGGCCCACGGCATGTGTCTCGCGGAGCTCGGCGTCAGAGGGGAGTCGGGATCCGGGACTGAACGTCCCGTCGAGGATCTGTCGTCGCAGCTTCCCGGCGACGACGGCGTAGGCTGTTCTCGGTTCCACCATCTCAATCCTCCCTTATCGTCAGCTGTTCGACCGTCGGCCGAACGCTTGTGTCCCTCACTGTGTCAGCTCCTCAGCTCAGGAGGCTGCGACCCATCACGAGTCGCTGCACCTGGTCGGTTCCTTCACAGATCCGTTCCACGGGATGGTCGACGACGTACTCTGCTCCGCCGAGCAGCCGCACGGCGTCGGTGGTGATCTCCATGGCGGCATCGGAGGCGAAGACCTTGGCCGCGAATATGAACTGGATTCCCTGGAACTCGACGATGCGCTGACCAAACTGTTTCCGCTCCTTCAGGTATCCGATCGCATAGTCCAAAGCGCCTTGGTCGACGCCGACGGCCCGTGAAGCAATCGTAATGCGAGTGTGGTCGAGAGCCCGCAAGGCCACCTTAAGGCCATCTCCCTCCTCGCCGACGATTCGGACGGCCGGACTGGGGCAATCGGTGAAGGTGAGTTCCATGGTCGGGCTGCCTTTGTCCCCGGGGTTGTTCACCGCCGGGATCAGCGAGGAGGAGACGCAGTCGCGGGCGATCTTATCGATGATGATCGCTGTAGCGAGTGCGACGGCCCCGCCATACTCCTCGGCCCCGCGAAGGGGCGGATCTCTTCGTGTTCATCGGTGAGACGGTAGGTGTCGAACATGATTGTCCTTCTCTGACTGGTGGGTGGGATGCTGACACTGACAGTGCCTCGAACCGTGGATTCGAGGCACTGTCGCTGTGGTTAAAAAGACGGAATTCAGGAAGTGAATCGCAGCAGCATCTCGGCGCGGCGGATGACGACCTCGTCGATGAGTTCACCGTCGAGGGCAAAGGCGCCTTCTGACCGTGACCTGGCTTCGGCAACGACCGTACGGGCCCAGCCGAGCTCGTCGGGAGTCGGCGCGAAGGCGGTGCGGACGGCCTGGACCTGCGTGGGATGGATCGCGAGCTTCCCGTCGAATCCGTAGATCGCGGCCACCGCCGCCTCCCGCGCCAAGCCGGGGGCGTCATCGAGGGCGATGTGGACGGAATCGATGACGGCGATGTCGGCGGCGCGCGCGGCGAAGAGCAGCTGGGCTCTGGCGAAGCCGAGGAGATCGTCGAATCGGGCGTGCGAATCGGGCCGTGACCGGCCCCGGAGGTCCAGCTGCAGGTCCGCCGAACCCAAGGCCAGCGCGGACACGTGAGGGTGTGCGGCGATATGCGCGGCCTCCATCACCCCTCGTGCGGTCTCGACGAGAGCGATCACCGTGAGACCGTCAAGAGAGTCGAACGGCTGATCCGATTCGGCCATAGGAAGCATGACCGTGCCGATGCCGAGCGCGCGCACGAGAGCGAGGTCGGCCTCGATGTGATCGGTGCCGAAGCCGTTGATCCGGACGCAGATCTGTCGTGGGTCGAGGAGCTCGGCCGCAGCCAGCGCCTCCCTTGCCCCGGCCTTGTCCTCGGCGCGGACCGCATCCTCGAGGTCGATGATCGCGAGGTCCGCGGCGGCGACGGCCTTGGCGAAGCGTTCGGGTTGGTCGCCCGGGACGAACAGCCAGGCCGGACCCTTCGCCCCCATCCGGTCGACAGGGGCGAAGGGTCCGGAGGACCGAAGGCCTTCCTCAGCCACTGAAGGCTCCGATGATCTCGACAGCAGGGCGCTCGACCGAGGACTCGGTGATCGTCGATCGGATCGACGCGGTCCTCTCCTCTCCGATCACGGGGAGGGTACAGTCTCCGAACTTGGCCGCCACCTCGGCGTTGGTCAGGGGCCGTGATTCGTGGCCTCTGTTGACCTGCTCAGCTTCGTGCAGCACGGTGCCGTTTCTGAGCGTGATCGACAGATCACTGGAGAAGGCCTTCGGGTAGAGGCTGGCCTCATCGTGTTCGACGGTGACCAGAGTAGCCGTGGCGAGCACCGCCTCCTCGCCGCGGGCCGCTTCATCGAGCTCGGTGAAGGTGATCTTCCCATGCCTGAGGGCTGCCGCCGTGATGAAGGGCAGACTGAACTTCGCGTCGTATTCGCTGCGCGGCCGCAGCTTGTCCTCGACCGGTTCGCACACGACTTTCGCGGGCACATCGTGGATCTTCGCCGTGATCGATTCGATCTCGTCGTAGTCGAAGCCCGGATCCTCGCGCAGGCGCGTTGCGATGTCGATGAAGGAGTGGGTGAAATGGCAGGTGGGGAACGGTTTGACCGCAACGTTGGCGACCTCCCACACCTCGCCGAGGCTCGCGAAAAGCTCCGCGCCCGGTGCCGAAGCGTCCTGGATGTGGGTGCGATAGAGACCGAATCGACCCTCGTAGATCTCGGTCGGTCCGTCGAACCTTGCGGCGGCGAGGGAGACGGCGTGCAGTCCCGCGTTGGCAGCCCACCCGGGATGAAGGCGCTTCGTCGGTGCGCCTTCATCGAGGAACTGCAGAACACCGGAGGAGAAGGAGCCCGCGATGCCCTGGGCGGCGACGAGCTGGTCGGTTGTGAGTCCATGGACTCGGCCCGCGCCGATCGCAGATCCGAACGATCCGAGAACTCCCGTGGGGTGGAACCCCTTGTCGTGGAAACGGCCGTCGGCGGCCATGCCCAGCCGGGCGTTAACCTCGATCGCGAGGATGTAGCCGAGCAGGAGGTCGCCGAAGCTCACGGACTCGTCGCCGGCGGCGGCGCTGATGACCGCTGCAAGAGACGAGGCGCTGACGTGGGAGACGGCGGCGATGTGCGTGTCGTCGAAGTCGTGCCCGTGGATCATCAGGCCGTTTGCGATGGCAGCTCCCGACTTCGACAGCGTCGAGGTGCGTCCGATCACGGGCACATCGCCGGAATCGAGCGAGTTCAGGCCCTTGAGGGCCACCTCGGCGAAGTCGGTGGTGCTGGCGGCGATGCCGACGCCGATCGAGTCGAGCAGGAGATGCCGGGCGCGGGTCTGGACCTCCTGTGGGATGTCGGCCAAGGTGATGCCGGCGACGGCGGAGGCGATGGTCTGGGAAATGCTGGTCATGAGGTCTCCTGAGTTCAGATCTTGGTGCGGCCGGCGAAGACCGACTTCGCGATCACCGTGTTGAGGATGTCGTTCGTGCCCTCGCCGATGCTCATCAGAGGCGCATCGCGATAGAGCCGTTCGATCTCGTATTCCTTCGAATAGCCGTATCCGCCGTGGATCGACATCGCCTCGATCGCGGACTCGAGAGCGACCTCCGAGCAGAATACCTTCGCCATTCCCGTCTCCCCGTCGGCACGGCCCTGGAGCAGGGACTGGGCCGACCAGTACATGAGCTGACGAGAAGCCTGGACACGCGTGGCCATCCTGCCGACGCGGAGCTGGATGGCCTGGAACTCGGAGATCGGCTGGCCGAAGGACTCGCGGTCCTGGGCGTAGGCGACCGATTCCTCGAGGGCACGCTGCGCAATGCCGACGGAGCGACCGGCGATATTCACCCGTCCCCACTGCAGGGCCGAGAGCACCTGCTGCATGCCGCGCCCTTCGACCCCGCCGAGCAGTGCGGATTCGTCGACCTCGCAGTTGTCGAAGACGATCTCACAGCTTTCGGGGCCCTTGTAGCCGAGCTTCGGGATGTCCTTGGTCACCGCGAATCCCGGTGTGCCGGCCTCGACGAGCAGGATGCTCATGCCGCGATGGGCCGGCGTGGTCGTCGAATCGGTCTTGACGAGCACCGGAAGCGGGTCCGCGTACCTGGCATTCGTGATCCACATCTTCGACCCGTTGATGACGTAGGTGCCATCGACTTTCTTCGCGGTGGTCTTGATGCCCTGCAGGTCGGTTCCGGCATCGGACTCGGTCAGCGCGAGCGCCGTGCGTCGCTCACCTGCGGCGAGGGCACGCAGGTACTTTGCCTTCTGCTCGTCGGTGCCGTGCTCGGCGATCATCTTCGACGCCATGGTGTGGCTGCCGAGGATGCCGGCGATTCCCATCCAGCCGCGGGCCAGCTCTTCGAAGACGATGCCGAAGGACACCGGGTCGATGCCCAGACCGTCGTGCTCCTCGGGAATGGTCAGTCCGAAGAGGCCCATCTCCTTGAGTTGCTCGACGATGGCGGTGGGGTAGTCGCCCTCGGCTTCCATTTCCCGGGCGACCGGAATGATCTCCTTGTCGACAAAATTCCGCAGCGATGTCTTGAAATCGCTCTGCTCTTCGCTGAGTTCGAACATGGTCTCAGGCTCCTTTGCGCGTGATTGTGTCGTCGAGCTCGGCGAGGAGCTCGGATCGGTGTTCGTCGATTCGGGGGGCGGCGCGGTTGTCGGTGAGTCGGGGGCCCACCCGCGGCGCCGTCGCGACGTTTTTCACGGTTCCCCAGCGGCTGTGCTCGGTGTCGAAGACGAGGCCGCGTTCTGCGACGAGCGGATCCTGCAGCGCCTCGGCGACGCTCTTGACCTTCGCCACGGGCACTCCCGCCGCTTCGAGCAGGTCGACCCATTCGTCGGCGGTGCGGCGGTGGAAAGCCTCGTCGAGGATGGCCAGCAGTTCGTCCTTGTGCTCGATGCGGCGATCGAAGCTCGAGAACTTCTCCGCGTTCAGCCGAACGTCGCCGATCACTTCCGTCAGCCGGATATAGAACTTCTCCTTGGCGCAGCCGACGGTGAGCCAGCCGTCGCTGGCTTCGAAGGCCTGGAACGGGACGAGCGAGGGATGCGAGGACTTCGTCGTCCGCTGGGGTTCGAAGCCTTCATTGAGATGCCAGTTGCCCACATAGGTGAGCATCGATACGGCGGTGTCGAAGAGGCTGAGATCGCAGTCGGAGCCCGTGCCGTCGCGACGCGCGGCGTGGACCGCGGCGAGCATCGAGATGGCCGCGACGAGGCCGCCGCTGAAGTCGACGAGTGAGAGTCCGGACTTCGTCGGGGGACCATCGGGTTCTCCCGTGATGTCCATCCACCCGGCCGCGGATTGGAGCATGTAGTCGTAGCCCGGTCGTTTCGCAGCAGTTCCCTCCCCGCCGTACCCGGAGAGGTTGCAGCACACGATCTGCTCGTTGAGATGGCGCAGCGTTTCGAAGGTGAGGCCGAGCTTGGCGGGCACATCGCCGCGCAGGTTCGAATACACGACATCGGCACCGGCGACGAGGCGGTCGAAGATCTCGCGATCGGACGGATCGTTGAGGCTCAGCGCGATGCTGCGTTTGTTGCGATTGAAGGACTCGTAGAACAGGGAGTCGGTGTCTTCGCGGTAGGGCGGGACGTAGCGGCCGATGTCGCCGCCGGTGTTCGGATCCTCGATCTTGATGACGTCTGCGCCGAGGTCGGCGAGCTGCATCGATCCCCAGGGTCCGGCGCCGTACTGTTCGACGGCGATGATGCGGATGTCCTCAAGGGGCTTCATCCTGTCTCCTTCTGCGGTGTTGCCTCGGTGGGCATGTAAGAGGGTGCGGGGCGGTGTGGTGCCTGATCAGCTGTAGTCGGTGACGCTGTCCGTCGACTCGGGGAAGTATCCCTGCCCGATTCCGCTGTCCCGGGTGGCGACCATGACTGATCGCTTCCAGGTGACCACTGTCGTTCCGTCCTGATTCAGACCCCGCGTCGTCATCGAGATGATCCCGGCGTATTCGCGTGATTGCGATCGGCGGGTCTCGGTGCACACACTTTCTGCATAGATCGTGTCCCCGATGTAGACCGGGTGGCGGAACATGATGTCGGTGAATGCGAGGTTCGAGATCGCGTTCTGACTCATGTCGTACACCGTCAGCCCGAGGACGAGGGCCACTGTGAGTCCCGAGTTGACGATGACTTTGCCGTCGGTGATCGGGTTTTGGGCGGCGAAGTGATCGTTGAAGTGGTTCTGGTTCGTATTCATCGTCAGGTTCGTCAGCCAGACGTTGTCCGCCTCGGTGATGGTGCGGCCGAAGGGATGCTGGTACACGTCGCCGACGGTGTAGTCCTCGAAGTATCGGCCGACGGTGGCGTCGTGGGTGGTCATGTCTTTCTCTTTTCTTTGCGGTGGTGTGAGGGGTGGTGTGAGGCCGCGGTGCTCAGGAAATGTCCTCTAGGCTGCGACCGCGTGTTTCGACAGGGATGGCGAAGACGACGACGATCATGCAGACGGCCATGGCGCAGACGAAACCGATGGGTCCGAAGATCCCGAAGGACACGAACAGTCCCGACATCACGAACGGGACGACGATCGAGGCGCCGCGGGCGAACGTGTAGGAGATGCCTGTGCCGCGCAGGCGGTATCGGGTCGGGTAGAGCTCGGGCATGTAGGAGTAGAGCACGAAGGTCACGAGGGTGTAGATCGCGGTGACCAGGGCAATGCCGATGATGACGATCATGACGATCGACTGGGCAGCCGCGTAGGCCAGGCCCAGCGGAATGACGATGATCGAGAAGGTGACGACGGCGGTGCGGCGATTGAGCCGATTGATGAGCAGGAGGCAGACGAGGCCGCCTCCGGGCGCGCCGAGGGCCATGGCCGTCGTGTAGGCGAGGGAGGAGGACACGTCGATGCCCTGTTCGACGAAGAAGGTCGGCATCCAGGAGATGAATCCGTAGACGAACATGTTCACGCCGACGGTCACGACTGTGCCGAGGACCACGAGCTGCCAGAAGGGGCGCTTGACGGTGTCCTTGGATTCTGCCGCCTCGACGGCAGGGGCCGGCGGATGGGTCTCCAGCGTGGTCGCCGAATGCTTCTCGAACCGCTCGACGATCGCCTGGGCCTCGGGCAGACGGCCTCTCACGACCAGCCACCGAGGCGACTCCGGGCATCGGGTCCTGGCGATCCAGACGATTACGGCGAGGACAGCGCCGATGACGAACATCCAGCGCCAACCGAAGTTCGATATGACCAGCGCCCCGATCGCCGAGGCGAAGAGCAGACCCGAGTTGACGAGAATTCCGAGGAAGGCCGTCCACCGGCCTCGGCTGCGCGGAGGAACGAATTCGCCGAGGATGGCCGCGGCGAGGACGAGCTCGGCCCCGAGTCCGATGCCCATGATGAAGCGGGTGCCGACGAGGAATTCGAAGGTCGGTGCCAGTGCCGCGCCGAACCCGGCGACGGCGAAGACGAGCAGATTGATCTGGTAGCTCATGCGGCGACCGAACTTGTCCCCGACGAAACCGGCGGTCGCGGCTCCGAGGAGCATACCGAAGAACGTCATGGACATGAAGACCGCGACTTCGTTGACGCCGGCGAATCCTGTCGAGACGAGCGCGGCCGAGACGCCGGCGGCGATATAGACATCGTAGGCGTCGATCATCGCTCCGGCGCCGATGTAGGCGAAGAGCTTCTTGTGCTCCTTGTTCGTTGTGAGCGCGTCCATGCGCGCTCCGATCTTCAACTCTTCAGTGCTGGTGTCCACGGACATCGTTGTCGTGCCTTTCTGCAGGGTATGTGGAAACGGTTCTCTGGACGATGCGCTCAGCGAGACGCGTCTGTGTTCAGGGAGTTCGCCACGGCGACTGCGCAGTCCAGGAGCGCCCGGTCGTCGAAGGGCCTGCCGATGATCTGCAGTCCCGGTGAAATTCCGGACGAGACGGGTGCCAGCGGGATCGTGATGGCTGGCAGCCCGAGGTAGTTGATGGTGCGGGTGAAGAGGCTGGCTCGCATGTATTCTCTGCGCAGGCGTGCATCGGCACCTGTGGGCCCCGATGGAGCGGTCGGCGCCGGAATCGGACTCGTCGGAGTGAGCAGGAAGCGGGCCGAGCCCAGCGTCGCGGCAAGGTACTGTTCGCGCAGACGGTCGCGGTCGACGATGGCGTCGGCATACTCGATCGCTGAGATCGTGGTCCCGCGGATCACTCGCGAGAGCACCTGGTCACCCAGCAGGTCCCAGTCCCAGTCGAGGACCCTGCCCACATTGCGTGCCGCTTCGACGCTGACGACCACGACGGAGCGTCGATTGAGCTCGGTGTCATCGCAGTCGACGCCGCGCTCACCTGATGCGATGGTATCGATGCCGATCCCGGCGAGTGCTGCGGTGTACGCTGCCGCGATGTCCGGGTCGCAGGTGCGCTCCGCCGCGGCGAGCGACAGATGTGTGAACGTCTCCGGGCCGGTGGTGTCGATACAGTCGTCGGAGCTGTCGAGGCGGGAACGATCCGCGGGCGTGACGACGGCATCGTCGGCGAAGAGCACGTCGGCGACGCGACGGATCGTTGCCGCATCGTGGGCCACTACTCCGATGGTGTCGAGTGTCTCTGACAGGGGAATGAGTCCGGCGGATGAGAAGAGGCCGTTGCTGGGTTTGTACCCGGCCAGGCCGCAGAAGGAGGCCGGCAGTCGCACGGAGCCTCCGGTGTCGGTGCCGAGAGAGACCTCGCAGGCCCCGGACGCGACGGCGACTGCCGAACCGCTCGAGGAGCCTCCGGACAGGTACGCGTCATTGCGCGGGTTCACTCCGTCTCCGAGCCAATGGTTGTGCCCGGTCGGACTCATGGCGAATTCAGCCATGTGGTTGGCACCGATGAAACGGCCGTCGGCGGATTCGATCGCGGTCAGCAGCGGCGATGTCACCGAGGCGCGGCGGTCGCTCAGCGATGGATTGCCGGCGGTGAGCGGAAATCCGGTGAGGCCGATATTGTCCTTGTGCGTGAAGCGCAGACCCGTGAGCTCTTCGGAACCCGCCGGGGCCCCGGTGACATGGTCACTGCGATAGGTGCGCAGGACTCCCGTTCGGCAGGCTTCGGCGGTGCGCTCGGTCCATCGAGGTTGAGTATCGTCATCGCTGTCCGTTGAGTGGAGCCAGTCGAGCGGACGGGGAGGCGTGAACGCTGTGTCGTGCGCAGGAACATCGGCGACGGCGAGAGCCTCGGCGCGAGCGTTTCCTCTCGTGTCGAACAGCTCAGCGACCGATCTGCCGATGCGCAGCGAAGGAGTGTCGATGTCCTGCGGTGGGTCAACCGTGGTGCTCATATGGTCCTGTTCCTGTCTCAGATCAGCGGACGCGCGCAGCTCTGCGCGGGCCGGTCCCCGGGTCGAACTCGACGTCGAGTTCAGTGCTCCGTGACAGAATCGAGCTTAAACCTATGAGGTATTGACGTCAATAGTGGATATGAGAGGAGATGAGCGCGAGCAGGACCCTTATTGCTCAGATCAATAAGAGTGCGTCGGTGATGTGTGGTGTGGGACCGGGGCGTGTAGCAGCCACCGCGATTACGCAATGAGATCGCATCGACCGCCAGGTCGGATTGCTGTCGATGAACCCCGATGACTCATCACCTGACTGCCGGGGCCCCTCCTCGTAGAGTGCGTCGCAGATCGCGACTGCAACCGAGAGGATCACCATGGAATCACGTATCGTCGGCAATCCGAACCCGTGATCGCGGGCGCACGGTAGCCGAGGACCTGGCTGCGCGCGACGCCGAACTCACCGGGGTGAAGGTCGATCAGACCATCGAACTCGCCGAGGTCACCGACGAGATCTTCGAGTGGAGCTCCGAACGCTTCGACGCGCTGACGATCCCGCTGCAGACGGCCACCTATGCGATCATCGCGACGCCGAGGTACAAGGCCAGCTACACCGGCCTGCGCAAGGCCTTCCTCGACCGCTATGACGCGAAGGGGTTGCATGGTCTCATCGCGGTTCCGGTGTTCACTATCGGCTCGCCCGCGCACGCCCTCGCCGTGGAAGTCACGCTGCGGCCATCGCTCGTCGAACTGGGTGTCGGCGTGCCGACCACGGTCTTCGCGTTCCCGACGGCGCAGTTCGACGAGCGTGCCGGAATCCTCGACGAGTGGATCGAGACCCAGGAATCGAGCCTGGCGCGGAGGGGCTTGAGTCGATTCGGCAGGACGATCTGCACTGCGGCAGGGCGGGCAAGAAGATGCCCTCGCCCCCGTCCTCGAGGATAGGTGTGGGGCCGAGGAGTACGGGGCAGGCCTGCGCTGCCGACGAACAACAACTACAAGGTCTTTGCCAACGGGGGCAAGGAGGTCGGCTACAGGTTCAACGCCACGGCCCGTCTGCGGCGAATGCCGAACAGTGTGACGGTCGCCCGGCCTCGATTCAAGACGGTTTCAACCTCCAGGGGATAAGAATAGGTCGAAGTGGTCGACCCTGGTCAGGGAGATCCTGCAGGCCGCGGAGGCCGGTCTGCTCGATTTGCGTCCACAGTTTCAGGCCGTGCAGATCATCGACGATTCGCAGGGTCGCGCCGACCTCGACAGGGAGAGCAACCTCCATCGACCGGCCGCGAAGCTCGCGTGCGTGGCCGGCAACTCGATCGAGACGCCGAGTTTGCTGCTCTTGTCCGGGACGCCGAGTTATCCCGACGGCCTGACCAATTCCTCGAGCAGGTGGGGCGCAATTACATGCGCGACCTCCATATGCCGGAGCCGGCAGTTTCTGCGGCGAGCATGTCGATCCGGCGGACTGCGAAGCTCTCGCTGCGGTCTGAACTTGTTTCCACTGAGACGGTGTCAGACCGCAGCGCTGTCGGTGGCAGCGTCGGGCGCTGACCGTGAGTTCTTGCGGTTGCTCATGATTCCGAAGACCACCGATCCGATGATCAGTGCCCAGAGCACCCAGTCAATCGGGCTACGGGTAAAGAAGACGAACAGATCTCCGCCGGATGCCTGCATGCTGTCGAGGAAATTCGACTCCAGATCCCGTCCCAGGATGAATCCGATGAGGAAGGTGGTGATCTGGATGCCGATCTTCATGAACACGAAGCCGAGCACGCCGAAGATCAGTGCGGTCCAGACATCGAACATCACACCGTTGTTGATGGCGAAGGAGCCGACCACGCACATCACCAGGATGATCGGGAACAGAACGTGCTTGGGGATTTCGATGATCCTGGCGAAGTAGCGGATCGAGGTGAACATCATGAGGAACATGACGATGTTCGCGAAGAGCAGGGCGATGATCATGCCATTCCACAGATCCGGGTTGTCGCCGATGAACAGCGGCCCCACCTGGATTCCCTGTAGAACGAAAGCGCCGAGGAGCACGGCTGTCGTGCTGTCACCAGGAATGCCCAGGGACAGAAGAGGGACCATCGCACCACCGGTGAGGCCGTTGTTCGAGGCCTCACTGGCAATGATGCCCTCACGGGAGCCTTCGCCGAGCTTCTGCGGCTGCTTAGAGAAGTTCTTCGCCTGCGAGTACGACATGAGGGAGGCGGCACTGCCGCCGACACCTGGCAGGATCCCGAGGATAGTTCCGATGAACGACGAGCGGATCGTGTTGACGGTCTGACCGTTGAATGCCTTGAGGCTGAACCTCGCCTCGGGATCGGTTTTGGCCTTCTTGAGCGTGACCTTCTTCGATTTATCGGTTTTGAGACCCTGCTCGGAATTGCGGAGAATCTCGGAGATTCCGAACAGCCCGATGAGCACCGGCAGCAGTGAGAACCCGTCCCACAGGTAGTCCTCAAGGAATGAGGGAACCATGCGCAATTCGTTGTTGGTGGGGAAGACTCCGATAAGGCTGACGAAGACACCGAGCATGCCGCTGAAGATGCCCGAGAGCATGCTCTTCTCCGAGATCGAGGCGATGATCGTCAGCGCGAACAGGATGATGAGGAACTTCTCCACCGGAGTGAAGTTGATCGCCACAGTGCCGAGCACAGGAGCGAAGAAATACAGGACCACGAGGCTGATGATGCCGCCGATGACAGAGGCGACGATCCCGATCTTCAGGGCCTTCTCTGCGAAGCCCTTCTGCGCCATCGGATACGCATCGAAGGTCGTGGCCACCGACGATGGTGTGCCGGGGATCTTCAGCAATGCGGCAGGGATCATGCCGCCGCTGATGCCGCCGACATAGAGGCCGATGAGAAGCGCCAGACCTTCCCCGAGGTCCATGCCGAAGGTCAGCGGCAGGAACACTGCCAGCGCCATAGTTGCGGTGAGGCCGGGGATCGAGCCGAAGATGATGCCGACGAAGACACCGAAGACGACGAGCACGAACGCCATGGGAGTGAACATCTCGAAGAGTTCCATGAGTGCTCCTTAGGGGAGAGTGATGTCGAACATCTGGCCGAACACCAACCAGAGAACGAGCGGGGTCAGAATGGCATTGGCAGCTGGTCCGATCAGCGCGCGCGGGGTGAAACTCGGCTTGAATACCAGCGATATGCCGAAGATGAACAGAATGCTGGAAATGAGGAATCCCAGTGGGGCAAGGAGCAGGATGTAGGCCACCGTGCATCCCAGAGCGCCGAACAGCTTCTTCCAATCGAAGTCGACATCGAAGAATCTGAAGCGGGACTTCTCCGCGTCCGGGCCGCTCCAGCCGCTCGAGTCGCTCGAGTCAGTGGGCTTGACGGCAAGCTGGGTGATCAGCTTCTTGACCACCATGGCGAGCAGAAGAACGATGAGGAGAGTCCCGATCGCGTACGGGAAGACGAGGTGATAGTTGTTGAAGTCGATGTCGAATGTATGAAAGTTACTCATGTACATGATCCCTTGAGGGCAGCTGTTTATATGGACGCAAACGTGCGGCCTCGGAACAGCGGCCGCACGAGACGGGCGTCAAGATGCCAGGTCATTGAATTCCGGGGCCCTATCGATGACGGTTTCGAGTCGTTCACGCTTGTCTTCGATGTACTGGGTGCTTTCGTCGAGCGGGACGTAGTCCGTCTTGAAGTTGTTCTTCGACAACTCGTCGGCATAGTCATCGGTTTCGATCGCCTCAGCAACGGCGTCATCGAGGGCGGTGGAGAACGAGTCCTCGATGTCCTCGGGCATGAGAACGAAGAATTCCTTGTCGAAGGTGAAGGGTTCGCCGTCGACCTCGATTCCCTGCTCTTCGAAGGTCGGGATATCGAAGCCTTCGACGCGTTCGCTTGCGGTGATCGCGAGGAATTTCTCCTTGACCTTGTCCTCGACGTCGTCCTTGGTGTACTGCTCGTTGCCGCCGATCGAGCCGTAGATGATGTCGACGTTGCCGGACCACAGCGCCTGGTTCTTCTCTTCGTCTGACCCTGTCGCGAAGACCTTGATGCGCTTGGCGACATCGTCTCCGTAGGTATCGGCGACCCAGATGTAGAAGGCGTCGAGTGACAGTTCTGACGTGCCTCCGGCCTCGACCGCGAATGTCAGCGTCTCGGACTTGTTGTCCTTGAGCCACTCGGCAGCCTCGACCATATCGTTGTATGGGGCATCGTGCTTAGTCAGGAATGCTGCGCCTGGGTTGAGTGACACGACTGGGCCGACGGTCCAGTTGTCAAGACCGAACTTCTTCGGTTGGCTTCCGTACTTCACCGAAAGATAGGACATGTCGTGGAAGAACATGATGGTGCTGCCATCGGGCTTTGCCTTGTTGAGCGCTTGGAACGCCTTGTTCGCACCGATGGCGTCTGCCTTCATATTCACATCGAGGGATTTGCCGACGTTTTCGGTGAATGCGTGGGCGTTCTGGTAAGTGTCAGCGGTGGTGGAACTCGAACCGAGTACCACTCTGACCCGGTTGACATCGACGCCGCCTTCGTCGCCGTTGTCGCCGCTCGAGCAGCCGGCCATCGTCAGGGCCAGGATCGGAGCGGTGATGAGTGCTGCCAGCTTCTTCTTCATGTCACATCCTCAGTTGGTTGTTAACCGTGTCCCCTGCTGGGGATGTCTTGGAAGGTCGTGCTCCTTTGACGACTCCTCCTGCGATCTGCGGGTCCCCCGGCTGCCTGTTCCCGCTCTCCGACTCATCTTTGCGAGGGTGAAGCGAGTCATGGCTGCGGAGTTGTGCCAGTCACACTTCCAAGGTGGTTGAGGTCGACACTATTGGAGTCCAAATAGTTCTGTCCAAGCCTTAATAAACATCATTTGATGCTCTTAGAGTATTGTATTTCATAGGGCTGCGAGGCGGACCCGAGTCTGAAGTAAGGGAGGCTGAATGTTCACACTCGACCAGGTTCGCTGTTTCGTTGCTGTCGCGGAGCATCTGCATTTCGGGCGGGCGGCCGAGAGCCTGCTGATGACCCAGCCCCCTCTGAGTCGACAGGTGCAGAAGCTCGAGAAGGCCGTCGGCGTCACGCTCATCGACCGGGACAATCGCAGCGTGGCCCTCACGCGGGCGGGGCGGCAGTTCCTCAAGGAGGCGCGACAACTGCTTGCGCTCGCGCACCGTGCTCCCGAACAGGCTCAGCTCATCGCTTCGGGCGTCGAGGGGCATGTATCTCTGGGATTCACCATCGGAAGCGGCATGTCGCAGCTCGGCCCCATGGTGTCGGGGTTGGCCGCGAAGCTGCCGGGTGTCGAACTGTCGATGACCGAGATGGTCACCGGCGAGCAGATCAAAGCGATCTCCGAAGGGCAGATCGATCTGGGAATCGGCAGGCCGCCGGCGACTGCCGACCCGCTGGAGACGATGCTGCTCGAGCAGGACGACCTCGTCCTCGCCGTGCCCAGCGACCATCGTCTGATGACGTCCGGGCGTCCGGTGAAAGCCGAGGACGTCGACGGTGTTCCGCTGATCATGCATTCCCCGCAGCTCGCCCGATACTTCTACGATCTCGTCGTCCGCTATTTCCCGATCGACCACAGCACGGTGGTGCAGTCATTGAGCCAGATGACCTCGATGCTCAACCTCGTCTCGGCCGGAATCGGCATCGCCTTCGTGCCCTCATCGATGCGCAAGCTGCATATGGAAGGCGTCGTCTACGTCGATGTCGAGGACCTGCCGTCCGGGATCGTCGAGCTGCGTGCCATCTGGGATCCGGAATCCCCGAACGAGGCACTTCACCGAGTTCTGGAGGCGATCCGCTCGGGTGGGCTTGAGCATCCCCTCGAAGCCTGAGGGCGACGGTGTTCGCCGAGCGCTGTCGGTCTGCGTCCGGGGTGTTGTGTCACCCTTGCCTGGAGTTCTCACCGAGGCGGTGCAGCGATCGGATGAGATGTGTGCGCATGGCGGCGGATGCCCCGAGTGGGTCTCCCGCGCGAATGCAGCTGTGCACCGCTGCATGTTCCTGATTGACCGCCTGAAGGTGGTGCCTCTGTGCCTTCAGGCGTCCATCCGGCATGGGGATCATCGCCGGTCCCAGATCGTCGAGCGCGGCAGTGAAATAGGGATTGTGACTCGCTTCGGTCACCGCTCGATGGAAGTCGAGGTCGGCCTGCAGCGAGGCGGCGGGGTCGGCGCTCGCCATATCGAAACTGTCCAGGGCCCCGGCGATCGTCGCCAGCTCGGCGGCAGTCCTGCGGCTCGCCCCGAGCGCTGCGGCCTCGGACTCCAAGGAGATTCTGAACTCGAGCAGGGCACCGTGATCGACCGGGGGAGTCGGGTGAGTATCGGATCCCGTGGAGCCACCGCCTGTCGTGGGCGACGCGGCGCCGCCGTGCGATCGCTGGCGCAGGCTCGACCCGCCTGTGGGCTGCGCCAAGACGAAGCTGCCGCTGCCGCGCACCGAACGGATGAGCCCTTCGGCGCGCAGATGCCCGAGCGACTCGCGGATGACCGTGCGGCTGACCGAGAATCGCTCGATGAGCGCGGCTTCGGTGGGCAGTCGCGTCCCCGGCGAAAGGGTGCCGGAGAGGATCTCCGAGCGCAGCGCCGAGATGACGGCAGTCGACAGGTTTGAGGCCATGATTTCAGTATCGCAGTCCCCGGCGGTCGCTCTCAGCAATCGCGGGTACTCAGTCGATGGTGACCGTGTCGGTGGTCCACCGGCGAGCCTGTTCGCTGAGAGTGATGCCGAGCCCGGAGCGATCGGGGATGATCATCCGACCGTCGGCGATCTCCATTCGTTCGTTGAACAGCGGATCGAGCCAGTCGAAGTGCTCCACCCAGGTCTCGCGCGGATAGCTGGCGGCCAGGTGGGCGTGGATCTCCATGGCGAAGTGTGGTGCGACGTCGAGGGCTGCTTCGTCGGCCAGAGCAAGGAGCCGCATGAACTGACTGATTCCGCCTACCCGTGGTGCATCCGGCTGGATGATGTCGCAAGCCCTTGTCTCGATGAGGCGACGGTGCTCGGCCACTGAACTGAGCATCTCGCCGGTGGCGATGGGGGTGTCGAGGGCGGTCGTGAGGCGGGCGTGTCCCTCGAAGTCGTGTGCGTCGAGGGGCTCTTCGATCCATACGAGGTTGTACCTGTCGAGCACTCGACCCATGCGAAGGGCGGTGGTGCGATCCCATTGCTGATTGGCGTCGACCATGAGTGGAGTGCCTCCCACATGCTCGGCGATGGCATCGAGGCGCTTGATGTCCTCGGCAGAGTCCGGCAGGCCGACCTTGATCTTGATCCCGCCGATGCCCTGTTCGATCGACTGAGTGGCCCGATCTTTCACCTCGTCGATGGACGCGTGGAGGAAGCCGCCGGAGGTGTTGTAGGTGCGTACCGAATCGCGGTGGGCGCCGAGGAACTTCGCCAGAGGCAGTCCGGCCCGTTTGGATTTGAGGTCGTAGAGCGCCACATCGATCGCAGCCAGAGCCTGGGTGGCCAAGCCGGACCTGCCCACCGAGGCTCCAGCCCAGAGCAGCTTGGTGTAGATCTTCTCGATGTCGTTGGGATCTTCGCCGAGGGCCGCCTCGGCGATCTCCTTCGCGTGAGCGTATTGAGCGGGCCCGCCGGCGCGCTTGGAGTAACTGAACCCGATGCCGCTGCAGCCCTCGGCGGTCCCAATCTCGACGAAGAGCATGGCGACCTCCGTCATCGGCTTCTGCCGGCCGGTGAAGACCTTGGCATCGGAGATGGGCGTGGCCAGCGGCAGTGGGATCGCGGAGAGGGTGATGGAGGTGACGGAGTCGGGCTGATAGTTCATGGATCGTCCTTCTAGGCGGGTGGGCGGTGGAGTGGACGGCGTCGAAATATATGTAAGACAACGTACATTAAGTCATACAAATAATGTCAAGCGACTTATGATGCTCTAAGGGCATTAGTCGATAGTTTTATAAGCTTGGACATGCATGGCAGGGCGTTCGTAGAGTCGATCCCGATACCCCCGAACGAACAAAGGACAGACCCCATGGCGCAGTTCTCACCCTCGGACCTGGCAGCACATCTCAAGGACGGATTGCTGTCGTTCCCTGCCACGGCATTCGACCAGAACAGGCAGGTCGATGAAGACCGCTACCGCGAGCATCTTGCCTGGCAGTCGAGCTTCGACGTGGCCGGACTGTTCGCCGCCGGCGGGACCGGCGAAGGATTCAGCCTCACCCCCGCCGAGGCGGCCCGCGTCGTCGAACTCGCGGTTGCGGAATCCCGCCCCGAGGTGCCCGTCCTCGCATCGGCGGGAGGTCCGACGGTCCAGGCCGTGCAGAACGTCGAGGACGCAGAGACGGTCGGAGCCGAAGGAGCACTGGTGCTGCCGCCATACCTGACCGAATGCGATCAGGAGGGCCTCTACCAGCACGTGTCGGCGATCTGCGCGGCGACGAACATCGGCATCATCGTCTACAACCGCGCCAATGCCGTGTATTCGCCTGAGACGGTGGCACGACTGTCGGACAACCACCCCAACTTCATCGGCTTCAAGGACGCGATCGGCGACATCGAGCATCTCACCAAGGTGGTCGCGAAGAACGGCGACCGGCTCTTCTACCTCGGCGGTCTTCCGACAGCCGAGACCTACGCGCTGCCGCTGCTCCAACTCGGGATGAGCACGTATTCGTCTGCGATGTTCAACTTCGTCCCGGAATTCGCCCTCGACTTCTACAGCGACGTGAGGAATTTGGACCGGGCGGCGGTCACGGAGAAGCTCAACCGCTTCGTTCTCCCCTACGGCCGGATCCGCGACCGGGCGAAGGGATATGGTGTCTCCATCGTCAAGGCGGGTCTCAAGGCCATCGGCCGCGACGCAGGCCCCGTGCGGACACCTCTGCAGGACCTCCCTGCCCAGGACGTGGCAGAACTCGAAGCACTCGTCCGCCAGGCGGGAATCTACCCGAGCCACTGAACGCAACCAACAAACAAACTCGTGAGAAAGGACGCCATGACAACGACACTGACAGGCGCATCGATCATCGCCGGAGAAGCGGTCGAGGGCATCAACGGCACGACGAGAGCCATCGACCCGTCCACCAACACGCCACTCGAACCCGAATACAGCAAGCTCGACTCCACGCAGGCGCAGCAGGCCACTGCCGCAGCCGCCGCGGCCTTCCGCGACTACCGCGCCACGACCCCACAAGCCCGAGCAGCATTCCTCGATGCGATTGCAGCCACGATCGAAGGCAGGCGCGAGCAGATCGTCGAACGCGCCATGGCAGAGACTGGCCTGCCCTCGGCAAGGCTGACCGGAGAAGTCGGTCGCACCGTCGGTCAGCTGCGCCTCTTCGCCGGCGTTGTCCGCGAAGGCAACTTCCACGGCGCGCGCATCGACCCCGCCCTCCCGGATCGCTCACCCGGTCCCCGCCTTGACATCCGACAGCGCCGGGTGCCGCTCGGACCCGTACTCGTCTTCGGCGCCAGCAACTTCCCACTGGCCTTCTCCGTCGCCGGAGGTGACACCGCCGCGGCACTCGCGGCCGGCTGCCCTGTTGTCGTGAAAGCGCACAATGCGCATCCCGGCACCGGAGAGTTGGTAGGCCAGGCCATCACCGAGGCGGCGGCTGAGTCCGGCATGCCCGCCGGGGTCTTCTCCCTCGTCTACGGTTCAGGGGCCGAGATCGGCCAGCAGCTGGCATCCGATCCTGTCATCAGCGCGATCGGCTTCACCGGGTCGCGCAGCGGCGGACTGGCGCTCGCCGACACTGCAGCCTCTCGTGAGGTGCCGATTCCGATGTATGCGGAGATGAGCTCCATCAACCCGGTCATCCTCCTCGACGGGGCACTGAGCTCCGAAGGCGTCGGTGCCCAGGGACTGGCCGAGCAGTTCGTCGGATCACTCACCGGATCCAGCGGACAGCTGTGCACCGCACCGGGCCTCGTCTTCGTCCCGGAAGGCGAGGACGGCGACGCCTTCGTCACGGCCGTGGAATCCGGTCTTGAGGGAAGGCCCGGACAGACGATGCTCACACCCGGTATCGCCGATGCCTTTGCGCAGGGAGTGTCTGCAGTCGAGGATCAGCAGGCCGTGGCCACGGTGGCACGCGGCGTCGCCGGTGAGGGGGAGAACGCTCCGGCCCCCGTCGTCTTCTCGGCCGATTTGGCCGAACTGCGCTCCAACTCGGTGCTCAGCGACGAAGTCTTCGGCTCCGCCTCGGTGATCATCCGTTATTCTGACATCGGTTCGCTGTCCGAGGCCCTCGACGAACTCGAGGGCCAGCTCACGGTCACCGTGCACGCCGTCGATGCCGACACCCCTGCTGCCGAAGCCCTGCTTCCGACCCTCGAGGATCTGGCCGGCCGCATCCTGTTCAACGGCTGGCCCACCGGCGTCGAGGTCGGGCACGCCATGGTCCACGGCGGTCCCTTCCCTGCCACCACCGCGCCGGCCACCACCTCGGTCGGAAGCCTGGCGATCGAACGCTTCCTGCGGCCGGTTGCCTACCAGGCCGTCCCCGCCGTACTGATGCCGGAACCGCTGCAGGACGCGAATCCATGGTCACTCGTCCGTCAGAACGACGGCGTCATCGCAAAGGGCCAATGACATGAGTCTGCACGCTGGTCCCACCATCACCGATGTCGAGGTCGTGCCCGTCGCCGGGCATGACTCGATGCTGATGAATCTCTCGGGCGCGCACGGCCCGTATTTCACCCGGAACATCGCCGTCCTCACCGACAGCGATGGTCGCACCGGCGTCGGGGAAGTGCCGGGTGGAGAGTCGATCCGCTCAACGATCGCCGATGCGGCATCCATCCTCGTCGGCCAACCTGTCTCGCGGTATCGCAGCCTGCTGCGGCACGTGCGGCAGACCTTCGGGTCCCGCGACGCGGGCGGGCGCGGAAATCAGACCTTCGATCAGCGCACCACGGTGCACGCAGTGACGGCACTCGAATCGTGCCTGCTCGATCTGCACGGACAGAATCTCGGTCTGCCAATTGCGGAGCTCCTCGGCGACGGCCAACAGAGGGAGAGTGTGCCGATGCTCGGGTACCTCTTCTATGTCGGCGATCCCGATGCCACTGATCTGGGATACCTGCGTGAGACGGACGCCGACGGCTGGTTCGGGCTGCGCCGTGAGAAGGCACTCGACCCGGAATCCGTCGTCGCCCTCGCCGAGGCGGCCCAGGCCGAGTACGGATTCCGCGACTTCAAACTCAAAGGCGGAGTCCTCGATGGAGACGTCGAGGTCGACACCGTCCTTGCGCTCAAGAAGCGGTTCCCCGAAGCTCGGATCACCCTGGATCCGAACGGCGGATGGCTCCTCGACGACGCCATCGAATACGGCAGGCGCATGGCCGGTGCCATCGCCTATGCCGAGGACCCGTGCGGTGCCGAAGGACGGTTCTCGGGGCGTGAGGTGATGGCCGAGTTCAAGCGCGCCACCGGCTTGCGGACGGCGACGAACATGATCGCCACGGACTGGCGGGAGATGCAGCATGCCGTGCGTGCCTCGGCCGTGGACATTCCGCTGGCCGATCCTCACTTCTGGACCATGGCAGGGTCAGTGCGGGTGGCGCAGATGTGTCAGGACTTCGGTTTGACCTGGGGCTCGCATTCGAACAACCACTTCGACATCTCGCTGGCGATGTTCACTCAAGTCGGCGCGGCCGCGCCCGGCGAGATCACCGCGTTGGACACGCATTGGATCTGGCAGGACGGTCAGGGCCTGACCCTCGAGCCGCCGCAGATCGTCGACAGTGAAATCGCGGTACCTCGTGCACCCGGCCTCGGCGTGGAACTCGACCGTGATCGGCTCGATGCGGCGAACCAGCTCTACCTGGAGCACGGTCTGGGCGCGCGTGATGATTCGCTCGCGATGCAGTACCTGGTCGACGGCTGGGAGTTCGACGCAAAGCGTCCGGCGCTGGTGCGCTGATCGAGTGCCCTGACCAGAGGTTCTTCACTGGACCCGGTGCCCGGCGCCGAGGTGATTGATCCGGATGGCGGTCATCTCTGGCGTCAGGATGCGGGCCTGTGATTCGATGCAGGTATGACTGCAGCTATCGAAGGCCACCGCGCTCGCCTCGGCGCCGGAGAGATCTACAACGGACTGTGGATGATGTCGACGAGCCAGGAGCTCGCGAAGATCGGATCGGCCGCAGGGTATGACTATGTCTGCCTCGACATGCAGCACGGTTTCGCCCGTCCCACGGATGTTCTGCGCCTCACCGACGCCATCCGCGCCAGCGGTCCGGCGCTGGTTGCAGCCCGAGTCGCGGCGAACCGCTTCACCGAGATCGGCATGCTCGCCGACGCCGGGGTCGAAGCCGTCATCGTGCCGCTCGTGTCCTCCGTCGCCGAGGCCGAAGCGGCGGCCGGCGCCCTCGACTATCCGAGCCGTGGAGGCGATCGCTCCTGGGGTCCGACCGCCGAAATCATGCACAACGCCGTACAGGACACTCGAGCAGAGCGGCCGTTGCTCTTCGTCATGATCGAGAACGAAGAGGGGCTGGCCAACGTCGAAAGGATCTGCGAGGTTCCCGGAATCGACGGTGTCTACGTCGGGCCTGCCGACCTCGCTTTCGCCGTGGACGCTCTGCCCGGTCAGCCCAATGATGCCCACGCCGAGGCGCTGGTGCGTATCCGCACGGCTGCAGACAATGCCGGGATCGTTCCGGGCATCCACTGCGGCGATGGTGCGGAAGCCAAGACCCGCAAGGACCAAGGCTTCCGGTTCATCACCTCGGCGGGGGACATCGGGGCCGCTGGGCGCGCGTTCCGGGAGGATCTGGCAACGGCAAAAGGCTGACGCGGGCGTGGGCGAGCGCGGCGGACCGCCCCTCAGCCCATCACCCGTCGATGGTCACCACGGTCCGCAGCCCCGGGCTCGGCTCGGCGAATTCCTGAGCCACTTCCGACAGGCCGATGGGACCGCCGAGGATGTGGTCCCACGGCATGTTCGCCCCGTCCGCGGTGAGGAAGTCGACGGCCTGCCGCAGGTGGTGGGGTTCGAAGTTGTGCACACCGGTGATCGTGCGCCAGCCGCGGACGAGCTGTTCGGGAGTGATCTCGACATTCGAGCCCGGGCTAACACTGCCGGCGAGCACCGCGGTGCCGCCCGTGCCGAGGCCGGCCAGGCAGGTTTCCACTCCCGAGGCGGTGCCGGAGAGTTCGAGAGCGACATCGACATCTGCAGGCGTCTCCTCTTCCATGATGGTGCTCGCCCCGGCGAACAGGGCAAGGTCCTGGCGTCGTGGGCTCGGATCGAAGGCGAGCACCTCGGCGGCACCACGGGACTGAGCCGCGGCCACCGCGGTGAGTCCCAGCATTCCGAGACCGTTGACGAAGACTCGCTTACCCTTCAGGTCACCGGCGGCCTCGACCATCGCCATGACGGTCGCGACCGCGCATCCGGCGGTCGCGGCCACGGCATCGGGCACCGAATCGGGTACCGGGACGACGGCCACGCCCGCGGGCAGGTGGATGTGCGTGGCGTATGTGCCCGAGAGCGCCCAGCCGCTGTCGGTCGATTCGTGGCCGACCTTGGCGACCGACGCGCATTTCGCGCTGAGGCCGCGTCGGCAGTTGCCGCATTCCCCGCACATCGAGGTGACCGAGAAGACCACGCGCTGACCGAGCGGAAGGCCCGCACGCGAATCCTCGACCAGGCCGACGCCCTCGTGACCCAGAATCGAGGGGCAGGCTCCGGGACGGCGACCGCGAACGGTGTGCCGATCCGAGCCGCAGACGGTGGCGGTTCTCAGGCGGACGAGGCTCTCACCTTCACCCAGGACCGGGAGGTCGAAGGACTGTGTCTCGAATCGATTTCCGCCGAGCCAGACGACGGCCTGGGCCCTATCCGCCTCGGGTCCGGCATCGGTTCCGACTGCAGCGGCATCGGTTCCGGCGACCGAGTCGCGCATCTGATGAACCTGCGCCGTCACCGGTTCACCGCTTCCGCTGTCGCGGCTGCCGCGGGGCGATCGGCCTTGGCTTCAGGCAGGTCCGCCAGAGCATCCGGAAGTCCAGCAGCGGAATCGAGCACAAGGTGGGCACCTTCAGCGTCGAAGTCCTCCCTGCTCAGATGTCCGGTGAGTACGCAGATCGAGGTGACCCCGGCCCGCAGAGCCGACTGCACATCCGCCGAGGTGTCGCCGACGCTGACGACCGCGGCCGTGTCGTCGACATCGAGCTCGGCCATGACCGTCTGAATCATGTCGGGTGCCGGGCGCCCGGCCTCGACCTCGTCGCCGCAGGACGAGGCGTCGAAGGTCGCACCCTTCCGCCACCCCATGGAGGCGAAGATGAGGTCCGCGATCTCCCGCGCAAACCCGGTGGTCAGGCCGATCCTGATGCCGCGCTCACGCAGAGTCGCCAGCGCCTCCTCGACGCCGGGCAGCGACCTCGGCGGGTTCTCGGTATACGTGCGGCGCAGCTCGGCCCGGAACCATTCCCAGGTCCTCTCGTGGACCTCCTCGTCGACCTCGACCCCGCCGAGGCGGAGCAGGTTTTCGATCGCCCACTTCTTCTCCGTGCCCATCCACTGCTGGAATGTCTCGTCCGAGTAGTTCGCACCTTCCCGCTCCGTGGCCTTGCGCAGAACGCGATAGACCTCGTCCCGGTCGTCGATGGTGGTGCCGGCCATGTCGAAGACGGCGAGCTCAATCATGATGTTTCTCCTTCTGTGTTCGGGTTCTGTGGTGGTTCGGGCGTGAAACGGGATCGTGTGTGTGATGGACGGGGCGGGTGTACAAGGACAGCGACCACGTGTCAGCGAACTGCCTTGCGCAGCCACATCGACAGCGCTTCGACCGCGAGGACCACGGCGACCATGAGGACGAGGACCATGGTGACGACATCGAACTGGTTGACCCGCGAGGCGTTGAGCAGCAGGAATCCGATGCCGCCGGCGCCGACGACGCCGAGCAGTGTGGCCGAGCGGATGTTGTTGTCGAGCAGGTACATGGTGTGGGCGACGAAGGCCGGAGCCGCCTGACGCAAGGTGGCAGAGAAGAACACCTGCACCTCACTGGCTCCGGTGGCCCGCGTCGCCTCCTGCACCTGGGCGTCCGTCTCCTCGAGCGAATCGGCGATGAGTTTCGAGAGCAGGCCGATGGCCCCGATCGACAGCGCCAATGTGCCTGCCACCTCGCCGAGGCCGGAGATGACGACGAAGATGATCGCGAGGATGAGTTCGGGGATGCCGCGCACGATCACGATGATGACCCGAAACGTCTGATGCACATAGACGTTGGCGACCGCATTGCGGGCGGCGAGGATTCCGATCGGCAGCGCGATGAGGGCACCGATGACAGTGGCGGCGAGTGAGATCTGCACGGTGACCAGGAGCTGTTCGAGGAGGTTGGACACGGTCCCGCCGGCCGAGGGTGGGAAGAACAGCGCCAGGGTCTCCGGCAGGTCGAGAACTCCCTGCGCGAGTGCCGACCAGGACACGTCCACACGCCACAGGGCCGCAGCGGTGACGATCGCGATCAGGGCCACGGACACGAATCGTCTGATGCGGGCGGCACTCCACGGCGGCGTGAGGTGAACGTCATCGACGCCGGTCTCGCGCCCGCGGTTGAACAGGCGATCGGTCCAGGTGCCCCCGGTGATCGTCCGCCCCGCCGATCGCATCAGCGTCGCGCGGACGGCACCGGAGAGCAGTTCGAGGCCAATGCACAGCAGCAGGACGATCACCGCAAGTGCCATGCCCCGCTGGTAGTCGAGCGTGCGCAGGGCATCGGCGATGGCCAACCCGATGCCGCCGACCCCGACGTAGCCCAGCAGCACCGAGGTGCGCAGGTTGATGTCGAAGCGGTGCAGCGCCGTCGCGATGAGCTGGGGCATCAGAGTCTGGGGGATGGCCGCCATGATCTGCTGGGCGCGGCTGCCGCCGAGGGACTCCACCGACTCGCGTGGACCGTCGTCGAGCTCCTCGATCGCGTCGGCGTAGAGCTTGGCGATCATGCCGACCGAGTGGATGCCCATGGCGATGATGCCGGCGGTCGCTCCGAGACCGAACATGCGCAGGAACACGATCGCGAGCACCAGGTCGGGGACTGCACGGGCCAGCACCGTCAAGGCACGAGCGACCCCCTGCGAGGTGGCTCCCCAACGGGTGGGTCTCGCAGCGGCCAGAGCCACCGGGATGGAGAGCGCCACGGAGAGCAGGGTCGCGAGGAAGACGATGGCCAGGGTCTCGAACACCAAGGACAGGGTCTCGGCCAGCGGTGGGAAGTCGAGCGGGAACATGCGGGCGAAGAAGCTCACCGCATTGTCGAAGGAATCGACGATCGTCGTAATATCGATGCCGAGGGCACCGACCGACCAGAAGCCCCCGGCGACCAGAGCGAGCATCACGAATGTGGCGGCGATGCTGGATCCTGCCGGACGCGGGCGAACCGGTGCTGTGTGGGCCTCGGGTGGGGTCTCGACGAGCGTGGACATCAGCGGGTGGCGCCGGTCGGGATCGGGGTGCGGACGGACCCGGCCGCGGACCGGCCCTTGGCTGTGGACTGCACCTCGGATGCGTGCGCGGACTGAGCAGCAGATGCGGAGCTGGGCCCAGCCTCGGCGGTCTCCGGATCCATGCCCGAGACGCTCGAGTAGATCGTCGAGGCCTCCTCGGCGCTCAGTCCCTCGGTGGTGCGGTCGAGGACCGCCTGGCCGCTGCGCAGGCCGATGATCCGGTCGGCGAACTCGATGGCGAGCTGGACCTGGTGAAGTGAGGCGATGACGGTCAGCCCGTCCTCCTCGGCGATCCGGCGCAGCAGGTTGATCACGTCGAGGGCGGAGACCGGGTCGAGCGAGGCCACCGGCTCATCGGCCAGCAGCACTCTCGGATGCTGCATGAGGGCGCGGGCGATGGCCACACGCTGCTGCTGACCACCGGAGAGGGTGTCTGCGCGCTGGTAGGCACGGTCGGCCAGGCCGACCCGGTCGAGCTTCTCGATGGCTTCGCGGCGCACGGACTTGGGGTACATCATCAACGAGATGCGGGGCCCCTTGAGCGAGCCGAGCTGCCCGGCGCAGACGTTCTCCAGCACGGACATCGGGCCGACGAGGTTGAAGGACTGGAAGATCACTCCGATGTTCCGGCGCAGCTCCCGCAGCCTTCGCTTGCCCGCCGAGCCCACGTCCTGGCCCAGGGCCCGCACCGTCCCCGAGGTGGGTGTGTGCAGACCGTTGATGTGGCGCAGCAGCGTCGACTTGCCCGACCCGGACAGGCCGAGCAGGACCGTGATCCCGCCGGTGCGGAATCCGATGTTGACGTCGTCGAGTCCGAGGACGCCGCCGAAGTCCTTGGTCACATGGTCGAGCTGGACCGAGTAGATGTCGTCGATCTCGCGCTGGAGTTCGGGGTTCGTGGCGCTGTCGGAGCTTCGGTGGACGCTGGTGGTCGTTCGGTGAATGCTCATCGTCTGTCTCTCCTAGCCGACGTTGTTGCAGGCGTCTGCCTGGGTGGCGTCGCAGATGTCTCGGATCGAATCGAAGTCGGAGTCCTTCACGGGTGCGTAGCCGTACTCGATCTCCTCGGGCAGGACACAGTCGTCGGCGGACGAGCAGACGCCCGCGTCGACCATGGCCGGGACGTTGGCCTTCTCACGCAGAACCGTGGTGATCTGCTCGGCCATTTCGGGATCCAGGGATTCGTTGTTGACCGCGATCGGGTCTTCGGTGATGGGCTCGGACTCCCAGACCGGTTCCAGGCTGCCCGGCTTGACCTGATCGGTGCTCTCGAGGGTATCCAGCATGGTGTCGTGGGCGAAGGCCGCATCACACTCTCCGGAGCTCAGGGACAGCAGTGAGGCGTCGTGGCCACCGGTCAGCGTCTGTTCCATGTCCGCCTCCATGTCGAGGCCCTCGTCCATGATCCCCTTCATCGGCAGAAGGAAGCCGGAGGTCGAGGCCTTGTCGACGAAGCAGACGTTCTTGCCCTTGAGGTCGTTGAGGCCCTTGATGTCCGAGCCCTTCTTGACGTAGGCGAGCGAGGTGTAGGCCGGTGCCTTGTCCTGATCGTTCGTCGGTGCCGCCGCTGGTTCCATGTCGATGCCGGAGTCCTTGGCGATGACATAGGCGAAGGGGCCGAAGGAGGCGGCGTCGATCTGACCGGCGCGCATGCCCTCGACCACCGCCGCGTAGTCGGAGGCATTCTGGAATTCGACCGTCTGACCGGTCTCCTCCTCGACCAGTGCGGTGACGTTCTCGAAGGAGGACTCGAGCGTGGAGGAGGATTCGCTCGGAACCGCGGCGAAGGTGATGGTGTCGTCGGCCGAGGCTCCCGAGGATCCGCAGGCGGCGAGCAGCGGCAGTGCGAGAGCAGCCGCCGCGAATGAGCGGACGGTTCGGGCATGGACGGAGCGGGAGCGGACGGTTCGGGTGTGGGCGGAGCGGGAGCGGACGGCTCGGGCACGGACGGAGCGAGATCGGAAGCGTGGGAACAGGACCATGGCGGCCTGCCTTTCGAGTGGTCGGGGTGATCGCTTGGTCTCATTCTTCGACATCTCGAATCAACATGTCTATACAATTCAGGGCTGTTCACCGACCGGACATGACAACTTCATCGGAGGTTGGGGTGTCGGCGGTGACTGAGGCGGCGGTCTCGATGGGTGAACCGCCGAGGATGCGGTCCGCGATCCCGAAGGACAGGGTCATCCCGATCCCCGAGGTGACCACAGCGACCGTCGTCCGTTCGTCGGGGTGCTCGAGGATCAGGTTCGTGTCCGTGCTGTCCGCGTAGTGCCCGAGCCAACGCTGAGAGACGACAGGCGCGTCGATGCCGAGGATGCCGGTGACACGGTCGAGCAGGAGATCGGCGATGGTCTCGTCGATGAAGGGCTCGGGACTGAGGCTATAGGCATGGGAGTCGCCGATGAGCAGGCCGTCGGCGATGTCTGTGACCATGAGGTTGGCGATGACGTCGACGAGCTCGGGTTCCCGCTGCGCGAGGTCCTCCCGCAGGGCCGATGCTCCCGGCATCGCGGCGAATCCGTCGTAGCGGGCCAGGGACGTTCCCGTGAGCAGGGCGAGCCCGGTGGGGATGTGCCGCGGACGCTCGATCAGGGACATGACCAAGGTGCAGGTGCGAACACCGTGGGCTTCGGCGATGGAGGGGAAGAGAGCACTCAGTCCGAGGCCCGGGCACACGACGACCTGCTCAGCGTGGAACTGACCGCGGTTGGTGGACACGGTGCCGTCGGCCACCTCGGTGACGGTGGTGTTCCAGGTGAATTCGACGCCCCGATCGGCGAGCCAGCGGGCGATCGCCGGGGCGGCCTCCCGCGGGTCGACGCGCATATCTTGGGGCAAGTGGGCCCCTCCGACGGCACCCAGGTTCGGATTCCCGACGGCGCTCGCAACCTCCTCGGCGCCGAGCAGGCGAGCCTGATCTGGACCTCGGTGATCGGCGAACTCCTGGAGCACGCGAAGCTCCGGCTCGGTCATGGCCGGAATGTACGAACCGGTCTCTGCGGCCCAGATTCCGGTCGCTGCGGCGGCCTGCTGCCAACCGGCTCGAGAGGTCATGGCCAGGTCTTGGATGTCGTCGGCTTGCCCCGTGAAGCAGGCGTGACCGAAGTTCTGTACGGATGATCCGACCGGACGGGCGCAGCGGTCGATGACGCGGACGCGCCGGCCCTGTCGGTGAGCGAGGAACGCGGTGGCCAGGCCCAGAATTCCGGAGCCGGTGATGATGAGATCTGTTGTCGACATTCCCCCATCATGGTCGTTTCCTCGGCTACGATGAGTACATGTATGTACAAGTTTGGTGATTGTTCACCTGAACGCGAGGCTGCGGATGCCGGTCGGCACTTCAGGTTCACCCGACGGATCTAAGAAGTAGGGGTGACCGGTGACCGACCAGTGCAGCGGCAGCTCCGGCAGCAGAGCAGCACGGCAGCACAGAGCAGCACGACGGCGCCTCCGGCAGCACGAGAGCACAGGTGGAAGCGCCTGCCCCCATCCCCGACCCCGACGAGACCAGCACACATGACTCAGCAGCGCACGCGACAGCAGCACGACGAGATCGCCCACTACCTGCGGACCGCGATTCGCGAGGGCCACTTCCAGCCGGGGGACGAATTGCCCTCGGAGGCGGAGCTGACCCGGAAGTTCACCAGCTCCCGCGGCCCCGTCCGACAGGCGATGTCGACGCTGCGGACCGAAGGGCTCATCTCCTCGGGCCGGGGGCGTCGGACCGTTGTGCTCGACAATGTGCCCACCCAGTCCTTCGATGACATCATCTCCTTCTCGCAGTGGTGCCACAACGCCGACATCGTCCCCGGTCAGCGCACCCAATGGGTCGCTCGCCAGCCTGCGGAGAAGCCACTGGCCGCGAGCCTGCGCATTCCCGACGGCGACCCGGTCGTCTCCGTCTTCCGGCTGCGCCTCATGGACGATGTGCCCACCATGGTCGAACGGCTCAACTACCCCCTGGAGTTCGGCCGCCATGTGCTCGCCTTCGACACCGATTCCGGTTCGATCTATCAGGAGCTCATCGACCGGGGCGTCGACATCAGCCGGGCGTCGCGGACCATTGACGCGATCGGCGCGAACGAGGACGACGCCGCGCTGCTCGACGTTCCCGTCGGCACACCGCTGCTGCGGGTGAGGCGCCGCGCGTTCACCAGTGCGGGCGATCTCATCGAGTCCTCCGACGACCGGTACCTGCCGTGGAAGGCCAGCTTCACGATGAACTCGACCCGGGGCAATCCCAGCTCGATGTCGTTGACGTCGACCCACCTCGGCGAGGTCCGATGTTGAAGCATCCGGAGTAGGCTGGCGGAACCGCATCGTCTGCAGGAAGGAATCGGTCATGGCTGAGAACAATCTGGAAGTCGATCAGCGCGAGCACGTGGACCTCCTCGTCGTCGGCTGGGGCAAGGGCGGTAAGACGCTGGCTGGAACCATGGCTCGAGCCGGCAAGCGCGTCGCCGTCGTCGAACAGTCGGATGCGATGATCGGCGGAGCCTGCATCAACATCGCCTGCATCCCCACGAAGATCCTCGTCCACGACGCAGAGAGCAAACGCGAGTCCGACGACACTGACGACTACTTCGCCACCGCCGTCGAGCGCCGCGACACCCTGACCGGGGCCATGCGGAAGAAGAACTTCTCGATGCTCGACGACCTCGACTCCGTCCTCCTGGTCTCCGGCCGCGCCGAGTTCACCGGCGAACGCGAAGTCCTCGTCACAGGTGGGCCCGAGAGCATGCAGATCACCGCCGACACCGTCGTCGTCAACACCGGCTCGGTCGCGAACGTCCCACCGATCGAGGGAGCGGAGCTCGGCGGACGCATCCACGATTCCGAGTCCCTGCAGCACGTGACCCCGTTCCCCAAGCGCCTGGTCATCGTCGGCGGCGGCTACATCGGCCTCGAATTCGCGTCGATGTTCACCCAGTTCGGCTCCCAAGTCACCGTCCTCGACCGTGGTCAGCGCCCGCTGGCCGGTGAGGATTCCGACGTCGCCGAGGTGGTCGCTTCGGCTCTGTCCGATGACGGCGTCACGATCGTCAATGAGGCGTCGGTGACCGCGGTGGCCGATGGGTCCGAGAAGGCCACGGTGACCTACGAGGTCGACGGTGAAGAGCAGACCATCGACGCCGAGGCGGTCCTCCTGGCCGTCGGTCGAGCGCCGGCCACATCAGAGCTGGGCTTGGACAAGGCCGGCATCGACGTCGATGAGAAGGGCTTCATCACGGTCGACGAGCATCTGCGTGCCTCGGTCGAGGGAGTCTTCGCCGTCGGTGACGTCAAGGGCGGGCCGATGTTCACCTACATCTCCCTCGACGACAACCGGGTCCTCGCCGACCAGCTGCTCGGCGAAGGTGAGCGGACGACCGCCGACCGCAATGCCGTGCCCTACACGATGTTCCTCACCCCGCCCGTGGCGCGCGTCGGGCTGAGCGAGGACGCCGCCCGCGAGCAGGGCTATGACGTCAAGGTCGGGGCGAAGGCGATGGCCGACATCGCCGCCGCACCTCGGGCGAAGATCGAGGGCGACCCGCGCGGCATCGTCAAGTTCGTCGTCGATGGAGCCACCGACCTTATCCTCGGCGCGGCACTTGTGCACGTGCACTCACAGGAGGTCATCAACACCGTGGCCCTGGCGATGCGCCATGACGTCACCTCCACCGAGCTGCGCGACACCATCTACACCCACCCCTCGGCGACGGAAGCGATGAACGAGGTGCTCGGAGCGGTGCAGTGAAGCTGCGTCAGCCGGGCTCTGATCTGCGGGTCTGAGTCCGCCAGTGCCTCAGCCGGCGAACCAGCCGACGATGACCTGAACGGTCACCCAAATGGTCAGCAGCGTGGTGGCAACCAGGATGATGTTCTCGAACAGGTTGGCCCTGTGTTTGCCGAAGTTGCTCGACTTGTTCGCAAGGATCAGCAGGCCGATGGCCACAAGGGGCACGATGATCGCCTGCAGCCCCGTGACGAACACGGCCATGGTGACGAATCCCGGCATTCCGGGCACCGACCAGAGGACGGGGGAGATGAGAATGAAGAGGCTGAACCATTTGAACAGCGGATCGTTCTCGAACTTGGAGCCGTACTGCTCTCGTCTCTGCGGCCGCACGATGTGCAGGCAGTCGATGATCACCTTCGGGAAGCCGTTGGCGAAGCCGACGACGCTGCTGTAGAGGATCCCGAACGCGCCGAGGTAGAAGATGACTCCGCCGACGCTGCCCAGGTGGATAGTGAGGGCTTGCGAGATGTCGTCAAGGCTCGATACTTGGATTCCGTTCGGTCGGAGGATCTCGGCTCCGACGACCCAGATGGAGAGGCTGATGACGATGGCGGCGGAGATCCCGAACAGGATGTCATTGCGCTGCAGCTTCTTGAAGGCGGCGCCCTTCCAGCCCTTGTCGCGGACATAATAGGGGTAGAGGAAGTTCGCCATCGACCCTGCCACCGCGCCGATGAGTGACAGCGCGACGGCGAAGACTCCGAAGGCTCCGGTGTTGTCCGGAATGCCGAAGCCGATGGTTCCGCGGATGAGTCCGCCGATGTCGGGGACCGAGTAGATCGCCAGTCCCAAGAAGGCCACGGTCATCATCGCCAACAGGACCTTCATGCCCTTTTCGATGGTGTTGTAGACGTTCCGCCCGATGACGAAGACGCTGGCCAGCACCAGAATGCACGACCAGAGAAAGGGGTCGCCGATGGTGACGATCTTGGCGACTGCCTCGCCTGCGCCCCTGATCATGTAGCCGTTGAGGAGGTGCCCGCTGATGAGTGCGGCGATGCCGATGGCCCACGGATAGAACCTCGACACATCGTTGTAGCCCTCGACGATCGACTGCCCTTTGAGGTTGAGGACCTGATACCGGCCCATGATGTTGACGATGACGAAGCGGATGAGCAGGGAGGCGACGAGCAGCCACATCAGGCTGTACCCGTAGTTCGAGCCCGACACCGATGCGGTGACGAGATCGCCTGCGCCCATCATGGCCAGGACGGCGATGATTCCCGGTCCGAAATCACGGATCGAGCTCAAGAGCCTCCGTTTCTTCGTCGAAGCCGTGGCGTGGTTGTCGCTGTTCACTGTCAATTGGTCCTCTTTCGGGATACCGGCATGTCTCGGAATGCCGGAGTCGTGACCGGCCGTGGCACTCGACTCGCGACGTGGCCCGGTGATCTGATGCGTCTGTGCAGTCTCTGGAGAAGTGACGATGGAGTCTGGAGGATTCAGGGTCCAGGTATGTCCGGTGAGTAGTCCTTCTTCACGATGTCCCTCGACTCGGTATTTCCCGCGCACTTCCGTGTGCTCGATGAAATGGGTGGCTTCAGCCTACGAAGCCGTCCGTTGCACTGTCCAAGGTTTTAAAAGCATGTGATGATGCCTGGACGGTATTGATTCTCGGGAGGAGTGAGGGCCGCGAGCACGCCATCGAGAGTGGCGACTTCACGAGAGCCGCAGCGCCAGCACCGTCGTCGGAACGATGAGCACGACGAGCACAAGCCCGAGCACCGCGAACCTCAGCCAGGAGATCTCCACGCCCAGGCGTTCGAGCCGCTGATGCCACAGCAGCGTCGCCAGCGACGCCCACGGTGAGACCAGCGGCGCGAGATTGACGCCGACGAGGAGGGCGCCCATCCGCATCGGAGTCTCAGCGACAGTCGACATCGCCAGGAACGCCGGCAGATTGTTCACGGCATTGGCGCCGAGAGCACCGAGTGCCGCCAACCGCAGCAGACTCCAGACGTCCTCACCGGAACCTGACGCCGTGGCCAGGGCAGAAGTCAGCCCGTGGGCCTCGACCGTCTCGACGAGGACGAAGAGACTTCCCGCGAAGACGATCGTGCGCCAGGGCACCAAGCCGAATCCGAGTGCATTCCTGTTCCTGACGGCGAACGCCGCGACCAGGATCAGAGCTGCGCCACAAGCCACGATCGAGACCGGCAGCCCGGAGACGAGCAGGGGCAGCATCAGTGCGATGACGATGATGCCGACGGCAAGCAGAGGACGGTCCGGGATCCTGGTCCGCTCGACCAGTTCGTATCGGCCGCTGAGTGAGCCTCGGTGGAGGACGGTGAGCATTCCGATGGTGATGAGCACTGAGATGAGAGCCGGGACCCACAGCGCCCGGACGAAGGCGAACGGGGTGCTGCCGAAGGTGTCGGCGGCGAGCAGGTTCGTCAGGTTCGACACCGGCAGGAAGAGGGAGGCGGTGTTGGCCAGCCACACCGTCGCCAGGGCGAAGGGCAGGGGCGAGAGACCGATATGCCTGGCCAGGAGCACGATGATCGGGGTCACGAGCACTGCTGTGGTGTCCAGGGACATGAATGCCGTGATCAGGGTGACCATGATGAGCACGAAGATCCAGAGCAGCATCACTCGGCCGCGACCCCACGCGGCCAGCTGTTCGGCGATGACGGTGAAGACTCCGGCGGTGCTCGCGAGTTCGGCGACGACGGTCATGGCGACGACGAAGATCAGCACGGGGCCGGTGGTCGACGCCAATTCCGCAGCCTTGTCGACAGGCAGCACGCCGGTGGCGACGACGACACCGGCCACGCCCAGAAGGGCCCAGGGTACGATCCTCATCCGATTCCGACGCGATTCGATGGCCTCTGCTTGGCTCACACATGCACTGTAGTCGGCAGGAACGGGTCTCGGCGACCACTCGTATGATTGATGGGTGGCCCACCCTCAGATGTTCGATCCTGGCGACCCGCAGCTGGCCCGGCTGCGGCGGATCGCGCTGCGCCTGCCCGAGGCGCAGGAGAAGGTCTCCCACGGGCGCCCGACCTTCTTCACGAAGAAGATCTTCGCCCACTTCGGAGGTACGGAGAAGCTCGTGACAGGCGAGATGGTCCAGCACCCACACGCGCTGCTCGTCCTCCTCGACCCGATGGACGCCGAGGTGATGCTTGAGCGACCGGGCTCCTTCGTCCCGATGTACCTGGGTCCGTCCGGCTGGATCGGACTCGAACTCGACGAGCTCGACGTGGAGGACCTCCCAGACCTGCTCGCCGACTCCTACCGAAACACCGCCTCGGCGAGGCTGGTCCGGGAGTTGGCCGCGGAGACATGGCCTCCGGAATCACCGATATCCTCTTGAGCATGAGCAACCGCATCGTCATCACCACCGACTACCTCCACCCCGGCGACACCGTCGACACGATGCTGCGCGAGCACGGCCTCGAGCCGCTCTACTCTCCGGCAGGACGTGCGCGCGGCTCCGAGGAGAGGCTGGCCTTGTTCAGTGAGGCTGTCGGCGCGATCGCCGCCAGCGAGCCGATCACCCGTGAGATGCTCGCGGCCGCACCGAGGCTGAAGGTCATCGCGCGGGCCGGGGTCGGCTATGACAACGTCGACATCGACGCGGCCCGTGAGCTCGGCATCCGCGTCTGCAACACCCCGGGGGTCAACCATCATGCGGTGGCGGAGATGGCGCTGGCCCTCATGCTCGCCTGCGCTCGGCGTTTGGGGGAGGTATTCGCCGGGGTGGCCGAGGGCGGGTGGCCCCGCGAAGCCGGAACCGAACTGAGAGGAAAGACCCTCGGCGTCATCGGGTACGGGCCCAGCGGTCGAGCGATCGCGGCACTCGGTTCCGCGCTGGGCATGCGGGTGCTCGTCTCCACTGCGCACCCCGATTCTGATTCTGCTCAGTCGGCAGGCATCGAGTTCGCTGATTTCGACACCACGATCGGCTCCGCCGACTACCTCACCCTGCACAGCAGAGCGGGTCGCAACGACCCCGTCATCGTCGCCGAGACCTTCGCCGCGATGAAGAATTCGGCGGTCCTGATCAACACGGCCCGCGGCTCCCTCGTTGATGAAGAAGCCCTGCTCAGCGCGCTCAACTCCGGTGCGATCGCCGGCGCGGGACTCGACGTCCTCCAGCAGGAGCCCATCGTGGCGGACAATCTTCTGCGAACTATGGACAACGTCGTCATCACCTCCCACCTCGCCGGGCAGACCGTCGAGGCGAGAGAACGCGCAGGAGTCGCCGCGGCACAAGCAGTCATCGACGTCCTCGACGCGAAGACCCCCAAGGGCACAGTGGTCTGAGCCCCCGCGGCGCATGCTGCACGCCGACACCACGCCGGAGCACTGGAGCACTGGAGCACTGGAGCACTGGAGTGCCGGAGTGCCGACACCACGGCGGGGTGCCGAGACCACTGGGCACGCACAAACGTTTCGGCGCTCCGCCGTGGTGTCGATGTCCAGTGAAGGCAATGCACGCCTCTGGCCGGAACCACCTCCGCGGTCATAGGGTTGGGACATGTCCACTTCAGCGCGTGACTCAGTGATCCCGACCCTCGACCTCGACGACGGTGCGAGCATCCCTCAGATCGGCCTCGGCACCTACGCCATGCGGGACGCAGCAGGCGTCGACGCGATCGTGTCAGGCATCGCGGGCGGCTACCGACTCCTCGACACCGCGGTCAACTACGAGAACGAGCGCGAGGTCGGCCAAGCCATCGCCGACAGTCCCGTCGAGCGCGATGAACTCTTCGTCACGAGCAAGATCCCCGGCCGCCACCACGGCTTCGAGGAATCCATCGCCAGCACCGAAGAGTCCCTGGCCAGGCTCGGCCTCGAGCGTCTCGACCTCCATCTCATCCATTGGCCCAACCCCAGCGTCGGCAAGTACGTCGACACGTGGCGCGGTCTCATCGAGCTGCGCGAACGCGGCCTGGTGACGTCGATCGGCGTCTCGAACTTCACCGAGGAGATGCTCCAGGAACTCATCGCCGCAACCGGAGTCACCCCAGTGGTCAACCAGGTCGAACTCCATCCCTACTTCCCGCAGAGCAAGCTCATCGACTTCCATGCGACCATCGGCGTCCAGACAGTGGCGTGGTCGCCGTTGTATCGCGACCAGGGGCTGTTCGCCGAGGCTCCGATCGCCGAGGCGGCCAGTGCCCATGGCGTCGAGCCGGCCCAGGTCGTCCTGCGCTGGCACCTCGAGGTCGGCAGCCTGCCGATCCCGAAGTCGGCCAGCCCCGACCGACAGAGGCTCAACGCCGACATCTTCGACTTCAATCTCACCCCCGCCGAGGTGGACGCGATCTCCGCTCTTGAGCGCGGCCGGATGAAGGACCGGGATCCGCTCACCCACGAAGAGATGTGAGGACAGCAGCAGCGTCCGCGTGAGAGACACCGAGACCAGAGGCAGCTGACCGACACCGCGACGAGGTGATCGGTGAGGCAGCTGACCGACACCACGACCAGCTGCAGGGTAAGGCAGCTCACAGGGGCTGGTAAGCTGGCATTAAAGGTACTGTGAATTCTTCGCGGCAGCGCAGTGATGCGCTGCGAAAGGGAGGCGCCCCATGGGGTCCCTGATCATCATGCTCATCGGCCTGGCGATGTTCGTCGGCGGCTATCTCCTGTACTCGAAGTATCTGGGTCGCAAGGTCTTCCGACTCTCCGACGGATTCAAGACGCCTTCGCATGAGATGCACGACGGAGTCGACTACGTTCCCACAAACAAGTACATCCTCTGGGGACACCACTTCACCTCGGTCGCCGGCGCGGCACCGATCGTGGGTCCGGCGATCGCGATCATCTGGGGCTGGCTGCCGGCCCTGCTATGGGTGACGATCGGCACCATCTTCTTCGCCGGCATGCACGACCTCGGAACGCTGTGGGCCTCGGTGCGCAACAAGGGACGCTCGATCGGGGCTCTGTCCTCCCGCTACATCGGCAAGCGCGGGGCGAACCTCTTCCTCATCGTCATCTTCCTCCTGCTGCTCATGGTCATCGCGGCCTTCGCCGTGGTCATCAAGAACCTGCTCATCAGCACCCCCACGGCAGTGATCCCCACCTGGGGCGCCATTGTCGTCGCGCTGCTCGTCGGCCTGTGCGTCTACCGTCTGCGGATTCCGCTGATCCCGGTCACCGTCGTCGGCGTCGTAGCCCTCTACTCCCTCATCGTCCTCGGCAGCGCTGTGCCCGTGGTCCTGCCCGAATCGACCCTCGGGATGAGCCCGGCCACGTTCTGGATCGTCGCTCTCTTCGTCTACGGTGCGATCGCTTCGCTGCTGCCGGTGTGGGTGCTGCTGCAGCCGCGTGACTACATCAACGGCGTCCAGCTGTTCATCGGCCTCATCCTGCTGTTCGGCTCGGTGCTCACCGCCACACTGTTCTCCGCAGTCAAACCGGAGCTCGTCGCGCCCGCCGTCAACATGAACGTCCCCGACGGCACGCCGAGCATGGTTCCGCTGCTCTTCGTCACCATCGCCTGCGGCGCCATCTCGGGCTTCCACGGCATGGTCGCCTCCGGCACGAGCTCGAAGCAGCTGGACAAGGAGACCGACGCGCGGTTTGTCGGCTACTTCGGCGCGGTCGGCGAGGGGCTGCTGTCCCTGGGCACCATTCTGGCCATCATCGGCGGCATCAAGTCCACTGCCGCTTGGCAGGAGATCTACTCGGCCTTCGGCGAAGGCGGCGTCGACGCCTTCGTCCAGGGCGGCGGCGCCCTGATGGAGAACGGACTGGGACTGCCCGCCTCCCTCTCGGCGACCGTCCTGGCCACCATGGCGGTCCTGTTCGCGGCGACGACCATGGACACCGGGATGCGTCTGCTGCGGTTCGTCATCCAGGAGATCGGGGAGACCGTCAAACTGCGCATCAGCAACATCCCGGCCACCCTGCTCGTCGTCGTCCTCGGACTCGGGCTGACATTCTCGCAGGGGCTCGGCGGTGAAGGCGGTCTGCGGATCTGGCCGCTGTTCGGCACCACCAACCAGCTCATGGCCTCTCTGTCGCTGTCCATCATCGCCGTGATCCTCATCCGCAAGCAGAGGAACCCGGCACCGGCGATGATCCCCCTGGCCTTCGTCTTCGTCATGTCGTTCTGGGCCGCCATCGACCAGCTGATCAGCTTCGCCACCCCCGGGACCGCGGACTGGCTGCTGTTCGCCATCGACGTGATCATCATCATCGCCAGCATCTGGGTCGCCGTCGAAGCGGTCCTGGCGATGCGTCGGGCATACAAAGAACCGCCCGAGGCGCCGGACGCGGACGAGAAGGTCGCGGCCTCCCGAGAGAACATCTGATCCTGTGAAGTCGCCGATCACCCGCAGCTCCATCGTCGCCGGCCTGAGGTCGCTGCCGAGGAAGTGGGCGGCTTTCCGCTCCGGACTGCTCGAGTTCTACATCGGACCGTACCGGCAGACGCTCAAGCGTGAGCAGCAGGCCGAAGACGACTTCTTCTCCATCGTCGTCCTCGGCGAGACGCTCGGCGTCCCCGACCCGGCGGCCTACTACACAGCCGAACTCATGCCCGCCGTGTGGGGAGACTTCCACGCCTGGCATCGGCGGATGGGCCTGCCGCGCTCTCCTCTGGATCACATCGCATGCTGTTAGACATCGCTCGCTCCCGCAGGCTCCTCTTCGTCGGCGGCAAGGGCGGAACGGGCAAGACCTCGGTGTCGTCCGGGCTGGCGCTGGCACGAGCACTCGACGGCGGTCGAGTGCTGCTGGTGTCGACGGATCCGGCCCACAACCTCGGCGATATCTGGCAACATGGGCTGGGCGACGATCCTCGGCGTGTGTTCACGGCCGAGATCGGCCACGTCGATGCCATCGAGGTTGATCCGCAGGCGACGATCGAGGCGCACTTCGCGAGCGTCGAGTCGATGATGATGCGGATGCTGCCCGAACGCACGCACACCGCGGTGCGCGATCATCTGAAGACCGCGAAGACCGCTCCCGGCAGTCACGAATCGGCCGTGCTCGAACGGATCGCGACGATCACCGAGGACTCGATCGGGGACTACGACCTCGTCCTCTTCGACACCGCACCGACCGGTCACACCGTGCACCTGCTGGCGCTGCCCGAGCGGCTGACCGGCTGGGCCGAGTCGCTGGTGACCAACCGCGACCGCTCCGAGCGCTTCGCCGCCGCGGCGCGCTCCCTCGTCAGCCCGAAAGAGGAGACGCCGGGGCCCGATGCGCAGATGCGCCGGAGCCTCCTGGCCCGTCGCGACCGCTTCGCTCTGCTGCGGTCGACCATCGCCGACTCGAAACAGACCGGTTTCCTCATCACGACGCTGGCAGAACGCTTGCCCGTGGCCGAGACCCTCGATCTGGTCCGACAGCTGCACGACCTGGACGTCGACCTCGCCGGGGTCGTCGTCAATCGGCGTTCGCCCGCGGACGCCGGAGACTTCCTTTCCGCCCGCCGTGATCTCGAAGACCGCCAGCTGGCAGAACTGGCCAGGGGAGTCGCCCCGGTGCCGGTGAGTGAGGTACCGCTCCTGGCTGGTGAGCTTGCCGGGACCGAGGCGGTGCGCCGACTCGCCGATCTACTCGTCTGAACGCGGACAGACCCCCTTTCGGCAGGGAACCGTCACACGTACCGTGGGGGCATGAGTGAACCACTGCCCGAAGCACAGGTCTCCGACTTCCTCCTCAACGATGGGCACACGATTCCGGCGATCGGCCTCGGCACCTCCGAGCTCACGGGTGAGGCAGGCGTCGAAGCGATCGCGGCCGGCATCAGCAACGGCTACCGGCTCCTCGACACCGCGGTCAACTATGACAACGAGGTCGAGGTCGGTCAGGCCGTCGCCGCCGGCGGAGTCGAGCGCGAACAGCTGCTCGTGTCCAACAAGGTCCCCGGCCGTCACCACGGCTTCGAGGAGACGGTGGCCAGCACGCAGGAGTCACTGGCGCGTCTCGGCCTCGATCGCCTCGACCTCCACCTCATCCACTGGCCCAACCCGAGCGTCGACAGATACGTTGACACCTGGCGCGGTCTCATCGACGCCCAGCAACGCGGACTGGTGCGTTCGATCGGAGTGTCGAACTTCACCGAGCCGATGCTCGAGCGTCTCATCGATGAGACTGGAGTCACCCCCGCCGTCAATCAGGTCGAGCTCCATCCCTACTTCCCGCAGCCGGAGCTGCTGACCTTCCACCGCGCACTGGGCATACGGACCCAGTCCTGGGCGCCGTTGCGACGGGCGGGCTCCCTGCTCAGCGAACCGGTCATCATCGACATCGCGAAACGACATGAGGTCGTCCCCTCCGAGGTGGTCCTGCGCTGGCATCATGAGCTCGGAAGCGTTCCCCTCCCGAAATCGGCCGATCCGGCCCGCCAGCTGCTCAACCTCGATATCTTCGACTTCGCCCTCGAACCCGGTGAAGTCGAGGCGATCTCCGGCTTGGCGCAGGGACGGATGCAGGACCGCGACCCGAACGCCCACGAGGAGATGTAGGCGGCCGTCACTCATTCGGCGCCGCTCGGCAGTCCGGGGGCGGCGACGCAGCGCGGGTCTCACCTGCAGTGCCGCTCTCACCCGTGCGGCCTATGTGGAAGGAAAGACCTCGCTCAGTCCCATCCGGCTCGGTCGGGGCAGGGATTGTTCGTCCCGGACACCTTTGGCTTCGAAGCTCTGCAGCAGGTAGGCGATGAGTCGGCGCGAGAGGTCATGGGCATGCTCGGGCGGAGCCTGGCTCAGGCCGCCGTTGGCGAGGAAGATCAGCAGCAGATCGCTGGGGCTGAAGTCGGGACGCAGTCTGCCCGCCTTCTGAGCGCGGTCGACGAGACCTGCGAAGGCCGACTCCGCCCGCATGCGCTTCTCATCGATTCCCGATCTGTCGGCGACGGCCGAGAGGAACGCCTCGGTGAACCCGCGGTCCTCGACCTGCATCCGTCCGAGGTCTTCGATGAACATGCAGAACCCGTGCCAGGGGTCAGGGTCTGCCGAAGCCTCCTCAAGGACCGATTCGCAGTGTGTGAGCTGCGTGGCGAACGCCTCGGCGATGAGCGAACTCCGGTCGGGGAAGCGGCGGAAGAGGGTCGCCGCACCCACACCGGCCCGTCGGGCTATCGCGGTCATCGGCACGTCGATGCCCCGTTCCGCGATGAGCTCACGCGCCGCTGTGAGAATGCGCGCCCTGTTGTCCGCGGCATCCGCCCGCAGCTTGGAGCCTCCGGTGCCGCCGATCTGAGTCGTCTCGGTCATTTCTGCTCTCACTTTCGGAGATTCGGAATGCATCAGTCGATTCACTGCTTAGTCTAAGCGTAAGTGGAAACCACCTTCCACATATATTGAGGCACTGAGCTGCACCGAAGGGTGCGAAGGAGAGAGACAGAGATGAAGGTTCTGATGTTCGGCCGTGGAGTCATTTCGACACTGTACGGATGGGCCCTGGAAAGGGACGGAAACGAGGTCGATTTCTATGTCCGCCCCGGACGCGCGGCCGACTTCGGTCCCTCGGTCGACCTGGACATCAGAGACGGGAGGGCCTCCCGGAAAGGGAAGCCGGTCCAGGGGGCCTGGCCGGTGACCCTGCGCGAGGACCTCGAGGCCGATCACGATTACGACCTCGTCATCGTCAGCGTCAACCACGATCAGATGGACACCGCAGTCGACTTCCTCAGCACCCGCATCGGTGGGGCCACGGTCCTCATCTTCAACAACATCTGGACCGAACCCGCTGCCGCAGTGGCCTCTCTGCCCCGCGACCAGGTCGTGTGGGGATTCCCCGGCGGCGGGGGCGGCTATTCCGACAACACCCTGCACGGCGGATTCGCCAAAAGCGTCTTCCTCGGCGACGTCGACGGGTCGAGCCGCACCGACAGACACCGAGCAGTCCGTGAACTCTTCACGGCGGCAGGATTCTCGATCTCGGATGTCGCAGACTTCCGCAGCTGGCTCTGGTTCCACGTCATCCTCGACGCCGGAATCATGGTCGGCTGGCTGCGGATGGGAAGCTTCGACGCACTCGTCCGGTCGCGTCCTGCACTACGGGAAGTCGTGCGCCTCGTGCGAGAGATGATCCCCGTGCTCAGGGCGAAGGGCGGGACCTCGAGGCTCGGCAGCGCAGCGGCACGGTACATTCCTGCCGACATCATCGGCTTCGCCATGCACAAGCTGCTGACAGGCGACAACCTGTACACCTTCATCATGGACCAGGCGCACGCCACCGGACACATCGACTTCGAGGCGCAGGCCATCTACCCCCGCGATGTCCTCGCCGACGCGAGGCGACTGGGCGTGGCAGTCCCGCGGCTGGAGGCGAATGAGCCGGCCTTCGGATCGGGGAGCGGTGGAGACTGATCGCATGAGAAACTGAGCCAATGGATCGAGCATTGACGGTGGTGCCGACCGAGGAGATCATCGATCTCGGAGGGGAAGGCACCTTCTCGCGTGGAACAGCCTATTCCAAGCAGGGACGTGTGCTGCGGGCGGTCTGGTACGAGGGCGAGCAGGAGCTCGTCGGCGATGTCGTCGGATCCAGTGGTCTCTACCGCACCGCTGTCGTCTTCGAAGACTACGAAGACGGTGAACCGGGCGAGATCGTCTACACCCATTGCTCATGCCCGATCGGCGGCGACTGCAAACACTGTGTGGCGCTGCTGCTGTTCAACAACACGCGCACCCTCGAACAGGATGCCTCGGCCGGGCACCGTGCTCCGGGCACATCGTCCCAGACGCCGGTATGGAAGCAGCAGCTCGAGCGCATCGTCGAGGCCTCACGCCGACCCACGACCGTGCCCGATACTCCTCTGGCCCTCGGCTTCGAACTGCACCGGCCGCCGAATCGCCGCTACTTCCAACCGAAGAAGCCCGCCCGGCTCAAGGCCGCCGACATCTCCGACGAGGCGGAACCTCAGCTGCACATCCGTCCCCTCGTCCCCGGGTCGACGGGCAATTGGATCAAAGGACAGGCGGGCTGGCACTGGTTCACCACCCGAATGAACTCCGCCCGGTTCGATTCCGAACAGTTCGAATGGTTCTTCCGCCTGGCGACGCTCGATGAGACACTCGGCTACCGCGGGTATCCGAGCTCGTCGACGACGATCACCCTCGACGACTTCGCCTCCCCGTTCCTCTGGGACCTCCTGGACCAGGCGAAAGAGGTCGACATTCCTCTGGTCAGCACCGACAAGCAGATCGATGTCCGCCTCGGCCGAACCGCAACATTTCGCATCGACGTCACGAAGTCCACCGATGACCTCAGCATCTCACCTCAGGTGAGCATCGATGACAGCACAAAGCCGCTTGAGACGGTGCGCCCGATCGGATCCGAGGGCATTTACTCACTGGCTCTGACCGGTAAGTCGAAAGCCACGATCACGATCGCACCCCTGAACACCCGCCTGAGTCCGGGGCAGCGGGCGATGCTGGAGACCACCTCGGCGACGGAGATCCCTGCCGAGGCCCACGAGGACTTCTTCGACCGGATCCTCCCACTGCTGCGCCCGCCTGCAGGTCGCGGACGAGGAGACACGATCATCAGCAGCGATGAATCGGTCGACCTGCCCGTCGAACGTCAACCGCACCTGAATCTGCAGGTCAGCTACGCCGCTGCCGACGAACAGGCGAGCAGACAGGACGGCGGGCAGCGCGGAGGCAAGCAGGGCCGACCGGCCGAGGGTCACGACAGCGGGCAGGCCGGGGGCGGCAGTGCCCGCCTCGAGTGGTCGTGGACCTACTACTCGCCGAAGCGGACGCATCCTCTGATCGCGCATCAGAGCGAGTTCGCCGACCCCCTGCGCAGCCGTGACGGGCGGTTCGAGAAGAGTGTCCTGGCGCGGGTGCACGCGATCGACCCGAACTGCGCACGGTCCCAGACGACGACCCTGACCGGCATCGACGTCGCGACGTTCTCCACCCGCATCCTCCCGCAGCTCGAGGCCCTCGACGACGTCGAGGTGAGCATTGCCGACGCGGATGCCGCGCCGAGGTTCCGCGAACTCGAGGCCGACCCCCAGGTCACCGTCCGCACGCAGGCCAGCGACGACTCCGACTGGTTCGACCTCGGCATCGACGTGAGCATCGAAGGCCACGAGATCCCGTTCGTGACCCTGTTCAAGGCCCTCGCCACGGACGAATCCCATCTCATGCTCGAGGACGGGTCCTTCTTCTCGCTCGACAATCCCGCCTTCCACAAGCTGCGCGAACTCCTCGCCGAGGCCTCCTCCCTCGACGGCTTCACACCGGAGAACCCCCAGCTCAGCCGCTATCAGACGGCCCTGTACGAGGACCTCGAGGAACTCGCCGACGACGTCGCCGAGGACCCGCGGTGGTCCGGACTCATGGACGGTCTGCGACAGCTGGAGTCCATCGCCGAGGTGGCCGTGCCCGAGACCGTGAATGTTCAGCTGCGGCCCTACCAGGTCGAGGGATTCCGATGGCTGGCGTTCCTGTGCGAGCAGCACCTCGGCGGGATCCTCGCCGACGACATGGGCCTGGGCAAGACCCTCCAGACCCTGGCGCTCATCGACCACGACCGGATCGTGCGTGCAACCGGTGACGGTCCGCCGTTCCTCGTCGTCGCCCCCACCTCGGTGGTGGCGAACTGGGTGCTCGAAGCCCGGAAATTCACCCCGCACCTGAACGTGAGGCCGGTGTCGGCGACGGCGAAGAAGCGCAGGAGCTCCGTCGCCGAGGCGGTCGCCGGTGCCGATATCGTGATCACCTCGTATGCGGTGATGCGCTTGGACATCGACCATTTCGCGGACCTCGACTGGGCGGGAGTCATCTTCGACGAGGCGCAGTTCATGAAGAACAACCAGGCGAAGACCCACCGGGCGGCCAAGCGGATCGCGGCACCGTTCCGACTGGCGATCACGGGCACGCCGATGGAGAACTCCCTGACCGATGTGTGGTCGCTCGCGGCGATCACGGCACCGGGACTGTTCCCGAACGCGAAGCAATTCAAGGACGACTATGTGAAGCCGATCGAGTCCGGGGGCGACCCGGAGCGGATGACTCGGCTGCGCTCCAGGCTGCGACCCTTCATGCTGCGCCGGACGAAGGACCTGGTCGCGGCCGACCTGCCGGACAAGCAGGAACAGGTCCTCTCGGTCGAGCTCGAGACCCAGCACCGGCGACTCTACGACACGGTCCTCCAACGCGAACGCAAGCAGGTGCTCGGTCTCCTCGGCGACTTCGAGGAGAACCGGTTCGCGATCTTCAGGTCGCTGACGCTGCTGCGGATGCTCGCCCTCGACCCGGGCATCGTCGCCGAACACGCCGACTCCGGGATCGGCTCGAGCAAGCTGAGCGTCCTCATGGAGTATCTGGCCGAGATCACCGCCGAGGACCATCGGGCGCTCGTGTTCAGCCAGTTCACGAGCTACCTGCGCTCCGTCGCCGCCGAACTCGAGGCGGGCGGCATCGACTACGTGTACCTCGACGGGTCGACGAGGGATCGGACGCAGGTCATCGAGGCCTTCCGTGAGGGCCGTGCCCCGGTGTTCCTCATCAGCCTCAAGGCCGGCGGTTTCGGACTCACCCTCACCGAGGCGGACTACGTGTTCCTGCTGGACCCGTGGTGGAACCCGGCCGCCGAATCGCAGGCGATCGACCGCACTCACCGCATCGGTCAGACCCGCAACGTCATGGTCTACCGGCTCGTCGCGGAGAACACGATCGAGGAGAAGGTGCTCGCCCTGCAGTCGAAGAAGGCCGAGCTGTTCACCGCGCTCATGGACAACGGCAGCGCCTTCAGCGAGGTGATCTCGGCCGCCGACATCAAGGGACTGCTGGACGAGTGAGCAGCCTCCCGGCAGCTCGATGAGGCTGTGCGCAATGCCCTCGAGAAAGCCCGCCCCCAGCGGTGTCAGTGAGAGAATCTTGCGCTTGGAGCCGGTCCGCGAAGCATCGACGCCGGTGTTCGGGAACAGCCCTGAATCCTGCAGTCGATTGAGGGTGCGGTAGAGGCCGCGTTCGGTGATGTGCCATTCGGTGGAGCGAGCGATCGCTCAGCTTTCTCAGCACTCGGGTCGGCCGAGCCACCGTGCTCATCGTCAACAGCGTCTGGACCGACCCTGCCGCTGCGGTGGCTTCTCTGCCCCGCGAGCAGGTCGTGTGGGGATTCCCTGGCGGCGGACGGCTATTCCGCCAACACCCTGCGCGGCGGGTTCGTCAAGAGCGTATTCTTGGCCGACGTGGACGGATCGAGCCGCACCGGGCGTCACAGCGCAGTGCGCGAGCTCTTCACAACCGCCGGATTCTCGATTTCGCACGTCGCCGACTTCCGGAGCTGGCTGTGGTTCCACTTCATCCTCGATGCCGCCATCATGGTCGGATGGTTGCGAATGGGAAACTTCGACGCTCCCGACCGGTCCCAGCACGCTCTGAGAGAAGCCGTGCGCCTCGTGCGCGAGATGATCCCCGTGCTCAAGGCCAAGGGCGGTACCTCGGGACTCGGCGCGGCAACGGCGGCGCATACCTCAGCGCGTGTTCCGAGGATCAGGCTGCCCACTCCCAGCAGTGCCGGAGGGTCATGAGTCGGAGCCGAGGCCACCAGGCTGGCTCGGGACGTGGGTGAGGACCGCAGCGACGGAGTTGATGAGGATTTCGCTGACCAGAGACCAGTCGGCGGGCACCTCGGAGAAATGGGCGCTGCGTTCCTGTTCGGCGCAGGTGTGGAGGACCATGTTGCGCAGCACCTGTTGGCGCATCTCGATCGTCTCTTTTGGGGCGTCAGCGATCTGGGCCCACATCGGGTTGAACGCTTGGCGCAGCGTCTGCCCGAGCGTCGAATCGAAAACGCGGTTGCGGAGCAGCGTCGGATCGGTCACCACCTGCGCGATGACTCGCGCGAACCCGCTCGGACGGCGGAGTTGGGCGAGATGGTCTGTGTAGGGGCGAACGAGGCACTCGATGTAGTCGTGCAGGTCCGGCGAGCCGGCAGTCCGGTCTATCATCTCCTTCATGCCTCGCGCGATCGGCTCATTGTGCGAGCGGAGTATCGCCTCAAGCAAGTCGGTCTTCGTGCCGACGTAGTAGCCGACAGCGGAATTGTTGGCAGAGCCGGCTGCCTCAGCGACTTGTCGGTTCGACACCTCGGAGATCCCATGGATCGCATAGAGGCGCTCCGCGGCGAGCAGCAGCTGTGATCGCGTCGTGTCTGCCTGGGCTCGACGTCGCGATGGTCCCGGCCTGCGAGCCGGGGAAGGGCCCGTCGATGGGCCCTCCGAGGCATCGGTGTTCACCAGCGCACCGGAACGTCTTCCAGTCCGCCCACCAGCAGCCCCTTCCGCCTCTCGAGTTCATCCTCACCGACGGCGAGTTCGAGGGTGGGAAGGCGCTCCAGGAGTGCCGTCAGCACGGTGGCCAATTCCACCCGGGCCAAGCTCTGGCCCAAGCATGAGTGCGGACCCGCGCCGAAGGTCAGATGCTGGTTCGGGCCCCGTGAGAAGCTCATCTCATCGGCATTCTCGAACGCGCGCTCATCGCGATTCGCTGCCGGGATCGCCGAGAGCACCATGGTGTTCGGTTCGATTGCAGTGTCGCCGATCTGAACCTCCTCCGAGACCCACCGATGCATGGCGAATCCGAGATTGGCGTCGAAGCGGAGTGATTCTTCGACCGCTGCAGGCACCAAGCTGGGATCGGAGATCAGCTGTTCCCATCGTTCCCGGCGAGTGAGCAGCATGGCAGTCATCTTGCCGATCATGTTTGCGGTGGTCTCGTGTCCGGCGACGAGCAATCCCGTGCCGGTGTCGACCAGTTGCTGCTGGGACATGCGGCCGTCGTCGTCATCCGCGATGACGGTGAGCTCGGACAGCAGATCGTCGCCGGGTTGCTCACGCTTGCGCTGGACGTGGGCAGTCAGATAATCGTTCAGCTCTCGCATCGCCTGCTCGACTTCAGCCTGCTCATATCGTGTGAGGTTCAAGAAGTGATCTGACCAGTATGCGAATTTGTCACGGTCCTCGGCGGGGACGCCGAGAAGGTCGCAGATGACGTATACCGGCAACGGGAACCCGAGTGCCGTGCGCAGGTCCGCGGTGTTTCCGCCAGCAATCATGTCGTCGATCAGTTCGTCGGTGAGTTGACGGATGTGAGGGCGCATGGCCTGCATGCGCTTGGCTGTGAATGACTTGCTGAGCAGGCGCCGCCAGCGCATGTGGTCGTCGCCGATCATATTGAGTGAGGAGCCCGATCCGGGGCTGCTTCCGGCTTTCGACGCCTGCTCAGCAGTCGGGGACCGTGTGAACCGCGGGTCGGACAGAAGGGACTTCACGTCGTCGTAGCGAGTCAGCAGCAGCGCGTCCTCCTGCGGGGTGCGCACATGCGCCACAGGACATTGCTCACGCAGCTGGGCCCATTCCTCCGGCGGCGCGACGGCGGTGGGCGGCTCGAAGGGGAAGGGGAGTGGGTCCTCAGCTGTGGCACCCGTGATGGGGCAGGTGTTCGACGTTGTCATGGAGGTTTCCTTTCCGGTGCCGCGCCGACCGCGACATTGCGTTGTGGATGCTAGGCTAGCATTAAGTCAGTTGACTGACGAATGTTTCAGAAGCAATGGAGAGCTGCAGCGGAGGGGACGGCATTGAAGGTCGAGCTTGAAGAAGACAGATGTATTTCGGCAGGACAGTGCGTATTCGCAGCACCAGAGGTCTTCGATCAGCGAGACGAGGACGGAGTAGCCGTGATCCTCAATGAGCACCCGAGCAGCGATCATGAACAATCGGCCCGGTCTGCCGCCGCCCTGTGCCCGGCGGCCGCAATCCGCGTCCACGAGCAGTGACGACGATATCCATGGACGAGGCCTCACCCTCCCGCATCGTCATCGTCGGGGCGGGTCCGGCAGGGATCGCCGCGGCTGATGCGCTTCGCGGGGCTGGGCACGTCGGTGAGATCCTGATCGTCGGCGAGGAAGCCCACTCGCCGTACGATCGACCGCCGCTGTCGAAGCAAGTTCTGGCCGGGACTTGGCCGACGGAGAAGGTGCGACTGCGGACACCGGATGAGCTTGCTGCCACCGGGACTGCCCTGCGGTTGTCCACGCGGGCGGTCGGTTTGGACGTCGAGGCACACCGGCTCGAACTCGACTCTGGGCAGAGCGTGTTCTACGATGCCCTGATCATCGCGACCGGGGTCCGCGCCCGCAGACATCCGGCGGCGCAGGGGCTGCGTGGAGTTCACCGGCTGCGTGGGCTCGACGATGCGGTGGCCCTGCGTTCCGAGTTGGATGGCGCGCAGCGAGTCGCTGTCGTGGGCTCGGGATTCCTCGGAGCCGAGGTCGCTGCAGTCTGCCGTGAGCATGGCAAGGATGTCGCTCTGATCGGATCCCGCGCGCTTCCCATGCTAGAGCAGGTTGGGGATGAGATCGGCGCCATGCTCGCCGACTTGCACCGCGGCCACGGCGTGAATCTCGAGCTCGGCGTCGCCGCCGCTGCGTTCACTGAGACCGACCGCCGCGTCACTGGAGTGGCCCTCGTTGACGGGAGAACTGTCCCCGCAGATCTGGTCGTCGTGGCCGTCGGCGCAGAACCGGCTGTGGACTGGCTCAGTGGCAGTGATGTGCCACTGAGCGGGCCCGACGAAGTCGGCGCTGGCGGTGTGCGCTGCAACGCGACCGGTCGCGCTGCGAACGATGTCTGGGCGGTCGGCGACGTCGCCGCCTGGTGGGACCCGGGCCGTCGCCAGCACGTTCGCGTGGAGCACCGTCTGACCGCCAACGATCACGCCCTCGTGAGCGCACAGGACATCCTCGGGCGTCCGGCAGCGCATACCACGGTGATACCGTACTTCTGGTCCGACCAGTACGACCTGAAGGTCCAGAGCTTCGGCATGCTCTCCCGGCAGCACCGGTTCCAGGTGGTCGAGGGGGCGGTCGAGGACCGACGCTTCGTGGCCGTGTGTGTGGACGCTTCGGGCCGAGTCGTCGGCGTCATCGGTGCTGGGATGTTCAAGGCTCTTCGTCGCTGGCGTAATGCTCTTGTCGAGGGGACCACATTGGAGGAGACGGCCGCTCCGGGCTAGCGACCTGAGGGCCGATCCCGTGTGCCGAGCGCACAGGTTTCAGAAGCACTGCTACACGGCCATCGTCTGAACGTCGAAGTGCTGTAATAGGCTGAGGCCGCCATCGCGACGATGAGAGTGAACCTACAGGGCAGCAGCCATTGTGCGTTGACTGTGTGAGAATGGTTCGCGTGACGATGAAGGACCGGCGGCAGCGTGCCCTGCGCGGTAGCCTTGCCGCGTCCTTCGCCACTTTCGTCGCTCTGACCTCGCACGTGATCGGCGGCGGCTCATTGCCCACGATGATGGGCCTGATCGTGCCGCTGGTCCTGTCGACCCTGGTCTGTGTTCTTTTGGCCGGTCGGCAGCTGTCACTGTGGCGCCTATCAGCCTCGGTGGGCGGCAGCCAAGCCCTGTTCCATCTTCTGTTCATGGTCTTCACTCCGAAGGCGTCGGCGGCAGCGCCGGCTGCCGTGTTTGAGAGGCATGCTCTTCGTCACACCGGTCACCACGAGTCTATGGGGCCGATGGGATCGATGGGTGGAACCGAATCGGCGATGCATGCTCATACCTCGACACCGATGATCGTGGCGCACATGGTGGCCGCGGTCATCACCATCGCCATGATCTACTTCTCGGAGTCCCTGCCTTCCAGGCTCTGGGAATTCGGGCGACTGATCATCAGAGCACTCATGCCGGTCCACCTCGGTTTGCACACCGTGCCCGAGGGCCCGCGGTCGATGGTCGCGGTGACTCAGGCGATCCCGCGATCCCTGGGCGTTTTGCGCTCGCCCGTCCTCAAGCGCGGGCCCCCTCGAGCAGCTTTCTGACTCTCATCTCACCCACATCGGCGGATCGACGTCGGTGCGGGCATTGCTGACCACTTTTCACAGAAAGCTCCATCATGACCACTCATTCTTCGTCCCTGCCCGAAACCTCGGGCAACGGCCCCGGCGGCACTCCGTCACCCCGACTGGACCACACCGAGAAACCTCGCGCCGGCGAGTTCCGTACCGGCTGGTTCACCCCGTTCCTGCGCCGACTCCACTTCTACGCCGGGATCTTCGTCGGCCCGTTCATCCTCGTCGCCGCACTCAGCGGGGCGCTCTACGCCCTCAGCCCACAGCTCGAGAAGCTCGTCTACGCCGATGAACTCACCGCCTCGGCGACCGATCCGGCCCTGCCCTTGGCCGACCAGGTCACGGCCGCGACGACCTACGCCGGGGGAGGGGAGACCATCAGCGCGGTGCGCCCGGCCCCGGAGCCCGGGGACACGACCCGGGTGATGTTCGACGACCCGAACCTGGGCGAGAGCGAATCCCGGGCGATCTTCATCGACCCCACCACCGCCGAGGTGACAGGCGACCTGACCGTGTACGGCACCTCGGGAGCCCTCCCGCTGCGCACCTGGGTCGATCAGCTGCATCGCAGCCTTCACCTCGGCGATGTCGGTCGGTACTACAGCGAGCTCGCCGCCTCCTGGCTCGGGATCATCGCCGTTGCCGGACTGTGCCTGTGGGCGGTCCGTGCGCGCAGGGCACGGAAGGCATCGGCCCTGCTGCGGCCGACGATGAAGCACAAGGGGCTGCGCCGCACCTTCTCCTGGCACGCCTCGGTCGGTGTCTGGGCCGCGATCGGGATGCTGTTCCTGTCCGCGACGGGTATCACCTGGTCCCAGCTGGGCGGGGACAACGTGACGAAGCTGCGCGCGGCTCTGGACTGGACGACGCCCGCGGTGTCGACGGAACTCGGTGGGGACACGGCCGCGGGCGCGGCGAACGGCGACGGGGGCGGCGGCCACGCCGGCCACGAGGGCGGCACGGGTGGCTCCGGGCACGAGGGCCACGGCGATCATTCTGGGCACACCGGTCAGTCGGGGCACGACGATACGGCCGAGTCTGCCGGGGCCGACCCGGCAGACTTCGACATGATGCTGTCCATGGCACAGGACGTCAACGTCAACACCGGGCTGGTCGAGATCCTGCCGCCTGCCGATGGGAAATCGGCGTGGGTGGTCCAGGAGATCCAACGCAGCTTCCCGACCGAGGTCGATGCCGTGGCGATCGACGCCGAGACCATGGAGATCACCGATCGCGTCGACTTCTCCGACTACGGACTGGTTTCGAAGCTCGCCCGCTGGGGCATCGACCTGCACATGGGATCCATGTTCGGCCTGGCCAATCAGATCGTCCTCTTCGTCCTCGCCATCGGCATCGCCTCGATGGTCGTGTGGGGGTATGCGATGTGGTGGCAGCGGCGGCCGAAGCACGATCCGACGAAGCGGTTCGGAAAGGCACCGGCGCGAGGCGCGATGTCGACGGCTCCCTGGTGGGCGCCGGTCGCGGCAGCGCTCGCCGCCGCAGGGATCGGGATGTTCCTCCCGATGATGGGGATCAGCCTGCTGGGGTTCCTCGTCCTCGATGTGGTGCTCGCTCGGCTCGCCGTTCTCCGCGGGCGTCGCCCCGGTCTGCACGGGAGTCGACGAGCTCGATCCCCGCGACAGCGCACGCGAGACCACGGTGTGAACGGGTCGTGAAGACCATGATGAAGGTGGCCAGCATCAACACGGTGAGGATGAGTCCCGAACCGGGGAAAGGCCACTGGGTCAGGAGCATGTAGCCGCCGATTCCGAAGAGGAAGCGCAGCGGTTTGGAGATCGCCGCTGGGAGGCGCGTCTGTGCGGATGCGATGAGCACCAGGCGCTCTCCCAGGGTGACGGCGCCCGACAGCACTGACACCAGCTGTGCGAAGAGCGGAAGCAGGAACGCGATGTTCATGACGGTGTCGCCCGGTTCGGCGATCTCGCCGTCTCCGCGGAGCGTGGTGACGAAGACGGTCCCGATGACGACGAACCATGACCCCACCCAGGCGATGGCCATGTCGCATCCGATGCCGATGAATCGGCGAGGCGCAGTGATCGGTCGTGGAACGCTCGCGTCCGGGGCGTCGTCGCCTCGGCGGAAGAAGAGCAGCGAGGCGCTCGAGCCGACGAAGGCACCGAGGGTGTTCATCATCAGGTCATCGACGTCGAAGACCCGGTATGCGCATTCATAGAGTCCCCAGATGCCCGAGAGCTGCGTGAACTCGATGAATGCGGAGATGGCGAAACCGGTGACGGTCGCAATGACGATGCCGCGACCGGCCAATTGTCGGATGAACCATCCCAAGGGGGCGAAGAGGACGACGTTGAGGGTCGCCTGAAGCACAGCCGGATTCGACATGAGGGCACTGATGCTGCTGGTGTCGAAACCGAGGATATCGTCGACGAACTGGAACGGTCGCAGCTGAGTCGGCGAGCATTCCACGTCTGAGGGCTGAGGGAACGGCACGAGAGTGTAGGTCCACAGCGCCATCGCGTAGATCGCCGCGGCGAACCACGACGCGGTGCGCCAGAAGGTCATCCCGCCGCGTCGGCGGAAGCTGATGGCGACGAAGGGCACGAAGGCGAAAACTGCGATTGCGCATCCGACGATGACGGCAAGGATGGCGGGTACGGCGAAACTGCTCACCGGAGCAGTCTATTGGACCGCCGAGGTGGGGCGGCGGTCCAATTCGACCTGCTCTTCTACTTCGACGCCATCTCCTTCGCCGTCGCATCGGCCTTCCGCGTCCTGAGGTTGCGGATGACCGCACCCACAAGGGGGTAGACGAGGGCGATGAGGGCGGCAATGGTGAGAACGAGCGAGAGTGGGCGCTGGAGCATGATGAGCAGGTTTCCGTCCCCCATAGCCGAAGTCTGGACGAGGTACTTCTCGAGCAGCGGTCCCAGCACGAGACCGAGTACGAATGGCGCGGCCGGGAAGTCGAAGCGCTTCATGAAGTATCCGAGGAGCCCAGCGAAGAAGACGATCCACAGGGTGAACGTATTGTTGCCCAGTGCGAAGGCTCCGACGAAGCTCATCATGAGCACGATCGGGTAGAGGAATACGTACGGGATTCGCAGAATCTGAGCGAAGACCGGAGCCATCGGCAGGTTGAGGACGAGGAGGATGAGGTTACCGAAGAAGAAGCTCACGAGCAGCCCCCACACCAGATCTGGCTCCTGCTGAAAGAGCAGCGGTCCTGGCTGCAGGCCGAAGATGACAAAGGCTCCGAGCAGGACGGCGGTTGTGCCGCTGCCGGGAATGCCGAGCGCCAGAGTCGGGATGAAACTCGCATTGGCGGCCGCATTGTTCGCCGCCTCAGGTGCGGCGACTCCTTCGGGAGCGCCCTTGCCGATGAGGCGCTTGAACCTGCTCACCTGCTTCTCCACACCATAGGCGAGGAACGTCGCCAGAGTGGCGCCCGCTCCGGGCAGGACGCCCACACTGAAACCCAGACCGGTGCCCCTGGCTGAGGACGGGAATGAACGCCTGAGTTCCTCTTTGGTGACGAGCAGGTCCCTGAAGCGCGCACGAATCGGCTTCTCTCCGCCTCGGCGGATCTGATGGAGGACCTCACCGACGGCGAATATGCCGATCATCACCGCGACGAAGTCGAGTCCGGAGAGCAGATTGACGCTGCCGAAAGTGAAGCGAGCCGTCGAGAAGCCGGAGGCCACTCCGACCATGGACACCAGAAGTCCGGCGGCGGCCATGGTGATGCCTCGGAGCATATTCTCGCCCGCGAAGGACACGATCGTGGCCATGCCCAACAGGATGACCGCGAGGTTCTCCGCCGGTCCGAAGTTGAGTGCGAACTTCGCGATCGGCTGGGCCAAGGCGATGAGTCCGACGAGAGAGACTATTGCGGCGAAGAACGATGCCAGAGCAGAGATGGCCAATGCGGCTCCGGCTCGTCCCTTTCGAGCCATCTGATAACCGTCCAAGGTGAGCACGACACTCGAGGAATCACCGGGGGTCGAGATGAGGATCGAGCTGATGGACGATCCATACTGCGACCCGTAGTAGATTCCGGCCAGCATGATGAGCGCTGTCACCGGTTCGAATGTGAGTGTCACCGGCAGGAGAATTGCCACACCGGTGGTTGAACCCAATCCCGGCAACAGGCCGATGACCGTGCCGAGGAGGACGCCGACGAAGCACCACAGCAGATTTTCTGGGCTGACTGCAGTTTCCAGCCCGATCATGAGATTGTCGATCATTAGAGTTCCTCAGATCAGTCCGAGCATCCCGGTCGGCAGTGGAACCGACAGGACGAGCCCGAAGACGACGTAGACGAAAACAGCCGCACCAATCGTTGTGGCGGCTGAGGTCCACCACTTCTGCTTCTCCACGACGAGGAGCAGGAAGAGGATCGCAGCAGCCAGCGAGATGATAAGGCCGAGGACCGGGATGAGCAGGAGCGCGGCTCCGAGTGTCAGGAATATGTAGAACGGTGCACGGTTGCGCTGCTTCTCGGTCCGTCCGAAGGTGTCGAGTTCGTCGTTCGCTGCCTGGTCGGAGCGGCTGTCGTCGACGACGCCGATCGACTCCGAAGCAGTGGCTTCTATGTCCTCGACAGCTGACATCATGCGACCGCCCGAGGTGCCCACGCGAGCGAAGAAGAGCCGGAAGAGCTCAGCGACCGAGGCCAGGAGGATGAACGTTCCGGTGAGGAAGGGGAGCATTCCCGGCCCGACCTGTCCGTTCTCAGTGAGTCCATATCGAACCCCCATGATGGCGGCCGCAGCTCCGACGACTCCGAGGATCGAGGTCCCGACGACGTCGGCGACGTCCGGTCTGTTCCGAGGTGGGTTCTTTGCGGTTTCGGCCGTCGTGCTCATTTGGCGGGCACCTCCGACTTGCTGATCGAATCGATGCCTGTCGTAGATCGGCGCTGGTCAGCCATCCGCACCGCCAGGTCGAAGGCATTGGAGCTTGGACCGAGGTCGGCCGCTCCCGTGCCGACGATGTTGTGAGCGGTGCCGTGGGCGGGAGTTGCGATCGGAACGGGAAGTCCACCGTGGACGGTCACGCCCTGATCGAAGCCGAGCAGCTTCATCGCGATCTGTCCTTGGTCGTGATACATCGTCACCACCCCGTCGTAGTCTCCGCCGACCGCGCGGGAGAAGAGAGTGTCGCACGGGAATGGTCCTTCGACATCGATGCCGCGTGAGCGGGCCAGCTCGATCGCAGGAGCGATGTCGTCGATCTCCTCCCGGCCGAACTTCCCTCCTTCACCTGCATGCGGGTTGAGGGCGCAGACAGCCAACCTCGGTATCGAGGTTCGGGTCTGCGACACGGCGCGATTGAGCAGCTCGATCGTCTCGAGCACGCGACCGGCGCTGATGCCGTCGGCGATCTCTGAGACGGGCACGTGCGAGGTCACCCGCGCAGTGACGAGGGACTCGATGAAATTGAGCTCCGAAGTGAAGCCCTCGAACTCGAGCCTTTTCGCGAACCAGCGCAGTTCGTCTTCTTCACGCATGCCCGCCTGCCCCATCGCGCCCTTATTCAGCGGAAGGAAGAGTACGCCGTCGGCCTCGCCGCCGGCACAGCGGTCGAGTGCCGTGGCGAGATCGGCCAGGGCGCGCCGGCCCGCGGCGACGCTGACTTCGCCGACCGGAATTTCGGGACCTGTGTACGTGGTGCCGAGAAGTTCGATGTCGTCGCGATCAGGGATCGTCGCTGCCGCCGTGCGAGCGAAGGAGTCCAGCTCCGCCGCGGTCGCTGTGACAAGCAGTCTCGCGCGGACCCGATTGGCAGGATCGGCGAGAAGTCGGACCATGAGTTCGGGTCCGACCCCGGAGAGATCTCCCGGCACCAGGACGATTCGAGGCTGTGAAGAGTCCATGGTCATTCTCCGATCGCCGTTCGCAGTTCTTTGTCGTTCTCGGAGAGATCGGCGGCGAAGTCATCACCATAAGCAGCATTGGGCTGCATCATGTTGTCCTCGATGTAGGTTGTGTAGGCATCCGTCTCAGCGAATTCCTTGGCCTTCTTGACCCAGTACTCCTTCGCTTCGGCTGGGATGTCTCCCGGGGCGATCACGCCGCGGAATTGAGCGAAGGCGACATCGATGCCCTGTTCCTTTGCCGTCGGAATGTCTTTGAGCTCCGGATATTCGTAGCGTTCGTCGGCCGCTGCGCACAGCGGTTTGAGATCTCCCGACTCCAACTGTCCGGCTACCTCGCCGGGGTTGACCGAGATCGCCTCGACCTGGCCACCGAGGGCTGCAGTGATCGCCTCGGCCCCTGACTCGAACGGCACACGGTCGAATTTCGCCTGGGTTGCCTTCTCCATGAGCGTGAACGTGATGTTGTCGAGTCCTGTGGCACCCGATATCGCGACGACAGTCCGCTCCTTCTTCCCCTTCTCCGTGAGATCTGTGCACGTGTCCAACGGCGAATCCGCTTTTGTGACGATGAGCGTATAGTCATCGCCGAGCTTCATGATCGGGGTGAAGCTCTCGTGGGTGAATTCGACGTCCTGGACCGCCGGCAGAGCAAGCATTGCCGTCTCCGTGGCGAGCAGATAGTTCGGATCGCCGCTGCGACCGAGGAATTCCGAATATCCAACGGCGCCGGAGCCTCCGTCGACGTTCTGCACTGTGATCGTCTTGCCGGTCGCTTCTTCCAGGCCCGAGGCGGTGGCTCGGCCGGCGATATCGCTTCCGCCGCCGGCGGCAAAAGGCACGATCATCGTGACATTGCCCTTCGGTTCGAATTCTCCGCCGGCCGCATCTCCTGATGCTTCGCCGCAGGCGCTGAGTCCCAGTGCGAGGGTTCCGGTCACGGCCACGGTGGTGAGCAGTTTCTTCGAATGCATTTCCATCTCCTTTGACAGAATCTTCTGTGGTGCTCGAATCTTCGGATGTCGAATTCAAGTGGGATCAGCCATGGATCCAGTTGGGTTCAGTCATGGATCTCAGGCGGTTTCGGACAGTGAAGCGCGCACCCCCTCGAGCCAGCGGTCGGATTCCGAGGTGGCGCCGTCGAGCTGATCGACGGTGTCGACGAGGAACGACAGGTTTCCGTGGTTGTCGAATTCGCGTTCGATCTCATCGGGGTCCCGGCGAAGGATGACATCGAGCATGCGTGCGTGCCTGGCGACGTTGCCGTCGAGGTCCTCGATCTCGCGTCGGGCCTGGTTGTTCAGCGCCATGCACATCTGAAGCTGCATCGCCATCGCCCGATAGGTCGATTCGATCCGAGCATGGCCCGCCAACCCGACGACTGCGTAGTGGAATTCGAAGCCGGCCGTGACCATCTCTCCCTCGGTTCCGTCCTCCGCGATCCTCTCCATCACCCTCACCGTCTGACGGCAGCGTTCGACGCGAACCGGATCGAGGTCGGGAAGAGCGAGGTCCATCGCCATCCGTTCGAGTTCGCGTCGCAGAGTCGCGATCTCGAAGACGTCGTGCTGAGAGATCGACATGATCCTCACACCCTTGCGCGGCACATGCTCGACGAGCCCGGTGTGCGCGAGCTCTTTGAGCGCCTCGCGCAATGGGGGTCGTGAGATTCCGAGCTCCTCGCACAGATGTTCCTCGACGAGCCGTTCTCCCGGCATATAGTTTCCGGCCAGGATCGTCTGCTCGAGAGCCTGCCTGGCGAGAGCAGCCAGGCTGGGTTGGGATGGAATGAGAGATGCCACTTTCTAATAGATCCTCTTTTGTATACAGTAGTGTGAAGACTGTAACGCGGATCACATCGGTAAATCAATGCTTTGTCCCCACTTTGGACAAGTGATTCCTACAGGATCGACGAAGATCAGAGGAGGATCTCATGAGTGAAAGCGGAACAAATTCAGTCTCCACAGGTACGGGCTCCTTAGGCGCGGGGCCCCTTGCGGGGGTGACGGTACTGGAGCTCGGCGTGTTCATGGCAGGCCCCTATGCAACGATGCAGCTGGCCGATCTCGGGGCGCGGGTGATCAAAATCGAGAATCCGACGGGCGGCGACCAGACACGGACCACCGGGCCGTTCGTGGAGGGGGAGAGCACGCCCTTCATGTTGCTCAACCGCAATAAGGAGTCGGTGACGCTCGACCTCAAGTCCGACATCGGTCGCGAGGCGTTCATGCGCTTGGCGGAGACCGCAGACGTGGTCGTGGAGAACATGCGCCCCGGCGTGATGCCTCGGCTCGGTGTTGCCTACGAGGACGTGCGAGAGCGCAATCCGGGGATCATCTACGCTTCGGCGTCGGGGTGGGGTCAGGACGGACCGCTGGCGGAACATGCCGGTCTCGATATCATGGCACAGGCTCGCAGCGGACTGATGAGCATCACCGGCCATCCCGACATGCCTCCTGCGAAGGTCGGGGTGCCGATCTGCGACCTCACCTCCGCAATGTACGTGGCACTCGCGCTCACCTCGGCGCTCTATGAGAGGAACAGGTCTGGGGAAGGGCAGTACATCGACGTTTCCCTGTTCGAAAGCGGCGTCTCCTACGCAGTGTGGGAGGCCGCAGCGTACTTCGTCGATGGGAAGGTCGGCGGCCCGAACGGCTCCGCACATCAGAACCAGGCTCCCTACCAGGCCGTCCACTCATCCGACGGTTTTGTCACGATCGGTGCGAACACACCGCGCAATTGGGAACGGTTCTGCCATGCTCTGGGACTCGGATCGCTCCTGGAAGACGAACGGTTCCAGGAGTCCTACGATCGGCTGACTCATCGTGATGCACTCATCGCGATCATTGAGGAGACGACACGGTTGAAGACGACCGCGGAAATCGTCGAGGTGCTCAACGGCGCGGGGGTTCCCTGCGCTCCGATCAGCAATTACGGTCAGGTCTTCACCGACGATCATCTGAACAGCCGCGACTTCTTCTGGGACTCCGAGCACCCCGTCGCCGGCACAGTGAGACAGATCGGTTCGCCGATGCGATTGTCGCGGACACCGGCCAGACGAGGTCCTGCGGGTCCGCCGCTGGGCGCAGACAACTCGCTGCTCGACGAGCTCGGGTTCTCGAATGCCGAACTCACCGAGCTGAAGTCGCATTGAGACAGGAAAGGGGTCGACAATGACCGAAACAGAAGACACAGGGGCGACGGCGGAGAACCTCCTCGTCGACAGCGAGGACGGTGTCCTGACCGTCACGTTCAACCGTCCCGAGGCGCGCAACGCCATGACCTGGGGTATGTACATGGGCCTCGCGGAAGCGTGCGAGCGAGCCGACGCGGACGACTCGATCCGAGTCATGGTCCTGCGCGGAGCGGGTGGGAAGGCCTTCGTCGCCGGAACCGACATCGCACAGTTCACCGAGTTCGACGGAGCCGCGGGCGTTGCGTACGAGAAGCGCATCTCTGAGGTGCTCTCACGCCTGCGTGCCGTGAATGTCCCGGTCATCGCGGCGATCGACGGCTACTGTGTGGGAGGAGGACTCGGAATCGCGGCGTGTGCCGACGTGCGCCTCGCCTCACCGCGGGCACGATTCGGCGTGCCGATCGCACGGACTCTCGGCAACTGCCTGTCCGGAGACACACTGTCCCTGCTCATCGAGCTGCTCGGCCGCGCCCGAGTGGTCGACATGCTGCTGCGAGCCAGATTCATCGAAGTGGACGAGGCCCTGACCGCCGGGTTCGTCGGACTCGTCACCGATGACACCGCCGAGGCGACAGCTGAATGGGCGAATACGCTCAAGGGGCATGCACCGCTGACGATGTGGTCGGTCAAAGAGATCGTGCGTCGTCTCTCCGATTCGGACGGTGCCGTCGACGATGAAGACATCGTCGAACGCATCTACGGTTCCGAGGACTTCCACAATGCAGTGCACGCGTTCATCGACAAAACTCGCTACGAATGGCAAGGGCGCTGAGCCTGAGCAGGGTTGAGGAGCAGGGTTGAGAACTCCGACGCGCGGCCGGGCGCCGCCGGTCGGAGGGCTCAGGCATCGTAGGTACGCATCACCTGCGAATCGTCACGGCGGACATGGCCCAGATCGGCGGCCTCGGCGAATCGTCGGGCGGCCGCTGGGAGCATGGACAGCTCGATGTCGAGGTTCTCAGCTACCTCCGCCACGAGAGCGGTGTCTTTGACGAAGATGCCGACGGCACTGGCCACCTGTGCGTCGATGCCGTCGAGCATCCGCGGGCCCCGATCACCGAGCATCCACGAGTTCGCGGCACCGGCCGTCATCGCCTTGAGCACCGTGTCCTGGTCGAGGCCGAGCCTGCCGGCCAGTGACAGCGCCTCCGCGGCAGCGACTATGTGGACAGAGCACAGCAGCTGATTGACCATCTTGTACGACTGTCCGTCGCCGATGCGCTCGCCGCAGTCGATGACCGTGCCAAGAGATTCGAGAACGGCTCGACGCGAATCGAGGACCTCTCGCGGGCCCGAGGCGAGCATGCGCAGAGTCCCGGCCACAACTCCGGCGATGCCTCCTGTGACAGGAACGTCGAGGACGTCGATGCCGAACTCGCCGGCACGATCCGCAGCGGCACGGACAGCATCGGGTCCAACCGTGCTCATGATGATCAGAACAGCTTCAGGCAGCATGAGTGAGAGCAGTCCAGGTGCTCCCGTCTGCGCGTCTCCATCGAGAGCGTGCTGAAGCTGATCGCCGTCGGCCACCATGACGATGACAGCAGTTGAAGCCTTTGCCGAAAGCGGCTGTTCTTCGTTCGGCAGACCTTCCGCCGTGGCGCGGGCTCTGGGGCCGGGGAAGGGATCGACACCGGTGACCTGGAACCCTGCATCCTGGAGCCGCAGAGCCATGGGCAGGCCGATGGCGCCGATCCCGAGGAACGTGATGTGGTCTGGGCTGACGGTCATGGGTCCTCCATCGGATCGATTCGCTATTGTGTCGCAGATGTCGGTTGGAGCGGCGTCATCGAGCAGCGGGCGCTCGGCGGTTCAGTGGAAGTAGAGGCCCCCGTTGATGCTCAAGGTCTGGCCCGTGATGTGCCCGGCGCCCTCGCTGAACAGGAACTCGACCGTAGCGGAGACATCCTCCGGAACCGAGATGCGGCCCAGAGCGGTTGCCGCCCCCATCGCATCACGGCGCTCATCGTCCAAGGGGCCGCCCATGATGTCGGTGTCGACCGGGCCCGGGGACACCGAGTTCGCGGTCACGCCGTAGGGGCCGAGCTCCAGCGCGACTCCACGCATGAGCCCGACGATCCCGGCCTTGGCGGCAGCATAAGCCGTCTTGGAGAACGTTCCGCCGCCCTTCTGGGCCGTGACCGAGGACAGGCCGACGATGCGACCCAGACCGTTCTTCGCCATGATGCGGCCGAAGGCCTGGGTGACGAGGTGGGTGGAGGTGAGGTTGTTCGTCATCACCCGTGTCCATTCCTCGTCGGTGATCTCGAAATAGGTCACTGAGGAGGAGACGCCGGCGAAGTTCGCCAGCGCGACGACCTGCGGCAGATTCGATTCGAATGCGGCTGCCGCCTCGGCGATCTCCTCTGATTTGGTCACATCGGCGCCCTTGCCGAGCGCTGCGACGCCGTACGCCGTCGATATCTCCCCGGCGAGGTCACGTGCTTGATCCTCACGCCGCGCGATGAGACCGAGATTCCAACCCGATTGTGCGAGACGGTGGGCGGTGTGTCGGCCGATTCCGTTGGCGCTGCCGACACCGGTGAGAACTGCCGTGCGATCGTTGGGAAACGCCGCTCCCAGGGAGATCGCAGACTGCGGGTCAGGGGAAGTCGGTGTCATGGGGCCGTCGTTCCTTTCGTCGGTTGGACCTGGGCGAGGAGTCCGGCCAGGTAGCTTCTGTTCTCCGCGCAGACGCCGAGGCTGTCTCCGCCGTACTGTTCCATGAGGAAGGGGCCGTTGAAGCCGAGCTCCACGGCGCGGGTGACCATCGCACGGTAGTCGATGAGCCCGTTCTGCATGGTCGTCGGGTGGGACGTGAACCAGGAGCCGTCGCCGGCTTCGTCGCGCTGGTAGTTCTTCATATGCCAGTAGTTGGCATAGGGCAGTGTGAGTTCGTGCATCTCCCGCCAGTCACCGATGCGGCGGTGGAGCCGGATGAGGTTGCCGATGTCGGGGTTGAGCCCGACGTTGTCGAGGCCGATCTCCTCAATGAGGCGCACGGCGGATTCGGCGGCGCCCAGGTACGTGTCTTCGTACATCTCCAAAGACATCGGCAGGCCCACCTCGGCGGCGTGTCGGCCCAGCTCTCGTAACCGCTGCACCGCAAGCGAGCGGATCTCGGGGTCGTCAGGATCCTCCCATCCCTTCGCTGTCCAGAACCACAGGGCATCGCGTTGAGCCTGGGAGAAGGGCTGATGCAGACCGGTCGAGAACACCTGACATCCGAGTTCCGCTGCCGCATCGATGGTCCGATGCGCATACTCGAGATTGGCTTCGCCGTGGTCGGGGTCGATGACCGACGTGCGTTGCACATGGACAGCGGTGAGCTCGACGCCCGCCGAGGTGCTGAGTTCCTTGAGCAGACTGCGGCGTTCGGGCGAGAGATCGGCGGGGCGGATGTGGCTGTCGGCGATCTCGAGGGCAGTGAAATCCAGGTCGGTCAGCGTGGAGAAGATTCCGGCCCAGGCCTGTGGGTCGGCCTCATGGAGCGGCAGACCGCTGGGGTCGGTGGGGGCGAAGCCGTGCATGCAGCAGGCGATCGTGTGCTCGGTTGGGCTCATGGATCCTCGTGGGTGATTTGGCCGGGTGGTTGAGGGTCTTCGACGAGTGCGCGGTGGGCGACCATCCTGACGTGATGGCGCATGGCGGCTTCGGGCGCGGTGGGGTCGGGGGAGGCGAAGGCCTCGATGATGGCCCGGTGTTCGGCCAGTGCTTCGTTGACGTCGGTGATGCCGTGGGGCAGTGCCTGTCGCAGTCGATGGACCTGGGCACCCAGGTCGTTCGACATCTTCACGAGGTAGCGGTTGCCGCAGTGTTCGAGGATTCTGTCGTGGAAGTCCCGGTCGCGGGCGAAGTACTCCTGTGCGGTGCTCACCTGATTTCGGCGAGTCTCGTCGGGGTCCTCGGCGGTCTCATCGAGGTGTTCTGCGGTCTCCCGGACTTTCTCGCCGGCACTCGTATGCTCGGCGTGGGCCGCTTCGAGCGAGCGCAGCAGATCGTCATCGGCAGGTGTCGCCAGTCGTGTCGCTGCGGTCTCCACTGTCTCACGGGCGATGAAAAGCTCTTGAAGCTGTCCGCGATCCAGCGGTGGTGAGACGCGGTAGCCGCGCCGGGCCTCGCGAACGACGAGACCGGTGCGCTCGAGATCGACGAGTGCCTCCCTCACAGGCGTCGGTGAGACATTGAGTTGCCTGGCCAAACCGTCGATGGAGACTCTTTCGCCCGGGGAGATCTCTCCGGTGAGAAGGATTTCGAGGATGTGTTCGTAGACGAGATCGCGGAGTCCGCGACGTGTGATGTCTGCGCGGGGGATCGAAGGCTGTGCATTCATGATTTCAGCATAATGACGTCGGCGAGTTCATCGAGGATCCTCGGCACCGAATCGGGCTCATGGGCGAAGCGGCCGAGGAAGAGCCCATCGACTGCCGAACCGAGTGCGGTGAGGAGACCCGGTCCGGCGCTGCCGCCGTAGATGAGGCGGAAGTCGAGGCTGGGGAAGTGTGCGCGGGTGCGGGCACGCACCGCTTCGCAGACGGCGATGATGTGATCCGGTGCGGCGGGCTGGAGCGCACCGATCGCCCAGATCGGCTCATAGGCGATGACGACGGCTGCGCTGGTCGGCAGGTCACCGGCAGTGGGGGACAGTGCCGAGCGGATCTGGGCGACCACCTCGGCGTCGGCGGATTCCGGGGAGCCGGCGTTCGCCTCTCCGACACACAGGATCGGGATCAGTCCGTGCCGCAGTGCGGCGGCGGTCTTCGCGCGGACGATGTCGTCGGTTTCGTGGAAATGCTGACGGCGCTCGGCATGGCCCACTTCGACGTAGCGGCAGCCGATTTCGGCGAGAACCGAGCCGGAGACCTCACCGGTCCGAGCACCGTCATCGTCCGCTGCAAGATTCTGGGCTCCGACAAGCAGGTGACCGGCGACGTCGAGGCAGGCGGGGATCGAAGGGAACTGGGGCAGGACCGCGAGGCCCACCGTGCCCGAGGTGAGTGTCGGATGGCCGTGAGTGAGCGCGCTGACTTCGACTGCCCAGTCCACCGTCTGTCTGTGACCCATGTACATCTTCAGGCTGGTGCCGATGAGACGGTCCGGCAGCGGTGATGAGGACGATTTCGGCATGGGTCAGCGGGACTCGTAGGCGCTGATCTGGGCGACTTTGTCGTTCGAGGCGCTCCTCGGATCGAAGGTGTAGCCGATCCATTCGCGGGCCAGCCGACGCGCGAGTTCGATCCCGATGACTCTTTGGCCCATACAGAGGATCTGGGCGTCATTGGACAGGACAGAGCGTTCGACGCTGAAGGAGTCGTGTGCCGTGGCGGCTCGGATGCCTTTGACCTTGTTCGCTGCGATCGCGACTCCGAGTCCGGTGCCGCAGATGAGGATTGCCCGATCGGCGTCGCCGCGAGCGACGATTTCGGCCGCAGTGGTGGCAATGGAGGGGTAGAACGTATGGGATTCGGGGTCGACTCCGACGTCAGCGACCGAGCTGACCCGTTCGTCGTTGCTGAGGTCGGCTTTGAGGGCTTCCTTGTAGTCGAACCCTGCGTCGTCGGATCCGATGACTACTCGCAGTGTCATGATCGTGCTGCCTTTCGTGAGACGTCTGCCGGGCGGGTGGTCACGGCGTTCGGTGGAATCGTGTGAGGTGCGCTGGTCTCTCTGCGACGGCGTTCGAGGTGGTCTGCGACTTCGGTCGCGACCAGGGCGAGCGAGACCGCGCCGGGATCCGGGGTGCCTCTGCTCCGTTCGCCGTGTGTGCGGGCACGCCCGCGTCTGGCCGCCATGTCTGCAGTCGACTCTGCGGCGCGGGTCGCCACGCGTGCGGCCCGGGCGCTCGCCTGCGCGAACAAGGTGATGTCCCCCTGATCCGAGGACGGCGTGACAGCGCCCGGCGCCGGCGTTTCGGTGTTCCCAGTGTTGAGGGCGATACGGGCGAATTCCTCGGCCAGAGGGGCAAGCGCATCGACGAGTGTCTTCTCACCGACATCGACACCGCCGAAGGCGCGAACCGCGTCGAGGGTGTCGGTCAGCGCCGCTGAGACCGCTGCCGGTGTGGGGGTGAGATCTCCCGAGAACCCGTGCGCCAGAGCCGACAGCACTCGGCACCAGATCGCCCCGGAGGTGCCCCCGCCCACGTCGCCCCAGGCCTCTCCTGCTTCGCTGATCACCGCAGATGCACCGAGTCCTGCCTCGGCGGCCTCACCGGCTGCGAGCGCGGCCGCTTTCGATCCGCGCTGCATTCCGATGCCGTGGTCGCCGTCCCCGGCGATGCTGTCGAGACGTCCGAGTTCGACTGCAGCGGCATCGAGGGCCTCGGCAATCCGCGTGAGCACCACAGAGATCTCCCGCCCGAGGTGCTGAGACGTCGCCGAGGCAGGTGGCGGGTCAGGATGATCCGTTGTGGGCGACGCGTCGCGAGCAGTCCCGGGCTGCAGATGTGTCGAAGCAGTCTGTGTCGTGAATGCTGTGGGTCTATGACCGCTTGCGAACTCACCACGGGTGAACGCGGCGGATGAGCACGGCGCCGACCACAGGGGTTCGAGGTCTTCATCGAGCCAGAGCAGCGTCAGCGATAGGCCGGCCATGTCGAAGCTTGTGCAGAATTCGCCGACCTCAGGGTCGACGACTTCCAGTCCTGCTTCGGCCAGCCTGGGGTGGATCAGCCCATAGAGGAGATAGAGCTCCTCATATTTCACAGTTCCGAGCCCGTTGAGGATGGGAACGACTCTGTGCGAAGACGTGGGTGCTTCGGCCAGAAGGCGAGAGACGAGCAGCTCCGCCAACTGGACCGCGGAAGGCAGGGGCACTTCGTCGATGCCCGGTTCACCGTGGATGCCGAGTCCGATCGCCATCTGGCCGTCAGGCACGGTGAAAAGTGGCGCGTCGGCGCCCGGCAGAGTGCACCCCGAGAACGCGACTCCGATCGACCGGGTGCGTTGGTTGGCTCTGCGGGCCAGGGCTTCGACCTCGGGGAGATCGTGCCCGGATTCGGCTGCCGCACCGGCGATCTTGAAGATGACGAGGTCGCCGGCGATTCCTCGACGCTTCTCGAGTTCATCGACAGGAGCGCTGAAGATGTCGTCTGTGACCACGACTGTCGACACGTCGATGCCCTCGGATCGCAGCTGCGTCTGGGCCTGATCGAAATTGAGGACGTCCCCCGCGTAGTTGCCGTAGCTGAACAGGATTCCACGCCCCTGATCACAAGCACGCGCCACCGATGCGATCTGTTTCGTCGAGGGAGATGCGAAGACATTTCCCATTGCCGTTCCGTGCGCCAAACCAGGACCGACGAGTCCCGAGAAAGCAGGAAAGTGCCCGCTGCCGCCTCCGATGACGAGGGAGACGGTCGGCTCATCGGCCGCCGTCGATCGCACGACGCCGCCCGGGACACCTCGCACCCAGCGGGACGAAGCGAGCGCGAAACCGCGGGACATGTCGGCGACGAAGTCATTCGGGTCATTGAACAGTCTGGTCACGAGTTCCCCTTCGAACTGATTCCTATTTCATAGATCCTATAGGATTTAAGTGACGCAGGGAAGTGTCGGGCTCGTGATCGTGATTACGGGAGGGTGCTTCTCACCGTCCGGTAGCCTGTGTCGCCTTGGCCACGTGCGTCTTCATCAGCCGCACTGTAATCGCACGAGACATCTGGGGCCACTCGCAATGATTGGTGCCAGCCGGGCCGAAAAATGCACGGTGCACTAGGACTACCTTTGAGGAGACTCCGACAGCCAATGGGCCATACCCCCGGAAAAAGAGCATCCAATCATACCACTTGACTTCACAGATCTTGGCGTCCAAGATCTGTCCCCCGATTGCTCGAAGGAGTTTTCTGCTTCTCAGGAGACTGCGCAATCACAAGGGCGTGCGAATGCGACTTCTATCTCCTCCACAGACCGTGGCCGCCAGCCCGGCGGCCAGTATGTTCCTGGCTGCGTTGACATCGCGATCATTGAAAGCGCCGCAATCGCAGCTCCACTGTCTGACCGTCAAGGTCGTTGGTCCGCTCCGAGCGCCGCAAGATGAGCACAATTGACTGGACGGAAAGAAGCGATCGACAATGATCAGATTCCTGTCCTGCCATCCTGCCTTGTATTCCAAAAGTGAGCGAAGCTGCCCCCACGCAGCGTCAGAGATGCTGCGATTGATCCCGGTCTTGGCCTTGCCTCCATTCCTTTTGAGGTTCTCCACCGCCAGATCTTCGAGCACAATCGTTTGGTTTTCGCGAATGAGTCGAGTTGAGAGCTTGTGAAGATGATCGCGACGCCTGTCCGCGACTTTTGCGTGGGCGCGAGCCAATCTCTTGCGCGCTCTTTCGTGATTGGCGGAACCTTTGACCTTTCTGTTCAACGTGGAGTGCGCTTTGGCGATGCGCCGTCGATCGCGTTTGTAGAATTGTGGATTGGTGACCTTCTCCCCCGTAGAGAGCGTCGCGAGCGAATGTATGCCGAGATCAATCGCAACAGCGGTTGCCTTGGCGACTGGAGTCGGAGCCACTGACGTTTCGAAGAGAATCGACACGTGCCAGCGGCCAGCTCGATCGAGACCGACTGTCACGGTTGACGGCTCTGCTCCTTGTGGAAGTGGACGCGACCATACGATCTTCAAAGGCGATCGGGACTTTGCGAGCTTCAGCTGTTGCCCATTCCACGTGAAAGCAGAGTTGGTGAATTCGGCCCGTTGAGCTGATCGTCGTTTTGATTTGAAGCGGGGATGAGCGCTCTTCTTCGCTCGAAAGCGAGTGAACCCCACCTGGAGGTGCCGCAAAGACTGCTGCAGAGGCACAGACGACACCTGATTCAGGAAGTCGAGTTCCGGGTCCTTCTTCCAATCAGTCAATAGGGCGGACGACTCGGAGTAAGTCAGCGTTCGACGATTCGACTTCCAGGATTCGACTCGAGCCTCCAGAGCTCTGTTGTAAACGTACCTGACACAGCCAAAGGTTCGTCTCAACAGGTCTTCTTGATCGTCAGTCGGGTAGAACCGGTATCTGTATGTCTTCTTGACTGTTTTGGACATCAGAAGTCACTGAACTCTCCGTGGCCCCGGAACCTCGGCGCATTCTTATTGATAGTCGCATCCATTGGTCCGATCCCCACTCGGTATGGTCGGTATTGCCTCAACCATTGCATCCGGCACTGACATGACACTGCCAACTGCCGACAGACGGTACGCAATTCGCCCTGAGGTTATGTCCTCGGATCTGTCAGCGGACATCATTGGTGTAATCCGAATCCATGCCCAGTCACCCGCTGGCCAGCTCGCGGCGACGACTGGCTCTACACCCGATCATCGGCCTGCATTGCCGAATTCCGCTCACAAAGGAGATTCATATCTGAAATCTCATCCCTTTGGTAGGAAGCGCGGTCTCAGTATTGACCTTAACGTTGAGTGAAGATCGAGCGAGCATGCACTCAACCGGTGAGGCAACACGCGAAGTGCTCTATCGAAAGTCCGTCGCTCAGATTGTGATCCGCACTCAAGGAGGAAGTGAATGACAGGGAAAGCTCCGGAGCATACTGGCGAACGAATGAAACCTCAAAGAAGTGAGACGATTTCATTTTGGCAGGGTGTTTCGATCATCGTCGGTGCGAATATCGGTGCGGGCATCCTCAGCCTTCCCTATGGTGCGAAGAACGGAGGCTATCTTGCTTTGCTGGCGGCGTTGCTGGTGGCCGGGTTCCTGACAACAGCCTCGATGCTGTTCGTCGCCGAAGTCGCGCTTCGAACCAAAGAGCCGCTTCAACTGTCCGGTTTGGCCAGGAAGTACCTCGGACAGACCGGATCCTGGCTGATCTTTGCCGGAGTAGTCGTCAACGGCCTGGGCGCCCTCATCGCCTACACCACAGGCAGCGGAAGCATTCTCTCCGATATATTCGGAATTTCGCCGTCCGTGGGAAGCCTGATCTTCTTCGTCCCCGGACTCGTCGTCGTCTGGTTCGGTCTCAAAGCGACTGGCCGTTCCGAACAGGGCCTGTCCGTCGCGATGATCGTGTTGATTCTATTCCTGTGTGCATGGACGTTCGTCGGTCCGGGGGTCGACATCGGCAACCTGACGTACGTGCACCCCTTCTTCATCATTCCCATCGTGAACTTGGCTGTATTCTCGTTCATTGCTCAATACACGGTTCCCGAGCTGGCGAGAGGTTTGGCCGAGACCAACCCCCGTGGTCTTCCCCGTGCGGTGATCGTCGGAATGGGTCTCACCGGATTCTTACTGGCAATAGTGCCCCTGGCTGCTCTCGGCATGTTGGGACCTGACAGCATTACCGAGGTGGTCACTGTTGGATGGGGACAGGAGCTCGGACAGATCGCCTATGTGCTCTCGAACATCTTCGCACTCCTGGCCATGATGACTTCATTCTGGGCCATCGCCCTGACGCTGATGACGAATATATTCGATCGATTCAGATGGCCTTCTCATGGGGCGAGCGGGTACCGAATCGCTGCGCTCTCACTTGTCGGCGTCCCACCGTTCGTCATTGGAGTCTTTCAGCTCACAGGATTCGTCTCGGCGCTCGGTTACGCGGGAGGCTTCGCCGGTGCGATCATGTCTGTCGTTCCGGTGCTGATGCTCCACCGGGCGCGACGCTTCGGCGATCAGGAACCGGCGTGGACGGCTGGCTGGGTCGCCCATCCGCTGATACAGGCCCTGCTCATCATCGTGTTCGGGCTCGCATTCGTCTACTCGCTTCTCAGCGCAGTCGGTCTGATCCCGGATGGGTGGGCATAATGCTGAAAGTGCCGTCCACAAAGTCGCATTCCGTCTTCTCCAGTGAGATATCCGCCGTTGCGACTGCGGCGCAGGGGGAATCATTCGTTTTGGAGACGTGTGATTGCTATGCGGGTCAGATCCGCTCGGAAGCCGTCCTGCGTCCTGACATCGACATGTCTGAATTCAATCGAGCCACCGGGCCCGTCGAAGTCGCCGACGTCACGGCCGGTGATTGGCTCCTCGTGGACATTGAGCGTGTGTCCGTCGGTGATCACGGGGTGATGGCGGTGTCCCCGGGGCTCGGTCTCCTCGGCGATCGAGTCATCGAAGCCGACTCACGGATCGTGCCCGTCCGCGATGGCCGGGCCTGGGTGACGGATAGTCTGTCAGTCGAGATCGTTCCCATGGTCGGAGTCATCGGTGTGGCTCCGGGCGTCGGTGAGGTGGATACCGAGCTGCCGGGCACCCACGGAGGAAACCTCGACACCCGGTTCGTCACGACAGGCAACCGAATCCTTCTGCAGGCCCGGCACGAGGGAGGCCTTCTGTCTGCAGGTGACCTTCATGCGGCACAAGGAGACGGGGAGCTGGGCGGAACCGGAATCGAGATTGCAGGAGAGGTGCAGCTGAGTGTGAGGAAGGTGGAATACGACGGTACTCTGCCGGCAGTGGAGCACCCCAGCAGTCTGAGCCTTCTCAGCAGTGCGAAGAGCATCTCCGAAGCAGTACGGGCTGGATTCGACGAAGCGGTCGAGCTGATGGCCCGCTGGCACCGTCTGGACTGGGAAGAGGCGTACCGATTGACAAGCATCGTGTCTCACGCCGAGATCAGCCAAATGGTCAATCCGCTGCAGACCGCGCGAATCACCATTCCCCGCCAGTGGTGCGCTCTGGACTTCGACTGAAAAGGCAGAGATCTTTGTCAATCATCAATGTACTTATAGTGGAAGACCATCCGATCGTCAGTCTGGGCCTGGCCACCGTTGTCTCCGCACAGGAGGACATGTTCGTCGTCGGCCGAGCTGCGCAGACTCATGAAGTCTTCGACCTCTTGGACTCGGAATCAGCGCAACTTGTGATCCTGCCACTGCGATTCGAAGGGGAGAGTAAAGGGCTCGAGATCTGCCGTGAGATCAAGGCCATGGATGAGGCTCCGTGGGTCCTCATGTACACCTCGTTCATGTCCACCAGCGACGCGACCTTGGCGTTTCTGTCGGGTGCCGACAGTTTCCTGACGAAGAACAGGTCCGAAGCGAATCTGCTGGAAACGATCAGGGCGACTGTGCGGGGCAACAGGGTGTGGATGTCGGGGCTCGACGCCGTGAGTACGGCGAAAGATCTCGACGACCGTATCAACTCCTCTGTACTGACCAAACGTGAATCAGAGGTGATCGGTTTCGTCCTGCAACGATTCAGCAACGCCGAAATTGCAGGTGAGCTCTGCATCAGCGTCACCACCGTCAAGTCTCACGTGTCCAATTCGTTTCAGAAACTGGGGCTGAGGAATCGGCGCGAGCTCTTCTCCTCGGACGACACTCTCTGAGGACATCTGTTGCTTCACGGATGACGCCATCCGTCGGGCAGCTGTTCAGCCATCGCGGCAGGGCTCGGTAAGATCGATGCATGTCGCACCGACTGCTTTCGAGCACTCCCCCGAAATCCGATATCTCCCCATCGACCACAGCCGCGGAAGAACCCTCGGCGCACACGTCGCCTGTCCCCGCCCGACGCTCCCTCGTCGCCCTCTTCGCAGTCCTCCTCGTCGCGTGGGTCGGCGTCGCCGGGGTCGGCGGTCCCTATTTCGGCAAGATCTCCGAGGTGGCCACCAATGACCGGTCGTCCTTCCTGCCCGAATCGGCCGAATCGACGAAGGCGCAGTCGCTCATCGACGACTTCAGTGATGATGATGCGGTGCCCGCGATCGTCGTCCTCGAGAACCGGGACGGCGTCACCGAACAGGACGCCACGAAACTCGATGACCTGACGACAGCGCTCGACGACGAAGGACTGCTGGCAACCGAGGCTTCACCGGCCATCCCCGCCGAAGACGGCGAAGCACTCGAGCTCGTCCTTCCCGTCTCGTCCGAGACCACGGCTGACGACGTCGAAACCATCCGGTCCGTCATCGGCGAAGAGTTCTCCGCCTCCACAGGCGGTGCAGACAGTTCGGACGGCGACAGCGGAACGGCAGTCTCCGTCCACGTCACCGGCCCGGCGGGATTCTCCGCGGATCTCTCGGAGGCATTCGCCGGCATCGACGGCATCCTCCTGCTCGTCGCCCTCATCGCGGTCTTCGTCATCCTCGTCATCGTCTACCGCTCGCCGCTGCTGCCGGTGATCGTCCTCTTCACCTCGGTGGCGGCGCTGTCGGCTTCGATCTTCGTCATCTGGCACCTCGCCGATGCGGGAATCCTGCTCATCAACGGCCAGGTCCAAGGGATCCTATTCATCCTCGTCGTTGGAGCCACCACCGACTACTCCCTGCTCGTCGTCGCCCGCTTCCGCGATGCCCTTCTGACCGAAAGAGACAGAGTCAGAGCCGGGTTGGCAGCGCTCAAGGGCGTACTCGAGCCGATCGCGGCATCGGGCGGGACCGTCATCGCCGGCCTCCTCGTCCTCCTGCTGACCGACTTGGCCTCGACGACAGCGCTCGGTCCCGTGGCGGCGATCGGAATCCTCGTGGCGATGTGTGCCGCGCTCACGTTCCTGCCCGCGGCCCTGATCATCATCGGCCGGTCCGTCTTCTGGCCGTTCCTGCCGAAGGTCCGCTCGGCGGGAGCCGGCACGAAGAAGGGCCTGTGGTCGCGCATCGCCGAGGTGGTCGCCGCGCGTCCGCGCGTGATCTGGATCGGTCTCGTCGTCCTCCTCGCCCTGCCCCTGATCGCCTTCCCGCAGTTCAAGGCCTCAGGTGTGGCGCAGAGCGACTTCGTCCTCGGTGACTCCGAGGCCCGCGACGGCCAGGACGTCCTCGCCGAACATTTCCCCGGTGGGTCCGGATCGCCGACACAGATCGTCCTGGCCGAGGACCACCTCGAGGAAGCAGCGCAGGCCATCGGCAGCCTCGGCGGCGTCGAATCGATGACTGTCGTCGCAGACGACACCCCCAGCGGGACCGTCGCCATCGACGACGAGGGCACTCTCCAGGCACCACAGGGCCGCGGAGGAACGGATGCGGCCGGGGGAGCGCCGGCGTCCCCACCTGCACCTACCGAGGTCGACGGACAGGTTCTGCTCGAGGTCACCTTGTCCGATGCGGCCGACTCGCTCGCTGCCGAGGACACCGTCACCTCGATCCGCGACGCCGTCCATGACGTCGACGCTGAGGCCCTCGTGGGCGGGGAGACGGCGGTCGACCTCGACACGAACACCACCGCCGAGGCGGATCGGGCCCTGGCGATCCCGCTCATCCTCCTCGTCATCACCGTGATCCTCATCCTCCTGCTGAGGTCCCTCGTCGCTCCGCTGCTGCTGGTGGCGCTGACGGTGCTGTCCTTCGGCACGGCACTCGGCGTCTCGGCATTGGTCTTCAACCACATCATCGGCTTCTCCGGAGCCGATCCCTCGGTGCCGCTGTACGCGTTCGTGTTCCTCGTGGCGCTGGGCATCGACTACAACATCTTCCTTATGTCCCGGGTGCGTGAGGAGTCGCTGCGGTTCGGCACCCGCACGGGCGTGCTCAGCGGACTCGTAGCGACCGGCGGGGTCATCACCTCGGCGGGAATCGTGCTCGCGGCGACCTTCGCGGCCCTCGCGGTCATCCCGGTCATGTTCCTGTTCCAGCTGGCCTTCATCGTCACCTTCGGCGTCCTGCTCGACGCGATCCTCGTCCGCTCGCTCGTCGTCCCTGCTCTCGTCTACGACATCGGCCGCAGCGTCTGGTGTCCGTGGCGCAAGCGGATTCCCGTCGACGTGGGCCGCGGTGACTGACCTCCGATGCAGACCTCGACAGGAAGCCCGCGTCGATCACGACAAAGGGATGGGCAGGGCCGCCTCTGAAGTGCACAATGGAAGTGATGCCGATCGAGGAGGCTGGAACATGTCTGAAACAGTGCAGGATTCCACCGGTGCCAGAGTGAGAGTGGAACACGACGAACCGAACTCGGCCTTCGTGGTCAGAGACGACTCCGGAGAAGTCGCCGGACGGGCCCACTACCTCACCGGTCCCGGATCGGAGACCGAGCGGATCATGTACCACACGGAAGTCGGCGAGGAATTCTCGGGACGCGGCCTGGCGAAGATCCTCGTCTCCCATGCGCTCAAGGAGAGCAGCGACAGCATGAGGACGGTGGTGCCGGTCTGTCCGCTCTTCGCCGAACGCCTCAAAGAGCACGGCAACGACTTCCTCGCCATCGGGGGCCGATACCGCTGGGCCACCGAAGCGGATCTGGAGTTCGTGAAGCAGAACGTCTGAAGCGTCGCGGTCGGCGAATCCGAGACCGACGCACAGCCAGGTTCAGACCGGTTTGCGGTGAGTTCGGAACCGAAGTGTGACGGGCGTTGGGCCGGGGTGCAGAAACAGAATGATCACAATCGAACCGGTCGCTCAGAGGAGCTATGGCGACGGTGGTGTTTATCGTCTAGTGTGCAGAACGTAGCTGTTACTCAAGCAATTGTCATATTGCACTCAGGTTTCGAAGGAGAACACCATGAAGCGCACTCTTCGCCGATCACGGGTCGCCACCGCAGCGGCAGGACTCGCCGCCGTGACGTTGCTGGCCACTGGCTGCGGTGGTGGCGGTGGTGGCAGCGGTGAGGAAGGCGAAGCGAACGCTGACTTCATCACGATTGCGACAGGTGGATCGTCCGGGGTCTACTACCAGGTCGGAGCCACCATGTCCGAGGTGCTGGCCGACGAGCTCGGTGCTGACACCTCAGTCCAGTCGACGGGGGCCTCGGTCGAAAACCTCACCCTGATCCAGGACGGCGGGGCGGAATTGGCCTTCACCCAAGGTGACGCCGTCGACCAAGCGCTCGCCGGCGAAGGCGCATTCGAGGGCAAGAAGATCGACTCCTTGCCGGTTGTCGCCAACCTCTACAACCAGTACGTGCAGCTGGTGACCATCGAGGGATCAGGCATCGAAAGTATTGACGATCTCAAGGGCAAAGCGGTCTCCGTCGGCGACCAGAACTCGGGCGTCGAACTCAATGCGCGCACGGTCGTCGACGCCTACGGCCTCAGCTACGATGACTTCGACGCCGACTACCTGCCGTACGCCGAAGCCATCGACCAGATGCGCAACGGCCAGCTCGAGGCCGCCTTCGTCACGAGCGGACTGCCGAACTCGGCCGTGACCGACCTGGCCACCAGCGACGATGTCAAGGTGGTCCCCTTTACCGGAGACGGACGCGAGAAGCTGCTGTCGGAGCATTCGTACTTCGGAGAGGGAGAAGTGCCAGCCGGCACATACGGAGACAATGAGGCTGCGGACACGCTGACCATCCCGAACCTGCTCGTAGCCAGCCCGTCCCTGAGCGATGACGCCGTCTACGACATTACACAGACCCTGTTCGACAACCTCGATCAGATTCAGGCTTCGCACAATGCGGCCACGGACATCACCGTCGACACAGCCCAGGACGTGCCCGTCAGCGAGCTCGCGCCCGGGGCCGATAAGTATTTCGACGAACAGGGCTGACCCATCGGGAGCCTGACCCGGAGGGCGGCTCTGACCGTCGCGACGGCTGTGGGGTTGGGCATCATCGTTCCGATGTCCGTGTCGGGCCCCACGCCGAGGCGGCTGATCATCCGGGAGCAGCCGCCGGGACGACGGGTGTTCCGGTCTGTGCCCGTTGACGACGACAGCAAGGTGGCAATGACCTGGATGCATTCGGTCGACAAGACTCCCTGGTGGGAGTACTACGACATCGTCGGCGGTGAGTTCGTCCTTGACTGCACCGAGCTTGCCCTCATGGGGGCCGGGACACCGTTCAACGCACCGCGGACCGAGATCGACGGCGACATGGTCAGTTTGTGCGGACTCGATGAGCACTTCCCCGTCATTCGGTGGATCCATTCTCATCGAGTCCACCACAGGATCTACCTCGACGAAGAGCTGCTTTTGCGCACACATGCCATCGATCATCACGTACGCGCCGAAATGATTGTGATCGGAGACTGAGGACCATGACGAACGACCATCGTCCCGAAGAGGGCTGCGAGCAGACCTCAGGATCGTCTCCGGCGCCGAGCGGGGTGGAAGAGAAAGGCGCGCGGACCGCTATCCAGGTTTCCCAGACTGGGGCTGTATCGGCGGGCACCGTCGAGAAGTACGACCGCGAATCGCGCACCCGTGACATCTGGTCGACCAAGCTGGCACTGCCGCTGACGGTTTTCGCAGTCGGGCTCTCGGTCTACCAGATCTACTACGCTCTGTTCGGCGGACCGCCGACCCTCGTCCACCGTGGAATCCACGTAGGGGCGATCCTCGTGCTCTGCTTCGCCGTGCAGCGCTTCCGTCTCGGCGAAGTTCGGAAGACCCCGCCATGGTATGACTGGCTGTTCATCGTCGGATCGGTCGCCATCGCGGTCTATCTGGGCCTCGTGTTCGAGAAGCTGACCGTCAGCGGCGGCCGTTTCGAGACCATCGATGTCGTCTTCTCCTCGATCTGCCTGCTGCTCGTGCTCGAGGCTGCGCGACGAGTCACCGGACCGGTGCTGCCGATCCTCGCAGTGCTCTTCATCGTCTTTGACTACTATGGGCGATCGATGCCGGGGCTGTTCCGGCATCGCGGCTATGATCTCGACCGGATCGTCACCTTCATGTATGAGTCGACCGAGGGCATCTTCTCTACAGCGATCGGGGTGTCCTCGACCTACATCTTCCTCTTCATCCTGTTCGGAGCTATTCTGCAGAAGTCGGGGATGGGCCAGTTCTTCAATGACATCGCCATGGCCCTGGCCGGACAGGCTCGGGGAGGACCCGCGAAGGTTGCAGTCCTCGCCTCTGGCTTCCTCGGCTCGATCAACGGTTCGGCGATTGCCAACGTCGTCACCACCGGAGCCTTCACGATTCCGATGATGAAGCGGGTGGGCTATCAACGCAATTTCGCCGGGGCGGTGGAGTCCGCTGCCTCGGTGGGTGGTCAGATCATGCCGCCGATCATGGGCGCTGCCGCCTTCATCATGGCCGAGACTCTCGGCGTGCCCTACACCCAGATCGTACTCGTCGCCATCGTACCTGCGGTGCTCTACTATCTGGCAATCCTCATCCAGGTCCATCTGCGCGCGACAAGCCAGGGTCTGAGTGGAATCAGCCGTGAGAACCTGCCGGCTGTGATGGATGTGATGAAGGAGCGCGGACACCTGCTGGTGCCACTGCTCTTCCTGCTCTACATGCTCTTCTTTTCCGGTACCACGATCCTGTTCGCCGCTGTGACCACGATCTTCGTCACGATTGCCGCAGCGATGGTGCGAAAGAGCACCCGGATGTCGCCACTGGACATCATCCACGCTCTGCGCGACGGCGCGATCACGGCAGTCTCTGTGGCGGTGGCCTGCGCCTGCGTGGGCATCATCGTCGGTGTGGCCACCCAGACGGGCTTCGGCGTCAAGCTGGCTGGGGCCATTGTGACCATCGGCGGCGGTTATCTCCTGCCGACTCTGCTGCTGACAGCGGTCGCGTGCATCATCTTGGGAATGGGCCTGCCGAGCATTCCGGCCTACATCATCGTCTCCACGATGGCGGCTCCGGCACTCATCCAGCTCGAGGTCCCGGCTCTGGCCGCACACCTGTTCGTGTTCTACTTCGGACTCTTCGCCAACATCACCCCACCGGTCGCACTCGCGGCTTTCGCGGCGGCCGGACTGTCGGGCGGCAGTCCGATGCGAACCGGGTTCCTGGCCATGCGTCTGGCCCTGGGCGGATTGATCGTGCCGTTCGTCTTCGTGTATCAGCCGGAGCTTCTCATGCTCGACGGCACCGCGTGGGACACGGTTCGAGCGACTGTCATCCTGCTCATCGGGGTCACGCTCATCGCTGTCGCGGCTGAGGGCCATCTTTTCATTCCGCTGCCGGTCTGGCTGCGCATCACCATCGTCGTGGGCGCGATCGGGCTTGTCACCCCGAGTCATCTCTACGACCTCATCGGTGCCGTCGTGGCCGCAGCCGCCCTGGCCATTACAATGGCGATGGCCAAGAAGCAGGACAGACTCGCATGGCGAGAGATCTGAGCGGCCGCGGCTTCGACCTCACGTCGTCCGGCCCGATTCTGACGTCGTGCGGCAACGGATCGCACTGACGGCGGTACGGCAGTGAGAGGGAGAGTGGAATGAGCAACGTCGAAGCACATCCGGACCAGGTGGTCTGCCGGGCCGGTGGTCTGCCCGGACCGCAATGCGATGAGCAGGGCCGGGCGCCGGTCGAGGTCATCACCGCCAGGGACGTTCCCCTCGGCGGGCCCAGGGCGATGACCGTGCGCCGCACCCTGCCTCAGCGTCAGCGCTCGCTCATCGGCCCGTGGTGCTTCGTCGACCACTACGGTCCCGATGACGTCGCGAGCTCGGGCGGGATGGACGTCGCCCCTCACCCGCATACCGGTCTGCAGACCGTGAGCTGGCTCTTCGACGGTGCCATCGAACACATCGACTCGGGCGGGCACACCGGACTCGTGCTGCCCGGGGAGGTCAACCTCATGACCGCCGGTCAGGGCATCTGCCATTCCGAGGTCTCGACCGAGGGGACGTCGACCCTCCACGGCGTGCAGCTGTGGCTGGCCCTGCCCGAGCACACCCGTCACCAGGAAGCACGCGAATTCGAGCACTTCGCACCCGAGGTCACGAGCTTCGATGGAGGTGAGCTCCTCGTCTTCCTCGGCCAGCTGTGGGGGACGTCCTCACCCGTGAGCACCCACTCGCCCCTCCTCGGCGCAGAGATCCGCCTGGACCCCGGCGCGAGCATCGACCTGCCCGTCGACGAGACCTTCGAACACGGTGTCCTCGTCGACTCCGGCGACGTCGCCGTCGAGAACGTTGCGCTGCCGGTCGACGCCATCGGCTACACCGGGGTCGGGCTGACGGAGATGCGGATCAGCAACCGCGCAGACACCGCGGCCAGGATCGTCCTCCTCGGCGGGGAGCCCTTCCCCGAGCAGATCGTCATGTGGTGGAACTTCGTCGGCCGCACCCACGAGGAGATCCAGCAGTTCCGCGAGGAGTGGCAGGCAGAGGACGACCGCTTCGGTGCCGTCGACGGCTATGTCGGCAAGGGTGGGCCCGGTCAGAATGCCGATGGACTCGGTCGGCTCCCCGCGCCGGGGTTGCCCGACGTCGTCATCAAGGCGCGGAGGAATCCGCCGCCCCACGTCCAGGGCGGACCCGAGGACGTCTGAGCGCCCCTGGGCACTCTGCCGAGACCAACTGATGAGGGCAGCCGTCGGCTGCTGAACAGAGGAGAGAGCAATGAGCGAAGCACTCAAGGATTCCACCGGCGCGGACGTGCATGTGGAACTCGATGAACCGGGACGTGCCTACGTCATCACCGTCGACTCGGGCGAAGTGGCCGGTCGCGCGCACTTCCTTCCCGGACCGGACGCCGACACGGAGCGGATCTTCCACCACACGGTCGTCGACGAAGCCTTCGGTGGACGCGGCCTGTCGAAGGTCCTCGTCGCCCAGGCACTGGCCGACTCCCGCGAGAAGGGATTGACGGTGGTGCCGGTCTGCCCGCTGTTCGTCAAGAAGCTCAAGGACACCGGCGATGACTATCAGGCCGAAGGCGGTCGTTTCCGCACGGCGACCGGCGCCGACCTCGCCATCGTCAAGGCGAACGGCTGACATGAACGCGAACCGCCCGTATATGGACAAGTCCCACCCCGAGGTCTACAAAGCTATGGCCCAGACAGCGGCCGCCTCACGCAAGGCGGCGCGGGCAGCCGGCCTCGACGACGGCCTTATCGAACTGGTCAACATGAGGGTCTCCCAGATCAACGGCTGCCGGACCTGTCTGAGCGTTCACGCCCCGGCCGCACGAAAGGCCGGCATCGATCAGCTCAAACTCGATGTGCTGCCCAGCTGGCGCGAGGCGGAGATCTTCGACGAGCGCGAGAAATCCGCACTCCTGTTGGCCGAGACGCTGACCGTCCTCGACAAGATGGCCGATCGCGATGAGATCGCCGCCGAGGCGGGGCAGCACCTGAGCACCGAGCAGATCGCGGCCATCGAGTGGACCGTGACCCTGATCAACGCGTTCAACCGCATCTCGATCGCAAGCAACCACCCGGTCGCCGGCGCGAAGGACCAGTGATCGAATGGACCACATGACTCACGCCGATCTTCGTTCGGACACGGTCACCCGCCCCGGTCGGGGAATGCGCAGTGCCATGGCCGACGCCGAGGTGGGCGATGCGGTCTACGACGACTGTCCGACGACCAAGCGCCTCGAGGCGATGACCGCCGAACTCCTCGGCGCTGAAGCGGCGCTGCTCTTTCCCACCGGAACGCAGTCCAACCTCGCCGGGCTGATGGCCCACTGCGGACGCGGAGACGAATTCATCGTCGGCCAGGCCGCGCACGCCTACCGCAACGAGGGCGGCGGAGCGGCAGTGCTGGGCTCGATCCAGCCCCAACCCCTGCCGAACGACCCCGATGGCATCATCGACCTGAGCACGATCGCAGCCGCGATCAAACCCGATGACTTCCACAACCCGATCACGCGGCTGCTGGCCCTGGAGGACACGTTCAACGGGGGCTGTCTGGCCGATGAGTACCTTGTCGAAGCGACCGACCTGGCCCGCAACCATGGTCTGGCGACCCACCTGGACGGGGCGCGGATGATGAATGCGGCCGTCGCCACCGGTCGCGAACCGGCGTGGATCGCGCGACGGTTCGATTCGGTCTCACTGTGCCTGTCGAAAGGGCTCGGCGCACCCGTCGGCTCGCTCCTCGCCGGCCCCAGGGAGCTGATCGAACGTGCCAGGCGGATTCGCAAGATGCTCGGCGGCGGCATGCGCCAGACCGGAGTGATCGCCGCGGCAGGCATCTACGCGCTGGAGAACAACGTCAGCCGACTGCGCGAAGACCATGACCGGGCGACTCGATTGGCCGAGATCTTCCATGAGTTCCCCGAACTCGGGGCAGGGCAGGCCCGCACCAACATGGTGTTCATGTCGCCGTCGGGAATCGCCATGGATGACTTCACCGCATTCCTCGTCGATCGCGGCATCATCGTCGGCGGCAGCTACGGAACCCTGCGCTGGGTCACACACCTCGACGTCGACGATGAGGCGATCGAGTCCGTCGGACGGGCGTGCAAGGAGTACTTCGACCGGTAGGCCCGGCGCACTGCCCACCTGTGGCCACTGATCTGCTGGAGGCGGACCATCTGAAAATTGCTTCTCTGCTCAGGTGATGAGACTCCTGTCTTGGCATGTGGAGGTGTCGGGCACACTGGTGGACGGACGACACCACTGCCGACGTCGACGAACACCTGTGAAGGAGCCACACCCCACTCATGTCCGCCGAAACGACATCGCAGACCAACCCCGGCTCCACCTCGGCGCCGTCATCTCTGACCGGACGGCTGCGACTGATCGGCCCCGGCGTCGTGCTCGCCCTGGCCAGCGTCGGCGCCTCGGACATGATCACGACGATGAACTCCGGGGCCGAGTACGGTCTCGCTCTGATCTGGGTCTTCACCGTCGGCATCATCCTCAAATTCGTCCTCTCCGAAGCAGTCTCCCGCCTGCAGATGAGCGGCGACCGATCGCTCCTGTCACATCTCACGAGCTTCGGCGGACGCACCTTCCCCGCCGTGTTCCTCATCGCCGAACTGCTTGTCGGTCTCTTCTTCGGCGCCGGAGTCGTAGCCGTGGCGACGAACATTCTGCAGACCATCTTCCCGGTCCTGCCGTTCTGGCCGACCGCGATCGTCGTCCTGATCTCGGCCGTCGTCCTCGTCGGCATCGGACGCTACGGTCTGGTGGAAAAGGCCATGATGGGCTTCGGGGTCCTCATGTTCTTCGGCATCATCGCCCTCGCCATCTCCGTGTTCCAGGGCCAGGGAGCCCAGGAGGTGGCCGTCGAGACCATGGCGCCGACGTTCCCCAACGGGTCGATCATCACTGTCATGTCGCTGATCGGCGGTGTCGGCGGAGCGACGGGAATCCTCGCCTACTCCTATTGGATCCGCGAGAAGTCCTGGCGCAGTGCCGAGTGGAAACCGGTCGTCCGCCTCGACCTGTTCGTCAGCTATGGACTCGTGTTCGTCTTCGCCGTGGCCATGAGCGCGGTGGGCGCCTTCATCCTCTATGGCCAGGGTTTCACCATCTCCGACAACGGCTCACTGTTCGCCATCGCCGACAGTCTGGTGGGCCGCATCGGCGACGTGGGTCGGATGGTCTTCCTCATCAGCTTCCTCGCCGTCGTCTACACCAGTGTGCTCGGCGGATTCTCCGGCATCGCCTATGTCACCGCCGACTGCGTCCGGGTGCTGCGCCGATACTCTCGTCAGGACGAGGAGAGGTTCGAGATGTCGGCCAAGTCGGTCGAATTCCGCGGCGCGCTGGTCTACCTCGGCATTGCGACCCTGGCCATCATGAGTCTGGGCCAACCGGTCACCCTGGTCCTCATCTACGCTGCGATCAGCGCGTTCATCCTGCCGGTGCTCGCCGCTGCGCTGCTGGTCATCCTCAACCGGTCGTCGGTGCCCGAGTCGCTGCGGAACAAGGGAGTGTCGAATGTGCTGCTGAGCGTCTGCTTCCTGCTCTTCGGATTTCTCGCGGTGCTCCAGGTCAAGGAATCGGTGATGGGGCTGATGGGGTGAGATCAGGGGCCGAGGAGTGCAAGAGGCACAACCGCGATGCCGTCGGGTCGACGGTAGGCAGCGGCTCCGGTCGTGATGACGACAAGGTCGGCGATCTGATCGGGTATCTGCTCACGCAGCCAGTGCAGATGCCTGATATCTGAATCGGAGACATCGGCCGCCAGTTTGACCTCGATGCCGAGGATTCCGCCGTCGGCGCCCTCAACGATCAGATCGACTTCTCTCTCGCCTCTAAACAGACGGAGATGTCGGACTGCAGCTTCTGCGGCTTGAGCCATTACGCGGATGCCTAACGTTGCAAGTGACTCGAACAAGGGCCCAGCGAGGTGAGCTCCTTTGGGTGATAGGAGAGACTCGGCAGTTTGGCTGAGAAGGTTCGCAGCAAGCGCTGGATCGGCCAACTGGTGTTTGGGCGCCTGCTGCAAACGGCGATTCAGATTGTTCGTCGGTGCCCATCCAGGCACAGGGTCGAGCAGCCACAGTTGGCTGAGATGGTCTCTGTAGGTAATGGTGGTCGTTTTCGCTGGCTGAGCTCCGTCGCCACCTGTAGTCGTGTCGAGCAGTCGCGAATACGATGTTGTTGTCGATGACGCTGCGGCATAAGCGGCCAGCCACCGTCTGAGTGTTTCTGGACGCCTGACGGTGTAGCCAAGGTCCGGTAGGTCTCTGTCGACGATTCTCTGAACATAGGCTGTCAACATGCGGCGTTGAACTCGTGGAGCAGTTTTCATGATGCCTGGAAAGCCGCTGGAGACGATGGCGTCGGCATAATCGGTAAGCAGAAACGTCGATGTTCCGTTGACTGGCTTGCGCTGGCCTGACAGGAGATGTGCCAGCGAGACCGTCGGCGTGACGAGACCGCGTTCGTGCACGCCCATCGGTCGCATCCGCAGGGACAGAATGCGTCCGGCGCCACTGTGGGTCCCCGATGCATTGATCGGTGATGCGGAGCCTGTGAGAAGAAAGCGACCGTTTGGCGCACCTGTGTCCACCGAACGTCGAACTGAGTCCCAGACCTGTGGCAGTTGCTGCCATTCGTCGAGGAGAACGGTGCCTTCAGGGATTGACTTAAGCGAGAAGTCGGATCGAAGAACATCTCGCTGAGCTGGGTCGTCCAAGTACCAAGCGATGTCAGCCCGTCGCAATGCCGTATCGGTCTTGCCTACGCCTTTGGGCCCATCAATCGCTATGGCTGCTGCTTCATCTGAAAGTTCATCGAGCTCGAGATCAATGGTGCGGGAAAGGTATTCCATGGAACATGTCCTTTGGGAGTGTTTGCCGCGACCTTATGGACGCTCCACGTGGTCCATTGATTCTCTACGCTACCATTTTGTGAGCGTTTACACTACTAATTTGCGCTTCCAAACGATACGTTTTTGCATGTCCATACGCTACCTTTTCAAAAACGCTATCGGCCCACCCCCGCCCCGCTCACTCTCGCCCGGAGCTGATCCACGTCGGATTGTCGACGATGTTGCGCGTCCCTTCGACCAATGATCGGATGGAGTCGAGTTCCCTCATGTCAGCTGCGTCGAGACGCAGACCCACGGCGCCGAGGTTCTCCAGGGCACGTTCGGGCTTCCGTGACCCGGGAATCGGTACCGTACTGACGCCCATCTGGGCAGCGCGATGGAGGAGCCACGCCAGCGCCACCTGAGCGTTGGTGGCGCCGTGATGGTGGGCCACCTCGGCGACGATATCGACGACCTTCTGGTTGGCGTCGAACGCCTCACCCATACGCGTGGTTCCGCCGCGGAAATCACCCGCGACCTGCTCCTTGGTCAGGGCGCCGGTGAGGAATCCACGACCCAAGGGACTGGAGGGAACGAACCCGACCCCGAGCTCGGCGCAGGCGGGCACGACGTAATCCTCGACGTCGCGTGACCACAGGTTCCACTCGGACTGGAGCGCGGCGATCGGGTGGGTGCTGTGTGCCCGCCGGAGTTCTGTGGACGTGACTTCGGAGAGACCGAGGTGGCGGATCTTGCCCACCTCGGATCTGCGGGGCATGGGATGTCTGCCGGGCGCTGTGTCATGGAAGTAAACCTACGACTGAGAGTGCACTCTCAGTCAAGAGGTGGGCTGAAACTGATTGCGAGCGTCAGATGGCGTGCCTGAGTGCTGCCAGCTTTTCCTTGAACGTCGTCGCTCGTGGCTGAGAACATATGACTTATGTCCGCGACGAAGCAGTCTCTCAGTGCCGCAGTCTTCCTCGGGTTGAGCGTCGACGGCCGCATAGCGCGGCCGGACGGAGACTTGGAGTGGCTGACCAGCCGCGGCGAAGCTGCCGGGGATGCGGGTTTCACACCCTTCGTGGAGTCTGTCGACGCGGTGGTGATGGGTCGAAGAACCTACGAAGCTATCGCTTCCGAGGAGGATTGGCCATACCTGGATCACCCGATCCATGTGATCAGCACGACCCTCGCTGCAGACGCAGACTCTCGAATCACCGTGCATCGCTCGGCCGAGGCGGCCGTTGACGCGCTCCAGCAGGATGGTCGCAGGCGCGTCTACGTCGACGGTGGGGCGACTATCCGGTGGTTCCTTGCCGCGAGGCTTGTCGATGAGCTCACGCTCTCCCGCGTACCCGTGCTCATCGGAGAGGGGCCATCACTGTTCGGGTCGCTTGGAGGAGATGTCGACCTTGAGCACGTCCGCACTGCGGTACTCGACGGCGGGATGGTTCAGACCACCTACCGCGTCTTGGATGGACCAACGCCTCACACGAGCAAGTAGGCCGTGCTGAGCGAGAAGTATCGTCTGCGTCGCGACGCGTCATGACCGACGCCCCTCCACACTTCCCGTCGAGAGCAGGTAGCTGAGCACGTCGGTGACCGTGACCACGGTAGGGTCGCCATCGGCGTGATCGACCAACGCCAATTGAGTGCCAGCGGCCTTCATCGCACTGAACGCACGGACAGCGGTCAAGCTTGCCGGCAGTGCTTCGACCGGGCGCGCTACCTCGGTGATGGAAGCTCCCTCATCGAGACTGAGAACATCACGGACGTGGACGACGTGGGTCGGCGGCTGCCCTCCCGTGGTGTGCACGAGGATGCGCCGGTGACGATCGCGATGCGAAGCTTTTCGCACCTCTCCCGCTGTCGCTCCCGGTCCGACAGCAGTCGGCTTCTCACGTTCGGCTACGAGCTCGCCGAGGCTGAGCTGAGTGAGTTCGAGAGCACCGAGCAGCGCGTCCGAGGACTCCTGTTCGAGGGTGCCGGCCTGCGCCGAATGCCGCAGCAGCTCCCGCAGATCGTCCGAGGTGTGGCCCTGATCGACCTCGTCAACAGGTTCGACGCCGACGATCCGCAGGCAGGCGTTGGCCGCATTGTTGAGCACGTGGAGCAGAGGTCGAGTGAGGAACATGAACCCCCGCATCGGCAGTGCGAGCATGATCGCAGACCGTTCCGGGTGTGCGACAGCCCACGACTTCGGCGCCATTTCACCGACGACGAGGTGGAGGAAGGTGACGACGATGAGGGCGAGGACGAAGCCGGTGAGGTCGGCGATCCAGAGCGGCAGGCCCACAGCATCCGCGACCGGGGTGATCCAGTGATGGACCGCGGGCTTCGTGATCGCGCCCAGCGCCAGGGTGCACGCCGTGATGCCCAACTGGGAGCCGGCGAGGAGGACGGAGAGCTCGGTGGAGCTGCGCAGTGCGGCACGGGCCGAATGGCTGTCGGCCGCCGCGTCTTCCAGCCGGTGGCGTTTGGCGGCGATCAGGGCGAATTCGACGGCGACGAAGAATGCACTCAGTCCGATGATGAGGATAGTGAGGGTGGTAATGATCCAGGGATTGCTCATCGTCCCACCTCGATTCCGAGCCCAAGCAGGGAGGGCACGTGGGATCTCACCTCGAGGACGTCGACATTGAGCAAGACGAGGCTCGGCGGTTCCGTGCCGGCCAGCTCAGCAGGGTCGACGGGCAAAGTGATCTCGATCCGATCGCCGACGGCGGGGAAGCCCCTGGCCTCTTCGATGACGAGACCGGAGAGAGTCAGCGCCGAGGTGACCGGCAGTTCGCGCTGGAGGGCGCGGCCGAGCTCGTCGAGGGGGATCGCCCCGGGAGCCGTCCAGGTGCCGTCATCAGCGGAGACGATCTCCTCGATCGCATCATCGTGTTCGTCGACAATGTCACCGACGAGCTCCTCGCCGAGGTCCTCCACCGTAATGATGCCGGAGAAGCCGCCGAACTCATCGACGACGCAGCCCATCTGGGCCCGACCCTCGGTCAGAGTGCGCACGGCATCGGGAAGCGGCAGGGACTCAGGAACGAAGACCGGTGCCTTGAGGAGCCGGCGCAGATCGTCATCATCGGCGGCGGAGAGAATGTCGAGGAGATCGATCGTGCCCACAACCTCCTCGGCGGCATTGAGCACCGGGTATCGGGAATGACCGGTCTGCATGAGGGTTCGCACCTGGTGAAGCGGCATGTCCTCGCTGATGACATCGACTCGAGAACGGGGCACAGTGGCATGGTCGACGCTCTGCTGCGGAAAGTCGAGGATGCGATCGAGGATGAGGGAATCCTCGTCGACGAGATCCCCGCTCTGGCGGGAGTCGGCGACGATATGCTTGAGATCGCGGCGGGTCGCGGAGTGGTCGACATCGTGGACGGGGTCGATTCCGAGGACCTTCAGCAGGGCGTTCGACGCCTTGTCGAAGATCGTGATGAGCCAGCCGAAGACGGCGAGGTAGATCGCAGTCGAACGCGCCAGCCAGATGGCCAGAGGCTCGGGGCGGGCGATCGCGAGATTCTTCGGGAAGAGTTCGCCGAAGACCATCTGGATGATCGTCGCCACGACCAGTGCGAGCACGGTGCCGATGGCAATTCCGGTGCCAGTGGGGATCGATGTCCCGCCGAGGGCCTCGCCGACAGCCGTGCCGATGAGGGGCTCGGCGACATAGCCGACCAGCAGCCCGGTGACGGTGATGCCCAGCTGGGCGCCCGAGAGCATGAACGAAGTTCGGCGAGTGATCGACTGGGCGCGCTCTGCTGCTCGGTCACCGTTGGCCGAGCGGGCGGCAAGTCGGGAACGGTCGACGGCCATGTAGGCGAATTCCTGGGCCACGAAATAGCCTGTGGCAACAGTGATGAGGAGGACGACGAGCAGGCCGACGAGAAGCGAGAGAAGCCAGGTCAACGGAGTTCACCTGCCCGCGCGGGGTGTTGCTGAGAATTGATACTGCTGCTGATGTCCCAGCCGGGACTTCGATAGTCGTCCATGTTCCTTCCGGAAGTCTGCATGTAGGCGGCTGACTCCGATTATCCAGGCAAGAGCTGGCAGAACGCTGAGGGCGGGCCGGCGCATGGGACTTATCTCGCGCGCACCGTCCCATCCTCAGTCGAAGCTTCACGACGGGGACTTATCACGCTCCCGAAGTCGACCTCTGCCAACCGCCGTTACTCACTTTGCGCTCAAACCATCGGGTTGCAACCCGATGGTTTGAGCGCAAAGTGAGTAACGAAAGCGTCAGCCCACGAACGCCGCCCTACCCCACGAACGCCGTAGCGAAGAACGGCACGAAGGTCACCAGAGCCAGCGCACCCAGCAGCACCAATGCGCTCGGAAGCGCGGCCTTGGCCACCCCGACGACGCTCATGCCCGACATGCCGGAGGCGACGAACAGGTTGAGGCCCAGCGGCGGCGTGATCATCCCGATCTCCAGATTCATCACGACGACGATGCCGAAGTGGATCGGGTCGATGCCCAGGTCCATCGCGATCGGCAGCAGGATCGGTGCCAGAATGAGGATCGCCGAGGACGTCTCCATCACACAGCCCACGAACAGCAGCAGGATGTTGACGAGGATGAGGAACTGCCACGGTTGCAGGTCCCAATCGTTGATCGTGGCCGAAATGGACCCTGGAATCCGCTCGCTGGCCAGGACGAAGGTGAAGAGAATGCCGTTGGCGATGATGAACATGACCATCGCCGAGGTCTTCACCGACGACAGCGTGACCTCCCACAGCTGCGAGATCTTGATTTCGCGATAGATGAGCAGAGAGACCACCAGGGAATAGGCGACCGCGACGGCCGCCGCTTCGGTGGGGGTGAACCAGCCCGAGTAGATTCCGCCGAGGACGAGGAACGGCAGCGCCAGCGCCAGGATCGCATCGCGGAAGGCCTTGAGCTTATCGGCATTCGACATCCGGAAGCCGGCGCCGGCGTTTCCGTACCCCTTCTTCCAGGCCACGAACACGGCCATGCCCAGCAGCATGACACCGGCGAGGATGCCCGGCAGGATGCCGGCGAGGAAGAGATCGCCGATGTTCTGCTCGGTGGCGATGCCGAAGACGATGAGCGGGATCGACGGTGGAACGAGGATGCCCAGAGACCCCGAGGTGGCGACGAGTCCCGTGGAGAACTCCTTCGGATACCCGTTCTTGACCATGGCCGGAATCATCAGCGCGCCGACGGCGACGACCGTGGCCGGAGACGATCCCGAGACCGCCGCGAAGAACATGCACGCGAGCACCGTGGTGATCGCCATGCCGCCGCGCAGGTGCCCGACCATCGCGGCGCCGAAGTCGGTCAGGCGTCTCGAGATCCCGCCGCGGGACATGATGTTGGCTGCGAGGATGAAGAAGGGGATCGCCATGAGCGGGAACGAGTTCAGGGCGTTGAAGAGGCGTTCCGAGACCTGGGTCATCGGAATCAGCGTGAAGTAGTAGAAGTAGACGAGGCTGGTCAGGCCCAGGGCGACCGCAATCGGCGCGGAGCTGATGAGCAGCAGGATGAGGACTGCGATGAGGACGAACGTTGCTTCCAGCATCAGCGCCCCCCTTCCTTCGTGTCGTCGTCGCCGAGGTTGTCATCCCCGGCCGTGCCGTGATCGGTCCCATCGCCGAGGTTGTCGTTACCGCCGGCGTGCTCGTGTCCGCTTGCAGGCGGTGGGTCATCGATGGCGAGGTCGTCGACGGCGATGCCGACGGCGGCGGCCTCCTCTGCGAGCACGTCCTTTTCCAGCGTTTCGGCCGGGGCCTTGAGCGCACGAAAGAGCATCTCTGCTGCGCGGATGAAAAACAGCGTCATGCCGATCGCCAGCGAGAGTTCGACGACCCACAGCGGCAGCTTCAATGCAGGGGTGATGGTCGTGCGGGAGAAGGGTTCGGTGATCAGTGCCCAGGACAGATAGGCGATGAAGCCCGCATAGACGAGAGTCGCCAGCCCGCCCAGAATCACGAAGAACTTCTTCTTCCGTCCCTTGAGCAGTGTCGGCATGATGTCGACGGCGACGTGTTCGTTGTGGCGCAGGGTCACGACGGCGCCGAAGAATGTCGAGCAGATGATGAGGTAGATGATGGCCTCTTCGGACCAGAAGAGCACGTCCCCGGTGAGGTTGCGCAGGAGCACGGCGAAGACGGCCAGAACCGTCGCGGCGATGAGGCTGCCCCCGGCGAGGACGTTCTCCACCCGGCTGAGGTATCTGTCGAAGACCTTCATTCTCAGCCCCTTTCCTTGTTGCGACGGATGAGCTCGTCGACGACCTCTGGCCCGATGACGTCCCGGTACCGCTCGTACTCGGAAGGCACGACCATGTCCTTGAACGACTGCCGCTGCTTCTTCGTCGGAACGACGATCTTGGTGTCGCCGGACTCCTCGATGAGCCTCTTCGACTCGGCGTTGACCTTCTGCGCTTCCTTCCGGTTGAACTCGGAGGCCTCATCGGCGGCTTCGTCGACGACGGCCTGCAGGTCATCGGGCAGCTCGTCGTACCAGCGCTTGTTCACGGTGAGGATGTAGCCGATATAGCCGTGGTCGAGTTCGGTCACGTACTTCTGCACGGTGTGCATCTTCTGCGACTCGATGTTCGAGTAGGTGTTCTCGCCGCCGTCGATGAGTCCCTGCTGGAGCCCGCTGTAGACCTCAGCGAAGGCCAGCGGCGAGGGGATGCCGCCCCAGGTCTCGAACTGGGTGCGCAGCACGTCGGAGGGTTGGATCCGGTACTTCTTGCCCTTCATATCCTGGGGCGAGAGAGTCGGATCGTTCGAGTGGATCTGCTTCATGCCCGAGTCCCACAGCCCCAGCACCTTGAGCCCATTGGCCTCGAGGTCGGGGTTGGCGTAGATGGCCTTGCCGATCTCGGTGTCCGGGCTGACGATGTCCGGGATCTCATCCGGCTCGTCGAAGATGAACGGCAGATCGAGGACCTGCAGACTCGGCGCGATGGTCGTGAACTTGGCGCTGGCCGGGGCGAGCATCTGCACGGCATTGGACTGCAGGGCCTGCATCTCGTCCTTGTCGCCGTAGAGCTCCGAGTTCGGAAACACCTCGACCTGAATGCGACCGTCGGACTTCTTCTCGATCTGCTTGCCGAAGAAGTCGGCGGCGAGCCCCTTGGGCGTACCGGCCGAGGTGACATGGGCGAAGCGCAGTTCGAACTTCTCCTGCTTGCCGCTGCGCGCGGGATTGCAGCCACTCAGCACGAGCAGGCAGATCGACAGGCAGGCAACCAAAGGTTTCCACCCGGATCGTCGTATCGACGTCATCGTCAGCTCCAGTAATCGAGACCAGTGTCGTGTCGGGTTCCGAGGCTGATCGGTGCAGACGGATGCACTGTGCACGACACCGTGCGCACGTGACCTGATCGACCATCTCGGAGCCAAACGCTGTTGAGCTTAGACGAGAATCCGATGTTTTCCAATATTATCCGCCAAAGAATGCATTATTTCTTGGGATGTGGGAAACCGGGCGCCTGAAACGCGCAGAGCAGGAGGCCCGAAGGGTGACGAGAGCGTGCTGTACTGTGGCGGCGCTCAGTCCGCGTCGAAGTCGAAGGGGTCGGCGATCGGCTCGCCCGAGGTCGACTCGGCCAGGCGCAGGAAGCCGTTCGTGATGTGCTCGCCGAGGTGGCCCGCCGCAGCGTCCGGATCGACCCGTCTCACCGCATCGACGATGGCCTGGTGCTCGCTGTGGACCTCGTTGAGGCGGTCCGAGGAGTCGAGCGTGAGATCCCAGGGGAAGGCGCGCCACCTGGTCGCGATGTCATCGCGCAGAGCCGGCAGCCCGCAGCGGTCGTAGAAGAAGAAGTGGAACTCCTCATTGCGGGAGTTGCGCCCCATGGCATCGCCCTTGTCGCTGGCGGAATCGAGAGCCTCGAGGAGCCTCTCCGCCTGGCGCAGCTCATGCCTCGAGATGCGTGTCGTGGCGCGGGCGATGGCGAAGGTCTCGGTGAGCTTGCGGGTGACGAAGAGGGACTTGAGTCGGTCGACGTCGACTCCGGCCACCCGCACGCCGCGGTGGGCCTCGGAGGACACGAGGCCTTCGGCCTCGAGGATGCGCAGGGCTTCGCGGACAGGGGTGATCGAGGCGTTGAACCACTCGGCGACCTGGTCCTGGCGCAGGCGTTCGCCGCGCTCGAGTTCTCGACCGAGGATCTTCCGGCGCAGGCCGAGGACGACCATGTCTCGCTTCGTCGACGCCGATTCCAGATCCATCCCGCCCTCCGTCGTTCTGTTCGCTGCCTATTCGCGGCGCACGTGGTTTGTCTTGCTGGCGCGCTGGCTGTCGCGAGCGCGCCCACTGTGCTTGGCCGCAGTTCCGACCTCTGTCGTGATGAGTGTATCCCGAACAGCAGTGCTCATCCCTAATAATGCATTGTCAGCTAGAAGATGTATTATTCAATCGTCAACTCATGAAATCTCGTTGTGGAGGGCCCTTGCACGCTGAACTTCCGTTGTCCGGGATCACCGTCGTCAGCTGTGAGCAGGCCGTGGCGGCACCGTTCGCCTCCCGGCAGCTCGCCGATCTGGGTGCCCGTGTGATCAAGATCGAGCGCCCCGGGGTCGGAGACTTCGCGCGTGGCTACGACACCACCGTCAACGGCATGTCGAGTCACTTCGTGTGGATCAACCGCAACAAGGAGAGCCTGAGCCTCGACCTCAAACAGGCCCGAGGCAAAGCGATCCTGAAGGACCTGGTCGCCGAGGCCGATGTCTTCATCCAGAATTTCGCCCCCGGCGCCGCCGAGCGACTGGGCTTCGGAGTCGAGGAGCTGCGTGGCATCAACGACCGCCTCATCTATGCTTCGATCTCCGGATACGGAACGGACGGGCCCTACAAGGACGCCAAGGCATACGATGCACTTGTGCAGGCCGAAGCAGGTTTGGTCTCCGTGACGGGGACCGAGGACCATCCAGCGAAGACGGGAATCTCCACGGCGGACATCTCCGCCGGCATGTACACCTATTCCGGAATCCTGACCGCACTGTTCAATCGCGAACGCACCGGACAGGGCACGAGTCTGCAGATCAGCCTGTTCGACTCCCTCGTCGAATGGATGGGCTACCCCCTCTATTTCACCCACGGGGGCGGCACCCGCCCGACCCGGGCCGGAACCTCCCACGCCGCCATCGCCCCCTACGGGGCCTTCACCTGCGGCGACGGCACTCAGATCATGCTCGCGATCCAAAACGAACGCGAATGGGAGCGCTTCGCCGCTCAGGTTCTCGACCGACCCGATATGGTCGCTGACGAACGCTTCGATCGGGCCGCCCACCGCTACGCCCACCGCGACGAACTGCAGACCATCATCGACGCCGCCTTCGCGGACCTCACCGGCGTGCAGGCCGATGAACTCCTCGAAACCGCCGGTGTGGCCCACTCACGCCAGAGGGACATGACCGAGATCGCCGAGCACCCCCAGCTGGTCGAGCGCGGCCGTTGGCAGGACGTCGGGTCACCGGTCGGACCGGTTCCGATGCTCGTGCCCCCGGTCCAGATGTCCGGGGTCGAACCAAGGATGGACCCGATTCCCGATGTGGGCGAGCATTCGGCCGACATCCTCGGCGGTCTCGGATTCAGTCCCGAGCAGGTCGCCGAACTTCAGAGTGAAGGAGTCATCTGAGCGCCATGACAGCACAGTCCGATTCCACAGCGGCAGCGTCGAAAGCCACACCGCCCGCCGGCGCCCCAGGCTTCGACTACACGCCGCTGCTGCCCACCGCCGGACAGGGGGCGACCATGCGCCGTCTCGACATCGGCGGAGTCGAGCAGGTCCACGCTGAGGTGGGCGGTCAGTCGAAGTCGTTCCTCACGGTCGCGTCGTCGACGCTGTCCGATCTGGCCGAGCTCGCCTTCACCGAGGTCTCCCACTACCTGCGCACCGACCATCTCGCCAGCCTGCGGGCGATCATCGACGATCCGGAGGCCAGCGCCAACGACGTCTTCGTCGCCCTCGACCTGCTCAAGAACGCCTCGGTCTCGGCCGGAGAGGTCCTGCCCATGTGCCAGGACACCGGCACCGCGATCGTCTCGGCCAAACGCGGACCCAATGTACTCACCGACGGCGACGACGCGAAGCACCTCTCGGCCGGAATCCACCGAGCCTATGCGGAGCTCAACCTTCGCTATTCGCAGCTGGCGCCGCTGAGCCTGTTCGAGGAGAAGAACACGGGAACCAACCTGCCCGCCCAGATCGAAGTGGGGCTGAGCCCGGCCGACGACTACGAGCTTCTGTTCATGGCCAAGGGCGGGGGCAGCGCGAACAAGTCCTTCCTCTACCAGGAGACGAAGGCGGTGCTGGGCGAGGACGCGATGCTCGAGTTCCTCGCGGAGAAGATCTCGACGCTGGGCACCGCGGCCTGCCCGCCCTACCACCTCGCCGTGGTCATCGGCGGGCCCTCGGCCGAATACACGCTCAAGACCGCGAAGCTCGCCAGCGCCCACTACCTCGACGATCTGCCGACGACCGGCGACGAGTCCGGACACGGGTTCCGGGACACGAAGTTCGAGACCACGGTCTTCGAACTCACTCAGCGGCTCGGCTTCGGCGCCCAGTTCGGCGGCAAGTACTTCTGCCACGATGTCCGCGTCGTCCGCCTGCCCCGGCACAACGGATCGCTGCCGATCGCGATCGCGGTCAGCTGCTCGGCCGACAGACAGATCATCGCGCGGATCAATGCCGATGGTGTCTTCATCGAAGAGCTCGAGCACGATCCGGCCCGGTTCCTGCCCGCGATGGGTCGGGTCGAGGAGATCGAATCCGGCAACGTCACCGCCGTCGACCTCGACCGTCCCATGTCCGAACTGCAGGCGCAGCTGTCCGAACTGGCCGTCGGCGACAGGCTGTCTCTGTCGGGCACGATGATCGTCGCCCGCGACATCGTCCACGCCAACCTGCGTGAACGCCTCAACTCCGGCGGTGACCTGCCCGACTACTTCAAGGACCACCCGATCTACTACGCGGGCCCGGCCAAGACTCCCGAGGGCATGCCGTCAGGGTCCTTCGGGCCGACCACTGCCTCGCGGATGGACACCTATGTGCATCAGTTCCAGGAGGCAGGCGGGTCGATGATCATGCTCGCCAAGGGCAACCGCTCGGCTCAGGTCAAGAACTCCTGCGCCGAGTTCGGCGGCTTCTATCTCGGCTCGATCGGCGGGCCCGCGGCCCGACTGGCTCAGGACTGCATCACCGACGTGGAGGTCCTCGACATGGAAGAGCTCGGCATGGAAGCGGTGTGGAGGATCAGAGTGGAGGACTTCCCCGCCTTCATCATCACCGACGACAAGGGAAACGACTTCTTCGACTCCACCGGCCCCGACACCACGATCGGACTCGGACGCACGCGGACGGTCAAGGACGGCGCCCGCTTGGACTGAACCGATCTGAACCGACGCGTACGGGCACTGACACCACTCAGCGCCCAACGCATTCAGCAAGGACACGAACAGCCGCCTCGGCGAGGCAGACAACACGCACTTGGGACACAGAGGAAGAGGAATTCGAGATGGCAGTCAGCAGCGAAGAGCAGATGATGATCGACACGGTCGCGGAATTCGTCGACCACGACGTCAAACCCCACGTCAACCGGGTCGAGCATGCCGACGAGTACCCGGAGAAGTGGATTCAGACCATGAAGGACATGGGCATCTACGGGCTCGCGATCGACGAGCCCTGGGGGATGGGCAAGGTCTCGACCGAGGCCTACGCTCTCATCACCCAGGAGTTGGCCCGCGGATGGATGTCCCTGGCCGGAGCCATGGGCGGGCACACCGTCGTCGCCAAGCTCATCGCCGAATACGGCACGGACGAACAGAAGGACGACTACCTGCCGCGCATGGCCACCGGTGAGCTGCGGGCGACCATGGCGCTGACCGAACCCGGCGGCGGCTCCGATCTGCAGGCCATGCGCACCACGGCTGCCAAGGACGGCGACGACTACGTCATCAACGGCTCGAAGACCTGGATCAGCAACGCCCGCAAGTCCGACCTCGTCGCCCTGCTGTGCAAGACCGATCCGAGCGCCGATCCTCGCCACAAGGGCATTTCGATCATTCTCGTCGAGAAGGGCGAGGGCTTCACGGTGTCGAAGAACCTCTCCAAGCTCGGGTACAAAGGTGTCGAGACCTGTGAGCTCGTGTTCGAGAACCTGCGTCAGCGGCAGACCCAGCTGCTCGGATCTGTCGAGGGCGTGGGCTTCAAGCAGATGATGAAGGGCCTCGAGATCGGCCGCATCCAGGTGGCGTCTCGGTCACTGGGAGTCGCGCAGGCCGCGCTCAATGATGCAGTGAAGTACTCGCAGGAACGCGAGTCGATGGGCAAGCCGATTTGGCGTCACCAGGCCGTGGGCAACCAGCTCGCGAAGATGGCAACGAAGCTCGAGGCCGCTCGTCAGCTCGTCCTTCACGCTGCCCGGACCTATGATTCGGGTGACCGGGTGGACATGGAGGCGGGAATGGCCAAGTACTACGCGTCGGAGATGGCCGCCGAGGTGGCCCTTGACGCGATCCGTGTCCATGGCGGTTACGGATACTCCACCGAATACGACGTCGAGCGCTACTACCGTGACGCGCCGCTGATGATCGTCGGCGAGGGCACGAACGAGATCCAGCTGAACGTCATCGCCAAGCAGCTCATCGGCCGCAACAAGGCTTGATCGCAAGCGCGATCGTCAACGTTCACGCGAGAGGATAGGGAAGTATGACGCATAAGCCCCGGCCCAGGCCGGACACCCCGCATTTCATGACCGAGGAGAGGCAGGAGATCCAGGCCCTGGCGCGCGAGTTCGCCCGCGACGTCGTCCTCCCGATCGCCGATGAACTCGACCCCGTCGAGGGCCAGTTCCCCGAATCGATGGTCAAACAGATGGCCGAGATGGGCTTCTTCGGCATCCTCATCCCCGAAGAATACGGCGGCCTCGGGTTGGGTGTCTTCGAGTACTGCCTCGTGGCCGAAGAGCTCTCCCGCGCCTGGATGTCCGTGGGCGGTTTGTTGGCGCGTGGCAACGGGATGGGTGGCAACTTCTCCCCCGAACAGGAAGCGAGATTGCTGCCGAAGGTCGCCACCGGCGAATACCTCGGTGCCTTCGCCCTGTCCGAGGCCGAGGCCGGCTCCGATGTCGCCAACATCCGTTGCAAAGCCACCCGGGCCGATGACGGGGGTTGGGTGATCAACGGCACGAAGATGTGGTGCACTTATGCTGATCAGGCCGACTATCTCATCCTCTTCGCCCGCACCAGCACCGACGAAGAGAAGCGTCATCGTGGGATTTCGGCGTTCCTCGTGGAGAAACCCCGTGGCGAGTTTCCTGAGGGCATGTCGGGGGCGGCGACGAAGAAGATCGGCTACTTCGGGTGGAAGACCTGGGAGCTGGCCTTCGATGACTTCCACTTGCCCGCCGACGCACTACTCGGTGAAGAGGGTCGAGGGTTCTATCAGGCGGTATCGGGCCTTGAGGTCGGGCGTGCCCATACGGCAGCGAGGTCGATCGGTCTGGCACAGGCGGCACTCGAGGACTCGATCGCGTATTTGCAGCAGCGTGAGCAGTTCGGACACCCTCTGGCGGAGTTCCAGCATCTGCGATTCAAGGTCGCCGATATGGCTGCCCAGATCGAGGCGAGTCGGGCGTTGATGTATCACGTGTGCACACAGATCGACTCCGGTGCCCGGTGCGACAAAGAAGCCGCGATGGTGAAGTATCTGGCGGCCGAGATGGCGGAGACGGTGACCTCGGAGGCGGTCCAGATCCATGGTGGTGCCGGGTACACGAAGGACTTCGCGGTCGAACGTCACTGGCGGGATGCGAGGTTGACGAAGATCTTCGAAGGCTCGTCCGAGATCCAGATGCGCATCATCTCCGACGAACTGTTAGGACGCTGACATGACTGAGATCAACTTGCAGGACTGGGTGGGCCGGTCGCACACGGAGGAGGACACCGCCTCGGCGGTCAGTGCTTCACGTTTGGCCACACTGCTCGAACAGGAACCGCATTCCTCGGCAGAGCCGGCGACCCTGTTCCCGCTGGGGCACTGGCTGCACTTCGCCGAAGACGATGTCCCGATGAACGAACTCGGCGACGACGGACACGTGAAGCTCGGTGGCTTCATGCCACCGGTCGGCCTGCCCCGACGCATGTGGGCCGGCAGTCAGCTCGAGTTCCACGCGCCCATCGTCGCCGCTCAGGCCCTGTCACGGACGACGACGATCGAGTCGATCACAGAGAAGGCCGGCGGCAGCGGGCGGCTGTGCTTCGTCGTCCTCCGACATGAGGTTTCCGCGGATGGAATCCTGGCGACGACGGACCGGCACACGATCGTCTACCGGGAAGCCACCTCGGCGCCGGACCGTTCCGCAGCGGCCCCACCACGGGGCGATTCCCCGGTGCCCGAGGGATGGGACTGGGTGCGCTCGGTGAGACCCAACGAGGTCATGCTCTTCCGGTACTCGGCGCTGACGTTCAACTCGCACCGCATCCACTACGACCACCCCTACGTCACGCAGGTCGAAGGCTATCCTGGGCTGGTGACACACGGCCCGCTGACGGCCACACTGCTCCTGGACGCATTCATGAAGAACCACGTGGAAGCCACGATCGCGACATACGACTTCCGGGCGAAGTCACCGTTGTTCGCCGGCGAGCAGATCCACCTCGCCGGGCGTCGCACGGACTCCGGCGTTCACGAGCTGCAGGCCATCGCCCCTGATGGGAAGACCGCGATCGCGGCGACAGTGACGACCACCGAAACTTGAGGAGAAGCCATGTCAGAGACACGACCGGCACCACTGGCCGGACTGAAAGTCATCGAGATCTCCGCGTTCGTCGCAGCCCCTCTGGGCGCGATGACCCTGGCGCAGCTCGGGGCGGACGTCATCCGCATCGACCCGATCGGCGGCAACATCGACGCCAACCGCTGGCCGATCAGCGACGACGGCACGAGCATCTACTGGGCCAGCCTGAACAAGGGCAAACGCTCGGTCACCCTCGACCTCAAATCCGATGAGGGCAAGAAGATCGCGACCGACCTTATCGCCGAGGCGGGCACCCTGGTCACGAACCTGCCCGCCCGTGGATGGTTGAGCTACGAGAATCTCTCCCAGCACCGTGAGGACCTCGTCATGCTCCGGCTCAACGGCTCCCACGACGGGAAACCGGCCGTGGACTACACGGTCAACGCCGCCAGCGGATTCCCGATCATCACCGGTGATGACGAACGCCCGGTCAACAATGCCATCCCGGCCTGGGACGTCGCCGCAGGTCTCTATATTTCCAATGGGATCATTGCCGCCGAGTTGGAACGGCGCTCCTCGGGGAAGGGCCAGGAGATCAGCCTCGCCCTGTCCGATGTCATGCTCGCCACCGTCGGCAACCTCGGCTACATCGCCGAGGTGCAGACGACCGGAAAGACCCGGGGACCGTTGGGCAATGGGCTCTACGGTGCTTATGGTCAGTCGTTCGCGACCTCGGACGGCCGCGAGATCATGGTCGCCGTCATCTCGAACAAGCATTGGCGGGGGCTGGGCAAGGCGACCGGTCTGAGCGAGAAACTCGAGATGATCGGGCCGATGATGGACGTGGACCTGTCGACCGAGGGCGGACGCTTCGAGGCTCGTGAAGCCATCGATGCCGTGGTGCGGCCGTGGTTCGCCGCCCACACCGTCGACGAGGCGGCTGCTGCGTTGGCCGATGCCGGTGTGCTGCAGGGTGAGTTCCAGACCTTCGAAGAGCTCGTGAATAACGATCCGTGGTGCTCTTTGGAGAACCCGCTGTTCGGGGAGATTGACCAGCCGGGGGTCGGGCGCGTGATGGCTCCTCGAGCGCCGCTGTCGTTCGGTGGCTCGCCTGCGGGTGCGGCTGTTTCTGCGCCAACGCTGGGTGGGGATACTGATGAGGTGTTGCGGACGATGCAGACCGGTGAATAGCAAGTCGTCCACGCAGTGTCCCCTTGCCACCCGCATGCCGAGGTAAAGTCAGACGACGTCGAGTTTCGCTGCAGTACGAAACTCATCGTATTTGAACTTGAGTAGATCAGCTTGCGGACGATCCTGACGAACTTTTGGAACTGTCATTAGCTTTTGGCCATGAATTTCTTGTAGGCCGTGCCGGAGCATTGGTCCGTCGACCTCTTCGAGAAGATCATGGCGTATTTCTACGGTGTAGTCAGGTCGAACTCCTAGGAAGTACCTGTCAAATGCCGCGTGGTGAATTTTGCACATGGCTAGTCCATTCACAACTGAGGCGATGCCCTTCTCGTCTCCATCCGCGACTATATGCGCAGCGTCGAGTAGGGATGGGTGGGCCAGGTTGCAGACTGCACAGCGATTTTCGTATGCGGTGAGAACCGTTGCTCTAAAGACGGGCTGGTGGACCCTAACTTTGGCCATTCGTGTGAGATACCTTTTTGCCACAAACTCGTGAGCAGAAAAATCTATCTCAGAGATGTCTGCAGCTGGCTCGGTTGCGGTGAGAAGAAATCGCTGCTCGTTTGGCTCTTCACCGACGACATACACAGGCGCGATCACTTGAAATCGAGCCGGCTGCATTCCAACACCCCAGAACCAGATGATGGGGAGCTTTTGTTCCATCGCGTTCCGAAGGCCAACGTTTTCAGGAAACGTCGGATCATTACCTCGCCACATGTATCTCAGTAGACCGTCGTCCCCGATGACATCTTCATAGGGGCGTTCTTGGCCTGGCCTTCGGAACACGGTTTGTATGGAAAGGGCCGCTGAGAACCCCGCGGGCTTCCGGATCCCTTGTTGAGTTGATTGCAATTTGAATTGCTCACCGTCGAACTCGAAATCTTGGATCTCGTCCCGAGTGAGGGGATCGCGGCCTCCATCCGTCCTCATTTCTAGCCACGAGATGGCTGTTTCGCGGAGACCGTTTGGTTCGACCACAGTCAGTACTCTTCCTGTTTTTTCGTGTCTGAGGAGACCATCAATTGTTGTAGTTCACGCACTGCGGGTAGGTCCGGTGCAGCCCAATCAAGATCACTGAGTTCTTCAATGGCCGACCACCGCAGCTTGTCATGGTCCGTGCTTGACGTAGGGGCTGACTCGGCCTTCACCCAGTAGCAAGCAAGATCAATAGTGGCTTCACATGTTGTGGTTGTGGCTCGAGAGACGAGCCGTCCGATTTCAGCCGCCTCGACGTTGAGCTCTTCTGCCAGCTCTCGAAGCAATGCCTCTTCGGGGGTTTCTTCCGTTTCGATCTTGCCACCTGGGAATTCCCACTGACCGCCGGCCGCCTTCTCCGGATTGCGGCGGCATGCCAAGACACGACCCTCACTTTGGAAGATCGCCGCCACTACGCGCAGAGGTTTGCTCATGGACCTTACTATAGAGCGATTTCCGTTCGACTGGCTGTTCGCTCGGTAATGATTGGTGAACAGCCAACCGTGAGATGGGAACTGACTCGGAAGTTCCCGCAAGGATCTTTGGGGTGGTTCCTCGTTTACTGCCCCACCGCCCGTGCGTAGTCCTCCTTGACAAGGTCGAAATGGGCCCAGGTCTCGACGGCGGCAACGTCAACGAGCGCACGCAGCCCTTCGACGACACCGAGCACCTCGTTGGAGGAAGAGCCGACCGCGGTGGCAATGAAATCATGGGCACCGTGAGATCGCGCGGCGAACTCGATCGAGTCCGATTCCAGAACGAACTGACGAACCGCCTCAGATCTACCGGCAAGCGTGATGCCCAGCCCCGTCGCGAAGCGACTGGCGGAGAGCCCACCGGATTTGATCGCAGCGATCCGGATGACGCCGGCCGAAACGAGCCGCTGAACCCTGGACCGCACAGCTGACGGCGAGCGGTGAACAGCCTCGGCGAGCCTGCGATAGCTCGTCCGGCCATCGATTTGCAACGCAGCGATGAGTTCGAAGTCGAGCTCATCCAAAGTGACGTCCTCGCGTCCTTGGGGAACGAAGAAGCCGCGCAGCACTTCGACGTAGGTCGTCACTCGTATCTCCCTAACGCCGGAGATCGCTCTGACCGTCTCGAGCGTCTCCAGAAGCTCCTGGCTCGAGCCGTGACGAGACTCGAACACCAAAGGACGCTCCCCACTGGCTATGGACACGAACACGGCGTTGGAAAGCCGCCCGACCTCTTCGGCGACAGGTAAGACTGGGCCATCGACGCGGGCCATGGAATGTGTCAGCACATGATGGCCGGCGACGCCGGGGTCGAGTGCCGCGACCACTCGCAATCCGTCTCGTTCGGTGAGCACACACAAGCGTTCGGAGATGACATGTCGCGAAACTTCATGGGCGCGAGCGAGGTCAAGCACGCTCGCGCGTCCATCGCATTGAAGCGCACGGATGATCGCAGCATCGAGATGAGAATCCTCCGAATGTCCCACAGGCTATCCAATCGTGCAGTCGTAGCGAGAATCAGCTATTCATTCTCGCGCATTGGGGGCTTGGGCGGGACAAATCAGCAGCGGAAATCCTGTCCTGAGTGAACCATTGCCGGTGACACTGCGCTCGGGCAGACCTACGATCATTGCAAGGCCACAACCTTCGCCGCACAGCTATGTCGCCGTGGCGAACCGAGCAAAGGAGCTCACCATGACCTCGCCCGCACCGACCGCCCCCGAGCGCACGCACCGTCGCGCACTCAAATCCGGATTCGCCGCAGCAGTCGGCACGACCATCGAATGGTACGACTTCTACGTCTACGCCACGGCCGCTGCCATCGTCTTCCCGCAGGTCTTCTTCCCCGAGGTCGACCGCACCCTCGGCACCCTCGCCTCCTTCGGCACCTACGCCGTGGCGTTCTTCGTCCGACCTCTGGGCGGCATCATCTTCGGCCACATCGGCGACCGGCTCGGGCGCAAACCGGCACTGACCATCACCCTGCTGATGATGGGTGTGGCGACCGTTCTCGTCGGCTGTCTGCCCGGCTATGACACGTGGGGCATGACCGCAGCCGTGCTCCTCATCGTCCTCCGCATCATCCAGGGACTGGCGGTCGGCGGCGAATGGGGCGGTGCGAGCCTCATGGCCGTCGAGAGCGCACCGCCGAAATTCAAAACCTTCTACGGCGGCTTCACCCAGCTCGGCAACCCGCTGGGCGCGCTCCTGTCCTCCGGCGCCTTCTGGGTCCTGTCCCTGTTGGGCGATGACGTCCTCTTCACCTGGGGTTGGCGTGTGCCGTTCCTGGCCAGCATCATCCTCATCGGCGTCGGAATCTGGGTCCGCCTACGCGTCGAAGAGACCCCGGTGTTCAAGCAGAGCGGCGCCAGTGAAACGACGCCGATCCTCCACACCCTGCGCTTCAATTGGTACCCCGTGCTGCTGGGCGTCGGCATGGTCGCTATCGCCTCCGGCGGCTACTACCTCGCCACCTCCTACGTTCAAAGCTATGCCACCAGTGAGGAGATCGGACTTGCCGCCTCGATCATCCTCGGGGCGATGACGCTCGCATCCTTCCTCGAAGCCCTCGTCACTCTCCCTTTGGCATTGCTCGGCGACAAGTGGGGAGGGAAACGTCTCATGTACCTCGGCGTGGGACTGTCCTTCCTCTGCTCGATCCCACTCATCCTCGCCATCGAGAATCACACCGTGACCCTGATCTACATCTTCGTCTGCGCGATACGAGTGACGATGAGCGCGACCTGGGCGCCATTGTCCGCGCTGCTGACCCAGATGTATCGCCCCCAGGCTCGCTACACGTCGATGTCCTTGGCCTACGGCGTGGGCGCCGCGGTTTGGGGCGGACTCTCACCGATCGTCGCGACCTCCCTCATGGCAGCCACCGGCTCCATCTGGTCCGTCATCGGTCTCTTCGGCTTCCTCTCCGCCGTCGCCTGGATCGCCACCGCGCTGGCACCGCAGCACAGTGACGAACCCGAACCTGCCACTCCCTGACCTGTCCAACCCCAACTTCCAAGGAGACGCCCGTGCGCCATCTGGCCACCTTCGACGACAGCAATTCCGCACCCACCCTTATCACTGCGAACATGATTCGCACCGTCGATGACACCGTCCGCGAAGCCTCGGCGCTGCTCATCGCCGGAGGGCGGATACTCCACGTGGGGACTGAGTCCGACGCCGAGGCGGCCGCCACCGAACGTGGTCTCGATCCCGTCCGTCTCGACTTCCCCCAAGCAACGATCGTGCCGGGGTTCGTCGATCCGCATGCCCATCCGCTGATGTACGGCCAGTTGCACACCTGGATCGATGTCTCCCCGAGCGTGGCGACGACGATCCCAGAGATCATTGAGGTTCTGCGACGGGAATCAGCGAAACTTCCCTTAGATGTGCCCATCCGCGGGTACGGTTACGAGCAGCGCAACCTCGCTGAGCGCCGGCATCCTACCCGGCACGAACTCGACGAGGTCGCTCGCGACCGTGAGGTCTACATCATGAATGCCTCGGGTCACGGCGGTGTGGTCAACACATTCACGTTCGAGAAGTTCGGCGTCACCCGTGACACTCCGAATCCAGAGGGAGGCGAGTTCTTCCGCAACTCGGACGGGGAGCTGACCGGTGAACTCTCGGACGCGGCCTGCAACGTCCTCACCGGGCTCGACGGGGTCAAGATCGGACATCACGGGCCGAACTTCCACCTCGGCGACGAAGCGAAGGAACATCAGCGGCAACTCGACATCGTGCAGCGCGAATTTCTCACAGGCGGCGTGACCGCGATCGGGGATGCACAGGTCTCGAAACGCGAGTTCGCCGCTTACCTTGAAATGGCCGACAGAGGCGGGCTCCAGATGCGAGTGTCCATGTACTTCCTCTCCCACCTTCTTGACGCTGTGCTCGACCTCGGCCTCACCGGACCCTTCGGCAACGCCTTCCTGTCTGCTGCGGGAATCAAGCTCTATGCCGACGGAACCCTGGGAGGATGGACCGCCTATTTCCCCGACGGGTACGTCGGCGATCCCTGTCGGACCGGGCAGCTCTACCACTCGCCGGAGGAGTACACCGGACTTGTGAGTCAAGCACACGCCGCCGGTCTGCAGACGGCCACGCATGCGCAGTCGCCGATCGCCATCAAGATGGTTGTCGACGCCATCGAAGCCGCATTACGAAAGCGGCCCGACTCGGATGCGCGCCACCGGATCGAACACTGTGGGCTCCCCGACCCAGCCGAAGTGACACGGATGGCCGAACTGGGAATCAGGCCGGTCAACCAGACCCAGCACTATTACAACTGGGGCGAAGGAGTCGAACAGGCCATCGGCACCCCCGGGGAACGATTCAACCCGCTCGGCGAATTCCGTGACGCCGACGTGCCCATCACGCTGTCCTCGGACGCTCCGGTCGCCGAGCCCCGACCGCTCGAAGCCATCCAGACCGCGGTGACTCGGGTGACCAGGCGCGGGCACAAGCTTGGACCGGACGCACTGCGGATCTCTGCCGAGTTGGCCCTGCGAGCACACACGCTCGAAGGAGCGATCACCTTAGGTCGGGAGAACGAATTCGGGTCGCTGAGCGTCGGCAAACGAGCAGACTTCACGGTACTCGGTGCCGACCTCATGACCGTTGCGGAAGACGAGATCGCTGCCACTCCTGTGCTCGAGACCTGGGTCGATGGGGTGCTTCGGCTTCGAGCGAGCGATATTTCGGGACCAACACAGGAAGGTGCGCGTGCATGAATGCGAAGGCAACAGCTCAGGACTGGATCGACGAACATCTCGAACAGCTCCTCGACTGGCATACCCATATCTGGGAACTGGCGGAACCGGCCTGGCGGGAATATGACTCCCAGGCCTGGTACGTGCAACGGCTGCGGGAGGAGGGCTTCGACGTCGAAGACGGGTCAGGTGGAATGCCAACGGCCTTCAGCGCGCGTTGGTCCCACGGTTCAGGGCCCACTCTGCTCACCTACGCCGAGTACGATGCCGTGCCCGGTAACTCGCAGGCCGCAACGACTCGGGAGGAACCGCGGGGCGACTTGTCCCGATTCGCTCCCGGGCACACGGACCCGCATTCGGCGCTGGGCATCTCCACTCTCGCCGGGCTGTTGGCGACCAAGCATGCGATGATCACCCATGGGATCACCGGGACGCTCCTCTACACGGGGGAACCGGCGGAGAAGATGCATGGATCGAAGGTCGTCCACGGACTGCGAGGCTACTACGACGACGCAGACGCAATCGTGTCCTTCCACCCCTTCTACATGCTCCCGCTGTGCAACACGGCCCGCTGGGACACCCAATGCGGGGCCTACTACAGCAAGGTCTATTCCTTCATCTGCGATGAGCCGGAGACCTGGCAGCTGTCCAGCGCTGATCCGCATTCGCCCATCCCGGCCTCGCATTCGGCGGCTCGGGCGCCGGGCGCGAATCTGTCGCTCATGCAGATGCTCTTATCGTCACGATCGATGCTTGACGCAATGCTGCCGGCCACCGGAGGCTGGAGCTTCTCCGACGCGATCCTCACCGACGGCCAGGCGACAGCGGACAATCTGCCCCAGCGAGTCGCGCGCATCCAGTTCTCCTGGCGGACACCGGACATCGAAATGGCCGAGCACATCCTGGCCGTCCTTGATCGCAATGCTCAGGCGGCAGCGATGATGGGCCACTGCGAAGTCGAAGACCGCTGGGTGGCCAGGAGCCGGCCGGGACGGACGAACCATGTCCTCGCACAGGCACTGTACGACAACCTCGCCGAGGTGGGGCCTCCGGTCTACGGCCCCGAGGCAGTGGCGCTCGCCCAAGAGGTGCAGCGCAGCCTCGACGTCGAGGCCGGTGACCGACCGTTCTTGCCCGAGACAGAACGGCTCATCGAACCGCAGGAGGCCGAGCGGCTGCTGCGCGAACAGATGCCGGCGTGGCAGCGAAACTGGACGAGCGACGACTATGTGGAGATGAGCCACTACGCGCCCCTCGTACGCTTCTACGTTTCCCGGCCGGCGCTCGCCCCGGCGGCGGGGGCCGGGCCGTATCCCGCGTGGGTGATGAACGCGCTGGGTGGAATGCGCGAGACGATCGCACCGACGATTCTCACTGCCGGCAGGACCGTCGCCGGAACGTTCCTCGATCTGCTGACCAACCCTGACATCCTCGACGAAGCGAGGACCGAATTCGAGTCGCGAACTGCAGCTGATCCGATGCCGGCGCTGCTGCCGGTAGACTTCGTTCCACCGATCGACCTTCCGTGGCCGGACTACCGACTGGAGCGGCGAAGCGGCGAGCGTTGGTGGTGACTTCAGGCATGGCCAGAAAATGTCCGACATATCGGACACAATTCTGTATCGATGGATTGTGAGCCAGATAACGACCTGCCAGCATGGCCGAAGGCCTTTCCGACACCACTGTTCGCACCAGCATCCGAGTCACCGAGGGCGGTACAGAGCTGGTGTTTCCCCGGTGCTGACGGTTGGTCGTAATTGATGGACAATCCACCGGAGTCAATGATGAACAATAAGAAGATGCGGTGGGGAGTATTCGCCCCGATGGCGGTCCTGCTGGTCGCCACCGCGGTCCTGGGTATCGCAGCCCCTCAGTGGTTCTACAACATACAGTCGACGGTGGTGGGATTCGCCTTCAGCAACTTCGGCTGGCTGTTCAGTCTGACCGTTTTCGTGTTGATCTTCGTCTGTCTGTATGTGGGCTTCTCGAAGTTCGGAAAGATCAAAATCGGTGGCGACGGAGCCAAACCGACTTTGTCGAAATGGCAATGGTTCGCGATCTCTCTGACCAGTGGCATCGGTACTGGCATTCTGTTCTGGGGGACGGCTGAACCGCTGACCCATTTCATGGACCCGCCGGCTGCGCTCGGGCTGGAGCCAGGATCTGAGCAGGCAGCAACCTTTTCGATTGCGGCCGTGACGATGCAGTGGACGGTTGCCCCATATGCCTTGTATGTCATCTGCGGAATCGCAATCGGATACGCACATTACAACAAGGGCATGCCCTACGCAGTCAGCTCTGCGCTGTACCCCATCTTCGGGAAGCGAGCGCTCGGGGGCATCGGAACCGTTGTCGACAATGTCTGCATGTTCGCCATTGCAGGTGCCATGTCCGCGATCCTCGGTGAAGGGGTACTGCAGATCGGCAGCGGCGTCTCGCACTATACGGACATCGTCAATGGCCCCACTCTGTGGGCGGCCATCGCCATTCTCATCACCATCACCTACATTCTGTCGAGCTACACCGGACTCCAAAAGGGAATCAAGTTCCTTGCGGAGCAGAACACCCGGCTTTTTCTCTTGCTTCTGGTCTTCGTGCTCGTGGTCGGACCGACTGCCTACATCATGACCATCGGCACTCAAGGCACCGGAAAATACCTTTCAGACTTCGCGGAGATGCATCTGTGGTTCAGCCCGATGGACGGCGAATCCTGGCCACGTGATTGGCCGATCTTCGAATGGGCTCTCTGGGGTGCCAACGCCCCTCTGATCGGAATGTTCATCGCTCGAGTGTCCTATGGGCGCACGATCCGTGAGTTCGTCACAATCAACCTTCTGCTGCCGGCCGCATTCGGAGCTTTCTGGTTCTGGGTGTTCGGAGGCGCGGCCATGTACTTCGATTGGAAGGGCGAAGGCAAACTATGGGACATCATCAACGGTGAAGGTGGTGTGCCGCTGTCATTGTTCGCCTTCTTGGATGAGCTTCCGCTGTCCCTGCTCTTCGGCATCCTCATGTTGATTGCGATCTTCATTTCGTTCACCACCCTGGCAGATTCGCTGACCACGACCATGTCGTCGTTGACCACCACCGGCAACGATCTCAAGAATCCGGAGCCACCGCCTATGGTGAAGATCTTCTGGGGCGGGTTGATCGGTCTTCTGGCAATTCTTACCGTGACGGCCGGAACCGGGGGAGAGATTTCGGGGATCGACGCGGTCAAACAGACCGCGACCCTAGCAGGCTTCCCAGTCTTGTTCCTGATCATCCTCATCTCGTTCTCTGCCCTCAGATACCTCCGCACGGATACGAAGGTCATAGATGCCGCCGAGGACGATGATAGGACCGGAGCACCCCACCTGGAGAGTTGAATCGGTTCACGTTTTCATCGTGATTCCCCTAGCAGTCGGACAGTCATTTTGAGTGAAGGAGTACGAGATCAACTCGCAAGAATATGTGACCATCAGACCAGATGGGTTCACCGTCGATGACCTGCATCGTATCGCCCGACGTCGACACCATGTGTACCTTTCGGACGATTCGCGCAGAGGGATTCGTGAGTCCCGTCGGGTCGTCGACGATCTGCTGCGCCAGAACGCAATTGTCTATGGAATCACGACCGGTGTCGGCGATAACAGCAAGATCCGAATTGGTCGGGAAGAATCTGCCCAACTGCAGCTGAGTCTTGTCCGCAGCCACGCCAGTGGAGTGGGGGAGCCTCTCTCCGCGGACGAAACGCGCGCCGTGATGGCAATGATGGTTCGGAACTTATCGCTGGGGTACTCCGGGATCAGGGAAGAAGTCGTGGACTTGCTTCTCAGTATGTTGAATGAGGATATTCTACCGCGAGTGCCGCGAAAGGGCTCGCTCGGGTACCTGTCGTACCAGGCTCATATCGCGTCTGTTCTGATCGGTGAAGGCATCGCAGGGGTGGACGGTTCGGAGGTCTCCGGCGCAGAGGCACTCGAACGCCGGGGTCTGAGACCGATTGCCTTGCAGGCGAAAGAGGGGCTGAGCCTGCTGAATGGCACCTGCGATATGGTCGCCCTGGGAGGCCTTGCCGTCCATGATGCGGTGTCGCTGCTGAAATCTGCAGACATCGCAAGCGCCGTCTCAGTCGACGGGCTTCGCGGGAATCTCTCGGCGTTCGATACTCGCATAGGCGCGGTGAAGAAGCACAAGGGCGTCGGGACGACAGCCGAGAACCTGCGAACACTGTTGCAGGGAAGCAGCCTGGGCGAAGCGAGTTCGCAGGACAAGGTGCAGGACGCTCTGAGTGTGAGGTCGATTCCGCAGGTACATGGTGCTGCCAAGGACATGATTCGATTCGTGAAGTCCGTGGTCGAGGACGAAATGAACTCAGCGACAGATAACCCACTGGTATTCGCTGAGGACGAGATGTCTTTGTCGTCGTCGAACTGTCATGGTGAGTCAGTGGCGATGGCTTTGGACATGCTTGCTGTAGCTCTCACAGAGCTGTCCAGCATTTCGGAACGGCGCACATTCCGGTTGACCTCTGCTCATCACAGTGGACTTCCTCCATTCCTTTCTCCGAACCCGGGCACCGATTCGGGGTACATGATTCCTCAGTACACTGCCGCTGCCTTGGTCTCTGATAACAAGCGATTGGCGCAGCCTGCCTCAGTGGACTCCATCCCGTCGGCAGCGGGTCAAGAGGACCACGTGAGCATGGGCACCTCTTCCGCGCTCAAAAGTCTGGAGGTGATCGAGAACGTCTCTCAGGTGGTCGCCATCGAGTTTCTGTGTGCCTGCCAGGCACTGGAGCTCATTTCATCTGACCCCATCGGCCGAGGCGTGGCTGCTGCGTACGACTCGATTCGCGCGGTGGTTCCGAGGCTCGAGAGCGATCGACCGGTCCACAGAGATATCGAAGCGATACATTCAATGATCGTCGGTGAAGAGATCATTGATGCTGTGGAGCTGATCGTGAGCACTTTGCGCACGGTTTGATTCACATGGCGGCGGAGGCACGGAGCTGCAGCGCCTCCCAGGCGAACGTGGCCAGCCAGTGCGAGGACATGTACTCGTCGGACACTGATGCATCCAGTCCAGGTGACAAGAGCACGTCGACCCGACTCATCATTCCTTTCGCTTGGTCGGCAAGCTCAACGCCGTCCTGCTCCCCACTGATGCGTTGCAAACGTGGTGCCAATCTCATGACCGATGCTGCCACCGACAGGCCGAGACCGTAGAGGTGGCTCTGCTGTCCATCGACGGGGTCGAGAACCTTCAGCGGGGTCAGCGCCGGCGATTCAGTGGACAGCTCGGAAAGGAAGTCCGGCAACCATGTTGCCAGCTCGTCTTCCATGAGAACCTCGGTCATGAGGTCGGCTTCGCACAGTCCGGGGGAGAGGAAGTCGTGGCCGCTGCGCTCCTGACGGAAGTTCCACACTTCGTCCTCGACATAGAAACGGTGGGCAGCCTCGGCGATGGCGGCGACGACATCACGTCGGTCAAGGGTGCGGGCGCCGATAAGGATGCGACGCAGTGCGAACGCCGTGTTCGAGTGCACCCCGTGGCGCACCGGCTCGGCGACCTTCGGCAGCCATTCGAGCACCAGGTCGAAGACGGCGTCGGCGAGGACCTGGGTATTCTTGCCAAGCGCTCGCAGCTCAGCGATCTCACTGGCGTGGAGAACTCGATTGAGTTCGACCGCCCACGCCCAACCATATGGCCGCTCCCAGCTTGGATTGTCACGGAGAAAGTCCGCCTCGGCGCGCATGTTCGGCTCGCTGAGGTGGGAGGCGAGGATCTCGATGGCTTCGTCGCGCCATTCCGCACGACGGGCCGCATCGGTGCCCAGAAGCGATGCCAACAGGTAGTGCATGTGCACGCTCGAGTGCCAGTCGAAGGAATTTGCGAAGGCCGGGTTCTTCTCACTGGCCGGCACGATGTCGGCCAGGCCGCGCGCGACATGGTGGGCGGCGAACGGATACTCACGGGTGATGTTAGTCAGGGCCACCTCGGCGAAGGGGTGGACGAGGTCATCAGGGGATGTCATGAAGACAATTCTGCCACCCCGGGTCATTGCCGATCTGAAAATCAGACAGAGGGCATCCAGAACGACTATTGGAATCGATCAAGCGACGTCATTAGGCTCGAAACACCACTTCAGCCAGACGGCAGGCGAGTTTCTCGCACTGCCCATCCACACTGAATCTCCAGCTCAACACAGCACCCAACATGCCGAGGAAGTCATGTCCAAATCTCAGATTGACGACCCCGCGGAACCGGCCAGCTCGGCGGATACGAGTACCGCGCAGCGAACGCAACCGATCGGACTCTTCACCCTCTCGTCGATCGAAATGTGGGAGCGCTTCAGCTTCTATGGACTCCAGGTGATCCTCGCCTATTACATCTACTACTCCGCCGGCGACGGGGGCCTGGGCCTGACTGAAGGTGAAGCATTGGCGATCACTGGTGCCTATGGCGGTGCTGTCTACCTCGGGCAACCTCTCGGTGCATGGTTCGCCGACCGGCTGGTGCCGGCACGGACCATGGTGATGGCAGGAGGCGTCATCATCATGTTTGGGCATATCGGCCTCGCAGTAATCCCGGGCATCCCTGGTCTTCTCATTGGGTTGGCACTCATCACCGTCGGCACCGGTGCCCTGACACCAAACGCTTATGCCATGGTCGGTCGCCTCTACAAGGAACAGTCACCTCGGCGGGATGCGGGGTATGCGATCTTCTACACCGGCATCCTCGTCGGTGCGCTATTCGGCCCCCTGGCCACGGGGTATCTCCAGGTTGAACTCGGATTCCATTACGGTTTCGGTGCTGCTGCAGTCGGCATGGCAATCGGGCTCGTCACCTATTTCCTCGGCCGCAACACCGTGCCCGCGGAAGCACGGATCGTCCCGAATCCGGTGAGTTCGCCGGGTAAGTGGAAAGCTGCAGGATTCGGCGTCGCAGTGGCTGCCCTCGTCGCCGTGCTAGCCAGCACAGGGCTCATGTCGACTGGAAATCTCAACAACTACGTGCTCGGTACGATCCTCATCATTGCCGTGGTGTATTTCGTGACCATGCTGCGATCAAAGAACGTGACCGCGGACGAGCGGATGAAGGTCAAAGCCTTCATCCCGCTCTTCATCACCGGCGCGATCTTCTGGACGATGATCCTTCAGCTGTTCACCACATTCGCCGTCTATGCCGATTCACGGGTGGAGTTGAATATCGGCAGCTACTCGATGCCCGCCGCCTATATCAGCACCTTCGAAGTCATCGCCGGCATCATTGCTGGGCCGATCATCGCCGCATACGGGCAGAAGCTGGCGAACCGACCCAACCGTCGCGTGCCGAGCACGACCTCGAAGCTCGCATTCGGCTTCGTGCTGATGACTCTGACGTTTGGGCTCTTCGCAATCTTCCCATTGATCTTCTCCGGGCTGATTCCGCTCGCGGTCGTCATCGCCGGCATGTTCGTCATGGGCATCACCGAAGTGATGTACGCCCCGATCGGTATGTCTATGGCCTCTCAGCTGTCCCCGGTCGCCTTCAATTCTCAGATGATGGCCCTGTGGGGGCTGACCACAGCCGCCGGTGCCAGCCTGTCGGGTTTCATGGGGCAGCTGTATTCCGCCTCCAACGAAGTCGGGTTCTTTGCCCTGATGACCGTGATCAGTCTGCTCACAGCCGTCTTCCTCTTCGCAATCCGAAGCCCACTGCGCCGCCTCGGCGTCGCCTGACCGTCCGTTTTCCACCCGCCCCACCACCAAGGAGTGCCCATGCCGACTGCCGACCGTGTCTACCGAGGCGGAACCATCCACACCATGGATCCCACGAGGCCCACCGCAGACGCCGTCGCCATCCACGACGGAACGATCATCGCTATGGGGGAGACCGACTGTGCAGCGGTGACCGGCGCCGCCACCGAGGTGGTCGACCTGTCCGGTCGCACCCTCATCCCAGGATTCCATGACTCTCACGCCCACCCCGTCCTCGGTGGGTTGGGCATGGCGGAATGCAACCTCGACAACATCCACGGCTACCAGCCCTATCTCGATCGCATTGCCGAGTACGCCGAGGAGCACCCGGACGACAAGTGGGTGCTCGGGTCCGGCTGGTACGGGGATGTGTTCACCGATGGCTTTCCTCATCGCCGCGACCTCGACTCCGTCGTCAGCGACCGTCCTGCCGCCTTTACCAGCCACGACGCTCACGGCACCTGGGTCAACACTCGCGCCCTCGAGGTCGCCGGAATCACCCGGAAGACACCAGATCCCGATGGAGGGCGCATCGTCAAGGACACCGACGGCAACCCGACAGGGCTACTGTTCGAATCCGCAGCGGAACTCGTGACGGGGCTGTTTCCGTCAGTCACCTCGGCAGACGTGGAACGGGCACTGCGCAACTCACAGAAGTACTTCCATTCGCTAGGGGTCGTCGGCTGGCAGGACGCCGGCGTCGGAGTCCTCACCGGCTCCCCGCATGACTCCTTCCACCCGTACGTTTCGATTGCTGAGAACGGCGGTTTCGTCAGCAAGGTCACGGCCGCCCTGTGGTGGGACCGTGCCGTGCCCTATGCCCAGCAGATCGAGACAATCAAGGAACGACGAGCCGCGATCCAGGGGGTCGACGGTGATCGTCGCCGAGGCGGTCTGCAGGCCACGGTCGTCAAGATCATGCTCGACGGTGTGTGTGAGAATCTCACCGGTGCTCTCAAACGCTCCTACCGCGGTCACGATCACGAACATGGATTGCTGATGTTCGACGCCGCGGAGCTCAAGGAGATCGTCAGCGGTCTTGAAGCCAACGACTTCGACGTCCACATCCATGCCGTGGGTGACCAGGCGCTCAAGCTCGCTGTCGACGCACTCACCCAGAATGATGGACCCTCGCCGGAGCGCCGCCACCAGGTTGCCCACCTCGACATTGCCGACCCCGCCGAGCTGGCCCGGATGGCCGAGGCCGGAATCATCGCCAATGTGCAACCCTTGTGGGCCAGGCGTGACTCCGTCCTCGTCGACACCAAACTGCCGCTGCTCCAGGAGGATCAGCAGTCCCACCATTTCATCTTCGCCTCAATGCGCGATGCCGGGGTCCGGCTCTCCTTCGGCAGTGATTGGCCGGTCTCGAGCCCCGATCCGATCTGGGGTATGCACGTGGCAGTCAACCGGACGGCACCGCACAACGATCCCCACGGCCAGGACGATGTCGCACAGAACGAGCCGCTGCTCGGCGAGGAGAAGATCACCGTCGGGCAGGCGCTGCGTGGGTACACGCTCGATGCCGCTTATGCCAATGGTTATGACGACGTGTCCGGCAGCGTCGAGGTCGGCAAGTCAGCGGATTTCGCAATCCTCGACCGGGACCCGTTTGAGGTTGATTCGGTGGACCTGGGAGATATCGTCGTCGAAACAACGGTCTCCGCGGGAGTGGTTGTTTACCAGCGGGCTTGATTCCTCCTCCGGCCGACGACGAGCTATTGGTACCTGTCATCAGGACGGATCCGCCGCAGACTAGTCTGGGAACCGAGAGATAACCCGCCCGGACGGATGGCAGAGACAATGACGGCAATACCGCAGGTCTTCGGCAAGACGGTCGATGGCCACACGCGCTGTGAGCATTATTCGACCGAGCTCGACATCATCGCCATCCGCTTCGCATGCTGCGGCCGGTACTACCCGTGCCATCTGTGTCATTCCGAATGCACCGACCACCCACCACAGCAATGGCCTCGTGCGCGCTGGCATCAGAAGGCCATCCTCTGTGGAAACTGTTGGACGGAGCTGACGGTCGAGACGTATCAGGGAGTGGATGCGTGCCCGGAGTGCACTGCTTCGTTCAACCCTGGCTGTAAGGCACATTCCTCGTACTACTTCGCGGTCGGCTGAGCGAGAAGTGCGACAATGAGCGCCGAGGCGGTCCGACGATATGACTCGTCGGACCACCTCGGCGGGGTCAGTTTGGGTCTGAGTCAGTGCATGAACTGCATGACCAGCAGCATCGTGGCCATGCCCAAAGACTCGAGCATCAGCCCCGGACGTTTGCGTGCGAGAGACTGCACCGCGCAGAGCGTGAGGAGCAGCGATACGACGATCACGCTCAGGGTGATGACGCCGCTGACCAAAGACCCGTCGAAGCTGTGTCCGTGGTGCTGATGTGCAGCGTGCGCGCCGGCGCCTGAACTCGCAGCATGGTGTGCCCCATGGTTGAGAACCTGCCACGCCATGATCGGATAGGCGACCGCGGATAGGATCGCGGACGTTCTTCCCACATTTGGGATCAGGGGAGCCTTGTGCCACTCGGCTGGGCGCTCCATCGACGATGACTCGGCGGTCTGATCACGGTGTTCAGTGGCGGGGGAGTGCGCGGCGTTGGTGGTGACGAGAGCCTTCTCAGGTGAGACGGTCACCGACTGCGACATCGACTCCGCCTTCAACCTGGACCTGAGCCTCGCTGCGACGCTCAACCCGGCCAGGAGCAGCAGTCCCGACCAGAGGACGGGTGGCAGAGCGCCGACGAAGGCCAGGTCCACCATGGCCAGCAGCATCACCGAGGACGCGGCGATCGCCAGCCGACTCCGCGACGTGGCGGCGCTGATGACGCAGGGAATCGCAGCGGCGACCATGAGGATCGATGCGATAGCGGTCATGTGGAGTTCGCCCTCCTTTGGGCATTGGACGTCCACGCGTCCAGGCGGACAACCTCGTAGATGTGAGAGTGCGGGAAGGGGCGGTGTTCGAGCTATTGCGTCCGAGCACCGCCCCCGTCGTAAGTGCTCAGTCGCACTCGCAGGAGTTGCCGGCCTCTGGTGCACAGTGGCCCGACTTGGGCCGCGGCACGTCGAGCGCAGGGTTCTGGTCGAAGAAGCCATAGGGCTTCATTGAGAATCCGAGGCGGTCGACAGGCATGATCGGCCAGTCCTCGGGTCGCGGGAAGTGCGTCATGGCGAACGAGCACCAGAGGACGATGTCGTCACCGTCGACGGGGCGTTGCTGCTCGACCCATTGGGTGATCGTGCCCTGCCCCGGGTTCTGGTTCGGGTAGGTACCCGACGGGAAGCGCTCGTTCTCATCGAATTGCGTCAGCCACACATGCTTCGACCCGAATCCGGCACGCTTCGAGATCGACGAACCCTCGGCGGCCATCATCGTCGGCTCATCGGGCATGTGCAGCTGATAACCGACGGGGAACCCATGACGGTTCTGCTTCTCCGGGTTGACGATGTGCCACACCCGTCCTGCTTCACCATTGGCGAGCCTGCCGCCTTCCTGGGTGAGGCGGGTCAGCTTGCGGGTGAACGCATTCCCGTACGGGTTGTCATCGCCGAAGGGCACACGCACGACTTCCTGTTCGTCGACCGCGTTCTCGATGCCGTCGACCTGCATGTCGAGTCGGGCGCAGAACATGTGCTGGTGGAAGGGCATGCCGAGGCCTTCGTCACCGAGCGGGGACGACCAGCGCCGACGCTGAGCCTCATCGCCGTACGCTGCGGTGTAGACGATACCGGTGGCCTTGCATTCGAGCTCGATCGTGCCGTCGAGGTAGAGGTACCAGTAGAAGCCGTAGTCATAGTTGCCGACGGTGATGAAGAAGGAGATGACGATGCGGCGGTTGCGGCGCACGTCGGAGGCACCGGTGAACTCATCGGTGTGCTTGAACAGGATGCCCGCATCCTCCTCGTGGATGCAGATGGCGTTCTTGATCGTGTGTGCGCGTCCTTGCTCGTCGGCTAGGACGGCATCGGAGTAATGGATCTCGCCGAGGCAGTCGCAGCCGAGCTCGAGCGAGTTCGCGCTCTTGCCCATCGAGTACTCGCCGGCGTCGAAGTAGTTCTGCCAGAAGCGCACCGGACTCGGATCGCCGTAAGGGACGACCATTTCGGCGACGGAGGCGCGGTAGACGATGGGGCGCTGTTTGCCGTTGTCGTCGTAGCCGATCTGGTGGAGGACCAGGCCCTCGACGGGATCGAAGCCGAGGCGCACCTGCCACTTCTCCCAACTGAGCACGTCTCCGTCGAGGGTGAAGCTGGTTCCTTCGGGCTGGGTGATTTCGATCGGCTTCTGTGTAGTGCGAGGTTCGGGCAGCCACGAGTCGAGGTGGTAGTCGAAGCGTTCCTTGGGCACGGGGACTATGTCGGTGTCGACAACCTCGATGACCTCGCCGGTGTTGAGATCGAGGTAGGCGACGAGTCCCTCGAGCGGGTGCGCCCAGGCGTTGTCCTGCGGATCCGACTGGATGAAGGACGAACCTCTCACGAGGCGACGGCCCGCTTCACCGGGAATATCGAAGCAGCCGGCAGACAAGGCACAGATGCGGACGGTCTCGATATCGGTGATGCCGCGCGCCTCCACGGCAGTCCGCCAGGTCGCGTCGTTCCTGATCATCTGTTCGGCGTCCTCGTACTCGGTCATCGTGATCGGTGCCTGGCCCTCGGCCGCGACATCGAGCACACGCGCAAGCAAGACCCTGCGTTCGATCAGCGACACGAGGACTTCGGTCTGCTCGCCGGAGCCGCGCTCGACGAGGACGGATCGCACGTTGCGGTCGAGGTCGGGGGTTCCGGCGATGACGTCGCGCTTGTTCGGCTCGACGAGGCTGACCAGAGCGAAGATCGTGTTCTCGGTGACGTGTCCTGCGTCGACGATGATGGCGCGATTGAGCTCGATCTCGTCTCCGGTCAGGCGGTCGAGCGGGTGCGACGCGGTCGAAGCGGACGAAGCAGTCGGCATAGTTGAAGTCGTGGTCATGATGGGTCAGACACCTTCCTGAGTTGTGAGATTGTCGTCGAGGCCTGCTTGCAGGGCCTTGGGGTCGAGAGCCGGGCGCACCTCGCGTATCTTGTGGCCGCGCAGGTAGCCGACGAGCGCGAGAGCGGCGAGCATGATGAGCGTGCCGAGGGTGAGAGCGGTGAACGGGCCCTGGTCGACGCCCCATTCGTCCTTGAAGTCGTAGTCGAGACCGAAGAACCGTTCGAGCGTGCCAGGGAAGATCGCCACCCAGGCGCCGAGCAGGATCCAGAGGAAGGCAATTCCGCCGAGGACGGTGAAGCCGGCGTTGTCGACCGGGACGCGGAAAGGACGCTCGATGTTCGGGTGCTTCCACCTCAGCTTGATCGCTGCCGGGATGATGAGTAGGTAGCTGAGCAGGAAGGTTGAGATCGAGATCGACAGAACCACTCCGAAGAGTGCCCCGGCGTCACCGCTGAGCTGCATCGCTGCGATGAGGAACACCGTGGCAACGACGCCGGAGAGCAGATTCACATTGACCGGAGTCCCGAGGCTCCGCGAGATCTTTCCGAAGAACCCACCGAAGAACGCGCCGTCGGCAGCGGTGAGCGCCTGCATACGATCGCTCATGATCATCCAAGCAGCGCCCTGGGACGCGAGGATGATGACGAACATCATGGCCGCGAGCACGACCATCACGTCTGCCGCGGGACCGTAGACGGCGAACACGGTCTTCACAGCGTCGAGCAGACCGCCGATTCCGGTGATGGTCTGAGTCGGCAGCACAAGCAGCATGGCCAGCACCGGCAGAACGTAGCAGAGCGCGGAGACGAAGCCCGAGCGTGCAATCGCGGCCGGGATGTCCTTCTTCGGGTCCTTCATCTCATCCGATGCGCTGTTCGATGCCTCGAATCCGAGGTACGAGAACAGCAGCAGCGGAACGAGGCCGAGGAAGCCGCCGAGCGTGGGGCTGAAATCGGAGAGATGCAGCGGCTGCACGCCATGCTCGATCGCGTAGATGATCGTGGTGAACAGGAAGAAGGCGATGAAGATGACCTTCAGGACGCCGCCGAGAGTCGGCAGCCATTTTGCCTTCGCCAGCGACAGGATCGCCGCGATCACCGTGATCCAGATGAAGACGATCTTGAAGATCCAGTCGCCGACCGATCCCGCTTCGAGCGGACTGATGAACTGGTTCCAGGTGCCGGTGGCGAGGAACGCCATCGACCCGCCTACCCAGACGGGCTGAGTGACCCAGCTGAGGATCGATGCGATTGCGCCGAAGGGCCGCCCGAAGGCCTGCCGGACCCAGATGTAGGCTCCGCCTTCGCCGACGAAGGTGCTGCCGGTCTCGGCGAAGATCAGGGCGTAGGGCACGAGGAAGAAGATCGCGAGCACCAGGGTCCAGGTGAAGGTCTCTGCGCCGAAACCCGCCGTCTCGGCGAGAACCTCGATGCTGAGCACAGCCGACATGACGATGAGCACGATGTCGAATCGGCCAAGGGTCTTCTTCAGATGCTGCTTCTGTTCGTCCGCGTATGCGGTCGTCTCTTCGTGTGAAGACACCATCCACCTCCTTGTGAGTGGGCGTCTCTTGTATTCTTTGGGCTACACCCAAAAGAATTGCACGGAAGAATGATGAATGACAGAGGCAGGCGGCATTTTCGCCATACCGATTCGTGTTCGTCTAGATCACTTCAGGAGATAATTAGGTCATGGCGAGACCGAAGAATCAGAAGGCACGTCGTGAACAGTTGGTGCACGCGGCAAAACAGGCGATCGCCGACCGGGGGGTCAACGGCCTGCGCGCCATCGATGTAGCGGCCTACTCCGAGCTGGGGGCAGGATCGGTGGCCTATTACTATCCGGACCTCGGCGATTTGGTGCGCGATGTCCATCAGGACGCTGTGTCGCGCTTCTATTGGAGCCGCAGGCACCAAGCCGATGCAGGGGAGCATCCGCGCATCAAGCTCGATCGAACGATTCGCAGCGGCATTCCCTTATCGAGGCAAGACATCGACTTCCAGGTGCTCAACGAGCTGCACACCCACGCTTATAGGGATACATTCCATGCAGAGCTCATGGCCGAGCTGTATCGGCTTGAGGTCTCGCTCTACGAATCGGTGCTCAACGAAGGCGTCGAGTCCGGCGTATTCCCGATGACACTGCCCGTGGAGACCGCGGCGAGCAACCTCGTGGCGATGGAGGACGCATACGGTATGCACTTCATGGGTGGGACACCACTCGACGCCGATGACATCTATCGAATGATCGCAAGAAGCGCTGAGGTCATGACCCGGTGCAACAGGTCATGACCTCAGCGCTGTATGTCACTCCGTGCGACAGATGGTCGTCTCATGACCCTCTTCCGCCGCCCGTCTTACGGACGAGCCATCACCCCCACTGCAGCCAGGTGGTCTTGAAGTCCGAATAGTTCTCCAATGCATGCACGGAAAGATCCCGCCCGAAACCGGACTGCTTGAATCCGCCGAAGGGCGTGGTGAATCCGAGGGCGTCAACGGTGTTGACCGACACGGTGCCGGCGACGAGGCGTGACGAGACACGATGAGCACGAGCCATGCTGCCGGTCCACATCGACGCAGCGAGGCCGTACGGCGTTCCGTTGGCCTTCTCGATCGCCTCCTCTTCGGTGTCGAAGGGAGTGACGAGGGCGACGGGGCCGAAGATCTCGTGCTGGTGCAGCCGATGGTCGGCTGGGAGGTCGGTGACGATGGTCGGGTCGATGAAGGCACGGGAGCCGTTGATGCCCGGGCGGCTGCCGCCCTTGACGATCGTGCCGTCTGCCCGGGCTTCCTCGATGCATTCCCACACCTGGTCGGCGTGCTTCTCCGAGACGAGCGAGCCGATCGCTGTGTCCGCATCGAGCGGGTCACCCGGCTGGAATTCCTCGGCCGCAGTCTTGAGCAACTCGAGGAACTTCTCGTACACGGGGCGTTCGACGAAGATGCGGGAATTCGCCGAGCACACCTCGCCCTGGTTGTAGAAGGCGCCGAACGCCGACTTGTTCGCGGCCGCCTCGAGGTCGTCGCAGTCGGCGAAGATGATGTTCGAACTCTTGCCGCCTGCCTCAAGCGCGAGTCGCTTCATGTTCGACGTCCCCGCGTACTGCTGGAGCTGCATGGCCACCTCGGTGGATCCGGTGAAGCCGAGCATGTCGACGTCCATGTGCATGCCCAGCGCCTTGCCGACGACCGATCCGCGACCGGGGACGACATTGAGGATGCCGGCGGGGGCGCCCGCCTCCACGGCGAGTTCGGCCAGCAGCAGGATCGAATGCGAGGCCTCCACCGGGGGTTTGACGACGAGCGCATTGCCCGCGGCCAGGGCCGGCGCGATCTTCCACGTCGCGATCTCCAGCGGGTAGTTCCACGGCACGATGATGCCGATGACCCCGAGCGGTTCCCGGGTGACCAGAGCGGTCGACCCTTCCGGGGTGACGGGAATTTCGTCGGTGGCCTTCTCGATCGCCTCCCCGTAGAAGCGGTAGAGCGCGGCGGCACCCGGGGCGTCGATCGTCGAGGACTCGCCGATCGGTTTGCCCATGTCGAGGGTGTCGAGCAGCGCGAATTCGTCGACGCGAGCCTCGATGAGATCGGCGAGGCGCAGCAGCACCTCCCGACGGTGCGTTGCCGAGGTCCTCGACCACTCACCGGCCTCATAGGCCGTGCGGGCAGCACTCACTGCTGCGTCGACATCGCCCTGCCCGCCGAGGTGGAGGTGCGAGATCGTCTCACCGGTCGCCGGGTTCGTCTTCGGATGGGTTTCGTCCGAGAGTGCGTCCACACGCGCACCGTTGATCACGGGCCGCCCGTCGATGCTCAGTCGGGAGGCCTTGTCGTGCCAGCTGTCGATGGTGGTCTGCTGGGAGAGGGTGTCAGTCATGAATGATTCTCCAATGATGTGCGGTGATGGGGTGCGGCCAGATGGTCGGATGTTTGAGTCGCTCGGCGCTTCGAAGGGGCACCCGGGCGATCAGGCGCGCGCCGAGGTGGGCGCCTGTGATTCGAGATCGTCGTCTTTGAGGAGGTCGACGGCTCTGGTCTCGGGGATCGAGACCACGGTGACGATGCCGACGACGCCGACCGCGGCAAGGAAGAATCCAGGACTCAACGTATTTCCGGTCCGGTCGATGAGCCAGGTCAGAGCATAAGGGGCTGTGCCGGCGAAGAGAGCGGCGGTCACGGCATAGGCAATGGAGAGCCCGGTCTGCCTGGTGCGTGTCGGGAACAGTTCGACGACGGTCGCGGCGTGGGTTCCGAGGATGATCGCGAGTATGAAGGCCAGGCCGAACGTCGACGCGAAGGATGCCCAGCTGCTCCCCATGCCCATGAGCATGAACAGCGGAACCGAGAGCACAGTGAGCGAGACCGCAGCAGTCATGAGCACTGGTTTGCGTCCGAACCGGTCAGAGGCGATCCCCGCCAGTGGGACGATGATGAGACCGAGCGCCGAGGCGAGCGTGGAGAGCAATGCCGCCCGTCCGGCGTCGAAGCCGAGGGTCGTTTCCTGGTACGTGAGCAGGTAGGTCAGAACCACGTAGAACGTGACATTCATGAAGATCTCCATGCCGCATGTCTGAATGAACTGTTTCGGGTTGCGCTTGAATATTTCGCGCAACGGCGACTGCGCGACGGTCTCGTTCGTCTGCAGCGCTTCGAATTCCGGGGTGTCCTCGATCTTGCGGCGGATGTACAGGCCGATGAGCCCGAGGGGCACAGTGATGAGGAACGGGATCCTCCATCCCCAGGCAAGCACCTGTTCAGGCGTCAGAGCCTGGTTGAGCAGGTAGACGACGAATGATGCGAGAAGGAACCCGAGCAGGGAGCCGACCTCGAGCCAGCTGCAGCCGAATCCTCGGTGTTTCGGCGGTGAGAACTCGCCGAGGAACGCAGCGGCGCTGCCGAACTCCCCGCCGGAAGCCAGACCCTGAACGATACGGGTGGCGATGAGGAGGATCGGCGCGAGCATGCCGATGGTCTGATAGGTCGGAAGCAAGCCGAGGACGAGCGTCGAGGCCGCCATCGCGAGGATGACGACCGAAAGAGTGAGCTTGCGTCCGAGCCTGTCGCCGAGCCGGCCGAAGATGATCGCTCCGATCGGTCGAACGAGGAAGGAGACCGCGAAGACGGCAAATGTGGCGAGCAGGCCCGCCGCTTCCTCCGATTCAGGGAAGAATATGGAGGCGATCGTCGTCGCCATATAGGCGTAGACCGCCCAATCGAACCAGTGGACGAGCACACCGATGGAGCCGGCGACCACGCTCTTCTGCAGCCCCTTCTTCCGCGTGCGTGCGGCGATGTCGGGGGTCAGTGCACCGGTCATGTGGAGTTCCTCCTTTGGAACCTCAGCTCCTCGCGGAACTGCTGTGATACTTGTGTGATGGTCGGAGTCAGTCGGTGCGCCGGATCAGGAGCGACGGGCGCTCACGTCCGCGGCGGTCCAAGCCAGAGCCGTGGCACCGTCGAGGAGTGTGCGTTCGGCGGTCGCTCCGACGCAGGATTCGGCGAAGGCGGCCTGGTGGTTGCTCGCCTCGCCGCCGACACCGATATAGGGGTGGATCGCGTTGACGACCTGAGACACATTGCCCATGTCGGTCGACGCACGGTTCATCGTTGCCGCGATCGGGTCGACATCGAAGTTCCGACCCAGTGCCACGGCGTTGCTGCGGTAGGCATCGAGGGCTTCCTCGTCGGTCCGCATCTCCGCATATCGTCGGCTCTCCGCGGTGATCGCCAGGGAGGCTCCGGTGGCCAAGGCTCCGGCTTCGAAGCAGTCGACGACGCGCTTCTCCACTGACAGCAGCTCTTCGGTCGACTCTGCGCGGACATACCAGCGGCCCTCGGTCTTCGCGGGGATCGCGTTCGGAGCCTCCCCGCCGTTGGTCATCACGCCGTGGACGCGCACGGTCTTCGGCAGCTGCTGACGCAGCAGTCCCAGCGCCACCTGGGCGACGAGGAAGGCATCGTTGGCGTTGATTCCGCGCTCCGGGTAGGCGGCGGCGTGGGCCGCGCGGCCGGTGTATTCGACGTGCCAATGGGCGACCGCGAACGGTTCGGCCTCGGCGACGTCGACGGGTGCGGGGTGGGCCATGAGGGCGAAGTCGAGGTTCGTGAACGCTCCACGGTCGAGCAGTTCGATCTTGCCTCCGCCGCCCTCTTCGGCGGGGGTGCCGATCACCTCGACGCCGATACCCAGGTCATCGGCGACAGCCGCGAGTCCGATGGCTCCTCCCACGCTCATGGCGGAGATGAGATTGTGCCCGCAGGCATGCCCGAGGCCGGGAAGCGCATCGTATTCGGCGAGGAAGCCGATCGTGAACTCGCCGGAGCCGTATGTCGCGCGGAACGCAGTCTCGAGTCCTGCATATTCGTGTTCGACGGAGAAGCCGTGATCGGCCAGGATGCCCGCCACCGAGGCGGCCGAGCGGTACTCCTGCCACCCGAGCTCGGGGTTGTCGTGAAGAGAGTTCGACAGACTCACGAGGGAGGACCCCACCTCGGCGATGCGCTCGGAGATCAAGTCCTTGACGGCAGGGGCAGCTGTCCTGACAGCTGCCGCGTCCACCTCGGCGTCGGTGCGCTGCCTCATCGCTCGTCTCCGGGGACACCGTAGGAGGGCGAGGCGACGGGGTCGAGGCCGCGGGTGATGTAGTCCTCGCGCTGTGGCATCCAGATGTCGAGGAGTTCGCCCAATTCTGAGATGGGGTCGTCCTCGGCCCAGTCCACGCGCAGATCGGTGACCCGCCAACCGGCGTCGCTGACGACCGCAAGTCCTGCCGAATGCACGGGCCCGGCCTCTCCGCCCGCGGCGAAGGCAGCTTGGAAGGCCTCGAAGAGTCGATGCTCGATGCGCCCGCTCGAGTTCAGAGCGGTGTCGATGAAGGCGTCGAGGACCCCGATCGACTTGAGCATATTGCCCCCGGCCACCGCGTTTGTCTCGGTCCGGGCACCGAAGATGCCCAGCGCCTCCGCGCCGGAGTGTGCGGCGGTGTCACCGCTGCCGTCGATGACGAGCAGCTGACGGTACGCGATCGACGCGGCATCCGTGGCAGCGACGACGGTGTCGAGAGCCGACTGGGCGGGCTTTCCCGACGCCATCTCGTCGAGGATCCGGCCGCCGAGGCGAGGGTCCGTGACGTTCTGGGAGTTCACACCGCCGACGCCGTCGGCCAGGTTGAGGCAGCGGGCGGAGACAGCAGGGGAGGACGAGGCGATGGCCGCACCGAACTCACCGGTGTCGGGATCGTGGAGGAGGAGCGAAAACGTCATCACGCCTCCTTGTCGCTGATGACGGCCGTGGCATCGATCTCGACGAGCCACTCGGGACGGGCCAGCGCCTGGACGACGATGCCGGTCGAAACAGGGAAGACTCCCTTGAGCCACTTGCCCACGGTGCGGTAGACGTCTTCGCGGTAGCGGGGATCGATGATGTAGATGGTGACCTTGACGATGTCCTCGAGTCGACTGCCTGCCTCGTCGAGGAGCATCGCGATATTGGCCATGGCCTGCTCCGCCTGCGCGGTGACGTCGCCGATGCCCACGGACTCCCGGGTCTCGAGGTCCTGACCGATCTGTCCGCGCAGGTAGACGACACCGCCGGCGACGACGGCCTGGCACAGATCGTTGTCGAGATTCTGCTCCGGATAGGTGTCCTTGGTGTTGAACATTCTCAGTCGTGTGTGCGTCGGCTCTGCCATGGCGGCGTCTCCTCGTCGAGTGAAGCGGTCGTTGTCTGCCACCCATTCTCGAGACATTCCATTCATCTGTGAAATAGTTATAATTTAGTCAGAGCATCTACAAAACAGATTCTTCATCGCAGGGAGCCGCAATGGTGCAGAGATTCGCGATCACGCTCACTCAGCTGTCGTACTTCGCCGAATGCGCGAAGACGCTCAATATGACCGAGGCCAGCCAGGAGCTGCACATCGCCCAGTCGGCCGTGTCGACGGCGATCAATCAGCTGGAGAAGGCCCTCGGGGCTCCGCTATTCGTGCGTCAGCACTCGAAGGGCCTCGTGCTCACCTCGGCCGGCGAGGGCCTGCTGCACGAGACCCGGGAGATCTTCGGGCGGATCACCGACGCCGTCGACTCGATCCAGGCCGGGCAGCGCGAGGTTCGCGGAACCATCGTCATCGCCTGCTTCCAGACGATCGCACCGTTTCTGCTGCCGCAGCTGCTCCAACGCTTGGGCGAGCGCCACCCGGAGCTGACCGTCGAGGTCGTCGAGGGAGACCACGAGGAGAGCATCGACGCCCTGCGCAGCGGTCGAGTCGAACTCGCGCTCAACTACGACCTCACCGAATCCGACGGCATCCGCGCCGAGATCGTCGGCGAGGCACGGCCGCACGTCATCGTCGGCACCGATCACCGTCTCGCCCGTCGGAAGAAGGTCTCGCTGAGCGTGCTCGCCGAGGATGACTTCGTCGTCCTCGACCTGCCCGACAGCCGCGAGTACTTCCTCAACATGCTGCGCTTGGCCGGCATCACCCCGCATGTGCGCTACCGCAGCTCGAGCTACGAGACCGTGCGGTCGATGGTCGCCATGGGCCTCGGCTTCTCCATCCTCAATCAGCGGCCGCGCATCCGGCAGACCTACACGGGAGAGCGGACGACGATCCTCGAGATCTCCGATCCCGTCCCCACTCTGCACGTGGCCGTGTCCACCCTGGCTCGATCCGGGCAGACGGCGAAGGCCGCTGCCGTGGCTAACGTCGTCCGCGAGATCCTCGCCGAGGTGGCTCCCGAGTCAGGCTGAAAGTGTTTCCGGGCGATACCTCCAAGTGATCGATGCTCAAGCATTGCATCTATTCGTAAGATGCAGTGCACCGTGAAGAACTATTGGCATTGCCGCTTCCACCTGCGGTTTGCTGGAAGGCGTCAGGGCAACGTTGAAGTTGTGCCCGCCAGCAACGAAGCAGATGCCGCCACCGCGCGGCACCGACGGAAGGGTGTCCATGTCGAACACAGCCGCAGAAACCACCGAGGTCGTCGTCATCGGCGGCGGCCAGGCCGGGATCGCGATGAGCGAGCATCTCAGCGACAGGGGAGTGGCCCATGTCGTCCTCGAACGCGACCGCGTCGCCGAGGCCTGGCGCTCCCGCCGGTGGGACTCCCTCGTCGCAAACGGACCCGCCTGGCACGATCGTTTCCCCACACAGGAGTTCGCGGACACCGACCCCGACGGCTTCGCCACGAAGGGGCAGGTCGCCGAATACTTCCAGACCCTCGTCGAGGCCAAGGACCTCCCGGTGCGCACCGGGGTCAGCGCTACCTCGGTGACGGAGAACGAAGGATCCCGAGGGTTCCGAGTGACCACCGACGCCGGAGCTATCGACGCCGACTACGTCGTCGCCGCCACGGGGCCGTTCCAGACCCCGCGGATCCCTGAGATCATCCCTGCCGAGGCGGGATTGACGCAGATCCACTCGAATGACTACAAGAATCCCGAACAGCTCGACGACGGCGGCGTTCTCGTCGTCGGTGCCGGGTCGTCCGGCGTGCAGATCGCCGCCGAGATCCAGCGCTCGGGTCGGTCGGTTCACCTCGCCGTCGGTCCCCACGACCGTCCGCCGCGCGCCTATCGCAGCCGCGATTTCTGCTGGTGGCTCGGCGTGCTGGGCAAGTGGGACATGGCCACACCGCCGGCCGGAGCCGAGCATGTCACGATCGCCGTCAGCGGAGCGCAGGGCGGACACACCGTCGACTTCCGTGATCTCGCGAACTCGGGCATCACCCTGCTCGGCCGAGCGAATTCCTATGCCGACGGCGTCCTGCACATCGGTGACGACCTGCAGCGGAACATCGCCCGCGGCGACGAGAACTACCTATCGCTGCTGCGTGAGGCCGATGAGTACATCGAACGCAACGGCCTCGACCTGCCACCCGAGCCCGAGGCGCACATCCTCGGTCCCGAACCGGACTGTGTCAGCGCCCCGATCCGCGAACTCGACCTCGCCGCCGCGGGCATCCGGACCGTGATCTGGGCGACCGGATTCGGGGTCGACTACTCCTGGCTCGATGTCCCCGGCGTCCTCGACGAACGCGGATACCCAGTGCAGAAGCGCGGCGTCAGCCCTGTCCCCGGAATGTACTTCCTCGGGCTGCCCTGGCTGTCCCGACGCGGGTCGAGCTTCATCTGGGGCGTGTGGCACGACGCGAAGTACCTCGCCGACCAGATCGGCATCCAGCGGATGTACCGCGACTACACCCCGAGCCGCAGCGAACTCCTCGCCCGCGCCGTCTCATGACGCCGACGAGCACCGCAGCTGAGCTCATCCGCACCGAAACCGACTCCATCGGAAGCATGGAGATTCCCGCCTCCGCGTACTGGGGAGTCCACACCGCGCGGGCGAACGAGAACTTTCCGATCGCCGGGCGCCCGATCTCGGTCTATCCGAACTTCGTTCGCGCCTTCGCCTGCGTCAAGCAGGCCGCAGCACGAGCCAACCTGGAGATCGGGGCCCTCGACGAGCAGCGGGCCGCACTCATCAGCCAAGCCTGCGAGGAGATCAGAGCCGGAGCGCTCGACGATGAATTCAGAGTCGGAGTCGTCCAAGGCGGGGCGGGCACCTCGACGAATATGAACGTCAACGAGGTCGTGACGAACCGCGCGCTCGAACTGGCCGGTCGGCCCAAGGGCGATTACGCGTTCATCAATCCCAACGACCACACGAACCACAGCCAGTCGACGAACGACACGTACCCCACTGCGATCAAGATCGCGCTCGCCTTCTCGCTGGACAACCTGCTCGCTGAGCTGCGTCTGCTGGCAGAGTCCTTCGCTGCCAAAGGTCGCGAATTCGCCGACATCGTCAAAGTCGGCCGGACCCAGCTGCAGGATGCGGTGCCGATGACATTGGGACAGGAGTTCACGGCATTCTCCGTGACCCTCCTCGAGGACGTCGATCGTCTCCATGAAACGATCCCCCTCCTCGGCGAGGTGAACATGGGGGCGACGGCCATCGGCACAGGCATCAACGCCCCGGTCGGATACCAGGACGCGGTCGTCAGGCATCTGCGGGAGATCACCGGGCTCGACCTCGTCAGCGCCGGTGACCTTGTCGAATCGACGAGCGACACAGGCGTGTTCGTGACCTTCTCCGGTGCGCTCAAACGCAGCGCGCTGAAGCTGTCGAAGATCTCGAACGATCTGCGCCTGCTGTCCTCGGGGCCGCAGGCCGGATTCGGAGAGATCGATCTGCCCGCCCGGCAGGCCGGGTCGTCGATCATGCCGGGCAAGGTCAATCCCGTCATCCCCGAATCGGTCTCCCAGGTCGCGTACTCGATCGCCGGCGCCGACGTCACAGTGTCGATGGCCGTCGAGGCGGGGCAGCTTCAGCTCAACGCCTTCGAACCGATCATCGCCCACTCACTATTCCAGTCGGTGACGTGGCTCGAACGTGCCTGCCGGACCCTGCGCGTCAACTGCGTCGACGGAATCACCGCGAACAGTGACACGCTCGGGGACACCGTCGCGCGCTCCGTCACCGTGATCACGGCACTGGCCCCGGTCATCGGCTACGCCCCGGCTGCGAAATTGGCGAAAGAGGCTCTGGCCACCGGCGAGACGGTCGCCGACCTCGTGACGAAGCAGGGGGTGCTCGGCGCCGATGCACTCGACGAAGTCCTCACACCATCACGGCTGACCGGGATCCCGGCCGACCCGGAGATCGGATAGGGGTGCGAGTAGGAACACAGTGTGCGTGCGCTTTCCCTATCCCGCAGGCACCGGATTGGCATCCGACCCCTCGGTGACCGTGAGCACGATGATGCTCTCCGGTCCCACACCCAGATCTGCGCGACGCGACTGCGCCCCATCACCGGTCAGCGCCAGCAGTGCCCCGGCCAACGAGGCCGCACCACAGGGCCCGGCGGCCACGCCGAGCTCGGCCAAGCGGTGGGCCGCTGCGATGGTCTCCTGTTCGCCGACCGCTGCGGAGGCGTCGAGCCCCTCACGGATGAACGGCCAGGCCAGCGAGGACGGTGTGCCGCAATTCAGTCCGGACATGATGGTCTGCCCGGTCTCGACCGTGACCGGATGCCCGGCTGTCAGGCTCGGCCCCATGCAGGCAGCGGACTCCGGTTCGACCGAGACGACGGCGGTGCCGCGAGGGCCACTCTCACTGCGATAGTGCGCCAGGCCGGCCTGCAGCAGTGAGCCGACGCCCGTGGGCACCAGTACAAGATCGGGACCGCGCCGGCCCCCATCGGCCAATTGCGCATCGATCTCTTGGAACAGCGTCGAATAGCCCTCGACGATCCACCCGGGCACCTCTTCGTAGCCGTCCCACGCGGTGTCCTGGACGAGGACTCCGCCGGAATCGGTCGCGAACCGTGCAGCGGCGACCACGGTCTCGTCATAGTTGCCCGCATGCTCGACCACCTCGGCGCCTTCGCCGCGGATGGCGGCAACCGCATCGGGATGGATGCCGGCGGCGGGAACGAAGATCCGAGCCGCCCGTCCGGCCAGCCGCGCAAAGCGCGCCACGGCACGACCGTGGTTTCCATCGGTGGCAGTGATGACCTCCGCCGAGGTTGCTCCCTCCTCGGACCCGGCCCGTCCGAGCGCCCGATGGACCGCCCACGAGGCTCCGAGTGCCTTGAACGCGGGCAGTCCCAGCCGGGTCGATTCGTCCTTGGCGAAGACCCGCCCGACGCCGAGCTCCACTGCCAGCTCGGGCAGTTCGATGAGCGCGGTGGGCGCGTATCCGTCGAGGCTGCGGTGGAATTCGAGCGCCTCGCCGGTCTGGTCGGGGCAGGTCCACGCGGTGTCGCGGCGGTTCGTCGTCCAGTCGGGGTCCGTGATGTCTGACGTGGTCATGCTGTGGATCCTTTGCTCAGGCGTGAGCGCACGAGCTCGACATAGAAGTCGATGCCCGCGCCGAGGACGGAGTCGTTGAAGTCGAAGCCGCGGCTGTGCAGAGGGGCCGTGCCGTTCGCGGCGATGTCACCGGCGCCGAGGAACGCGAAGCCCGCCGGCACCGCCCGGGCGTAGGCCGCGAAGTCCTCGCTGGCGGTGATCGCCCGACACGAGCCGTCGACCCTGTCCTCACCGATCGCCGAGCTCGCCGCGGCGACGATGTGTTCGACGCAGGTGTCGTCGTTGATCGTCGGCCGGAACACGCGACTGTAGGTCACCGAGCAGGTGGCCCGGTGAGCGATGCCGATGCCCTCGGCGATCTCCCACATGCGGGTCTCGACGAGCGTGCTGTCGTCATCTGAGAAGGAGCGGACATCGCCGCGGATGACCACCTGGTCGGGGATCGCATTCCGCGCCCCGTCGGTGACGAGTTCGGTGCATGAGACGACCACGGAATCGAGGGGGTCGACGTCCCGGGCGACGATCGACTGCAGGGCGAGGACGGTTTCTGCGCCGATGACCATCGGGTCGATGACGAGATGCGGGGCCGAAGCGTGGCCTCCTCGTCCGGTGATGCGGATTTCGAAGTTGTCCTCGGCGGCCATGATCGCACCGCTGCGCACATGGATCTCTCCTGCGGGCAGACCGGGGATGTTGTGGAGTCCGTAGACGGCGTCGACCGGGAAGCGCTCGAGCAGACCATCGGCCAGCATCGCCTCGGCGCCGGTGCCAGGCTCTTCGGCGGGCTGGAACAGCAGATGCACCGTGCCGTCGAACTCATCGCCCTCGGTCAGCTTCGCCGCGGCGCCGAGGACCATAGCCATGTGCCCGTCGTGACCGCAGGCGTGCATGACTCCCGGATTCCGGGAACGGTGGTCCGCCCCGGTGCCCTCCTCGATGGGCAGCCCGTCCATGTCTGCCCGCAGACCGATCGACCGTGTGCTCGTGCCGCGTCGGAGCGTGGCGATGATCCCGGTGCCGCCGATGCCTGTGGTGACGTGCCAACCGAGGTCGGTGCACACCCGGGCGATGAACTCGGCGGTCTCGCCCACGTCGAACTCGGTTCCGGGGATCTGGTGGAGCTCTCTTCGCCAGCGCAGGGCAAGCGTTGCGGGATCTGTGCTCATGTCACGATGTTCCCGGAGCCAGGTGAATCATTTCAACGCGAATGGACAAAGTCAGACGCAAACGGACGACCTGACGCAAAAACATTGCGCGAAGATGCCGGGCGACGGACACTGGTGCAGTGGAAGCCTCATTGGATGAGATCGACATCGGACTGCTCGATGCCCTGCAGATCGACGCCCGTCTGCCTCAATCGGCCCTGGGCGCTCGGGTCGGACTGTCGACGGCGGCGGTGAACCGCAGACTCAAACGGCTGACCGAATCCGGAGTCATCTCCGGCACTGCGGTGACCGTGGCGCCGGAGAAGCTCGGACGACCTGTCAGGGTCATCGCACAGGTGGCGGTCGAGAGCGAGCAGCTCGACAAGCTCGATGCGCTCAGCTCCGTCCTCACCGCTCGCCCCGAGGTGCAGCAGTGCTACTACGTCGCCGGCGAATGGGACTTCATCGTCGTCCTTGTCGTCAAGGACATGGGGGAGTACACGGCGCTGACGCGCGAGCTGTTCTTCGGCAACGACAACGTCCGCCGCTTCAACACCCACGTGGTCATGGACGCTCCGAAGGTCGGACTCACCGTTGCGTTGGGCAAGAATCGGTGACTGATGTTCGGCGACTGGTGATCCGCGACAGGGTGAGGTGGACAGTCATGAGACCTTTTCCGCCACGCTGTGAACCTCTGTTGTCAGCGCTCGAGCCATGTGCAAGCCTGAAACCACTATGACTGAGCAGTTGACCGCACAGACCCCACCCACCCGCACCGAAACCGACTCGATCGGCAGCCTGGAAATCCCGCAGACCGCCTATTGGGGCGTGCACACCGCCCGGGCGAACGAGAACTTCCCGATCACCCGCCGTCCCATCAATGTCTACCCCGACTTCGTCCGAGCATTCGCCTGCGTCAAACAAGCCGCGGCACGCGCGAATGCCGAGATCGGGGCCCTCGACGAACGACGAGCGGGGCTCATCGACGCCGCCTGCGAGGAGATCAAAGCGGGCAGGCTCCACGACCAGTTCACCGTCGGCGTGGTCCAGGGCGGTGCCGGCACCTCGACGAACATGAACGCCAATGAGGTCATCACCAACCGGGCGCTTGAGATCGCGGGCCAGGCCAAGGGCGATTACGGCTTCATCAACCCCAACGACCACACGAACCACAGCCAGTCGACGAACGACACCTACCCGACGGCGATCAAGATCGCGCTCGCCTTCTCACTGCAGAACATGCTGAGCGAGCTCACACGTCTGGCCGATGCCTTCGCGGCCAAGGGGCGGGAGTTCTCCCACATCATCAAGGTCGGGCGCACGCAGCTCCAGGATGCCGTGCCGATGACCTTGGGTCAGGAGTTCACCGCCTTCGCGGTGACCCTGCGCGAGGACGTCCAGCGGCTCGAGGAAGCCGTCGCCCTCCTCGGCGAGGTCAACATGGGAGCCACTGCGATCGGCACATCGATCAACGCACCCCAGGGGTACAAGGAATCGGTGATCAGGCATCTGCGCGAGATCACGGGACTCGATCTCGTCACCGCCGGCGACCTCGTCGAATCCACCTCCGACACCGGAGTCTTCATCACCTTCTCCGGGGCCCTCAAACGCAGCGCACTCAAGCTGTCCAAGATCGCCAACGATCTGCGTCTGCTCTCCTCGGGACCTCAGACCGGCCTCGGCGAGATCAATCTCCCGGCTCGTCAGGCGGGATCGTCGATCATGCCGGGCAAGGTCAATCCCGTCATCCCCGAGGCGGTCTCCCAGGTCGCGTACTCCGTGGCCGGGTCCGATGTGACCGTGTCGATGGCAGTCGAGGCCGGTCAGCTCCAGCTCAACGCCTTCGAACCGATCGTCGCCCATTCCCTGTTCCAGTCGATCACCTGGCTCGAGCGGGCCTGCCAGACCTTCCGCGTCAACTGCGTCTCCGGCATCACCGCGAACGAGGAGCGCCTCGAAGACAGTGTGGCCCGGTCGGTCACCGTCATCACCGCACTGGCGCCGGTTATCGGCTACGCCCAAGCCGCGCAGCTGGCCAAGCAGGCCCTGGCCACCGATGAGAAGATCTCCGACCTCGTCGTTCAGCGCGGACTGCTCGAACGGGACGAGCTCGACGCACTCCTGAGGCCCGAACGGCTGACCGGGATGGGCACCGATCAGAACGTGACCACGGACCCCGACTCCGCCGAGGCGGTCCCCCGGGATGAGATGACCGGCGAGTTCGAGGCGGTGCCCGAATCGCAGGAGTGAGTGGGGCTCGCGCGTCTTTCGCCTGAAGGAGTCAGCGCACTCCGTTGCGGAAGACATCGAGTATGTCGTCCACCTCGGCGCCTGCGAGTCCGAGGGACTCTGCAGTACGGCCCTCGGCGTAGAAATCGACCCCGCACAGAACACTGCTGATGGCGATGAAGCCGTCGGTCAGCGGCATCGGCACACCGATCTGTCGCGCGATGGAACTCCAGACGACCAGCCCGAAGGGGATATCTTCCGTGAAGTATCGATGCGTCAGGGAGTCGGGTTCAGGAAATGCCTGTCTGCCGTATCCCTGTACGACCCGTTCGACGAATGAGCCCTCTGTGACCCCGTAGGCGTCGGCGAGGAACTGCCAGAACCCTGTGGTGTCGGTATGGAGAATCGACGACAGCGACAATCGCTCCTGATCGAGAGCATCAATGGCCTCGGCGATCCTCGGGGTCACGAGCTCATGCTGCGGCAGACGTTCAGAGTCTTCGACGGTCTTGAAGTTCAGCACTGCCGGTGGGACGTGATAGATCGGATTCGAATTGCTCAGACCGACCGCCAGGCTGTCGGCCGCCGGGCTGTAGTGCTCACCGAAGAAGGGGACGAGACGATCGATGACCTCCTGCGTCCTGCTGCTGGGAATGCTCGAGATACCGATCGAGTCCTTCACCGCACCGACGTAGACCTTCGCGGAGTCCTTGAGTCGGCACGTGTATAAGCTGGTCGCGCTCTCCGCGATGAGGCATGGCTGCCGGTCGGCCAGCGCGAAGTGGCGAGACAGTTCGACACCGCTGCCCAGAACTGTCGGTTGGAAGACGACGAGTTGATCGGGTTCCAGGGCAGAAGCGAGTGACTCGGAGAGGCCGGGGTGTGCGAACGCCGGCGCCGCGACCACCACCACATCTGCGTTCTCCGTGGCTGTGCCGATGTCGGTGGTGAACAGGTCCGGCATGCCGATGCCGTTGATTTCGCCGAACAGTTCGATCCCTCCTCGGTCCCGGATCGGCTGAAACTCCCTTTCCCATCGCGAGAACATTCGCACAGAATGCCCCAGCAGTGTCATATGCCCGGCGATCGTCTGGCCGACGTTGCCCGCACCGATGACGGTGATCGTTCCCATATCTGTTTCCTTTCGAGAGTCTCAGTTGTCGCGATTGAACGTATCCGTCATCGAACCGGCACCCCGGGGCCCAATGGGATCCCGATGAGATACCAGATGACGAAGAAGATGGACCAGACGATGAGCACTGCCAACGCCAGGGGAAGGGTGAAGGAGAGCATGGTTCCGACTCCGGCTCCCTTGCGGAAGTGCTGGACATAGCCGAGAGCGAGGACGAAGTATCCGTTGAGCGGCGTCAGGCAGTTGGTGACCGAATCGCCGATCATGAACGCAACCATTGCCGACTCGGGCCGCATTCCGATGTACATGACGAGTGGAACCACGACGGGAGCGAGGATCGACCACATTGCGGAGCCGCTGGTGATCAGCATGTTGAGCACACAGATGGCGAGAATGATGATGAGCAGCAGAACCAGATGCGGAGCGTTGAGCTGTTTGAACAGCGCGGCACCGTTGACACTGATGACCGACCCGATGTTCGTCCACTCGAAATAGGCGAGGAACTGAGAGACGACGAAGAACAGCACAAGGACCGGTGCCAAGGTTCGGATGCCTTCGGCCATTGCCGGTGGAACGTCGCCGAGGTTGGGGATCGATCGTGTGATTTTCCCGTAGACGATGCCGAGCAGTGCGAAGACCAGCGAAATGAAGATGGCGATGTTCTTGAGCACGGGCGACTGGATGATGCTTCCGCCTTCTCCGCGAAACGGCGAGCTTGGCATGAGCATCAGCGCGATCCCGACCGCGGCGACGACGAAGACGATCGCGGACACGATGAGACCCCGACGCTCCGCGGCGCTCAGCTCGACCGATTCATGATCCATGGACTCCGTATTGAACAGTCTGTCCGAGACCCGGAAGTCACTTGAGAGGCGTTCGGGTGAGAACTCAGGGCGGCGGCTGAGCAATTTGTCGACGACCACTGCGATGGTGATCGACAGCACCACCGACGACGCCGCGGTGAAGAAGTAGGTGGCGAACGGTGTGACGACATAGTCTTCGTCGACGATGTGGGACGCCGCCATCGACAGTGAAGCGCGAATGGCATCCGAAGGCGTGACGAGCGGGCTCGCATTGAATCCGACTGCCGTTGCCGCATAGGCGACCATGAGACCGAGCAACGGACTCCGTCCGGCAGCACGGAACGCCAGGGCGCCCAGTGGGATCATCACGAGGTACGCAGAATCCGACATGACGTGCGCAATCATCGAAGCGAAGGCGATCGAGAAGGTCAGCCAAGCTTTCGGAAGCCTGCCCACCGTCACGCGCAGCAGAGCCGTCAGCATGCCGCTGCGCTCTGCGACGCTCACGCCGAGCAGGACGACGACGATCATGGCCAATGGCGGGAACGTCGCGTAGTTCGTCAGGGCGTTCTCGATGGCGAAAAGTGCACCATCGATTGAGAAGAGGTTGTTGACGGCGACTGTCTTCCCGTCAGCGGGCAGAGTCACCGAGACTCCGAGGCCCGCCAGGAGCGCGCTCGTCGCTCCGAGTACGAGGCAGAGAATGACGAACAGCCAGAACGGATGCGGAAGCTTGTTCCCTGCACGCTCGATCGAAGTCAGAGCGCGATAGAAACGGTTGTCCGGGTTGGCAGCCGTCTGGTCTTCCGTGGTGGTTGTCATTGGAGCCCTTCCGGTGAGGCGGTGTGCACTTCATTGTGTGAGGCCTTCTCAGGCGCAATATCAGAGCGGTGTATCCGTAAAGTATCCGGCTGATATATAACAAGGATGGTAGAATGGCACAGATCGGAAGTCAACTCGTTCTTCGACTGAGGCGAGTCTCAGCACAGTGAACTGAAAGGTTGTTCGGCGGTGACAAAGACTTCAATGGCCGATCAGGCTTATGCGCAGCTGAAGAGAGACATCGTGAAAACGACGCTGCGTCCTGGCACCATGATCTCGGATTCGGCGATCGCCGAAGAGTACGAGATGAGTCGCACTCCGGTTCGGGAGGCGATCAACAGCCTGCGTCGCGAGGGGCTGGTCGTGGTCATGCCTCGACGAGGCACGTTCGTCAAGCCGATCGATTTCAGCGAGATTCAGGATCTCTACGCCCTGCGCAAAATGGTCGAGCCGGAAGCGGCCGTTCTTGCTTCGGAGCGTGCCTCATCGGCTGAGCTCGAAGATCTGGCGGAGTTGAGCGAACTGAGCACCGACCCATCCGTCGAGAAGCATGTGCTCAATGAGCGCAACGGGCAGCTCCACGTCCGGATCGCCGAACTCTCCGGTGTTCCTGTGCTTGCGAAAACGGTGCGCTCGATCCATGAGGAGATCGAGCGCTGCCTCAATCTGCGCAAAGAGCTGGGGCGCCCCTACAAAGCAGTCAACCACGGCCGGTTGGTCGACGCCATCGAAAGCCATGACCCCGGCGTCATCCGCGATACCGCTTTGCAGGGCATCGAACGTGCCCGGTCACATATGATGACGGTCCTCACCAGCCATTCGGGCTCTGCTTCTGCTCTGTACCAGGAGTGATGGCAGGCGTCCTGCTGCCGCTCACCACGGCACCGTTCCCTCATCGCTGGTGAAGGTTCCTGTCGGGCCCTGTCTCCCGCGCAGTGCCACGGCGACGATATGAGCGGCACCCTGCTCAACGGTCCTCGTCCCCTGGAAATCGTTGAGTGCCGTCGCCGTCATTCCCGGATCGACCGTATTCACCGGAATCCCCTCGGGTTCGAGTGCCGTGGCGAAGGCGAGGGAAACCGCGTGCAGGGCGGTCTTGGTCACGGAGTAAAGGCCGAACATCTGCCGATGCGGGTTCTGCGGATCGGCGTTGGCAGCCAGTGAGCCACCTCCGCTGCCGACATTGACCACGCGCGATCCGGGTGTGGAACGGAGCAGCGGAAGAAGAGCCTGAGTGAGGGCGATGACTCCGAAGACATTGATCTCGTACATGTCTCGCACGGTCGACAGAGGCGCAGTAGTGAGCAGCCCGGACCGCGCACGCTCCTGCAGCGGAGTGTCTCGATCGCCGAGGAAGGACACCCCGGCGTTGTTGACCAGCAGATCGAGGCGCCCGAATTCCGTCTCGATGCGATCTGCGGCGGCAGTGATGGAGGCGTCGTCGGTGACATCGAGGTGCAGGGCGACGGTGCCGGCACCGATCTCAGCAGCGGCCCGACGTCCGCTCTCCTTGCTGCGGGACCCGAGGAGGACGGTGAAACCGGCGGCAGCGAGATCTGTGGCGACCTGCAGACCGATTCCTCTGTTCGCGCCGCTGACGAGGGCGACTGGGGTTGATTCGGTGGGTGCTGTGGCAGTGGTTTCTGTATTCATGTGTCCTACTCTGCCGCCTCCAGCTCGTACGAAGAATAATGCAGAGTCCACAAACAATGCTCTATAGTTCAGGCATGGCTGTCGATCATTTCTCAGAAGTGCTCGACCTCATCGCGGTGCGCGGTGTGGTCTCGGGCGGTGCTGCCGTCACCGGTCGGTGGTCGGCGGAATCGGACGTCGACGAAGAACTGAAATTCTGCGCGATCGTGCGCGGTCAGGCCCTGCTGGACACCGACGGAGTCGACTCGCCGATCACGTTGGCCGAGGGTGAGGTCGCGATCCTCAACGCCCGATCGTGGCTGTCACTGCGCGGAGGCACCGGTGATGGGGCGCTGACAGAGGTGCCGCAGCCGTCGAACGGCGAGATCACGCGCCTCGACGATTCTGACTCTGAGGCTTCGGACATCTTCATCGGCGGTCGGATCGACCTCGACGTCGCGGGCCACGAACTCCTGCTCGATGCGCTGCCGCCGGTGGCCCACATCCGCGCCTCGTCGCCATCGGCGTCTCGTGTCAGCGGCACCATCGATCGTCTCTTCGACGAGATCACCTCGGCGCGCCCCGGAGCGGACTTCGCCGTTCGTGAGTACAGTCAGCTGCTCATCCTCGATGTCCTGCGGGCCTTCGTCGACGAAGTCGCCGTCCCTTCCGGGTGGCTGAGACTGCTGGCCGACGAACGGCTGCGGCCCGCTCTCGACCTCATCCACGAACGTCCCGAGGTCGCGTGGGGTCTCAACGATCTCGCCCGAGCATCGGCGATGTCACGCACGGCATTCGCGGTTCGCTTCCGTGAGGTCGCCGGCATGCCGCCACTGACCTACCTCGTGCGGTGGCGGATGCTGCTGGCCAAACGCGAGCTGCGCTCGGCCGACTCGAGAATGCGACTGCTCGCCCTCAAGCTCGGGTATTCCTCGGAGAGCTCATTCAGCTCCGCGTTCAAGCGCAATGTCGGCGAATCTCCGCACAGGTACCGGACGCGCATGCTGGCTCAGCGCGCCCCGACGACGCCTGCGGCTCACGTCTGACGCGGGCGCATCGCCTGGCCGACGCACTCGCGCAGCAGGGCGCGGCGGGAGGCGTGCACCTCGGCGGGTTCGCTGCTGTCGGCGGCATAGACATTGCTCACCGGTGACCACGCCATCGACATCGCGATGACCATGGCCATGATGTCGAACGGATCGCCGTCCCTGACCCGGCCCGCGGCCTGAGCTGCGGCGATCGCTGCCAGTTTGTGCTCATCGTGGTCATCGTGTGATTCGGCGAGGTGGCCCGTCGGCCGTCGCTCCAGTCGCGTCCATGTTGCCAAGCGGATGAGATCCGGGCGGCGAAGGTATTCGTCGTAGAGGCGCACGGCCCAATCGGCCAGGTCCTCGGCGTCGATGGGCGCCGTGTTGGTGATGCTGTCCAGGGAATCGAGGAAGATGGCGTCGAAGAGCTGTCCCTTATCGCCGAAGTAGGCATAGAGCTGGGCCTTGTTCGTCCGCGCCGCGGAGACGATTCGATCGACCCGCGCACCGGCGATCCCGTGCTGGGCGAATTCCTCGGTGGCGGCGTCGAGGATGCGTTGGTAGGTCGCCGCCCCGCGGCGGGTCTGAGGCTGTTCGGGCATGCGGCCACCGTATCAAACAGACCAGTTGGTTTGCATTGCTGAGTCGGCGGGTCTACGCTGAATAGACCGAATAGTCTGTTTGAGGAGATCTGTGATGCGAACGACCACTGCCTGGCATGCCGACCCGGAAGGGCTGAGGCCAGCGTCGCTCGAACGGCGGGAGCTGCGACCGGACGACATCGCCGTGAGAGTCGACTACTGCGGGCTCTGCCACAGTGACCTGCAGACTCTGCATGATCACGACGGCCACTCACCCCTCGTCCCGGGGCACGAATTCACCGGTGTCGTCATCGAAGTCGGGCCTGAAGTGACCGCCTTCTCCGTCGGTGACAACGTCGCGGTGGGCAACATCGTCGACTCCTGCGGGCAGTGCCCCATGTGCCGGGCGGGACAGGAGAACTTCTGCCACTCGTTTCCCACTCTCACCTACGGCGGCAGGGACCGTGTCGACGGAACGACGACACTGGGCGGTTTCTCACGGGAGTACGTCGTGCGCGAAGACTTCGCCTACCGACTCCCTGTCGGTCTGGACCCGGCGGCAGCCGCACCACTGATGTGTGCGGGCATCACCGCCTGGGAGCCGCTGCGGGCGCTGGAGGTCGGGCCGGGTGCACGTGTCGCCGTGGTCGGCCTCGGCGGCCTCGGTCATCTTGCGGTCAAGTTCGCGGTCGCACTCGGTGCCACCACGACGGTGATCAGCCGCACGCAGGACAAGGCCGAGGACGCCCACCGCCTCGGCGCACACGGGTTCATCGTCTCCACCGACCCTGCGCAGATGGCCGATGCACGGGAGAACTTCGACCTCGTCATCGACACCATTTCGGCACCACACGACCTCACGGAGTACCTCAAAGTGGTCGGGCTGGATGGGACCCACAGCGTCCTCGGGTACCTGGGCGCGGTCACCGTGGAGGTCACCGACCTGCTCATCGGTCGGAAGAAGCTCAGCTCTGCCGGCAGCGGCGGTCGGCCCGCGACCGCCGAGATGCTGCAGTTCTGCGCCGACAACGGGGTCGTCCCCGAGGTGGAGGTGCTGCCGTCGGCGCAGGTCGACCGGGCGCTCGACCGGTTGGAGAGGAACGACGTGAGATACCGGTTCGTCCTCGATATGTCTGACCTGGATGGGGCCGTCTGATTTTCAGTCGTCTCCACGTACGACAAGAGCTGATCCGCGAAATGGCAGGCAATCCGACCCTGGTGACTCTTGATCGTCCTGAGGAGCCCTGCGGTCGGCAATGGTCGGGGTCTCCGGGCTGAGCCGGCGCGTTCCGGTCTTGTCATCGGTGTAGCCATATGACCACACACGACCTCCTGCCGGCCCAGGCAGAGCCGGTCTTCACCAAGTCCGTGTCGTCACACGATGCGCCGACCTGTGCGCATATGAAGCACAACTCCACGATCCACTATCGCAAGATGTACCACTGATCGGCTCTTCGCCTCGACCGCGAGTGAGCTGCAGGTCGGGGCGGTGCCCCTTCAGCCGGGCAACGATCGCGCTAACGGGCATCGTCACCGGCATCGTCGTTCCCAGCCGTGGCCCCGGGCTCGGCCTCATCATCGTCGCCCGATGCCTCATCCTTGCTGGTGCGGTCGAAGAGGACGAAGAATGTCGCTCCGGCCAGAACAAGTCCGGAGGCGACGATGGCGATCGGCCCGATCTGGAACGGCACGACATCGTGAAGCAGTCCGCGCACAGTCGAACTCGGATCCGCCAGGGTGGCGGCGACGAAGATCGCCACCAGGACCGAGATGCCCACGGCGGCGACCTTGTTCCATGCGCTTGTGCTCCGTCCGGCCAGCAGGCTACCGGCCTTGATGATCCGGCCCGTTCGCAGAATCCGCAGGGCTCCGATGAGGCGAATGAGTCGGAACAGCTGGACCGGTCCCAGAGCGAGAACGACTCCGAGGACGACGAGCACGGTGAGCGCCACCAGCCACAGATGACGTTTGAACCAGGCGAGCCTGTCGGGCGTGACGGCCAGCAGGATGAGCGTCTCTCCCACGAGCACCAGCCCGGAGAGGAGATTGATGACCCGGCCGGCATCGCTCCACGGCCCGGAGAGGAACGTGAGGAAGACTGCTGGAATCGACACCAGAGCGGCAACGAGAACCGGCACAGCCAGGCGTGCCTGCCAGCGCTGTTCCCGGTCCGCTGCTTGTGTGTCATCATCCATGTTCACTATCAGAATAGTCGGTCGTGGCGACCTCCGCCGTTCTCGGACGACGTCTCTCGATTCCGGTCTGTTCATACGCAAACCTCGGCGAGGCTACCCCTCCAGCAGCCCCCGGATGTCGTCGGCCGTGACCGTCTGGCTGAAGGCCTGACCGCTGGGTCCGCGTCCTTCGAACGTTCCGCCGTTGCTCATCAGTGAGTCGAAGAGCTCGGCCTTCTTCCTCTGCAGGGCCAGCACCTTCTCCTCGATCGTGCCTTCTGTGACATATCGATAGACCATCACGTTCTTCGTCTGCCCGATCCGGTGCGCGCGGTCGATGGCCTGATTCTCCGATGCGGGGTTCCACCACGGGTCCATGAGGAAGACGTAGTCCGCCTCGGTGAGGGTGAGGCCGAACCCGCCGGCCTTGAGGCTGATGAGGAACACGGGGGCCGCCCCAGATCTGAACTCCTCGACGACGGCCCCGCGATTGCGAGTGGAGCCGTCGAGGACCACGTAGGGCACACCTCGGCGATCCAGGTCGTCGGCGATCTTGGTCAGGAATGAGGTGAACTGGCTGAAGACGATCGACCGGTGTCCTTCGGCGAGCACATCGTCGAGTCGCTCCATGAGTGCGGCGAGCTTGCTCGACGGCACCTCGGAGTGTTCGGCATCGACGATGCTGGGGTCGAGGGCCAGCATCCGCAACAGTGTGAGTGAGCGGAAGACGATGAACCGCTGTCTGTCGTAGTCGCTGTCGATGAAGCCGAGGATCTTCTTCCGCTCCTTCTGCAGCACACGATCGTAGAGCTTCCGGTGGGCCGAATTCAGCTCGACGGTGATGACCTGCTCCTGCTTCTCCGGCAGGTCCGCGGCGACGAGATCCTTCGTCCGCCGCATCATGAATGGCCTGATCCGCTTCTGCAGGCGCACCATCCTCCCGGGATTCTCGCCGCTCTCGATCGGTCGCACGTATTCCTCGTCGAAGCGATGTGCGCTGGGGAAGAGCCCGGGTGAGGTGATGGACAGGATCGACCACACGTCGCGCAGTGAGTTCTCCAGCGGTGTGCCCGTCAGGGCCAGACGGAAGCCGGCGGTGACCGACTTCGCCGCCAGGTGGACCTGGGAGGAGCTGTTCTTCACGAACTGTGCCTCGTCGAGGACGAACCCGGCCCAGTCCAGCCTGGAGATCGGGTCCTCCTCCAACCTGAGCATGGCGTAGGACATGACGATGACATCGGCACCGTCGACCACCTCGGCGAGGGCGGTCTTCCTCTTCTGCGTCGATTCCGCGACGACGCGAACGTCGAGGTCAGGGGTGAACTTCGCAGCCTCCTTCACCCAGGTGTCGACCACCGAGGTGGGAGCGACGACGAGGAACGGCGGCAACGGCCGGCGCGCGTCCGAGTCCTGCGGCCGGGTGCCCGTTGACCATGCGTGCTCGGTCTTGGCATGGGCGATGAGCGCCAGGGTCTGCAGGGTCTTTCCGAGACCCATGTCGTCGGCGAGGATCGCGCCCAGGCGGGATCGGTAGAGCAGCGCCAGCCACCGAAATCCCTGCACCTGATAGGGCCGCATGGTCACGCCCAGCGGCGGCACTTCGGTGGCCGGGAGGTGCTCGAGATCGGCGAGGGCCTGAGCGGACTCCCGCCAGGACCGGGCTGGTTCGGATTCGTCGGCGAGGTCCTCGAACTCGGACCACAGACCCACATGGAGGCGGCTGATCTTCGGGGACTCGGGCTCCCATTCGGGGATGAGATCGGCCTCGGAGAGCAGGGCCTTGATCCTGTCGAAGACCGGTTTGTTCAGCGACAGAAATGAGTCGTCGGAGAGTTTGATCTTCTTGGTGCCGCGGGCCAGAGCCTTGAAGAGCTTGACGAAGGGCACCGGGTGGCCGTCGACGGTGATCTGGAAGCCCAGATCGAACCAGTCGTTCTTGTCCGACTCGACCGAGGTGATCTTCACGTTCGGTTCGCCGCCGAGCTCCCGGTACGGCTGCTTCTTCCCGCGGGTGATGACCTTGACATGCTCGATCTCCTCGAGCTCGGGCAGAACGTTGACGACGAAGTCGGCGGTGTCCGCGTCGTGCAGGTCGGTGTCGATCGGGGCGCTCAGTGCTGAGCCGTCCTCATGCGCCGAGGTGAGGATGCGTGTCACCTGCTCCATGACGCCCGACTCATGGGTGAAGTCCCGGTTGTCGGGGTTGGCGTTGGTCGTCGAGTTCGTCGCGAGTCGGAGGGGCAGTGTTCGTCGTGGGCCCGAGTACTCCCAGTACCAGCGGATGGTGAGGTGATCGGCGGCCCCGTAGGTGAGGAACAGGACGAGCCTGGGGTCGCGGTAGCGGGGAAAGGCCACGGAGTCGTCACTGCTGACCACCTCGGCGGTGGTGCGCAGCTGCGGGTAGTACTCCTCGAAGAACTCCTCGGCCTCGTCGTTGGGGATGGTGATCGGTCCGGGAGCATTGAACACCGACAGTGCCGATTCCGTCGTCGACTCGGCGGCCGGGGCCAGGGTCACGGTGAAGCTCGAACGGACGTCGACGCCGAAGAATCCGTGCGTCCAGATCGGTTTGATGAGCCCGGGGGAGAAGTCGCGTTCGTCGATGGTGGCGCGCGGTAGGACCCGCAGCTGCCCCTGCACGCGGTTGACGTCGATGACCGCTTTGGACTGCCGGCCGATGTGGATGCCCATACCCTGATTGACGCCGACGAACTCGATGCCCAGCTCCGCCCCTCGGGCGAACATCTGCCACAGCAACGGAGTGTGAAAATCGCCGAGGTTGTACGGCGCACCGTCGGGTGTGAAGTCCGTCTTGTCCCGGGTCCGCAGGCCGGCCAGCTGGGAGAACCACTCCTGATGGCGAGGGTCGACGCCGAACTGCCGGGCCATGCGATCGATGTTGCGCCAGGTCAGCGACTTCTTCACCCAGTTGCCGGAGTCGCTGAGGATGAGTGGGCGGATGGCCAGACTGGGGTCGGCTCCCGGGGTGACCTCGTTCTTGGTCAGGAGGTTCGAGTGCTTCGGTTCGAACCAGGTGCGGGCCACGACCTCGACGAGCTCGAATCCCAGGGCCACGGGCGTATGGGCCTGCGGAACCGCCTCGGCGAGTGGGGCGAAGGCCTCGCGCCAGTCGGTGGGGATGGCTGGTCGGTTCTCTGACACGATGCCATCTTCTCACTGATGGCTGACACGATTGCACACGCCGGTTTCGGCTGGCCGGAGGACTGCAGCATGCTGCCCAACGGGGGCCGGTGCGGATCCGTTCCCGTAGAGTCAGAGTACAGACATCGCCGCGAACCGACCTGGATCAGAGAGGGCCACTATGGCAACAGAGGTTACTCGGAACAGACCGCCATTCGATCCGGAGTTGGCGGCTGTGCTCGACGCGGCGGGTGAGCCGGTGCCATCGACGGTGACTGCCGAGATGATTCCGCTGATGCGCGAGGCGGGTGTGACGATATCGATCGACGACGTGCTCAGCGGACGCAAGGTCACCCACCGTGAGATCATCATCCCGGGGTATCAGGGCGCCGACCTGGTGGCGTCGGTCTTCGCCCGAGAAGACCATGAGAACGTCGGCCCCGGAATCTTCCATACACATGGAGGCGGCATGATCATCGGTGATCGTTTCACCGGAATCGACGTGATGCTCGACTGGGTGGAACGATTCGATGCTGTATGCGTCTCCGTCGAGTATCGTCTTGCACCCGAATTCCCGGACCCGTACCCCGTGGAAGACTGCTACGCCGGTCTCGTCTGGACGACTGACCACGCCGATGAACTCGGTATCGATGCCGAGAGACTGCTCATCGCCGGTGGGAGCGCCGGAGGCGGACTGGCCGCGGGTGTCGCTCTGCTCGCCCGCGACCGCGGTGGCCCGGCTCTCTTTGCTCAATGCCTCATCTATCCGATGATCGATGATCGCAACGAGACGATCTCATCGCATCAGATCGATGGCGAAGGAGTGTGGGATCGCACCAGCAACTTCACCGGCTGGGATGCTCTGCTCGGTGATCGTCGCGGAACTGAGGACGTGTCGATCTACGCTGCACCGTCGCGGGCGACAGACCTGAGCGGACTGCCGTCGGCATACATCGACGTCGGTACGGCAGAGGTATTCCGCGATGAGGACGTCGCCTATGCCTCACAGATCTGGGCGGACGGCGGAGTCGCCGAGCTGCATGCGTGGCCCGGCGGCTTCCACGGCTTCGACATGATGGCACCGGACACTGCGCTTGCCCAGGCAATGAGAGCCTCTCGGACCGCTTGGCTGGCGCGCATCCTCGGCGACTGATGCTCGAGATCGATCTCTGACCGCCGTCTCAGCGACATCAGCACGCGAAGGGTCCCTCAGCTGGAGAACAGCTCGATCTCGTCCGGGTCGTAGTAGTTCTGTGCGGTCCCGCCGACGTGCACAAGGTACTTTCCCCGCGTCTCGTCGAGGTAGACAACGGTGCCGACACTGCCTGTCATGACGCTGCCGGTGATGGTGACGGTGTCACCGATGCTGAATTCGTCCATGCCTCAGTGTAGACATCCCATGTTCGAGGCGCATCGATGCCGCCCTGCCGTGCACAGCCATCGAGACTCATCTCCCGCAAGGCCCATGCACCGCTGAAATCGCGCCAGGGGCGGCGGGCATCAGCGCTCGATGCGCCCGCTGGGACTGGCGATATCGCGTCGCACGCCTGTGTACGAATGGTCTTCGTGGGCGAGTGTGTTCAGCAGAGTGAGGGCATCGGCGGACGGTTCGTCGGCGGGAAAGTAGACCTCGAGCCGGTGATCGGGCGTGTCTGCCTGAAGCCAGACCTGGAAGTCGACGATCAATTCTCCGACGAGCGGGTGCTGGAAGCGTTTGGTTCCCCCAGTGCACTCTTTGACTCTCCCCGAAGCCCACAGGGCTGCGAAGTCGGCGTCCTTCATGCAGAGCTCTCCGACGAGCTCGGCCAAACGCGAGTCCTCAGGATACTTGCCGCTGATGAGGCGAAGGTAGGCGACGTAGGTGCGCGCTTCTGCTTCCCAGTCAAGGTGAGCGCCTCTAACCTGGGGATCGAGGAACAGCAGCCGCGGCAGGGAGGGGCGCGTGCGAGGATCGCTGGTGTCGAAGGGCAGGTGCGGGGCCAGGAGTGCGTGGCCGGCCGGCGTCCATGCCAGTGCATCGTTGCGTCGGCCCAGCAGCACGGCCGGATGGCTCTCGAGGGTTTCCAACATCGCCAGCGACAGCGGATGGGCACGCTCGGGCCGAGTACGCGGCGTCGCCTTGGTGCGGGACGGCCTGGCCAGATCGAGCAGATGTTCGGTCTCGGTCTGCGACAAGCACAGTGCCCGGGCGATCGCGAGGAGAACCTCGTCGGAGGCATTGCGGGCCTGACCCTGTTCGAGGCGGACAAAGTAGGCGACAGAGACTCCGGCCAGCTGGGCGACTTCTTCGCGCCGCAGACCGGGCACCCGTCGGCGCCGCCCCCAGCCTTCGATGCCGGCTTCTGGCGGGCTCAGCGCATCACGACGAGACTTCAGGAACTCGCCGAGGCTGCCCGAACCGCCCGTGTGGGTTGGTCTGCTCATAGGGCCCAGCCTACGCGCGTGTACCGCTTCGAACGTATCCCTGTCAGTGGTACGAATGCCGGTCGCACGCTCATTGAGGGGCTGGCTGGTCGCCTGCCTGTCGATGAGACTGGGCATAGGCGCCGCTCGCGACCGTGCGACGACGGTACGCGCGGGGCTGCCCGGCCGCCGAATGACGGCGGCTCACCCGATTCCCCGTTCTGAATTCAGGAGGACACATGGAGGACTACCGCTCAACCGCGCTCGTCGTCGGCGTCAACGGCATCGTCGGCTCAGAGATCGCGCGCAAGCTTGCCATCTGCGACGACTGGGATGTCTATGGACTGTCGCGTTCGGCACACGAACTGCCACCGAGGGTGCATCCGGTTCTGGCAGACCTGCAGGAGCCTGAGAGTGTGGCCCAGGCTCTGAAGGACCTCCGACCGACTCATGTCTTCCTCACCGCGTGGTCACGGCAGGAGACCGAAGCTGAGAATATCCGCGTCAACGCGGCCATGATGAGCAATCTTTTCGACGCACTCGCCCCAGCCGGTTCGGTCAGGCACGCTGCTCTGATGACCGGGCTGAAGCACTACATGGGTCCGTTCGAGGCGTTCGGTACCGGAGAGATGCGTGAGACCCCCTTCCGGGAGGAATCCCAGCGATTGGAAACACCGAACTTCTACTACGCCCAAGAGGATGAGGTCTTCGCCGCAGCCGAGCGCGATCACTTCACATGGAGCGTCCACCGGGCCCACACGGTGACAGGGCATACGGTCGGGAATGCGATGAACTTCGCGTTGACCTTCGCGGTGCACGCAGCGATCGCCAGAGAGTCGGGCACCCCGCTTATCTTCCCCGGCACGGAACTGGTGTGGAACTGCCTCACCGATATCTCCGATTCGCGGATCGTGGCTGATCAGATGATCTGGGCGTCGACGACCCCCGGCATCGGCAACGAAGCGTGGAACGTGACCAACGGTGAGATCTTCCGCTGGCGCTAGCTGTGGCCTCGCCTTGCTGATGCACTCGGTGTCGATTGGGAAGGTCCCACCGAGGAACCCAAGCCGCTTGTCGAACAGATGGCTGGCAGAGAGCAGGAGTGGGTCGACATCGCTGCCAAGTACGGGCTCAAGGAGGACCGGCTCGATCGTGTGGCCTCGTTCTGGCACACCGACAGCGATCTGGGAATTGAGGTCGAGGTTGTGGCTGATATGACGAAGAGTCGGCTGGCGGGGTTCACAACCTACATCAGCACCGAGCGGGCGTTCCTCGAACTCTTCGACCGGTACGAAGCAGACGGCCTCGTGCCGCCTCGTCCGCGCAGATCCTGATCACTGTCCTCACTCCGATGAGTTCGGAAATACCGATGAGCCTCGACTGATCAGGTGGGAGTGAAGGACGGCTGCGGTGGCCGCGCTCAGACGATCTGGTCGGCGAGATCCTCGAAGTCCTCAGCCACCACATCCCACGGACCATCCGGGACGAGATCGCTTGTCTGATTCGGTCCGTGTTCGGTGGCTCTGCGCACGAAGACGGTGCGGAGTCCGACGTCGCTCGCGGCGGCGAGGTCACTGTTGTGCGCGGCGACCATGGCCACCCGATCGGGTGCAAGTCCGAGGATCTCCACGGTGCGCAGGTAGGCGGCCGGTTCGGGCTTATAGGCACCGGCAACCTCGGCGCCGAGGATGGCATCCCACGGCAGTTGCGCGCGTTTGGCGACGTCGAGCGCCAGGCGAACATTGGCATTCGACAGCGGAGCGATGATGAAACGGTCTTTCAAGCGTGTGAGACCGGGCACGGAGTCGGGCCACGGGTTCAGTCGATGCCAGGAGAGATTGGCCTCGTCGAGAACAGGCGGCGGAATCGTCGCTGGATCGACACCGAGCCGGTCGAGTACGGTCTCGAGATTCTCCCGATGGAGGACATCGAGGCGTGTGAACGCTCTGCTGCCGTTGCGCACACGCTCCATCGACGGCTGGTACTCCGCGCGCCACAAGTCCGCGAACTCTCGCGGGTCCACGGTCGGCAGGTATTCGGCCAGGAGGGTCGCAACCTCGGCGGCCATGCTCTCACGCCAGTCGACGACCGTTCCGAACATGTCGAAGACCAATGCCTCGACGCCCTCCAACCGCGCACCCATCGCTGCCCTCTTCCGCTTCATAGATCGGGCGTGAACGACGAATTCTCGTCGGTGCGCACCCGAAAGGACTGTTGCGATCACCGTAGCCCTGACGGCGCCGACAGTCACACTGTCAGTGCTGCGCGCTATCCTTGGCGGCATGGATGAGAACAACGAGGTTCACACGGAATTCTTCGACACCTACACCCGGGCCCTGATCGACCGAGACGCCGCCGCGATCGCCGACCACTACGCGGTGCCGGCGCAGATCGAATTCCCCGGGCAGCGGATCGCGGTCACCGACGCGAGCCAGACTGAAGGCTTCTTCGCCGGTGCGTTCGGTCAGTACGAGGGGGTGACGGACATCGATGCCACCGTCGAGGTGGTCGCCGCAACCGGGTACAGCATCTGGGCCGATGTCACCTGGCGATATCACGGCGGTGCCCCCGACGAACGGAACATGTACCAGCTCGTGCGCACCGAAGACGGCTGGAAGATTGCCGTCCTCACTCCGTTGACGCTGGAGTGAGGACGAACCTCTCTATGTGCTCGCTGACCCTGCAGGGCATCCGTTCTGCATCTTCGTCGCGTCATGACGGACCTTTCTACAGATGGCGACAAGTGGTTGACCGTCACCGGGCGCCGGTGGCGCAGAGCCAATAGACTGTTTCTCGTCCGAGTTCGACACGGTATCGGCGGAAGGGCCTGCCCATGGGATGGAGCACGAGCGAGTTGGCAAAGCTGACCGGGACCACGGTCAACACCATTCGCCATTATCACAAGCTCGATCTGCTCGCCGAGCCCGAGCGCATGAGCAACGGATACAAACAATACGGTGCCTCCCATCTGCTCCGACTCCTCCAGATCCTCCGGATGAGGGAACTCGGCATACAGCTGTCAGACATCGGCTCCGTGGAGAACGATCACGAACAGCAGCAGATCGCGCTCAAACATCTCGACAGTGAGCTGGGTGAGCGGATCGCCCAGTTGCAGAAGGTACGAGAAGAGGTTGCACTGCTGCTCGAACATGGTGCACCGATCGACACCGCCTCGGGTTTTACAGACATCGCGACTGCCATGACGGCATCGGATCGCGGCCTCATGTCTCTCTATTCTCGGCTCTACGATGAGTCGACGATGTCAGAGATGAAGTCGATCATGTCCGAGGCATCACCCTATGACCACGAGGTCAGTGAACTCCCGGAAGACGCCGACGAAGAGACACGATCGCGGTTGGCCGAAAAGATCGCGCCGGACATGAAGGATCAGCTGGAGTCACAGCCGTGGCTGCTCGCGCCGAGCCATCGGATGACCGGCGACCGGAAGATGGGGCAGAACGCGATCATCTCCCTCATCGGCGAGCTCTACAACGATGCCCAGATCGACGTCATGCAACGGGCATTCATCCAGATCTTCGCCAGCCTCGACATTCCCGACGAACATCGAGAGCGATTCATCGCCTTCATCAAGGAGGCCGAGCGTGAGGAAGCAGCGAGGCAGCGCAGGACAGTGGGACGAAGCGCAGGAGACTCGGACGCTACCTGAGCATTTCCTGGGATCGCCGATGAGTGCTTGACCCTGTTCTGAGAACACAGTCTGTACTGAACATAGTCAGCAATCAGATCCGACTCGATGAGAGTCGAGGTCTGAGCAACCTCGTTCAAAGGACATCATGAACCCCATCATCGAATTCTTCCAAGGCCTGGCCTCCCACGTCCCCGACCTGCTTCAGCCCTTCATCATCGCAGCGGCCGGAGCCATCCCCTTTATCGAAGGCGAGATCTCCTCGATCATCGGCGTCTGGGCCGGAATGAACCCGGTCCTCGCCGGAATCGCGGGCGCCATCGGCAACTTCATCTGCGTGGCCGTCATCGTCGTTCTCGGCGCCAGGGCCAGGCGCGCAGTTGTCGCCCGCCGCGATCTCAAGCGTGAGACTGCGCGAATGGCAGTCTCCCCTGCGGGCGAGGAAATCGCCGACGAGGCACCCGGCAATGCTGCTTCCTCTGACTCCGAATCGGTCGATGTTCGCCCAATAGGCGACGAGAAGCCAGAATCGAAGGGGCGAGTCAAGTTCAAGCGCTTCCTTACCCGTTTCGGGGTCCCGGGTGCGAGCCTGCTCGGCCCTCTGGCGATTCCGACTCAGATCACGTCGACCATCCTCGTCGGCGCCGGGGTCAAGACCTCGTGGATCCTGCTCTGGCAGGGCATCGCGATCGTCTGCTGGACCACCCTGACCACACTCATCGCCACGGGAGCGCTCGCCCTGCTCGTCGGCTGAAGTGTCGAACACACGGCACTGACTGCCGCGACCACGGGCGACGAACGCGACCGCACATCGCCCGCGAACGGACGGCAGCCTCGGCGAACGGAGAGGAAGGCGACGACCGCCTCATACCGGCCTGAGCGAACAATCCACGTAAGATGGCCAGGATGACTGACTCAGGCACCGAGAGATCCCACACCGCGACCCCCGCGCTCATCGGGGCGCTTCTCCACTGCGCGGCCCGAGAAACCGAGCTCTCACCCCGCAGTTCGTCTGCTGGCACCGAGTCCAACCACGCTGATCAGGGGATCCTCGCCGAGGTGGAAGTCGCCCTCCGCGGTCAGACGCAGGACGAGTCGCACGTGACAAAGGCCCTTGCCGAGGTGGCCGGTTCCCTGTTCAGTGTGCGGGCTTCGTCCGGCGACGTGTCCCTGACCGCGGCCAAGTACGAGAAGCAGCGCACCGCGGTTCTCGCGGAGCTGGGCGTCGCCTCGACCAAAGGGTCCAGTGTGTGGCCGCCGACGAGCCAGACTGCGGTCCAGCGCTTCGGTTCGTGGAATGAAGCGCTCAAAGCCGCGGGGTTGGCAACCAGTTCGGTGGGGCGGGCACGTGGGCAGCTCCGATTCGATACCGCGGCCTATGAGAAGGCGATCGCCGAGTTCGTCGCCGACAGCGAAGCCCGTGGCGTCGGTGCCACCTACAAGGCGTATGGCGACTACGCCGCCGAGCACAAGGGCGAGGTGCCCTCAGCCGCAGCGGTTCGGAAGTTCTACGGAAGCTGGAACAAGGCGCTCGCCGCGATCGAGTGAGGCCTGTGGCTGCGCTTCGGCGCGGTGAACCTGCAACAGCGCGGTGCAGGCGGCGCGCTCTTGCAGGTTCAGGTAGCTTTTGTGGTCAGCTCCGCTGACTCTCTCGACCATCATTCGGGGCCTACTGCCTGCCGATGAAATTGTCTGTATCCTCGGGAACAATGCCATCGCGGAATCGCGACGGACGGAAGTCCTCGAGCAGCTCTTCCTTCCCGCCCACCAGCTCGTTGGCGACCAGCCGTCCCAGCAGCGGAGCCAGAGTCATACCGCTGTGCGTGACCAGCGAATAGATTCTATGTGCATCATCGAGATAGCCGACGATGCTCACTCCGTCCTCCGGGAAGCTGCGACCGCTGAAGATCACCTCCTCCACGGGGATCGAGGTGTCGAAGAGCTCCTGCAATGACTCCTCCATCACCGTGCCGATCTCGTCCAGCAGTTCAGTGCTCTCGCCCTCTTCCGTCCGGTGCTCGACCGGAGGGACCTGGACGAACATGCTGCCGTCGCTTCGGGGACGAACATTGATCCGGTCGGAGATGACGACGCGACTGAGCGCCACCTCGGTGGGAGCAGTGATGCCAAGAAGGCTGTGGGTTCGTGGTCCGGGGGAATCCAACGGCGCGACGGGCAGAGTCAGCCCCGAACGCTGAGCGATGGGACCGGATTCCGCTCCCGCAGCGATGACGACCTGATCGAACGATTCGACGCCGCCTTCGGCGAATGCAACCTCGGTGGCCGAAGAAGTCGATTCAACGTTGTCCACCTCACGCACGTCGATATCGACGCCTGCCTCGGCCAGCAGATCGCGTATCAGGTCCCCGAACGTGAAGTTGTCGAGGTGACCGTCCTTCGGGAAGAAGAGGGCAGCATCGGTCGGCCAATCGATCTCTGGTTCCAGTTCGAGGAGCCGGTCGCGGTCGATCGTCTCCACCGGGTAGCCGAACTCTGTGGACTCTTGGACTCGGGCGTCGTAGTTCACTGGTGCATCAGAGGTGGAGTCAGACAGAATGCATCCGAGCTGGTGGAACCATGTGCCATGGGCCGCGAGTTCCTTCTGCAGGTCCTCATGAGCTTCTACGCCGGCCGCATTGAGGCGGTGGTAGGACTCCGGGAGTTTGTGATTCGCATTGATCCACGCGAAGGATCGATGGCTGGCTCCCGCATATGTGCCGATCTTGTCGACAATGGTCACTTCGTGACCGTCCTTCTTCAGGTTCCATGCGGTGACGAGGCCTAGGACTCCCGCGCCGATAACCAGTGTTTTCAAGCTTGTGCTCCTTCTTCGATGGTGGCTCGTGCCTGAGGTCTTCTGACTGCAAGCATGATGAAATACGCGATGAGGCTTCCGAGGATGCCATAGACCGCATATGGAACAGTCGTTCCGAGAACATGAGAGATCGCGCAGGCACCGAGGCCGACGACCATTGATACGTAACCGACCGATACGTGAATGACCCATTTGCTCGCGAGGACCATGCCGATGAGGAACGGAGCGGCCAGCATCGAGGCTGAGTAGGCGTATGTTGCCACCAGCCAATTGAGCGCTGTGGGAAAGATGATGGAGAGCAGCGCGGCCAGCGCCGACACTGCGACTGTGCACCAACGGGAGACGTTGACGAGGTCGGCCGTGGTGTCCTTCCTCTTCACAAATGCCGGCCTGAGATCGTTGACAAGATTGACCACCACGGAATGCAGCGCAGAGCCGGTGGTGGAAACGATCGTTGCCATGAGGAAAGCGCCGTAGATGGCGACGAGCCATACGGGGAGCTGCGCGAGGAACCAGCCTGCCGCCTGTTCGCGCCCGTCTACCCCGAACTGGTCGGTCATGCTGCGCACCGAGAGGCCGATGATGAGCGCGTAGATGCCGGAGAGGAAGATCAGTGCACTGCTGAGGTAGATGCCCTGACGGGCTTGCTTCACGCTGCTGGCCGCGAAGACGCGCTGGTAGTACAGCTGGTTGGTGAGAGTTCCCGGCAGGATCGAGAACAGCCACAGCAGAATCGTCAGCCCACCCGCCGCAGTGAGACCGGTCGGCATCACCGTGAGGTCATCCGGCAGATTCGCCATGATGGTGCCGGGCCCTCCCGCGTTGTTGACAGCGTAGAACCCGACGACGATCGAGGCGATGACCATGAAGACGCCGAAGAAGAAGTCTGACCACGCCACTGACGTGAGCCCACCGGGGAGTACGAACGCGATGCTCACGACCGCCATGATGATGATCAGAGGCGTGATTCCGATTCCTGTGACAGAGTTGAAGAGGTTGGCGAAGGCGATGAACTGAGTGGCTAACCAACCGAAGGGCACGACGATGACGGCCAGTGCGACAAGGCTGAGCATCAGGCGATGCTCGCCGTAGAGACGGGTGAAGACTTCCGGGATGGTCGAGAACGAACGACGTCTCAGCCAACCTGCGAAGAGCGAGATGATGATGAGACCGATGACGACGAACAGTTCATACCAGAAGACGGAGAAGCCCCACGCATAGGCAATGCCCACATGGGCGACAAGCACGCCTCCGCCTACCGCAGTCGCGTATTGGGTGAAGGCCACGACGTAGAGCGGGAGGTTCCTTCCGCCGACGACCCACGAATCGTTCGATTTGTTCTTCTTGCCCACATAGAACGAGATGTACGCGCCGATGCCGATGACGATGATCGCTGTCAGCGAGATGAGTGTTGTGGTGCCCCAGTTCATGACCCGCCTCCATCGAAGCGCTGCGCGTCCATGAGTCCGATGGCATCGGTCGAACTGCCGTTCTCGACCATGTCAGTCACGATGGAGCCCATCATCGGTGAGAACTTGAACCCTTGGCCGGACATGCCGACGGCAAGGACGATGCGGGGGTCCTGCGCTGAGGGCCCGACTATCGGGGCCTCGTCCTTCGTGAATCCCTCGGTCCACGTGGACACTCTGAACGGGGTTGGGTCGAGGCCTGGCATGAGGCGAGCCACAGCGTGCTCGGTTGAGCGGACGACATCGGCTTCGACGAAGCGCGGCAGGTCCTCGACTTGGTCGAGGGTGGCCCACGCCAGATGATGCGGGAGAATCTTGACGCCCAGGCCGTCAAGGACTGGGAAGCAGGAGAATCCGCCTTCCGGGTGCCGCCGGATGGAGATGGGCATGTTGGCTGGGGTATGAAGTGGGACGTCTCGGGCCGGGAACCACATGGCCACGAGGCGACGCGGGGCGACGATGTCTGGGCCGAAGTCTGTCAGTTCGTTCACCCAGGGGCCGGTGGAGACAACGACCTTGTCGAATGCCTGTGCACCATCGTGAGTGTCGATCATGACGTGTTGGCTGAGAGGGCGGATGTTGAGAATTCGAGTGTAGGTCCGAAAGTCGGCGCCCAGGCGTTCGGCTTCCTTCCGCGCGGTGAGAACAGCAGCCTCTGGTCTGAATACACCTGAAGCCGGATCGAAGACACCGACCTCATCATCGTCGAGACGGAACTGCGGATACTCTCGAGCCATGTCGTGGGAGTTGAGGACCCGGTGATCGAGGTCCGCAGCTTCGGCGCAGGAGATGACGGCTTCGACATCGTGGGTATCCGGCCGGCCGATCATCAGGCCGCCGCACATCTGCAGTACGGAGGTGGCTTGGTTTGCCTGAAGCTCCTCCCACATGTCGTACGATTTCTTGAGGACCGGGACATAGTCAGGTCCCTCTTTGTAGATCGTGCGGAAGATCCGAGACTCGCCCGCCGAGGCGCCGCGGTCGTTCGGGGTGTTCCACTGATCGAAGACCGTGACATCGAAGCCGCGCTTCGCCAGTTGCCAAGCTGTCATGGTGCCGATGACTCCGGCTCCGACGACGGCTACTCTGTCTGGGCTAACTGTTGTCAATTTGGCTGACCTCCAAAGTCATGTTGTGCGGATGGATGAGGAATTCGGCAACTTCGACGACTGCCTCGGAGCTGAGAGTCACTGTTCTGTGCTGACGAATGACCGGGATGGAGGTCGAGATCTCCATATGTTCGACGTCCTGCTCGTTCAGATGAACTGCGCTGAGCGATGTATTCGCCCGACGAATGCCGAGCTTGATCGAGTTGTAGTAGGCGATGGTCGTCAGCGATGCGAGGTCCTGTGACAGCACGTTGGGAGCCAGCAGAAGATCGATGGCGCAGCGCTCCAGTGCGAGGGGTCTTCCTTCTGCGCTGGTCTTCAGCCGGGTGAGATGTGCTGTGGGCGTGCCCGAGGCAAAGGCATTCCGGCTGAGTCCGAAATTCTCAGCCGAGGCGACGGTCAGGTCGATGACGCGATGTTCACCATGGACTTCGGGCCCGGTCAGGGTGGGGTCCATGAGCCTGAGCAGGTTGCTGCGCAGACCGACGGACGCGACGATCGTGCCCGCTCCGCGCTTCCGAGTCACCATTCCCGTTTCGACGAGGGCGTTCATCGCCTTCTGAACGGGATTGCGGCTGACTGCGAACTGATCCATCAGTTCTTGCTCTGTCGGCAGCTTTGCGCCGACTTCGTAAGTCCCTCGATGGATCTCCGATTCGATCCATTCGCGAATCTCACTGTGCTTCGCCGTTGCCATGCTATGAACTTAATCACATCTTTAAGTGATTGCAATAGAGTGAAAGTAATTACTTTCAAACAGACCGAATCGGTAGGTGACCGCGGGCGTTCTCAACGGTGGCATCTGAGGATGGCGAAGTCGTCATCGACTTCCCTGTCGCACGGCTCCTCAGCTTCTTTGTCGATGTCCGAACCACGTTGGAGCCCCTGCTGTTCGGTTCGATCTGTGCCCAATCGTGCGCTTCGATCTGGGCCCTGCCGCGCGGTTCGATCCGGGGCGCACGGCAGGGCGATCCTCACTGGAGGAGGCGCCCTCCCTTGATGACGGAGTGGATCGAGCTGTCCGCGTCGCCTAGCACGGACACGTCGTCCAGCGGGTTGGCGTCGAGGACCAGCAGGTCGGCCCATGCGCCCGCTGCCACAGCGCCGAGGTTGTTCTCCTCCCCGAGGAGTTCGGCCGCTGTCGTAGTTGCCGAGCGCAGGACCTGCTGAGGTGTCTGTACCTGGGCGCGAATGGCGAACTCCTGGCTCTGGTGAGGCTGCATGCCGCCGAGCAGATCGGAGCCGTACGCGATCTTCACCTGCTGGTCGGTCGCGAGCTTCAAGGCGTCGAGACCTGCATAGAGGACGTCGTCGACCTTGTTCTGGCTGGCTTCAGGCAGACCGAAGGTGGCACCGTCCTGCTTCAGGCGTTCATAGGTCACGAGGGTGGGGACGAGGAACGCGTCCTTCTCGAGCAGGAGCTGGATGCTCCGGCGGTCGATGAGGTTGCCGTGTTCGATGGACCGCACTCCGAGTTCGAGTCCGCGGTTGACCGACTTCGCTGTGTAGGCATGGCCGAGTACGTAGCGATTCGCCGCTGCTGCCTCCTCGACTGCAGCACGGATCTCGTCATCGGAGAACTGGGTGGAGTCGACGCGGTCGGTGGGTGACGCCACTCCGCCCGAGAGCATGATCTTGACGTGATCGGCACCTGTTCGCAGGTTCTCGCGAGCGGCCTTCCGCACCGCATCGGCTCCATCGCAGACGATGCCGATGTTGGGGCAGCAGAGGTGCTTGTCCATGACGTGCGTCCCCGGTCCGCGCATGTCCGCATGCCCGCCGGTCTGTGACAGTGCCTTACCGCCGAAGAAGAGCCGAGGCGCAGGGAAGAGGTTCTCCCGAACGGCGGCTGCGAGACCGAAGTCTGCGCCACCGGCATCACGGACGGTGGTGAAGCCGCGGCCGAGCATGGCTCCCATCAGGCGCGCGGCCTGGGCGCCGAGGTAGTACGGCGATTGATCCCCGAGGTCACCCAGGTTTGCGGTGGCTGCCAGGACATGGACGTGGGCGTCGATCAGTCCGGGTGAGACGATTCTGCCTTCGGCGTCGAAACTGTCCGGGTCCGATGTCGCTCCGGTCCCGCCGACCTCGGCGATTCGCTCGTCCTTGATGGTCACCGTCGTCGGCTCGGATATCGTAGCCGTGTCCACGTCGAGGACCCGTGCGTTGGTGATCGTGCTGATGCCCCGACCGAGATGCATTCCATGTCTCCTTCATTGGATCCGATTAGGATGATGGGCCCAGAGTAGGTGCAATGCAACAACCTTTGCAAAGGAAGTCCGGACTGTGAGCAGCTTCACCGAGTGGATCGACACTCTCCGATCGGCCGCACGGCTGACACGCGCGACGAAGACGATTCTGAGTGTGATCGAGGCGGATCCGGATGAGGCCGCTTACTGCTCGGCTCAGTTCCTTGCCGATATGGCGCAGGTGAACGTCGCTACGGTCGTTCGCGCGGCACAATCGCTCGGATATACCGGTTGGCCGACATTCTCGGCAGAGATCCGCACTCGTTACCTGGCATCGCTGAGCTCGCGCAGCCTGTATCTGCACAACCGGAGTCAGGGGCGGTTGGCGAACTCGATCGACAAGGACATCGAGCTGCTCGAGCGGATGCGCGACGGCCTCGATGAGGGCACCCTCAACAGGATGGGCGAACACATCATCGCCTCCGAATCCACGGGCGTGTTCGCGACGGGCTCCTACGCCGCCCCAGGAATGCAGCTGGCGCACGTGGCGCAGATGCTCGGGTATCCGGTGCGTCTGCATTCGGGTTCCGTGACGTCGATGGTCAACGAGGTCAATCTGCTCAGCTCGCACGACTGCTTCGTGGCGATCACGCTCTGGAAGTCCTCCCGTGCCGTGGTCCAATTGGCCGAGGCGGCTCGGCAGCAGGGGGCGACGGTCCTCGTCATCGCCGACCGTCAGACCGCCCTGACCGACATCTCCGACGAGCATGTTCTCGTGCCGGCTGAATCTTCCGAGCTGATCTCGTCGCTCGTGTGTGCGACTAGCGCCGTCCAATACCTGCTCGGATGTCTGGCCCGGCACGATGAGGAGCGGACTCAGCGCACGCTCGGACGCATCGACGATCTGTGGGGAGCCACCTCGGCGATTGCCGAAGATTGAAATGTTTGCAAAAATTGTTGCATTCACCTGCGGTCGTCGGTGAGAATCGTGGTCTGCGCATCTGTGCACCACGACACAAGGGAAACCTATGAACCTCACATTCGTCATCGTCCTCATCGCCTATGTGGCGATCATGATCGCCATCGCCGCATGGTTCGGCCGCGCATCGGCGATGAGGGACGGAGAGGACTTCGTCCTGGCGGGAAAGTCGCTGCCGACATGGGTTCTCGCCGGAACTCTCCTGGCGACGTTCGTCGGGTCCGGCTCGATCATCGGCGGGGCGAACTTCATCTACAGCAACGGCCCGTTGGCGGGAATCCTGTTCTTCGCCGGCACCTTCTGCGGAATCATCGTCCTCTACTTCATAGCACCGAAGGTGAGGAAGAACGGATTCCGCACCGTCCCTGAGCTCTTCGAGTCCAAATTCGGGCGACCGGTCCGTGTCGCCGGAACTGTGCTCATCCTCGTCGCGTTCATCGGAATCACCGCGTATCAATTCACCGGGGCCGGCTATATCCTCACCCTCATCACGCCGCTGAGCACGACCCAGGCGACGATCGTGGCGACGGTCCTCATCACGTTCCTGTCGCTGTCCGGCGGCCTGAAGTCTGTGGCCTGGACCGATTTCCTTTCAACAGTCCTCATCGTGATCTCTCTCCTCGGTGCGCTCGTCTGGGTATTCCTCAACGATCTCGGCGGCGTCGGCAGCTATGTCGAACGACTGGACCCCGCGTTCAAGTCGTTCACGGGGGTTCTCGGGCCGTGGCAGATCCTGGGCTACTTCCTCCCCCTGTTCCTCCTCATCCTCGGCGATCAGAACATGCACCAGCGCCTTGCTGCGGCACGGTCTCCCAAGGTTGCTCGCAATGCGACCATCCTCTTCTTCATCGGGGCAGCGCTGATCGTTGCACCGATCATCCTTCTGGCGTCTGGTTCGACCATCCTCATGCCTGAGATCAACCCGGACATGGCGATCCTTGCCCTTGCCGAAGGTGAGTTCACGCCGGCGGGAATCGGTGCCGTGCTGCTCGTCGCGGCCCTGGCACTCATCGTCACCACCGGCTCGTCCTACCTGCTCACATGTTCCGGCAACGTCGTCTACGATCTGGCATTCATCAAGGACAAGAGCCGAGGAGACTCGAAGGCGGGAGTTCTGGTCGGACGGTTCTCCGTTCTCGCAATCGCCCTCTTGGGTTACATCATGGTCCAGTTCTTCGAATCCGTGCTCGCACTCCAGATGTATGCCTACACGATGTACGGTGCCGCGATCACTCCTGCGGTGCTGGCGGCCCTGTTCTGGAAGCGGGTCACAGCCGCAGGCGCCCTGTCGTCGATGATCGCCGGCGGCGTTGTCACCATCCTGTGGGAAGTCAGCGGCAAGTCCGGCGAGATCAATTCCGTCATCCCTGCGCTGCCCGCTGCCGTCGTCGTACTCGTCATCGTCAGCCTGGTGACTGCGACGAAACGCGGCAGGGCGACGCGGTCGGCCACGGACGAGACTTCCGTGCGCAGCTGAAGCGCACTCAGTGCAAGATGCTGCGCCGTCGGCGGACCACCGAAAGCACACCGCAGCGTTCAGGGCATAGGGTAGACGCTCCGCCCTCGACGCTGCGGTGTGCTCTCGGTGTTTGAGGATGGTGCGCGTGTGGCGACCGACCGGGAGTCACCGGCCGGCGGCGAACGCCTCCAGCCGGTCGCACGCGGTGTTGATCGTCTCGGGCGAGACCGCGAAGGTCAGGCGCAGATAGCCTTCTCCGGCGGGCCCGAAAGCCGATCCGGGGATGGTGGCGAGGTTGTGGTTCTCCAACAGCGCGATCGCGAGCTCCCAGGAACTCAGACCCCACTTCTTGACGTTGACGAAGGCATAGAACGTCGCTTCGGGGCGGACGACGCTCAGCCCATCGATGGCGTTGATGCGATCGATGAGGATCTCGCGCCGTTCGGCATAGGAGCTCACCATCCTGTCGACGTCCGTCTGCGGCCCTTCGATCGCGGCGACCGCGGCCTCCTGGACGAACCCGGGCAGGCTCGAGGTCAGCCCCTCCTGGAGCAGCGACATCGGAGCGATGAAGTCCTCGGCCCCGATGACGAAGCCGCAGCGCCACCCTGTCATCGCATAGGTCTTCGAGAAGCTGCCGATGGCGAGGAACCGGTCGAAGTCCGGGCGCACCTCGGCGATGGAAGTGAACACGGCATCGTCGAAGACCATCTGGTCGTAGACCTCGTCGGAGATGATCGTGAAACCGCGCTCATCCGCGAGCTCTGCGATCTGCTCGAGCTCCGTCCGGTCCATGACCGAGCCCAGCGGATTCGAGGGGCTGTTGATGATCACGGCCGCGGTCCTGTCGGTGACGGCGTCCCGGACGTCCTCGGCGCGGAGCTTGAAGTCGTTCTCCTCCCGCACGGGAACAGAGACCGCGACCCCGCCGAGGCGGTGGACCTGGCCCATGTAGTTCGGGAAGCTGGGATCGGGGATGATGACCTCTTCACCAGGAGAGACGGTGACGTCGAGGGCGAAGGTCAGTGCCTCCATGGCACCGAACGAGACCATAACGTTCTCCGGTCCGATGCCCCGGTCCCAGCGTCTGGAGTACTTGCGGGCGATCGCACTGCGCAGCTCCGGGATGCCGGCATTGGCGACGTAGCGGGTGTTGTCGTTCTCGATGGCGCGGATCCCGGCGGCCTTGATGTGCTCCGGGGTGTTGAAATCGGGTTCGCCGACGGTCAGCTTCACTGCGTCGGGGAAGTCGAGGGCGAGGTTGAACATCTTGCGGATGCTCGAGGCCGGGTAGTTCTCGGCCACGGGGGAGATGCGGCGGTACGTGCGGGTCATTGCGGTTCCTTTCGTGATCATCGGCTACCTGAACCTGCAGCAGCTACCCGTGTGCAGGTGGTTATTGCAGGTTCAGGTAGCCGATGGCGTGCTACTCATGCAGTCCGGCTAGGCGGGAGCCGAACCGGGCGAGCAGGCTCGTCGTCTTCGCGCCGGTGACGGCCTCCCAGGCGTCGGCGATGTTGAAGATCCTGTACATCGAGCGGATGCCCAGCCAGCGGATCGGCTCCGGCTCCCACTGGCCCGAGTAGTGCTCGTTCCACGGCAGGGCGGTCAGCGGAGTCGACGCACCCGAGACCCGGTCGATCAGCGTCTTCGCCGCCAGGTGGGTGGCCGTCACCCCGTGCCCGGCGTAGCCGCGAGCGACGCCGATGCGCTGCTCGGCATCGAAGAAGATGCCGGCGCACCAGTCCCGGGTCACGCCGAGGGCGCCGCGCCACGCGTGGGCAACCTCGAACTCGAGGTCGGGGAAAAGAGAGGACAGTCGCGCACTCAGCAGATCGACCACCTCGGCGGGGACCTCGCCGTCACCGGGCAGACCCGAACGGAACTCATAGGGCGCCCCGCGACCGCCCAGGGCGATCCGATCGTCATCGGTGCGCTGGGCGTAGATGAAGGTGTGCGCGGTGTCGCCGAGACATTCGCGCCCGTCCCAGCCGATGGTCTCCCACACCGAGGCGGGAAGCGGGTTGGTCGCGATCATCGAGGAGAACACCGGGATGACCTGACGTCCTTCCAACCCGGGCAGGTCGCCGGTGACCGTGTCCGAATAGCCTTCGAGGCAGACGAAGATCGTCTCGCCGGCGACCGGACCGCGATCGGTGGCGACGACGTCGGCGCTGATGTGGCCCGCCGAGGTGTGTTCGCAGATCGTCACGTCCTGTTTCCTGAGGGCGCGAGCGAGACCCTGTGACAGCAGTGCCGGGTCGATGCGGGCGGTGCCGGGGAAGTACACGCTGCCCTGCGCGTTGTCGACGTTGATGCGGGCGCGGGTTTCCTCGGCGTCGAGGAACTGCATGTCCTCGGGTCCGTACCCGTACTGTCTGTCACCCTCGTAGAGCTCGCGCAGTCGGGACATCCCGGCCTCGGTCTGGGCGATGTCGATGTGACCGCCGCGGACCTGATGAGCGTCGATGCCTTCGGCGTCGAGGACTTCGAGCACCTCGTCGATCGAGTCGAAGAGAGCGGACTGGAAAGACCTCACGGACTCCACGCCGGTCGGCCCTGCGGACCCGACCGGGCCGGTCGGATCGGTGGCGCGGGCGCGGTCGACCGCCTCGGCGTACTTGGCTCTGTTTCCGGGCAGCAGAGTCGAGAGCCAGCCGCCGTTGCGCCCGGATGCCCCGTAGCCGATGTGCTTGGCCTCGATGACGGTGATCTGCCAGTCGGGGTGGGCCTGCCTCGCGTAGTAGGCCGACCACAGGCCGGTCAGTCCTCCTCCGACGATGACGAGATCCTGCTTCTCGGCAGGCAGCGGGGAAGGGGCGGTGGACTCGGGCGGGGACTGGGTCAGCCAATGGGAGGCCTCACCGTTGAGGTAGGACAATGCGCAGCTCCTGATCGTGGGTACTCATCGGCAGTGACGATCTGTCAGTCTGACCGCGTACGGAATCAGTTCTATCCCACGGAAGGGGCGAAGTAAATGGTGGCCGTGCGGCGTATTGCCATATGGAATCCGCGAGGGCATGGTCCGAATTCGAAGTGCCGATCCACGCAGTGGTCCGTACGGTGGACAGTTCTGTCTGCCTGCAGTTCCGGGCCGGTTTTGGCTAGACTCGGAGGCAAGTCAACTGAGGTGAAAGGGTCAACGATGATCGACCAGTCCTTTCCGCGCGATCTTGTGATGATCAGTGCGGTGTTCGGGCTTGCCGCATTCATGTGGTCGGGGTGGGGACAGGAAGGGCCGCCGAGCCATCCCGTGTTCCGCATCATCCTCGGAGTGTTCTCGGCGGCCGGGCTCGCCTTGATGGTGCCGAGCATTCTTGCAGCGATCCGCCATTGGGGCGAAGCGACGGCGATCGACTCCGGCACGACGGCCTTCACCGTCTACATCATCGTCGTGTGGACAGAGATCATCGGCGGGGGAGTTCTGGCCTTCCTCGCCATCCGCACAGGACACTCCGAATTGGTCGCGCCCCTGATCTTCGCCATCGTCGGCATTCACTTCTTCGGCCTCGGCATGGTCTTCACTCAACCCGTTCTCCACCTCGCGGCAGTGGTGCTCACCTTGATTGCGGTCGTGGCGTACTTCCTGCCCCGAGACCTCGCCGCGCCCAGTTTCTGGTGCGGCCTGCTCGGCGCGCCGGTGTTCCTGGCCATCGGCCTGTGGTGCCTGTTGGCCGGCCGCAATGCGACCGCTGTGAGCTGAGGTTTCGAAGGCCGCTGACGGAGGCTGAGGCATGAGGGCCAACGGTGACAACCGGAATACTGGGCCTCATCGGGGCGTTCAGTTTCCGGAGACCGACACGACATCGATCCGGGAGTACACACGATTATGGCTCAACTTGCACTCGTCACCGGAGCATCTGCAGGAATCGGTCTTGAGATCTCCCGACAGCTTGCCGATCGCGGTTACGACATCATCGGCGTCGGCTCCAGCGAGCGGATCCGGGAACTGGGCGAGACGCTGCCCCACGCCGAGGTCTACCCGGTTCGCGCCGACCTGACGACCGAGGCGGGCGTGACCGAGGTCTGGAACGAAGTGGCGGAGCTCGGACGCGAACTGGACGTCGCGGTCCTCAATGCCGGACGCAGCCTCGGCGGCGGATTCCTCGATACCGACATCGAGGACGAGAAGCAGATGATCGCCCTCAACCTCACCTCTCAGGTGCTGTTGGCCAAACAGGTCGTGAAGAAGATGGCCGAGCAGCATGCGGGGCGGATCCTGGTCACGGCTTCGATGTCGGCGCTGACACCGACGCCATTCGAATCGATCTACGGCCCGACCCGCGCATTCATGTTCAGCTTCGCCGCGGGCCTGCGCGAAGAGATGAAGGACCATGGAGTCTCCGTCACCGCACTTCTTCCAGGCGCCACGGCGACGAACTTCCATCAGACGGCGGGCATGGGGAACACTGTCTTCGGTTCCAATGACTGGAAGAACGATCCGGCACAGGTCGCCCGGCAGGGAGTCGAGGCCCTCATCGCGGGCAAGGACCATGTCATCGGCGGCGATCGGAAGACACGACTCACCGCACTCATGCACAAGTTCCGGTCGAACAGGAGCAAAGCCGGGAAGTTCGCCCGCGACAGTCGACCCACGAAATGAACCGGACAGCTGAAAACTCCGACAGATCCCAGCGCCTCGGACAGAGTTCCGCTTGAGCAGCCCGGCGAACCTGCCCTCCACCTCGGCGAACCTGTCCAATGGGACGACGTCACTCTTGACCATGTCATCTATCGTGTGACGTACGGTCATTGATTCCGTCGTCAACTCACCTCGGATCAGGACGCCATACCGTGGACAGCCGGAACGCATGAAGGAGCCGACAATGAAGACTGCTCGACGCTTGGAGAGCCTGGGTACTGAGACCGCGTTCCGGGTCGCCCAGGCCGCCGCGGACTGGAAGTCCCGCGGAAATGAGGTCTATCCCTTCCACCTCGGCGATCTCAATTTCCCCATGGCAGGCCACATCGTCGAGGCCATGGACCAGGCCATCAAAGACGGGAAGACCGGCTACTGTCCTGGGCCGGGGGTTCCGGAGCTGCGTGCCGCCCTGGCCGACGACATCGGATCCCGGCGAGGCATGACGATCGACCCCGCCGAGGTGGTCGTCACGACAGGTGGCAAGCCCGTGATCACGAAATTCCTCCAAGCCGTGATGGACCCCGGTGCCGGTGTGCTCTACCCCAATCCCGGGTTCCCGATCTACGAGTCCCAGATCGAATACCTCGGTGGAACCGCGCTGCCCTACCGCTACGTGCCCACCTCCGACGGGTTCGCCATCGACCTCGACCACCTGCGGGCCTCCATCGACGAGTCGACCGTGGCCATCATCTACAACGATCTGCAGAACCCGATCTCGGCCGAGTCGACCGATGCCGAACGTGAGGCGATCGCGGCGATCGCACAGGAGTTCGACCTCTGGGTGCTCTCCGACGAGGCCTACTTCGAGATGCGCTACAAGGGACGCTCGAAGTCCATCGCCGCGCTTGAGGGAATGCGCGAGCGCACCGTCATCCTCTACACCTTCTCCAAGAAGTTTGCGATGACCGGGTCCCGTCTCGGCTGTGCCGTGGCCCCGCCTGTGATCGCCGAGGCGATTTCGACGATGAACACCAACGACGAATCCTGCACCACCCAGCACGTCCAATGGGCGGGAATCGCCGCGCTGCAGGGGCCCCAGGACTCGGTCGGGCGGATGCTCGAAGTGCTGCGCAAGCGCCGTGACGCCACCTGCTCGATCATCAATTCGATCCCCGGGATGAGCGTGGCGACTCCGGGCTCGACGTTCTACGTCTTCCCGGATGTCACCGAGGCCATGGAGACAAAGGGGATCGCGACGCTGTCCGAGTTCTCCACCGAGGCGCTGCACAGGACCGGCGTCTCGTTCTGCACCCGCGAGCACTTCGGCAGGCGACAGGGCTGGGAGGAACGGAGCTACATCCGCCTCGCCTACTCGGGAATCGGCCTCGACGAGATCACCGAGGGCCTGGGCCGGCTGCGCGACTGGGTGTCGCAAGGGTAATCGCGGGCCCCTGGCGGGGGCACCCGTGGCGCGTGGCTCCCATGGCGCCGCGCACCCCTTGGCGAGACGTAGCACCCGTGGCGGGGGCGCCCCTCGGCGCGTAGCACTGCCGGCGCGGGTGCCCCCTGGCGCAGGGCAGTCGGCCCGTGAGTGGTGCGGGTGGGCTGTTGGACCCGCGTGATTGTGGGCAGATGGTCGAAATTCCCGCGGGATTCGACCATCTGCCCACAATGACGGGGCGGGGCGCTGAGTGAAGCACCAGCCCGGTGCGTCCGCGGGGACAGTCAGTCGGCAGGCTCGGCCTCGGGTTCCCGGCCTTTGAGGAAGGGTGACTCCTCGGGTTCTGGGTGACGCAGCCTCTGAACGACGATGATGAGGACGCCCAGCGCGACCGCGCCTATCGCGGCCCACACGTTGGTGCGCAGGCCGAGGACGACGAAGCTGGGGTCGAGGCGGATGGACTCCCACACGATGCGACCGGCCCCGTACCAGACGAGGTACATGCCGAAGAGGCGGCCCCACTGGAAGAACAGGTGACGTCCCAGCCACAGAAGGACGAGGCAGCCGAGGCCGTTCCACACCACTTCGTAGAGGAACGTGGGGTGGAAGAGCGTATCGACCGGCAGCCCGGGTGGGAAGGCAGGATTGTTCGGATCGATCTCCAGCCCCCAGGGCAATGTCGTCGGGCGGCCGAAGAGTTCCTGGTTGAACCAGTTGCCGAACCGACCGCAGGCTTGGGCGATGATGACGCCGGGGGCCAGAGCATCGAGGAGCGCGGTGAGTCTGATGCCCATGCGCCGACACATGATCCAGGCCCCCAGCACACCGCCGAGCAGCGCCCCGAAGATCGCGATGCCGCCCTCCCAGATCGCCCACACGGAACCGGGTTCGAAGACGTTCCAGGGGTTGCGGCCGGGGCCGAAGTAGTCGGTGTAATGCGTGATGACGTGGTAGATCCGAGCGCAGACGATGGCCAGCGGAACGGCCAGGGTCGCAATGTCGAGGACCTGCCATTCGGGCACGCCGCGCTTGGTCAGACGGTGGTTCGTCAGCACGATGGCGATGATGATCCCGGCGAGGATGCACAGCGCGTAGAAGTGGATCGTCAGAGGCCCGAGCTGGAAGCTGGAGACGCTCGGGCTCGGGATCGAGGCGAGAACATCGTGGGGCGGCGTGGGCAGGTCATTGACCGCTGGATTGGCAAGCACGGGCCCAGTCTATTTCCAACCGCCACCGGACCGACAGTTGAGCGACGGCGGCAGCCGGTGCGTGGGAAGATGAGAAGCATGGCGCTCGATTTCACTCTCGTCCAACTGCGGTACTTCCAAGAGGTGGCCCGCCGCGAGAACATGACCGAGGCGGCCAAACACCTCAACGTCACCCAGTCGGCGATCTCGACCGCCATGGCCCAACTCGAGCGGACCCTGGACATCGACCTGTTCATCCGCCAGAAGAACCGCGCGGTGGTGCTCTCACCTGCCGGCCGACGCTTCCTCTTCGAAGTCAACCCGTTCCTCGAATCCTCCGACGCACTCGGTGAGACCGCGCACGGCTTGGCCCGGTCGCTGAGCGGCAACCTCACAGTCGGAGTCTTCTCACCCATCGCACCGACCCGTCTCCCGCTCATCCACGCCGAGTTCGAAAAGCGCTACCCGGACGTGCGGGTCAACTACTTCGAAGCCGACCTGCACGAACTGCAGACCGCGGTGATCGCCGGGGTCTGCGACATCGCTCTGACGTACACGCTGGGACTGACCGACAGGTTCGACTCGTTCCTCATCGACGTCGTCGAACCGCACGCTCTCGTCTCACTCGATCACCGCCTCGGCGGGGGAGCTGACGAGCCGCGCCCGATCCACCTGCGCGAACTCGCCGAGGAGGACTACATCCAGCTCGATATGCCGTTCTCCCGGCAGTACTACGACGAGCTCTTCCGCATCGCCGGAATCGTGCCGAAGATCCGACACAGCTTCTCCGGCTACGAGACGGTCCGGTCGTTCGTCGCGCTGGGGCATGGGTATTCGGTGCTCAGCCAGAGCGTGTCATCGGGGACGTACATCGGGTCGAAGACGGTCGATGTACCGCTGCTCGACGACTTCCCGAGCATCGACCTGGCCATAGTCTGGCCCAAGGAGGTGCGCCTGAGCAAGCGGGCGCGGGCGTTCAGCGAGCTGACTCGCGAGATCTTGGGAGCCGAGGCCTCGGACTGAGAACCTGCGTCTCCGGATGGCTGCCTGCGTCTGCGCGTGGCTGCCGCGTCTCTGGCCGACTGCCCGCAGCTCGAGCCGTCTCATAGATCCAATTGATGTCTGTATTCAACATTATCTGTTGGACTGATGCATGCGTCCGGGCAAGAATGGTTTCCGACCACAAGGACACAGCAAGGGAGCTTCTATGTCCGCGACACGCACTGCGTCCCCGACGCCACAGGGACGGGCCGGCAGATCCACGAGCATGCAGAAGAAGGTGCTCGTCGGCGGCAGCATCGGCCAATTCGTCGAGTTCTACGACTTCACCCTCTACGGTCTCTCGGCCGTCATCCTCTCCGAGTACTTCTTCCCCGACGGCGACCGGGTCACCGGGCTTCTCGTCATCTTCGCGACCTTCGGCGTCGCCTTCGTCATGCGGCCTCTGGGCGGTCTGTTCTTCGGGGCGTTGGGTGACAAGGTCGGCAGGCGCAAGACCCTGACCATCACGATCTTCCTCGTCGGCTGCTGCACCGCGCTCATCGGCATCCTGCCCGGCTTCGCGCAGATCGGCTGGTTCGCGGCCATCCTGCTCATCCTCGCCCGTCTGGGTCAGGGCTTCTCCGCCGGCGGCGAATCTGTGGGCGGACCCTCCTTCGTCTACGAACACGCCCCGGTCGGCAAACGCGGCCTGTGGATCAACATCACCCTGGCAGCCACCGCCCTGCCCTCGGTCTTCGCCGGCGGCCTCATCCTCCTGCTGTCGACAGTGATGAGCGACGCCGCCTTCGAGTCCTGGGGCTGGCGCGTGCCCTTCCTCCTGGCCCTGCCGCTGTCGGCTGTCGGGCTCTGGATCCGCTCGAGGACCGACGAGTCCGAGCTGTTCAAGAAGACCGCGGCCGAACGCCCGAAGGAATTCAGCCCCATCCGCGACTCGTTCCGCGAGAACTCGGTGGGGATGCTCCAGGTCTTCTTCGTCCTCGGGCTGACCGCTCTGGGCTTCTACATGCTCTCGGCCTACTTCGTCACCTACATCCAGACCACCGGAGACCTCAGCCGCGAACAGTCGCTGCTGACGAACGCCATCGCCATGGCCAGCTACACGATCGTCCTGCCCATTGCCGGGGCCATCGGCGATCGGGTCGGCCGGAAGCCGATGCTCATCACCGGCTCCATCCTCCTCGCCGTCACCTCGATCCCCGCTTTCGGGCTCGTGACCAGCGGGAACATGGGTCTGGCTTTCCTCGGGCAGACGGTCTTCGTCATCGCCCTGTGCTGCTACGGCGGTGGCTGCTACACCTTCTTCTGCGAACGCTTCTCGACGAAGACCCGTTTCACCTCGGCGGCCATCAGCTACAACGTCTCCTACGCCATCCTCGGCGGAACCGCACCGTTCGTCGGCACCTGGCTCGTCGACATCACCGGCGTCAGCACCGCTCCCGGGCTCTACATGAGCGTGTGCGCAGTCCTCGTTCTCGGCCTGATCTTCGTCACCCGCCTCCCCGAGACCCGGGGCCGTCTCGGGTGAGCGACAGCGCGGACCGCCGGGACGGACTGCAAGAACCGCAGGGACAGCGCGAACCGCCGGGCCACCTCGGCGACACCCCACAATCCCAGCTAGAGAAAGAGAACACGCACCATGACCGCACCATCCGCCGAACCTTCGAACCCGGCCCGCACTGCAGACTCCGGCTCGTCCGGCAGCCCTGCCCCCTCGAGCGACGCCGCCTTCCTCGCCGACTTCCACCACGTCGCCACGATCGGGGCCACCGACAGCAACGGCGTCGACCGGCAGGCCCTGACGCCCGAGGACAGGCTCACGCGGGACTGGATGCTCGGGTGGGCCGAGGGGAACGGCTTCGAGGTCCGCGTCGATGCGATCGGCAACATGTTCGCCTGCCTCGAGTTCGCCCCCGACGCCCCCTTCGTCCTCATCGGCTCACACCTCGACTCCCAGCCGCTGGGCGGTCGCTTCGACGGTGCCTACGGAGTCATCGCCGCCCTCTTCGCCGCCCTGCGGATCAAGGAGAACATCGCCGAATCCGGGCAGATCCCGCGCTTCAACCTCGCCGTCGTCAACTGGTTCAACGAGGAGGGCGGTCGCTTCGCCCCCTCGATCATGGGCAGCTCCGTCTACGCGGGACTCTTCGGTCTCGAGGAGATGCTGGCCGTGCGTGACCTGGAGGCCACCTCCGTCGCCGAGGCGCTCGCCGCAATCGGCTACAACGGCAACGACACTCCTCCCGAGGCGATCTCCTACGCCGAGATCCACATCGAACAGGGCCGCATCCTCGAGCGTGAGGCCACGAACATCGGCGTCGTCGAATCCAGTTGGTACACGCAGAAGCTCGACATCGACGTCCTCGGCGAACAGTCCCACACCGGAGCCACCGCTATGGCCGACCGTCACGATGCCCTCGTCGCAGCCTCCAAGGTGGTCCTCGCCGTCGCCGAGGTGGTCGACGAGTTCGAGGACGAAGCTCTTGTGTCCTCCGTCGGTCAGCATGTCGTCGAACCCAACTCGCCGATCGTCGTGCCCCGCCGGGTGCACATGGTCGCCGACCTCCGCTCCTCGGATCCGGCGATCGTCACGGCCGCCCGGGATTCCCTGCACCGGCAGATAGCGACCATCGCCCTTGAGCACGACATCACCATCAAGGTCGAGGACTTCGACGTCCGCGACAAGCGCCACTTCCCGGAGGCCGGCGTCGAACTGGCGGAGAAGTCCGTGGCCAACGAAGGCCTGACCATCCGCCGGCTGGAGACCATGGCCGGCCACGACTCCGTAGCGATGAACCACCGGGTGCCCGCCGTCATGATGTTCGTGCCCAGCGTCGACGGCGTCTCCCACTGCGAACGCGAGTTCACCACCGACGAGGACATGGTCCGGGGCTTGCGCGTGCTCACCTCGGTCGCCACCGAACTCGTGGGTGGCGAGCTCAGCGGGGAAGGCGAGGGCGAGGTGTGGGTCGGCAAGTCCGTCACCGGGGTGCGGGCACAGTCGTCCGTGTCTGCCGAGGCCACCGCATGAACACCACACCCACCTCGGCGGCTCCGGGTGCGGACGAAATCTGGGCACTGTCCGCCACCGAGGCGTTGACGAAGTTCCGCACGAAGGAGCTGTCCCCGGTCGAGTTCCTCAGTGCCCAGATCGGCCGGATCACGACCGAGGACGAGCGCATCAATGCGGTCACGGAGGTCCTCGAGGAGGCGGTCACCTCGGCGAAGGAAGCGGAGAAGTTCTACGCGAATGCCGAACCCGATGACCTCGCCGAGGCGGCCGCCACCCGACCGCTGCTCGGCCTGCCTGTGATCGCCAAGGAGAAGCACGCGATCGCCGGGCGCACCCTGACCCAGGGGCTCGTTCACGAACGCGACACCGTCGCCGAGGCCGACGCTGCGATCGTCCGCCGTATCCGCGCGTCCGGGGGATTCGTCCACGCCCGGGCGACGTCCCCGGAGTTCAGCTGTGCGACGGTCACGCATTCGCCGATGTGGGGCGTGACGCGCAATCCCTGGAACGCCGAGCTCTCGCCCGGCGGGTCCTCGGGAGGGTCGGGCGCGGCCCTGGCCGCCGGGTTCGCGCCTTTGGCCACGGCCTCGGACATCGCCGGATCGACGAGGCTGCCAGCCGCGTTCACCGGCACCGTCGGGTACAAAGCCCCCTACGGTCGGATCCCGGGCGCCCAGCCGCTGGCTGCCGACTGGTACCGCGGGGACGGGCCGATGGCGCGCACCGTCGCCGATGCCGCACTTCTGGCGCGGGTGATGGTCGGCGTCGATCCCAGTGACCACACGACGATCGCCTCGCCCGGATTCCTAGAGGGCTTCGACGCCACCTCCGCCGAGGTGGTCGCCGGCGTCAGCGGCAAACGGATCGCCCTCTGTCTGAGGCTGGGTGACTACCCCGTCGGCGAGGACATCATCCGCAACACCCGCGCGGTCGCCTCGGCGCTCGAGGCTGCCGGCGCGATCGTCGAGGAGATCGAGCTGCCGTGGACGGGGGAGGGCCTCTTCGAAACGGCGTTCACCCATTACGGCAACATCCTCGCCCCCGCGATGCGGGCCGCGACCAGCGGTCACGAGGACACTCTGGCCGATTACACGCGACGGTTCATGGCCGACACCGAGGCGGTCGCCGCCCGTCATTCGCTCTACGCAGGGCTTGCGGCGGAGTCCGCGATCCAGGCCGAGCTGGCGACCGGGATGGACGGCTTCGATGTGCTCCTGGCTCCCACCTCGGCGGTGGCCGGGCTCGAAGCCGACGGCAGCTACCTCAACGGGATCACGATCGACTCCACGGGTGTCGGACGAGACGATGCCGGTCGAGGCGCTGGTGCCGGCCCGGACGGTTGTGCCGGCCCGGGCGCTGGTGCCGGTCCGGACGCTGGTGCCGGGGGCGTCGACGGCGGGGGAGTGCGGCTCGACCACTACTGGCAGGCGCACATGACGATCCCGTTCAACATCTGCAACCGCGTGCCGATCGTCAACGTGCCCAGCGGCATGGCCGACTGCGGGATCCCGACCGGTCTGCAGGTGGTGGCGCACCCGTTCGACGATCGTGCGGCCTTCGACGTCGCTGCCGCGGTGGAGCAGCTGGTGCCGTGGACGGGGATCGCGCCGGGGTGAGCGCGATGACTCTGTTTGCGGAACAGTACACAGGTTGCAACCGATGTACTGTTCTGCAACCTGACGAGCCGCGGGGCGCTGGTCTCTGGCACGATGGGGATCGTGGACGAGAATCACGAAACACATCAGGCAGGTGGCTCTGTGCAGAGCCTTGAACGGACTCTCGCAGCGGTCGAAGGCAGCGGTCGAGATCTCAATGCGGTGACCTCAGTGATGAGCGATCGTGCACGCACGCTTGAACGGAAGACCGCCGAACGTGCTTCGGCGGGCCAACCGGCTCGCAGCCTCGACGGCGTTGCCTTCGCTGTCAAGGATGTCATCGACGTGGCGGGACACCCGACGACGATGGGTTCGAAGGTCAGCAGCGGACCCGACCCGAGCACGACAGCCCCTGTCGTGAGTCTGCTGGAGCGAGCGGGTGCTCTGCCGGTTGCGAAGACGAACTGCCAGGAATACTCGTACGGCATCCTCGGCGATGAGAGCGCCTTCGGTCGTGTCATCAATCCGATCGACCCCGCCCTGTGCACGGGCGGATCGAGCTCCGGGTCTGCGGCACTTGTCGCTGCAGGGATGGTCCCGCTGGCTCTGGGAACGGACACCGCCGGATCCGTGAGGGTCCCCGCCGCCTGCCAGGGGATCATCGGGTTCAAACCGACATTCGGCGCGGTCCCGACCGAGGGAGTGTTTCCACTGTCGCCGTCCTTCGACACGGTGGGGCTGTTCGCACGCGAGCTGCCGCTGCTCGCCGAAGCATTCAAGGTGATCGTCGGGGGCCGTCAGGGCCCGACTCGCGCAGAAGCCTCACTGGCCGGAACGCCAACAGCCTCACGGACGCCCGGGGCCTCACTGGCCGGGACGCCGACTGTCGACCTGAGCTTGCTGAAGCCGGCAGACGAATCGTCGACAGAGGCACTGACCTGGGCCGAACATCACCTCGGCGAGTCAGCGCTCGCGGCAGCCACCTCGGCGAACTTCGATCGTCTGACCCACCTCATCGAACGGGGGATCGGCTTCTACGACATCGTGCGACGGTACGAGGCCTACGTGCTGCACAAGCAGTTCCTGGATGACCAGGGCGAGCAGTACCAACCGGGAGTCTGGGCGAAGATCCTCGCCGGCCAAGACATCGCCGAGGCTGACTACCGATCCAATGTCGCCTCTCTGGACGAACTGCGAGCCTCCGCCGAATCGTTCTTCGACGACGTCGACTTCTTGATCACGCCCGCCATCGACGGTGAGGTGACCGAGTGGGATGAACTCGGCCCGGGATCGGCCGCGAAGTTCATGCGTTACTCGCTGCCGTTCAACGTTCTGGGATGGCCGGCAGTGACGCTGCCCATCGGCGCTGCAATCGAGGGGGCGATGTCGGCCTCCGAACCTGCGATGACGGCAGCGTCGCGAGCGAAACCTGCGTCGGTTCAGGTCGTCGGACCACCGCACAGCGATGAGAAGCTGCTCGAATTCGTCGCGGGGCTGTGAACGCGCTTCAGCAGGGGTGAAGCGGTGTTCGTCGGTACAAGCTGAAGAGGGGCTCGCCGGCACCGACTGAAGCGGAGATCACCGGCCCCGACTGAAGCGACGTCGTCAGCCCGGCGTCCCCCGAACGGAGTCGTCAGGCCGGCGACCCCCGAACGGCGTCGTCAGGCCGGCGACCCCCGAACGGCGTCTTCAGGTCGGCGACCCCCGAACGGCGTCTTCAGGTCGGCGACTCCCGAACGGCGTCGCCGGCCTCAGAAGAACGGCGTGAGCAGACAGACGATGATGAGCGAGATGACGGAGGCGAGGGCCGTGACAAAGGTCAGCGCTTTCAGAGCGCCCTTGGTCGTCACCTGCATCATCGTCTGGAACATCCAGAAGAAGTTGCTGTTGACCTGCAGGGCGAAGAGCGCACCCGAGCCGATCGCCAGACCGATGATGATCGGCGAGATGTCGAGCTGACCGAGGACGGGCCCGATGATGCCGGAGGCCGCGATCGCCGCCACAGAGATGGAGCCGATCGCCAGATGCAGAACCGCGGCGATGAGCCAGGCGATGAGGATGCTGACGATGACGGGTGCGGCGGAATTCGCGGTGAACAGCCCGCCGAGAACGTCTGCCAGGTTCGTGGCGCTGATGACTTCGCCCAGCGAGCCTCCGACACCGGTGATGAGGAGAATCTGGCCGGTGGTGCTGAACCCTTCTTCCATCGACGAATTCGTCTTCTGTCGTCCGTTGAATATCTGGGAGAGCACATAGGCGATGACGAGCCCCAAGAAGAGGGCGAAGACCGGATCGCCGAGGAAGTCCGTGATGGAGTTGGCAGCGTCGAAGGCGCTGAGGATCGCTCCGGAGGCAATGAAGATCAGCGGTACGTAGACCGGGCTGAGTGCCAAAGCCAAGTGCGGCCGGCGAGTTCGAACGGCGGTGGTTCCACCGGCCTCGGGCGAATCGTCCTGCTCGGCTTCGGACACGGTTCCGGTCTCATCGGTCTCGGGATTCCAGAAGCCGCGCTTCACAAGGAAGGAGTAGACGAACACTGTCAGCAGGACCGTGGCCACACCGACGGCGAGTCCGATGCCGAGCATCTGGGCAAGCGGAATGTTCAGGAGTCCTGCGATCGAAATCGTGCCGAGACCGGGTACGACGAACACGTATCCGACGAGGATTCCGGCGGTGACCGAACCGGCCATGATGCCCAGTCCGCGACGACCGAGCGCCGGTGCCGCATTTCGGGCCAGAGGCGAGGCCAGCACGAGCTGCACATCCACGTAGATCGAAGGGAAGACCGCGGTGAGGGCTGTCGCCAGCGCATAAGGAAGTTTACGAGGTCCCAAAAGTCTGAGGAGCAGCTCGACGAATCTCTGCAGAGCCCCCATATTGAACAGCAGTGCCCCGATGAGCACACCGAAGCCGATGAGCAGGCCGACCTCGGCCATGATCGATCCGAACCCTTCGACGATCGTCGTCAGAGTCCTTTCCAGGCCGAGCCCCGCAGCGATGCCGTAATACATGGCGCCGATCACCAGTGAGATCACTGGATCGACCTTCAACAGTATGATGAGCAGGACGACTGCGAGAATTGCGATGATTGCGTGGAGAATGACCATTGGCTGCTCCTCGTTGAGCGGAGAAAAGTGATTAAGTCATTTAATCACTTTTCGGCTGAGAATGACAGGCGGCATCCCCGCAGAGTGAGATGTTCTCGAGGGCACTCACCGCGAGATGCTCTCGACGCCGCTCACGGTGTGAGCAGTGAAGCGGTGACCTCTCCGATGACCAGAAGAGCCCCGACGATGGAGGCGCCGACGGCCACACGGTAGAGCACCGTGGAATTGGCGCGACGGATGACCAGATTCGACAGCAGGAGTCCGGCGACCATGAATGGCAGCAATGTGGCCGCAGCGATGAGGTGTTCGCTCCTGACCTCACCGCCGATCGTCAGCCCCGTCAGCGAGAGGATGCTGCCGATGGTGAAGTAGGCACTCATCGTCGAACGCATCGATGAGGGGTCGAGCGACCGGAGCACGAGGGCGATGGGCGGCCCGCCGATGCTCGTTGCCGTGCCGAAGATTCCCGAGACGCTGCTGGCGAGGAACATGTTCCGTCCTCCGGCCGCGGGCGACCAGCCCACCAGGCTGAACCCGACTCCGCCCAGTACTGTGACCGCCAAGAGCAGCGACAGGCCCTCATTCGGCAGCAGCACCACGGCGGTCGTGCCGATGGCGATGCCCGGCAGGCGGCCGAGCACGCCCCAGCCCACGAGCTTCCAATCCACATCTGCGCGCTCGCGCAGAAAGGCGGTGAGAGATGTGAGCACTGCCAGCAGAAGCAGCGCGGCCGGGAGCAGGTCCGGCTGGAGCAGCACGAGGACCGGAGCCGTGATCATCCCGAGCCCGAAGCCGACGGAGCCCTGCACGCAGGCCGAGCCCAACACCACAGCTCCGATGATGAGGTAGTGGGCCATCTCCATCGAAGCTCTGCTCCTTCGCACTGCATCGTTGCGGATCGGGTGTGCCAGTGTGGGCCGAGAGCTCGGGTTCGTGCTCTCATTGAGCGACTATCATCTCACCTAACTGCGCATATCGAGCCGAATGTCCACTATTCGGAATATATATTGCGCAAAACACGCAGAAATGAGTTAGTCTCTACGTAGACCACGCATGTAGGTGGATGTACGCAACGAGTGCTTCCGCATGAATGCGGCACCGGTCGTCAGTCATCCGATCGTCTACACACTGGAGTGCGCGCCATGGCCACCGACGTCCATAGCATGGATTCATCACAACCACGCCAGTTGCCTCTCCCGCGGGGGCTCGGCCTCGTCACATCCGTCGGCCCGGGCCTGGTGCTGGCAATGTCGTTCCTCGGCACAGGTGACCTCGTCAGCTCCTCGGTGTCCGGTGCCTCCTACGGGTACGCGCTGCTGTGGACCCTGGTCCTGTCGTTGGTCGCTCGCACCTTCATCATCTCGTCCATCGCGAAGTACACGCTGATGAACAAGCACGGTGACACTCAGATCCTCGACGGCTTCGCCCGTTTGGCTCCCGCGCTCCCCGGCGTCATGGCCGGAGTCGTCATCATCGCCGGGTTCATCACCCAGGCGACCTTCGTTCTGGCCGCGGCCACCGGACTGCACGAACTCACCGGCGGCCAGTGGGGCGGCAGCTGGGGTCGATTCTTCTGCGCGGTGGCCATCGTGGCGCTGACCCTCTCGCTGGTCATGCTGCGTAAGCAGTTCGTCGTCCTCGAGTACTTCGCACGATTCGCCTCCGTCGCGATGATCGTCGCCTTCGTCTACGCGCTCATCAAGATCGGGACCTTCGACATTGCAGGATTCTTGGAGGGGCTGGCCTTCGAGATCCCCGAGGAGCAGAACACCTCTGCCTTCGCTCCCATCGTCATCGCCTCGGCGACTATCGGCACCATCGCCGGGAACATGCCCAACCTGCTCTATTCCGGGTTCATGCGCGACAAAGGATGGGTGGGGCCGAAGTATCGCCGGATCCAGCAGTTCGACCTCATCGCCGGAATGGCACCGCTGCTCATCATCAACCTGCTGTTCTGGATCGTGGCCGCCGAGTTCAGTGCCGGACATCCGGGTTTCTCGATCTCCGACGAATTCGACCTCTCCCACATGCTCTCCGTCGCTGTGGGCCCCCTCGGCCCCTTCTTGCTGTGGATGTGCATCTTCTTCGCCGCGATGACGAGCTTCCCGCCGCAATCGCGCGGGTTCTCGCAGCTGGCGATCAACGGCATCAACCACTCCGTGCCCTCGATGCGCAAGTACCTCGGCCGCGATGAGGAGAATCCCGCATTCCGGTGGATCCAGGCGATCGTCTTCATCATCGTTCCTCTGGCCTCGACCGTTCCGGGTGCGCCCGATCTGGTTTCGCTCAACATCGTCGGGACGGCGATCTCGACCGTGCTCAGCCTGCCGATCATCGTGGTCTGCATCCTCCTCCTGACATCGCGGAAGAAGCACATGCACAGGTACGCGGTGAACCGGAAGTGGCAGACGGCGCTGCTGGGTATCCTCGGCATCATCGCGATCGTCGTCGGAGTCCAGATCGCCATGCAGATTCCGTCGATGTTCGAAACCGCCTTCGGGTGAGTCCGATGGCTGCGGCGAACCCGATCATCCTGATGACCCCGATGGCCCTGAGTATCCCGACGCCGACCACACAGCAAAGGAACCACTTATGAACCTGCTCACGAATCCGAGTCTCGACCACGTCCCCGCGGCGCCGGCCGACGGCAGGCTCAGGTACTTCGAGGATTCCGACAGTGCCGCGGCCATCATCCCCACCGACCGCCGGTCCAACCATGCGCCGTCGATCCTCGACCTGCCGGAGGGGAGGCTGCTCGCGGCCTGGTTCGGCGGCAGCGACGAGGGCAACAAGGACATCGACGTCCTCGTCTCCGACTTCGATCCGTCGACCGCGGCCTGGTCGGAATCGCGGGCCGTGACTCATGACGAGATCCGCTCCGATCAGAACCCGGGGCTCTTCCGTGCTCCCGACGGTCGAGTGTGGCTGGTCTACACGTCCCAGTCATCTCGGCAGTCCGGCATTCCCGAGACCTTCAACCTGCAGCACACCTCGGTGGTGAAGGCGGTTTGCTCGGAGGACGACGGGGCCACCTGGACCGAGCCCGAGACGCTCTTCGACCGTGAAGGCACATTCTGCCGCCAGCCCATCCAGGTGCTCAGTGACGGCCGGTGGATCCATCCCCAATGGCTGTGCTTCGATGACGACTCGAAGAACGGATCTGATCAGCCGGTGCTCCAGATCTCCGAGGACGCAGGCAGCGCCTGGCGACAGGTCGAATTTCCCGACGCCGCCGGTCGGGTTCATCCCAATGTCGTCGAACTCGCCCCGGGGCGCCTCGTATGCCTGTTCCGCTCGCGCTTCGCCGATTGGGTCTACATCAGCCGGTCCGAGGACGGCGGAGACACCTGGACAGAGCCCGAAGCGACAGAGATCCCGAACAACAACGCCGGTCTCAGCGCCTTCCTGCTGCCCTCGGGAATGCTGGCTCTGGTCTCGAACGAGCACCAGATCGCGCAGAGACCCGCCGAGGTGGTGTGGCCGTATGAGCGGATGAGGATCGTCATCGCCGTGTCCGACGATGAAGGCCGGACGTGGCCGGTGCGACGAGTCATCGAGCCCGGTGACGGTTTCGCGGGCGAGGGCAATCTGCGCAGCAACCGCCGTCAGGAGTACCCACACGGCATCGTCGACTCCGAGGGACTCATCCACGTCGTCTACGCCTACAGCTCACGTCGTGCGATTCGCCACGTGGTCTTCGCCGAGGACTGGATTTCGGGAGTCGAGGACCAGGTCCACACCGACTGCAAGCTCTGGGGCTGATCTCAGCCGACTGACACACAGATGAACGAGCTCCCTGCCGGTTGCCGGTCAGGGAGCTCTGGCGTCGTTTGGGCCTCAGTCGCGAGGAGGCTGAGCGACTCCCATTCCGTCGACGGTGACCACCGTGATTCCGCGGGCTTCGAAGGCTCTGATCTGTTCCGCCTCGGCGGAGTCGTCGGTCACCAACGTCCACCCGTTGCCCAGGTCTGCCCACGCGTGGAACGGGCGCTGCCCCAGCTTGGCGGCGTGTGCGACGACGTGGACGTGGGTGGCCCTGCGGCTCATGAGTTCCTTGAGGCGAACCTGCTCGGGCGTTGCTTCGCAGACGCCATCCTCAGCGGTGACCGCGTCTGCTCCGAGGAAGGCGAAGTCGAAGGTGAACTTCTCCAGACCGACCTCGGTGATCGGCCCGATGAAGCCCTGGCTGATCGAGCGATATCGACCGCCGAGCAGAGTGAACTCGACGTCTGGCGCCCCTGCCATCTGCTGCAATGAGGTGAGCCCTGTGGAGACCACGGACAGCGGGGCGGTCTCGCGCAGGGCTCGAGCGATCTGCGCGGTGGTGCTGCCGGCGTCGAGAAGCACATGCGAGCCGGTCGGCACCTGACGGGCGCACCAGATGCCGAGGGCCCGTTTGATCTCCGGTGCCTCGAGGGAGCGTTCGTCCAGCGTGCTTTCGGATTCCGTGGAGACGGCGATGACACCGCCGTAGGTGCGCGCGAGGTCTCCTGCGTCGGTGAGTCGGGCGAGGTCGCGACGGATCGTCGAGGCAGTGACTCCCAGCATCTCCGACAGAGTCTCGACGCTCATCTCGCCCTGTGCCCGAACCCGCTGGATGATCTCTTCGCGTCTGTCGCCTGCGTTCATCTCTCTCCCGATGCCTACATTCGGTGTGCGATCCGTGTTGTGTGCGGTGTGCATTCCGTGTCGGATGCACCTCGTGCCGCTCGTCTCTGGGCGGCTCGTGGTCGTGCGGCCACTGTATCGCGAAACCTCGCTCCCGCTTGAATTCGCGGTGGAGGAACGCTGATGGGGCGTTCCGGGTTCGCATCCGGAACTGCCGATCGCTCAGACCCTGCCGCTCGCTCGCTTCCGGAACTGCCGATCGCGCAGCCCGTGCCGATCGCTGGCTTTCGGCAAGATGGATCCGGTGGCCCTCAGACAGCAGCCAACGCTGCGGCCTGCCGCATGGCCTCGCTCATGCTGGCCGTGTCGACCTTGCCGGTACCGGCGATGTCGAAGGCCGTTCCGTGGTCCACCGATGTGCGGATCACCGGCAGCCCCACGGTGATGTTGACGCCGGCTTCGATGCCCAGGACCTTGATCGGGCCGTGGCCCTGATCGTGATACATGGCGACGATGAGATCGTAGTCGCCGCGACCGGCGAGAAAGAAGGCCGTGTCGGCCGGCAGCGGCCCGGCGGCGTCGATGCCGTCGTTCTGCAGTGCCGAGATGGCGGGAATGATCTTCTCCTCTTCCTCGCCGTACCCGAACAGGCCGTTCTCTCCGGCATGCGGATTGATCGCGCACACCCCGATATGCGGATGCTCGATGCCGGCTCTGACCAGCGCCTCGTTGCCGCGCCGGACCGTGCGCTCCACCAGGCCGGGTTCGATCCTGGCCACCGCGTCGATGAGACCGATGTGGGTCGTGACGTGGATGACGCGCAGCTTGGGGGAGGAGAGCATCATGGAGACCTCCTTGGTGCCCGTGAGCGAAGCGAGCATCTCCGTATGACCGGGGTACTGGTGGCCGGCCGAATGCAGCGCCTCCTTATTCAGGGGAGCTGTGCAGATGGCCTGGACGTCGCTGGACATGGCCAGCTCCGACGCCCGTTCGATATAGCGGAACGCGGCGTCGCCGGCGACGGTCGAGAGCTCGCCCCAGGGCAGATCGGCGGGCAGCAGATCGAGGTCGATGACGTGGATGACTCCCGGACAATCCCCAGCCTCGGAGGGCGAGTCGATGGTGCGAATCGCGACCTCGGTGCTGAGGGCCTCGGCGGCCCGTTCCAGCCGGGCGGCGTCTCCGATGACGACGGGTCGGGCCACGGCGAGCACAGTGGGGTCGAGGCAGGCGGCGACGCAGATCTCCGGACCGACGCCGGCCCCGTCTCCCATTGTCACTGCGACGGTGGGACGCGAGTTCATTCGTTCTCCTTCGTGGTTCGCGAAAAGGTTCGCGGTGGTGGCTGAGGTTCGCGGTGATGCGGCTGGACGGGCGTGGACTGGGACAGTGCCTCGTGGATGAGCGTGAGGGAGGACTCGTCGCCCTGACCGCCCGGTCGGGTGACGACTCGGCAGAGCTCCGTGCGTGCACCTGATCTCGCCGAGGTGGTCGGGACCTGTGACAGGACGGCCCCCGGGTGGATCTCCCGAATCGTGTCGAGGGCTCGGACACCGAGGCGGTCGAGCACTGCCCGAGCCGTTTCGCCGCCGGTGGCGGCCAGGTGGGCCGGGCCGAAGCCTGTGAGGGACTGCGCGACAAGCTCGGCCAGCAGTCCGGGCAGGGGACGGGCATCGACCGATTCTCCGGTGTCCGTGAGCCGGACGACGAGGTGGGCCGTGGTCAGTCGTTGTCGCACCCGTTCGGCGGCGGAGGACAGGGCCATGGCATCGTCGCCCCAGGCGGCCACCTCAGTCGCCGGGAAGTCGAACACATCCACCTTCGCCTGCGTTCGGAGGTGATCCAGCTGGTCATCGATGCGATCCGCAGCTGTGCCGACTGCGAAGAGGATCGGGAGTTCCGATGTGCCCGGCTGATCCACACGGGCCTGCGAGGGGCTGGAGCCGGTGGGCGGTATCGGGCGACTGGAGCGAATGTCCGCGAAGGCTCTGACAGCTGCCGCGGAGCCGACGACCAATGCGCCGACGGATTCCGCCAAGGCGACGACCCGCCTCAGATCATCCATCGTTTCGGCATCGGCGGTGACCAGCCGGGCAGCGCGAAAGCGGGAGGCGAGTTCCTGCGGCTCATTGGTGCGCAGTCGGCGCAGGTCAAGGTGGGCAGGCGGTTCGGGGCACAGGTCGCGCAGGTGTGTCGGGGCCGAGCCGTCCTCGACGTCCCACGCTGTCGTCTCGTCGAGTCGGATTCCATCGACGAGGGGGACGCCATCGACGACTGTGCGGTTCTGTTGGGGGAGGGCCGGGGCGAAGAGCACGGGGCCGGACGAGCGATCCAACGCTGCCGAGAGGTGTGCTGCGATATTCCCCCGCAGCAGCGAATCGATCTTGATGACGGTGAAGCGCTCCTCGTGGCCCGGACTCGCAAGTGCGTTCCGTGTGCGTGAAGCGGCAGCCGCGGGGGAGACATAGCGGCAGTCGAGATCGACGGCGACATCCGATGACGAGTCGGCACCGATCTCGAGAGAGTAATCATCTGGGTCTGGGCTGGAGAGGATGATGCGCACGGCAGTGCCGAGCGTGACTGCGGCCTCGGCCGCACCGCTGAGATCGTCTGCGAGGACGAGGACGCCTGTGTCTGAAATCGACATGGCACTCCTCTGCGTCCGGTCCTGCTGGGTTTCCAGAATGTCATATGTGCGTGAAGTGCGCAAATCGTTGCACGATACGCGCAGAAATGAGATGATTCCAGCACGCGGACCGCATGACCGACTCGACGAGGAGAACCGAATGACAGCAGACACGAGCCTCACCATCGATGGTGTCGCAGTTCCATTGTCACCGCTTGTGCTGGGCACGATGACCTTCGGTGACACGGTGCCCGAAGCGGTAGCTCACGAGGTGATCGAAGCGGCCCTGGCTGCGGGAATCACCGGCATCGACACCGCCAACGGCTATGCGAAGTCGGTGACCGAGGGACTCATCTCGCCCGTGGTGAAGAAGCACCGTGATCGGCTCGTGCTGGCGACCAAGGCGGGCATGCCGCATGCCGATGCCGGAGAGAACTCACCGCTGTCGGCAGCGGGGCTGAGGGCAAGCGTCGAGGGGTCGCTGCGGCGACTCGATGTCGATTCGATCGACCTCTTCTATCTCCATCAGCCTGATCGCGCAGCCGCTCTCGACGAGACCCTCGAGACCGTCGCCCAGCTCCGTGCAGAGGGCAAGATCACCGCACTCGGCCTCTCGAACTATGCCGCCTGGCAGGCTGTCGACATCATCGCGGCAGCCGAGCGGGTCGGCGCTCCGAAGCCGGCCGTCGCGCAGAACGTCTACAGCGTTCTGGCGCGGCGAATCGAGGACGAATGGCTCGAATGCGGTGCGGCGCACGGGATTGCGACGATGGCCTACAACCCGCTCGCCGGCGGTCTGCTCGCCCGGCGGCCCTCGACCGAGGGTACGGGCGATCGCTTCAGCGATTCGGTGCTCTCGCAGATGTACTCCCAACGCTATCTCTCCGACTCCGTCCTAGCGGCGGTCGAGGCCTTCGCCTCGGTCGCCGACGAGGCCGGCATTCCGCAGGCCGAACTCGCTCTGCGCTGGGTCGCAGGAGGCGAGGGCATCGATTCGCTGCTGCTCGGCGCCAGCCGCGTCTCTCAGCTCGAGACCAATATCGCCGCGCTCGCGAAGGGGCCCCTGCCCGCCGACGTGCTCACCGCCGTCGACGATGCTACCGCCTCGGTGCGGGGATCGCAGCCGCAGTACAACCGTTGAGACGGCACCGTGCCGCGCAGGCGCGCCTCGCGCCTCTCCACTGACCTCGCAGTCCCGCTCAGTCCTGACTGCGCCAACCGCTCGAAGGGAAATCATGTCATCCGTCAAGGGAATCCTCGCTGCGATCGCCACCCCGTTCGACGAGGACGAGAACCTCGTCGAAGCCGCCCTGCGCGGTCACGTCCGGCGCCAGCTCGACGCCGGCATCCACGGCATCTTCGCGCTCGGCACCAACGGTGAGTTCTACGCCCAGACTCCGGCAGAGCGCGCCGAGGCGGCTCGCATCGTCATCGACGAAGTCGGTGGGGCCGTTCCCGTCGTCATCGGCGCCGGCGGACCGACGACGAAGAAGACCGTCGCGATCGCCGAGGACGCAGCCGCTGCCGGTGCCGACGCGCTGTCGATCATCACGCCCTATTTCGCCGCGGCATCGCAGGACGAGATCGCCGCCCACTTCCGGGCGGTGGCGGAATCCGTCGATGTCCCGGTCATCGTCTACAACATCCCCGCCCGCACGGGCAACGCCGTGGCGCCGGCGACGCTCGAAAAGCTTGCCGAAGTCGACAACATCACGGCCGTCAAAGATTCGAGCGGCAACTTCGACACGATCCTGCAGTATCTGGAACGTACGGACCGAGGCAGCTTCGACGTGATCTCCGGCAACGACTCGCTCATCCTGTGGACGCTCATCGCCGGCGGGGCGGGAGGCATCAGCGGGATCGCGAACATCTATCCGAAGACTATGGCGTCGATCTACGATCTGTTCCTCGCCGGAGACCCCGAGGGAGCGCGTACCGCACAGGAGAGCATTCGCCCGATTCGCAACTGCCTGGCTCTGGGCAACCCCAACACCGTGGTCAAGCACGCGGCGAACGTCCGCGAATTCGGCCTCGGCCCTGCCCGGGCGCCGTTCAACGCTCTCTCCGACGAGGCGAAGACGACGATCGAAGAGACCGTCATCGCCGATGTGGAACATGGCTTGGCCTGAGCGGCCTGTCTGGTTGACGTCGAACTGAGACGTGGGAGGGGCTGCGCCGATTGGCGCAACCCCTCCCTCTGGTGTGACAGCCAGTGTTGTGACAGTCACCGTTGTGGCCGTATCAGCTCACGGGGAAACGGGGATCTTCTCCCTGCAGTACGCGGACGACGTCCTCGACGGCCCAGGAGCCCATGTTCGCGTTCGCGATGTCCGAGTAGGCACCGATGTGGGGAGTGGCGATGAGGTTTGGTGCGTGCATCAACGGACCGTCGGCAGGCGGCGGCTCGGTGGCGAAGGCATCGAGAGCGGCGAACGACAATCGGCCCGACTCCAGGGCGCTGATCAGGGCATTCTCGTCAATCAAACCTCCACGGGCGGCGTTGATGAGACCAGCACCCTGCGGCATCGAGTCGATGAGCTCTGCAGACAGCAGAGGTTCCTGCCCACCGGGGAGGTGGAGAGTGAGGAAATCTGACTCTGCGACCACCTCCGTGAGACTGCGCGGCTCAACACCTGCCTCGGCGATGGCGTCATCCGGCACGTAGGGGTCGTATGCGGCAATGCGCAGACCGAATCCGGTGGCGCGCTCGGCCACGGCACGACCGATGCGCCCGAAGCCGAGAATGCCCAGTCGCTTACCGCTGAGCTGACTGCCGAAGAACACCTCCCAACGGCCATCCCGGAGTGAACTTTCGGCGGTCCTGATCTTCCGAGCGCCCATGATGAGGAATCCCAGCGTCAGGTCGGCGACGGATTCTGCGTTGGCCCCCGGCGTATTCACCACTGTCACCCCGGCCTCCGCAGCAGCGGCGAGGTCGATGTTGTCGACCCCGGCTCCGTGCTTGGCGACGACCTTGAGACCAGGGCAGGCGGCGAACACCTCGGCGTCCATCCGATCGAGCCCGACGAGAACCGCCTCGGCGCCGGAGATCTCTTCGATGAGGTTCTGTCCGGACTTGGGATGGTTCTCGGTCCGGTAATCGAGCTCGATATCCAACTGGGCGGACCGCGCACTCGGTGAATCAGAGTAACTGCCGAAGGAAGGGGTGAGGACTGTGAGGCGCATCAGGCTCCGATCTCGATTCCGAATGTCTCGAATACTGTGTAGATGCCGAGCAGGCCGATGGCAAGGGATGCGAAGACCAGCATCACAGTGAAGAAGGTGTTCGACTTGAACTCCGGCGGGACCTCGCGTGAGCGCAGGTGCCAGACGGCGATGACGACGGCCACCAGGAAGACGCCGCTGGCGACACCGCCGATCTGGACCATGATGACGGGCGACTGGATGATGAGATAGCTCAGCGCCCAGATGACTGGGAACGCGACGGTGAGGACGCGGATGATGCGCGTACGAGTGCGCAGATTCGTCCAATCGAAGGCGCCGAGGATGGAGATCGTGTTCGCCCACAGCCGCGGCACGCTGGCCGAGGAGGCGATGAACGTCGAGAACAGGACGGCGAAGGCACCGATGAGGAAGACCCAGTGTCCGATCTCGCCCATCGTTGACGAGTACATGGACGACAAAGTCGTGATCATGTCGTTGCCCTCTGGGACGAGGCCCTGAGGGTGGAGGATCGCCGCACCGATGACGTAAAACGACATCGTGCAGACAGCAGAGACGATCCAGGAGACCAGAACGTCGGTGCGCATCACCGAGATCCATCCGCGCGCGCGGCGTGCACGCTCGTCGGTGCCGTCGTTCGGCCCGGTGTAGCGGGCGTAGCCCTTCTCCAGGCACCAGTAGGTGTACGTGGTCATCTCGTCAGCCCCCACGCCGGTGATGCCGAACATCGCGACAGCGAAACCGAGCGTGCCGGCCGGGATGGCGAACGTGAGACCGGTCAGGACATCCGCGGAGTTGTAGGCGAAGTCCGTGAAGGGCAGGGAGAGTGCGAGTCCGACCGTGGAAACGGTGAAGATGATGACTGCGGTGACGGAGAACTTCTCGACGATACTGTACTTGTTCGTCACCAGCAGTGAGATGACGACCGCGAGGGAGACGACCGTCCAGAAGACGAGTGAGGGTGTGGACAAGGGGTCCCCGAAGACAGGGAGCATGATGGACAGGGCAGCGACGGCGCCGCCGATGATCCCTCCGCGTTGCAGCACCTTCGCGAAGTCCATGAGGATCCAGAGGAGGTTGATCCACCCGGCACGGCCGATGAGGCGAGAGCCGACGTGACCATAGCCCTCAAGTGCAGGTTTGCCCGAGAGGATCGTCCACTGTGCGATTTCGAGCTGGACCCAGACCTTGACCGCTGTGGAAATGACGACGAGCCAGAGCAGGACGAAGCCCGCCTTGGCTCCCAGCGCCGTGGTGGTGATGAGTTCGCCCGAGCCGATGACCGCGGCGGAGATGACCAGGCCGGGGCCGAGATACTTGAGTTTGCCGGCGAATGTGGTCGGCGGTTCGAGGACGTCACGAGGATCGAGATGATACGGGTCATCGTTCGTGCTTATGGCTGTGGGTGAGCCCGGTGGGCGTGCGGTCGAGTCCCCTGAAGCGGTGCGATTCGTGTTCATTCTCGGCTTCCTCGCGCGATGTGCGGTCCAAATTTCACCGTCGAGTCCGCCGCCCGCCGTATGCGGCGCAGGTCGGCCCACATCTGTGAGAACAGCAACTTTGGTGCGAAGTACGCAACGGCAGGACGCTCGACTGAAGCAAGTCTGCCAGTAGTGCGTGATGTGCGCAACATGTGTGCATAAATTGCGCATACAAGATGGTTCGTCAGGAATGGTCGTGGGTGCCCGCAGGCGCTCTGCCGGCGGCACTCTCGCAGAATGTGGAGCAAGAACGCCGCAGTCTGCATAAAAAGTGCGGCATCGCCCATCCTGTGGACAGGCGATGCCGCTCCTCGTGGCTGCTCGAGTCGGTGCCGCTCACAGCCTCCAGCAGCTGTCGAGGGGTGCCTTGTCGTCGAAGGTGCGGTTCGTGAAGATCTCGACGCGGGGGAGTGCGGCGATGTAGCCGCCGATATGGGTCGGTCCCAGGTTGTCCTCGAATGCGACTCTGTTGCCCGCGTCGCACCACGTCGAGGCGAGTTCCCTCCCCAGGCCGAACGGCACCACATCGTCGAGTCGACTGTGGTTGACGAGGACGGGGACGTCGGGGATGGGCGACTGTCCCAGGAGCTGCTTGTCAACGATCGGTCTGAACTCTTTGTCAACGATCTCCTGGAAGGAGTTTCCGTCCTTCGTCAGCGTCGTCGTGTCGGTGAAGGCGTGATTCACAAGCGCCTCGATCGTGCACTGGTTCGAGGCGCTCTCTGCAGCGTCGAGTCCCTTCTGGTTGAGGTACTCGGAGAGCTCGACCCCACTCTGTTCCGCGAACGAATCGATGCCGTAGAGGAGGAAGGCCGTATACACATTGGAGAGCTTCGAGACCGTGTCGTAGAGATCCGTGGGCACGGCTCCCGCGGAAGCGGAGGCGATGTTGAGGTCGGGTGCCCAGTCCGATGCAAGCTCCAACGCCGCCGCGGTGGCCTGCCCGCCCTGCGAATAGCCGCGCAGTTGGAGCTTCGTATCGCCGTCGATGTCACTTCCCTCGACGTTCTGAACCGCCTTGGCCGCATCGAGCACGGATCGGCCCTCTTCGACACGATTGAGGTAGTGGTGCGTACCTTCGGTGCCGAGGCCCACGTAGTCGACGACGACCACCGGTCGCTTCGCCGCCAGCGCCGAGGTGACGGAGATGCCTTCGTACTCGGTGCCCATGGCCATCTGACGACTGGGGGCGCACTTATCGGCGATTCCCTGAGTGCCGGGTGAAATGACAACCGCGTCCTTCGCAGGGGCACTTGCGCCCTTGGGGGTGAGCAGGGTGGCGGTGGCGGCGCGCGCATTGCCCTGTTCGTCGGTGGTCCGATACATGAACGCCGTCGTCTTCGCATCGTGCTTGATGAGCTTGATGGGATCGAGGTAGAACGTCGACGGCGCCTGTTTGAGCACAGCGCCGTCCTCCTCCGGCAGCTGGTTCGGCGTCTCGTAGAAGTTCTCTGGCACCGCGTCCGAAGGCAGATCCTCGAGCGCCGCGGCGTATTCGACGTCAGCGGTGGTGACCTCGTCTGACTTGTCGACGGCGGCCCTCGCTTCCTGGACGCTGACGCCTTCGGGCACATTGCTCCGGTTCAGTGCATCGGAGTCCTCGGCCTGCCGGTCCTCGATGAGATCCGTGGCTTCTTGCTCCGTCTGCGGCACCAGCGACTGCGCGCCGGCGGGCGCTGTTGCGGTCCCCAAGGTGAGAGCCAGGCCGGTGACGGCCGCGGCACTCAGCACTGCGAAGCGTCGTGCATGGGGGAGTGTTCTGTGACGGGACGTGCTCATACGTGTGGTCCTCTTCTGTCGTTTCTCTCGGCATTGAGCGTGTGCGGACAGTGATTGCGTCGCCGGCCGCTGCGGCGTGGGTGACGTCGATGCGGCCGTCGGTGGTGCAGGGCCTGAATGGTGGCAGGCATCACAACCCTACTCGATAGTAGAACTAATCAGTAACATTTCTTATCGGGCGATCGAGTAGAGGGCAGGTCGCCGCAACTTCGTCCAGTGCGAAGAGGGACAGGTCAGGGCGAGGGGTTGAACGAGTCGGCGCGACCAAGAAAGGAACTTTCGGTGTGTTCTGGAGGCCAGAAATCACACCAAAAGTTCCTCGAAGAGGGCAGGGCGCTGCGGTGAAGCGGCCGGACGGTCCACCGCACCGCTCCTCGGCTGCGGTAGCCGTGCCGCCGCACGCGACCCCGCCACACGCAGCCGTGCCGTCGCACGCGACCCCGCCACACGCAGCCCGCTTCGCGTCAGCTGCGTGCCGCGTCGAGCTCCTCCACCTCGGGGTAGATCGTTTCAGCGGGCGCAACACTGCGGTTGCGGAGCATGAAGTAGTAGAGGACGAAGGTGACGGCGATGCCGACGAGCCAGGAGATGTCCGCACCGCCGAGCTTCGAGACCATCGGGCCCGTGTAGAAGGACTGCGCGAGGAACGGGATCTGGACGACGACGCCGACTCCATAGGCGAGGAGCGCCCGCCAGTTCCAATTCCCGTAGCGACCGTCCAGCCTGTAGAACGCCGGGATGTCGAAACGATCCTTCGAGATCAGGTAGTAGTCGGTGAGGTTGATGATCGACCACGGGGTGAAGACCATGAGCAGCGTGAGGACGAAGTTCTTGAAGTTCGCGAGGAAGTCCGCTGAGGCCACGAGGGCGACGAGCACCGTCAGGGTCACGATTCCGATGACGAAGACAGCGCGGGTCCAGCGGCGGATCTTCGCCTTCTCGCCGAAGGTGGTGAGGATCGTCAGGGTGCACATGAAAGCGCCGTAGGCGTTGAGCGTGTTGACCGTGAGCTTGCCCAGCAGGATGACGATGAAGATGAGGAGGGCGTAGACGCCTCCGCCGACGATGTCGCCGACGTAGCCGACCTGATTCTCGACGAATTCGTTGCCGGACTCGGTCATCGCAGCCGCGCCGATGAGGGCGCCCAGGGTCATCGACCACTGCGAACCGATGACCGAGCCGCCGAAGGTGAACCAGAAGGTCTTGGATGACGGTGTCGACCGCGGCAGATAGCGCGAGTAGTCGGCGACATACGGGCCGTAGGTCATCTGCCAGCCCACGGACAGGGCGATCGCCGAGAGGAACGCGGGGAACGCGAAGCTCGAGTTCGAGACCAGTCCGGGAACGTCGATCTGCGTGATGACGCAGACCGTGATGAAGAGGAAGCCGAGCAGGCCCGTCACCGAGGAGATGCGACCGAGCACGTGGATGTACTTGTACCCCAACAGTGCGACCAAAGCGGTGAGTGCGCCGAAGATGATGATGCCCACCGCCGGAGTCTCGACGCCGATGATGAGGTTGACGGCTTGGCCCGAGAGCACGGCACCGGTCGAGGCGAATCCGATGTACATGAGCACCACGAGCACCAACGGAATGATCGCGCCGATGATGCCGAACTGCGCCCGTGAGGAGATCATCTGCGGCAGTCCCAACTGGGGCCCCTGCGCCGAGTGCAGCGCCATGACGATGCCGCCGATGACGTTGCCGATCGCCAGTCCGATGATCGCCCACAGGGCATCGGCGCCGAAGACGACGGCGAGTGCCCCGTCGACGATGGCCGTGATCTGGGTGTTGGCGCCGAACCACAGTGTGAACTGCGAACGAGGCGTGCCGTGACGTTCGTTGTCGGGCACCATCTCGATGGATCGCTTCTCGATCCCCGAATTGGACGAGCTCGCCATAGGTTTCTCCTTCGAAATCGGAATCAGAGACAGTCTGGCACCGCGGCACAGCTGGTTACGAGGCCCAGATCACACCTTTCGTCCGATATTTCGGAAACTGTCGTGACCGACGCCGAGGTGATTGTGAGTGGCGTCCACGGGCCGCGTCTCAGCCTCAGGCCGTCAGGCTCCGGGCGATGATCGTGCGCTGGATCTCCGAGGATCCCTCGTAGATGCGGTAGATCCTGGCATCCCGGACGTAGCGTTCGAGCGGGAAATCCCGGGTGAAGCCGTATCCTCCGTGGATCTGCAACGCTTCGTCGGCGATGAATGCAGCGGCCTCGGAGGCGGCGAGTTTGGCCGTGGCCGAGGAACGGGTGAAGTCCACCTCGGCGTCCCTCTGCTCGGCGGCATCCATGGTCAGCAGCCACGCCGAGCGGTACTTCGTGTACATATCCGCGAGTTTGAAGGCGATGCCCTGCAGACGGTCCAGCGGTTTGCCGCTGATCCTGCGCTGTCCGGCCCAGTCCACTGCCGCGTCGAGGGCGGCCTTCGAGATGCCCAGGCTCATGGCGGCGACCTCGATGCGACCCCGGTCGAGGACCCGCATCGCGGTCGTGAAGCCCTCGCCTTCGACCCCCAGCAACGCATCCTCGGGGACGATCGCGTCGATGACGAATTCGTAGACCGGGCTGCCGCGCAGGCCCATCGTCTTCTCCGGCGGATTGAAGTCCAGCCCCGCCGAGGCGTCCGCCGTGTCGACGATGAATGCGCTGATCCCCTTGTGTCCGGCGTCGACGTCGGTCTTCGCGTAGACGACGATGAAGTCAGCGAACCCGGCGTTCGTGATGAAGCACTTCGTGCCCTTGAGGTGCCATCCGCCCTCGACTCTCGTCGCCTTGGTCGACATTTCGGCCGGGTTGGACCCCGCACCCGGTTCGGTCAGGCCGAAGGATCCGATGATCTCACCGGCGGCGGCGCGCGGCAGCCAATCCTGCCGTTGGGCATCGGTGCCGCCGAGGAGGATCGAGTCGGTGGCGAGGAACTGCGCAGTGACGATCGAGGCCGTCGAGGCGCAGGCGGCAGTGATCGCGGTGACCATCTGACTCATCGCGACGGATCCGACGCCGGGCCCGCCGAGGGCTTCGGGCAGGTTGAGGCCCATGACCCCCACCTCGGCGATGGTCTTCAGGGTCTCATCGGCCACGCGCTCGTTCGCGTCGGCGGCCGCGGCCCGCGGAGCGAGGATGTCGGTGCTGATCTGGGTGACCGCGTCGACGAGTTCCTGCTCGTCCGCGCTGATGTCGAATCCCATGGTCCTACTCCTTGTTCTGGTGGGGCTCGGCGCCTATCGCCGAGAACTCGTCATTGTGCTCGCCGAGGAGGGGCGCCGGCAGCTCGGATGTCGGCCTGGCGCCGTCGACGAGCAGTGGGTGGCGCAGGTGCGCATGCCCGGTCCGGGCATCGGTGGCTGTGAGGTCGCGGCCTGCGGTGATGGGGCCCTCGATCGCTTCGGCGAAGTCGAGGACGGGGGAGTTCGGGACTCCTGCCGCGTCGAAGATCGTGCACAGCTCGGCCACCGTGTGCCCGGCGGTGAACTCCTCGATCTCTGCCCGCAGCGCCTCGTCGTTGTCCGAGCGGACGGAATCGGTGGCGAAGCGCTCATCGGCGACCAGTTCCGGTTTGTTCAGCGTCTGGGCGAGGACGGCGAAGAGCCTGTCGTTGGCGACGGCGATGACGACGAGTCCGTCGGAGGCGGCGTACGTGTCGAACGGCGCGGAGATCGGGTGGCGGTTGCCGACGCGTTTCGGAGCCGAGCCCGCCGCGTGGATGGCCGTGTTGGTCGGCTGCATGGCGAGCATGACGTCGAGCATCGGAATGTCGATGTGGGCGCCCTCGCCCGTGGTCTGGCGGTGGAACAGTGCGCTCGAGATGCCGAAGGCGGCGAAGACCCCGGCGGAGACGTCGGCGATGGATTCGCCCACACGGGTCGGGGAACCCTCAGGGGAACCGGTGGCCGACATCAGACCGCTCAGCGCCTGGATGACGGTGTCGTAGGCGGGACGCTTCGCCTGGGTGCCGGACTGGCCGAAGCCGGAGATCGAAGCGTAGACGATATCGGGTCTGACGGACTTGATGTCGTCGAAGGACAGCCCCAGTTTGGCCGCAACTCCCGGCCGGAAGTTCTCCACGACGACATCACAGGTGCGGATGAAATCGAGCAGCTGTTCGTGTGCTTCGAGATCCTTGAGGTCGGCCTCGATGGAGCGCTTGCCCCGGTTGAGTGAGGTGAAATAGGTCGAACCGGTGTCGGTGAAGGGCCCCAGGCGACGAGAGTCGTCGCCATGACCGGGCATTTCGATCTTGAAGACCTCGGCACCCTGATCGGCGAGCATGCCGGTGGCGTAGGGGCCGGCCAGCACCCGCGAGAAGTCCGCGACCCTGACCCCGTTCAACAGCTGCTTCCTTGCGTCCATGAGGTCAATCCTCGGTGCGGAAGAAATGGAAGACAATGAGGTCGCGAACATTTCAGTCCGACATATCGGATGGCTGATGTGGCGTGTGTTTTCTGTGCCGGCTTCATCTGCGGCCGTGTTCCGATGCGCGTGCGGCAGCGACCCGACGTGTGGGGCCGTGCGGCCGTAAGTGGGCACGTCTCGTTCCAGCGTTGAAAAAGCTCTCAGACAGGCATCTAGCGTTCCTGGCCAAGGACTTTTTCGCCGTTGGCTGGACGATCCGAGATCTCATGACAGCACTCGACACTCTGCCGAACGGCTGGAAGCAAGGGCAGTTGGTCGGCGGCCAATGGGTGCCATTCTCAAGAGCCGACGGGACCCCCGCAACTCGACTCGGGCACTGGGTGAACTGGCGACTCAACCACTGGCGAGACGAGGGCGCTGTCGTTGAGTTCCCCGCCCAGACACGTGTTCGCCGAGCAACCTTAGTCAAACAAGCCTGCCTCGTCCAGTTCCGCGCCCACTGTGAGCGAAATCGGAAGCTCCGTCGACGCCGGTAAGTGAGTGTGCCTCTCGTCGACGGAGACGGCAAATTCGGACGATCCCGTACAACCGCTTCTCAGCTAGTCAGGTTGGTGGAGGCTGAGAACACGTTCGTTGCCGACCCGAGTCGCAGATTCGCTATCCTGGGCTGCGATCTTCATGAGTGGCAACGGCTGCGATGACCAGGCTGACGCCAGCGATTTCCGGGCCGGTCGGGATCTGCCACAGCACGAGTACGCCAATAGCGGTTGCCGTGGCGGGCAAAAGTGCGGACAGCAGGGCGTAAGTTCCGCGGGGCATTCGGCGCATTGCCAGTTGGTCGAAGACGTACGGAATGACGGAAGAACTGATGCCCACGCCGACTGCAGCGCCCAGTATGACAGGGTCAGCGAACACAGGCAGCGCATCTGCGATGCCCAGCGGCAGCCCTGCAATGCCTGCAATGATCATTGCCGCGGCGAGACCGTCGATGCCGTTGAGGTGTTGGTGTCTTGATACACGATGTGCGATGACGATGTACCCGGCGAACAGCGCCATATTGATGAAAGCAAAGGTGAAGCCGAGTGGCGCTCCAGCAAAGCGCACCTCGCTAAGGACTCCCACTCCGACGATGGCAAGCGCGACGGCGGCTAGGTTGCGCAGGCGCCGCACCGCGAAAGCCGCAATGACTATGGGGCCTAAGAATTCAATTGCTGCAACTGTTCCGAGAGGAAGCAGATCGATGGCGAGATAGAACGAGGTATTCATCAGAGCGAGCAGGACTCCCCACAGCAGGACGGTGGTGCGTTCCCGGCGCTCCGCAGCTTGCCATGCTCGCCACGGCCGCCGCCAGACCGCGAAGACGGCCGCCGCGGTAACTATTCGAAGCCAGGCGACTCCGAAGGGATCCACGACAGTGAACAGCAGGACAGCGAAGGACGGCCCGAGGTAGTGAAAGATCGCTGAGCCGATGAAGTAGACCTCTGGTCGACGTCGAGTCAACTCGGTCAGTGTGAAATCAGGAGACATGTCTGCCTAACGGTCTAATATTATTTAGAAAGTTATATAAGCCTATCGCTGCGTGCTAACATGTCAACACCAGTTAGGTCGTTATTGGAGGGAAGTTGACTGCAGCCGTCGACCTGGACAGTGGTGGTTACAGCGGAACGTACAAGCTCATCGGACAGTCGGTCAGCCTCGACTTTGCCAACTTGGTCAGTTATCGAGACACTCCAAGGCAACACGACTGGTTGAAGCCGGAGTCGAACCTCGATGTCTGGCGGGCCGAGGTCGGCCTCGACGCGAATGGACAGGACTGCGAGCATGTCTCTGTGGTCAGCTTTCGCGAGAGGCTGGCGCAAGTCTTCCTGGCAGTTGCTGACGGTGCAGTACCTGCCCAGTCCGATCTCGACGTGGTGGGCGCACAAGCCGCCACGGCGTGGAGTCAATCATGCCTGCGTATGTCGCCACGTCAGAGGGAAATAGAGTGGGAAACCGAAGGCCTCTGCCTGTGTGGCATCCTGGCCCTTGACGCCGTTCGACTGCTCACCTCGTCCACGCTGATGAGCCGTGTGCGAGCCTGCGACGAGTGTCGTTGGGTCTTCCTCGACACCACACGAAATCGCAGCAGGCGGTGGTGCGATCCGGCTGACTGCGGCAATCGATCCCGCCAGCGGCGGTACTACAGCAGTTCCCGAGCTGTCGATTGAGCCAGTCGTCGTTGGTCTGAAGTTTGCCGCAGCGAGCAAAGACTTGGCCGTCGCTGAGCCCTCATGGTGTCTCCACGAATCGGAGGAATTCGACGATCGAGGCATTGAAGACCTCGGGTTGGCACAGGTTGCTCGGATCGAATGAATCGGCAAGGATGTGCAGGTCTTGCGACCCTGCAGCTTGAACGGCCCGTTGCATCAGCTCGATCAGCTGTGGAGAGCCATCACCGACGAGGCCTCTGGTGGGACAGCGGATCGTGCTCAGCCGTGCGAGGTTGTCGACGTGATTGGCTGCGCGACGCATGCGAATTGTCTCGTGTTTCCGCATAGTCTTATATCCGTCGACTATTGCTTCTCGTGCATGTGGCCAACGGGAGTAGATTCGCCGGACTGCCGGCAGTGACAGGCGAGGTGCTGCCAGCATCGGCACGGCCAGATAGGCGCCGAGTCTGAGCGTGAAGGTGTTCCCCCGCGAGGATAAGCGCGTATCCGCGAATGAGTCGCACAAAAGGAGACCGCTAATTTTTTCGGGGCACTTGAGGGCGATCTCTTGAGCCACTAATCCGCCATAGCTGATCCCGCATACGACCGCTCTCTCGATCTCGAGTTGTTCGAGGAGCACATTAATGTCCTCGGCTTGTGTCGAAAGTACTCCTTGCGATTGCCTCAGAGGACTGGAGCCGCCCGCGCCACGCAGATCGACGGCGATGACTCGATGGTGCTTCGAGAGGTTTTCGACCTGTGGCCACCACATTGAACGGTCGAGCCCGAGACCATGGAGAAGTACGACTGCAGGACCGCGACCGATGTCGTCGTAGGCAATGGTCGCTTCATTGGTTTTCGCGACGGTCATGGAATATCCCTACTTTCATTTCGACGCGTAAATGTCGTTGGTCGTCATGCTTGACCTCATGCGTGTGACCCGAACAGTGAGTTTGCGGTCCGAATACCGGCGACTCGCAGGCTGACTGCAGCCTGGCTTGAGGGGAGGAACAGATGCTTGGCCCTTCGTCCGAGTACTTGCTTGGAGGCGACATGAGGACGCATGTGTCGCTGCCAGCGGTCGAGCCCGACTGAGATGTCCGGTTGACGGTTCAGGTGCTCGGCAAGGGAAAGCGCGCCCCCGACAGCCAGGGACGAACCTGCCCCGGCCAAGAGGCTGACTGCCCACGCCGCGTCGCCGACAAGCACAATGCGTCCGTGGTGCCACGTATTCATCCGGGTCTGTGTGATGTCGTCGAAAAAGACCGAATCGGCGCACTCAGCTCGGTTGATGAGTTCGGGCCACAACCATCCGAGGTCGCGGTAGGCATGTTTCAACCGTGTCAATGGGCCACCGGAGTCCGCTAGGTGGGACTCGAACGTGAAGAAGGCGCTGAGACCGCCGTCGGACTGCGGGTACAGGCCCGCGCTCCGACCGATCGTGGTCAATATGGTCGTCTTCTCACGGATTGCCGGCGGCGGGTCAGTGATTTCGTACGAGACCACCTCTGCGCCGAAATCGTATCGCCACCGGGCCTCCGGGCCGAAGACGAGACGGCGCACGACAGAATGAGCACCATCGGCGCCGACCAGCAGGTCGGCGGAGATCTCTGTCCCGTCCTCGAGGACAATTGTGACCCCGTGGCCGGTGCTGCGCACCGCGGCCATGGTCTGGCCATAGTGCAGATCAGCACAGTTTCGTGCGGCGCGGTGGAGCACGGATTCGAGATCCCCACGAAGAATAGAGATCATCCGACGACCGCTCATAGTCTTTTGCGATGATTCCGACAGTTGGGCAAGGACTTGCCCGTTGCCGTCGACCTGTTGCAACGGTCGCCAGGGGGAGGCACGAGCTCGCAGTTGATCTCGGAGACCCAGGCGTGTGGCAGCTTTGAAACCGATTCCTGAGAAACCGACGACGAATGCGCCTCCGCGCGGCCGGGGTGCTCGCTCCACCACGGTGACGTACCAACCGGCTCGGGCGAGGCTGATGGCGGAAGCCAATCCTGCAATTCCGGCACCGACGACGATAGCGCTCCGAGCTGTTCGCGGCGACATCTATCGATGTCCATCTGCGGAAGCAATGACAGAGCGCGAGAACACGTTAGAGTCTGCACAGCGGTCACCAGCACCTGCAGGCCCGGACTCTTGGCGAGGGCCTGAGGTCAAAATGGGCTGGCAGCTGTCGGCCAGGCACTCGAACGGTTCGTGTGTGTGAGATTGCTGAAACCAAGCGCTCATATCAGACGTTCATTCTTCGTCTTCTTCGAGGAATCGTCGGACGACGCGGACTGTTTCATCAGGGTGGTCCTGTGGTAGAAAATGGCCCGCACCTTCGATGATTTCCACCCGCCCGCGCTCAGCGGCATCCGCGGCCTCGATGGCCAGCTCAGCCGGCACCGCCTCGTCGCGGCTGCCATGGACGAACAGTGTCGGACATGTCAGTTCCTCGATTCGAGGAAGGTGATTGGTGCGCATTCGCCTGGGGCCGATCTCAAAACGATTCCAATCGCTGAATAGGTGGCCCCCATGCTGTCGCTTGGACTCGTGCTCTGTGAGGTAAGCCGAGGTAAGACGGTCAATGTAATTCTCGGTTATGTAATCGGCGTAAGGCAGCCTATTTCTGGCGAACTGTGTTAAAGACTTCGCAGATTGCAGCCGGGAAAGTGCCCACGACACTGGTGTCCGGAGAGATAAGTAGGCCAGTTCGTGAGCGCCAACTCGGTCCTGAATTCCGCCGCAGGAGGCGAGCACGAGCCGGTTGACGCGATTGGGATGGTTGAGGGCGACCCCCAGTCCGACGGTTGCGCCCATTGACAGACCGACGACGGTCACTGATGGCAGATCCCAGGCGTCCAGCATTCTGAGAACAACTGACTCGAGGCCGCTCTGATCCGCCCGAGCGGACCAAGGCCAGCTCTCGCCGTGCTTGGGTAAGTCCGGTGAGTACACGAGGTGGTCATCCGATAGGTCGCGAGCGACATGCCTCCATGTGATCGAGCCATTGTCCAAGCTGGCTCCATGCAGAAAGACCACTGGCTGGCCACTACCGTGGACCTGATAGGAGATATGCCCTTCCGCAAAATCGAGACCGTATCGTTCGAATTTCTCGATGGCACTTGCGTTCTCAAGGGGGTGTGTCAATTGTGGTCCTCCACTTCAGACAATTGGTCGTCGAAACGTTGCAGGAGAAGCAGCTGTGCCTGACGGGCAGCGTCGGCATCGGGCGTACTGGCCGGGGCGAGACCCCGACTTGTGACGTCGGCGAACAGCACAACGGAATCGGATAGTTCCTGCGGCGAGCACTCGCCCATTGTGGCGGGGGAGTGCACTAGGCCGATGGTGAAGGTCGACAGCATCCGAACGATGGCAGTCGGCTCTATGCTGTCGGTGATCACACCAGCATTTTGCAGATGGCGCACGTATTCATCGAGCCAATCGATCCGTCTGCGATATCGTGTGTTCGCAACGTCGGCCATGTGATTGCCAAGTACCGCGGTATCGCCGAGATAGAGGGCGCGCATGAGTGGATCGGTCAGCAACTCAGCAACCGAGAAGCGGTACACCTGTGCCAGATCGACTATTCCGTCGGCCTGGAGTACTCGGGAGCGTACCTGAGCGATCAGTCGCCGTGAGCTTTCACGAATCAGCCCGTCGAGAATCGCGGCTTTATTCTCGAACTCCAGGTAGACTGCTCCTTTGCCGATCATGGCGTGCGCGGCGATGTCGGACACAGTCGTTCGCGTCCAGCCCTTTTCGTGGAACAGAGCCCGGGCAGCGTCGAGGATCAAGTTGCGACGGTGAGGGACCAGTGGCCTCGGCATTGAATCATCCTCGTAGTGACTAAACATAGAAGTGTGGTCACTACGAGAATATCACTCTGCGCTAGTGAGCAGCCAGAGTTGAACGGCATTAATCGTGCAGGCGAACAAAGTTACGCATAAACATTGCAGGGTGGAGATCGGCATCATGAGAGGGTCGCGAGCATCGTCATGACTTTCCGGCGGACGTGACCGAATCTCTTCCCGGTTGAAAGGCGATTGAGGAATCGCGACTGACTGGCGATCTTTCTGGACTGTCGGAGGCGACGGTGGTTGAACTCTTTCAAGCCCTGCTCAAGGGCAGTCGAAGTACGTAGTGCGTTGGCGAGGGTGACTGCGTCGATCAACGACTCGCATGCGCCTCGGCCCATGTTCGGAGCCATCGCGTGAGCGGCATCGCCGATGATGGCGGTTCGGCCATGAATCATCGATCGCATGGGCACGGAGTCGTAGAGTATGCGCCGGTCGACCTGCTCGGGACGTATGGCTCCGACAATGCTCGCAACAGACTGGTGCCAATCTCCGAACAGCTCGACAAGCGCTTCGCCGGTCCCCATGTTTCTGCCTCGTCGGTGGAGGAGATCTTCCCTCACGCAGGCGAACCAGTTTGTCGAGGTTGAGTCTTGCGGTGTGATGCCGAACAGGCGGCCTCTGCCCCAAGTCTCGCTGATCTGGTTCGTTCCGCCTGGTGTAACCCCGCGATAGACGATCGACCCGAGGGAGCGACGGATGTGATTCTCGCCTTTAATGGCTCGTCTGATCCGACTGTTGATCCCGTCGGCCCCGATGATTAAGTCGCTTTCTGGGAGGGATGCCGGGTCACGTACGTTGTACGACCAATTGATGCGGTCGTCCGGTATTCCCCGACAAAGTGTTGAGAGGAGCGCAGGGCGTGAAATGAGGTATACAGGCTCTTCGGGTTCAAAACGGGTGACCACGTTGCCGTCGGGGCGAAGGAAGCGCGCTTCCTGTTGGCGAACCGCTTTGGCTTGCACCAGGTTGCTGAGTCCGAGCTGGTCGAGCGCCTTCATTGCCTCGGGCCACATTCCTAATGCTGTTCCGGCCTGTGGCAGACCGGGCGTCTGCTCAAAGAGACGTACATCCCAGCCGTTGGCCATCAACGCTCTAGCTGTGGCGAGGCCACTGATTCCTGCACCGACAATGTTGGCTTGAAGACTCATATTCTTCCTTTCTCGAGGAGCGCTTTGGGTGTCGACTCTTCGGCGAACCGTCGCACTACAGCGTGCGGGCCAGCCCTTCTCGATAGGTTGAGTAAGTGGGTGACCAGCCGAGCTCGGCTTTGGCCTTCTCGTTTCCCATCCGAACCCGGGTGTCGACGATCATTGCGTGCAAGTAAGATGCCGGCTTCAGAAGCCAGCCGGGGACTTCTGCAGGGCGGCGCGCCCCGATCTGATTCGCAAGTGCAGAGATGTATGCGGAGAAGCTGACGGGCAGGTCATCGCAGATGTTGTAAGCCTCGCCGGCTTTGCCCTGCTCCAAAGCCGCCACCGTGGCCTCAGCCGCGTCGTAGATGTGGATGAGGGAGACCGTCCCTGAAGGCTTCGGCACAGGCAGCCACCCCTTCGCCGCCAGCGACAGAAGCTCTCGAGTCGAGGGTTCGGGCCCGTAGAACATTCCGAAGCGAAGTGCGATGCCATCGAAACTTCGGTTGGTGCGCACCAGTGATTCATTGGTGCGCATCGAAGCGAGGTGGCGTTCGACGGCACGGTTTCGATCACTCTGGCCGAACTCTGTTTCCTCCGTCACCAGGTCTTCTCCGAGATCTCTGTAGCCGTACCCGAGGAAGAATGATTGGGTGACGAACCGAGTCGCGCCGATCCGCTGAGCGGCCTCGACCAGTGCGGATGTGCCTTCATCGCGCAGTCGGTCAGTCGCATGGAGGTCACGGTGGAACACAGGGAGACCCTTGAGCGCTGTGGCCTGGTGGATGACAGCATCGGCTCGTGTTCCGGCCACCGCTCGCAGGAGGTCCACTCGGTCGAGTACATCGGCGTGGATCGCCGTCGCGCCCTCGTGTTCCAGCCACTCGGCTCCGGTGGCAGATCGTGAGATGCCGATGACTGTATGACCGGCCTCGCGCAGGCGCGCTACGAGAGGTTTGCCGATAGTGCCAGTGGCGCCCGCGAGCAGCACTTTCACGATCTTCTCCCGTCTGCTTCGGAGGCCATCGCCGAGTTGCGCAGTTGGCGGATGCGAAGGCCGAATCCGATGAGGCCAACTATCGAGAGCGCGAATAAGAGCCACGGGTCGGTGGGGTTGCCTCCCAGGTGGAGGTCTTGGGCGTGGTTGAGTGCGTGGAGTGAATTGGTCAGGCTGAAGCCGCCCAGCCCCACGGCAATAGCGTCTTTCCATATCAGAGTCGCCAGCAGGGTGAGCCCGATCCCGATCTGAAATACCCCTGCATCGTGGAGGAAGTGGATATGATTCGGCCAGCCGGCGTGGTTGGCGAAGCCAGCAGGGTCCCACCGTGCCCAGACGCCGAAGAAGACCATCGACAGCGCGGTGATCAGCACTGTGGTGCGCACAGGCCATGTACTTTGCATTGGTTCTCCTTTCCAATCATCCATAGGACGAAAAGCGTCCCGATTCTGTGACATGTCCGGTTCGAACGGGTTTCTCAGTGCGTGGACTTATGGCAGGCTCGGTTGAGACGTTCGGCAGAGAGGTGGCGAGGTGGAATCGGTCTTCGATAAGCATCGTGGTCTGCTGTTTCGGGTGGCCTACAGCATCCTCGGGTCGGTGTCCGGGGCCGAAGATATCGTGCAGGAGTCTTGGTTGAAGTGGGACCGCCGCCGAAGGGACGATATTGTCCGTCCCCGTGCCTTTCTCGTGCGAGTCGCCACCAACCTCGCAGTGGATGAACTGCGCGCGCAGAAACGGCGGCGAGAGGACTATGTCGGAGTGTGGTTGCCCGAACCGTTGGTCAGCGACAAAGACCCGTCTGAGAATTTTGTTGACTCGGAGGACATCACTCTCGGCATGCTCGTCGTTCTGGAGACGCTCTCGCCGCTGGAGAGGGCGACATTTGTGCTCCGTGAAGCCTTTCGATTCGACTACGATGAGATCGCCCGGATTCTCAATCGCTCTTCTGCCTCTGTGCGCAAGCTTGCCCAGCGAGCCCGTGAACACGTGCGTGCACGTCGCCCGCGGTTCACAGCAGATCCGTCGACCGCCGAAGCTGCTGCCAGGAGGTTCCTCGACGCCGCGCTCGGAGGAGACATGGACGCATTGCTCGAAGTCGTGGCTCCTGACGCGATCTTGTACAACGACGGCGGCGGGAAAGCGCCCGCGGCGCTGAAGCCGATCTACGGTGCAACGAAGGTTGCGTGGCTCATGGCCAGCGTCGGTCCGCGGTATGCCTCTTTTGATCGAGCGTGGATGGCGGGTACTGAACCAGCTGTCGTCCTCCGCGATCGTGACGGGCAGATAATTTCCGTGCTTGCCTTCGAGGCTGACCCCGACAGCGGTCTGGTGCGACGCGCATACGGCGTCGTCAACCCTGAGAAGCTGCGAATGTCCAGGCAGTGGTGACCCGCCCGAGTCGCTTCAAAGCACCCATTTCGGTGAATGCTGGCCTGAACCGCTCCTGTTCACTCGCGGCAGCGGTCTGACGGCGTGTCGGCAGTCGAGTCATCGGCAGCAAGTCCAGTGTTGATCCTCTCGATTGCACGATCCAAGAGCTCATCGAGTGGAGCCTCGAAACCGACGTTCCTCCAATGCTGCAATGCACCGAGCACGGCGCCGTAAGTTGCACTGATCGCGATCTCAGCATCGAAGCTCATCGACCCGGACGTTCCATCTCCGCCGGCCATGTGCGTCAGTTCGCGAATGCGCCGATGCAGATCGAGTGCGAGAGCAGCCTGCAGATCGGGGACTTCCACAAGGTATCGCAGACGATCTTGGACGATCGGATCCCTTGCACGAGTATTCAGAGCCGTGACCAGAGTGCTCTGAACTCGATCAACAAGTTCTTGGTCTGTCTGCCCGGCACCTCTCTCGGCCACTGGCGAAGCGTCGGTACTCAAGACTTGGTTCGGAAAGTCTGGGTCAGCGAGCACTATCCCCTCTTTCGTTCCGAAATAACGATAGATAGAGCTCTCCGAGACGTCGGCAGCCTCTGCGACCTGTTCAATCGTCACGGCTCGAAATCCGTTCTGATCGAAAAGACGGAGGGCGACCGTCTGAACGTGCTGCATGGCTTTGAGGCGCTTCGTCCTGCGTCGTCCTGGCTTGTGGTCCATGAAAAGCGACTATATGCGGTAGTGACAGTAACTTGCATTGGGTTTCGGGTGGCAGACGGTTTGCGCAGGTTCCGGGCGACGTTACTGAGGCACGGTGGGCTTGTGCGGGTCTGAGCCAGTCTCCAGCCGAGAAAAAATGAAAGTCACTTGCACTTAGAAGTCTCCTGCGACATAATTCTGACAGTGACTATCACTTCGCTGGAGTGGGAGTCGAGGCAATGATTCGCGCTTTCGGAATCGGAGCCTTCGTCGTCAGTCGTCTTTGTCGGGGCGGTTGACGTTTGAGACTCGTCAATATCTGCACAAGCTCCGAAAAAGGGTGAGAACCGTGGCGCATCGATGGTTGATGCCGACACTCAGTGGGGTGGTTGGCCTGTGCGGCTTCCTCTGCACCGGCGGACGGAGGCGACTCATCAGTAAAGGAAAATCGATGAATGAACATGCGACAAGGGCCGAGCGGGCTCTAGACATACGCATTGTTCGAGATCTGACGTTGGCGGCTTTCCCCACAGATCTCGAGGCGTCCATCGTCGACAGGCTGCGCCTCGATCGGGCATGGATTGAGGGCCTGTCCGTTCTGGCTCTCGACGATACTGGTGCGATCATGGGCCATGCCCTCTTATCAAGGTGCCACATCGGAGAGGCACCGTCACTGCTATTGGGGCCGGTTTCGGTGTGGCCACAGCGGCAGAGGCAAGGCTACGGTTCGGCCGCAATCCGCGCAGCTCTTGAAGCGGCGCAGCGGCTCAATGAGCGGCATGTCGTCGTCGTGGGCCATCCTGACTACTATCCACGATTCGGATTCCAGCGTGCTTCCACTTTCGATATCACAACGAGCGATGGATCGCCGGACGAAGCCGTCATGGCGCTGACTCTCGATTCGGCGGCATCATTGCCTGCTGGAGTCGTCGCCTACGCTGCGCCATTCGCTTCGTGAGGGCACTAGCTCTGATCGGCACGATTCCATCGGCGCCGCTGCGTCGCCGGGGATCACATGGTCTGGCGGGCTCAGGCCGACATTCGGCAGGGCCAGGATCTGCTCAACGACGACTGTGCCCAAATGTCTGGAGGAGGTATTGCTGAGTATGCGTGACGCAGCGGCCGATCTGGGAGAATCAATACGGATTCCGCAATCTGAGGGGGTGCTTCGCGTCATCACTCGAGGAGTGAAGGGGCCTCCGGTGCTGCTGCTGAGCGGTGCCGGTAATGACAACATCTCGCTCAGCTGGCGACGAGCCATACCGGTGTTGGCGGAGTCGCATTGTGTCTATGCTCTGGATTGGCCGAAACAAGGCGGGTCGGTCCCCTGGGACGGAGTCGCAGACCACGAGAGGATGCTGCGGTGTATAGATGCCGTCCTCGACCACTTCGACCTTGACGAGGTGTCGCTGGTCGGGCTCTCGCAGGGAGGCGCAATTGCCCTCGGATACGCGATCGAACGACCGCAGAGCGTCGACCGGTTAGTCACGCTCGCACCCGGCGGCGTCATATCGTTTCCGCCGGTCATTCATCAGCTGCTTTGGGTGATGGCAAAATCTCAGTTCCTCAACCGCACGTTGCCATCATGGATCTTCCGCAGCCGAGCGGCATGCGCATGGTTCGCGCGAACCAGCCTATTCGCGGGGCCAGTGAACGATTTTGACGAGATCGTCGACGAGTACCACGCTGATGTCATCGAGAACGGATCCGGTTCTTCCGATTGGCAGAACCGGTCGATTGGATTCTTGAATATGAATGTCGACTTGCGTCCTCGTCTACACGAAATTCAGTGTCCAACTCTGATCATCCAGGGCAGCAACGACATCGGTATTGCCCCGAAACACACCCGAACGGCGACGGAGTCGATCCCCAATGCCACCTTCGAACTCATCGAAGGGGCAGGTCATTGGGCTAACCGCCAATGTGCTGAAACGGTCAATACTCTCATCAGCGCGTTTCTGAGGCCTTGACCACGTGCTTGGGAGATGCTGTATTGCGCGAGATCGGCTTGAGGGAAGCGGACGCGTCCAGCGCCTGTCTGGAACGTGGTGAGACAGGAGCGGTGGCACCCTCGCTGAAGCGGTCTACACCATGGCTGCGGCTTCCCGCACTAGCTCCGGCAGGTCCTCCGGAAAGTACCGAATCGACCCGCTCTCGAGATCCTCGGCGCTCCACCAGCGCCATGTGGTCATAGCCGTTCTCTCGAGGTCGGTCCAGTTCGAGTCGCTCAGGTCTGTATCATCAGTCCTCGCGGCAAAAAGTGCTCGACCTGGTGCTGAGGTTCGCCGTGGTTGAGTAAGTCGAACTCGCGCCGGTGGAACGGCCCGACCAGGTCGATGCCGGACATGCCCGTCTCTTCGAGCAGCTCACGGTCAGCGGTCTCCGGCGGGGTTTCGTTCGCATCGCTGCCCCCGCCGGCGGTGAACCAGAAGCGGATGCTGTCCTGAGCATCGGAGAGGTCGCGCCCTTCGAAGAGCAGGACCCGCGATTCCGAGTCGAGAAGGACGATACGGACGGCGACACGGGTTAGGTTGGGCATGACGACCATCCTACTAGGGCATGTCTCGTTTATCGGCGGAGCCAGCTCCTGGGCAGAGTTTCTATTCACAGGACATGACTTAGAACCACGCCATTTATTGATCAGAGAATCACACCACTTACTTTTGCGGCTCGCAGACTCGCGCCGTCCCAGAACCGTGTCCCACAAATGACTTGTCCTGAAATGTTCCCTATATCGTTTATGGGCCAACCAGTAGAATGAAGACGAATAGCTTGAAAAAGGGGATGGAGCGAGTCCCCTCACGCTGTCACCCTTCTTTGCATCAGTCCCCTCAAACTGTATGAGATCGTCGCCAGCTTCGACGTCCTGGCCCGACACCAGCGACCAGGAGGTGACCACCGACGCGCTGCCCGTCTAACGGCTCAGCGAACGGCCGTCACACCACTTCCAGTGACTTGACCAACGCCAACTTGGTGCCAGGCATGGAAGACCCTCTCGTCCCCCTGCTCCGAGTAGTGCAAATCCCTGGTCGCGAGTCGGCCCCCGGAGTCCTTCGGCAAACGGCAGCTGTAGGTCCAAGCTATACTCGCCGAAACTTCTTTGAGCAGATACTTCCGGACTCTTAGACCAATTGATTTGCTTCGTGGAAAGCGAAAGTAGTGCCACATCGCACGCTCAACTGCCGCTGCAGCTCTTCTCTCCGAATACGGCCGCGACGTCTGTTCTCATCGTCCGCCAGCTGCAGGGGTCCGAAGCGCTGCGGGTCCATCCCGAGATCAAGCCGCTCAGTGAGAGAACGACCGCAGGCTGAGCCGGGCCCGGACCATCGCATGCCTCGTCACCGCAGAAACGGCACCACCGGCGTCACCGGCGTCACCGCACGGTCGGCAGGACCGCCTCGGCGATGTCGAGGACTGTCTCCAGCGCGGCATCCTGGTGGTCGAGGCGATACGCGAGATAGAGCTTGGTGGACTCGGTCGGGGCGTTGACGGGGACCGCAGTGACATCCGAACCGTACCCGGCCGCCACCGAGTCGAAGGTGATCGCGACACCCATGCCCGCAGCGACCAAGGCGGCGATCGACTGCGAATCGGGCGCCTCCTGGACCACCTTCGGCGAGAACCCGGCGTCGAGGCACAGGCGCATGCTCGTCTCCCGCAGATTGGAGTTCGGCCGGGACGGGAGGAAGACGAAACGCTCATCGCGGAGCTCGTCGACGTTGACCGACGTCCGGCCGGCCAGCCGGTGATCTCGGGGTACGGCCACGCAGGGGCGCTCGATCTGCACGGGACGTCCGGCGATGAGCGGCGGGCGCTCCCGCCAGCGGACCAGCGCGAGATCGAGGCTGCCGTCCATGATCCGTTCGAGCCCTTCATCGGCATAGACCCGCGACTCGAGGTGGAAGGAGATGCCGGGGCTGTGCCTCTGCGAGGCCGCGACCAGGGCCGCAGCGAGGTCTCTGGACGAGGGATGGGAATACCCGAACCTCACCTGCCCCATCCGTCCCGTGGAGGACCGATGCACCGACTCGAGGGCCGCTCGCTGGGTCGCGAGCATGTGCTTGGCCGGTTCGAACAGGGCGGAGCCGGCCGGAGAGAGAGCGACCGTTCGGGTCGTGCGATGGAACAGCGACGCATCGAGCTCGGTTTCGAGGGCGCGAATGGTCCGAGACAGCGGCGGCTGCGCCATTCCGAGCCGTTCGGCGGCCCTGCCGAAATGCAGTTCCTCGGCGACCGCGACGAAGGCGCGGATCTGGTTCAATTCCATCGGTGATCTCCCCGTCTGTGCGCTGGTGCGAACACTCCCTATTATTATTGCATCAATCGTTAATAATTACGTCTATCTTTTGCGCAACGGGGTCTTTAATATAGTCTGCGAACCATGAACATCGACACGGTCGTCAGTCTGCCCCATGCGATCGCGGAGCTCGTCAACGACGACGATACGATCGCCCTGGAGGGCTTCTCCCATCTCATTCCCTTCGCCGCCGGCCACGAGATCATCCGCCAGTCGATCACCGGGCTCACCTTCTGCCGGATGACGCCCGACCTGCTCAGCGACATGATGATCGCCGCCGGATGTGTGGACCGCCTCGTCTGCTCCTTCTTCGCCTCGGGGTCGGCCGGCAGCCTCTACGAGATCCGCCGACGCATCGAATCCCATGATCCCGCACCTCTCCCTGTCGAGGAGTACTCCCACCATGCGATGACTCTGCGCTACCACGCGGGAGCGGCCCGGCTGCCGTTCGCGCCGATCAGCTCGTTCGTCGGATCCGACATCCCCGGCATCAACCCGGACATCCGCTCGGTGCTCGACCCGTACACGGGCAAGAGGGTCCACGTGGTGCCCCCGCTCAACCCCGACGTCACCATCATCCACGCCCAGCGCGCGGACCGACGCGGCAATGTCCAGATCTGGGGCATCACCGGAGCGCAGCAGGAAGCCGTCTACGCCGCTGACAGAGTCATCGTCACGGTCGAGGAGATCGTGGACGACGAGGTGGTGCGGGCGGACCCGAATCGCACCCTCATCCCGGCCCACGCCGTCGACGCGATCTGTCACATCCCGACCGGTGCCCACCCCTCCTACGTGCAGGGCGCCTATGACCGCGACAACGCCTTCTACCGCGAATGGACGCCGATCTCGAAGGACCCCGAAGCACTGCGGGCCTGGATCGACACCCATATCCGCTCGACTCGCGACCACGCCGAGTACCTCGAAGCCATCGGCGGCACCCGCATCGCCGCCCTGCGGATGGCGCCCAGACCCTCGGGCAGCGTCGACTACGGCACACGACCCTCGAACGATGACGTGCTCACCGAACGGAGCCCACGATGACTACGGCCACAGACTTCACCGAAACCGAGCTCATCGTCTGCGCTGCAGCCAAGATGCTCGCCACCAGCAACACCGTCTTCGCCGGCATCGGCCTGCCGACGCTGGCCGTCGACCTCGCCCACCGCACCCTCAACCCCGGAATCCAGCTCATCTACGAGTCCGGAGTCTCCGGTGCCCACCCCGAATCCATGGCCGAGGGCATCGCCGACTCCGTCGTCGTCTCCGGCGCCGAGGCGGTGTCGAACATGCATTCCCTCTTCGGCTATGTGCTCCAGGGCGGCAACGTCGACGTCGGGTTCCTCGGCGCGGCACAGATCGACCGCTTCGGGTCCCTCAACACCACCGTCATCGGCGACTGGGATCAGCCGAACGTGCGCCTGCCCGGTTCGGGCGGTGCCGCCGACATCATGGCCAACGCCGGAGAGGTCTTCGTCATCCTCCGCCGCCACGACCCGGCGGCGCTGGCCGGTGAGATCGACTTCGTCACCTCGGCCTCGCCCGCACGGGCCGCCGAGCAGTCGGACTTCATCCAGCCGCGCGGCTTCGGGGTCAGCACCGTCATCACCCCGTTGGGGATCCTCGAACGCCACGACCGCCTCGGCGAGCTCGAACTCACCCACGTCCACCCCGGCGTCACGAGCGAGCAGGTGCAGGAGGCCACGGGATGGGACCTCGCCGTCTCCGGTGATCTTGCGACCACCGGGCAGCCCACCGCCGAGGAGGTCCGACTTCTCCGTGACGAGATCGACACCGTCCGGCTCTACCTGCGCTGATCTCAGGGTCGGGGTGCGTCTTCGCGATCGAACTCGGCCGTCGCCTCGGCGAGTTCGATCTTCTCCGCCTTCTCGGCGTTCGATTCCTCGGATGCCACCCAGCCCGTCTTCTGCAGGAGGGCGAGGGTGCACACGAGCGAGACCACAGCGTACGACGCGCCGAGGATCGCGACCGGCATGATCGTGTCCGTGCTGGTGTACATCCATTGGGCGATGGCAGGTGTGCCTCCGGCCACGGTCATCGAGCACAGTTGGTAGGACAGTGAGATTCCCGTGTAGCGCACATTCGTGGGGAAGGCACGGGCGAGGATGCCGCCGATGCCTGCATAGAACATCGAATGCGGAACGGTGGCCGCCGCCATGCCGAGGACGGCGATCCAGACATTGCCGGTTTGGATGGCGAAGAACATCAACGGCATGAGGGCGAATTCCGGAACCACGATCCAGAAGATCGCCTTGCGCATGTCTCTGACCCGGCTGAGGATGACAGCGCCGAAGGGCTGCACGATGAACTGCACGACGAGGGCGATGGCGACGATGCCGAGGAAGCTCGACGTCCCGTAGGCCCAGTCGTGGGATTCGTCCGTGGCCCACGCCGTGGCGAAGGTGGTCTTGAGGTAGGTGACCTGGACGAGTGGCAGTGCACCGGCCCCGAGGAGGATGAGCGCCCAGTGCTTCTTGAACGCCTCGATCACGGGCACCTTGACCACGGCATCTTTCCGGCGGGCCTTCTGCATGTTCTCCGGCTCTTCGAGTTTGAGCCTGATGACGAGACCGATGACGATGAGCAGGATTGAGGCGAGGAAGGCGATCCTCCAGCCGTAGAGGATGAAGTCCGGTGTGGGCATCATCGCGAGGACGAAGAAGGCGCCGGTGGCAAGGAGGTTGCCTGTCGGTGATCCCTGCTGGGCGAAGGCCGAATACAGGATGCTCTTGCCCTTCGGAGCGCTCTCACTGGCGATGAGCACTGATCCGCCCCATTCGCCGCCGACGGCGATGCCCTGCAGGACCCTCAGGCAGGTCAGCAGAATGGGGGCGGCAACTCCGATCGTCGCATACCCGGGCAGCAGGCCGACGAGGAACGAAGCGGCGCCCATGAGCACCAGGGTGACCACGAGCGTCTTCTTGCGACCGTACTTGTCACCGAAGTGTCCGAAGATGATTCCACCGAGCGGACGAGCGATGAAGCCCGCCCACATCGTGACGAAGGAGAGCAGCGTGCCGATGCCGGCGGGCAGGCTCTCCGGGAAGAAGGCGTGGCCGAAGACGAGGGCTGAGGCTGCGCCGTAGATATAGAAGTCGTACCACTCGATGGTGGTCCCGACGTAGGACGCGATACCTGCTTTGCGGGCGCGTTTGGCGGTGTTGACCGAGTCTGACATGCGAGTCCTCTCAATGGAGCATCATTGCACCAGCCGACGGCGAGAGTGGCGCCGTCGATGATGGAATCACAGTAGGCCGAGGGGGAGGTCGATACAAATAACCCTGCTATATGAAAACATAACCTCAGGTGATGTGAGCAGGTGATGTCCAGGTCAGCGCTGGTCCTCATACAGTCGGAGGCGGCGAGGAATTCTTCTCAGGCCAGACGTGCTCGAAAGTTGAATAGTGCGCGGGTGACTATTGTCCTTCTGGCAATAATCAGAGAGAGGTTCTCGCCGACGTCCCGGATCACTCCGCCGAGACCTCGGATCCCCCTGCCGATGCCTCGGAGGCGACGACGATCGCCATGCTCAGGTCGCCGATGGGGCCCGACTGGTCCTCGCCGCGAGTCGTCACCCACGCCTGTGGGGCGTTGGGGCCCGAGTCGATCCGATCGAATGCCAGGCGCTCGTCTCCCCGGGAGCTGCGGGCGATGGGCGTGGGCACAAGGGCGATGCCGAGCCCGTGCGCGACCATCTCCACCGCGGCCGCCCAGCTGGTGGTCTGGTGACGGATCCGCGGTTCGAATCCATGTGACCGGCAGAGACCGACGACGGTGTCGTGGTAGACCGGGGACGCGCTCCTGCGGAAGATGACGAACGGTCGCTCGGCCGCCTCGGCGAGGGACAGGCCGCGGAGCTCCGACGGCAGGCACAGCCAGAAGCTCTCCCGCGCCGCCGGTGTGCAGACGACGTCGGGGTGCTGGACCGGCATGTGCCCGCAGGCGACGTCGATCTCGTGGCCCAGCAGCAGCTCGAACTGATCCGCCGAGGTGGCCTCCCGGGTGGTCACGAGCATGTCAGGTCGGTCGGCGGTGAAGTCGGTGATGGCTTCGGGCAGACCACGATGGAGGAACGTGGCGACCGTTCCCACGGAGACCGTCCTCGGTGCCCCGGAGGCCACCTCGGCGGCGATGTCGTTGAAGCGACCGGCCGCACCGACTGCCGCTCTGGCCTGGGGGAGCAGTGCGTGGCCGGCCGGGGTCAGCCTGGTCGACGGGCTGCGACGGAACAGCGGCCTGCCCACGAACTCCTCGAGACGTCTCAGCTCCGCGCTCAATGCGGGTTGGGAGATGTGCATGGCATCGGCCGCGGACTGGAATTTCCCGTGCTCCGCCAGGGCGATGAAGTACTGCAGGCGTCTCAGGCTCGGTTCGACCATTGCGGTGCCCTCCACACGTTGACGTCCTCCACACGTTGACCGCTCATGAACAGCTGCCGAGACTAGCAAGACCGCGACTCAGGCGCTGAACCGGTCCGCACTGTAGTCGCCGGGCTCGAGGAATCGGGAGGCGATGCAGCCGATGAGGATTCCCCAGAACGCCGCGTGGATGTTGAATAGGTCGAACTCGGCGATCGTGACGACGAAGGTGACCAGGGCGCCGAAGGTGTACTTGGAGGAGAATGCGGAGACGAAAGCCTGCCGCAGGGCCCCGAGCATCGCCATTCCGCCCAGAGCCAGGATGTAGGCCTCGGGGGTGCCGAGCATGAACCGGGTGACCAGCGGTGAGAACAGTGCGGCGATGAAGCACAGGAACGAATAGAAGACGGCCGCGGAGTACTGGCGGTTGGGATCCCCGGACGAGGTGAGCAGGGCATTCGTCGGTCCCGTCAGGCACGCTGAGACGGCCCCGAAGCAGGCGTTGAGCACCGACATGATTCCGGAGGTCACGGCCGAGGCGTTGACCGGGGTGGCGTGTCCGGCGCTGCGCAGCACGGCTTCGCCCTGACCGTTCTGGACGACGAGCACCGTCAGTGTCAGCGGGACCACGAGTTCGAGCTGCGCCGCCCAGGTGAACTCGGGCGGAGTGAACACGGGGCTGGCGAGGACCGGACCGCCGGACGTGAGATCCAGCTGGTCCAGGGCGACGACGGCGATGAACCCGACCAGCAGCGCACCGAGGACCGGCGGCATGAACCGGGCCGCCCCGGGCAGCGCGGTGAGCGCGATGAAGGTGACGATCATCGGGATGACGATCGCAGGAGTCGAGCGTCCCGCGTCGACGATGTCGATGCCGAAGCGCAGGAAGAGCGCGGCCACCATGGCCATGACGATCGGGGGAGGGATCGCGGCCATGGCGCGCCTGACCAGCCCGCTCATGCCCAGGCCCAGGGTCAGCACGCCCGCGACGAAGAACGCCCCGACGACCTCGCCGAAGCTCAGGTGCTGCAGTGAGGGCCCGAGGAGGACGGTGCCGGGTATCGACCAGGCGAACCCCAGCGGCCGTCGGTAGACCAGAGACATCACGAGGGTCGCCAGGCCGGCCGAGAGGAAGATCCCGAAGACCCAGGACGACAGCTGCGCATCGCTGAGTCCGCCGGCCAACCCCACGGCCATGGTCACGGCGATGGGTCCGGTGATGCCGAAGATGAGCCCCACGACCGCGTTGAGACAGTACTGGAGTCCGAGGTCCCGACGGATCTCGCGCAGACGCGGCAGCCGTGTGCCCGGACGCTCGATCAGGGGCTCCTTGTGCGCCGAGGCGGTGCCGTCGGAGGTGTTCGCTCCGGATGGTCCGGAGGAGGTCGCTGCCGTCGCCGAGGCGGTCTTCGGGTCTTCGCGCATGGATCAGGTCCAGCGCGGGAGGGTGGGCAGATTCGGCAGTGCGCTCGCCGACTGCAGTTCGCCCGGGTGTCCCCAGGCCAGCCATTGGACGAGGTCCTCACGGTCGCCGTCGACGGCCTGGCCGTCGTCGCCGATCTCCCAGTGATCGCCCTCGGTCGTGTCGAGGATCAGGGCGGGCGCCGCCTCGGCGATCCTCAATCGTCTGATCAGGGTCTCCAGGGCATCGAGGGCGGAATCGGGATCGGCCTCCTCGATGGTCCACGCGGTGCCCAGGGCATCGTGGGCGATGACGATCTCACCGATGCGCTGCCCGACGATGTCGCCCGGGGCCAGCCGCAGACCGCGGTAGTCGAAGATCGTGTCCTCGGGCAGCTTCGTCAGCTGCGCGGCCGCGGCGGTGAACGCGAGATGGCACCGACGGTAGCGGACCCGGACATCGTCGCTCGGGTCGTCGCTCAGATCGCCGTCGGCGTCAGCGGCGGCGCCGAGTTCTTCGTTGATGAGCCCGGCGAGTTCGAAGCCGCCGTCGACGACCCGGGAGATGACGGTCTGCTTGCTGTGTCCCTCGGCGCTGGTCGTCTCCAGGAGGTCGTCGGCGAGCATGGTGATGACGGTGTCCATCATCTCCGTCTCCCGGCCGAGGCGTGAGAGATCCGAATACAGCGCTTCGATGCGATTCACGATGGCGTCCTTTCCTCATCCGCGCAGAACACCCTTGTGCGCGCAGAGACGTGGTGAATACCGACAGAGATCCCTGTCGGATCGACAGCGGTTTTCGCTGTGAGGTCACCGGTCACGATACGTGCCTCATCGCCGCGTGACAGGCCCTGAGAACCCCAGTCCTCATGCCCTGGGTCAGTCCTAGGGGTCCCCCTGGTGTGAACCAGGTCACCGGCGTCCAGGATGGAGTGGTCAAGCACTCGGCCACCGCGTCGAGGACCATCCGCACGAGACCGAATCCACGAGACCAACGGAGGCTCACCATGACCGATACGCTCGATTTCAGCGCCGACACTCGAGATCTCATCGCGAACGGAGTCCAGGAGCGGCCCGAAGAGGGCGTCCGCCGCGTCAATCGGCAGATCTTCACGGACGAAGAGACCTTCGAACTCGAGATGAAGCACATCTTCGAGGGCAACTGGATCTATCTCGCCCACGAATCGCAGATCCCCGAGATCGGCGACTACTTCACGACCTACATCGGTCGCCAGCCCATCGTCATCACCCGCGACAAGCAGGGCGAGCTCAACTGCCTCATCAACGCCTGCGCCCACCGCGGTGCGATGCTCTGCCGCCGCAAGACCGACAACCGCACCACCCTGACGTGTCCCTTCCACGGCTGGACCTTCCGCAACTCCGGCGAACTGCTCAAGGTCAAGGACGGGCGCAACGGCGGCTACCCGGAGCAGTTCAACAAAGAGGGCTCCCACGACCTGACCAAGGTCGCACGATTCGAAAGCTACCGCGGGTTCCTCTTCGGTTCGCTCAACCCCGACGTGCAGCCTCTCGAGGACCACCTCGGCGACACGCGAACCATCATCGACTCCGTCGTCGACCAGTCCCCGGACGGTCTCGAGGTCCTCAAGGGCGCGACGACCTACACCTATGAGGGCAACTGGAAGCTCCAGACGGAGAACGGCGCCGATGGCTACCACGTGACCTCCGTCCACTGGAACTACGCGGCCACCACCGCACGCCGCAAATCCGGTGAGTCGGAGAACGAGACCAAGGCCATGGACGCCGGCGGCTGGGGCAAGGTCGCAGGGGGCTTCTACTCCTTCCCCTACGGTCACCTGCTGCTGTGGCAGGAATGGACCAACCCCGAGGACCGGTCCCTGTGGGCCGACCGCGAACGCCTCGTCGAGCAGTACGGCGAGACCATGGCGAACTTCATGACCAACATCTCGCGCAACCTCTGCCTCTACCCCAACGTCTACCTCATGGACCAGTTCAGCTCGCAGATCCGGCACATCCGACCGATCGCCGCCGACCTCACCGAGGTCACGACCTTCTGCATCGCTCCCAAGGGCGAGTCCCAGGAGGCTCGGGCCAACCGCATCCGCCAGTACGAGGACTTCTTCAACGCCACCGGAATGGCGACCCCGGACGATCTCGAGGAGTTCCGCTCCGCACACAAGACCTACCGTGCCTCGGCGTCGCCCTGGAACGACATGTCCCGCGGTCAGGAGCACCAGATCGACGGCCCCGACGAACAGGCGAAGGAACTGGGCATCAACCCGATCGCCTCGGGGGCGAAGACCGAGGACGAGGGGCTCTACCCCGTCCAGCACGAGTACTGGCAGTCGGTGATGATGGATGCCCTCGCCGCCGAGGACGAGCGCGCCGGTGCACGTCGGTGAGCGGGCCGGTGCGCGCCGGTGAGCGCGCCGGTGCACGCCGGCAGCAGTGAGCGCGCCGGTGCGCCCCAGTGAGCGCGCACGCAGCAGAGACAGTCGCATCACCCACCTGAGTGGAAGAAGGACACGCCCATCATGACCATGACCGCAACGCAGACAGCACCCAAACTGCTCGTCGACGCCGAAACAGCCGAATGGATCCGCCAGTTCCTCTACCGTGAGGCCAGGCTCCTCGACGAATGGGAGTTCGAGGAGTGGCTGGAGTGCTACCACCCCGACGCCCCCTTCTGGATGCCGGCCTGGGACGTCGACGACACCCTGACCACCGACCCCCAGAACGAGATCTCGCTCATCTGGTACCCCAACCGCAGCGGTCTCGAAGACAGGGTCTTCCGCATCCGGACCGACCGGTCGGCCGCGACGTCGATGCCGGAACCGCGCACCGAGCACAACATCAGCGGCGTGGAGTTCCTCAGCCGAGACGGCGACACCGTCGAGGCCCGCTTCAGCTGGACCACCCACTACTACCGGTACCAGTCGACGCTGACCTACTACGGTCACAGCCTCTACACCCTCGACATCTCCGGCCAGACACCGGTGATCACGGCCAAGAAGGTCATCCTCAAGAACGACACCGTGCACCAGCTCATCGACATCTACATGATCTGAGCGCCGCGGCGTGAGCGGTGCCCGCTGCCGCACGCTGAGCGGCACACGCTGAGCGGTGCCCGCTGCCGCACGCTGAGCGGCACACGCTGAGCGGTGGACGCCGCCGCACGCTGAGCGGTGGACGCCGAGTGACCATCTGCGCGAGGGCGCGCAGCAACGAGAAGAAGGACAACCATGAGCAACGACGTAGCCATCAGCTTCGAAGATGGCGTCACCAAGATCATCAAGGTCAACCCATACGAGACCGTGATGGAAGCGGCCTTCAAAGCCCGGATCAACCTTCCCTCGGACTGTCGTGACGGAGCATGTGGGACGTGCAAGTCCTTCTGCACCTCGGGCGAGTTCGAGCCGGGCGACTTCATCGACGACGCCATGACCGAGGACGAACTCGACGAAGGATACGTCCTCACCTGCCAGGCGACTCCCGAGTCGGACATGGTCATCGACGTCCCCACGACCTCGGACATCGCGAAGACCTCGGCCGCGGAGTTCGACACCGAGATCGTCGACCTCCAGTTCCACGCGGACTCCACGGTCAGCTTCACCCTGTCCGTGGACGAGCGCGACGACCTGGCCTACCTGCCCGGCCAGTACATGAACCTGCAGGTCCCGGGCACCGATCAGGCACGCTCCTACTCGTTCAGCTCCGGACCGAAGGTCGAGAACACCTCGTTCATGGTCCGCAACACCCCGGGCGGCGCGATGTCGACCTTCCTCACCGAACGTGCGGCAGTCGGCGACAAGCTGACGATGACCGGTCCGTTCGGCACCTTCTTCCTCCGCCCGCCGAAGCGCCGCATGCTGCTGCTGGCAGGAGGCACCGGACTCGCCCCGATCCTGTCCATCCTCGAGAAGATCGCCGAGGACGGAACCGATCAGCCGATCCACCTCGTGTACGGGGTCACCAACGACTCCGACCTCGTCGGCCTGGACCTGCTCGAGGAGTACACGAAGAGGATCGAGACGTTCAGCTACAGCCATTGTGTGTCCAACCCGGAATCGACCGCGGAGCAGAAGGGCTACGTCACCCAGTTCCTCGATGACGAGCACCTGGCCGACGGCGATGTCGACATCTACCTCTGCGGACCTCCGCCGATGGTCGACGCGGTCTCGAAGTGGCTCGGCGACGAGGCCATCACCCCGGCGAACTTCTACTACGAGCGGTTCGCGCCCAAGGGGTCGACCGATGACGACGAGTCCGGTGCACCGATCAGCACCGAGACGATCAAGGAATCCGGTGACACGATCAGCGCCGGCGAAGCGGTGTCGACGATGGAGACCGGTCGCCTCTCGTTCACCCACCAGGACTCGATGGCCCATCTCGAAGCCCGCACCGGCCTCGAACTCGCCGTCACCGAACTGCTCATGGGCAGGCTGAGTGACAAGCAGCTCGAACAGTTCCGTCGCCTGGCCCAGAACGTCTCGACGGCGCTCAAGGGCGACGAGATCGTCGACGCGGAGGAGTTCGGGAAACTCAACGAGGAATTCCACGAGTACCTCTTCATCCTCTCGGACAATCCCGCCTTCCTCGAAAGCTTCCGACGGCTGCAGGTGCAGAGCCAGATCGTCGAGGCGCTGCGCAACGGCGGCTGGATCGCCCCCGAAGTCGACACCGAGCACTTCGAACTCGTCGACGCGTTCGAGAACGAGGACATCGAGGCCGCCCGCCGAGTGCTGCGAGCCCACAGCGAACACTCCCGCGCGACGATGAGCACGGTGGTCCCGCATGCCTCCTGAGACCCGGGCCGAGGAGCCGCAGCGATCCGAACAGCAGCGAACCGAGCCGCAGCCGCGGGCCGAGCAGCCGCAGCGAACCGAGCCGCAGCCGCAGCGAACCGCGCAGGATGCGCTCATCGATCATGGGCTGCTCGCCGGCAAGCTCGTCCTCATCACCGGAGCAGCCCAGGGCATCGGCCGGGAGACCGCCCTGCTCGCGGCCGCCCAGGGAGCGGATCTGATCCTCTCCGACCGCTCGGACCTCGTCGCCGAGACCGAAGCCGAGGCGACGGCCATCGCCGATGCACGAGGACGCAGCCTCACCTCGGCGACGGTTCTGGGTGATCTCGAAACCTGGGAAGGTGCGGAGCACGTCGTCACCGAGGCTGCGCAGAAGGTGCGGTTCCCCGACGTCTGCGTCAACGCCGTCGGCGGCACGATCTGGGCCAAGCCCTACGAACTCTACGAACCGGACAGGATCGAGGCCGAGATCCGTCGGTCCCTGTTCCCGACCATGTGGATGTGCCGGGCCGTCCTCCCCGAGATGAAGTCACGAGGGGCAGGTACCATTGTCAACGTGTCGTCGATCGCGACGCGCGGCATCAACCGGGTCCCGTACTCGGCTGCGAAGGGCGGGGTCAATGCGCTGACCGCATCCCTGGCCGTGGAGGCCGCCGAGGCGGGGGTGCGTGTCGTTGCCACTGCACCAGGCGGCACCGAAGCACCGGAACGCCGGATCCCGAGAGGACCGGGCGCCGAGACCGAGGAGGAACAAGGATGGTTCCGCGACGTCGTGACACAGACGACCGAATCGAGCCTGTTCAAACGCTACGGGACGCTGGCCGAGCAGGCCTGGCCCATCGTGTTCCTCGCCTCGGACGCGGCGTCCTACGTCAACGGCTCCGTTCTGCCCATCGGCGGCGGTGATCAAGGATAGACGAATCACTCGCAGCTGTCAGCCGGAGAGATCTGCTGCCCGGCCCGGACCAGGCTCTGCGCGCCGTGCTCGACCTGTGGGAGTCGATCGACGACACCGGCGGTCGGGTCCTCGTCCTCGAGGGCGGCGCGGGCTCCGGCAAGTCCAGCGTGCTGCGCGCCGTCCAGGACGAGACCGACGGCGCCTGTGAGCTCCTCGCCGGCGCTCGGTGGAGTCGAGAGGTGCCCTATGCTCTGCTCGGGCAGCTGCGCACCCGAACCCCCATGTACCGTCCGACCGACGGTGCGTGTCAGGCCAGCGATCGCGTGCACATCGCCGAATCCCTCCTCGCGGAGATGCCGACGGAAACCGAGGACAAACGCCTCATCATCCTCGACGACGTCCACCTCGCCGACCCCGAGAGCCTGCAGATCATCAGCCAGCTCGGCCATCGCCTGCGCGGGACCCGTCTCCTCCTGCTCATCGCCGTCACCCCGGACACGAGCGCCGAGGTGGACGCCGATTTCCTGCGGATGACGACCAGTCCCGTGTGTGAACGAGTGACGATCCCGGACTTCGGCCGCGTCGATGCCCTCGAGCTGGCGCGTGCCCACGGGGTCTATGACATCGGGGAGCACGGAGCCTCCGTGCTCGTGGCAGAGAGTTCGGGGCGCATGCGTGTGGCTCTGGAGATCCTGTCGCTGCTGCCCGAGGGCCGCTGGCCGGCGGACCCGGCCGACCTGCCGCTGCCCGACAGCGTCGTCCGAGAGGTCCTCGACCCCATCGAGGCCACCGGGTCCTCCGAGGTCTCGGATGCGGCCTCGGCGCTGGCGATCCTCGGCGGTCCTCAGGACCTGCCGCGTATGGCGAGTGTCGCCGGACTGGCCGAGCCGAGCCACGCCGTCGACCTCGGTGTGACCCACGGAGTCTTCCGCGAACGCAATTCGGCCGGACGGCTGACCCTGGGCCTGAGTCGGACGGCCTCCGCCCGTGTGATCATCGCCGCCATGACTCCCTCGACCAGACGACTGTTTCATGAGCGCGCGGCCGAATCCGCCTACCGGGAAGACGAACGGCTCGTTCACCTGTCCGCGGCGGCCGCCGGGGCCGACGAGGGACTCGCGCATCGTCTCAGCAGCTCAGCGGCCGTTGCCGAGCGATTCGGCCGCTGGGCCGATGCCGCGCAGCTGCACTTCGGGGCGGCACGGGTCCTGCCGCCGTCCGCCGGGCGTGACAATGAACTTCTGGCAGGCATCGACGCACTCGCCAGCGCCGGCCGAGTCACCGAGGTCCTGCCCTGGATCGACATCGGCAAGAACATCGCACCCTCGACCCTGCGCGATACCGTCCTGGCCAATGTCGCCATCCACCGGGGCCATGCGGCACAGGCCGACGACCTTCTGACCCGAGCCGATGCGGTGCCCACCGACGACGACGGGCTCGCCGCCCAGATCGCCCTGCGCCGGACACTCGATTCGCTGGTGCGCTGGGACGGTCCGAAGGTCCGCGAATGGGCGAACCGGGCGATGTCCCTGAGCGGGGTCGACGAGCCCGCGAACGTCGAATCCCATGCGATGCGGGCTCTGGGGTTCGCGGCTCAGGGACGCATCGACGACGCCAAGGAGGACCTCGAGGACCTCTCCGACCGGCACCTGACCGGGGCTCAGAACCAGCGGGTCCGCCTCTGCGTCGGATGGGTGTCGATGCTGGCCGGGGACCTGCGGGAGGCGGTCCGCGAATTCGAGGCAGCCGTGCCCACTCAACACGAACGCGGATCGCTGCGGATCTCGCTGTGGGCCCACGGCTGGCTGGCCCGGGTCCAGTACCTCCTCGGCGAATGGGACGAGAGCCTGCGCACGGCCGAGGTCGGTCTGCGACAGGCCGACAGGGCGAACATCTCTCTCGTGGCTCCTCTGCTGAACTGGACCACGGCCGAGATCAGACTCTGGCGCGGCCACCCCATCGACGAGGTGATGGGCCGGTCCGACAGCGGCGCCATCCTCAGCGACTACCTGGCCATGCAGGTCCCGGCACGACTGGTGCGGGCAACGGCGGCGAATGTCCGCGGTGACCATGACGGGCGTGTGGCGGCGCTGCGACCGCTGCTCGACGTGGACTCGTGGACCCGTGACAGGACCTCCTTCTGGCCCTGGTGCACCGAATATGTCGACGGACTCATCACCCTGGGCCATGCCCAGCGGGCGCAGCAGGCGGCCGCGAACTTCGCGGCGAACACCGTCGGCGCCAGGGATCACGTTCGCGCACAGGCGGCCGTCGCCTCGGCGAGGATCTGCCAGGGCGAGGGAGACATCCCGGCCGCGGAGAAGCATTTCTCCACGGCGCTCGAACTGTTCACCCGCGGCCGGCAGGACACCGCTGCCGCGCGCGTCCTGTACAGCCGCGGCCAGATGCTGCGCCGGGCGAATCGGCGACGCGAGGCCGTGGAGAGCCTCGTGAGGGCGCGCGAGTTCTACGAAGGGGTCGGCGCCACTGTCCTCGTCAGACGCTGTGATCAGGAGCTGCGAGCCACCGGAATGTCCTGGCGCGGAATGTCCGAGACCGACAGCACCAGGAACACGATCGGGACCTCCGCCGAGGCGGGCACCTATGTCCCGCTGACCCCGCAGGAGATGTCCGTGGCCGACCTCGTCGTGCAGGGAATGACCAACGCCGAGGTCTCGCGCAAGCTCTTCATCGCGGAGAAGACCGTGCAGTACCACCTCACCCACATCTACGGGAAGTTCGGGATCCGCTCCCGCACGGAGCTGGCGACCGTGCACCTGTCCGGGGAGGTCCCGACGGTGTGATCGGGCCACAGGCTCTGTGAATGGGCGAGGGCGCCACTTGTGTGAATTGGCGAGGGCGCCACGGCGGTCTGTCGTGGCGCCCTCGCTCTGGCGCTGCCGGCGCAACTGGCGCTGCCGGCGCAGCGCTGTCCGCTGAGATCAGCCTTCGGGGTCGAGAACGAAGTTGTAGGTCGTCATCTCGCCTTCCTCATCCGGGTTGGGCTGAGGATCGAGCAGGAGCTCGGGCTTGACCGCAGAGGCGATGTCGTCATCGTTGTGCGGGTCGCCGGGGAAGTACAGCTGCGAGGTGATGAGCTTGTGTCCGGGGGCATGCACCTTGAAGTGCATGTGAGCCGGACGCCAGGCGTGCCACCCTGCTGCCTCGATGAGCTGACCGCAGGCGCCGTCTGTGGGGATCTGGTAGGGCGCGGGACGGATCGTGTGGATCTCGTACTCTCCGTCCTCATTGGCGATGAAGGTGCCGCGCAGATTCCACTCGGGCAGGCCGGGGGCGAACTGCGAGTAGAAGCCCAGGCTGTCGGCGTGCCACAGTTCGAGCTCGGCGCCCGGCAGCGGTTCACCGTTGGTCGAGGTGACCTGACCCTTGAACACGAACGGGGTGCCCGGCTCGTCGGGGCGCATGTCGATGGTGCCGTTCCACTCGACCTCGGGTGATCCTTCGAGGTAGTACGGTCCCTCGATGGTGCCCTTCGAGCCTTCACGGTCCTGGTTGGCGACTTCTTCCACTGCGTGCTCGATCCACACATCGAGGAACAAGGGCCATTCGCCGTCCTCGCCGACCTTGATCAGCCAGGCTTTGAGGGCGTTGAACTCCTCATAGCTGACCTGCTCCTCTTCGACGATGTCGGTCAGCGCCTTGATGGCCTTGCCGGGGAGAAGGCTGACGCGCTCGTGGTCGACGATGCCGCCCTCACCGGCCAGTCGCGACTGACGTTCGCGGAAGCGGGCGGAGGCGTTTGCTCCCGAGTCCGCTGCCTTGGCGGTGGCTTCCTGCTGGAAATTGTTCTCTGACATGTCTACTCCTTTGTTGATGTGGTGTTCGTCAGGTTGTCGGATGGACCGGTCTGTGGGTGGTCAGGTCTGTGGGTGGTCGGGTCCCAGGGGAGGGATTCGTGTCCGATCGACCTCAGTCGACGCGGAAGTGGGCGAGTTTGTCCTCGTCGACGGCGGTGCCGGCACCGGGGACGGTCGGTGCGTGGATCCGTCCGTCCCTGATCTCCAGCGGGGATGCGATGAGGTCGTCGGCCATGTCGAGGAAGTTCGACATCTCCGCCGGGTACCGGGAGGAGTGTTCGAAGGCCGCACCGAAGGTCACAGTGGCCACGCTGCCCAGCTGGGTGTCGATCTGGTTGCCCATGAGCACGTCGAGGCCGAGTGCCTCGGCGAAGGACAGGATCTTCTGGGATTCCGTGAATCCGGTGCGCGCCGTCTTGATCGACAGGGCGTTGGCTCCTCCCGTATGGATCTCGCGTGCGGCATCGCCGAGGTTGGGGGCCGATTCGTCGGCGACGATCGGAATCGGTGAGTTCGTCACCAGGCCACGGCGGGTGAGCACCTCGGCGGCGTCGTTGGGCTCTTCGAAGAAGCGCAGGTCGAGGTCGGCGGTGGCCGCGAGCATCTGAGACGCCTCGGTGGCGTTCCAGCCGCGGTTCGCGTCGAGGTAGAGGAGCGCGTCGGGGCCCAGGGCCTCGCGCAGAGCGGCGACAAGGTCGACGTCGAGGGAGACCGGGCGGCGGCCGACCTTGATTTTGAACGACTGCACCCCGTAGTTCTCCGTGAAGGACAGCGCCTCGTCGACGACCTTCTGGGTGGGGGAGAACCCGAGCATGTGGGAGACCTCGATCGAGGAGGAGAATCCGCCGAGGAGGCGGTGGACGGGAGTGGAATATGCCTGTCCGATGAGGTCCCAGAGGGCGATGTCGACTCCGCCCTTGGCCGTCTGATTGCCGATCGTGCGGTGCAGTTTCGCGTGGACGGCTCCGCGGTCGAGGGGATCGGCACCGATGAGCGCCTCGGCGAAGACCGTGTTGATGACGGCGACGACCGACTCGACGGTCTCACCGTAGGTGTAGGGGCGCGGGGGGATATCCGCGTTGCCGACGAGTCCCTCGTCCGTATGGAGGCGCAGGAGCACGTGTTCGATGTGGTGGACCTCGCCGCTGGCGAACTTCAGCGGCTTCCTCATCGGGACCCGGTAGGGCACCGTCTCCAGGTGGGTGATCTTCACGATGCGCTCTCCTTCGGTTCGGCGGGTGTCTCCACCGGATCGGTCGATGGTGCAGCCGGCTCGCCCGGCTCGGCCGGTTCGGCCGGTTCGGCCGGTTCGGCCGGCTCGGCCGGTGGTGTCGCCGCTTCGGACGGTGCTTCGTCGATGACGTCGGAGACCACCTCGGCGATGATCCGGGCCATACGGGACACGGTCTGGGTCTCTTCGTTCGTGCGCCACGCGAGCGCGAGTTCGGTGCGGGGAGCCTCGGCGATCTCGCGGAAGTGGACTCCGGGGATCTCCAAGGCTGCGGCCGTGCGGGGGACGATGGCGGGCCCCAGGCCGGCCGCGACCAGCGACATGAGCGTCGAAGTCTCCGAGGCGCGGATCGAGTAGTCGGGAGAAGCCGAGTGCTCGGAGAGGAACATGGTCGTGGTCGCCGACACCACGGAGTTCTCCGGGTAGCCGACCAGGGAATGGTCGGCGAGCTCCGCGGCCGTGATCGACTCGAGGTCGTCCAGCGGAGAGCCGGTCGGCACCGCAAGGATGCAGGTTTCGTCTCCGAGCACCTGGTAACTCAGGCCCTTCATGGGGGAGCTGTAGCGCAGAAGCGCGATGTCGATGCTGCGTTCGAGCAGCTGGGAGACGAGCCGTGGCGTGGTCATCTCGCCGCTGACGCCCAACTGCAGTCGTGGAGCGGCCAGGGATGTGCGGCGCACGACCTGCGGCATCACGCCGTAGGTCGTGGATCCGGTGAAGCCGAGACGCAGCGGACCCTTGAGCCCGGCGCCGATGAGTTGGACCTCGGAACCCAAGGTGTCGAGTTCGGCCAGGACCCGGCGGGCCTGCTCGAGGAGGTGGCTTCCCGCCGAGGTGAGGGAGACCGTGCGGGTGGTGCGGTTGAGCAGGGTGGTGCCCAGCTGGCGCTCGAGTTTGCGGATCTGCTGCGAGAGATAGGGCTGGGCCAGATTGAGCCGCTCCGCTGCCTTGCCGAAATGACGCTCCTCGGCAACGGTGGCGAAGTACTGCAGCTGGCGGGTCTCGAGCATCATGCCGGCTGAACCTGCCTGGACGCGCTCTGGTCTGTGCCGGTCCTGTCCGGTGTCCGGGCGTCGTCCGAGGAATCGGACTCGGCTGCGGAGCCGGCCTCGTCGGCGGTATGGATGCCGCGGAAGTGGGCGGCATGGACGAAGTCGTCGAAGCTCAGGGTCGCACCGCGGTGGGCGGCGATGCGCAGGGCCAGGCGCAGCACCATCTTGATGTCGCGGGCGGTGATGTCGGTGAATTCACGGACCAGGCGACCGAGGAGCTCGGGGTCGAGCTCGACATCATTGCCGCGGGCCATGATCTGCCAGATCTGGCGGGCGTCCTCGGGGCCGGGAGCGTGGTATTCGATGACTGCCGCGCAGCGGGCGAGGATCGCCTCGTCGACGCCGTCGGTGCGGTTCGTGGTGAGGAAGAGCAGCCCATCGAAGTATTCGAGGGTGCGCAGGAACTCAGCGACGATCGCGTTCTGGGTCAGGTCGAGCCCGCGTTCGAGAACGAAGACGTCGGCCTCGTCGAGGAGGAGCACGGCGTTCCAGCGCTTGGCGCGATCGAAGATGATCTCGAGGTTCTTCCGCACGGCCTCGGGGGTGATGCCCAGGGACCCGGAGTGGATCGAGTACAGCGGTTTGCCGATCACCTCGGCGTACACCTCGGCGGTCAGGGTCTTGCCGACTCCGGGCCGACCTTTGGCGAGGATGACGTTGCCGGCGGACTTGCCGTCGATGATGTCGCCGGTGAAGACGCCGATGTCCGAGGTGAGGATGGTCAGCAGCTCGCGCTGCTCGTCGGGGAGGACGAGTTTGTCCTGCAGCCCCGGATCGTAGGCGTATTCCTCGAGGTCTCCGGTGTTGACGTCGAGATAGTCCTGCGCGGCGAGGTCGAAGACGCGCACGGCTGTGAGCAGGGGGATATTCCCGTATTCGCCCTCATTGAAGAGCGCCGAGGCGCTCGCCCCGCGCAGGCCGGCGATCTCATCGGGGGCGACGTCGTTGACGATCTTGCGTCCGCTGCGCCGGTTCGATGCCCGATGATCGTCGGTGCGGATGGCGCGTCCGGTGAAGATGTACTGGGAGCCGAATCCGTGATCGATGATCTCCTTGAATACACTGCGACGAGCGACGTATTCGTCTTTGAGTGCTTGATTCTCGCGGAAGACCCCCGCCGAGGTGAGCGCCTCCTCGGGTGTCTTCCCGACGATCTCCGTGTCCTCGAAGTAGAGGACCTTGGGCACGCGGGAGGGACGCTTGACCGTCGGATTGTCGGCCTCGAGAGTGATCTTCACGCGTGGTCCGCGGGTCTTGTCGCCATTTTCCAACTCGATGCTCATGACGAGGTACGGGTGGACATAGCCGTCGGATTCGCGCACGTAGAGCCAACCGTCGATCCTGGAGGCTCTGAGGAATTCGAGGATGATCTCCGAGGCGGAGACGATGTCGGGGACGATCGGGGTCTCGCCCGTGCGGCTGGCCTGGATCGCTGTGATGGTCCGTTCGAAGGACGGTTCCCCGAGGTTGACCGCGGTGGCGGAGAGGTCGCTGAGCGCCTGGTCGGTGAGCTCGCGATCGGGGATTCCGATCTCCTTCGAACGCCAGCTCTGGGCCCGGGCACGGGTCGTGGCGAGGGCCTGTGACTCGGTGGCTGCGACGACTGCAGTGGGCGCGATGAACATCGTTGTTCCTCTTCTCAGATGCTCGGAGATTCGGGGCTGTTGGTGGTCAGCCTATGCCTTTTTCACCTTTACTTACAGAATCGATTGCGTCTCGATTGAGAAGTATGTGGCATAAATAATGTCCGATATTTCGGACATAACTTGACTCACGCCACTTTCGCTTCTGCGCGGAATCGTCAGAATGGAATGTGTAGACAGCGGCGATGCCGGTGAGCAGGGAACCTCTTGCTTCCGCAGCTCAGCAATGGAGTGATTCTGCTCCACCGGACACCGGCATCGCGCATCAGCAGACGAACCAGCCCGCCGAACGACGAGGAGAGTCACATGACCACGAAGCCGACTTTCACCCAGCACGACCCCACCCGCGTGATCAGAGCAGACCGCGGCACCCAGATCAGCGCCAAGTCCTGGCAGACCGAAGCCCCCAAGCGCATGCTCATGAACAACCTCGACCCCGAGGTCGCCGAACGTCCCGAGGATCTCGTCGTCTACGGCGGAACCGGACGCGCCGCCCGCTCCTGGGAAGCCTACGACGCGATCGTCAAGACCCTCGACGATCTCGAGGACGACGAAACCCTCCTCGTCCAGTCGGGCAAGCCCGTCGGCGTCATGCGCACCCACAAATGGGCCCCGCGCGTGCTCATCGCCAACTCCAACCTCGTCGGCGACTGGGCCAACTGGGAGCACTTCCGTGAGCTCGAGGCCGAAGGCCTGATGATGTACGGCCAGATGACGGCCGGCTCGTGGATCTACATCGCCACCCAGGGCATCCTCCAGGGCACCTACGAGACCTTCGGCGCCATCGCCCACAAGCGCTTCGACGGAACGCTGGCCGGGACTCTGACCATCACGGGCGGCTGTGGCGGCATGGGCGGAGCCCAGCCCCTGTCGGTCACACTCAACGGTGGAGCCTGCCTCATCATCGACGTCGACAAGACCCGCCTCGACCGCCGCAAGTCCAAGCGCTACCTCGACGACGTCGAAACCGATCTCGACACCGCGCTGGCCAAGGTCATCGAGGCCAAGAGGAACAAGCAGGCCCTGTCCGTGGGACTCGTCGGCAACGCCGCCGAGATCCTGCCGCTCATCCTCGATCGCGACGAGGCGGCGGAGGTCGACATCGTCACCGACCAGACCTCGGCCCACGACCCATTGTCCTACCTGCCCATCGGCGTCAGCGTCGACGACTGGCACGACGAGGCCGAACAGGATGCGGAGAAGTTCACCATCCGTGCCGAGGAGTCCATGGCCAAGCACGTGCGTGCCATGGTCGAATTCCAGGACCGCGGTGCCGAGGTCTTCGACTACGGCAACTCGATCCGCGACGAGGCTCGCAAGGCCGGCTACGACCGCGCCTTCGAATTCCCCGGCTTCGTCCCCGCCTATATCCGTCCCCTCTTCTGTGAGGGTCTCGGACCGTTCCGCTGGGTCGCCATGTCCGGTGATCCCAAGGACATCGAGGTCACCGACGCCGCGCTCAAGGAGCTCTTCCCGGACAACGAGCATCTGGCCACCTGGCTCGACGCCGCGAACGAATACGTCGAGTTCGAGGGCCTGCCGGCCCGCATCTGCTGGCTCGGCTACAAGGAACGCCAGCAGGCCGGACTGCTGTTCAACCGGCTGGTCGCCGAGGGCAAGATCTCTGCCCCGATCGTCATCGGCCGCGACCACCTCGACTCGGGTTCGGTCGCCAGCCCCTACCGCGAGACCGAATCCATGTGTGATGGCACCGACGCCGTGGCCGACTGGCCGCTGCTCAACGCACTGGTCAACACCTCTTCGGGTGCCACCTGGGTCTCCATCCACCACGGCGGCGGCGTCGGCATCGGCCGCTCGATCCACGCCGGACAGGTCTCCGTGGCCGACGGCACCGAGCTGGCCGGGCAGAAACTGGCCCGCCTGCTCACCAACGACCCGGGCATGGGAGTCATCCGCCACGTCGACGCCGGCTACGACCGTGCCGCCGAGGTCGCCGTCGAACGCGGCCAGCGCGTGCCCATGATTCCCGAACTGGACCAGCGTGACGAGGAGTCCGCCGCGCAGTAAGGGTCTCAGTGCAGTTCGGATCGCCGCAGCGTTGGCGGTCGACTCGCGCTTACTCATCCTGCGGAACAGTACACAGGTTGCAGCCCGTGTACTGTTCCGCAGAATGATGCACGTGCCGAGCTCTGTGTGTTCGGCCATGGGGCGGTCGATCCTCAACGGGCTCAAGTTCGGGGGCGGCGTCTGCAGCCTCCTCGTGCTGCCCGTGTTCCACTGCAACGGCCCGCTGCCGGAGTAGTCTGCTGTCCGGAGCGGCGCGCTGCCCGGAGCGGTCTCGTCGCTCATGCTCGGCGGCAGCGCCCACGTGCTCCCAAGAATCGACTCGCAGACCTTCTGGGGCGTCGTGTCCCTCATCGCCCACACGGCACTGCGCGACGGCGCCGAGGCGCTGCTCTTCGCGACGATTCATCCTGCGGAACAGTACATCGGTTGCAACCTGTGTACTGTTCCGCAGAGTGATGCACGTCAGTACTTCAGCGCCGCGTCGCGCCGGATGACAGGGGTGTGAGGCCGCGATCACGAACTGTCCGAAATGTCGGACAAAATTCGTCGATCACGGTTCAGCTGGAGCCTTGCGCGGTCCATACTGAGAGTGAACCGCCCTCGATCGCGAAGGACCTCACCCGTGCAGATCATCACCGGGATCAGTGAACTGGTCGTCAACGACCTCGACAGCCTCGGCGCCCTCAACGTCATCGACGACGCCGCCGTGCTCATCGACGATGGCCGGATCCTGTGGTCGGGACCGTCCGCTCAGGCGGACAGCGCCGTCAGGGATCACCTCGGCGAGACCAGGGAAGAGTCGGCGTCGGCCACGACCCTCGACGACGATGACATCGAAAACGGCACCCTCACCTCGGCGAGCGGGGGAGTGGAGCTCGAGACGATCGACCTGGGCGGCAAGGCCGTCGTTCCGGGGTTCGTCGACAGTCACAACCACCTCATCTTCGCCGGCGACCGGTCAGCGGAGTTCGCCGCGCGCATGGCCGGACAGAAGTACTCGGCCGGGGGCATCGCGACCACCGTCGCCGCCACCCGCGCCGCCAGCGAGGCGGAGCTCGAGGCCAACTTCGTCCACCTGCTCGATCAGGCCACCCGGCAGGGCACCACGACCTTCGAGGTCAAGTCCGGGTACGGGCTGACGCGCGAGGACGAGCTGCGGGCGCTGCGGATCATCAATCGGCACACCGAGGAATCCACGCTCATCGCCGCTCACGTGGTCCCACCCGAGTACAAGGAGAACCCGGAGGCCTACGTCGACCTCGTCATCGACGAGATCATCCCGGCCGCGACCGGGCAGGCGAAGTGGATCGACGTCTTCTGTGAGAAGGGCGCCTTCACCGAGGAGCAGACGCGACGCATCATCGAAGCCGGCAAGGCCGCGGGCATGAAGCCGCGTCTGCACGCGAACCAGCTCACCGACGGGGGAGCGCTCAAGCTCGGTGCCGAACTGGGGTGCGTGTCCGTCGACCACGCGACCTTCGCCTCTGATGAGGATCTCGCGGTCCTGGCTCAGGCCGGCACCGTCGTCACGCTGCTGCCGGGCATCGAATTCTCCACCCGGCAGCCCTACCCCGACGCCCGCCGCTACATCGGCGCGGGCGTGAGGCTGGCGATCGCCACCGACTGCAACCCGGGATCGGGATTCTCCAACAGCATCCCCTTCGCCATCGCCATCGGCGTGCGAGATATGCACTTCACCGTCGAACAGGCCGTATGGGCGGTCACCGCCGGTGGTGCCAACGCCCTGCAGCGGCCCGACGTCGGCCACCTCGGCGCCGGTGCTCGGGCCGATCTCGTCGTCCTCGACGCCCCCAGCTACCGGCACCTGGCCTACCGGCCGGGCGTCCAGTTGGTCGAACGGGTCTACCGCGATGGCGAGCTCGTCGCCGACAACCGCCCACAGGTCTGAGACGCACAGACGCCATGGGCACGTCCGCGCTTTCACCGTCTAAAGCCACCACACGAAGCGCATAACAGCACCACACGAACGTTTCACCCACCCAACCGAAAGGTCCCAGATGTCAGACTTCATCGATCTCGACCCCGACACACTCACATTCGCCCAGGTCGTCGACGTCGCCCGCCATGACGCGCAGGTCAACCTGAGCGAGGCCACTCTGGCGCGGGTGAACAAGTACCGCGAAGCCATCGACGCGCTCGCCTCCGCACCGAAGCCCGTCTACGGTGTCTCCACCGGCTTCGGGGCACTCGCTCAACGGCACATCCCCGCCGAACTGCGCACCCAGCTGCAGAAGTCCCTCATCCGCTCACACGCCGCCGGCGTCGGCGAACCCGTCGAACGGGAAGTCGTCCGGGCGCTGATGCTGCTGCGTGCCCGCACCTTGGCCACCGGCCGGGCGGGTGTCCGCGCCGAGGTGCTCCAAACCTACGTCGACCTCCTCAACGCCGGCATCACCCCGGTCGTCCACGAATACGGTTCGCTGGGCTGCTCGGGCGACCTCGCGCCGCTGTCGGCCTGTGCGCTCGTCGTCATGGGCGAAGGCGTCGCCGAGGGGCCCGACGGTGTCGCCGGTCCCGCCGATGAGATCCTCGCGGCCGCCGGCATCACCCCTGTCACCCTGGCCGAGAAGGAAGGCCTCGCGCTCGTCAACGGCACCGACGGCATGTTGGGCATGCTCATCATGGCCCTGGCCGACCTCGAGAACCTGCTCACCGCCGTCGACGTCTCCGCGGCCATGAGCATCGAAGGACTCTTCGGCACCGACGCGGTCTTCGCCCCCGAACTCCACTACGCGCTGCGCCCCCACGACGGCCAATCCGCTGCCGCCGCGAACATGCTGACATCCCTCAAGGACTCCGGCATCACCGCCAGCCACCGCGATTCCACGCATCTCGTCCAGGACGCGTACTCGATGCGCTGCGCCCCGCAGGTCAACGGCGCCGCCCGTGACGCCGTGGCCTTCGCCACGCAGGTCGCCGAACGCGAACTGCGTGCGGCCATCGACAACCCGGTCGTGCTCACCAACGGAATGGTCTCCTCCAACGGCAACTTCCACGGCGCACCCCTGGCCCACGCGCTGGACTTCCTCGCCATCGTCTCAGCCGACGTCGCCTCGATGTCCGAACGCCGCACCGACCGCATGATGGACGTGACCCGCAACCAGGATCTGACCCCGTTCCTCGCCGACGACGCCGGGGTCGACTCGGGCCTGATGATCGCCCACTACACACAGGCCGCCATGGTCTCCGAAGCCAAACGAGGCGCCGCCCCCGCCTCGGTGGATTCGATCCCGTCCTCGGCCATGCAGGAAGACCACGTGTCCATGGGCTGGTCGGCCGCCCGCAAGCTGCGCAAGGTCGTCGACAACCTCGCCAGCGTCGTCGGCATCGAGTTCTATGCCGCTTCCCGGGCCTGCGACATGCGCGAGGCCGCCCTGGCACCGGTCACCGGTGCCGTGATCTCCACGATCCGTGAGACCGTGCCCGGCCCCGGGCCCGACCGGTTCCTGTCCCCGGAGCTCGCTGAGACGATCGCCAAGGTGAAGGACGGTTCGCTCGTCGCAGCCGCAGAGTCGGTCTCGCCGCTGCAGCACACCGTCACCGAGGCGGCCGGGACCTGGCTGCCCGAAGGCGGATCACCGGCCGTCGACGACCCCGATTTCACCGCCCTGGGCAACCTCGACGCAGCCGCCGAGGCATCGGGAACGGACGCCGCGACGACCCACAGGGACGAGGTCGGCACCGACGGTTCAGTCGGCGCCGCCGGCTCGGGATCGAACGATTCGGACGGAGCCAACTGAGATGAGTGACGTCGTCTCCCTCCTGGCGCAGATCGAAGGCACCGGTCGTGACGCTCGTGGTGCCGGCTACCAGCGCCCCGGGTTCTCGGACACCGAGCGAGAGCTGCGTGACTGGTTCCTCGCCGAGGCGGCCCGACGTGGCCTCGAGACCGAGATCGATGACAACGGCATCACCTGGGCATGGGCGACCGCGCCCGGTGAGAACGCCGTCGTCACCGGGTCCCACCTGGACTCCGTGCCTGGTGGGGGAGCCTTCGACGGGCCCCTCGGCGTCGCCTCGGCGCTGGCTGCCTTCGATGAACTCAAGGCTTCCGGAGCGCTCGAACGTGCTCGGCGTCCGCTGGCGCTCGCCGTGTTCCCCGAAGAAGAAGGCTCGCGCTTCGGCGTGGCCTGTCTCGGATCGCGGCTGATCACCGGCGCCATCGAAGCAGACCGCGCGTTGGGACTCAAAGATGCCGCTGGCGACACCTTTGCCGACGTCGCGGCCGGCTACGGCCTCGACCCGAACCGCATCGGCACCGACCACTCCAGGCTGTCGACGGTCGGATCCTTCATCGAACTCCACGTCGAACAGGGCATCGGTCTGATCAACACCGACCAGCCTGTGGCGATCGGCTCCTCGATCATCGGCCACGGCCGCTGGCACTTCTCCTTCTCCGGACAGGGCAACCACGCAGGTACGACACCGATGGGTCATCGCGCAGATCCGGTGGTGGCCGGCAGCCGCGCCATCGGCGACATCCCGATCCTCGCGGCCAGCCACGACCAAGCGGTGGCCACCGTGGGTCGGACGCTCATCCATCCGGGCGGGACCAATGTCATCGCCTCGGGCATGAGCTTCTGGCTCGACATCCGTCACGCCGACGACACCGTCGTCCAGCAGGTCCTCGAGGAGATCAGCGCCCGAGCCCGCGAGCACGCTGACGGCACCGGCGTCGAGGTGTCCATCTCCCAGGAGTCGTACTCGCCGACGACCCACTTCACCGCGGAACTCAACTCACGGCTGACCTCGGTGCTGCCGAACGCGCCGCTGCTGCCCTCGGGCGCCGGGCACGACGCCGGCATCCTCGCCCCGCATGTGCCTTCGGCGATGCTCTACGTGCGCAACCCGACCGGCGTCTCCCACGCTCCGGAAGAGGCCTGCGAGGTCGACGACCAGCGGGCCGGCGTCAGCGCGCTGGTCAAGGTCCTCGAAAGAGAGCTCGGGGTGGACGCCTCGGATGATTCGTCGGGGCCTGTCGACTCGCCGGGGCCTGTCGGCGAAGCATCGGGACTTGCCGGAGCGCCGGGATCTGCAGGAGGTGCGTCATGAGCACGCGTTTCTGGTGCGAATCCGCCTGGGTCGGCGGACAGGTCGTCACCGGCGTCCTGCTCACCGCCGATGACACAGGGACGCTGACCTCGGTCGAGACCGGAATCGAGACCCCACCCACCATCGCCGAGGTGGTTCCCGGCTTCACCCTTCCAGGTGGAGTCAACGCCCACTCCCACGCTTTCCACCGCATCCTGCGCGGACGCACCCACGGCGACGGCGGGACCTTCTGGACCTGGCGCGAAGTCATGTATTCCGTGGCCGCGAAGCTGAGCCCCGAGAACTACGAAACGGTGGCTCGCGCGGTCTTCGCGGAGATGCTCGCCGGCGGCTACACCTCGGTGGGCGAATTCCACTACGTCCACCACGCACCGGACGGCACTCCGTACGAGAACACCCACGCGATGGAACGGGCGCTGGCACGGGCGGCCGCCTCGGCGGGTTTGCGCATCCGACTCCTCGACACCTGTTACCTCACGGGCGGAATCGACTCCGAGCTCTCAGACGAGCAGGCTCGATTCGGCGACGGAACCATCGACGGATACATGGACCGCCATGCCGCTCTTTCCAAGGCTTTTGCCACTGAGTTCCCGGTCGGAGCGCCTGGTGAGAGCTTCGTGCATGTGGGATCGGCAATCCATTCGATCCGCGCGGTTCCGGCGGCCAACCTGCCCAGGTTCGCCGAGCTCGACGGGCCCGTGCACGTGCACCTGTCCGAGCAGCCGGCGGAGAACGAAGCCTGCCAGGTCGCCTACGGCACGACACCGACGCAGGTCTTCGCACGTTCCGGTGTCGTTGCGGCGAACCTCTCGGCTGTCCATGCCACGCACCTGCGCGATGACGACATCGCGAGCTTGGGCGGGTCGCGGGCGTCGATCGTCATGTGCCCGTGCACGGAGGCCGACCTGGCCGACGGCATCGGTCCGGCCCGTGAGCTCGCCGACGCCGGCGCCACGATCTCGATCGGCTCCGACCAGCATGTCGTCCTCGACGCTCTGCGAGAGACTCAGGGCATGGAGGCCGGCGAACGCCTGCGATCGGGCCAGCGGGGTCGCTTCTCCCCGGCCGAACTCATCACCGCCCTGACCTCGGGCGGGGCACGCAGCCTCGACCTGCCCGTCGGCGAGCTGGCCGTGGGCAGGGCCTGCGACTTCATCGCATTGGAGACCGACAGCATGCGCACCTTCGGGTCGGTGGGGGAGCAGATCATCCTCTCGGCCACCTCGGCGGATGTGCACATGACCGTCAGCGGGGCCTGCGTCCGCGTCCGCGACGGCGTGCATACGGAACTGGGGTCGATTTCGGAGTTGTACCGGGCGGCATTCGCGGCACTGGGGATGGAGGACTGAACCGTGGCTGAGGTTCCGGCGCTGCGGCGCTCGATCGCGATTCTGCGGCATCTGGCCTCATCGAACCGTCCGATCACCGCCGGTGCTCTGGTGCGGGCTCTGGAGATCCCGCGCTCGAGTGCCTATGAGCTGCTCACGGTGCTCGAGGAGCTGGGGCTCGTCGTGCGCACCGAATCCGGTTACGCCCTGGGGGCCGGTGTCCACGAATTGGGAAGCTCCTATCTGCGCACGAACCCCCTGCAGAGGTTGGCCCAGCCCATCGTGCGGCAACTGGCCGACGACACTGCGGCGACCGCACAGCTGGCCGTCATCCGCGGATGGGAGACCGAGTATGTGCTCAAGGAGCAGTCCCTGAAATCGGTCGCGGTCATCACCGCCACCGGTGTGCGCATGCCCAGTTACCTGACCGCGACCGGACGGACGATCCTGGCGAATCTGCCAAAGTCGGAGGTGCTGGCGATGCTCCAGTCCGAGTCCGGATTCGTCACCCGCACGGGGCGAGGCCCGACGACTGTCAAGGCGCTCAATGCGATCCTCGCCCAGGACCGGCGTGCCGGCTGGGCCATCGAACACGGGGAGGTCACCCCCGGGATCTCGACGATCGCGGCCCCCGTCTACGACGTGCTCTCGCGTCCGATCGCCGCCATCGGACTCTCGCTCGCCGGTGATGCGCTGAGCGAGGGCACCGATACAGAATCGCTCGTGGAGCAGGTCCTCGCGGCCGCCGCCGAGGTGACGTCGAAGCTGCGATGAGGCGCGCGCCGATAACGAGTGGACCACTTGGTGGCATCGAGAGCGGGGACTATCGCTTGTTCGCTCGACATTTAGTGATCTACCCGGTGCAGCGCAGTGATCGGGCGTCGTCGTCGGCGTTCCACATGTTCGGATCGGTGCGACTCAGAGCCCCAGCACGCGCCTCTCGCGAGCGATCTCGTCGACGATTTGATGGTCGTTGCGCAGTTCCTTGATCAACGCGACTCCGAGGATGATGACGATGACAGTGAACGGCACAGCCGAGAGCATCGCCGCCTGCTGAAGTGCTTGGAGTCCGCCGAGCAGAAGGAGAACGACTGCGCATGCCCCGGTGAGGACACCCCATGTGGCGATGACAGGTCGTCGCGGTTCGAAAGACCCACGTGAGGACAGTGAGCTCAGCACGAATGTATTCGAATCCGCGGAGGAGACGAAGAAGAGGATGACCATGAGGACTGTGAAGATCGAGGTCAGCAGCGACAGCGGCAGCTGATCGAGCAGACTGAAGAACGCCGTGTCCAGATTGTCCTGAGTCGCCTCGCCGATCGAGGCACCACTCATATCGAACTTGATTGCAGATCCTCCCATGATGGTGAACCAGAGGAAGAAGACGGCGCTGGGAACGAGGAGCACACCGGTCACGAACTGTCGGATCGTCCGGCCCTTGGAGATCTTGGCCAGGAAGATTCCGACGAAGGCGCTCCAGGACAGCCACCAGGCCATCATGAAGTAGGTCCAGCCGAGCATCCATTCGCTGTCGGCGGCGTTTGCCGGTGTCAAGAAGCTGAGTTGCAGGAAATCGCCGGCGAACGAACCGACGGAGCGGACGAAGAGATTGGCCACGAAGCCGGATGGACCGGTGACGAAAACGAAGAGCCCAAGGGCAGTGGCCATGGTCAAGGTGATCTGAGAGATGTATTTGATGCCTCGGCTCACTCCCGTCAGGGCGGACCCGGTGAAGAGGAGTGTCAGCACTGCGACGACAATGATCTGCAGGATGATGGTGGGTTCGATGCCGAAGACCGTGTTGAGACCCTGGCCGATCTGCGAAGCGCCGAGGCCCAGCGACGTCGTCGTGCCGAAGAGGGTAGCGATGATGGTAAGGATATCTATGAAATTGCCGACCCAACCGTCGACGAACCGGCCGAGCACCGGACGCAGCATCGTCGAAACCAGCGCCGGGCGGCCCTTCCGGTGCGTCGAGTAGCCGATCGCCAAACCGAAGACCCCGAAGATCGCCCAGGCTTGGAAACCCCAGTCGAGGTAGGAGAACTGCATGGCCCGGATCGCTGCGTTCATGGTTTCGGGCTCCGCCAGGCCGTGGGGAGGTGTCATGAAGTGCGACATCGGCTCCGCAACCCCATAGCTGACCAGCCCGATCCCCATAACCGCGGCCAGAATCATGGCCAGCCATGATGCGGTGCTGTATTCGGGGCGAGAGTCCTCGGAGCCGAGGCGAATGCGCCCGAATCGGCTCGCAGCGAACCAGATGAGCATTACGATCGCGGCAAACGGAACGACCAGGTAGATCCAGCCGATTCCGGACGACACCGCATCCATCGCCGAGGCCATGATGGAGCCGAGACTGTCGGGAGACAGTGCCGCCCAGAGCACGAATGCGATGACGAATCCGACTGACCACAGAAAGACCCTCCCCACCGAGCGACGATGCCGGGCCTCTCCGTCCGCGCCCGTACCATGTCTGACTTCCGGGGCATCGCTTCGCTGCATCTCGTGATCTTCTAACATCGACATCGTTGTCTCCAAATTCGGGTTCGAGGGGATCCTGGGCTCATCAGGAATGGTGCTGAAACGGAAAATCGCAAGTGATCGGTGGCCGCTCGTCAGTGTTACTCCGATGCCGGTCGAACACGATCAAGAGGCTGCGCGAACGAGATAGTGTTCGCGCAGCCCCCGGATCAAATTGCGGTGAGATCTTCGCTGTCGAAGAACTTGCCTGCCTTGTACACCATCGGCTCCGCTTCGGTGACCTCGGCATGACGGACCCGGCAAATGAAGATCGTGTGTGTTTTGGCCTGGAAGCGCTCTTTGATGTCTGCTTCGAGAGCGGCTGACGAGCCGTCGATGAGTGGACTTCCCGAGGGGCCGCCATGCCAATCGAGATCGGCGAATTTGTCTGCAGCCTTGGATGCGAAGGTGCCGACGGTTGCACGCTGTCCCGTTGACAGGATGTTGATTCCCAGATGATCGGCTTTGAAGAGGGCAGGGTAGGTCGACGAGGTCTTCTGCACACAGACCATGACCAGCGGGGGCTCGATTGAGACTGAACAGTAGGCATTCACTGCCAACCCACGTGGCCGGTCTTCGTCCCTAGTCGTCACGACGGTGACACCAGTGACGAACTTTCGATTGAAGCCTTTCATCATCTCCTGATCGGGCTCTCCCGAGAGGTTGTCGACGACGAGGCCATCGTTGGCGGACTCGTCTGCCGCCGAAAGCGATTTCACACCGAGATCGGCGAGGATCCCGCTCGAATCCCACGTCACTGTTTCCTTGGCGACGTGTCCGTCCGCGATTTCGAGGACGTTCGAACCACGGCTGATGACAGATCTCCCGGTAGCTGGCGCATCCTTCAGTGCTTCGGTGTGGGTGCCCCGCGAAGTCCAGAAGATGACCGCCTTGTCTCCTTCGGTGATGAACTCGTCGATGGTTGTCTTCAGGTCAGGGAACGCTGCGCGAACGGAGCGGATCTCGTCTTTGATCTCTCCCAGGCCGACGGTGGACCCGCTGGAGTTGCTCACTCTCCGGTAACCGTCCGTGACTATCGCGTCGAGGCTATCGACTTCACCCCGGTTCCACGCAGCTTCCCAAGCTTGCTCTATGTTCATTCTGTGATTCTGTTGCATGGCAGAAAACGTAGTCCAGTACACATCAAAGTGTCAATAGTGTAAGCGGATTTGGTGCATGAATGCTCTGTAGACCCCACAATGCGCCGTGAGTATGCTCAGGGTAAGGATTTGAGGCTGAACGTCACACCTTGGTGTTGACCTCTTGATGTATGCAACATACGATTTCTTGTATGCATGTGAACGCAGAATCAGCAGCACCGACGTTGTTGGCACGGCTCAGGGACAAGATCACCACTGGTGAGTTCGAGCCAGGTGCGCCGCTGTCGGAGGTGTCTTTGGCACAGGAGTTCGATGTCAGCCGCACGCCCATTCGAGAGGTGCTCAAGCAGCTGCAGCTCGAGGGGCTCGTTGAGATCCGGCCGAAAGTGGGCACCTTCGTCAGGGAGCCGACTCGGCGAGAGATCGTCGAACTCTTCCAGCTCAAAGAGGTGCTCGAGGGTTTGGGTGCTGCGCTCATGGCGCGCAGAGGCCCCTGCGCTCAACTGGAGATCCTCGAACGCAATGTCGACGAGTCGGAGCGGTCCGCGGCGGCAGGTGATGCGGATGCCTATGCCGTGCAGGTCAAGGAATTCCATGAGACTCTCGTCCTGGGCGCCGACAACAACAAGCTCGTCGAGCAGTATGGACGGCTGATGAACCAGTTGGCCTACTTCAGGTTGGTTCGCAAGACGCTCGAGCATCCCGGTCGCGTCAGCGCCTCGAGCGGAGAGCATCGGCTGATTCTGACACACATCCAGGAGAAGGATCCCTTCGGTGCGGAGAACGCGATGCGCTCACACGTCTTCGCCTCGACACAGGAGCTTCTCGTCCCCGACACCAAGACCACTCTTTCGCTCGCCCGCGAAAAATAGTCTCAAAGCAGCAAAGAAAGGTATTCAAATGCGATTCTCTGTCTTCCACGGCCTCGGCGCCCCGGGTGAACTGGCCGACTACAACCTACACATGAAGAATGCACGGGAATATGCGATGCGGGCCGAAGAGCTCAACTTCTGGTCCACCTGGTACACCGAGCATCATTTCGGCCACGAGGGACAGGAGCTGACGCCCAACCCAATCCTCATGGGAACGGACATCGCCGCGCACACCTCCACACTGCGCATCGGTCAAGCAGCCTCGATCGTCACCTTCTGGCATCCACTGCGTCTTGCGGAGGACTACGCCCTACTCGATCAGCTCTCTGACGGCAGACTCGAAGTCGGCGTCGGGCGAGGTCTCTATGGACGGGAGGCGCTCAACCTCAATCCGGTGGCCGACCCTCGCGACCAGGAACAGAACCGTGCTCTGTTCGCCGAAGTGATGGAGATCCTCGACAAGGCATGGAGCAACGAATTCTTCAGCCACAAGGGCCGGTTCTTCGAATTCCCCGCCCCCGGAGTCAAATGGAGCCATCCGATGTCACCGGCGACTCCAGAGTTCACCAATGAGGACGGTGAGATCACGAAGATGGCCGTGGTCCCTCGGCCGTACCAGGAGGGCGGCCCCGGGATCTGGCAGGTCATCGATTCCCCTCGATCGATCGAATCCGCAGCCAATGACGGCATCAATGCCATCTTCTGGATGCCGCCGGTCTCCGAGCTCAAGGGGCGGTTCGAGCTCTACCGCGACAAAGCGTCTGAGGCCCAGGGACGTGATGTTCCCTTGGGCGACGGAATCGCGTTGGTCCGCGATGTCTATGTGGCGGATACGATGGAACAGGCGCGCGAGGAGTTCGAAGAGGCCGTGATGAATACCTACCGTTGGGTCACTCACTGGCGTGGACTCGGAAACCTCATGGAGAAAGGCGAAGAGCTCACCGACGAGCACACGCTCGACTTCGACTTCCTGTTCGAACGCAACATGCTCGTGGGCACGCCGGAATACGTGACCGAGAAGATCCAGGAACTCAAGGATGAGGTCAACCTCGACCACCTGATGCTCTGGACGACTCACCCCGGGCTCAAGCACGAACACGCGATGAAGAGCCTCAACCTCTTCGGTGAGAAAGTGATGCCGAACTTTGAGTGACCTGAACGCAGCACGAAATGCCGGAGTCAGGACGATCGTCTACAGCGAAGAGGAGCTGGTCACTGAGGCGGGCGCAGGCGTCAACGGCCCTATTCGCAAAGCCACGGCCACTGCGGCGATTGCGAACCCCTGGGCGAACCGTGCAACCGGATCCGAACTGTCCGCGGAGGTGGAGGCGATTGCCCCGATTCTCGCACGGGAACTCACCGATCGCCTCCTGGGCTCCCTCGGCGGAGCTGCAGAGATCCAAGCGTTCGGGAAGGCCGCGGTGATCGGCTCGTCCGGAGAGCTCGAACACGGCGCCGCCTTCATCCACACCCCCTATTTCGGCAACCTCGTCCGAGAGTTTCTGGAGGGCAGCTCGATCATCTGCTTCGCAGACGAAAGAGCAGAGGCAGGCACCTCGATCACTGTTCCACTCTGGCACAAGACCGAGGCGGCCACGCGTGATTACTATCAGACGATGACGGCGCGCATCGCCGACGCTCCCCGACCCGACGAGATCCTCGTCGTCGCCGGCGCATCGACAGGGACCCGGCCCTTACCTCGGCTCGGTGATCGCAAGACGGATCGCCCAGTCAATTCACATCAGTTAGCAGGAGTTGCATCATGAGAGTTCGCAAGATCGTCACCCACGTCGAAGAAGTGCTCACCGAGGGTGGTCGTCCCGTCGACCCGGCAGCACGCGTTGCCGTGGTCGCGGCAGTGATCGAAAATCCCTGGGCAGGTGAGGGCTTCGTCGACGACCTCAACCCCGGAATCGACGGCACAGCATCTCCGCTGGGCGAGCTGCTCGCCCCGCGAGTTGTCGAGGCGCTCAATGCAGACGTCGAGGCATACGGAAAGGCAGCCATCGTGGGGCTCAGCGGTGAGGTCGAGCATGGGTCTGCACTCATCCACACACTCAAGTTCGGTGATCACTTCCGCCGTGCCGCCGAGGCCAGCACACTGCTTCCTGCCGTCGAAAAGAGAGGGCCGGCAGGAATCGTGTTCGACATCCCGATGAAGCACAAAACCGACGCCACGGTGCGCTCCCACCACCAGACGGTTGAGATCCGGATCGCAGACGCCCCGCATGCGGATGAGATCGTCGTCGCCCTCGCTGCGTCCGCCCAGGGTCGGCCGCAGCAGCGATTGGCTGATCTCTCCACCGAGCGGTAGGCGCTGATAATGACAGCACATTCTCAACTGTCCCCAACGGAGCCGAGGTCACGCGGGCCGCTGCCGCTGGTCCTGCTCCACGGGGTGGGTCTCGACAGCACGATGTGGGGGCCGTTGGGGGCGGAGCTCCGGAAGGCCGGGCAGAACGAGATCATCACGCTCGATCTGCCCGGCCACGGTCAGAAACCTCCGCTGAGAGAGCCCCAGAGTCTGAGCTCGTTGGCAGACGATGTGTTCCGGCAACTGCCGGAGAAGTGCAATCTGCTCGGGTTCTCGCTCGGTGCGCTGATCGCGCAGGCAATCGCCGTCTCTCACTCAGAGAGAATCGGACGACTCATCTGCGCATCGTCGGTCTGCCAGAGGACGGACGACGAGAGAGCAGCCGTTCGGGCTCGACTGGAGACAGCCTCAGACGACATGACCGCGTCGTCGGCGGCATCGATCGAGCGGTGGTTCCCGACCGGGGCCACCGCCGTACCGGACGAGACTATCGAACAGGTCCGCTCCACACTGCTGAGAAACGATTCCGAATCATTTCTTCGTTCCTACAGGGTATTCGCATTCGGAGATGCGGAGATCGCCGGCGATCTGAACAGGATTGAGGCGAAGACTATGGCGATCACGGGCGAACTGGACCCGGGGTCGACCCCTGATATGTCGGAGAGGCTGGCGAAGGCCGTTCCCGACTGCCGATCTGTGGTGATTCGGGGAGCGCGACACATGTTGCCTGTCGAGAAACCGCAGGCGATGGCGAAAGAGATCGTCGAGTTCCTGGCCCGAGCGTGAACTGCCTCGACGACAGTACGAAATGAAAGCAGAGAAACCAATGACGAAGCGATACCAACATTTCATCAACGGTCGTTGGCACAAGCCATCGGACGGTGCCTACTTCGAAAGCACAAATCCGGCGACCCTTGAAGTCCTCTACGAAGCAGCAAGAGGCAATGCCGCCGACGTCGACTCAGCAGTTGCGGCTGCGCGCGAGGCGTTCGAGAACCCCGCCTGGCGTGATCTCAGCCAGACTCGCCGGGGCCACCTTATGCGACGCCTCGGCGATCTCATTGCAGACAATGCCGAAGAGATGGCACTTGCTGAGACCCAGGACAACGGCAAACTGCTTCGAGAGATGCGAGGCCAGATGGCCGGTGTGCCTGAGTACCTCTACTACTACGGGGGCCTTGCCGACAAGATCCAAGGTGACCAGATTCCCACGAGTTCGCATCTGGTCCTCAACTACACGATGCGCGAACCCCTGGGCGTCGTCGGCGCAATCACACCCTGGAACTCTCCGATGACGCTGACGACATCGAAACTGGCGCCGGCGTTGGCAAGTGGGAACACAATCGTCATCAAACCGAGTGAGCACACCTCGGCGAACATTCTGCGTCTGGCCGAACTCGCCACCGAAGCGGGATTCCCCGACGGAGTCGTCAACGTCGTCACCGGATTCGGCACCGAAGTCGGTGCCCCGTTGGCAGATCACTCGGGTCTGGCGAAGATCTCGTTCACGGGATCGACCGGCACAGGACAGGCGATCGCCACCTCGGCGGCCTCACGCTTCATCGGCTCGACACTCGAACTCGGCGGCAAGAGTCCGAACATCGTCTTCGACGACGCGAATGTCGGCAATGCCGCCATGGGTGTCATCGCCGGTGTCTTTGCAGCCGCTGGACAGACATGCATCGCCGGAAGTCGCGTCTTCGCGCACAAAGCCGTCTACGACGAGCTCTTGGAGAAGGTCAGCAGACGAGCGGAGTCAATCGTCATCGGCGACCCACTCGATGATCGAACCGAACTCGGACCGCTCGCTTTCGAATCGCAGTGCGAGAAAGTGGCGTCGTATGTTGATCTGGGCGTACAGGAAGGGGCCACGGTTGCAACGGGAGGGCGACGTCCCGATGTCGAGCTTCCCGGCTACTTCTACTCGCCCACGGTGCTCACCGACGTCAACAATGACATGAGAGTCGTGAAAGAGGAGATCTTCGGCCCAGTGACTGCTGTCATTCCGTTCGAGACCGAAGAAGAACTCGTCGGAATGGCCAATGACTCGATCTACGGCCTCGCAGCCGGCGTGTGGACCAACAGCCTCTCGCGAGGCCATCGAATCGCCCGGCAGCTCGACGCAGGCACCGTGTGGCTGAACATGTATCGAGCCATGTCGCCGATGTCCCCGCGGCAGGGATTCAAAGCCTCGGGAGTCGGAGTCGAGCATGGAATCGAATCCATCAAGGACTACACCCGGCTGAAAAGCGTTTGGGTGAACACCGACGAGGAGCCTGTCGCCGACCCATTCATCCTCAGGAGCTGAGCCGATGCCGCTCATCGAAGTCTCGATCGCTGAAGGCAGGACCGAGGGCGAGTTGCGCAACTTCATCACCGCTCTGCACAAAGCTGCCGAGACGACCGTGCACGCTCTGCCGGAGAACACGACGGTGATCGTCCGTGAAGTGCCGAAGAACCGTTGGTCGAAAGGCAATGTGACAATCGCGGAACGCGGGTAATTCCGTTTCGAACCAGCGACCTTCCAAGACAGACGTTGCAGGTGAGCACGGCGCGGCTCATGGTCGTTGCACATCCGTCTGCTCGGGTTGAATAGCCCAGCTCAGTCGCACCGCGTTCGGGCCGCTCACGCCAGCTGTTGAAGGATCTCGACGGCTCGGCCGGTGCCGTCCTCTGCCGCAATCCTGTCTGCCAGGTATGCAGAACTGCTGCGGTAAACCTCCGTTTCCACAAGGTTCGTGAACCGTTCGGCCAGAGCATCTGCCGTGATCTCGGCCCGGGGAAGTGGTTTCGGGCCGGCCCCGAGTTCGTGGACTCGACGAGCCCAGAACGATTGATCGCCGAGGAACGGGCAGACCAGGCTGGGGCAACCAGACGCCAAGCCGATTCCTGTTGTGCCCGCCCCGCCGTGGTGGACGACCGCGGACACGTGTGGAAACAGCCGATCGTGGGGTGCACCGTCGATGACGAGAACGTCGTCGGTGCTCTCGGCGACGACACTTCCCCATCCGGTGGCGACGATTGCCCGGATGCCGGTTGTTCTGAGCGCCGAGGTGATTGCTTCGCCTCGTTGTTCTGCTCCCTTTCCGAATCCCATGGATCCGAATCCGACGTACAGCGGTGCTTCCCCGGCGGCCAGGAAGTCCTGCAGCTCCTGAGGAGGTTCCCATGAGGCACCGCGCCCGGTGAACCAGTATCCGGTGACGTGCGCCGTCGACGGGTAGTCGGACGGAACGGGGACAACGTGCTGCGAATACGGGTAGAGAATGTCCACGGGACCGCCATCCGGTTTGACCAATGGATCCGCCCATCGGGAAAGCGATCTGAGACCGAGCCTGTGCCGAAAGTCGTTGGTGATACCGCCGTACATGAGTGACTCGGCACGATTGAGTGTATAGCTCCATCGATTCAGTCGTGGCCCCAGCTCCCGCGAGATGAACGGGATCGGATACGCCGAGGTCGGGGTGTAGAAGGGCAGCGGCAGCGACAGCACCGCCGGAATCCCAAGAAATTCTGCCAGGTGCGGAGCGCCGAGACATTTTGGGTGATAGACGATGATGTCCGGTCTGGTGCTGCGGACCGCCCGAAGTTGATCATCGAGGCTGACCCGGATACTTTCGGTCATCGCCTTCGCCGCCTTCTGCAGGTCCGCGAGACCAGCTGAGTTCGAAAGCGCGCCCTGCATGACTTCGAGCATGCGTGAGTTGCTCGGGACGAAATCGACGCCGAGCGAGCGCACATCGTGTTCGAAGCCCTCGGCGGTGGCGACCGTTGCTTCGTGTCCGGCGTCCTTCAGCGCTCTGGCCAAGGCGATATACGGTTCGATGTCACCTTTTGTGCCGAACGTCAGAATCAGTGCCCTCATGTCTTCACCGTAGGCCGCGAAGCACTCGCGGTAAACGGTACCGGGCGAGTGAACCGACTCAGATCTCGAGTGTGAGCAGGTGGTAGCTCATGGTCTTTCCGTGCCCGTCCAGGTTGGGGGAGCCGGTGACTCCGCCGCCGAGCAGACCGGCGAGTTCGAAGCTGAAGGAGTGAAGTGTCGGCAGATCGCTGCGGGTCACCGACTGCACGGTGAGGCCGAAGTGTGAGGCGACGCGTTCGACGCTGAGCTCCTGGGCAAGCCGGTCATAGGCGGCCCGGTCGTCGGCGACGACGCCGAGGATGAGCGTGTCGCCCTTGTCGCCGGTGCGCACCGATGCGAGCTCGTCGATGGTGGTCATTTGAGTCCTCCTGTGCGACGTTCGTCGACGAATTCGACGTTCACCGACTCTTCGATGCTCAACCGGTCCACGCTGCACGATCTGACTGCGACCACGCTGTGCACGGACTTCCGGGCACCTCCGCCGCCGGCCGGCCCATTGGTGTAGAGGGCCTCGACCTCATCGCCGATGATCGCAGCCTCCTGCCGGGTCGCTGCGGTTGAGACGATGCGCAGCCGCACCTCGGCGGGGTCATCGGCCGTCACCAGCCCGCGGAATGCGGCGGCCATTCCGATGTATTCGACGAACACCGACTCGGGGTCGACATCGTAGAGCGCTTCGAGGCGCTCGAGGACGATCGCCGCCGCCAGCTCGGCACGCTCCTTCGACCGAATGCCGGCGTAGGTGATCTGTCCTTCGCCCTGCCACCCGGAGTCGTAGCCGAGCGTGACCTTGAGATTCTCCGGGCGGGCTGCTCCTCTCCCACCGCTGACGCGAACACGGTCGACGGCGCTCTGCTCGAAGCTCACGTGTGAGAAGTCGGCGATGACGTCGGGGGTGATGTAGGCGCCCGGATCGGCGACCTCGTAGAGGAGCTGCTCGGTGCAGGTGCGCGTGGAGACATCGCCTCCCGAGCCCTCGAGTTTGCTCAGGACGGCCTGCGCATCGGCGTCGACATCGGCGAAGGGGAACCCGAGATGGGCAAGGCCGGCGACGGGTTTCGTCACCGGGTCGGCGAAGTAGCCGCCGGTGACCTGGCCGGCGCATTCGAGCAGATGGCCGATGACCGTGGCGCGGCCGATGAGGTCCACGTCATGGTGGTCCCAGTCGAAGTGGTGCGCCATGGCACCGACGTACAGGGAGGGATCCGCGACCCGGCCGGTGATGACGATGCGTGCACCGGAGTCCAACGCCCGCCGGATCGGTTCGGCGCCCAGATAGGCATTGGCCGAAATCAGCTCTCCGTCGGCGGCGGAGGCGGGCTGTCCGGTCTCCCAGGTGCGCGGATCCTCGTCTTCGACGATGGACAGGACCTCATCACCGGTGACGTACGCGACGGGCAGGTCGACGTTCAACTCTCGAACCGCCTCGGCGACGGCATAGGAGGCGGCCTCAGGGTTCGCGGCACCGCCATTGGTCACGATGCGGGTGCCGTTGGCGGCACAGTCGGCGGCGACGGAGCGGATCCGTTCGACCAGAGTCGGGTCGAAGCCCGTGTCCGTGGACTCCCGCTCGCGTCGCTGGGCCGCGGCGACGGTCCTCTCGCCGAGGAGTTCGAAGACGAGGAAATCGAGCTTGCCGTGCTCGGCCAGGGCGATCGCGGGGTCGAGACGGTCTCCGGCGAATCCGGCACCGGCTCCCACCCTGACATGGCCGGCCGGCTTGGGCGGGGAAGAGAGCCCGGCCGGACTCGATACGTTCAGGCTGCCCACCGGGGAATCACTCCGATCACGATTGCTGCGATGAGCACGATGATACTGACCAACCATGCCCAGCCGATGAGGCCGAGGATGTGCTTGCCGATCGGCACGTTGGCCAAGCCGACCAGCAGATAGAACGACCCGGTCAGGGGGCTGATGGGAAAGCCGAGAGTCTCCTGCCCGATGATCGAGGCCTGCGCGAGCACCACGGGATCGATGCCGTAGTTCGAGCCCACCGCGGACAGGACGGGAAGGACCCCGAAATAGTAGGCGTCGGGGCCGAAGAACAGGCTCATGGGCACCCCGAGGACGGCGACCACGATGGGCAGGAGCGGCATGATCCCGGCCGGCAGGACCTGGACAGCGGAGTCGGCCATCGACTCGATCATCCCGCTCTCGTCGAGCACGCCGAGGAGGACTCCGGCGGCCAGCAGGGTGCTGGCCATGAGCATCGCTGATTTCGCACTGATGTCGAACTGTCGAGACTGGTTCTCCAGACCTCGGAAGTTGATGATGAGCGCGATGATCGTCGCGACGAGGAAGGCGATGGCCGGTGAGACGATGCCCCACATCAGCACCACGAGGGTCGCGAGCAGGATCAGTCCGTTGACCCACAGCGGGATGTTGCGGTGGTCCTTCTCCACGGTTGCGTCGCTGGCATCCTCGCCGCGGTGCGCGCCGTGGGTCGAGCCGCCGGACGCGGCCCCCGCGGTGCTGAGGGTGTCACCGCCGGTGCCCTGGCGGTCGGTGTCCTCCGTCACCGAGGTGGCCCGTGTCCCACCGTCGCCTGTGGCGGAGGTGCGGGTTGCAGGGTCATCGCTGTGAGCGGACACCGCCTCGGCGAATTCGGAGGTCTTGCCTTTGGCGATGCGCTTGACTTCGCGGCTGCCGAGGAACCACGCGACCGCGAGCGCAGCGCCGACGCCGACGATCTGCGCGGGGATGAGCGGTGTCCACACCTCGTTCGCTTCGACCCCGACGGTCGCCGCCGCGCGTGCGGTCGGTCCGCCCCAGGGGAGCAGGTTCATGGCTCCTGCGCCGAGGCCGACGCATGCCGTGAGCGTCAGTCGACCCATGCCCAGGCGCTGGTAGATCGGCAGCATGGCCGGAATGGTGATGAGGAACGTCGTCGCACCTGCACCATCGAGATGGGCAACGCTGGCCAGGAGTGTCGTGGCCAGGGTGACGGCCTTCGGAGACGAACCGCCGAGGCGGACGATCCGATCGATGATCGGGTCGAAGAACCCGACGTGGCGGAGTATGCCGAAGAAGACGATCGCGAACACGAACATCACGACGACACTGGCGACGCTGGTGATGCCGGCCAACGCGAATTCGCTGACCTCGGACGGTGAGTTGCCTGCGATGAGGGCCGCGACGATCGGGACCCCCGCGAGGGCGACGATGGGTGAGACCTTCTGCATGAGGAGCAGAGCGAGGATCACCAGCATGGACACGTATCCAATGAGTGAAAGCACCTTTGATTCCTTTCTCAGATATCGCCTTCTATGATCCAATGTCATCTGATGGCTCGTCCAATATCGTTTAGCTCTATACTGATGACCTATGGTTATCAATCTGGCTATGTACCACCTGCGCACGATCGAAGCGCTCCACCGGCTGCGCAGCTTCACGCTCGCTGCCGAGGACATGCAGGTCAGTCAGCCCGCAGTGAGTCGGGCGCTGGCCGAGGCCGAACGGCGCATCGGCGGCAGGCTGTTCGATCGGAGCACGCGGTCTGTCGTCCCCACGCATCTGGGTGAGGAGGTCTCCGCACATGCGGCAATGGCCGTCGCGACCTACGATGAGGCACTGTCGCGCATCACCCGCCACATGAACGGCGATGACGGGATCGTGCGGGTCGCGTGCCTGCCCTCGGTGACGGCGACGCTGCTGCCCTCGGTGATCTCCGACTTCCGTCGCGACCTCGGGCAGGTGGGTCTGAGGATCCATGACGAACCGCAGGAGAATGTGGCGGAGAAGATCCTCGACGGCACAGTGGACCTGGGCATCCTGGCACTGGACTCCAGCATCCCGCCCGAGCTCGAGGTCGAAGAGGTCGCCTCCGACAGGTTGATTGCGATCATGCCGTCGGGGCACAGATTCGCTGATCGTGATGAGCTCGCCTGGGGTGACTTCGCCCGTGAGAAGTTCATCGGCTTCGACTCCGTGACGAGCATCGGACCATTGGTCACCCACGCTTTCGCCAAGCACGACGTCGATGTCGACATCGTGCAGACGGCGCGCAGCATCCCGGCCGTCGGAGGTCTCGTCTCCGCCGGCCTCGGGGTCTCTGTCGTGCCGGAGATGGTGGTGCCCCTCGTGAAGTTCGAGGGAATCGAGAGCGTGCCGATCAGCCCGGCCATCGACCGCACCCTGGTCGTCGTCCACCGCAAGCGCGGACCGCTGCCCGCCGTCGTCGAACGGTTCCGGCAGTCCCTGCTGTCGTAGAGCTCATCTGCACCGAGAGCACACCGCAGCACCGAGCGCAGACTTCCTGAAGTCAGCTCTCGGTGCTGCGGTGTGCTCTCGATGCGCGATGGGGGCAGCTGCTGCGGCTCCCGGTTGCGGTTGTTGTGGTTCGAAGCCGCGAGGGCACTTGGTCGGCTCAGAGATACGGCTTCGTGATGAGTTCCAAGTACATGCCCGAGGGGTCGAGGAAATAGACGCCGCGACCGCCATGCCCTGTATTCGTCTCTTGCAGGCGCGAACGCTGCGGATCGGCCCAGTATTCGAGGCTCCGCTCGTTCAAGAGGGCGACTGCTCGGTCGAAGTGGTCGTCGGTGCAGAGGAAGGCCATGTGAACGGGCGAGATGTCGAACCCCGGAGGAGGAGACGCGAACTGCAGCATCACCCCTTCGGAGAGCATGATGTTGGAGAAGACTCCCCATGATTCGGTGTGTTCGGCTTCGAGGATGTCGACGTAGAACTGTGCTGATTCCGCCGGGTCGGCGGCGGCGATGATGGTGTGATTGAAGATTGCTGACATGATGTCCTTTCGAAAAGTCTATTCAAGGTGAAAGAGATCTCTTCGAAAGGGGCGGACCGCGAATCTCATGTTCGCGTCCGCTGCGGCTCAACGATCGACCGGTTTACCGATCCGTGAGCGGCTGAGGGCCTGTCCGGTCATGGTCGAAAGTCTACATGAGCGGGCACCTCGCAGGATGCGGAATACCACTTCGAATAGGAGTGCTTTCTCGGCTGACTGGATTCTTCAGTCTGCGGTTGAACGAAATATAGAGATCATCGGTGAGGCATTGAACAGGTTGAGGAGAACCGATGCTGAAGTCGCAGCGCGCATTCCTCATCTGCAAGAGGCCATCGCGACGAGGAATGTCATCGCGCATCAATATGCCAACGTAGATTAGCAACGTGTGTGGGACATGCTCGAGGCTGATGTCCCTGATCTGATTGTGGTCTTGGAATCACTGTTGACCGAGTTCGGTCCGCCACAGTTTTGAAGCCCCGACTTCCTCATCTATGCCGCCGCAGCACCACCGCCACCTCGAGGTGCTTGGTGTGGGGGAACATGTCGAAGACCTTCGCTTGTGCGACCTGGTAGCTGGGCATCCGGTCAAGGTCCTTGACCAGGGTGAGCGGATTGCAGCTCGAATAGACGATATGTTCGATCCCGGATTCCTCGAGTGCAGCCGACAGTCGCGCTCCGATCCCTCGCCGAGGTGGGTTGACGATGACGCAGTCCGGACGTTGCCCCGAGGCCAGGTTGACCTCGGCGAACTCCATGGCATCGTCGGCGAGGAACTCGACGTCGCCGCCCGGCTGGGGATCGGGTCCTGGTCGGGGACCGGCGCTGGGCCGAGAGCCGACGCCAGGCTGGGAATCGGCGTGGGGCTGGGATCTGAGCCCGAGTTCGGCCGCACTGATCCTCGCGGATTCGATAGCCTGCTCGCTGAGCTCGACCCCGATGACAGAGCGTGCCGCAGAGCCCCCACCCGCGGGCCGCCCGACTGACTGCTCGGAGTCGAGCGCGCCCGCACAATACAGTGCGAAGCCGCCCACCCCGCAGTACAGGTCCCACAGCGTGGCCGGCGAGATCTCGTCGACCCACGTCGCGACCTGGTTGTAGAGGCTGACAGCGACGGCAGTGTTCGTCTGGAAGAAGCTCTGCGGGCGCAGATGCAGGTCTACCCGGTCGAGGTTCATGCGCAGGGAGTCGCCCGCCAGCACGACTTCGCGGCTGCCCTCGAGTACGGCCTTGTGCTCGGGAAGCAGATTGACGGAAACGACGGTGGCACGGGGCACGAGGCCGATGAAGGCGTCGCGCCGGGAACGCAGAACATCGAGGCCATGCTGGGTGCGCACGACGAACCGGATCATCAGGTCCCCGGACGGCGCCGCGGTGATGTGGACGAACTTCAGCTCACCTCGGCGAGCGCGGACATCGTAGGGTTCGAGGCCCGACGCGTCGAGGAACCCTGCGATGACGGGTATCACCGCGCGGATCTGCGGAGCCTGGATCCCGCATTCGCGCAGATCAACACCGTGGAAGTCCTGGTCGAGGATCCCCAAGGTGACGCCGCCGGCCGAGCCGCCCACGGCGAGCTTGGCCCGATTGCGGAAGTCGCGATCAGATCCGGCCTCCGCTGGAAGCCAGATGGTGGGCGCGTGGACGGCCAGTACCTCACGGCCCCAGGCCTCCTTGTCGCTGATCTGCTGCTCGTAGGGCATCTCGATGAAGGTGCACGAGCGGCAACGTCCCGCGTCGAAGTAGTGACAGTGCAATTGCCCGGATACCGCCGAGGCGGGGGTCAGAGGCGATGATGTCATGAACTCATTTTACGGGCTCATTCGAGCCCGAAGATCGGCGTGAGCGCAGCGCGCCAATCGGCGCGGCCCCAGCTGTGACGGTTCGTTGACGCACCCGCCCGGCCACCGTAGACTGAGGGAAACCAAATCGATTTGGCCTTACGGTGCGACAACACCGCAGGCTATCGTTGACTGCGAGGATCTGCAGGGGCGCCGAGGCTCCTGTGACGACGAAGGATGACATGACTCAGCTGCGCACTCTGCACGAGACTCCGACGGTGCTCGTCCCCGAACAGGTCCTTCTTCCAGAAGGTCCGCAGACGGATCATGCCGTCCTCGTCACGAACGGCCGCATCACCGACGTCGGTCCCGTCGCCGAGGTGATGGCCAACGCCCCTGCCGACGCCGCCCGCATCGACCTGCCCAGCCGTCTCCTCATGCCCGGTTTCATCGACGCCCACCATCACCTGACACAGTCCTTCGGCAAGTCGCTGGTCTTCGGCGAACCCTCCGAGATCTTCCAGCGCGTCTGGGTGCCGATGGAGGCGAACATGGACCCCGAGGCCATCGACGTCGCCACCCGCTTGGCCGCCTGGGAATCCCTGCGCGGCGGCTTCACCACGGTCGCCGACGCCGGGACTCGCGCCAGCGTCGACGCCTCCGCGATCGCCGATGTCACCGCCGAGGTGGGGCTGCGCTGTGTTCTCGGCGTGATCTGCAATGACCTCGGAGGAGGCACGAAGACCGCCGAGGTCTCCGAGGTGATCACTGCTGCCCAGCGCCACCTGGGCCGGTGGGATGCCGACTCGCTCGTCCACCCCTCGCTGGCCGTCTCGATTCCCGAGGTCGCCTCGGACGCGGCCCTCATCGCCGTCACCGAATTGGCCCGCGAGGCCGGTGTGCCCTTTCAGACCCACCTCAACGAGCACCTCGCCGCAGTCGAACGTTCGCTGGTGACCAACCGGGAGCGTCCGCTGGAACGGCTGGCCCGCCTCGGCGCCTTGGGTCCCGAGACGCTCACCGCCCATGCCACGCTGCTGACGCCGCGGGAGATCCGACTGCTCATCGATCACGGCTCGGCGATCTCGTACAATCCGGTGGCGAGCTCGTGGAAGGGCAACGCGGTGGCGCCGGCCCTGCTCATGCACGAACTCGGCGCGCGGATCGGGCTCGGCACCGACGGAACCCGCTCGGATGCTTTCCGCCTCCTCGACGCCGCCGAGACCGCGCAGCGACTGACGCAGGGCACAGACGTCGGCGACGCCTCGGCCGGCGGCGGCTGGACCTGGCTCGAGCAGGGACTGCGCGGGGGAGCCGACGCGGTCGGACTCGCGGGCAGCGTCGGCGAGATCACCCCGGGAGCCCTCGCGGATCTGCTCGTCATCGACCTGAATGTGCCCGAATTCGTCCCCTCCTGGGATGTGGTCTGGGAGCTCGTGCGCATCGCCAACCGCGACCAGATCGAAGCGGTCATCGTCGACGGCAGGCTGCGTCTTGAGAACGGGTGGCCCGTCGACTGGGACGGGCGGTCCCTCCTCGACCGCGTCCGCGAAGTCTCACGGAGGGTCGTCGCCGCCTCGCCGATCACACGCATCGACTCGAACTCCACCGAGCACCGAAGTGCATGGATGGACGAGCACCCGGAGAGCCACCTCGGCGCGGGTGCGGGCATGGGCAGCACCACGACGAGGAACTCCGGTCCGGGTGCGACACGGAGCACCGGGGACCTCACCTGATGACGATCCTCGCCTTCAGCATCGTCGCGATCACCGTCCTGCTCTCCGCCTTCGTGCAGGGCTCGACCGGCATGGGCTTCGCGATGATCACCGCCCCCGTCGTCAGCTTCATCGACCCGAGCCTCATCCCGGTGATGCTGCTGGTCCTGATGATCCCGCTGAACTTCTATGTCGCGGCCCGGGAGCGAAGCGACATCCACTGGCACGGGGTGAAGTGGATCAGCGTGGGACGCTTCGCCGGCACCTTCCTCGGCCTCTGGATCCTCGTCATCGTCAACCTCCACCAGCTCGCCCTGCTCATCGGGTGGTCGACTCTGGTCGCCGCCGTCGTCGCACTGCTGGCCCCGAAGTTCACCCCGAATCGCCCCGTGCTCGGACTCGTCGGCCTCATCACCGGTGTCACGGAGACTTCGACGGGAATCGGCGGTCCGCCCTACGCCCTGGCCTACCAGCACAGTCCCGGCCCGGAACTGCGGTCGACAGTGGCGGTGTGCTTCCTCGTGGGTGAGGTCATCTCCCTCGTCGTCCTCGCCATCAGCGGTCAGGTGAGCGGGCCGACTTTGCTGTTCACCGCGGCCATGCTGCCCTTCCTGGCCATCGGGTCGTTCCTCAGCAAGTTCGTCCATCACCGACTCGACGGTCCGGTCCTGCGCTACATCGTCCTGGGTTTCGCGATCATCTCCGGAGCCATCGTCATCGTCCAAGCGTGATCAAGAGGTGACGGGGCGTGGGGATGGCGCCAGCGCCAGCCACCGATAAACGGGTTGAGTGCCGAGAAACGCATGCGCGCGTGCGTGCCTCGAACGTCACCCCGTTATTCGGCGTGATCGTCCAGTAGTCTGAGGCCATGGGAGAATCAGAGCGCCCGAGCCGGGCCACGATCGCCGATGTGGCACGTGAAGCCGGAGTCTCGCGCACGACTGTCTCTCATGCGCTCAACGGGCTGGGCAAGGTCAACTCGGCAACCCGGGACAAGGTCAAGAGCGTGGCGACCCGCCTCAACTATCGCCCCAGCGTCCGCGCCCAGGGGCTGCGGTCCGGCCGCTCCCAGGCACTCGCCCTGCTGTCGTCGATGCCCTCCGCCGTCTCGGCCGGTCCCTCGCAGCTGGGATTCTTCACCGAGCTGGCGATGGGGTGCGCGCGGACCGCACTGCTCAAGGGCTACGTCTTCGTCCTCGCCCCGCCAGAAGGTGACATCAACCCGGTCGACCGCCTCGACATCGATGGTGCCATCGTCCTCGAACCCACTGCCGACGACCCCATCGCCGCAGCGCTGAGCGATCGCGGCATTCCGTTCGTCACCATCGACGGGCCCGCCGGTGAGCGGAGTGTGGACCTCCATCACGCGGCAACCGCTGAACTCCTCGTCGGTCATCTGCTCGACAGTGGGGCGAAGCAGCCGGCGCTCGTCGCGGGTGCCAGTGTGCGCGGATCTCAGGCGGCCGCCCGGGCCGCTTACCTGGCAGCCGCCGAACGCGAGAGCTTCGCCCCGATCATCGCCGAAGCGGATGAAAGTGAGGGAGAAGATGCCGGTTTCCGTGCATCTGAGTCGATCCTGGCCGCACACCCGGACGTCGATGCCCTGTTCATTCCGATCGACACCTTCGCCTCGGGGGCCGTGCGGGCCGGAGTGCAAGCAGGACGGACCATCGGCCTCGATCTGCTCATTGCCACGAGGTACGACGGATTGCGTGCTCGCACCAGCTCCCCGCCGTTGACGGCCGTGCATCTGGGGTTGGATGAGATCTCGGGCCAAGCCGTCGATCGACTCGTGACGATCCTTGACGGGTCATCGCATCCGAGCGATGCGGCGTCAGAGTTCGCGCCGACTCTCGTCGTCCGGGAGTCCACCGCCGGACCCGCGAAGCAGCCTGCCATCGGGCAGGGCTCCGCCTGACTGCCTGAACCACGGCGCCCGAAAGCGGCAAGCTGAACCACGGCGGCCCTCATCGCAACCGCCTGAACCACGGCGGCCCGAAAGCCACACGCCGAAGCAGCCTCGCGAACCGACTCAGATCCGGTAGTCACCCGCGCGCTGATCCAACTCACTGGGATCGTCGATCGGGGTTCTGCTCTTCGGGTGCCGATTCCTCCGGCCAGTGTGGTGGAAGAGCAGATTGAGCAGAACTGACACGAAGGCGGCCATCGCCACTCCGCTGCCCAACAGCGAAGCCGCATTGGGTGACAGCTGCGTGTACATGCCAGGAATGAGCACGGGCAGCAGACCCGCTGCCAGGCCGACCGTCGCTGTGATGAGGTTGCCCGTCTGGTTGAAGTCCACACGGGCGAGCATCTGCACGCCGAGGACTGCGATGATCGCGAACACCACGACCGCCGTGCCGCCGACGACCGCGGAGGGGATGCCGTTGAGGATTCGTGCCAAGGGGCTGACGCCGATGATGATGAGCAAGATGCCCGCGAACGCGGTGACGAACCGGCTGCGGACGCCGGAGGCACGCACGATTCCGACGTTCTCTCCACTGGTGACCATGGCGGGCGTGCCGAAGAGTCCACCGACGATGGTCACGATGCCATCGGCTCGGATGAGTTTGGGTACGTCCTTGCTCGGATCGACCTTCTTGTCGACGATCTCACCGTTGATGATCGTCTGCCCTGTCGCCTCAGCCATGGAGGCCAGCGCCCACAGCAGCATCGGAATCGCAGCGATGAGATCGAACTTCGGGGCTCCGAAGGGAAAGAGCGACGGGGCCGCGAGCAGCGGGCCTGCGGCCTGTGCGGAGAAATCCGTCGCACCCATGAAGGCTCCGACAATGGTGCCGCCGACGAGTCCGATCGCGATCGAGAGCTTGCCGAACATACCGCGTAGGAAGCGGAAGCTCAGCACTGTGATGGCAATGGTGATGAGACCGAGGAGCAGATTCTGCGGATCCCCGAAGCCCTCGGAGTCAGCCTCACCGACGATGAGCTTTCCCGTCACCTGCACGAGGTTGACCCCGATGACGATCACCATGATGCCGATGACAAGCGGCGGGAAGAATTTGAGCAGTTTGACGAAGAGGGTCACCGCGAGAATGTAGAAGACGCCTGTCAGAAGCACCGCGCCCACAGCGGTCTCGACGTCCGTGCCCTGCCCGATCGTGATGAAGAGGATGGTCGCTGCGCCCCCGGGCAGCATCACGAAGGGCAGCCGGACGCCGACCTTCCACACGCCGACCGACTGCAGGATCGAGCCGAGTCCGGAGAATACGAAGACCGCCGACAGAATCGCCGAGGTGGTGTCCTCCGACAGGTCCAGTGCGGTGGCGATGAGAAACACCGAGGAGATCGGTGTGGCCACCATGACCAGGACGTGCTGGATCGCGAAGGGGATGAGCCGATGCATCGGGCGCAGCTGGTCGACGGGGTGGGTGCCTTCGGTTGCCTCGGACGGTGCAGTCATTGGGCCTCTCCTTCGAAGCGCGTCATGTTCAGCCCTTGTCACATCAGTAGCCAAATCGATTTGTTCAATCCTGCACGGAAGCTCTGAGCATGTCAAGAGGCCGTCTGGATGACGGACGATGGGCACCGAAGGCGGCGCAGCCTCACGCGCTGGTGAAGCTGAGGACCATGAACACTGCGAAGGAGACGAACGGGGCCAGGATCGTGATGGTCATCGCGACGATGCCCTGGGTTCTGCTGCGACCGGTGACCGCAGAGACGATGCCCATGACGAGGCCGGTGATGCCGAGAGCCGCACCCAGGGCCTGGAGGCCGAACAGCACGAACGCCAGGTTCTGATACCAGCCGGGAGTATCGGTGAAATGGTAGCCGGATGAAGCTTGCATCGGCCCGATGGTGGCCCCGAGGATGATCGAGGAGATGAGGGACAGACCGGCCGCGACGATGGCCACGACCAAGGCTGCCTTGCCGAGGCGCTGGCGGTTCTCCTCCACGATCGAGGCCTCCGCAGCCGACGCGGCCGAGGTTCCCGAGTCGGCCGCGATCGAGGCTCGCGCGGCCCCCGAGGCTGCCGAAGCCCCTGGGGCCGTCGAGGCCCCAGAGCGCCCCGTGCCGGGAAGCGAAACTGCACCGGCCGCACCGCCACCCAGCGCGGGGGTGCGCGGCTGCTGAGCGGCCAGCTCGTCGTCGGTGGGCTGGGGATACATGAAGTCGGGGGAGGTCATGTCTTCGACACTATCCACGCCGACCCCGGTCCGCCCATGCGGCTTCCCTGTCCGCTGGGTCGGGAAAACCTGACACTCAGAGTTCGGCGGCGATGAAGAACCGCTTCTGGGTGACCGAGATGGGGGAGTTGCATTCCCACAGCAGATCGAGGGTGTCCAGATTGTCGGCCACGGTGAAGTCGGGGACATCCCAGGGGATGTAGGCGAGGTACTCGATGACCGCCTCGACGTCGGCGAACTCCATGGTTCCGATCCACTCATCGGCACCGGCGATGGTGAAACCCTGTGACTCGAGCGCGTCGATGCACGGTTCGAGTCGAATGTCCGGGGTCTGTGGCTCGCCGCGGAACCACTGTCTGAACTCACCGGCCTCCGTGCCGTCGACCTGTTGGGTGAGGAAGCGGCCATTCGGTATCAGCACGCGGGCGAGCTCGGCCGGATCGTAGCTCTCATGACGGTTCATCACGAGATCGAAGAAGCCATCGGTCCAGGGCATGGCTTCGCCGGTCTCGCTGTCGTATTCGCGGACGTCGATCCCGTATTCCTCCAGCGCCGAGGTGGCCAAGTCCAGGTTCGGTCGCCACCCCTCGCTGGCATGGACCGTGCGTTTTCGCCCTGCGCCACCGGCCGCTGCGCTACCGGCTCCTGCGCCACCGACGCCTGCGCTACCGGCCGCTGCGCTACCGGCGCCGGTGCCCACACGCCGGGCCGAATCGACGCGACGGACGAGGTCGCTGAGGCGCTCGCCGCCACCGGTGCCCATGTCCAGGCACGCGGTCGAAGCGGCCATCGCCTCGGCGCAGGTCGTCTCGAAGTCCCATGGCGGATCGTCGGCCACGAGCCTGGTGCCGAGCGCGGCGAAGTCCCACCCGGTCATGACCGCGCTCTCGTGGATCCATGTCCAGCGTGCGTATCGGTCCTCTGCAGATTCGGCGACGGTGCCAACTCCTTCGTCGTGCCGCGCGTCATAGTGCGGTAATGGTCGCAAAATCGCCGTTCTTCGACCATATCCCCACTATTGAGTCTGTCGAGCGCGAAGGCAAGCGCTGCGACGGCCCCGCTGCGAAGGCCTCCCTGCGACAGGTTCAGACGAGGAAGCAGAAGACGAGGATGAGGATATTGAGTGCGAGCATCCCCAGGCAGTTGAGCCAGAAGTCGCGGCCGACGTAGCCCGCACGAAGATGTGCGATGGCGGCAGTGAGGAAGTAGGCGATGAGTCCGATGACCGCGGCCAGCCCGACCCCGGGAACCCAGAAGCCGGCGACGAGGCCGATCGCAGCAAGGAACTTCACGACAGCGAGCACCCACCACCAGTCGCGAGGGAGTCCGACCCCGTCGAGGCAGACGGCAATGAACTTCGGTGGCGTGAAGGTCAGGACGCCGTCGACGAGGACGATGAGGGCCATCACCGCCACCGGCCACCACGGTTCGGGGAGCAGTGTCATAGGGGTCTCCTCAGTTGAGTGTGGAATGCGATGCTGCTCGACAGTGCCTCGGTCGCCTCTTCGAGGCCCATGTCGCTGGCCGCCCATCGGAACAGGATGCCCAGATAGGAGTCGTAGAGTGCCGCGGCGCTGGCCTGTGCATATGCCCGACTGATCCCGATCGAGGCCAGGCTCGAGGACAGCTGGTCCTGCAGGTCGGTCGCCAGGCTCTCGAACACCTGGGGCTTGCCGACCGCGCGCATCAGCGCGGCCGCATAGTCCCTGGACAGGTCCTCGTGCGAGGCGAAGAACTCGAGGAAGGGCAGGAAGATCTCCAGCAGATGCTTCTGCACCGCCGAGGCGGCGCCCGCTCCGCTGTGTGCCCCGGTTGCGGCACGCGTCCGTGCCGGCAGGACGTAGGTCCCGGACTGGAGCTGTCCGATCCACCGGTCGTAGCAGCGGACGAGGAGGACGTCCTTGTCGCCGGCAGACATCACTCTGCCCACGGACACCTCGGCGCGCTCGGCAATGCCCCTGATGGTCGTGGCCCGGTAGCCGAGCTCGAGGAACAGATCAGCGGCGGCGGAGATGATCCTCTCCTCGGTTCTCAACCGGCGATCGGTCCGTGAGTGAACTTGTTCAGTGGGCATAGTCGGATCTTAGGCCTTTCCATCTTCGGCTACCAGAGGATCTTGCTCGCCAGCAAAAGTTAATGTACGTTAACTTCATGAACGTCGATCGATCGCGCAACGGCAGCCCCACACCGTCCGGGACCACCCCATCAGCGACTCCTGGCGCCCAGTCGCGGAGCAGTGCGCGAACGACCTCGAGTCGCTCGACCTCAGGACGGTCGACCTCGAACCGTTCGGGTTCGAACCGGTCGAACGACAGGCCCGCGAAGAAGGTCTCGACTCTCTTCCTCCTGGGCCCGGCCTTCGTCGCCGCGATCGCATACGTCGATCCCGGCAACGTCGCGGCCAACCTCACCGCCGGCGCCGAGTACGGATATCTGCTCGTGTGGGTCCTCGTCGCGGCCAACCTCATCGCCGTCCTCGTGCAGTACCTGTCCTCGAAGCTCGGTCTGGTCTCCGGGCAGTCCCTGCCGAGTCTGCTCGGCGAGCGGCTCAGCCGCAGATCCCGTCTGGCGTACTGGGCGCAGGCGGAGATCGTCGCCATCGCCACCGACCTCGCCGAGGTGATCGGCGGCGCCATCGCCCTGAAGATCCTCTTCGACCTGCCGCTCCTGCTGGGCGGGATCATCGTCGGCGTCGTGTCCCTGTTCCTGCTCTCGATCCAATCCACCCGCGGTCAGCGCCCCTTCGAAACCGTCATCATCGCCCTGCTGGCAATCATCGCCATCGGCTTTTTAGCAGGCTTGTTCGTCGGTGATGTGAACTGGGGGCAAGCGGCAGGTGGAATCATGCCCAGGCTGGAGGGCACGAACTCGGTGGTGCTCGCCGCGAGCATGCTCGGCGCCACCGTGATGCCGCATGCGATCTACCTGCATTCGGCACTGTCGGTCGACCGGCACGGCAAGAACCCCCGGGCGACGATTCCCCAGCTGCTCAGGGCCAGCCGCTGGGACGTCGTGGCCTCCCTCGTCATCGCCGGTTCGGTGAATATCGCCATGCTGCTGCTGGCCGCCGCCTCGCTGCGCGGTCAGGAGGGAACCGACACGATCGAGGGCGCGCATGCGGTCGTGACGGCCAACCTCGGCGAGGTGGTGGGACTGTTCTTCGGCATCGGACTGCTCGCCTCGGGTCTGGCCTCGAGCGCAGTAGGCTCCTATGCGGGCGCTTCGATCATGCAGGGGCTGCTGCGCATCAACGTGCCGATCGTATGGCAGCGCGCGGTGACGATGATCCCCGCGCTCATCGTTCTGGGCATCGGCGCGGACCCCACCTGGTCGCTCGTGCTCAGTCAGGTCGTGCTCAGCCTCGGCATCCCATTCGCGATGATTCCCCTGGTCAGGCTGACGATGAACCGGACGGTGATGGGCCGGTACGCGAACTCACGGATCATCACGATCGTCGCGACCGCAGCCTCGAGCCTCATCATCGTCCTCAACGTCGTCCTCATCGTGCTCCTGGCCCTGGGCATCGACTGAGTCGGTCGTACATGAGCGGATGTGTCCGGCACGCCCGTGCGCAGTCGCACCGGCCGAGCCTCACCGGTCCCGCAGGTCCGTGGGCTCGACCATGGTCCGGGGGTTCGATCGCACCCACCACGGCCGAGGCGCTCCTTCCCTTCGTGCCTGTCGCCGTTCCTCCCCGGTGGCGTATCGGTAGGTGAAGACCCGGACGCGGATGAGCGCCGGGGCCCGCCCGTCGAAGGGATCGGGGCCCAACTGCGTGCGGATCTGCTCATCCCCGGAGCCGATGCGCTCGAGGAGACGGTAGAACCAGGCCTGCCGGTAGTCGCCGAGGGCCGCGAACCACATCAGCCAGTCCAGGCGCAGGTGATAGGGCGCGACGATCGGGGAGCGGCGGTCGACGTCACCGGGTTTGCCCTTGAACGCATAGGGCCTCCAGCCGCCCGAGTCCATCGTCGCCTCGGGGTCGAGACTGCCCTCGATGATGATCTCGTCGCGGGACTCGGTCATCGACCCGAAGGCACCGTAGGCGTTGCCCAGGCCCCACCGGTTGAAGCCGGCGTTCATCAGCTGACCAGGCGAGAAGAGGTTGCGCAGGGCGGGGACGCTGAGCACGCACTGCCAGACGACGAAGGCGGTGACGAGGATCGCCCACCACAGGGGGAAAGCCTGCGACGAACCGAGTGCGCCGGTCGATGCAGACGCGCCGGCCACCTCGGCGCCGGGCAGACCCGACAGGCCCCACCCGGGCCACGGACCGCCGACGATCCAGGCGAAGAAGGAGTCGCTGATCCCGGCGAACGCGAGCAGGATCGTCGCCCAGTTCAGCCACGCGTAGTTGCCCGAGACGACGAGCGCCAACTGCGTGATGATGATCGCGGCGGCGGCAAAGGAGGCGATGGGCTGGGGCAGGAAGAGCAGCCACGGTGCGATGAGCTGGACGACGTGGCTGCCCAGCGTCTCCCCGCGATGCCACCACACCGGCATGAGGTGGGCTCGGCGGCTGAAGGGTCCCGGCATCGGCTGGGTCTGATGGTGGTAGTCCATGGCGGTCAGATCCCGCCAGGAGCTGTCCCCGCGCATCTTGATCATGCCCGCCCCGAATTCGACGCGGACGACGAACCAGCGGAGGAAGCCGATCATCAGCAGAGAGGGAGCCACCTCGTGGGAGCCTAAGAACCCGACGAGGAAGCCGGCCTCGAGCAGAAGCGACTCCCAGCCGAAGCCGTAGAAGCGCTGACCGATGCTCGAGATCGAGAAGTAGAGCCACCACATGAGCAAGAACACGGGGATCGTCGTCCACGCGGGCCCGGCCTGGGGGATGCCGGCGACGACGGTCGCGGCCGTCACCATGCCGATGCCGCACACGATGCGCAGCCGCCGGTCCGAATAGGTGAAGCGCTTCCACCGGAACAGGCTCGGTGCCTGGTCGGCGGTGGTTGCGGCGATGAATCGTGGTGCCGGGGTCAGCCCATGCTCACCCAGCAGGGCGGGGAACTGGTTCCAGGCGCTGAGGAAGGCGATGAAGAACAGAACAGCGAAGCCGCGTTGCAGCACTTCGCGGGCGATCGTATAGTCCTCGGCGGCCAAGACCGACAGCACCGTGGCCATGTCCACGGCGACCACCTCCCGGTTCACGCGTCCGTATGCTTCTCGACGTCCCTGCCTCGACTATGGTCCGGTCGCTCGAGTTGTGCAAGACCCCGACCGGCCTCGACCGGTGCCGTGAATGCGCCGAGGCTGCCCCCGGTGTCGGGGACAGCCTCGGTTCACGTGTGGTCGGGTTCACCGACCGCCGGGCTCAGTGCTCGGGCACTGGGCTGACCGCTCAGGCACTGCGCACTGCTCGGGCACTGTGCGGACCGTCAGGAGGGATCGTATGCCGGTTCCTGATCGATCTCCTCGTCGATCTCCTCGACCTCATCCGCCGAGGTGGGCACGGCCGGGATCGAGTCCGTTGCCGGCGGCGTCGGAGGAGTCACGACCGACTGGTACGAGTGCTCGTGTGAGTAGGCGAGGAACGACAGATGGTTCTCGTAGCGGTCGAGGACGTCGTCGATGATCTGCTGGCTGCTCAGACCCATGAGGTCATACCCCTCGGAACCGGTCTGGGTGAACACTTCGATCCGGTAGTACACGTCGTCACCACGAGCGACGTTGCGCCCGCCGAACGAAGGCACATTGTGTTCGACAGCGGCGATCTGATACTGGAAGTCGCGCTGCTCGCCCATGTCGACGATCAGTGTGGACTCCGTGATCCCCGACTCCGTGTTCGGATCCTGGGTCAGATTGACGGTGTAGTCGAGTTCGCGGAATTCGGCGGCCACAGCCTCGAGTGCGGGTTCGACCACCTCGTTGACGAAGCGGTTGACCGCCTTCTCCGACGGGTAGGACCGCAGGGTCGCCAGCCGCTGACGCCAGGTCTTCTCCGGAGTCCTGCCACCGTGGGCGGCCGTGGACCGACGCTTGCGGATCCGGCCTTCCCGCTCTGCTCTCTCCATGCGCAGGACCTTGGAGAAGGAGGCCATGACGAGGTAGGCGATGACCGTCACCGGCAGAGCGAAGATCAGCGTCGCGTACTCCATCGTCGTCACACCGCCGGCGACGAGCATGGCGATGGTCAGCACCGCAGTCACGAGGGCCCAGAAGATGCGCAGCCATTTGGCTCCGTCCTCGGCGGGGTTCGGAATGGTGGAGCTGAAGTTCGACATCACCATGGCGCCCGAGTTCGCGCTCGTGAGATAGAACAGCAGTCCCGAAAGGGTCGCGATCCCGATGAGGAGCGTCGCCCCCGGGAACATCTCGAGGAGGTGGTACCACCCCTGCTCCGGTGAGTCGATCGCCAGCTGTGCGAATTCGGAGTTGCCGTCGAAGACCTCCGACAGGGCGGAGTTTCCGAAGATCGAGACGATGATGAAGTCGCAGAGTACCGGTGCGGTGATCGCGGCGATGACGAACTCACGCAGAGTGCGGCCGCGGGAGATGCGGGCGAGGAACAGACCGACGAAGGGCCCCCAGGCCAGCCAGAATGCCCAGAAGAACAGTGTCCAGGCGCCCATCCACTCGGAGCCGTCGCTGACATAGGCGAAGGTGGTCAGGGTGCGTTCGGGGAGTGAGAAGACGAACCGGCCGATGTTCTCGACCAAGGCATTGAGCAGGAATGCGGTCTGGCCGGTGACGAGGATGTAGAGCATCATCGCGGCACAGCACCAGAGGTTGAGCTCGGAGACCAGGCGGATTCCCTTGTCCACGCCCGAGGTGCATGCGGCGACCGTCATCACCACGGCGACGAGGACGAGGCCGATCTGGAGGGCGAGGCCCTGAGGCAGCCCGAAGAGGGTGGAGAAGCCGACATTGAGCAGGACGACGCCGATGCCCATCGAGGTGGCCACGCCGAAGACTGTGCCGACGAGGGCGAAGATGTCGATGACGTCACCGGTGGCGCCGCGGACCCGCTTGCCCAGCAGCGGGTAGAGGACTGCACGGATCGACAGCGGCATGCCCCAGCGATAGGCGAAGTAGCCCATGGCCATGCCGAGCAGCGAGTACATCGACCAGCCGGCGATTCCGTAGTGGAACATGGTCCACACGACGGCGTCCTGAGCGGCGGCCGCGGACTCCGGATCGACGTCGACCGGTTGGAGGAACTGGGTGATCGGTCCCGTCACGGAGTAGAAGAGCATGTCGATGCCCACGCCCGCGGCGAAGAGCATCGCAACCCAGGTGAAGAGGTTGTACTGTGGCCTCGAGTGATCCGGCCCCAGGCGGACCGAGCCTTCCTTGGACAGAGCGACCCAGAGGACGAAGAAGATGACGACGGTGATCGTGAGGACGTAGTACCAGCCGAGGTTGGTCGCGATCCAATCGACTGCGGTCTTCATCGTCGTCTGGGCGGTGCCCGGCATGAGCATCGCCCAGATGGAGAAGGCGAGGATCACCGCCGAGGAGATGAGGAAGACCTTCCAGTTGACCCGGGATCCCCGTTCGTCCGAGAGCTCGGCGGGAGCTCGGCTCATTTCCGTGCTGGAGATCGGAGGGAGCTTCTCGGGGTCGACGTCTCGGCTCGGTCTGTCGGTTCCGCCGAAGCGCTCACGCTCGACGATGGGCCGTTTCATCTTCTCGTCGTTGGGCTCTTGCACGCATTACCTCCGGTCGGAAAATCTGGACTTGCCCAAATCGGGCACCGATCCATCTTAGACTCTCGGTGTTCTGCCAGAGACTCTGCCCCCTGCTCTCAGGGTCCGGTCGTTACCTTTCGGTAGTCCGCGGGCCCGCTTGCGAAGGGGTCATGTCGGCCCCGCTCTCAGGGGCGGATCCTGCCGGTGCGTGCGAGGCGACTGACCGCCTCGGCGAAGGCCCGGGACTGCTCGGGGTCACCGCCGACCACACGCATGTCCTGACTGTCACGGAAGTGCGCAGTCGTCAGCAGGTCGGGGCCCATGCGCTGCGAATCGGCTCCCGTCAGCTGTCCGGGGCTGGCCTGTTCGAGAACGAAGGTCCGATCTGATCCGAGGATGGAGGCGCGGACGAACCTCTGATTCGTGGCAATGAGCATCTGCGGTTCGGCAGTGCGTTCGCTCTTGAAGTGCATGAGCAGCTCCTCGCCTCGGCGGAGCATGTCGTGCGGTGGCGAACCAGGGCAGGCCTGTCGCTGCGCTCGAGGACCGAACCGCGCCTGACGACGCCGCTGTCGAGCACTCTGCCTGGGATGGGCCGCGTCGTAGCGACTGACCCGGGCGATGGCCCAGGCGCGAGCACCGATGAGGGTGAGCAGGCTCAGGGGCAGAGCGAGTGCGGCGATGGTCAGTGCTGTGCCGGTCCGCTGATCCGGGAGGAAGAAGAACCATGCGGTGATGCCGAGGCCGACGATGAACATGACGATCATGGCGGTGATGAAGAGTCCGCGGCGATCGCGGTTGAACGCCTCGGCGACGGCTGCGAGGGTGAACCCGATGCTGGCGGCGGCCCAGCACAGGAGGAACAGGGCGAGGGCGGGCAGCGGCGACGCGGTGTAATCGCCCCACACCGTTCCCAGAGTTCCCGGGAACTCGGCGAACGAATGCCAGATGAACACCGATGCCATGCAGAAGACCGCGAAGATCGGTCCCACGGACAGCACCTTGTACCAGGCCTGACGGATGAAGCCGGTGTAGGAGTCGGGCGCCCGGGGGATATGTGCGTCTGCGGCCGCTTCGCGTGTCGTCGGCGAGTCATCGTCGTCGAAGAAGATGATCGCAACCGAGTGGTAGAGGCCGAGCATGCCGAAGCAGACCATTGCAGCGTTCTTGGGATCGAAATCTCCGCGGCCGACCCGGGGATCGATCCCGGCGTTCACGAGTGCGAAGATGACCAGCATGAAGACAGTGAGCGTGACTGCGTAGACCAGGGTCGTGCTGAATCTGTGAGTTCTGAACTTCATGCTGTGATTGTTCCACTTCGCCGCACCCTGAACGGCGCACGCTTGTGCCAGATCTGTGTCGCGCTCGGCTCGTCCGATGCCCAACCTGAACCTACCCGACGGCCAGGTTCAGGTTCGTCCTGTTTCGTCCGGTGACCAGCTCAAGGAGCCCGAGGAGACAGGGCCACTGTCATCTGCGACCACGGACGAGGACCGAATCCGATCCCATCGGCTACGCTGAGCGCATGCGTGCAGGCGAAGTGTCCGAGGTCAGCCAGGACTACCTCAAGGCGATCTGGTCGGCCCAGGAATGGGGCGGGACGCCGATGACGGCCACTGAGCTGGCGAACCGCTTCGGCACCACGAAGGCCAATGCCACCGAGGTGCTCAAGCGTCTCGACGATCTCGGCCTCATCGTCCGTGTGCCCTATCGGCCACCGGTGCTCACCGCCGAGGGACAGGCGATCGCGCTGTCGATGGTGCGCCGGCACCGACTGCTCGAGACCTTCCTCGTCGAGTCCCTGGGGTATGGCTGGGACGAGGTCCACGACGAGGCGGAGATCCTCGAGCATGCTGCCTCGGACAGGCTCGTCGACCGCATCGACGCGTTTCTCGGTCGTCCCCGGTCCGACCCCCACGGCGATCCGATCCCCGACCCCGATGGGCAGATCCAGTCCCATGATTCCTCGCTCCTCCTCGCCGAGGCGGCTCCCGGGTCCTACGAGGTCATCCGGGTCTCCGACGCCGACCCCACGGTCCTCGCCCACCTCGCCGAGGTGGGCGTGCGCCCGGGTGCGCACGTCGAGGTTGCTGACGCTGGGATCGCAGCAGTGCCCGTCGAGGTCGACGGCAGATCGATCGAGATCGATCGGACGGTCGCCTCGGCGGTATATCTGACAGCGACCTGAGCATGACGCCGAGGTCCCAGGACTTCTCCTGAGCCTGCGGCCACTCGTGCCACACCTGGGTCACGAAGGGAACCCACGGAACTCAGGCACGTTGCGTGATCTGACGGTTCTTCGGGGGCCAGAAGAAGGGGTCGGGGGTCGATTGTCCGCAAAGACTTGAAGAGTGAGTTGCAGAGGACCGGGGTGAAGTCGGTGACGCGAGCCTGTTCGGCGGTTCGCACCCAGTCCGGTCCGGCGTGGCGATTCCGTTTCGAGATGTCTGCAAACGCGAGCCCCTTGCAGCTGGGCGGCAGTGCCTGGGGCGAGTGGCTGAGGAGAGCGCGGGCCCATTGGAGGGACTCCTCCGCGGAGAACCCTGGCCAGTTTTCGTCGGCTTCCAGTGACATGACGGCACCGTCTTCTCGGGGGCGCGTCGCGGCCCGGACCAGGGCGTCTGCTGTTGGTCCGGGCCGCCGTGATGAGCGGTTGCGACTCAGCCGAAGAACGTGCGGATGGTGAGAACGCCGATGGCGCCGATGCTCGCGGCGGCGGGCAGTGTGATGACCCAGGCCATGGCGATCGGCTTCATGAGCTTCCAGTTCGCCGAGCGGTTGACCAGACCCACGCCGATGATCGCACCGATGAGGATGTGGGTCGAGGAGACGGGCAGACCGCTGATCGAGGCTGCCATGACGACGCCTGCGGCGGCGAGTTCGGCGGCGAAGCCTGATGCCGGGTGGATCTCTGTGAGCTTGGTCCCGACCGTGGCGATGACCTTGCGGCCGATGAACCAGAGGCCGGCGATGAGGGCGATTCCGCAGGTGAGCATGGCCGCGAACGGCACGGTCGCCTCGGCGTCGACTGTCCCTGTCCTGAGCACGTCGAGGACGGCGGCGAAGGGCCCGATCGCGTTCGCAATGTCATTGGAGCCGTGGCTGAAGGCGAACGCCGAAGCGGTGAACACCTGCATCCAGGAGAAGAGGATGTAGGTTGCCCGGGGCACGGTCTGTTTGCGCAGGGTCTTCGCGAAGACGAACACCGCCATCCACACGGCGAGGCCGATCATCGCCATGACGAGGATGCCGCCGACGGTGCCGATGGCCACGTCGATGTTCTTCAGGCCCTTGAACAGGAGCATCGCGGTGATGATGACCGCGGCACCGGCGGCGATGACCGGAACCCAGCGCTGCAGTGTGGAGTGCGAACCGATCGTCGTCTCGTTCGATTTCGCGGCATCGGTCCCGAAATCGGTTGCCGGCTCAGCGGCATGCGCGTCGCCGCTGGTCGGGGCCAGCATATGCGGCTTCAGGGTGTGAGAGAGGGCGTCGCCGAGGACGTACTTCTTGATCGTGCCGTAGATGAGGAAGGCGACGAGGGCGCCGAGTGCGGGGGAGAGGACCCAGGAGATCGCGATCATGCCGACCTCCGACCACTGCACCATGGCGAATCCGCCGGTGCCGGTGACGAAGCCGATGGTCAGGGAAGCACCGATGATGCCGCCGATGATCGAGTGCGTGGTCGAGACCGGCCACCCCATGCGAGTGGCGAGCAGCAGCCACACTGCGGCACCGAGCAGGGCCGCCATCATGATGTAGACGAATTCCATCGGGTCGAGGGAGACGGCGCCGAGGTCGACGATTCCGCTCTTGATGGTGTCGGTGACCTCTCCGCCGGCGAGCAGAGCGCCGCTGACTTCGAACACGGCTGCGACGAGGAGAGCCTGCTTCATCGTCAGTGTGCCTGCGCCCACCGAGGTGCCGAATGAGTTGGCCACATCGTTGCCGCCGATGTTGAAGGCCATGAACGCGCCGAAGATGACTGTCGTGATCAGCACCATGCGAGGGGCGCCGGAGCCGACGTAGTCGAATGACCACAGAGTGAAGGCGATGAGGGTGATCGCGAGCAGCGCACCGAAGGCCAGGTGCCAGCGGCGATCATTGCTGCGGCCGACGGTCTGCGTCGGTGTGAAGGTCTCCGGGGCCAGAGCCTGGGTCATGCGCTTCTCCTAGCGAGGATCATGAGATGTGTTTCCAGCTGTCTCCCATGATTCGCATGCTTGATGTCCGCCAGGTTAAGGAGAAGGTGAACGGACGGTGAATCAACGAATCGGACCGCGCGAACAGCAGATGCACACTGAGTGCAGATCCCCGGGAGTTCACGTGACGTTCCAGGTCAGATGGTATGCGCAGGATGGTTGTCGCCGGCTCGGCGGCCACTTTCACGAGTCGTGTTTCGCGCTGTGATGATGGACACGTGGGCACGCGGACAGACACGCAGGCACGCAGGCACGCAGGCACGAGGGCCCGGCGACGCGCGCACACCACACGTGGGCACGAATGACTCGTGCCCACGTGTGGTGTGAATCCCCGCCGACGGAAGTCGCTCGGCCGGCTGCTGCCGTCAGCCGCGGCGTCGCGGGAGATTCCACCGCGGTTGAGGCTGTGACGGCTTGCCGTGCTGGGGCATGTATCCGCGTTCGGCCTGTAAGTGGCCCTTGTCGTGGCTCTTCGCCTTGACATCGGCATCGAGGCCGGGGATCTGCGCCTCGAGCTTCTTGTTCGCCTGCTCGGCGCCGATGATCGGAACTTCGCCCGTGATCACCGGCGTCTGGGCGATTGTGGGAATCTCGCCGGTTCCGGACGGAATGCTCTGCTTCTCGGTTCTCTTGTCGTCTCGCATGGTGCTTCCCTTCTCTCCTGATCTGCTGGTCTGCTTCGGTGCAGCTGCCGGGGCGCTGCTCGTGTGCAGGGCCGAATACAGTCCGGCCCACTGTTCTGGATCGAGGTCTCGCGGCAAGGTGTCTCCTCTGACGTCGTTGCGGTCCATGGTCGATTGCAGCGTGGAACTGTCGGTGAGGTTCATCTTCGTGAGGATTCCTTTCATTCCGCGTCCGCGTCCGGTGAAGGCTGCGCGGACGAACTGCTGGTAGTCGGACCTGTGCCGGAACGGCACGAGGCTGGTCATCAAGCGCTCGATGGTGAGGATTCCACCGTCGACGCTGGGCTTCGGTGTGAACGCGTGCGCCGGGACCCGTTCGATGAGTCGGAAGTCGAACCAGGGCGCCCATTGGGCGGTCATCATGGTCGATCCGCCGACGCCGGCGCGTTTGCGTGCGACTTCCCATTGGGTAAGCAGAATGGCGCTCTGCCATTTCTTGGCACGCAGAAGTCTGCGCAGTATGGGCGTGGTCAGGTGGAACGGCAGGCTGCCGACGATCACCGGCTGGTCGATCCGGGAGTTCAGGACGTCTGCGTGTCTGACCTGGGCGCGCGGGAATGAGTGTTCAAGGTGAGAGATCCTCGTCTCGTCGAGTTCCACGAGCGTGAGTGGTCGGCCGAGCGTGTACAGCTGGGCAGTCACCGCGCCGGTGCCGGGACCGATCTCCAGGATGGGGCCGGTGGTGGCGCGGGCCAAGTTCGCGATCGTGTGCAGGGCTGAGCGTGAATGCAGGAAGTTCTGGCCGAGTTCGTGTCGGCCGCCGAATGATGAATGAGGTCGCATGGGCGCGCTCCGGAAGTGAAGAGTGGAGCACCCAAGGCAACGCAATGCGCAGTGACGAGTGTCAGTGGTTTGCGACTTCGCCCCGGATGCAGATGATCGTCCGGGTTGACAGCGCGCTGCTGCAGATCCTGCTCGTTCGACTCGACGGTGGCAGGTCCGTCAGTGGACCGATGCCGCCGAGGCTTCGATGAGGTCAGCGGATCACAGAAAGTGAGTCGAGCGCGCCGTCAGGCGCGGCGATCACGAATGTAGAAGCTGAGCGCTGTCATTGCGCTGCGATTCAATGTTCCCATGTCGAATAAGTTAGCACGGAGCCTGGCCGATGTTCCAGAGTTTGAACCAAATTTGTGAGGAATCGAGTCGAACCGGTCGTAGGCCTCCACGTAGAAGGCCATGGCTCCCCACAGGGAGGATCCTTGCGCCGAGGCGGCCCGGCCCTATTCGATGACTTCGCCGCTGATGATGTCGCCGCCGTCGTCCGGCGGCTTGCGGTGCGGATCCTGTCGGATGGCCTGAGCTGTCTTCCGCAGACGCCAGCCGAGAGCGACGAGGGCGATGCCGACGACGACGATGAAGGCCGCGAGGGTGAAGATGAGCGCGGTGATTCCGGCCTGGGGCGCGAAGAGGAAGAAGCCGCCGAGGACGATTCCGGCAATTCCGATGGTCGTCAGCAGCCACCACGTCCTCACCCCCACACGTCGGATGAACAGCGAGGCGGTGACGGCGAGGAAGCCGAAGAAGATGATCGCGAACCCGGTCAGGACGGTGACGAAGGCCGCGAAGAACATAGGGGAGAAGAAGATGAGGGCACCCAGGAGGATGAGGATGACGGACCGGGCCACCAGACTCCCCGTGCGCCCGCCCTTCGGTGCGAGGACCAGGGAGGAGACGGCGATCACGGCCAGCCAGGCGGCGAAGATGCGCACTACCACCTCGGCGGTGGCTCCGGGCCACACCATCATGAGGAGTCCGACCAGGAAGGCGATGACTCCGTTGACGATGACTGTTCTGCTGGCGCGCTTCAAGTCCATGGCCCCAGCCTAGTCACTCGGAATGGAAGCTCGCTGAGCGCTCAGGTTCTGTCTCCCGTCTCCCGCTCTTCCTCGCTCGGAGCATGTCTCGGTTCGTCTGCCTCTACCGGGTCGGTCTCCGCCTGCTCCTCCGTCAGCTTCACCGAGGCGGCCAGGGCCCGCATCATCTCGTCGATGTCGGCCGACTGCTGAGAGGAGTGACCGTCAGCAGCGTCCTCCGCCGAGGTGCTCGTGGCGGTGACACCGCCGCCACCGGTGCCCTTCGGGGTGTTCCCCTCGAGGAAGCGCAGCAGCTCGACGGGGAAGGGCAGGACCAGGGTCGAGTTCCTCTCCGCGGCGACTTCGACGATGGTCTGGAGCAGACGCAGCTGCAGAGCCGAGGGAGTGTCCGACATCGCCTCGGCGGCCTCAGCGAGTTTGTTCGAGGCCTGGAGCTCACCATCGGCGATGATCACACGGGAACGGCGTTCGCGTTCGGCTTCGGCCTGACGCGACATCGATCGCTTCATCGACTCCGGCAGAGCGACATCCTTGATCTCGACCCGGTCGATGTGGACACCCCAGTCGACGGCCGGGTTGTCGATCATGATGGCCAGGCCCTGGTTGAGCCGCTCGCGGTTCGTGAGAAGATCGTCGAGTTCGCTCTGGCCGATGATCGAGCGCAGCGAGGTCTGCGCCACCTGCCCGACGGCGAGCTGATAGTCCTCGACGTCGACGATCGCCTTGCGCGGATCGACGACCTTGAAATAGATGACAGCATCGACCCGGACCGTGACGTTGTCGCGGGTGATTCCCTCCTGGGCGGGGATCGGCATGGTGATGATCTGCAGATTGACCTTCTCCAGCCTGTCCACGAAGGGCACGATGGCCGTCATGCCCGGCGATTTCGCGTCGCTCGAGACTCGCCCCAAGCGGAACACGACACCACGCTCGTACTGTTTGACGATCCTCAGACTGTTTCCCAGGCCGATGGCACCGAGCACGATCAGTCCGAAGATGATGGATAGGACCAACATCGAATCGCCTCCTCCGACGATTGCCTGTCTTTTCACAGTACCCCCGCTGCAGCGAAAAAGACCCGTCGCGGCGACAATGTCGAGGCGACTGTCGGCGATGGCTCAAAGAGCAGGACGGGCCCAGCGGTTTGCGACGGCCTCACGGGGTCCGAGCCACGGCCCGTTCCCGCGTCAGCAGGCGTCTTCCGGCCGGGTAGGCAGCCAGTGACTGCGGGAGCCGGATGAGCCGACCCGAGGCGAAGGTGGCGATGACCATGCCCGTGTCGGGCTGATTCGGTCCGACGCCGTGCGCCTCGACTCCGATCCTGCGCAGCGTCTGCTTCGCCACCGGAATCGGGGAGTCGAACAGCGTGATCGCTCCGGCGCGCGCGGCCATGATCCGATCCGCGACGAGGCCGTAGTGGGTGCAGCCGAGGACGATGGTCTCCACGCCCGGCTCCATCTGGTTCAGCGCCGCGTCGATGGCGGCGTCGATGGTGACGAGATCTGCCTCATTGATCGCCTCGGCCAGTCCCGGACATGCCACCTTGGACACGGCCACCTCGGCGGCGAAGGTGTCGATGAGGTTCTGCTGGTAGGCGCTGCCCGTCGTCGCAGGCGTCGCCCAGATGGCGAAGTCCTGCCCGGTCCCGGCCGCCATCTTCACCGCCGGCACGGTCCCGATGACGGGGATTTCGGGCTCATAGCGGGCGCGGACCGCTTCGAGGGCCTGGACGGATGCGGTGTTGCAGGCGATGACGATCGCATCGGGTTCCCACTCCGCGAGCACCGCGGCCGAGTTCAGTGCCCTGGCCTCGAGCGCTTCCGGGCTGAGGCTGCCGTACGGGGTGAAGTCCGGGTCCATCGCCAGGATCAGGTCCGCATGCGGAGCCAGATGCAAGAGCGCATCGGCGGTGCCGAGCAGCCCGAGTCCTGAGTCGAGCAGACCGATGCGCGTCATGAATCCTCTTTCGGGTAGGCGAATTCCCTGATCTCCTTCAGGTGCGCCTTCGTCAGGCCCTGGGCGAAATCAGGAGCGATGAGTTTGAGTCGGCTCGGTGCATAGCGTTCGATGAAGTACTCACGGGTCGTCGGTGCCGCGAGGTCGTCGTCGATCCAGACGGCGCGGCCGTGCTCGTGCGCGGCGAGCCAGTCCTCCATGGCGCGGGCCTTCCACCACAGCTGCGGATCGTCGGCGTACCGATTGTGGGTCTCATCGGGCATCTCGATGACCGCGAAGGAGTTGCGCAGCCCGAACTTCGGCTCCAGTTCGGTCTTGCACCGCTGGGACCAGGTTGAGAGCCACACGACGTCGACCTCGTGGGTCTCGACGAGGCGATCGAAGAACGCGATGACGGCGGGCCTGTAGTGCAGCTCGTAGTCCCAGGCCCGCAGCTTCTTCCGGCCCTCGGCCATGATGCGCAGCTTGGGCACCGGATACGAGTTGAGCACCCCATCGACATCGAGGAAGACAGTGACGTGCCGCTCCTGCCGACGTGCCGATGTCGGCGACGGGGTTGCAGCTGCCATTGTTCCTTCCCGGGGATGACGGGTACCGGTTAGTCTGAGATCGGGCGGCGTCCGATGCGGACGAGCCGATGAATTCCAAGAATACCGCTCGAGACTGAAGAGGGACGAGCATTCCCATGTACTCGGAGACGCGCATCCCCAGCCTCCGCGCCGCACTGTGGGCATCCACCCCGGAACCGGTCCTATCGTCACCGTCCGCCGAGGCGTCATCGTCCGACGCGGCGGCTGTGAGCGCACCTTCCCTCATCGTGCCCGACGGGTGCATGGACCTCATCGTCATCGACTCCGAGGTCGTCATCGCCGGCGCCGACTCCACCGCGCGCACCTTCGCCGGTGCATCGACCCGCGGCGCACCGGCGCCGATCGTGGGACTGAGATTCGACCCCGGTGTGCTCCCGCAGCTGCTGGCGACCTCGGCGGCCGAGCTCGCCGACCGAGTCACTCCGCTCGATGCGGTGATCGGGCGCCTCACGACGGGTGCGGGGCAGGTTCGGTCCGTTGCCGATCCCGTGTCAGCATCAGACGGGCACTCCCACACCAGTCGGCTGCTGGCCGTCGCCGAGACCTTGGCCTCCCGGGTCGACATCGATCTCAGGCCCCTGGAGCTGGCGACGCTCCTGGGAGTCCGACAGGATCAGCAGCGAAGCGATATCGCCGAGGTGGCCGCCCGGTTCGCGTACTCGCCCCGGCAGCTGCGGAGGCTGTCGGCCGAATGGTTCGGCTACGGGCCCAAACACCTGTCGAAGGTTCTGCGATGGCAGGCCGCGCGAGCACTCATCGATGCCGGTCGCACCCGCACGGCGGCCGCAGCGGCGGCAGGCTACGCCGATGCAGCGCACCTGTGGCGAGACGAGAGGTCACTGCTCGGCCGGTGAGTCAGGTGGCCGTGTCGGGCAGCTGCGGTAAGTCGGCCGAACGCGGCGAAGAGATCGCGTATGCGAAGCGATCCGTGCGGACTGCTCAGAGGGCTGCGAAGAGGTCGATCGTGTTGTCGTCGGGATCGGAGATGACGGCGTAGCGCTGGCCCCAGAACGCATCCCAGGGTGCATGGACGACTCCCGCCACGGGATCCGAACCGGACCCGCTGGAAGTGAGCTGGGCGAACGTCGCATCGACCGCCTCGGCGGTGGAGCAGTCGAAGGCCAGGGACATCTTGTGGCCACCGGTCGGCCTCGTCCACTCGGGGTCGATGCTGAGAATGACGTTCTCGGTGTCGAGGAGGAGGCGGAGACTGCCGGAGGTGAATTCCGTGTGCGGGGTGTCCGCGCCGCCGTCGACGAGGTCGAGGCCGAGCGAGGTGTAGAACTGCACTGCGGCCGGCATGTTGGCGGTGATGATTGAGATCGCGTCGAGTTTCATGCTCTCAGGCTATGCGCGGTGGGCATCACCGAGCATGAACAGAACGGCCATCGTGCCTCGGCACCTCAGCCTGCCTCGGCGCTTCAGGCGGCGAAGTAGCGCTCGAGGAGACCGCGGATGTCCTCGGCGATCGGAGCCGGCCGACCGGTCTCGCGGTCGAGGTGGACGAGCACGACATCGGAGCCGAAGACCTGCCTGCCCTCCTGATCACCGCGCGTGTGCACGGTGAATGAGGAGTTGCCGATCTTCGACACGCTCAGCGTCAGCTTGAGCTCGGGGCCGTACATGACCGGGAGGAGGTAGTCGATGGACTGGTGGGCGACGAGCATGCCGCCGCCGGTGATCCGCTCGGCCTTCTCCTTGTGGAGCCACCTGACGCGGCACTCCTCGATGAGCGTGATCATGCGCGCATTGTTCACGTGCCCGAGCAGGTCCTGATCGGACCAGCGGACCTCTGGGGAATACTCGAATGTCTCCACGAATGACCTCTCATCTTCTCTGCCGGGAACTCGGGGGGATGCGCTCCGGAGCGCGACCGGCATTTATCGTTTCAGATTCCGGATCGGGACCGAAATCGGTTCGGCCCCCGGTGCCGTCGCGACACCCGCCGTCTTTGTGTACCTGATCGATCGTTCTATAGTTAAACAGGACTGATCGACGAAAGGAAATCATGACAGTGCTCGACGGTGTGCGTGTCCTCGACCTGGGTGGAATCGGCCCGGGCCCCTTCGCCACGATGATGTTGGCCGATATGGGCGCCGAGGTGATTCGCCTCGATCCGCCGAAGACCGCCGGCCAACCGATGAACCCCGTCCTCGACCGCGGCAAGCGATCCGTGACCGTGGACTTCAAATCGGAGGCCGGCATCGAGCTGGCCCGGTCGTTGGCCGCGAAGTCCGAGATCCTCGTCGAAGGGTTCCGGCCGGGTGCTGCCGAGCGCCTGGGCCTCGGTCCGGACGATCTCCACGCACTCAATCCGGCACTCGTCTACGGGCGCATCACCGGCTACGGCCAGGACGGCCCGAAGGCGCAGCAGGCCGGCCACGACCTGGGCTACATCGCCTCGGCCGGGCTGCTCAACCAGTTCGGTCGCGCCGGCGGCCCACCGCAGTTCCCGGCCAACCTCATCGGCGACTTCGGCGGAGGCGGAATGCTCCTCGTCGTCGGTGTCCTCGGCGCGCTCACGAGTGCCCGCACCACTGGCGTCGGCACCGTCGTCGACTCCGCCATGGTCGAGGGCGCCAACCTCCTGTACTCGATGATGCACGGCTTCTCCGAGCTGGGAATGTGGCGCCACGACGCCCGCGGACACAACCTCCTGGACTCGGGCGCGCCGTTCTACGACGTCTACCCCACCGCCGACGGCAGGTACGTCACCGTCGCCTGCATCGAAGGGCCGTTCTTCGCCGAGTTCGTCCGCGGCCTGGGCATCGAGGACCGGCTGCCCGAACCCCTGGACCGACTCGACCATTGGCAGCCGCAGCACTGGCCGAGCCTGCGGACCGTCTTCGCCGAGGAGTTGTCCTCACGCACACTGGCCGAACTCGAGGAGCTCTTCTCAGGCAGCGACGCCTGTGTCGAACCGGTCCGCACCATGGCCGAGGCGAAGTCCGACGAGCACAATCTCCACCGTGGGCTCTTCTGCACGGACGAGGCCGGTATCGACCAACCCGCACCGGCACCACGGTTCAGCGCCCTGGGCGAGGCTGCTCTGGGCGCGACTGCTCAAGCGGCGACTGCTCCGGACGCGACTGCTCGGGGTGAGGCTGCTCCGGACGCGACTGCTCCCGGCGTGAGTTCGGGCGGCGGTGCCAACGCAGAACCACCTCGGCGAGCCCCGGTCACCGGAGCCGACACCGAGGCGGTGATCGCCGAACTGGGGCTGTGACCGGCCTCAGCCGCGGCGGTTGCGAATCTCCTCGTTGACGGCTCCGACGACCTCGTGGAGATCGCCGATGATCGCATAGTCCGCGCGTTGGACCATCGTCGACTCCTCATCGGTGTTGATCGCGATCAGCGTCTTCGCGCCCTCGATGCCGGCCATGTGCTGGATCGCGCCGGAGATCCCGCAGGCGATGTAGACGTCAGGGGTGATCCGGCTGCCGGTCTGACCGACCTGCTCCGCGTGCGGACGCCACCCCAGACCTGTGACCACACGAGAGACTCCCAGGGCCCCGCCGAGGTGGTCGACGAGTTCGAGGACCTCGTCGAATCCGTCCTGTGACCCGACCCCACGACCGGCGCCGACGACGGCCCGGGCCTGGGTCAGCCCCGAGGTGTCATCGGCGGCTTCGACCTCGGTGCGGACGACTCGTGTGCGCAGGTCCTCTGCTGCGACTTCCGGGGAATGGGTAAGGACCTCCGGGGACGTCGGTGTCGTCTCCTCGGGAGTGCAGGCGTGACCGGCGATGGTGAGAACCTGCAGGTCACCGTCGAGGTTCAGGCGTTCGAACGCGGCCCCGCCGAGAACCTGCCGCAGCAGACCCTCGTCATCGGCGGCCACGACATTGGCCGCAATCCGCTCCCCGGTCCGCACCGCCACATGCGCCATGAGCTCCATCCCGCGAGGGGTCCCCGAGGCCAGGACCGTCCCGGTCTCCGGCGCGATCTCGACGAGCGCCTGCGCCCAGGCAGGAGCGGAATACGCCTCGAGATCTGCCGACTCGAAGTGATGGATCCGCCCCACGCCCAGGGATGCGAGCTGCTCGCCGGCAGCGTCAGTGAGCGCGCCGATCACGGCGACGTCGACCCCGAGACCTTCCTCTGAGCTACCTTCCGGTCGCTGAGCAACCCCGCCTGAGGTTGCTGAGGCGCCGGAGGGTTGCTCAGACGGCGAGCCCGCCATTCTGGCGAGGGCCGCGGCGTTCGTGCGGGCGAAGGTGACCGCCTCGGCGGAGGTCAGCGCCACCTGGCCGGTCTCATCTGTTTCGACGAATACGAGTGTCATGACCTGATCACTCCGATCTCTTCCAATACGTCGACGAGGGAACCGGCCGCATCCGGTCCTTCGCCGAGAACGGTGACCGCGCTCGCTGTCTCGGGCGGCAGTTCGAGGCCGAGCCGCGGATTGCCGGTCCCCGGTTCGGGGGCCACGTACTCGGCGATGCGGGCCCTCTTCGCTTTCATCCGCCCGGTGATCGAGGGGTAGCGGGGGTCGACGCCGCCCTCTTGGACGGCGATGACGGCGGGCAGGTCGAGGGAGAAGATCTCGGTCCCTGCCGGTCCGATCCCACGTGCCTCGAGCGCTCCGGCCTCCGACGCTCCGGTTGAGCCGCCCGAGCTGCCCGAGCCTCCGCCGGCACCGCCCGTCGCGTTCAGCGCCTGGACTCCCGTCAGCACGGGATAGCCGAGGTCGTAGGCCAGCCGGATGCCGACCTGGAAGTCGCCGGTATCGGCGGCATCGTTGCCCAGCAGCACGAGGTCGAAGCCTTGCCCCTGCTCGGCGAGGTCGCGGATGACGTCGCCGATGATTTGGGCGATGTCCTCGGGGGCGAAGACCGACGGGTCCTCGGCTTCGATGAGGATTCCGTCGTGGGCGCCGACGGCCACGGCCGCGCGCAGCTGTTCGACCGCCTCGGCGGGACCGAGGGTCAGGACCGTGACCTTTCCGCCGGTGGCAGCCGCGGTCTGGATGGCCAGCTCCACCGCGCATTCCTCGTGCGCCGAGGTGGTGTGGCCCAGTCCGGAGTCGTCGATGTCGGTGCCGGAGTCGTCGAGCGTGATCTGGCCCGAGATGTCGGGGACGCGTTTGATGCAGACGAGGATGTCCATCGCCTACCTCCTGATGTTCTCGTTGCTGGGATCGAACAGCGGGGTCGAATCGATCGAGGCCACCGTCACCGGGTAGGACTCCTCCATGTAGACGACGGTGAGCTGGTTGCCCAGAACCGCCTCGGCGGGAGGGAGGAAGGCCATGAGGACGTGCTTTCCCAGGCTCGGAGCCGGCCCCGCCGAGGTGACGTAGGAGTTCCGTCCGTGACCGTCGACCAACGGCCGGCCGTCCTGGGACAGGATGGGTTCCCCGCCGAGCATGAAGCGCTGCACGCCGCTGGAGCTCGTCTGATCGTCGACGGTCAGGGAGCACAGGACAGTCTTCGGGTCCTCCTCCCTGTGCCGCAGGTGGGCGGCGCGACCGACGAAGTTCTGCGACTTCACCTTCGGGCGGGCCATGCCGACCTCGACGACGGTGCGCTCGGAGTCGAGTTCGGCCCCGAAGGAGCGGTAGCCCTTCTCGATGCGACCCGTGGTGCCGTAGACGCCGAGGCCGACGGGCACGAGACCGTGCTCCCCGCCCGCCTCGGTGAGGGTGTCCCAGAGTTTGAGCCCGGATTCCATGGGGACGTAGAGCTCCCACCCCAGATCGCCGACGTAGGAGATGCGGGAGGCCAGCACCGTCAGCGACCCGACCTCGATGGTGCGGGCGGTGCCGAACTTGAAGCCCTCGTGGCTCACGTCCGCGTTCGTGACCTGGGAGAGGATGTCACGGGCGCGTGGCCCCCAGAGGCCGATCGTCGTCCACGAGGAGGTGAGGTCGGCGATCTGGGCACCGGTGTCCGGGAGGCGGTCGGCGAACCATTTCACGTCGACCATGCCGTGGGCGGCGCCCGTGACGACGCGGAACCGGTCGTGACCCAGACGCATGATGGTCAGGTCCGAGCGGAAGCCGCCCGCTTCGTCGAGAACCGGGGTGTAGACGACCCGGCCGATGCTCACGTCCATCTGCGCCAGCACGATCGCCTGGACCGCGTCGAGGGCGGCGGGACCGATCACGTCGAAGATGACGAAGCTCGAGAGGTCGACGAGACCGGCGCGCTCACGCAGGGCGAGGTGTTCGGCATTGATGATCGGCGACCACCAGCGGGAGTCCCATTCCGCGGTGCGGTCCATGACGCGCTCGCCGAACTCCTCGAGCAGGGGCGCATTCGACTCGTACCACTGGGGGCGTTCCCAGCCGCCGACTTCGAAGAAGACGGCGCCGAGTTCCTTCTCGCGCTCATGCATGGGGGAGAGGCGGACGTTGCGGTCGGAGTTCCACTGTTCGCCCGGGTGGACGATGCCGTAGGTCTTGATGAAGGCCTCGGAGGTGCGGGCTCTGACATGTTCGCGGGTGCGCTGGTGCGGGTGGAAGCGGGCGATGTCGGCACCTTGGACGTCGATCTCGGGCAGCCCGTTCGTCATCCACTCGGCCACGGCTCGGCCCACTCCCGGGCCCTCTTTGACCCATACGGCCGCCGCCGACCACAGACCCTTGACCTCGGGCGATTCGCCGAGGATCGGGGGCCCGTCCGGAGTCAGGGACAGCAGACCGTTGATCGCGTAGCGGATCTCGACGTCCGGGTCGGACAGGACGTCGGGCATGAGTTCGAGGGCCTGTTCGAGCTGCGGGTCGAAGTCCTCGTCGGTGAAGGGCATCTCCGTGGGGGAGAGCTTCGCCGCCTCGATCGAGGGGATGTCGTCGGGTTCGTGGAGGATCGCCCGGTGGGCGTAGGAGCCGATCTCCATATCGGATCCGTGCTGGCGTTCGTAGCAGAGGGCGTCCATGTCGCGCACGATCGGGAACGAGATCTCGCCCGTCTGCTCGGCCAGCTGAGGGACGGGCCCGGCACTGATCATCTGGTGCACGGCCGGAGTCAGTGGAAGCGCGGCACCGGCCATGGCCGCGATGCGCGGGCTCCAGACTCCGCAGGCGATGAGGACCTTGTCGGTCTCGATCGGGCCGTTGCTCGTGTGCACCCGCGCAATCGCCCCGTTCTCGACGTCGATGCCGGTCACCTCGGTGTTCGGCGACACCGTGAGCGCTCCCTTGTCCTGCGCGGATTCGCGCATCAGCGTCCCGGCACCCACGGAGTCGACGACCCCGACACCGGGCGTCCAGAAGGCACCGACGATGACCGAGGGGTCGAGGAAAGGCACCTTCTCCGCGACGTCCTCGGGGCCGACCAGGTGGGATTCGATGCCCCATGCCTGCGCCGAGGCCATCCGCCGACGCAGCTCCTCCATTCGCTCCTCGGTACGGGCGACCTCGAAGCCGCCGGACTCGGTGAAGACGCCGAGTTCCTTGTATTGGCGCATGCTGTCGAGGGTGAGGTCGGTGATCTCGCGGGAATGGTCGACGGGGAAGATGAAGTTCGAGGCATGCCCGGTCGAGCCGCCGGGATTGGGCAGTGGGCCCTTGTCGACCTGGACGATGTCTCTCCAGCCGAGCTCGGCCAGATGGTGGACGAGGCTGTTGCCGACGATGCCTGCGCCGACGACGACGACACTGGCTTGGGCGGGGACGGAAGCCATGGTCAGGCTCCTCTCTGGAAGCGTCTTCGCCTCCAACGGCACATGTTGCGCACTGTGCAACGTGACGCGCTATATGAAACTGAGTGCTTTGATCGTCCTCCGCCCGCCGAGGTGTGTCAAGGGTTCGGCGGCAACCGGTCGTCAGCGCTCGCGTCGTCAGGCGTTCAGCGCTGGCGCCACCCGAACCGTGCCGAGACGTCGGCCGCCGCACCCATCAGCAGATCTCTGGCGGCCTCGACCTTGTCTCCGGTGAAGCGGAAGCTCGGGCCCGAGGCCGAGATCGAGGCGATGACATCGCCATGAGCGTTGCGGATCGGGGCGGACACGGCGGTGAGGCCGACTTCGAGCTCATCGATGACGACCGAGTGCCCGGCTTCGACCACCTCGGCGATCTGGTCGAGCAGTCGAGGCAGGGAGGTCACGGTGTGCGGGGTGTAGGTCGGGAGCTTCTCTTCGAGGGTCCTGCGGATCCCTGCCTCGCTCAGCCCGGACAGCAGGACCTTGCCGTTCGAGGTCGCGTGCAGGGGGATGCGCTGGCCGACCCAGTTGTGGCTCTGGACGGAGGCGGTGCCGGCGACCTGGTCGAGGTAGAGGGCGGCGCCGTCGGAGAGTACGGCGATGTTGATCGTCTCACCGGTGCGTTCGGCCAGGAGCTTGGCGATGGGTCGGGCTTCCTGGACGATGTCGAGTCTGGCGGTCGTGGCCCCGGCGAGACGGAGGATGCCCAGGCCCAGGCGGTACTTCCCGCGGTGCTGGTCCTGTTCGACGAGTCCTCGTGCTTCGAGCGTGGCCACGATGCGCGAAGCCGTCGACTTGTGTACCTCGAGCTCGGCGGCGATATCGGTGACCCCGGCCAGTCCTGTGCGGGCGATGACCTCGAGGATCGTGACCGCGCGGTCGACGGACTGCACGGAGCCGGAATTCGTCTCGCTGTTGCTCATTTCGAAACTGTAGCTCACATGGCACAACTCGAACAGTGTGAACCGGGTGTGCTGTAGGGTGAATGCCGCCGGAGCGCCGATGGTGTCGCGGCATATCATTCCCCGACGGAGTTGAGCACTATGACCAATGGGACCCAGTCGATCGATCGTGCGGCAGAGATATTGTCGCTGGTGGTGAAGGCCGACGATGCGATCTCCTACACCGAGGTGGTGGAGTCGACGGAGTTGGCCCGTTCAACGGTCTCACGCCTGCTCTCTGCCCTGGAACGCAACGGTCTCGTCGAACGCGACGCAGACGGGCTCTATCGCGGTGGGGCCCTGTTCGCGACCTATGCCTCGCGCTTCGATCGGGTCGAAACCCTGGTCTCCGCGGCCGATCCCACCCTGCAGCGACTGAGCGAGGAGACCGGGGAGACGGTCAATCTGGCCATGCCCAGCTCGACCGGGGTCGTCCAAGTCGCCCAGGTCGACTCGACCTTCGTCCTCGGCGCCACGAACTGGGTCGACGTGGAAGTCCCGCCGCACTGCTCGGCATTGGGCAAGATCATGTACGCCTTCGACATCATCCCGATCCCCACGGGACGTCTGGAGCGCCGCACCCCGCACAGCCTGGGGTCGCGGAAGGAGCTCATGGACAACCTCGCCGAGGTGCGCGAACGTGGGTATGCGATCGTGCACGAGGAATTCGAAGAGGGCCTCGACGCCTTGGCGGCACCCGTGTTCGGCATGGATGACCGGGTGGTCGCGGCCGTCGGCATCTCGGGCCCGACGATGCGCATCGCCGATCACCATGAGGAGGTCGGCCGTCTCCTCGTCGATGAAGCGGGCCTGCTCTCCCGCAGCCTCAAGCGCAAGGTCACCCACCGGTAGACCGATAGGTCTCCCCGCGCGAGGTGGTCCCCACCGGTGGTTGCTCCTCCGCACTCGGCATCGTGTCGCGGGAGCGCGATCGTTCGGTGTCGTCGCGCCGACCGGCACTCACGTAGGCTGGAAGGTTCCCGAATCGGCTCGGGCCCAGTCCTGTGCCCACGACTCGGGCGCCTGCGCCAGCAGCTCTCCCGGCTGCAGCCATTCGTAGAGCTCGGCATAGGAACGATGCTCGTTGCGTGAGACATTGCGCTGGAGGAATTCGGGCCGCAGCTGTTGCGGATCGTTCACACCCATCGATGCCATGATCTCGACGGCCTGTTCGACCGTCGCTTCTTGGTAGTTCTTCACGCGGTCGCTCTTGTCGCCGACGTGCAGGGCCCGCTGTCGCTTTGGGTTCTGGGTCGTGACCCCGACCGGGCACTGCCCGGTATGGCAGATCTGGGCTTGGATGCAGCCGACGGCCATCATCATCGCCCGCGCGGAATTCGTGTAGTCGGCTCCCTGGGCAAGTCGCTTGACGATGTCGTTGCCGGCTGCCACCTTGCCGCTGGCTCCGACCCGGATCTGATCTCGCAGTCCGGTGCCCACGAGCGCGTTGTGCACGGTGAGCAGACCGTCGGTCAGGGGCGCGCCCATGTGGTCCTCGAACTCGAGCGGCGCCGCGCCGGTTCCTCCTTCGGAGCCGTCGACGATGATGAAGTCCGGTGCCGTGCCGACATCCTTGATGGCCTTGCAGATCGCCAGCACGTCGATACGCGAGCCGACGCAGAGCTTGAAGCCTGTGGGTTTGCCGCCGGAGAGTTCGCGCATCGAGGCGATGAACTCGATGAGTTCGGTGGGGGTGCTGAAGGCCGTGTGGGCCGCGGGGCTGACGCATTTCTCGCCTTGCGGGACTCCGCGGGCCTGGGCGATCTCCGCGTTGACCTTGGCCGCGGGAAGAACACCGCCGATGCCCGGCTTCGCTCCCTGGCTCAGCTTCAGGGACACGCACTTGACCTGCTCACGCGAGCTCTGCTCGGCGAACTGCTCGGGATCGAAGCGGCCGTCATCGGTGCGTGTGCCGAAATATCCGGATCCGACCTCCCAGATCAGGTCGCCATTGTTCTCGAGGTGATACGGCGAGATGCCGCCTTCGCCGGTGTCGTGGGCGAAGCCGCCCCTCTCGGCTCCGCGGTTGAGCGCTCGCACGGCGTTCGGCGACAGGGCACCGAAGCTCATGGCCGAGACGTTGAGCAGCGACATGCTGTAGGGGCGTGAGCAGTCGGGGCCGCCCACCTTCACGCGCGGCAGCGTGGTCGGTGGGTCGACCGGTGCGGTGGAGTGGACGAGGTATTCGTAGCCTTCGGCGTTGACGTCGCGCTCGGTCCCGAATGCCTTCTCTCCGTGGATGCCCTTCGAGCGTTCGTAGACGATCGTGCGTATGTCGCGGTCGAAGGGGCGACCGTCCCAGTTGCGTTCGATGAAGTACTGCTGGAGTTCGGGCCGCAGGCTCTCGAGCAGGAAGCGCAGATGCCCGACGACGGGATAGTTGCGCAGGATCGCATGCTTCCTCTGCGTGAGGTCGTAGATCGCGAGGATGATGACGGCGGCGACGAGTGCCCCGATCACCCACCACGCCCAGGGGCCGACTGCGGTGGCCCATCCCACGGCCACCAGAATCCCGAGCGTCGCAGCGATTGCCAGGAAACGTCCCATTGCGATCTCCTTCCGTGCGAAGGCCGGCGCCCCGAGTCTCGGGCCACGATCTCAGTGACGGGCGCCGCCAGCTCCGTATGCTGGTGAGCGGCGTCGGACACCATCCCTCTTCAGCCATGGTATGCCTCAATTCGTTGGGCTTCGTCTGCCTGGCGGGATGGGGTTCGCCGGCTCGGTCGTATGGGACTCGCCGTCCGGAACCGCGCGGGGTGTCAAGGCGCGGCAGTTCGCTCCGAGTTTTCTGTGACGCTCGCAGCGCTTTTGAGGGGTTGCCTGGAAAATGATCGATGACCGATGAAAGCCGCGTGAAACCCTTGCTTCTGCCGGTTTGTCGATCCTACACTGGTTCTACCCATAATATGGGAATCAAGTTCCATATTATAAAACTGTGCGAGGCAGGGGAACATCATGGACAACAACGTTCCATCAGTGGACCAAAGTGACAGACAAGTTCCGATCAACCTACGTCAATCAGGCCCGACCCCAGTGGAAATGCTCATCGACACCAGAGTGCGAAAGTCTCCGTACTGGGAGCTGTCCATGCAGCAAGGATGCTGGCGGGCCTCCGTCTACAACCGGATGTACCACCCGCGTGGCTATGTGCCGCGCGAGGACGGCGGGATGATGGTCGAGTACCAGTCCCTCGTCAACGACGTGACCCTGTGGAACGTCGCCGTCGAACGACAGATTCAGGTCAAGGGCCCCGACGCCGAGGCGTTCGTCAACTACGTCATCACCCGTGACGCGACGAAGATCCCCGTCATGCGTGCCCGCTATGTGATCCTGTGCAATGAGGCGGGAGGCATCCTCAACGACCCGATTCTGCTGCGGGTGGGGGTCGATGAATTCTGGTTCAGCCTCTCCGACTCCGACCTCATGCTCTGGCTGCAGGGCGTCAACGTCGGCAAGGGCTTCGACGTCACCATCGCCGAGATCGATGTCTCGCCGGTCCAGGTCCAAGGGCCGAAGTCGGTCGACGTCATCGCCGATCTCGTCGGTGAGGAGGGGCGCACGCTGCCCAGCTTCGCCCTCATGGAAGCTCAGGTCGGCGGGCATGACGTCATCATCTCGCAGACCGGGTTCACGGGGGAAAAGGGGTACGAGATCTACCTCAAGGACTCGACGAAGTACGCCGAAGACATGTGGAATGCCGTGCTGACCGCTGGCGTTCCCTACAACCTCAAGGTCGTCGCGCCCAGCCACCACCGCAGAATCGCCGCCGGCATTCTCTCGTGGGGTCAGGATATGGACTTCGAGACCTACCCATTCCAGGTCAACCTGTCCTATCAGGTGCCGCGGAAGAAGGAGGCCGACTATATCGGCAAAGCCAAGCTCGAAGAGGTGCGGGCGCAGATCGAAGCGGGAACGACGCCTTACCAGACTCAGCTGGTCGGGCTGACCATCGGCGGCAAGCCGATCACGGACTATGCTCCTGACTTCTGGCTCGTCAGTGCCGCCGCCAGTGGGTATCCGGTCGGATATGTGACATCACCGTGGTACTCACCAGAGCTCGAGGCCAACATCGCAATGGCCTACGTGCCCGTCGGAGGCACGGCCCTGGGCACGGAGTACTGGGTCCATCTGCCGGAGCCGTTCGCCGATACACCGGGCGTGCCGGTACGCGCCGAGGTCGTGGAGATGCCGTTCCGCCCGAGCGTCAATCCCAACCAGCGAGAGCGCCTGAAGATGAACGGACTCGACTCCGCCGTCTGATGCGCCATCGTCTCGATTCTTCCGTCTGACGGTCGGCCAGGATCCGAGCGCCGGTCGGTCTCGATGCGAGAGTCCGACGTTCGGCCTCGGTCCCCCTGATCCGAGCGCGGTCACTGTGCGAAACGCCGGTGGCCGCGCTCGCCTCTGCTCTCGCATCCCTGCATGCAACACGAGCCCGGCTCCCTACCGCGAGTCCCATTCCCTACCCGCAGTACCAATAACACCCTGCAGCTTCGTAGCAGGCACCCGCAGCGCCATTACATACACCCGCAGGGCGGTGTTTCGCTGCTAACGGTGAGGGGTCACACCGCTGCAGCCCTTGCGGGCCGGGCTGACACTCGCCGCGTCACTTCGTGCGCATGGACTTCACCTTGGCCAGCAGTTCGTTCTCTGCATCCGGTCCCGCTTTGATGCCGGTGGGCAGGCGGAACATGAAGTAGATGCCGACGGCCAGCCACGCACCGAACATGGCCCAGGATTTCCAATCAAGTTCGGCCGAGAACGGGGTGATCGGTAGGTAGAGGATGAACAGAATCAGGGTCAGCACCGAGGAGATGGCTCCTATGGCCATGCCGCCGTTGCCCGAACCGCCGACTCTCAGGGGCCGTTCCATGCCGGGTTCGCGCCTGCGCAGGACCAGGAAGCCGACACTGACGAGGAAGTAGGCGATGACGATTGCGGGAGAGCCGGCGTCGGAGATCCAATTGAGCGCTTCGGCACCGAGGAAGGGTGCGAGGGCGGAGAGCACGCCGATGAAGATGATGGCATTGACCGGGGTGCGGTAGCGCGGGTGCAGCTTGCCGAACCAGCGTGGGATCATGCCGGCATTGGCCATTGCCCACATCAACCTCGACGATCCCATGAGGAAGGCATTCCACGAGGTGATGATTCCGGCAAGCCCACCGGCGATGACCAGCTTCCCCCAGAACGTGGAATTGAACATATTGGAGAGCGCATCGGCAGTCACGAGGTCGTGGGAGCCGAGCTTATCGGCGGGGATGGCTACCGACGTCATCCCGATGACGATGATGTAGAACGCGACCGCCATGACCACCGATATGACGACGAGCTTGCCGATCTTGCGGGGAGGGATATTGACCTCTTCCGCCGACTGCGGGATGACGTCGAAGCCGACGAACAGAAACGGAACGACGGCCATGACTCCGATGAAGCCGGTTGCTCCTCCGGTGAACAGAGGCTCGGCATTGTCGAGGTCTCCGCCGACGAAGCCCCCGGTGAGCAGAAGTAGGCCGACGATGAGGAGGAACGAGACGACGAAGGTCTGAACAAGGGAGGCGATTCGAACGCCGCGGATGTTGATGAAAGCGATGATGATCGCCGACACCGTTCCCACCAATGCCCAAGTGAGGTAGACATCGGAGTCGGCGATGGTCCAGAGCTTGATGTGTTCGAGATCGGGGAAGAGATAGACCGCGGTCTTCGGCACCGCGACCGCTTCGAACATGACGACGCTGATGTACCCGCCGGCGATCGCCCAGGACCCGAAGAGGGAGACGCGAGGTCCCATCGCGCGGATGAGGTAGTTGTGCTCACCACCGGCGTGCGGCATCGCGGCGACCATCTCGGAGTACACCGTGCCCACGAAGCACATGATGATGCCGCCGACGACGAATGCGAGGACCGCGCCCAGGGTGCCTGCGCCGTTGATCCACTCGCCGGTGAGGACGACCCACCCGAAGCCGATCATCGCTCCGAAGCCGATGAACAGAGCATCGACCGTCCCGAGCGATCTGACGAAACCGTTGCCCCGGTCTTCGATCTCCGTGTTGTGCTGCGTCATTGCACCCCTCCGATGTGTCCGCCGTTACAACTCAGCAGAGTAGCAGGAAAACCGAGGGCACCGGACAGCGATCTTCCCGTGGACCCCGTGCGGATGCGCAGTGGCCCCACGTGCGGGTGCCCGTGGGCCCTCGTGCGGGTGCGGAGCCCACGGGCACCCGTTCTCAGTCGCCGAGGTCGACGACCTCGAACTCGAGCAGATCGGCCTGCTCGGAGACCGGTTCCTTGCCATTGGCCTCGTGTGCGGGCTTGCGTGCCTGGCGCCAGTTCTCGAAGTCTTCGCGTGTGGCCCACTGGGTGTAGACGAAGTACTGGTCGCCGCCGGAGACCGGACGCAACAGCTGGAAGCCTTCGAAGCCGGGTGAGCCGTCGACGGAGTGCTTGCGGGCCGCGAAGCGCTTCTCGAGCTCACCGCGTGCAGCCTCGGGAACGGTGAGGGTGTTGATGGCGACGACGGACATGTTGGCTCCTAAAATTCGGGGAACGACTATCTGTGAGAACAACGGTTCACGGACCGACGGCGACACCGTTCGATTCCTCCTCGAGGTTACGACCGATTTCTGGATCCGAGCTGAGCTGTCCACAGGAGGCCGCGTCCCGTCTGAGTGCCAGGTGGCGAAGGAGGACGACACCACCCGGACCGCCCCGAGTCACTCAGTCGGCACGACACCGCACTCAGACCACCCCTTCAGACCACGGCGTTCAGAACGCCGAGTGCGGTGCCCCGATTCCCGGATCGATCCGGCCCGGCCCATCTGCGCTGGGCGAGATGTCGACGTCGAACATGGCCGTCGGCAGATACACGGTCGCACAGGCATTGGGAATGTCGACGACCCCGGAGAATCTGCCTTCGATCGGTGCCGCGCCGAGCAGCAGGTAGGCCTGCTCCGGGCTGTAGCCGAACTTGGTCAGGTAGTCGATCGCGTGCAGGCAAGCCCGCTGGTAGGCCAGGTGCGAGTCGAGGTAGCGCTGCTCCCCGTCCAGTGTCACCGAGGTGCCGGAGAACGCGAGCCATTCGGAGTACTGCGGAGCGGAGTTGCCGGGTTGGAAGATCGCATTCTCGGACACCCCGTAGGTGTCCATTCCGCCCTTGATGAGGTCGACCCTGATGTCGATGAATCCGCCCATCTCGATGCCGCCGCAGAAGGTGATCTCACCGTCGCCCTGGCTGAAGTGGAGGTCGCCGACGGAGAAGTTCGCACCGTCGACGAACACCGGGTAGAAGACTCGAGTGCCCTTGGTGAGGTTCTTGATGTCCTGGTTGCCGCCGTTCTCCCTCGGTGGAGCCGTGCGTGCGCCTTCGGATGCGACCCGGTCGAACTCCTCCCCGTCCAGGGCGCCCAGGATCGCGCCCCGCGGTTCCGGGGGCAGCGCCAATGGCGGTTCGCGGTTCGGATCGGTGGCGATGAGCGCCGCCTCGCGAGTGTTCCACTTCCCCAGCATGTCCTTGCTCGGCGCGGTGCCCATGAGACCGGGGTGGACGATGCCGGTGAAGGACACTCCTGGGACGTGGCGTGATGTGGCCGTTCCGCCGGAGAAGTCCCAGACGGCTTTGTACGCGTCGGGGAACTGGTCGACGAGGAACGAGCCTCCGTTCTTCTTTGCGAAGATTCCGGTGTATCCCCAGCCTTGACCGGCGAGCGGGCCCTCCTCTTGCGGAATCGGACCGACGTCGAGGATGTCGACGATGAGCAGGTCCCCGGCCTTCGCGCCTTCGATGGCGACCGGCCCGGACAGGGCGTGGACGATGTCCATCGGCGCATCGCGGATGTCGTCGGCGCTGTCGTCGTTCTTGATGGCACCGTCGAACCATTCGCGGCAGTCCAGCCGGAACGACTCTCCCGGCTTCACATGCACGGAAGCGGGAACGTCGGGGTGCCAACGATTGTGTCCGGTCGTGGCTTGGGCGGTGAAGGGCTGAGTCGAATCGAGTGGAAACAGATTGTCCGGCATTGGTCTTTCCCTTTCATTGGTTCCGCTTCGTTGTTTCAGCCCAGTCGCGGATCGACCTCAGGCGCGGGGAAGCTTGGCGTGCCGCGGATCCCGGCTGACCGGTTGTGCGCGGCGTTGAGATGATGGGATGCGTGAGACGAGGGGTGGTTCGTCGGCGGTTCTCTTCGTTGCGTCGACGGCGGCGAAGACAGATCCCGAACCGGCACCGAGGTGGGGCGAGGTGAACGCGGACACGGCAGTGCCGCGACAGTCGGGGCAGGTGACGGATTCCGGTTTCCGGCTCATCGGGAAGACCTGTTCGGTGTCGCCGCAGGTCGTGCATCGGTAGACGTAAGTGGGCACTGGATCACTCTTCTCGAAATCATTGCCGACATATGAGCCTTGATGCATTCCTACACCGTGACCAGGAAAGACTCAAGGGTTCAGACGAGAATTCATTCCTCGGCCACCGTGGCCCCGGTCCTCGGCCACCGTTGCCTCGGTGAAGGTCGGCCCCGGCTCGAGGCGCTGACCTGCCCTGCGGATCCGTTCCGCGGTGAGCCTGCTGATCTCGGGGAAGTCGGTCTCCGAATCCGCTTCCACGAGGCTGCGCGCGTTCTTCGACCGCAGCGGCTCAGGGGTCTGGATGAGGATGAATTTCCGTGCGCCCTCATCACGCCGGTTGGCCGCCATCACCGCCTGCGCGGTCGTGCCGGAGCCGGCGAAGAAGTCGAGGACGATGGCCTCGGGGTCGAAGAAGGTCTGTGAGGCCACGAGCGTCTTGACCAGCTCGACGGGCTTCGGGTAGCTGAAGATCCCACCCAGACCGAGATCTTCGAGATCGTTCTGCCCGCCGAGGGCCTTGATGATCGAGTAGAGCTTCGAACTCGCCTTCTCGGCCGGTGTCACCCGCACGACCGCGTGCTTTCCTTGGGCGCCCCATCGGCGCAGAACATATTCGCCCGAGGCCAGCTTCGCGTCCACCTCGGCGAGCTTCTTCGCCCCTTTGACCTCGAGGATGTCCTCGTACATCAGGCGACGCTCCTGGCCACGGGCATAGCGGCCGAACCCGGCGCGCAGCACATCGGTCTCGACGAGCATGCGTCTGCCGTCGATGACCTCGAGCTTCGCCGGTGCCTTCTTCTCCGTCAGGAACGCGCCCGCCCGGTCGCCGACCTTGGCCCACACGTGGACGTAGTCGTGGCCGCGGACGAAGGAAGGTGAATTGCCGCCGCCCTTCGCCCTCTGGTGGATGAGGGTGCCCAGCGAATTGTCCTCGCCGAAGATCTCATGACCGAGCAGCTGCGCCCACGCGCTCTCTCCGTCGTCGAGGTGGATGAAGATCACCCCGTCATCGCGCATGAGTTCACGCGCGAGCATGAGCCGCGGTGTCATGAAGTTCAGCCAGCTTGCGTGATCGTGCCCGTGATCCTTGTACGCCAGCGCATTGCCTGTGTTGTACGGCGGATCGATGTAGACGACCTTGACCCGCCCCCGATGCGTGGCGAGCAGTCCGGTCAGCGCCGGCAGGTTGTCCCCGACGAGCAGCAGGTTCTCGTCGGGGGCCGGGATGTGGGCCTCACCTCGGCGTAGAAAATGCGGACCCTCGCCGAGGTGGCCCGCCGATTCCTCGTCCACCGACGTCGACGACGTGGTCGAGGCGATGAGTCGTCGACCGAGCGCGAAAGCGGCCTCCTTGCCAGTCCAGTCCAGGGCCGTCGGCATCCTTCTCCTCGTCCGCGATCGGTGCCAAGATTGCTGTATGAGTATTTCACGAGTGGCCGTCATCGGTGCCGGGATCGTCGGATTGGCCCTCGCCCGCGAGATCACCCGCAGACTCCCCGAAGTCGACGTGAGCGTGTTCGACAAGGCCGAGCGCGTCGCCGCACATCAGAGCGGGCACACGTCCGGGATCGTCGAACCCGGACTCGACGCAGAGCCGGGGTCGCAGGAGGCCGAACTCGCTCGCCGAGGTGTTCAGCTGCTCGTCCCATTCGTGTCCGAACGCGGCATCCCCTACCGCGAGTGCGGTCAGCTGCTCGTCGCGCAGAACACCGACGAAGCCGACCGTCTCGAGGGCCTCCTCGCCCGCGCTGAGGCCAACGGGGTCCCGGGAGTGCGGCTGCTCGACCGCAGGCAGATGCGAGAGATCGAACCGAACGCCCGGGGAGTGCTCGCCCTGTATTCTCCACACACCGCCGTCACCGACTTCACCGCCCTGACCGAGGCGCTCGCCTCCGATGCCAGAGCTGCGGGAGGGACCTTCCGCTTCGGCACGGAGGTCACCGGCCTCGACGTGATGAGCAATGAGGTCCGGGTCCGCATACGCGAGGCAGATCCCGAGACACGCGAAGACAGTCCCGAGCCACGCGATGACGCCGCCGAGCCACGCGATGACGACAGAGATATCGACGAGCAGGTGCACGAGGGGCCGCGGACCTATCACGGCGAGGACGCCGACGGACCGGTCATCGACTTCCGCGACGAACTGCGCAGCCGCTTCGGTGAGCAGGACTGGTTCAAACAGGTCGAGGACACGATCGGCGGCCTCGCCGACAGGTTCTCGAACCCCGCTTCGGGGCGCGACCGCTCCCGGGACGGGAGTCAGCGCACTCGCTCCGACGACGCTGCCGAGGAGGGCTTCGAATCATTCGACCTCGTCATCGTCTGCGCCGGCCTCCAGGCCGACCGGATGGCCGCGGACGCGGGATTCGACGACGACCCACGCATCGTCCCCTTCACCAGCGACTGCTGCGTCGTCGATGCCGCCCTCGGTGGAGATGTCTCCACCCCCGGACGAGATACGGGCGTCCACGAAGGAGGTGCGTCCGCCCCCGAAGGAGATGCGGGCGCCGCCGGGTCGGAGGCGTCCCCGACGGCACCGGATGAGCCCGCCGAGGTGGTTCGCGGCATCATCGGAACCGTTCCGGACCCCGCCTCACCGTTGTCCGCGAAGTCCGTGGTCAGAGACGTGAACGGTGTCCTCACTCTGGGGCCGAACACCTTCGTGTCCCTGGGGCGCGAACGCTATGACAGGCGCGGATTCGACTTCGGCGACGTGGGATCGACCGTCGGGTTCAAAGGGTTCTGGAAGTTCGCGGCGCAGTCCGCGAAGACCGCCGCGCACGGTGCCAAGCCGACCGTCAGCACCTCGGCCTTCGTCGCGGAGATCCGGAAGTTCGTCCCCGCCATCGACCCTTCCGCCCTCCGTCAGGGAGTACGCGGAGTACGAGCGCAGGCGATGGATGCCGACGGCACGCTGGTCGACGAACTTCGGGTGAGCACCCGCGGCAGGCTGACCATGGTCAGGAGTCTCCCCAGGTCGGGGGCCACCTCGGCGCTGGCGATTGCCGAGCACATCGCCGACTCGGTGCTCGAGGCACCGACCGGCTCGACCCGGTGAGTCCTCACCCGGAGTGACGTTCGAGGAACTCGTAGACCTCGGTGTCGTCGACGCCTGGAACGGCACCGGGCGGAACCGCTGCCAGCAGGGATGCGTGCATCTGTGCCGAGGGCAGCGCCTGGTTCTCCCACTTCTCGGCGAGATCCTCGGGCGCCTGCCGACAGCAGGCGGGATCCGGGCAGGATGACTTCGAGCGGATCTGCGATTCGCGACCCTCGAACCATTTCACATGGGCGAAGGGGACCCCCACGCTGATCGCGAAATCGCCGCCGGGCAGGACCCGCGCGGTGCACCAGAAGGACCCTTCGGGGGTGTCCGTGTACTGGTAGTACGGGCTGAACCTGTCGGCGACCCGGAACACCGTGCGGGAGGTGAACCGTTTGCAGGCGAACTGTCCTTCGATGGCGCCGAGCGGATCGGTGGGGTAGGGCAGGCCGTCGTTCGAATACGCCTTGTGGATTGTGCCGGAGCGGTGGACCTTCATGAAGTGCACGGGCAGGCCCAGGTGCTCGGTGGCCAAGTTGGTGAATCGGTGCGCGGCCATCTCGTAGCTGACGCCGAACATGTCACGCAGGTGTTCGACGGAGATCTCGCGCTTCCTCTTCTCCTCCTCGAGCATCGGCACAGCCGAACTCTGCGGCAGGAGCACGGCCGCGGCCAGATAGTTCGCCTCCACCCGCTGCTGCAGGAACTCGCTGAAGTCCTTCGGCGAGTCATGACCGAGCACGTGCGCGGCAAGACTGGTGAGCAGGTGCGACCGGGGATCGGCGGCGGCATCGGCGTTGGGCAGGTAGAGACGGTTGTTCGCGGTGTCGGAGATCGACCGGGTCGAGTTCGGCAGGTCTGAGACGTAGTGGAGGCTGAAACCGAGCTTCTTCGCGATCAGCGCCGTCTGGCGCTGTGAGACGGTGCCGGATTCGTAATCGGCCAGTCGCAGCAGCTCGGCGGCCTGAGCCTCGAGGTCGGCGAAGTAGTTGTTCTTCTCCCGCATCCGCTCCCGCAGCTCACGGTTGGCCCTCCTGGCCTCCTCCGGGGTCGCGGCGCGGCGTTCGAGGACCTCGCCGAGCTGCCTCTGCAGGCCCACGATCGCCTCGAGCGCATCAGGGGGCAGCGACTTGATCCGCACCTGCGGCAGACCCAAGGAGGAGTACATGGGCGAGGCCTGGTTGCGTTCGGCTTCGAGTTCGAGAGCCTGTCTGCCGTCGACGGGAGTGGGGTCGATGAGCTCGGCGACTTCGGTCCTCAGGGCCTTCGCGATCGCGGTCAGAAGCGTGACAGAAGTTTCTCGCTTCCCGTTCTCGATCGTCGAGATCTGGGAGGCCGCACGGCCCACTTTCTCGCCCAGATCGTTGAGCGTCAGACCCTGTTGTTTGCGAAAAAACCGGATTCTTCTGCCGATGCTGAGAGTGTCGGCCTCCTGGTCGGAGTCTCTGGTATCGGTGCTGTTGCTCGTCATAGCGGCTCCCATCGATGCTGTGCGCTGGTTCACATGCGATGAGAACCAGTATGACAGAAGCGCGATATTTCCAAAACCAGAATAGTAGCGATTATTCCTGCCGAAAACCTCTATCGAGCCCCTTGCGCTCGCGGCAGACTGAACTCACCAACCCCGAACGACTAGGAGTGAAGGAACAATGACTGAGAACACCACGCAGAGCAACCTGCACGATGCTGAGTCCATCCGCCGCGACTGGGCGACCAACGCCCGCTGGTCGGGCATCGCTCGTGACTACGAGCCCGAGGACGTCGTCAAACTGCGCGGTTCGCTGATCGAGGAGCACACGCTGGCTCGCCACGGCGCCGAGCGCCTCTGGGACCAGGTCTCCTCCAGCGACATCAAGTCCGGCGAGTACGTCAACGCACTCGGTGCGCTGACCGGCAACCAGGCCGTTGAGCAGGTCAAGGCCGGCCTCAACGCCATCTACCTCTCCGGTTGGCAGGTCGCCGCCGATGCGAATGCCGCCGGGCAGACCTACCCCGATCAGTCGATCTACCCGGCCAACTCGGTGCCGCAGGTCGTGCGTCGGATCAACAATGCGCTCATGCGCGCCGATCAGATCGAGACCTCGGAAGGTCAGAAGAACGTCGACGACTGGTTCGCTCCGATCGTTGCCGACGCCGAGGCGGGCTTCGGCGGCGCGCTCAACGTCTACGAACTCATGCGCTCGATGATCTCCTCCGGCGCTGCCGGTGTGCACTTCGAGGATCAGCTCGGTTCCGAGAAGAAGTGCGGCCACCTCGGCGGCAAGGTTCTCGTTCCGACCTCGCAGCACATCCGCACCCTCAACGCGGCTCGCCTGGCCGCCGACGTCGAGAACGTGCCCAGCCTCGTCATCGCCCGCACGGATGCTGAGGCAGCGACACTCATGACCTCGGACATCGACGAGCGCGATCAGCGCTTCGTCACCGGTGAACGCACCGCCGAGGGCTACTACAAGATCAGGAACGGCATCGAAGCAGGCATCGCCCGCGGACTGTCCTTCGCTCCCTACTCGGATCTGCTGTGGATGGAGACCTCCACACCTGACCTCGAGGCCGCCAAGCAGTTCGCGGATGCGATCCACGCGGAGTACCCGGACCAGAAGCTGGCCTACAACTGCTCACCGTCGTTCAACTGGCGCAAGCACCTCGACGATGCCACCATCGCGAAGTTCCAGCGCGAGCTGGGAGCCATGGGCTACAAGTTCCAGTTCATCACCCTGGCCGGCTTCCACGCGCTCAACTACTCGATGTTCGATCTGGCTTACGGCTACGCTCGCGAACAGATGAAGGCCTACGTCGATCTGCAGGAACGCGAGTTCGCTGCCGAAGAGCGCGGCTATACCGCGACCAAGCACCAGCGCGAGGTCGGAACCGGATACTTCGATCTGGTCTCGACGGCGCTGAACCCGGACAGCTCGACGACCGCTCTGACCGGTTCGACCGAAACCGCTCAGTTCAGCTGATCCTTCGGTGACCCGCGGTCACCGAGCCCAATGCCCGACAGGGCACTCAGGACTCGGCGCGGATCGACAGTGTTTTCACGGGGTTTGCACTGTTGATCCGCGCCGGCACATCCGCACATCACACACCGACGACAACCTCGGCGACATCGACACGCCGACGCCAACCTCGGCGACATCGGCACCACCGAAGAACCGCAGCACCAGCACACAACCGCACCATCACTAGCACCAGCACAGCACCATCGCAATGCACATCAGCAGCACACATTCCGACGGGTGAGGAGAAGCCCCATGTCTCGCATCACGATCAACGCCCCCATCGAACCCGGCTTCGACACGATCCTCTCGGAGTCCGCCCTCAACTTCATCGCGGCACTCCACGATCGCTTCAGCGACCGTCTGGGCAAGCTGCTCGGTGTCCGCGGGCGTCAGGCTGAAAGCATCAGGAACGGCACATTCCCTCGGTTCACCCCGGACACCGCAGGCATCCGCGCCGACACCAGCTGGAGCGTCGCCGGCGCGACCGGAGCTCCCGGCCTCGAAGACCGCCGCGTCGAGCTGACCGGCCCCGTCACCGAGCCCGAGGTCATCGCGGCGCTGAACTCACGTGCGAAGGTGTGGCTCGCCGACCTCGAGGATGCCACCAGCCCGACCTGGGCCAATGTCATCGGCGGACAGCTCAACCTGTTCAACGCGATCCGAGGCAACTTGCCGGGCGTGAACAACCGTGTCCAGCCCACGATCGGCCTCCGCCCCCGCGGTTGGCACCTGCCGGAGAAGCACCTGATCCACGTCGACGACGGAGGCCGCGAATCGGAGACCTCCGGCGCCATGGTCGACTTCGGCCTCTACTTCTTCCACAATGCGCGTCGACTGATCGACAACGGCTCGGGACCGTACTTCTACCTGCCGAAGCTGGAGTCCTTCCGCGAGGCCCGTCTGTGGAACGAGATCTTCGTCTTCTCCCAGGACTACCTGGGCATCCCGCAGGGAACCATCCGCGCAACCGCTCACATCGAGACGATCACCGCTGTGTTCCAGATGGAGGAGATCCTCTGGGAGCTGCGCGACCACTGCGCCGGCCTCAACGCAGCGGGCTGGGACTACCTCTTCTCGCTCGTGAAGAACTTCCGCAACTCCCCGCAGTGGGTGCTGCCCGACCGTGAGCACCTGACGATGGGGCTGCCGCTCCTGCAGGCGTTCGCCGACCGGCTCGTCTCGACCTGCCACCGCCGCGGTGCCCACGCGATCGGGACTATGAGCAACCTCATGACCACGCACCCGGACAAGGAGTTCGTCGCCTCGGAGATTGCGATGATGCGCGAAGACAAGGCTCGCGAAGCCTCGCGCGGATTCGACGGCACCTGGGTGGCCGAGCCCGGCCTGGTCGACGACGCTCTGGAGGTCTTCGACGCGGCACTCGGTGACAAGCCGAATCAGCTCGACAATCGCCGGGTCGATGCCCACGCCTGTGCCGAGCACATGCTCGACGTGTCCGGACTCGACACCACCGTCACCGAGGCGGGGGTTCGCCTCAACATCCGCGTGGCCATCGGCTACATGAACGAATGGTTGGGAGGCAACGGCAACGTGGCACTCGAGAACCTGCTCGAGGACGCATCGACCGCAGAGATCTCCCGGTCCCAGATCTGGCAGTGGATCCGCCACTCGGTGACCTTGGACAACGGCAAGCAGCTCACCCGCGACCTGGTGGAGCGGTACATGGGCGAGGAGCTCGCGGTCATCGACCGTCACCCCGCCGACCATTACACCGAGGCGGTTGAGATCTTCCGCAAGAGCGCGCTCGGCGAAGACTTCCCTGAATTCCTCACGATGCCCGCCTACACCGAGCATCTGGTTGACAGGGTGGCGAAGGGAGCCGTGTTCGCGGCCTGACTCTCGACCAGCAGCTACCCGAATGTCAGTGGGCAACCCCACGAAGGGTTGCTCGCTGACATTCGGGTAGCTCTGTGTCGACCTGAGTGCCCCGAGTGTGTGAGTGCTCAGACTCCATCCTTCACGCCGTCCATCACGCCGTCCATCGCGCCGTCCATCGCGCCGTCCTTCACGCCGTCCATCACGCCGTCCATCACGCCGTCCTTCACGCCCTGCCTTCCGGTGGCCAGGGCTCACCGTCGGCCCGCGCGTTGAGCTGGTAGGCGATCGCGCCGTCGATGGATTCGCGGATGATGTCCGCATGTCCGGCGTGGCGAGCGATCTCGGTGTTGAGGTGGCACAGGATCCAGCGGACGTTCATGACGAAGTCCTTGGGCATCCACGGGTTCCCCGGCATCGGCACCACGACGCCGAGGTCTGTTCCCTTCTCCTCGACAGCTCGACGAGCCACCTCGATTTCGTCGATGCTCGTCTCGAAGATCGCAACCACGTCGGCGATATCAAGGTCGGGGAGGCCGGATCCGTCGAACATTCCGTTGAGGCCGAGTCTGTCATTGATCGTCGGATACTCCTCCTCATCGATATGGCGTGCTGGGTCCTTCACCTGCTGCAGCCAACCGTTGAGAACCTGCGCGGCGTGGGCCACGAGGCCGGAGATGCTCAGCGCGCTCGCCGTCGGTGTGCTGCGGGCCTGCTCACCGGTGAGCCCAAGGGCGGTGAGCTTGAGCTGGGTGCACTGCTGTCGGAGGTAGGAGAACAGGGCGTCGGATTCGGTCGTGACGGACGGGGTGAAGAAGGGCATGATCTCTCCTGATCGTGAGCTGCCGACCCGGTGTTCCGGATCTTCGACACAAGTCTCCAAGCGATTGAGGACATATACTGTCCTCAATGGCAGAACTGTCGATCGGATTCGGGGAGGGACCATGGGGTCGACGATGACCGCCGAGTCCCGTCTGCTGTCGCTGTTGGGGATGCTCGCCACCGGACGGACCCGTACCGCGACCGAACTGGCCGCACACTTCGGTGTCACTCCTCGCTCCATTCGCCGAGACATGACGAGTCTGCGTCAGCTCGGTTATGTCATCGAGTCCGTCCCGGGCGTCCTCGGCGGCTACCGTGCCCAGTCGCACACCGTTCTGCCGCCACTGCAGCTGGAAACCGGCGAAGCACTGGCGACGGCCGTCGGCCTGGCGCTGCTCAACGGTGCTGGTCTGGGCACCTCGAACGCCGATTCGGCTACGGCGAAGTTGCAGGGCATGCTCCCACCCGCGATGCGCGAGACGATCAGGAACATCAGCACGGCAGTCTCCGTTCTCCCCGGTCACGAACCCGGAGTCGACATGACAGCGGTGATGACGACCGCCTCGGCGATCGCGTCCCGCAGCGTCCTCACCTTCACCCACGTGAAACGTAAGTCGGCCGGTTCCCAGGCGATGGAGCGCCGAGTCGAGCCCGTGCGGATGGTCGTCCTCGGCGCGCACTGGTATCTCTACGCCTGGGATCTCACCCGCGCCGATTGGCGGGTCTTCCGCCTCGATCGGATGAGCGAGGTTCACGAAACGACGTTCGCTTTCGCTCCCAGGGACCATCCCGACGCCGAGGCTGCTGTGAGTTCCGCCGTCACCACCCATGCGTACCGCCACACTGTGATCCTGGACGTCGACGCTTCGGCAGCCGAGGCCGAAGCGTGGTTTCCGACGAGGGCGGCCACGATCACTGCGACCGACGACGGCGCGCGCGTCGAATTCGGAGTCGAGGATCTGACCTGGGCGGCCGTGATCACAGCGGCGACTCCCGTCAGTTTCCGTGTCATCGAACCGCCGGCGCTGTTGGATGCACTGCACGATCTCGGTGCGCGAGCGGCTCGGGTGAGCAGATCCGGCACAAGTCGTTCGGGCTGAGCAGCACCGTGTGCTTCCGACCACCCGAACCTGCAATAGCACCCTGCAGGCGGCGCGCTATTGCAGGTCGAGGTATCCGATGGTCGGCGGTGACAGCGAGGTGTCCTCACGGTGATACGGGAATGAACGAATCAGGGCGGAGCCAATATACTGGTCGATATGACGATTCTCATTGGCTATCTTCCTGCTCCTGAGGGTGAGGCGGCTCTGCGCGCGGGCTTCGCAGAAGCCAAACTTCGGTCGAGCAACGCAGTCGTGATCAACTCCCAACGACGCGGAGCCAGTGGAACACCGACCGAGATCGACCAGGACGTCATCGACCGCATCGTCTCACTCGGCAAGGAGTCCGAGGTCGAGGTCGAGGTGCTCCAACCCGACCACGAAGACGATCTGCCGGGAACGCTGAACGAACTCGTGGAAGAACACGAGGCGCAGCTCATCGTCATCGGACTGCGCAAACGTTCGGCGATCGGCAAGTTCATCCTCGGCTCACAGGCACAGCGCATCCTGCTCGAGGCCGAGGTCCCGGTCCTCACCGCCAAGGCCTGACCTCGAACCTCGCGGGCTGATCCGCCCAGCGGCTGGGTCAGCGACTGCCGCGGCCTATCGGACGGGTTCGAGACCCCACCCCCAGGCCAGCAGCTCCGGCAGTGACACCCCCTGCGCGTTGCTGAGGTCGGTGATCTGGGTGCGACAGGAGTAGCCGTCTGCCAGCACGATCCGGGTTCGTTCACCGTCGCCGGCGGTTTCCCCGGCCCCCGCAGCCCCGCCGGTCCCCGTAGCTCCCACGCCCCCCGCAGCCCCGCCGGCCCCCGCAGTCCCGCCGGCTCCAACCGCGTTCGGGGCGCGATTGCTCAGCGCCTCTTGGTCGCGCAGCGCCGGCAGCAGAGCCACCTCTGCCACGGCGACCGAGGTCTCGTAGTGGCCCTCTTCGACGCCGAAGTTCCCGGCCAAACCGCAGCAGCCGCCCAGGAACTGACTGGCGGCACCGCTTCTGGCCAGCAGCTCCTTGTCGGCGGCGTTGCCGAAGATCGCCGTCTGATGACAGTGCGGTTGCACGAGCGCCTCGACCTCGTCCAATGACGGCAGTTCGGCGCCCACGCTGAGCAGGTACTGGGCGAAGGTCTGAACCCGGTCGGCGACTCGTGCCGAAGCCTCGTCAGCGAGCAGCTTGAGCGAATCGTCCTTGAGCGTAGCCAGACAGGAGGGCTCGACCCCGATGATGGGCACGTCCCCGGTCGCGTCGAGCGCGGAGATCGTGGCTCCCAGGTTCGCCTTCGCCGCTTCGAGCTGGCCGGTCGAGATCAGCGGCAGGCCGCAGCACACGGTCTGGTCGATGACGCGGACCGTGACTCCGGCGTGTTCGAGCACGGCGACAGCGGCGGCGAGGATGCGCGGCGCAAAGTGATTCGACCACGAATCGGCGAACAGAATCACCTCACGCGTCTTCGCCGTCCGCGACCCGGCCGCTGCCCGCGACCCGGCCGCTGCCCGCGACCCGGCCGCCGTCCGTGACCCGGCCGCCGTCCGCGACCCGGCCCCACTCCGCGGCCCGGCCCCAGCCTCGGCGAGGGACTTCCACCACTTCCTGAACGTCGTCGGGGCGAACTTGGGGATGGACCGGCGGACGTCGATTCCGGCCATCTTCTTGGCCACGGTCGTCAGCCCCGGCAGACCCGAAACCCGGTTGACCACGGGCGCCAGGGGAGTGATCGCACGAGCCAGCTGCGGCAGGAACCCCAAGGAGTAGTGCTTCATCGGGCGCAGTTTCCCGCGGTATGACTGGTAGAGGACCTCCGCCTTGTACGTGGACATGTCCGTGCCCGTCGGGCACTCGGTGCCGCAGGCCTTGCACGAGAGGCAGAGGTCGAGGGCATCGGCGACCTCGGGCGACTGCCAGGAGGAGTCGAGGAGATCGCCGGAGACCATCTCCTGCAGCACACGCGCTCGGCCACGGGTCGAATGCCGTTCATCGCGAGTGGCCTGGTAGGACGGACACATCACCTCGCCACCGGCGGCGGTGTCTGCGCGGCACTTGCCGATTCCGGTGCAGCGATGCACGGCCGAGGCGAACCCCGCCGACTCGTCCTCATAGGCCATCGCCAGCGTTCCGGGCAGCTCCTGCCGCAGCGGCAGCTGGGTCAGGCGCAGCGACTCGCTCAGGGCATCGGGGTCGACGATGACGCCGGGATTGAGCAGATGCTGCGGGTCGAAGAGCTCCTTGACCTCCCTGAATAGGTCGATCACGGCCGGAGGGTAGATGAGGCGCAGCAGCTCGGACCTCGCCCGTCCGTCGCCGTGCTCGCCAGAGACCGATCCGCCGTACCGGGCCACGAGTTTCGTGGCCGCGACCATGAACTCGCGCATCACCGCGGGCCCGTCCGGATCCTCGAGCGGGAAGTCGACGCGCATGTGCAGGCAACCGTCACCGAAGTGCCCGTACGGAATAGCCCACAGCCCGTGCTCGGTGAGCAGATCCATGAGATCACGCAGATAGTCGCCGAGGTGCTCGACCGGAACCGCGGAATCCTCCCACCCAGCGTGGGCGTCGCGCCCGTCGGGAGTTCGGGAGACGAGGCCGGCGCCGTCGGCGCGGATCGCCCACACCTCGGCGGCGGCAGGAGCATCGAGGACCGCGGAATCCTGTGCGCTCGACTCGGTGATCAGGCGCTTCGTCTCCTCGTCGAGTTCGGCTTCGTCCTCACCGGTGAGCTCGACGACGAGCCAACCGCCTCCCTCCGGCAAGTGGGGGATCGCTTCGGCGCCTTTGGTCTCGATGACGCGGTCGAGCATGCGGGAGTCGAGCCCTTCGCAGGCAGCGACCGGGAAGTCCCTCAGCAGTGGGGCGTCGTGGGCGGCCGCGACCATGTCCTCGTATCCCAGCACCACCGCCGAGGTGTGGGTCGGGTCCTTGACCAGGCGCATCTTCGCGGCGAGGATGATTCCCCAGGTGCCCTCGGTGCCGGCGAAGGCGCGGCGGAGGTCGAAGTCGTTCTCCGGCAGCAGGGATTCCAGGCCGTACCCGGAGACCTGTCGGGAGAAGGTGCCGAGGTTGGTCCGGATCGTGCCGAGTTCCTTCGCGACGAGCTCGTGCAGGCGCGGGAACTGTTCGGAGGAATCACCGTCGTCGAGGGTGATGACGGTGCCGTCGACGAGCATCACTTGGAGGGCGAGGACGTTGTCGCCGGTGCGGCCGTAGCCGAGGGCACGTGGTCCGCAGGCGTTGTTGCCGATCATGCCGCCGATCGTGCACCGGGTGTGGGTGGAGGGGTCCGGCCCGAAGCGCAGTCCGTGCGGTCTGGCCTGTTTCTGCAGATGGGCGTGGATGCAGCCCGCCTGAACCCACGCCGACCGTTCCTCGGGGTCGAGGCCGATGACCTCGTTCATGTGCCGGGAGAAATCGAGGATGATGCCGGTGCCGATCGCGTTGCCGGCTATCGATGTTCCCGCCCCTCGGCTGGTGATGGGCACGCCGAGGCGCCGCGCGATCGCCAGTGTGCGAGAGACTTCGGACTCGTCATGCGGGAACACGATGACCTGCGGGACCAAGCGGAACAGAGAGGCATCGGTGGTGTAGGCGGCGCGGTCGGTGTCATCGATGCTGAAATCGCTGACCCCGGCTGTCCGAAGCTCGGTGGCGAGGGCATCAGCCAGGGACGTCTCTGTCCCCGTGGACCGCCGAGGTGAGCTGGAGCTGTGAGCCAATGTGGTCATGTCCGCATTGTGCCACTTCAGCTGTTGCCGGGGTACTCCCCTCGTCCGGGTTGTGCTCGCTCCGACTCGAGTGAGGTGTTCCCCGGCCGGGAACAGAGACCACCTCGAAAGTTACCAAAACGTTATATCAAATGACCGAGAAAGTGGCTCGTCTTCTCCAATTCGGGAATTATTGGCCTATTGTCAGGTACGTGGTATTTAATAGGACTACATCATTAGATGGCCTCGAGCCACGACTATAAGTAAGGGAAGAAACCATGTCGCGTCGCGCCCGTGAATTAACAGTTGACCAGACAGCCTTAGTTGGTGCAGTTCGAAAGGTTTCTCGACAGCGGACCAAAATCAACACCGATTACGTGATGGCGATTCTTCGTGCCCGAGAAGAGGGTGCGACTTTCGGCTCCATCGCCGAGGCGGCCGGGACCTCCTCGCAGGCGGTGCAGGAGATCGTGCGCAGGCACGGTCAGGTCCAGCGCCCCGATCCCGCATCATCCGCAGCAGCCCCCGCCAAATGAGGTCAGGCGGGAGCCGCAGGCGCTCCCGTCGACCCGCGGCGGACCGAGTCCGTCGTGTGATCTGCGCGTGACCGCGGCGTGATCGCAGCAGGGGTGCGCTTCGGGTGCCCGAAGGCGGCTCGAGCTGTTCGTTTCATCACTATTTGATAACAACATTTCTTTATTGTGGAATTCATGTGCAAAGCATGCATGCCGCGTTAGAAGTCCGATTGTGCGGAGCCAATGAAGCCTCCGGGCGGTGACGAGGTCACGTGGTCGAGAAGTCGGATCTCTGATCGTCGAGTTGGGGTCCAGACCAGGAGGCGCAGGTGCTTGAAATCACGATCATCTCCCCTTCGGAATCCGCAGCCGAACCGCATTAGATACAAGACGTACACATTCGGAACTGTATTGCAGTGTTGTTACAGACGAGCGATCGACGAGGACCGACTATCGTTGGAGCATGAGCTCAGAGACCGACCTTCTGCCCAGTGATGTCAGCGATCTGCCCTTGATGAGGATGGCCGCGGACCTGTCCGCGATGGCGTGGGAGCAGATGACGGCCTGGCGCAGTTCCCTGGGCGCCGGCCTCGATGCCGCGGTCGTGGATACGAAGACTTCACCCAACGATCTCGTCACGCTCGCGGATGCGCAGATCGAATCACTCGTCCGCGGCTATCTGGCGAAAGTCCGGCCGGGCGACACGATGGTCGGGGAGGAGGGAGCGCCGGCGCTCGATCCGACGGAGTTCTTCGATGCCCGGTTCCTCCGCGGACTCGGCTGTGTCGATCCGAGGCGCGGCGAGCTCCTCGATATGAGCGATGGCGGTCAAGAGTTGGAGTGGCACGTCGATCCCATCGACGGAACCGTCAACTACGTCCGGAACATCGAGCACTACGCGTTCTCCGTCGGAGTGCGAGTCGCCGGCGGCAATCACGGCCAGGGGCTCAGCGAGGACGGGTGGCTCCTCGGGCTGGTGGCCTCGCCCGGGCTGGGTGCCACGTGGGTGGGTGCCAGGGGCCTGGGCGCGTACCGGCTCGAGGGTCGCTGCTCGGGAGGTCGCCTCTCGGGTATCGGAGACGCAGCCGTCCCGGCCCAGCGCCTGCGCGGAACTCCCGATGGCCTCTCCGGTCGACTTCTGGCCACCGGGTTCGCCTATACGGGCAGCAGCCGCGGCCCGCAGCTGGCCAAGCTCGAGGCTCTCATGGGCGGCTACGACGACATCCGCCGCTGCGGGTCGGCGGCCATCGACCTGTGCATGCTCGCCGAGGGCAAGGTCAACAGCTATGCCGAACGCGGCCTGGGGATCTATGACTACGCCGGGGGTGCGGTCATCGCCGAAGAGGCCGGGGCCCGCGTCCATCGTGGAGGGTCCGGCGGCCCTACTGCCGCAGCGGCATCCGAGTCTGAGGTCAGGCGACTGATCGACACCATCTGAAAGCTTGCCGGCGGTGGGCGCGAGCTTGCCGGCGGTGCAGACGGGCTTGGCTGCCGGCCGACCGACGGTGGGCGCGAGCTTGCCGGCGGTGCAGACGGGCCTGGCTGCCGGCCGACCGACGGTGCGAGCGAGCCCGCCGGCGGTGCAACATCCGCAGTTCTTGCTGCCCTTGTCGCGCGCTCATGCATGGCACGGACTATTTCTGCTGTCAACGTGAGATGAATAACGATAGATTGCTGTCACGTATTGCGTGAAGCTTAGGCTAAGCTAATTACCAGTTCGCTCTCACTCGACACCCATGCAGGAAGGCAGAACCCATGGTTTCGTCCCGTCTCCGTTTCATCGCCCTGGCGGGCGTCGTCGCACTCGCCCTCGCTGGCTGCTCTCAGACCGCAACAGATGAGGCCGGCGCGAAGGCCGGCAGCGCCATCGACATCGCAGACAACAACGGTGCGCAGAGCGTGGCGAATCCTCCCACCTCGGTGGTGGCCACGGACAACCGCACCTTCGAAACCCTCGAGACCTGGGGCGTCGAGCTCAGCGCTGCCGCTGTGTCCCTGATGCCCGAGGGCCTCAGCTACACGAAGGACGATTCGATCCTGGACCTCGGGTCGCATCGTGAGCCCGACCTCGAGAAGGTCGTCGAGGCCGAGCCCGATCTCATCATCAACGGGCAGCGGTTCGCGCAGTTCCACGACGACCTCGCGAAGCTGGCCCCCGGCGCCGCCGTGCTCGAACTCGATCCTCGTGACGGTGAGGACTTCGGCTCGGAACTCAAGCGTCAGACGACCACCCTGGGTGAGGTCTTCGACAAGCAGGACGAGGCGCAGACGATCATCGACGACTACGACGCCTCGGTGAAGCGAGCCAAGGCCGCCTATGACAGCAAAGACACAGCAATGGGCCTCATCACCTCGGCGGGGGACATCAGCTACTCCGCTCCGTCGTCCGGGCGCACCGTCGGGCCGGTCTTCGACATCCTCGGTCTGGATCCGGCACTCGAGGTCGACACGAGCAGCGAGGATCACCAGGGCGACGACATCTCCGTCGAGGCCATCGCCGACTCCGATCCGGACCTCTTGGTCGTCATGGATCGCGACGCCTCGTTCGCACCGGACGAACGCGATGAGGGCTCAGCGCCCGCCGCCGAGGTGCTCGAGGACTCCGAGGCGCTCAAGGACGTACCCGCGATCAAGGACGACAAGATCGTCTACTTCCCGCAGGACACCTACCTCAACGAGGGGATCCAGACATACACCGAGTTCTTCAACTCCTTCGCGGACAAGCTCGAAGAACAGAGATGATGCAGTCCAGCCGCAATTGAGATCGACCCCATGACCAGGACACGCACCCGGCCCGACGATGCCGAGTCGACGGGCGGCACCGCCTCGGTGAGGGCTGGTGACGGCACCGCCTCGACGCGTCCTGTCGGCACGCCGAGGAAGAGTGCGGCCGGGACGAAGAGTTCGCTGATCGGCTGGAAGCTGGCGGCGGGCATCGTCGGTGTCCTGCTGCTGCTCGCGCTCTCCCTGCTCACCGGCGTCTACGACGTCTTCGGCGGTGACGGGGGAGCGGAGATGTTCCAGATCACCCGCATGCCGCGCACCATCGCTCTCGTCCTCTCCGGAGCGGCGATGGCGATGTGCGGACTGGTCATGCAGCTGCTGACGCAGAACCGGTTCGTCGAACCGACGACGACCGGCACCACGGAATGGGCCGGACTCGGACTCATGCTCACCGTCATCGTCTACCCGGACGCCTCGATCCTGGCCCGTATGATCGGCGCGATCATCGCCGCCTTCATCGGCACGCTGGTCTTCTTCCTGTTCCTGCGCCGGATCTCGCTGAAGTCATCGCTCATCGTGCCCATCGTCGGCATCATGCTCGGTGCGGTCGTCGGCGCGATCTCCACATTCATCGCCGTCCAGACCGACATGCTCCAGAGCCTGGGCATCTGGTTCGCCGGCAGCTTCACCTCGATCCTGCGCGGTCAGTACGAGATCCTGTGGGTCGTCGCCCTCGTCGTCGCCGCGGTCTTCATCACCGCCGACCGTTTCACCGTCGCCGGCTTGGGTAAAGAGGTCGCAACGAACATCGGGCTCAACTACAACCGGGTCATCCTCATCGGCACCGTCCTCGTAGCCATCGCCACCGGCGTGGTCACGGTGGTGGTCGGCAGCCTGCCGTTCCTGGGTTTGATCGTCCCCAACATCGTCTCGATGATCCGCGGCGACGACCTGCGCAGCAATCTGCCCTGGGTGTGTCTGCTGGGCATCGCCATCGTCACTATCTGCGACCTCATCGGCCGAGTCATCATCATGCCCTTCGAACTGCCCGTCTCCGTCATCCTCGGCGTCGTCGGCGCCCTGGTGTTCGTCGCACTGCTGCTGCGACAGCGAAAGAGAGGGTGAGGCGCGCCATGTCAGCAGAGACGACAGAGTCCGACATTCAGCCGGCGGCGCAGCCGACGCCATCCGCGACGGCCCCGCCTGCGACGACCCCGCCCGCGTCGACGCTGCCCGCGTCGGCGAGCGAGCGGACAGCAGCGCCGAGCAGCGCCCGGGCCTCGCGCGCGGCCGAGCGCGACGGCCGGCCACCTCGGCGATCGTCCGGGTCGTTGGCCACACCCAAGGCCAAGTGGCGGTACTGGTCGATCATGATCGGACTCATCGTCGCCTCGGCGGCCATCGCTCTCGGACTGCTGGCCTGGGACAATCCGATGCCGATCACCGACGAGGGATTCTGGCTCATTGCGCAGCTGCGGACGAAGAACCTCGTCGTCATCGCTGTCGTCGCACTGTGCCAGGCGTTCGCGACCGTGGCGTTCCAGACGGTGACGAACAACCGGATCATCACGCCCTCGATCATGGGCTTCGAGTCCCTCTATGTGGCCATCCAGACCGCGGCCATGTACTTCTTCGGCGTCACCGCGATCGTCGACCTCAAGGGCCTGGTGCCCTTCACGCTCCAGCTGCTGCTCATGGTGGGCCTGTCGCTGGCGCTCTACGGCTGGCTGCTCTCGGGCAGATACGGCAATATCGCGATCATGCTGCTCATCGGCGTCGTCATCGGCGGGGGGCTCGGCTCGATCGCGACGTTCATGCAGCGGACCCTGACGCCCAGCGAATTCGACGTCCTCGCCGCCCGACTCTTCGGCTCGGTCTCGAACTCCGATGCCAGCTACCTGCCGGTCTCGATCCCGGTGTGCATCCTCGCCTGCGCCGCGATCTACCTCAGCTCCCCGCGTCTGAATGTCCTGGCGCTCGGTCGGGAGACGACCGGCAACCTGGGACTGGCCCACCGGTTCGAGATGATGAAGATCCTGTTCTTCGTCTCGATCCTCATGGCCGTGTCGGTGTCGATGATCGGACCGATGATCTTCCTCGGGTTCCTCGTCGCGATGCTCGCCTACCAGTTCTCCGACACCTACGACCACAAGTACATCCTGCCGATGGCGGCCCTCCTCGGCTTCGTCGTCCTGGGCGGGGCGTATTTCATCATGAATAACCTGTTCTACGCCGAGGGCGTCGTCTCGATCATCATCGAGGTCGTCGGCGGCGGCGCATTCCTCATCGTCATCATGAGAAAGGGGCGCCTGTGATCACGCTGCGCGATGTCCGCAAGTCCTATACCAACGACGTCGAGATCGGACCCGTCGACCTGCAGATCCCTGCCGGGGGAGTCACCGCGCTGGTCGGACCCAACGGCGCCGGCAAATCGACGTTGCTGACGATGATCGGTCGGCTGCTGGGCATCGACGACGGTGCCATCGAGGTCGCCGGATACGATGTGTCGTCGACGAAGTCGAAGGACCTGGCGACGATCGTGTCGATCCTGCGCCAGGAGAACCACTTCATCACCCGGCTGACGATCCGCCAGCTCGTGGGCTTCGGCCGCTTCCCCTACTCAAAGGGACGCCTGAGCGCCGCCGACGAAGAGATCATCTCGCAGGCGATCGATTTCCTCGAGCTGGCCGAACTCGAAGACCGGTTCATCGACGAACTCTCCGGCGGCCAACGGCAGCGCGCCTACGTGGCGATGGTCCTGGCCCAGGACACCGACTACGTGCTGCTGGACGAGCCGCTGAACAACCTCGACATGAAGCACTCGGTGCAGATGATGGCGCACCTGCGCCGGGCCGCCGCCGAGATGGGCCGGACCATCGTCGTCGTCCTCCACGACATCAACTTCGCCGGGCACTATGCCGACCACATCTGCGCCGTGAAGACCGGCAGCGTCGTCGAGTTCGGAACGCCGGAGGAGATCATGACCGCCGAGGTGCTCTCCAGTGTGTTCGACACCCCCGTCGAGGTCATCGACGGCCCACGTGGGCGATTGGCCGTGTACTACTGAGGTGACGCCGACCAGTACTGCTGAGGTATCCCGGTCGGTACTACTGGGGTGTCGCCGACTGCGCGAGGTGCCTCACCGGGAAGTGAGCACGTGATCGATGCGCAGCCGGCAAGACCGCTGGCAGAGTATCGTGGATCCTTGGGAACACTGGGATCGGTGTTCGGCCGATCCTATTGGCTTAAACATCTACAATTGATAGTATTCCAACTGGTTAGCATGGCGGGTCGTCGTCGACTCGCTTCGACATTGGAACTCTGAGCCCCTGAATTTCAAGGGGGAAAGCTGATTATTGCGGGCTCTGAGGATCACAGCGCTGCATGAGAGCGAATCATTTCAGCGTCATTTCCACATTAACAATTTAGTTACAAATGTTTAGTTCGGCGAATTTTGTCGAGACGGCGTTCGAGACCCGAAGAGGGGGCGAATGCTGGTCCGACAAGCTTCGACTCCAACGAAGGAATCGGGAGCATGGATATTCAATCGACTTCAGTCCCCAGCACGCCCAGTGACAGTCAGCACTCGGGCGGGGACTTCAAACGCGATATGGGATTCTGGGGCAATCTCGCCCTCGGGTTCACCTATCTTTCACCGGTCGTCGGCGTCTATGCCACGTTCGCGGCCTCGATGGCGCTGGCAGGACCTCCGGCGTTCTGGATGCTCATCGTCGCCGGCGCCGGTCAGCTTCTCGTTGCCACGGTCTTCGGCGAGGTCGTCTCCCAGTACCCGATCGCCGGCGGCATCTACCCGTGGAACAAACACCTGTGGGGCAAGAAATGGGGGTGGATGAGCGGCTGGGTCTACATGATCGCCATCAACGTCACCATCGCCTCGGTCGCCTACGGTGCGGGCCCGTTCCTGGGAGCTCTGCTCGGCATCGAGATGTCGCCCATCGCCAACGTGCTTCTGGCTCTGCTCATCATCTTCCTCGCCACCCTTGCGAACCTGTGCGGAACGAAGTTCCTCGCCAACGTCGCGTTCGTCGGGTTCGTCGTCGAGATCTTCGCCACCGCGGCCATCGGGGTCTGGCTCCTCCTCACGGTCCGTAAGCACGATCTTTCAGTCCTCTTCCAGGACTTCCGCCCGGGCGACGTGCAGGATCAGACCCCGTTCGTCGTTGCCTTCGTGGGCGCGGCGATCATGGGCATCTATCTCTACTACGGCTTCGAGGCCAATGGCGACGTCGCCGAGGAGGTCCGGCACCCTGGGCGAGTCATTCCCAAGGCCATGCGGATGACGATCTATGTCGGCGGCCTCGCCTCGATGTTCATCGCCCTCGGGCTGATCCTGGCGGTCGGCAGTTTCGAGGACATCATCAACGGGACGATCCCCGATCCGATCACGACGATCTTCCTTGAGGCGTTCGGACCGATCGGGTTCAAATTCGTCATGGCGATCGTTCTGATTTCGTTCCTGTCGTGCACGATCTCTCTGCAGGCCGCGGCTTCCCGTCTGATGTACTCGATGGGCCGCGACGATCAGCTGCCGTTCTCGAAGTTCCTGCGCAAGTTCAGCGGGTCCCGTGCGGTGCCTCCGTATGCGCTCATCGTGGCCGGTGCCATCCCGTCCGCCGTCATCCTCATCTCGCTGCTGAGCGAGAACGCTCTGCTGGCGATCATCTCGTTCGCGTCTTTCGGCATCTATCTCGCGTTCTCCTCGGTGGTCTTCGCCTCGCTTCGGGCACGCGCCAAGGGATGGAAGCCCAGCGGCGAGTTCACAATGGGGAAGTGGGGCTGGACGATATCGCTCTCGGCCTTCGCCTATCAGCTCTTCGCGATGGTCATCGTCGTCTGGCCGGTGGCAGGAGTGCCGTGGTACGACGCCTGGATCGTCGGGCTCATGGCACTCGCGGTCGTCCTGGTCGGCGCGCTGTATCTGTTCGGTTCGCACCCCGAACGTCGGAGCGGAATCAGAGGGGCAGCAGGGGACGCCGCCGGTCCGTCTGTACCCGAACCAGGGGTCCGGTCCTGAGACCTGGTTCGGGTACGAATTGAACCCCTATCGCGTCAGCAATCATCACGCGATGGGGGTTCGATTCATCTCTGTGACCAGCCTCGGAGATGAGTCTTTGGTGATCATCCTCGGAGGACTGTCTCGGAGATGAGTCTCGGTGGTTTGTGGATCCGCGTCATGCGTCGGGAAAGACGAGGCTGAGGTCGACGCTTTCGACATCGATCGGGATGCGTGAGTAGCCGGGAGGCATGACGGCGATTCGCACCCCGGTGCTCAACTGAGCGGAATTGCCGACGAGGACCTGGTTGTGCCGGCTGAGCACGGCGCACCCGGATACAGGAGACAGGATCCGCAGCAGCTCGGTCTCAACGTCGTTCATGAGGATGTCGATGCCGGCGACGCCGACCCTGACCCCGTCGACGGTGCACGGAACGGCCATCGTCATCAGATAGTCGTCGACCCCGAGATGATCGATGTACGGTCCCGCCACGGTTCGCGTCCCCGCGTGGAAGGCGCCTTGGAACCACTCGAGGTACTCATAGTCATAGTACCGATCGGACTCGGGATCGAGGATGAAGTCGCGGCGGTTGATCTTGTCCTCGTCACGTACCCACCATTCGATCCGGGCTGTCTCGGGCTTGAGCTGCGAGAGTTGGAAGATGAGACCGGCACCATCGAGGCCCGGATGCTTGTCCAGGAAGGCGGCGACGTCTCGTCCCAGCTCTGTGCGGACCGAAGCACTGACTTCATGAGGAGGTTCTCCGGTGAAGTCCGAGACGAGCCGCGGGCCGAGGGACTCCTCCAGCTCTTCGAGGCCGCTGAACAGGTCTTCGAGCCAGATCGCGACTCCGCGTGCGACTGCTTCTGCCTGTGAGTTGGCCATGCTGCCCCTTCCTGTGCGCTTTCACCGTGTCGGCGCTGTGATGTTTCACCGTGTCGGCCCTGTGCTTTGTCACCGTGGCGGCGCGGTGTCGGCGCCGTTCGAGTCGAGGGTGAGCTTGACATCGATGAGACTGTAGACCGTCTTCCGGATGTTCGCCTCGACGGCCCGCTCTGCGCGTTCCGAGTCGCGGTCGCTGACTGCCTCGATCACCTCCCGGTGATCGGCGATGACGTCTGAGGTGTGTGCCGCCGCTCCGGCGGGGGACCACTTGAGTGCGAGGATCTCGCTCTGGAGGCGCATCTCTGCTCGCAGCAGTCGTGGAGACTGGGACACGATGGCCAGCTGCATGTTGAAGCGGCTGTCGGCGGCCGAGCATTCAGCGGGCGTGTCCGCGTTCTTCATCCGCAGGGCGGCATGTTCGAGTTCGGCCAGGGCCTGGGTGTGTGCCCGCTGGCAGGCCAGGCGGACGACGCCGGTCGATACGGCGGTGTGCTCATCACCGTAGTCTCGGTACTGGACCATCGACAGGCTGGCGAGGTAGTTCCGGATCTGCTCGTCCGCGGGGAACGGCACCTTGACGATGAAGGTCCCGCCGCTCCTGCCGCGGTGAGTCTCGACGATTCCGGCCTCACGCAGAACCGCAAGGCTCTTGCGCAAGGTGGCGACCGCGACGTTGAATTCGGCCGCGAGCTCGATCTCGGCAGGCAGCCGCTCTCCCACAGAGATCGACCCCAATGAGATTGCGGTGACGATCCGATCGGCAAGAGCATCGCCGAAGCCGAAAGGACCCTGGGCTCCCTGGGATGTGGGAACGAATGCAAACGAACTTGCCAACGGTCCCGCCCCTCCTGACTTCACGTCTGTCTGATCCTGACCACTTCTGAAATCTTAACCCGATGTGAAGCGGACAGGGGTGACGGTCCACGCCGGCAGAGCCCGAGCGGCGACATGATCGACCCGTTGTGCCACCTCGGCGGGCCGCCCAGCGTTGTCGCTTCGTTGGGCCGCTCAGCGGGGCCACCTCGGCCGGTCTCGTGTCGGATCGGCTGTTCAGGCCGCGTCGGCCGCTTCCATGACGGTCGGCAGCCATTCGAGCGCCACGTCGCTGGGCAGGTCCCAGGAGGAGGCGTCATGTCTGCCGTATTCGCCGATGCGAGTGGCACCGAGTTCGGTGAAGCGACGGTCGAGGTGCTCGCTGCCTTGGCTGTAGGTCTCTTCGTAGAACGAATCGCCGAGTCCGAACATGGCGTACTTCACTCCGGTGAGGTCCCCCGAGAATTCGGTGAACCTCTCATGGAAGTCGATTGCAGTGTTGGGCAGCTCGCCGTCGCCGTGGGTGGAGCAGACGACGAGGTAGAAGTTCTCCGGTGTGAGGTCCTCCGGTTCGAAATCCTGCAGGTCGAAGACCTCGGCGGAATGTCCGTCCGCGTTGAGTTTGTCGGCGAGGTCCTGAGCGATGAGCTCCGAATTGCCGGATTCGGTTCCGTAGAGCACGACGGTATTCATTTCATCTCTTTCGTTGGTCGATTGCGGTGTTCAGGCGTTTGAGTCAGGAGTCCTGGGAGCGAGCGGCGGCGAGCATGTCCTCATGGTCATGGAACTTGCGTCGGATGCGTGACTCTCCCGCGTTCGCTCGCTCGGCGGAGTCGATGCGCCCCCAGTGCGCGAAGCTCACGGACTGCTTCGTCAATGAAGCAGGAAGAGCTTCGTAGCCACCGGCCTCGGGATTGATCGTGCAGTCACCCGATTCGACGTCGGCGATGATCTCCTTGGCGACCTGGTGGGCGTCGGAGCGGTTCGCCGGAATTGCGCCCACCGGTCCGCGTTTGAGCCACCCCGAGCGATAGAGCCCAGGTCCGATGCGACCGAGAGTGTCCGAGGGCGTGAAGTCGTATTCCTCGGCGTAGTGCCAGTGACCAGGCGCGTTGACATCGAAGCCGATGGCGGAGATGACCGTGTCAGCGGGAATCACGCTGGCTTCACCACTCGGGGCCGCAGACAGATGGACGGTCTCCACCTGGGTGGTCCCGCCGACTCGAGAAGGGGTGGCTCCGAAGACGAAATGGACATGAGCACGGACCTCATCGACGTCACGGGAAGCGAGTTCTGCGAACGCCGCCTCGCGTTTGCGTCCGAGCGTGTTGTCCTCTGCGGCCGGGCTCGCATTCGCGACGGTGATGCGAACTCCGGGAATCTTGCCGAGCTCGCGGATCATCGCCACATCTGCCTTCGCCGAGGCGATGGGGGAGCGACTGAGAACGGTGACCTCGGTGGCCGGTGAGCTGAGATAGGAGTCGAGGGCCTCCGGGCTCACATCGCTGTCCGCGTAGTCGGCGGCAGTCTTGATGAGGAAGCGCACGATGTCGAGGGCGACATTGCCCGCCCCGACGACGACGACCTTCCGGCCGATCGTGGGCATCGGGATGTTGGGCCGCGGAACGGTGTTGAGCGCATTGACGATGTCGCCCGAGACGAGCACGCCGTCGAGGTGGGCGCCGGGGACAGTGAGCGTTCGGTCACGCCATCGCCCCGTGGCCAGGACGACGATGTCGAACTCGGCTCGGATGACATCGAGGTCGATGTCGCTGCCGACTTCGACATTGCCGGCGAATCTGAAGTCGCCGGAGCCGAAATTGCGGTCGAACTGGCGGGTGACAGCCTTCGTGTGCTGATGGTCCGCAGCGACTCCGTATCTGATGAGGCCGTAGGGTGAGGCGAGGCGGTCGAAAATAGTGATATCTGCATCTTTCCACTGCCGGCGCAGAGCCTGAGCGGTGAAGCAGCCGGCAGGGCCGCTGCCGATGACGGCAATATGTCGGGGTGAGTCAGCGTCCATGGTTCGACCTCCATCTGTCGACGAATTCTCCGTTGAACTCCGGGCCGATGCCCGCCAGTCGCTATGGTCGCCGAGGGGGCCGTCGACTCAACGACCATAACATTCGTTTCTCAATCATTGCCGATTGGTAGTTCTTCGGCAAGTGGGGCGATCGGATTTCTGAAAATCTTCGGTAGACACGGATTTGTCGGGTGAGTCGTGGGCTTGCGTGCGGTGAGTCACATGTGGTTTAATTCATACAGAAGTGAATGTTTAATTCGCCGTAAGCGTTGATCAAAGACGATTGGCTGGAGAGTGACGCTGATGAGCACAACCATCGACACGACAGAACTTCCCTACCTCGACATCTCCGCGCCCGGTTTCGCCATGGCGTCGGAAGAGGTTCGAGACGCCCGCGAGCAATCATGGATCGCCCGGACAAACTACGGCTACGCCGTCCTGCGATATGACGAGGTGGCGGCGTTGCTGAAGAACCAGAGCCTCTCCCAGGGCAGCGCACGTTGGCCGGACCACCATGGAGTCCACTCGGGTGCCTTCCACGAATGGTGGCGGAAGAACCTGCTGGTACTCGAAAGCGACGAGCACCATCGGATCCGGCGGCTGCTCAATCCGGCATTCTCGCCGTCGATGGCACGCAAGCTCGAGCCCGAGTTCGCAGAGATCGCCCACGAGCTCATCGATTCGTTCGCAGACAAAGGAGAATGCGAGTTCGTCCGCGATTTCGCTGAACCCTTCGCCACCCGCGCACTGTGCGCGATGATGGGGCTCGACCACAAGCACTGGCCATTCATCGCCTCACGCGCCAATACCGTCGGCTACGCACTGTCGGTGTCGATCAAGGACGAGATCGATCGCATCGACGAGGCGGTCAACGAGCTGTACGAATTCGTCGAACAGCTCATCGAGGAACGACGGGCACAACCGGGCCAGGATGTCGTCTCGCGCCTCGTCCACTTCAGCGAATCCGGAGACAAGCTCGACGCAGAAGAACTGCGAAACGCCCTGGTGCTCATGCTGTTCGGCGGAATGGACACGACCCGCAACCAGCTCGGACTCGCGATTCAGACCTTCATCCGCAACCCGGAGCAGTGGGAGAACCTCGCGCAGCGGCCCGAGCTGGCCAAGCAGGCCCTCGAAGAGGTGCTCCGGGTCAACCCCACGACCCGCTGGGTGACACGAGAGGTCATCGCCGACTTCGAACTGGGCGGCATCGAATTCGCCGCCGGAACCACGGTGCACCTATTCACTCAGACCTCAGGGTCAGACGAACGCGCATATCCGAACCCCGAGGTCGACATCACCGCGGAAGATCGGAAGCCGCACTTCACCTTCGGCGGCGGAATCCACCACTGCCTCGGACACTACATCGCACGGGCGGACATGAGTCAGGCTCTGCCGATCCTCGCCTCCCGAATCACGAACCTTGCCTGCCCCGGTGGGGACTCCTGGCTGCCCGACTCCGGAAACACCGGCCCGATCGAATTTCCCCTGACCTTCGACCCGCGCAGCTGACCGGTACCTTCCGGCAACAGCCCACCCGACAGCTGACCGGTACCGTCCGACACCCGTCCACCCCACAACCGACCGCACATTCCGGGCCATCCCGGATCATTCGTTCGGCAGAGCTGCCGAACCGCGAACAGAGGACACCGAACAATGACGATCACAGACCCGCACATCACACCGGCAGTGCAGGACGACCCCGCCGTCGAGGCGATTCGTCGCCGGACGGACTCCCAGGGGACGAACCTCGCCGAGGTGTTCCGATCACGCATCGCCTCCGAACTCGAGGACAACACCGCCCTCGACCGTCACCGTGAGGCGAACACGGACAACGACACCGTTGCAGAGCTCAAGGAGAAGATCGAGCGTTCAGGAGTGGAGTACATGTACTACATGGTGCCCACTCTGCGTTCGCGCACGGTCGCCAAAGTCGTCCCGGCCAAACACTTCGTGCGCAACCTCGAAAAGGGCGTGAACTTCACCCGCAACGCCCTCATGGACTTCCAGAACGATATCCACGGCAACCCCATCGGCGCGAACATCAATTCGAAGGAATTCGTGGCGATGCCGGAGGCGGACTCATTCGACCAGCTTCCCTGGGACGAGTCGATCGGCCGGATCTTCTGCTCGACCTACGAACCCGGTCACCTCGGCGGCATTGCGGGACGTCCCAACGTCCATGACTCACGCGCGCATATGAAGCGGACGCATTCGCTGCTCAAAGATGTCTTCGGACTGACGATGAAGTCCGGCACGGAGCCAGAGATGGTGTGGGTGGGAGAGTCCATCACACCGAAGACCATTCCCGGATACAACCCCGCCTATCAGGTGGAGTATCTCGAAGGGATGCGCCCCATCTACAAACGCATCCACGAATACGCCGACGCTCTCGGCTTCGAGATGATCGAAGGCGACTACGAGGATCGCGGCCAGATCGAACTCAACTGGAACTTCGACGACATCGAGAACACCACCGATCGTCTGGTCACCTACCGCCAGATCTGTTCACAGGTCGCTCGCGAGTTCGATGTCGAAGCCTCCTTCATGCCCAAACCCTTCATCGGCGAGATGGGCGCCGGCTGCCACCACAACATCTCCCTGTGGGATGAGGCGGGGACCAACACCTTCGAGGACGAAGGCGTCCAAGAACTGCACCTGTCCCAGCTGGGACGCTGGGCCGTGGGCGGCATCCTCAAGAACTCTCCCGCGATGATGCTCATCTTCGCCTCGACGGTGAACTCGTACAAGCGTTTCTGGGACCCGGGCCAGTTCGCCCCGGCTCGAGCCGACTGGGGACTGGACGATCGTGCGTCGATGATCAGGATCTCCTCGAACGGACGGGCCGAAGTGAGAGTTCCCGACGCTTCGGTCAACCCCTACCTGTCGCATGCGCTGCTGACCGCGGCCGTGGCCGATGGAATCGGCAACCAGGTCGAACCGCCGGAAGCCGGAGCCCAGGGCATCGACCTGCCCCGCACGCTCGGCGAAGCCGTCGAGGTCTTCCGCAACGACGAATTCGTCAGGACCGCGCTGCCTCCGGAGCTCGCCGACACCTTCTTGGAGATGAAGGACAACGAATGGGCACAATACTGCGGTGTGCTCACGCAGTGGGAGTTCGACCAGTACTGGCAGGCCATCCCATGACCGAGACTGCAGATCGTGGCGTCCCAGATGCTCGCACCGGCACCAGCATTCGCTTCGCCTGCATCGACTCGGAGGCCGCACCGCTGTTCGACAAGTCGGAGGACGGCGGCATCACTCGAACCGGGTATGAACCCGAGGCGGCGCAGCTCGTCGCCGATGCCCTCGGCCGAGACCTCGAATGGGTCATCGTGGCCTGGGACGACATGATTCCCGCTGTGATCCGCGGTGACGCCGATGCGGTGTGGTGCGGGCAGGGGATCATCCCGTCCCGACAGGAACAGGTGAACTTCACTCGGCCCTACGCGGTGTTCAACGAATCCGTCCTCGTCCGTGCCGGTGACCCCGCGACATCGGCGCAGACCCTCGGCGGATACAAGGTCGCGGCCATCGAGGGCAGTGCGAACATGGCCCTGGCCGAGACATTCACCGGGGCACAGCTCGTACCCTTCGGTCCGAGCGACGACGTCTTCGGCGACATGATCCAAGCGGTGCGTGATGGCAGTGTCGACGCGATGGTCGACGACGACGTGGTCACGGTTCCATTGGGTGACGATCCCGAGTTCGACATCGCCTTCACGGAGCCGACGCGCAATCCTTGGGGAGTGGGGGTCGCGAAGGACGACGTCCTGATGCTCGAATTGCTCGACACCGCTCTCGCCCAGGTCATCGCCGATGGCCGCCTGGCCGAGGTGTGGGCGCGATGGATGCCCCACCTGCCCTTCCCGGACGAAACTCTGGCAGCAGGACGAGCATCATGACGGATGCGGTCGGCATGGACTCAGGGAAACCGCTCATCGCCGTCCCCGCCATGTCCTCGGGTCAGGTGCGTGGGCTCCGCTATTCGGGGAGCGTCGTCGCCGATGCCGTGCTCAGATCGATCGCCGCTGCCGGCGGGGAACCGGTCATCGTGCCTCCCGTGGTCGACAGCGGACTCTACGCCCGTGTCGACGGCATCGTCCTTCCCGGCGGATCGGACATCGACCCGGGCCGCTACGGTCAGACACCCGACGAATCCTATGCGGGCACCGACCTGCCCGATCAGGACGACGCCGACGCGGTGGCCATCGCAGCGGCGGAGAACCTCGGACTCCCCACCCTCCTCATCTGCCGTGGTCTGCAGCTGTGGAACGTGGAGCGCGGAGGCACGCTGTTCCAGCATTGGCCGGCCGACGGGGTCGACCATATCGGTCAGGTCCACCCGGTCAGCGTCGACGCGCAGTCACTCCTGGCCGAAGCCTTGGGCACCAGCGAGAACGTGGCGGTGTCGAGCTATCATCACCAAGCCGTCGATGAGCTCGGCCGTGGGCTTCGAGTGACCTCACGCGGAAACGACGGCTGCGTCGAAGCCGTCGAGGACGACGAGCACACCATCCTCGCCGTCCAGTGGCACCCCGAGGACCGAGCCGAAACCGACCCCGTGGACCGAGCTCTCTTCGAATGGATCGTCGTGAGGGCAGAGGAACACAGCCAGCGACGCAGTTGAACCACCACGAGACAATGGAGGCGGAGCGCAGTGGCCGTAAATGAACTTGTTCCAGCAGACGTACTGACGACGTCACCCGCCGCCGAGGCGGATGTCGAGATCGCGGTGATCGTCGGCCTGAATGCGCCGGGGCAGACCGAGGACGCGATCGCTCTGCAGAGAGACCTGACGATCACGGCCGTCGACTCCATTCACGAGCTCGGCGGCAGGGCTGTCATCCACGATGTGAGTGTCGCAGATGAACCGGACTACGAGGACATAGCGACCGCAGACGGCATCCTCGTCCTCGGCGGCGGGGACGTCGACGCGACGATCTATGGATACACCGACCCCGTGCCCAACGAGTACGGCAAGGACCGGCGTGCCGATGAGCGCGAACTGGAGATCATCGCCCGAGGGATCGGTGAGGACTCGATCATGCTTCACCTGTGCCGTGGCTCCCAACTGCTCAACGTGGCCTGCGGGGGAACCCTGATACCCGACCTGGATCCGTACGGCCCCCACAAGGGCGCCCCGGGCCAACCGCTCTTCCTCGACGAAGAGGTCCGACTCGAACCGGGGCACTTCGTCCACGACCTCTATCAGGTCGAGAACTTCACTGTCCGCAACGGGCACCACCAGGCCATCGACCGGGTCGGGGTGGGTTTGTCCGTGGCCGCGCGGGCCGCCGATGGAATCGTCGAAGCCACAGAACGGGTGGACAACACCTGGATCGTCGGGGTGCAGTGGCATCCCGAGGAAGCCGGGGCAGATGTCGACGATCGCACGATCCTCTTCGAGGCTTTCCTCGCTCAGGTGCGGGGCTGGAAGAACCGCCCGGTTCGAGGGGCGGGCATGCGAGCGGAAGCGACCAGTGGCTGAGGACGTCGACGACAACTGTGCGGCGGCGACAAATAATGATCTCCCCCGAGAGGGGCATGAAATGCATATTTCACCAGGAAGGATGATTGATTCTTAATTCTTCAACCGGGCAAGCGAAGCTACTGATATGCGCAGAGTGATTCAAATCTAACTTGTTCTGCTGGATTCGGGCCACCGGCTGGCTCGATTCGACCACCCACTATGAACTCAGAAAGGTATCCAATGCCGTATACATCTCCGGAACAGCTCAGAGATCATAACGACGATTGGCTCGACTACTACTATCTGCGACGTGGCCGGGACATCCTCAATATGATTGACGAGGAACTGATCGACGAACATCGGAAGAATCCCGAGCAATCTGAAACTTATCACAGTGCAAAGTTGCACGAAGTGCTTAACTACTTCCGGGCTCTCCCAGTGCTCGGTAAGACATTCGCGTATGCCGAAGTGCCCTATCAGCGCTATCGACTCGGTGTCGTCACAGAGCGAGGGAAAGAGGCGCGCTGGGTCGATGACGGAGTCTATGCCTCGGAACAGGAAGCTGTTCACGGCATCTTAAAGTACAGGATCGAGGAACTGCGACAGCGATTAGAAGCTGCGAACGGAAAGGAGATTCGGTAATGGCCAGACTGCGAATTCGCGGATACACCGATCGGCCGAATGTTGCACCCGGTGAGTCGCTGAGCGTTCACATCTCCTGCGATGACCCGGGAACTTATGAGGCACAGTTAGTAGCTCTCAGGAATGGGGACCCCCATCCCGATGGGCCCGGACATAAAGAGTCACCCGTAGAGAACGACGCGAACGGCAACTATCCCGCAAAGTGGAAGAGGACCCAGGCCGGTGGATTCGTGCAGGTTCCCGACCTGCAGAAGAAATTGGCGCCGAGCGGGAGCTTCACTGTTCATGCTTTCTTCAGTGCGATGCTTCCAGGACATGGAATGCAATGCCTCATTTCCCGATGGGACGAGTCCACCCAGAGTGGGTGGGCGGTTCAGGTGGATGAGCAAGGACGTTTGAGATTCCGCGTGGGAGATGGAACGGGAACCGTCCGTGACGTCGTCAGCGACAAGTCACTTTTCGTCGATACATTCTACTCCATCACATGCACCTATAACGAGGACGAGGGGACGCTGGCGCTGCGTCAGAAACAGGTCGTCAACAGTACCAACAGTCGGTTCGGAATGGTGTTTCCTCTGGACGGTGACACGACTGTGAAAGCCGAGTCCAGGTTGGATCCGGGCGCGCCATCCGTGCCTCTCGTGATCGCTGGCCAGGTCGAGGATGCGTCCTCAGGGGATACGTGGATTGTCAACAACTTCAATGGGAAAATCGACAGTCCATCGCTCTTCTCCGGAGCTGCTTCGGAAGAAGACATGACTTCTCTGGAACGGGGCGAGGCTCCCCACACGCTTCAGCCCTTCGCCCGTTGGGACTTCACCGCTGGATTCGGAAAGAACGGCATCCCGACTGACGACGTCGTCGATGTTTCAGGAAACGAGTGTCACGGCTTCTGCGTGAACCAGCCGGACAGAGGGATGACCGGCTGGAATTGGGAGGGCCGCGAGGAAGTCTTCAAGTATTGTCCTGAAGAGTACGGTGCGCTTTGGTTCCACGATGACTCGCTTGACGATGCCCGTTGGGAGAAGGACTTTGACATCCGCATTCCAGAGGGGACACCCAGCGGCGCGTATGCGATGCGACTGACGCAAGGGCAGAATGTCGATTGGGTCCCGTTTTTCGTTCGGCCGCCCCGGGGCACGGCCACGAGTAAGGTTCTCCTGCTCATTCCGACGTTCAGTTACCTGGCTTATGCCAATACCCAGGTGATGCAGAATGGGGCAACCGGTCAAGCTATCATGGGACATTTCACCGTTCTCGAAGAGATCGATCTGGAACTCAATGAGTACACCGAGCCGTATGGGCTGAGCACCTATGACTATCACCGAGATGGGCGAGGGTGCCAGTACTCGAGTTGGCGCCGTCCGATCCTCAACATGCGACCGAAGTACACTCACGAGTTTGGTTCCGTCTGGCAGTATCCTGCTGATCTCCAACTCATCGATTGGTTGCACAGCCAGGGAATCGACTTCGACATCGCCACGGATCATGACCTGCAGGAAGAAGGAGTTGACCTCTTCTCACGCTATAACGTAGTCATGACGGGAACACACCCTGAATACTATTCGCGTCAGATGATCGACGGGTGGGAGCAGTACCTGGCCCAGGGTGGCCGAGGTATGTATCTCGCGGGGAACGGTATGTATTGGGTCGCCGATCAGCATCCGGAAAAGCCCTGGATGGTGGAAATCCGTAAGGGAGAGCAAGGAGATCAGGCATGGAGGGCTCGTCCCGGCGAGCTGTATCACGGCGTCAGCGGTGAGCGCGGAGGGCTATGGCGAATGCGCGGACGCTCCTCGGCAAAGGTGTGGGGCACCGTCTACACCGCACATTGCCTCGATGTGAGTGTCGGCTTCCAGCAGATGCCGGATGCCCGAAAGCCAGAGATCAGCTGGATGTTCGATGGAATCGACGAGGACGAGGTGATCGGCGACTTCGGACTTGTCAACAATGGGGCATCAGGACTGGAAGTCGACCGCTACGACCAGACTCTCGGAACCCCTCCCAATGCTCTTCTCATCGCGAGTTCCTACAGCGAAAGCAAGAACTGGGTGCTTGTCCCTGAAGAAGCGTATTTTGCCTATTCGGGGATGAACGCACCGGAGAATCCATTGGTGCGAGGCGATATCGTCTACTTCTCCTCCCGCAACGGCGGTGCGATGTGGAGCCCGGCGTCGATGACGTGGTGTTCCAGCCTGCAGTGGAACGACTACGACAACAATGTCTCGACGATGACAGCCAACGTTGTCCGTTATTTCGCACAGGACGGCCCGCTGCCGGAAGTCTGAGCGGATCGATGCAGAACGATATGACGGGAGGGCAAAGGAAACCGCTCTCCCGTCATATCGTTGTTCAAATGGATGGTTCGAAGAGAGTTGGCCGATCAGCGGCTAACCGCCGGGCGGATCGTCACCCAGCGGCTGACCGCGACGATGAGCAATGCACGATGAGGCCGAGGGTTAGGAGTCCGTCGGCGGCTATGTAGAACAGGTGCAGGCTCGACCCGCCGTCGTCGGTCCCCGCGGGCACAGAATTCGTGCGTTTGTTGAGCAGGGGTCGGATCACCGGTAACTCGGCGATGACGACTGCGTTCACCGCATAAGCCAGGTGCCGAAAGACAGCTTCCGAGCGGCCCTGATCCGGGTATCACCGACCCGCGCATCACTGACCGCCCGACACGGCCACCAGCAACGATCCTCGTCGTGGTCCCGAGTGGACTTGACTGCCCCCGGGCGATGGGTATTGTTGCTTGCATGAGCGTATCCTCGCGGGTGAGAGGCTGCTTACGGACGTCGTTCGACGTATCCGGCCCGGGGTTCGCGCCCTCGACGAGACAGGCAGCCTTCACATCACCTCTGCGAATTGATACATACCTTTCGAATGCACCGGGGGAGAAGTGTTTCTCAGTCTGTACGAGCAAGAGCGTCTGATGATCTACACGGCCGGCAAGTTGGCCCTGGAGCGCAAAGACCGCGGCCTCAAGCTCAACCTGCCCGAAGCGACCGCCGTCATCACCTCCTATCTTCTCGAAGGTGCCAGGGATGGAGACAGCGTCGCCGACCTCATGGAATCGGGCCGACACGTGCTCAGCAGAGACGACGTCATGGAAGGGGTGCCGGAAATGCTTACTCAGGTTCAGGTCGAGGCGACGTTCGCCGATGGGACCAAGCTCGTGACCGTGACAGGGCCGCTCCAATGATGAGCAATGAACGCGGACCGGCGGGAACCGGACCCGACGAGGAGAAGCGGGGCACCAACCCGTTCGAGAACGAAGAGCTCCAGCCCGAGCACCGCGACACCGGCGCCGAGCATCCCAGCGATCACCCCGGTCGCGACTACGACTATGTCGAAGCAACGGTAGTGGCGGAACCGGGCATCGAGGAACGCCAGCGACACCCGTCCTCGGGCCCCAGCGGTCCCAGTGAGCCTCGGAGACCCGGCTCGGGTTCCCGGCAGGGCCCGCGTGAGGAGTCCGAAGCACCGGTGACGGCGGCGGACACGGTCGTTCCTGGTCAGATCTTCCTCCGTGATGAGCCCGTCGAGGTCAATATGGGACTGGCCGTGACGACCCTGCGAGTCGCCAACGTCTCCGACCGTCCGATCCAGGTCGGGTCGCACTTCCACTTCGCCGAGGTGAACCCCGGCTTGGAATTCGATCGTGAACGGTCCTGGGGCAAGAGATTGAATGTGCTCTCCGGTGGTGCGATGCGCTTCGAGCCGGGAGCAGATGAGGAAGTCGAACTCGTTCCCTTCCAGGGCGCACGCATCGCCCTGGGGTTCCGAGGCGAATGCAGAGGAGAGCTGGATGGTTGACATATCGAGATCCGAATACGTGGCCTCGTTCGGTCCGACAGTCGGTGACCGGATCCGGCTGGCCGACACGGACATCGTCATCGAGATCGAGAAGGACTACTGCGTCGGCGGCAACGAGGTCGTCTTCGGCGGTGGCAAGAGTGCCCGGGAGTCAATGGCCCAGTCGTCTCGGACTCGAGCCGAGGGCACCCCCGATCTCGTCATCACCGGTGTGATCATCCTCGATCACTGGGGAGTCATCAAGGCCGACGTGGGCGTGCGCGATGGCAGATTCGTCGGCATCGGACGCTCCGGCAACCCCGACACCATGAACGGGGTCGACCCCAACCTGGTGATCGGCCCGAACACGGAGATCGCTGCCGGCAACGGACTCATCATGACCGCCGGCACCATCGACACCCACGTCCACTACGTCGGACCCGACATGTTCCAGGTCGGCCTCATGGCCGGGACCACGACGATGGTCGGCGGCGGCACGGGCCCGACCGAGGGGTCGAAGGCCACCCTGGCGACACCGGGGCCGTGGTGGTTGGCGCGGATGTTCGAGAGCATGGACCCCTGGCCGGTCAACGTTCTCTTCCTGGGGCGCGGCAACACCATGAACGACGAGGCTCTGCTCGAGCAGGTGCGCGGCGGCGCCGGCGGCTTCAAGATCCACGAGGATTGGGGTGCGACACCGGCCGTCATCGACAACGCCTTGCGCGTGGCCGATGACACCGGGGTCCAAGTCGCCATCCACTCGGACACCCTCAACGAAGCCGGCTTCGTCGAGGACATGCTCGCCGCGGTCAAGGGGCGCACCTTCCACGCCTTCCACACCGAAGGCGCCGGCGGCGGTCACGCCCCGGACATCATCACCATCGCCTCGGAGCACAACGTCCTCCCTGCCTCGACCAACCCGACGAGGCCCTTCACCGGAAACACCGTCGACGAGCACCTCGACATGGTCATGGTCGCCCACCACCTCAACCCGCAGGTGCCCAATGACCTCGCGTTCGCCGAGAGCCGGGTGCGGGCGGGCACCATCGCCGCCGAGGATGTGCTCCAGGACATGGGCGCACTGTCGATCATGTCCTCCGACGCTCAGGCCATGGGCCGCATCGGTGAGGTCGCCATGCGCACCTGGCAGACCGCCCACCAGATGAAGCGTCTGCGCGGCCCCCTGGAAGGCGATGTTCGCGCCGACAACAACCGCGCCATGCGATACATCGCCAAGTACACGGTCAACCCGGCCATCGCCCACGGCATCGACTCCCACGTCGGCTCGATCGAGGTCGGCAAACTCGCCGACTTCGTGCTCTGGCAGCCCTCGATGTTCGCGGTCCGTCCGCACACCGTGTTCAAGGGCGGCATGGCGGCCGTGGCAGCGCTGGGCGACCCGAACGCCTCGATCCCGACCCCGCAGCCGGTGTCCGAACGGATGGGCTTCAACCACCGGAGTTCTGCGGCCGCCTCGACGAGCCTGGCCTTCGTGTCCGAGCACGCCATCGCCGACGGCATCGCCGACAAGGTCGACGTCGACAGGCCCTTCGTGCCGATCACCTCGACCAGGGAGGTCACGAAGGACGACATGATCCACAACTCGGCACGGCCGAAGATCGACGTCGACTCCGACACCTATGCGGTGACCATCGATGACGAGCTCATCGAACACGAACCGACCGAGTTCGTACCCATGGCCCAACGCTATTTCCTGTTCTGAGAACAGGGATGGCACGAAGCACCTCACGCGCGACCCTCCTGATGCTCGGCGACGGGCGACTTCCCTCGGGCGGGTACGCCCACTCCGGTGGACTCGAACAGGCCATCCGCCAAGGCTGGGTCAACGACACCGCTGACCTGCACGCCTTCCTCCGCGGGCGCCTGCACACCACCGGGCTGATGAACGCCGCCTTCGCGGTCTCGGCCAGGCACCACCTCGGCGAGGATCCGGCCCTCACCGAGGTGGGTGAGGAGACCACCTCGGTGTGCGGGGAGACCGCCGAGACCTCCGTGGGCGATGCCACCGCCCAGATGCTCGCGACCCTCGACGCCGAACTCTGTGCCCGCACACCCGCACCCGCTCTGCGCACGACGGGGGAGTGGCTGGGGACGCTGATGCTGCGGTCGATGCAGCGGATCCATCCGCATCCGCTGCTGGAGACCCTGCCCAAGGGCCTGCAGCAGCCGCTCGTCTACGGGGCGGTGGGCCGAGCGTTGGGACTCGGTGCTGCGGAGACGGCCGCGGTGGTGCTGCACGAAGCCGTCACCGGACCGGCCACCGCCGCGGTCAAGCTGATGAGCATCGACCCGTTCCAAGCCCATGGGGCGATCCTGTCCCTGGGCTCCGAACTCGATGCCGTTGCCGAGGCGGCCGCCGAATACGAGACGACTGCGGCCATGGACCTGCCGGCACTGAGCTCACCCCTGTCAGACTTCGCCGCCGAGATGCATGTGAAGGACAATGTTCGACTATTCGCATCCTGAGGACAGGACCCTGAAGAGCAAGCGCCCCGGCCCTGCGCCCGCGGGCGACGCCACGGCCAGCGGCCCGAGCAAGATGACGTGCCGGGCCTCCGTGGCAACCGAGCTGATGGAGCCGGGCCGACCGGGAACACGCGTCTCTGGCCTGCGCGCTCAGGCCCCGCTCGTGCCCCGCCCCACCGGCGCCAGCGGCCACGAACCCTTCATCGACCGTGACCCCGACGCCGCCCGCATCGCCCTGACCTCGGGAGCCGCCGGACCGTTGGGCGGGGACCACTACCGCTTCGACGTCGACGTCGGCGACGGTTCGAGCCTGCTCATCCGAGAGGTCTCGGCGACCCTCGTCCTGCCGGGCGTGCACGGGCACCCCTCACTGCTGGAGACACGCGCCCACGTCGGGGAGTCCGCGACCTTGGTGTGGATCCCGGAACCGGTGATCGCGGCGAAGGGCTGCCGCCACACGCACCGCGTCGACATCGACCTCGCCGCAGACGCCCGGCTCTTCTACCGCGAAGAACTCGTCCTCGGTCGTCACGGGGAAGATCCCGGTGACCTCAGCTCCGCCCTCACCGTCCGCCGAGGCGGGGCACCGCTGAGCATCCAACGCTTCGACCTGGGACCGAACAGTCCCGGCTTCAACTCACCCGCCGTGGCCGGACCGGGCCTGGGCGTCGGCTCGATCGTCATCGTCGATCCAGACGGGGGACTGCCGCGAGAGACCGTGGTCATCGACCCGCAGACCTCGATCCTGCCCGTCGGCGACACATGCGTCCAGATCACCGCGGTCGGGTCGGATGCCCTGGCCCTGCGCAAACGACTCGATGCGGCGCTCGCCCACATCGGCGAACCCTGGGGCCGCGAGCAGACCTGGTCGGCGGTGCCCCGATGAAGTGCGGCACGGGCTGGCCTGACGAAGTACGGCCCAGGCCGGATCGGCCCGATGAGGCGCGACCCGGACCAGCAAGCGGCCCGACTGCGACGGCCAGGTCGCCTGAGAATTTCAGCTGACGAATCAACAACGAACAGGAGAGAGACAATGAGCACTGGAAAACGCGCACTGCGCTTGGGCATCGCCGGACCGGTCGGCACCGGCAAGAGCTCCTCGATCGCCAACATCTGCACCGCACTGGCCGAGGACTTCCGCATCGGCGTCATCACCAATGACATCTACACCGACGAGGACGCACGCTTCCTCAAGGCCGCAGGGGTTCTGCCCGACGAACGCATCCGCGCCGTCGAGACCGGAGCCTGCCCGCACACCGCCATCCGCGATGACGTGAGCATGAACCTGCTCGCCGTCGAGGCGCTTGAAGAAGACTTCGACCCTCTCGACATCGTCCTCATCGAATCCGGCGGCGACAACCTCACCGCGACGTTCTCACTGGCACTCGTCGACGCCCAGCTCTTCGTGCTCGACGTCGCCGGCGGCGGCGACGTCGCACGCAAGGGCGGGCCGGGAATCGGTCGCGCCGACCTGCTGGTCATCAACAAGATCGACCTCGGCCAGTATGTCGATGTCGACGTCGACCTCATGCTCGAGGACGCGAAGACCGCCCGCGAGGGCGGCCCCGTGTTGGGCGTCTCCCGCAAGGTTCCCGAAACCGTCGATGCCCTGGCCGACTGGGTCCGCGAGGTCCACGCCCGCTTCGTCAAGGGCGACCACACACCGGTCGACCCGGGTCCGATGGCGCCGCACTTCCACGCCGATGAGGACGGCGAAGGCTACATGCACACCCACGCCGAAGGCGAAGAAGCCCACCAGCACTGACAAGACACCACACTGACAAGGTCCCGCACTGATAGAAGGAGAACGACCGACCACCCACGGTTCGGCCCGACCATATGAAACGAACGCACACCTCGGCGCTGGTGGCCTCACTGGGAGCCCTCGCACTCGTGCTCACTGCGTGCGAGGCTCCCAGCGGGGGCGATTCGCAGCTGGTCATCGGCACCGAGAACATCGGCGGATACAACCCCGTCAACGGGTACTCGGTCGACGGCAACTCCCCGTTCTACGACGGACTGCTGCGCCTGCAGGAGGACTCGGGAGAAGGGGAGATGCCGGACCTGACTCCGGCCCTGGCCGCCACGGAACCGGAAGCGAACGAGGACTCGACGACATGGACGGTGAAACTGCGTGAGGGCGTGAGCTTCTCCGACGACTCCGCCTTCGACTCCACGGACGTCGCGGCCACCTACCGGGCCATCGTCGACCCCGACTCCGCCTCGGAGGTCGTCGACGCGTTCCGGATGATCGAGGACATCGACACCCCGGACGAGTCCACGGTCGTCTTCCACCTCGCCGAGCCGACACCCACCTTCGCGTCACGTCTGACCCTGGGGATCCTGCCCAGCGAAGCCATCGAGGAGGGTACGCCGGCCGCGGACTGGAAGGTCAACAGCGAACCGGTCGGCACCGGGGCCTACCGGCTGAAGTCGTTGACCTCCGACACCGCTGTGATGGAGGCCCGCGACGACTACTGGCGAACGACCCCGGAGCTGAAGTCGGTGACGGTCCAGGCTTATTCGGACTCCTCGGCACTCGCGGCAGCGGTCTCCGACGGCAAGGTCTCCGGGGCCGCCGTGCCACCGCGCTCGGTCGACAAGATCACGGGCGACGACCACGAGGTCGTGACCGCGAGAACCGCGGACTGGCGGGGACTGACACTGCCCTCGGACAACCCATTCACCGCCTCGGCGACGGTGCGCAAGGCCCTGAACCTCGCCGTCGACCGGGAGAAGATCGTCGACGAGGTCCTCGCCGGGCACGGCACACCGGCCTCGACCCCGGTCGGCGACTTCTACGGTGACGCCTACGAACCCTCCGCGAACTTCGAGCGCGATGTCGAGGCGGCAGAGACCATGCTCGACGAGGCCGGCTGGGAGAAGGAATCGGACGGGATCAGGAGCAAGGACGGCCAGCGGGCCGAGATCCCATTCACCTATCCGGCCGGTGACTCCGTGCGCGGGGACATCGCCGCCGAGGTCGCGGCCCAGCTCAAGCCCCTGGGCATCGGCGTCGAGGTCGAAGCCGGCGAATGGGACCAGATCGAGAAGTCGATGACCGGGCAGGCCATCGTCTACGCCGGCGGGGAACAGCCCTACAACATCGACCACCAGATCAGGGCCTCCCTGCACACGCACACGAAGACCTCCGGAGTCTTCGACAACCCTGCCGATGTGGAGGTCCCCGGAGCCGATGAGCTCCTCGACCACGCCGCCCAGGAGACCGACGAGGCGAAGGCCGCCGCCGACTACCGCAAGGTCCAGGATCTCTATATGGACGATCCCAGCTACCTCATCGTCGCCTTCCTCGAACACACCTACGTCGCCGACACCGAAGGGTGGGATGTTCCGGACACGACGTTCGAACCCCACGTCCACGGCTCAGACTGGGGCCCGTGGTGGAACCTCGCGGACTGGACGAAGAGCTGATGAGCGTCACCGCCGGATGACTCGGACTCACGCATTGACCAGGACGCAGGTATGAGAGCCGTCCCGATATGAGAGGCGTCCTGACCAGGGCCGCAATCGTCATCGGCGGAATCTGCGCCGCGGTGCTGGCCGCCGGGATCGGGGTGTTCGCCCTGGCGGCGGCCTCACCGGCGAACCCGCTGGCGCACACGATCAGCAGTTGGGAATTCGCCTCCGCACAGGCTCGGGCCGATCTCGAGGCCGCCTACCAATCCGGTGGGTGGCTCTCGGCCTGGTGGCAGTGGCTGATGACAGCGGTGACGTCCGGGGACCTGGGCTATTCGCGGATCCTCCACGCTCCCGTCGCGGAGCTCGTGGCCTCCCGCGGGCTCAACACCATCGCAGCCAGCGTCACCGCCGTGGCCATCACCGCGATCGTGGTCGGGGCGGTCGCGATCGCCCTCGCCCGCTTCCCGAGCCTGGCGCAGAGTTCGAGCGCCTCGGGCGTCCTCGGCGCCTGGTTGGCCATCCCCTCGTTCCTCCTCGCGCTCATCATCGTCGTCGCCTGGGGCACCCAGCTGCCCAACCCGGCCACCAGCGCTCCGATCACGCTCATCCCCGGAGTGGCGATCACCATCGCGTTCGCCTGGGCCGCCCCGCTCATCGCCGCGGCCCGGTCGGCCGCCGCCGAGGTGTGGTCGACTCCGTGGGCCCGTGCCCTCATCGGCCGGGGATTCGACAACGGCGCCCGGATCCGCACCGTCCTGCCCACCGTGCTCGGGGCCGTGGCCAGTCCGGCCCTGGTCTACCTGCCCACCATCGTCGTGGGCGAAGCCGCCGTCGAGGCGGTGCTGGCCTACCCGGGGCTGGGCAATGCACTCGTCCAAGCGGCCGCCGGAGCCGACCTGCCGCTGCTGGCCACGGTCACCTCGATCGCGGCGGGTGTGACGACGGGACTCGTGCTGATCGTTCGCACCACGTCCGCAGGCCCGCGCCTCGGCGGCGAACTGTCGACCCTCACGGAGGCTCGGCTCGGTTTTGACGGTGCCCGCCGAGACGGGGGCGACGGTGCCCGCCGAGGTGGGGGTGCGGATTATGCCCGCCGAGGTGGGGGTGGTCGGTCATGAGATCCAGACTTCCCTTCGTCGTCCTGGCACTGGTTCTGGTGCTGCTGATCATCGGGCGCTTCGTGCCCGAGCCGAGCACCGACTTCGCGGACTCACTGCTTCCACCCGGTGACGGCGGAGTGGCCGGGACCGATCATTACGGTCGCAGCGTCGTCCTCACCGTGTGGACAGCGGCCGGGGGTTCGGCCCTGGCGGCACTGATCACCGCCTCGGCGACCACTCTCATCGGTGCCGCGGTCGGGCTCGTCTCCACGTTGTCGCGAACACTGTCGACAATCTCGACGGCCCTGCTCATCGCCACCGTGACCGTGCCGTCCATGCTGCTGACGTTCATCGTCGTCGGCATCCTCGGCGGCGGCCGTGAGGCGATCATGGTGACGGTGGCGCTCACGCACTGGCCGATCGCGGCCCAGCTCATCGGACCGAAGATCAGCGAGGAATGGAACTCCGGATGGGTGCGCTTCGACCGCCGCCTCGGCGCCACCCGCCGCCAGATTCTGAGCTGGCACCTGCTCCCGGCCGTCTGGGGTCGGGTGGCCGCTGCCATGGCGATCACCTTCCCCTCGGCGGTCGTGCACGAAGCCACGACGTCTTTTCTGGGCATCGGGGTCGATCCGGGCGCGGTCTCTCTGGGACCGCTCATCGCCTGGGGCCGCAACGACATGACTGTGGGAGCATGGTGGACGCTGCTGGTTCCGACGTTGGCGCTCATGCTGCTGCTTCTGCCGTCGACGATCATGTCCCGCCGATTGGGAGAGAGGCCGCGATCACTGTGAACACCATCGCCGTGTCCCGCTGCTGTCTGCAGCTGCCTGCCGGCGACCGCATCCTCTCCGACCTGTCCGTGGAGTTGCCGATGGGGCGGATCACCTGGCTGGTCGGAGAGTCCGGGGCCGGCAAATCCACGCTGTGCAACCTGTTGGCGGGACTCACGCCTGCCCGGGCACAGGTCACCGGGCACCTCGATATGGGCGGGGGCTCGGGCGAGCCGGGCACCCGGGGCAGGGCCGAGGAGTGCGGCACTCTGGGCAGGGCCGACGACTGCGGTACTCGGGGCCGGGCCGACGACTGCGGTACTCGGGGCCGGGCCGACGACTGCGGCACGGCAGGTTCGGTCGACCTGGGCACTCGTCGGGGACGGAAGCTGTTGGCGGGGATGCGTCGCCGCGGTGAACTGGCCTGGGCGCCGCAGAACGCCATGGACACGTTCCCACCGCGCCTGCGTCTGCGCGAGTGGTTCCATCGCGCGGGCATCGAGAGCCCGGATCTGGTCCCCTTCGGTCTGGAGAACACGATGCTGGAACGTCACCCGCATGAGCTCTCCGGCGGGCAGATCTCCCGTGTGTCCCTGGCTGCAGCCCTGGCACACTCGCCGAGGCTGCTCGTCTGTGACGAGCCCACCGCCGGCCTCGATCCCGGGCAGGCCGATTCGATGGTCACCGTCCTCGACGACTGTGTTCGCGGGGGTGGAGCGGCCGTGCTCGCGGTCACCCATGACCTGTCGAGCATGGCCAGGAACGCCCGCCCCGATGATCAGGTCGCCGTCATCTTCAACGGACACATCGTCGACGCCTGCTCGGTCGAGGTCTTCCTCAGCACACGTGCCGACAACGCCTACAGCCGGGCTCTGGCCGCGGCCGCCCCGGTCACGGGAGCGCACCCGCTGCCGTTGGCGCCCGACCACCTCGGCGGTCGGGGATACCGTGAGGGCGACGAACTGCGCAGACTGCACGAGTTCGAGCAGCTTCCCGACGATCTTACCGGGGCCTGCCCTGGAGACCGTTCCGGAACTTTTCCACACGTGGACAGGACGGTGGTGCGCGAGACGATCGAGTGTGACCGGGTCGAATGGACATCGGGCGATGCGGGGTGACGACGATGGAGCTGAATGAGCTTGAGATCGACTACGGGGCCACACTGATCGGACCGGTCAGCGCCGAGCTCCCCGCCGGTGGCGTCACCGTTCTGCGGGGTGGTTCGGGCAGCGGCAAAACCAGTCTGTGCCTGGCGATGACGGGGTTCCTCACGCCCACCGGCGGGGGCATCAGCGGCGATGAGGGTGTGCTGGTTCCGCAGAACCCGCGCGAATGGCTCAATCCCAGGCACACCGTCGACGAGGTGATCGACCGGACCGCCCGCATCCTCGGCCACAGCTTGGGAGCCGACGAGCGCGCGGGCGTACTGGCTCGCGCGTTGCTCGGACCCGAACTGCTCCAGCACCGATGCGGTGAGCTCTCCGGAGGTCAGGCGGCCAGAGTCTGCCTGGCCAGGGCCCTGGCCAGCGGAATCGACACGATCGTCTGCGACGAACCGACGGCTGCCCTCGACGCGTCGAACGCCGCGAGGTTCGCTCGACTCATCCGCACTCTCGCCGAGGCGGGACACACGATCGTCTGGGCCACCCACGACCTGCCCCTGGTGATGGCGACTAACGCAGACTGCGGATTCGTGTCCCTGGACCACCGGCAGTCCGAGCTTCGGCAGCCCGATCACCGGCAGCCCGATCACCGTTGGCCCGATCACCGGCCGCCCGAGCTCTGGCAGTGAGCTCACCGGCAGTGAGCTCGGCTCCGGGTCAGCTGCTGACGGCGTCCTTGACGGCGGGGCGGACCGTCACCCAGCGACGCACCGCGACGATGAGCAATGCGATGAGGCCGAGGATGAGCAGACCATCGGCGGCAATGTAGAACAGGTGCAGGCTCGACCCGCCGTCGTCGGTCCCCGCGAGCACAGCGTCGGTGCGGTGGTTGAGCAGGGGCCGGATGACGACGACCTTGATGATGAGCACGCCGATGACGCCGCAGGCCAAAGACTGGTAGAGCTTGCCGACGGCGTCTTTGAGCACCGACCACAGCAGGGCGACGGCAATGGCGATCTCGACCCAGTTCATGACGGTGAAGACCAGACGGCCGATGCCCAGCCCCAGTGGGATCGTGATGCCCGGTGCCGTGAACTTCAGCGGCGCCTCGATCAGCGAGATGCCGATGATGAGGCCGAGCCAGATGGCAGGAAGAACGATGCGGGCACCGGCGGAGAGCCGGGTGTCCTGAGAGCTGAGAACATTGGCCATGCCTCGAATTCTACTCCGGGTAGAAGGCATGTCCGGTCAGTGTCGGGAAACCTGCCTCCTCTCCAGCCCGGTGCATGTGTCCGTGAGCCTTAGACTGGTGCTCATGCGTCTGTTCTCCAACGCCGTCGTGCGAACTTTTGCTCCTTCCTCCTCGGGATCCGATGCCGCCACAGTAACTGCTGCCACTGACACGAGCGCGACGACTGTCCCCGACGCGATTCTCGTCGACGGGGAGACCATCGTGGCCGTCGGCACCAGAGCGGAACTGCTCGACATCGCAGCCTCGGAGTCCTCGACGACGGCAGCGCTCGCCTCGGCGGGCGGGCTCGGAGCCACCACGGTGATTCCCAGCCTCGAGATCGAGGAGGTCGACTGCGACGGCAAGGTCATCCTGCCGGGCCTCGTCGACGCGCACATGCACTCGGTCCATTACGCCGACTCCCTGACCGATCTCGATCTCTCGACCGTCCGATCCCTCGCCGAGGCGGTCGAAGCCATCCGTGAACGCGCTGGCCAGATGCCGTTCGGGGCCTGGGTGGTCGGCTCTGGCTGGGACCTCAACAAATGGGACGAGCCCCGTTTCCCCGATCGAGAACTGCTCGATCAGGCGGTGCCCGATCACCCTGTGGCGATGTGGTCGGTCGATCTCCACACGCTCTGGACGAACGCCCACGGTCTCGAGATCGCCGGCATCGACGATGTCACCGCCGACCCGTTCGGCGGAGAGTTCGTCCGCGACGACGAGGGGGAGCTGACGGGACTCGTCAGAGAGGACGCCACCGACCTGGTGGCCAGGTACATTCCCGAACCCAGTCGTGAGGAACAGGTCGAGCGACTCGACCGCACGCAGAAGCTGTTCCTCTCCCAGGGGCTGACCGGCATCCACGACTTCGACGGGATCGCCTCGACGCTGGGCTGGTCCGATCTGCGGGAAGCCGATCGGCAGTACATCCGAGTCTCGCAGTACCTGCGCGGGCCGGAGGTGCCGTGGGCGATCGAGACAGGGTGGCACACCGGCGACGGCGACGATTGGCTGAGCCGAGGTGGGCTGAAGCTGTTTTCGGACGGAGCTCTGGGCTCGCACACCTGTCACATGTCCTCACCGTTTCCCGAGCCGAGCGCTCACGACAGCGCTGTGCCCGAAGGAGCGGCTCACGAGGGGGCGGCTCGCGCGGGGACACCACTCGAGGGAGCGACTCACGTTGGGGCGGCGCACGAAGGGACGACTCACGAGGGGACGGGCGACTCTCGAGGGACACCAGCTGAGGAGGGCAACACCGAACAGGAGTCCTACACCTACCCGGGGAACGTACCCGAGGGGGTGCTGAGCAGCGAGCCGGTGGATGCGAACTACGGGATCGCTCAGATGTCCGAAGACGATCTGTTCGAGAATGCGCGGCTCGCCACCGAGGCGGGGATCTCGGTCGCGATCCACGCCATCGGCGACCAGGCCAATCACCACGTGCTCAATGTCTTCGAGCGCTTGCACCAGACAACGAAGGAGGCCGAGGAACGTTTCGAACGTCCGCTGCGTCACCGGGTCGAACACGCTCAGTTCATCCAGCCCGGCGACGTCGACCGATTCGCCGAGCTCGATGTCATCGCCTCGATGCAGCCCCATCACTGCATCTCCGATCTGCACTTGCTCCACCTCATCGACGAATCCGCCCAGCTGGCCGCCTATGCGTGGCCGGACTTGTTGGCTGTCGGGGCGCAAGTGGCGTTCGGCTCCGATGGTCCGGTCGAATCCGCGAACCCTTTCGCTGCTGTCTATGCGGCGATGACCAGGGCCGACATCTCCGGGGATGCGAGTACAAGCTTCCAGCCCCGACGTCGGTTGTCGGCGGCCGAGGCGATTCGGCAGCACACCCAGGGTCCGGCTTACGCCGCCGGGCTCGAAGATCGGCGCGGGTATCTGGCACCTGGCATGGACGCTGACTTCATCGTCGTCGACACCGACCCGTGTGCTGCAGAGGGGTTGAACGACTCCGCACGTGTGAGGAATGAGGCCGAAGGTGAGCCCGGCGGTGCCGAAGGTGAGCCCGGCGGTGCCGAAGGGGGTGTCGGCGGTGTCGAAGGCGGGGTCGGCGGTGTCGGCAGCAATGCGGCCGTGCTCGATCACGATGGTCTGCTCGGCTATGAATCGGAGGAAGCACTCTTCGCCCACGCGCAGGCGATCCGCGACACCACGGTCGCACTGACCGTCGTCGGCGGTCAGGTGAAGTACCGGGCGTGACGCGGAACTCGTAGTCGGCGGAGGCCCACCCAGCCTCCGGCTCGGGGAGAAGACGATTTGGAGGGAACAGAGTGTTGGTTTCTGCGGTGAAAACCAACACTCTGTTCCCTCCAAATCAGGGCCCGCTCCAAATCAGGGCCCGCTCCAAATCAGGGCCCGCTCCAAATCAGGGCCCGCTCCAAGCCAGGGCCTGCTCCAAGCCAGGGTCCGCGGGCTTGGCCGGGACGGGCCGGGAGCGAAGGAATTCTCAGATGTGGCGTCCGCCGGATATTTCGGTGACGGTGCCGGTGAGGTAGCTGGAGAGGCCGGAGGCCAGGAACAGCACCACCGAGGCTACTTCTTCTGGTTCGCCGGGACGCGCCAGGGGGATCTCGGCGAGCTTCGAGTCGATGGCGTGCTGGGGCATGGCCGCGGTCATCGCGGTGTTGATGAAGCCGGGCTGGATCGCGTTGATGCGGATGCCCTTGAACGCCACTTCCTTGGCCACAGCCTTCGTCATGCCGACGATGCCGGCCTTCGCGGCGGAGTAGTTCGACTGGCCGAGCATGCCGACCTTGCCGCTGATGGACGAGACGTTGACGATCGCGCCCCCGCGGCCCTGCTCGCGCATGACCCCGGTGGCGACCTTGAGCCCGTTCCAGGTTCCGCGCAGGTGGACGGAGATGACGTCGTCGAACTCCTTCTCGCTCATCTTCCGGATCGTCGCGTCGCGGGTGATGCCGGCGTTGTTGACCCAGATGTCGACGCCGCCGAAGGTCTGCGTTGCCGCCTCGGCGAGTTTCTCGGTGTTCTCCAGCGAGGCCACGTTGCACACGACCCCGGCCGCAGAATCGGACCCGCCGAGCTCCTCGACGGCCTGCTGCAGGCTCTCTTCATTCATGTCGCCGAGGACGACCTTGGCCCCCGAGTTGACGAGGCTCCGGGCCATGGACAGGCCGAGTCCCTGGGCGCCGCCGGTGACGATGGCGACCTTGTCGGCCAGCAGGCCGGGGATCTCGGAGATGCCCTGAGCGTTGGAAATCTGGGTGTTGGAGACATCGGTGGTGGCAGGTGTGTCAGTCATGGGTTCTTCTTCCTTGCAATCGGGTAGTTATGTGTTCTGGCGATGCGCCGTTCGCGGGTCGGCGGGCGGTGGGCCGTTTACAGGTTGAACTGCGATTTGTGGGCACCCTTGAGCAGCTGCCGGGCGACGACGACGCGCTGGACCTCCGAGGTGCCTTCGTAGATGCGGAACAGGCGAGCGTGACGGTAGAAGCGTTCGACCGCGGACTCACGCATATAGCCGGTTCCGCCCTGGATCTGCACACCCTTGTCGGCGATGCGGCCCAGAGCCTCGGAGGCGAAGAGCTTCGCGGAACTCGGGCCGAGCTTCCGGTCCTCGTCGGCATCCCAGCGCTTCGCGGCCGCGAGGACGAGGGCCTTGGCGGCGGCAACCTCGGTGTAGATGTCGGCGAGCATGGCCTGGACCAGCTGGAACCGGGCGATGGGCTCTCCACCCTGTTTCGCCTCGGCGGCATAGTTCACGGACTCATCGAGGATGCGGGTGGCCTGGCCCACGCAGATTGCGGCGATGTGCAGGCGACCCTTGTTCAGCGAGGCCATCGCGGCGTAGAAGCCCTTCTCCTCCTCACCGCCGATGAGATTGGCGGAGGGCACTCGGACCTCGTCGAAGAAGATCTCCGAGGTCCAGGCGCCGGCCTGCCCCATCTTGTTGTCATGGCTGCCGACGGTGACGCCTTCGGCCGTGGTCGGGACGAGGAAGACGGAGATGCCCTTCGAGCCCTGCGCGTTCGGGTCGGTGCGGGCGAAGACCATGAGCACATCGGAGGTCTCGGCATTGGTGATGAAGCGTTTGCTGCCGGTGATGACGTAGTCATCGCCGTCGCGCACGGCGCGGGTGCGCATGCCCGAGGGATCGGAACCGGCCTCGGATTCGGTCAGCGCGAAGGAGGCCACGATATCGCCGGAGCTCAGCTTCGGCAGCCACTGACTCTTCTGCTCATCGGTGCCGTAATTGACGAGGACCTGCCCGGCGATGCCGTTGTTCGTGCCGAAGACCGACCGGAACGCCGGTGTCGTGTAGCCGAGCTCCATAGCCAGCTGGGCGTCCTGCTCGGCATTCATGCCCAGTCCGCCGTACTCCTCGGGCAGTGCCCAGCCGAAGAGTCCCATATCGGCGGATTCCTTGATGATCGAGTCCGGGATCGCGTCATCGGCCTCGATGTCGAGCTCGATGGGCACGACCTTCTCGCGGACGAATTCACGGACAGTTGAGAGGACATCGTCGAGTTCCGAAGTATCCATTCTTCGTTCTCCTTATGAGTTGAAGTGGTGTAGTCAGGTTGGTGTGGTCGCCGAGGCGGTGGCGGGTTCCCTCGCCGAGGTGGCCTGATTTCGCCGAGATGGCCTGATCCCGCCGAGATGGCCTGATTTCGCCGAAGTGGCCGTTCGCGTTCGTCGTTTTCGGTCAGAGGCCGTCGATCCAGACGCGGACCCGGTCGGAGTCGGCGCCGAGTTCCGGTGGCGCAAGATCGTAGGAGACCTCGGACTTCGCCAGTCGGATCGGATTGCGGATCGTGGGAATGACGCGCTCGCCTTGGCCGGTTTCGACGATCGGGTCGAGCCCGAGGTCCCGGGCGCGTTCGACTCCCTGCGAGATCGAGTTGATCGGCGCGCAGGGCAGGCCGACGGCTGTGAGCTTCTCGAACCATTCCTGCGCAGTGTGGTGCGCCAGGGCTTCGAGGAGTTCGGGTTCGAGCTCATCGCGATGAGCATTGCGGGTCTTGGCCTTGGCGAAGCGTTCGTCCTCGGCCCAGTCAGGTCGTCCCAGGGCCTTCGCGAGCGCGGCGAACTGTCCGTCATTGGCGGCAGCGACGATGATCTCACCGTCCTTCGTCGCCATCGGCTGGTAGGGGTAGAGGCTGGGGTGGGCGTTGCCCATGCGCGTCGGCGTCACTCCTGCGGCGGCATAGGCTCCGGACTGGTTCGCCAGTCCCGACATCGCCGAAGACATGAGGTTCGTCTCGACCAGCTGCCCCTCGCCGGTGCGGGTCTTGTGCTGGATGGCGGCCATGATGCCGATCGTCGTGTGCAGTCCGGTGATGACATCGAACACCGCGACGCCCGCACGGTAGGGGGAACCATCGGGGCTACCGGTGACGGACATGAAGCCGGACATCGCCTGCACCAGCAGGTCGTAGCCGGGCAGTCCGTTGTGGGCACCGAAGCCGGTGACCGAGGCGAAGATGACCTCCGGGTTGGTCTCCGTGACCGAGTCGTAGTCGAGACCGAACTTCTTCAGGCCGCCGGGCTTGAAGTTCTCGACGATGATATCGGCGCGAGCGGCCAGCTTCTTCGCGACCTCGAGGTCATCGGCGTCGGTGAAGTCGAGGACGATGTCGTACTTGTTGCGGTTGATCGACAGATAGTAGGTGGCGTCCTCATCGCGGACCGGTGGGCTCCAGTGCCGTGTGTCATCTCCGTTGGGGCCCTCGACCTTGATGACGGTGGCGCCGAGGTCGGCGAGCATCATCGTGGAATAGGGGCCGGCGAGGACGCGGGAGAAGTCGACGACGACCTGGCCCGTCAGCGGACCGTTTCCTTCACGGGGGAGGTGGTCGGCCACGGGGTCCGGCCGATCGTTCGATGCGTGTCCGTCGTGATCTGTTGGCGTCTGCGTCGCGGCGGTCTCGCCATTCATCGATGAAAGCTCCCGTTGATCGTGGTCCGGCGACGTCCATTGCTCTGGACAGAAACGTGATGATCGCCGAGGTGGTTCCGAAGTCCGTTCGAGTGTTTCACCCCACAATATAGCAACATGGGTAATAATAGGAAGTGATTGTTATCTGCAGCGATATTTAAAGAGGTGGGCGGGCCGGCTGACATCCAGGCTTGCCGGCGCAGGAAGGAAACATGAAGGAAGCATGATGGAGATCCAGCAGGTGCGGGCCTTTCTCGTCGTTGCCGAGGAGCTGCACTTCGGTCGCGCCGCCCAGCGCCTGGGCGTGTTTCAGCCGCCGCTGAGCAGGACGATCAGGGCGCTCGAGGACGACCTCGGCGTCTCCCTTTTCCAACGCACCACCCGCAACGTGCGCCTCTCGCCGGCAGGTGAGGCGCTGGTCGAACCGGCACAGAAGATGCTGGAATATCAGGGGCTTGCGGTCGACTCCGTGCAGCGGGCCGCGACGGGGGAGACCGGGCGCATCGGCTTCGGATTCGCCAGATCCTCGTCACGGACCTTGGCCGCCAGGTTGATCGCAGCCTCGAGACGTCAGAGTCCGGGGATCGTCTTCAGCCTCGAATCCGATGTCTTCGCCGAGGAAGGACTGGACCGCCTCGTCGACGGCACACTGGACCTCGCGCTGGTCAGGTGGGACACGCGACCGCCGGGAATCATGGGCAGACCGGTGATGATCGAACGCCTCTGCGCTGCTCTCCCTGCGGGCCACCGTCTGGCTGGGCACTCTTCCATCCGAGTCGAGGAGCTGGCAGATGAGGACTTCATCACGCTGCCGGCACACCCCAACTCCACCCTGCGCGAGAGCACCATGAAGCTGTGCCGCGATGCTGGATTCACTCCTCGCCGGGTGCAGGTCGCTCCGGACACACAGACGATCGGCGCCCTGGTCGCCGCGGGTCTTGGGGTCTCGATCACCTTCGACTCGGTATCGGCGAACACGCGCGAGCTCGGCACGGCTGCCGTGCCCCTCGACATCCCGCAGGACCCCTCGACGCTGTACCTGGCGCACCTGAGCGACCACGGCAAGCCCTCCTTGGAAGCGGTGCTGGCCCTCGCCGAGGAGGTCCTGCCGACCGTGGAGTGAGCAGAAGACGCAAGGTCGCGACGAACGCGGGCTCACTCGCAGGCGCGAGGACGGATTCGCAGGTGACAGAATGTCGGTCTGAGCGCCATTTTTCGACAGTCTCCTACCTCGAAAATGGTTCACCTCACGAAATGATCTCCCACACCGCGTCCTCGCTGATTCTCCGCTGCCGCTTACAACGTCGCGTTCCACGAATCGAGTCGCTCGCGCAGCAGCTGGGCAGTCATATCGGTTCGCCCGATCCCGACATAGTTGGGCAGCCAGGTTTCGACGCGATCATGGGCGCGAGCCGCGGCTTGAACATCCCAGGCGTCGATGTCGTCGATCGAGTCGCCCCACAGCCGTTCGTACTCCTCGATGAACAGGCGGGCAGCCTCGGGAGAGCCGAGGAGTACGAGGTCCTGCCGACACCACGCCACATCGACGCCGCGCGGACCCGAGCGCGCACCCGACCAGTCGACGACACCGGTCAGCCGACCGCCCTCCCACAGGGCGTTCCCGCACCAGAAGTCCGAGTGGATGAGCACAGGATCGCGCATGTCCAGGCTCGCCCATTCCCGCCGAGCACGGGCGGCAAGGGCCGACTCCCCACCAGGTGGCTCACCAGGAGTTGGTCTCAGTCCGTGCCCGCCGAGGTCGTGGATCCTCACCAGCGCAGCCGCCATCTCGGCAGCGATCACCATCGGCGACAGATCAGGACCAGGGGCAGACCCAAAGACACGCGAGGTGACGATGACAGGATCGGCCAGATCATCATTGGCCGCGACCAGATGAGGGGCCCATGCACCCAACGTCGATAACCGGCCGAGTACCTCGGCTTCCCTGATCGCAGCATCGTGGTGGGCGGGGAAGGCTCGGACGACGAACTCCGAATCACCGTCGGTGGCCAAGAGAGTGATGGCATGCTGGCCGCCGGTGAAGACGTCGACAAGACTGAGCTCCCGTCCCACCAGGTCAGAGGCGGTGCGAAGTGCCCGAGCCTGCACGTCTGTCATGCCCGCAAGCCTACAGACGGCGATCCGAGCGCCCGAACACCGGACTGCCCTGCTGCTGAACCGGACTGCCCTGCTGCCGAAGCATCTGCTTGAGCCCATTGGCGTAACGTCTGGCCATCATCTTCTGCGCCGCCACCGACATCGGCGCGACGGCCTGCAGCAACGGGTGCCCCGGAACAGATTGGGAAGTGATGGAGACGCCCAGGCGATCGTTCGTTCCGACGAACACGCGGAAGGACTGTTCGCCGGATTCCAGGTGCTCTGGCAAAGTGCGATAGACGAATCCGGCAGTGCGCTCAGCGCCGAATTCTTCGAGGGCAGCCCGCTCCGCCTCGGTCCCCGCCGTATCGATGACGTCAACGACCTCGCAGGACCCGATCGGGAGCGCGAGGTCACGACCGCGCAAGCGCACCGCAGGCCGCGGCCAGACCGGATTGAGCCAGAGGCCGACGATCTGACCGACCCGCACACGCCGCACCGGCCGCGCGATGACTCCGGCAGATTCCTGCAGCTTCCAAGTCAGAATCGCCTCACGCGCCGCCGGAAACAGGTCCACAGGACCGAGGTCGAGGGTGTGCTCCAGCTGGTTCATTCCAAACTCCTCGTGCCTCCGGGCAACTTCTCCTTGTGATCGTCGCCTGCTCCTGCCTACGATACGAACACACTACTGAGCGAACGCTCGGTTTCTTCGACGGACGACGGAGTTCCCCCATGACAGAACAAGCCAGCACGGATACTCAGCCCCGCCTCGGCGCGCGATTCGCCGGTCAGGTCGCACTCATCACAGGTGCCAGCCGCGGCATCGGACTCGGCATCGCCCACCGGCTGCAGGCCGAGGGCGCCACCGTCGTCCTCACCGCCCGCAAACCCGAGGCCCTCGCCGAGGCGGTCGCCCAGTTCCCCGAAGGCACTGCATTGGGCATCGCGGGAAAGTCCGACAATCCGGACCACCGCGCAGAGGTCTATGACGCGATCGCGGAGAAGTTCGGTCGCCTCGACGTGCTGGTGACCAACGTCGGCATCAACCCGGTCTACGGCCCGCTCATCGACCTCGACCTCGATGCCGCCCGCAAGATCCTCGACGTCAACGTCATCGGCACGCTCGCCTGGGTGCAGGAGGCCGTCCATCACGAGAAGCTGGGCTTCCGCGAGAACAAGGGGCGAATCGTGTCCATCTCCTCGGTGGCCGGTCAGGTGCCCAGCCCCGGCATCTCCTTCTACGGCATCTCGAAGGCGGCGGTCTCCCACCTGACCAAATCGCTGGCCGTCGAGCTCGGCCCGGACATCCGCGTCAATGCAGTGGCCCCGGCCGTGGTGAAGACGAACTTCGCCACCGCGCTCTACGAGGGCAAGGAGGAGGAAGTCGCCTCGGCGTACCCGGCCAGGCGCCTCGGAACTCCCGAGGACATCGCCGGCGCAGTCGCCTACTTCGCCTCGTCCGACGCCGACTGGATCACCGCGCAGGTGCTCACCGCCGACGGAGGAGTCATCACCGCGGGCGGAAACGCCTGAGCTGCTGACTGGGGCGCCGCCAATCAAAGATTTCGCGGGAGGAGAATGTCGAATTTCGCCGCTGAAACCGACATTCTTCTGCCTCGAAATTCTGATTCGGGAGGGAGCGAGCCACCACCTTGCCGTTTGTCCACCGTGAGCGGTGCCACTAGACTCGGGGCCGTGAGTGCTCAGCCTCCAATGGCCGGGCACGCAGACAAACGAATAGCCACATAAGTTCATATTGCCGTTAAGACATGACGTGGGAGAGCTGCTCAGCTGCCGCAGCTATCAGTTGCAGCAAGCGCACTGTGCAGCGCCGTAGGTGCAATTCCCTCCCCGGGAAACTCTCAGGCCCAGTACCACCGATTGCAGGCATATCTGAAGGACGCGCTGCGTCCGACAGATCGGGGAGGACCATCACTGTTCAGTGCGTCCTCCGCAGGCGGGCGCGACACCGACCCAAGGACGGCAATGACCAGTTCACTCGCCCACACCAGCTCACTCGCGCACACCACGGCTCCCACCGGAGACACCGAACGCCCCTTCTCCGACCGGCATATCGGACCCCGCGCCGACGACACCGCGGCCATGCTGGCCGAACTCGGCTACGACTCCCTCGAAGCACTGTCGGCCGCAGCCATCCCAGAATCCATTCAGATCGACGGACTCGACCTGCCCACCGGCCGTTCCGAAGCCGAGGTCCTCGACGACCTCCGCTCCATCGCCGGACAGAACATGATGCGCAAGCAGATGATCGGCCAGGGCTACTACGACACGATCACCCCGGCCGTCATCCGCCGCAACCTGGTCGAGAACCCGGCCTGGTACACCGCCTACACCCCCTACCAGCCGGAGATCTCCCAGGGTCGCCTCGAAGCGCTGCTGAATTTCCAGCAGGTCGTCCAGGACCTCACCGGCCTCGACATCGCCAACGCCTCCCTCCTCGACGAGGCCACCGCCGTCGCCGAGGCGGTCCTGCTCATGCGTCGATCCGTGAAGAAGGGGTCGACCGTCGTCCTCGACTCAGAACTCCACCCGCAGACCATCGCCGTCGTCCGCGCCCGTGCGAAGGCCATGGACTTCACCGTCACCGTCGCCGACCTCGCCGAGGGCCTCGTCGGCGAGGACATCTTCGGCATCGTCTGCTCCCAGCCCGGCACGACCGGCGTCATCCGCGACTTCACCGAAGCCGTGACCGGCGCCCACGACCGCGGCGCGCTCGTGACCTTCGACGCCGACCTGCTGGCCCTGACCCTGCTCAAAGACCCCGCCTCCCAGGGCGCCGACATCTCCGTCGGATCGGCCCAGCGCTTCGGCGTACCCCTTTTCTTCGGCGGACCCCACGCCGGCTTCATGGCCGTGAAGACCGAACTCAAGCGCCAGCTGCCCGGCCGCCTCGTCGGAGTGTCCAAGGACGCCCAGGGCAAGCCCGGCTACCGCCTGGCCCTGCAGACCCGCGAACAGCACATCCGCCGCCAGAAGGCCACGAGCAACATCTGCACCGCCCAGGCGCTGCTCGCCAACGTCGCCTCCATGTACGCCGTCTACCACGGCCCCATCGGCCTGACCCGCATCGCCTCCCGCATCCACCGCCTGGCCCAGGCCTTCGCGGCCGCGGCGAACACCGCACCCGGCGCCGAGGTGGTCAGCTGGAACTTCTTCGACACCGTGGCACTGCGAGTCGCCGACGCCGAAGCCGCCCGCCACGTCGCCGACCAGGCCGGCTTCAACATCCGCGTCATCGACGACTCCACCATCGGCGTCTCCTTCGGCGAACCCCACACGGTCGCCGACGCCAACGGCCTGCTCGAAGCCTTGGGCATCATCGCCAGGGTCGACGAAGCGAACTTCGAAGCCGCCTCGGCGGGAACATTCGGAGCCAACGCCGTGCCCACCCCGGCCTTCGATGAGAACTTCCACCGCACCACCGAGTTCCTCACACACCCGGTCTTCAGCTCGCACGGCTCCGAGACCTCGATGATGCGCTACCTGCGCACCCTGGGCGATCGGGACCTGGCGCTGGACCGGACGATGATCCCGCTGGGCTCGTGCACGATGAAGCTCAACGCGGCGGCCGAGATGGAGCCCATCACCTGGCCGGAGTTCGCCTCCATCCACCCCTTCGCCCCGGCCGAACAGACCCACGGCTGGCGCAACCTCATCACCCGCCTGGAGAACTCGCTCGTCGAGGTCACCGGCTACGATCGAGTCTCCCTGCAGCCCAACGCCGGCTCCCAGGGCGAGCTGGCCGGACTGCTCGCGATTCGCAACTTCCACGTCGCCAACGGGGACTCCGACCGCAGCGTGGTCCTCATACCGCAGTCGGCCCACGGCACCAACGCCGCCTCCGCTGTGCTGGCGGGACTGACGGTCCAGGTCATCGCCACGGCCGAGGACGGATCGGTCGACATGGACGACCTCGACGCGAAGATCGAGAAGAACGCCCACAAGCTCGCCGCGATCATGATCACCTACCCGTCGACCAACGGCATCTTCGAGTCCCAGATCCGTGAAGTCTGCGACAAGGTCCACGACGCCGGCGGTCAGGTCTACGTCGACGGTGCGAACCTCAACGCCATGGTGGGACTGGCCAAGCCCGGGGAATTCGGCGGCGACGTCTCCCACCTCAACCTGCACAAGACCTTCTGCATCCCCCACGGGGGCGGCGGACCCGGCGTCGGACCGGTCGGCGTGCGCGAGCACCTCGCCCCGTACCTGCCCGGTGACCCCACCTCGGCGGAACTCGTGGCAGGAGACGAGGACGCCCGCGAACTGCCGATCTCGGCCTCGATGTTCGGCTCCGCCGGCGTTCTGCCGATCAGCCTCGCCTACCTCGAGCTCATGGGCGGAGACGGACTGAAGGAAGCCTCCCATGCCGCGCTCCTGGGCGCGAATTACCTGGCGGTCAACCTCAACGACGTCTTCCCCATCCTCTACTCGGGCGAACACGGGCTCGTCGGACACGAGACGATCCTCGACCTGCGTGAGGCCACCGCGAAGTCGGGCGTCACCGCCGAGGATGTGGCCAAGCGCCTGATCGACTTCGGCTTCCACGCCCCGACCTTGGCCTTCCCGGTCCCCGGCACCCTCATGGTCGAGCCGACCGAATCCGAGGACAAGGCCGAACTCGATCGCTTCATCGAGGCCATGCGCGTCATCCGCGCCGAGATCGATGCGATCGGCGACGAATACTCCTACGAGGAGTCGCCGCTGGCCGGAGCCCCGCACCCGGCGACCGTGGTGATGGATGACTGGGACGGAAAGTACTCTCGCGAAACCGCAGTGTTCCCGGTCAGGGGACTGCGCCAGACCAAGTACTTCCCGCCGGTCAGCCGCATCGACGGTGCTTATGGCGACCGCAACCTGGTGTGCACCTGCCCACCGCCAGAGGCCTTCGAGGTCACCGATGGAGAGGACGACTGATGAGTACCGAGAATTCAACGCGCGAGACCCCGCTGCACGGCATCCACGCGCAGCTGGGGGCCTCCTTCACCGATTTCGGCGGTTGGGACATGCCGCTGAAGTACGGGTCCGAACTCGCCGAGCATCGCGCCGTGCGTGAGGCAGCTGGGATCTTCGACCTCTCCCACATGGGCGAGGTCCGCATCACCGGCTCCGACGCGGCCGCCTTCCTCGACTACGCACTCGTGGCGAAGTATTCGAAGATGAAGATCGGCAAGGCCAAATACGGGGTGCTGGTCAACGAGTCCGGCTACCTCCTCGACGACCTCATCACCTACCGGATCGGCGATGAAGAGTTCCTCATCGTCCCCAATGCCTCGAACACCCCGACCGTCGTCGCGACACTGAAGCAGCGGCTGCAGGACTTCGTGGGCACCCAGTCGCCGGGAGCCGATGCCCGGCTCAGCGACGAGTCCGAGGATACGACGCTCATCGCCGTGCAGGGACCGAACTCGGAGGCCATCATCCTCCGTGCCCTCGACGAGGGTGCGCATGGGGAATTCGGGCCCAGCACCACCGCGGCGGATGGATCGGCGGCCAACGATGCGGCCGTGACCGGGGCTGCAGACGGTGTGGGCGATGACTCCACGGTGAACTCGACGGGAATCACCGTCGGCGAGGCGGTCCGCGAGCTGAAGTACTACGCGTGGATGCCGCTGACGATCGCCGGCATCGACCTGGCGCTCGCACGCACCGGATACACCGGGGAGGACGGGTTCGAACTCTACATTCCCAACATCGCGGCCGAGCGTCTGTGGCAGACCCTGACGACCGCGGGAGTCGACTACGGCCTCGTGCCCTGCGGCCTGGCCTCACGCGACTCGCTGCGCTTGGAGGCGGGAATGCCGCTCTACGGCAACGAACTCGGCCTCGAGACCACACCCTTCGACGTCGGATTGGGCCGCATGATCGGGTTCAAGACCAAGGAGGACTTCGTCGCCCGCGAGGCCCTGGCCGAACTGGGAGAGACCGAACCGGCACGCGTGCTCGTCGGGCTCACGTCCGAGGGGCGCCGCGCCGCACGTGCGGGAGCGAGCGTCTTCGCCTCGGCGGACGAGGTCGGAGCCGAGGGTGGTACAGCAGTCGGGACCATCACCTCCGGACAGCCCTCACCGACGCTCGGACACCCCATCGCACTGGCGTTCCTCGACCGCGGACTGGTCGATCCGGGCACCCCCGTGTTCGTGGACATCCGCGGCAAGGCACACGAGTTCACCGTCACCCAGCTGCCGTTCTACAAACGCGGCGAGAAGTGATCGGCAGATCGTGATGGTGTTGCCCCCGGTGACTCGTACACTGGGGGCACCTGCTCACCCACACAGCTGTCAACTCAGCAGAAAAGGACAATCATGGCGCAACTGCCCCCGCTCCCAGACAACTTCACGTACTCCGCCGAGCACGAGTGGATCAACGCCAAATCCGACGCCATTGTCGGCAACACGGTCAAGATCGGCATCACGGCGGTCGCCTCCGACGCTCTCGGCGAGGTCGTCTACGTCGACCTGCCTGAAGTCGGAGACTCTGTCACTGCAGGTGAGACCTGTGGCGAAGTTGAGTCGACGAAGTCGGTCTCGGACCTGTACTGCCCCGTGTCCGGCGAGGTCGTCTCCATCAACGAGGCAGCCACGGACAACCCCGGCCTGCTCAACTCCGACCCCTACGGCGAGGGCTGGCTGCTCGAAGTCAACGTCACCGAGCTGGGCGAAGTGATGGATGCAGCAGGCTACGCAGAGGCCAACTCCCTCTGACGCACCCTCCGACCGATGGGACCGACCACGGCCGGAACGTTCCTGCCTGACAGGGCCGGAACTTCCGACCTGGGTCGGTCCCATCGATCACACGAAATGAATCGGAGTATCTTCAATGTCACTGAGCGTCTTCGATCTGTTCTCCGTCGGCATCGGCCCGTCGAGTTCTCACACCGTGGGGCCGATGCGAGCAGCATCGAGCTTCCTCACACTTCTGGGCGACAAGCTCGGATCCGTCAAGACCATCACAGTCGATGTCTTCGGATCCCTTGCCGCCACCGGTGCCGGGCACGGCACCTTCGACGCGATCCTGATCGGCCTCGAAGGCTGTCACCCCGAGCACGTCGAAGCCAATGAACTCACCGCACGTCGCACCCGCATGGCCGAGTCCGGCACGCTCCTCCTCGGCGACGCTGTCGGGGGAGACTCGGCCGGCGACGCAGGTGCGGCGGGCAGCTCTGGCGCGACCCGTGAGGCAGGTGCGGCCGGCGGTGCAGGGGCGGCTGGCGGCGGCGTCGAAATCGCCTTCACCGAGGACGACATGGTGAAACGCCCCCTGACCATTCTGCCTCGGCACACGAATGCCATGACCGTGGCCGCCTATGATGCGGACGGCCGGACCGTGGCCGAAGAGACGTACTATTCGGTGGGCGGCGGATTCGTCACCTCCGAGACCGAGTTCCTCGAGAAAGAGCAGGCCGCCGAGGCGGGCGCCGAGTCGGGAACCGAGACAGGCGCTGAGTCATGTGCCGAATCCGGCGGTGAGTCTCGTGTCGAGGCATGCGCTGAGTTCGGAGACGGCGAATCCGCCGACGGGCAGTTCGCCGTAGCCGATGCGGTCATCGACGCGGAGCTGCAGTCCTACAGTGAAGATCTGCCCTACCCTTTCCACTCGGGCGTCGAACTGCTGCAACGGTGCCACGAGAACGACATGTCCGTCGCCCAGATCATGCTCGCCAATGAGAAGTCGATGCGAGATGAGGACGAGATCCGCCACGGCCTCCTCCACATCTACTCCGTGATGGAGGAATGCGCCTCGGCGTCGTTGGACCGTTCGGGCTACCTCCCCGGTGGACTCAAGGTCCGCCGACGGGCCCACGACTGGTACCTCAAGCTCAAGGACGAGGACCCCGACCGCGACCCCGGCTACTACCTGGAGTGGGTCAACCTCATCGCGATGGCCGTCAATGAGGAGAACGCCTCGGGCGGACGCGTAGTCACCGCACCGACGAACGGTGCTGCCGGAATCATCCCCGCGGTTCTGCACTACGCCCTGAACTATGTGGAGTCAGTGGCAAAGGGCGGCGAGGCCGCGAAGCACGCTGCGATCGTGGACTTCCTGCTCACCTCGGCGGCGGTGGGTGTCCTCTACAAGGAGAGGGCCTCGATCTCCGGAGCCGAGGTGGGGTGCCAGGGCGAGGTCGGTTCCGCTTCGTCGATGGCAGCCGGGGGACTGGCCGCCATCATGGGCGGAACCCCGGAGCAAGTCGAGAACGCGGCCGAGATCGCTATGGAGCACAACCTGGGTCTGACCTGCGACCCGATCTCAGGGCTCGTGCAGGTCCCCTGCATCGAACGCAACGCGATCGCGGCTGGAAAGGCCATCAACGCCTCGAGAATGGCGCTGTGGGGCGATGGTCAGCACCGGGTCAGCCTCGACGAGGTGATCGAGACGATGCGACAGACAGGCGCCGATATGAGTTCGAAGTACAAGGAGACAGCGCAGGGCGGCCTCGCCGTCAACGTCGTCGAATGCTGAAGCGGGCCGGTCGGCGGAAGAGCCGGCTGCGCTGGATGGGTGGACTGGGTGGTCTGGGTACTTGGGCCCCGTGTTCTAGAGCCATGGGCACGGGTTTCTAGGACTCTGGGGCCTTAGGCACGGCGTTCTAGGGCCCTGGGGGCTGTGGGCATGGAGTTCTGATCCTCTGAGCTCTGAAGGTCGGCGGGCCCGTCGAAACACGGGTCGTGCGCACCTGCGCCTTCATCGAGACCACGGCTGCGTCCCGACACCGCGGTGCACGCACCGTTGCCTCGGCGCTGAGGCGTTGTATCGGAGCCAGGAGTCGACTCCCAGCATCAGCTCCAGCTGCCAAGAGGTGCCACCCAGACCCCCTTCCACACCCCCAACCACCCTGCTGTTACCGTCGCGTAGAAGCCATTCGGACGTCACGACCCGAGAGTCCGTCTGGGCGTGGAACAGCCGTGGAACCGGAGTTCCAAAACCTGCGAAATGTAACGAAACGATAACGAAGCACTTCCGCGGATTGAGCGCGCAGGAGCGCCCTGGTGCATCCCAGAGATGCCATGGGGAAGCCCCGGTTCGTCACGTCAGGACCACGCGCCGAAAACACCCCGGAATGTGGCTTGAATCGCCACTTTCGGAGTTGACGCTCATCCTGAGCCCGTTAAGTTTGGTGGCGTGAGAAACGCAGTCGCTGAACCTCAAACGGAAACCGATGTCCGTACTCCGAGCATGGAGGACGGACAACACATGTGGAGACTGGCTAAAGATTCGGCCGTTCTCGACCTCAACTCCTCGTACTCGTACATCCTGTGGTGCCGTGATTTCTCGGCTACCTCGACAATCGCACGAATCGGCGGAGAGCCCGCTGGCTTCGTCACCGGCTACACCCGCCCGGATCGGCCCAACACGCTGATGATCTGGCAGGTCGCCGTTTCGTCTGACTTCCGCGGACACGGACTGGCGAAGACCATGCTCAACGAGCTGGCCGATCGCACCAATTCGCTCCGCCTCGAGACGACGATCACCGATGACAATCACGCGTCGAACCGACTGTTCCAGTCTTTTGCTGAGCAGCGCGGAGCGTCATGCGAACGACGTGCGCTGATCACCCCAGATCTGTATCCGGACGGCCACGACACCGAATTTCTGTACGAAATCGCACCGCTCTGATGCACAGCTTCGACGCACCGCTGTAAAGCGTGGTGCCACCAGGCGCCCTGGGGATCGACTGATCCCGACTGAGGACGCCGACCGGCGACAGCCGTACCCGAAACGTTCGGTCGCGGCCACCGCCTGAAGCACCTGCTCACGAGGCAGGCGCTCATTCCAGAAGTCGAAAGGACTCAAGTGATGACCGAAACTCCCAAGACCGAAACCCCTGACATCTTCGATACCCGCGAATCAGAGGTGCGAGGATACTCGCGCTCCTGGCCCGCCACCTTCGCCCAAGCGCAGGGCGCGAAGCAGTGGGGCGAAGACGGCCAGGAATTCATCGATTTCTTCTCCGGCGCCGGAGCCCTCAACTACGGGCACAACAACCCCGCCGTTATGAACCCGCTCGTTGAATACCTCCAGTCGGGTGCAGTCCTGCACTCTCTGGACATGAAGACCCCGGCCAAGCGTGAGTTCCTCGAGACCTTCCAGGACCTCATCCTCAAGCCGCGCGGACTCGACTACACCGTGATGTTCCCCGGACCGACGGGAACCAACACCGTCGAAGCAGCCCTCAAGCTGGCTCGCAAGGTCACCGGCCGTCAGCACATGCTCTCCTTCACCAACGCATTCCACGGCATGACCCTGGGGTCGCTGTCCGTGACCGGCAACTCGATGAAGCGCGAAGGCGCAGGCATCCCGCTGACCAACAGCTCGAAGATTCCCTATGACGACTACTTCGACGGAGAGATCCCTGACTTCCTGTGGCTGGAGAAGGTCCTCGAGGATTCCGGCTCCGGCGTCGACAAGCCGGCCGCCGTCATCGTTGAGACCGTGCAGGGTGAGGGCGGCCTCCGCGCCGCTCGTGCCGAATGGCTCCGCGAGCTGTCCAAGCTGACCAAGAAGCATGACATCCTCCTCATCGTCGACGATGTCCAGGCCGGCTGCGGCCGCACCGGTTCGTTCTTCAGCTTCGAAGAGGCCGGAATCGAGCCGGACATCGTCTGCCTGTCGAAGTCGATCTCCGGTTCGGGCCTGCCGATGGCACTGACTCTGTTTCGTCCCGAGCTCGACGTCTGGGGAGCCGGCGAGCACAACGGAACCTTCCGCGGAAACAACCCCGCATTCGTCACGGCGACCGCTGCGATCAAGACCTTCTGGGCCGACAACTCGTTCCAGAACGAATTGGCCGACACGATCGCCGCACTGCACCAGCGCCTCGACTCGATTGTGGAGAAGGCAGAGGGAGCGTCCATCCGTGGACGCGGCCTGCTCGCCGGACTGCACTTCGAGGACGACGAGGTTGCCGGCAAGGTGGCAGCAGAAGCCTTCGACAACGGCCTTCTCCTCGAGACCTCCGGTCCGAAGGACGAGGTCACGAAGATCATGCCTCCGCTGACCATTTCCTCGCACGATCTGGAACAGGGCCTCGACATCATCGAGGCTGCTGTGCTGAAGTTCGCTCCGGCCGCAGAACCTGCGGCGGTCTGAGCCTGCTCCCAGCTGAGCGCGAGAGCCTGAGAAACAGAGCTTCGGTCCGCCGTTGCTCGACCATGAAACTTGAATGATGTGTTGCCGGTGTATCGGTCGATTTCTCGATCGATGCATCGGCAATATGTCTGACACCTTGATCGAAAGGACCACGAATGTACGTCGTCAACCGCGATGACCTCAATGACACCGACCGCGACATCAAGTCGGAGACCTGGCGCAGCCGCCGCATGGTGCTGGGCAAGGAACGCGTCGGATTCTCGTTCCACGACACTGTGATCTACGAGGGAACCACCTCGACCTTCCACTACCAGAACCACGTCGAAGCCGTGTACTGCGTGCAGGGCGAGGGCACTCTGACCGACCAGGAGACCGGTGAGACCTACCCACTTCACGATGGTGTCATGTACCTGCTCGACGGAAACGAGAAGCACACCGTGGTCGCCGACAAGGAACTGCGTATGGCCTGCGTCTTCAATCCGCCGGTCACCGGCCGCGAGGTCCACGACGAGAACGGCGTCTACCCGCTCATCGTCGAAGAGGACTGAGATCCTCTCGTGAGCTGACAAGCTCCATCGCCGAGGTGACCGATCGTTGAGTCGGTCACCGGAGCACCGTCCGGCCCCGGACGCCTGAAATGGTGGCCACGGAACCAAGGCAAGCCCCGCAATGAGGGGCATGAACTTGGTTCCGTGGCCACCATTCTTATATGCGATCACCAGAGTGCCGAAGCGCGATCACCAGGGAGGCGATGCGCTTCCTCAGTCAGATCCGGGACTTACCTGGCACGTCGACCTCCGCCACCTCGATCTTGCCAGTGCGCGAGGCGCCGGCTTCGTTCGGGTTCGACGACACTGCGGTGCACAGCACCAACGTACTGCCCTCGAGTCCTACGGCGAAGCACCCCTGCGAAGCCGTGACGTAGTCGGTCGCAGAGCCGTCTGGGCCAATCCTCACGGCACCACCATGCGTCGGGTCCGAAACCCAGATGCCGTCCTCGACATCACTGCAAGTGCCGTCGGGAAAAATAGGTTCACCGCCGGGTGCTGCGGCCGTGAGGTCCGCGTAGACAGTGCGGTTGGCCAGCGCTCCCTGCTCTCCGACGTCGAAGGCCGTGAGGCAGCCTCCCACCGTTTCCGCCACGACCAGGCGCCCATCACTAAGTTGTACGATGCCGTTGGGGAACCGAAATCCTGTAGCCGCCGTGCGCACCGTACCTTCGACATCAATGGTCACCAACGACGCCGTGGGCGGATTCGCTCCCGGCCCAAAAAGGGGATCCGCTTCCGGCTCGCGCTCCAGCATCCCGTAGAAGTCGAAACCGAAGTCGCCGACCCAGGCGCGGCCGTCATGCGCCACATACATGTCGTTCGCGCAGCCCTCCGTGTGTGCACTCAAATCGGCGTACTCATTCACGCTGCCATCTGGACGGCGCCGCAATACCCTGCGGTCCCGCATCGACACGACGAGCAGGCTCCCGTCCTCCAGCCAGCCCAGTCCCGACGGCTGGGCCGGGACGGTCAGAATGGTTTCCTTCGCGCCAGTCTCGACATCGATCGCCACGACCTCGTGCGCATAGAAGTCTGATACGTAGACCCTGCCATCAGGCCCCGGCGTCGGGGTTTCCGCGAAATGGATTCCGTCAGTGAGGGTTCGTGCGTTGATTATGTCGTATTCGTCCATGGTCTCTCCTTTGCCTGCTCAGACGCGACTACTCGATGGTCGTCCCGAGATCTGTCCCGTGAATTTCTCCATGTGTACCTTCGAACGGTGCTATGGCTTCGCAGACGGGCATGCACAGCACATCTATCCCGGCCGGCCGATCTGCGACCGCCGTAGCTCTTCGCTGCGCTATTGGCGACGAAGCGCAGGTGCCCCAACTCTGCATCGCTGACGGTCCAGACGATCGCCTGCGGCGGGTCGTCGTTGACGAACGTGAAACGGCGCGCATCCGTGGTGACATCCCAGCCGGTTGACTGGGCGAGGGACTCAGCCAGCTCGGACCGGACCATCTTCACTTCCGGCTCTTCTCATCCCAGAAGTCGCGACGGGTGACGTCGTCGGAACCGTCCCAGGCGTCGATCCCGTCGATGCCGGGCAGATCGTCCTTGTGGAAGACCGGCTCGAGGCCCAGCTTGCGCTGCCGCAGGTAGTTCTTCAGGAGCTTCATGGCCGTCGGTGCGAGGAAGAAGACCGCGACGAGGTTGGTCAGGGCCATGAGCGACATGAACACGTCCGCGGCAGACCAGGCCAGGGGCAGGGCGATGACCGAACCGGTGAACACGGCCACCATGACGATGATCCGGTAGATCGAGACCGCGGCCCTCGGCTTCTTCGTGAATAGGTACGAGACGTTCGCTTCGCCGTAGTAATAGTTGCCCAGAATCGACGAGAATGCGAAGAGAAAGATCGCGATCGTGAGGAAGTGGACCGCCCAATCACCGAGCTGTGAAGCCAGAGCGGTCTGAGTCAGCGATGCACCTTGGGCTTCGTCGTATTCCGGGTTGGAGAGCAACACGATGAACGCGGTGATCGAGCAGACCAGGATGGTATCGAAGTAGACGCCGAGGCTCTGGACCAGCCCCTGCTTCACCGGGTGGGACACCGATGAGGTGGCTGCGGCGTTGGGCACCGACCCCATGCCGGCCTCGTTGGAGAACAGACCACGCCGGATGCCCTGCATGATGACGATGCCGATACCGCCGCCGATGATTGAATCGAAGCCGAGGGCATTTTTCACGATCAGCGCGATCATGGCGGGCACCTCGGTGATGTTGATGGCGACGACGATGACACCGAGGATCAGATAGGCCACGGCCATGATGGGAACGATGACGGCCGACCAGTTCGAGATCCGCTGCACTCCGCCGAGGAAGACCAGGCCGGTCACGACGGCCAGGCCGATGCCGAGTCCGAAGGGCAGCCAGAAGCTCTGCGAAGTGTCGATGGAGAAGCTGGTGGCGGTGGCGTCGACGATCGAGTTCGCTTGCAGCGAGTTGAAGACGAAACCATAGGTGAGGGTGATGATGACCGCGAAGAACGCACCCATCCACGGTTGCCGCAGGCCCACGCTCATGTAGTAGGCGGGGCCGCCTCGGAAGGTGCCGTTGTCCTTGACCTTGTAGAGCTGGCCGAGGGTTGATTCGATTAAGGCGGTGGCCGCGCCGAGGATGGCCATCACCCACATCCAGAAGACGACTCCCGGCCCGCCGATGGAGATCGCCAAGGCGATTCCCGCGATGTTTCCGGTTCCGACGCGGGAGGCGGCCGAGATGCAGAAGGCCTTGAACGAGGAGATGGATTTCGTTCCGTCGATGTCCTTGCCGGGGCTCTCTCCGACGATGCGGAACATTTCCGGGACCAGCCTCAGCTGGACGAGTCCCGTCCGAATGCTGAGGTAGATGGCGACGCCGACCAGAACGGGGACCAGAATCCATCCGAGCCAGTCGTTGACGACAGTGATGAGTCCATCGAGCGAGAACATGCAGAACATCCAATGCTGAAAAATTGTCTGAGTGTATCTTCAGAACATTGTGTCACCCTGCCGAACTGGTCGAGACTTGCGGCTCTGAAGGACGCTCAGATCATTCTGCTTCGATCCGCCACATCAGTGAGGCCCCCATAGACGATTCGTTTCGTTCCAACTCTCCGATGAGTTCTACCATCGTATGTAGCTTCGGTGTTCTGATGCCTTGGTCGTCAGCAACTGCGAAGACAGGTTGATAATGAGCGGTGACTTCAGTCGGTCGTTTACGCACGTTGATGTCACGCCAGATTCCCGAACGGGTCTTCGTCTGACCAGCTAACCAATCGGAGAGCGAGTCGAATGCGGCGTTGATCGTGCTATCCGACGACTCGACGCGGTAGTCATCGGGAATGAACGCGTCGAAGCTTTCCAGCTGAAGACCGAGCGCGTCGGACACCGCGAAGACTTCGCGAGCAAGACCGAGCATGGGAGTGCGATTCTCGCTGATCACTGACGACATATCCTCGTCGATGAACGCACTGGCCGTGAGCATGGCACCAAAGGCGAGTTTTGACCACAAGTACCCGCTGACATTGTCACTGACGATTGGCGAGCCCCAGTGTGAGAGATCCTCGGCAAGGCGATCGACACGCCTGCTCGTGTCCCCGGCGTACTCACCCAGAGCGATTGTACCGATGCCTCCGTCCTGGACGACACCGGGCTCCAGCAGGTCCGCGAACAGGTCCACGAAGGCAATCACCGTTCGGTCGGCCCCGATGCGCTTGGCGATCGCAGCCTCATTGAGTCCATTCTGCATGGAGACCACAAAGCCGTCAGATCGGAGGCGCGGCCCAATCCATTCCATCGCTGACGCGGTTGCCTGTGACTTCACAGCAAGAATCACGGGGCCCAACTCGTCCGGTGCGTCCGCGAGTTCGAACGCAGGGATCGAAGTTTGGAGTGTTCCAGTTGGGCTGTCGATTCTCAGGCCCTGCCGGCGAATGGCAGCCACATGGGCGCTGTCCGTATCCACGATCTGCACGGGGTGGCCGGCCAGAGCAAGGTGCGCCGCCAGTGTGCCGCCGATGGCACCGCCACCGACGACTGTGTAGGCGGCCGCGGTGGGGGAAGCTGGAGTCGTCATTCGGTGGTGCTCGCTTTCAATGCTGACATTGTCGCTGGTTCGTCATCGATCTCGGTGCGCGTCTCCGGCCAGTGCACGGGAAGGTTGAGCGCTCCCGTTGCTGATCCTCCGTCGACTCGAAGGATCTCGCCGGTGATCCATTCTGCAGCGGGGGACGCGAGCCACAGCACGGCTCTGGCGATGTCATCGGGCCGACCTTTTCTCCCGAGCGGATTGGCCGATACTTTGGACACGTAGTCGTCGGTGAGACGGTTGAGCTCACTGTCAACGACGACGAAACCCGGTGCCACGGCATTGACCCGGACCCCCATAGGGCCAAGTTCCAAAGCGGATGACTTCGTGACCATCTCCAGAGCGGCCTTCGACGTGGTGTAAGGAGCGGCTCCCGGCCGCGCCCGGAGTGCGGCACCCGAAGAGATGTTGACGACGGCGGGGTATCCGAGCGGAAGTCCTTCGTCGAGGTTATTCATCCTCTTGGCGAACTCAACTGTCAGCAGCTGTGGCGCGCGAACGTTGATCGACTGCACCGCATCCCACACCTCGGCGGTGATGTCGAGCAGTGGGACCGCGGGATAGACGCCGGCAGAATTGATAAGGACGTGGACTTCGCCGAATACGAAAGCGGATTCGATCACCTGGACCGGAGTCCGGGGATCACGGAGATCCGCGGTGATGGAGTTGACCTCGGCACCACCTCGGCGAAGATCGTCGGCAACTGAGTGGAGAGATTCCTCATTGAAATCCACGAGGCTCAGCTGTGCACCCTGTTCGGCGAACTGGCAGGCGATTTCCTTGCCGATTCCACTCGCGGCACCGGTGATGAGAACGTGAGGTCTGAATGTTTCAATCATGCGAGCTTCTTTCCCTTCGTCTCAGGCATGGTGAGATAGACAGCTAGACCGATTGCGGCCGCGGCAGCACAGTAGATCCACACTTTGTCCCCGATTCCGGCGTCGTTCATCCACGTGATGACATAAGGTGCGGTTCCGCCGAAGACGGCGACGGCCAGTGCGTAAGGAAGACCAATACCGGTGGCGCGCACCTCCGGTGGGAACTGCTCGGCCATGATCACTGCACAATTGGCCGAGTACCCGAGCAACAGCGTCATGCCGATGATCTCCACTGCCAGGAAGACCCAGAAATTGTTCTCGAGAACATTGAGCAGGGGGAAGGCCAAGACCAGGAAACCTGCAGCGAATGCTGACATCGTCGGCTTGCGGCCGATCTTGTCCGACAGAATTCCCGCGAAGGGAAGCATGCAGATGAAGTAGGCGATCGCGATGAAGTTCGCCGTCAGCGCCAAGTTGAGGGGGAGGCCCGTGGCGACGTGAGCGTACGTCGGGAGGTAGGAGACCCAGATGTAGTAGAGCAGGGTGCCGGCGATCGTGATGCCGAAGACGCGAGCCACAGCACCCGGGTGTTTGACGAACATAGCGAGGTAGGAGCTCTTCTGCTTGGGTTCGGAGGCACGGGCAGCCTTGCTTGCTTCGAATGATTCGGACTCTGCAACGTTCGTGCGCAGCCACAGACCGAACAGGCCGAGCAGCGCGCCCAGAGCGAATGCCAGTCGCCAACCCCACGAATCGAGTGCCTGGGAATCGAGTGCGGAAGTGATGACGGCTCCGATGCCGGCAGCGATGAGTCCGCCGGCTCCAACCGAGACCTGTTGCCAGGACCCGGCGAAGGCGCGACGCTTCGGTGCTGATGCTTCCACCATGAAGGCAGAAGACGCTCCGAACTCTCCTCCGGCAGAGAACCCTTGCAGCATGCGAGCCAGGACCAGCACGATCGGGGCGAAGATGCCGATCATCGAATAGTCGGGGGTAATCGCAATGATGAGGGAGGCCCCAGCCATCAGACCGATCGTCAAAGCCATGCCCTTTTTGCGACCGTGACGGTCGGCGTAATTGCCGAGCACTGCGGCTCCGATGGGGCGCATGATGAATCCGACGGCGAAGACAGCCAACGTCGCCAGAAGAGCAGCGGCAGGGTCACCACTGGGAAAGAAGTGCACGGCGAAGACGGACGAGAACGTAGTGTAAATCGCCCAGTCGACCCACTCAACGGTATTTCCTACGGCACCGGCGAGCAGTGCTTTGCGGCCCTTTTTCGACAGTTTTGTGTCGTGGGGTGGATGAGTCTGCGGTGTATCTGTGGGCATGTTCGGTCCGTGCTTTCATGAGAGTGGTGTCCCGGGACCCGGAATCGACACGGGTGAGAGACGAAGAGCCTGTGCTGAGAGGGCGGGCAGCGGGTAGTGGGCAGTGAGAGGCGCGTAGTCAGTCCTGTGGTTCCAGGGCGAAGTTGGCTCTCAGATGGTCGGCCAGCTGGGCGTGCGTGCCGAACCAGACATTATCGAAAGTGCGGATGTGTGAGAGCAGCCGATCGACCATGGCAAGACGCGACCGGTGTCCACTGATGTGTGGATGCAGGGTCAGCTCAAAGACACCGCCCGCGGCGTGTGCTGCTTCGAACTCGTCGATCCAGATGCGTTCGACGTCGTACGGGGAGAGATGGGGTCGGAGACCTCCGAAACGATCCATCATGAAATAGGGTGCGTCGTCCCTGATCCATTCGACGGGAATCTCGATGATTCCGGTCGGTACTCCATCGGCATTGAGCTCATAGGGTTCGTCATCCGCCATCAGTGAGGAGTCGTAGGTGAACCCCAGTTCTCTGATGACGTTCAACGTCGACTGGGAGAAGTCCCACGAAGGTGTTCGGATACCAACTGGACGAGTACCGGAGAGCCGTTCGAGCACATCCGTGGCTCTGCTGATGAGATCGAGCTCGGCTTCGTGGGGCAGCGTGGTGTTGCGCTCGTGAATCCACCCATGCACGGCAATCTCGTGGCCGCCGGCAACATAACCTTCGATGTCCTGCGGGTGAAGCAGCGCAGACACAGCTGGCACATAGAAGCTTGTCGGAACTTCGTGACGGGTGAGCATGTCGAGAATCCTAGGTACAGCTGATCGACTGCCGTACTCACCCTGTGCCAGGGACCCTGGTGAAGTCTGTCCGTCTCGCAGGTAGGGGGTTTCGTGATCGGAGTCGTAAGCAATGAGAACAGCACATTGCGCTCCTTCGGGCCAACGCCGCGAAGCGTAAGCGTTAACCAGGCTTCGTCCGGCTCGTACACGGTTGACCTCGGATTGCCACTGTTCGTCCGACCATTGCCAAGGCTCGGTCCGCGGGCTGGTGACAGAAGGACTTTGTGAGGACATCTGATCTCCTATGTGTTGTGGTTTCGACGATGAGACACGGGCCGTTCCGCGGCCGGACGGAGCCGAGATGGCAAATTCTGTGAGTCAATCATGAGATTGGAGGTATTCAATCGGATCCAGCGGTTGCCCGGCCGTTGCGTAGACGCCTTCTTCGATGGATGTCCAAACCCGCTTGTGAGTTGCGGTCTGGATGGAAAAGTCCGCACTGCGGATTCCGGGGAGGGAAGCGAGGACCTGTGTTGAATAATGGAATAGCTCGGTGCGGTCGCGAACAATGAACTGTCCTGCCAAGCTGCAGCTGCCGGTTGTGGCCGTGAGGTATTTCGTGGACGGATGTTCCGAAAGGGAAATCGCGGTTTCGGTGAGATGTTGAGGCTCGACCTCCAGCCAAAGTAGAAACTCGGTGCCGAACCCCAGGCGCTCCGGTTCTACGAGGATCCGAAAATCGAGAAGGCCATATTCTTGGAGCTGATCAATCGTCCGGGAAGCAGTGTTCTCCGACTTGCCAATCGCGTTTGCAAGGTCGCCGAGCGAAGTGCGGCCGTCATGCATGAGCATGCCCAGGGCTTTCGCTTCGGATCGCGTCAGCTCGACCGGTGGGGCCGGCTGAGTCTTCACCGGTGCCAATCGAGTGGGCTCATCCGTGTCACGCGGGGGAGCCCAGTCTTGTCCGGAAGCGAAAGCATGGGTGAGGAGGAGGGTCTCGACAGTGGCTGCGGTTCCCTTCGTGATATCTGCGACGAGCCTGCTGTGGTCTGCATTTGGGGGAAGTACCATTTCGGCCGCAATGTCGACGGAACCGAGAAGTGTATTGAGGGAACGTACCTCCTTGCGTGACCTGAGCCGGGGGATCAGCACGTCCAAGTCCCCGTGAGCGTTGGACAGGCGCATGTATATGGGTGTCCCCAGGCCCAGCCGAGCAACGTCGGTTGCTCCGATGACCCGTATCACACCCTGATTGTGCATGGTTTCGTAGCGCCTGCGAACGGTTGCTGCGGACACATTGACTTGCTCGGCAACTCTGGACCATGGTGCGCGACCATCACGGTGAAGAACGTCGACGATAGCTCTGTCGACTGGGTCCAGAGTGGCGCTTGGTGTTGTGTTGTAGTTCACACAATGATCATATTCTTCAAATAGGTAAAGTCAAGTGATGGTCCTCTTCATTATGATCCGACTACATGACTGAAAGCGAGATTTTGAACGATTGTTGATGCACGTTTGCGGGCGGAGAACGGGCAGGCTGTGCACCGAGACTGACGCTGTACCCATCCAGCATTCACGTCGAGTCCATCCGCGCATCACCCGGGCATTGCTCTGAGTGTCTAGTCTTGTCCGCACTGACCTGCATCATCGGCCGCTGGCCACCGTCTCGAGCCGCCATCCGCTGAGGAGCCCCCGCCATGCCCATCACTCTCCTGAACCACTCCGCCGCCGAGCTCACTCACACTCGGGTCCCGCCGCTGGTCATCGCTCACCGAGGAGCGTCCGCACAATATCCCGAGAACACAATGCCCGCTTTCGTCGCCGCAATCGACCAGGGCACCGACATGCTCGAGATCGACGTGCACATGAATGCTGACGGCGGGCTCGTCGTCATCCACGACGACACCGTGGAACGGACGACGAATGCCCGTGCCGTCTATCCCGAGCGCACGGACTGCAGCGTGAAGTCCATGACCACGGCCGAGATCGCCAGTCTCGACGCTGGCAGTTGGAAGTCCGAATCATTCACCGGCGTCCGAGTCCCTCACCTCGCCGAGGTGCTCGATCTCGTGCACGTGACCCGCACCGGGCTGCTGCTCGAGGTCAAACACCCCACCCAGTACCCGGGATTCGCCGAGGCGCTCGTTGAGTCCCTTACCGCAGTCCCCGACTATCTGGACCGAGCTTTGGCCGCGGGAATGCTCGTCGTCCAGTCCGGCGACTGGGCCTTCGTCCGGGAGTTCCACGCCCTGGCACCGGAGGTCCCTGTCGGCGTGCTGGGCAGGCCCTGCCCGGATGAGCTGAGTGACTTCGCCACCTGGGTCGATCAGGTCAATCCTCAGTACATCGCCGCCGATGCCACGTTCCTCGGACATGTTCATGAGCTGGGAATGTCGAGCCTGGTGTGGACCGTCGACAGTGTCGAGGACATGGAGAAGGCCGTCGACCTCGGCGCCGACGGCATCATCACCAACCTGCCAGATCGGCTGGTCCAAGTCGTCGAAGACCTCTGACCCCCGCCTGAGCTCAGGTACCCGCCAGCGTTGTCAGCTGCTCACTCCCGAGGAACTCGCAACTGGTTGGGTTTTCCTCCTGGCGACGTGAGGATCGACCCCTGGTACCGACCATTTTGTGCGCCCTAGGGTGGAGGCCATGGTCAATCTCCTATCCACGGCGCAACGTCTCCTCGCCTGTGTCGCAATCTTCGGCCTGGCATTCGGTCTTGCCCCAATGGCGGTGGCAGGCCCGGCGAACGCTGCTGCGGAATCGGCGGCGAGCGCCCGGCCCGCGAACGGCAGTGGTGCCGAGGCTGACCCGACTGATTATGGTTCGGACTCGGCAGAAGAATTCGTCTCCGCCTACACCTCCCGCCACGGTCTCCCCGGAGCCAGCTACGCCGTGGTCAAGGACGGCGAGCTCGTCGCAGCCGAAGGAGTGGGCGACGTCTCGACCGACACTCCGATGGCGATCGGTTCGGTATCGAAATCCTTCACCTCCTTCGCCGTCCTGCAGCTCGTGGACTCCGGCGACGTCGACCTCGATTCTCCGGTCACCGATTACCTCTCCGACTTCTCGATCCGCGGAGCAGACGCCTCGGCGATCACGGTGCGCATGTTGCTGTCCCACACCTCCGGGATCCCCAATCCCACCTTCGTCAGAGCCACAGGTTCACTGGAGGACAGCGTTGCCGACATCGCCGACCTTGAAGTTGCCAGCGTCCCAGGCTCCACCTATGCTTACAGCAACTTCAACTACCGCACCCTCGCCCGCCTCGTCGAGGTAGTCGATGGCCAGGACTTCAACACCTACCTCGACGAAAACATCTTCACTCCACTGGGCATGGACGACACCGACGCAGTCACGACGGCCGGCGACCGGTCCGGACTCGATGCCGGGCACGTCACTGCCTACGGGCTGGCGCTGCAGCTGCCCGAGTTCGCCACCGACATCGGCGGGTCCGGAGGCGTGATCAGCACCGCCGAGGACATGGCCACGTGGGTGGGTGTGCAGCAGCGGGGCGGCACATCGGCCGATGGCAAGCGCCTTCTGAGCAAGGACCTCGTCGCTGAGACCCACACGCCTCAGCCGAATGCCGACACCTACGGGATGGGCTGGCAGCACACCTCGACCGCCGACCCGGAAAGGGTCGGCCACGGAGGATCGCTGATGCGCTACAGCGCGCGTGCGGACCTCGTCCCGTCGAGCGGCTATGCCACGGTCGTGCTCCTCGACAGCTTCACCTCCATCCATCAGCATCAATTCGACATCAGCACGGGATTGATCAACATCTCCGAAGGAAAGGATCCCGACCTCGGATTCCCGCTTGCGACGGTCATCGATCTCGTTCTCGGAGCGATGACGATCATCGTTGCGGCCTTGGGTGTCCGCGGACTGCGCCGTTCATCTCGCTGGGCCGAGAAGCGAGCCGATCACCCCTGGTGGCGTCGCGCTCTGCGACTGCTGCCGCAGGCGATCATGCCCATCGCCGCCCTCGGTGTCTTCGTCGGGCTCACCCTCGGACAGGGAAATCCAGCGACACCGCTCGATATATTCGGAGTCTGGCCGGCCCTGATGATCCTGATCGCGGCCGCAGGCATCGTCGGACTGCTCCTCATCGTGTCCCGATTGCGAGCCTTCGGGTTCTCTTCTCCGCCGGTGCAATGAGACGCTGGGAGCATGGCCAATGAACTCGCGTCCTCCACCAGCCCGTACCTCCGCGCCCACGCCGGAAACCCCGTCGACTGGCGGATGTGGACGAAGGACAACCTCGCCGAGGCGTCCCGTCGTGACGTGCCCCTGCTCATCTCGATCGGCTATTCCACGTGCCACTGGTGCCACGTCATGGCCCACGAGTCCTTCGAGGACGAAGCCATCGCCCGCGTCATCAACGAGCACTACCTGCCGATCAAGATCGACAGGGAAGAGCTGCCCGATATTGACTCCTACTACATGAACGCCCTCCAGGCGATGCGTGGCCAGGGCGGTTGGCCGATGACGATCTTCGCCACACCCGAAGGCAGCCCCTTCTACGCCGGCACCTACTTCCCGCCTGCGCCGCGGGGGAATCTGCCCGCGTTCACGCAGGTGCTCTCGGCCGTGTCCCAGACATGGACGGATCGCCGCGCCGAGGTGACCGAGATGACCCAGCGCATGGACCGTGGGCTCGCCGACATGGCCGACGCGGTCTCCGAGGCTCTGCCCGCCGAGGCCGCCTCGGAACTGCTGAGCGCCGAGGAACTGGATTCGGCCGCCGAATCCCTGCTCGACTCCTACGATCCGGCCTGGGGCGGATTCGGCACGGCACCGAAGTTCCCGCCGCTGATGAACCTCATGCAGCTCTTGGCCGCATTCGTACGCTTGGGCGGAACCACCTCGGCGAGGGACGACGACGAACGCGGGCAGGTACGGGAAGCTTTGGCTGCGGGCGCAGTGGACAGGTTGGGTGCCGACGGTCATCTGGAGGGCGCGCTCGTCCTCGACTGCCTCATCGCGGTCCGCAGCACCTTCGCGCGGATCGCCAGCGGCGGGATGCGCGATCAGGTGCACGGTGGCATCGCCCGCTACAGCGTCGACCGGCAATGGTTCGTGCCCCACTTCGAGAAGATGCTCTACGACAATGCGCTCTACCTGCGCGCCGCCGTCCAGTGGGCGAAGGTCGAACGCGCCCTCGACCCGGCATCGAAGTGGCTGGCGTTGGCCGAACGGGAGGTCACCGATACGGCGAATTTCCTCAACGCGGACATGTCCGACGGCGACCGCTTCATCGCCGCGCTCGACGCCGATTCACTCAATTCCGATGGTGTGCTCGAGGAGGGTGCCGCGTACGTGGTGACGCCGGAGGAATTCGCCGAGGCGGGGGAGGAGGGGTTGCTCCAGCTCGTCGATTCGCCCGCCGCCGCAGAACTGTCCGGATCCGTCGTCGCCGCGATCCGTATCATCGACTGGCTGGGCATGGACGAGGTGCCCTTCGACGAGGAGCATCCGGCACCGTGGACCACCTCGGCGACGGCCGCGCAGCGCAACAGACTCAAGGAGCTGCTGGACAGACGTCCCCGGCCCGCACGGGATGAGAAAACGATCACCGAGTGGAACTCGCTGGCGATCACGGCACTGGCCGAAGCGGCGTTGTACTCGGGTGCTGCCGCTGGAGCCTGTGCTGATGCCGACGCCGGTGCTGCCGACGGTGCCGGTGCTGCCCGCGATTCCTCAGCCGCTGATGAATCGGCTGCTTGGGCCAGCGAGGCAGCGCATCTGTGGGAGGCGATGCTCGCACGCTTCGGCGAGGCCGGTGCAGGCGTCGACCGCGACTCGGACGTGAGCGCCGGCAGTTCCGGCTCGAGTACCGCCCCGGGTCTCGACGTCCGGCGCAGCTTCACCGGTGACATACCAGGACCGGGCCAAGCCGGACTCGCCGATTGGGCTCAGTTCATCACCGCGGGCATCACCGTCCGCCAGCTGCCGGACGCGTCGGTGCAGGTGAGCGACCTGGTCTCGTTGAGCGCGCGCATGTTCGGAAACTTCACCGCCGAGGGCGAGACGCTCGAGGTCTTCGACTCCCTGGGCGACGAGATCCTGGGGGTGAGAGCCTCCGATCCGGTGGACAACACGGTGCCGTCCGGCAGATCTGCCGCAGCAGAGGTGGCACTCCTGCTCGCGGAGATCGGCGTGGAGAGCAGCGCTGAGGCTGGTTCGGCTGTCACGGCCCGGGTCGACGACATCCCGGCCGACGACACCCCGGCCGACGGCTTGGGCACGGGGGCATCTGACGGCCTGGGCGTCGGCACAGTCGGAGGGCTGAGTAGTGGTCGGCTGATGGAGCTGAGAGACAGACTACTCGGCATCTACCGGGCGCTCGCCGGTCGTGCTCCGCGAGGTTGTGGCCACGCGCTGTGGCAGTCAGAACTGGCTCTCAATCCGGTTCGCGTGGCCACCCGTGATGCTGCGCTGAGCAGTATCGCGTCCCAACATCCCACGGTCACGCTGGTCACCAGTTCAACCGGCGTACCTGCCGAAGACGGTGCGGAGGTCGAGGTGCCTGACGGTGCGGCCATCGTCTGCCGCGGAACGCAATGCTCACTGCCGGTGACCACGCGTGAGGAGCTGTCGGCTCTGCTGAACGAGTGAGCTGGCAGCGGCGTGGACTTCGCGCCGCTTGAGGGACTCACGGTTCACTCCACGAGGCGCAGCCCTCGGAAGCGGTTGAGGGCGGCCGCGATCTCCTGTGCGCGGGGTCTGGCGACATGACCAGGATGGTCGCGGTTGCCGGTCAGCCCATCCACGCCCTGCGCATCGAGCATGTCCTCGACCTCTGCCAGGGCCTCGGTGAGCGAGGTCCGATCGTCGAAGATCTCGGCCATGTACTCGAGCGCCTCGGCGATGCCCGTCGTCTGCTGGGGATCGATGAGCTGGGACACGGCGGCGAGGTCGATGAACGCCTTGCCGAACTGAACCTGGCCCAGCCCTTTGGCCTTCGCAGACTTCGTCTTCGAGCTGGGATGCAGCGCTTTCGCCGTCGGGGTCCGCGGCTGCGGAGTGGTGAACGTTTCTCCGCCCGAATCGACCGATTCGTCCGTGTCGACCGATTCGTGCTCGGTGTTGTCTGGACCGGCCGAGCCTGCGACCGTGCGCTGATCCGGGTTCGACCTCTCCAGATCGTCGGCGTCGACCCCCACCAGCTCGTGTGCCTTCGCGGTGACCTCCTGCGGCACGTAGGCGTCGAGGCCGATGACGTGGTCGGCGACCTCGAAGAACGCGCTCGAACCGCCCGCGACCAGAATCGTGGAGACACCCCGGCGGGTGAACAGCGGACGGATGCGGTCGACGAACGGTGTGATGGGTTCGCGGTCGGCCGGGATCAGCGCGCGCATGCGCTCGTCGCGGATCATGAAGTTCGTCGCCGAGGTGTCCTCGTCGATGAGCAGCGTCCGCGCCCCGACTTCCACGGCTTCGACGAGGTTGGCCGCTTGTGAGGTCGAGCCGCTCGCATTCGTCGTGGTGAAGGATCTCGTGTCAGTGCCGGATGGCAGATTGTTGATGAAGGGCGAGATGTCGTCACCGGTTACGGCGCGACCGTCCTCGGCCCGGATGGAGGTGGCACTGGGTTCTGTGATGACCCATTCCCGGCCGTCGCCTGCGATGTGCGGGTAGACGCCGCGTTCGAGAGCGCGCAGAATCGTCGACTTGCCGTGATACCCGCCGCCGACGATGACGGTGACACCGCGGGGGATCGCCATGCCCGTGAGGCTGCGCCCGCTCGAGAGGGTGACGGTGTGCTCAAGTGAACTCGGGCTGGTGAAGGCCACAGCGCTGGAGTCCATCGGCAGATCCGAATCACCTGAGCGCCGCGGCAGAATCGCACCGTTGCCGATGAACGCAAGGAGACCTTCCTCGCCGAGGTGGTTCTGCAGTTCCAGCTGATCCCGGTGGAGCTGGACATGCTCGCGCAGGCCACCGTCGGGGCCGTGGCCGGACGCCTCGCCGGAGCCGTCGCTGGAACTCTGGCCGGACGCGTCGCCGGAGCTGTCCCTGGATTCGTGGCCGGAACTGTGCCGGGCGAGATTGGAGTGGACGAACATCGCCTGTGCGAGCTCGGGCACATCGCGGGTGAGGATGTCCGCGGCCTGATGTCCCAGGATCCGCCTGCCCCGAGCCGGAAGGTTGACGAGCAGCCGTGCTTCGAACCCCTCGTCGTCGATGATGACGTTGGTGCGCTCAAGAACTTCCTGTCCCGGACGTCCGAGGATGATGGCGCGCCGATTGCTGTGGTGCAGGAACTCGTTTCCGACGCGGAATAAGAAGTCGGAGGCGGCAATCCGATCGGCCCGGTCGGTGGTGATGTCGGTGGGGAACCCCGCCTCGGCGCGGTTGATCCTGATGCGGACCTTGGACGGGGAAGCGAAGGGGTCGACCTGGACCCGGTCGACGAACACGGTGACCGGCCCGAACTCGTAGCGGCCGCGGATCTGCTTGTAATTGCCGTAGCTGCGTCCGTCGAGGTTCTGCAGGGTCGAGGCGAGCTTCGATCGTTGGGAGTTCATCCCAAAAATGCTACTCGATCGAGGTCAACAGAGACGAAGACCGGGCTTTGTGAGGAGTGAAACGGGCCAAGCGGGCGTCGTCACCGCGCTCAGGCGCATGGGCGTCGTCACCGAGAACAGGCGCGTGTGCGTCCCAGATAGAATCCGGCGGCGTTGTCCCAGAACACGGCGGTGAGCTCCTCGGGGGAGAGCGCATCGCGGATGACGTCGAAGTCGGATTCGTCGAAGGGCCGGGGAGCCCGGGTGGAGGGCAGGTCCGTTCCCACCATGAGCGCTGTCGGGTCGACGTCGACGATCGCTCGCATCGCGGCGGCCGGATCGAGTGCGACGCGTCCGAAGCCGGTCGCCTTCACCTTGACGCCGCGCTCGACGAGGCGCAGCAGATCCGGCAGGCCTTCGGCGTGCATCCCGAAGTGGTCGATGCTCACGGCAGGCAGTTCGGCGATGCGGTTGCCGAGGTCCTCGTCGATGCTGCGGGCGTCGATGTAGAGCTCCGAGTGCCACCCCGCGAGGTCATGGACTCGGCGCGCGATGTGCTCAAGGTCGTCCAAGACTGCGGATCCGCCCCGCGCGACGTTGAACCGCAGCGCTCTCACGCCGTCGCGGTCGAGTTCGAGGATGCGGTCGTCGGAGGTGTCGGCCGGAAGCTGAGTGACGCCGACGAAATCGGGTCCGAGAGTGTGCAGGGCGTCGACGAGGTAACACTGGTCGTATCCCTGGAAGGATCCCGCGACCACGGCTCCGCCCGCGACCGTGACACCACTGCTGCCCAGGTTGCCGACGCGGACCAGATAGTCATCGACCGTGAAGGGATCCGGCAGGTAGCCGTCGTTCTCGACCAGCGGATGCTTCGGATCGATGATGTGCAGGTGCGAATCGAAGACCGGGGCCGGAGAGTCCATGGTGCAAATTTACCGGTGAAGTCGACAGCCGCAACTTCGATCTCAAACGACGGTCGACCCACCTGACCGTTCACCTCGGCCGGGGCCCGCGCAGCCCCCGGGCCCGTGCAGCCGACGGGCACGCACAGCCCCGGCGTCCCCACACCCCGGGCCGGCACACCCCCAGGGCACGCACAGCCTCATGGCACACCTTGCGGAACAGTACATGGGTTGCAACCTGTGTACTGTTCCGCAAGGTGAAAAGTCCTCACCGCTGATCCCTCACCCCGCGCTCTCACCCTGCAGGAATGCCTTCGCCGCAGCCCCCAGGGCGACGACATCGTCGATGGCGACCATCTCGCGGGCCGAGTGCATCGAATACAGCGCGGGTCCCACATCGACGGTGGTCATGCCCAGACGCGTCGCGGTCAGCGGGCCGATCGTCGACCCGCACGGCATGGCATTGTTCGACACGAAGTTCTGGTACTCGACGCCGGCCGCCGCGCACGCCCTTGACCAGGCGGCCGTGCCTACAGCGTCCGTGGCATAGCGCTGCTGGGCATTGAGTTTCAGCAGCGGACCCCCGCCGAGGCGAGGGCGGACATGAGGGTCGTGGCGCTCCGGATAGTTCGGATGGGCGGCATGTCCGGCGTCGGAGGACACGCAGATCGACGAGGCGAGTGCGGCCAGATAGTCACTGCGCGTCGAGTCCGGGTCCAAGGAGGCGATGATGCGTTCGGTGACATCGGCGAGGAACGGCCCGCTGGCACCGGAGCGTGAGTTCGACCCGATCTCCTCATGGTCGAACCCGGCGAAGAGCGCAATGGCATCGAGGTCGGAGGCGTCGACGTCGACCAGGGCGCTGACACCGGCATGGACGGACAGCAGGTTGTCCAGCTTCGGCGCGGCGAAGAACTCCTCCTGGGCGCCGAACAGAGCGGGAGCCTGAACGGGGACCGTGTAGACGTCGTGTCCGACGACCTGCTCGGGATCCACCTCGGCGGATGTGGCGAGGATCTCGATGACATCGGCCTCGGCAAGGTCGGCCAGCCCGATGATCGGGGTGGTGTGGCGCTGCTTGTCCAGCGTCAGACCGTCGTTGACCTGCCGATCGAGGTGGATAGCCAGCTGCGGGATGCGCGCGATGGGCGGGGTCTGTGCGAGGACGACCGTGCCGTCGGCGAGGCTGAGCTGCCCGGCCAACGCCAGTTCCCGGTCGAGCCACGAATTGAGCAGAGGCCCGCCGTAGATCTCGACGCCGACCTGTCGGGTGCCCTCGGCGGTGAATTCCTCGCCGGGTTTGAGTTTGAAGGCCGGAGAGTCCGTGTGAGAACCGAAGACGCGAAACCCGGGAACCGGGCCGGTACCAGTATCCGCACCCGTACCAGTGCCCGCTCCCGCACTTGCGCCTGCACCCGCACTCGTGCCGACGTCTGCACCCGCACTCGCGCCTGCACCGCTACCCGCACTCGAGCGGGAATCGACACCCGCGCTCGTCGGAATTCGCCATGCGATGATCGCACCGTCGCGAACGACATAGCAGCCGCGACCAGGCTCGAGCGACCATTTCGCCTGCTCGTCGAGTCGAGAGAAACCTGCGGCGTCGAATCGTGCGGCCGCGCTGGCGGTGGCATGATGGGAGCTTGGAGAAGAACTGATGAAGTCCGACAGGTCGGCTGCGGCCTGGGCATTCGTGCGTGGTCTCACGGGCGATGTACTCATTTTCACAGCCTATCGTTTGCGGTACCTTTGGCCACATGGACAACGGTCGCCGAGTCCGCGCACGGCGCGAGATGAGGTGCCGGAGCCGCAGTGACCATCGACCGCTCGGGCTTCATCGTCCGTGATCTGAGTACCAGCAGCGAGAAGTGAAACAGGGAGTGTTCGAAGTGAACCAGTTCGTGACCGAATGGAACACATGGCGGGATTCGAGGAACTCGGCCCTGGCGACTCCCTTCGGATGGCTGAGCGTGAGCGGCCTGCACTGGCTCGACGAGACCACGACCTGGCCCGATGCCCCCGGAACCTTCACCGTCGACGGCGGTTGGGTCAGCGTCGACCTCGAGCCCGAAACCAAGGCCGGTCCCGCGGCGGCAACCTTGGACCTCATGAGCAGGACCGCCGAGGCGGGTTCCGGCACCAGTCGTCCCTCGGCCACCAGCTCGGCATCGGTTCCGAGCGACACCACGGCGATGCCGATGGTCCGTGAGATTCCCAACGCTGAGGCGCGGGTCGAAGAGAACGGATTCAGCGCGAAGCTGCCGACCGGGGGATCTCTCCAGTGGTTCACGGTCGGCAACGTGCTCTACGAACTCATCGACCGCGCCGGTCGGATCGGAATCCGGGTGCGCGACTCCAAGTCGCCGCTGCTGGGTAAATTCTTCGAAGTTCCCGTCTTCGATCCGAATCCCGACTTCGTCTTCCTCGGCAAATTCACGCCGTTCGAGACGCCTCAGGTGCACCCCATCAACACGGCGCAGGACGACCTGAAGGTGGAGACCCCGGCCGTCGGAGTCGTGTCATTCACCAGTGAGGCCGGCGAGGTGCGGCTGCTGGCTACGGGCAATCCCGCCACCGGCCTGCAGCTGGACTTCCACGATTCCACGAACGGAGTGAGCACACCCGCGTGGAGGACCCTCGACCTGGGTGTGCCGAACCAGGACGGTTCGCTGGTCGTCGACTTCAACCGTGCCGTCGACTACCCCTTCGCGTTCACCGCCTTCGCCACCTGCCCAGCACCGATCGCCGGCAACATCGTTCCGTTCGAGGTCACTGCGGGTGAGCGGACGCCGCCGTTCTACTTCTCGGAAGCGGGCATCAACGTGCCCTTCCTCTTCTACGTGTGGTGGGATGAGGAAAGCGCCAAGGTGACCCGGCCGTGGTACGCCCGCTTCGGCCTCGACATCACGCTGCTCAACCCGAACCACGACGACATCCAGCAGTCCCTGGTCGGCTACGACGGTGTCGCGATGTCCGGCGCCGACGCCACCCCGCTGACGCGCAGGGCCCGGTCACGGTTGGTCAAAGTCGCAACCGAGGCGTTGACCTCTCGGATCCCGGTCGTCGGAATCGGTGCCTATGCCGAGTTCGTCATCACGGCCCAGCGCGAACTGCGCGAATCCCAGGGATACGACGACGGCATCGAGGAGGAGTACGCGGGCTCGGACGGCAGACTGCTCATCGTCATGAACAACGAGCTCGCGCCGAAGAGCGCCGGGTTCGACGTCGTGCACACCGATGCGAGCGGGCTCCTCTACGTCGAGATGCCCTACGACATCCCCTTGGAGTCGGACTTCGACGAGATCGACGAGTTCGACGCCGCGATGCAGGAAGACGCACCGATCAACAGCTGGGAAGAATTCGACTACCGCATGGTCAGCCTCATCCGCCAACACCGCTGAGTCGCCGGCGGCACCCGCTGAGGCGCCGGCGGCTCTGAGGAGCATGCGGTGCTGCGTCGTGGCGGCAAACGCTGAGGGGCCGTCAGCACCCCGAATCTCAGCAGCCCGAAGGGCGCCGGGCAACCCGGCTAAAGGTTGCCCAGCGCCCTTCGGGTTGCCAGGATGAAGTCCGCCTGCACGCCACCTTCACCAGATGGTGACGCGCTCCTCGGGCGGCAGGTACATGCCGTCGGACTCTTTAATCCCGTAGGTGTCGTGGAAGGCGGTCATGTTCTTCACGACCTGGTTGCAGCGGAACTCCTCCGGTGCGTGCGGGTCGATGCTCAGCCGACGCACGCGCTCCTCGGTGCGCATCTTCGCCCGCCACGCCTTGGCCCAGGCTTCGAAGAACGTCGTGGCCTCGTCCGAGGAGGGCACCCGGCCCAGCTCCAGCTCGAGGGCCTTCCAGCCGATGGTCAGTCCGCCCAGGTCGCCGATGTTCTCGCCCACGGTCAGCGCACCGTTGACGTGCTGCGATGAGTCCAGCCCATCGGGAACCAGCGCCTCGTATTGGGCGATCAGCGCATTGGTGCGCTCCTCGAAACGCTCCCGGTCCTCGGCCGTCCACCAGTCCACGAGGTTGCCGTCGCCGTCATAGCGCGAGCCTTGGTCGTCGAAGCCGTGACCGATCTCGTGGCCGATGACCGCCCCGATGGCTCCGAAGTTCGCCGCCACGTCACCGGAGGCGTCGAAGAACGGCGGCTGCAGGATCGCTGCCGGGAAGACGATCTCGTTCATCACCGGGTGGAAGTAGGCATTGACCGTCTGCGGCGTCATCAGCCACTCTGTGCGATCGATCTCCTTGCCGATGCGCTTGATCTGGCGCACATGCTCGGCGCGGGCGCAGCGGCGGACATTGCCCACCAGGTCGGAGGAGTCGATCGCGGCCGGGTATTCGCGCCACACCTCGGGGTAGCCGACCTTCGGCGTGAACTTCGAGAGCTTGACCAGCGCCTTCTGCTTCGTCTCCTCGCTCATCCAATCGAGTTCGTTGATCGATTTGTCGTAGGCCCGGATGAGCATCTCGACGAGGTGGTCGATCGCCTCCTTGGCCGCCGGTGGGAATTCCTGCGCGACGTAGAGTTTGCCCACAGCCTCGCCGAGGAGGCCCTGGACCAGTCCGACACCGCGCTTCCAGCGTTCCCGCAGAGCAGGGGTGCCCGAGAGGGTGCGGGCATTGAAGTCGAAGTTCTCCTCGACGAATTCGTCGCTCAGCAGCGAGGCGGTGGCGGAGAGGACGGCGAAGCGCAGCCAGATCTTGATCGTGTCGATATCGGTGCGCTCCCACACTTCGGCCATGCCGGTGACGAAGGAGGGCTGGCTGATGATCAGGTAGGGCAGCTCACCGTCGACGTCGGCGGCCAGCGTTGAGAGCCAGGAGTCGAAGTCGAAGCCCGGCCCCAGCTCGCGCAGCTGATCGAGCGTGACCTTGTTGTAGGTCTTCTCCGCATCGCGGCAGGCCACCCGGTCCCAGTGGTGGCGGGCCAGGGAGGTTTCGAACGCCATCACCTTGGCGGCCACCTCGGCGTCGGAGATGTCGCTCTTGGCACCGAGTCCGGCGAGGGCGGACATCTTCTTCACATGGTCGACGAACTTCACGCGCACCTCGGCGTGGTCGTCGTTGAAGTAGTAGTCCTCGTCGGGCAGGGAGATGCCGCCCTGCTCGAGGTAGAGGGCGTAGATGTCGGAGTCCTTCGCGTCGGCGGTGACGCCGCCGTCGAGGAGTCCGCCGATGCCTTCGACCTCGAGTCGACCGAGCAGGTTCGCCAGCTCCGATTTGTCTTCGGCGGCGTCGATGGCGGCGAACGAGGCATTGAGAGGGCTCACGCCGAGCGAATTGATCTGGTCGAGGTCCATGAACGAGGAGTACAGGTCGGCGACCTTCTGGCCTTCGCTGCCCGGTTCCTGCGGGGAGTCGGAGACCGCGGCGATGATGTCGCGGACCTTGGCCTCTGCGGTGTCGAAGAGTTCGCGCATCGCACCGTCGCCGGCGCGGTCGTCGGGAATGATGAATGAGTCGATCCACTCGCCGTTGACGTGGCGGAACAGATCGTCCTGAGGGCGCGCCGAAGCGCTCGATGCAACAGATGTCATGGTGCAACAGTATCGTGATCGGTAGGCAGAATGGGCGGGTGGAACCGGTGCGGATGCGTCGGACCCCGCAGGATTTTCACGCAGCGTTCTTCACACAGTGGGACGCGGTTCGATCAGGAGGAATGCATGAGGGTGGCATCCGTGGTGTTCGTGTGCACGGGCAATATCTGTCGTTCGGTCACGGCCGAACGCGTGCTCCGGCATCACCTGGAGATCGACGGCGCCGAGGCGGTCGTGGACTCGGCCGGCATCAGCGACGAGGAGGCCGGCAATCCCATCGATCCCCAGCAGGCGCGGGTGCTGCGGGCAGCCGGATACCGCACCGACGATCATGTGGCCCGACAGATCACCCCCGAGTGGCTGGCCGATCGTGACGTGGCGATCGCGATGACCGGCAGGCATCACCGTGTTCTGCAGAACCTCATCGGAGACCTCCCCGCCGAGGTGCGTCCGCAGCTGCGTATGCTGCGCGACTTCGATCCGCGGGTGGCTCGGGAGGAAAGGTCCGACGAGCTGGCACCGGACGTCCCCGACCCGTGGGCGGGGGAATTGAAGAATTTCGAAGAAACTCTTGAGACAATAGAAGTGTCCGTGCCGGGAATCACAGACTATCTGCACTCTCTGGCCGAGCCGACTGGGTGATACTGAAGGTAATTGTTGAAGGAGAATACTGACATGACTCGAACACAGTGGTCCGCTCTCAAGCTGGGCTTCGCTGCCCTGCTGGTGGCTGCATTGAGTGTCTTTGCTTTTGCCCCGGCCAGCGCTCACGACCAGCTCGTGTCCTCGAACCCGGAGGACGGATCGACGGTCGACCAGCAGCCGGAATGGATCGAGATGACCTTCTCCGGTGAGGTTCAGGAGGTCGGTTCCGAGGTCAAGGTCGTCATCGATGGCGAGAACGTCTCCGCCGGTGAGCTTGCCGTCGACGGCAAGAAGCTGACCGTTGCCCTGCCGGACAACCTCAAGCCCGGCGACTACAAGGTCACCTGGCGCGTAGTGTCGCAGGACGGTCACCCGATCTCCGGTGACTTCGACTTCACCATCGCCGACTCCGAGGGTGCCGGCGGTTCGGTCGAGGAGTCCTCACAGGCCGGACTCGGCGGCGGGGTCGTCGACGAACCCGGCAAGGACACCGAGGAGCGCGGAGAGATCGGCGAATCGACCGGCAGCGATTCCGGCATGTCGACGCCGATGATCGTTCTGCTGTCCGTCGGCGGCGTGGCCATCATCGTCATCGTCGTCCTCCTCATGCGGCGCAAGGCCCAGGGTCTGCCCGGCACCACCAAGGGCGATGACTCGGGTGACGGTCCGAAGGACGAGTAAGTCGCCATGATCGGCTGAGGCTGTGTCTGCCGTCCGCGACTTCAGGGTCGACTGGGGTGCAGCGGCGAGAGCTTTGCGGGGCCCCGGGAGCGAATCCTTCCGGGGCTCCGCTCTTGCCATCCACGCACATCTCTATTGGCAGTGTGAGCCTCAACCGGGGTGTGTGACTCACTGTGGAGTGGGTCGACGGCGCTCCGTGCGGGTCGACGGTGCTCCGGGGAGTGGGTCGATGGCGCTCGGGGGGAGTGGGTCGACGGCGCTCCGGGGAGTGGGTCGACGGCGATCGGGCGTGCGTCGATGTCAGCCGGCTTCGTGTGTTCCGCGGGCCCGGTCGATGAGCAGTCCGACGAGCACTGCAGCGCATCCGATCGCTGAAATCGCCAGTGCCAGGAAGATGCCGCTCGCCGTCGGATGGCCGTCCGATCCCAGGTGTGCGGCGAGCACCGCGCCGGAGATGGCGCTGCCGAATGAGCCGCCGACGGTTCGCAGAACCTGGTTGAAGCTGACCGCGCTGCCCAGTTCATCGGTGGCGACGGTGAGCGCGATGAGCGCGGGCATCGCCGCATAGGTCGTGCCGACTCCCATTCCGATGAGGAACATGCCGAGCAGAATCTCCCAGAGCTCTCTGTGCGCGAACAGCAGAAGCAGCGACGCCGCAGTGACCAGAGACGCACCCAAAGGCAGCAGCGCAGTCATCTGAATCCGCTTCGCCAGGCGACGCACGATGCGGTTGGCGGTGAAGCTGCCGACCGAGAACGGGAGCATCACGAACCCGGCCCAGAACACCGGCAGGGCGATGCCGTAACCGGTCTCGTCCGGCGCCTGTGCGATGATGCTGCCGATCGACAACACCATATACATGACCGTACCGAGGGTGATGGCCGTCAGGTTCGCGACGAGTGCATCCGGGCTGCGGAGGACTCGAAGATTGATCAGCGGATGTCGCACCTTCAGCTCCAGCAGGGCCCAGACCGTGAGTAGGACGATGGCCAGCGCGAAACAGCTCAGCGTCGGCAGAGCGGCCCACCCCCAGATCTCTCCCTCACTGACGGCCAGCAGCAGTGCCGCAAGTCCGAAAGCGAGCACTGTCGCCCCCGGCACGTCGAATCGGACCCGAGGTGCCCGATCGTCCGGGCCTGACGGAACGGCGAGTGTGACCACGATCATGGCCGAGACGATGAATGCGGCGGCGAACCAGAATGCGAACTGGTAGTCGAGTGTTCCCGCGATGAGTCCCGTCAGTGGGTATCCGATGCCCATCCCAGTCGCCACCGTCACCGAGAGGCTGGCGATCCCCTGCGTGCTTCTCTCCACTGGCATGTAGCGGCGCGCAAGTGCGATCGTCATGGGCACGATGCCGTAGCTGAGTCCCTGCAGCGCACGACCGATCAGGAACACGGCGAAGGTGTCGGCGAGGGCAGCGATGATCGAGCCCACCAGAATGGTGGTGAGGGCGCCGACGAGGAGTCTCTTCTTGTGCGGGCCGTCGCTCAGCCGCCCCATCACCGGGGTGACGATCGCACCGACGAGCAGGTTGATCGTGAGCATCCACTGCGCCGTGCTGATCGTGACGTGGAATTCCGAGGAGATCGTGGGTACGAGCAGCATCCCCAGCGAGCTGACGATCGCCGTCGACAGCGCCGCATAGACGAGCGCCGGGAGCAGGCGACTGCCCTGTGCCCGTTCACTCATCCACAGTCTCCTGCATGAGCTTGCGCAGCACGGGCACTGCCGAAGACAGCACTTCCCGCTCGGAGTCATCGAGCCGTTGGGCCAGAGCATCGGCGAGCCACTGCGTGCCGGCCGCGTGTTCGCGTTCGAGTGAGGTGCGGCCCTCCTCGGTGATCTGGACGAGCACTTTGCGGCGGTCGGTCTCGTCCCGAGCTCTGGCGACGAATGAGAGCTCTTCGAGTTCGCGCAGTGCCACGGCGACTGCCTGCGGTGTGATGCGCTCCGACGCTGCCAACTCGGACGCCGTGGCCGGGCCCTGCTCGTTCAGGCGGTTGAGGATGCCGGACTTCCCGAGTGAGACGGTCCGCTCCCGGTTGAAACGGCGGACGAGTGGGCGTAGTGCGCTGCGAAATTCTGCAGCAAGATCGGGGTCGGGCATCTTTACACCATACAAGTAAGTTGATCAATCTATTTGTCCACTGTGACACAGTGGGCAATACCCGGGGCGCGCACAGGCTGGTTTTCCTGCGGCTTGGCGCACACAGGCTGGGTCGTCCTGCGGTTGGACGCGCACACAGGCGGCTCGGCAGCGATCATCTCGGGAATAGAACAGTGCGCCAGTGCTGTTGCCGATGACAACTGACGTTTTAGCTCACTCACCCGCACCCTCGACCGAAGGTCCTCATCACTTTGTCTGTTCCGCTGAATATTCTCGATCTCGTTCCTATCCGCGAAGGGTCCACCGCTCGTGAGGCCATCGATGCGTCGATGAGCGTGGCACGTGTTGCTGATGGGGCAGGCTACAGCCGTCTGTGGTTCGCTGAGCACCACAACACCATGGGGTTGGCCGCAAGCGCCACATCGCTGCTCATCTCGCAGGCTGCATCGGTCTCCGAGAAGATTCGCGTGGGCTCAGGCGGAGTGATGTTGCCCAACCACGCTCCGCTCATGGTCGCCGAGCAGTACGGAACACTGGCCAACATCCACGACAACCGCATCGACCTCGGGTTGGGCCGTGCGCCCGGCACCGATGGCATGACGGCGCAGGCGCTGAGTCGGTCCTCGGCCGAGCCGCAGTCGTTCGCGCAGAACATCTACGACATGCAGGGCTGGTTCAGCGACGAGGGCCAGGCCCACACCTCTCCGATCCAGTCCGCGGTCTCGGCCGGCACGGATGTGCCCATCTGGGTGCTGGGGTCGACGACGAACGGTGCCGCGATCGCGGGTCAGCTCGGGCTGCCGTTCTCACTGGCCTCGCACTTCGCTCCCGATCAGATCGACGCGGCGATCCGCGTCTACCGCGATTCGTTCACCACCGAGGCGCCCACCGCACAGATCGACAAGCCCTACGTCATGGCCGGCATCAACGTGATAGTGGCCGAGACGGACGAAGAGGCCCAGCGCGAGTTCACCTCGGTCAAGCAGATGTTCGCCGACATCGGCCGTGGTCGCCGCCGTCGGCTGCAGCCGCCCATCGATCCAGGAGAGGTAGAGGGCGGTGGTGAGAACCCGATGCTCCAGATCAGCGCCGTCGGCTCGCCCGAGACGGCCACCCGCCAGATGTCGGAGTTCGTCGAGCGCACCGGTGCCGACGAGCTCATCACCATCACCTACGCCTACGACCCCGCAGTGGCGGAGCGCTCCTTGAAGCTGCTCGCCGACGCCTGGTTCTGAGCAACAGTCGCCGTTCCTCCTGCCGACCGCGCATACGTAGGCAGGAGAGGGTACGAAAGTGGCTACGTCCGCCGAAGCGAACATAGCCATCCAATCTCAATCCGTATGGTGCCTAGCTGAGTCGGAGGTCTGAGCTCACCTACGCAGCTTCGGAGTGGACAATACCCACAAGTTCGTTGTGGAGCGAAGAAGACGGCATCTCGAAAACTCGTGAAAAGCAAAGAAGGTCCAATAGCTCATCACGGAAAAGTTTGCGGATGGCAATGCAGCGGGCTCCAGCGCGCACCCCTGGTCATGTGATTGCGAACCTCACGTTTGGCTTCTGGGTGGCGTTGACGCGCCCAGAGCGGGAAGCCACGATTTGGACGCCGATTCTCAGCAACGTTCTTCCCGGAAGGACCAGAGGTCATTTGCATGATGCGATGGACAAGCTCAATAGGTCTCGCAATCGCCTCGTTCACTGGGAGCCAGTGTTCAGTACCACGACCGGGCTCGGAACGAGACTCAGTCAGTTCGATCAGATCTTCCGCGAAATAGATTCCGACGTGGCCGACTGGGTTGGTCGACAGTCGGTCGTACCCAGCCTCCTGAGCAGTCCACCGCTGGAAGTGATTTCAGTCGACACCTCGACCTACCTTTGTTCTTGAGTGGCGGCTGCCAGTTCAGCCCTATTGCGTGCCGTCAGCCGCACGAGTCACCCCACCAAGCGCACATGCGCCGCAAGTCCGGTATCGTCGGCGGTAAGTGCCCGTGCTGTGTTGAGGATCGTCGCTTCCATCGCCGAGGCGGCCCTGGTCGGCCGGACGTCCGCGCGGGTGGCGAGGCTGACCGTCCGATTCAGGCTCGGCTCCACCAGCTGTGCCGAGGTCAGGCGGGGACGGTCGACGAGGACCATCGCCGGGACGACCGCGATGCCCAGCCCGCGTTCGACGAAGCGCAGGACCGCATCCATCTCCGCACCCTCGACGACGATGTTCGGTGCCAGTGCTGCAGCATCGAAGGCCGCCGAGGTGGCTTCGCGCAGATCGTATCCGTGATGGAACAGCACCTGGGGGAGTGCGGCAACTTCTGCCAAAGTGACCGTGTCACCTGACAGAAGGCCTCCGTCCGCTGCGGCGATGACAACGAGGTCCTCGCTCAGCACCGGCTGCATCCGCAGCCTCGGCATCTGCGTGCCCGGAGTCAGCGTTCGGGTGATCAGCGCAAGGTCGACTTCACCGGCACCCAGGGATTCGATGAGTTCCCTCGACCCCTTCTCCACGAGCTCGAGCTCGACCCCGGGATGTTCCTGGTGGAACCCGCTGATCGCCTCGGCGACCAAGCTGACGCACAGCGTCGGGGTCGCACCCAGGCGGATCCGACCCTTGCGCAGTCCTGCGAGCTCATCCATGTCACGGCGGACCGCCTCGGCGTCGGCGAGCATCCGTCGCGCACTCGGCAGCAGCGTCTCGCCCGCAGCGGTGAGACTGATGTGTCCATGGGCGCGATGGAACAACTCGGATCCGAGCTCTCTCTCCAGCGTCGAGATCTGGCGGCTCAATGACGGTTGTGCCAGGTGAAGCGTGGCGGCGGCTTTCGTGAAATGCCCGGTGGCGGCGACCTCGACGAAGCTCGCGAGCTGTTCCAAATTCATGTCCATAGCGTATAGCTATCAACTCAAGCGAAACAATACATTGGACGCATGCCGGCGGCGAGCCTAGCGTGGAAGACATGAACACCACACAGGGGCCGAACTCCACAGAGGGAAATGCCCGCACCAAAGAACACACGATCTCCACCTCGGTGCTGGTCATCGGCACCGGCGGATCCGGCCTGCGCGCCGCGATCGAGGTCGCCGAATCCGGCACCGACGTCCTCGCCGTCGGCAAGCGACCCAAGGACGACGCCCACACCTCGCTGGCCGCCGGCGGCATCAACGCGGCCCTGGCCACGATGGACCCCGACGACACCTGGCAGCAGCACGCGGCCGACACGATCAAGGAATCCTATGACCTCGCCAACCCCCGAACCGTCGAAATCGTCACCCAGGGAGCAGCCCAAGGCATCGCCGACCTGGAGCGATATGGAATGGACTTCGCGAAGGAGGACGACGGTCGGATCTCACAGCGCTTCTTCGGCGCCCACACCTGGCGTCGCACCGCTTTCGCCGGCGATTACACGGGACTTGAAATTCAGCGCACCCTCATTCATCGTGCTGAGGCCCTGAACGTCCCCATCCTCGACCGCGTCTACATCACCAGACTCCTCGTCGCCGACGGCCGCATCTTCGGCGCCTTCGGCTTCGACGTCATCGACGGCACGACCTACCGTATCCACGCCGATGCCGTCATCCTCGCCGCCGGTGGCCACAACCGGATCTGGCGCCGCACCTCATCCCGCCGCGACGAGAACACCGGCGACTCCTTCCGCCTGGCCGTCGAAGCCGGAGCCCGCCTGCGCGACGCCGAGCTCGTCCAATTCCACCCCTCGGGCATCATCGAACCCGAAAACGCCGCGGGCACCCTGGTCTCGGAGGCCGCCCGCGGTGAGGGCGGCATCCTGCGCAACGGTCTGGGGGAGAGGTTCATGGAACGCTACGACCCCGACCGCATGGAGCTGTCCACCCGCGACCGCGTAGCCCTGGCCGCCTACACCGAGATCGCCGAAGGACGTGGCACCGAGAACGGCGGCGTCTGGCTCGATGTGTCCCACCTGCCGCGCGAGACCATCATGAACCGGCTTCCACGAGTGTTCCAGACGATGATGGAGACGCAGATGCTCGACATCACAGTCAGCCCGATCGAGATCGCCCCGACCGCGCACTATTCGATGGGCGGGGTGTGGGTCGACCCGGTCGATCACAGCACCGATGTCGAGGGCCTGTGGGCCATCGGCGAGGCCTCGTCCGGCCTCCACGGGGCCAACCGCCTCGGCGGCAATTCCCTCATCGAACTCCTCGTCTTCGGGCGCATCGTCGGCAGGTCCGCCGTTGCGCACTCCTCTGACCTGAGTGCACAGGTGCGGTCACAGTCCGCCATCGCCGAGGCGCGGACTGAGATCGATGATCTGCTCGCATCCGAGGGCACGGAGAACGTTCGAGCCCTGCAGCGTGAGATCCGCAATCTCATGACCGCCCATGCTGGAGTCGTCCGCGACGAGACGGGACTGATGGCCGGACTCGAGAAGTTGGCCGGCATCGAGGCACGGATGGGGCAGGTGGGCATCCACCCTGACATCGCCGGATTCTCCGACCTCTCCCACGCCTTCGACCTCAAATCCTCGGCGCTCGCGGCCAGGGCAACCCTCGAAAGCGCGCTCGAACGCAGGGAGACCCGCGGCTGCCATAACCGCAGCGACTACCCCGAGCAGGATGAGAGCCTGCAGGTCAACCTCGTCTGGGCACCTTCGACGGGTGTGGTCCGCGAAGACATTCCGCGAGCCGACCCCGAGATCGCCGAGCTCATGCGCACCGAGGAGATCAGCCAGGTCGGGAAGCTCGTCGAGTGAAGCGGGCTGCAGCCCGCGGTGAGGTTCGGTGGTGTGGCCGGCGGCGCGGTGCGGTGGTGCGGCCGGCGGTCCGATTCGCAGTCGCTCGCAGCGCAACTACCCGGAGTGCTGAATCATCCCGCTGCAACACGACGATTCAGCACTCCGGGTGTTGAGCGGTGACGATAGATCCGCTGTAACGAGATGTTTCGGCACTCACAGGGTGATGTTGAGGCGGGCCAGGATCTCCTCGTCGGCGATGACCTCCACGGAGGACACCCTGTCCTGGGTGAATCGGAACAGGTAGATCGCATGGACCACCTCGTCGGCGAGGTATGCGGCGGCCGGGATTTCGACGAGGCCCACCGTCCGTGGAATCGCGCCATCGACCAAGACGTTCTCGCCGTCGTCGAAGCCGCTGACGTCGACGACATCATCGGCCTCGTGAAGTTCGCCCGGGGATCCGACCAATCCATCGCCATCCAGCCGAGCGGTCACGGTGCGACCGGACGAGCGAGCGGCGCGATACTGTTGCGAACAGCCCGACTCAACGAGGTCGTCATCGACCCCGAACAGCGCACGGCATCGATCGGCTCGGGGGTCAAGACCGGAGAGCTGCAGGAGACCGCCGCCCTCTGGTGCGGCTTCGTCGGCTCAAGGAGGAGTGAGATCCGAACGCGGTCTTCCGCGGGAACTTCAGCATCTTCGAGTGACCCGGCAGCTTTCACGCTGCGAGTGCGCGCTTCCAATCCGTGACCAAATCGACGAGGACGAGTCCCGTGATGAATGCGGGGAGGGTCGCCACGAGCCCTATGCCGAAGAGTTCAATGCCCGCATCGGAGGCATCTTTCGCTAAGAGGACCCCGGTGACTGTCAGTGCTGAGGCTCCCCAGGCTGAACCGACGAGTGTGCCGGGAACTCGTGGCAGGGCCTTCGTCAGCATTCCGAGTACGAAGCTGACGGCGATGGCGCTCCAGATGATTGATTCCACATTGATCACATGACCGAGTACCCAGACCGTGGGCGCTCGTGCATGTCCTCCAGTCGACTGCTCGGCATTGAGCGCCTGAACGGCGCCGAGCACTACATTAGCCGACAAGGGGCGGTGGAGGCATTTCAGACGGCGGATACCTCGTCCGCCCACGACGAGGCCGCTCACAGCCCCGCGGCCCGGCGGCCCCGCGGCCCGGCGGCCCGGCGGCCCGGCAACCCCGCAGCCCCGGGGCCCGGCAGGCCCCGCTCCGGATGGTCACAGGCAACTGAGCCGTCGAAGGCGGGCAACTGCACACTCCCGGCCTCCGCTCGCATCGCCTACATCTGCCGCCGGATCACCCCGCTGCAGAGGGTGGTTTTGCTGCTGGCGATGCGGGGTTCAGTCCTCGTCCTCGATCTCGGAAGCTCGTTCGGCTTCGATGCGGGCCTGTTTGAGCTTGCGTTGGCGAGAGATTGTCATCGCCAGGATGGCAATGATCACTCCCACGAGCCCGCCGATCACGATTGAACTCCCACTGGCGCTTTCCACGCTCGACCCCAGACCTGCTGCGACCAGTGGGTGCCCGGTGGTCTGATGGAACCCGATGGCAATTACCCAAGCGATGGCGAACGCTCCACATGCAAGGTAGGAGATGACGAGACGCCTCGGTGCGGCGCGTGCCGTCGCGAGCTCGAAGTCGACGCCTTCGCGTTTGCAGTAACTGGATACGGCGAAACTCAGCACCGATGAGCCGAATATCAGAGGGATGGTCCAGAATCCTGCCCCGATGACAGCGAAGAGAACAGCGAGGGCAAGGAAGACGAACATGGAGATGACAGAGCCGAACATGTACGCCCGGAGGATGACGTCCCGCTCGCGCTCGTCACCCATCGACGGATCGTCGAGTCCGGCGATCCTGTCGGCCAGTGCGTTGGGCTTGGCCGCATTGTCAGTGTTGGTCATGATTCCTCCTGAAGCGAGAAGATCTCTTCCACTGTCGTCTCGAGAGCCTTGGCGATCCGCAGTGCCAGGTACACGCTGGGCGCGTAGTCGCCGCGCTCGGTGGCGATGATGGTTTGGCGTGATACGCCCGTGAGTTGAGCAAGTTGAGCCTGTGTGAAGCCGGCCGCCTTGCGGATCTGCTTGAGGCTCGAGGTCTGAACTTCCATTTCGCCTCCTCAAGCCTGCTGCCTGATGCCAATGGTGCAATGTCAACGATTCTTTACATATAAAAGTAAAGCATTCTTGACATGTCTATGTCAAAGATCGTTGACATCTATCTGTCTGCCACCCAGTACCCTTCCGAGGCCAGGGAGCGTCCCTTGCGTTTGATGCATCTATCAATGCATGCATCTGTTAGCGTTGAGGCATGAACGATCTGCTGACGCTCCCGTGGGAAAGCACCGACGAGACTTCCCCGATCGCTGCGCGAATGGCTGCGTGGGCCGCACGCGAGGTCATCGAGCAGCGCTACGAGCCCGGCCGACTCCTCACCGAAGCCGACCTCGCCGAGGCGCAGCGGGCCAGTCGGACACCGGCGCGTGAGGCGATGCTCCAGCTTGAGCGATGGAGGCTTGTCCATCTCGTGCCGAAGAAGGGCGCTCTCGTGACCACGGTGACGCGCCACGAGCGCCGGGATCTGCTTGCCGTGCGTGCGATGTTCGAGATCGACGCCGTCCGAGCGCTCAACGGTGACAGCGAATTCGCACCTCTGGCGGCAGACCTGCGCACACTCCTCGACCAGCAGCGCGCAGCACTCGAGGCCGCCGATTCCCTCGACTTCGCCAGCGCCGACTACGCCTTCCATGCCCGCATCATCCGCAGCGGAGGCAACAGCGTCGTCGACGAAATGCTGACCACGATGGGACCGCGCCTGGCCCGCCTGACCTACCAGGCCGTCATCGACAGCCCGAACCCACTCGACACGCTCTTCGACGAGCACGCCGAACTCACCGACCTGGCCGAACGCGGCGATGCCTCGGGCTTCGGGAAGGCCGTCCGCCAGCACATCACGGCCTCGCACTTCCCCCAGAACCAGTGACAAACACTCACCCCGGAATCGCCAGCAATGACTTCAGAACCGACCACTGACACCGCAGAACCCCGGACAGTCAGAGCAGAGACTCCAGCAGCGTCAACCCCAGAGCCCCACCGCCGAGGCGGTGCTTGGCTTCGCGTCGTCCCCGCAATGTTCCTGCTCGCCTGGGGTGGCAATCACTTCACTCCTCTCGTGCACATGTACGAAGCCGACGGCGGCTACGCGGTCTGGCAGGCGAACCTGCTGCTGGGCATGTACGTCGGTGGACTGGTTCCGGGGCTCCTGGTCGCCTCGGCGCTGTCGGATCGTCGCGGACGCAAACCGATCCTCATAGTCGGTACGATCGCCGCGCTCATCGGCAGCCTTCTCCTCGGCGTCGGCTTCGACCTCTTCTGGCTGCTGTGCATCGGCCGCGTGCTCGCCGGGGCCGGCGTGGGCGTGGCCATGTCCGTGGGCACGAGCTGGATCAAGGAGCTCTCGGCTCCGCCTTTCGACCACACAGCCGGGATCACGGCCGGCGCTCGCCGGCCCGCGCTGACGCTGACTGTGGGATTCGCGATCGGCGCTGCGGTCACCGGGTGCCTGGCACAGTGGGGGCCACTGCCCGAGGTGATTCCCTACGCGGTCCACGGTCTGCTGTCGATCGTCGCTCTGCTCATCGTGTCCACCGCACCGGAGACGCTGACGAAGGAACGACAGTCGAACCAGCACTGGTGGCGCGGCCTGCGGATTCCACTCGTCGGTCACCGGACCTTCATCAGGCTCATCATCCCCGCTGCCCCGTGGGTGTTCGCCGCCGCGGGCGTCGCCTATGCGGTGATGCCGGCGCTCGTCCAGGAACAGCTGGGGGAGTGGACGACCCTGTACGCGACGGTGCTCACCGTCGTCACTCTCGGAGCCGGAGCGATGGTGCAGAATCTCGTTCCGCGCATCAATCGGTGGACGGGCGGACGTGCTCTGGTCGTCGGACTCACCCTCATGACCATCGGCATGGGCCTCGCAGTCGTGGCGGCGCTGGTCGCCGACCCGATCCTCGCGTTCGTCGTCGCAATCGTGCTCGGCGTCGCCTACGGCATCTGCGTCGTAGCCGGCCTGGTGATCGTCCAGGCCATCGCCGAGCCGAAGGACCTGGCCGGAATCACCGGCGTCTACTACTCGCTGGCCTACTCCGGGTTCCTCCTGCCCACGGTGCTCGCCGCCCTGCTGCCGGTCATGGCCTACAGCGTCTCGCTGGGGGCAGTCGCGCTGGTCAGCCTGCTCAGCCTCGGCGCAGTGGCGCTGGCGTCGTCCCGGTCAGCTTCGAAGAAGTAGAATCCGGCGCCCACGACGGACCAGATCCCGGCCGCCGACGTGACGACCGTCTCCGCCGTGGTCTTGTGGCCCCAGGTATCGTTTCTCAGAGGACAGGTTGGTCCGGAACCGCGCCGGCGAAGGAGAACATCGTGAGCCTCAGTGGCCGCAACATCCAGCACAGGGCCCGGGAGGTCGCGAACGGCTTGGCGGCCACCGGCAGCGGCTACCCGTTCACGGAGCACTTGCAGGTGTGGAAGGTCGCAGGGAAGGTGTTCCTGATCGTGACGGAGGATGACCCGGAACTGGAGATCATCACCGTCAAAGCCGAACCCCACCACGGTGATGCTCTGCGGCGCGAGCACGACTCGATCATACGGGGGCATTACCTCGACAAAGACCACTGGATCTCCATCGGATCCGGCGCAGGCATCACCCCAACCGTGGTCGACGAACTCGTCCAAGACTCCTATGACCTTGTCCGGGAGCAGCTGCCGCTCAAGGACCGCCCATAAGAAGACAACCACCGCCGCTCCAGGCTGTGAAGATTGAGCCTGAGCCATGAAGATGGAGGTGACATCGTGAGCCAAGAACCACCGTCCTTGTTCGAGCCCGATGACGTGGGGCGCCCTTTGGCCGATCGTCTGCGTCCGGAGTCTCTCGAGGATGTCATCGGTCAAGATCATCTCCTCGGTGATGACGCACCGATTGGTCGAATGGTCGCCGAGAGCAGGCTGGTCTCGATGGTGCTGTGGGGGCCGCCAGGTTGTGGGAAGACAACCATTGCAAGGCTGCTGGCCGAACGCACCAACCTCGTCTTCGAATCGGTCTCGGCGACCTTCTCCGGTGTCGCCGAACTTCGCAAAGTCTTCCAGTCGGCTGTCAAACGGCGCGAGATCGGTCAGGGCACGATGCTGTTCGTCGACGAGATCCACCGCTTCAACCGCGCACAGCAGGACTCCTTCCTCCCCTACGTGGAGGACGGCACGGTCGTGCTCGTCGGCGCGACCACGGAGAACCCCAGCTTCGAGCTCAACTCCGCATTGCTCTCGCGCTGCCAGGTCTTCGTCCTCAAACGTCTCGACGAGGAGACGCTGACCACGCTCATCTCACGGGCCGAAGAGACCACGGACCGAGAACTGCCGCTTGACGCGCAAGCACGGGATGCTCTGGTGGCGATGGCCGACGGCGATGGCCGCTACCTGCTCAACCTCATCGAACAACTCCAAACTGTCAGCGGGACACTCGACGCTTCTGGCCTCGTCGATCTGGTCCAACAGCGCGCACCGATCTACGACAAGGCCCAGGAGGGGCATTACAACCTGATCTCAGCGCTGCACAAGTCAATGCGCGGCTCAGACCCCGACGCGTCGCTGTATTGGTTGGCACGAATGCTCGAGGGCGGAGAGGATCCCCTCTACATCGCCCGGCGCCTGGTCAGATTCGCCAACGAAGACATCGCGATTGCCGATCCGCAGGCCGTCCAGCAAGCACTGGCCGCATGGGATGTGTTCGAGCGGCTCGGCTCCCCGGAAGGGGAACTGGCGATCGCCCAAGCCGTCGTCTACCTCGCGACTGCTCCGAAATCCATCGCCGTCTACCGTGGGTTCAACGCGGCAAAGAAGCTCGCGAAACAGACCGGCTCTCTCATGCCTCCGGCAAATATTCTCAATGCCCCGACCAAGCTGATGAAGAACCTCGGCTACGGCGAGGCCTACGAGTATGATCCGGACAGGCCAGGCGGGTTCTCCGGTGCGAACTATTTCCCCGAGGATATGAAACCGGAGAGAGTGTATCGGCCCACCGACAATGGTTACGAGCACGTCGTTGCGCAGCGGCTGTCCGAATGGGATCGGATGCGTGCAGAAATACGTGGGCAGGACGAACGCACCGGCAACGAGCGGTCCGACGATGCGCAGCGCGGCAGTGCGGGCTCCGACGAGGGGCAGGTCGACGATGCGCAGCGCGGCGATGCGGGCCCCGACGAGGGGCAGGCCGGCAACGGACAACGCGGCGACGACCAGCGCGGCAACGGACAACGCGGCGACGACCAGCGCGGCGAGAGGCAGTCTGACGAAGGCGAGAGATGAGTGAGGCGACGGAGTGTCGACGTGCATGGTCGAGATGTGCATCGTTGCTGCTGCCCGCGCATGCCCGCACGCCCTACAGTCAGCGCTGACTTCTACCGCTGCAGCGGGGCGTTTTAGCACTCACGGTGCCGAGTGTATCCCTCCCGCAAGCCTGAGCCGTGCTGCCCAGCCCCAGCACCCGTCACTCGCGCAGGGCGTCCTTCCGCAGCCGGGCTTCGTGGCTGGACCGCGAAGGGTTGAGGCGCCTGAGCAGCGAGAGGGCCAGGATCGCTCCGAGGATCACGCACCCGGCGGGCAGCAGCATGGCGGTCTTGGCGTTGTGCGTGTCGATGATGTTCCCGGCGATGGCCGAGCCGAAGGCGACGCCGAACGCCAGTGAGGTCCCGAGCCACGCGAACGCTTCGGTCAGCCGCCGGGGCGGGGCCAGCTGCTCGACCACGGAGTTCGCGCCGATGAGGCTCGGGGCGATGGTCGACCCGACGAAGAAGAGCAGCACGCCGAATGACCACATATCCTGAGCCAGCAGCATCAGGCTGACGGTCACGGCCAACAGCGACACCGCGATGCCGAACCGGTGGTGGCTGGGAGTGGTCCAGGTCTTGGCTCCGTACAGGGCGCCGCACAGCAGCGAGCCGAAGGCGAGGGCGCTGAGCAGCAGACCTGCCAGCGACTTCACCCCGAGCTCTTCGGAGAAGGCCACGGCGATGACGTCGATGGCACCGAAGTTCACTCCGAGGAACACATTGACGATGATGATCGCGAAGATGCCGGGATTGGACACGACATGCCCTTTGGCCTCGCCGCTGCGTTCGATCGGCGGTGGTTCCGTTGCCTTCTGGATGTAGAGCAGGGTCGACCCGACCGCAGTGGAGATCATCGACAGGATGATGCCCGCGGGTGCCCACACGGCCGTGGCGAGGACGGTGGCCACGACTGGTCCGGAGACGAAGAGCAGCTCATCGGCCACGGACTCCCAGGAGAAGGCGGTCTGGAGCTGATTGGGGCTGTCGACGGTGTTCGACCACCGGGAACGGACCAGTGAGCCGACGGAGCCCACGGTGGCTCCGCCGACGCCGGCGAAGACGAGCAGCAGTCCCACCCACCAGTCCTGGTAGACGCTGACGATGAGCAGGGTCAAGGCGACCAGGTGCACGATGACGATGGGCACCATCACCCGGGACTGGCCCAAGCGGTCGACCATGCGAGCGATCCCGGGGCCCGCCAGAGCCTGGACGACCATGAAGACGGCGGCGACGATGCCCGCCATTCCGTAGGAGCCGCTCACGCCTTGGATGAAGAGGACGATTCCCAAGCTCAGAACTGCGATGGGCATGCGCGCAACCAGCCCGGCCAGGGAGAACTTGAGGGCACCGGGAAGAGACAGAATTTCCCGATAGTTGTTGAACACCACAGAAGTCTACCCAGCGCACGCGACGACCACCATATGGATACGGCGCCATTACCGGTGAGTCGGGTCACCTCGGCGAGGGAGGGGTGAGGCAGATGCGAGGGAAATGGGAGGGGTATGAGAGCAGGCGAGAGGGGCACGGCGGCGGGTCGGAGGGCCCCAACCCCGCGAGGTCGTCGAACCGTCCTGGGGACTGTGACAATCACTATATAATTGCTGGGATTGCAAACCTCTCCCGCCGGCGGTCCCGCCGCATTGACTGAAACCCGGAGTGCCGATGACGGACAACAGCAGTTTCGATGACCTGCTCGACAGCCAGGACGAGCGATCGCAGCGCCCCCGACGCAAGAAGAAAGTGTGGCGCAAGGTCCTCGTCGTCGTGCTCGTCATCGTCATCCTCGGCGTCCTCGGCGTCGGCATCTACCTGTGGAACGTCGGCAGAACGTTCGACCAGAATGCCAATAAGCTCACCGATGAGCAGATCTTCGGCACCCAGCGTCCCGATGACCGGAAGGAAGACGGCGGAACGAACATTCTGCTGCTGGGCTCCGACGAATCGATGGACGAGGTCGACGTCAATGACTCCCGCGGGCTGCGCTCGGACACGATCATGGTCATGCACCTGCCCGAGGACGGTTCGAAGGTCCAGATCATGTCGATCCCGCGTGACAGCTGGGTCGACATCGAGGGCTACGGCAAGGCGAAGATCAACGCCGCACTCTCCTACGGCGGACTGCCGCTGGCCGTGTCCACGGTCTCGGACTTCATCGGCACCGACCTCGATCACGTGGCGATCATCGACTTCGACGGCTTCAAGGCCCTGACCGACAGCCTCGGCGGGGTAACGGTGCACTCGGAGCAGAGCTTCGAGAAGAACGGGTACACCTTCACCCAGGGAGAGAACCTCCTCAACGGCGACGAGGCGCTGACCTTCGTGCGCGAACGCAAGTCCTTCAAGGACGGCGATTTCCAGCGCGCCCGCAACCAGCAGGCCTTCATCAGGGGGCTGACCAGCGAGATCATCTCCGCCGATACACTGTCGAACCCGATGAAGATCCAGGACATGGTCGAGGACTTCTCCCCGTACATGTACGTCGACTCCGGCCTCGACGCCCAGTACATCTCCGCCACGGCCTTCGACATGCGCGATGTCCGCCCCGGTGACATCGAGTTCTTCACCTCCCCGACGGCGGGCGTGGGAACCTCGCCCAACGGTCAGTCGATCGTCAACGTCGACGAGGAGGAGCTGGGCAAGGTCCAGGACGCGTTCCAGAACGACACCCTCGACGAGTACGTGAAGAACGCCCCGGAGTCGCACCTGTAGAACCCTGCGGTTGATGACAGTTCTAAGCCCCGCCCTGGGTCAGTAAGTAGCGCAACACCCGCCGTGTGCGAGCCGCATCGCCTCCGCTGGTGAGAGGCGCTTGGCACCCGCTAGTTAAAGGTGTATAGGTCCAGTACAAATGACGTACCTATGCACGTACGGCAAGCGGTTAGTGCGCTCTCGTCGATATGCCGCGGCGTCGTCCTCGCGTTCGCGCCGCGCCCATTGACATCAGTCGGTGAACTGGACTTTGTGCACCCCGTGGGGTTCGCCCCATTCTCCGCCGTTAGAGACGGCTTCGTTGGCAACGCCGACGGACATCTTCTCCCCGGTGACGGTGTTCTCGTAGTCGACATATATCGTCCCGGCGGCCCCTTCGCTGCCCGTCTGTACCCAATGGGTTGCATTCTCATTGCCGTGGTCGGACAGGACGCCGACGACGTGCGGGGAGGCGAAGGCTTCGACCCGGTCGGTGTTTCCCGCGCCCCAGGCTCTGACGAGCTCATCGGCGTAGCGGACGGTGTCGGTGGGAAAGTGGACCGATTGCGGTTGGACGTCTGCGGCTGTCGCCGCTGCGGGTGATGGAGTCGCCAGGGCGGGACCAGCGGCGAGGCCGAGGCCCGCGACCGCGGCGAAGCCTGTGACCGTGGCGATTCCCGCGGCTGCTGCGCGATTGCGAATGGTTGTCTTCATTTCGTCGATCCTTCTTCTTTGAGAGGTGTCTTCTTCGAGTGATGCCACCGGGCAGGGGACATATCGTCGACGCGGTCCAGTATCGCGATCGCGCTTGAAGTCAGGACCACATCGGCTGGGAGGAAGCTCGGAAGATGTTACGGAGTGAAAACGAGTTCTTTGCAGTTGTGCGGCATGGGGTGTCTCAGCTGTGACACGGCCCCCGCCCGGCAATGGTCCATGCCCGATGGGTCGGTGCCATTGGGCCCGCGTCGGATCAGACCGAGCAGTGCCGAACGGTCGTCCCCGTGCGTCGTTTGCGACGATTTCGTCCGAACAGTGATGCTCGATCGTGATCCGGCCTCGCCGAGGTGGCCCACCATGACCGTTGACAGTGCAGACCAGCAGTTGTTGCGCCGTCCAAGATTCGAATGAGCTGAGACGTCTCGGTCCCGGCTCACCCCAACGCCACCACGCCACGTCTCCGCCGCCCTCGCGTGAAGTACACACCGGCCAACACCGTTGCGATGGCGAGCAGTCCGAGGGCCCCGACGAGCGCCGCTGTCAGCCCGAGCAGCGCGAGCAGCCCGCTGGTGGCCATGATCCCCAGGGCGTTCGTCGTGCGCAGCAGTGCGAACATCTCTGCCCGCCGCTCCTCGGGTGCAAGGGCGTCGAGGGCGAGGAGATAGAAGGTGTCGAGCATCGGCAGGAACCATCCGACGATGAGAGCCCCGGTCAGTGTCAGCCCGATATGCCCGTCGACGAGGAGCAGTGCGAAGGCGACCGTGGTGATGGCGAAGAAGGATACGACCTTCCAGCGCCCTGGCATGCGGTTGCGGATGCTCACCCACACTCCGCCGAGGACGGAGCCGATGCACATCGCCAAGGCGAACAGGAACGCCCAGGCCGGGCTCAGCCCGAACGACAGGGCGAAGGACACCGCGCCCACTTCGATGCCCGCGATTGAGGCCCCCGTCGCGCCCGAGGCGAACAGCCAGATCCAGACAGCACCAGGCACGGGAGCCCGACGTCTCGAACGCAGCGCAGCAGGTGCCGACCGTGGCTCGGGGATGCTGGGCATGAGCAGCATCGGCCCAGCGCCGAGGATTGTCACAGCAGCCATGGCTGCGACCGGTGACCACGCCCCGAGCAGTGAGGCCAGGACAGGTGATGCGGCGAATGCGATCTCATTGAGAGTCGCGGCGATCCCCAGGGCACGCGGCATCCCTGACGGTTCGACGAGGTGATTGAGCAGTGTCCGCATGTAGCCGTAGGCGGCGCCGTTGACCAGACCGGCCACGACGACGGCGATCATCAGGGAGCCGAACGGTGCCGAGACCGCGGCCAGGACCGTCACGGCGAGCAGGCCGAGGGTTCGGAAGGAGATGAGCGTGCGCAGGTAACCGACGCTGCCGAATCGCCGGCCCAATCGGGTGATGGGCACCGAGCCGAGGATCTGCGCCGCCGTCATCGCGAAGACGAGGCCGGCCCCTGACTCGGCGGACCCGGTGAGCGGCAATGCGAGGAGGGCGAAGGCGATGGGTGCCGCCGCCTGCGGAACGCCGAAGGTCCCGTACCCGATCTGCCAGCGCAGCACGTTCACGCGCGAACGTGAGGCGCTGCGCTTGCCCGGTGGCTGCGGCGTTTCGGCCGGAGAGTTCTCCATCAGGCGCCGATGACGACCCTGATGAAGTCGACCGAGTCGTCGTCACCGGCTGTGTATGAGTACGACCGGTCGGTCGAGATCCGAGTCGACGTTCCAGCATCAAGCGTCCGTGTCTCGCCGGCAAGGCACAGTACGAGCTCCCCGGACAGGATGTGGAGGATCTCCTCGGCTCCGGTGCGATCGGCTTCAGCCTGATACCGCACGCTCGGTCCCAAGTGCCACCGCCACAGTTCGGTGCCCGGAACCGAGGACGCGCCGAGGATGTACGCGGTGCTTCCGCGAGGACCCTCCCACGCCAGAGTGTGACCGCCATCCGCATCCAGCGGGCTCCGCTCGGCCAGTGCCAGATCGGCAAAACTGGTCCCGAGGGCATGGGCGATCCGGTCGATGGTCGCCAGGCTCGGGTTCGCCTGGCCCAATTCGATCTGAGTGAGCATGCGCCGGCTCAGCGACGCCTCGTCGGCAAGCCGTTGGATGGTCCATTCCCGCCCCTTGCGAAGCTCGCGGACCCGACTTCCGACGCGATCGAGGAAGGTCTGGATGCGGGCGCTCATCGTTGACATAATGAGCACTATACTGCACTCTGATCTGAGCACTATATTTCTCGAATGAAGGATTCCCATGGCCCGTATTGACGAGTTCGCTGTCGAGCAGTGGATGAATGCCCATGAGGAGTCGTGCCGGTACAACCTCGCCGAAACGTGCGTGCGATCGCTGACCGTGGACGAACTCGTCGAGCTCACCGGCGAAAAGGCGGCCTTCTGGGACGACCTCGGAAGAACCCGGCTGACCTATGGCCCGATCATCGGCAGCCCGCGGCTGCGCGAGCTCGTGGCAGGCCTCTACGACGACGAGAGCGCCGACGATGTGATGATCACTCACGGAGCGATCGGAGCCAATGCCCTCGTCTATTCGGTGCTGGTCGAGGCCGGCGATCATGTCGTGACCGTCGTTCCGACCTACCAGCAGCATTACTCGATCCCACAGAGCATGGGCGCCGAGGTTGACCTCGTTCACCTGCGAGCCGCCGACGACTGGCTGCCGCGCACTGAGGAGATTGCTGCCGCAGTGAGGCCGACGACGAAGGTCATCGCGCTCAACAACCCCAATAACCCCACCGGCGCCCTCATCGCGCGCGAGCAGCTCGAAGCCATCGTCGAAATTGCCCGTGAAGCCGGCGCCTGGGTGGTCTGTGACGAGGTGTATCGCGGGGTCGACCAGAACGGCGACGGGTTCACCGTCTCCGTCGCCGACCTCTACGAAAAGGGAATCTCGACCGGCAGCATGTCGAAGTCCTTTGCTTTGGCAGGGCTGCGCCTGGGGTGGATCCTCGGACCCCGCGACTTCCTGGACGCCGTCGCGATCCATCGTGATTACACCACGATCAGCGTCGGGCGCATCGACGATGCGCTCGCCGTCGTGGCATTGGAGAACCGAGACACGGTCCTCGAACGCTCACACCGGATCACCCGTGAGAACCTCGCGATCGTCGACGACTGGGTGAGTTCGCGTGAAGACCTCAGCTATGTGAAGCCGCAATCGGGAACCACAGCTCTCATCCGCTACGACGCGGACATCGGCTCCTACGACTTCTGCACCCGGCTGCTGGAGGCCGCCGGGGTCATGTTCACTCCCGGCGACGCCTTCGACATTCCGAAGACCTTCCGGATCGGCTTCGCCGACGACAAGGAGGTGCTCACGACCGGATTGGAGCTGACCGGGGAGTTCCTCAACAGTCTCGGGAATTGAACGAAGCAGACGAGAGTCCCGCACCAGATCAGTCTGGAGCAGGGCGTCGTCAACCCCTCGCCGAGGTGGTTCTTCGTTCCCGTCGAACGTGACCGAGACCATATGGCGACTGGGTTCGAAAGCCTAGAGTGGGCCCTGAAGTCCATTCCATACGTCACTCAGAGGAAGTGGACGATCCGAGCAGAGAGCGGAGGCCCGCATGACCTATGTGATCGCGCAGCCGTGCATCGACGTCAAGGACAAGTCGTGTGTCGATGAATGTCCTGTCGACTGCATCTACGAAGGCGAACGCAGTCTCTACATCCATCCCGACGAATGCATCGACTGCGGTGCCTGTGAACCGGTCTGTCCCGTCGAGGCGATCTTCTACGAGGATGATGTCCCGGAGGAGTGGGCGGACTATTACACCTACAACGTCGAGTTCTTCGACGAGCTCGGTTCCCCGGGAGGCGCGGCGGGTCTGGGCAACACTGGCCGAGACCACTCGGCCATCGCCGCTCTGCCACCCCAGAACCAGGACGTCGAACTGTGAACAGTCGGTGGCTGGGAGGCTTCTTCGGTCATCGAGTCCCGGGCGAGCCCTGAGGCGTATTCGGTCCGGGGTGCTCCAGCACCCCATCCACCAGCGTCCGCGCATCGTGCTGGACGGCCCGCAGGTGGTCCTCGTCGCGCAGCGACTCCGCGTAGATCTTGTACACGTCCTCCGTGCCGGAGGGTCTGACAGCGAACCAGGAGTTCTCGGTCGTGACCTTGAGGCCGCCGATGGGTGCATTGTTTCCCGGCGCCGAGGTGAGTGTCGAGGTCACAGGTTCACCGCCGACGGTCTTCGCCTTCACCTGGGAGGCCTCCAGCGAACCGAGCTTCGCCTTCTGCTCGCGGGTGGCCGGGGCGTCCTGGCGGGCGTAGACGCTGGTGCCGAAGTTCGCGGCCAGTCCCGCATAGCGCTGGGAGGGAGTCTGTCCGGTCTTCGCTGTCATCTCGGCGGCCAGGAGGGCCATGATGATGCCGTCCTTGTCCGTTGACCAGACCTTGCCGCTGCGACGCAGGAACGATGCTCCCGCGGACTCCTCCCCGCCGAATGACAGTGTCGAGTCGAGCAGACCGGGCACGAACCATTTGAACCCGACGGGAACCTCGAACAGGCGGCGGTCATGGGCGGCCACGATGCGGTCGACGATCGAGGAGGTGACCAGCGTTTTGCCGATGCCGGCGCTAGATGACCATTCCGGCCGATTGTCGATCAGGTAGTCGATCGCGGTCGCCAGATAGTGGTTGGGGTTCATCAGGCCCGCGTCGGGGGTCACGATGCCGTGACGGTCGGCATCGGCATCGTTGCCGGTGGCGATGTCGAAGTCGCTGCGGGAGGCGATGAGCCCGGCCATGGCGTAGGGGGAGGAGCAATCCATGCGGATGTTCTCGTCCCAGTCGAGGGTCATGAAAGACCAGGCGGGGTCGATCTCCGGGTGGACGACCGTGAGATTCAGGTCGAAGTCCTCGGCGATCGCGGCCCAGTAGTCGACGCTGGCTCCGCCCAGGGGGTCCGCACCGATCTCGATGCCGGAGCTGCGGATGACGTCGAGATCGATGACCGATTCGAGGTCTTCGGTGTAGTTGGCGATGAAGTCGAAGTTCTCGGTGTTCTCCAGGTGGAAGGCGCGTTGGAACCCGGTCCGCGGGATCTTCTCCCACCCGGCTTCGAGGTAGGCGTTCGCACGTTCGGCGATCCACGTCGTCGTCTCCGAGCCTGCCGGTCCGCCGTGGGGCGGATTGTACTTGATGCCGCCGTCGGACGGCGGATTGTGGCTGGGGGTGACGATGATGCCGTCGGCCTGAGGCTCGGATGCGGACTTCCCGGCGTTGAAGCCGAGGATCGCGTGGGAGAGCACCGGGGTGGGCGTGAAGCCGTCGCGCTCGTCGATGAGCGCGTCAACCTCGGCGGCGGCGAGGACCTCGAGGACCGTGAGGAACGCGGGTTCGCTGAGCGCGTGGGTGTCACGGCCCAGGAAGATGGGGCCGTGGATGCCCTGGTTCTTGCGGAAGTCGACGATGGCGGCAGTGATCGCTGCGATATGGGCCTCGTTGAACGCACGGTTGAAGCTCGAGCCGCGGTGCCCCGAGGTTCCGAAACTCACGGCCTGAGCGGGCACGGAGGGATCGGGGACGAGGTCGTAATACGAGTCGAGCAGTGCGGGGATGTCAACGAGATCCCGATCCTGGGCCAGCTGGCCGGCGCGAGTAGTCATGCTTCTACCTTGCCAAACCCGAACCGATGCACACAGTCCTGGCGTCTCAGTTCTTGCATCGTGGACGAACACGGGTGGTGAAGTGGGAGCGCAACGTGTGCAACCTGTTCACCAGCAGTCTGGCCTGGTGGTCGGGTGATGACTTCGGGAGGCGATCCGCGGTCTATCCAGGAAACGTCCAGAAAGCTAAGCTGAAACGACACGACGCGGACAACGCGTTCTGTCGGATCCTGCTGACCGAAGAGGTGATCGGATTGTTCGAGGGCGAACCGAGCGAAGCAGAGCAGCGTGCCTTCACCGGTGATCTTCCCTCCGTATCGGCGACCGCACGGACCATCGCCGAGGCTCACCGACGTTACCGTGGTCTCGACGACGGCGACATCGCCGATTACATCCCCGTCCTCGCTGAGGCCGATCCCAGCTGGTTCGGCCTCAGCCTCGTCGATACCGGCGGTGAGGTCCACGAGGCCGGTGACGTCGAGATGACCTTCTCCATCCAATCGATCTCCAAGGCCTTCGTCTTCGCCCTCGTCTGCCAGGCCCGCAGTCACGAATTCGTCCACGAGCGCATCGGGGTCAACAACACGGGGCTGCCCTTCAACTCGGTGATGGCCATCGAACTCAATGACGGCAGTCCCATGAACTCGATGGTCAACGCCGGCGCGATCGCCACATCGGCACTCGCGACCGGTGAGACCCCTGCAGAGAAGTGGGAGACCATCCGCACCGGGCTCTCCCGGTTCGCGGGACGCAGCCTCGACCTCGACGGACGCGTCTACCGCTCCGAGATCGAGACCAACCAGCGCAACAAGGCGCTGGCCAGACTGTTGGAGAGCTATGGGCGCATCATCACCGACCCCTTGGACAGCGTCGACATCTACACCCGCCAATGTTCGCTGTCCGTGACCGCCCACGACCTCGCCGTCATGGGGGCGACCCTGGCAGACGGGGGCGTGAACCCTCTGACTCGCGAACGCGTGGTCGCCGCCGAGGTGGCCCGTGACACCCTCGCCCTGCTGGCCTCGTGTGGGATGTATGAGAACAGCGGCGAATGGCTCTTCGAGATCGGTCTGCCCGCGAAGTCCGGGGTCTCGGGCGGGATCGTCGCCATCGCACCGGGCAAGGCGGCGATCGGCGCGTTCTCACCGCGCCTCGACTCCGCCGGCAACAGTGTCCGGGGTCAGCGAGCCTGTTTCGACCTCGCCCGCACGCTGGGAATGAACCTCTTCGCGTCGACCCCAGAATCACCGCCTCGCTGACAACTATGCGCTGACCTCGTCACCCCACTGAAAGGAAATGCCGTGTCCGCTGCACCCGCCCCTTCCGATCACGTCGAGGACCGTGCATCCTGGACACCGATGATCGGGCTGTTCCTCGCCCAGGTCCTCATGTCCTTCAACGTCGCAGCCCTGCCGATCTCGTTGGGCGGAATGGTCGAGGACTTCGGTGTCGCGCCCACCGTCGCCTCGTCGACGATCGTCGTCTACGGACTCGCCGTCGCAGCCCTTGTCATGACCGGTGCGAAGCTCGGCCAGCGAATCGGCTGGGTCGTCATCTTCCGCATCGTCCTCATCGTGTTCGCCGGATCATCGCTGCTGATGATCTTCTCGCGCACGGTGGCCTGGGCTATCGCCGGGCAGATCCTCGCCGGTGCCGCCGCGGCCATCATCGTCCCCGCTCTCGTCGCGCTCATCGCAGAGAACTACCGGGGCTCTCAGCAGGCGGCGGCGGTGGGGTCCCTCGGTTCGGCACGTGCGTTCTCCGGCATGAGCGCATTCCTCATCGGCGGAACACTGGGCACCCTGGTCGGCTGGCGGCCGATCTTCTTCATCACCCTCGGACTGGCCGTCATCGTCTTCGCACTCAGCTTCAAACTGCGTTCGGACAAAGGTGATCCCACGATCCGCATCGACCTCGTCGCCTCGGTGCTCATCGGCGGTGCGATCGTGCTGCTGACGATGGGATTCAACAATCTCAACGCCTGGGGGATCGTCAGTGCCGAGGACGGTGCTCCGTTCTCCATCGCAGGTCTGTCCCCGGCACCGGTCTTCGTCGTCGTCGGAGTCGTCCTCGGCCAGGCCTTCTTCATGTGGACGCGTCGGCGCGTCGCCAAGGGGAAGGTGCCGCTGGTCGACATCAGCGTCTTGGCCAGGCCCACCGAACGTGCCGCCGTGTACGCCATGTTCGTCATCGTCGCGATGGAGGCCGCGGTGAACTTCACTGTGCCCACCTACATCCAGGTCGTGCAGGGGCGCACCCCGTTCGACACCTCGATGGCGATGCTTCCTTTCAACCTCACGGTCTTCGTCACCGCTACTCTGATCGTGCGGTTCTACAAGCGCTATTCTCCCCGCACGATCGCTCTCTTCTCCTTCGGCCTGACCACCGTGGCTTTGGTGTGGTTGGCCTTCGTGGTCACGAACAACTGGGAGACCCTGCCGACGATCCTCGGACTGATCGTCTTCGGAATCGGCCAGGGGGCGCTCGTGACCCTCGTGTTCAACGTCCTGGTCACCGCGGCTCCGAAGCATCTGGCCGGGGACGTCGGCTCGATCCGCGGGACTGCCCAGAACTTGGCCTCGGCTGTCGGCACAGCGGTGATGGGTGCCGTGCTCGTCACGACGCTGAGCGCCGGGATCACCGGTGCGGTCGAGGACCATCCGGAGCTGCCCGAGGAGCTCGTGGCCCAGGTCGACCTCGACAACATCAACTTCACCAGCAACGACGAACTCAAGGAGGTCCTCAGCACCACCACCGCGACACAGGCTCAGATCGACGAGGCGGTGGAACTCAACGCCCAGCAGCGTCTGCGTACCCTGAAGCTCGGATTCCTCATCCTGGCCGGCATCAGCGTGGCCGCGGCACTGCCGGCTTCACGTCTGCCGAAATATCGCCCCGACGAGATCCCGGATCCTGCGAAGTAGTCGCCAGGTGGGACCGCACTCAAGGCTGATTCACTTCACCCAGGGCTCGTCGTCGGTCTCTGACACGATCGGCTTGCCGTTGTCGAGGTTCCAAGAGCCCATGCCGCCGGTGACGTTGTAGGCGTCGAAGCCGTTGTTCGTCAGCCAGGCCACGGCACGGTGGGAGCGACCGCCGGTGCGGCAGATGACGTACATGTCGTCATCGAGAGGCAGGTCGTCGAGGCGGGTGGGCAGTTCTCCCAGCGGCACGTGCACCGCACCATCGATGTGCCCGGCCTCCCATTCGTCGTCCTCGCGGACGTCGATGATGGCGGCACCCTCGGGGATCTCATTCACGGAGACTGATTCTTCATCCATGCCTTCAGTCTAGACATCAGCACTTTCACTGTGCACCCCACCGCGACTGTCCACCCGACACTGCGGTGGTGCCCGTTGACACCGTCGCCGAGGTGGTGCGGCACGTCCCGCAGCGACCCCCACCGCGACCTCCTTGTGCCGACAGGGGCTGTTGCTCGGCAGTGGCACGTGTGACAATGACCGAACAGTCGACCACACGACTGAGGAGCAATGGATCGTCAGTGAAAGGATCGATGATGAGCAGAGACACACGCGACGAGTCGGGCGGCGAGAAGAAGGCGCGCGATGTTGCGGAGAAGCTCGACAAGACGGCCGAGCCGCTGGCCGGCACCTCGCAGCTGCACTCGCATGCGCAGGTCGGCTATACCGAGGAGGACGTCGAACGTCGTGCCGGTGAGGCGGCTGCAGAGGAGGGCGTGAGCCTGTATCGCAACCCGGACGGCTCGCATACCGCCATCGACGAATCCGCTGCCGAGGAATTCGTGGCCGAGGACCCCGCCCGACGCGCCGACGAATCCGCAGACGACGAGGAGTAGACGACGGTCGAGCCCAACGACGGCAAGCTGCTCGCCCACCCGGTCGGCCGCACGACTGGCACCATGCGACTCCAGGACTAGCATGGAGACATGACCAAGCGGATCGTCATCATCGGTGCAGGCCTGGCCGGAACCACTGCCGCCCGGGAATTCAGTGAACGCGGACAGGCGGTCACACTCGTCGACCCTGCCGCGGGCCGGACCAGCGAAAGGCCGCCCCTCTCGAAGCACCTCTTCGACGGCTCCCGGTACCACCTGCCCTTCCACCTCGAGTCCAATGAGCACATCACCTTCGTCCGTGACCGGGCCACGGAGATCACCCTCGACGAGGCGGGTGTGGGCGGCACCGTCCACCTGGCCACGGAGGAGACCCTGGACTTCACCCACTGCATCCTCGCCACTGGGATGGAGGCCAACCGACCCGAAATCCCTCAGTACCCGGATGCGCTTCCGGTCTACAACCTCGGCGAGGCCGAATGGATCCGCGAGCTGGTCGCCGAATCCAGCGCACCGCTCAACGTCGGCGTCCTGGGCTCCGGGTATCTGGGGATGGAGGTCGCGACCTCTGCGGTCGCAGCCGGACACGAGGCCACCGTCTACCTGCGCGGTGGCGAACCTCTGCGCAAGCAGCTTTCGGCACCCGTAAGGCAGGCTCTGTTCGCCAACCATCAGAAAGCGGGTGTGAATTTCGTCGCCCACACGAGCAGCCCCGACGAAATACCGGAGAACACCCACAACTTGTTCGTCACCAGTGTCGGCGCCCGACCGATCGTGATCCCCGTCGACGGTGACCGCCCCGCCGAGGCATGGGAGGTGAATGAGAAATTGGCAACATCTCACCCCGGCATCTGGGCGGCAGGCGATTGCGCACTCATCACCGATGGACCTTACGCACTCGACCATCCCTGGGCCTGCGAACCCGTGGCAGAAAGTCACGGCAGGTACCTCGCGGAATCACTGAGTGCCGAAGGCGACGAGGCCGCGGAACCGTTGTCCGACGTTCCCTGGCACTGGAGTTTCCAAGGCCCCGAGAAGGTCTTCACTGCAGGCCTGACCAGCCCCGATGCCACCGACACCATCATCAGGCACGACCCGAGCGGCACGAAGTTCCAGGTCTTCCACTTCGACGGAATAGAGCCCGAGGCCAGGCTCGTCGGCGTCGAAACACTCAACTGGCCACCGATGCAGGCCGCCGCTCGTCGAGTACTCGCCGGTAATAACATTCCGAGCCGGGCCCAGATCGACGACCCCGATTTCGACTTCAAGGCTCACAGTCGACTGTGAGAATGGGCTACTCCCATCACGTAGACTTCCTGTGTTCGACTCCCAGCCGCCGACGAGAGAAACTTCTGTACATGGATATGGCTAAGCTAGCTGACGAGCACGGGCTCGGCAGAGTCGGCGGGCGGCCGTCACTGCCGCAGTACGTCAAGCAGCTGATCACTCGCAGCGACTTCACCTTCTCCCTTGCGAAGTACAAGATGCAGAGCGAGAACGAACGCAACCGGCTCGGCATGCTCTGGGTGCTGCTGAGGCCCGCGTTCTCGGCGCTCATCTACGGCACGGTCTTCGGCGTCATCATGCAGGGCGCGACTGCGCGCCCACCAGACTTCGCTCCATTCGTCGTCATCGGCGTCTTCGTCCTCGAATTCTTCAACACCTCGATGAACGGTGGCGCGAAGTCGATCATTTCGAACGCCTCGCTCGTCCAATCCCTGCCGTTCCCGCGCATCGTGCTGCCCATCGCCACGGTGTTTCAGAATCTTCTGAATTTCATTCCCACTTTCATCTTCATGGCGATTCTGGTCATGCTGTTCGGCGCCCGTCCTGACTGGGATTGGTTCCTCTTCATTCCATTGGTCATCCTGTTCTGGATCTTCAATCAGGGCGTAGCGTTCATCTTCGCCCGCGTCACGGTCCACTTCCGTGATCTGTCCCAGGTCACTCCATTCATTTCACGGTTGATCTTCTACACCTCGGGCGTGTTCTTCGAGCTCAAGACTATGGTCGAGAAGATCAACCCGGCTCTGCAGCCGTTCGCCGATTGGCAACCGCTGAATAACGTCCTTGCCATTGCCCGCGGCATCCTGATGAAGGGTCGTGATGTTCCCTACGACTACTTCTGGCACCTGTCCATTTGGGCGTTCGGCATCTTCATCATCGGCTTCGTCTTCTTCTGGCAGGCCGAGGAAAGGTACGGTCGCGATGAGTGAGCAGAGCGAGACTGAGCAGACCGATATTGAGCAGGAAACGCACGACACAGGCGGTCTCCCGGACGTCACGAAGAACAATCCTCCGGTGGTCGTCTGCGACAACGTGCACGTTCGCTATAAGACCATGGCCACGGGCAAGAAGCTCAAACTCGGCGGTGGCGGAGGACTGCTCAATCGTCAGCACGGGCTCCAAGAAGTCCATGCGCTCAAGGGTGTCAGCTTCGTCGCGCACAAGAACGAATCGATCGGCGTCATCGGCAGCAACGGCTCTGGAAAGTCGACGCTCATGCGCTCGATCACGGGCCTGACACCCACCTCGGAAGGTGCGATCTACGCGAACTCGAGGCCGAACCTCCTCGGCGTCGGTGCCGCTCTGATCCCGGATCTCTCCGGCGCCCGCAACATCGTTCTCGGTTCGCTGGCCCTGGGCCTGACCCGCCCGCAGATTGAGGAGAAGTTCGACGACATCGTCGAGTTCACCGGGCTCGAGGATTTCATCGACCTGCCGATGCGCACGTATTCCTCGGGCATGTCCCAACGTCTGAAGTTCGCCATCGCAACCTCGGTTCAGCACGAGATCCTCATCGTCGACGAGGCACTCAATGTCGGTGACAAGAAGTTCCGCGACAGAAGTGAGGGGCGGATCCGGTCGATTCGCGAGAATGCCGGTACGGTCTTCCTCGTTTCCCATTCGATGCGATCCATCAAGGACACTTGTAACCGTGCACTGTGGATCGAGAAGGGCGTCCTGCGCGCGGACGGGCCTGCCGCGGACATCATCAAGGAATACCAGAACTTCACCAAGTCGGAGAAGACCTGACTGCCCGAAACATCAATCTCATGTTTCGTTTCACATCGACATATCTGACATCTGAACGTGTCAGATGTGACGGTGCGTATGTGCCTTCGCGTCGCTGCCTGTGAAGCCATGACCTCCGACGATGGCATTGACAATTGCGCGATCGCAGGAGAAGACTGTCTCCAGAATTCCATCCATTACTCGTGTGGGAGGCAAAGATGCCCTCAGGGAATGCACAGTCAGCGAACGCGCCGACGAGTGTGACAGTTGTCCATGACAGAGGACTCAAACGCGATATAGGCAAGGTCGGGCTCCTGTTCACCGGCGTCGGATCCATCATCGGATCGGGCTGGCTGTTCGGAGCATTCGATGCGGCCAGCATGGCCGGACCCGCAGCGATCCTGTCCTGGGCGATCGGCGCCGTCATGATCATCTTCGTGGCCATCAACTATTCCGAACTCGGCGTCATGTTCCCGGTTGCCGGCGGCGTCGTCCGTTATCCGCATTACGCCTTCGGGTCATTTGCCAGCTATACCAGCGGGTGGATCACGTGGCTGTCTGCGGCGGGCACCGTCGGCATCGAGGTGCTGGCAGCAGTCCAGTACGCCTCCAGCTATCTGCCCTGGCTCATGGAGAGCAAGGAAGGGGTGCTGGTTCTGACGGGACGGGGCATCCTCGTCAGCGTCGCGATGGTGCTGGTGTTCTGCATCATCAACATGTACGGCGTGAAGTTCTTCGCGAATTTCAACAACATCCTCGTGTGGTGGAAGCTGCTGGTCATCGTGCTGGTCTTCGTGGTCCTGGCGATCCTAGCGTTCAACCCGGGCCACTTCCATATGGCCGAATTCGGCGGATTCGCCCCGAACGGGTTCGAGCCGATCCTGGCCGCCCTTCCGGCTGCGGGAATCGTGTTCTCCTACCTGGGCTTCCGCCAGGGCGTGGAATTCGCAGGTGAGACCAAGAACCCGCAGAAGAACGTGCCGTTCGCAGTCATCGGATCGATCATCCTCACCGGCATCATCTACATTCTGCTTCAGGTCGCCTTCATCGGAGCGATTCCCACCGACTTGCTCAAGGACGGCTGGTCGGGCCTGTCGTTCTCGAACTCGGCAGGCCCCTGGGCAGAGATCGCGATCATGCTCGGCGCGATGTGGCTGGCCATCGTCCTCTACATCGATGCTGTCGTGTCGCCGGCTGACACGGGTCTCATCTTCACCGCGTTGACTCCTCGATTGTCTTACTCGCAGGCTCGCGTCGGCAATGCGCCGTCCGGGTTGGCGAAGTTGAACAAGAAGGGCATTCCCTGGGTCGGCCTCCTCGTGACCTTCGTCGTGGCATGTTTCCTGTTCTTCCCGTTCCCCTCGTGGGCGAAGATGGTCGGATTCATCACGTCGGGCACCGTCATCTCGTTCGGCAGCGGCCCCATCGCTGTGGCCGCACTGAGACGTCAGCTGCCGGACCAGGAGCGTCCATTCCGCATCCCCGGTGGTGACACCCTGCCGTTCCTGGGCTTCCTCGCCGCGAACCTCATCGTCTATTGGACCGGGTGGGACACGAACTGGAAGCTCTTCCTCGCGATGGCACTCGGCTACGTCGTACTGGGGCTGCACTACGCATTCAGCAACCGCAGCAAGATCCCGCCGCTGCAGTTCGGATCGGGCTGGTGGATGCTCGTGTGGATCGGCAGTCTCGCACTGCTGAGCTTCCTCGGCGACTACGGTGAGGGACTGGGCGTGCTGAGCTTCGGTTGGGGCGAATTGGCTTGCCTGGTGCTGACGGTCATCGTCTTCGCTATCGGTGTGGCAACGCGCCTGGCACCGCACGACGTCGTCAAGAACGTTGAGAACACTCGACAGGTCAGTGCCGAGACGCACGAGACCGAGTGATCCGACCGTAACGACAGTTGAGGCCGAACGAGCCATTCACTGAGGCGATGAGAGACCGGTGAACCTTCCGAACCGGATGACAGTCGCATCAGCACCCCCAGCGGCGTCCCGGGGCGCCGCTGGGGGTCAGTCGGCCGAGCCCTTCTGGTCAGCGGACCCCTCCTCCACCGCGAATCGAGTGAAGTAGGTCAGTGCCTCGAACGCATCGACGGCGTCAGGGTTCGCCACCCGCTCGAGAGGGTGGCCCTGGATGAGCCGCTTGACGGGAACTTCGAGCTTCTTGCCCGTGCGCGTGTGAGGGATGGCCGGCACGTCGATGATGTCATCGGGGACATGACGTGGGGAGGCCTTGGTGCGCAACTCGTCCTTTATCCGCTTGCGCAGCTGGTCGTCGAGTTCGACACCTTCTGCCAGGACGACGAACAGCGGCATCCAATACCCGCCGTTAGGCTGCTCGGCGCCGATGACCAGGGATTCGGCCACCTCGGCGATGCCGTCGACGACGTCGTAGATGTCGGCACTGCCCAGACGCACGCCGTGCCTGTTGAGGGTGGCATCCGAGCGTCCGGAGATGATGACGCTGCCGTGGTCGGTGATCGTGATCCAATCACCGTGGCGCCACACTCCGCGGAACATCGAGAAGTACGTGTCGCGGTAGCGCTGCGCGTCGGGATCGTTCCAGAACTTCACCGGCATCGACGGCATCGGTTCGGTGATCACCATCTCCCCGACCTCGTCGATGAGAGGTTCGCCGTCATTGTCCCAGGATTGCAGGGCCACGCCGAGGATCGGTGCGGAGAGCTCTCCCGACCACACCTCGAGGTTCGGCGCGGATCCGGCGAATCCGCTGACCACGTCCGTGCCTCCGCTCGTCGAGGCCAGCTGCACGCGCTCGCCGACGGCGTCGCGGACCCAGGGAAAGCACTGCGCGGGCACCGGTGCGCCGGTCGCGCCGATCGTCCGCAGAGCCGACAGGTCCAGCTCCTCGCCGGGTTTCAGCCCTGCCTTCATTCCGGAGAGGAAGATCCCTGGACTGACCCCGAGCACGTTGGCGTGCGTGTCCGCGGCGATCTCCCACAGTCGGCGTGGGCCGGGGTAGAGGGGGCTGCCGTCGAAGCAGACGGTGGTCGCGCCGGCCAACAGTGCCGAGGCGACCAGATTCCACATCATCCAGTTCGTGTTCGTGTACCAGAAGAAGCGGTCTCCCGGGCGAAGGTCCAGCTGCAGTCCGAGCAGCCGCAGATGATCGATGACCACGCCACCGTGGCTGTGCACGATGCCCTTGGGGATCCCCGTGGTGCCGGAGGAGTAGAGCACCCACAGCGGGGTGTCGAAATCGACCCGCACGAACTCCGGCGGCGTATCGCCGGAGGCGATGTCGTCCCACGCGACGAGTTCAGCGATCGGGTCCTGTTCGTCCAATGGTTCCGCGCCGAGGTTGTCGATGCGAACGACTGCCCGCAGCGACGGGATGAGAGCGGCTAGGTCAGCTACCTGGTCTCGGCGGTCGAAGGTCTGTCCGTTCCAGAAGTAGCCGTCGGCGGCGAAGAGCGCCGTCGGTTCGAGCTGCCCGAGCTTCGCGGCGGCGCCTTCGGCCGCGTAGTCCTGGGCGCAGGCCGACCAGATGGCGCCGATCGAGGCGGAGGCGAGGAAGGCCACGAGTGCGTGGTGGGTGTTCGGCAGATAGCCGACGACTCGGTCTCCCTGTTCGACTCCTCGCTCGCGCATCCAGGCGGCCACCGATCCGACCTGGCGTCGCAGTTCACGCCAGGTGACCTCGATACTGTCGCCGCCCTCGGTGACGGTGATGATCGCCGGCTCGTCGACCAGTCGTTCGTCGAGCGCGGCGCGCAGTGCGTGTTCGGCGTAGTTGACGTGGGTCCCGGGGAACCATTCGGCGCCCGGCATGGATCTGTCCGCCAATACCTCTGTGTAGGGCTCGTCCGAAATGATGTCGAAGAAGTCCCAGACCGCACCCCAGAAACCGTCCAGATCGTTGACCGACCAGCGCCACAGATCGTCGTAGCTGGCCATGCCCTGGCCCGTGCGCTTGTTCGCGAATTCAGTGAATGCGTAAATCTGCGGGCGGGGAGTCTGCTCGGGGTTCGTGCGCCAGATCGGTTCAGCGGTCAATTCTTCTCCTCAGGTCAGCACGTCGGTGGGCAGGAATGGACGACGCGGGCCTCATGCGCAGGACTGGGATGTCCTCCTGCTGGTGAGGCGGTGCCTCAACTCTACGCTCGACTGCAGCGACGGCTCATAAGGCGTCTGAACCGGCGGACTTTCGCCAGTGCCGCAGTTGGTGACATGAGTTTTGCTGAGACTTCCGACACAACGTCAGTGATTTTGTTATGAATGTAGTTGAAGTATGTAGAATCGTTTGGGCATTTCGGAAGAATGCGGCGTCAAGTGGAGGAAAAGAATAGTGATGCGGATCGGGGAACGTCTTCGGCGTTGGGGTGCTGAACAGGCTTCAACGAAACAGAAGGTCACCGTTTCCAAGCTTCGACACCGCGAGTACAGGTGGCAGCGGCCGTTCAAGGAACGCCAGGCGGAAGCAGGACTGGCACCCGAACGCGGCTACGATGCTCGAGCCGTGGCTCAAGACAATCTGTCTGTCGTGACGAAGACACTGTGCGCTGCTGGAGTCGAGTTCGTGGTGCTGCCCCGCTCGAACGAGTTCAATCCGATCGTCGTCGTCGCCGAGACCGAGGTACAGCGAGCCGTTGAGGCTCTGTTGCAGCTGGGGGCCGACGAAGGATGGTACTCGCACGCCACCTGTTTCTCGGGGCGTCGGGGGTTGCTGGCAAGATTCTCGTCAAAGCCGGAAGATGTGAGCAGGATTCGTTGTCGGCGCCGTTTGAAGGCTCGGAACGGCAAGCTGATGAACACGCGCTTTGAGGACATCATCATCGAGACCTGGGCTGTGCTGGGTCCGGAAGTGGAGCGGGTCGACGGCGACATGCACGCCGAGGGGACTCTGCACCGCCGCGTTTCGCAACGGGGCGTGCCCGTCGAATATCTGGTTCCGGAGATGTGGCGGAAGACGGTTGCCCATGGAGGGCAATTGGCTCTGCCATACCCCCATCTCTATGAGGTCGTCGACCCTGTTGACATCGTCTATACCTGGGTCGACGGAGACGACTCAGCCTGGCGGCAACGCAAGCGTGCCGTCGAAGCGGCACTCGAACACGGAACAGTGAACGAGACTGCCACGATTTCGTCGCGGTTCACCAGCAGAGATGAGCTCAAATACTCTCTGCGCTCGGTTGAGGCATATGCCAGCTGGGTCAATCACATCTATATCGTCACCGATGGGCAAGTCCCGGTCTGGCTGAATAGAGAACATCCGAAGATCACCGTAGTGGACCACCGTGAGATCTTCACCGACAGCGACGCGCTGCCGGTGTTCAACTCCCATGCGATTGAGTCGCAGCTTCATCACATCCCGGGCCTCAGCGAAAGATACGTCTATCTCAACGACGACATCTTCTTCCTGCGCCCTACAGACCCGTCGCTCTTCTTCACCGGAAATGGACACTCGAAGTTCTTCCCGTCGAAGGCCTCTCTCGATATCGGTCCTCCGTCGGTCCGCGACCTGCCGGTCCTGTCCGCGGCAAAGCGGAATCGCGAGTTTCTGCAAGACAGATTCGACAGAACAGTGACCAACAAGTTCAAACACACTCCTCACCCGCAGTTGCGTTCGGTACTTTCAAAGATGGAGACAGAACATTCAACCGAGTTCGAAAGAGTCGCGCGGTCGACTTTCCGCCACCCTGACGATCTGTCGATCCCGTCCGCGCTCTACCATTTCTACGCATACGCCATCGGACGCGCCATCCCCAGCAGCATTCGCTACGCCTATATGGATATTGCCCGCGAGGATGCCGAGTTGTACTTCCTGCGGCTCTACCGGCGACGCGATCTCGACGTGCTCTGCCTCAATGACACGAATACCGCCGGCGCTGATCAGGAAAAGCTCGATGAAATGATGCGAGAGTTCCTCGAATATCAGCTCCCCATACCCAGTACTTTTGAGAAGAGGGCTCAGGACCAATGATCGATAAGAAGTTTGCGGTGGTCTCTGCCGTCTACAACGTCTCGCGTTATCTCGACGACTTTCTATCTTCCCTCGACCGTCAGACGTTTGATCACTCCCTCATTGAGATCATCCTCGTCGATGACGGCTCGACTGATGACTCGCTCGACCAGTTGAACGAATGGGCCGCTGCGACTGATTTCGCCGTAACCATGCTGATGAAGACCAACGGAGGACAAGCCTCGGCCCGAAATCTTGGGCTCGGCTCAGTCACCGCCGAGTGGGTGACGTTCGCCGATCCGGACGACACACTGGCGGAAGACTACTTCGAGGCTGTCGACGCGTCTTTGAATTCTCACGCCAACGCGGAGATGGTGATCTGCCACCTAGTCGATAACTTTGAAGCCACGGACGAGGTGAAGGACTCGCATCCTCTGCGGCATCGCTTCCGCGGAGGTGACCAGCTCGTCGACGTCGATCGCTTCCCCGAGTACATCCACCTACATGCTTCTTCCGCCTTCTTCCGAACAGCGAAGGTGAACGACCTCGGTCTTCGATTCGATGAAAGGTTAAGACCCACTTTCGAAGACGGCCATTTCGTGCAGAAGTATCTTTTGATGCTGCCGAAAAGGTTGGTCTCGGTGGTCGATTCGGCGAAGTATTTCTATCGTCGCCGAGCCGATAAATCCTCGACTCTTCAAACCAGCGCGACAGACCCTGGCAAGTACACAACTGTTCTGGAGTTCGGATGTCTACAGCTCCTGGAACAGGCGGCGCCTGAGATCCCCTTGTGGTTGCAATATGTCATCATCTACGAGCTGACGTGGACCTTGCGCGCAGAAGAGGCAATGTATTCGGCAACTTCGAGCCTGGAGTCGGCTGTCGTTGCCCGGTTCCACGAACTCGTCGGCAGGATCCGAGGGTATCTCTCGTCCGAAGCGATCGAATCCTTCCCGCTGGTCAAACGGTCCACGACGCAGTTCGAAGCGCTGGCGCATGGCTACGTGCAAGAGAACTGGCGATGGCAATCTGTGGTTGTCGACAGTCTGGATGAAGATCGTCGACTCGTCGAACTGCGTTATCACTACACGGGAACTAGGCCACGCGAGGTGACCCGTTTCAGAGGCAAACCAATTGAACCCTTGGCCGCGAAGACTCGAGATTTTACCTATCTGCGCAGGGCATTGATTCACGAGCGGATTCTCTGGGTACCTGCCGATGGCACTGTCGAGATCCTACTCGACGGGACACCGGTGCCAGTGACGTTCGGTTGGCCGAAACCTCGGCAGTTCTCTGTCCGGCCGGCCCAAGTCCAAGCACAACGGGGCTCAATGCAGAAGCAGAAATCAAAGGCAAGGCGTCCAAAGCCGAGGAAGCGTAGCGCAAAGTTCTCTGCGAGGGATTCATTCGTACCGTCAATGGCCCGGGCAGCACCGATTCGTCGAATGTTCGCGGATGCGTGGGTGCTGATGGATCGTGATGTGAATGCAAATGACAATGCAGAACATTTGTTTCGGTACCTGCGCAGGCGGCGACGCGATATCAACGCATGGTTCGTTGTGGAAAAGAACTCTCCCGATTGGAGCCGGCTGAGAAACGAAGGCTACAAGCGACTCATCCCCTATGGTTCCACCCTGTGGAAGGCGCTTTGCCTCAACGCGCGGTACATCGTCTCCTCACATGCTGATGCCTATGTGTACTCGCCATTCGTCTTATCGAACGGCGAACGCCCGAGATGGAAATTCGTCTTTCTCCAACACGGTGTCACTCAGAACAACATCTCGCGCTGGCTGAATGGCAAGAACATTGCGGGAATGGTGACATCTACGGTTGATGAGTTCGCTTCGGTCGCAGGCGACCACTCACCGTACAAACTCAGCGCTAAAGATGTCTCACTCACCGGAATGCCACGCCACGACGTTCTGGCGAAGAAAGCCTCTTCTTATGCGCTCGACGAGCGATCGGTCATCACAGTCATGCCGACTTGGCGCCAGTTTCTGGTCGGCGAAGCCATCGGACGTGGCAATCGGCGGCTTCCTAACTACGGCTTCTTCGAATCAGAGTTCCTGCGTCGATGGTTGGACGTGCTTGAGTCTCCCGAGCTTCAGAGGATGGCCGAGGAACACGAATACAGGATCATGTTCATGCCCCACCCCAACCTCGAGGATTATCTGCCCGGACTGACTCTTCCCGACCACGTTGAGGTCCGTTCCTTCGCCGAGACCAATGTTCAAGACGTGATAGCACAATCGGCTGTCGTAGTCACTGACTACTCTTCGATTGCCTTCGACGCAGCAATTGTGCATCGACCCGTCGTCTACTATCAGTTCGACCGGGAGCGAGTCTTCGGCGGGGACCACCTGACAAAGCCCGGGTACTTCTCATACGACCGCGCCGGTTTCGGACCTGTCGCGCTCGAACATGACCAGGTGCTGGAAGCTCTGCACATGACTCTCGGTCATGGCAAAGAACCGGCACCGGAATACATGCGAAGAATTGAACGAACCTTTGTCACCCCCGGCCACGCATGCAGCCGAGTCACAGAGATGATCGAAGAACTCGACCATCCGGTGTGCATCGGCGACCATCGCCCTACCCCGAAGGCTCCAGAGATCCAGTACACCAACTGATTTGCTCGACAGAGTGACTTCGCGCCCAAGCGCACGGGCGACCGACCTGCCTCAGCCCCACACGCCCTCGGTCTGGTGGGCGATCGTCGACCTCGTCGCGGAGGCCGAAGCCCACCAGCTCCTCGGGGGATTGCGGGTTCGGACATCATCCCTCCGTGGCTGTTTTTCAAGTTCTAAGACTTCTTCTCGGGCTTCCTTATGTCTGGAGAAATCGCTCTGGCTGCCCAGCGACTGCGGCCCGTCAGGGTTGGTCACCGCAGCAGAAGTGTGCACGCGTCGGTGGACTGCCACCGGATCTGCTCGGGCGCTGCCCAGATCCTTGAGTGATCCGAGGGTAGAGGCCATTTTCTTCAGCTTTGCCATTGCGAGTCTTCCCAACTTTCAGAATCGACGATCATCTGAGACTGCAAGCATAAATGTGAGTCATGCACTTACTTCGTCTGGGAACTTATAATGTAGTGCTTTTCATTGACTTCGGTAGAACGTCATCGATCCGTCCGCCTCGGAGAGGGCAGATATCGGCCGGAGAGGGCAAGGGTCCTCACTTGACATGTGTCTACTGAAACAGAAGACTGTTCTCCACATCACAACCAAGGGGGCAGTGCAATGAAGCTGGCAGACAAGGTCGCCATCGTCACGGGTGCGGCATCGGGTATGGGACAAGCCGCTGTCGAGGAACTGGTCGGCAACGGTGCCACCGTCTACGCAATCGATCTTCGAGAACAGCCTTTGGCTCAGGCATTTGCCGACGAGGCAGCAGTCCACACCCTCGCCTTGGACATCTCCGATTCGGCTGCGGTCTCCCGCGCAGTTGGACGCGTCAAAGATGAGCAGTCACGGCTGGATGTCCTGATCAATGCGGCTGGGGTATCCACACCGAACCGCGAGAAGCAGGACTGGGTCGACGAAATCAACCAGGAGATGATCACCGCCGCGAAAGAAGGGCGGGAATACCACCCGGATTTCCTCTCGGGAATCTCGGACGAGGACTTCCGTCGGGTCGTCGAAATCAACCTCAACGGCACCTTCTTCATGATCCGCGAAGCCGCGCCGCTGATGAAGGCGACCGGCGGCTCCATCGTGAACTTCGCATCGGTCGCGGGACTCATGGGCCTGCCGATGCCCGCCTATTACCCGGCGTCGAAGGCAGCGATCGTGGGGATGACCAAAGCCATCGCGGCCGAACTCGCCCCCTACGGCGTTCGCGTCAACGCCCTCGCTCCCGCCGGAATCAACACTGCGATGTTCGCCGCCTCAGGTGACGAGCACATGGACGCGCTGCTGGCCCTGCAGCCCCTCAAGCGTGTGGCCGAACCCGAGGAGATCGCCAAGACCGTCCTGTTCCTGGTCTCCGAAGACTCCGGACATTACACCGGTCAGACACTGTCGCCCTCCGGCGGCGCAGTGATGATGTGAACCCGCCCAGCGAAAGGAATCGACATATGGATATGCACAGAGATGTCATCATCAATGATGTCGACGGCATGGAATCGCGTTTCGTCAACCGCCTCGACGAAGCGATCGTCGAAGACCTGCACGCACAGTCCTATTATGGCGCCAGCGTGGTCGTCGCCCGGGGTGGGGAGATCGTGCTGAAGGGAACCTACGGGCAGTCGGACCGACACCGAGGTCGTGCCACCGGACCCGACGACGTCTACCGAATCCTGTCGATGTCCAAAGGATTCACCAACGCCCTCGTCTTCCGCGCCCTCAGTGAGGGCCGGATCATGCTCTCGACCCGAGTCGTCGACCTCATTCCGGAATTCTTCGGCACCGAGCCGTTCCGCGCCGCTCGGAAGGAACGCATCAATCTGGCGCACCTGCTCACACACCGTGCGGGAATGCCGGCCACTCCCAACCCGGGACTGGGACCGGAGTCCTTTGCGGTCCTCGCCGATGTCATCGACGCCCTCGCCTCGGTGGATGTGGTCAATGAGCCCGGAGGCAATCTCAACTACTCGGCGGCGATCAACCATGCCCTCATCGGTGAGATGCTGCGCCGAGCCTACGGTGCCGAGTCGTTCCGCGATCTCATGCATGAGAAGATCTTCGCTCCGGCCGGGATGGACACGACTCGATTCGGCCTGACCGACGAATGGGCGGATCGGGCGGTTCCGCTCGAGGTCATCGTCGCCAACGACTCGTGGCTGAAGCCCGAAGACATCGAAGTGCTCAACGAGGTCATCGCCCGCCCCGATGCAGAGATGCCATGGGTCGGGGCCGTCTCCACGATCGACGACGTGTTCACCTTCACCGAACTCTTGCGCAACAAGGGACGCACCGCCTCGGGGGAGTTGCTCTTCAGCCCCGCGGTGCTCGACTTCGCCACGACGAAGCAGACGGGCGATCAGATCAACGACCTCTACGGCATGGTCGCCGCAGCCCGCCACTGGGACGCACCCGAAGGAAACATGGGCCTGGGCATGGCGCTCGCGGGCACCGGCACCTACGCTCGCTTCTTCGGGCCATTCGTATCGCCCCGGACGTTCGGGTCCTATGGCGCCGGCTCGTCCCTGCTCTGGGTCGACCCGGTCTCGGACGTCAGCTTCTGCTTCCTGTCGAGCGGCGTGATGGACGAAGGCGACAACGTCGCCAGGTTCCAGCGCCTGTCATCCATCGCCGCCTCCGCGGTCATCGACTGACCGGCCCGCCCCGACGAGAGGAAGACTTCGATCACCATGACAACCACATCACACGACACCCGCCCCGTCGGCCGCTGCCCAGTCGCGCACGGCTTCGACGTGATGGGCGATGACTACTACACCGATCCAGCCGTCCACCTGGCTGAATTCAGGGAGCAGACCCCCGTCTTCTGGTACGAACCTCTGCACGCCTGGATCGTGACCAGACGCGAAGACTGCCTCGAAGTCCTCTCGGACTGGCAGACTTTCTCCTCGGCCTCGAACTCCGCCGCGGACGTTCCCGAGCGTCACCGGAGCGTCTACCCGCCGGAACTCGTGGCCAAGATGATCGTCGGCATGGACCCGCCCGACCACACTTCGGCGCGATCGGTGGCCCAGAAAGGCTTCGTCAAGGAGCGGATGGACCGGCTCCAGCCAGAGATCGAGGCCCGAGCCAACCGCATCATCGACCGCTTCGAGGAACGCGGAGCGGCGAACCTCCTCGAGGAGTATTCCCTCGAGCTGACGACACAGACGATCATGGCGCTCCTGGGATTGGACTACGAACATGAAGACATGCTGCGCCAACTCCGTGATGACCTCTTCTCCATCCTCTCCTCGGCCCATGCGCCGATGGAGGAGCCCGAGAAGTCCATCGTCTGGGACCGCTTCGTGGAAGCCAATCTCGTCCTCCGCAGCATCATCGACGCCCGTCGCGACTCGAATGCCGATGACCTCATCTCCGTGATGGCGTCGTCGCGGAACTCCGATGGGTCATACGCGCTGTCGTCGGAACAGATCGGCCTGCACATCTCGGAATTCTCGGCAGCGGGCACGGACACCACGGCGCAGGCGATGACGAATGCCGTGCTCTTCGTGACACAGCACCCGGATTCACTCGACGACGCCTTGATGGAACCTCAACTGTGGTCGAACGTCTTCGAGGAGACGATCCGGCGTCGCCCATCATCGACCTTCACGTCCCGCAAGACCACGGTCCCGGTGACGCTGTCGGGTGTCGAGATTCCAGCCGGCGACATGATCTTCGTCGGCCTGGCATCGGCCAATACGGACCCGTCCTACGTGCGCGATCCCTTCGAATTCGACATCCACCGGCCGGCCCCGACCGACCATTTGGCGTTCACCTCCGGGCGCCACACCTGTCTGGGCAATCCGCTCGCCCGTGTGCAGGGCGCCACGGGGCTGCGAGTGCTCTTCGAACGGCTGCCCTCGCTGCAGCCCGACGACGTCGCCGAACTCGACTTCGCGCGTCTGCCTCTCCTCCCGATCCGCCGCTCGCTGCAGGTGCATTGGGATGTCGAGGACGTGCACCGCAACCGTGCGCAGACCGTGCGACAGCTCAACCTTCGGGTCGCTGAACGCACCGAGCTGACCGCCTCGGCGGCGGCAATCACTTTGAAACATCCGGACGGAGGGATCCTTCCGCGGTGGAAGGCAGGGGCCCATATCGATGTGAACCTGACCGACGCGAACGGCGAAACACTGGTGCGACAGTACTCGCTGTCATCCGACCCGGCCGACACCACACGGTATCGCATCGGGATCCTACGGGAAGACGATGGGCGAGGAGGTTCGACACTGGCTCATAAGCATCTGCAGCCCGGAACCGATGTCACCGTGTCATGGCCGCGCAACAACTTCCGCCTGTCGGGAGCGAAGAAGTATCTCTTCATCGCCGGTGGAATCGGAATCACGCCCATGCTTGCGATGATTCGTGAGGCAGAGGCCGCCGGTGCCGACTGGAAGCTGCACTACGCAGGGCGCTCGCGCGAGACCATGGCCTTCCTCGACGAGCTCTCCGGGTTCGAGGACCGCGTCACCCTCCACCCGGGTGACGAGAACAGCCGACTGTCGCTGGACCGGATTCTCGAGCATGCGCAGGACGACTGCCTGGTCTACGTCTGCGGGCCCGAATCACTGATGGACGCCGCAGAGCAGGCGATGGGCCATTGGCCCGATGACGCGTTGCGGCTCGAACGATTCGCTCCGAAGACGATCGAACGCACCGAACCCGACATCCCCTTCGAAGTCCGTTTCGAAACCAGCGACGTGACCGTCGAGGTCGATGAAGATCAGACGATTCTCGAGGCAGCCGCCGAGGTGGGGCTGCCCGTGATCTCATCGTGTCAGGAAGGCACCTGCGGAACGTGTGAGACCCGCGTGGTCTCCGGCGACGTCGATCACCGGGATTCGATCCTCAGTCCCTCGGAACAGTCGGCGAACGAGACGATGATGATCTGCGTCTCCCGCGCCCAGGGAACCTGCCCGCTGCTCGTGCTCGACAGATGACGCCTCAGCCGAGGAAAGCAGCCCACTGTTCTGCGAGGCTCCGCAGGATGAGGCGTTCGGGGATCGACTGTCCGCGCACATAGAGATAGTAGAAGTTATGTTCCAGGCCGATCATCAGGGTGATGAGGTGGGCCTCCCACTGATCGCGGTCGACATCGCTGCGGGAACCGATCAGCGCTGCGGCCTTGGTCTGCGAGATGCGCCGGTGGAGTTCGAGCCATTCGGCGAACACCTCGGTGTCGACGGTCATGGCACGTGAAATGGCATCGAACTCGGCCCGATGCGACTTCCACAGCCGTGCGGCCTCCTCCAACCACGTCACGACATCGTCGACCGTGGGCTCCACGTGGTCCAGTCCGTCGTAGAGACCGAGGACCTCGGTTTCCAGCTGTCGCATGCGATGCAGAACGATCTGCGACTTGCTGGTGAAGTGCAGATACAGGTTGGCCCGGCTCGTTTCGGCGCTCCGGGCAATCCGCACCATCGAGGTGGTCTCGTAGCCGGTGGTCTCGAACAGCTCGAGCGCGGAGTCGACGATGCGCTGCTGCGTCTGCAGCTTGTCGATATCGCGCTGGGTGGCCACCCGTCTCCTCTTCGTCATTCGTGTTCGACCCTACAAGACTAGCGAATCCGGCGACGCTGAGTCTCCCGAGGTTGTTGACCGACCGGGCTTGGTTGCCTGGATGATGCGCGGTTCGGATATGCGAAGATGAAGTGAGCTGCAACCGACTCCTCTTTGCATCTGACACTCGTGGACCGGAAGCCACCCTGTCCGTCTCGGAAGAGAACACTCAGAAGAGCTTCCGCGCGGACAATATCGGCCTCTCGCTCGAGTCCACAGTGCTCGCCGACACCCGACTCGACCCCGACGCCCCGATCATCGGTCCCAATGTCTACGACGGTGCCTGGATGGAGGCATTCGCACAATCCGGTGTCACAGAGAAGACAGCGCTCTCACAACACTGGTATCAGCTCCCGGAATGCGAATCCGACGCCGTCCCAGGACGCGGCCCGCAGGCACAGAACCTCGTCGATACGCTCGCGAAGAAATCCGCGCAGAAGAACTTCGGCATCGGCAAGGACCACGCCGATGCGGCAGGACTGCCGCTGTGGCTCGAAGAGACCGGCCGCACCAGCTGCCCGGGAACGAATGACACCTCACTGACGAACGCCTCGGCGCTATGGGCGGCAGACTATGCTCTCTTTGCGGCGACTCTCGGCGTTGAGCGGATGGCCATGCATTCGATGCGCGGTGCGTGTGAGGGTGGAGCGCCGATGTCGCTGGTCTGCGACCCCGCCGATCACGGCACGCGTTCCGATGCCTTCCAGGAGCCACCCCACTTGGCCGGGATGCGTCTTGTGGTCCCGAGCATCGGTGGAATGTTCACACAGACTGCCGTCACTGGCGATGGGAACATCAGCGCCTACACCGTGGTCAAGAACGATGGCCGCCCCCTGGTCACGACGGTGACCAATGCGAATGATGCTGCGAAGGTCGGCGGTCATCTCTCGACGTTGCCGATCAGCAAACCGAACAGGGTCAGAGCCATCGCGAGAACCAGAGCGATCGCGGCGGCGATGAAGCTGCCGACGATGGTCTCACTCAGCGCGAGGGCAACCAGGGCGGGACCGGCGATCTGGCCGAGGCTGTACCAGGTAGTGAGCTTCGCAGCAGCGGCGGTGATGCCCATCTGTGTGCCCTCTCCGATGGTCATCATCACTACTCCGACGAAGGTCCCACCGAACAGTGCCGCAGAGATGAGGAGCAGGACCGGGTCGGTGCCGAAGACCGCGAGAAGGGCACCGCCGACCTGCAGGCTGTAACACACGACGAGGCCGCGGCGAGAGCCGATGCGGGCGGACACGCTCGACCAGATCAACGGTGAAGCTGCGGTTGCAAAGCCTGCGACGACCCAAGTCGAAGCGGCGGCCGTGTCGCCGAAGACGGGTTCGGCCAGCACGACCAGATAGGTGCCGATGATGATGTAGCCGAAACCTTGGAAGAAATATCCTGCGGTCAGGACCGCCATGGCCCGGCGGACGTGTGGGGCAACGGCTGTGACGGTGGGTTGATCGCGTGGGACAGCCACCTCTGCGGAATGAGTGACATGTATGGTTTCGCCGCGTGTAGGCAGGGGCCAGGTCCACGCGATGGCGGTGAAGACGGCACTGAGCAGTGCACAGATCAGCCAGAGTCCGCGCCAGTCGACGAGGCCGCCGGCGGTGAGGACGATGGTTCCGGAGATGAGGATGCCGGTGCCGATTCCCGCATAGACGAGGCCGGAATCGACCGGTCTGCGGGCCACGAACGGGATGCGCTGGGTGATGCAGACGAAGATCAGGCCCGAGGCGATTCCGGCCAGTGTGCGCACCGATCCCTGCCAGACCAAATTCGACGTCAGGGGAATGGCAGCCAGGCACAGGGTGGAGACGATGAGGCTCGAGCGGTAGACGCCCCGGGTGGGCTCAACCCAGTCGCGGGCGATGACCAGGGAACCGATGAAGTATCCCACGTAGTTGAGTGTGGCGATCCAGGCACCCGGAGCCGAGGTCCAGTGGAGTGCGACGACCATGAGTGGGAGGACGGGTGTGTAGAAGAACCTGCCCATCCCCATGGCCAGCGCCAGCCCGAGGGTGCCGCGGACGGCGGTGGGATTGATGGCGCTTGGGGAAGTGGGCCCCACAGCTGCACCCTCTTTCGTTCGGAAATGCGTGGTCTCGTGACCTCAGCATGTCACCGATTCGATTCGGGTGGTGCCGAAACGACGCGGGGCGCATTTCGTGCTCCCACCAACCCTACGGCGTCATCAGGTTCATGTTCCCAGCGAAGAAATCTGACAGTTCGGCATGTGCGTTCAGCGGGAGTACGTGAGCAACATACTGGTCGGGGCGAACGATGACCAGCGCACCTCGTTCGCGGCTGATGTCGCGGCGGGTGAAGATGTCCGCTTCGGCTGCGAGGTCGGCGCAGAACATCTTCTCGTAGTCGATGAGACCGAGACGACCCTTGCGCGGGAGCAGGAAGGCCGGCATCGTCTCGAGCGCGAGATCACGGTGACCCTGCTGGAAGACGGCCCGCACATCGAAAACCGCATCGGGGTCTGTGCCAGCAGTGTGGCGACGAATCGGCGAGTCGCGAGCCTCGTCGAGGAAGCTGCACAACCGCGCGATCGGCGAGTCCGCTGACTGCGGGTCGGAGCGATCAGCGAAGGCGTAGAGGCGCCAGCGCCCGTCTGCCTTCGCCTCGTGGCCGAGTTCCACGGGTTTGGCATCGGCGAGGCGGATCACGGGTGCCGAGTGGAAGCGCTCGCCGACGGGGAATCCCGCAGCAAGGTGCTCGTTCCGATCGTGGCCGGTGATCATGTTCGGCGGATAGTCCGTGGCGAACCCTGCGGTGAACCGGCCGCCGGCGGTGAAGATCTCCTGCCGCTCCTGCGCGCTCATCCCGCCCGCCTCGGGGTCGTTCGGATCGGCGGGTCTGGCCGCCATGGCCTCCGACCACTTGAGGTCGAAGTCGATGAGCTCCTGGGCGATCGCCTGCCGCTCCTGAGCGTACGTGTCGAGCAGGCTCTCCGGGCTGAGCCCGCGCAGGACCGAGCCGAGCTTCCAGCCGAGGTTGAACGCGTCCTGCATCGACACGTTCATGCCCTGCCCGGCCTTCGCGCTGTGGGTGTGGCAGGCGTCGCCGGCGATGAAGACCCGAGGAGAGCGCGTGCCGCGGTCGGCCTCGGTCACGTCATCGAAGCGGTCGGCGATGCGCTGTCCGACCTCGTAGACAGACCACCATGCGTTCTCTTTGACCTCGAGAGAGTAGGGGTGGAAGATGCGCTGCGCGGCGGCGATGATCTCATCCGAGGTGAACCGTGTCCGGGCCGCGCGGTCGGTCGGATCGAGATCGCCGAGGTCGACGTAGAGGCGGACCATATAGCCGCCCTCACGCGGGATGAGGAGGACGCTGCCGCCGGTCGCCGACTGGATCGCCGACTTGAGGCGGACATCGGGGAAATCCGTGACGGCGAAGACGTCCATGACGCCCCAGGCATGGTTCTTAGCGTCGCCATTCATCTCGATGCCCAGCGAGCGGCGCACGGCCGAGCGTGCGCCGTCGCAGCCGATGACGTATTTCGCACGGATCGTCGTCGACTGGGCTGCGTCGGTGTCGTCTGCATTGCCGGTACCGACTGTGTCGTCGGTTCGGGCCGGTGCCACGGTCACCGTGACGGGATGGTCGGAGGAGTCGTCGAGCTCGAGGGAGGTGACCTCGAGTCCGTAGTCGGGGACGAGGCGTGACGACGACTTCGCCATGCGATCGAGGAGGAAGTCCTGCATGCGGGCCTGATTGACGATGACATGCGGATACTCGGACAGGCCCTCCTCCACATCGTCGATGCGTCCGGTGCGCACGATGTGGGAGGAATCAGAGGGATCGGGTCCCCAGAACGTCGTTTCGTTGACCCAATAGGCCTCGCGGATGAGCCTGTCGGCGAGGCCGAAGGCGTCGAACATCTCTACGGTGCGGCAGGCGACGCCGTCGGCATGGCCGAGTTCGAGGGGGCCGCCTCGGCGCTCGACGACTCGGGTGGTGATGTCGGGGAACTCGGCCAGTTGGGCGGCGAGGACCGTTCCGGCCGGTCCGGTGCCGACGATGAGGACGTCGACGGTCTCAGCGGAATTTACGGGATGGTGGCCCGGAGTGGAGGACGCCACCTCGGCGGGTTCGCGGTCGGCCGTCGGTGCGGCGGGGCGGATCTCGGGATCTCCGGGACGGAACCCGTCGAGGTAGAACTGCATGGTGCTCCAATCGTCTGGGAATCGTCGTTGATCGGCGACGTGCTCCCGATCACTGTCGCGTCATCCCGAGGTCGATGCAATCATTTTCTGCACAGTGGAAAACAACTAGAGTCGAACCATGGAACGCCGCGTGGTTGCCGAGAAGCCGACTCATCTGCTCGCCTCGGTCGACAGCGCTCTGCGGCTGCTGCAGATCCTGCGGGACACCGGTGCGCTGCGGATCACCGATGCCGCTCGCGAGCTCGGCATCAGCGTGTCCACGGCTCATCGGCTGCTGAGCATGCTCGTCTACCGCGGGTTCGCCGTCAGGGACGAGTCGCGGGTCTACCATCCCGGCCCGGGAATCGTGGCGAATGCGCGGGCGCAGTCGGAGCATCGCGGTGTGCTGTTGAGGATGCGGCCCAGGCTCGCCGAGCTCTCCGAGGTGACCGGTCAGACCTGCAACCTCATGGTGCGTGTGGGCACGACGACGAGGTTCCTCGACAGCCACGAGGGCGCTGACCGGCTGGGAATCGGGTCACGGGCCGGTGAGATCCTTCCGGCGTCCCTGACCTCCGGAGGGCAGGTGCTGCTGGCCGAGGCCGAGCCGGCCGTCCTCGAGAGCCTCTACCGGTCGAACTCCGCACGCACCTCGGGCGACTATCTCGATGACGCGGCCTTCGTCCGATTCCGTCGACGGCTGGAGTCCATCCGAAGAACAGGGTGGGCACTCAACCGGGAACGCACAGAGCGGGGCGTCGCCGCCCTGGGGATGGCGGTGCGGGAGACCGACGGCGCGGCCGTGGCCGCCGTGAGCATCTCCGTGCCCGCCCGGCATGCCACGATGCTCGATGCGCCCGAGATCCACGCGGCGCTCGGGCGGGCATGCCGGCTCAGCGTCTGAGGATTTCCGACTCACCGACGCTCTTGGTCACCGGCAGCACGAGTCGGGACTGATGCTTCGCGTCGCGGTAGATCTTGTGCGACACCGGGCGTCCGATCGGGAGGTGGAACGCGTCCGGGGGCAGCAGCGAGTTGTGGTCGTCGACGAGCGGTTCGACGTTCGACAGTTCCGCCACCAGGCGATGCCCGGTGTGGAAGGTCGCCGCGAAGGGATAGAGCCTGAGGATGTATTCGTTGATCACGCCCGGCTCGACCGGCACCGCACGTGTATGCGGATGGTACGGGTCGCCGGGGCTCGTCTTCTCCTCGTCGAGTTCGCGGTGCGTGGCCTTGAGGTACCCGGTCGTGATGAGCTGACGGGCACCTCCGGGGGCGACGTCCCACATGCGGAGGATGAAGTTCGTGTCCTCCTGGTCGATCTCGGCGAAGATGTGCGCCGCACCGGTGCCCATCATCTGTGTGTCGGTGTCGAAGACGGGAGTCGACCACGTGAGGATCTGCACCTCGTCTGTCACTGTCAACGGTGCCTGGTAGAAGCCGTCGGGTGCGGCATAGTCGGCGGTCATCGGTTCCGGCTCGATCGACAGCTTCCCCCGAGGCCGCAGGTAGAAGGACTGATGCTCCGGAGCCTGTGGCGGCCACTGCGACCCGGAGACGATCTCACGGGAGCCTTCGACGAAGATGTTGACGCTCGGTTCGTCCATGATGCCGTTGTCGATGCCTTTGAGCCAGTACTCGTACCAGCGGAACATCGTGTCGTGCTCTTCGACGAACGGCCGCGACTGCATCGGCGGGTAGGCGCCGATGTCGAGTCGCTTGGGCCCGCCGAGGTTGTCGAACGTCTCGATGGTCGAATCGATCGTCCATCCGCGGCCCTGGTCGATCTGCAGCCATGTGGGGATGTCGATGTTCGTCGCCAGGTTGACCGGGTTGCGTTCCTCGTACCACTGCCCGTCGAGTTCGTTGGTGATGATGTCGAACCAGGCTTCGTGGTGCTTCGGATAGTTCAGGGTGTGGACGAGGTTCGGCCAGGCCTGGACGTCGGGGTCGGCGAGGCGCTTGTCGACGATGGTCTTGAGCTTCTCTGGCGAGTACTCCTCGAGCATGCGAGACTTCGTCCGGTCGGTGAATGCCCAACCGGAGTCACCGCCGCGGCCCTCCCGGGCGGCTCTGGGCATGAACCACATGATGCCGCCGTGGTAGGTCGTCTCGTAGAAGTCGTAGTGGCCGCCGGAGACGAAGATCGCCTTGAGGTGCGGCGGTCGTTCCGCCGCGGCGATGACCTGCATGGAGCCGAAGTAGGAGATGCCGATCATGCCGACATTGCCGTCGCACCAGGGCTGTTCGGCGACCCACTCGATGAAGTCGTAGGCATCCTCGCCCAGGGAGACCCCGCCGGCGTTGTAGTTGCCGATGTGCTCGCCTTCCGAGGCACCTGAGCCGCGGAGGTCGCCGATGACGTGGACGTAGTCCTCGGCGACGACGCGGGAGATGTCGCCGGCCTCGATGCAGCCGTCCCACAGGGGGCTCGGGCGCTTCTGCGGAGGCATCGTCAGGGCCATGGCCTGCAGCTCCTTGCCGTACGGGCTGAGTGCCACCAGTGCCGGGCGAGGCTTCTGGTCGTTGCCTTCATAGGCGTCGGCGGCCAGGAGCGTTCCATCGCGCATGGGCACGCTGAGGTCCTTGCGGATGCGGATGTCCTGGCGTCCGTCGTTCCAGGTGCGGGTGTCAGTCATGAGAGGAAGCCCTTTCATCGGTCGGGGTGGTGGTGGTCGTGGGGTGCACCGTTCGGCGCGGTGCCTGATCGGGGTCCGATCGCCTCGGCGGTGTGGTGGCGCGGGCGAGCGGGACGCAGGCGAACGCCGCGGCTGCGATGAGGCCGGGGACGGCGAAGAAGAGGAACGTCGACTGGACGGGAAGCTCGAGTGCCTGGAGGAATCCGCCGAAGGTGGGGCCGAGGATGGCGCCGGCGCGGCCGATCCCGGAGGCCAGCCCCAGGGCCGTCGACCGCACCGAAGACGGGTAGAACTGGGAGACGAAGGCATAGGAGATGTTCTGCGAGCCCATCGTGCAGGCACCGGCGACCGCGACGAAGAGGAGCAGGAAGACGATGTCGGCGCGCACACCGAGGAGGACGAGGGAGACGGCGGCGATGACGAACATCGGCACGAGGACCCGCTTCGTCCCGATTCGGTCGGCCAGGCGCCCGAGCGAGAGTGTGCCGACGATCGCACCGACGTTGAGCACGATCATGAACGTCAGGCTCGAGTCGAGGGCGTAGCCGGCGGTCATCATGAGATTGGGCAGCCAGGTGGTGACTCCGTTGACCATAAGCAGGCACATGAAGAACGCGATCCAGATCATCACCGTGGCCAGGCCGCGGCCGTGCCCGAAGATCAAGGCGAGAGACGCTCGCGGATGCGCCTGGCGGGAGTCGCGGGCGGTCGGCTCGGCAGCAGTGGCCGCGGTCGCCTCGGTGCTTCCCATATACAGGTCCGCGATCCCGAGGTCACCCGCGGTGGGCGCGAGGCGGTGCAGGGTCGTCCGCAGCGTCTCGATGCGGCCGCGGCGGATGAGAGTGGTGGGGGAGTCGAAGAACCAGCGTGCCGCCAGCGGCAGGGTCAGAACCGGGATGAGTGCCACCCAGTACACGCTCTGCCAACCGAAGGCGGGGATGAGTCCCATAGCGGCGAAGGCCGCGACGATGCCGCCGACCGAGAACAGGCAGGTGACGATCGCGACCATGGTGTTCGCTGTCCGCTTCGGGGCGTAGTCGGTGATCATCGCGATGATGTTCGGCAGGATCCCACCGATGCCCACACCGGCGATCGCCCGCAGGGCGCCGAAGACCTCCGGGCCGGATGCGAAGGCGCAGCCGAATGTCGCGAGGCTGAAGATCAGCACACTGGCGATGAGCATCCGCCGGCGCCCGAAGCGGTCGGCGAGGAAGCCGAAGCAGATCGCCCCGATCATCATGCCGAAGAGGCCGACGCTGCCGATCACCCCCGCCTCGACGGGGCCGATCGCCCATGCGCGCATGAGGATCGGCAGCACAGAGCCGTAGACGACGAGGTCGTACATATCGAAGAGGACAATGAAACACGACCAGAACAGCAGCCAGCCGTGGAAGCGGTTGGGTCGGGCATTCTGGATAAACGCAGCAGCATCGATGGTTCTCACAGAGACGGTCTTTCACAGAAGGAGTGGCGCCAAAGGCGTATAGACAATATTATTATGACAAAGATTGGATCGAGAATCCACCACGGCAGTTCGACGACGAAAGCAGGAGCCTCCATGGCAGTCACCGTGTCCCCTCTCTTCTCTCCCTGGGGCCGATTCGGCCTGTACTCGTTCCTCATCGATGCCGAGGAGCCGGCCATCGTCGATGCGGGAGTGACCTCGACAGTCGACGGCACCGTCGCTGAACTGGAGAAGTCAGGCCGGCGCATCGAGGACGTCCGCTGGATCCTGCTCACTCACGGACACATCGACCACCTCGGCGGAGCTCATGCTCTGTGGGAGCTGACCGGGAGGAAGGCGAAGGTCGTCATCCACGAGGCGGACCTCGACTATCTGCGCAGACGTCGGGCCCACGTGGAGAACTACCTCGAGCTGCGCGACCACTACCTCGACAATCCCGAGGCGGAATCGCAGCAGACCGCCGCGACCGAGGCGGCGATCTCCGGCGAGATGAACGCCGATGTCATCCTGCGCGGAGGAGAGAGCCTCTCGCTGGGCGGCGGGGTGAGCGTGAGTGTCCACGGCATCCCCGGGCATACCGCCGGATCGGTCGCCTATGTCATCGACGGTCAGAACGACGTCTTCGTCGGAGATGCGGTGCAGATCCACGGGGCGGCCAACGGCTTCCCCGGCTATGAGGACCCCGATGCCTACCGCGGCAGTCTCGAGTTCCTCCGCGACACCATCCGGCCCGCCCGCCTCTTCCTCGGCCACCCGTACCGCGATTCGACCGGAGAGCCCTTCGAGATCGGCCTTGACGCCGAGGGCGCTGCTCGTGCGATCGACGAATCGCTCGAGATCGAAGCCCGCATCCGTGCGGCGGCCGCGAGAGCGATCGAGCACGGGCTTTCTGAGTCCTCCTCACCGTATTCGCCGTTCGAATCCGTGGCCGCCGAGCTCGGCTACACCAGTGACCCGAGCCTCGAACCCTCTCCGTTCTTCACGACCATGGACGGGTACCGGCGACGGATCGCACTTCGCGAGCAGCCGCCGCGAACCTGACCGTCGAACAGGTGTGGAGAGACAGCCGAACCGACGCTTTTCCCGCTCGTCGCGAGCACGGCCAGAACTTTCAACTGCTGCATCGTCAGTTCGCAGGCAGAGGAGTACAGTGAAGAAGGCTGAGACGTACACACTTGCGCATCGCACCAGAAGGAGCCAGTTTGTCTGACCAGGAACCGATCGTGGTGGTCACCGGGGGCGGCAGCGGCATGGGCCGCGACATCGCACTGTCGCAAGTGGCCGCCGGCAGGCGCGTAGCGGTGATCGGGCGACGCGAGGATGCCCTGGAAGAGACCATCGAGCTCAGCGATGCTCGGAGTCGGATGCAGGCCGTCTCCGGTGACCTCTCCACTGTCGAAGGCGCAGAGAGCGTCGTCGCTCGACTCGGCGGAGCACCGGTCATCGGTCTCGTCACGGCGGCCGGCGGTCAGGGCGACTTCTTCCGCACCGACGAGCGCTCCCTTGCCCAGGTCGCCTCCGACTGGTCCGAGGCGATTGCGAAGAACTTCACCAGCGCCTTGCTCATCGCCGAGGCACTCGCCGACAGATACATCGAGCACCGATCCAGGGTCGTCCTCATCGGCTCGACCGCGGGTATCGACGGGGCGGGTGGCCCCTATTCTGTGGCGAAGGCCGCGGTGCATGCCTATGCGCGAGACCTCGCCCGCCGCCTCGGGCCGCGGGGGATCACCGCGAACGCGATCGTCCCGGGGTTCGTCGCCGACACCGAGTTCTTCGAAGCAGGTGGCTTCGGCTCGTCGGACCCGATGGTCGACCGCGCTGCGCAGTCCACACTGGTCGGCCGCGTCGGCAGGCCACGCGACATCACGGCCGCCGCTGATTGGCTCCTCAGCGAGGACGCCGGATGGGTGACCGGACAGAGCATCGTCGTCGACGGCGGCACACAGTTGGCCCGCTGATGCGTATCCTCGTCATCGGAGCACATGGCCGAACCGGCTATCGCATCGTCGAACAGCTGAGAACTCACGGACACGAGGTGCTGGGGACAGTCCGCCAGACTCAGCACCTCGACACGCTTCGTGCCATCGGTGCCGAAGGAGCCGTCCTTGACCTGATGACTGCCACGACGACTGAAATCGAAGCACTGGCCGCGCGAGCGGATGCTGTCGTCTACGCTGCAGGAAGCGGCCACGGAAGTCCCCCGAATGAAGTCCTCCGCTTGGATCGCGACGCGATCATCGCCGCAGCTGATGCGAGCATCGCCGCTGGAGCAGACCGATTCATGCTGATCTCTGCCCACCGTGCCGACCAGGACTACGGCGTCCCCCACATCGACCATCTGCTCCGCGCAAAACGAGCTGCTGACAGTCATGTCAGTCGCCTCGACTTGGGTTGGACCATCGTCCGACCCGACGATCTCGTCGATGACCCAGGTCAGGGCACGGTGACTATCGCCGATGAAGTCCCTCAAGGTGTGCTTTCCCGAGACGACCTGGCGGCCGTCCTCGTGACGGCGATCGAACTCGACCTGGCCCGCTGCAGACGATTCGAAGTGATCGGTGGAACCCGAGAGATCGAGAAAGCTCTCCACGACCTTTAGCGCCCGTCCTCCGATGGCCTCGACGTGGCGGCCTTCGCTCAGCTTGTCAGCGAAGGAGATATGTGGTTCGCCGCTGCGCAAGCCCACTCAGCCGCGCAGGAATTCGCCGATCTCCGCGAAAGCGGGGTAGAACTCGGGCAGCTGACCGAAGTTCGCGAGGAACCCGTGGTTCGCCGTCTCATACCGGTGGACGGTGACGTCGACTCCGGCTTCTTGCAAGTGCTGACCATATTGCTCGCCCTCATCGCGCAGCGGGTCGAACTGGGCGGTGATGATGAGCGTCTTCGGCAGGCCAGTGAGGTCCTCCCGCTTGATGGGGGAGACGCGAGGGTCGGCCGTGTCGGCTCCGGACTCCAGATAGAAGGAGTTGTGAGGTTTCAACCCCGCCGTCTCGAGCCCATAGCCGCGAGCGTTCTCCCGCAGCGAAGGGTAGCGGTCGAGATCGAAGTCGAGGTCGACCGAAGGGTAGAGCAGCACCTGGTGAGTGATCGCATCGATCCCTTCCTCCAAGGCCCGGGCCGCGACGACCGCGGCGAAGGTTCCACCGGAGCTGTCGCCGACCACGGCCAGACGGTGAGAGTCCCAGTCGAGGTCCCTACCGTGGCCGATCGCCCATTTCAATGCGGCGAAACAGTCCTCGAGTCCCGCAGGGAAGGCCGCCTCGGGTGCCCTGCGGTATCCGACGGCCACGACGGTGAACCCGGTCTCCACGGCCAGCGACCGGGCGACGACGTCATGGGTCTCGAGGCTGCCGGAGAAGAAAGCGCCGCCGTGGAAGTACAGCAGCACCCCGGTGGGCTCGCCCGGGCGCTGCCGGTAGATGCGCAGCGGCAGACCACCGGCGGTCGTGTCGATGCTCGTGTCCTCGACACGAGTCACCGGCAGACGATCGGCCAGCGGCGGCACGCGTGCTTCCTCATCGGCGCGCCACTGTTGCGGGTCGACGGTCGCGGTTCCGTCCTCGGGGGTCGGCGGGATGTCGGCCACCACCTCGGCGATCACCGGGTGCAGGGGCATGTCATGTCCTTTCCGTTGCTGTGTCTCCCGCAGCGCGAGAGTGACGTCGGCTGCGAGCCGGGCCGAGAAGCACTCAGGCGATGTTGCCCTTCTCGGGAAACGCAGTGCTGAGATCCTCGATGGTCGGCCAGTTCTGTCGCGAGATCGCCTGCAGTGCCTGGGTATCGGGCTTGCGACGCTGGGTATAGGCGGCCAGGGCTTCGGGAATCGTATCGAATTCGACGAGGCAGTCGGCCAGCTCCGAGGAGTCCTGGATCGTCTGATTCGCCCCCTGCCCCTGGTGATGGAGCATCGCATGGGCGGCGTCGCCGATGAGGACGACGGAATCCGAATGCCAGGTCTCGACCTGATCGATGTCATAGACTCCCCGCGAATTCACCAACTCGAGGTCGAGTTCGGCGGTGATCGCCTGGAGACGGTCGTCGAATCCTTCGACCGCCTCGGCGAGGATCTCGCGGGTCAGGGTCGGGGCCCAGGAGTCGTCGTCGCTGTTGCAGGTGATGTCGAAGGACAACTGCCCGTTCGGTCCTCGATGGCGCAGCGGCAGGAAGTAGATGAGTGTGCCGTTGGCACCGACGTACATGCGCAGATTGTCATCGGTGAGCATGCCGTGAGTGTCCGCACCGTCGACGATGACCCGGTGTGCGTGGGCCCCGGCGAAGACGGGCTGGTAGTCGCCGAAGAGCTGCGAGCGGACCTTCGAGCGGATGCCGTCGGCCCCGATGACGAGGTCGACCGTCGTGGACTCGCCGTTGGCGAAGGTCACCGTCGCCGAATCGCCGTGGTCGTCGATCTCGGTCATCTTATGGCCCAGATGGAAGCGTTCGGTCGGCACATTGCGGATGAAGGTATCGATGAAGTCGCCGCGGTGGATCATCCGGGTGCGGGCGTCGAAGTCGAATTCGTCCATCTTCGGCCAGGTCTCGCGCACGACCGGCGTGCCGTACCCGTCGAGGATCTCGAAGAACTCCGAGGCCGAGCTCACGGCGTTCATCTCCTCGAGGATGCCCCATTTGCGGAAGACCTCGAGGGTCTTCGGCCGCATGCCGATGCCGGCACCGACCTCTTTGATGTCCTTGGCCTGTTCGTACAGATGCACATCCGCGCCGAGGCGGTTGAGGAAGACGGTTGCGGCCGCGCCGCCGAATCCGCCGCCGATGACGGCGATGCGCAGGTTCTTGATGTCGGTGTCGTTCATGGTGATGTCCTTGGGATCGAAGTCAGTTCGCGATGGTGAGGAATGCGGCCGGGTTGTCGACCAGGAGGCGGTGGAGTGAGTCGTCGTCGACTCCGGCGCTCTTGAGGTCGGGCAGCAGCTGCTCGAAGATGTAGTTGACGGTGTGGCCCTTGACGCCGGGCCAGCCGAGCGGGGAGCAGTTCGCATCCGCGGACACGAGCAGGCGGTCGAACCAGCCTTCTTCCGACAGTCGCAGGAAGTGGTCGAGGCGCTCCTGGCGCGGTCGTGCCCAGAACGGCGGGTCCGGCAGCTCGGTCTCGTAGCCGAAGGTGTCGAAACCGAGGCGGGCCCCGGCGCCGAGGATGCGGGTATCGGGCGTCAGCGGGGCGTTGACGCCGTCGTCGGCATGACCGAAGAGCACCTTGTCCAAGGGCATGCCCTCCTCGGCGAAGATCGCCAGCGCCGGTTCGGGATCGATGGCCAGATGGGTGAGGATCGAGACCCCGGTGGTCGCTCCAGCACGGGCTCCGGCCCGGTAGATCTTCTTGTCCAGTTCGGTCATCCGTCCCCCGCGGGAGACGCCGACCTTGATGACTCCGGCCTTCGCGCCGGTGTGCCCGATCTCCTCGGTGATCTCGTGGACGAACACCTCGGTGATGTAGTCGACGGAGGCGCGGGCGAAGTGCGGCAGCGCGGTGTCCCCGCCGACGAAGCCGGTCGCTGCGACGATGTGCACGCCGGTCTTCTCCGACAGCGACTGGTAGTAGTCGACGTCGCGGCCGTTGCAGATGCCGGTCGCGTCGACGAAGGTGCCGCCGCCGTAGTCGTGGAAGGCGCGCAGCTTCGGAATGGTCTCGGTATAACGTTCCTCCGGAGACTTCCACCAGGTGGTGTCGAGCTCCGAACCGGGCATGCCGTAGCCGATGTGTTCGTGGATGGCGACTGCGCCCAGCTCTGCGGGGGCGACTGGTCCCAGTACTGTGTTGATCTTTGACATGTCTCTCACCTGTCAGTCGTGGAAGGGCGGCCGGTCAGCGCCGGGTCAGCAGTGCGCGCGGGTTGGCGGTGACGAGGCCGCGGGCGGCGGCGTCGCTGACTCCGCGGGAAGTCAGCATGGGCAGGAAGTCCGTGAGTACGAATCCGAAGCCGATGTCGTTGGCCGGCACGCCCCGGGCCGCTCCCGTCGCCGAGGCGGACAGCAGGATCCGTTCACCGTGGCCGTCGGCGATGAGGCCGGACACGAGATCGGCGCGGGCGCCGTCGGTCAGCCAGCCGTCACCGTTCGAGCCGACGTGGTCGAGAAGGACGAAGGCGCCCCGGTCGAGGGCCCGGACGATCGCGGCTCTGTCGACTTCGGAGCGGTCGAGACCGGCGATGACCGCGCGCTCGGCGCTCAGTCCCTCGTCGAGGAGGACATCGAGATCGGCCACGGGATCGGCTCCGAAGCGAGCGATGACGGGAGCCCCGGTGCTCAGGGCCGTGCGCGCTGCGCCCCGGAAGAGACTCTCCTCGGTGGGGGTCATGCCCTCGGTCGCTGCGGCGGTGACGACGAGTCCGGCTGGGCCCCGACGTTCGATGCGAGGCACGACCATGCCCTCGGCGATCTCCTTTGTGAACAGGTCGGCGAACTTCTCGGCGGGCCACGGGGTGGGAGGGTTCGTCTGCGGAGTCAGGAAGTAGCCGCCCAGCAGCTCCTCGGGCCCCATCCCGGTCGAGGCCACGATGGTGACTCCCGTCGACCGGGAGAGTGCCTCGAGGAGGGGGACGTCGCGGCCGTGGAACATGCCCGTCGTGTCGACGACGGTCGATCCGCCGGCTTCACGGAAGGCGTTGAGCGCGGAGGCCGCCTCGGCGAAGATCTGGCTGCGATCCATGCTGATGTCGTGGGCGTGTTCGGCTCCCGGCAGGACCGACAGCAGCGCTTCGCTGACGGCGATGACGCCGAGCTCGTCTGCGGGGATCGGACCCAGAACCGTGGTGACCGTGGTGGCGCTGTTCTGAGCGTCGTTACTCATTGGTTTCTGCTCTTTCTCGGCGGATGCCGTGCTGACATCACACGCCGGTGTGTGGTTGTGCGAAGCCCGCGATGGGGCGATGTCAGTCGAGGAGGCGAGGCACCAGGAGGATGACGACGATCATCATCTGCAGTGCGCTCGGCGAGGAGGTGTGAGCTGCCTCGCAGGTTTAGTTTTACATATTGTCATACTAAAGTCAAAGTGGGCATCGTGTCGCCGGGCGGTCGATCAGCGTCCCGTGAGGAAGTGGAACTTGAACTCGTCGGGGCGGTGCATAGCCGAACGCCACCCCAGTGGGCGACCGTCTCGGGCGTAGAAGACCGAGTCGATCGAGAGGACGGGCGTGCCCACCTCGATTGCGAGAGCCGAAGCCAGGCTCTCGTCGGCTCCGGTCGCCCAGGCCTCGTTCGCTGCCCGGACGACTGTCAGGCCGAAGCGGTCCTCGAGCAGGGCGAATACCGACCCGGCGTCGATGAGCTCGTCGACGGTCGTCTCGAACCCTTCGGGGGTGATGACGTAGACCTCGTTGGCGGCTAATGGTTCGCCTTCGACGGAGATGATCCGGCGGAAATGGAGCACCTCGGCGGTATCGGCGAGTTCGAGCAGAGAGCGGACGTGCTCCGGCGGGCGAACGCGGCCGAGGTTGTTGACGACCGAGGTCGGGTGCATGCCGCGTTCGATGAGGTAGTCCTGGAAGCCGCCGGGACGGATGTCGGCGGGACGATGGACCTGGGCCCCGGGAACGGGGAAGGTTCCCTTGCCCTGCCGGCGATAGACGAAGCCTTCGTCGGAGAGTTCTTTCAGCGCCTGCCGGATCGGCGCGCGACTGACCTCGAAGCGGTCGAGCAGCAGCGCCTCGGTGATGGGGGTCTGGCCGTCGACCTCCCCGTTGGAGATCTCATGGCGGAGGATGTCCTTGATCTGACGGTAGAACGGCACCCCAGATGATGAGTCGAGTTCCCGAACAGGCATGAGCGCGCATGCCCCCTCTCCGTGATGCTGTGCCGCTGGACAGTTCTCCATCCTGCCACATCGGCTCACAGCTCCCCCACATCCGCAGCGCTGTTCGTGCCCGTCTTCCTCCGACATGCTCTCGAGCCGGTGGCCGAATCTATTTCCGCAGTCGGCGACCACGTGCAGGATGAACCACTATCCGTCGACACTGTTCCGGCTGCGTCGCTGGGTCTTTGCGCGGTTCAGCTCACGGACACCTTCTCCTTCTCGCTGTCCTCGGGGGCAGCCGACTCGGTGTCAGCCGGTACTCCGTGGGCGTCCGGTTCGAGGGACTGCTCGTCGAACGGACTCTTGCCGGCCAGCGTTGCCCGTGCCTGGTCGATGTCGATCTCGTTCGTCCATTTGCCGATGAGCAGAGTGGCCACAGCGTTGCCGGTGAAGTTGGTCAGGGCGCGGCATTCGGACATGAACTTGTCGATGCCGACGATGACGCCCATGCCGTCGAGCAGCTCCGGGCGGTGGGACTGCAGGCCGGCGGCCAGGGTGGCGAGTCCCGCACCGGTGACTCCGGCGGCTCCCTTCGAGGCGATGATCATGAACACCAGCAGCGAGATCTGCTCGGGTAGGCTCATCGGCATGCCCATGGCAGTGGAGACGAACAGCGACGCCATGGTCAGGTAGATGGCGGTGCCGTCGAGGTTGAACGAGTACCCGGTCGGTACGGTGATGCCCACGACGGGCTTCGAGACACCGGCGTGCTCCATCTTTGCCAGCAGTCGAGGCAGTGCCGACTCTGACGACGAGGTCGAGAAGATGAGCAGGTATTCGCGCGCCAGGTACTTCATGAGGAGGAAGATGTTGAGGCCCGTGACGATCTTGAGCAGACCGCCGAGGACGATGACGATGAACAGGGCGCAGGTGAGGTAGAAGGCACCCATGAGGATGGCCATGGATCCGATCGCTGCCCAACCGGTGGCGCCGACGACCGCGGCGATGGCACCGAAGGCGCCGACGGGGGCGGCCCACATGATCATCATCATGAGCTTGAACACCACCGCCTGGATGTGGCGGATGCCGTTGACGACAGGCTCGCCGGCCTTGCCCATCGACTGCAGGGCGAAGCCGACGAGCAGCGCGAGGACGAGGGTGGGCAGGACGGGGATGTCGCCGGGGATGAGGCTCATGAGGAACTCGACGGTCGAACCCTCACTGCCGCCCGAGGACTCCTCGTAGGGCTTGAGGTGCAGACCCGCGCCCGGATGGATGAGGTTGCCGACCACCAGGCCGATGACCAGGGCGAAGGTGGCCATGATGAGGAAGTAGACCATCGCGAGTCCGCCCACCTTGCCGACGGTGGCCGCACGGGCCACGGACCCGACGCCGAGGACGATGGTGCAGAAGATGATCGGTGCGATGATCATCTTGATCAGTGCCACGAAAGCGGTGCCCAGCGGTTTGAGGGCGATGCCGACCTCGGGGGCCATGAGTCCGATGGCCGCGCCGAGGACGACGGCGATGATGACCATGATGTAGAGCCAGTGCGTGCGGTCCTTCTTCCGCTGCGGTGGGGTGGGCCCCGCCTCGGCGGCCTCTGCGTTCGATGGCAGCGTTGCCATGTCTCCTCCTTGAGTGGTTGTTCTCGCGACATCCTGGTCGCGTCGATCTGCTCGCACAGCCTCGCAGGGAGAGTGACATGTGTCTCGGTTGCGTTCATAGTGTTCATGGCACCGGTCACGCAGTCGACTAATGTGGTCCCTGAGGCACGAGCAGAGACCACCGTGCCCCAACCAGATGAAGGGATAGCTCATGCAAATCAGCACCGCACTTCTGCGTGCCGTTCCCGGCGCGTTCATTCTCAACTCCGGCATCGGCAAGCTCGGCATCGACGAGGAGTCGGCCGCCGGTCTGCAGCAGATGGCCGCCAACGGTGTCCCGATGGTGGAGAACATGACCCCGGCCCAGTTCGGGAAGTTCCTGTCCTACGGTGAGATCGCCGTGGGTGCCTCCCTGCTGCTGCCCTTCGTCCCCACCCGGATCGCGGGAGCCGCGCTGACGACGTTCGCATCCGGGCTCGTATCGAACTACTTCTCCATCGAGTCCATGACCGAAGACGACGGCATCCGCCCGTCCCAGGACGGCATCCCCGTGGCCAAGGACACCTGGCTGGCCGCGATCGGCATCTCGCTCATGCTCATCGGCGGATCGAAGAAGACGAAGAAGACCAAGAAGAAGTAGTCGTCGAACGGAAGTGATGGTGAGGAGAACCGGTGTGCCCGGCCGAGTCCGGGGCCGAGGCGGACCGCTGGCACGCCGACTCTTCTTCCTTCAGCTCGCGCTCATCGTCATCGTCTGCGCCGCACTGTCCATCACCAGCTACGTCTCGACGTTGGGTTCCGCCCGCGACGCCACCTCGGAGCGGGTGCTGTCCATCGCCGAGACCCTGGCCCACGACCCCTTCGTCATCGAGTCCGTTCAGGGATCGGAGGCGTCTGAGACCTCGGCGAAGCTGCAGCCGTATGCGCTGACCGTGATTTCGACCGCGGACGTCGACTTCGTGACGATCATGGACCGCGACCGCACCCGGTACACACACCCGGATCGTCGGCAGCTGGGTAAGGACTACATCGGCAGCGTCGACCGGGCGCTGACGGGCCACAGCCAGGTCGAGGAGTACGAAGGCACGCTGGGGGAGTCGGTGCGCGCAATCGTGCCCATCACCGACTCATCCGGCGAGGTCACGGCAATGGTTTCGGTCGGAGTGACGTTGCAGACCCTGTCGGTGGCCCGGGCGGCGGCACTGCCGCAGATCATCATCGTCGGTCTCGCGGCGATCGGACTCGGCGGACTCGGGTCCTGGATCCTCAGCCGCTACCTGCGCCGAGTCACCCTCGGCTACGGGCCCGAGCAGCTCAAGAGCCTCTTCGCGTTCTACGACTCCGCGCTGCATTCGCTGCGCGAGGGCCTCGTCCTCGTCGACGATGATGGGCGTCTGGTCCTCTACAACGATGAGGCCGCCGCGCTGCTGGGTCTGCCCGAGCCCGATGACCGCACCCCCATTCCCCTCGCCGAGGTGGACCTGCCCGTATCCGTGGATGCTCTGTTGTCGTCGGGCCGGGATGCCGTCGACGAGATCCACCTGACACAGGAGAGGGTGCTGGTGGTCAATCAGAAGCGGGCCAGTCAGCCGGACGGCGGCAGGGACGAGGACCGGGGCGGCGGCACCGTGGCCACCCTGCGCGATCGCACCGACATCCAGGAGCTGACCGGTGAGCTCGAGACGATGACGACGCTGACCGAGGCGCTGCGGGCCCAGACCCATGAGCATGCCAACCGGCTGCACACGGTCTCGACGCTCATCGAGCTGGGGCGCTCCCCTGAAGCCCTGGACTTCGCGGTCCGCGATCAGCAGGAGTCGCAGCGGCTGACCGATTCGTTCGTCGATTCCCTTGACGAACCCTTCATCACGGCGCTGATGATCGGCAAGGCCGCGCAGGCCAATGAGCGTGGGATCGAACTCACCGTCACGGCCACCGGTCAGCTCCCGCCGGCCAGCCTCGACGCGCGTGATCTCGTCACCGTGGCCGGCAACCTCCTCGACAACGCCTTCGACGCCGCAGCCGACTCCGAGGAAAGACACGTGTGGGCCGATTTTGTCGCCGCCGACGGGGAGCTCATCATCACGATCGCGGACTCGGGCCCGGGCATCGAGGACACGGACATCGACGCGATCTTCCACCTCGGCGCCTCTGAGAAGGCGGCGGCCCCGCGCACAGGTGGACGCGGGTTCGGGCTGGTCCTCGTCAGGCAGGCCGTGACCAGGCTCGGTGGGGAACTGGACGTCGAATCGGATGGCGGTGCGATCTTCACGGTCACACTGCCACTGACGGAGGACAACCTCGGCGAGGGCGCAGCGAATGACAGCGCCGCGACGAACGAGAGAACCGGAGACGGACGGGATGGTGGCGATGACGGGCGATGATGCCGAGCTGCGGGTGCTCATCGTCGAAGACGATCCGATGACCGCCGAGGCGCACGGGGACTACGTCCGCAGAGTTCCGGGGTTCACCGTCGCGGCCATCTGCCTCAGCGGATACGATGCGCTCGCCCGCATTGATGCGCTGGCGGATGCCGGCACCCCGGTCGACATCGTCCTGCTGGACATGAGCCTCACCGACTCGCACGGTCTCGACGTGGCCAAACGCATGAACACGCGCGGTCATGGGGCCGACATCATCGCGATCACCGCAGTGCGCCACCTGCAGGTCATCAAGTCCGCGATCTCGACGGGGATCACGCAGTACCTCATCAAACCGTTCACCTTCGCCGCCTTCCGCGAGAAGCTGGAGAACCAGCGGGCGTTCCGCCTCAATCTCAGCGGCGACGAGGCGGGGTCGTTGGCGACCCAGGCGGCCGTCGACAATGCGCTCAGTGCGCTGCGCTCGGTGTCATCGGAGCGCTTGCCCAAGGGGCTGATCGAGGAGACGCTGGCGGCGGTGTCCGGCGTCGTGCGGGACTCGATGTCGCCCGTTTCCGCGACCGAGGTGGGCGCGCGATTGGAGCTCTCCCGCGTGACGGTGCGCCGGTATCTGGAGCATCTGGTGAAGACCAAGCAGGCGGTGAAACAGCCGCGACATGGGACGCCGGGACGGCCTGAGTATGAGTATCGGTGGGCGTGAGGGCGGGTCGGCTCGGCGCGTTCCGGCCATCACCGTGATAGTCCGGGATGGAATCAGAACGGGCAACGTCAGATAGAGTCACTCGGGTCCCTGCGGCCCACCCAGTTTGTGAACTATCAGATCATGCTCACCCCCACACGCCGTGTACTCATCGCTGTGTCACTGTTCTCAATCGGAGCAGCCGTCCTGGTGCTGCTCTCCCACGGACTGCAACTGAGCACCGACCTCTTTCGCTTCATCGCCGCCTGGGATGCCTTCGAGCTGGGGTATCGTCTCTCTGAAGCATCCCTGCTGGCGTTGGTGGGCACCTGGGCAGTCACCGCGGTCATTCTCTTCTTGAGACGTCGAGGAGGCTCCTTGTCCGTGCTGATAGCGGGCGGCATCGGTGCTGTTGTGGCCTATGCGTGCAACAAGGTGCTCAAAGCACTGTTCGAAGAGGCCCGCCCGTGCAACATCTATGATTATGCTGTGACAAGCTGCCCTCCGGTGGAGAACTGGTCGTACCCCAGCAACCACACCGTGATCGCCGTCGCTGTGGCGACCTCTCTCGTCGTCGCCGTACCTCGTATGGCCTGGGTGGCCGTCCCGCTGACGCTCATCACTGCGGTCTCCCGGGTGGTGGCCGGACACCACTTCCCACACGATGTGGCGGCCGGAGCAACCGTCGGTGCGATGATCGTCCTGATCGTCGTTGTGCTTGCAGCGCCCCTTGCCGACGCCGTGACCGTCACGCTGTGGAACCGTCTGCCACTCAAGGCTCCGACCGATCGTGATCCCAGGCGCTCCCCTCGCCACTAGGGCGCGGTTGGAACGACCGAGGCTTCCTCTGGCGTTCACTATGGCTTCAGCTCTGATCCGTGGACCGAAGCATCTTCGATCAGGCTCGTGCAGTCAGTGATGATGCCGGAGAGCTTGCGCGTGTTCGCCGCCAGCTCGGACCCGGCCGGGCTGTGCGGGGTGGCCACCAGGAGGGACCTGGAGAAGGCCGGATCGTCGATGGGCAGCAGCGCCACCCCCGGGTGGTGGCCCATTGAAGCCAGCAGGGGGACGAGGCCGACGACCATCTCCGCGGCGACCATTCCGAGCATCACCGAATAGTCGTCGGTGCGGAACTCAACCTCGAGCTGATGGCCGGCGCCCTTGAACGCATCGACGACGATCGCATCGATGGGGTCGTCGCGAGTCGAGCCGAGCAGCCAGTTCTCGTCCTGCAGTTCGACCAGGGCCTCCACGCCGATCGACTTCCGCCGTGCCAGTGGGTGGGAGACCGGCAGCGCTAATTGCAGCGGTTCGCGGAACACCTCGGTCGTGCTCACCGTCGGAGCGAATGGCAGGTCATAGCCAGGAACCGAATAGAGCAGGACGGCGTCGTAGTCGTGCTGATTGACGTGGGCGACCAGCTGGTAGATCTCCTCGAGCGTGCTGTCGATGTGCAAGCCGGCTTGCTTCGACCTCTTGACGATCGAAGGCAGAAGCGCGGAGGCCGCAGTGGGGAAGGTGCCGAACTTCATCCGTGTCAGACCGCTCTGAGCATACGCCCGTACATCGTGCAGGGCACGCTGGGAGAGAGTGAGAATCCGCCGGGCCCGATCGAGCATGATGTCGCCGGCCGCTGTCAGCGACGAACCACGCGTCGAACGCTCGACGAGGGCAGTGCCGCAGAGGCGATCGAGATTGCGCAGATGATAGTCGACCGAAGGCTGGCTCCAGCCCAGCTGTTTCGCCGCACGCGCCACCGAACCCGTCTGGGCCACTGCCATGAGCGCCTGCATCTGGCGAAGATCGATCATGCCCCTGATACTACGCAGTACATCGCCTCTGTTCCATACAGTGTATGGATCTAACCAGAATTCTGGGGGATTCCGCCAGCTCATCTGATGCGAGACGATAGAGACATGTTGGAATCGCTCACGGACACACCAGTACTGCAGCACCGCCTCGGGCACCGCCATTTCTGCCTCGATCAGAACCAGGCCCCCTATTCGGACGCGCTGAACGCTCTGGCCTCCCGCGATTCGACCAACCTCATGGTGCCCGGCCACGGCGGAACGGATGCCGGCATCAGCGGCCTGCTCACCGACTTCATCGGCGAGAAGGCGATCCGCCTCGATCTGCCGATGCTCCTCGCAGGCGTCGACCTCGAGGAGGACTCACCCTTCCAGGACTCCCTGGCACTGGCCGCCGACGCATGGGGAGCCCGCCGCACCTGGTTCCTCACCAACGGCGCCTCCCAGGCCAATCGCACCGTCGCGCTCGCCGCCGCCGGCCTCGGAGAGAACGTCGTTTCCCAGCGCAGCGCCCACTCGAGCTTCAGCGACGGTGTGGTGCTCGCCGGACTCCACCCCCAATACGTCCTGCCCTCCGTCGACGCCGTCAACGGGATCGCTCACGGCGTCTCCGTCTCCGCCCTCGACGCGGCCCTTACCCAGGCCGAGGATGAAGGTCGCGCCGCCTCGGCGGTCTATATCGTCTCCCCGAGCTATTTCGGGTCCGTCGCCGATGTCCGAGGGCTGTCCGAGGTCGCCCACACTCACGAGGCACCGTTGATCGTCGACGGTGCCTGGGGCCCACATTTCGGGTTCCACCCGCGCCTGCCGGAATCCCCGGCCCGCCTCGGCGCCGATCTCGTCATCTCCAGCACTCACAAGCTCGCCGGGTCGCTCACCCAGTCGGCGATGCTTCATCTGGGCGAGGGGCCGTTCGCCGATGTGCTCGAGCCCCTCATCGCCCGGGCGATGACGATGACTGCCTCAACCTCGTCATCGGCGCTGCTCATGGGCTCTCTCGACGTCGCCCGGCGCGCCCTGGCCACCGGTGAAGAGATGATCGGCCGATCGCTCGACACGGCCCTGCGCTTCCGTGAGCTGCTGGCCGCTGACGATCGCTTCGCCGATGTCGGCGAGGGCTTCGGAGCCTTCGCCGATATCGTCGACACCGATCTCCTCCGGGTGCCCATCGACCTCTCGGCCACCGGCATCAGCGCCCATTGGGTTCGTGACAGGCTCATCACCGAACACGACCTGTACTTCGAATTGTCGACCGAGACCACCCTCGTCGCGGTCATCGGCGCAGGCAAGACCCCGGATGTCGATGCTGTCTTCGACACCCTGGTGGCGGTCGTCGAATCCCCCGAGGGGCGGACTGAGGCTGTGAGCGGTCGTGCGCAGACGGGCTTCCCGGAGCTGCCCGCCCCCGGTCGGAGGCGCGTAAGTCCTCGCGAAGGGTACTTCGCGGCCACCGAGATCGTGCCCGCTGCCGAGGCCGTCGGGCGGATCTCCGCCGACTCCCTGGCCGCTTACCCGCCGGGAGTGCCCAATATCATGCCCGGTGAGGAGATCACCGCCGAGGCGGTCGAATTCCTCACCGCGATCGCGGCCTCCCCCTCCGGTTTCGTTCGCGGATCCGTGACCTCGAACGTCGACAGCTTCCGAGTCCTCAAGAGCTGAGCGTCGACTGGGGGTGCCGAAGAGGCCGGGGGCCGATTCGCGAACTGTATGAGCGATCGCGGAGGACGGAGGTTCGCCTTTGCCTCAGGCCGCGAAGACGCCCGGCGTCATCCCCAACGTCCGGCGGAAGTGCCGAGTGAGGTGGGACTGGTCATGAAAACCGGACTCAGCAGCCGCCTCGGCGGGGGAGTGGCCGGACAGGAGCAGTCGGCGGGCGCGGTCCACCCGACGCCCGACGACGTATTGATGCGGGGCGATCCCGTAGGTGTCGGTGAACACGCGGGCCAGGTGACTGCGGTGGGCGCTCAAGTCGGCGGCCGCCTCGGCGATGGTGAAGGTCTCCTCTAAGCGATCATCGAGCAGCTGCCGCAGACGCCGGGCCAGTGGTTTGTCAGAAGCCGTGTCGACTGGTGATTTCAGGTGCGGCTGTACGAGGTCGCGCAGGGCGAGGACTGTGCATTCGGCGGCGAGGGCGTCGGCCGGGTCATTCAGTGCAGAGTGGATGTGATCGACAGCGGCGGTTACGTCCGGATTGAACAGCGTCGGGGTCTGAGTGGCGGCATCGACAGCTGTGTGCGGCAGCCATTCGGGATGGAGGTAGAGGACGCGTTTGCGGAAGGGCGCATCCGGTGTTGCGGAGCGGCCGTCATGGGGCACCTGCGGGGGCAGCAGCGTCACCGCCGACCGCGAAGTCTGGTGTTCGTGACGGTCCAGGTCGTAGGTCACGGTGCCCTGGTCGACGAGCAGCACCGTCCACGAATCATGGGTGTGCGACGGGTAGGCATGATGCTCGAATCGCGCATGCAGCACCTCCTGCACCAGGGGAACATCCGGGTGCCACGCGTGGATCACATCTGCCATGTCACAAACGTACAAGACCGGACCTGTGAAGTGAATAAGAGTGTGAGTATGCACGAAGACCCGAACACAGCAGAAGTCATCACCCAGTCTGAAGCATCCACCGGCGCCGAGGCGGCACGGTTCGACACGAAGGTCGTTGTGGTCCTTCGCAACGACCTGCTGCCCTGGCAAGAGCTCAACGTCACGGCGTTCCTCATGAGCGGCATCGCCACCAGCACATCGGGTGTGGTGGGTGAGGACTACCGAGACGCCGACGGCAACGTCTACCTCCCGATGCTGCGCCAACCCGTCCTTATCATGGCCTCCGGCGCCGAGGTGCTGGCGAAGGCCCGGACGAAGGCGCGCTCGGTCGTGGCATCCCCGTGGCGGTGTACACGGAGGAGCTGTTCTCGACCGGCCACGATGCGGCCAACCGGGAAGCCGTCGCCTCAGTGGCGGCCGAGGAGCTCAACCTGGTCGGCATCGCTCTGCGCGGGCCGAAGAATGCGGTGGATCGAGTGGTCAAGGGGGCGCGGATGCATGGGTGAGGTCAGCGGTAGGTGATCGACCCCGCCGACAGGTGGCTGTGCTCGTTGAAGGAGATCAGGCTGACTCCGCTCGAACCCTTGACGATTTTGGTGATCCCCGAATTCACGGTGACGCGGTTGAGCGCCAGCCATTGCTCGAAACCGCCTCCGAGCAGACGCGCAGCAGTCCAGGCGATTGCTCCTGAGCTCGACACCACGACCGTCTGCTCACCCGAATCGAGCGAATCGACCGCCTCGTCGAGGGCATGATCGACACGGGCAGTGAAAGCTGAGAAGGCTTCCTCATAATCGTCGTCGTTGTCCCCTGCGGCCCATCGCGCGGCCGCTTCCTCGAGCACGCGTTGGAAGATCCGAGAATCAGTCGCCGCCCGGGGATCATGGTCGGGCAGAGCATCGAGAAGATTGCTGGCGTTGAACTCGTTCCACCCGGAATCGATGTGAGAATCCTTCTCACTGTCGAGACCGGTGACGATGCCTTCAGTCGTCTGGCGCTGACGAAGCATGTCGCCGTGGATCAGGAGAGAAGGCGAGACGCCGAGGTAGGCGAACTGTTCGCCGACGGCTCGACTCTGCGCGACCCCGAGCGGAGAGAGTCGATCGTAGTCATCGGTGCCGAACGACGCCTGACCGTGCCGGATCAGGTACAGAACACTCATACTTCTCCTTTTGTTTCTGCTCCGATCCTCTCACGGGGTTTGCGATGGCGATGGCGCACGTCCTGTGATGTGGTCGTCGACCAGCTCGTCGCTGTACCCCGCAGCTCGCACCGGAACTCCTTGCGGGGTAGCTACGACCGAGCCCCTGGCAATGCTAGGGGCGGACCCCTTCGACCGGCTGAGCATCCGCGACGCCTACTCGACACCCGTCAACTGTGGAGACCGAGCATGACGACAACCAGACCTGACGCGACCAGCACGCACAGCAGCGGGGGAGAGGCCACGAGCAGCTAGGGCTCAGGCTCTCCTTCGGACGTGGTATCGGCGATCATGGCTTTGAATCGGTTGAGCCCGCTGATGATGTGCGTCTTGCTCACGGCCGCAGCCCATTCTTTGTCCTCGGCCCGAGCAGCAGCGATGAGCTCATCGTGGTGATTCATGCTCGAGGTCACATCGCTGTCCGAATAGGAGGAGAAGAGCTTGGCCACGACAATGGGGATCATGAGATTGAACGTGGTCGAGATGAGAGATTGAGCCGCACTCCTGCGAATGAAGATGCCGTGGAAATCGTTGTTCACCGACGCGATTTGAGAACGCGTCGCAGGATCGGACGCAAGGCGTTTCATCTCTTCGGCCAGTATGTCCAACGATGCAAAGTCATCGGCGGTGAGCCGGCCGATGCTCTCCGACATGACATAGGGTTCGATGACTGCGCGTGATCGGTATATCTGCTCGATCTCTTCGGCGTCGTAGCTGCGCACACGGGTGCCCCTGCGCGGCACGACCTCGACGACGCCGACCCCCACCAGCTCGCGGAAGGCTTCGCGAATCGGAGTTCTGCTGACACCGAGGCGACCCGCAAGGTCATTCTCACGAATCCATGAACCCGGTGGAAGATCGCCAGAGATCACCAGGCCGAGAATGCGCGAGCTGACCTCGGTCCAGTGTGATTCGCCGAACCGAGGTGGTTCAGCTCCCTCAGTCACCGACATGCTGGTCTAGTCCCATGTTGCGTTGGCGAGTTCCTCACGGGTTCCTCCTCGGCTGACGAATGAACTGACGGGGAAATTCGTCTCTTCGATGAGACTCTCAGATATTTGTCTGACACGCCGCAAGTCTATGTCGGTGACAACGCTCATTCCATCCAGTAAGTGGACGAGATCTTCCGTTGCCATATTCCCCAAGACGGTCGGATCGCCGGGGAACCACATGTCACCTCCGAGCCCGGCAACCGAAGATTCGAGCCAGTCCGCACCGGCCGACAGCGCAGCCAGCGCATTCGCGGGGGCAAATCCGTTGCGATTGTGCAGGTGTGTGCCGACCTCGATGCCGGGGAAATCATTCTTCGTCTCGCGGATCCCTGAGAAGACCTCGAGCGGCGTCTCTTCACCGGTCGTTGTGGCCAGATAGACTCCGTCGGCGCCGACCTCGGTCGCCTTCCGGACAACTGAGTCACGAGCAGCCTTCGATACGGGGCCGTAACAGGGCGAGAAGAACGCGCAGGCGACGGCGACGATCAGCCGCTGACCCGCGTCATGAGAAACTTCCCGTACCTCCTCCAACTGGTCCAACAGTCCTTGGGTGGTGGTGCCCTGATTCTTCAGGGCCATCCCGTCCTCGGCCGGGACGACGAAGGTCACCTCGTCGAGTTCGCATGCGGCCGCCCGTCGGGCACCTCGGGCGTTGGGCACCAGAGCACGAAATCGCACGTCGGGTGGGCGGGGAATGTCGGCCAGGACCGCCTCGGCGTCGGCCAGCTGTGGCAGAACCTTCGGGTGGGCGAAGGAGGCGATCTCGATCTCCTTGAAGCCGGCGGCGATCATATCGGCGACGATGGCAACCTTGCGGTCGGTGGACAGCGGGGTCTCAATGGCCTGGAGGCCATCCCTCAATCCCACTTCGACGAGCCGTGCTCGATCTGGCAGACTCCACATCAGCGGATCACTCCCTTGTCTCTGAGATCTGTGAGGGCGCCCCGATCGTAACCAGCCTGGGTGAGCACAGCCTCGGTGTCCTGACCGAGTTCTGGCCCAGCCCATCTCACCGTTGTGTCCGTCCGGCTCAGTCGTGGGAAGGCATTCTGCATCGTCACTGTTCCATAGTCGGTGCTGTCGACTTCGATGACCGATCTCCGGGCCTTGTACTGAGGGTCGCTGAGCATATCCTCGACGCGGAAGATCTTACCGACTGGAACGGAATTCTCGTTGAGCAGTTCGACCAGGTCATCGGCGGTGAATTGCAGTGAGAACTCGGCAACCAGTTCGTCGAGTTCAGCTTGGCGCTCGCCCCGAGCCGTGTGAGTGGAGTACTCGGGGCCGTCAGCGAGACGGGGATTTCCCATGGCTGCAGCCAGGCGCCGGAAGACCGTGTCCTGATTGGCTGCGATGATGAGCCACTGCCCGTCAGCGGTGGGATAGACGTTGCTGGGCGCGATCTTGGGAAGCGTCGACCCGCTGCGTTCGCGCTGAATGCCGTCTTCTGCCCATTCGGGCACCAGGGACTCCATCATTCCCAGCACTGATTCGTAGATAGCCGAATCCACAACCTGGCCGAGTCCGCTGTTGTGCCTTTCCTGGAGAGCGGCGAGCACGCCCACGGTGCCGAACAGGGCCGCTAAGGAATCTCCGATCGAAACGCCGACCCGTGATGGGGGAGTCGATGGATCGCCGACGACGTACCGGAGGCCCCCCATGGCCTCTCCGATCGCCCCATAGCCGGCCTGTGCCGAGTAGGGGCCGGTCTGACCGAACCCGGAGACGCGCAACATGATGAGTCCTGGATTGTTCTTGCTGAGCTCTTCATGACTGAGGCCCCACTTCTCGAGTGATCCGGGACGGAAGTTCTCAACGACGATGTCAGCCGATTCCGCAAGTGTCGCTGCGGCAGCCTGTCCTTCGGGCGTGCGCAGGTTGAGGGTCACCGACTTCTTGTTCCGTGCCAGAACTGACCACCACAGGGAAGACCCCTTGACCGTTGCCTGTCCCCATTGGCGCATCGGATCGCCGTTCTCGGGATCCTCGATCTTGATGACCTCTGCGCCAAGATCGCCGAGGAGCTGCCCGCAGAACGGTCCTGCGATGAGCTGGCCCATCTCAAGGACTCTGATTCCGCGCAATGGGCCCGTGCCGGACGGGCGAGGTGTCTCTACGTTCACTGGTTCTCCCTTGAATCAATATGTTGCATACAATCATGTCCAATTGTGAGGTATGCTTTCAATCATTCCCTGATATGGAGCCGATACTATAAACACCATACACGGAATTGTATGCAATCAAAGAAGTTTGTCTACCAAATAGGACCGGAGCAATCATGACGAGCCGAGAAGTCGAAGACGACTCTGCGCAGGCGGAGCTCACCCAGGAGAAGAAGCAGACGATCGACCGAACGATTATGGGCCTGCCGGTCCTCGCGTTCATTCCGCTGGCGATCATCGCTCTCATCGCCGTGAGCTTCACGACCGAGGGCACGGGAATGACTGCGGCCTTTGCAGTGGTCATCTCCCTCGGCGGAGTGCTGATGTGGGTGGGAAGCTCGATACCCTACTTCAAAGTCATCGGCGGAGGGGTGGTCCTCTGCATCCTGGTCCCCGCGATCTTCAAATACGTCGGCGTCCTGCCCGGGTCGATCGAGGGCTTGGTCGCCAGCTTCTACGACACGTCCGGGTTCGGGGAGTTCGTCGTTGCGGCCCTCATCACCGGCAGTATTCTCGGCATGCCGCGCAGCCTGCTCATCAAAGCAGGTGCGCGAATCCTCATTCCCATCATCGTCACGATCGCGGCGTGCCTTGCTGTGCTCGGACTGGTCGGAGAGCTCACAGGCGTCGGCGCCGGCTATGCGATCTTCTTCGTGGCCGGGCCCGTTCTGGGCGGTGGTGTCGCGGCCGGTGCGATTCCGATCTCAGAGATCATCGCGCAGAACGGTGACCAGCCTGCGTCGGCCTACCTCACGGTTCTCGTCCCCGCAGTGGCCGTAGCCAACATCATCTGCATCGTCGTCGCCGCGGTGCTCAACACCGTGGGAAAGAAGCAGGGGCATCGTTTTCGGGCGTTCAACGGTGAAGGAGTTCTCGCGCAGGGAGTCAAGCTCCCCGAAGGAACCGCTGAGAAACTCACATCACCTGCGGCCGCGGTCAAGCTCGCGACCACCGGGTTCTTCTTGGCAGGTGCTCTCTTCACCGTCTCGAACCTTCTCAGCGACCTGGCTCCGGCGCTGCACGCGTATGTCTTCCTCATCGTCATCTGTGCACTGGTCAAGGTGTTCGTTCCTCTGCCTGAGTACGTCGAGGCTTCGGTCGACCTCTGGTACGTCTTCGTCGCCAACTCCATGATCCCTGCGATTCTCGTGGCCATCAGCATCATCGCCATCAACCTCGAAGAGGTACTCTCCCTGGTCTCCGACCCGGGGTATATGCTGATGACCCTGCTGACAGTGGTGATTGCCGCCGTTGTTGCGGGCTTCGTCGGCTGGCTGGTCAAGCTGTACTGGATCGAATCCGCGATCTCGGCGGGTTTGGGTCTGGCGGATTTCGGCTCCAGCGGAGACCTTGCGGTGCTGCAGGCGTCTCAACGGTTGAATCTGCTGCCGTTCCTGTCGATCTCGTCACGGATCGGCGGAGGAATCGTTCTCGTCGCACTGTCGGCATTGGCCCCCTATCTGCTCTAGGGCCGCAGCGCGGAATTTTCAGAACGTGGCCCGTCAGAAATTAGTCAGCGTCAAGCCCGAAGCCGACGCCCGTGAGCTCTTCGGAAACCTCCCACAGGCGACGGGCTGTGGCCGGGTCGCTGGCGGCGGCGGATCGGCCGACCAGTGTCGGGGAGCCGCGGAGTTCGCCGCGTCCGTCGGGGCCGATGTAGCTGGCTCCAGGCAGGTCCTGAGCCGCTGCGAACAATGAGGGCAGAGCCCCGTGTTGGGCGCTCTGAGCGAAAATGCTTCCGGCCAGGTTCGCGGCCGCAACGAGTGTTTTGGGCTGGCCTTTCGTGCCGAGGTTCGTGGCCGCATAACCGGGGTGCGCGGCGAGTGAGCGGACGGACGAACCCGCCTCTTGGAGACGACGCTCGAGTTCGAGGGTGAACAGCAGATTCGCCAGCTTGGACTGACCGTAGGAGGCTGCAAGACCGTACTTGCGCTTGCGCAGGGCCAGATCGTCGAAGTGGATCGTGCCCGACCTATGCGCACCGGACGCGACCGTGACCACCCGGTCGGTGAGGTGCGGCAGGAGGTGGTTGGTCAGGGCGAAGTGGCCCAGATGATTGGTGCCGAACTGCAGGTCGAATCCGTCCTTGGTCGCAGTTCCCGCGAGTCCGGCGACCCCGGCGTTGTTGACGAGGATGTCGAGCGGACCGCTCCACGACTGCGCGAATGCCCGGATTGAGCTCAGGTCGGCGAGATCGAGTTCGCGAACCTCATTGCTGCCTCCCAAGGCACGAGCAGCCATCTGCCCGCGCTCCGGGTCACGGACAGCGAGGACGACATGCGCTCCTACTCGGGCGAAGGCGGCCGCGGTCGCGGCCCCGACACCGCCGTTTGCTCCGGTGACCATCACAGTACGGCCGTCCATTGCGGGCATGTCGGCTGCGGTCCAACGATATCTCGTCATAATCCGACCATACTCTGTGGTCCGGGGTCCACGCTTCGATCTCAGGGCAGGCTGAGCTGGGCCATCCTTCCTCCGTCCACCGAATAGATCTGGCCGGTGATGAAGCTCGCCTCGTCCGCTGCGAGGAAGGCGACCAGGGCGGCGACCTCTTCGGCCTTCCCGGATCGGCCGACAGGGTGGATGCGACCGATCTCGCGGCTGAACTCCTGCGGATCAGCCAGGCTTTCGATGAACTCGCGATTGAGTTCGGTGTCGATCCACCCGGGGGCCACGGCGTTGCAGCGGATTCCCTCGTCTCCGTGATCGACGGCGATAGCACGGGTCAAGCCGTGGAGACCGGCCTTGGATGCGGAGTAGGCGGCGTGGCCCGGATTGGACCCCAGCCCTTCGAGCGATCCGACGTTGACGATGGTGCCATGAGTCGTCCGAAGATGCTCCAGTGCCGCGCGGATCATCAGGAACGGGCCGGTGAGGTTGACCGCCAGATTGCGGTTCCAATCCTCGACCGACATGTCCTCGACGGTCGACTCCTGCATCATGCCGGCATTGTTGACGAGGACGTCGAGGCGACCGGTACGTGCGACCACCTCGTCGACGGCCGACTGCGCCCCGGCAGCATCGGAGATGTCGGCCGAGATCGAGGGGAATCTGTCATCGCCGCTCCTCTGCACCGTGAAGACTTCGGCACCTTCGTCCTGCAGCCGAAGAGCGATCTCCCGGCCGATCCCGGACCGTCCTCCGGTCACGATGGCGACCGTGTTCTCGAAGCGCTTCATCTCACTGCCTTTCCAATCTTGAATTCGTTGAGGACTCCGTCTTCGCGACACAAGAGCCGGGACAGGCGAGGCTCCTCAGATACTCCAACTCGCCGTGGGCGTCCCGAGGACGGTTTCGTCGACATCGACGCCCAGCCCCGGTCTGTCAGGCGGGAGTACTCCCTCTGACAGCTGGAGCGGCCGAAAGTCGGCCGTCGTCAATGTGACCATATCGGAGGCTTTGAGGATGCAACGCAGCAGCTTCGAGGGAACAGTGGCACCGAGGTGTGTGATTGCAGCGTAGGCGATGTCCGAACCGACGGTGTCCTGAACGCTCAGTGTCATTCCTGCAGCAACAGCGATATCACGCTGCCGTCTGCCAGGAGTGAGTCCTCCTGCCGGTGTTACCTTGAGACTGATTCCGTCGGCGACGTCGTGGGCGACGGCGCGCACGAGATCGGCAGCATCGACGGCGAGTTCATCCAGAATGATCGGATAGGGGGAGCGTCTGCGCAGAGACTCCGTCTCGCCCCAGCTCGCGCAGGGAGACTCGAGGACGAAGTCCAGGCCCGGTGGGAGAAGATTGAACATTCTCAGTGCCTCTTCACTGCTGAGGCCCGTATTGGCATCAACTAGGAAGAACTCACCTGGCCTGCGATCTGCTAGGCAGGCGCGGATTCTCTCCGCATCGAGTCCTGGGTCGATGCGACCATCAGTCGACCCGATCTTGATTGAATGTCCTCGGTAACCGAGCTCTCGATGCGCCCCGACTCGGGAGCGCATCTCCTCGGGGGGTCCGATATGTATCGAGGACATGATCGGCATGGGGCTGCCGGTAGAACCGCCCAACAGCTCGCAGACCGGCAAGTTCACCGACTTGCCGAACAGATCCCAGCATGCGACGTCGAGCGGCGCTTTCGCGTGATTGTGCCCGGTCAGGTTCGCATCCATGAGATCGGCGATTCGATCAACTTGGCGGGGATCTCTTCCGAGCAGGACAGGCGCGAGTTCCGCGATCCCGGCCGCAGTGCCAAGTGCGTGAGCGGCGACATAAGTGGATCCGAACGGAGTCGATTCGCCCCATCCCTGCACTCCCTTGTCCGTCGTGATCCGGACGATGCTCGCACCGAACTCAGTGTATTCTCTGCCTCCCGACAACAGGTAGGTTCCGCCTGAGTAGGGGAGAGGGACCTCGAACAGGTCGATGGATGTGATCTTCATGCGTTCGTGCCTTCCGAACGCACCGCCGGCGGGAGAAGGACGAGTTTGCCAGGCAGCTTCTTTGAGGTGAAGTCCTCCTGCGCGGTGCGGATGTCAGACAGGGGGTAGGTCTTCGAGATGAGGGGGCGGATCTCGTTGCGTTCGATATAGGCGACGAGACCGGCGAAGACCGAGTCCTCTTGGAACGTGCAGCCCAGAAGACTCAGATCCTTGAGATACACGGTTCTCAGATCGATCTCCGTGATCGGCCCTCCGATGGCGCCCGCCACGGCATAGGTGCCTCCCCGCCGCAGCAGCGTGAGACTCTCGCCCACGTCAGGGCCACCCACGACATCGATGATGGCGTCGAGGGACCCGGAAGAGATCGACTCGACGAGGCGTGTGTGGCGATCGATGACCTCGTTAGCGCCGTGGCCGCGCACATCCACGGCCTTCGACGGTGAACTCACGCCCAGAACCGTGGCTCCCCGCCGCGCTGCGAGCTGGACGGCGGCCAGCCCGACTCCACCCGATGCTCCCACGACCAGAACCTTCTCGCCTGCTTTGACGTCGGCTCGGCTGAGCATATTCTCCGCCGTCGAATACGCACACGGTATCGCTGCGAGCTCAACATCGGACAGCTCGGAATCCACTGCGTACGTCTCCTGGGCCGGGGCAACTGTGAACTGGGCGAATCCGCCGTCGCATTCGCTGCCGAACGTCCAGCATTCGAACGGACGGTAGTCGACATAGGACCGCAGCATGTTCCTCACCAGGACGCGTTCGCCGATGCGGTCGCTGCCGACATTGCTGCCGACCGCGCGGATGCGGCCGCAGACATCTGCTCCCTGGATTCGAGGGAAGGCGAGCGGCTTGCCCGCCCACCCCGCATCGGAATCGTCGACGTCGTCGAACCCTGCGGAGGCTCCGGCCTCGGTCTCGTCGTTGACCGACTTCGAATACCAGCCGATGCGAGTGTTGATGTCCGTGTTGTTGACGCCGGCAGCACTGACTTCGATGAGCACCTCGTCGTCCCCGGGAGTGGGGACGACGACGTCGGTGCGATACTCCAGAGCTTCGAGTCCACCGTGCCCGGTCAGGAGGACAGCGGACATGGTCGTCGGTATCGCCGTGCGCTGCTCTGCGGACTGCTGTGGAGGCGAAGTGGGACTGTTCTGAGGCATCGCTCGCCTTTCGTCGGTTCGGTTATCGGGGTCGTCGGCATGGGCCGGCAGGTCTGTTGATGCGCCGCTCAGCGGTCGACGCTGATATAGAGACCCTCCCACGGAAGCGCCTCTATCGCATCACCCGCCGACAGAATGAATGGTTGAGTGCATGCGCTCATATCTGCTGTGCGGGTGCGGGTGGTGTCTGCGGAATTGTTGAGTGACAACATGATCTCTCCTTTGGCGATGCATAGGGTGACTGGGGTGTTCTGTACTACGTCTGGCGGCAGGATTGACCGCCGGTGACTCTATTCTGCGCTCGGTTCGGCTTCCGACTGCCTGTTCGTGTGGTTGGCCTCCGAGAACACCGGCATGGTCGACGTATCGATGAGTTCGTTCGTGTCCTGGTCTGCGACGAGTTCCTTGGCCTCTTCTGTGTTGTCGACGACGGGCACCGAGCCGATGAGGGGGCGCCTGGCGCTCTCCTTCATGAAGAACACTGCAACGAGGGCCAGCAGAGAGAAGAACATCGCGTAATAGGCCGGCGAGTAGGGGCTGCCGGTGACCTGGAGAATCGCCTGGCTGAAGAACGGCGCGGTGCCGCCGAACGCCGACAGAGCAACATTGTGTGTCAGCCCCATTCCTCCGTATCGGGAGGCCGTGGGGAACAGCGCAGGCAGTGCGCTGGCCGTCAGCGCCAGGAAGCAGACTGCCGGGATCGCGATCATGGCCATGGCGATGTACACGGACCACTCTGTCCCGATCTGAACGACGGCGAAAGCCGGTACCATCAATGTCAGGGAGAAGACGATTCCGATGAAGTAGACGGGACGGCGGCCGATCTTGTCCGAGAGCAGGGCGACGAACGGGATGAGGATGGCGACGCCGACGAGCACGGGAACCGTGGCGATGGCCGCGCGGAGGGTCGAGACACCGACCTCTGTCTCCAGGTAGGTGGGCATGTAGCTGGTGAGGATATAGGAGATGGAGCTGTCGGCGGCGGTCAATGCGCAGCCGATGAGCACCTCGGGCCAGTAGTTCTTGAGGATCCCGAGGAGTCCGTAACGGTGGAAGAGCGAACTCTTGGGAAGCCCATCGGGAAGCTTCTGTTCGAGTTCGAAAGCCGGTGTCTCCGGGGTGCGGGTGCGGAACCAGATGACAACTGCTCCGAGCGGGATGGCCAGAAGGAACGGTATTCGCCACCCACCTTCGAGCATCGCGTTCTCGCCCCAGAAGTTCGTCGTCACGACGGTGGTGACAGCGACGGTGGCAGCACCGGCGGCGAACCCGATCATGGATTGGCTGTTGAGGAACGAAGTGTTGATTCCGCGACGTTTGTCAGTGGAGAATTCCGAGACATACGTTGCGACTCCGGAGAATTCGCCGCCTGTGGAAAAGCCTTGGACTGCTTTGAGGAGATAGAGCGGGATCAGCGCCCACAGCCCTATCGACTCAGAAGTCGGCAACATCCCGATGAGGGCTGTGGCCAGTGCCATCATAGTGATCGTGAGGAACAGGATCTTCTGACGTCCCAGCTTGTCGCCAAGAGGGCCGAGGACCATGCCGCCAAGAGGGCGGACGAGGAAGGAGACGGCGAACCCGGCTAAGGTGACGAGGAGTCCGAGGCCTTCGTCCAGCCCTTGAGTGAAGACAGTGGTGATCGTGACCGTGAGATACCCATAGATGCCGAAGTCGTACCATTCCATGAAGTTGCCGACACCGGCACCGATCTGTGCCTTCTTCATATCTGCTTTGTCGACGACGACGCAGTCGTCGACACGCAGTCGACGGCCCATCCGCTTCGCCAGATTGCGGCTCTTCTCAAGCTTGGGCATGGGCAACACCTCCCGCTGGCTGAGGAATACAGAGCGGCAGTCTGCTTCGACGGTAGATGAGATCGGTGGTGTGAGCGTTCATGTGCGACATCTCCTTCGGCGCCTCACGGAGAATCAAATGTTCATCCAGTGAACGCAGTGTTTATTGATTGAGAAAATCGTAGAGTGCGCCACGCCACTCGTCAAGCATCCGCGGCGATTCGGCTTGCGCCTTTCCGGTTGGCCGAGCGCACCTCCGCGAGGATAGCGGAGTCCGAAGTCGGGGGTCGAACCAGGGAGGCAGCGACAGTGCCGCTCCCTGGTTCTCTGTCTGCGGCTGAGGACCAGGGAGATTCAGCTCTCGAGTTCCTCTTTCACGGTACGTGCGGTGCGAAGGGCGCTCTCGATCGCACCGTCGAAGAATCCGGCCCAGATGTTGGCGATGTCGGAGCTGGCGAAGTGCAGCGATCCTTCGGGGTGCTGGAGCTCGGCTTGGCCGCGCGTGTACTGGCCCGGACGCTGGATGAGCCACGTTGACTTGGCCAGGGGATCCTCCATCCATTTGTGGGCGGCGACTTCGAGTACCTCCAGGTCGTCGCGCCAGGTCTTCAGGGCCTCGCCGACGGCCTCGACGTCATCGACGTCGAGACGCGTGCTGTCGGCTCCGAAGGCGACGAGAACGGCATCGTCGTCACGGACGAACTCCGTTCGCACGACGGAGAGCGGATGTGACTGCGAGGAGTAGGCGAAGAACGGCTTGATCGGGCCCTTGACCCGAATCCAGAGTTTCAGTCCCTGTGAAGCGGCGCCCTCTTGGCTGATCTCCTGCTTGATCGGTGAGATCGCAGGCTGGATGTCGAGTTCGTGGAGGATGTTGATCGGGATCGTCGAGATGACCTTCTTGGCTCGGATCTCGCCGCCGTGCGCGGTCGCCACGGTGGCGCCGGTCGAATCGTGTCGGACGCTGGTGACCTGGGTATTCAGTTGGATGTCTCCGTCTATGTCTCCGGCGATCGCCTTGACCAGCTGATCGTTGCCTTCGGGCAGTCGGTAGACAGCGCTTGCGGAGTGCATGAGCTGCCAGAGACCTCCGGTTGCGGCCGTCCAGCGGATCGCGGCCCCGAATCCGACCTGGTCGAGTGGGCCATTGCAGTGTCCGACCCAGGCGGCTTCATTGGCCTGGCGCTCCGAATCGTCGAGGTCGAGGCTGTCCAGCGCCTCCTGCAGCGTGATGGTGTCCGCCTCTCTCCAGTCCTCCCCCGTCTCCACGGTGTCGGGGCGGGGCATGATCGCGGCGCTGGCTCCGACGAGGCGTTGCATTCCCGAGTCGATGAGATCCATGAAGCCGTCGAGCGTGCCTGTGCGGACTTCGTCGTTCGCCAGCCAGAACGTCTCTTCTGATTTGGGGCCGCGATCGGCACGAAGTCCGTAGCGGGCGACTTCGGCCCAGACGTGAGGCTGCACCCAGTGAAGCCAGTTGCCTCCGAGCTCGAGATTCACCCCGAATCGCTGATCGGTGTAGCAGCGGCCGCCGAGGCGATCACGGGCTTCGAGTACGAGGACATCGTGTCCAGCGCTGCTGATTTCACGTGCTGCGGTGACTCCGGCGAGGCCGGCTCCGATGATGAGGACGTCAGTGTCGGTCATTATCTGTATCTCCTTCTGGAGCGGATTTCCGATTGTCGACATGGGGCAGGTGTTGAGGCACTGTGCGCCGAGTGGAAGGTGCCTGGGTGCCACGTGCATCCGTCCGCCGCCGAAGCGGCGCTCAAGTCCATGTGTGATTCGCACTGGGAAGCGGTCTGGCGTCCGTGCGCCAAAGGAGCGACCAAGCGTCTTCAGGTTCGTTGAGTGGCTAGAGAGACCACAATATGAACGATGAATCGAGCCTAGAGCGTGGTTGGGGCTTCGTCAACTCGGTCTGACGAGCCGATTTCAATTGGCGGGCAGGTGACTTCTATGCCCATGGAACCTGAAGAAAACAGGGGAGATGCGGGGTTGGAAGGATTTCTCGAGGAAAGTTCCACCGACGTATTGACGGATTCTCTCTCGCCCTCGTAACGTTGTGCACGAAATGAACGTATAGTTCAGTCAACGAACACATTGAGGTGATTGTCTTGACCAAGCCAATGAGATTGTTTGCTTTCGATTTCGCGGGACCGGCCCATCTTTCGGCGGGCCTGTGGCGCCATCCCGAGGATCGCAGCGGCGAATATACATCGATCGACTACTGGGTCGAATTCGCGAAGCTCCTCGAGACGGCTGACTTCGACGGAGTCTTCTTCGCCGACAACGTCGGATACCACGATTCCTACAGAGGAGCGGTCGACGCGGCTCTGCGGGACGGCGCACAGCTGCCGGCCAATGACCCCGCGTACCTGATCCCTGCGATGGCCGCGGCGACGAAGAACATCGGCTTCGGCGTCACCTCCTCGACTGCCTACGACCACCCGTATGCGATTGCGCGGAAATTCGGCACGCTCGACCATCTGACCAACGGACGGATCGGGTGGAACGTCGTGACCTCGTACTCGGACGCGGCCGCCCGCAATCTGGGCACCGGTGAGCAGCGTGCCCACGATGACCGCTACACGCATGCCGAAGAGTTCCTTGACGTCGTGCTCAAGGTGCTCGAAGGCTCATGGGAAGACGACGCCGTCATCGCCGATGCCGAGACGTCGACGTTCGCCGATCCGGCAAAGGTTCATCCCATCGAGCATCAGGGCGAGTTCTTCTCTGTCCCGGGAATCTCGCTGACGGCTCCTTCGCCGCAGCGCTCTCCGGTGATCTTCCAAGCCGGCGGTTCGACTCGCGGTGTTCAGTTCGCGGCGAAGAGCGCTGAGGCGGTCTTCCTCAATGCCACGAGCAAGGCATCGCTGAAGACCCAGGTCGACAACCTGCGGGACAAGGCGGCGGAGGCCGGCCGCGATCCCGGGTCGATCGCCATGCTGCAGATGATCACTGTGATCAGCGCGGAAACCGATGCAGCTGCTCAGCGCAAGTACGAGGACTACCTTTCTTATGTCTCCTATGAGGGAGCAATGGCGCGCTACAGCGGATGGACCGGACTCGACATGTCGCAATTCGACCCCGATGTTCCGTTCGAGAACGTGGAGACCAACGCGGGCCAGACCATGGTCAGCATCTTCAACAAGCTCAATCCGGAGAAGAAGTGGACACCGCGCGACATCGCTGAGTACATCGGGATCGGTGGCACCTCACCGGTGATCGTCGGAGGGCCGGAGACAGTGACGAGAGAACTTGCCTCCTGGATCGATGGGACCGGCATCGACGGATTCAATGTCGCGCATGCGCTGAAGTTCAAGGACATCGCGGACTTCGCCGAGTTCGTCGTCCCCGAACTCAAGCGGCAGGGGCTGATGAAACCGGCCCACCGTGGTGGAACACTGCGCGAAAGCCTGTTCGGCACCGACAGCCCACGACTGCGTGACGACCATCCCGGTGCCGCCTATCGGGTACGGAGCGAGGAAGCGCCGACCGTCGCTCGGATGACTGGAACCGTCGAACGTTCAGACGTCGCATGAGACCTGCTTATCAACAGATGTGAGCACTGCTCATCAACTGACAACAACCTCGGTGCCGGTGCACAGAAGCACAGGGTCACCACCAGCACACCAGAAGGAGGGGCACCACATGGTTGCCATCACAACCGCGGCAGACGGGTCGATCGAAGCTGCTGACTTCAGACAGATCTTCGGTCTGCTGCCGACAGGAGTCGTCGCCATCACCGGCAAATCGGAATCGGGCAAACCGCTGGGATTCGTCGTCGGCACCTTCCAGTCATTGTCCCTCGACCCGCCCTTGGTGATGTTCGCCGTCGACAAGGGGTCGAGCACCTGGCCGTGGATCCGCAATCTCGAGCAGTTCACCGCGAACATCCTGTCCACCGAACAGCTGCCAGTGTGCAAAGCCCTTGCACGCAAGGGGGACGACAAGTTCAAAGACCTGCCCTTCGAATGGTCAACTATCGGCACTCCACGGCTGCCCGGCTCGACAGCATGGATCGACTGCGATGTGGCGTCGGAGATCGTCGCCGGTGATCACTACGTCATCGTCGGAGAGATCAAGGAGATGGAGCAGGCAAGCGACTGTGAGGCGCTGCTGTTTCGCGGAGGGAAGTTCGGAGAATTCGACTTCTGGGATCGACCGGCTCCGGAACCCAAGCCCATCGCAGAAGAAGTGGAGACACAGGAATGAGCACCATGCTGGCCAAGATCGCCGTCGCCTGGACGCGTGCCTGGGGCTTCGGCGAGACCGACGCTTTCGAAGCTATCGCGTCAGAGAATTATGTACGCCACTCGAAGACAGGAGATGAGGGACTCGAATCGGTGCTCGCCCAGATCCGGGAGTCCCACGAGGCATTCAGCGATTTCGACGTCGAGATCATCAATGCTGTCGATGACGGACAGCTCATCGCCATCCACTGGCGGTCCAAAGGACGCCATACGGGAACCTTCATGGAGGTTCCGCCGACTTACCGTGAGGTATCGGTCGACGGCGCAGCGTTCCTCAGCTACTCAGAGGGAAAGATCACCGACGAGACCTCGATCTGGGATCCTCGGGAGCTGCTGTCTTCGATGCGGATCTGGCACCTTGGCAAACGTCGCCCGTCGCCCGCTGATGAGAAGGGTGTCCGCAGTGCGAGTTGATACGGACGCCGTTGCCGCATCGCTGGTCAGGGCTCAGGACGAGCGGCGGCCGGTGGACACGGTGTTCGGGGCCGATGCGTCCACGGCCGAAGAAGGCTTCCGCGTCCAGCAGCAGGTTGTCAGGATCAAAGAATCCCGGGGCGACAAGGTCGTCGGATTCAAGCTCGGCAATATCGCCAAAGCCATGCAGGACAAGTTCGGAGTCGACGAACCCGACTATGGCTATCTCCTCGTCAGTCATTTCCTCCCGGAGAACCTTGCAGTGGCGCAGTCGGACTTCATCGAGCCCTTCATCGAGCTCGAGATCGGCTTCGTCCTCAAGCGGGATCTTTCCGGCCCGCACATCACTGCGGCTGATGTGATCTCGGCGACCGACTACGTCCTGCCGGCATTGGAGATCATCGACTCGAGGGTCAAGGACTGGAACATCGGTCTGGGAGACACCCTCGCGGACAGCGGATCGGCAGGGGCCGTCATCCTCGGCGCGCAGCCCCGCGGCCTCGGCGAGGTCGATGTCAGCGATATGCACGGTGAGATCCGGTTCGACGGTCATACGGTGGCCGAAGGCAACAGCAGCGCCGTCTACGGCAGTCCGGTCTCGGCGATCGCCTGGCTGTGCCGCCGAATTTCGGAGTACGGCGTCGGGCTGCGTGCCGGCGACCTGGTGATGCCGGGCAGCTGCTTGGCCGCCGAGAAGCTGCGACCGGGAACGACGGTACTTGGAGAATTCCACGGATGGGCCGCCGTGCAGTTCGACTTCACGACGTCCTAGACGACGCTGCGTCCGGGCCTCGCCCGATGACACAGACACCACACCCTCTCCTGCCGTTCGCACCAACCGGGCAGGAGGGTGATGGGCGGGGCGGCATGCGGTGCCGACCCGCCCGTCGAACGACACAGGAAGGACATGCCATGACGATTGCACCTCCGGACACGACCACCGAGGCGACTCTCGACCAGACTCTCGCCGCAGCAGAACAGGCTGCGGTCGTCTATCGACGCTGGGACCGCTCCGCTCGCGCTCGCCTGCTGCGGACGATCGCCGACGCACTCGACGCCGCAGGCGATCGGCTCGTGCCGATCGCCCAGGAGGAGACTCACTTGGCCGAAGGACGCCTGAGCGGTGAGCTCACACGCACCACATTCCAGCTTCGGCTTTTCGCCGAAACCATCGACAACGGTGACTACCTCGGAGCGCGCGTCGACGAAGCCGATCCCGACTGGCCGATGGGTGCTGCCCGCCCCGACCTTCGCCGGATCATGCGGCCGCTGGGTCCCGTGCTCGTCTTCAGCGCCAGCAACTTCCCCTTCGCATTTTCGACTGCAGGAGGGGACACGGCATCGGCGCTGGCCGCCGGCTGCCCCGTCGTCGTCAAGGCCCATCGCGGCCACCCGCGATTGACCGAAGCGACGGCCGAAGCGGTGCAGAAGGCCTGCGCGGAGGCCGGGGCGCCTGAAGGAATGTTCGCAGTGATCTTCGGCACCGAGTCCGGTCGCATCGCCGTACAGGATCCGCGCATCAAAGCCGCAGGGTTCACCGGATCCATCGGCGGCGGTCGCGCCCTGTTCGATCTGGCGAACTCCCGTCCGGACCCGATCCCGTTCTACGGAGAGCTGGGCAGCAACAACCCGGTGTTCGTCACCGGTGCCGCCGATTCCGAGCGCGGCGTTGAGATCGCCGACGAATTCGTCGGATCGTTCACCATGGGTGCCGGCCAGTTCTGCACCAAGCCGGGGACCATACTGGTTCCCGTCGGCTCTCGTCTCCTCGAACGCCTGCGCGAAGTCACGCTTCCTCCGGGAGCGGCGATGCTCAACGAGGGCATTCGCGACGGTTATGTGGCCGAGATCGAGAAGCTCCAATCGAATGGGGCCGAGGTCGTGAATGCCGGAGCCGGGCCGTTCTCCGAGACCGCTCCCGATCCGATCATCCACCGAGTCGAAGCCGCCGAGGCACTCGGACGTCCGGACGATCTGCTGGGGGAGTGCTTCGGACCCTCGACTCTGGTCATCGAGTACACCGACGAATCCCAGCTGCTCGAGCTGGCCAGGGCGTATACCGGACAGCTGACCGCGAGCCTGCAGGCGCAAGGCCACGAGACCGTGCTTCCCGACCTTCTCGACACCCTTGCCGAAGTGGCGGGACGGCTGCTGTTCAACCAATGGCCGACCGGAGTGTCGGTCACCTATGCCCAGCAGCACGGTGGTCCGTACCCGGCGTCGACGGCCGGAGGGTCCACCTCGGTGGGCACCGCAGCGATCGAGCGCTTCCTGCGCCCCGTCGCCTATCAGGGAATGCCAGAGCACCTTCTCCCTGCCGAACTCGTCGCCGGCGCCGGAGTCGCACAGATGATCAACGGACGACGGTGAAACCATCTCGGTGGCAACCGAGGAGTCGGTTGCCCGCGAGCGTGAAGGGGTCAGCAATGTACACAATCGAAGGTGAGATCGTCCATGGAGATGAGATCGGCCGAACTCTGGGGTTTCCGACCGCGAACATCCATATGTACGACGAAACAGTGCCCGACGGTGTGTGGGCCGCTCGAGCGGCCTTCCGCGACGGGCGGACTCATTCGGCCGTCGTCTCGGTGGGGCGCAGGCCCACCTTCTTCGAATCGGATGCCGTTCGGCTGTTCGAGGCCCATATCATCGATTTCGCAGAATCGATCTACGGAGAGTGGATCATCGTCGAGCTGCTCGACTACATTCGCCCGCAGGTGCGGTTCGACTCCATCCGGGAACTCGTTTCGGCCATGCACGCCGATCGCGAGAGGGCGGCGGCGATCACGCCACCGACGTCAGAATGTGAGCGGTCGACGGGCGGCGATGCACGTGGCCCAGCGACGAGGGCCCCCAGATGGGCCCTGCGGAGAGTCAGAACGGCGTCGGCCGACATTCATGCGACGAATGAGGGGGACGCCGCTTCGGGCCCTGCGGGGTTACAGGCGCAGGTGAGAAGCTTGTCGCGTCAGCTCGGCATGAGCCGGGGGCTGGTTCGCAGGTGTCTTCGTGAGCTCAATGATGCGAAGGTTCCGACGTCTTAGTTCCGACCCAGGATCAAGGGATTTCCGACCCAGTGGGAAAGGCCGCCGGTGGCATCGATGATCGGGTCCGTTCGAGAGAACGGGCCCGATCACTTTGGGTGCACTCAGTCGGCCTGGTGTCGATAGAGAATCTGGGTGAGTTCCTCAGCTGTGGCGCGCAGCGGTTCGATGAAGCTCTGGATGTGAGCCGACTTCATCCTCTGGTCGAGACCCGAGGCAGACAGCACTCCGATGACGTTGCCCAATTTGTCGTTGACCGGCACGGCGACGGCGTAGAGTCCTTCCTCGAGTTCTCCGTCGAGGATCGAATACCGGCGCGACCGGATCTCGGCGAGCTCGAAGCGCAGTTGGTCCGCCTCGGTGATCGTGTAGCGGGTGAACTCCTCCAGCGGATTCGTAAGGAGCGTATCGAGCTGATCGGCGTCGAGATCGGCAAGCAGGATCTTGCCGGTGGCACTCGCGTGCAACGGCAGGTCTTCGCCGATGTAGCCCTTGTTGGGGGAGAGCAGATGAGTGCTCTGTGCTTCCGCCACGAGGTCGAACGTCGTCGGGCCGGTGACGACGGCATAACCGACGGTCTCATTGATCTCTGTGGCGAGTTGGTCGACGTTGACCTGAACATGGGCGGCGATGCCGCGGTGGGGGTCTGCTCTCCTGCCGAGGCGGGCGATCTCCCAGCCGAGGGAGAAGACTCCCTCGTTCTTCGCCAGGAAACCGGAGTGTTCGAGACTGAGGAGAAGTCGAAATACCGTGGGGCGGGCAAGCCCGACGTCATTGGCCAACTCTGTTGCGGTGGCGCCGTCGGGATAGTTGCTGATCCGTGAGAGCAGCGTCATCGCTCTGATGACAGAGCGATTCATCATGTCAGGTGCACTGTCCATGCCGTCGCCCTGCACGTCGTCGCTCGATGGTCTGTTATCGCTTCCCTCAGTGATGTGATCCGTCCTCTCGGCGCTAGCTGTCTTGTGTGTTTCCTGGCAACCAGTCTAGCGTCTCATCTGTCCACCGCGGCGTGACAGTTCGCTCGTTGAACGTGTGATTCGTCAAGCGTTGCGAGGCTGGCGGGCGGGGGAGATGAGGGACCCGGCGATGCTGCGAGCCTCATCGAGCCCGGCGGCACGATTCGCGGCGTGTTCGCGGGCCTCGATGTCCGCGATGAGGTGTGACTCGACGTCCGTGATCCCGGTGTAGGCGAAGACGCCGATGTCGAGCTGGGTGCGCATGGCGTCCTGGTACCCGTATTTGTCATAGGTGCGCTGTTTGGAGCCGCCGATGCCGATGAGCGCCGTCGGAACGTGGGGGAGGAGTCCGTGGAGCGGCTGCGTGCCGCGATCGGCCACCCCGGAGCCGTACTGGTAGGCCCACCCGCCGGTGAAGACGCGTTCGATCCACCCCTTCATCATGGCCGGCATCGACCACCAGTAGACGGGGAACACGAACGCGAACCTGTCTGCGGCCTCGACTCGCCGATGCATGCTCGCAATGCCGTCGGGGATGTCTCCGCCCCAGAAGTGCTGGTGATCGGCCTCGGTGAACCGCGGATCGAAGCCTTCGGCGTGCAGGTCGAGGACGTCGACGGAGTGGCCCGCGGCGTGGAACGGCTCGTGGAAGGCATCCATGACCTGACCTGGGTAGCTGGAGCGGATCGGGTGCGAGAAGACGGTGAACAGGTGCATGGGGTGGCCTCCGGAGCGGGCGGGTGGCACAACGAGGAGATGTACAGGTGTGATCAGCGGCGGCCGCGGGCGTCGTTCATGAGAGAGGCGGCGGCCTCCCGCGCCGAGGTGACCGCGGCAGCACCCAGGTACGACGCCGCCGAGGTGGCGCCTTCGAAGAGAACGAGGATCTGGTGCACGATGGCATCGTCTTCGCGAACGGTGCCATCGTCTCCCAGGTCCTGACCGATGAGCCGGGCGATCATCGATCTCAGCTGTGCGCGGTAGCCGGCGACCGCCTCGGCGATCTCCGGGGTCGATTCCCCGGCCTCGCCGTGGGCGCGGAGGAACAGGCAGCCACGGGAGCCCTCCTTCGCGACCCATTCCTCGAGGCCGGCGAAGAGCTCGTCGACGCTCGCCGCTTGAAAGTGAGCGAAGAATCGCGAGGTGCGGGCTTCGAGGACGGAGACGACGAGACCTGTCTTGCTCCCCACATGTTTATAGAGGGTGCGGGTCGAGACCCCCGCGGCTGCGGTGAGATCGTCCATGCCGGAAGCGGCGAAACCGCGGTGGTCGAAGACGTGTTCTGCGCTGGAGACGATCTGATCTCGTGAAACTGCCATGCCCTCAATGTACAACGATCGTTTTACATTCGCAAGCGAGATCACAACGGCAGGGTGTTGTGCCGACCTGACGGGCGGAGTAGAACTGGAGCAATGATGGGAACCTCGGAGACGGCGACGATGTCGGCACAGCAGCGCAAGATCCTCACCGTGATGCTCGTGCCGATGTTCATGTCTCTGCTGAGTGTGTCCATCGTCAACGTCATCCTGCCCGATATGCAGAGATCCATCGGGGCCTCGAACACCGCGATCCAATGGGTGCTCTCCGGCTACACGCTGGCCTTCGGCGTCCTGCTTGTCGCCGCCGGTCGCGCGGGCGACCTCTTCGGCCGGGGCAGGCTCTTCGTCGCTGGAGTCAGCGTCTTCGCTCTCGGCTCCCTCATCGCCGGCTTCGCTCCCGATCCGGTGATGCTCAACCTCGCACGCATCGTCATGGGCATCGGCTCGGGACTGCTGAGTCCCCAGGGCGTGGGAATGCTGCAGCAGTACTTCCACGGCAAGATCCGAGGCCGCGCCTTCGGCATGTTCGGCACCATCGTCGGTGTCTCCGTCGGCATCGGACCTGTGCTCGGCGGCGGCCTCATCGCCGTGCTCGGTGAGGAATGGGGCTGGCGTTCGGCGTTCCTCATCAACGTGCCGATCGCCGTCGCCGCCATCGTCCTCGGTCGGTTCTGGTTGCCGCACAGCGCGTGGCGGGGGAGCGGAGACGACACCGAAGGCTCCGACAGTCGGCGCGCCGACTTCGATCCGGTCGGCCTGGTGCTCCTGTCGTTGGGGACCCTGTTCGTCATGCTGCCGTTCCTCGAACGCTCCGCCGGTGCCTGGATCTACGCTCTGGTCCCCGTGGGTGCGATCGTCATCTGGCTGTGGGTGCGCTGGGAGAACCGATACGCCCGCCGAGGCGGTGCCCCGATGGTCGACATGAACCTGTTCCGCACCCGGACATTCGCCTACGGCGCCTCCCTGACATCGATGTATTTCGTGGGCATGCCCGGCGTCTGGGTCATCGTCGCCCTCTATCTCCAGAACGGTCTCGGCTTCCCCGCGCTCGAGGCGGGGCTGATGGGCCTGCCCTCGGCACTGTTGGCGGCTGTCAGTGCCCAAGCCTCCGGCCGTGTGGTCCTCACCTTCGGGCGCAAGATGGTCGTGCTCGGAGTCGGCATCGCCATCGTCGGTGTTGTCGCCTCTGCACTGATCGTCCTCGCGCACGAAGAACTGGGAATCAGCATCTGGTGGATGCTGGCGAGCTTGGGTCTGACCGGGATCGGTCAGGGCATGGCGATCAGTCCCAACCAGACCCTGACTCTGGCCGATGTGCCCGTCGAATACGCGGGAAGCTCCGGTGGGGTGATGCAGACCGGGCAGCGCGTGGGCACGGCGATCGGCATTGCGATCGTCACCGCTGTGTTCTTCGTCGTCCAGTCAATGGCCGGATATGGGGCCGCGATCGTCGCCGGATTCGGATTCATCGCCGCGGTCATGGTCTTCGCCGGACTCATCGGAATCGTCGATCTGGTCCGCAGGCGGGCGAAGGACCGGCAGACTGCCGCGGTGGCAGGAGGCTGAGGTTCGGAACATGTCCGTCCGGATTCTTTCCATCCAGGTCAAAGGTATTGTGAACATGCCTCCAAACGGGGAGGTAACCTCGGCGAAGGTGTCTTTTTCGGGTGGACAGCAGTGACTCATCGGCTATGCTGGCCGAGTTGCACAGTGCGTTCCATGAGGTCGGAACTCGGCCGACTGCGAACCGCTCGTGCCCTGCGCACCCACGCACAGTCCTTCACAAAGGACGCGAACCACACTGCGCAGACGTCACCGCACCATCCATTTTGGTGACAGCTCTTCGATTCGACCGCCGCCAGATATGCCCCGTGGTATGGCACCGCGGTCTGACGAACACCGATGGCGATCCCAGCCGTCACGAGACCACGAGGATCAACAATGACGACAACGACCGACACATCCACCGCCGCCGCACAGAACTCGCTGCCGCCCATCACCGATGATGAGATCTTCTCCGGACACGAAGGCGGCAAGCTCTCTGCCGAGCTGACTCGTCCGCTCGAGACGCAGCGCGATCTCTCGATCGCCTATACACCGGGCGTGGCCAAGGTCTGCACGGCCATCAGGGACGAACCGGAACTGGCGCGGACCCACACCTGGACCGGTCGCCTCGTCGCCGTCGTCTCCGACGGATCGGCCGTGCTCGGTCTCGGCGATATCGGGGCCAAGGCATCCCTGCCGGTCATGGAGGGAAAGTGTGCCCTGTTCAAGCGCTTCTCCGGACTCGATGCGATCCCGATCGTCCTCGATACCAACGATTCCGATGAGATCGTCGAGACCCTCGTCCGCATGGCCCCGACATTCGGGGCGGTCAATCTCGAGGACATCTCCGCGCCTCGGTGTTTCGAGATCGAGGACCGGGTCAAGGCCGCCCTCGACATTCCGGTCATGCACGATGACCAGCACGGCACCGCCGTCGTTGTCCTCGCGGCGTTGATGAATGCGCTGCGGATGGTGGAGAAGTCCTTCGACGCCATCAAGGTCGTCCTCTCCGGGGCTGGGGCTGCCGGGGTTGCCGTGGCGAAGATCCTCGGCGATGCCGGCGTCAACGACGTCATCGTCCTCGATTCGAAGGGGATCATCGACTCCGACCGTGGTGACCTGACACCGACGAAGGAGTGGTTGGCGACGAATACGAATCCACGCGGCATCACAGGTGGGATCGACACTGCGCTCGCCGGGGCGGACGTGTTCATCGGCGTCTCCGGCGGCACGATCGATGAGGCGCATCTGCCGCAGATGGCCGATGATGCGGTGATCTTCGGTCTGTCGAATCCGACTCCGGAGATCACTCCGGACATTGCCGAGAAGTACGCCTCGGTCGTGGCCACCGGGCGCAGTGACTTCCCGAACCAGATCAACAATGTCCTCGCGTTCCCCGGCATCTTCCGTGGCGCTTTGGACGCTGGTGCCACCGACATCACGGATGCGATGAAGCTGGCCGCGGCTCGCGCGATCGCTGATCTCGTCGGCGAGGACCTGGCACCGGACTACATTGTGCCCGGCGCGCTCGACGCGCGGGTGGCACCCGCCGTCGCGGACGCCGTCGAGTCGGCCGCGAACGCCGATGGAGTGGCACGAGGTTAGAGGTTCGCTTCTGAGCCACAGAAAGGGGACCGGACGCATGATCGCGCCCGGTCCCCGATTTGTGTCTGGGCTCTGTGTTTGAGCTGATCGGCCGCAGCCGTGTGGCTGGGAGGTGCCATGTGGCTGGGAAGTCAGTCGTCGGTGACAGTGATGGTGACCTCGATGTTGTCGCGGGTGGCGTTGGAGTACGGGCACACCTCGTGGGCCTTGTTCGCCAGCGCCTCGGCCTCGGTCGAATCGAGGTGGGGGAGCGTGACCTCGAGCGTCACGGCCAGCTCGAGCCGGCCCCCGTCGTTCTTGCCGAGGCTCACCTGCGCTCCGACGGCGGAATCGTCGACATTGGCCTGGGCCTGACCGGCCACGAGACGCAGGGCCGAGTGGAAGCAGGCGGCATAGCCGACGGCGAAGAGCTGTTCTGGGTTCGTGCCTTCGCCTGCCCCGCCCATATCGGTGGGGGTGGCGAGATCGACGTCGACCTGTCCGTCGCTGGTGCGACCGTGCCCGTCACGTCCTTCTCCGGTGGCAAGTGCTTCTGCGGTGTAGAGCGTCTGCATCGTTCTTCCTTCCGTGGGCGGTGCGTTCTCTGAGAGGTCCGAAAATTGGCGAAGAGTCAGGAATCCTCGGGAGTCGACTCGTCGTAACGGGACCTGATGGCGTCCTCCACGCGACCCATTGCCCGCTTCGCCGCCGACTTCGGCTGTGCCGACGATTCGTTGTCCTGCTGGGGAGCGACCGGCTGTGGAGCACCGGACCGGTGGGATTCGCTATCGGTTGAAGCCTGCGGGGCCGACAGCGTGGAACCGTCCTCGGCTGCGTTGGCGGCGAACAGGGCGTTCCTGATCTCCTGACCCATCTCGCCGAGCCCGCCGGGGTTCGAGGGCATGAACAGTACGTTCGAGCGGCCCTCTTGGGCGACGTTCTGCATGGTGTCGAAGTACTGTGTCATCATGAGCAGCTGCTCAGCGGTGCGATCGATGCCGACCTCCTGCAGCTTGGAGTACTGCTCGGCGATCCCTTCGGCAATGGCCTTCCGTTGGGCCGCGACACCTTGGCCGTGCAGCCGCATCGCCTCGGACTCTGCCTGAGCCTGGGTGACGCGCTTGATCTTGTCGGCCTCGGCCAGGGACTGGGCTGCCACCCGATCGCGCTGCGCGGCGTTGATCGAGTTCATCGAGTCGCGGACCTTCGGGTCCGGCGTGATGTCGGTGACCAGCGTGCTCACGATCTTGAATCCGTACCGTCTCATCGACTCCGACAGGCGACGCTCGACGTTCTCTGCGATGTCGTCCTTGGATTCGAAGGCCGTGTCGAGGGTCAGGCCGGAGAGGGCGGAGCGGACGGTGTCGAAGACATAGGAGCGGATCTGCTCCTCGGAGTTCGCCAGCTTGTAGTAGGCGTCGGTGACATTGTCTTCCTCGACGACGTACTGGACTGCGA